>CAWJMP010000007.1:0-341866 GCA_963844075.1 uncultured Thermoleophilia bacterium | reverse complement strand
GACCTTCCGATGGGGTTGTGGCGGCGTTTTGGCCGCCGGAGCTGAAGCCGCAGGCCGAGTACCTCAGTGGTCAGGAGCTCGGTTCGCGTCTCGTGGGCGTGGCATTGGACTTGCGAGAGGATTGTGTAAACGAGGCAGCCTAGGGCAGTCGACGAAGCGAATGCGAGTCCTCAAGTTCGTGCCCCTCGAACGGAACGACCAGTTTCTAGACCAGTCGTTGTGACTGGTTGAAGTCGAGACCGCTCGAGCCTGCGCCTGAAACGCGACGGAGCGCTCGACGCGACGTCGTCACACGCTCGCCGGTGTCGGAGAATCGGACGAGCACGGTACCCATCCGGCCTACCGCCTCGAGCACGCAGGCACGGCCCTTCAACTCGGCCCGCCGCGGATTGTTTCCCCAGACAAACAGGTACCGATCGTTCTCAACCATGAGGCGGCTTCGTTCGAGCCGGGCTAGAGCCCGGGGGCGATACGCAGTGATCCGTCGTCAGCCCACTCGATCATCGAGTCGGGGCGCAGCTCTGACCGAAGCTCTTCCGCGAGCTCGTGGAACCGCTCGGTCAAGATGTCGTGGTCGGCGGGCGACACGGAGGCCGACGGTCCACCGGACATGTTTTCGAATGCATTGCGCAGCGCCTGCTTCGCGGTGTCTTCACTCATCGGTTGCATCATCACACGGATACCACACCCGCCGTCGGTTGGTCACGATTGAACCGGGCCGCGCTGCAGTCAGGCCGCGTCGTCGGCTCGACCTCTGGCTGGCACTCGACGGCGGGCCGAATTTGTTTGTGGCGGAGAAGCGGTCGGTCTCGGAGGCTCGGGCCCCGCTTTTCCCCGACGGGTAGGTGGATCGGATCGTGATGGTGTTGAGACTGCGATGGCCGCCTAGTAGTCTCCGGAAGCGGAGGCAGCTCCCCTAGGGGGTTGCGGCTCTAGTTGCTTTGGTGGTTTTAGTCCGGCTGGTCGCATGACGGTTGAGGTGGAGTTCGCCGGGGGAGGCGCTCTGAACTTCGACGAAGGAGGCGTTGGGCTATCGCACCGATCAGAACAGCGGGAACCCGAGTTCAAGGCCGGCGGGACCGGTGCCGATGATCTGCGTGTGTTGGAGGCCAAGTCAGTAGGTGCGGTCGCAGAGCTGTCCGCGCGAAGCTTCGCGGATTTCCCCGAAGCCACGCGGGCCGTGCTCGTAATGCTGGAACAGCAGCTGCAGGGCAGCGCAGTGTTTGTTGGCTACTTCGACGAGGCGGCTGACCGATACTGGATTCTTGATGCCGGAGGCGATGAGAGCTTCGGCTTGGAGGCGGGCCTAAATGTGTCGCTGCGGATTCGTTTTGCGTTCACATGGCGGCTGGGCGGTCGCCGCAACTGTCGAACCGTGTCGCCGAGGATCCGGTCTATGGGCCGATCACCGCCCGCGCAGGCTCAGGCATTGGAAGCTATGTCGGTGTTCCTTTGGAGGCGAGCAACGGTGATCGCGTAGGGAGCCTTTGCGCGATCTCGCACAGTGAAGATGCTTATTCGGAGAGCGATAGACAGCTGCTTCTTGTGATCTCGAAGCTCCTTGCCTATGAGCTTGAGCGGGAACAGACGGCGCGCGACCTTCGCGTGCTCACAGATCAGCTCCGCGAGCAGGCGACCACCGACTCGCTCACAGGCCTATGTAACCGGCGCGCGTTCACAGAGTCACTTGAGCGCGAGTGGGGACTTACCAGCCGTGACGGTATTCCCTCCTATGTCGTGCTCGCCGACCTCGACCAGTTCAAACAGTTGAATGACACTCTCGGGCATGCCGCAGGAGACCAGGTGCTGTGCGTTTTCGCTGAAGCTTTGCGCTCGACGACGCGAGAGACAGACATCCTCGGACGGCTCGGCGGCGACGAGTTCGGGGTAGTCCTCGTCCGGGCACTCGATCCTTCAACATCCAGCCGATTCACGGAGCGCCTACGACGAGCCCTTGCGTACACCACACCATCGATCGCCGTCTCGCTAGGTATAGCCCCGCTTGCAGGGTCCTCGTCAGCCGCGGCAAGCCTCGAACTCGCCGACCAACGCATGTACGAAGATAAGCGCACACGACAAAACTCCGTATCGATGGCAGTCGCGAAGCATCCGCACTAATGATGTAACGCACCTCCGGCAGTCAGCTTTAGCGCCTCGTGCGGCCGAGGCGCTTGTTTGCGTACAGGCGCTGGTCGGCAGTGTTGAGGGCTTCGTCGAATGTGCTGTTGGCGTGGAGCGCCGGCACGACCGAATGCTCCGGATGCGCAGTCAACCCCGACACCGGCCGCACCGCGGAGATCGACTCCGGGGCGATCACGACGCCTCTCCCTCCCCGGATGTCTCGGCGGAAGGCCGGCGGGTCAACGCCTGCGCCTCCAGGAACAACGCAGCCTGCTCCGTCCGGAAGGTCAGCTCCTTCAAGCCGTCGCTGATCTCTTTACGGAGCCCCTGTTCCGTCTTCAACAACGGATGCGGGATCCGCTGCCCGGTCGATCCGAGCACCATTAGTTCATCCGCGGCCAGCTGATCCGCACAGGCCAAAAGCTGGGCCGTGGCATGTCGGATGCGGGCGGCAAGCGCCTGCTGCAGCGGTTCCATCCCTGTCGGGAACCGCTGCTCCAGGTAAGCCACCGCCTGCTCCGCCGAAGCCGCGAACGCACGCGCGCCCGCAACCGGCGAGAGTTGATATGTGGTTGTTTTCGTTGTCATCGCGGCCGCCTATCGGCCGGCGGCCGCGATTTGGGACAGAACGCGCACACTTTCTTTCGGCGCGCGACTGCCCTTGCTGGATGAGGGTTCAGTGGACATCGCGGCCGCCTATCGGCGGTCGCGACACACCAAGACCAACCTGTCGCACTCCTTCGTCGGTGATCCGCCGCTAACCAAAACCGGGAACTTCGCGGTCATGCAACAAGCCGACCAAAAAACTGCCTCAGGGTCGGCGTCGATTTACGCGATTTTGAACGGTTCTCGGGTCCGGGGTACGGCGGGGGCATTCTTTCTAAAGATGACCCCCCTGGGGGGTGGGGCTGCTTACGGTACGTCGAAGCGGGGGCCGGTCAGCCGGTCGCCAAGGCGTCCATGACAGGTAGCTGGCCCCGAACCGCCCTCGTTAGGCATTGCTGACCGTTCAGCGTTAGGCCGGAAGTAGGCCGAGTTGCCGGAGAAAGTCCATCTGGTCGAAGAACAGGTGCTCGGACTTGATCGTGTCGCCGTCGGTGGCGTAGATCGCCGCCCACCGTAGCTCGACGTTCCGCCCTGTCGCTGCGACATCGCCGTTAGGTGTGGGGAGCACACCCTCATGGGTGCCCGTGAGAGTCCCTTCGGCCGCAGCCGCGGATCCGTCACTGAGAAGCTGGTTCAGTTCGAGGTGGACGTCCGGGAACGCGTTCTGGAACACACCGAAGAAGCCGATGATTTCCTCGCGGCCGCTGACCTGGGCGACGGGCGCCGTGAACTCGGCATCGGCGGCCCATGGGTCGGCGTCCCAGTCGCGGCTGTTGAACGCCTCGATGTGCTTGTGGATCAAGTCTTTGGCGCTGGACATTCGGCTCTCCGATCGTCGTTGGGAGCGCCACCCTCTCACGGTAACCGCGGGAATGAAACCCCCGTTCCAAGACCGTCCTCGTGCGCTTGTTTCAGACGACAACCGGAGTTGCTTGACATATCGCTGACAAGCCCTTTTCGAAACGTGTCGGTTGCGGCTGGACGGCCGCTTGAGCCCGACGCGCGCGCTGCCGATGCGAAGAATCGCACCGGCAGCCGCGCACGTTCGAGCTTTCATTCACATGCTCCGGCTCCACACCGCGTTCCGTGCGTTCGCCGCCGCGCCCGGTGCGTGAGCGGCGCGACGCCGCTTCCGTCGGCGTTCACCGTGTACAGGCCGTTGACGGTCGCACTGATCAGGTGATAGACGATTCGGGTTCTCGTCGGGCGACCAGTCGTCGGCAAACGCCTTCGACGTCCCGGTGTAGTGCGTCAGCTTCGCGAGTCCGGTTCCGTCTGCGCGGATCGTGTACAGCTTGGCGTGCGGCGACAGTCTTCCTCGCCGTCGTTGAAGAGTCTTCGTTCCGTCGCGCGACCACTTGGGGTTGCCGGCGTCGAGCGACGGCGGCGTCAGTCGACGAACGTGTGAACCGTCGGCGTTCATGACGTAGACCGCGCCGGTCTGGGTGGACTTGTCGGAGCGTCGGAACGCGATCCGGCGGCCGTCCGGCGACCACGACGGCATGTCGTCTTCGCTGGTGGTCGGCGTTTCTTCTGAGTCAGCTGCTTCAGCCCACTGCCGTCGGTGTTCATCGTGTAGATCGCCACCACCGCTGCGTTGTCGTTGACGATGGGCCCGAACGCCCGCTGGAACGCGATCCTGCTGCCCGACCGCGAGACGGCCGGATATCGTCGCCGAGGCACCGGCCGGTGCAGCCGACGCTGACACGGGTGGCGCGCCCGCCATGCGCGCTCGAGCGGTACATGATGTCGCGATCGGTGCTGACGACGTAGTAGAGCTGGGATCCGTCGGCAGACCATGCGGCCCGAGATCACCCGCGCCGGACGGCTCCTTCGTCACCCTGCTGACCCCGCTCCCGTCCGGGCCGATCGTGAACACCTGGGCCTTGCCCGCCGCGTCGGCGACGAATGCGATCCGGCCGTTGAGCGGAGACCCAGACCATCCCGCGATTGCCGCGCGCGCGAGCAGAACCAGAGCTGTGAGCATGACGAAGATCGTTTTCACCGCAGTACCTCCCGGCGTCGATGGATGCCGCGAGGATCGTCGGACGCGGTTTCCGCCACGTTTCAGGCGCGCTACACCCCCCACTAGGCAGCCGAAGCCGCTTGGTGAAGACTTGCGTGAGTGGGGTCTACTCTCGAGTTCCGGGTGCTGGGGCCGGTCGAGGTCTTCCGTGCCGGAGCACCCTTCTCGGTAGGCGGGCCGCGGCAGCGCGCGCTGCTCGCGCTGCTCCTCCTCGACGCGAACAGGGTCGTCGCCAGGGACAGCCTGCTCGAGGCGCTCCACGACAGGGTCAGGATCGAGCCTCCGCGGCACCGCGCGCTTCGCGTCCAGATCTCGCGACTTCGCACGGCGCTCGGAGACGAAGATGGGGGTAGTCGGCTCGTCGCGCGCCCGCCGGGCTACCTCCTGCGCGTCGAGCCAAACGAGCTCGATCTCCTTCGCTTCGAGCAGCTCGTCGGTCGGGCGCGACGTGCCGCCGAGCTCGGGCGGCACGAGGATGCGGTCGACCTGTTCCGCCGAGCCGATTCTCTCTGGCGGGGACGGCCGCTCGCCGACGTCGAATTCGTGTCCCCGGCGAGCCTCGAAGCCGATCGTCTCGAGGAGCTACGACTCGCCGCGGTCGAACAGCGAATCAACAGCTATCTGGCGCTCGGGAGACACGCGGAGGTCATGCCAGACCTCGAGCTGCTCGTGGCGAAGCATCCGTTCCGGGAGCGGCTCCGCAGCCAGCTGATGCTCGCCCTCTATCGCTCCGGGCGACAGGCGGACGCGTTGGCCGCCTACCGCTCGGGTCGGCGACCTCTGTCAAGGGCCTGGCTCTCGAGCCGGGTCGCGAGCTGCGCGAGCTGGAAGCAGCGATCCTGCGGCAGGACTCCTCGCTCGACCGGCCGGCTGCTCCGCTGACGCCTCCTGCCGTGTCTGCGCCTACGGCGCCGACGTCGGGCCGCCGGCTCGCCGTCGGGATCGCCGGCGTGCTCCTGCTCGTCGCCGCCGCACTGCTCGTCGCGTTCGTCACGCGTGCGGGCTCGAGCCCTTCCCAGGTGGCGGCGCTCGATGGAAACGGACTCGTCCTCGTCTCGGCCGACACCGGCAGGCGACTGGCATCCGTGCACCTCCGCGCGCCAGCGGCGCAGATCACGGACGGCCTGGGCTCGATCTGGGTCACCGAGACCAGCGCCAACGCTGTCGAGCGCGTCGACACACGCACCCATGCCGTCACGCAGACGATCCACGTCGGGGGGAGCCCGTCGGGCATCGCGGTCGCAGATGGGGACGTCTGGGTCGCGAACACGGCAGATGGAACCGTCTCGCGCGTCGATGGCAACACGAGCACCGTCGTCCAGCGTGTACGCGTCGGCGCGCAGCCGAGCGCAGTGCTCTCCGCCGACGGCTCGATCTGGGTGGCGAGCCGGGGCAGCGGAACGATCTCGCGAGTGGATCCCGCGACCGGCAGGGTGATCCGGCTGATCCGCGTCGGGCGGGGACCGAGCTGCCTGGCGGCGTCGGCGGGTGCGCTGTGGGTCTGCAACGAGGACGACGGAACGGTCACCCGGATCGAGCTCCGTGACGACGACCCGGTCGACACGATCCGGGTCGGACAGGCGCCGTCCGCGATCGCTCCGGTTCCGGAAGGCGTGTGGGTGCTCGACCGGCTCGGTTCCACCGTCTCGCACCTCGACGCGACGAGCAGCGACGCGGTCGTCGACACACACGCTGTCGTCGGCCGGCCGGGCGGACTCGCTGCCGCACCTTCGTCGCTCTGGATCACGAACGATGACAGAGGCGAGGTTGTGCGAGTGGACGCGCGCGACGACGCGACGACCGCGACCGTTCACGTCGGCGCGCGCGCAGGCGAGGTGGCCGCGACGCCAGAGGGAGTGTGGGTCGCCACGGCCGCCGGGGGTGAATCACATCGGGGCGGGACGCTCCGGATCGTCGAAACAGCGTATGGAGACGGGGCCTCGATCGACCCGGCGGTGCAGTCGTTCGCGCCCCCGCTCGCCCTGCAAGGGCTCACCAACGATGGCCTCGTCACGCTGGACCAAGTCCCCGGGCCCGACGGCGCCCGCCTCGTGCCGGACCTCGCGATCTCGTTGCCAGACCCGACCGACAGCGGAACCACCTACACCTTTCGCCTTCGGTCCGGGATCCGCTATTCGGACGGAGCGCTTTTGCGGTCGGTCGACGTCCGGCACTCCTTCGAGCGGTTGTTCGACATCCGGTCGGTCGGCGCCGACTTCTTCGCCGACATCGTCGGAGCTCGGACATGCCTGACCACGCGCTCCGGCTGCAGCCTCGCAAGGGGAATCTTCGACGAACGACCGGCTTGGCACCGTGACGTTCCACCTCGTGAAGCCGGACGCCGACTTCCTGTACAAGCTGACGCTCTCGTTCGCGGACGTGCTGCCGATTTCGGCGCCGAACCGCGCAAGTGTCACGCCGCTGCCCGCAACAGGCCCGTACCTGGTGCGCTCCGCGCACGGCGGCCGCGTCGTGCTCGTTCGCAACCCGAGGTTCCGCGAGTGGTCGCACGCCGCCCAGCCAGACGGCTACCCGGACCGGATCGTCTGGCTGCGACCTCGCGGCGTCTCCGGCCCGAGGCTGACGGTGCACGGTGGAGCCGATCTCACGCCGGTGATCGGCTCGCTGGGTCTCGACGGAACCTTGCTTCGCACTCGACACCCGGCTCAGCTTCATGTCAATTGGTTTCCCGCCACCGAGTTCTGGTTTCTCAACGTCCACGCCCCGCCGTTCGACGACGCCCGCGTGCGCCTTGCGCTCAACGACGCCGTCGATCGCAGGCGGATCGTGGAGCTCTGGGGCGGCGCTGCCGCAGCCGCGCCGACGTGCCAGCTCCTGCCACCGTCGATCCCGGGCTACGTGCACTACTGCCCATACGGCTCACGCGGCCGACCCGACCTCGGGCACGCCCGAACGCTGGTCGCACAGTCTCGGACGCGCGGCGCCCGGGTGAGGGTGTGGGCCCCGCCGGACGGCACGGCGGAGGCCGATTACCTCGCGAGCGTGCTGCGCGAGCTCGGCTACCGCGCGAAGACGGTCGTGCTCCCCGACCGGCGGCTGTTCGCCTACGCGAACGACTCGGCGCACCATGCCCAGGTGATCGCCGGCGGTTGGAGCGCCGACTATCCGTCGGCCTCGAACTTCCTCGGCAAGCTCTCGTGCACGTTCTTCGTGCCGCACGACGCAGACCGGACGACCGACGGGGCCGAGTTCTGCGACCGCCGCTACGACCGGCAGGTGGCGCGCGCAGGATCGCTGCAGTCGACTGATCCGGCAGCGGCCCTACGGGCCTGGACGAGAATCGATCACGAGCTGACCGACAGAGCCGTCTTGCTGCCGTTGGTCTCGTTCCGCGAGACCGATGTGCTTTCGCCGCGCGCGGGCAACTACCAGTACCACGTGATCTGGGGCCCGATCGTCGACCAAATCTGGGTCCGTTGACTTCGCGGCGCCAGGTCGGCAGGCGCAGTGACTGCAGGCTGCGTCCGTCCCGACCGTACCTTTCAACCCACCGTCACCGCTGCACCGCAAGCTGCGCCAGCATGAGCTCCGGCCTGCGGCTTCCGCCAACCGCTTGAACAAATGTGTTCCGAGATCCCGCGGGCGTTGACCTGAACACGCGTCGCGCGTCGGGTCAGACAACAAAAAAAGAGCCCCTAGATCGAGGCTCTTCCTGAATGGGCGGTACTGGGCTCGAACCAGTGCCCCCAGCTTGTCCGAGCCGTCTCTCTCTCTCTCTCTCTCTCTCTCTCTCTCTCTCTCTCTCTCTCTCTCTCTCTCTCTCTGGAGCTCCCGCCGTTGCTCCACTTGAGCTCCGCGCGGCCTGAATACCTCATGGTCCAGACGAATCGGGCTGACCCCCTATCCCCTAGGGAGGGGGTGTGCGCGTAACCCTGCTCCGAAGCGGTAGATTCACCAAAGTAGAACGTCAGTGGAGCTTCGTTCGTGCTCCACCAACTGGACCTGTGCAGCCTGTCGGGTAAGTGAGCCGCGGCCCGTACGCGCCCGAGTCGAGTCAGTTGGGTACGGCAGTCGAACACTAGTTCCGTGCCGTACGCCACTCAGATGGGTGATTACGGAGAGAACTAAAGCTCTTGAACCTCTTCGTTTCTCGCTGACTTGAACCAGCCGAGGCCGCTCGTGCAGGTCGTCTCCGTCGGTGGCCGTCTGCAAATGGTGCGATCACGCGAGCGAATGTGCACCGTTCTGGACTTCTTGTAGTGAGGATTGGGCGCCCGAGGTGCTCGCGGCGTCAGGCACCGTGCTGCGCGTCTTCAGTACACCTGTAGGAGGTACAACAGTCGAAGTTGAGGTCGCGGCAGGTTCAGTACCTCGTGGTCCCACAGTTCCTGAAGCAAATCGAACGTGCGGCCTTCCCGGATGCATCGCGCATTTCCGCTGGAGTAGAAGTAGCCGTGACTGGACTTGTCGCCGACGGTCACGGGGCGGGGTACCGGCTGCGCCCGACGGGTGCCTTATGGGCGACCACGTGCGAGGCTGCCAATCGCGAATTGCTTGGCCGTCGCTGACTCAGACGCTCACGGGCCGGCCGCGGTCGCCAACCAAGGAACGCGCCTGGTTAAGGGAACGCGCCGTTACCTGAGGTCGTCTCCAGTTAATTACAAGCGGCTGTGCGGACCGCTACGTCGAGTGGCGTAGGTGCTCGACCGACCCAGAGCCGCGAACGTCGCCATCCTGCAGGTCAAGTAAAACGGACGGGTCGTGCCAGCGCCGACGCCCAAGCGAGACCGGAACGTCTACTTCGTTGGAGCGGGTCTCTCGCGCGCCCTCGGCCTTCCCAATACAGCCGAGCTTCTCTCCGGAGTAGTAGACCTCGCTGGCCGTTCGAAGCGGTGGGGCGCGACTGAGCGGTTGCCCGATCGTGTCGATGCGGCGGCGAAGTACTTCTACCCGGACGCAGAGAACAAGGGTTACCGGCCTGACGTCGTCGACTTCTTCTCGGCGCTGCGCACCTACATCGACGTCGGATCGGGTTTGAGTGGCGGTTTCGTCGATGCGCCAGAGCTATTTCGAGCCCTGAAGTTCGCCATTGCGCAGTTGCTCGTTGACAAGACCCGAGACATGGATGCACGCCTCGCGTTGGGTCATCCGTACCTCGAGCAGATCGTTCAGCCTGGCAACGTGGTCGTAACGTCGAACTGGGACCTGATCTTGGAACGATACGCAGCGATCCACGGTGTGCCGTTGCGCCTCCGAGGCTTTGATGCAAAGGAATTTGTCGTACGGAAGCTCCATGGATCCATCGACTGGTGCCTCGCTGGTCGGCGTCGTGCGTACCCCGAGGGCGACTACGCTTCGCTCACCGAACAGCTCTTCTCACCATCACCGAGGAAGTTGAGCGTCTCATGGGCGAAAGCTGCGGTGATCCGAATCCGCGCCCTCGAACAATGGAGTCGCGGATGGAGCCACATCTCGAGCCGCGCTTCAGACCTTCATATGGTGACGATGGCGAGAGGCAAGAGTGGAGACCTTGGTCCTTTGCAGGAGGTCTGGCGAGACGCGTACGCGGCGTTAAGTCGAGCTCGGCACCTCGAGATCGTCGGGTACTCGATGCCCGACGATGACATTGAGATCCGTACCCTGTTGCGCGCGTCCGTCTTGCGCGGTGGTGGCCCACGAACGTTCACCACCAGGAACCCGACCCCAGACGTGCACGAGCGAGTGTGGCGCTTTATCAGTCGCGAGGCCCAGCCCGACTACAGAAGCGTAGAGGAGTAAAAGCCGACGTATCAGGCTGTCGCTCATCTACGGCACTTGTTCAGCCGCATTGCTGGAGCGAGAACTCTGGCTGAGCGAGCGTCCTTCCCCTGACGCGCGAGCGGTTGCTCAAACCGCTCGCACGTGATTACACCTGGATGTTCCAGAACATGCTCCATAGAGCGAGTTCGGCGAGACGAAGCGCGGTGGATGCCCAAACAAAAGCCCCGCTTTGCGGGGCTTTTAGAGGAGCCCTCTAACGGACTCGAACCGTTGACCCCCTCCTTACCATGGAGGTGCTCTACCAACTGAGCTAAGAGGGCAAGCCGGCACAGGTTAGCGTGCCCGCGAACGGGCTACGCGCGCGCTTCGACCTGCCGGAGCGCCTGCGCGACCGTCGAGCCGTAGGTCGACTCGCCGAGCAGCATCGAGGCGAGCTCGTTCGCCTCACGGATCAGCCGCTCCCGCTCGGTCGCGAGCTGGCTGAGCGCGACGAACAGCTCGGCGTGCGCATGCGAGGCCCACTCGCCGAGGGCGCGCGGGCCGGTCCCGGGAGTGGGGATGACAGGCGCAGAGGCGCTGAGCCGACGCGCCTCGGCCTCCAGCTGCTCGAGCTCCGCGGGCAGCTCGGCGGCATATCCCTCCAGCTGCTCGTGTGCGGAACGGGCTCGCAGAAGGCCCGACTCGGCGACGGCAACGTGGTCACGTGCGCGCGTCAGCGCCTTTTCGGCGAGCTCGCGCTGCTCATCGCTGTGGGCTGCGGCGACCGCGCGATCGGCGTTCGTGAGCTCGTCGCGGCGGCGAGCGAGCTCCTCCTCGGCCGCCGCCACCGAGTCGCGCGAGCGCGACTCGGCCTCGGGATAGGCGGCGAAGAACTCGTCGATCGCCTCGGCCCGGGCCCGAATCCGCGCAACGGCCGCCTCCAGCTCCTGCAACCGGCCGGCCGACGCCGCGAGCTCGCCGTCGCGGCGGCCGAGCACGTGCAGCTCGGTGAGCGCGCGCGTGTCCACCCCGGGAGTCTGGCAGGAGCACGCGTTCAGTGGCAGTGGGGGCGGGAGGATTCGAACCTCCGTAGGCTGAGCCGACGGGTTTACAGCCCGTTCCCTTTGGCCGCTCGGGCACACCCCCTTGGTGCGGCCGGGATTGTAGCCTCAGGGGGTGAAGCGCTTCGACGTGCTCGTCGTCGGCGGCGGGCCCGCCGGCTCCGCGACCGCTTGCAACCTCGCCGATGCGGGCGCGAGCGTCCTGCTCGTCGACAAGGCGACCTTCCCGCGCGACAAGCCGTGCGGCGGCGGTCTCACGACGCGTGCCTTTCTGCATTGCCCCGTCGACCCCACGCCGGTCGTCGAGGAGGAGGTCGACCTGGTCGAGCTGCGGTTCCGCTACGGCGACTCCGTGACCCGGCGGTCGGGGCAGCCGGTGATCCGGATGACCCAGCGGCGGCGGCTCGACGCATTCCTGCTCGACGCCGCCCGCGAGCGGGGGGTCGAGGTGCGCGAAGGGACGACGGTCGACCCGCTCGCGGCCGATGCGGCAGTCGTGGTCGGCGCCGACGGGGCGAACGGCACGACGGCGCGCGCGTTCGGCCTGGGAGCGGGGATCGTGCACGGCGTCGCCTACGAGGGGAACGTCCCCTACGGGACCGTCTCGCGCGAGCGCTACGCGCGGCGCGCTGTGATCGAGCTCGCCGACATACCCGGCGGCTACGGCTGGGTGTTCGCCAAGGGCGACCACGTCAACGTGGGCGTTGGCGCGTGGCAGAGCGAAGGACCACGGCTGCGCGAGCACCTCGCCCGGGTCTGCGCGGCGCACGCGATCGACGTCGGGGCGCTCGAGTCGCTGCGTGGCCATCGCCTGCCGCTGCGCCGTCCGGGCACGGCGATCGCCGGGGAACGGGCGCTGCTCGTGGGCGACGCGGCGGGCCTGATCGACCCGGTGTCCGGCGACGGCATGTATGAGTGCTTCGTCTCCGCGAAACTCGCGAGCGCCGCGATCCTCGACTTCCTCGGGGGCCGCGCGGCGAGCCTCGAGCCGTACGGCGACACGCTTGATGCCGCCGTCGCGCCGCTCCATCGTGCCTCGTGGAAGCTCAAGCACGCCCTCGATCGCTGGCCGCGCACGAGCTGGCGCGTCGCGCGGACCGAGCTGCTCTGGCGCTCGGTCGAGCGCCTCCTGCTCGGGGAGCTTGCAGCCCCTGGTGAGCAGACGGGGCTCGCGCGCGTTCCCCTTCGTGTGCTCGATGCGCTTGGACGGCTGCGCGGCGCCGCTACTTGACGAGCGAGAGCATCTTGAACATCGGCAAGTACATGCTGATGACGATGATCCCGACCATCACACCGACGCCGATCATCATGATCGGCTCGATGATCGAGGTGAGCGCCGCGACGGACGCATCGACCTCGTCCTCGTAGAAGTCCGCGATCTTGCCGAGCATGTGGTCGAGCTCTCCGGTCTCCTCGCCGATCTTCACCATCTGGCTGACCATGGGCGGGAAGATGGCGAGCTCCTCGAGCGGCGTCGCGATGCGCGCTCCCTCCTGCACGCGGCGGCGCACCTCCACGAGCGACTCCTCGAGCACCGTGTTGCCCGCCGTCGAGCCGGTGATCTCGAGCGCCCTGACGATGTCGACGCCGGCGGAGACGAGGGTCGAGAGCGTCCGGCTGAAACGAGCCATCGCCACCTTCAGCACGACATCGCCGATCTTCATCGGGAGCCGAAGCTTGAGGCGGTCCCAGACGGCGCGCCCCTGGTCGGTCCGCTTGAACCGGCGCAGTGCGAAGATGGCGGCGCCGGCGACCGGGAAGATGATGAACCAGTAGCCGCGCAGGAAGTTGGACATGTTGACGACGATCTGCGTCAGCATCGGAAGCTGGCCGTTGAGCTGCTTGAAGATGTTCACGAACACCGGGATCAGGAAGAGCAGCATCCCGACGAGGACGAGCGTCGCAAACGTGAGGACGACGGTCGGGTAGATCATCGCGCTCTTCACGCGCCGCTTGATCTTCGTATCCTTCTCGATCTGCACCGCAACCCGGTCGAGCACGACGTCGAGCGTTCCCGACGCCTCACCCGCTTCGATCATGGCGACGTACAGCTTGTTGAAGACCCTCGAGTGACGGCTCATCGCCCGCGAGAGCACGACGCCGCTCTCGACGTCCTCGCGGATGTCCGTGATGATCACGGCGAGGTTCTTGTCCTCCGTCTGCTCGGCCAGGATGACGAGCGCCGAGACGATGCTGACACCGGCCTGGATGAGCGTCGCAAACTGCCGCGAAAAGACCTGCAGCGCCTTGGGTGTCACCTTCTTGAACTTGCGGCTCACCGCCGCGCCGGACGCGGCCTTCTGCTCGAGGAGCGTGCGGGCCAGCAGCCCCTGCTGGCGCAGCTGGTCGCGTGCCGCGTCGAGGTCGGGTGCATGCAGGACGCCGCGTGACTCGATGCCGCGCGCGTCGATCGCAGAGTAAGAGTACGAAGCCATGTCCCTCGTTATCGGTTGGGGGCCGGGGTCACTTGAGTCGCGGCGCTCACGGCTTCGCGACGCGCCGGTAGGCAGTCAGGTAGCCGTGGGCACGAGCCCGCGCGACGCCGGCGTTCGCGCCGGACGCGGACGGGTAACGGGAGTACACGACCCAGTAGCCGTGCCTGAGGGTCGAGTACTTGGACGAGAAGAGCAGCTGCGCCGACGGGAAGCCGTGAATGTGAGCGAGCTTGAGCTCTTCGAGCCCGGCCGCTTTCGAGTCGAGCGAGCGGAGGACGACGATGTAGCCACTCGTCGGCGCCGCCGCGGTCGCTCCACCTGCCGGGACTCCCTCACTCGTCAAGCCCGAGGCGGGCGCCGACACGGCCGGTCCGGTCGCGATCGGCACCGCGGTGACCGCCTGGCCCGCGTCGACGCCGAGCTGGGCCTTGAACGGGTCCTTGGCGACGAAGTGGGAGGAGCGAACCGCCGGAGCGGTGGCGAAAGGCTGGTTGACCGAGACCGTCGCCGCCGAGTCCCCGAGCTGGGCCTCGAACGGGTCCTTCACAGGGAACCGGCGATCGATCAGAGCAAGCTTCGCGCGCGCCGCCTTGATGGTCGCCGCGGTCACCCCGCCCGTTGCGACGGCGGTGTCGGTGGCGGTGGTCGAGGCCGCCCCTGAGGCCACCGACTTCTTGTTCAGCTTCGAGAGCGTCGCCGGCACCTCGATCACCGCGACGATCGCGAGCAGGACGGAGAGCCCGATCAGCAGCATCCGCGAACGCCGCTGGCGTGCGGCAGCGTCTGCCGCCTCGCGGTTCCGCCGGCGCCCGAGTGTCCCCGTTGCGACTGCCATCAGTTCGGCGCCCCGCTCGCAGTCCCCGACGCCGCGGTGGTCTCCGTCGAGGAGGTCGCCGGCGTGGCGGGTGCGATGCCGGTGGAGTAGGCGTACGCGTTGACCGTCAGAATCGCAGTCAGAGTCGGCGAGCCTGCCGTGGGCTGCTGGATGTTGACGCCGGTGACGTCGAACAGCCGGCCGCCGGCCTGGACGACGCCGTTCTTCTTGACCGACACCTGAGTCCGGAGGCGATGCAAGAAGTCGCGGATCTGGAAATAGGTCCCTTCCACGCTCACCGTCAGGGCAACGGAGTTCGGCGTCGAGGACGAGTCGTTCGGCGTCACTGCGGACACGATCACGCTGGCCCGCGTGCCGACCGCCTGCAGGTTGTCGAGAATGCCCGGCTCGTCAGTGCCTTGTGGCAGTGCGCGGCGGACGGCGCCCTCGAGAGCGAGAGTGCGCTTGACCTCCGCCGCCTGACGGATGGCGGTTGTCAGCTGGTTCTGCGTCGCCTCGACCTGGGTGGCAATCTTTGCCGCATCCGCCCGCTTCGGCGAGACGACGGCCATCCACGCAGCTACGGCGAGGACGGCAACGGCGCCGATCACGACGGCTGCCGACGCTCGGCGTGAGCCTCGAATCCGCGTCACGAATGCGTTCACGATGCCTCCTTCGCGGGGAGCGGGACCACTCCACCGGTGATGGTGAACTGGAAAACCGACTTCGGCCCGACCGTTGTCAGCAGGCTCGACTGGAGCCGGATCGTGCTCAGCCAGGGGAGCATCTGAAGACGACGCATGAGGCGCGCGACGGACTTCTGCGAGTACGTGTAGCCGGTGACCGTGAACGTGGCAGCGCCGATCGCCGGTCCCGTCGTACCCGCTGAGGCTGCGACGCCGTTCGCCGTGACCAAGCCGGTGAGCCACACATCTTCGGGCAGGACTCGTGCGAGGCGCGACATGAACCCATCCCACGCGACGCGTGTCGAGTCCGTGGTGTTGATCTGCGTCAGCCTGGCCTGGACGTTCTGGCCAGAGGACGGTGCGGACTTCGCCACACGCGCCAGCTGGACCTTGAGCGATGTCAGCTGGGTCTCGTTGGCGGCGACCTGAGTCGACGCGGAGTGCCAGGTCATGCCGAGCACCGCCGCCGCGACCGCCGCGGCGCCGACACCCCCGGCCGCCACCCCATGGCGACCCAGGCGATTTCCGACCGAGGGCCGCGTGGACCCCGAGTAGTCGGTGGGGAGGAGATTGACAGCTCTCATCTAGTCCTCGATTCCAAGTCCGATTGCCACAGCGAATGACCCGAGTGCCTCGGGCACGTCGATGTCCGACGTGACGCGCGAGAGCGGATCGCCCTCGACGACCTGGACGCCGAGCTCGCGTTCGAGCTCGGCGGCGAAGCCGGTCAGCGCCGTCGTTCCACCGGACAGGAGGATCTCGCGCAGCGCCAGCGAGCCCGGCTGCGACTGGTAGAAGCGCAGGGAGGAGAGGAGCTCGCGGACGAGCACTCCGAGCTCGATCTTGATCGCGTGCAGCGCGTCTTCGAACGCCTCACGGGTCAGGCCGTCGGGCGGGGGAGCGCCAGGCTCGAGCGACAACTCCTGCTTGATCGCCTCCGCCTCGACCGGCGAGATCTTCGCGCCACGGGCGACTGCGTTCGTCAGGTTCTCGCCACCCCAGTCTAGGACGCGGGCAAACGAGCAGACATCGCCGTCCGAGACGGCGAGCGTTGTGCGCTCGTGGCCGACGCACACGGCGACAACCGCAGTCTCCCTCGGCTCGTCCGTGCGCTCCGCCGGCTCGGCAAGGGCGCGCAGCAGGGCGAACGCCTCGAAGTCGATACCGATCAAGTCGAGCCCGGCGGTCGTGGTGGCCGTCAGGTACCGGTCGATCGACTCGCGGTACGCGACGGTCACCACCGCCGAGCGGTTGACGGTGCCGTCTTCGTTCGTGGTCTCGGCGACGGCGTAGTCCATCACCGACTCGTCGATCGGGATCGAAAGGGTCTCGTGCGCGCGGAAGCTGATTGCGTTCGGCAGCTGAGTCTCGTCCTCGACGTCGCTGACATCGATCTGGCGGATGCCGACGCGGCTGTTGGCAAGCCCGAGGCGCACGTTCTTCCGGGGCAGGTTGTACCGGTCGAAGAAGTCCTTCAGCGCGACGCCGAGCGCCACGGGATCGCGCACTTCGCCGCCCGCCATCACGCCGGTTGCGAGCGGCTCGCGATGCAGTTGGACGAGGCGCTTCCCGCCGTTGTTGGAAACGACTGCTGCGGCGATCTGTGACGTCCCCAGCTCGAGGCCGACAATCGTCATCGTGTCGCCAGACTTCCGCCCACGGGCCTTCTTGGCCTTCGCCGTTTTCGGGGAGTCCGTCCCTGCCTTGCGGCGGAGAAGGTCGGACACCTTGAATTCCTGCTTCAGATTCATCGGTTACGCCTCCGCAACTCGCAGTGAGGGGGGCTGCGACGCACGGCCGCTGCCAAGGGTGACACCACGGTCGATCAGGCCGATCAGCGCCTCGGGGTGACTCGACCGGGTGAGCGCCGCCTCCTTCGAGACCACGCGGCGCAGGACGAGATCGGCGAGCGACTGCTCCATCGTCTGCATCCCGGCCCCCGTGCTCGTCTGCATGACCGAGTAGATCTGCTCGACCTTGCCCTGCCGGATCAGGTTCCGGACCGCGTCGTCGGGCATCAGGATCTCGAGTGCGGCGACGCGGCCCTGGCCGTCTGCCGTCGGGAGCAATGTCTGGGTGACGACACCCTGTAGGGTGCCGGCGAGCTGTGCGCGAATCTGGTCCTGCTGCTCGGCCGGGAACACGTCGATCATGCGGTCGATCGTCTGCGGTGCACTCTGGGTGTGGAGGGTTGCGAAGACGAGGTGGCCGGTCTCGGCCGCTGTCAGAGCCGTCGCGATCGTCTCGAGGTCGCGCATCTCGCCGACCAGGATCACGTCGGGGTCCTGTCGCAGCGCGGCACGCAGTGCGTCTGCGAACGACGTCGCGTCATTGCCGATCTCGCGCTGGTTCACGACGCAGCTGCGATGCCAGTGCAGGAACTCGATCGGATCCTCGAGCGTCAGGATGTGCTCCGTCCGCGTCCGGTTGATCATGTCGATCAGGGCCGCGAGCGTCGTCGACTTGCCCGAACCGGTCGGGCCCGTGACGAGGACGAGGCCGCGAGGCTTCTTGGCGAACTCGGCGAGCTTGTCGGGCAGCGCGAGCTCCTCGAGCGATTTGATCTCGGTCGGGATCCGCCGGAATGCCGCCCCGACGCTCGTCCGCTGGAAGAACGCGTTGACGCGGAACCGGGCGACACCCGGGAGCGAGTAGGCGAAGTCGACGTTCCGCTTGGTCTCGAGCGTCTTCTGCTGCTGTGTCGAAAGGATCCGGTAGACGAGCTCACGCGTGTCGTCCGGCGTCAGCTCGTCGATGTCGTGGAGCCGCTGGAGCTGGCCGCGCACGCGGATGACAGGGGTGGCGCCCGGTGTGATGTGGAGGTCGGACGCATCCTGATCGTGGACGCGGCGGAGCAGATCATCGATTGAAAAGTCATTCATCGCCATTTCGAGTCTCCTATCGGCAGCTGTCGGTGAGTGCTTGAGCGTTCCTGGAGAACGAGCTCAGCGCTGGAAGCGGCTCGGGGATGTGCAGTTGCCTCTGGGATCGAACCGAGGGCGCGTCGAATGGATCGTGACCGCCCGAAGGTCGGGAAGAAACTGGGGACGCCCCGAGAAACTGATCGCCCAAGGGCCCCGGGACCTGACGCAGAAGCGCAGCGGGATTCGCTCTCCCGGCTTGACGCTGATCGACCGCCCCGCGATCGTGAACGGAACGGGGGCTCCTTGCGACAAGCCCGAGAGCGTCATGGTGACGATCCCATGGAGGTATGCGCCTTTCGGGGCATACACCGTCAGCCGCCCCAACGAGGCGAGCCAACCATCGTCGTAACGGCCTCGCTCGAGAAAACGCAGGCGAGGTATTGCATGCGCATCGGGCTTCCAGAGCGAAAATCGCTTTGTCTCGGCTACGAGCCTGGCGTTGTCGAAAGTCGCCGTCATCCCGAACTTCTCGAACAGCATCGGCCTGTCGACGACTCCGACATTTGTATGGAGCGTGCCGTCCGGCGCGATTCGGACAAACGGCGCGTTGAAGGAATCGGTAGGTGTCCCCGGGGCGAGGACGAGCTCACGGCTGATCGAACGGTTGAAGAAGAGTTTCTGCAGCATCGCCCACGGAGGTGACGACAACGTGTGAATCGCCACGACACCCTGGAGATGCTGCTCATCGACCCAGCGCGGGTCAGGGCTCGAAGCTGACTCGAACGTCTTACGCACGTCGACAATGTCGAACGCCGTCGATGCAGTGGACGAAAAGAGGAGAAAGCCGACAGTCAGCGCTACCAGGGGCCACGTGAAGCGGTTCCATGCAAGTGCCGCTGCGAGGAGGGTGGCCACAGTGATGTAGAGCGCGATGCCGAGCGAGGTCGTGCCGATGCCTATCGTCTCTTCGAGGCGAGCGATTGCTCGAAGAGTGGGTGAATCCGTTGGGCCCGTCCCGCCCGCGTATCTGGAGATGGGGAATGTGGCGGCCAGCAGGATCCCGGTTGAGGAGAGGCCGACGACCGTCCATTTCCGTGCCTTCCCGTGCTTGACGTAGAGTCCGAAACCGATCGCCAGGAGAGGCAGCACCGAAAACAGGTAGCGCTCCTGGAATCGACCGGAACCGTTCGAAGCGTAGAGCCCAGCCGCGACGAGCAACGCGGCCGTATAGGTGGCGCACAACACGGCACAGGCTCCTTCGCGGGCGTCGCGCGCACCGACGAAACCGGCGATAGCACCCGGGACGATCGCCACGCCGGCCGCCAGGCTGAGGAGCGCGATATCTACGAAACCCCAGCGCAACAGGCCCAGCCCGATATGGAGATCGGCGACCGCGGAGTAGTAGCCGAGGAAGCGCAGTGATCCGGCGAGGAGGACTGCCAGGCCGCCGGCGCTGACGAACACGAACGGCAGGCGATGCGCGCGCAGCGCGCCTCGGCCCGAGATACATGCCGCTGCGAGGAGGAACGCAGGCAGCAGAACGACGTATTGCGCTCGTGCAAAGCAGGTCAGCCCGACCGCTATGAGGAACGCGAGTTGCCTTGAGCGACTCGGGCTTTCAAGCGCGCGCATGCCCAGATAGAGCGCCGTCAGCGCCAATGGGTATGAGAGCGGCTCCGCCAGGACGTAGCCCGCAAATCCCATATCTGGCGACAGCACGGCTACCGCTGCCGCAAAGAGTGCGAAACCGCGGCCGATGTCGAGCCAGCGTGCGATCAGGAAGACCGGGATGGCGGCGAGCGACATGAAGAATGCGTTCTCGACTTGGACTGCGTGGTAGGCGTCCATGGTTGAAGAGAAGGCGCCCCAGAGAGGCGCTGCGACTATCGGAGCGAGCAGTGCGGGAAAATGAGCAGCCTCGCCCCGAATCGTCGGCTGGCCGTTCGCGGCGATCGAACGACCGAGCGCGCCGTAGATGTATTCGTCTGGAAAGAGGATGGGTGCAACGTGGAGCGTCGCCGTGAACGCCCGGACGATGAACGATCCGACGATCAGACAGGCAAGCTCTGGAGATGAGATCCTGGCTGCGACCCGACTGACGGCGAAACGGCGCAGCTGGAACGACCCCGTGATAGCAGAGCTGGCCATCTCTTAGCCCATCGGCAAACGTGCAATCGAACTGAAGCCCCTTGTCACGACGACTTCAGCTTCCGCGGTCCAGAACGAGCGAAGGCGGCCGGATGGCACCGGCCGCCTGTCGTCGAACGCGTGAGCGTTGGTGTTACGGACAGAGAGCGTTCTTCGCGGTGACGGCGTTGTCGGTGATCGCGCCACCGGGGCCATACAGCCACCACGTATGTGAGGCGGACTGGCCGACCGCGTCGACGCAGTAGTTCGCGCCGGTTGCCGACACAGCGACCTTGATGTTGGGCGAGAGACCGCTGTCGTAGCTTGCCTTCAATGTGGCGGTCGTCATACCGGAGTAGCTGTTGTGGTCGGCAAACCATGCCTCGACCGACGGCAGAGCAGCACGGACGTTCGCCTGAGCTGCGCTGTCCTGGGCGCGGGCGCGGAAACCGAGGTACGACGGTACGGCAATCGCAAGCAGGATGCCGATGATGACGATCACGACCAGGAGCTCGATGAGGGTGAAGCCCTCCTCCTGGGCGAGACGCTGCCGCAAACGATCCATAGAATTCTCCTTGGGAGGGAACATCATTGTTTTCCCGGTATCGCCTCGCGGCTGCTTGAAGCTCACCCCCGGAAGGGTGATCTTTGCCGGCGCAACGCCGCTGTTACAGCGGTTCAGACGAGGACGCGGGCGAGCTCTTCGACCGACGTGACGCCCGACTTGACCTTGTCGAGGCCGTCGCTCCAGAGCGACCGCATGCCGGTCTCGAAACCCGCCGCCTCGAGCACGTCGCGGCTCGCTCCGGTCGCCACCAGCGACTCGAGAGCGTCGTTCATTCGCAGGAGCTGGAAGACGCCCACGCGGCCCTTGTAGCCCGTGTTCGAGCATCGCGGGCAGCCGGTCGCCCGTCGCAGCGTGAGCGAGAGAAACTCCTCGAACTGATGCTCCGGTACGCGTGCAGCGCGGAGCTCTGCGTCACTCGGGCGGTACTCCTCCGCGCAGCTCAGGCAGAGCTTGCGGGCGAGCCGCTGGGCGAGGACCGCCGAGAGAGCCGAGGCCGTCAGGAAGGGCTCGACGCCCATCTCGTTCAGGCGCGTGATCGTGCTCGGCGCGTCGTTCGTGTGCAACGTCGAGAGCACGAAGTGCCCCGTCAGCGCCGCCTCGATCGAGATCTTCGCCGTCTCGACGTCGCGAATCTCGCCGACCATCACCACGTCGGGGTCGGAGCGCAGGATCGAGCGGAGCGCCGACGAGAACGTGAGGCCGGCACGCTGGTTGATCTGCACCTGCTCCACGCCGGCGAGCCGGTACTCGACCGGATCCTCGACCGTGATGACGTTGATCTCGGGGCGGTTGAGCTCGGCGAGCGCGGCGTACAGCGACGTCGACTTGCCCGAGCCGGTCGGCCCTGTGACGAGCAACGCGCCCGTAGGTCGCTTGACGATCTCGTAGAACTGCTGGCCCATCTCGGGGGAGAGGCCGAGCTCCTCGAGGGTCGGAGGCGTGCGCGACTTGTCGAGGAGGCGCATGGTCACCGACTCGCCCTCCACGGTCGGCAGCGTCGCGACGCGCACGTCCAGCGTCCGGCCGGCCGCCGCCGCGTCGAGCGAGATGCGCCCGTCCTGAGGCTTGCGCCGTTCCGCGATGTCGAGCTTCGCCAGGACCTTGAGACGAGTGACGATTCCCGAGAGCAGCTTGCGCGGCACGCGCTGGGTGACGTGCAGCACGCCGTCGACCCGGAACCGGACGACAACCACGTCTTCCTGTGGCTCGAAGTGGACGTCGCTGGCGCCCTCTTCGGCGGCCTGGAAGATGATCGAGTTGATCAGGCGCACCATCGGGCCGTCGGTGATGCCGTCGTCTGCCTCGAGGTCGTCCGGATCGTCGTCGGCGGGCACGACGTCGCTGTCGAGCACGCTCGAGAAGGCCTCGCTCGCCCGCGAGAGGCGGCGGATCTCGATCTGAACGTCCTCCTCCGGGGCGATCGCGAACTCGACCGGATGGCGCGTCGCAAGACGCAGCCCGTCGATCTCGTGAATGTTCTCGGGGTTGGTGATCGCGACGGAGAGCACGCCGTCGTTGAAGGCGAACGGGATCGCGCCGACCCGCTCGAGCACGTTGAGGGGGATGAGCTTCGTCGCCTCGGGGTTGATCCCGACGACCGCAAGGTCGACCAGCGGCATCCGGAACCGCGTGGCGAGCTCGCGCGCGGTTTCGATGTCACCGGGGCCGGGCTGCACGTCGGGCTGGTGGGTGTCTACCGACATTGCTCAGTTCTCATCGGCCGGTCTCGGTGTTTCCTTGAACCTGTCGGTCTCAGCCGTTGAATGCCCAGTACCAACCAAGGATGGCATGGCCCGCAAACAGGGCCACGATCGCACCGAACGCGAGCGCGGGCCCGAACGGAATGGTCATCTTCCGCGCCTTGCGCCCGTGCCGGGCGACGAGCGCGAGTGACGGGACGAGCGCTGCGAGCAAGCCGATCATCATGCCGACGGCCGTGACCCGGCCCAGGCCGGCGCCGATCAGCAGCGCGAGCTTGACATCGCCCATCCCCATTCCGCCGGGAACGGCCAGGGCGAAAATGAGCAGGAAGGCGCTTGCCGCCGCCGCGGCGATGATCCATTGCGGCGAGGGCTCGGCCGCAGTCATGCCTGCGGCGACGACGGCGGCGGCAGGGAGCACGATCCGGTTCGGGATCACCCGGCGTTGCAGGTCCGTGACCGAGACCGTGACGAGAGTCGCACAGAAGACCGACTCCACCAGGGCGGTGAGCGTCACCCCGAAGCGTGCGAAGCACCCTGCGATCAGGAGCGCCGCCGTTGCCTCGACGACGGGATAGACCACGCCGATACGGCTCGCACAGCCCCGGCACCTGCCCCGCAGAAGGAGATAGGAGAGCAAGGGAATGTTGTCGTACCACGCGATCTCGCGACCGCACCCCCCGCAGGCCGAGCGCGGGCGCACGACCGAACGGCGGTCGGGCACGCGCGCCGCGACGACATTGAGGAAGCTCCCGACGGCGAGCCCGGGCACGAGGGCCAGCGCGGCGAGAAGCGGCGGCACGGCCATCGTGTCGCTAGAGGACGCGCAGGGGGGTCGCGGTATGTGCGGGCTCCGGCTCGGCGGTTGCCTCGTCGGCGGTGGGCTCCGGCTCGACCGGGCTCCGAACCTGAGCTGTCGCCTCCGCGCCGTCGCTGTCGAACGTCGCACGCATCTTCTCGGCGTGGTTCAACGCGATCATGAAGTCGTGCCGGTTCGGCGCGACCCCGGCGGCCAGGTCGCGGTCGACGAGATCTGCGAGCACGAGGTCGATCAGAGCTTGGGAGAGCGTCTGCATGCCGTAGAACCCGCCCTCCTCGATCGCCGTCGGGATCTCTTCGACCTCACCTGTCCGAATCAGGTCCGCGATCCGTTCGTTCGACACCATCACCTCGACGGCGGCGATCCGGCCCTTGTCCTTGCGCGGCAGCAGGCGCTGGGAGACGACGCCGCGCAGGACTCCTGCGAGGACCGAGCGCACCATCTTGTGCTTCGTCTCTGGGAAGAAGTCGACGAGGCGACTGATCGTCTCGGCCGCATCGATGGTGTGCATCGTCGACAGCACGAGGTGGCCCGACTCCGCCGCCTGCAGGGCCGTCGTCGCCGCTTCCTGGTCGCGTAGCTCGCCGATCAGGATCGTGTCCGGGTCCTGCCGGAGCGCTCGGCGAAGAGCCTCGTTGAAGCTCGCGGTGTCGATGCCGATCTCCCGCTGGTTCACGATGCAGCTGCCGTCGGTGTGGAGCATCTCGATCGGGTCCTCGACCGTCACGATGTGCTGGGTGCGTGTCTGGTTGATGTGGTCGACGACGGCAGCGAGAGTCGTGGACTTCCCCGCGCCCGTCGCGCCGGTGACCAGGACGAGGCCGTGGTGCATCTCGGCGAGCTGACGGATGCCGGGCGGCATGTGCAGGTCGTCGAAGCTCGGGATGCTGCTGGAGATGTAGCGGAACGCAAACGAGATCGCGCCACGTTGACGGAAGGCGTTGAGGCGGAAACGCGCGCCCGAAGCCGTCTGGTACGACGTGTCGAGCTCGCCGGTCTCGTGGAATGTCGCCAGCCTGTGCGGCACCGCCGCCGCTGTGTGCTCGAGCACCGCATCGAGGTGCTCTGCTGTGAGCGGCCCCATGTCGCTCAGGGGCTCGATACCGCCGTCGACGCGCAGCATCGGCGGACGGTCGAGTTTCAAGTGCAGGTCGCTGGCGCCGGTCTCGACCGCGCGCGTCAACAGCTCGTCGATGTTCATGCCTTCCGTATCGGCGCCCGCCGCGGAATCTTGAGAGCCGACATCCGTAGAAGGGAAGCCGATTTCGAGGCCCGGGACCCCGCTGCCTGAAATTGGGTATGAGGAAGCGCGCGGAAAATGCCGAAGAGATCCCCGTGGCCACCGACGCAGGCACTCCGGACGTCCCGCCCGAGGCAACCGAGCCGACGCCGGCCGACTACGAGACGGCGAACGTCGTCGTCCAGGCGCTCGCGCGCACGTTCGAGCTGCGCGACTACCGGCGTGGCAAGTTCGCCGAGACGCGCGACCACACCGAGAACGTGACAGCGCTCGCGCTCGCACTCGCCGAGACGGTCGCGCCTGAGCTGCTCGACGACCCTCGCTTCGAGTACGGCTGCCGGCTCCACGACATCGGAATGCTGGTCGTTTCGGACGCGGTGCTCCTCAAGCGGACCGCCCTGACCCGCTCCGAGCTGGACGAGATTCGCGAGCACCCCTGGGTGGGCGAGCGCATCGTCGCCTCCGTGCCTGGACTGAGCGACGTCGCCCGCCAAGTGGTCGGCGGCCATCACGAGCGCTGGGACGGGACCGGCTACCCGCGCGGCCAGCGTGGCGATGCGATCCCGCTTCCGGCAAGAGTCTTCGCGGTCGCCGACGCCTTCGACGCCATGACCCGCGAGCAGCCCTGGCGGGCCGCTCTGCCGGTCGACATGGCGCTCGAGGAGCTGTCGCGCGCCGCCGGGACGCATTTCGACCCCGAGATCGTCGGCGCCTTCCTGGAAGAGCGCCACCAGACGGCCCACCCGGCCGCAGCGCAGCTCTAGCGCGACGCCCGCCGGAGGCACCCGCCTCCCACTCTGGGGGGACTCAAGGCCGCACGGCCCGTTGCCGATACGGGCGCTATGAACTGCGCGTTCCAGGCGTCGGTAGGGCGCTCGCGGGCCCTGCTGCTGCGTGCGCGGCCACGGGCTGCCGGCGAGGCAGGGCAGTCGCTGATCGAGGTCGTGCTCGCGACGGTCATCTTCGCCGTCGTGGGCTCGGCGATGATCCTGCTGCTCCTCTCCGCGCTCAAGACGACCAACCGCTCGCGCGAGAAGACACTCGCCCAGCAGGCCGCGACGACACAGATCGAGCAGATCCGCAACCTGCAGTACAGCGACGTCGGCAATGTCTCGGGCAACCCGCCCGGCGTCGTCCCGCTGACTCAGACACTTTCCCTGAACGGCCTCTCCGCCACGCAGACCACGAAGATCAGCTACGTCAACGATCCGACGCCGTTGAGCTACCAGTCGTACGCGAACTACAAGAAGGTGACCGTGACGGTCACCCGTTCGAGTGACGGCCATCAGCTCGCCCAGGACGTCACGTACGTCGCGCCGCCGATCAAGGCCTCGCAGAGTCAGGGTCAGGTGGTTGCGAGCGTGGTCGACATCGGCAACAACAGTGTCGTCCCGAACTACCAGGTCGACGTCGCAGGGCCGAACAGCTTCTCCGAGTCGGACATCACCGACAGCTCCGGTCAGGTCACGTTCGCGGCGCTGACTCCGACGGGCAGCGGCCAGTACTACGACGTGACGGTCCCGGCCGCGAGCGGCTACGTCCCCTTCGCGGATACGACCCCGCCCGCGAGCAGCGTCCATTTCGGTCTGGCGCCGAGCCAGACCCAGCCGGTCACCGTCGACGTGTACAAGCCCGCGACGATCTACGTGCAGCTCAAGAACTCCAACGGCACCAACTACGCCGGCACCGGCACAGTCACCGTCACCTCGTCACGGGGCACCCAGTCGTTCACCTACCCGGGCGCCCAGCTCGCCGTGACGACGCTCAACTCCGAGCCGCTCGTCCCAGGCCTCAACTACACCGTTGCGGTCTCCGGCGGCACCTTCTACAGCAACTCACTCGCGGCGAACGTGCCCTCCCCGCCGGGGTACCCGACGAACCTGACGTCCACCTTCACCTTCACCAATGCGCAGCTCGCGACGGTCAACGTAACCGTTCAGAACGGGTCGGGCGTCAAATGCAACAACGCTGTCGTGACGGTCAGCGGCGGTCCCTGGAATCTGGGGGGAGCGACGAATCCGACGCTGACTGCGACGACCAATGCCGCCGGGTTGGCCACATTCTCGGCGAACGTGCCCTTCGGTAACGGTTACTCGATCACTGCCAAGTCCGCAGCGAATTACAGCGGGACTTCGACGACCTCCAACATCAACTCGAGCCCCAAGAACGCCAACACGATCACGGTGACGGGATGCTGACCAGGCTGGCGAGGGCTCTCCGCCGCGAGGAGGGATTCACCCTCATCGAGATGCTCGCCGCGATCGCCGTCCTGGCGCTCCTGATGGCGATGTTCGCCGAGCTTCTGTCCGTGACGGTCGCCCGCAGCGGCCGCTCACGCGAGCAGAGCACGCTGCAGACAGAGGCGCGAGCCGCGCTGGACCAGTTCACGACCGACCTGCGCCAGGCGCTCTGCAACGGCGCCACCTCTCCCGTCACGACCGCGACGGCCAGCCAGATCACGTTCACGTCCCCCGACCGCGCAACGCCGTACCACCTGCGCCAGATCAGCTACCAGCTGTCGAGCGGCAACTTCCAGCGGGCGTTCTCGACCAGCAGCAACACCGGCGGTCCGCCCTGGACGCTCCCGGCAATCGGTCCGTGGCGGACCCTTGTCGGGTCGATCACGAGCACGGGCCCGTTCACCTACTACGACTCGTCTGGGGCGGTCACGACGACGCCCGCCTCCGTGGCTCGCGTCGATCTGAGCCTCTCGATCAAGCCTCTGAGCTCACCCGGCGACGGCACGACGATCTACACCCAGTCCGCCAACCTGAGGACACCGACATGCTGAAGCCGATCGTTGCTCGTGCGCGCGCCGAAGAGGGCAGCGCGCTCATTCTCATCGTCGTCCTCACGGTGGTCCTGGCCATGCTCGGCACCGTCCTGATCGACGTTGTCCAGGCCGACGAGGGCCGCAGCGTGCAGGCGATCCAGAGCGACGCCGCGCTGCAGGCGGCCGAGGCGGGCATCGACAACTACGTCTCGAAGCTCGTCGACGACAACCAGTACTACCTGCACGACGTCGCGGCCGGCGAATCGTCCCGTAAGGCGGGCTCCAACCCGGTGGTCTCGAGCTCCTGCGGTGCGACCCCAACCCCGGCGACCTGGACGTACGGGCTCACGTGGACGTATCCCAACGGGAAGGACCGGTGGTGCACGCTCGGGAACGGCTACGAGTACAACCTGCAGGTAACCGGGACGAGCGCGAGCTCGCAGGTTGTCGACATCGTCGCGACGGGCCGCAAGACGGGCACGACGAGCAATTACCGGATCCTGGAAGAGCAGATCCGTCCATCGTCGGTGGCCGACTTCCAGATGCTTGCGAACAACGACATCAGCTATGGCTCGACCGCAACCACCTACGGAAAGATCTATGCCGGCGTCGATTCGAACGGCGTCAAGCATTCGATCAACCACTCGGGCACCGCCTACGGGAACCTCTACGCGGAAGGCAGCATCACCGGCAACCCGACGATGATGAACGGCGCGCAGAAGTACACGTCGGCCAACATTCGCACGGTGGTCAAGCAGCCGATTCAGTTCAACAACTTCACGACGTCGCTCACCGACATCTCGCGTGCGGCGCAACTGTCGGGGATCTACCTGAACGATCCGACGGCCGACGCCTGGGAGATGACCTTCGTCAGCGACGGGACGATTCAGATCGCCAAGTGCACGCTGACCGGGGGCAACGCGGACGACGTCACCGCACCGACCTGCGGCGCCGCGACGACGTACAACGTGCCGTCGAACGGCGCCGTGTACGCGCAGCAGGACGTCGTGGTCGCCGGCGGCACCTCGACGTGCGGCAGCCCGGCCGTGACCGGCAGTTGCGTCAACGGCCGGGTCACCGTGGCCTCGGCGAACAACGTCGTGATCGGCGGTAACATCGACTGGGTCCAGACCGGTGACGACGTGCTCGGCCTGATCGCCGGCAACGAGATGATCGTCGCACAGTGGGCGCCGTTCAACCTCAACTGGCGTGCGGCCACGATCGCGCAGACGGGCCTTTGGCGGTCTTCGAGCTCGAGCCAGAGCAAGGGCACGATGGTCTTCACCGGCGCGACGGCGACGAATCAGGGTGGCTACATGAGCATGTTCGCCACCCGCGTCTACCAGTACGACAACTCCCTGTCCTACCTTCAGCCGCCCTGGTACCCGACGATCGACTACGCCTACACCGTGCTGCTCTTCCGCGAGTTGCCTGCCCCGTAAAGCAGGGCTGCGATAGGAGGAGCGCAGCAGGTCATTCAGGTCGCAACTCGAGGCGCTCTCGGCGGGTCAATCACTCGATTTGGTGCACCAGGAAGGGTGCTCCGCGCCGATGGTGAGGTACGTCTCGAGCCTCCGATGGCAGTCCTGACAAACCCCGCCCCCAACTCCGACGCCGACGCACCCGGCTCCGACAGCGCCGGGCTGGGTGAGGCGGGCGACGGACTCGAGTTTCGCGCGCGCCACAGCCTGACGATCGATCCGATGGCGCACACGCTGATGTCGCTCGCCGATGCGCGACGGCTGAGCGCAGTGCCGCTCGGCAGGGAGGGGGGGCGGCCGGTGATCGCCGTCGCCGATCCGGCCGAGTCGCGTCTCGAGGCGCTGCGCGAGCTCGCAGGCCCGACGGCAAAGTTCGTCCTGATCGCCTCCGATGCACTGAACGCGCTCCTGAAGAGCCGGATCTTCGGCGAGGACGCGGCGGTCGACGACGACCCGGATCCAGTCGCAACACCCCCTGCGGCAGCGCCTGCCGTGCCTCCGCCTTCCGCGGTGGTTTCGCCTCCCGAGCCCGCACCTGCGGCGTTCCCGTTCGAGCCCGCGGCCTCCGACGTCGTGCTGGTGCCTGAGCCTCCGGTCGAGGAGGCCGCCTACCCGGCGGCCCCCGAGCCCGCGCCGCCGGCACACCTGTTCTCCGAGCCTGCACCGCCCGACGAAGCCCCTCAGCACACCGAGTTTCCTCAGCCTGCCGAGACGGATCCGGCCGAGGAGCTCCCCGTCGAGGCCGCTCCCGTCGAGCCTCTCGCGGCCGCCGGCCAGGACGAGCCCGTCTGGTCACCTGCTCCCGCGCCCCCGGTTTCAGCCCCGGCCGCGGAGGAGTCGGAAAACAGGATGGTCGTCGAAGGGGAGCTCGCCGAGCTCTCCGCTGCGGTCGCCGGCGCTGCCAAGCTGCTGCTCGCGCTTCAGGAGCGCGTGAGCGACTTCGCGAACCGGTTCGACGATGCCAGCCACGCGCTCGAGGCTGCCCGGCAGGAAGCCCGTGATCACAAGGAGCGGCTCGCCGTCATCTCCGCCAAGACAGACCAGGACCGGGCGCGGCTTCGCACGTTTGCGATCGGTCTCGCACAGGCGTTCGATGGTCTCGAGGAGACGAAGTCGCAGCTCCTCGAGCTCATCGACGACGACTGACAGCGTCCGTTCGAGCCGCCTGCCGCGCGCTCAGCGGCGGCCGCGGGACCGCAACTCGAGGCGGTAGGTGGCACGCGCACGTGCACGCCAGGCGCTCAGCTCCTCCCGGCGGCGCCAGGCGATGCACATCAGCGTCGCGACGAGCGCCACGTTCCCGGCTTCGATGAACGCATCCGCAGGGTTGAAGGCGATACCGCCGACGCCGTGCATGACGATGATCGGGTTGGGAACGTCGAGCCCGCCGGAGCTTGCCGAGAGGAGATTCCCGAGCACGCCGCCGCTCAGGATCCCGGCAGCGGCCGACAGAGCGCGCGACGGAAGCCGTGTCAGCGGCAGCACGGCGACCAGGACACCGCACGAGCCGAAGAACCACAGATCCGAGCGATGGTGAACGGCCCACAGCGGCGTATGGACGGCCAGCTTCACCCATTGGTCGATGGCGGCCAACCCGGTGGCGATCACCAGGAGTCCCAACAGCCGCTCGCTCCGCTCCGTTCCCGGAGCGACCCGCAAACCGAACACGGAGCCATCGTAGCCGGGCGGCCTTCCCGCCCGGCGCGATCCTCCGGCGGTCAGCGCGGACGGCGGCGGCGCTGACGCGACTGCGTGCGGGGCTTCGCGGGAGGGCTCATTCCGGCCGCTCCGAACTGCTCGCCGTGGCCGAGGCGCTCCGCGAGGCGGCCGACGTCGTGCTGCTGCTCCGGGAGCACGAAGGTGACTCCGGTGCCGCTCCGGCCGGCGCGACCGGTGCGTCCGACCCGGTGCACGTAGTCCTCATCGCCGTGGGGAGGGTCGAAGTTGATCACGTGCGTGATGTCGTCGATGTCGAGGCCGCGCGCCGCGACGTCGGTTGCGACGAGCGTGGGCACCTTCCCGGACTCGAAGCGTGCGAGTGCGCGCTCCCGCTGGTTCTGCGAGAGGTTGCCGTGCATCGCCACCGCCGCGACGTCCTCGCGAGCGAGCTTGCGCACGAGCTTGTCGGCGCCGTGCTTGGTGCGGACGAAGACGAGCGCGAGCCCGCGTTCGGCGTTCGAGCTGCTCCACCAGCCGGTCGAGCTTTCCCTCGGCGGTCACCGGGACGAAGGTGTGCTCGATCGTGCCCGGTCTGCGGTCGCTCGGCAGCTCGGCGCGGAAACGCGACGCGTTCGCCGTGTATGCGCGCGCGAGCTCTGCCACTCCGCCGTCCAGCGTGGCGGAGAAGAGCATCGTCTGCCGGTTCGTCGGCACCGTGCGCAGAATCCGGTCGACCTGGGGCTTGAAGCCCATGTCGAGCATGCGGTCGGCCTCGTCGAGGACGAGCGTGCGCACTGCGTCGAGCTTGATCAGACGCTGCTCGAGCAGGTCGTTGAGGCGCCCTGGTGTTGCGACGAGGACGTGCGCGCCGCGGGCCTTCTTTGCCTGGGGGCCGACCGAGACGCCGCCGTAGACGGTTGCGACCCGCAGGCCCTTCGTCTCGGCGAGCGGGCGCAGGTCGGCTGCGACCTGAGTCGCCAGCTCGCGGGTCGGGACGAGGACGAGTGCGACGGGCTGAGCGCCTGCCGCGGTGGTGCGCTCGACGAGCGGCAGCCCGAACGCGAGCGTCTTGCCCGATCCGGTCGGCGCCTCGGCGAGGATGTCGAGGCCGCCGAGCGCGTCCGGGAGCACGAGCTCCTGAACGGCAAACGGCTTGTGGATGTTGCGCGCGGCAAGCGCCCGCACGACGGGTGCGCTCACGCCGAGCGCCTGGAACGACTGGGACATGCTGTTCGACTCCTTGGTTTTTCTACAGGGTTCGAGATGCGAGAGACTCGATACGCCTGAAAAGGAGGAACGAGAAGCCAGATCTCACGAGCACCGGACGGCGCTCAGTGCCATCACGGTAGCAGGAGGCTCCGGCCCGCCCGCCGAATCCCTGAGCCATGACGAGCCTTTCGAGCCGGTCTGTCCGGTCCGGGAGGGAAGATTCCGAGCCGAGAGCGCAGGTCGAAGGCACATTGACGGGTGTGGTCGGGCAGAGGTGCCAACTGACCCACCGACCTAGAGCGCGAGGGCTCCGACGAGATCCAGAGCCGCCGGCGATCCGCCGGCGGCTCTGCCGTTTTACTTCCGGCTTACGCACGCGCAACCACAGCGTGACCCGCGCAGGCCATAGTCACTCCATGCGGAAAACCGCCCTCGCTGCCGCCACCCTCGCCCTCGTCCTCGCCGGCGGCGCCGCCGCCGGCGTGCTCAAGGTCCCGCCGATTCCCCGGGTCCCGGGCCAGTGGTCTCACGTGGAGATCAACCTCAAGATCCGGAAGACGCCGCACACCTTGATCCTCGACCGCGGTCGCATCGTCCAGGCCTCCGCGACATCGATCACCTTGCGGGAGCTCGGCAGCACCGTCGTCGTCCCGCTCTCGTCCACGACCCTCGTCGTCATCGACAAGTTGCCCGCGACCCCCGGTGACCTGCGGCGGAAGATGTCCGTCGTGACCATGCGGATCGACGGTGGCGCAGCCGTGCGTGTGCGCGCCTCGTCCTTCTAATAGCCTTCGGCGGACATGGCGGGGACCATTCTCCTCGTCGAAGACGAGCCCTCGGTCGGAGAGCTCGTCCGCGGCTATCTCACTCGCGACGGCTACCGAGTCGTCTGGGTGCGGTCCGGCGAGGACGCGCTCGTCGAGCTCGACCGGCACCAGATCCGCATGGTGCTGCTGGACATCGGCCTCCCCGGCAAGGATGGCTTCGAGGTCTGCCGCGACATCCGTGGCCGCTCTCAGGTGCCGATCCTCATGCTCACCGCCCGCGACGAGGAGCCCGATCGCATCGTCGGGCTCGAGGTAGGCGCCGACGACTACCTGACGAAGCCGTTCTCGCCGCGCGAGCTGGTGGCCCGCATGAAGGCGATCTTTCGCCGCACGGAGCCGCAGGACCGGCGGAACTCGTTCTCGCTCGGCGATGTCCTGCTCGACAAGGAGTCACACGACGTCACTGTCGGCGGCAGGCCCGTCGAGCTGACTGCCAAGGAGTTCGACCTGCTCGCGTTCTTCATGGCGAACACAGGGGTGGTCGTCTCCCGCGACGTCCTGCTCGATCGCGTGTGGGGCCAGGAGTATCCCGGCGGGACGCGGACGGTCGATGTTCATGTCGCCCAGTTACGGCGCAAGCTCGGCCGCCCCGACCTGATCCGCACGCTGCGCGGCACGGGGTACAAGGCGATGCCGCAATGAGGAGCGGCGCCCGAAGGTGAAAAGCCTCCGCGCGCGGCTCTTTGCGGCGACGCTGGCGGCGCTCGCACTGACGCTGGCGCTGACGATCGCGATCGGTGCGGTGCTCACCCGGAGGCAGGTCGACCGGTCGCAGGCGTCCAACCTCGCCCGGCGAGCCGACGACCTCGCTTTCCAGCGCCGCCAGAACGTCAACTACAAGACCCAGAACAGCCTGTCCGGCAACGTGCGGATCATGATCGAGCCGCGGGCGAACCTCGCTGCGCTCGTGCCGAACGTGAACCGGTCGAGTGACGGGCAGACGACCTACCTCGGCAGCCGGCAGCTCTACTCGTACCGAACGCTGCCGAATCTCGGCCTGATCTTCCTGCGCCCGGCAAGCCTGCAGTCGGCGGCGTGGCGCCCGTTTCTCGGTGACCTGCTGCTGGCAGGTCTGGCCGGTGTGCTGTTCGCGGCGGCCATCTCGTTCTTCGTCGCCCGCTCGATCGTGCGGCCGATCCGGCGCGTGGCCGAGGCGACCCGTGCGCTTGCGGCCGATGAGCGGCACGACCCCCTGCCCACTGAAGGGTCGAGGGAGCTTGCCGCACTCGCGCGCGCGTTCAACCACATGACCGAGCAGCTGGCGGCCTCGCGGGAGGCCGAGCGCAACTTCCTGCTCTCGGTGAGCCACGAGCTGAAGACGCCGCTGACCGCGATCCGCGGCTATGCGGAGGGGCTGGCCGACGGGGCCTTCGGCTCCGAGGAGGCCGCCCGCACGATCGCGCTCGAGTCGGGGCGGCTCGAACGCCTCGTCCGCGACCTGCTCGACCTGGCGCGCATGAACCGCGCCGAGTTCGCCGTGCACTGCGAGCCCGTCGATCTCGCGGAGACTGCGCGGGAGGCGGTGGGCCGCCACGAGGCCGCGGCACGCGAGTTCGGCGTCGAACTGCGGGCCACGGGTGCAGAGGCCTGGGTCGAAGCCGATCGCGACCGGCTGCTGCAGGTCGCGTCGAACCTCGTCGAGAATGCGCTCCGCGAGACGCCGGCCGGCGGAACGGTCGAGGTCACGGCGGAGCCGGGCCGGCTCGTCGTCGCGGACACCGGGCCCGGAATCCCCGCCGACGACCTGGTGCACGCGTTCGAGCGCTTCTACCTCTACGACAAGGTGGGCAAGGGCCGGCCCGTGGGCAGCGGGCTCGGGCTCGCGATCGTCAAGCAGCTGACGACGGCGATGCGCGGCGACGTGCAGGTCGAAAGCGGCCCGGCCGGCACGAGGTTCACCGTTTCGCTACGGCCGCAGCCCGGAGGTGTCGACCACTTCGAAGTCGGCGCCGGTCAGGCTCCCGAGCGCGTGTAGCTGGTCATTCGACCAGTGCGGGCTCGGCGCCCCCGACACGTACCAGTTGGAGCCGTTGTCGGCGAGGATCAGCCCGTACGTCTTCATCGCCTGCGCGACGATGCGCGCCTGGGGCGGCAGCCTGGCGATGTCGACATTTGCCTTCAGCCGCACGCGCAGCCCCATCGGCGGCAACGACGGATCGGTGGAGTCGCTCGCGAAATGACGTGCGGGATAGATGTACGCGCGGCGCGTCCGCTCGACCGTGAAGCGGAGAGCGTGGTCGATGCGGCCCGTCGAGGCGTCACCGTCCCAGCGCGCGAGACCGGGCAGGATCGGCAGCCCCGCCGCATCGGCCGAAGTCCAGCCCTGCGGCCGCAGGGCGTTCGAGCGCAGGTTCCAGACCGCTCCCGAGCCTGCAGCCCAGCGGGCGCCTACCCGACGCAGCGCATACAGCTCGTAGAGCTTGCACGAATCGCGGTCGAGGATCAGGGCATGGCGGTCGCCCTCGGTCGCATGGGCAGGCGCGCCCTCGATCGGGACCCCGGTGGGAATCGGGTACGGGCCCTTGTCGCTCTCGTCGGCATAGTCGAATGCGACCCGCGCTTTCGGCGTCTTGCTTCCGGAAACCACGACGAACGGAATGCCGATGCGCGAACCGTCGTAGAGGCCGCTACCGAAGTCCGCATGCACGGAGGCTCCGGTGCCGATCGCGCGTATCAGGACCGCGGAGTTCGCGGCGACCGGCAGCTTGTCGACGGGTTGATTCCAGACACTCGATGGTGGGAACACCGGGCAGCCCGCCAGCCTCGGGGCGGGCCCGGCGGTCGAGCCGGTGAGAGCGAACGTGATCGCTGCGGCGGCGAACAGCTTCACGGTTGAAGAAGTAGCCGCTCCCAGCCGTCGTCGCGTGCCCTGTACAGGTGACGCTCGTGGAGCCGGTCGTCGCGGTGCCGCCAGAACTCGTACGTGTCGGGCACGAGGCGGTAGCCGCCCCAACGCTCCGGCCGCGGTGGCTCCGCCGGCTGGGCGGCAACGGCGGCCTCGAGCTCCGCACGTGAGGGAATCGGCCGCGACTGGTTCGAGGCCGCAGCGCTGCGGCGTGAGGCAACCGGCCGGGTCGCCCAGTACGCGTCCGACTCCGCCGCGCTGAGCCGCTCGACCCGCCCTTCGACTCGCACCTGAATGCCCGGCCGGCGGAAGAGGAGCGCCGCGCGCGGGTTGGCCTCGAGCTCGCGTCCCTTGCGCGACGTATATCCGGTGAAGAACGTGAAGCCGCGCTGGTCGGCGCTCTTCAGCAGGACCATTCGCACCGACGGCCGGCCCTCCGGCGTCGCGGTCGCGATCGCCATCTCGTCCCCTTCGACCCAGTCGTGGAACAGCTGAAGCGGGTCCGTCGTCACGAGCAGGGAGTCAATCAGTCGAGCCGGGTGGCGGCGGGCGAGCGCTGTGATGTTTCCCCGCTGCGCAGAGTTGGTACATCACGCCGCGCGATGAGCGAAGCGGCCGCCAAGGCGATCGAGACCGACGTACCAAAGCGGCTCGACCGCCTGCCGTGGTCGCGCTGGCACTGGCTCGTCGTCTTCGCGCTCGGCTTCGTCTGGATCCTCGACGGGCTGGAGGTGACGATCGTCGGCTCGATCGGCCCGACGCTGCAGAAGGCGTCGCTGCACTTCTCCTCGTTCCAGGTCGGACTGATCGGAGCGTTCTACGTCGGCGGCGCCGTGACAGGCGCTCTCGTCTTCGGCCACCTCACCGACCGCTTCGGGCGCAAGAAGCTCTTCATGCTCACGCTCGGCTTCTACCTGGCTGCGACGGTGCTGACGGCGTTCTCGTGGAGCGCCTGGTCGTTCTTCCTCTTCCGCTTCCTCGCGGGTGCCGGGATCGGCGGCGAGTACTCCGCGATCAACAGCGCGATCGACGAATTGATCCCGGCGCGCGTCCGCGGGTGGGTCGACCTGGCGATCAACGGCTCGTGGTGGCTCGGCACGGCTGCCGGCGCGATGCTCTCGCTGGTCTTCCTCAACCCGCATCTCTTCAGGCTCGACCTCGGCTGGCGCCTCACGTTCGGCCTGGGCGCGATCCTCGGGATCGGCGTGCTGATCACGCGGAGGGCGATCCCCGAGAGCCCACGCTGGCTGATGATCAAGGGCAGGCAGGAGGAGGCCGAGCGGATCGTCGGTCAGATCGAGCGCCGCGTGTCAGACGAGACGGGCGAGCAACTGGACGACGTCGACGAGACGATCGAGATCCACCCGCAGAAGGGCACGACCGGGGTGCTGACGATCGGGCGCGTGCTCTTCAGCGACTACCCGTCGCGCACGGTGCTGGGCCTGACGATGATGAGCGCACAGGCCTTCGCCTACAACGCGGTCTTCTTCACCTACGGGCTCGTCCTCACGACGTTCATGCACGCCAACGGCGCGCACATCGGCTACTACATCGTCCCCTTCGCGCTCGGGAACTTCGCCGGGCCGCTGCTCCTCGGCCGCCTGTTCGACGTGGTCGGTCGGCGCGTCATGCTCACGCTCACGCACGGCGTGGCGGCGGCCATCCTCACGGTGACCGCGATCCTCTTCCAGCAGGGCAGCCTGTCCGCGGTCTCGCTGACGGCGCTCTGGTGTGCCGTCTTCTTCTTCGCTTCGGCTGCTGCAAGCGCCGCGTATCTGACCGTCAGCGAGGTGTTCCCGCTGGAGATTCGCGCACTTGCGATCGCGTTCTTCTACGCGGTGGGAACCGGGCTCGGCGGCATCCTCGGTCCCGCGCTCTTCGGGAAGCTGATCGCCTCGAAGAGTGCCACCGAGATGATGGTCGGCTTTCTGATCGGTGCGGGCTGGCTGTTCGTCGCCGCCGTGCTGGCGTGGTTCCTCGCGGTGGACGCCGAGCAGAAGTCGCTCGAGGACGTCGCGGAGCCGCTCACCGCTGCCGGCGACGGTGACGAGGCGGAGCGCCGAGCCGGCGCAGGAGCAGGAGCAGCCCAGGCGGCCGGCGCCTCCACGGCCGCGTCGGCGCCGCGAGATCTCCGGGTACCCGGTGCGAGCAGGCGCGCACTGGTCACCTCGCTACTCGTTCCATGCCGTCGACGATCCGCTCGAGGGCCAGGTGGTCGCGATCGAGCGGGCGGCCGCCGGCGCCGACCGTCCTCTGCCCGAGCGTGAGCTCCTTGCGCGGACGAACGCCCGGCACTGGGGGCCGGGCGTCGCGCGGCGCGCCCTGCGCCGCGCCGTGGCCGAGGGTCGCATCCAACGGAACGGCGCCGGCTACACGGCTGCGCGCACTTAGTACGCGTCGAGCACGGCAGTCCGGCGCGACTCGCGCTCGAGGATCCGAAAGAGGCCGAAGCCGGCGACCGCATAGGCCACCGCGATCCCCGCCTCTGTCCACACGAGACCGGAGACGGTGCCCAGCGACGCTCCGGCCGCCACCTCGCGCGCGGCCGCGATCCCGTGGGTCAGCGGTAGCCCGCGTCCGACCGCGCTCATCCAGCCGGGCAGCACCGAAAGCGGGATGTTCACGCCGCAGAAGAGCAGCATCAGGAAGTACGCGAGGTTCGCGGTGAAGAAGAAGTCCTTTGCGCGCAGCCCGATCGACCCCAGCAACATCCCGAAGCACGTGCACGAGGCGGCCGTCACGAGGACGACCACCACGAGCGCCGGGATCGAGCCTGCGCCGGGACGGAAGCCGAGCAGGAGGGCGCCGGCGCCGAACGTGAACGCCGAGACGAGAAGCCCGTTCGCGAGCACGGGCACGCCCCGCCCGAGGAACACCGCCGCGCGGTTCGCAGGCGAGGCGAGCAGCGGCCCGAGCGTGCCGAACCAGCGCTCGTTCGCCACCGACATGGTCATGCCGTACACCGCCGACATCGCGCAGACCTGCACCGCGTTGCCGACGATGTAGAAGTCGCGTGACTCCGCGTGCGCATACTGGCCGAGCTTGGTGAAGAAGATCAGCTGGAAGAGGGGGCTACCGAGCATGGTCGGGATGTACATCGCAGGACGGATCCAGTTGAAGAGCCCGCGGTAGGCGATGACGCCTCCGACGAAGAAGACCGAGAACCACTGCCTCATGTCAGTGAGAGTGTCGCGCGGGCGCGCGCTGCAGTCTCGAACCACCGGAACGCGAAGACGCTGATCACGATCGAGGCCAGGCCGAGCAGGAGGACGAGTGCGAGCGGTTTCCACACCTCGCCGCCGAGGGCAGCATGCCGTAGCGCGAGCACGCCCCAGTAGGGCGGGAGCGCCCAGGAGATCGGGCGCGTCCAACCCGGCAGGATCGACGTCGAGAAGACCAGCCCGGAGGCGATCCAGACCGGATACTCGAGCAGGTTCGAGAGGGCGTTCGCGTAGCGGTAGAGCACGAAGGTCGACGCGAGCACGAGGCCCATCAGGCCGAGCGAGATCACGGTTGCAGGCAGTGCGAGGGCAAACAGCCAGGGGTGGGCCAGGTGCAGCGGCACGCCGAAGGCGAGACGGCCCCAGACGAGCGTCGCCGCGAGGGCGTACATGCCGGTGAACGAGTTCGCGAGCGAGAACGGCAGGTAGATCAGGGTCATGGACGGCGGGGCGCCGACCCCGAGCTCGAGTGTGCCCTGCCACCGCTGCCACTGGATCATTCCGCCCGACCCGAAGAGCGTCGTCGACCAGACGCCCATCATCCCGGCGCCGAGCGCGGCATAGAGCAGCGTCCCGGAGCGGCCGCCCGAGCGGAACATGTAGAAGGCGACCGTCGCGAAGACGATCGGCTGCACGATCGAGGTGAGCAGGAAGAAGCTGGAGGTCCCGAGCATCTTCAGGTTCGTCACGAACCCGCTGCGGACGATCCGGAGCGCGCTCACTGCTCGACCAGCGCGACGTACGCATCCTCGAGCGTCGGCTCGCGCGTCGAGACACGCCCGACCTCGACCGCTCCCAGCTCGGCCAGCAGCGGTGCAGTCAGCTCGCGCTCACCGCTCTCCTGCACCACGAGCAGCTGCTTCTGGTCGCGCTCCTCCACGGTCACCGCCGTCACGCCGTCGATCGCGCGTAGCCGCTCGACGGTCGGGCCGTCGACGCCGAACACCTCGATCTCGGTGACGCGGCCCTCGTCGGCGCCGGCCTTCAGCTCGGCCGGGGTGCCCGCCCCGACGATCCGCCCTTTCGCGATGACGGCGATCCGGTCGCACAGCGCGTCGGCCTCGAACATGTAGTGCGTGGTCAGGAGCACCGTCTTGCCCGACTCGATCAGCCCCGAGATCGTCGCGCGCAGCTCGCGCGCGCCGACCGGGTCGACGCCGATCGTCGGCTCGTCGAGGAAGACGACCTCGGGGTCGTGGAGGATCCCGCGGGCGATGTGCAGGCGCTGGCGCATGCCGCGGGAATACCCCTCGACCCGCTCCTGCTCGCGGCCCTTCAGACCCACGAGCTCGAGCACCTCGTCGATCCGCAGCCTCTGCGCCTTCCCGGAGACGCCGTAGAGCTCGGCGAAGTACCGCAGGTTGTCCTGCGCGGAGAGCCGCTCGTAGAGCCCACGATCACCGCCGAAGACGTAGCCGATCCGCCGGCGCACGACCTTCGCATCGTCGACGACGTCGTGCCCGAGCACGCGAGCCTGCCCGCTCGTCGGCAGCAGTAGGGTGATCAGCATCTTGATCGTCGTCGTCTTGCCGGCGCCGTTCGGCCCGAGCAGCCCGAACAGCTCGCCCTGCTCGACGGCGAACGACACGCCGCGCACCGCCTCGACCTCGAGTGGCTTGCGGCGAATCACTCCGGTGGTCGTCCGGTAGGTCCGGCGCAGGTCGATGGCTTCGATCACCGGCATGTTCTCGACCCTAGCGACTGCCGTTCTGCTCGGTCACTCGGTGCAGCACCGCCCGGTCGAGCTCTTCCACGTCGCAGGTCCCGGCCCGCGCGTGCTCGTCGTCGGGTGCATTCACGGCAACGAATGCGCCGGCCTGGCGGTCGTCGCGGCGCTCCGCCGGTCGCATCCGCGGGAGGACCTCTGGCTCGTGCCGACTTTCAATCCCGACGGCCTCGCGCACGGCACGCGCCAGAACGCGGACGGGGTCGACCTGAACCGGAACTTCCCGGCCGGGTGGAGGCGCTTCGGGCCGCCGTGGTCCGTGTTCGCCGCCGGCCCGAGGCCGTGGTCGGAGCCGGAGACGCGGCTCGTACGCCGGCTCGTCGCGCGGATCCACCCGCGCTACACGGTGTGGTTCCACCAGCACCTCAATCTCGTGTGGGCCTTCGGCCGCAGCTCCGAGGCCGGGCGCCGCTACGCCCGCCTGGCGCGGATGCGCTTCTACCACGAGCCGTGGCTCGCAGGCACGGCGTCGAACTGGCAGAACCACCTGCCGGACGGGCAGGTCAGCCTCACCGTCGAGCTCCCGGCCGGCAGGCTCGGCGCGCCTGCCGTCGCGGCTCAGGTGCGCGCGGTGCTCGAGCTCGGCCCGGGTTGAGCCGCGGCCGGGACGTCACACGGTGTCTGGGGGTCGCCCTCGCAGCAGCCGAGCTTGAACTTGCAGCGCGGGCACTGCCAGGTCCCGTGCACCCACGCCATCGGCGTCGGGCAGCGCCAGCAGAGCTCCTCCACGACAGCCATCGGTGTCCAGCTTAGGAGAGCCGCCGGACACGCCGGGCGAAGGTAAGGTCGCGCGTTGATGCGGGCTCGCCGGGCGATCACCGTCGTCGGCTGCCACGCGGGCGGCGAGGTCGGGAACGTCGTCGTCGGCGGGGTCGACCCGCCCGCCGGCGCAACCGTGTTCGAGCAGATGCAGTCGCTCCGCTCAGACGACTCCCTGCGCCGCTTCCTCCTGCGGGAGCCTCGCGGGTCGGTGGCGACGCACGCGAACCTGCTCGTCCCGGCAACTCGCCCTGATTGCGAGTGGGGGTACATCATCATGGAGCCGACCGAGTATCCGGCGATGTCCGGCTCGAACACGATCTGTGTCGCGACCGTCCTGCTTGAGGAAGGTCTCGTGCAGATGGTCGAGCCCGAGACGGTGCTGCGTCTCGAGGCGCCGGCGGGCGTCGTCGAGGTTCGTGCAGCCTGTCGCGACGGACGGGTGGAGAGCGTCGAGCTGACGAACGTCCCGTCGTTCGTCGCCACGCTCGCTGCTCCGCTCGAGGTGGCAGGGCTCGGGACACTCACCGATCGACGTCGCGTTCGGCGGCATGTGGTACGCGATCGCCGACGCCGCCGCACTCGGCTTCGCGATCGAGCCCCACGAAGCGGCCGACCTGTCGCGCGCCGGCGAGCTGATCCGCCTGGCTGCACGCGAGCAACTCCCCTGTGCGCATCCTGAGAACCCCGCGATCGCCGGCGTCTCGATCGTGCAGATCGCCGAGCCGTGGCAGGGCGTCGGGGCCGTCACGCGCAACGCCGTGGTCGTCGCGCCGGGCCGCCTCGACCGCTCGGCGACCGGCACCGGGCTCTCCGCCCGGATGGCCGTCCTGCACGCCCGGGGTGCGATGCGGGTCGGTGACGCGATGACCCACGCCTCGGCGCTCGGAACGACGTTCGACGGGAGGATCGTGGCGGAGACCGACGTAGCGGGCACGCCGGCGATCGTGCCTGCGATCCGCGGCAGCGCATGGATCACGGGCACGACGCAGCTCTACGTCGATCCCGGCGACCCGTTCCCCGAGGGCTACCTCCTCTCGGACACCTGGCCGGGAGACGACGTTCAGGAACCGTGACGAGCTGGGCCGCCCGGCAGATGCCCGCGGGGCGGCGCGATATCGTGCGACCGATGGCACTACGAGTTCGTTCCCGCTCGGGCCGGGCCGAGTTCGGGCGCGTCTACCTGCGGTCGCTGATCGCCGCGACCGAGGAGCGGATCGAGTTCCATCGCACGCGCGGCGACCGGCTGCGCGTGGCGCTTGCCACGCGCCGTCTGCGTAAGCTGCTCGCCTACGAGAACACGCGTGATCTCCCGGTCGGCGTCGCCGCCGAAGGGCCACCGAAGGCCGCGCTGCTGGCCGTTTCGGGCGTCTGGCTCGCGCTGATGGTGGGGCTCGCGATCCTCGGGCTCGAGCACGCAGGCTCGCTCTGGCTGACGATCTTCGAGGTGCCGGCCCTCGCCCTCGCGGTGCTCTGGTTCTTCCTCGCGATCGCCTGCGTGCCGGCCGACCGCCCCGGCTGATTGCCGGCGACTTCTTGGCCCGAAAGAGAACGGGCCGAGCATGTCTCACCGCTCGCGGGTCGAGACAGCGTTGAGAAGCGGCCCGAACACTGCCTACCCGGGACACGCTCGGCCCGTCCACCCAGGATCATCGAGCGGCCCGCGCCGTGCACTTGCACATCGGCTAGCCCTTCCCGTTCGGAGGGCTAGTCCCCGGCACGACCCCACCGTCCGCGGCGGCTAAAATGCCGGCGCACGGCGGCGTAGCTCAGCTGGTTAGAGCGTCGGACTCATAACCCGAAGGTCGGTGGTTCGAGCCCACCCGCCGCTACTTCTCTTCGTTCGACGCTCCGCGTCGACGGTTTCCTGGCCCGAAGGTCGGTGGTTCGAGCCCACCCGCCGCTACTTGCTTCGTTCGACGCTCCGCGTCGACGGTTTCCTGGCCCGAAGGTCGGTGGTTCGAGCCCACCCGCCGCTACTTGCTTCGTTCGACGCTCCGCGTCGACGGTTTCCTGGCCCGAAGGTCGGTGGTTCGAGCCCACCCGCCGCTCCGCCGAGCGCGGCGGGCGGGAGGAGCTTCGGCCGGAGCCGGTCCTCCCGCCCGCCGTTTCGGCTCAGGCGATCGCCGGCGCCCGGTTGGTGCGGGGCTCCCGCTCCGGGCGCAGGAGGATCCACGTCGTCCCCAGCGTCCAGAGCGGCGTGCCGAAGATCAGCGCTGCCCAGCCGATCGGGCCGATCACGAGCACCACCGCGATCAGGATCGCGAAGTACGCCAACCAGCGCGGCAACGCGCCGGTCCGAAGCACCACGATCGCCGCGCCGAGGAAGAAGAGGATCAACATCAGCTCGGCCGCGACGAAGAACATGTTTCCGATGTTGTGCAGGGTGCCCGCCGTCGCGGCGCTGATGTCGTTCTTGTTGATCGCCGCGCCGACATCGCCCGCCGACGTCAGCATCCCGAAGGCGGCCGCGGCGAGAGCGCCTCCGAAGCACAACGTCGAGTAGGTCGCCGTCCCACCCTCGGCGGCGGCGAGCCGCGCCCTCACGACCACTGCGAACCAGACGAACGAGACGCAGCCGAGCATCCAGAGCCAGCCGCCGGCCAGGATCGTGTTGGTGTTCCCCTTGATCCAGGTGAGGAGCTCCGCGTCGGTCGGGTGGTGCGGGATCTTGTCGGACAGGGCGTTCGTGACGACGATTCCCGCGATCCAGAGGACGACGGCGAGCGGACCGGTCAGCGCCGCAAGGCGACTCTTCATTGCAGACCCCTTTCTCGATTCACGATACGAAGTGCACTGCCGAAAAACGCGGCTATCGTGGCGCACCGCGTCCGAGATTTCAAGACATTTCAAGACCTGGTTCGGCGCCGCGATTCGACCGCGGACCCCCGATCTGAGATGGTCGTGGCAACTCGCCGGCCGGCCGAGGCTCGCCCGAGCCCTTGGCCCCGGCTCAGGAAGGGATGCGCGAATGCACGCACGCATGGCCACCTACCACCATCACGGCGACGCACACGAGCTCGGCAAACGGGCGGAAGCGGGGATCCTGCCGATCCTGCAGGCACAGCCCGGTTTCCAGGCCTATTCGGTCGCGGCGGGCGACGGGCAGGTTCTCTCGCTCAGCGTCTGGGACTCCCGGAGCGACGCCGAGGCCGGCAATGCCGCCATCGCAGGCTGGGTTGCCGAGAACATGGCCGACGACCTCGACCTGATCGAGGCGCGCTATGCCGAGGTGCTCTTCAGCACGTCGCTCGGGGTGACCACCGCGGCCTGACCGAGTCTCGCGGGAGGGCGCCCGGCCGCGCCGCCCTCCCGTTCGCCTCGCCCGGCCGGGCCGGGGTCCCGCTACACTTGCGCGGCCCCAGGGCGGTGCGTCAGCGTGCCCGGGGTCGTCCCATTTCACTCTTAGAGAAGAGACATGGCCAAGACCGGAGTCAGAGTTGCGATCACCCTCGCCTGCACCGAGTGCAAGCGGCGGAACTACCAGACGATGAAGTCCAAGCGGAACACGCCGGACCGCGTCGAGTTCCGGAAATACTGCCGCTGGTGCGGGTCGCACACCGCGCACCGGGAGACCCGCTAGGCCTCCCATGGCGACGGCACCGCGCCAGCAGCCACTGCCACCCGGCCCCGCGGACGAGCGCCGCAGGGGGAACTTCGTCGCGGAATCCTGGGCGGAGCTCAAGAAGGTGGAATGGCCCGGGCAGAACCAGGTGATCCAGGGGACGGTCGTCGTGCTCGTCGCCTGCGTCGTCGTCGGCAGCTACCTCTACCTCAACGACCAGGTCTGGAAGCAGGTCGTCTCCAAACTCTTCCTCGGTCAGTAAGGAACCCAATGTTTCGCTGGTACGTCGTCAACACCTATTCCGGCCACGAGAACAAGGTCAAGGCCAACCTGGAGCACCGCATCGAGTCGATGGGGCAGCGCGTGCGGTTCCGCCGCGTCGTCGTCCCGACCGAGCAGGTGATCGAGACCAAGGACGGCCAGAAGGTGCAGGCCGAGAAGCGCGTGCTCCCGGGCTACGTGCTCGTCAACATGGATCTGAACGACGACGCCTGGACGGTCGTGAAGAACACACCCGGCGTCACCGGTTTCGTGGGGGCCGGATCGAAGCCCGTGCCGCTCTCGCAGCCCGAGGTCGACCGCATTCTCAAGACGGGTGCCAACGCCGGCGGCGACCGCGCCCGCACCACGATCGAGTACTCGCTCGGAGAGTCGGTCAAGGTCACCTCGGGCCCGCTCTCGGACTTCGACGGCGAGATCGTCGACGTCAACCCCGACCAGCAGAAGCTCAAGGTGCTGGTGGACATCTTCGAACGCCAGGTTCCCGTCGAGCTCGGCTTCGACCAAGTGAAGAAACTCGACTGATCAAGAAGCTCGACTAAAGGACTGACGATGGCCAAGAAAATCCTCACGCTGATCAAGCTGCAGATCCCGGGCGGGCAGGCAAACCCCGCACCGCCGGTCGGCCCTGCGCTCGGCCAGCACGGCGTCAACATCATGGAGTTCTGCAAGGCGTTCAACGCGCAGACCGCCCAGGAGAACGGCCGCATCATCCCGGTCGAGATCACGGTCTACGAGGACCGGAGCTTCGACTTCATCACGAAGACGCCGCCGGCGGCCGTGCTGATCAAGGAGGCCCTGCGGCTCGAGAAGGGATCGGCCGAGCCGAACCGGACGAAGGTCGGGCGCCTCACCCAGGCGCAGCTGCGCTCGATCGCCGAGACGAAGATGGCCGACCTGAACGCACGCGACGTCGACCAGGCGATGCTCGTGATCGCCGGAACGGCACGCTCAATGGGAGTCGAGGTCGAGAAATGACGCAGCACGGGAAGCGGTACCGCGAGTCGCGCGGCGCGATCAACCGCGAGCAGACCTACACGCCCGTCGAGGCCGTCCGCCTGCTCAAGGAGCAGCCGGCGGCCAAGTTCGACGAGACGATCGAGGTGCACATGAGCCTCGGCCTGAACGTCCGCCACGCGGACGAGCAGCTGCGCGGCACGCTGATGCTGCCGCACGGCACCGGCCGCGAGCAGCGCGTCGCCGTCTTCGCCGAGGGCGACAAGGCGAGGGAGGCCGAGGAGGCAGGCGCAGACGTCGTCGGCTCCGCCGACCTCGCCAAGAGAATCGAGGAGGGCTTCACCGACTTCGACGTGGCGATCGCGACGCCGGACCAGATGGGCAACGTCGGCCGGCTCGGCCGCGTGCTCGGCCCGCGCGGGCTGATGCCGAACCCGAAGACCGGCACCGTCACGTTCGACGTGGCCAAGGCCGTCAAGGATGCGAAGGCGGGCAAGCTCGAGTACCGCACCGACCGCGGCGCCAACGTGCACATCCCGATCGGCAAGCGCTCCTTCGACGAGCGGGCGCTCGTCGAGAACTACGCGGCGCTGGTCGACGAGATCGTGCGGGCGAAGCCCGCGGTCGCGAAGGGCCGGTACATCAAGAAGATCACGCTCACCTCGACGATGGGCCCCGGGATCCACGTCGACCCGACGCGCACCCGCGCCATCGTGGATGAGCTTGATGGTGGTCAGACGCAGGAGGCCGTGCAAGCTACGGCCTAGGTAACAAGAGCCCGTCGCCACAGACAGCTGGCAGCTCGAGCAAGGTCGAGCAGAAGCCCAGCCGAGGCGGCCTCCTGAGGACTGAAAGGCACCGCCTTCTCTTCTTCACGAGCCCGCCACTTGTGCGTCTTGGACACTCCGTTCTCGAGCACGCAGGCGGGCTCGTCGCATGGAAGAGGAGGTGTTATGCAGAAAGAGGACAAGGAACGCGTCGTCGCCGAGTTGACGGAGCGGCTCCGCACCGCGGAGACGCTCTTCGTCGCCGACTACCGCGGCCTGACGATGCCCCAGATCGACGCCCTGCGTGGGCGGCTGCTCGAGAACGGGGCGAGGCTGTCGGTCGTGAAGAACACCCTCACCCGCCGGGCGGCGCAGGCCGCCGGGGCGGATGCGCTGTTGGCGCTCCTCGAGGGGCCGTCGGCGATCGCGTTCATCGAGGCCGACGGCGACATGGTCGCCGTCGCCAAGGCGCTGGCCGACTCGGCACGCGAGACGAAGGTCCTCGAGATCCGCGGCGGCGTCATGCTGGGCCGCGAGATCTCTGCATCGAGCGTCGAGGAGCTCGCCAAGCTCCCGCCGATCGATGTGCTGCGCGGCCAGGTGCTCGGTGCGATCATCGCACCGCTCTCCGCGATCGCCGCGCTCGTGAACGCGCCGTTGCAGAACCTCTACGGGCTGATCGACGCCCGGATCGAGCAGCTGCAGGGCCAAGGCGAGGCGCCCGTCGCAGAGCCGGCGCCCGAAGAACCGGTGTCCGACACCCCGGTGTCGGACACCTCAGAAACGACCGAAACTCAGGAGGCTGAAGACGATGGCAGCAGTTGACACGGTGTTCGAGCAGCTCGGGAGCATGACGGTGCTCGAGCTGGTCGAGCTCAAGAACAAGATCGAGGAGGAGTGGGGCATCACCGCAGCCGCCCCGGTCGCGGTCGCGGCCGGCGGGGGAGCGGCGGGTGGCGGCGAGGCGGCCGCGGAGGAGAAGACCGCCTTCGACGTCGTCCTCACCGCCGCCGGCGGCCAGAAGATCCAGGTGATCAAGGTCGTCCGGGCAGTCACCGGCCTTGGCCTCAAGGAGGCCAAGGACCTCGTCGACTCGGCGCCCCAGCCGGTCAAGGAGGGCGTGAACCAGGAAGAGGCCGATCAGGTCAAGGCCCAGCTCGAGGAGGCAGGCGCCTCCGTCGAGGTCAAGTAACTCAGCGGTCAAGTAGCGGACGGATCCGGGTCTGGCACCGGCTTTGACGCCGGTGCCAGACACCCGTCTGCTACCTTCCAGGGGTCGGCCCAGCGGGTCCCTCGCCGCACGCTTGCGGCTGGAGGGACGCCTCCGCTATCGTGGGGGGTTGCGCCGACGTCCGGACACGTCCAACTTCCGCACGCCTTTTTCACCTTTCGCTTCTGCTCCGCTCCTCACCTCATAGCCAGTAAGGGAGGCTGTTCTACTTGGCCAAGACGGTCACAGCGCCTCGCGCGCGCCATTCCTTTTCCCGCCTCAAGCACGTCCTCGACCTCCCCAACCTGATCGACATCCAGCGCGAGTCCTTCGACTGGTTCCTCAGCGAAGGCCTCCGGGAGACGATCGACGACATCTCACCGATCCAGGACTACACCGGCACACTCGCGGTGGAGTTCGGCGAGTACCGCTTCGGTGAGCCGCAGTTCTCCATCCAGGAGTGCCGCGAGAAAGACCTGACCTACCAGGCGCCGCTCTCGATGACGGTCCGCTTCGTGAACACGGAGACGGGCGAGATTCGCGAACAGACGGTGTTCATGGGCGATTTCCCGATGATGACCGAGTGGGGGACGTTCATCATCAACGGCACCGAGCGCGTGATCGTCACGCAGCTCGTCCGCTCGCCCGGCGCGTACCTGATGGAGCCGAAGGACGCGACGAAGCAGGTCTTCACCGCGAACCTGATGCCGAGCCGTGGCTCGTGGCTCGAGCTCGAGATCGACAAGAAGGGCGTCGTCTACGCGCGCATCGACCGGAAGCGCAAGCTGCCGATCACCACGCTCCTGCGTGCCCTGCCGGCCGAGGACCCGACGACGGGATTCAAGCTCGACACGTCCACCAACGAGGCGATCCTCGCGCTCTTCGGCAACTCGCACTTCATCGAGAAGACGCTCGACAAGGACGCCACGACCCGCGAGGAAGAGGCGCTGATCGAGGTCTTCAAGAAGCAGCGCCCGGGCGAGCCGCCCACGCTCGACAACGCGCGCAACCTGCTCAAGTCGCTCTTCTTCGACCCCAAGCGCTACGACCTGACCAAGGTCGGCCGCTACAAGCTCAACCAGCGGCTCGGCGTCGACGTGCCGGACGACACGCGCGTCCTGACGACTCAGGACATCCTCGCGCTCGTCCAGAAGCTCGTCGCGATGCCGCACGCGATCGGGCTCACCGACGAGTCGAAGGACTACGCCGCCGACGGGATCAGCATGAACCGCGATCCCATCCGCCAGGAGCTCGACGAGTACGAGCACTTCGGCAACCGGCGGTTGCGCACGACCGGCGAGCTGATCCAGGAGGCGTTCCGCGTCGGCCTCTACCGCATGGAGCGGGTTGTCCGCGAGCGGATGACGACCGAGGACGTCGACACGATCACGCCCCAGACGATCATCAACATCCGGCCTGTCGTGGCGGCGCTGAAGGAGTTCTTCGGATCGTCGCAGCTGTCGCAGTTCATGCAGCAGACGAACTCGCTCGACGGTCTGACGCACCGGCGCCGTCTGTCGGCGCTCGGCGCGGGCGGTCTGACCCGCGAGCGCGCGCCGATCGAGGTGCGCGACGTGCACCCGACGCACTACGGCCGCATGTGCCCGATCGAGACGCCTGAAGGCCCGAACATCGGCCTGATCGGCTCGCTGGCCTCGATGGCGACGGTCAGCGAGTTCGGCTTCATCCAGACGCCGTACCGCAAGGTCGTGAACGGCAAGGTGACCGACGAGATCTTCTATCTCGACGCCGCCGAGGAGGCGCAGTACACGATCGCGCAGGCCTCGGAGCGGGTCGACAAGAGCGGCAAGTTCGAGCACGACCAGGTGCTCTGCCGCTCGTCCGAGGGCGAGGCCGTGATCGCCTCCGCCAAGGACATCGACTTCATGGACGTCGCGCCGGCCCAGATCGTGTCGGTCGCGACCGCGATGATCCCGTTCCTCGAGCACAACGACGCCAACCGGGCCCTGATGGGCGCGAACATGCAGCGGCAGGCCGTGCCGCTGATGATCCCGCAGGCGCCGCTCGTCGGCACCGGCGTGGAGTATCGCGCGGCCGTCGACTCCGGTGACGTGATCGTCGCGAAGAACGCAGGCACGGTCATCGATCTCGACGCCAACCGCATCGTGGTCGAGGGACGCGGCACGCGCGACGAGTACGAGCTGACGAAGTTCATGCGCTCGAACCAGGGCACGCTGATCCACCACCGTCCGATCGTGCGGCAGGGAGACAAGGTCGACGCCGGCGCGGTGCTGGCGGACGGCTCGTCGACCGACCACGGCGAGCTCGCCCTCGGGGCGAACCTCCTGGTCGCCTTCATGCCGTTCGAGGGCTACAACTTCGAGGACGCGATCGTGCTCTCCGAGCGGCTCGTCAAGGACGAGGTGCTCACGTCGATCCACATCCACGAGTACGAGATCGACGCCCGTTCGACGAAGCTCGGCGACGAGGAGATCACGCGCGACATCCCGAACCGCTCGGAGGAGTCGCTCCGGAACCTCGACGACCGCGGCATCGTCCGCGTCGGCGCCGAGGTGGGCTCGGGCGACCTGCTCGTCGGCAAGGTGACGCCGAAGGGCGAGACCGAGCTGACCGCCGAGGAGAAGCTGATCCGCGCCATCTTCAAGGAGAAGGCGCGCGAGGTCCGGGACACGTCGCTGAAGGTCCCGCACGGCGAGGGCGGCGTCGTCATCGACGTCAAGACCTTCTCGCGCGACAACGGCGACGACCTCAGCCCGGGCGTGAACGAGCTCGTCCGCGTCTACGTGGCGAAGAAGCGCAAGATCTCCGAGGGCGACAAGCTCGCGGGACGCCACGGCAACAAGGGCGTCATCTCGAAGATCGTCCCCGAGGCGGACATGCCGTTCCTCGAGGACGGCCGCCCCGTCGACATCCTGCTCAACCCGCTCGGCGTGCCGAGCCGCATGAACATCGGCCAGATCCTGGAGACGCATCTCGGCTGGTCGGCGGCGCACGGCGTCTTCGCGAGCGACGAGATCGAGCCGATGGACGGCAACGCCGGCCGGGTGATCAACGGCCCGAAGCCGACGCCCATCGCGACGCCCGTGTTCGACGGTGCAACGGTGGAGGACGTCGACTCGGCATTGCTGCTGTGGTCGAAGCAGAACTCGGACAGCCCGATCAAGATCCTGACCGACACCAAGGCCCCGCTCGGCCGGCAGGCCTCCGGGAAGGTCCGGCTCTTCAGCGGCCGCACCGGTGAGCCGTTCGAGCAGGAAGTGACCGTCGGCTACATGTACATCCTCAAGCTGCTCCACCTGGTCGACGACAAGATCCACGCGCGTTCGACCGGCCCGTACTCGCTCGTGACGCAGCAGCCGCTCGGCGGCAAGGCGCAGTTCGGCGGCCAGCGCTTCGGCGAGATGGAGGTGTGGGCGCTCGAGGCGTACGGCGCCGCGTACACGCTGCAGGAGATGCTGACGATCAAGTCCGACGACACCGTCGGGCGGGTCAAGGCGTACGAGGCGATCGTCAAGGGCGAGAACATCGCCGAGCCGTCGATCCCCGAGTCGTTCAAGGTGCTCCTCAAGGAGATGCAGTCACTGGCGCTCGACGTCGGCGTGATCTCCGAGGACGGCGGCGAGGTCGAGGTGCGGGAAGAGGACGACGAGCTGCTCCGCGCCGCGGAAGAGCTCGGCATCGACCTTTCTCCCGGCTCGCTCCGGGCCGCCGCGAGGCAGCCCACGGCGCAGGAGGCCGAGGAGGGCCAGGAGCGCGTCGACACGGACGGCGAGCTGGTGCTCCCGGCCGACGAGTCGCTCGTCGACCTCGACGCGATCGAGCTCGACGACTCCGACGACGACGACGAAGAGGACGCCGAGCCCGTGGGCGCAACCGACGACGACGCACCGCTCGACATCGAAGACTGAGAACCGACGACTACGCATCTAAAGGCATACAGCGAAAGTAGGCGAGAGAACACTTGATCGACATCAATGAGTTCGACGCGATCCGCATCGGTCTCGCGTCGTCGAAGCAGATCCGCGATTGGTCGTCGGGCGAGGTCACCAAGCCGGAGACGATCAACTACCGCACGCTCAAGCCCGAGCGCGACGGGCTCTTTTGCGAGCGCATCTTCGGTCCGACCAAGGACTGGGAGTGCTACTGCGGCAAGTACAAGCGCGTCCGGTACAAGGGCATCATCTGCGAGCGCTGCGGCGTCGAGGTGACGCGGCAGAAGGTGCGGCGTGAGCGCATGGGCCACATCGACCTGGCCGCACCGGTGTCGCACATCTGGTTCTTCAAGGGCGTGCCGAGCCGCATCGGCTACCTGCTCGACATCGCACCGCGCGAGCTCGAGAAGGTGCTCTACTTCGCAGCCTCGATCGTCACGAACGTCGACAACGAGGCGCGCGCGAAGGACCTGAACGGCCTGGAGGACAAGGTCAAGTCGGAGTCCGAGCAGATCTACGTCGACCGCGACGAGCAGCTCGGCGACCTCGAGAAGCGGCTCGCCCGCCGCCGCTCGTTCTTCGCCGAGGGCAAGGAGAAGGGCTTCGACGAGGACGACGACTTCTGGACCCGTGGGCTCGCCACGTGGGCGGAGGAGCAGATGCTGCCGCCGCTCGAGGAGGCGCGCAAGCTGGTCGGCGGCCTGTTCCTGGAGCTCGTGCCGCAGATCACCACCGAGGACGCGAAGAAGATTCGCGAGCTCGTCCGCAACGCCGCGATCCGCGACGACCGCAAGCTCACCCCGCGTGAGCTCGAGCAGGTCAGCGTTGCCGGGGAGCAGATCCTGGCGGCGATCCTGCCGATCGAGAAGGAGCTCGACAAGGCCACCGGCGCCAAGAAGGGCGCGATCACCAAGCACATCCATCGCATCGTCGACGGGCTGCTCACCGGCGAGGAGCTGAACGAGGAGGACGCCGAGATCGCGTCCGGCGTCGACCTGAAGAACCTCGAGAAGGCGCGCGGCGTCGGCAACGGCCTGCTGAAGGACGTCGTCGACACGTGGGAAGAGGGCCAGGACATTCGCGAGCTCGCGAACGACCTCTGCCTGCGGACCGACGGGAAGATCCAGAAGGAGGATCTCGACTCGCTGATCCAGTGGGCGCTGAAGGTGCGCGAGATGTACCTCGACATCGAGTCTCGCCGTGAGGACACGCGCGAGGCCGCCGTCGACTCGGTGCGCCGGCTGGAGCAGACGTGGCAGCTCTTCCGCGACCTCGAGCCGAAGATGGTCGTCAACGACGAGCAGCTGTTCCGCGAGCTGAAGGACCGCTTCGGCTCCCCGTACGGCTTCGGCGTCTATTTCCGCGGCGGCATGGGGGCGGAGTCGATCCGCGACCTGCTTCGCGACCTCGACCTGAACCTCGAGGCGCAGACGCTCCGCGACACGATCAAGACGTCGAAGGGCCAGAAGCAGCAGCGTGCGATCAAGCGGCTGAAGGTGGTCTCGGCGTTCATCAAGTCGCAGAACCGCCCGGAGTGGATGATCCTCGAGGCGATCCCGGTCATCCCGCCGGAGCTGCGCCCGATGGTGCAGCTCGACGGTGGGCGCTTCGCCACCTCGGACCTGAACGACCTCTACCGCCGGGTGATCAACCGCAACAACCGCCTGAAGCGGCTGTTGGACCTCGGTGCGCCGGAGATCATCGTCAACAACGAGAAGCGCATGCTGCAGGAGGCCGTCGACGCACTGTTCGACAACGGCCGCCGCGGACGCGCCGTCACCGGCCCGGGCAACCGCCCGCTGAAGTCGCTGAGCGACATGCTCAAGGGCAAGCAGGGGCGGTTCCGCCAGAACCTGCTCGGGAAGCGCGTCGACTACTCGGGCCGCTCGGTGATCGTCGCCGGCCCGACGCTGAAGCTGCACCAGTGCGGCCTGCCGAAGCTGATGGCGCTCGAGCTCTTCAAGCCGTTCATCATGAGCCGGCTCGTCGAGCGGAAGTCCGTCCAGAACATCAAGGCGGCCAAGAAGTACGTCGACTCGATGACGCCCGAGGTCTGGGACGTCCTCGAAGAGGTGATCGCGGAGCATCCGGTGCTGCTGAACCGCGCGCCGACGCTCCACCGCCTGGGCATCCAGGCGTTCGAGCCGATCCTCGTCGAGGGCAAGGCGATCCAGGTGCACCCGCTCGTCTGTCACGCGTTCAACGCTGACTTCGACGGCGACCAGATGGCCGTCCACCTCCCGCTCAGCGCCGAGGCCCAGGCCGAGGCCCGCATCCTCATGCTCAGCTCGAACAACATCCTGTCCCCGGCCAGCGGGCGCCCGCTCGCGACGCCGACCCAGGACATGGTGCTCGGCATCTACTACCTGACCTACTCGAACCTCGACCTCGCGTCGCTCGAGTCGTCGAAGCTGAAGCCGCACCCGCGGCGGTTCGACTCGGCCGACGAGATCGAGGTCGCGCTCGAGATGAAGGCGGTCGGGCTGCAGGAGCCGATCGAGTTCCGCTTCAACGAGGACCTGCACCTCACGACGCCCGGTCGCGTGCTGATCAACTCAGCCGTGTACCGCGCGCTCGACGAGCTGCTTCCGCCCGACGAGGAGCTCGAGTTCGACTTCATGAACCGGACGCTCGCGAAGGCCGACACCGACCGCTACGTGCTGTCGCTCTCCGACCGGTACGGCGCCCACACGCTCGCCCCGGTGCTCGACACGATCAAGACGCTCGGCTTCAAGTACGCGACCAAGGCCGGCGTCACGATCTCGAAGAACGACATCGTCATCCCGCCGGACAAGGAGAAGATCCTGGCCGGTTACGAGAAGCGCGTCGAGGAGGTGCACGGCCAGTACGACATGGGCCTGATCACCGAAGACGAGCGTCACGAGACGATCGTCAACATCTGGACCGAGGCAACCGACGAGGTCGCCTCCGCGATGGAGGACCACTTCGACGAGCTGAACCCGGTCTTCATGATGGCCAACTCCGGCGCCCGCGGGTCGATGAAGCAGATCCGCCAGCTCGCCGGTATGCGCGGGCTGATGGCGAATCCGAAGGGCGAGATCATCGAGCGCCCGATCAAGGCCAACTTCATGGAAGGCCTGTCGGTCCTCGAGTACTTCATCTCGACGCACGGCGCCCGCAAGGGGCTCGCCGACACCGCCCTCCGCACGGCCGACTCGGGTTACCTGACGCGCCGCCTCGTCGACGTCTCGCAGGACGTGATCGTCCGTGAGGACGACTGCGGCACCGAGGATCACATCGCGCTGCCGATTCGCACGAGCGACGGCCTGAACAAGTCGCTGCTCGGCCGTGTCATCTCGGCGGACACCTACAAGCCGCTCTCGTCGGGCAAGCCGGGCAAGACGCTCGTCGTCGAGCGCGGCGACACCGTCACGCTCGCACTGCTCGAGGAGCTCGAGGACGAGCTGGGCGAGGACTACCTCATCCCGGTTCGCTCGGTGCTCAAGTGCCGCGCCGAGACCGGCGTGTGCAAGACCTGCTACGGCATCTTCCCGGCGACGGGCGAGATGTGCGAGATCGGCGACGCCGTCGGCATCATCGCGGCGCAGTCGATCGGCGAGCCGGGCACCCAGCTGACGATGCGGACGTTCCACACCGGCGGAGTCGCCGGCGCGGACATCACGCACGGCCTGCCGCGGGTCGTCGAGATCTTCGAGGCGCGCAACCCGAAGGGCGCGGCCGTGCTGGCCGAGCTCGGCGGGCGCATCGAGATCGAGCAGACCGAACGGGGGCCGAAGATCTCCGTCAACCCGACCGAGGTCGACAAGGACGGCGAGCTCGTCGACCCGGTGGAGTACCAGCTGCCGCGGCGGACCCGCTTGCTCGTCACCAACGGCCAGGTCGTCGAGCCGGGCGACCCGCTCAACGAGGGGTCGCAGAACCCGGCCGACAAGCTCGCCCTCAAGGGCTCGACGGAGACCGAGCTGTACCTCGTGGGCGAGGTCCAGAAGGTCTACAAGAGCCAGGGCGTCGAGATCCACGACAAGCACATCGAGCTGATCGTGCGGCAGATGCTGAAGAAGGTCCGGGTCGAGTCGAACGGCGACACCGACCTGCTGCCGGGCCAGCTCGTCGACAAGGCGATCTACGAGCGCGAGAACGGCAAGGTGAAGGCCAAGGGCGAGAAGGCGACGCACGAGCCGCTCATCCTCGGCATCACCAAGGCGTCGCTCGCCACGGAGTCGTTCCTGTCGGCGGCCTCCTTCCAGGAGACGACGAAGGTGCTGACCGACGCTGCGATCGAGGGCAAGATCGACCGTCTGCTCGGGCTGAAGGAGAACGTGATCATCGGGAAGCTGATCCCGGCGGCCACCGGCCTGAAGCGCTACCGCAACATCGAGATCGCGCCGAGCGAGCCGATCGTCCGCGAGGCCTACGAGCGGGACACCCTGCTGCAGGCGCTCGAGGAGATCGGCCAGGACGGCGGCGCGGTCGACTTCGGCGGGCTCGACATGGGCTTCGGCGGCGAGCCTGGCGCGGACGGCGTCTCCTCGCACGACGCCGGCGAGGCCACGGAGATCCCCGAGGTCGACAGCCCGCTCGACGACTGAACTGCCGGTGTCTGACACCACCGGTGTCAGACACCATTTCGGCTTGCTACAACGACCCGCTGTGAGGCGGGTCGTTGTCGTTCTGGCCGCGTTGCTCGCCTCGGCGGGGGGAATCGCCCGCGGCGGCGGGACCGCGCCGCCCCTGCCGCTGCCGTGCGGGCTGCCGCAGGCGCAGCCCCTGTGGGTCGACTACGCCGACGGCATGGTGCCCTTCTGGTCGACGATCTTCGCCCGGCCCGGGATCGTCGGGGCGGCGTCGAACTTCATCGTGCCGCCCCAGTTGCGCGCCAAGGGCGCCCAGACGGTCTACTTCGACCTCTACCTGAACAACCGGGTCGGCACGCCGTCGAAGCCTGCCGACCCTGCCACGATCCAGGCTCGAGCCGACAAGCTCTTCGACACGGCTGTGTCGTCGTCGGGCTGCGACCATCCACTGATCGCCGAGAACGAGCTCTTCGGGGCGCAGCTCCCGACGCCCTGGACTCCGACGACGGCGCAGTACCGCGCCAACGTGCTCGCCTACCTGCAACGGCTTGCCGAGCGCGGCGCGCGGCCGTTCCTCCTGCTCTCGAACAGGCCCTATACCCACGACGCGGACGCGGACGCCTGGTGGCAGGCTGCGTCGCAGGTCGCCGACATCGTCCCCGAGGTCTACTTCTCGGGACCGTCGATCTCCAAGCAGGGCGCGGTGGCGGGCAGCCGCCGGCTGCGTTCGACGATGCGGGCGCGCATGGAGGACCTGATCGAGATCGGCGTCCCGACGAGTCGGATCGGGATGATGCTGACCTTCAGCTCGACGCCGAAGGCGGGCGGTCGCGAGGGCCTGCAGCCGCTCTCGAAGTGGCTCGACGTCGTCAAGTGGGAGGCGCTTGCCGCCAAGCAGGTCGCCGCGGAGCTGCACCTCGCGAGCGTCTGGTCGTGGGGCTGGGCGGCGTTCAACCCGGCCGGCAACGACCCCGACAAGCCCAAGGCCGCGTGCACGTGGCTCTGGGCCCGTGACCACGCGCTGTGCGACGCGCCCGCGCTCGCCGGGCCTGCCCTCGATCCGTCGCTCGACGTGGGGGCGACGCTGCCCGCTGGGACGCTGTGCCTGCTCGGCCAGACGAGGCTGCTCGCGAGCGACGTCTCGGCTCTCAGCCGCCTCATGGGCGACCGCGACCTGGCCTTCTCGGCGGAGCTCCAGCACGCCGTGCTCGTGCAGGCCGCGCGCATCGACCCGAAGCTCGTCGCGCAGGCCGAGATCGACACGATCCTCGACCACTTCGGAGGCAGCCGCTCGGCCTACCTCGCCGCGCTCGCCCGTGCGAAGGCGACGCCGCAGCTCGCGCGGAGGATCCTCGCGGACGAGCGGCGCAGAATCGCGATCGAGTCGGCGTTGCGGGTCGCACCGCCCACCCAGGCGGGTCTCCGGCAGTGGTACGACACGTATTCGGCGTCTCTCGCGCGGCCCGTCCGGGCTGCGAGGCGGTGCCGTGGCTCGGCAACCTGCGCAAGGGCATCGCGGTGGCAGGCGTCGCGCCGGAGCGGCTGCTCGCGCTCGACTCCGGTGCCACGGTGAGGATCCACGGTGTGCGGGTCACCGCCCTCGGCGAGGCGGCTCCGCTCGGCGCCTACCCGTTCGCCCAGGCCGCGCCGGCGGTGCGCCGCGGCCTGCTCGCGCAGGAGCGGTACGCGGCGTTCGCCGCCTGGGCGAGGAAGCGCGAGAATCAGAGCCTCGCGAGCCTCGCCTGCCGGCACGACCAGACCCCCCAGCCGGCCGCGGTCGATCTGACCGACTGGCTGCCCTACCTCTCGCTCGGCTGATCTCCTCGCGGGCCGCGCCCGGGGAGACGCGTCCGGGGTCTGACCCCGGCCTGTTCGCAGCACGTTTGCAGCGCCCAAGCGGGTCCGGTACCATGCCCGCCGGCTCGGAGGGAGCAGCATTCGTGCGTTCCCCCTGCCTTCCCGTCTGCATACGACCCGCAAGAGGAGACCTCGTCTCAGGATGCCCACCGTCAATCAGCTGATTCGCAAGGGCCGGAAGTCGAAGCCCGCGAAGACCAAGACCCCAGCGCTCGCGGGAGCCCCGCAGAAGCGCGGCGTCTGCACGCGCGTCTCGACCACCACCCCGAAGAAACCGAACTCGGCGCTCCGCAAGATCGCCCGCGTCCGGCTGACGAACGGGCTCGAGGTCGGCACCTACATCCCGGGCGAGGGCCATAACCTGCAGGAGCACTCGGTCGTGCTCGTCCGCGGAGGCCGCGTCAAGGACCTTCCGGGCTTCCGCTACAAGGTGATCCGGGCGGCGCTCGACGCCTCCGGCGTCGCCGACCGCAAGCAGGGCCGCTCCAAGTACGGCGCGAAGCGGAGCGCTTCGTAGTGCCACGCCGCGCGGAGATCACACCGCGTCCGGTCATCTCGGACCCGGTCTACGACAGCCAGCTCGTCACCCAGCTCATGAACCGCGTGATGCGAGACGGCAAGAAGTCGACCGCCGAGGCGATCGTCTACGGCGCCCTCGAGCGGGTCGGCGAGAAGACCGGCCGGCCGCCAGTCGAGGTGCTGGAGCAGGCCGTGAAGACGGTCACACCGGTGCTCGAGGTCAAGTCGCGCCGCGTCGGCGGCGCCAACTACCAGGTGCCCGTCGAGGTGCCGCAGCGCCGCGGGCGCACGCTGGCCCTTCGCTGGCTCGTCACCTACTCGCGCGACCGCCGCGAGAAGCACATGGCCGACAAGCTCGCCGCCGAGATCATCGACGCGCTCGAGCAGCAGGGAAACGCGTACAAGCGCAAAGACGACATGTATCGGATGGCGCAGGCCAACAAGGCCTTCGCCCACTACCGCTGGTAAGGACAGGAGAGCTTTGGCCGTAACGGAGGCAGAGGTGGCGCTGGACCGCGTCCGGAACATCGGGATCATGGCCCACATCGACGCGGGCAAGACCACGACGACCGAGCGGATCCTCTACTACACGGGCCGCACCCACAAGATGGGTGAGGTCCACGAGGGCGCCGCCACGATGGACTGGATGGCGCAGGAGCAGGAGCGCGGCATCACGATCACGTCTGCCGCGACGACGGCCACGTGGCGCAACCATCGCATCAACATCATCGATACGCCCGGGCACGTGGACTTCACGGTCGAGGTCGAGCGCAGCCTCCGCGTCCTCGACGGGGCGGTTGCCGTCTTCGACTCGGTCGCCGGCGTGCAGCCGCAGTCGGAGACCGTCTGGCGCCAGGCCGACAAGTACAAGGTGCCGAGGATCGCGTTCATCAACAAGATGGACCGCACCGGCGCGAACTTCTTCGCGGCCGTGCAGTCGATGGTCGAGCGCCTGGGTGCAAACGCCATCCCGATCCAGCTCCCGATCGGCCAGGAAGACGTCCACCGCGGGGTCATCGACCTCGTCGAGATGAAGGCGATCGTCTACAAGGACGATCTCGGCGAGGAGTTCGAGACGACCGACATCCCGGCCGAGCTCGCCGAGCAGGCGCACGAGTACCACCACCAGCTGGTCGACGCCGTGTCGAACTTCGACGACGAGGTGCTCGGCGCCTATCTCGAGGACGAGGCGTCGGTGACCGCCGACATGCTGAAGCGCGCCATCCGCGCCGCCACGCTCGCCGACGAGATCACGCCGGTGCTGCTCGGCAGCGCGTTCAAGAACAAGGGCGTCCAGCCGCTGCTCGACGCCGTGATCGACTACCTGCCGAGCCCGCTCGACGTGCCTGCGATCCTGGGAATCGACCCGAAGACCGAGGCCGAGCTGTCGCGCGGAGCGTCCAACGACGAGCCGTTCAGCGCGCTCGCGTTCAAGGTCATGTCCGACCCCTACGTCGGCAAGCTCACGTATTTCCGCGTCTACTCGGGGAAGATCAAGGCCGGCGATCGCGTGCTCAACACGACGACCGGCAAGACCGAGCGGATCGGCCGCATCCTGCAGATGCATGCCAACCACCGCGAGGAGCGCGCCGAGATCGGCGCGGGCGACATCGCTGCCGGCGTCGGCCTCAAGTCGACGACGACCGGCGACACGCTCGCGGTCGAGTCGGCGCCGATCGTGCTCGAGTCGATGACCTTCCCGGACCCGGTGATCGCGGTCGCCGTCGAGCCGAAGTCGAAGGCCGACCAGGACAAGCTCGGGAACGGGCTCGCGCGCCTTGCCGAGGAGGATCCGACGTTCCGCGTCGAGTCCGACGAGGAGACCGGCCAGACCCTCATCTCGGGCATGGGCGAGCTCCACCTCGAGATCATCGTCGACCGGCTCAAGCGCGAGTTCAACGTCGACGCCAACGTGGGGCGGCCCCAGGTCGCGTACCGCGAGACGATCGGCAAGCCGGCCGAGCGGATCCAGGGCAAGTTCGTGCGCCAGACGGGCGGCTCCGGCCAGTACGGCGACGCCGTCATCAATCTTCTGCCGCAGGAGCCCGGCAAGGGCTACGAGTTCGTCGACAAGATCGTCGGCGGCAAGATCCCGAAGGAGTACATCAAGCCGATCGACGAGGGCATTCGCGAGGCGATGGGCAGCGGCGTGCTCGCCGGCTACCCGGTCGTGGACGTGAAGGTCGAGCTGATCGACGGCAGCTACCACGACGTCGACTCGAGCGAGCGTGCGTTCAAGATCGCCGGCTCGATGGCGTTCAAGGAAGCGATGAAGCGAGCGAAGCCGAAGCTGCTCGAGCCGATGATGGCCGTCGAGGTCACCACGCCCGAGGACTACGTCGGCGACGTGATGGGCAACCTCGCCTCCCGCCGCGGGCGGGTCGGGGAGATGTCGCCTGTCGGCAATGCCCAGGTGATCAAGGCGAGCGTCCCGCTGAGCGAGATGTTCGGCTATGCCACCGATCTGCGGTCGATGTCACAGGGCCGCGCAGATTTCACCATGCAGTTCGACCGGTACGAAGACGTGCCGGCGTCGATCGCGACCGAGATCACCGAGCAAGGCTCGGGGTCCTAGAAAAGGAAGGAAGGAATGGCCAAGCAGAAGTTCGAGCGCACGAAGCCGCACCTCAACGTCGGCACCATCGGGCACATCGACCACGGGAAGACGACGCTGACAGCCGCGATCTCGAGCGTGCTCGCGAAGCGCGGCGGCGGCGGACAGGTGAAGAGCTTCGCCGAGATCGACAATGCTCCCGAAGAGCGCCAGCGGGGCATCACGATCAACACGTCGCACGTCGAGTACGAGACGGCGAACCGTCACTACGCGCACGTCGACTGCCCCGGCCACGCCGACTACATCAAGAACATGATCACGGGCGCCGCGCAGATGGACGGCGCGATCCTCGTCGTCAGCGCTGCCGACGGCCCGATGCCGCAGACGCGCGAGCACATCCTCCTGGCCCGCCAGGTCGAGGTGCCGTACATCGTCGTGGCTCTCAACAAGGCCGACATGGTCGACGACGAGGAGCTGCTCGAGCTCGTCGAGCTCGAGGTTCGTGAGCTCCTCTCGAAGTACGAGTTCCCCGGCGACGACATCCCGATCGTCCGCTGCTCGGCGCTGAAGGCGCTCGAGGGCGACGAGGCGTGGGAGGCGAAGATCGTCGAGCTGATGGACGCGGTCGACTCCTACATCCCGGAGCCGGTGCGCGACGCCGACAAGCCCTTCCTGATGCCGATCGAGGACGTCTTCACGATCACGGGCCGCGGCACCGTCGTGACCGGCCGCGTCGAGCAGGGCAAGATCGAGGTCGGGAACGAGATCGAGATCGTCGGCATCCACGAGAAGGTCGAGAAGACCGTGGTCACCGGGCTCGAGATGTTCCAGAAGTCGCTCGACTTCGCGCAGGCCGGTGACAACGCGGGCGCACTGCTTCGCGGCGTCAAGCGCGAAGAGGTCGAGCGCGGCCAGGTGCTCGCGAAGCCGGGCTCGATCACGCCGCACACGCACTTCAAGGCCGAGGTCTACGTGCTGTCGAAGGACGAAGGCGGCCGCCACACGCCGTTCTTCAACAACTACCGCCCGCAGTTCTACTTCCGCACGACGGACGTGACGGGCGCGGTCTCGCTGCCGGAGGGCCAGGAGATGGTCATGCCGGGCGACAACACGAACATGGAGATCACGCTGATCCAGCCGATCGCCATGGACCAGGGCCTCCGCTTCGCGATCCGTGAAGGCGGACGCACCGTCGGCGCAGGCGTCGTTACCGAGATCGTCAAGTAGACGATCTCCAGACAACACTGCTCGTCAACCAAGGGAAAAAGTCATGGCACAGGGAAAAATCCGGATCCGCCTGAAGGGCTACGACCACCAACAGCTGGACCGGTCGGCCCAGCAGATCGTCGACACCGCTCAACGCAGCGGTGCGACGATCACTGGGCCGGTCCCTCTGCCGACGGAGAAGAACGTCTACTGCGTGATCCGCAGTCCGTTCAAGGACAAGGACTCACGTGAGCACTTCGAGGTGCGCACCCACAAGCGCCTCATCGACATCCTCAGCCCCACCCCGAAGACGATCGACCAGCTGATGCGGCTCGATCTGCCGGCGGGCGTCGACATCGAGATCAAGCTATGAGAACAGAAATTCTTTCCGCTACGTGTCTGACACCCTCAGTGTCAGACACGAAGGTCGTGACGTATGCCTAAGGGCATTCTCGGACGCAAATTGGGAATGACCCAGATCTTCGACCCGGAGACCGGAGGAGTCACTCCCGTCACCGTGATCGAGGCCGGGCCGTGCCCCGTCGTGCAGATCAAGTTCGCGGGCGAGGACGGGTACGACTCCGTCCAGCTCGCCTTCGACGCCGTTGCCGACCGCAAGCTCTCGAAGGGCGAGCTCGGCCACCTCGCGAAGTTCAAGGTCGGCGCGCACCGCAGGCTCGTCGAGTTCCGCGGCGGCATCGACGGCGCCGTCGAGGGAGAGGCCGTCACGGTCGAGATCTTCGAGCCGGGCGACAAGGTCAAGGTCGCCGGCATCGGCATCGGCAAAGGCTTCCAGGGCACGATCAAGCGCCACAACTTCAGCTCGGGCCCGCGCTCGCACGGCTCGCACAACATCCGCAAGCCCGGCTCGATCGGCGCGTCGGCCACGCCGTCGCGCGTCTTCAAGGGCATCAAGATGTCCGGGCGCATGGGCGGCAAGCGCGTCACCCAGCTCGGCCTGACCGTGCACGACGTCGACGTCGAGCGGAACCTCCTGCTCGTCAAGGGCGCCGTGCCCGGCCCGAAGAACGGCATCGTGGAGGTGCGCGGCTGATGGCGACGAAGGCCCCATTGCTCGATCCGAGCGGGAAGAAGTCCGGCGACGTCACCCTTGCCGAAAGCGTGTTCGCGGTGGAGGTGAAGGCGCACCTCGTGCACGAGGCCGTGCGCGCCGAGCAGAACGCCCGCCGTGCAGGCACGGTGGCGACCAAGAGCCGGGGCCTCGTCTCGGGAGGCCGCGCGAAGCCGTGGCGCCAGAAGGGCACCGGCCGTGCGCGCCAGGGCACCATCCGCGCGCCGCAGTTCACCGGCGGCGGTCACACCTTTGCGAAGGTCCCGCGCCAGTTCATCCAGAAGGTGAACAAGAAGTCGGCGAGAGCCGCCCTCCGGTCGGCCCTTGCGAGCCACGCGTCCGAAGGGACGCTCGCGGTCGTCGACGCGGCAGCGTTCGAGGCGCCGTCCACGAAGCAGGCGAGAGGGCTCGTCGAGGCGTGGGGCAAGCAGGCCCCGCTCGTCGTGATCGCGCTGCACGAGGAGGACAACCTGCGCAAGAGCTTCCGCAACCTCTCGCGGGTCGCGATCATCGGGCCGAGCGAGCTCGAGGTCAGCGCCCTCGTCTGGGCGCGGTCGCTGCTCGTCACCGAGGCCGCTCTGCCGCTCGTCGAGGGGAGGGCGCAGTAGTGCACGCCTCCCAGGTGATCCTCGCACCGATCCTCAGCGAGAAGTCCTACGCGGGAACGACGCGCGGGAGCTACACGTTCCGCGTGCACTCGCACGCCCACAAGACGCAGATCCGCCAGGCCGTCGAGGAGCTCTTCGGCGTCAAGGTCGAGCGGGTCAACGTGATCAAGGTTCAGGCGAAGCCGAAGCGGCGCGGCATCTTCAAGGGCACGCGCCCCGCCTGGAAGAAGGCCGTCGTGCAGTTGCGCGCCGGCGACACGATCGAGATCTTCGAAGGAGCGCAGCTTTAGTGGCTCCCCGCGCGACACAGAGCGGCGCCCGGCGCGCTATCACGCTGCGCCATGCCGCGTCCTCGGTCGCGTCCGGGCTCACCAGCCCGAACGCGACCTGCGTCCTTGCCTGGCTTGGTGCTAGCGCCCCGGGCATCCACCCGTGCCACGAGGAGAACCACTAATGCCAGTCCGCCGCTTCAAGCCGACCAGCCCGGGTCGCCGTCACATGTCGGTCTCCGACTTCGCGGAAGTCACGAAGTCGAAGCCCGAGAAGGCGCTCACCGAGAAGCTCACCAAGAAGGGCGGCCGCAACAACACCGGCCGGATCACCACCCGCCACCAGGGCGGCGGTCACAAGCGCCGCTACCGCATCATCGATTTCAAGCGCACCAAGGACGGCGTTCCGGCCAAGGTGGCTGCGATCGAGTACGACCCCAACCGGTCGGCGCGGATCGCGCTCCTGCACTACGCCGACGGCGCCAAGTCGTACATCCTCGCGCCGGCAGGCGTGCGCGTCGGCTCGATCGTCCAGTCCGGCAGCGATGCCGACATCAAGCCGGGGAACGCCCTGCCGCTGGAGAACATCCCGACCGGCACGCTCGTCCACAACGTCGAGCTCCAGCCGGCCAAGGGCGGCCAGATGGCCCGCTCCGCCGGCTCGGGTGTGCAGCTCGTGGCGAAGGACGGCGGCTACGCGACGCTGCGCCTCCCGTCCGGCGAGATGCGCCGCGTGCTCCTCACCTGCCGCGCGACCGTCGGCCAGGTCGGCAACGTCGAGCATCAGAACGTGACGATCGGGAAGGCGGGCCGAAGCCGCTGGCTCGGCAAGCGCCCGACGGTGCGCGGCTCGGCGATGAACCCCGTCGACCACCCGCACGGCGGCGGCGAGGGCAAGTCGAAGGGCGGCCGCCATCCGGTCACCCCGTGGGGCGTCCCGACGCTCGGCAAGCGCACCCGCTCGAAGCACAAGGCATCCGACAAGTTGATCGTTCGCGGCCGTCGCCGCGGGAAGGACAAGCGGTAACCCCTGATGAGTAGATCATCCAAGAAGGGGCCTTTCGTCGAGGAGCGGCTGCTCGCGCGCATCCAGAAGATGAACGACTCCGGCTCCAAGAACATGATTCGCACCTGGTCGCGCACGTCGACGGTGTTCCCCGACATGGTCGGCCACACGATCGCCGTGCACGACGGGCGCAAGCACGTGCCGGTGTTCATCTCCGAGCAGATGGTCGGGCACAAGCTGGGCGAGTTCGCGCCGACGCGCCATTTCCGCGGTCACGCGGGCGACCAGAAGACCCAGGTGAAGAAGCGCTGATGGCGACCGCAGTCGACACTCCGCGCACCGTGCAGGCGACCGCGAAGTTCGTCCGCATCTCGCCGCGCAAGGCACGGCTCGTGACGGACAACATCCGTGGGCGCAGCGTGCCCGAGGCGCGCACGATCCTCGCATTCACCGAGCGCGCCGCGGCGGTCGAGGTCGAGAAGGTTCTTCGCTCCGCCGTCTCGAACGCCGAGTCGAACCCCGAGCTGCATTGGCGCGGCGACGACCTCGTCGTCGCGGCGGTGTTCGTCGACGAGGGCCCGACGCTGAAGCGCTGGCGCGCGCGTGCGCGCGGCCGCGTCGCCCGGATTCGCAAGCGGACGTGCCACATCACGATTCAGGTCGCGCAGGGCGCTTCCGCGACGGCTCCGGCCGTTGTCGAGAAGCCGAAGCCCAAGCGGGCGCCTCGCAGGAAGAAGACCGAGGGGACGGGTAGCTAATGGGACAGAAGGTTCATCCCGGCGGTCTGCGGGTCGGCGTCATCCACGACTGGAAGTCGAACTGGATGGTCGGCAAGAAAGAATTCGCAGGCGCGCTGATCGAGGACATCAAGATCCGCGAGCACATTCTCAAGAAGCTGTCGCACGCGGGGCTCTCGGACATCCTGATCCGCAAGGACAAGCAGCGGATCACGATCGACATCTACACCGCCCGCCCGGGCATCGTCATCGGCAAGTCCGGTGTCGAGGTCGATGCGCTGCGCAAAGAAGTGCACGCGATGACGCAGAAGAACGTGCACATCAACATCAACGAGATCAAGCGCCCCGAGCTCGACGCCAAGCTGGTTGCGCAGTCGATCGCGGAACAGTTGCAAAACCGGGTTTCGTTCCGCAGGGCGATGAAGCGCTCGCTCGCCTCCGCCATCCGCTCCGGCGCTGCCGGCGTGAAGGTGCAGTGCTCGGGCCGCCTCGGCGGCTCCGAGATGAGCCGCTCGGAGCAGTACTCCGAGGGACGCGTGCCGCTGCACACGATTCGCGCCGACATCGACTACGGCTTCGTCGAGGCGAAGACGCCGACCGGACGAATCGGCGTCAAGGTGTGGATCAACAAGGGCGAGATCATGCCCGAGGGCTACGGCGGCGTCCCCGGCGGCGGCAAGGAGACGCGCCTCGGCGACCAGGACACGGCGCGCCGCCGCGGCGGCGTCACCGAGGGGCTCGGAGCCTCGCGCGAGTCGGGCCGCAACAGAAACCAGGATCGCGAAGGCCTCGGCCCCGTGCGCCGCGGCCGTCCGGGCCAGCGCGGCGGCCAGAGCCGCCCCGGTGGCGGCGGCGCAGGCAACCGGCCCGGCGCACCGCGCACACGCGGCGGTGCGTCGACCCGCCCCCGCACGCAGGAGGCCCCGCCCGCCGAGGCCGTGGAGCCCACGGTCGACGCGCCCGTCGCCGAGACGCCGGCTCCGGCGGTCCCCGAGACCACGCCCGAGCCGACCCCGGAGACGGCCGCAGAGGCGGCGCCGGCCGCCGAGCAGCCGAAGCCGAAGGCGGCCCCCCGCAAGAAGAAGGCTGACAGCTGATGTTGCTGCCCAAGAAGACCAAGTTCCGCAAGATGCACCGCGGCCGCCGGCGGGGAACCTCGACCGGGCAGACAACCGTGCATTTCGGCGACTACGGGATCAAGGCGCTCGAGGCCGGCTGGATCACCAACCGCCAGATCGAGGCCGCCCGGATCGCGATGACGCGGAAGATCAAGCGCGGCGGGAAGGTCTGGATCAACCTCTTCCCGGACAAGCCCTTCACCAAGAAGCCGGCCGAGACCCGCATGGGCAAGGGCAAGGGCTCGCCCGAGGGCTGGGTGGCGGTGGTCAAGCCGGGCCGTGTGATGTTCGAGCTGTCGGGCGTCCCGGAGCCGCTCGCTCGCGAGGCGCTGCGCCTGGCCGGCCAGAAGCTGCCGATCAGGACGAAGTTCGTGAGGCGTGAAGGCGGTGATCTCTTTGCGGGCTAGAGACCTGCGTGACCTGAGCGACGAGGAGCTCGAGCACCGGCTCGCGGACACGCGACAGGAGCTCTTCAATCTCCGGTTCCAGGCCGCAACGGGCGCGCTCGAGAACACGACGCGACTGAAGCTGGCCAAGCGCGAGATCGCGCGGATCCTGACGACCCAGCACCAGCGGAACTCCAACAAGCAGAAGGTCGAGAGCTAAGCGATGGCGGACGAAGAGAAGAACGAGAAGACCGAGGAAGCGGCGCCCGAAGAGGTGTCCGACACCGTGGCGGCGCCGGAGGCCGAAGGGTTGTCTGACACCGAGGCTGCACCGGAGGCCGAAGGGGTGTCTGACGCCGAGGCTGCGCCGGAGGCCGAAGGGGTGTCTGACACCGAGGTGTCAGACACCGTTCCGCAGGCCGAAGCCGAGGCAGATGCGCCCGAGGCCGCACCCGAGGCCGAAGCGGAGCCGGCTGCTCCGAGCCGAGCCGGAGCCGGAGCCGGCAGCGCCTGCGAAGAAGCAGCGGTCGCTGAAGCACGTCCCGCGCTCGGCGCGGCGCACGCGCACGAAGCTCGTGCGCGAGAAGCCCGCGACCCGCAAGCCGATCACCCGCACCGGCAAGCCCGAGTCCGAGCTCGGCCGCCGGCAGGAGCGGCGAGGCGTCGTCGTCTCCGACAAGGGCGACAAGACGATCGTCGTCAAGGTCGACGTGATCAAGAGTCACCCCAAGTACAAGAAGGTCGTTCGGTCGACCGTCAAGTTCCATGCCCACGACGAGGCCAACACGGCCGGCGTCGGCGACACGGTCCGCATCATCGAGACGCGGCCCCTGTCGAAGCAGAAGCGCTGGCGGCTCGCCGAGATCGTCGAGAAGGCGAAGTGATGGCGACCGCCAACCACACATCTCGCACGACCTGCGTGGAGGGAGGCCGCCGGTGATCCAGCAGGAGACACGCCTCAAGGTCGCTGACAACACGGGTGCGCGTGAGCTACTCTGCATCCGCGTTGCGGGCGGCTCGAAGCGCCGCTACGCGCGTGTCGGCGACATCATCACGGCCACCGTCAAGGCTGCTGCCCCGCAGGGGACGGTCAAGAAAGGTGAAGTGGTGAAGGCCGTCGTCGTGCGCACGAAGAAGCCGTTCGGCCGGGACGACGGGACGCTCATCTCGTTCGACGAGAACGCAGCGGTGATCATCGACGCACAGCGCAATCCACGCGGGACGCGCATCTTCGGGCCGGTTGCCCGCGAGTTGCGCGAGAAGAACTTCATGAAAATCGTGAGCTTGGCTCCAGAGGTGCTCTAGAGATGACGACAGCGCTGAAACTGAGGAAGGGCGACACCGTCCAGATGCTGACCGGCAAGGATCGCGGGAAGCAGGGCCGGATCCTCGACGCACGGCCGCGTGACGGCAAGGTGGTGGTCGAGAACCTCAATCTCATGACCAAGCACCAGAAGCCGCGGCCGATCCGTGACGCCGGGCGCATGGGCGGCACTCAGATCGCACCCGGCGGCCGGATCGAGCGCGCGTCTGCGGTCGCCATCTCGAACGTGATGCTCGTTTGCCCGACCTGCAAGCTGCCGACGCGGATCGGCTACCGCTTCAAGGACGGCAAGGACGGGCAGGTCAAGGTACGCGTCTGCAAGCGCGACGGCTGCGGCCAGGAGATCGACAAGTAATGGCAGCCACCGAGACCTACATCCCGCGCCTCAAGCAGCGCTACAACGATGAGCTCCGCGCGGAGTTGCGCGAGCAGCTCGAGCTCGACTCGATCATGCAGTCGCCGACGATCGACAAGATCACGCTCAACATGGGCGTCGGCGAGGGCAAGACGGACGCCAAGCAGATCGACGCCGCGCTCGAGGAGCTGACGATCATCGCCGGCCAGCGCGCTCAGGTTCGCAAGGCACGCAAGTCGATCGCCCAGTTCAAGATTCGCGAGGGCATGCCGATCGGCGTCAAGGTGACGCTGCGGGGCGACCGCATGTGGGAGTTCCTGGACCGGCTCGTCTCCATCGCGCTGCCGCGTATTCGCGACTTTCGCGGCCTGAGCCCCGACTCGTTCGACGGTCGCGGCAACTACTCGCTCGGCATCCGCGAGCAGATCATCTTCCCGGAGATCGACTACGACAGCATCAACCAGATCCGCGGCCTCGATGTCGCGATCACCACGACCGCGGCGGACGACAACCAGGCGCGCGTGCTGCTCACAGCGCTCGGCCTGCCGTTCGCAGCCGACGGAGGCAGCAGGTAAATGGCGAAGAAGTCCCTGAGAGTCAAGGCCGCAAGGCCGGCAAAGTTCAAGGTCCGCAACTACACGCGCTGCAACCGCTGCGGTCGTCCGCGTGCCGTTTTCAAGAAGTTCGGGCTCTGTCGTATCTGCCTGCGCGAGCTCGCCCACCAGGGCGTCATCCCGGGCATGACCAAGAGCTCCTGGTAGGAGGAACAGTGCTCACCGATCCCGTCGCCGACATGCTCACGCGTATCCGCAACGCCAACAAGGCGCTGCACGACAACGCCGAGATGCCGACCTCGAAGCTGAAGGTCGAGATCGCCCGCATCCTCAAGGAGGAGGGCTACATCCGCGACTTCCACGTCTCGGATGCGGGCACGCACCCGACGCTCGTCGTCGAGCTCAAGTACGGGCGCGGCCGCGAGCGTGTGCTCTCGGGCCTCAAGCGCGTGTCCAAGCCCGGCCGGCGGATCTACGCCGGCAAGGATCGCCGCCAGCGCGTGCTCGGCGGCATGGGCATCGCAATCATGTCCACCTCACGCGGCGTCGTCACGAGCCGCACCGCCGAGGCCGAAGGCATCGGCGGCGAAGTCATCTGCTACGTCTGGTAACCGCTCATGTCCCGTATTGGTAAACGACCCATCGAAGTTCCGGCAGGCGTGATCGTCTCGATCGACCCCGGCCGCGTCACGGTCTCCGGGCCGAAGGGCGAGCTGCGCCAGGTCGTGCCGCAGCGGATGGAGATCGCGCAGGACGAGTCGACCATCACCGTCACGCGGCCGACCGAGCGCGGCGAGGATCGCGCGCTGCACGGGCTCACGCGCACGCTGATCGCGAACATGGTCGAAGGCGTCACCCAGGGATTCGAGAAGCGGCTGGAGATCCAGGGCGTCGGCTACCGCGCCGCGCTGGCCGGCACCGATCTGGAGCTGCAGGTCGGCTACTCGCACTCGGTGAAGATCAAGCCTCGCCAGGGAATCGAGTTCGAGGTGCCGATCCCGACGCAGGTGATCGTGCGCGGGATCGACAAGCAGGCCGTCGGTCAGACCGCTGCGGAGATTCGCAAGGTGCGGCCGCCCGAGCCGTACAAGGGCAAGGGCATCCGCTACGAGGGCGAGTACGTGCGGAGGAAGGTGGGAAAGCGTGCCTAGCTCTCACGACACGCGAAGCGCGTCTGCGCCGCCATCGCCGGGTGCGCGGCAAGATCCGCGGCTCGGCGGAGCGTCCCCGCCTGCTCGTGTTTCGCTCGAATCGCGGCGTCTTTGCCCAGCTGATCGACGACGACGCAGGCCGCACGCTCGCGGCGGCGTCCTGGCTCGAGCTGCCCAAGTCGTTCAAGGGTGACAAGACCGAGCAGGCTGCCGAAGTCGGCAAGCGGCTCGCCGCCGCCGCCAAGAAGGCCGGCGTCGAGAGCGTGGTCTTCGATCGTGGCGGCTACCTGTATCACGGTCGCGTCAAGGCTCTCGCCGAAGGCGCACGCGAAGGAGGACTGAGTTTCTAGTGGCAATCGACGTGCAAGAGACCCGCGAGCTCAAGGAGCGCGTGGTCGAGATCAACCGCGTCGCCAAGGTCGTCAAGGGCGGCCGGAGGTTTTCCTTCACGGCGCTCGTCGTGATCGGCGACGAGGTCGACCGCGTCGGTGTCGGCTACGGCAAGGCGCGCGAGGTGCCGCTCGCGATCTCCAAGGCGGTCGACGACGCGAAGAAGAACATGTTCACGGTGCCCAAGCACGGGCAGACGATCACGCACGAGTCGCTCGGCCGCTTCGACGCGGCACGGGTGCTGCTGCGCCCCGCCTCGCCCGGTACCGGCGTGATCGCCGGCGGCGGCGTCCGCGCGGTGCTCGAGCTCGGCGGCATCAAGGACGTGCTGGCGAAGTCGCTCGGCACGACGAACCCGATCAACATGCTGAAGGCTGCCGAGCAGGCGTTGCGCCAGCTGCGGCGGCCGGAGGATGTCGCGAAGGCGCGCGGCAAGCAGATCAGCGAGGTCCTGCCCTACAAGCGCCCGGTGGAAGCCGAGGAGGTGAGCACCGGTGTCGAAGCTGAAGCTGACGCAGGTTCGTAGCCAGATCGGCCAGTCGGAGCGCCACCGCGGCACGCTGCGGGCGCTCGGCCTGGGCCGGATCGGCAAGACGAACGAGATCGACGACAGCCCGGTCCTCGCAGGCATGCTGCGCAAGGTGCGCCATCTCGTGAAAGTGGAGGAGTCCTAACCCATGGCCGGCGACCTCAATCTGTCGAACCTGCAGCCCGCTCAGCCCCGGACCGACCGCAAGCGCGTCGGCCGCGGCCTCGGCTCGGGCAAGGGGCGCTACTCCGGCCGCGGGATCAAGGGCCAGAAGTCGCGCGCGGGCTCGCACGCCATGCGCGCCGGGTTCGAGGGCGGCCAGATGCCGCTGCACATGCGCATCGCCAAGCTCCGCGGCAACACCTCCGCGGATGCGATGCCGATCGGCCCGTTCCGGACCTATTCGCAGCCCGTCAACCTGCGCGATCTCGAAGCGCGCTTCGAGGCCGGGGAGGAAGTCACCCCCGAGTCGCTGAAGGCGAAAGGCCTGATCCGCTCGATCCGCAAGGATGTCAAGCTCCTCGGAGTCGGGGAGCTGACGAAGAAGCTCTCGATCACGGTGCACGGCGCCTCTGCGACCGCGCGCGCGAAGGTCGAGGCCGCCGGCGGCTCGCTGACCGTGCTCAAGGAGCCCAAGGCGCGCAAGCCGAAGAACCTGAAGCGCCGCCCCGAGGGACGGACGAAGGACGCCTCGCAGGAGGCCGAGGCCGAGACGACAGCCGAGGCGACGGAAGGCGAGGGCACCTAGGCCTTGCTCTCCTGGCTCGCGAACGCGTGGCGGGTTCCGGAGCTTCGGCGCCGGCTCCTGTTCACGGCGGGAATCCTCGCGGCGTACCGCCTCGGGTCGTGGATGCCTGCGCCGGGCGTCGACTCGGCCCAGATCCAGAGCTTCTTCAACGGCCGTGGCGGCTCGCTGCTCGGCCTGCTCAACCTCTTCTCCGGCTCGGCGCTGTCGCGGTTCTCGATCTTCGCGCTCGGGATCATGCCGTACGTCACGGCGTCGATCATCCTGCAGCTCCTGACCGTCGTCGTCCCGACCCTGGAGCAGCTGCAGAAAGAGGGCGAGTCGGGCTACGCGAAGATCAACCAGTACACCCGCTACCTGACGGTGGTGCTCGCGGCCGCCCAGGCGACCGGCTACGCCTACCTCTTCCACACGCAGGGCGCTCTGCCGGCGAACCCCGGCCGGCTGGTGCTGATCGTCGTCACGCTCACGGCGGGCACGGTGCTCCTGATGTGGTTCGGCGAGCTGATCACCAAGCGCGGGATCGGCAACGGCATCTCGCTGCTGATCTTCGCCTCGATCCTCACGTCGATGCCACAGGGCATCAACGCCTGGATCAACGGCGGGGCGGTCGAGAAGCTCTTCTTCCCACTGGTCGCCATCGGCATCGTCGTCGCCGTCGTCTTCGTCCAGGAGGGCCAGCGGCGCATCCCCATCCAGTACGCCAAGCGCATGGTCGGCCGCCGCCAGACCCAGGGCGGCGCCACCTACATGCCGCTGCGGGTCAACATGGCGGGCGTCATCCCGGTGATCTTCGCGGCTGCGCTGCTCGCGCTTCCCCAGACGGTCTCGTCGTTCGCCCCGTCGTCGTCGACGTGGATCAACACCCACTTCTCGCCTTCGTCCTGGACGTACCTCGGAGTCGAGGCGGCGCTGATCATCGTCTTCACCTACTTCTACACGGCCGTGCAGTTCAATCCGGTCGACCAGGCCGACAACCTGCGCAAGTACGGCGGCTACATCCCCGGCATCCGCCCGGGGCCCGCCGACCGCTCAGTACCTCGACCGCGTCCTGACGAGGCTGACCCTGCCCGGCTCGCTGTTCCTGGCGCTCGTCGCGGTGCTGCCGTCGATCTTCATCAAGCACTTCGGCTTCTCGCAGGCAACCTCGCGCGCGCTCGGCGGCACCTCGGTGCTGATCGTCGTCGGCGTCGCGCTCGACACGATGCGCCAGATGGAGTCGCAGATGATGATGCGCTCCTACGAGGGCTTCCTGCGGTGAACCTCCTCGTCCTCGGCCCGCAGGGGGCCGGTAAGGGCACGCAGGCCAAGCGCATCGCCTCCGAGTACGGCATCCCGCACGTCTCCACCGGCGACATGTTCAGGGCCGCCCAGGCCGCAGGCACGGCGTTCGGCAGGCAGGTCGGAGAGATCATGGCCTCGGGCAGCCTCGTGCCGGACGAGCTGACGATCGCGATGATCCAGGAGCGGTTGTCGCAGGCCGATGCCCGGGCCGGCTTCGTGCTCGACGGCTTCCCTCGCAACCTCGCGCAGGCAGAGGCGCTCGACGCCATGCTCGCGGGCATCGGCCGCGGGCTCGATGCCATCCTGTTCTTCGACGTCTCCGACGAGGTCGGCATGGAGCGGGCGCTCAAGCGGTCGCAGCTCGAGGGCCGCGCAGACGACACGCCGGAGCTGATCGCGAAGCGGCTTCGGATCTACCATTCGGAGACCGAGCCGATCGTCGAGTACTACCGCGCCACCGGCAAGCTCGTCCCGCTGCACGCCGACCGCTCGATCGACGACGTCTGGTCCGAGATCTCGCAGTCGTTGCAGGTGGTCGCGTGATCATTCGCAAGTCTGCCGAGGAGATCGAGGGGATGGCGCGCGCGGGCCGGATCGTCGCCGAGACGATTGCGCTGCTGCACGAATCGCTCGAGCCGGGCATCACGATGGTCGAGCTCGACCGCATCGGGGACGACTACATCCACGCGCAGGGCGGGGTGCCGACCTCGAAGGGCTACAAGGGCTTCCCGGCCGCGATCTGCATCTCCCCGAACTCGATGGTCGTCCACGGCATCCCCGGCGCCTACCGCGCGCAGGAGGGGGACCTGATCTCGTTCGACATCGGCGTCACCCTCGACGGGCTGATCGCCGACTCGGCGGCGACGTTCGGCGTCGGCGAGATCTCGCCGGATGCGCAGCGGCTGCTGGATGTCTGCCAGGAGGCTCTCGCAGCCGGGATCGAGGCGGCGCGGCCCGGGCAGGTGGTCGGCGACATCTCGCTCGCCGTGCAGACCGTCGTCGAGGGCGCCGGTTTCTCCGTCATCCGCAGCCTCGTCGGCCACGGGGTCGGGCGCCACTACCACGAGGATCCCGCAGGTGCCGAACTTCGTCTCGCCGCACCGCGGCCCGGAGCTCCGGGAGGGCATGACGATCGCCATCGAGCCGATGATCACGGCCGGCGGGCCCGAGGTCTACATCCACGACGACGAGTGGTCGATCTCCACGACGGACGGCTCGCTCGCCGCGCATTTCGAGCACACGGTCGCCGTGACGGCCGCCGGCCCCAGGATCCTCACTGCGACCGGGGTTTTGGTACCATGACGACTCGCGCTGCGAGGCGTCTGGCCGCGTGCGCTCTCACCACGTCTTTGAGGAACTCCGCATGAAAGTCCGGCCTTCAGTGAAACCCATGTGCGAGCGCTGCCGCGTGATCAAGCGGCACGGGCGCACCATGGTCATCTGCACGAATCCTCGCCACAAGCAGCGTCAGGGGTAGATCGAGACACATGGCACGTATTGCAGGCGTCAACCTGCCCAACCAGAAGCGGCTCGAGATCGGGCTGACCTACATCTTCGGCATCGGCCAGCCGACCGCGCAGAAGATCTGCGACGCGCTCGGCCTCTCCCGCGACACCAAGGTGCGTGACCTCACCGAGGAAGAAGTCGCGAAGCTCCGCGACTTCATCGACCAGAACGAGCAGGTCGAGGGCGACCTGCGCCGCGAGCGCACCCAGGCGATCAAGCGGCTCTCCGAGATCGGGGCCTACCGCGGCCTGCGGCACCGGCGCAACCTGCCGGCGCGCGGCCAGCGCACGAAGACCAACGCGCGCACGCGCAAGGGCCCGAAGAAGACCGTCGGCCGCGGGAAGAAGGCGAAGTAATGGCGCCTCCTCGCAGAGCAGCGACCACGCGGGGCCGCACGCGGCGCCGTGTCCGCAAGAACATCGCGATCGGCCAGGCGCACATCAAGACGTCGTTCAACAACACGATCGTCGCCCTGACCGACAAGGACGGAAACGTGATCGTGTGGGAGTCGGCGGGCTCGGCCGGGTTCAAGGGCTCGCGGAAGTCGACCCCGTTCGCCGCTCAGGTGACCGCAGATGCGGCCGCGCGCAAGGGCATGGAGCACGGGCTGCAGAAGGTCGAGGTCTTCGTCAAGGGCCCGGGCTCGGGCCGCGAGACGGCGATCCGTTCGCTGCAGGCAGCCGGGCTCGAGATTCTCGGAGTGAAGGACGTCTCGCCGCAGGCACACAACGGCGTCCGCCAGAAGAAGCGGAGGCGTGTGTAGTGGCTCGCGATCGTTCACCGAAGTGCAAGCAGTGCCGCCGCGAGGGGATCAAGCTCTTCCTCAAGGGTGAGCGCTGCCTGACCGAGAAGTGCGCCATCGAGCGCCGCTCGTATCCGCCGGGCGAGCACGGCCGCGGTCGCATCAAGCAGAGCGAGTACCTGTTGCAGTTGCGCGAGAAGCAGAAGGCGCGCCGCTACTACGGGCTCCTCGAGACGCAGTTCCGCACCTACTACGAGAAGGCCAACAAGCAGGGTGGCATCACGGGCGACAACCTCCTGCGGATGCTCGAGACCCGGCTCGACAACGTCGTCTACCGGCTCGGCTTCGCAGCGTCGCGGGCGCAGGCACGCCAGCTCGTCCGCCACGGGCACTTCTCCGTGAACGGCCGCCGGGTCAACATCCCGAGCTACCAGGTCAAGCCCGACGACATGGTCTCCCTGAAGACCGGGTCCGGCGCGGAGCAGATCGTCCGCGACGCGACCGACCTCACCGCCGCTGTTGCTCCGTGGCTGCAGGCAGACCACGACGGGCTCAGCGGGACCGTCTTGAAGTGGCCGGAGCGTGCCGAGATCGACACCCCGGTTTCCGAACAGCTGATCGTCGAGCTCTACTCGAAGTAGTTCGAATACTCCGTTAGCGCTCGCAAAGAAAGGACACACATTGGCAGTACGCGCGACCGATTTCCAGGTGCCGAAGATCACGCACGAGGAAGTGAACGAGAACCGTGGCGTCTTCGTGATCGAGCCGCTCGATCGCGGCTTCGGCTACACGTTCGGCAACTCGTTGCGCCGGGTGCTGCTCTCCTCCCTGGAGGGCGCCGCGGTCACCTCGGTGAAGATCGAGGGCGTCGCGCACGAGTTCACGACGCTCCCCGGCGTCCGCGAGGACGTCACCGACATCATCCTCAACCTGAAGCAGCTCGTCTGCATCCTCCACGGCGAGTCGCCGGAAGTCGAGGTGCGGCTGACGAAGCGCGGTGAGGGCATCGTCACCGCGGCGGATATCGAGGCTCCGGCCGATCTCGAGATCCTCAACCCGGAGCTCGAGATCGCCAACCTCTCGTCGAAGGGCCGCCTCGAGGTGACCCTCACGGTCGGCCGCGGTCGCGGCTACGTGCCGGCCGAGGGCAACCGTGGCCAGGCGCACACGATCGGTGTGATCCCGGTCGACTCGATGTTCTCGCCCATCAACCGCGTCGCATACGACGTCGAGGCGGCGCGTGTCGGGCAGCGCACCGACTACGACAAGCTGATCCTCGACGTCACGACGAACGGCTCGATCGATCCGAAGGACGCGATCGCGCAGGGCGCCGAGATCCTCATCCGCCAGCTGGCGATCTTCACCGACCTGGAGAAGATCGAGGGCTACGGCGAGTCGGCGGCCACCACGTACGACGCGGGCGGCGAGCCGGCCGGTGTGTCGCTCGCGGGCGGGATGGAGAACTTCCCGATCGAGGAGCTCGAGCTCGGCGTGCGGTCGTACAACTGCCTCAAGCGCGTCGGCATCGAGACGATCGGCGATCTCGTGACGAAGTCGGAGTCGGAGCTCGCTGCGATTCCGAACTTCGGCAAGAAGTCGATCGAAGAGGTCAAGGAGACCCTGCAGCAGCACGGTCTCAACCTGCGCGGCGGCGGGAACGGCGCCGAATAGAGAACGTGAGACACGCGCGCTCAGGAAAGAAGCTCGGCCGTGACTCGGCGCACCGCAAGGCGCTCTACTCGAACCTTGCCGGTGCGCTGATCGAGCACGGCCGCATCAAGACGACCGTCACCAAGGCGAAGGCCGTCAAGCCGATCGCCGAGCAGATGATCACGCTCGGCCGGCGCGGCGACCTGCATGCACGCCGCCAGGCGACGGCGTTCCTGCGCTCGCGTGATGTCGTGCACAAGCTCTTCGCCGACGTCGCTCCGCTCTTCAAGGATCGCCCCGGCGGCTACACGCGGATCGTGAAGCTCGGCCCGCGCCCCGGTGACGCCGCGGAGATGGCCTACCTCGAGCTCGTCGACGAGGAGTATGTGGCGACGCAGCGCGACGAGCGCACGCCGGAGCCGGCGGCGGTGGCCGGAGCCCGCCGAGGCAGCCGAGGACGAGGAGGTTGCGTCTGCAGACGCCTCCCCGGAGGCGGAAGCGGACGTGGTCATCGAGGCCGAGCAGGGCGAGGCCGATTCGGATGGCGAGGCAGCTCGAGGAGGACGAGCCGGCGGCGGCCGAGTCAGCCGGCGGAGCCGACGAGAGCACCGACGACGGCGATGATGGTGCCGCCGACGACAAGGTTCAGTAGCGACTTCGACGAAGCTCGTCTCGAAGAACTTCCAGCGAATCACCGCCAGCCCGATCAGCTCGAAGCCGACCACGATCGCTGCGGTCACGACCGCCGCGTGGTAGCTCGGGATCAGGAACGGCAGCGTGTGCAGGATGCCGCCGAGGAAGGTGCCGCCGCCGGTGATCACGCCCCGCGTGACCGGGCTGCCGCGCCCCGTCAGCTCGCCGGTGTCGGAGAGCCCCTCGCTGTAGGCCATCGAGATGGCCGCGCCGATCGCCGTCGCGAGCCCGGCGATGAAGGCAGCGTGCGGCTTGTGCGTGTAGAACGCGATGCCGAAGATGGGAGCGAGGGTGGAGAGCGACCCGTCGATCAGGCCGACCATCGCGGGCTGGACGCGCTGCAGCAGGAAGTGATGCTCGTCGGCCATCGACCGTAGTATACGTGACAGGTGCCAAGTGACTAGAGCATCAGGCACTCCTTACAAAGCCGGTCAGGCGGGCCTGACGTGCCGCGCCTGAAGCTGACGCTCGAGTACGACGGCACGGGCTTTCGGGGCTGGGCCCGCCAGCCGGGCGCGCGGACGATCGAGGACGAGCTGCGGCGGGCGTTCGAGCAGCTGTACGGGGCGTTCGGGGAGCTTGCGGTGGCAGGGCGCACCGACACCGGCGTCCACGCACTCGGCAACGTCGTCTCCGTCGACGTGGAGGGCGGCCCTCCGGCCGCCGCGCGCGGCCGTGGCGCTCAACGCGGTGCTGCCGGCCGACATCGCCGTGGCCACCGTCGAGGTGGCCCCCGGACGGTTCCACGCCCGCTTCGACGCGGTGTCCCGGTCCTATCGCTACCGCATCTGGCGGCGGCGCGAGCGCTCCGTGTTCGAGGCGACGCGCTCGGTGTGGTGGCCGCGGCGGCTCGACCTGGAGGCGCTCGCCGCGAACGCGCTGGCGCTTCGCGGGCAGCACGACTTCCGTGCGTTCACCCCGACCGAGACCCAGCACCGCTCGTTCGTCCGCACCGTCGAGGCCGCTCGGTGGGTGGAGGTGAGCGACAGCGTGGTCGTCGTTCGAGATCACGGCCGATTCGTTTCTTCGCCACATGGTGCGCACGCTGGTCGGGTCGATGCTCGAGGGCCGGGAGCTCGCCCCGCTGCTCGAGGGCCGCCCGCGCAGCGAGGCCGGCGCGACCGCCCCGCCGCACGGGCTCTACCTGGAGCGCGTCTCCTACCCGGACACGCGCTCCGGAGACCCGGCCGGGGTCTGACCTCAGGCAGGCATGGTGCGGAATGGCGGTGACCAGGCTGAGGCCGGCGGCAGGAAGGGCTGGCCTGCTCGCTACGATCGGCCGCGTGCGCTTCCCGGTCGTCCTCTTCGATCTCGACGGCACCGTGATCGATTCCGGAGCCATCATCCTCGCGTCGATGCGCCACGCGGCGGAGACCGTCGTCGGGGGCGAGTGGAGCGACGAGGAGCTGATGAAAGCCGTCGGCGGGCCGGGGCTCGAAGCCCAGATGGTCGCCCTCGACCCGAACCGCGTGGACGACCTCGTCAGCGTCTACCGGGCCCACAACGAGCCGCTGCACGACACCCTGGAATGCTGCCCCGGAATGGACACCGTGCTCGCCGAGTTGAAGGAGCGCGGGCACCGGCTCGGCATCGTGACGGCCAAGCGCCGAGTGACGGTCGAGCTCGCCTTCGCCAAGCTGCCGCTCGAGCACCTCTTCGAGACGGTCGTCGGCGGCGACGAGACCGAGCATCACAAGCCCGACCCCGCGCCGCTTCTGCTCGCGCTGGAGCGACTCGGTGCACGCGCCGAGGACGCAGCCTACGTGGGTGATTCGCCCTTCGACATGCAGGCCGCTCGGGCGGCCGGCCTCTACGCGATCGGCGTCAGCTGGGGCCGCATCCATGCCGCCGACAAGCTGGCCGACGCCGACGTCGTCGTCGACCGGGCCGAGGAGCTCCTTGAGCTCGTCTAGGGCCGCGGAGCTCCGCGGCCTGCTCAATCGCTGGCTCTACGAATACCACGTGCTCGACGACCCGACGGTCGACGACGCGACGTACGACCGCGCCTATGACGAGCTCGTCGCCCTCGAACGCGAGCACCCGGAGCTCCAGACGCCCGACTCACCGACCCAGCGCGTCGGTGCGCCGGCTTCGGCCAAGTTTCAGAAGGTGCGCCACCTCACGGCGATGGGCTCGCTCGAGAAGGTGACGACGGACGAGGCGATCGAGAAGTGGGCCGTGGACGTCCGCAAGCGGTTGGGCGACCCTGCGGCGGTCGCGTATGTCCTCGAGCCGAAGATCGACGGCCTTGCGATCAATCTCACCTACGAGGACGGCGTCCTTTCGCGTGGCGCGACGCGTGGCGACGGAGAGGTCGGCGAAGACGTGACGATCAACCTGCGCACGATTCCCACCGTCCCGTTGCGCATGCTCGGCGGCGAGGTGCCGGCCACGATCGAGGTGCGTGGCGAGGTGTACATGCCTCTGTCCGGCTTCCGGGAGCTGAACGAGCGGCTCGTCGCCGAAGGGAAGAAGCCCACGCCGAACCCACGCAACGCCGCGGCCGGGTCGCTACGGCAGAAGGATCCGTCGATCACCGCACGGCGACCGCTGTCGTTCTGGGCCTACGGCGTCGGCGCTCACGACGGCATCGACCTCGCCTCGCACTGGGAGACGCTGCAGTGGTTGCGCGAGCACGGCTTTCCGATCAACCCCTTCGTCGAGCGTCTGGAGACGGTCGAGGAGGTAGCGGACCGCTGCCGCACGTGGGAGCGGCGGCGCACCGAGCTGGATTACGAGATCGACGGGATCGTGATCAAGGTCGACGACTACGCCCAGCAGCAGCGGCTCGGTGCGCTCCACCAACGGCCGCGCTGGGCGCGTGCCTTCAAGTGGGCGCCGATGACCGCGACGACGCGCTTGGAGAAGATCATGATCCGGGTCGGCCGCACGGGGGCGCTCAACCCGTGGGCGATCCTCGCGCCGGTCGAGGTCGGCGGAGTCACGATCTCGCGCGCGACGCTGCACAACGAGGACGACATCAATCGCAAAGACATTCGCGAGGGCGACGACGTGATCGTGCAGCGCGCGGGTGACGTGATCCCGCAGATCGTCGGCCCCGCGGGCGCGCACCGGCGAGGGACGAAGCCGTTTTCGATGCCGACGAACTGCCCGCTCTGCGGTGCCGAGGTCGTCAAGCCGGAAGGTGAGGCCATGCACCGGTGCCCGAACCGCGCGTGCCCGTCGCGCGGTCTCGAGTCGCTGATCAACTGGGTTCAGGCCGCAGCCGACATCGAAGGCGTCGGCGAGCAACTCGTGCGCCGGCTGTGGGACCTCGGTCTCGTCCGGTCGCTGCCGGAGCTGTATCGACTCACGAAGGAGCAGTTGCTGGAGCTCGACGGCTTCGGCGAGATCTCGGCGACCAATGCGATCACGTCGATCGAGGCGTCGAAGGAGATCCCGTTCCGTCGTGTTCTCTTCGGGCTCAACATCCCGGATGTCGGCTGGGTGACCGCGCAGAATCTCGCCCGGCACTTCGGCAGCGTCGAGCGCCTGGCGGCTGCGACGCAGGAGGAGATCACGGAGTGCGAGGGCATCGGCCCGGAGCGCGCCGAGGCGATCGCCGAGTGGTTCGCCGACGACGACAACGCGCGGCTCGTCGAGGAGTTGCGAGCGCTCGGGCTGCGGTTCGAATCGGGTGCTGAGGACCGTCCGGTCGAAGGGCCGCTCACGGGCAAGCAGTACGTCGTCACGGGCACGCTCGAGTCGTTCTCGCGCGACCAGGCTCGCGAGGCACTGGAGGCGCTCGGGGCGAAGGTCTCCGACAACGTCTCGAAGAAGACGACCGGTGTGATCGTCGGCGAGAGCCCAGGCTCGAAGGTGGCGAAGGCGCGAGAAGGCGGGGGTGCCGCTCCTCACCGAGGCCGACCTGAAGGCGCTGCTAGAGGCTTGAGGCGAGAGCGGTCGCGAACCGGTCCTGCGCTCGCTGCGCGGCGTGAGCCGCGATCGGCTGCCCGTTCTGGAGCACCGAGAAGGCGAAGCGCGTCGCCGGCGTAGCCCGAAAGCGCCGACGACTCGTCGGTCGTGCCCGTCTTGGCGCGCACGTTGCCGCGCGCAGGCAGGCCGCTGCATCCGGTGCTCGAGCGTGCCGTTCACGCCGGCGACCGCGAGCGCGGCCCAGAAGGGCTGCTGCAGCGACGGGTCGTCCCAGGCCGAGACGAGCAGGCTCGCGAGGGCGCGCGCGGTCAGCCTGTCGTCGAGCGAGAGCCCGGAGCCGTCGACGATGCGCACGCCGGCGAGCGGGATGCCCGCCGCGGCCAGAGCGGCTCGCACGACGGCCGCGCCTGCGGCGGTCGATCCCGGCTGCTCCGACCTCCGCCCCGAGCTCCTTCAGGACGACTTCGGCGGTGAAGTTGTCGCTCTCGCGGTCCATCTCCTGCAGGATCGCGGGCAGCGGCTGCGACTCGACCTGGGCGAGCCCGAGGCGCTCCCGCCGGGTGCGCGGCCGAGCCCGGCCGGGCCGCTCGTGACCCCGTGCAAGCGCAGGAGCCGGCGGAAGGCTGCCGGCCGCCGCGAGCGCCGGCCGCAGTGCGACGTGCCGGTCGTAGACTGCGCGGTCGACGACGAGCGCGGAGAGCGGTGGGCATTCGTTGATGAAGAACTCGGGCTTCCAGCCGGGTGCGGTGCGCAGCGCCGTCGAACCACGACTCGTCGCCGAGCACCCGCCCGGTGACCCTCGTGATGCCCTCGCGCGGCGATCTGCGTGGCCAGCCGCTCGACCTCGAGTGAGGTCAGCGTCGGATCGCCGAACCCTTTCAGGATGAGGTCGCCGTACCACGTCGTCCCGTCCTGGTGCCCGCGGCCGAACACCTCCGTTCGGAAGCGATAGGTGACACCGAGCGTCTGCAGCGCGGCGAACGTCACGGCGAGCTTCTCGTTCGAGGCGGGCGCGAGCGACAGGTCGGGATTGCGGGCGAACAGCAGGGCGCCGGTCCGCAGGTCGACGGCGACGGCGCCGGACGCGGTCTTCGAGTAGCCCGGGACGGCGAGAGCCTGCGCGAGCCGTCCGGGAAGCGGCAGCGTGCGCGACCCGCCGGATGCGGCGGGAGCGAGCAGTCGCGAGGGCCGCCAGGGCCAGGACGAGCGACGGCGACGGGAAGACGCCTCGGCACCCGCCTCATTGTGACCGAGGCTCGGCGGCGTGGGCCTCGTCCGGCGCGGGAATGGGTCGCCCGGCCCTTGCCGCGCCGTTCTCGTGCCCCGAGAATCGACTCGTTCGCATGAGCGACCTCCTCGATCGGATCTCGGCGCTGCTCGCCGCCCCGACGCGTGACCTCGGCCAGATCGAGCGCACCCTGACGGACGGCTACGCATACGCCCTCGTGCTCGAGGCGGAGCGGGGCCGGCTCGAGCGGCGTGTGGCCGCGCTGAGCCGGTCGATCGAGGGAGGCGACCTCACGAGCAAGGCCCGCGAGCTCGCCGATGTCGCCCGAAGCCTCGAGTCGAACACCGCCGATCTCGCACTGCTGCGAGGGACGCTCGCCGACCTGCGCCGGCACGCGCAGGACGTCCGCATCGGCTCCCCGAGCTAGCCGGCTAGACGATCCCGGACCGGACGGCGTAGACCGCGGCCTGGATCCGGTTCTCGATCTGCAGCTTCATCAGGATGTTCGAGATGTGATTCTTCACCGTCTTCGGGCTGATGTGCAGCTCGAGCGCGATCATGCCGTTGTCCTTGCCGTTGGCGATCAGCTTCAGCACCTCGATCTCACGGTCGGAGAGCTCTGACTGGATCAGCTCCGCCTCGCGTGGGGAGGCGCTCGAGGCGCGCACGCGCTGCAACACCTTCGACGCGATCGCCGGAGAGACGAGTGACTCGCCGACGGCTGCCGCGTTGATGCCGTTCACGAGCTCCGTGATCGATGAGTCCTTGAGGAGATAGCCGCAGGCGCCCGCGAGGATCGCATCCAGCACGTCACTGTCCTCATCCGAGATCGTCAGCACGAGCACCCTGGTGAGCGGAGCGATCATCGCGATTTGCCGCGTCGCCTCGACGCCGCTGATCCCGGGCATGTTGAGATCCATCACGACGACCTCCGGCGCGAGCTCGCGGACGGCGTCGAAGAGCGTCCGTTCCGTTGTCGCACTCTCCGACGATCTGCACGTCTTGCTCCTCGAGCAGGTTGCGCAAGCCCGTACGGAACAGATCGTGGTCATCCACGAGCAGCACGCGTGTCTGAAGTGCAGGGGGCGTTTTGGCTTCGTCGTTCAACTCGGCCTATCTGGGCGTGGGACCGGGGGTCAGTCTAGCCGCGCTCGGTCAGTGCAAGACGATCGTGACGGTGCGGCGACCCCACGCGTTCGCCTGCGCGACCGTGGGAAACCACAGGTCGATCGTCGCGCCGACAATCGAGCTGCCGCGGTCGGCGGCGACGGCCTCGCCGTATCCGGGAATGGTCATGTGCGTGCCGAGTGGGATCACGGACGGATCGACGGCAACGACGCCCCAGCCGACCGGCAGGCCGCTGGCGGTGTTTCCCTGCAGCGAATAGCCGGTCGCGGAGACCGTGATCGCGCGCCCGCCCGCGACCGGAACGGCCGCCGGCCCGACGCGACGCACCCGAGGCAGAGGTGACGGGCGACGCCGAGGCCGCGGTGCTGCGGCGAGACAGCTGCGTGCTGCGAAGCTGGGCTGCGTGCGCCTGGGCGACGAGGCTCGAGATCTGGCGCTCGGTCAGCCGGCGCTGCGCGGAGAGGGAGGAGAGGTACGAGGTGCGCTGGGCCCGCGTCCGCGCGAGGGACGTCGGCGGTCAGCTCGGCCGAGCGTCTTGCGCTCGCAAGCGCGCCGCTCCGTTCCGCGAGCCCCCGCGAGGCGCGGCCGATCGACCTCCGGGCGGACGCCAGCTCACGCAGGACATCCTCTCCCTGGCTCGTGACCCGGTTGAGGTTGTCGAGGTTCGTCAGCGCCTCGTCGAGGCTCTTCGAGCCGAGCACGATCTCGAGCGGCTCGACGTTGCCCTCCTCGTACAGGGAACGCAGCCGCTCGGCTACGTGCTGCTGCGAGATGCGCGTGCTTCTCTGCGCGATCCTCAGCTGATGGCGCAGGCTCAGCCGTTGCAGGCGAAGCGAATGCTCCTCGTCGCGCAGCGACGGCGAGCCGCGTCTGCGCGACGGCGAGCTGCTGGTCGAGTGAGTAGAGGCTCAGCACCGCCGCGCGCGATTTCGCCGCGATTGCAGCATCTTTCGCGCGCAGCGACGACGTGCGCTGCGACGGATTTGCGCCGACGACCGACGGTGCGATCAACACCGCCAGGGCGACGACGGCGAACGACGCCAACCGCCGTCGCGGCGTGTGTGCCTGCCCTAGCACGGGGCGGGACCGTACCACAGTCGAGGAGCAGGGGAACCGCACTTCGTGCAGAAATGAACAAGTTTCGACGCATATTTCCGGCAGGTCACGTTGACGCGTATCCGAACAGGTTGCTAACCTGCCCCCTCGTGACGTACCGGCCCCACCCGGTGCGCCCGTCCCGCCCCCTGCTCGGGGGTTGTCATTCGTAGGCTGGGGCAGGCGCCGTACGTTCTCGCAGGGATCTGTCTGGCCCTTCTGGCGGCAGTCCCGGCATTTGCGGACCCTTCGATCTCGTCGAAGCGAGCACAGGCGCAACAAGTCATGGGGCAGCTGCAGCAGCTCTCGGACTCGCTCGAGAAAGCGCGTTCGCAGTACGACGCCGCGTCCGCGCAGCTCGCGCAGATTCAGCGCGACCTGCGCGAGAACCGGTACGAGCTCCGAGTCGCGAGGAGCAACTTGCACGAGAGCCAGGTCGCGATCGCGAAGCGTCTCGTGACGCTCTACACGACGGATCAGGCGTCGACGCTCGAGGTGATCCTCGGCGCCAAGAGCCTCGACGACATGATCAATCGCATGGATAGCGCGAAGAGCGTCACCCAGCTCGACACCCGCATCCTCTCGCAGGTCAAGACGTTCCGGACTGCAGTCAAGCGTCACGGGTCGCTGCTCGCCCATGCTCGCGCGACGCAATCCCGCGTCGTCGCGGAGCGCGCAGCTGCCAAGCAATCGATCGAATCGAAGATCGGCGAGCAGAATCGCCTGCTCTCTTCGATCAAGGGGCAGATCTCACAGCTCGTCGCCGCCCAGGCCGCGCGGCAGCTGCAGATGGCGCGTGAGGCGCAGGCGCGGCTCGCCGTCCAGCAGCACGACGCGCAGCCGTCGGACACGGTCGTCGGCATCTCCGCAATCGCACCGGCGGCCGACACGGTCGTGGCGCCGCCGCCGACTCACAGCAACGTCGCCAACATCGCGATGACGCAGCTCGGCACGCCGTACGTGTGGGCCGGGTCGGCACCAGGAGGGTTCGACTGCTCCGGTCTCGTGATGTGGGCGTACGCGCAGGTCGGCGTCTCGCTGCCGCACTCCTCGTACGGCCAGTACGGCTACGGCGTCCCGGTCTCCCGCGACCAGTTGCAGCCGGGCGACCTCGTCTTCTTCGACGGGCTCGGCCACGTCGGTATCTACATCGGCGGCGGCCAGTTCGTTCATGCGCCGCACACCGGCGACGTGGTCAAGATCTCCAGCCTCGACGAGGCGTGGTACGCGGCAACGTACGTCGGCGCCCGCCGCATCCTTTAGAGCTCAGTCGTACAGCAGCGCGAGCTCGTCGGCGAAGTGATCGAGGATCACGTTGCGGCGAAGTTTCAGTGTCGGTGTCATCTCGTCGTTCTCGAGTGTGAACTCGCGAGGTAGCACCGTGAACCGCTTGATCTGCTCGTAGCGTGACCGGTCGGCGTTGACGCCGTCGACCGCCGCCTGCACCGCGTCACGCAGGTCGCCGTCGCTCATGCCGTGGGACGAGTCGGGATCGACCGTGATCAGGGCGGCCACATACGGCTTGCGGTCGCCGACGACGAGTGCCTGGGAGATCAGCCGGTGCGCCTTCAGCTCGTTCTCGAGATTCTGCGGTGCGACGTTCTTCCCGCCCGCCGTGACGATGATGTCCTTCTTGCGGTCGGTGATCACCAGGAAGCCGTCGTCGTCCAGATGGCCGATGTCGCCGGTGTGGACGAATCCCTCGGCGTCGAGTGTCTCGGCGGTCGCGGCGGTGATCGCGGAAGTAGCCGGCGAACACCGTGTCCGAGCGGATCAGGATCTCCCCGTCCGCGGCGAACGCGAGCTCGACACCGGGCAGAGGCTTCCCGACGGTTCCGAACCTGAAGTCGCCGCTGCGGTTGACGGTCGCAGCGGTCGTGATCTCCGAGAGCCCATAGCCCTCGAGGATCAGGATGTCGATCGCGTGGAAGAACTCTGCGATCTCGCGCGACAGCGGGGCTCCGCCCGAATTGGCGACCCGCACCCGGCCGCCGAGTCGTGCCTTCACCTTCGAGTACACGAGCCTGTCGGCGAGTCGGTGGCGCAGACGGAGCCCGGGCGGCACCGGTTGCCCGGCCTGGCGGAGCCGCGAAACGCGATACCCGACCCGGAGCGCCCAGTCGAGGATCGCCTTCTTCGCGCCGGACTGGTGGTCGAACTCGTCCGGTGATCGCCGCGTAGATCTTCTCGTAGACGCGCGGGACGCTGGGGAACACGTGCGGGCGCACGCGCGGCAGCTCTGCCGCGGCTCGCAGCGGGTCCGGCAGAAACGCAATCGTGAAGCCGGTGTACGGGGATGAAAGATGGAGGAGCCGCCCGTAGTTGTGGGCGAGCGGCAGATACACCAGCATCACGTCTCCTGGTGCGGTGAGGGGATCGTCCATCTCGTCGCCCTTCTGCACCATCGCGTAGTAGTTCCGGTGGCGGATCATGCAGGCCTTCGGCGGCCCGGTCGTTCCCGACGTGTAGATGAACGTGAAGAGGTCGTCCTCGTCGATCGAGTCCGCCCGCTCGTCGAGTGCGGTCGGCTGCTCGACGGCATACGCACGTCCACGTTCGCGGAGTTCGTCGAGGTCCGAGAACGAGATGATGTGCCGGACGCCTGCGCCCGCGACCTTCGACCGCTGCTCGTCGTCTTCGACGAGGACGCCGACCGCGCCGGAATGCTCGAGGACGTACTGCGTGTCACGCGCGGAGCTCGAGGCATAGATCGGCGCCCCGACGGCCCCGACGAGCGCGAGCGCGAAATCGAACTGCGACCACGCGAGGCTCGTGCTCGCGAGCAGCCCGAACGCATCGCCTTTCTGCACGCCGAGCGCGAGCAGGCCGTTCGCGAGCTCGTCGACCGCGCGCGCCGCGTCGGCCCACGTGACCTCGACCCAGTCCCCGTCGACCTCGTGCAGGTACGCCGGGTCGGGATGCGCGGCCTCGACCGCGTCCCGCCACAGATTCGCGATCGTCCGGGCGCGGGCCACAGCCCAATCTAATCGCAGGAACACGAGCAGCCAAGGCGAAGATGACCCGCCCACGATAGGATTTCCCTGCAGATGCGCACAACCTGGAACGGATCAGTCAGCTTCGGCCTCGTCAGTATCCCCGTCGGCCTCGCCCCGGCGACGAAGCCTGCCGCCCGCCAATCGGACATCTCGTTCCGCCTGCTGCATCGCGAGTGTGGGTCACCGATCAAGCAGAAGCGCTGGTGCCCCGTGCACGAGCGTGACGTCGAGTCGGACGAGCTCGTCAAGGGCTGGGAGGTGGCGAAAGGCCAGTACGTCACGGTCGAAGAAGCCGATCTCGAGGCGATCGAGCAGCACGACACGTCGCGCTCGATCGAGATCAGCCGGTTCGTGCGACTCGAGGAAGTCGACCCCATCTACTTCGACCGCACGTACTTCCTCGTGCCTTCGGGCGCCGAGGCCCAGCGCCGTCCTTATGTGCTCCTGCTGGAGGCGATGAAGGACGCGGGAGTCGCCGCACTGGGACGCTTCGTGCTCGCGGGCAAGGAGAAGCTCTGCCTGATCCGCCCGATGGGTGACGCGCTCGCGCTCGAGACACTCTTCGTCCACGAGGACGTCAAGGATCACGCGGAGATCGACGAGGCCGTCGCGAGCGCCGAGGTCAAGGCGCCCGAGCTCGAGCTCGCTAGACAGATCATCGCGTCCCTCGCGGCACCGTTCGAGCCGGAGGCGCTGCGGAGCGAATATCGCGAGTCGCTGCGCGAGCTCCTCGAGGCGAAGCTCGCCGGCCAGGAGTTCGAGTTGCCCGCGGTGGAAGAGCCCGCGCCGGTCGTCGACCTGATGGAAGCGTTGAAGGCGTCGGTTGCCGCCGCGTCCAAGCAGGCGAAGTCGTCCGACGAGAAGAAGAAGGCGGCGCCGCGCAAGCGCGCCGCCGCCTCCTCCCGCAAGTAGTCCCCTTTCCCGGCGGGGCCTCCTAGTGCGTCGCGGGGAATGCTCCCAAGGCGTGGAGTTGAGCCTGGAACAGCGTCTTGTCGATCTTCCCTTGGTAGATCGGAACGTGCTCCTCGAGGCAGATCCTGATCACCTCGTCCCGGTCGATCCCGACTTCCTTCGAGAGCTCGTCGGGCGTCAGGTGGTTGGCCATTTCGCTCCTTCCACGAAAAAGCCCGCCGCGCACGATGCGCTAGCGGGCTTGGATCTCCAGCTTGTCTGGGCGCAGGGCGGGGATTTTCATGCGTCCCGCTCTGTCGCCGTCGAACTCACAGTGACCACACAATAATCGATCCACGTGACGGATGCGACAGACCTCCTGCCGGGCCTCGAAGAGGTGGTTCACGAGCACCGGGGCGTCCGGATCCGGGCCTTCGTGGGCGGCGTCGGGCCGCCACTGCTCCTCGTCCACGGCTATGGCGGGGCCGCCTGGAACTTCACCGAGCTCCAGCCCCACCTGCAGGGCCGGCGGCTGATCGTCCCGGACCTGCCGGGGCACGGCGGCTCGTCGCCTCTCCCGGCCGCCCCGACGATCCGTGGCTTCGCCGACGCGCTCGCCCCGCTCCTCGACGGGCCGGTGGACGTCCTCGGGCATTCGCTCGGCGGGGTGGTCGCCCTGCGGCTCGCCGAGCGCCACCCTGCCCTGGTGCGACGGCTCATCCTGGCCGGTGCCGCGGGGATCTCGAGCTCGACGCGCCGCGCGCAGCTCACGATCACCATGCTGGGTCTCGTCCAGCCCGGGCGGATCGCGGGGCGCCGCGTGCAGCGCATCGGAGCCTCCCCGCTCCTGCGCAGGGCCGTCTTCGGCTGGTTCGAGGTGGCGAACCCCGATCTGCTCTCCGAGCGCGCGGTGCATGGGTTCCTGCGCGCGCCGCGGCTGCACACGGACGCGATCGGCGCGGGACTGGCGCTCGCGGCCGACGACCCGCGGCAGCGATCTCGAGCGGGTGCAGTGCCCCGTGCTCGTCCTGTGGGGCGCGCGCGACCGCCAGGTGCCGCTCGCAGGACGGGTTCGAGTACGCGCGGCGGCTGCACGCGCCGCTGCGGGTGATCGCCGACTGCGGCCACCTGCTGATCGCCGAGCGGCCGGACGCCTGCGGACGGGCGGTGCGGGAGTTCCTCGGCTAGCAGCCTGTCTCGAACTGTCATGCCCGCGGGAGCGTCGGCCCCGCCGGGAGCTTCGACCGAGCGTCAACCAGCGAGCCGCTAACCTGTCGGGCGTCTCGGGGTGTGGCGCAGCCTGGTAGCGCGCTCCGTTCGGGTCGGAGAGGTCCGGAGTTCAAATCTCCGCACCCCGATACTGGGCGGGGGAAACCGTGTTTCCCCCGCCCGAGACGCCGGCGTGACGGCCGGCTCAGGCCGACGGTTCGCACCCTTGCGCCAGGTCAGCGGGACGAACCAGAGGATCGCGCCGAGGGCGCCTCCGGCCGCCAGGATCGTCGTCGGGGCGACTCTCGTCGCCGCGGCCCCGGCGAGCACGTAGCCGACCGGGGTGAGCCCGAGCGAGCCGAAGAAGTCGAAGCTCATGACCCGCGAGAGGAGGTTCTCGGGGACGAGCTCCGTGATCAGCGTCAGCCAGGCCGCGATCCCGATTCCGATCCACAGGCCGCGCCACGCGACGGCAACGACTGCGAGTGGGTACCAGGGCGACAGCGCAACGACGATGATCCCGAGGTCGTTGATCCCGAATGCGCCGAAGCAGATCGCCACACGCCACTTGCGCGGGTGCCAGCGGGCCCAGGCGAGCGACCCGGCGACCATGCCGGCAGACATCGCGCTGAAGAGCAGGCCGTACGAGCCGACGCCGCGGTGGTAGTGCGACTGCACGAGCCGCGGCAGCAGCGCCGTGAACGGCGCCATCGCGATCATCAGGATGACCATCGCCGCGGCGATGCCCGTCCAGATCCAGGGCACGCCGATCACGTAGCGGAAGCCGACGGCCAGCTCCTTCCGCATCCCGAGCAGCGCATCCGGTGTGGCGACGCGCGGCCGGGCGAGCCAGAGCGCGGCCGCCGAGACGAGGAACGACGTGCCGTCGATGCCCCACACGGTCGTCGGGCCCGCAGTCCCGTAGAGCGCCGCCGCGATCGCCGGACCGACGATCGCGCTGCCCTGGCGCGCGATCCCGATCCACGAGTTTGCAGAGGGAAGCAGGGGCTGCTCGACGACGAGAGGGACGATGCCGCCGAACGCGGGCTGGAAGAACCCGTCGGCCAGACCGAAGCACACGGCCAGGACAAACACGCCGGTGAGGCTCAGGTGCCCGGTCGCATCGATCGTGAAGAACACGAGCATCACGGCTGCGCGTGCGAGATCGGAACCGATCATCAGGAGCCGGCGCGAGTAGCGGTCGGCGAGCACTCCGCCCCAGAGCAGCGTCGTCAGCATCGCGAGCGACTCGAGGCCGAGCACGAACCCGAGCGAGCTCGCCTTGCCGGTCAGCGCGGTGACCCGCCAGCCGAGCGCGACGATGAAGGCAGCATCGCCGACGAACGAGATCGTCTGCCCGCCCCAGAGCAGGCGGAAGTCGCGGCTCCCGAAAGCGGCGAGCGTGCGTTGGCGGGGTGCAGTCACCGCGGGAGGCTATCGTCGGCTCGTGCCCGGAGCCCGTTCACAATGAGGCTTGTGTTGTCCAGCCGCGCCGCAGCGGTGTGCTCGCTGATGACACCGGACCGATGACCGTCGGCGTGGGAGGAGCTCTTCGTGCCGTCGTGTTCGACGTGGATTTCACGATCGCCCGGCCGGGCCCCGACCTCGGGCCCGAGGGGTACGTGAGCCTCGGACGGCGGCACGGCCTCGAGCTCGATCCGGGTCGGTACGACGCCGCCCGGCGAGCCGCGTTCGCGACGCTGAAGCGCCATCCGGAGCTCGACCACGACGAGGAGATCTGGGTGCTCTTCACGCAGCGGATCATCGAGGGCATGGGCGGCGCCGGCGACACCTACTCGGCTGCCGTCGAGATGGAAGGTGCCTGGGCGCACGCGCACCACTTCGAGCTGTACGACGATGCGCTGCCGGTGCTCGATGTCCTGCGCGCCACCGGACTGAAGATCGGGCTGCTCTCGAACTCGGCGCGAGATCTCGACGATTTCGTCGTCGCATCACGGACTGGTGGTCGATGCGGTGCTCACCTCGCTCGCCCACGGCAAGACGAAGCCGCACGCAGCGATCTTCCGGCGCATGCTCGAGCTGCTGGGTGCGGAGCCGGCGGAGGCGGTGATGGTGGGGGACACCTTCGAGGACGATGTCGAGGGTGCGCTCGCGATCGGGATGCAGGCGATCCTCGTCGATCGCGAAGACCGCTACCCGGAGGAGCCCGGCCGGCTCGACGGCCTGCGCGCGCTGCCGCAGGCACTCGGACTCGTCTAGAGTCAACGGCGTGGGTTGGCTCATCTGGGTCGTCGCGGCAGTCGCCTTGGCGGTCGGAGAAGTGCTGACGCCGGGACTCTTCTTTCTCGGCCCGGTGGCGATCGCCGCCGGCGCGGCGGCGCTGGCGGCGCTGCTCGGCGCCGGAACGGTCGGATCGCTCGTCGTCTTCATCGTGTGCTCGGCTGCCTCGCTGCTTTTCCTGCGCCCGATCGCGCGCCGCCACGTCCGGCTGCCTGCGCTCTCCCGCACCGGCACGGATGCGCTGATCGGACGCAAAGCGATGGTCACGAAGGCGGGTCGATGCACTCGGCGGGCGGGTTCGGGTCGGCGGCGAGGAATGGTCTGCCCGCGCGTACCTGGACGGGAAGGTCTTTCAGGAAGGGCAGACCGTCGACATCATCCAGATCGAGGGCGTGACCGCTCTCGTTGCCGAATAGGAGGGTTCCTCTGTGGCAATCCTGATCGTGCTCGCCGTGATCGTGCTCTTCGTGCTGGTTCTACTCGCGAAGACGGTTCGCGTCATCCCACAGGCGCGGGCCGGCGTGGTCGAGCGGCTCGGTCGCTACTCGCGCACGCTGACGCCCGGCCTCACCATCGTCATTCCGTTCATCGATCGGGTGAGGCCACTGCTCGACCTGCGCGAGCAGGCGGTCTCGTTCGACCCTCAGCCCGTGATCACCGAGGACAACCTCGTCGTCAACATCGACACTGTCATCTACTTCCAGATCACCGATCCGAAGTCGGCGACGTACGAAATTGCGAACCCGGTCAACGCGATCGATCTGCTGACGGTGACGACCTTGCGCAACGTGATCGGCGGGATGACGCTCGAGCAGACGTTGACGTCCCGCGAGATCATCAACGACCAGCTTCGCGGCAACCTCGACGAGGCGACGGGCAAATGGGGCATCCGCGTTCATCGCGTCGAGCTGAAGTCGGTCGACCCGCCGCCGTCGATCAAGGACACGATGGAGAAGCAGATGCGTGCTGACCGTGAGAAGCGCGCCGCGGTACTGCAGGCCGAAGGGATCAAGCAGGCTGCCATCCTCACCGCCGAAGGCGAGAAGCAGTCGGCCATCCTGAAGGCGGAAGGCCAGCGCCAGGCGGCGATCCTGGAGGCCGAAGGCCAGGCGAAGGCGATCGAGACGGTCTTCCAGGCGATTCACGATGGTCGGCCCGACCAGGAGCTCCTCGCGTACCAGTATCTCCAGGTTCTGCCCCAGATCGCCCAGGGCGACGCCAACAAGGTCTGGGTGATTCCGAGCGAGATCACGAAGGCTCTGGGGAGCCTCACCGAGCGGGTGCTCCCTCAAGCGGGGGACAAGTCGGATACAACGTAGGAGTGCAACTGCCGATGAACCGGTAGTTGCCTCCTCTTCTGAAACGCCTGCTCAACATCTCCTTCGTCCTCGCGGCTCTCGTGGTGACGGCCCTCGTCGTGCGGCATTTCCTGCGTTCCGGCTGGCCGCTCCAGCATGCGAACTTCTGGCTCGTCGGGCTGGCAGGGGTGATTCTGCTGGGCGCGTACGCAGCGAAGGCGTGGGGTTGGCAGCGACTCTTTCGCAGCGGCCAGCGTCCCGCGGTGTTGACCCTCGCGGCCGCCGGCGGCGCCGCGTCGGTGGGCGGGATCGCGTTGCCCGGCCGTTTCGACGAAGTGATTCGCTTTGCCGTCGTGCGCAAGTGCCGGCGGCGGCGCGCCAGCCTCAGCGCAGTGGCGCTCTCGCTGTTCCTACTCGGGTTGCTCGACAGCGCGGCGTTGACTCCGCTCGCGTCGGTCGCGATCGCCGTGGCCCATGTCCAGGGCTGGATGCAGATCGGGCTCATCGTGGTCGCGGTCGCCGGTGTGGCGGCGGCGGGCGTGGTCGTCGGGCTGCCGAGGCTCGCTCGGCTCGGCGTGTTGTCGCGCTTCAAGCTCGCGCGCTGGGTCGGCGACAACGCAACCACCCCTCGAGAAGCGGCGTGGGCGTGGCTCGCGGTCGCCACCTCGTGGGTGTTGCGGGCCTTGGCGATCTTCGTGCTGCTTGCCGCGCTCGGCTTCGGCGTCGACTTCGCGCTGGCCCTCGCGTTCGTGTGCGCGTCGTCGGCTGCCGCCGTCTTGCCGGTCGCACCCGCCGGCGCCGCCATGCAGGCAGGAGCCGGGGCGGCGATCCTGGTGGCGTCGGGTGTTCACGCGAACGACGCGGTGGCCTTCGGCATCGCAGCACAGGCGCTGCTCATGGCTGCGGGCGCGCTCTTCGTGCTCGCGCTTGCCGGCTGGCACGCGCAGGGCCGCATTCAGCAGGTCGGAGTCGCGGGGCAGCTGCGCAAGACCCGCACGCTCGGGTGACCGTCGCGCCAGGACAGACGCACCCGTACGGACGCGGCGTCGTTGTCGTAGCGCAGCTCGCGTAGCTGCATCGATGCGTTGACCCGGTGCGTCAAGTCGTAGGTGCCGGTCGGCACGTTCGTGACGTCGACGTTCTGACCGTGAAAGAACGCGGGATAGCGGTCCGTGTAGCCGGGCGTCGTTCCCATCACCACGCGCGTCGCCTCCGGGCGGTATTGCCCGCAGTCGCCGAGGAAGTGCGGACGCCGTCCCGGCCAGCTGCCGGGGCGAGCCCCCAGTGGTCTGCGAGGCAGAACCCGCTCTTGCGATCGCGGACGAGTGTGTGACCGTCCAGCGTTCGCAGCTCGAAGCTGTCGAAGCGCATCAGGTGCCAGTGGTGGTGCGGCGGAGAGTTCGTATAGCGGAACTGCGCCACGTCGCGATAGGTGCGAGCGTTTCCATTCGCCAGTCGAACCACCTGTGTGCCGGTCATGCGTTTCGCGCCGGGTGCCCGCACACCGACGAGCCTCGCCGGGCCGATCCCGATGTTGTCGACGAGTGACGTGAAACCCAGAAGCCACCGGCCCGGGCTGCCGGCGATCGTCAAGTCGGTCGGGGCGCGCTGGTCGAAGTCGGGCAGCAGCTCGCGCGCCCGGGCGGGTGGTCGCCAGGCCGGCTGCGCGCCGCGATGGACGGCGTGCCCGTCGACGTAGATCATGTTGCCGGTCCGTCCAGGCGAGCCTGCCCGACGAAGACCAGGCAGGCTCCGTGCCGCTTGCGATGACCTGGCCGCCGACGACGATCTGCCCGTCCTGCACGACCGCCAGCTGCCCGTTGGGGCCGTAGGCCGGGTCCTCGCCCAGGCCGACGACCCGGCCGCCGCCGCCGTACCAGCGCACCGTGATCACGGTGCCGCCCCGGTCGAATGCGAGGCGTTTGCCGTCAGGCGACCAGGCCGGGTGAGCGCCGGTCGCCAGGCGCCGCTCGTCGAGGCCGTCCGCGCGAATCGTCCAGACGGCACCGTTGCGCGAGAACGCGAGCCGCCGGCCGTTCGGCGACCAGGCGGGTTGGTCTCCCTTCGCCGTCAGCCGGCCCGGGTGGGTGCCGTTCGCATCCGCGACCCACAGGTCGCCGCGGGTGACGAATGCGATCCGCTGTCCGTCCGGGCTCCAGGTCGGCGCGTATCCGATCGGGAGGACGCGGTGGGCGCCGACGTGGATACCGAGTAGCGCGAAGGCGAGCGCCGAGACCGCGCTCATCGACGCCCGACGGCCTCTCCGCGTGGCTGGTCCGGGTTCACGTCGCGCGCCGCCGCCGGGGGCACGAGTGCCGGCCGTCCTTGGTGACGCAAGCCTCGGGAGTCAGCGGGAAGCAGGGCCCATGCACGCCGATTATGCTTCGTCCGACGTGATCGAGCAGAGTGACCAGCCGGAGGTCGGTGGGCGAGCCGGTGAGTTCTGTCACAGGCACGGACTCGGGGGCCGACGCTTGATCGAGATCGTCAATCTGCTCGACGGCGACGTCGCCGAGGAGTCGCAGTCGCGCGAAGGCCACCGTTTCCTGCGCTCGTTCGTCGGCCGGCTGGTGGGGGCAGAGTTGACCGGGTTCAGTCTCTACGAGCTACCACCGGCACAGACGGCTTGGGCCTACCACTACGAGTTGAACCGGGAGGAGTGGCTGATCGTCGTTGCGGGTGAAGTCGTCGTGAGGCAGCCCGAGGGTGAGCGCACTCTCGCAGCGGGCGACGTGCTGTGCTTCCCGATCGGGGAGGCCGGTGCGCATCAGGTGCGCAACGATTCAGACGCGCCGGCACGCTTTGCGATGCCGTCGTCGCTGGCGGGTGAGTGCTTTGTCGCGATCCGGCCCGACAGTCGGACGGCCTTCGATCAGCGGGCCGGGATTTCGAAGGATCGTCTCGATCGACGAGGACCTCGGTTACTGGGATCGTGAGTCGTGACCGAGATCAACCTCTTCACTGTCGACGTGCAGAAGGACGCCGGCGATCCGGACGGCTACCACACGTCCTATGCGCGGGTCGGGCCGTTGGTCGGCGGCGAGCAGCTCGGGTTGTCCGTCTATGAGCTGCCACCGGGCCAGAGCATCTGTCCCTACCACTACGAGACCGGCGAGGAGGAATGGCTGATCGTTCTCGTCGGTCGCCCGACGCTGAGAACGCCGGACGACGAGCGCGAGCTGCGTCCGTGGGACTGTGTGTTCTTCCCTCGGGGTGAACAGGGCGCCCACAAGGTGACGAACCGCACGGAAGAGACGGTTCGAGTGTGCATCTGGTCGAATCGCTCGCCGGTGGCAACGTCCGTCTACCCGGACTCGGAAAAGGTCGGTGCGTGGCCGCCCGGCAAGCTCTTCCGGCTCGGCGATGCCGTCGACTACTGGGAGGGCGAGGCCTGATCCTGTAGACGGATCCCGGCCCGTCTTCCAAGGACATGGGTGATCAGGTGCACTTGGGGAGCACCGCCAGGTGCGTAGGTCGTATCGATCGCCCGGCGAATCAGCTCTGCCACCGAAACGCTCGAACGGGATGCTTCGGCGTCGAGGAAGACGTACTGGGTCTCGCTGATCGTGATCTGGAGTCGATGGGACAACGTGATGTAGATGTACAGCTACATCACATGGCCAGAGCGACCGCTCCGAGCCAACTTCGAACCAAGAATGTGACTACGCGCCGGCGTGAACCGGCGAGAGCGCCGGTGCCCACGAGCAGATCGGCGAGGCCTCGCCTGCACGGCCGTTGAGGCGGCGGTAGCCGAGCGCGTGCTCGGCCTGCATCATCTTGTGGATCTGGGTAGTGCCCTCGTAGATGATCGGCGCGCGGGCGTTGCGGAAGTACCGCTCGATTCCGTACTCGCCCGAGTAGCCGTAGGAGCCGAAGACCTGGATCGCGAGGTGCGCGGCCTCGAATGCCGACTCGGTCGCATGCCATTTCGCCAGTGAGGTCTCGCGTGTGTTGCGCTTGCCCTCGTTCTTCATCCAGGCGGCCTGCATGACCAGAAGCTTCGACGTCTCGTAGCCGAGCACCATCTTCGCGATCATGTCCTGCACGAACTGGTAGCGCCCGATCGCCTGGCCGAACGTCTCCCGCTCGCGGGCGTAGCCGACCGACCGCTCGAGGCAGGCACGCACGACGCCGCACGCCCCTGCCGCGACGGTGAAGCGCCCCTGGTCGAGCGAGTGCATCGCGATCTCGAAGCCCTGGCCCTCCTCGCCGATCAGGTTCTCGGCGGGCACCTCGAGGTTCTCGAAGAAGAGCTCTCCGGTCGAGCCCGCCCAGATCCCCAGCTTGTTCTCGGTGTCCTGGGTCGTGAAGCCCTTCATGCCCTTCTCGAGGACGAAGGCGCTGATCCCCTTGTGGCCCGCGCCGGGATCCGTCTTCGCGAAGACGAGCGCATGGTCGGCAACCGACGCGTAGGAGATCCAGTTCTTCTGGCCGTTCAGGACGTACACGATCGCCCTCGCGGCGCGCCGTCGAGCGCATCGCGGCGACGTCCGAGCCGGCGCCCGGCTCGGTGAGCCCGAAGCAGGCCAGCTTCTCGCCCTTCGCCTGCGGGGTCAGCCAGCGCTGCTTCTGCTCCTCGCTCCCGTACTTGAGCAGCGACAGCGAGTTCAGGCCGACGTGCACCGAGATCAACGTTCGAAACGCAGCCTCTCCGCGCTCGATCTCCTCACACGAGAGCGCCTCGGCCACGAAATCGAGGCCGGCGCCCCCGTACTCCTCCGGGATCACGATCCCGAGGATCCCGAGCTCCGCCATGCCCTCGATCAGCTCGAGGTCGAGCTTGTGATCGATGTCGTTCTGGATCGCGACCGGCAGGACGCGCTCGTCCACGAAGGTGCGAACGGTGTCCTGGATCAGGCGCTGTTCATCGGTGAGCTCGAAATCCATTGCAGCAAGACTACCGGGGTGACCACCGCCGTCGTTCTCTTCACGCGCGACCTGAGGCTGCACGACAACCCGGCGCTCGCGGCCGCTCACCGCGAAGCCGATCGCGTGGTGCACCTCTTCGTTCACGACCCGGCCTTTCCCGCCTCGGCTCGGCGCCGCGCCTTCCTCGACGATCTGCTCGCCGAACTGCCCTGGCTCGAGACCGCCCGCGGTGACGTCGTCGAGGAGATCTCGCGCTTTCGGCCCGACACGGTCTACTGCTCCGAGGACGCGAGCCCCTACGCCTGCCGGCGGGAGCAGCGGCTCGCCGACGCACTTCGACCTGCGCCTCTACCCGGGCGTGACCGTCGCAGGGCTCGGTGACCTGAAGCCCTACCGCGTCTTCACACCGTACTTCCGCGCCTGGAGCGCTGAGCCGCGCAGGTCACTCGAGGAGCCGCCGCTCAAGGCGCCCGAGACGCGCGGCAGGCGGGCTCTCGAGACCTGGCTGCGCGACCCCGCCCCGACCGGTTCTCGGCTCAGCCCCTACCTGCACTTCGGGTCGCTCTCGCCACTCGAATGCGTGATCCGGGGCGAGCACAAGCCTGAGTTCGTGCGCCAGCTGTGCTGGCGCGACTTCTACGCCCAGTTGCTCCGTGCTGTGCCCGACGATTTCAGGCTGGGCGATGTGCAGACCCGTGACCCGCGGTTCGACGCCTGGCGGGAGGGGCGGACAGGCTATCCCCTCGTCGACGCCGGCATGCGACAGCTCGTCGCGGAGGGATGGCTGCCGAACCGCGTTCGGCTGGTTGTGGCGTCATTCCTGATCTACGACCTCGAGCTCGACTGGCGACTCGGTGCCGCGCACTTCGAGGAGCTGCTGCTCGACGCCGACGTCGCGTCGAACCGAGGCAACTGGCTGTGGCTCGTCAAGAATCGCCACCGGATCCTCAACCCGACCCTGCAGGCGAAGAAGTTCGCCGGGTACATCGCGAGTGGCTGGACGGCGAAACCGACCGCCCGGCGCCGATCGTCGACCACGGCGAGATGATCGCCCGCAGGCGGAGGTCGCGCCTCGGACCCTGAAAGAAACTCCGCCGCGCCGTCCACCCGCGCCTCGGCGCAGCTAACGTCTCTGCTCGACCAGTCATCATCCGCATTCACTCCTGGGAAGTCTCGAATGGCCAGCACAGAGCCGATCGCCGCAGCCGGGGTCTCGTTCGCCCTCACGGACGAGCAGAAGGAGCTTCGTGCTGTCGCGCACGAGTTCGCCGTCAAGGAGATCCGTCCCGTCGCGGCGGAGCACGACGTGCACATGCGCCATCCGGCCGAGGTGATCGCAAAGGCTCACGAGGTCGGCCTGATGAACCTGCACATCCCGGTCGAGTACGGCGGCCTGGGCCTGGGCTCGTTCGACGGCATCCTCGTCGGCGAACAGATCAACTGGGGCTGCACCGGCATCGGCACTTCGATCGTCGCGAACGGCCTGGGTGCCGGCCCCGTGCTCATCGCGGGCACGCCCGAGCAGAAGGCTGCCTGGCTGCCGCCGCTCGTGGACGCTCCCGTTCTCTGCTCGTTCGGCCTGACCGAGCCCGACGCAGGATCCGACGTGGCCCGCCTGAAGACGACCGCCGAGCGGCGGGGCGACGAGTACGTCCTGAACGGCTCGAAGACGTTCATCACCAACGCCGGGTACGCCGGCTGGACGGTCGTCTTCGCCAAGACCGACGCGGCGAAAGGCCACCGCGGGATCTCCGCCTTCATCGTCCCGATGGATGCCCCCGGCGTGACGGTCGAGCAGCACCTGGACAAGATGGGGCAACGTGCGACCGACACGTCGGCTTTCGCGCTCCATGATGTCGTCGTCCCGGCTGCGAACCGCCTGGGCGAAGAAGGCGACGGCTTCAAGCTCGCTATGCAGACGCTCGACGTCACACGGCCGGGAACCGCGATCGGAGCCGTTGGCGTCGCGCAGGCTGCGTACGAGCTCGCCGTCGACTACGCGAAGGAGCGCGTCACGTTCGACATGCCGATCGCGATGCACCAGGGCGTCAACTTCATGATCGCCGACATGGCGACCGAGATCGAAGCGGCGCGGCTGCTCGCGTGGCAGGCGGCGTGGATGCTCGATCGCGGCGACCGCGCCACGCTCTACTCCTCGTTCGCGAAGCGGTTCGCGGCCGATGCGGCGATGAAGGCGACGACCGATGCCGTGCAGATCTTCGGAGGGTACGGCTACATGAAGGAGTACCCGGTCGAGAAGCTGATGCGCGACGCGAAGCTCTTCCAGATCTACGAGGGCACCTCCCAGATCCAGCGCCTCGTGATCGCGAAGGAGATCTTCCTGCCGCGCGGGTAGGTTCCGTCATGGCCATCCAGATCGACCTCTCGGGACGCGTCGCACTTGTCACCGGCGGCTCGCGCGGGCTCGGCCGCACGGACGCCTTGACGCTCGCGCGAGCAGGTGCCGACATCGTGATCGCCGACCTGCTCGTCGAGTCGGAGCTGACCGAGGAGACGGACGCCTACGGGCCGCTCGCAACGGTTGCGCGCACCCAGGGGCTCGTCGGCACCGAGTCTGCCGCCGAGGAGATCCGCGAGATGGGGCGACGGGCGATCGCGGTGCGCTGTGACGTCACCGATCGCGACCAGGTCGCCGCCGCCGTGGAGCGTGCCGTCGCAGAGCTGGGCTCGGTCGACATCCTCGTCAACAACGCCGGCACGCTCGATCACGTCGGCCAGTTCCCGGATCAGCACCCCGAGCTCTGGGAACGTGACCTGAGGGTCAACCTCGGCGGGGCGTTCAATTGCGCCCAGGCGGTCTGGCCGCACATGAAGGAGCGAGGCTTCGGCCGGATCGTCAACATGGCATCGGTCGCGGGAACGCTCGGCGGGTTCGGCCAGGCTTCCTACTCGACGACCAAGGCGGGGATCCTCGGGCTGACGAAGACGCTGGCCCTGGAGGGCGGACGGCACGGGATCACGGCCAACGCGATCGTCCCGGGCATCATCGGCACGGAGGCCTTTCACCTCGCGAACCCGGCGACGAACGAGCGGATCGCCAACCGGACGGTCTTCCGGCGGCCGGGCGAGCCCGCAGGACGTCGCCAACGCGATCGCCTTCCTCTGTTCGGACCTCGCCTCGTACATCACCGGGGTCGAGCTCAACGTCTCGGGCGGCGTCGAGCTGTTTGTCTTCTGAGCCGACCCCGTCGCTACCATGGCGCGAGCCGTGGCTGCCTCGTCTTCGGCCGTCCGTGGGCGCTCGGTCGTCCCATCCCGCCTCGTAACCAGGATCGCGATTCTGGGGCTCGTCGCGGGAGTGCTCGCGGTCGGCGTTCCGCTCTTCTTCGCCGGCTCCGCGGGCCGGCTCGCCGACGGCACCCGGATCGCCGGCATCGACGTGGGAGGCCTCAGCCCGCAGGACGCTCGGAAGCTGCTCGAACGGCGCTCGGCGCGGCTCGCGACCGTTCCCGTCACATTCGTCGCAGGAGGGCGGAACTTCCCGATCACCCCGAGGTCGATGGGCGTCGAGGTCGACTGGGGCGCGGCTGTCGCCGCCGCCGTTCGGCAAGGTGGCGGCTTCGGTGTCGTACGCGGCTACCGGCGGCTCGAGCTCCAGCTGTTCCCGCAGGACGTGAGCCCGCCGATCCACTCGTACGCAGCAGCCTTGGACTACGAGCTCGGCCTCCTCGGCAGCGCCGTCGACGCCCCGCACCGTGAGGCTGCGCTCGTTCGGCGCGGACTGCACATCACAATCGCACCGGGCAAGACGGGCCGCGTACTCGACCGTCCCGCGGCTCGCAAGCTCCTCGTCGCGGCCCTCGCGTCGTTCTCGCGTGAGCCGGTCGCGCTGCCGGTCGTCGTCGACCCGCCGCGGGTGACTGTTGCCTCGCTCACTGCGGCTCAACAGCGCGCATCCCGGATCATCTCCGCGCCGGTCACGGTGACCGACGGACCGACCCGCCTGCGCATCCCGCGCTGGCGGCTCGCGACCATCCTCGACCTCGACACGATGCGCTTCGCAGGGTCTGCAGCAGATGCTTATTTCGCGCGGCTCGAGCGCCGGGTCGACCGGCCCGCCAAGGACGCATCGTTCGCCGTTTCGGGCGACAAGATCAGCATCGTGCCGTCGGCGACCGGCGTGACCCTCGACGTGCCACGGTCGGCGGCCGCAGTGCTAGTTGCTGCAGAGCGGCCCGTGAACCGCGTTGCCGCACTCGCGCTCACCACGTCGCAGCCGGCCCGGTCGACCGCCGACGCGACGGCCATGGGGATCAGCGGCACGGTGGGGAGCTACGAGACGTTCTACGGCGGCGACCCCAACCGCATCCACAACGTCCAGCTCGTCGCCCACCTCGTCGACAACAAGCTGATCGCGCCGGGCGCGACGTTCTCGTTCAACGGCACCACCGGGGAGCGCTCCGCCGAGAAAGGCTTTCTCGAGGCCCCTGTGATCGTGAACGGCGAGCTGCAGACCGGGCTGGGCGGCGGCGTCTGCCAGGTCTCGACCACCGTCTTCAACGCGGCGTACGAGGCCGGCCTCCGGATCACGGCGCGCACCAACCACTCGCTCTACATCTCGCACTATCCGCTCGGCCGCGACGCCACGGTCAACTATCCCGACACCGACCTCAAGTTCGTGAACGACACGGGGCGCTGGCTTCTCCTGCGCACATGGGTCGGGCCGTCGTCGTTGACCGTCACCCTCTACGGCACACCGCAGCATCGGCGAATCGAGACGACATCCGCGCCCCTCGCCTTCGTCTCTGCGCCCCCGGTCACGAAGACCGTCGATGCGACGCTCAAGCCCGGTCAGGTGGTCGTCGACGATCCCGGAATGCCCGCGCAGTCGACGTCCGTCGAGCGAAAGGTCTATGCGCCGAGTGGAAAGCTTCTCTCGGACGAGACGTGGTACTCGAGCTACCGCTCGATGCCGAAGATCGTCCGAGTCGGCCCGAAGAAGAAGCCGGCCAAGAAGACGGCGGCGGGGTCGACCACCACGCCGACGACCACCGTACCGACGACCACCGCCTCGCCCGCAACCACTACGGCTACGACGACGACTCCGCACTAGCGATCGCCTCCTGGAGCCACGTCGGGACGCGGGTGGGGCGGAACGTCTCGGCGTCGACCGTCGCGTGTGCGGTCCAGCCGTCGGCGATCAGGCCGCCCGACCGCTCGATCGCATACTCGTAGCGGAAGCGCGCGCCCTTCACGTCGATACAGCGGGCGTACACGAGCAGGCGATCGTCGAACCTGGCCGGCTCGAGATAGCGGACATGCGTCTCGAGCACGACCGCCTCGAGGCCGAGGTCGCGCAGCCGCTGGTAGCCGCCCGCGTACCGTTCGAGGTAGTCGACGCGTGCGACCTCGAACCAGACGAAGTAGTTCGAGTTGTGCGCGACTCCCTGAGCGTCCGTCTCGGCGAAGCGGACGCGGACCTCGGCTGCGAAGTTGAACCCCTGCACGACGGGCGCCATGCTCGCAGAACCGGAGGTGCGACCCAAGCCGCTCGAGCCCGCGCGTCGAAGCGCCCGGCCTTGCCGGCGGTGGTTCTCGCAGCGTTGCGCGCCTACGCGGCGGCGCGCCTGACCGGCTTCTCGTCGAGGATCCGGGCGCAGGACGTGCACACCTGCTGCTCGATCTCGTACGGGACGCCGGCCCGCTGCAAGAGCACGTGGACGCTCTTCGCGACGTGCTCGTGGATGTTCGTGGGATGCCGCAGTGTCATCGTGCTCCCAGCGTAGTGCGCCGGGGCGCGGCTGCATAGGCCGAAAGGGTGAAAATCCTGCTAACGGCCGGTAACGGTTCAGACAAGGGCGGGGAGCGAAAGTTGCACGTGCTCCTCCAGCCCCGAGACCCCCACGCCGACGAGGCGGAGCGGGCCGGGCCGGTCACGAAGGGCGCGGTCGAGGAGTGAGCAGGCAAGCTCGGCGATCCGCCCGCCGTCGTCCGTGCCGACGGGCAGCGAGGTGGAGCGGGTGCGGATCGAGAAGTCGGGGTAGCGGACCTTGGTCGTGACCGTCCGGGCGACCTGGCTGCGGCCGCGCAGGTGATCGGAGAGCTTCTCCGACATCCGGCGCAGCTCGTCGTGGAGCCGCTCGGGGTCGCCGATGTCCTGCGCGAACGTCTCCTCCTGGGAGATCGAGATCCGCTCGGTCGAGAGCTCGAGCGCCCGCGGGTCGATGCCGCGTGCGCGGTCGCGCAGCTCGCGCCCGACCTTGCCGCGCAGGACGTGCCGCAGGTCGTCGTCGGTGAGCGCGGCGATGTCGCCGATCGTCTTGATCCCGAGCGCGACCAGCCGCTCCTCCGCACGGGGGCCGACCCCCGGGAGCAGCCGGATCGGGAACGGGGCGAGGAACGCCGCCTCCCGTCCCGGGCGGACGACCGTCAGGCCGCCCGGCTTGCGCCGGTCGGAGGCCACCTTCGCCACCACTTTCGACGTCGCCACGCCGAGCGAGCACGAGAGCCGGGTGCGGGCCCGCACGACCGCCTGCACCGCCTCGGCGAGCGCCCGGGCGTCGTCGAACGCCGGCGCGACCTCGCCCAGGTCGAGGTAGCCCTCGTCGATCCCTGCCTGCTCGACGGTCGGCACGATCTCCCGGACGAGCGACCACACCTCGCGTGAGTAGTCGCGGTAGAGCGAGTGGCGCGGTCGGACGAAGACGGCGTGCCGGCAGCGGCGGAGCGCCTCGGCAGCGGACATCGCCGAGTGGATGCCGAAGCCGCGCGCGACGTAGTTGCAGGTGGCGACGACGCCACGCCCGTGCGGGTCGCCCCCGACGATGAGCGGCACGCGCCGAAGCTCGGGCTGCTCCAGCTCCTCGACCGCGGCGAAGAACGCGTCGAGGTCCAGGTGGGCGACGATCATGGGGGAAGGGTACGGCCCGAACCGGCGTGGCGGTCTCGGTGATAATCCGCGCTGTGACCTACATGACCGAAGCTCGGAAGCGAAAGGAATGTCATGGCGAGAAGCCCAATTGACCGTCTCACGTCGCTCGGCGAGGAGGTTCTCGGCAAGGCCTCGCAGAACCCGACCGCACATCGGGTGCTGCAGGGTGCGATGCAGCTGAAGGACCGCGTCGACGACCTCTCGAAGCGCGTCCGCGGCCTCGAGGCGATGGAGAAGAAGATCGCGCAGCTGGAGAAGCGCCTCGCGAAGCTCGAGGGCTCGACGAAGCGCGCGACCTCGTCGGCGCGGGTGAAGAAGGCCGCTACGAAGAAGTAGGGACGCGCAGCCGCAACGCCCCCGGCACGACCTCGAACGCGGCGGGCGTCGTCCCGACCTGCTCTCCCTCCACCTCGATCGGCAGCCGCTCGGCGGCGTCCACCACGACGCGTGCGCTCTGCAGCACTTCGACCTTGCGGTGGTGGACGTGCTTTCCCTTGTAGATCTTCGGCGCGGTCGTGAGGAAGTCCAGCTTGCCGACGTCGCCGATCAGGACGACCGAGAAGAGGCCGTCGTCGGGTTGCGCGTCGGGCGCGAGCATCATCCCGCCGCCGTGCCACATCCCGTTCGCCACGATCACGTCGTGCATCCGGCCGCGGCGCTCGGTGCCGTCGAGCCGCACCGTCACCTCGGTGTTCTCCCACTGCAGGAAGACTCGCGTCAGCGCGTAGAAGAACGTCACCTTGCCGCCGAGCGCCTTCGACATCCCGTTGGCGCGCTGGGCGACCGCGCCGCTCATGCCGACCGAGCCGACATTCGCGAAGTAGCGTTCGGCGTCGTCGCCGCCCCACGTGCGATAGCGGACGAGCCCGGCGTCGATCGTGCGTGTCCGGCCGTCGCGCGCGACCCGGACGGCCTCGTCGAACTTGTTCGGGATGCCGTAGCTGCGGACGAAGTCCATGCCGGTGCCGAGCGGAATCGTCGCGAGCTCGACGTCGCGACGCACGATCCCGTTGACGACCTCGTTGAGCGTTCCGTCCCCTCCGACCGCGACGACGAGCTCTGCGCCGTGGTCGACGGCCGTGCGGGCGAGCTCGATCAGATGGCCGGGGCGCTCCGAGAAGAGCGTGTCGCCGTTCAGCCCGAGGTGGGCGGCCCGCTGGGCGAGCTCGGGCCAGCGCTTGCCCGTCGCGCCGTTGTCGGACGCCGGGTTGACGAGGAAGACGGTGCTGGTGCCGATGACCGTGCTAGTGGCCGATCGCGACGTCGAGCGCGATCTTCGTCATTCGGTCGACCGACGCTCGTAGCTCGTCGTCGCTGATGCGCTTGAATTCGCCCTCGACGACGATGTCGCTGACGGTGAGCAGGCAGCCCGTCTCGACGCCGCGGATGGCGCCGACCGTGAACAGGGCCGAGGCCTCCATCTCGACCGCCAGGACGCCACGCTTCGACCAGCGCTCGTACTGGCCCTCGTCCGGGTTGTAGAACACATCGCTGGAGACGATCGGCCCGACGTGCAGCTCCTGCCCGATCTCCTTGGCCGTGTGCACGGCGCCGTGAATGATCGACCACGAGGCGGTGGGGCAGTGTGGCTCGTTGCCGACGAGATGCATGGCGGTCGAGTCGGCCGGGACGGCGGTGAGCGCAACGATCAGGTCGCCGAGCTGGTGGTGCGGCTGCAGGCCGCCGCAGGTCCCGACCCGGATCAGCTTCTTGCAGCCGAGCTGCACGAGCTCCTCGAAGACGATCGTCGCGCCCGGGCAGCCCATGCCGGTGCCTTGCACCGAGACCGGCTTGCCCTTGAATGTCCCCGTGTAGCCGAGGAGCCCCCGTTCGGCGTTTCGCTGGACGACGTCGTCGAGGTAGGTCTCGGCGATGTACTTGGCGCGGAGCGGGTCGCCCGGCAGCAGCACTGCGTCGGCGTACTCTCCGGGCTCGGCGCGAACGTGGATCGGCACGCGGGCAGCCTATACAAGGGCTCGGTGTAAGACACTTGCACCGTGTAGGACACTTGCACCGTGACCCCGTTCGAGCCGACGCGCGAGCAGGTGCTCGCGTTCTGCGCGCAGAGCCCCGTCGAGCGCGTCTTCCTCGAGGACATCGCGCGGCGCGGTCTCGGCAGGTTCCTGGCAGTCGCGGCACAGCGCGGCGGCGGACTGAGCGCGCTCTGCCACGCGGGCGCGAACCTGGTTCCGTCCGGTTCGGGCTGTGGCGCCTTCGCCGGCGCGGCCGCGCGGGCCGGCTCGCGGATGATCATCGGCGAGGCGGCCGCCGTCACCGAGCTGTGGCAGGCCACGGAGGCGGCGTTTCCCGAGCCGCGCGAGGACCGTCCGCACCAGCCCGTCTACGTGATCGACGAGCCGCCGCCTCCCGGCGGCACCGGCCTCCGGGCAGCGACGCTGCGCGACCTCGACCGGCTGCTGCCCGCCTGCGCCGCCGCCCATGAGCTGGAGCTCGGCATCGACCCCATCGCCCGCGACGCCGACAGCTTTCGCTGGCGTACCTCGGCCCAGATCGACGAGGGCCGCTCGTGGGTCTGGCTGGAGGACGGGGTCGTGCTGTTCAAGGCCGAGGCGTCCGCCTGGACTCCCGCAGGCCGTCCAGCTCCAGCAGGTCTGGGTCGACCCCGAGGCCAGAGGGCAGGGGTACGGCGCTCGCGGGCTCCGCGACCTCTGCCGCCTGCTCCTCGAGACGACCCCGAACGTCACCCTCTTCGTCCGCAGCGAGAACGCGCCGGCGATCGCCCTCTACGAGGGGATCGGGATGCGCAAGGCGCTCGAATATCGCAGCATCCTGTTCTGAGCGAGCCGTGCTCTAATGAGCGTCTGGAACTGCTCGCGCGGATCGAGAGTCACATCCGCCGGCACGATCTGATCGAGCCGGGAGGCGAGGTGCTCTGCCTGGTTTCGGGCGGGGCCGACTCGACATGTCTCTTCCATGCGCTCCGCGAGCTCGGCTACGCGGCGACGGCGCTGCATGTCGACCACGGCCTGCGTGGCGCCGAATCGGACGCAGATGCCGCCTGGTGCGCCGACCGGCTCGGCGCCGAGGTCGTCCAGGGCGCGGCCCGCTGCGCGGCGGAGGCGGAGCTACGAGACGTTCGGTATTCGTTTCACGCCGATCGGTTGCGCGCCACCGGCCACACGCTCTCCGACCAGGTGGAGACGATCGTCTACCGGCTGGCCGCCCGCGGGACGACCAAGGGGATCGAGGTGCGCCGCAGCGACGGTGTCGTTCGCCCGCTGCTCTGCCTGTGGCGGGAGGACACCGAGGCGTTCTGCCGTGAGCGTGGCCTCGAGTGGCGAACCGACTCGTCGAACCCGGACACGCTGCGCGGCCTGATCCGCCGGGAGATCCTGCCGCTCCTCGAGCGGATCCATCCGGCCGCCCGCGAGAACCTCCTGAACGTCCTCGACGAGCGCCGAACGATGCCGCCGGGGCTGGCCGAGCTGCTCGATTCCCCGGCCGGTTCGAAGCGCGTCGATCTGGGGAACGGGCAGCAGGTAGTGCGCGAATACGACCGGGTCTGGCTCGAAGCCGGGCCCGAAGGACCTCGACCGGGCGGTCGAGTGGGGCGGCTGGCGGATCGAGTCGCGGCTACCAGGCCTGCGAGTCCGCGGCTGGCGACCCGGCGATCGGCTCGCGGGACGGTCCAAGAAAGTTCAAGATGTGTTCGTGGATGCCAAGATCCCGCGCTCCGATCGCGAAGGCTGGCCGCTCGTCGTGCGCGGCGACGCCGTCGTCGCGGTCCCGGGGATCGTGGAGGCCGAGGGGGTGACGGCGACCCGTGTCGCAGACTGAGCTCGAGCGCGGGGTGGGCGAGGTCCTGATCGACGAGGACCGCCTGCAGGAACGGATCCACGAGCTCGGCCGGGAGCTGTCACGCGACTACGCGGGCCGCGAGCTGCTGCTCGTCGGCGTGCTCAAGGGCGCGGTCTTCTTCATGGCCGACCTGATGCGCTCGCTGACCGTGCCCTGCGAGATCGACTTCATGGCGATCTCGAGCTACGGCGCCGCCACCGACTCGTCCGGCGTCGTGCGGATCCTCAAGGATCTCGACATCAACATCGAGGACCGCCACGTGCTCGTCGTGGAGGACATCATCGACTCCGGGCTGACGCTCTCCTACCTCCTGCGGAACCTCGAGTCGCGGGAGCCCGCAAGCCTCGAGATCTGCGCCCTCCTGACGAAGCCCGGCCGGCGTGAGATCGACGTTCCCGTGCGGTATGTCGGGTTCGAGATCCCCAACAAGTTCGTGATCGGCTACGGCCTCGATTTCGCCGAGCGGTACCGGAATCTGCCCTATGTGGGCGTCCTCCACCCCGATCTGATGCCGGAGGGCGTATGACTCTTGATTACGGCCGGGTTACGCCGATAACCCAGGGAACATCCACTTGGCTACCCTAGGCGCAGACATCCAGTGAATCGCTTCTTCCGCAGCGCGTTTTTCCCGCTCATCGTGATCGTCTTGCTGGTCTGGCTGGCCAGCCAGACCCTGATCCCGAAGCATTCGACCGCGGTCAAGCGGACCTACTCGGATGTGCTCACGCTGGCGAAGAGCGCGCCGCAGTCGTTCCAGACCGTCACGTTCAATCCGGCCAAGCGGGCGATCGCGGTCAAGTTCACGAACGGCAAGTCGACGACCGTCCACTACGCCAGCGACCAGGCGCAGGTGCAGTTCCAGGACGTGCTGCAGAAGCAGGGCATCAACTTCGACTCGAAGGGCACCGGCGGCTTCTCGTGGACGGCGCTGATCGGATCGTTCCTGCCGTTCCTGCTTCTGATCGGATTCTGGATCTTCCTGATGAACCAGGTGCAGGGCGGCGGCTCGAAGGTGATGAGCTTCGGCAAGTCGCGCGCGAAGCGGATGGCGCCGGACTCGCCGAAGATCGGCTTCAAGGACGTCGCCGGTGTCGACGAGGCCGTCGAGGAGCTGCAGGAGATCAAGGAGTTCCTCGAGAACCCGAAGAAGTTCCAGGCTCTCGGCGCGCGCATCCCGAAGGGCGTGCTGCTCTACGGGCCCCCCGGTACCGGTAAGACGCTGCTCGCGCGCGCCGTCGCCGGCGAGGCGGGTGTGCCGTTCTTCTCGATCTCCGGCTCCGACTTCGTCGAGATGTTCGTCGGTGTCGGCGCCTCACGCGTGCGCGACCTGTTCGAGCAGGCGAAGCAGGCGTCGCCGTGCATCGTCTTCATGGACGAGATCGACGCAGTCGGCCGGCACCGCGGTGCCGGCCTCGGCGGCGGTCACGACGAGCGCGAGCAGACGCTCAACCAGCTGCTCGTCGAGATGGACGGCTTCGAGATGAAGGACAACATCATCCTGATCGCCGCCACCAACCGTCCCGACATCCTCGACCCGGCGCTGCTGCGCCCGGGTCGCTTCGACCGGCAGATCGTCGTCGACCGGCCCGACCGCAACGGCCGCCGCAAGATCCTCGAGGTGCACTCGAAGGGCAAGCCGCTCGCCTCGTCGATCGACCTCGACTCGCTCGCCGCCGGCACGCCGGGCTTCACCGGTGCCGACCTGGCGAACCTCGTCAACGAGGCCGCACTGCTCGCCGCGCGCCGGGGCAAGAAGGTGATCGAGCAGGAGGAGCTGGAGGAGGGGATCATGCGCGTGATCGCCGGCCCCGAGAAGAAGGCGCGGCTGCTGTCCGAGAAGGAGCAGCGGATCACCGCCTACCACGAGATGGGCCATGCGCTCGTCGGACACTTCCTCGAGAACACCGACCCGATCCACAAGATCACGGTCGTCTCACGCGGCCAGGCGCTCGGCCTGACGGTCTCGCTCCCGACCGAGGACCGATACCTGACGACGCGCAAGGCGCTGCTCGAGCAGATCGCGATGACGATGGGCGGGCGCGCCGCCGAGGAGATCGTCTTCAACGAGGTCACGACCGGTGCTGCGAACGACATCGAGAAGGTGACCGCGACCGCGAAGCAGATGGTGATGCGGTTCGGCATGAGCGAGAAGCTCGGCCCGCGTGTCCTCGGCCGCGACAGCGGCATGCCGTTCCTCGGCCGCGACATGGGCCACGAGCCCGACTACTCCGACGAGGTCGCCCGCGAGATCGACGACGAGATTCGCCGCATCATCGAAGAGGGGCACGACATCGCGACGCGCGTGCTTCGCGAGCACCTCGACGACCTGCACCGGATCTCGCAGATCCTGATCGACCGCGAGACGATCGACAAGGAGCAGTTCGAGCGTCTGCTCGCAGGCGAGCAGGAGGACGCGGTCTTCCCGGACCCGGAGCCCGAAACGGCCGAGCCGGCCAAGGAACCGGAGCGGCGTCCCGCCCCGGCGAAGCCGCGCCCGTTCCCGCTGCCGGGCGGCGCCGCCATGCAGCCGCCCGAGCCCGAAGCCTCCTAAGCTTCCCTCGCGCCTCGACGTCAGGCGTGAAGGACGCTCGCGCAGGCCAGCCACCTGGTGTCTGACACCAAAGGTGTCAGACACCCCTTCGGACTTTGCAGCCGCTCTAGTCAAGGTGCATTGCTGAACTCTCGCCCAACCCAGTGTCAGGTTCGGAGGCCTGGGCGGGTTGCGATTGAGGGGCGCTGATTCAGGCGTTAGCCGGAAGGTGCGGGTGCCGGGGCTAGTTGAGCCATGAGACGCAGCCGGCTACGGGTGAGCGGGCGAATGCGTCGTCGAAGGGCGGCTCGTCGAGCTTCTGGAAGTGGCTCACGTACCAGCAGCCGGCTTGTTGCTCTCCGGCGATTGTGTAGCGGACACGGTAGGGGTGGTCTGGAAAGAGCGGATCGGTGTAGGTGACGAGGCAGCTTGTCGTGCCGGAGCAAGAGGTGCGGAAGCGCATGAAGAGGGCCGAACGCGCGATCGCGTCCTCACCTGCGCTGAACGACTCCTGCAACTGGGCCGCGCTGACTCGCCGCAGCGGGAATCGGGGAGCGGTCTTCCCGCTGTCATGCTGCGTTGGTGCGTCCCCCGCGAGGCAGCCGGCCGCGGGGCAACGGAGCTTGATCTTGATCGTCTTGCTCGTTCGGTTCTGAATGGTTCCCGACTGCACCCAGAGTTCGTACGGTGCGGTCGAGTACATCGGGAGCTGAATCACGGCGCGGCCAACCGGGCCAACCAGTTGGTAGTACTGACTCCAGGGGAAGCGGCCACCGGCCGTGATCGGCTTACCGAACATCGTGATTCTGATCGCCCAGGGGCGGCACACGGGCGACTTCGGCAGCTTGGCGAAGCGGACGATTGCTTCGACGTGGTGGCCGATGATGCGAGGTGTCACCGAGACCGGCGCGGGAGGGCCGAGAGAGCCGGGAAAGCCGGTGGACCGGCAGCCTGCTTCGAGCGAGGGCTCCTTTCCACTGATCCGCCGCAGCTCTTGCAGCGCCTCCCGAGCAAATCGCTCGGTGCGATCCCGCACTTCCTGCGGGTCGGAGCGGCTGTTTTGCAGGTTGGGTGTGTCGTCGATGAGCGGGACGCGCTGGGACGCCACCCGCGCACCCGAACCGACGACGAACGAGACACTCACAACCACAGAGGCCAGTGCGAGGACGCCCACTCGGACAAATCTTCGTGTCACCGTCTTGGTATCGGCAAGCATCAGCTCAGCTTGATCCCGCGGAGTGGAGACTCTCCTCGGGGGTCATTGCAGAACACTGGCCCAGTTGACGGTCCTCCACACAGGCGCTAAATGGAGTAACGGTGGGAACCACGACCGAGGAGCTGGAGCGGCTTGACGCTGACGGTGTCGCCGCCGATCAGCTTGTCTGGGCCGCGTATTTCTTCAGCCATCCGTTCTCGACGTGGGAGCAGCGGCAGTCGTTTCGGGAGGCGCTCCGCGATTCCGGGTTCACAGGGATCGGAACGACCAATGAATCGAGCGGTGATCCCTATTGGCATCACTGGTCGCACACAATCCGACCGGCTATCCCGGCAGAGCTTTTGGCGGCTGACGAGATCGCGGCACGTATCGCCCGGACGCACGGCGTGGTTTACGACGAGTGGACGCTTTTTCGCAACCGCGAAAACTCCGACCTGCATCACCGGAGGATGAAACCCGACTCCGGGCTAAAGACGCTCACTCGTTCGAGATCGCGCGGAAGGCTCGGGAGCGTAACCGCGCTTCCGGCGACGGGGCGTAGCGGATCAGGCGCCATTCCTGAACACTGGCGCAGCCCAATGCCCCCTAGAGTGAGAGCGTGCGCAAGCGCCGCGTTCACCTGTGGGTCTTCGCTGCTTCCCTCGCTGGGATAGCGCTTGTCTGTACGCCTGGGTCAGGCGCCACCGGGAACCAAGACCCGCCGCTGCTTGTGCCGTGGTCGCGCGTCGGTGACTTTTCACTGGGCGCGCCGAAGATGCGGGTCGAGAAGGAATACGGAACGGCCGGGCACGGCTTCCACGTGATCGCGCAACAGGGCGACTTCCTGGAGGGCTACTACCTCCTTCATGGCGGTCAGGTGGGGATCACATTTGAGGCAGGGCGAGTCGAGGGGATTAGCTTCGGCGTGCCGTAGTACCGAACGGCTAGCGGCTTCGGCGTGGGCAGCACCATCCCGCTTGGCCCTTGCCACCGCACTGCCAGATACGCCTGCGAACACCGCTGGCACGGCTTCGTCTGGAACGAGTACCGGAAGGAGACGCTCTGTGGCTGCTGGACGAAGGTCGGACTTGGTAGCCAGTCTCTCCCGGTGACGGGCCGGAACTTTCTTCGTCCCTGGTTCTTCATCTACATCCGCCACGGGCACGTCGTCCTCTTCGACTTCGCCACTAAGTTCGTCGACTGACAGGATTCGCTCAGGCGTCACTGCCTCACACTGGCGCAGGCGAGCGGCTATCTATCGCCGTAGTAGACCTCCACCGCTTCAGCATGGGTACTCACCTCGAACCAAGTCGGTGAGACGCTCTCGATCCAGGAGCCGGGATGTGCAATCACGCGGGCTGCTTCGTCGTCAGACAGTGTCGTGATTACGAGATCGCTGCTCGACCGCACGGTTGGCGTGAGCGGCGAAACGGCAGCTTCCCTCGTTTGACCCTCTGGCAGTTCCTCGATGCGGTCGATCTCGATGAGCCCTCGCCGATGCAGAGACGCAACGGCAGGTTGCGCGATCTCCACAGAGAGCATCTTCCCGAGCGTAGGGAGGCGCTCCGCGTCGCCGACGTTCACGAGTACCTCCAGAACCGCCACTTCGTCTCTCGTCAGCGGAGTACGGTCGTTCCCCATTGCCTAAGGATGCATCGCGGACGCATCCTCAGGCGTCATTGGCGGACACTGGCCCAGCCGAGCACGTGCCGAGCGCCGGTGTTATGTGCGTCAGCGGATGAGCAGGGTTTGGCCGTCCATAGTCTTCCCGGCGAGGATCAGCGGCCCTCCGGACCAGGCAACTACCTTGTACGCGCCCGGCTTCACCCGCGGCACGCGGAACCGGAAGCGTTGGTCTTTGTCGAAACCGGGACCACGGCGGAACGAACCGAGGGGCGTATACAACGGCGGCCCCGGCCGGTATTTGCTCTGCGGGGTGCAGACCGTGTTTGCCGGGCCGCACGCATAGGGCAGCGGTGCCACGCTGACTGGAACCAGATAGATCTGCATGCCGGCCGCATTGCCGTAGCCGGTGATCTGGCCGCCGACATGAACCGTCTTCTGGTCGACAACCCAGAAGATGTCGGCTTGCGCGATTGGAGCGGCGACGGCAAGGCCAAGCGCGCTGAGCGTTAGGAGCGCGACTAGGAGGCGCATGTCTGACATACGGACGAAACCCCAAACGAGGTCCGAATCGCATCAAGCGTCATTGCTGAACACTGGCACGTGCGATCTACGGGGTTACATCCGACCGCCGATGCCGTCATTCGCTAGTTGTTGTTGTGGAACGCAGGGATGTACGAGATCCCAACGATCGCGCCCTCGGGGGATTGCAGCCTCGCTACCGTCTGACCCCACGCTTCCGTGCGTGCTGGATGCAGCAGCTCGTATCCGGCGGCCTCGAGCTCCTCAATGGCAGAAATTACTGCTGCGGCGTTTTCAACGTCGAACTCGACGCTCACCTGTGGCACAGCACGACCCTTCGGCCACTCCGAGTTCCCGAAGCACGCCTCGGCAGCCTGAGAGAGCGGCCAGATCCCGAAGGACTTGCAGCCGCCGATCTGCTCACTGTGCTGGTAGCCGCCCGGGCTGCCCTCGAGCGGCAGCCCGAGTCCGTCGACGTACAGCCGGCGGCTGCGTTCCGGTTCGGGCGCGATGACCGCCACGGTCGAGAGAAACCGAATGTTCACCGACCCTCCTCGATCTCGTGCATGGCTTGCCTTACCCACTCAGGGGTCATTCCTGACACTCGCCCAGGAGTGATCAATCGGGGGCGGCCTCGAAGTCGCGGCGACCCTTCCCGGGTGCGAGCGGATCGGGTCGACGGTTCTCAGGCTGGCGGAGCCACCACCGGATACCTCGTCCGACACGGGGTTCGTCGTCGAAGCGCAACAGCACGTGCATATGCGCGTGCGGGATGGATTGGCCGCCGGCACCGAAGCAGTTCCAGCCAACGTTGAACCCATCGGGACGATAGCGCTGCTCCAAAAGCGGTTTTACTGCGCGCAGCAAGTCGAACGTTGTCGCGACCTCGTCCGGGCTGAGGTCGAAGACGGTCTGCCTATGCGCGTAGCGAAACACTGGGCCAGCCAACCGTGGCTTTTCCCGGCAGACGTCTGCGAGGCCCTGGCGTTTCAGATCAGCAGACATTCGAGGTCGGATGCATACAGCGCCGAACCCTCGATGTATTGCTGCCTGTCTTGAACTACGTCGAGGCGCACGTCCGGCCACGCCATGACTCCAGAAAGGGCATACAACCACCGATCCGAGTCCATAGTGAGCGCAGCCCAGTGCGCGTCGAGTTCTATAAGCGCAAATGATGTGGGGCGACCAGTTACTGGGATTGAAACGTCGCGCCAACCAGTGACCGCCAGCCTCTCCAAGCCTTCCATGCGCCAAGCGGCGTACTCGTCAGCGGCACCGCGAAACGCGAAAACGACGAGCATTTCCAACAAGGTGTCGTTGATGTCGATTGAGAGTTGCTGACGTCTCACGATGACATCGGTGAGCGAGTCCGGGCCTCGGGATGGATGCAAATGCGGCGGCAGACCATGCCCCAGCGAGATCATGTCGGCAGCGCCACCGTCGCCGACCTGCCAGGAGCGCACCCACGTGGGGCCAGTGAAGCCCTCCACCCCGTAAAGATCGAACGGCGCTTCACGAATCATCTGCGCGACCGACCGGCTCATGAGATTGACAATAACCACCCAGATTGGCGCCATACACGCGTGGTCGGGGGTCATTCCGGAACACTGGCCCAGTCGAGGACTACGCTCACGCAATGGACGTGAGATGGGTCCGAATCGCCGATCTTCCGGAGGCCGGACCCTTCGCCGGAAGAATTGGCTGGGTCGGCGGGTGGTCAAGCCTCTCAGCGCCCGATTCCGCGCGAGGCGGCCTCCCGGTCTATGGCACTCACCTCGGAGGATCGGACAAGAGCGACCTCGTCTACGGGATTCACTTTGACGACACGCGCGAGAGCGCCTGGTTCTCTCCGCACCTTCTCGAAGGCGCGCCAGACCCCGACGACCGATCACGCCTCGGCTAAATCGGCTCAGGCGTTCTTCCTGAACACTGGCTCAGGCGACAAATCTCGGATTCGCGTGCCGCTCTCGCGGCCGCGCAGCGGGCGCGTCGCCTTAACTGTCTACGGCGGGCGCAGGCGGCCAAGCGGGAACGTTAGGGTGCCGCGCCTCGATGACGCACTCCCGATGGCACGCCCAACCAATCGTGTAAGCGAGGTTCTCGTCTTGATACTCATCGACGAGCGCCAGGTAGGCGATGATCGGCCGATCTCCTTCTGACGGAGTCCTGCCGCAGAAGTAGCACTGCTTCGACGCCTGCATCTCGACCTCGGGCCCGTCATCGCCCTCTGGCCGGAAAATGGCTCCCTCGCTCACACCAGCACCATAAGCTCTACGCGCCCTCTCCGGCCGCCACAGGGGCGGGATCAAACCACCGTGGCCGCCCAACGCTCGTCGGCATCGCTGTCGCGGGCATCTAGCTTCTCTCGCGCTCAGGGTGCACTGCGGAACACTGGCGCAGACGAGGGGTTAAAGCGTGTGGCGGTAGACGTGCGTGTCGCGCTGTTCGAACCCCAGCCGCTGATAGAGACGATTCGCAGCCTCGCGCGATGGGCGAGAAGTGAGATCGACCGTACGCGCGCCCGCTAGCCGGGCGGTTTCTAGCGCCTTCTCCGTCAAGGCTGCGCCCACTCCCTGGCCTCGCGCTTCGTCATCGACGATCACGTCCTCGATCCAGGCACGCACGCCGGTCGGAATCCCGAAGACCACCAGGGTGAGCGTGCCGACGACCCGACCTCCCTTGTCTCGGGCAATAAGAAGGTTCACGGAGTCGGAGGCGACGAGCATCTCAAGCTCGTCCCGGCTCAACTGCCGAGCCGACCGTGACAGTTGAGGAACAAGCCGCTGAAGCGCCTCGTGTAGTTCGTCGGTTACCTCGCGTACGACCTCGATCACCGTGGAGATCGTATTCAAGCGTCAGGGTGCTCTCCGGAACACTGGCGCAGGCGACCACTTTCGTGCTCAGACCACGGGCCAGGGAAGGCGCATCGGCTCGAAGTCATCCGACCGCTCAGCGTACGCCTCGTCTGGGTCGCGCGTGTCCTTTGAGACCGACGCGCCGTACTTCCCCGCGACACCGCTCACCGGGTAACCGAACGTCTGTTGCCGGCGCGCACCGATCATGAGCACGACACACGGCCCGCCGCCCGCACCGACGATGACGTGGCGGGTGCCGGGCGGGCAGTGGAAGTAGTCCCATTGGCGCAGCCGCCGCTCCTGCTCCTCGACGACGAGCAGGCACTCGCCGGAGAGTACGAGGAATCCCTCCTGCGCGTCCTCGTGGTGATAGAGCGCGTTCGCATCGCCGGGCCACAGGACGCGGACGTTCACGCCGATGTCGCGGAACGGCGCCTCCCGTGGCTCGAGCGGGTAGAGCGCCCCTCCCTGCTGAAAGCGCACGGCGAGCGCCTCTTGAAGATTGTGGACGAACCATCCCTCCGACGTGACGTAGCCGCCGTAGGGCGTTTCCTCGGTATGCGCTTCCTCGACTGGCATCGATCCCTCCTCGTGTCTTGGAAAGGACCACGACTTTACGAGTGTCCGTCGGATGTGTCAAACTAGACATGTTGAGACAGACTGATTCTATTCAGGAGCAGTCATGCGCACCTCGGTCCTGAGTCGGGCACTCCTGGGGCTGATCGCGGCCGAGCCGATGAGCGGCTACGGGCTCGCTCGCCTGTTCGAGCGGACGCTCGCGCGAACCTGGCCGGCGCGTCATCCGCAGATCTATCCTGCGCTCGCGGAGCTCGAGGAAACGGGGCTGCTGCGCGTCAGCGACACCGGGCCGCGTCGCCGCAAGACCTACGCGATCACCCCGGACGGGATCGCGGAAGTCCAGCGCTGGCTGCGCGACACGGCCCCCGATCAAACCGTTCGCAATGAATCGATCTTGCGCCTCTTCATGCTTTGGCTCCTCGAGTCGAAGGAGGCGATCGCCTTCTTCGACGAGGAGATCGAAAGCCACCGGCAGCGGCTGGCCGGCTTCGAGCGAACGTTCGCGGATGATGAACGCCAGCGCCGCCAGCACGGGATCGCTCAGGGCGGCTTTGCGTTCTGCGCGTCGCTTGCGCTCGAGTGGGGCATCCGATACGAGCGCGAATACATCGAGTGGGCGGCACAGGCGCGCCAACGTATTGCAACCGGCGCAAAGGGATGGGACGACGCGCGCAAGCGACGGTTGGGCGAGCACAAAGCGACTTCTTGACCACCGCTGGGAACTGCTCCACCATCAAACGGCGATCGCGGGGCCCTCGGGCGTATTGCTGGGTACTCGCCCAGCCGAGCCAACCGGTGTCTGACACCTTTGGTGTCAGACACCTTCGGACTTTGCAGCCGCTCTAGTCAAGGTGCATTTGAGAACACTCACGCAGGCCGGCGCCCACGAGCTCGCAAACCAGGTACCTGGTACCAGAGATATCAGGTACCGATCCGTCGAACCGGCTGCTGCCTGGGGTCATTGCTGAACGCTCGCGTAGGTCACAGCCGCGCTCTGTTGCCCAGCACGGCGGCTTGTTTGGCAGCTTTATTCGTCGCCGCAGTCAGGTCGCAAATCGCCTTCGAGGTGGTGCCTGAGAAATGCGAGCGCGGCGTTGATGATGCGCCTCGATTGTGGAGAGTCGTGGAGAATGTCGAACGCGTGTGGGCCATCGGGATGAGTCGGTACGTCGATGGTGAGGTTCCGTGTAAGGGCTCCGCGACGAACTCGTCGATCGTTTGGTTAAGGACCGGATCGTCTTTCCCTGCCTTCGCGACGAACAGCGGCGGCAATTGCCGGCCCGCTTGTAGGTGGGCAGAGGGACCTTCTACCGCCGACTCGGCGTATCTCGGGGGGTGCGCACCCGCTTAGCTGTCCTGGTCGCTGCGACCGTGCTCACCTCGGTCGTGACGGCTTCAGCCCAACTGACAAGCGTCGCAGGTCCGTGGCCGCTTGTCTCGCTGGCTTCGCTCGGCACCGTTACCTGGCGCTGCGACCCAGCGGCGCGACCGCACGTCTCTCCCGGCTTGCCCGCGCTCGCGCTCGGCTTCCGGGTCGCTCGACTCGGTCAAACGGGCCACCTGACGCTTATGATCGGAAGGGGAGCTGTCGTCTCGCAAGACATTCAGCCGAGGCAGGCGATCACTCTTCCGTACCTCGCTGCGACCACTCAGCGCCTCATGATCTCCGAGGGAGGCGAGGACGGAACGCTCCTCGCAACAGTCGTGGTGACGTTCAAGAAGCCCTCGGTCTCGAACTACTGCTGGCCGTATATGCCTCCGGATGTTCGCATCCACCTGACGACGCGCCGGTAGAACTCGGGGTGCTTCGCGGAACGCTGGCGCAGGCCGGCGCCCACGAGCTCGCAAACCAGGTACCTGGTACCCGCGGTACCAGGTACCGATCCGTCGAGCCGGCTGCTCCCCAGGGGTTGGGTCGTTGCGGAGCATTGGGCCAAGCCGATGACAGGAGGCTCTTGGGCAGTCTCGCTGTGGCCCCCTGACAAGGTGGGGTACACCGGCAGTGATGGGTGGGTACGCTCGGCGTGTGAGTGCAGGTTCGTCGTCTGAGGCTCTCGGCTCGCGGGTGAGCGTCCGGGTCGGTTCGATCGTCGTGCGCTGTGTGCGGTTCGCCGAGCTGGTGGCTTTTTGGCAGGCCGCCCTCGGGTACGTCCCGCGCGAGCCGCCGCAAGACGGCTGGGTGGTGCTCACGGACCCGTCCGGGACCGGCCCGAACATCTCCTTCGACCAGGTTGCCGAGGAACGACTTCCGCCGCGTGGTGATCTCAGCCGAGTCCATCTGGACCTCTACACGGCTGATCAGCCCGCGGAGGTCGACCGGCTTCTCGGCCTCGGTGCCACCCGATACGAACGCGAATACGGCCCAACCGAAGACTTCGTCGTCCTCGTCGACCCGGATGGAAACCGTTTCTGCGTCGTCGACAAACCCGACGAGTCGTAGCGTTTATGGCAGGGCTTCCGTTCGCAGACGGTTGCCCTGACGGATACCGAACGTTCATGCAGACCAAATCGTCGTGCCAACCGCCGAGGTGCCTGCCCGACCGCGTCGCTACCGGCAGATTCCGACGCAATGCTGGTCGACCCGACTCTTGCCGCGGATTCCGAACCACTGGCGCAGCCGACGTCATCATGTCTCGGTGGATCCTGATGGAGAACTCTCTCGGGCCGAAGTCGAAGCATTGGTCGCGCTGCACAAGACGCGTATCGCCGAGACGGTTCCCGAAGGTCAAACGTCCGTCTCGGGAAGCACGCTTCTGGGTCGGTACGGCGGCCACGACGTCGATCTGGTCGTGCTCGTACCCGACGTAGGCAGCGCAGCAGAGCGACTACGCGGCATCTACCCGCCGCTCTACGAGGCCGAGTGGCGCGATGACTGGGCAGCGTTCCGAGTCGACGGGCCGCCACAGGTAGACATCGTGGTGACCGCCCCCGGGACGAGCGGCGACGATCACCATCGGCGCTCCTGGGAGTTGATTCTCGCAAGCCCGCGATTGAGGGCCGAGTACGAATCGCTCAAGGCTGCTGGCATGGACTCCACACGCAAGGCCGAGTTCTTCGACTTCATCGTCGCGATGCTTCGCCGCGCAGACTGACCGATACTCGAGATGTCATTCGCAACACTGCGCAGCCGAGCGAAGGTCTGTCAGTAGCTCGCGGCAGACCGCTTCTTCAACTCTCGGATACCTGCAAGGACGAGGACAGCCCCGAAAAGTAGGGCGCCGATCATTGGCGGCTAGATGTTTCCTTACAGTTCCTCGGTAGTTCTTTCAAATGGCTGGTGTTGGATCAGACCATGGCGCTTCGCGTCATCGGGGTCTTCATGTTTTTGGTTCTCGCTGCTGCACCACCGGCGGCGTTTGGCGACGGTCTGCCGCAGACGATTGCCTTCACGAGCGATCGAGGGTGTAGCTCGAGCGACGGGACCGCGCTTCCTTCGAAGAGCGACATCTACCTGATGAACGGCGACGGCTCGGAGTTGCGTCGATTGACCACGACCTGTCTAGAGAGCCTGCCTGCGTGGTCTCCCGACGGCGCCCAGATCGTCTTTGTCAGCCAACGCGACGGCCGTCCGGGCCTGTACGTGATGAACGCGGACGGCAGTTCCACCCACCGCGTGACACCGGTTGGAGTGTGGGCCGAACGCCCTGACTGGTCGCTTGGCGGTCTCATCGCCTTCGACGACCTATCGGGAATCGAGACCATCAGACCGGACGGATCGGCTCTGACCAGGGTGACCTCTGAAGGTCGCGACCCTTCATGGTCACCCGACGGATCCAGGATTGCGTTCACCTACGACGACGCCTCCACCAACTACCAGGATCAGATCGCCGTCGTCTCCTCCGATGGCTCAGATTTTGAACGAATCGCCCGCGGAACCGCACCAGCATTCTCACCCGACGGCAAGCACCTCGCGTGGGCAGACCGAGACCCTCAGGGAGCCGCGACACTGGTCGTCGCAAATGCCGACGGAACCGACCCGAGGGCCATCGTCACGATCCCGACCGGCATGTTCAACAGCTACGACCTGGAACCAGCATGGTCACCCGATTCCATCACCCTCACCTACGACGGCGGCCCCAACGCCGAGATCTTCCGCGTGCCCGCGACCGGCGGCACACCTGTGCGCCTAACGGTCTCCGCTGCCGTCGATACAACCTCGGCCTGGCGGACTGCGCTCCCCTCAACCGGACTCGCTATCGAGCATGTGACCTTCGCTCAGCGCGCCTGCGCTGCCAAACCCGGTCGCGCCACGACAACCGTCGTCGATGCGCAGGGCCGTCCACTCGGGAGCGCTTGGGTCTTCATCGGTAGTCAGCGAAGACAGACAAACAAGTCGGGGATCGCGGTTCTGACCGTGGCCGCCCCAGCGCATCACCATGGTCGTCTTCACCTCACCGTCCGAGTGAACGCCGCGGGACGCCCAGTAGCGACCAAGCGCGTCTCCTTGCCAGCCTGTCATTAGCACGCAAACCGTTCCACCGCAGGCGTCCAGGTGTCATTGCGGAAACATGCGCGCATCCCAGCCCCGCGAGGTGCGCAAGTCAGGTGGTACCTGGTACCTGAGTGCCCATCTACCGGTCCTTCGAGCGGGCTCACTCCCCAGGGTCATGCCGGATCACTCGGGGTAGGGAGTCGCCACCCCGGAAGCCGCCGCAGTCCATTCAACCGGGGGTCTGACACCTTCGACGCGCCGAGAACCCCGGCCGTCTACATCGGCTCGAACCAGCGAGAGCGATCAGCGGTTGGTTTCTCGAACGCCTCCGGAACCCAGTACTCACGACAGGATGTGATCCGGTCGCGGTCGACCTCGAAGAACGAGAGTGCGTAATGGGGGCCGACCGTGGGATGCGGAACGTGCACCTCCGAAGCAACGGTGCTTCCCTGCGCCAAGATTCGGCGCACATCGATCGACCAACCTTCGGGATAGCTCTCGTTGAACTCGACGAACGCCGGCGCCGCGGAGGCGAACCAGATCTTGCGGCCACTCGAGGACGAAGTCATCGGCAAGCAGTTCGCGCACGCCAACCCAGTCGCGCGCCTCAATCCAGGCCCAGAACTGAGAGACAACCTCGACCGGTTCCATTCCGGGACTATGCGTATCCGCGAGTCGCCGGCCGTCCAAACTCGCGAACCAGATTCACCGAGCGACTCCGGTTCGTTGCAGCAGGCTCAACCCCCTCAACTCTCAGGGCTCCTCGCCCGGCCCTGGGCTTGTCAGGGCGACTGGCCGGTGTGAGAATCGGCCCCGCGGGGTCACGATCGCAGAAGGAGGAGACATGGCTGTCGTCATGGCGATGCGCTGGCAAGGGATCTCTCCCGCCGACTACGACCAGGCGCGCGACGTCGTCGGGTGGGAGCGCGACCCGGCCGAAGGAGGCCTCAACCACACGGCGTGGTTCGACACGGACGGCGCGCTGCGCGTCGTCGACGTCTGGGAGTCGGCGGAGGCGTTCGACCGGTTCGCGAACGAGCGGCTGATGCCCGGGCTCGCAGCCGCCGGGCTCCTGGAGGGCAAGGGCGAGCCCGAGGTGACCTTCGCGGAGCTGCACCGCCACTGGGCGCCCGACCGCGTCTCCGCGACGATGTAGCCCGCCGCGCTTTTCGGACACGCTGTTCGTGTCGTCCCGGCACGACGGTGGCTGCCGCCTGACATTCGGACCGGCCCTCGCGGGCCGTGTCCGACGGCGGCGCGATAGTTGACGCTCGTGACCGGGCTCGCGTCGCCGCTTCTCGTCGTCCTGTTCATCGCCGCGGCCGGGGCGACCTGGGCCGCCGGTGTCGCTCTCTCGAAGTCGACCGATGCGCTCGACGCGCGCCTCGGCCTGGGCGAGGAGCTCGGCGGCCTGCTGCTCCTGTCGGTGGCCGGAAGCCTCCCCGAGCTCGCGATCACCATCTCGGCCGCTGCTCAGGGAAACCTCGGCCTCGCCGCGGGAAACCTGATCGGTGGGATCGCCGTGCAGACGATGGTGCTCGTCGTCTGCGACATCGCCGTCGGGAAGAGACGACCGTTGACCTTCCTCGTCGGCGCTCTCAGCCCGGTGCTCGAGGCGCTGCTCGTGACGCTCGTCGTCTCCGGCGTCCTGATGGGCGCGCTCCTCTCCCCGACGACGGCGATCGGCGGCGTCGTCAGCCCGGCGTCGGTCGGGATCGTCGTCGTCTGGACATTCGGCGTCTACGTGATCAACCGGGTGCGGAAGACGCCGCGCTGGAGCATCACGATGGAGGGAGCGCAGGCCGGGTCGCGCCCACCACCGTGAGCCGCCTGCCGCGGAAGGGCATCCATTCGCCAGCCGCACGACGGCGGGCGTGGCGGGGATCTTCGCCGGGGCCTGCGCGGTGACGCTCGGCGCGGGCGTCGTGCTCGAGATGAGCGGCAACACGCTCGCCGACCGCGCCGGAATCAACGGGGTCGTCTTCGGCGCGACGGTCCTCGCCGGTGCGACGGCCCTGCCGGAGATCAGCTCGGGCATCGCCGCCGTCAGGCTCGGCGACCATGCGCTCGCGCTGGGCGACATCTTCGGCGGCAACGCGTTCCAGCTCTGCCTCTTCATCGTCGCCGACCTCGTCGCGGGTGCTCCCGTACTACCGACCGCAGGCGCTCAGAACGCGTGGCTCGCTTCGCTCGGCATCGGGCTGACGGCCATCTACGCGATGGGCGTGGTCGTGAGGCCGCTGCGGTGCCGCGCGCGGCTCGGGCCCGACTCGATCCTCGCGATCGTCGTCTTCGCGGTCGGGATCGCCGGGCTCTTCGTCGTCCCGCACTAGCCCTGCTGCGGCGCGATCGTCTTCGCTCGGCGTCAGCGGGCCGCGCGCCGGCGCGGCCGCGTGCGGAACACGATGTCCCACCAGGGAGCACTCACGCCGAAACCGCGTTCGTCGTCCTCGAAGTGATGGCGCATATGCAGCTCGCGCAGCCGCCGCCCGAGCTTCCCCTTCGGAACGGTGTGGTGGAGCAGGAAGTGCACGGTGTCGTAGATGACGTAACCGAAGTAGAAGCCGGCCGCCACGCCCCACGCGAGCGTCGACCCGAGCGTGCCGACGAATCCGAACAGGAAGAGCAGTGCGAGCGGGATCGAGAGCGCCGGTGGCAGAACGAGGCGGCGCGGATCGTTCGGATGGTCGTGGTGGACGCCGTGGATCATCCAGTGCAACCGCTTGCCGAGCCCGTGGTCCGGCTCGAAGTGGAAGACGGTGCGGTGGCCCCAGTACTCGCAGAGCGTCCAGAAGAGATACCCGGTGGCGACGCCGAACAGCGCCTCCGGGCGCCCCGAGGTCGTCGACGGCGAGATAGCTGAGGATCGCGACCGCCGGCAAGAACAGGACGGCGGGTGTCGCGGGGTGGGCGCGCGTCAGGCGGTCGAGCGCCGGCGAGGGGAAGATCGGCAGGCGAGGCCGCCAGTGCTTCCGGGCTCCTCGGTCGCTGCAGCGTGTCGGTTCCCACGATGTAGCTCAGCATAGCCTCGACGCCCGCCGGCGGCCCTCGCCGCCCGGCCCCTGCTAGCGTGACCGGCCGTGGCAGAGGTGAAGATCGTCGCCGATCCCGATGTGCGCGACTACATCGCCGAGCACGGCGGGAACGTCTACGTCTGGGCCAACGACAGCGGGCTCAAGCACGTCTCCCTTTCACCGCCCGACGACCCGGTCGAGTTCGAGACCTTCAGCGGGGACGGCGTCACACTGCACCAGGCGGCGTCGATCCAGTCGCCGACCACCGAGTGGAAGCTCGTGATCCGCCACTTCCCGCTGAAGCACGTGGACGCGCTCTGGGATGCCTGGGAGCCGGGCGTCAGCTCCCCGCCGCCTGAAGTGCTCTAGCCCGCGCCCCCGCCGCGCTTCTCCATCAGGCGCCCGTCGCGGATCGTCTGCGCCATGTCCTTCGACTCCTCGCGGTACCAGCTGCCGTCCTCGAACTGGATCGCGGGGTAGCTCGACTGCCCGGTTCCCTCGACGACAGCGGTGCGCTTCTTGCGGCCCGGCCATGGGCCCGGCACGACCTCGTACGCGATGCCCTGCTCATCGAGCGCCTTCTGCACCTTCCAGCACGGGTGCGGCCCGAACTTCGCCCACAGGTTGCTGCAGCGATGGAGCTTCACCGCCATGACGTCCTCCAGTCTCGATTGCGACCATCATCTACGCCACGAGACCGGCTTGCCAGCTCGCCCAGAGCCGTGCGTAGCGGTCGCCCTGTGCGACGAGCTCGTCATGCGAGGCGATCTCGACCAGACGGCCCCCCTCGAGCAGCGCCACCCGGTCCGCGCGCTCCGCCGTCGACAGCCTGTGCGCGATCGTGACCATCGTGCGGTCACGCGACAGGATCGACAGGGCCTGCTCGACGGCAGCCTCCGTTCTGGGATCGAGTGACGACGTCGCCTCGTCGAGCACGATCACCGATGGGTCGGCCAGCGCGACGCGCGCCAGCGAGACGAGCTGGCGCTGGCCGCTCGAGAGCCGAACGCCGCGCGAGCGAACGTCGGTCTCGAGGCCGCCGGGCAATGCTTCGAAGCGCTCGAGCGCACCGATCCGGTCCAGCGCCTCGCGGGTCTCCGCGTCGGTCGCGTCCGGGCGGGCGAGGCGAATGTTCTCGGCGATCGTGCCGGAGAAGAGGTGACCCTCCTGCGGAACGAACACGATGCGGCGCCGCAGCTCGTCGAGACGAGCCGCCCGTAGGTCGACGCCGCCGAACGAGACGCTTCCCTCGTGCGGGTCGTAGGCGCGCACGATCAACTTCGCCAGCGTCGACTTGCCGGCGCCGGTCGCGCCGACCAGAGCGAGGTGCTCTCCCGGCTCGATCGCCAGCGAGACCCCGGCGACGGCGGGCGCATCGGTGCCGTATCCGAACGTGACCCGGTCGACGACGAAGGCGGCCGGATCGAGCAAGGGTCGCACCGCCGCCGCGTACCGTCACCGGCTCGTCCAGCAGGGCGGCGATCTTCGCCAGCGCTGCGCGACCCGACTGAAACTCGCTGAACCAGTCGCCGAGGCGGGCGATCGGGTCGAACAGCGAGATCAGGTAGAGCGCGAACGCCACGATCGTCCCGATCGTGACCCTCCCCTGACGCTCGAGATAGCCGCCCGCGACGAGGACCGCCGCCAGTGCCAGGGACTGGGCGAGGGCGATTGCCGGGAAGAAGCCGATGTTGACGAGCGAGATGTGCCGCCACGCGGACACCTGCGCGCTCGACCGGCGGCGGTACGACGCGTAGCGATCGCTCTCCTGCCCAAAGGACTGAACGACCCGCACGCCGCTGAGGCCCTCCTGCAACGACGACATCGTTTCGGCCACGCTGTCGCGAAGTGCGACGAACGCCGGGCGCGAACGCTTGCCGTACCGCAGGGACGACCACACGAGCACGGGAACCGAGACGAGCATGACGAGCGAGAGCAGAGGCGAGAGCCACACGAGGATTGCGATCGAGACGACGAACAGCAGGACCGATCCGACGACCTCGACGAGGACGAGCCGTGTGAAGGTCGTCAGTGTCTGCACGTCGGCCGTCAACCGTGAGACCAGCACACCCGCTCGGGTCGCCTCGAAGAACGGCAGCGACAGGGCCTGGAGCTGCTCGTAGGCGGCGACCCGCAGGTCGCCGAGGAACCGCTCTCCGGCTCTGGCGCTGCAGAGGACGATCGCCCGCTCGAGCAACGGGCGCGCCACGACGAGCGCGATGAACACCAACGCAACCACGTCGACGGCATGGACGTCGTGGTGGGCGATCCCACGGTCGATCGCGAATTTGACGAGCAGCGGCCCCGCGAGGGACACGGCAGTGGCGCCGATCATCGCGATCCCTGCCGCGACGATCAACCGCCTCTGGGGGCGGAGGATCGGCCCGATCGAGCCGATCATGCGGCCTCCCGGGCTGCGAGCACGAGGAGCTCGCGGTAGCGCGCCGAGCTCGCCAGCAGGTCGGCGTGGCGCCCCTGCTCGGCAACGCGACCGTTTTCGACGACTGCGACTCGGTCGGCCAACGCGATCGTTGCGGGACGGTGCGCGATCACGAGCGTCGTGCGGCCCGCCATCACCTCGGCGAGCGCGCTGCGAATCTCGTGCTCCTTCGTCGCGTCGACCGCCGAGGTGGCGTCGTCGAGGATCAGCACCTGGGGATCGGCGAGGATCGCCCGGGCGATCGCGAGCCGCTGCCGCTGGCCGCCCGAGAGCGAGAAGCCGCGCTCGCCGAGCAAGGTCTCGTATCCCTCGGGCAGCCGCTCGACGAACTCGGAGGCGCCCGCCAGGCGCGTCGCCCGCAGGATTGCCTCGTTGTCGGCCTCGGGCGCGCCAAGTCCCACGTTGCCGCGCACCGTGTCGCCGAAGAGAAACGTCTCCTCGAACACCAGGCCGACGCCGCGCCTGAGCTCGTCGAGCCGAAGCGCGCGCACATCGACACCCCCGATCGAGACGGAGCCGGAATCGGGGTCGTAGAAGCGCGCGAGCAGGGCGGCGGCGGTCGACTTGCCGGAGCCGGTGCTGCCGACCAGCGCGAGCGACGTCCCTGCGGGAATCTCGAGCGAGAAGCCGTCGAGAATCGACGCCTCGCCGCCGTACGAGAAGCAGACGTCGTCGAAACGGACATCGGGCCGCGCGGGAAACGGTCGCGGCGAAGCGGACTCGACGACGACCGGCGCGGCGTCGAGAACGTCGACGATGCGTCGGGCTGCTGCCGCCGCGCGCTGCACCGTGCTGACACGCTGGCCGATCGTGCGGAGCGGATTGACGAGCAGCACGAGGTAGAAGCTGAAGAGGGCGAACGTGCCGATGCTGATGTCCCCGGCGAGAACACGATGTGCGCCGTACCAGAGCACCACCAGGAGGCCGACCAGCGGCAACGCCTCCAGCGCCGGGAGGAACACGGCATCGACGCCTGCGACGTTGAGGGCGGTCTGCACGACCTCGTCCGACTTGCGCCGAAACCGCGCGGTCAGCGACGGGCCTGCGCCGAGCCCCTTGACCACGCGGATGCCCGCGATCGTCTCCTCGACCAGCGAGGTCAGTTCTCCCAGCCGCTCCTGGCTCTCCCTCGTGCGATCCGCGTAGCGTCTCGAGTAGCGCCCGAAGCCGATGCTCAGGAGCGGCAACGGCGCGAGGACTGCGAGGGCCAGCGGCCAGTCGATCACGAAGAGGACGGTCGTCGCCGCGAGCACGGTCAGGACGTAGCCGACCGTGTGACCGATCGCATCGAAGAGCCTGGCCACCAGCTCGGCGTCGTTCGACGCGCGCGAGATGAGCTCGCCCGCGCCGACGCGGTCGTGGTAGCGGGCATCGAGCTCGAGCGCGCGCCGAAAGACCGAGTCGCGGACGCTCGCATCCGCGAGCGCGCGGTTGCGGATCGCAAAGTAATGGCGGCTTCCCCCGGCCACCGCCTCCACCAGCCCGAGCAGAACCAGCCCGCCGCAGGCCCACAGAAGCGCGGGCCGGTGCCCGGCCACGATCCCCGTGTCCACGGCCCACCGGACGACGAGCGGCACCGCAATCGCCGCACCCTGCCAGGCGAGTCCCGACGCTGCCGCGCCGGCGATCGTCCAGCGCAGCCGCCTCGCGATCGAGCCGAGGTAGACCCAGCTTGCGTCCATCAGGCCATTATTCGGGTGTGTCAAACACCCGCGTCCCGATCGGTGAACGCTTTCCCGCACCGTCCGTGATGGGCGTCATCAACGTCACCCCCGATTCGTTCTCGGATGGGGGCGTGCATCTCTCCGTCGAGGCGGCGGTCACCTCGGCGTGGGGCATGCTCGAATGCGGCGCCTCGATCGTCGATGTCGGCGGCGAATCGACCCGGCCGGGCTCGAGCGGCGTCACGGCCGACGAGGAGCTCGCCCGCATCGAGCAGGTGCTCCGCGACCTCGCGGGGGCGCCCGTCTCGGTGGACACCTCGAAAGCAGAGGTTGCGCGCCGCGCGCTCGAGCTGGGCGTGGAGCTCGTGAACGACGTCACCGCCCTGCGCGGCGACCCCGGGCTCGCAGAGGTCGTCGCGGAACGAGGCTGCTATCTCTGCCTGATGCACATGCAGGGCGAGCCGCGCACGATGCAGATCAACCCGACCTACGGCGACGTCGTCTCGGACGTGAAGCGCTTCCTCGAGGAGCGGCTCGCATTCGCGGTCGCCGCGGGCATCCGCGAGGAGCTCGTGTGCCTCGACCCGGGCATCGGGTTCGGCAAGACGGTCGCGCACAACCTCGAGCTCCTCCGCCGGCTCGACGAGCTGGCGGCGATCGGGCGGCCCCTGCTCGTCGGTCTGTCCCGCAAGAGCACGCTCGGGCGGGTGACGGGCGACCCCGCCGCCAAGGTCGCCTCGACGGCCGCGTCGGTCGGCGGCGCGGTCGCCGCGTTCGAGCGCGGCGCGTCGATCCTGCGCGTCCACGACGTGCGCGAGCATGTCGAGGCGCTCGCAGTCGCCAAGGCGGTCGGACGGTGATCGTCGAGCTACAAGGGCTGGAGGTGTTCGGCTACCACGGAGTGGAGGAGGAAGAGCAGCGGCTCGGTCAGCTCTTCCTGTTCGACGTCCAGCTCGAGGTCGGTCAGCGCGGCGCGTCGGACCGGCTCGAAGAGGCGGTCGACTACACACAGGTCGCCGGCGCGATCCGCGAGCTCTCGGAGGCGCAACGTTTCGACCTGCTCGAAGCGCTTGCCACACGCACGGCAGAGCTGCTGCTCGAGCGCTTCTCCCCTGAAAGGGTGCGCGTGCGCGTCCGCAAGCCCGGCGTCTCGCCTGCCGGGATGACGGTCGAGCACTCGGCCGTGACGGTCGAGCGCCCGTGACGCTCGCCTATGTCGGGCTCGGCTCGAACCTCGGTGACCGCGAGGCGCTGATCCGCGCGGCCGCCGAGCTGATCGGCGCCACCCGTCTCTCACGGATCGTCGAGACCGAGCCGTGGGGCTACGAGCAGCAGCCGCTCTTCCTGAATGCGGTCGCCGAGGTGGAGACGCCGCTTGCGGCACGAGCGTTCCTCGACCTCCTGCTCGAGGTCGAGCGGCGGCTCGGCCGTGAGCGGATCGGCCCGCAGTGGGGGCCGCGGACGATCGACCTCGACCTGCTCCTCTACGGCGACGAGGAGATCGACGAGCCCGGCCTGGTCGTGCCGCACCCGCGCCTCGAGGAGCGGCTGTTCGTGCTCGAGCCGCTCGCCGAGCTCGTTCCGGCACGAAGAATCCCCGGTTCCGGCACGGTCCAGGACGCCCTCGCAGGGCTACAATCCTCGGAGTGAGCCACCTCGACGAGCTCGACGAGTTCGAGGCCGAGGCCGAGCTGCGTCTCAAGAAGGAGTACGCGGCGGTCTTTTCCCTCTTCCGGTACTGCGTCCTCACCCAGGATGCGACGTACCTGTGCAACAAGCTCGACCTGCAATACGTGCCGCAGCCGAACTACCCGTTCTTCCATCTGCGGATGGAGGACGTGTGGGTCTGGGACAAGAACCGGCCGACGCGGATGATCCCGCGCGCCGAGGTGTACACCTCGAGCGACGTGACGATCGAGGAGCTGCGCGGCGACGGCGACGAGCCGGTGCTGACCGCCGAGGCACTCGCGAAGCGGATCGGCGAAGGGCGCTCCGAGATCGAAGATCTCTGAGCGAATCTGATTCGGCGCAGCCGAACCGGATTCGTGAGTTGCTGAGCTAGGCTCGCGCCATGCTGCTCGCGATCGACGTCGGTAACACGCAGACCGTCTTCGGGCTCTTCGACGGCGCGACGCTCGTCGAGCAGTTCCGGGTCGGCACGGACCGGACGCACACGGGCGATGAGCTCGCAGTGCTGCTGCGCGCGTTCATCGACCTCGAGGCGCTCGAGGGGATCGTTCTCTGCTCGTCGGTGCCGCTGCTCGTGCGGGAGTACGAGGCTTTCGCCGAGCGCTGGGCGGGCACCGAGCTGCTCGTGCTCGGGCCGGGGGTCTCGACGGGCGTCCCGATCCGCTACGACGACCCGCGCGAGGTGGGCCCGGATCGGATCGCAAACGCCGTTGCGGCCCGCGAGCGGCACGGTGCGCCCTGTGTCGTCGTCGACTTCGGCACGTCGACCAACTTCGACATCGTCAACGCAGCAGGCGAGTTCGCCGGCGGCGTGCTCGCGCCGGGGATCGAGGTCTCGATGGACGCGCTGTTCGCGCGCGCCGCGCGCCTGCCGAAGGTGCCGTTCGTCGCGCCCGAGCGGGTGATCAGCCAGACGACGACCGCCGCCCTGCAGTCGGGGCTCGTCTACGGCTTCGCGGGCCAGGTTGACGCGATCGTCGAGCGGATCCGGGCCGAGCTGGAGGAGCCCGCGGCGCCGGTCGTCGCAACCGGCGGCCTGGCCGACCTGATCGCCCCGCACTCCCGGACGATCACGACCGTCGACCAGGAGCTGACGCTGCAAGGCCTCCGCATGGTCTGGGAACGCAACCGGGGCTAACGCGCGAATCTGGTTCGCCTACAGCGAATCGGATTCGTTCTCCACCGGTTCGCGCGGTTGCCGGCCGGAGCCCGGCTGAGCCGGGCAGGAGGCCAAGTGCCCGTTGAGTTGTCGCGCGAGGAAGAAGGGGGCCAACGGGGGAAACTCGGTTCCCCGTTCTTCAACCGCCGCCAAAGATGGAGATCGGCAGCTGATCGAGCAAGACCTCGTCCTGGGGCTCCGGGACCTCGGTGAGCAGCCGCTCGAAGATGAAGCGTGCGCCGGGAGCCGCCGCCAGCAGCCGCTGCTCCACCTCGGCCACGGTCGGCAGCATGACGAGCTCCTGCTTGAACGGCCGCGGGAAGCGGCCGCGGCCGAGGTACCACCCGTAGAACTTCTTCAGGAAGCCGGAGGCGCGATGCTCTCCGAGCTCACGCACCGTCTCGCGCATGAAGAGCAGGAGCTCCGCCACGACCTCCTCGCGGGTCGGCTCGCGGTCGTCGCCCATGATCGCTGCGAGCACCCACGGGTTCCCCTGGGCGGCACGGCCGATCATCACCGCCTGCTGCGCCGGTCGTCGCGAGCACCGTCTGCGCCCGTGCCCGTGACGTGACGTCGCCCGAGGCGATCACCGGCACGTCGACGAGCGAGACGAGCTCTGCCGTCAGCGAGTGGTCGGCGCTGCCGGTGTACATCTGCTTGGCCGAACGCGGATGCAGCGTCAGCGACGCGGCGCCCGCCTCGACCAGGCGAGGCCCGACCGTCAGGCAGGTGCGTGAGCCGTTCTCCACTCCGCGGCGCATCTTCACCGACACCGGCAGCGGCGTCGCGCCCGCGACCGCCTCGACGAGCCGGCAGGCATGGTCGGGGTCGTCGAGCAGCGAGGCGCCGGCCCCGGTCTTCGTCACCTTCTTGACCGGGCAGCCGAAGTTCATGTCGACGATGTCCGCCCCTGCCGCCTCGACCATGCGGGCCGCCTCGGCCATCGCCATCGGGTCGGAGCCGAAGATCTGGATCGCGAGGGGATGCTCGTCGGAGCTGACGCGGAGGTAGCCGAGCGTCCGCTCGTTGCGGTGCTGGATGCCCGCCACCGACACCATCTCCGAGCAGACGAGGCCGGCCCCGTAGCGGCGGCCCTGGCGGCGAAAGGCCTGCACCGAGACGCCCGCCATCGGGGCGAGCACCACCCGGCCCGGGATCTCCACGGCGCCGATCAGCCAGGTCTCAGCGAGGTCGATGTTCATGAGTGTGAAGGGTAGCCGGGCAGGGTTGCGGCGGACTTGACGCGGTCGCTACCATTCCCGCCCGTTTCTGCCGGGGTCAGGAGGAAGTTCTGTTGAAGGAAGTCATCCTCACATCTGAGGGCTACAAGAAGCTCCAGCAGGAGATCGATCACCTGCGCGGCGACAAGCGCCGCGAGGTGGCCGAGCGGATCCGGGTCGCCCGGGAATTCGGCGATATCGCCGAGAACGCCGAGTACGACGACGCCAAGAACGAGCAGGCGATGCTCGAGCACAAGATCGCCCAGCTCGAGGAGCGCCTGCTCTCAGCCCGCGTGATCACGAAGAAGGAGATCCTCAAGGACGCCGTCTCGATCGGCTCGCACGTCCGGCTGCGCGACATGCAGGCCAACAAGACGTTCGAGTACCACATCGTCGGCTCCGCCGAGGCGAACCCCGCCGAGAACAAGCTCTCCAACGAGTCGCCGGTCGGCAAGGCGATCATGGGCAAGAAGAAGGGCGAGGTCGTCGAGGTCACCGCCCCGCGCGGCGCCCTGAAGTTCAAGATCATGGAGATCAAAGCCGCCTGACGCGTCCCCGGCCGGCGTCGGCTCTCACCGGGCGAAGCCCGGCTCCGCCGCCGCCTCGGCCCGCTGTCGGCACGTCGCTCTCCGGGGCCGTGCTTGCGCACTGTCCCCTCCGGCGCCGCACCGACAGCGACCCGCCGGGAACGCGTCAGCAGGGTTTGCCTCAACAGATTGCGTCCCGGCCGGGGTCGGCTGCTCGGCACGTCGTCAAACGTCGCCTCGGTGTCTGACACGTCGTGTCAGACACCTTTACGCTCGCGCGGTGGAGATCGTGCGGCTCGAGCGGGCGAGGCTGGGTGAGGCGAGCGACGTGCTCGCGCGCGCGTTTCACCACGACCCGGCCTGGGTCTGGCTGATCCCGGACGCCGAGAAGCGGGCGCGCGTCCTGCCCTGGCTCTTCCGCGTCGGCTTCGACGTCACCGCCGCGGACGTCTGGGCGACCGCCGGGCCGGTGCTCGGCGCGGCGCGGTGGATGCCGCCCGGCCGGCCGGCGATGCGCGTCGGTGCGACGCTGCGCGCGCTCGTCACGACCCCGCTGCGCCTCGGGACGGCGACCGGGGCGTTCCTCGCCTACGGCAGCGCGGTCGAGGCGCTCCGCGCGGAGGCGGTGCCGGAGCGGCACTGGTACCTCGCGGGCATCGGCGTCGACCCGGCAGCCCAGCGCCAGGGCGTCGGCTCGGCGCTCCTGCGGCCCGGCCTCGACGCCGCCGCCCGTGAGGGGCTCCCGACGGCGCTGCTCACGAACAGCGCCGTCAACCTGCCCTTCTACGAGGCGCACGGCTTCGAGGTCGTGCGTGAGGGGACGACACCGAAGGACGGGCCGCACGCCTGGGCTATGGTCAAGTGGCCGTGAACGACGTGGGCTCGACGGAGTCGTCCAAGAACGTGGCGCCGAAGCGGTTCCCGGACCGGGACGAGATCGCCCGTGTGCGCGACGAGGCGGACGCCGTCGCGCCGGGCGAGGAAGGGGCCGATGCGCGCCGGCTGGCCGGTCGCGTGCTGGCGCGGCGCGACATGGGGAAGCTCGTGTTCCTCGATCTGGTCGACCGCAGCGGGCGGATCCAGCTCCTCTGCCCGGCTGCACGCACCGGCGAGATCGACGTGCATCTCGGCGACGTCGTCGGCGTCACCGGGAAGCCGACCAAGTCGCGGCGCGGCGAGCCCTCCCTGATCGTCGACGAGCTCGTGCTCCTCTCGCGCAACCGCTCGCCGCTCCCTGACACGTTCCACGGCCTCACCGACATCGAGCAGCGCTACCGCAAGCGCTACCTCGATCTGCTGATGAACGACGAGGTACGCGCGCGACTTCATGCTGCGCGCACGCGTCGTCTCCGCGGTACGCAGGTACCTCGACTCCGAAGGCTTCATCGAGGTCGAGACGCCGATCCTCCAGCCGCGCTACGGCGGTGCATTCGCCGAGCCGTTCGTGACGCATCACAACGTGCTCGACCAGGATCTCTACCTCCGCATCGCGACCGAGCTCTACCTGAAGCGGCTGATCGTGGGCGGGCTCGAGAAGGTCTACGAGCTCGGCAAGGACTTTCGCAACGAGGGCGTCACGTACAAGAACAACCCCGAGTTCACGATGCTCGAGTGGTACGAGGCCTACGCCGACTACCAGGACACGATGCGGCGGATGGAGAACCTGATCGAGTTCGTCGCGCTCGAGGCGCTCGGGACGACGAAGGTGACGTTCAAGGGACACGACGTCGACCTCAAGGCTCCGTGGAAGCGCATGCGGCTGATCGACGAGCTGGCGGAGTTCGACCTCTGGGTGACTGACTACGACGAGCTCAAGCGGCGTCTCGAGGACCGGGGCGTCGACGTGTCGCGCGACAAGACGTGGTCTCAGCTGGTCGACAAGGCCGTCACCTCCTACATCGAGCCGCGACTGATCGAGCCGACGATCCTCCACGACTATCCGATCGAGCTCTCACCGTTCGCCCGCGTGACCGACGGCGATGCGCGGATCGTCGAGCGCTTCGAGTACTTCGTCGGCGGCATGGAGCTCGGCAACGCGTTCTCGGAGCTGAACGACGCCGAGGAGCAGGCGTCCAGGTTCGCCATGCAGGCGGCCGAAGGCGCCGGAGGCAACGTCGAGGCCGAGCAGGGCGACCCCGACTACGTGGAGGCGCTCTCCTACGGGATGCCGCCGACGGGCGGCATCGGCCTTGGCATCGACCGGCTGACGATGGTGCTCGGCGGCAAGGATTCGATCCGCGACGTGATCCTGTTCCCGGCCCAGCGCGAACGCCAAAACCCCTGAACGACGGCCGGCACAGGAATCCTCAGATGTGTGACGGCGGCACACCCGGGAAGGGGAGTACGATGGTCGCCTAGAAAAGGGCAATCGTTTCGCACCGCCAAACCGGCGGAAGAGAGGTCTCAACTTGTTCGAACGGTTCACTGAACGGGCTCGCCAGGTCGTCGTACTCGCGCAAGACGAGGCGCGGGCTCTCAAGCACAACTACATCGGGACCGAGCACATCCTGCTCGGCTTGCTGCGCGAAGAAGAAGGCCTCGCCGCGCGTGTGCTCGAGTCGCTCGACATCACCGTGGAGGAAGTCCGGGCCCAGGTGGCGAGGATCGTCGGCCAGGGTGACGAGGTCACGACCGGCCAGATCCCGTTCACACCGCGGGCCAAGAAGGTGCTGGAGCTCGCGCTCCGCGAGGCGCTTTCCCTGGGTCACAACTACATCGGCACCGAGCACATCCTGCTCGGGCTCGTGCGCGAGAACGAAGGCGTCGCGGCGCGCATCCTGCTCGACTTCGACGCCGACGCCGAGAAGATCCGCAACGAGATCATTCGCATGCTCTCCGGCCCCGGCCGGCGCCAGGGCGGTGCGGCCGGCACGTCGGGCGAGAAGGGCAAGAGCTCGAAGCTCCTCGACCAGTTCGGACGCAACCTGACGAAGCAGGCGCAGGAGGGAAAGCTCGACCCGGTCGTCGGTCGCCAGACCGAGATCGAACGGGTCATGCAGATCCTGAGCCGCCGCACGAAGAACAACCCGGTCCTGATCGGCGAGCCCGGCGTCGGCAAGACCGCCGTCGTCGAGGGGCTCGCGTCCCGCATCTCGTCGAACCAGGTGCCGGACCTGCTGAAGAACAAGCAGATCTACACGCTCGACCTCGCGGCGCTCGTCGCCGGGTCGAAGTACCGCGGTGAGTTCGAGGAGCGCCTGAAGAAGGTGATGAAGGAGATCACCCAGCGCGGCGACATCATCCTGTTCATCGACGAGCTGCACAATCTCGTCGGCGCGGGCGCCGCCGAAGGCGCGATCGACGCGGCCTCGATCCTCAAGCCGGCCCTCGCCCGCGGCGAGCTGCAGACGATCGGCGCGACGACGCTCGACGAGTACCGCAAGTACCTGGAGCGGGACGCCGCCCTGGAGCGGCGCTTCCAGCAGATCCGCGTCGAGGAGCCGACCACCGACGACACCGTGCAGATCCTGCGCGGCCTGCGCGACCGCTACGAGGCCCATCACCGGTGCAAGATCACCGACGAGGCGCTCGAGGCCGCGGCGACGCTCGCCGACCGCTACATCCAGGACCGCCACCTGCCCGACAAGGCGATCGACCTGATCGACGAGGCAGCGTCGCGGATGCGCATCAAGACGATGAGCGCACCGCCGCGCTACCGCGAGCTCGAGGAGGAGATCGAGAAGGTCCGCAAGGACAAGGAAGCCTCGATCGAGAACCAGGAGTTCGAGAAGGCAGCCTCGCTGCGCGACAAGGAGCGCAAGCTCACGCAGAAGAAGCGCGAGCTCGAGGAGCAGTGGCGCGCCGAGGAGCAGACCGAGCAGCCCGAGATCGGTGAGGAAGAGATCGCCGACATCGTCTCGATGTGGACGGGCATCCCGGTGTTCAAGCTCACCGAGGCGGAGTCGCAGCGGCTCGTCCGCATGGAGGAGGAGCTGCACAAGCGCGTCATCGGCCAGGACGCCGCGATCATCGCCGTCTCGAAGGCGATCCGTCGCGCCCGCGCCGGGATCAAGGATCCGAAGCGGCCGACCGGCTCGTTCATCTTCCTCGGGCCGTCGGGCGTCGGGAAGACGGAGCTCGCACGCACGCTCGCCGAGTTCCTGTTCGGCGACGAGGACGCGATGATCCAGATCGACATGTCGGAGTACATGGAGAAGCACGCCGTGTCCCGGCTCGTCGGCTCGCCGCCCGGCTACATCGGCTACGACGAAGGCGGCCAGCTCACCGAGGCGGTCCGCCGCAAGCCGTACTCCGTCGTCCTCTTCGACGAGATCGAGAAGGCGCACCCGGACGTGTTCAACATCCTGCTGCAGATCCTCGAGGACGGGAAGCTGACGGACTCGCAGGGCCGCAAGGTGGACTTCCGGAACGTGATCGTGATCATGACGTCGAACATCGGGTCGGCGTCGATCTCGAAGAACGTCTCGCTCGGCTTCAACATGTCGAACGAGGACGGCCTGACCTACGACGACATGAAGGCCCGCGTGATGGGAGACCTGAAGAAGGTCTTCCGCCCCGAGCTTCTGAACCGCATCGACGAGATCATCGTCTTCCCGAAGCTCGCGAAGGCGGAGATCCTGCAGATCGTCGACCTGCTCATGAACCGCCTGCGCGTGCAGATGGCCGAGCACGAGGTGACGATCGAGCTGACCCCGGAAGCGAAGGACCTGCTCGTCGAGAAGGGCTGGGACCCCGCGATGGGAGCGAGGCCGCTCCGCCGTGCGATCCAGCGCTACATCGAGGACCCGCTCGCCGACTTCGTGCTCGGGCGCCAGCTCGAGCCGGGCTCGACCATCCTCGTCGCCCGCAAGGACGACGAAGAGGTGGAGATCACGGTCGTCCCGCCCGCACCGCCCGAGGTGATCGGCGTCGGCACGGCGCCGGACGCCCCGCCGGTCGAGGCGGACTAGCGAGCGAGAGGGGCCTGGCCCGGCGAGCGCCGGGCCAGGCTCCAGACTCTCACTCGTCGAGTTGCCAGACGTCGTCCCGCAGGAGCGGGACGACGCTGCCGTCCGGTAGCACGGCGTCGACCGATACCTCCGGGCCGCCGATCATGAAATCGGTGTGGACGGTCGAGACGTTGACCCCGTCGATCACGCCGCCTTCGACCGCCTCGGCGTACGCGCTGCCGTAGGCGACATGGCAGGTGGTGTTCTCGTCGAAGAGGGTCTCGAAGAACGTCACGCCCGTCTGCCCGATCCGTGAGAGGCCGTCGACGAGCGCAACCTCACCGAGGTACGGAGCCTGCGGATCGGTCTCGAGCTGCCCGCGGATCACGTCTTCTCCCTCGTCGGCCTGCACGTCGACGATCCGCCCGGACTCGAACCGCATCCGCAAGCCCCGGACGACCTGCCCGTAGAGAGCGAGAGGTCGCGTCGAACGGACGGTGCCTTCGGTGCGGCGGCCGTCGGGCGTCGTGAAGACCTCCTCCGTCGGCATGTTCGCGACGTACGGGATGCCGGCGGCCGTCTTGGATTCGCAGCCCTGCCAGCGCGACTCGGGCAGCAGGCCGACCGTCAGGTCGGTGCCCGGGCCGACAAAACGCAGGTGGTCGACGCGCATGGTGTTCAACGCACGCGCCCGGGCGCCGATGCGCTTGACGTGCTCCTGCCACGCCGCCACGGGGTCGTCCTCGTCGAGCCGAACGCAGAACTCGACCAGCTTCCACAGCCGGCCGACGTCGGGCTCTCCGAACATCTGCGTCGCCCAGCCGTCGTTGGGAACGCCGATCACCGTCCAGTTGTTCAGCTGCTCGTTGACCTGGCGGTTGTTCTCGTGGGCGAGCTCGAGCATGCGCGCCCTGCCGACACGGTCACCCGGCAGGTCGGCGAGCAGGTCGGGGTCGGCGTCACCCGTCAGCGCCACGACCGCTGCGCGCTCCTCGCCGATCTCGACAGCTCGTTCGAGCAGCCACGGCGGAGTCCACGAGAGGATGTCGTCCGCTCCGTGCTCGATCAGAGCTCGGCGGACGTGCTGGTCGGTGTAGCGGACGTCGACGTAGCGCGCTCCCGCCTCGTAGGCGGCACGCGTGACTGCACGGGCGACCGGTGCGTGCTCCACGTTGGCGATCACGTCGACCAGTTGCCCCGGCTGGACGTTCGCGCCGACCCGGACCGCCAGTTCCGCGTAGCGCTTCAGCCGCTGCTCGTGCGTCAGTCCGGTAGCTGCCATGTGTCCTCCCGCAGGATGGGAACCGATTTGCCGTCCTTCGTCACGCCGTCGACCTCCAGCTCCGGGCCGCCGATCATGAAATCTGTGTGGACGGTCGAGACGTTCATGCCTTCGCCCGGCTCGTCGTCGAAGACCTCGGGGATGCCGAAGCCGTACGCGATGTGGCAGGTGGCGTTCTCGTCGTAGAGCGTGTCGAAGAACGTCGTACCGGTCTGGCCGACGCGCGAGCTCCCATCGACGAGCGCGAGCTCGCCGAGGCGGGCTGCGCCGTCGTCCGACGCGACCTGGCTCCGCACGAGCTCGGCGCCCTTGTCGGCCCTGATCTCGACGATCCGGCCGTCCTGCACGGTGAGCTCGAGACCTTCGATCACGTCGCCGAGAAGCGCGAGCGGGCGGGTCGACCGGACAGTGCCGTCGGCCCGGCGGCAATCGGGGGTGGTGAAGACCTCTTCGGTCGGCATGTTGGGCACGTACTCGATGCCGGACGCCGTGCGGAAGAGCGCCGACTTCCACCGTGCATCGGGCAGCAGCCCGACGGTGAGGTCGGTCCCGGGGCCGCGATAGTGGAGCGCGGCGAAGCCGAGCGCGCTCAGCCGTTCTGCGCGCGACTCGAGCCGGGACATGTGCTCCCGCCACGCGGCGACCGGGTCGGGCTCGTCGAGGCGGGTGCAGAACTCAACCGCCTGCCACAGGCGCTCGACGTCGGGCTCGCCGAACACCTGAGTCGCCCAGCCGGCGGTCGGATACGCGATGCCTGTCCAGTTCGACGAGCGCTCGACCAGCTGGGTGCGAAAGATCTCGGAGACCTCCCGCATCTGCGCCCGGCCGACTCGTTCGCCGTCGAGGTCGGCGAGCAGCTCCGGCTCCGGGTCGCCCGTGGTTGCGATGAAGGCGTTCCCGGCACCTGCGTGCGCCCACGTCTTCAGCCACTCCGGCGAGTGGGTGAGCGCCTCGTCGGGCCCCAGCTCGATCATCGCCTTCCGCACGTGCTGGTCGCGGTAGGCGACATCGACGTAGGCAGCCCCTGCTTCGTAGCCGGCCGTCGTGACGGCGCGTGCGAGCGGTGCGTGCTCGATCTGTGAGAGCACGAAGAGGGTCTGGCCGGGTTGGACGTTCGCGCCGACCCGCACGGTCAGATCCGCGTAGCGGGCGAGCCGGTCCGCCGGGCTCACAGCTGCCATACGTCGTCGCGCAGGATCGGCACAGCCTTGCCGTCCGAGGTCAGGCCGTCCACCTCGACCTCCGGGCCGCCGATCATGAAGTCCGTGTGCACCGACGACGAGTTGAGGCCCCGCTCCCGCAGCTCGTCGGGCGAGAGGCCCTCGAGGCCGTCCACGCCGAAGGTCACCGCGGAGCCGTAGGCGATGTGGCAGGTGGCGTTCTCGTCGAAGAGCGTGTCGAAGAACGTGAGCCCGGTCTGGCCGACACGGGAGTCGCCGTCTACCAGCGCCACCTCGCCGAGGCGCCTGCCGAAGTCGTCGATCGCCATTTGGCCGCGCACGGCGTCGGCGCCCGCCGAGGCCCGCACCTCGACGCATTCGCCGTGCTCGAAGCGCATCTCGAGGTCGCGGACGATCGTGCCGCCGAGCGAAAGTGGGCGCGTCGAGCGAACGGTGCCTTCGGTGCGCCGCCAGTCCGGCGAGTTGAAGACCTCCTCGGTCGGCAGGTTGGGCACGTGCTCGATCCCGCTCACGGTCTCGATCGCTCCCCCGGACCACCTCGCGCCGGGGAGAAGGCCGACCGTCAGGTCGGTGCCCGGGCCACGGAACCTGACCGCGTCGAACGCCTGCCGCGTTCAGCTGCCGGCAGCGGGCCGCGAGCCGCCGCGTGTGCTCACGCCAGGCCTCGACCGGGTCCGGCTCGTTCAGCCGCACCGACTGCGCGACCGCCTCCCACAGCCGCTCGACGTCGGGCTCGCCGAACATCTGCCTGGCCTGTCCCTCGGTGGGGAACGCGGCGATCGTCCAGTTGACCTGCTTCTCGTTCTGCGCGCGCAGCTGCCGGTTCTGGGCCTCCACTGCCCGGGCCTTCCCGACCCGTGCCTGGTCGAGGTCGGCCAGGAGCTCGGGCTCGGGATCGCCCGCGAGCATGATCAGCGCGCCGCCGTTTGCGAGGGCCTCGGTCCGTGCCATGAGCCACGGTGTCGACGCGGTCAGGTCCTCGTCTGCGGCATGCTCGATGAACTGCCGCCGGAGGTGGTTGTCGACGTAACGGACGTCGACGAGGCGCGCGCCTGCCTGATAGCCGGCGCGCCCGAGCGCGCGAACGAGCGGTGCGTGCTCGACGAACGCCTGGATGTAGACCGTCTGCCCCGGCTGGACATTGGCGCCGACCCGGACGATCAGCTCGGCATAGGCGTCGAGCCGCTCGGTCATGGCCGCGGGGAGGGCATCGGAGGCATCACGTGTCGAGTGGGACGTCGTTCCACCCCGTCCCCAGCCCGCAGAGCCAGTTGAGGGCGTGGTGGCGCTCGAGGGCGATCGAGTGGGCCTCGGCCCGCTGCTCGGCCGTCAGGTGCCGGTAGACCTTGCCGAAGGCACGGAAGTCGCCGCGCATGGGAGACGGTAGAGCTCCCTGCTCGTAGCCACGCATCGCGGTCGCAGCGACCAGCTGGTCGAGGCTCGCGTAGCGCGCCGGCAGCTCGAGCCGGCCGGCGGCCTGGAGCTCGGTCGTGCGGGCCCGCCAGTGCCACAGCCGGGCGGACTCGCGTTCGAGCTCGACCTCCTGCGCGGCGCGGACCGAACCTTCCCCGGGATCGAGGCCGAGCAGCGGCCCGGGGTCGAACGGCTCGTCGTAGGGGGGTAGCTCGGCCAGCTGGAGCCCCCAGAGGAGCGTCCCGAGCGCCTCTCCCTGCCAGACCGCATCGACGGTCGCCGGGTCGCTCTCACCTCCCGAGAGGCGCGCAAGTGCGGCCTCGACCGCGTCGCGGAGCGCGCGGCACTGCTCGGCGACCGTGCTCTGAGACCGAAGCTTGCGGCGGGACATCTGCCGAGAACCTAGATGATCGATCCGAGATCCAGCGCTGCTTCGGTTGGCGGAAGGCTGGGGGCGGATCGTTTCGAAGGCGGCACGCTGTCCGTCGGGACCTGCGAGTACCGTCACCTCCCCATGGCGAAGGCAGCCTCCCTCCAGCACGTCTGCACCGAGTGCGGCACCTCGTCCGGGCGCTGGCTCGGCCGCTGCCCCGGCTGCGGCGAGTTCGGGACGATGCTCGCCGAGGCGGTTCCGGTCCGGGGCGCCAAGCCGGCCGGGGAGGTGCGGGCTCCGCTGCGCCTCGTCGAAGTCGTCGCGGACGAGGCGGAGCGCATCTCGACCGGTGTGCCCGAGCTCGACCGCGTGCTCGGCGGCGGCCTCGTCCCGGCGTCGGTGGTGCTCGTCGGCGGTGAGCCCGGGGTCGGTAAGTCGACGCTGCTTTTGAGCGCACTGGGTGCGATCTCGCGGGAGCGGCCCGTGCTGCTCGTCACCGGGGAGGAGTCGCCGGCGCAGGTGAAGCTCAGAGCGGCCCGGCTCGGCGGGTGCGACGACGTCGAGATCCTGGCCGAGACCGAGCTCGATGTCGTCTGCGAGACGCTCGAGCGAGAGCGTCCGGCCGTGTGCGTGATCGACTCGGTCCAGACGCTCTGGTCGCGCGAGATCGGTTCCGCGCCCGGATCGGTGTCGCAGGTCCGTGAGGCGGCGGGCCGGCTGCTGCGGGTCTCGAAGGAGAGCGGGGTGGCGACATTCCTCGTCGGTCATGTGACCAAGGACGGGTCGGTCGCCGGGCCCCGGGTGCTCGAGCATCTCGTCGACTGCGTGCTGCAGTTCGAGGGAGACCGCTACCACGCCCACCGGATCCTGCGCGCAGCGAAGAACCGTTTCGGCTCGACGAACGAGCTCGGCGTGTTCGAGATGACCGGAGCGGGCCTGGTCGGGGTTCCCGACCCCTCGGAGGTCTTCGGCCGCACGCAGGGAGGTGAGGTCGGGTCGGCCGTCACGTGCGCGCTCGAGGGCACCCGGCCGCTCCTGCTCGAGATCCAGTCCCTGGTCGCGCCGACCGACCTGGCGATGCCGAGGCGGGTCGGCACGGGCGTCGACCCGAAGCGGCTGGCGATGATCGTCGCCGTCCTGGCGCGCCATGCCGGGCTGCCGCTCGGCGCCGCCGACGTGTTCGTCAACGTGGCGGGCGGCCTGCGCATCGACGAGCCCGGCGCCGATCTCGGGATCGCGCTCGCGATCGCCTCGGCGGCCAAGGGCGTGCCGGTGCGGGACGGTGTGGCGGCGTACGGCGAGATCGGCCTCACCGGCCGGCTCCGCGCTGCCACACAGGCCGACCGGCGGGCCGAGGAATGTCGCAAATTCGGCATCTCCTCGGTCGTCGGCCCGCGGGTCGAGACGCTCAGGCAGGCTCTGGGAGCCGCTCTGGCGGATTCCGCCGACTAGCAGGCATTTTCCTGAAAAATGGCGCATTTGCAGGGTTTCTGCTACCCTGGTCTTCCCGCCGGTGGAGCCTTTTCAGGCCGCCGGCACTTTCGTGACTACAGACGGAACCGGAGGAGAAGCTTGTACAAAGTCGGTGACAAGGTGGTGTACCCGCACCACGGTGCAGGCACGGTCGTCAAGCGTGAGAAGCGCGAGGTGCTGGGCGAGAAGCGCGAGTACCTGACGATCAAGATCCTGCACAACGACATGACCGTGAACGTCCCCGCCGACAACGCCGAGCGCGTGGGCTTGCGCAAGGTGATCGACGAGGAGGCGGTCAAGAAGGTCGTCAAGTACCTGACTTCGGGCGGCACCGAGATGCCCAAGAACTGGAACAGGCGCTTCAAGCACAACCGCGACAAGATGAAGACGGGCGACATCTACGAGCTTGCAGAGGTCGTCCGCAACCTCGCGCTGCGCGATGGTGAGAAGGGGCTCTCCACCGGTGAGAAGCAGATGTACGTCAAGGCGAAGAAGATCCTCGCCTCCGAGCTGATGTACGCGAAGAACATGAGCGAGGACGAGGCGCTCGAGTGGCTCGAGATGACGCTCACGGAGGGCGCGAAGCCGAAGCTCACCCCGGCCGAGCGGAAGGCATCCGCCAAGAAGGCGACCCCGACCGCGAAGGCTGCTCCCGTCGCGAAGACGGCGAAGCCTGCAGCAGCCAAGGCTGCCGTGGCGAAGAAGCCCGCCGCGACGGCGAAGAAGACGACGACGGCGGCGAAGAAGCCCGCCGCCAAGAAGACCGCAGCAGCTCGCTAGTGGGACGTGCCGGCAGAGCCCGCCCACGGCGCTCCTGTCGGCTGCAAGTCTGCACCCTGCCGCGTCCTCGGTCGCCCCGGTAGCCCCGCTACCGGGGCTCCCTGCGTCCGTGCAGTGCTTGACTTTCGCTCGACATGAGCGCCGTAGCGAACTCTGCCGGCACGTGTTGGGCTGTTCTCGTCGCCGCCGGGCGAGGGGAGCGGCTCGGAGACGACCGGCCCAAGGCGTTCGTTCGCCTCGGCGCCCTGCCGCTGCTCGCCGAACCGCTGCGCCGGCTCGACGAGAGCGCCTGGATCGACGCGGTGGTCGTCGTCGCGCCTCCCGAGTGGGAGGAGCCGGCGATCCTGCTCGCCGAGGAGCTCGGCGCGTCGAAGGTGACGGCATGCGTCACCGGCGGGGCGACGCGCACCGAGTCGGTGCGCGCCGGTGTGGCTCGGAAGTGCCCGACGATGTGCCCGTGATCCTCGTGCACGACGCGGCGCGCCCGCTGCTTCCGGACGACGTGATCGAGCGCCTGCTTCGCAGCGCTCGCCGAGGGCTTCGACGGTGCCGTGCCGGGTTTGCCCGTCGTCGATACCGTCAAGCGCGTGCGGGACGACGCGGTGCATGAGACCCTCGCGCGGGACGAGCTCGTCACCGTGCAGACGCCGCAGTGCTTCGTCGCGGCCGTGCTTCGTGATGCCTTGCGCGGCGGGGAAGGCACCGACTGCGCGTCGCTCGTCGAGGCGAACGGCGGGCGCATCAAGGTCGTGGCCGGCGACGAGCGCCTGCTCAAGGTCACCACACGGGCGGATCTCGAGCGGGTGGCGACGTGGCTCGCGGAGGCCCGGTGACGATCAGGGTCGGGATCGGCGTCGATGCGCATGCGCTCGAACGCGGAGTGCCGCTCGTCCTCGGCGGCGTTCGCTTCGACTACGACCGCGGCCTGGCCGGCCACTCCGACGGGGACGTGCTCGCGCATGCGCTGGTCGACGCCGTGCTCGGGGCGGCCGGGCTCGGCGACATCGGGTCGCTCTTCCCGTCGGACGACGCCCGGTATCACGGCGCGTCGAGCCTCGACCTCCTGCGTGAGGCCTACCGGCAGGTGAACGAGGCGGGCTGGACGCTCGTCAACGCCGACTGCGTCCTGATCGGAGAGCAACCTCGGATCGCGCCCCACCGCGAAGAGATGCGGCGGCGCTTGTCGGAGTCACTAGGCGGAGGCGAGGTGAACGTGCGCGCGACGACCACGGACCACCTCGGCTTCACCGGCCGCGGCGAGGGGCTCGCGGCGCACGCGGTCGCGCTGCTCGAGCGCGCCTCCCGTTAGCCGAGGCCGCTCAGCCGGGGAGCGAGACGACGCCGTCGGCGAACGCGACGAGCCCGTCGCGCTCGAGCGAGCGGAGCGCCTCTGCGTCGGTCGGCTGATCGCCGGCCGCCACGCGGCGCAGCGCGACGGCGCGCCGTTGCCGGAACGAGCCCTCGAACTTCGACTGCCTTCGTGCCGGCTCGTAGCGGCGTCCGCGCGACGGGCACCGCTCGGCGAGCGGGCAGTCGGCGCAGCGCGGGATGCGCGCGAGGCAGATGGTGGCACCGAGGTCGAACAGCGCCTGCGTGCACGAGCCGTCGAATGCCTCGCCCGTCCGCTCCTGGATGCGGCGGACATTCGTGTCGACGGGCAGGACGTCGCGGCCGAACGCGAAGTTCCCGACCGCCGCCGCCGTGTACGGGCCGACGCCGGGCAGCTCCGTCAGGTCGTCGGGCCACCCGTGCGCGGCGACGTGCGCGGCCGCCCGGTGGAGGTTGACGGCGCGCCGGTTGTAGCCGAGCCCTTGCCAGGCGACGATCACCTCGGCGGCGGAGGCTGCGGCCAGTGAGTCGACGGTCGGCCACCGCTCGAGCCACTCGACGTAACGAGGGATCACCCGCTCGACCTGGGTCTGCTGCAGCATCACCTCGCTGACGAGGATCGCGTAGGGATCGTCCGTGCGCCGCCAGGGGAGGTCACGGCCGGCTCGGCCGTACCAGGTGAGGAGCGCCTCCTTCACCCGGCCGAGTGTAGGCCCGCCGGCGGTGGGGTCAAAGGGAAGGCCGCGCCGCGCGGGTGAGCCGCCAGGAGACCACGCCCGCACCGAAGAGGATGATCTCGATCAGCGTGATCGCGAGCCGGTTGACGAGGGTCACGCCGAGTGCGGGCCCCGAGGTCGTGATCGCGAGCAGCAGGCCGTACATCGACGCCTCGCGCGCCCCGAGCCCGGACGGGACGAAGACGGCGAGCACGGCCACGATCGCCCCGACGGCGGACACCCCGCCCAGGAACGGGATCGCCGCCAGGCCGACATCCGTGCCGAGGCTGCGCAGCATGAAGTACACCGCCGCACCACCGATCAGCCACGTGCCGCAGTAGAAGAGGAGCAGCGTCACGGTCTGCGCGAAGGGCACGGGGGTGATCGACTCTGCTCCGAACGGCCGCAGCAGACGCTCGGCAAGCGGCTGGAACACCCGCGGGTGCAGTCCGAGTGCGACAAGCAGCCCGAAGCCCAGGAGCGGCAGCAGCGGGGCGTTGACGCCACGCACCCAGGCGAGGCTGACGACGAACACGATCACGCCGGAGATCGCCGACAGCCCGGCTTCGACGAGGATCGACGCGAGCACGGCCGGTGTGTCCTTCACCCCTGCGTAGCGGCGCAGTGAGAGCGTGCGGGCCGCCGGCGTCCACACGCCGCCGGGCAGGTACTTCGCGAGCATCGAGACCATCTCCGCCTGCAACGCGACCCGGTAGGAGACGTGGATGTCCCAGGTCGAGAGGAGCCGGATCCAGCCGAGGATGAACACGAGGTAGTACACGGCGACGGTGGCGAAGCTGAGCGCGAGGTAGCCCGGCTGGGCGTTCTCGAGCAGCGGCGCTGCCTTCGGCCACTGGTCGCGAACCGCCCAGGCGCAGAAGCTGACGGTCGCCACGACGAGAGCCAGCTGCAGCGACTTCGACAACCGCGGCCGCGCTTGCAGATAGCGGAACGCCGACCGGGCCTTGCTGACGATCGTGGCCATGACGAGGGATACTGCCGGTCGCAGCGCCGGTCAGGATGAGCCCTGGGACCGACGGGCCCGTCAGGCCGAGAGGCGCGCGCCGAGCCAGACGCCCGCGATGCCGCCCACTGCGCCGAAGACGCAGCGACATGACGGAGAAGCCGGACGCGCCCCAGAGGACGGGCACGTAGCCGCCGACGAAGCTGCCGCCCATGGCGCAGAGGCCGATCACGGAGCGCATGGCTTCCTTATCGGCGCCGGACGGCACCCGGCTAAAGTCCCAAAATGGAGGCAGCGGCACCGCGCCAGCACTACAACGTGACGCTGGCGATTCTCGCTCTGGCCGGGCTCGCGTATGCGTTGCAGCAGACGATGATCGTCCCCGCCCTGCCGAGCCTGCAGCGCGACTTCCATACCTCGACCGCGTGGGTGACGTGGCTGCTGACGGCGTTCCTGCTCGTCTCGGCGGTGGCGACGCCGGTGCTCGGAAAGCTGGGCGACCAGTACGGCAAGGAGCGGTTCCTGCTCCTCAGCCTGCTCGTGTTCTTCGTCGGTTGCGTTGCGGCCATCTTTGCCTGGAACATCTGGTCGCTGATCGCCTTCCGGGCGATTCAGGGCTTCGGCGGGGCCGTTTTCCCGCTGTCGTTCGCGATCGTCTTCGACGAGTTCCCGCCGAACAAGGTGGGCTCCGGCGTGGGGATGGTCTCGGCGATCCTCGGGGTCGGCGGCGGGCTCGGCCTCGTCTTGTCGGGCGTCCTCGTCGACTATGCCTCCTGGCGGTGGATCTTCATCGTCGGTGCGGCCTTCGTCGGCGTTTCGGCAATCGGTGTGTGGCGCTTCGTGCCGGAGTCGCCGGTCAAGACGCCGTCGAAGCCGGATCCGGTCGGCGCGGTCCTGCTCTCGGCGGTGCTCGTGACGCTCTTGCTCGCCCTGACCGAAGGCCCGGCATGGGGCTGGGGATCGACCCGGGTCGCCGGCCTCCTCGTCGCGAGCGCGGTGCTCGGCGCTGCTGTGGGTGCGCGTCGAGTTGCGTGCTCCCGAGCCGATGGTCGACATCCGGATGATGTTGCAGCGGACCGTCCTCTTCACGAATCTCGCGGCGATCTTCACCGGCTTCGCGATGTTCGGCGCCTTCGTCCTGCTGCCGTCCCTCATGCAGACGCATCCCGGTGGCCGCGTCGACTACGGATTCGGCCTCTCTGCGACGGCAACGGGCCTCTACCTGCTCCCGGGCGGCGTGCTCGGGTTCGTCGCCGGCCCGGCGGCGGGTCGTCTCGGAACGCGGTTCGGCTCACGCCTGCCCCTCGTCATCGGCCTCGTCCTGACCGCGTTCGGGGTTGCCTCCCTCGCCATGCTGCACCGTCATCCGCTCGAGATCTCGCTGGGGATGGTCGGCATCGGCATCGGCGTCCCGTTCGCGTTCGCGGCGATGGCGAAGCTGATCATCGATGCCGTCAGGCCGTCCGAGACAGGCGTCGCGACGGGCATGAACACGGTCATGCGCACGATCGGGTCGGTGATCGGGGGTCAGGTCGGCGCCGCGATCGTCAGCGGCGACACGATCGGCCACACCCGGATCCCGGCCGAGTCGGCGTTCGTCGCCGCGTTCTGGGTCAGCGCGGCGGTCGCACTGGCGGGAGCCGGGCTGGCGCGGTTCATTCCGAGTCGCGACCCGGCGCGCGTCGCGTTCGCGGACTAACGTCGCAGCATGAAACGCGTGCGCTTCGCTCCGAGCCCGACCGGGACCCTGCACGTCGGGAATGCCCTGAGCGCAGTCGCGAACCGCCGGCTCGGCGACTGGCTGCTGCTGCGGATCGACGACACCGACGCTGCGCGCAACATCCCGGGTGGCGAGGAGGCGATCCTCGAGGATCTGCGCTGGCTCGGGATCAACTGGGACGAAGGCCCCGTGCGTCAGAGCGAGCGGGCGGAGCGGCAGCTGCAGGCAGCGCGCGACGCCGGCCTGCCCCAGCGGTTCGAAGGGGTGATGCTGTGGCGCGACGAAGGGCCGCCCACGTTCCATCTTGCGAGCGTCGTCGACGACATCGACTTCGAGATCACGCATGTGATTCGAGGCTCCGACCACCGTGCGAACGAGGCGCTGCACGCCGCGCTCCACGAGGCCCTCGGCTCGACGCCCCCGCAGGTCGTTCACCACGGTCTCGTCGTCGGAGCCGACGGCAAGAAGCTCTCGAAGCGCGCGGAAGGCGCAACGGTCGCCTCGCTGCGAGACGCCGGCTACCCGGCCGAAGCGGTGCGTGCCTATCTGGAGGAGCTCGACCTGCCGAAGCACGACGTCCACCTCGACCTCGACCGCATCCGCTCGCTGTCGGTCGACGTGCTCGCCGGGCTCGACGACGCGGCATTGGCCGGCCGGGCGGGAGTGCCGGTGGCGGCGGCGCCGCTCCTGCGCGGCGCGCACGATCTGGTCGAGGCGCGCGCCCTCGCGCGCGCGGTGCTCGACCCGCCCGGCGACCGGCCCGTGCTGAGCGCCGAGACGCTCGCCCGGTTCGTGGAGCTGCGCGCGCAGTTGCCGGATGTTCTCGACAAGGACGAGGCGAAGTCGGTCGTGCGAGAGCTGAAGGCCGTGGGCGGGAACCTGCGCGGCCTGCGCGTCGCGCTGACCGGGCAGGAACGGGGGCCCGAGCTCTGGGCCGTGCTCGCTGCGCTGCCGCGCGACGAGGCCGTGCGCCGCGCACTACCCTGAGCCTCGTGCGCCTCTACGACACCTACAGCCGCTCGCTCGTCGAGCTGCCGGCCCCGCCCGGCCCGATCCGCATGTACTTCTGCGGGCCGACCGTCTACGCGCGCGCGCACATCGGCAACGCCCGGCCGTTCGTGATCGGGATGTGGCTGCGGTCGTGGCTGCGCGCGACCGGCTACGACGCGCAGCTCGTGCACAACATCACCGACATCAACGACAAGATCTACGACGCCGCGCCCGGCGCGAGCGCCGAGCTCGCCGCGCGAGCGACGGACTGGTACCTCGAGGACACCGGCGACCTCGGGCTCGGCCAACCCGACCGGCTGCCGCGCGCGACCGAGTCGGTGCCGCAGATCGTCGAGTTCATCGAGGAGCTGGTCGAGTCCGGGCACGCCTACGCTGCGGGCGGCGACGTGTACTTCCGCGTCGCCAGCTTTCCCGAGTACGGACGGCTCTCGAGGCAGAAGCCGGATCAGGTGGAGCAGGGCGAGGAGCCGAGCGCGCTCAAGGAGGATCCGCGCGACTTCGCCCTCTGGAAGGCCAACAAGCCGGCGACCGAGGACACCTGGTGGGACTCGCCGTGGGGCCGGGGAAGGCCCGGCTGGCACATCGAGTGCTCGGCGATGGCCGAGGCGATCTTCGGGCCGGCGTTCGAGATCCACGGCGGCGGGCTGGATCTCGTCTTCCCGCATCACGAGAACGAGGTGGCGCAGTCGCGCGCGCTCGGCCATCCGTTCGCCCAGATCTGGGCGCACAACGGCATGCTCCGGTTCACGGGCGAGAAGATGTCGAAGTCGGCCGGCAACGTCGCCACGATCCGGGAGACGCTCGACGAGTGGGGCCGCGAGACGGTGCTCGTGTTCTTCCTGACGGCGTCGTGGCGCAAGCCGATCGACTTCTCGCCGGAGACGATGGAGCAGGCGGCGGCACGGCGCGACACGCTGCGGAACGCCTTCACCCGGCCGGCCGCGGCTCACGACGAGGCGGGCTGGAGCGCCTTCGCCGACGCGCTGGACGACGACTTCGACACACCTGCTGCTTTGGCCGTGCTGCACGAGTGGGCCTCGACGGGCCGGCTCGACCTGCTCCGGCGGGGACTGCAGGTCTTCGGGCTCGGCTCGCTGGCCGACGTCGCGGAGGCTCCGCCCGAGGTCGTCGCGCTGGCGGAGCGCCGGGTCGCCGCACGGGCCGAGCGGGACTTCGAGGCCTCCGACCGGCTCCGGGACGAGCTCGCAGCGCTCGGCTGGCAGATGCGCGACGAGCCCGGCGGCGCCTACCTGCTCGTTCGTGACGCCTGACCTCGTCTACGGCCGACGGGCGGTCCGCGAGGCGCTGCGCGGCTCCAGGCAGGTGCTCGAGCTCTGGGCGACCGAGCGCGCGCTCAAGGCGGAGCCGTGGCTCGCCGAGGCGGGCCCGAGGGCGAAGGCCGAGCGCGAGCTCACCGAGCGCGCCGACACGCGCGACCATCAGGGCGTGCTGGCGCTCGTCGAGCCCTACCGGTACGCAGACGCTTACGCGCTGGCGGCGGCCGAGCGGCCCCTGCTCGCCGTGCTCGACCGGGTCACCGACCCACGCAACCTGGGCGCGGTCTGCCGCAGCGCCGAGGGGGCGGGTGCGACCGGCGTGGTCGTTCCGGCCCACGGCTCGGCGGTCGTGACGCCGGCCGTCGCGCGTGCCTCCGCAGGTGCGATCGAGCATCTGCCGGTCGCCGTCGTCACGAACCTCGCGCGCTTCCTCGAGGAGGTGAAGGGCGCCGACCTCTGGATCTTCGGTGCCGCGGGCGACGAGGGAACACCGTCGATGTGGGAGACCGATCTGTCCGGCGGTGTCGCGCTCGTCTTCGGCGCAGAGGGCAAGGGCCTCCGCCCGCTCGTGCGGCGCACGTGTGACGCGCTCGTCTCGATCCCGCTCGCCGGCGCCGTCGAGTCGCTGAACGTGTCGGTCGCGGCCGCAGTGCTCCTGTACGAAGCTCGTCGCCAGCGTGGCTGACCTCTACCTCTTCGACGGGTACAACCTGCTCCACGGCGGGCCCTTCGCCGACGCCCGGCAACTGGTCGACATGCTGGCGAGCTACGTCGCGGTGCGCGGCGCCCGCGGCGTCGTCGTCTTCGACGGAGTGGGTGAGGACGCATCGCGCGGGCCGCTCGAGGTCCGCTTCGCCCCGCACGCCGACACGCTGCTCGAGCGCCTCGCCGCCGAGCACCGCGACGAGGAGCGGGTCATGCTCGTGACGAGCGATGCCACGGTGGCCGCCGCCGCGGGCGTGAACGTCGCGAAGCTCTCGACCAGGGCCTTCTTCCGCGACCACCGGCCCGCCGAGCATCGCGACGAGCGGCCCCAGGGGCTCGCGGGCAAGCTCGACCCGGAGACCCGGGAGCACCTGGAGCGCCTGCGCCGAGGCGAGTAAACGGGTCCTGTGCAAGAGGGTCTTGTGTTCTTTGCGGGTCCTTGCTAGATTCACCTCAACCTCAGGGTGAGACTTCGGCGGTGCCGAATGGAAGGCTCACCAGAAAATGTCCCATATACCGGGGGTATTCGCCGTGTCCGTTCGCACCGCTACAGCGTTCAAGTCGCCGCAAAAGGCTCAACGAGAGCTTGAGGATCTCCAGCTCGTCCTGAAGGCGCGCAACGGCTCGAGCGCGGCGATGGACCAGTTGATGCGTCGCTACACCTCCTTCGTCCGCCTGAAGGCGAGCTCGTATTTCCTCGCCGGCGGCGACTCCGAGGACCTGATCCAGGAAGGCCTCGTCGGCCTCTACAAGGCCGTGCGCGATTTCCGCCCCGACAAGGAGACGTCGTTCCGGTCGTTCGCGGAGCTGTGCGTGACGCGCCAGATCATCACGGCGATCAAGACGGCGACCCGGTTCAAGCATGCGCCCCTCAACACGTACGTGTCGTTCAGTCACACACCGGCGGGGCAGGAGGGCGACGACTGCACGCTCGGCGACGCGCTGCCCGGGCCGAACGTCAACGACCCGTCCGTCTGCGTCATCTCGACCGAGGAGCTGCAGTCACTCGTCGGGTGCCTGTCGAGCACGCTCTCTCCGCTCGAGTCGGACGCGCTTCGCCTGTACCTCGAGGGCTCGTCGTACGAGCAGATGGCCGAGGAGCTCCTGTGCGACACGAAGACGATCGACAACGCGCTCCAGAGGGTGAAGCGCAAGATCCTCACGCATCAGGAGGGCCGCCAGGTCCTGCAGTAGCTCCGCGTACGATGAGCGCTCGCGCCGGAGTAGCTCAGCTGGCAGAGCACCTCTCTTGTAAAGAGGATGTCGTGGGTTCGAGTCCCACCTCCGGCTTCGGCTCCTAAGCGGCGGGCGCGGCGGTCAAGGAGGCGGCGCGGCCGCCAGGGCCTGCGCGAGGTCGTCCCACAGCTCCTCGACGTCCTCGAGGCCGACCGACAGGCGCAGGAGGCCGCGCGGGATCCGGTCACCTTCCCAGCGCCAGCGGCTTTCGATCGACGAGTTGACGCCGCCCAGGGAGGTCTGGTTCGCGATCACGCGGACGGCGGTCTCGACCGCACGCGCGGCGTCATCGGCGACGTCGAAGGCGACGAGCCCACTGAAGCCCGGGTAGCGGACGCGCAGCACGGCCGGGTGCTCGGCGAGCCGGCGGGCCAGCTCCTGCGCGCTCTCGGTCTGGCGTCGAACCCGCAGCTCGAGGGTCTCGAGCCCGTGGAGCAGCGCGGCCGCTGAGTCAGGCGACGGCGGCGAGGCCGAGCCGCAGCCGCACGTCGTAGAGGGCTTTCGTCCGCTCGTCGTTCCGGGTCACGGTCGCCCCGAGCATCGCGTTGTGATGGCCCGTGAGGTACTTGGTCGCCGAGTGCAGCGTCACGTCGGCGCCCTCGTCGAGTGCGCGGAGGAACACCGGCGTCGCGATGGTCGCGTCGCACACGACGAGGCCCGGCGTGGGCGCGGACAGCCTCCCAGTCGGGCAGCGTCAGCAGCGGGTTGGCGGGCGCCTCGAGCCACAGCAGGTCGGCGTCCTCGGGCGGCGTCCCGGCCTGGTCGAACTCGACGACCTCGAGGCCCCACGCTTCGAACTGGCTCAGGGTCACGCCGGTGCCGTAATACGCTCCGGCGGCGAGCGCGACGGTCATGCCGGGGCGGCAGAACGCGAAGACGCACGCGGTCACCGCGGCCGTTCCCGAGCCGAAGAGGAGGGCGTCGCCGCCCTCGAGCCGCCCGAGCTCGCGCTCGGCCGCAGCGCCGGTCGGATGCGCGTAGCGCTGGTAGACGAACGCTCCGGGCTCGCCGTCCGCGTCGTACGGCCAGACGGTCGAGTGGTCGATCGGCTCCATGCGCTGACTCTATGCGGCGCGCACCACGTCGATCAGCCGCTCGAGGTCGGAGTCGTCGTTGTAGTAGTGCACCGAGGAGCGAATGCCCTCGGTGATGTGCCGCGCGTCCAGGTCGAGACGCGCCGACGACGGGTCGAGCAGCGAGACGTTGACGCCCGCAGCCGCCAGGCGCCGCTGCAGATCGGGTGCGGCAACGCCGGCAACCTCGAAGGTGACCGTCCCGCCGAGGACCGCGCCGCGGTCGAGCAGCCGGACCTTCTCGATCGCCGCGAGGCCCGCCCGCAGGCGCTCGGCCAGGTCTCGCACGCGCGACCAGATCGCGTCGAGCCCGAGCTCGAGCGCGTAGTCGACGGCGACGCCGAGGCCGACCTTGCCGGCGTAGTAGGTCTCCCAGTTCTCGAAGCGGCGGGCGTCGTCGCGCATTCGGTAGCCGCCGTCCGCCTGCCACTCCGCGGCATGCATGTCGAGGAACGGCGGCTCGAGCTGCTCGATCAGCTCCCGCCGCACGTACAGGAAGCCGGTGCCTCGCGGGCCGCGCAGGAACTTGCGGCCCGTGCCGGAGAGGATGTCGCAGCCGAGCTCGTCGACGTCGAGAGGGAGCTGGCCGGCCGACTGGCACGCGTCGAGCAGGAGCGGCACACCGGCCGCGCGCGTCACGCGGCCGACCGCTGCAGCCGGATTGACGAGCCCGCTCTGCGTCGGCACGTGGACGAGCGAGACGAGCTTGACGCGCTCGTCGAGCAAGCGCTCGAGTGCGGACACGTCGAACTGGCCCTGCTCGTCGTCGGGCACGATCTCGATGCTCGCGCCGGCCCGGTCCGCGACCTGCTTGAGCGCGATCCAGTTGGAGGCGTATTCCGCCCGGCCGGTGAGGATGCGGTCGCCTGAGCCGAGCGGGAACGAGTAGAACGCCATGTCCCAGGCCCGCGTGGCGTTCTCGACGACGGCGATCTCGTCGCGGCTCGCCCCGAGCAGGCTCGCGAGCGCGTCGTAGGTGTGCTCCCAGCGGTCACGCCGCTCGGCCGCCGCCTCGTAGCCTCCGATCTCGGACTCGCGGCGCAGGTGGTCGACGACGGCGTCCAGCACCTGCTGCGGCGGCAGCGCCGAGCCGGCGTTGTTCAGGTGCGCGACGTGGCTCACACCCGGTGTCTCCGCACGGACGCGCTCGAGGTCGATCATCCACTGAGCGTAGTGGCGGCCGTGACGGCGGTGTGTCGGGCATCGAGGCGCGCGCTATAGGCTGGCCCCATGGCGCAGACGGAGAAGCGCGCGCACGAGACGACTGCGGACAAGCTGCAGTGGCTCGCCGAGCTTCGCGACGAGGCCCGGCACGCCGGCTCGCCGAAGTCCGTCGCCAAGCACCGCGACGAGGGCAAGCTGCTCGCGCGGGAGCGCGCCGAGAAGCTCTGCGATCCGGGGTCGTTCGTCGAGCTCGACCGGTTCGTCCGGCACCGCGAGTCGAACTTCGGGATGCTCGACCGCCGCCCGTACGGCGACGCCGTCGTCACGGGGTACGGCACGGTCTTCGGCCGGCGCGTGTTCGTCTTCAGCCAGGACTTCACCGTTTTCGGAGGCTCGCTGAGCGAGGTCTTCGCCGAGAAGATCTGCAAGGTGATGGACATGGCGGCCAAGTACGGCTGTCCGCTGATCGGGATCAACGACTCGGGAGGCGCGCGCATCCAGGAAGGCGTCGTCTCGCTCGCCGGGTACGCCGAGATCTTCTGGCGCAACGTCCAGAGCTCGGGCGTGATCCCGCAGATCTCACTCGTCATGGGGCCGTGCGCGGGCGGGGCCGTCTACTCGCCCGCGATGACCGACTTCGTCCTGATGGTCGAGGGGACGTCGTACATGTTCATCACCGGGCCCGACGTCGTGAAGACGGTGACCGGCGAGGAAGTGACGTTCGAAGAGCTCGGCGGGGCGGTCACGCACGCGTCCAAGTCGGGCGTCGCGCACCTGACCGCTCCCGACGAGGAGTCGGCGCTCGAGGACGCGCGCTACCTGCTCAGCTTCCTGCCGCAGTCGAACGCGCATCCGGCTCCCTTCGACGAGCCGACCGATCCGATCGGCCGTGAGGCACCCGAGCTCGACACGCTGATCCCCGACGAGCCGGCGAAGCCGTACGACATGAAGCGCGTGATCGAGGCCGTCGTCGACGACGGCGAGTTCCTCGAGATCCAGCCGCTCTTCGCCGGGAACATCGTCTGCGGGTTCGCGCGGCTCGGCGGGCAGAGCGTCGGCATCGTCGGCAACCAGCCGAAGGCGCTCGCGGGTGTGCTCGACATCAGCTCGTCCGAGAAGGCTGCCCGGTTCGTGCGCACCTGCGACGCGTTCAACGTCCCGCTCGTCACCTTCGTGGATGTCCCCGGCTTCCTGCCCGGCACCGCGCAGGAGTGGGGCGGGATCATCCGGCACGGCGCCAAGCTGCTCTACGCCTACTGCGAAGCCACGGTGCCGAAGCTGACGGTGATCACGCGCAAGGCCTACGGCGGTGCGTACGACGTGATGAGCTCGAAGCACGTTCGCGCCGACTTCAACTTCGCGTGGCCGAGCGCCGAGGTCGCAGTGATGGGGCCCGACGGCGCGGTGAACATCATCTTCCGAAACGAGCTCGCCGAGGCAGACGACCCCGACGCGCGGCGTGCCGAGCTGATCGCGGAGTACAAGGAGCGCTTCGCCAACCCGTACACCGCGGCCGAGCGCGGGTATGTGGACGAGGTGATCGAGCCGCGTCGCACACGCCCCGTCCTGATCGACGCGCTTCGCACCTCGATCACGAAGCGAGAGCCGCGCCCTCCCCGCAAGCACGGCAACATCCCTCTCTAGATGAAGGTCGTCATTCTCGGTGCGGGGTTCGGAGGGCTCGAGCTCGCGACGCTGCTCTCCGAGGCGGCCGGGGGCGACCTGGACGTGGTGCTGATCGACCGAGGCGACGCGTTCGTGTTCGGCTACTCGAAGCTCGACCTGCTCTTCGGGCGGAAGACGCTCGAGGAGGTGCGGCTCCCGTACAGCCGCCTGTCCAAGCCCGGCGTCCGGTTCCTGCAGGAGACGGTCACGGCGATCGACCCCGAGCAGCGCCGGGTGACGACGGATGCGGGCGTCCACGACGCCGACGTCCTGGTGCTCGCGCTCGGTGCGGACTACGACCTGGACGCCACGCCCGGACTGGCCGAGGCGGGAAACGAGTTCTACTCGGTCGCCGGTGCCGAGCGGCTCGCAACGCTCCTGCCCGGGTTCACGAGCGGCCGCGCGGTCGTCGGGGTCTGCGGTGCGCCCTTCAAGTGCCCGCCCGCGCCGAGTGAGGCCGTCCTGCTCCTGCACGACTACCTGACGGCACGCGGCGTCCGCGACGACTGCGAGATCGCACTCGTCCTTCCCTTCAAGACGCCGGTGCCGCCTTCGCCGGACACCTCCGAGGCGCTGCTCGCCGCCTTCGCCGAGCGCGGGATCGAGTTCGTCGCCGAGCGCCGGGTCGCCTCACTCGACGCCGAGCGCGGCGTCGCCCGGCTCGACGACGGCAGCGAGGTGCCTTTCGATCTCTTCCTCGGCGTCCCGAAGCACCGCGCTCCCGACGTCGTGCTCGCGAGCGGCCTGGCCGAGGACGGTTACGTGCCCGTCAGCTCGGCGACGCTCGAGACGCGGTTCCCCGGCGTCTACGCGGTGGGGGACGTCGCGACGATCGGTGTTCCCAAGGCGGGCGTGTTCGCGGAGGGTGCCGCGCGGGTCGTCGGGGCGGCCGTGCTCGCGCGCCTGCGCGGGGACTCGGCGCCCGGCCCGTACGACGGCCGGGGATCCTGTTACATCGAGTTCGGCGCCGGCCGGGTCGGCCGGGTCGACATCGACTTCCTCACGGGCCCGAAGCCGACGGGCACCTTTCGCGAGCCGTCGCCGGCGCTCGTGGCCGAGAAGCGCGAGTTCGGCTCGAGCAGGGATGCCCGGTGGTTTGCGACGTGACCCCGCGAAGCTCGAGCTGACGCCGGAGCAGCCCGAAGAGGTCGGGCAGGCGATCGCCGAGGCGCTCGCAGAGGCCGGGGCGAGCGGCGCCGGCACCGGCCCCGATCCGTGGTGGCAGGCCGGCCTCGAGGAGTCGCTCGAGCCGTGACCCGAGGCCGGCTACGGCGTCGCTGTCGGCGCCGGTCGCCCCCGCAGCACGCGCGGAGCGGCCCGCGCATAGTCGAGGCCCGAGACCCACGTCAGCACCAGCGCGACGAGAATCGCCCACCAGGCCCAGCGCGTTCCCCAAGGCTCCTGCCGCGGCGAGGCCTCCGACGGCGGCGGCGATCGCCTGCGACCACGTCTTCAGCTTGGCGAGATCACGAGCGGCGATCACGACGCCGCGCTCGATCGCAGCCTGGCGCAGGCCGGAGATCAAGAGCTCGCGCGCAACGATCGCTGCGACCATCCAGGCGGGGAACACGTCCTGGTCGATCAAGACGATCAGGGTCGCCATCACGAGCAGCTTGTCGGCGACCGGGTCGAGCAGCGAGCCCAGCGACGACGTGCGCCCGCTGCGCCTCGCGATCCGGCCGTCGAACCAATCCGTGGCCATTGCTGCGCAGAACACACCGGTCGCCCAGTAGTCGTGGCCGTGGAAGCTGATCGCGAAGAGAGCGACGACGACGGGTACGGCCACGGCGCGGGCGACGGTCAACTGATCGGCGAAGCTCATCTCCAAGGAGAATACGGAGTGTGTTCGGCAAAGTCCTAGTCGCGAACCGCGGAGAGATCGCTCTCCGCATCTTTCGCACGCTGCGGGACATGGGCATCTCGTCGGTTGCCGTCTACTCCGACGTCGACCGGGCGGCACCGCACGCGCGCTACGCCGACGAGGCCTTTGCGCTCGGTGGGAGCACCTCGGCGGAGACCTACCTGGTGGTCGAGAAGCTGCTCGCGGCCGCCGCCCGCTCCGGCGCCGAGGCCGTCCATCCGGGTTACGGCTTCCTGGCCGAGAATGCGCCGTTCGCGCGCGCCGTCGAGGAGGCCGGTCTCGTCTGGATCGGGCCGCCGCCGGAGGCGATCGAGCTGATGGGATCGAAGACGCGGGCGCGGCAGGCGATGCAGGCGGCGGGCGTCCCGATCATCCCGGGCACCACCGACCCGGTGGGCTCGGCGGACGAGGTCGTGGCGCTCGGCGAGCAGATCGGGTACCCGCTGATCATCAAGGCGGCTGCAGGCGGCGGCGGCAAGGGCATGAAGATCGTGCGGTCGGCCGGCGAAGCGGTGCAGGCTTTCGAATCCGCCCAGCGCGAGGGGCGCTCGTACTTCGCCGACGCCTCGGTCTATGTCGAGCGCTATCTCGAGGATCCGCGCCACGTCGAGGTGCAGGTGCTCGCCGATGCCCACGGGAACGTCATCCATCTCGGCGAGCGCGACTGCACGATCCAGCGGCGTCACCAGAAGCTCGTCGAGGAGACACCTTCGCCGGCGGTCGGCGACGAGCTGCGCGAGCGCATCGGGAAGATCGCCGTCGACGCCGCCCGCGCCGCGGGCTATCGCTCCGCGGGGACGATCGAGGGCCTGCTCGCCCCGGACGGCTCCTACTACTTCATGGAGATGAACACCCGCATCCAGGTGGAGCACACGATCACCGAGCTCGTGGCCGGCGTCGACCTCGTGCGCGCGCAGGTGCAGATCGCGGCGGGCGAGCGTCTCGAGTTCGCCCAGGACCAGATTCGCCTGCAGGGCCACGCGATCGAGTGCCGCATCAACGCCGAGGACGTCGCGAACGGCTTCCTGCCCTCGCCGGGGACGATCACCCGCTACCGCGAGCCGGGCGGGCCGGGCGTACGGGTCGACTCCGGCGTGACCGAAGGCTCGGAGATCTCGCCGCTCTACGACCCGATGATCGCCAAGCTGATCGTGCGCGGCGCCGACCGCGACGATGCCATCGGCCGCATGCTGCGTGCGCTCGGCGAGTTCGAGATCGAAGGCGTCAAGACGCTGATCGGCTTCCACAAGGCGCTGCTCACCCATCCGTGCTTCCGGGCAGGGGAGACCTGCCATGGCATCGTCGAGTCGGAGTTGCTCGCTCGGCGTGCCGGGGAGCTCGCAGAGGAGCCTTCGCGTGGGGTCGGGCCCGGCGGCGGCACGGTCGAGCGCATCGACGTTCGCGGAGGTCGACGGCCGCCGGGTCGAGGTGAAGGTGCTCGTGCCGGAGCCGCCGTACCGTGCGCTCGCACGGCGCAGGCGTGAGCGCGCCGCGGCCGGCGGCGGCGGTGGTGCGTCGAACCAGGTGACGAGCCCGATGCAGGGAACCGTCCTCCAGGTGCGCGTCGCCGACGGCGACACGGTCGACGCCGGTCAGGTGATCTGCATCGTCGAGGCGATGAAGATGGAGAACGAGGTCACCGCTCATCGTGCCGGCGTGATCGCCGACCTGGCGATCGCCGTGGGGCAGCCTGTCACGACCGGCCAGCCGATCTGCACGATCGACGCAGCCGCCTGAGCTCTTACAGGCTGCGCTGGTAGGCGCGGAATGTGTGGGTCGCCCAGACTGCGGTGACCGCCGAGAGGCCGAGCAGCAGAAGCAGATGCCAGCCGACGGAGCCCCAGTCGGTGTTCGGCAGCACCACCTCGCGCGCAGCACGAACGCCCCAGTCGACCGGGTTGTAACTCGCGGTCGTCTGCATCCAGCCCGGCATCTGCGCGCGCGCGATCATCGTCGACGAGAGAAAGAGCAGCGGCAGGCCGATGAAGTTGGCAACGGCGATCATCGTCGCCTCACGGCGAGTCAGCAGCGCAATGGCCTGTGAGACGCCCGCGAACGCGCTGTTCACGAGGATCGCTGCAAGGATGATCACGAGCCAGCCGAGCACGCCCGTGTGGATGCGCACCCCGAGGGCGGTCGCGACGACGAGGATGATCAAGCGCCTGGATCGCCGCCGTCAGTGCGGAGCGCACGATCTGCGAGAGCACCAGCGAGAACCGTGAGGCCGGTGTGGCGAGGAACCGCTCGACGACCTTGTGGTCGAGATCGTTGATCATCGACATTCCGCTCCACGTCGCGCCGAAGAACGCGTTCATGACGACGATCGCCGGCGCGAGGAACGTGATGTACGAGGTGGTGCCGAAGCCGCCGAGGCGGGTGACGTTTCGGAAGAGCTGGCCGTAGAGCACGAGCCACACCATCGGCTGCACCAGCAGCAGCACGATCCAGATCGGCTCCCGCATCAGGTTGCGTGCCTGGCGCACCGTCATGAACCAGGTGTGGCGTGCAACCGTCATTCGCCCCGGTCCTCGGAGGTGAAGTCGCGGCCGGTGAAATGCAGGTACACGTCGTCGAGCGACGGCTTCGAGACGGCGACGGTGGCGACGCCGATCCCCGCTGCGTCGAGAGCGCCGATGATCCCCGGCAGCGCCGCGCCGCCGTCGGGCACGCGTGCGACGAGTGTGCGCTCCCCGAGAGTCGTCTCCGGCTCGGCTCCGGTGCGCGCGAGCACGAGCCTCGCCTCGTCGAGCTGCCCGTCGGCCAGCTCGACCTGGACGGCATCCCCACGGAGATTCGCCTTCAGCTCGGTGGGTGTGCCGTCGACGACGATCTTCCCCTGCGAGACGATCGCCAGCCGGTCGGCGAGCTGGTCGGCCTCCTCGAGGTAGTGAGTGGTGAGGAGGATCGTCAGCGACTCCGCCTCGGCGAGCCGTGAGACCTCCGCCCACATCCCGACGCGCGCCTCCGGATCGAGGCCCGTCGTCGGCTCGTCCAGGAAGAGGACGCGGGGCCGGTGCACGAGCCCGAGGGCGATGTCGAGCCTGCGCCGCATCCCGCCCGAGTAGGTCTTCACGACGCGATCGGCTGCGTCGGAGATGCCCACCAGGTCGAGCAGCTCGCCGGCGCGCTCGCGCAGCGCCCGGCCGCTCATCCCCTGGACGTGGCCCTGCAGCATCAGGTTCTCGCGGCCGGTGCCGAACTGGTCCACCCCGGAGTCTTGGGGCACGTAGCCGATCGCGCGGCGAACGGCATTTGGCTCGCGGCGGACGTCGTGTCCCGCAACCGCCGCGGTTCCGCCGTCGGCATACGTGAGCGTGACGAGGACGCGAACGGTCGTCGATTTGCCCGCGCCGTTCGGGCCGAGGAGCCCGAAGACCTCGCCTTCCTGCACGTCGAACGAGACGCCGTCGAGCGCCTGAACCTCGCCGTAGCGCTTGCGCAGCTCCTGAACGACGATCGCTTCCACCGACACCGAGGTTAGCGGCGCGGCTAGATTCCCCGGCCGGTGGACCTTCTCGAGTATCAAGGCAAGCAGCTCTTCAAGCAGTTCGGTATTCCCGTCTCCGAAGGGCGGCTGGCGACGACGCCCGAGGAGGCGCGCGCTGCAGCCGAGGAGCTCGGGACGCAGGTCGTCGTCAAGGCGCAGGTGCTGACCGGCGGCCGCGGAAAAGCCGGCGGCGTCAAGCTTGCCGAGGATCCGGCGGATGCCGAGCAGAAGGCGAAGGACATCATCGGCCTCGACATCCGCGGTCACGTCGTCGAGAAGCTCTGGATCGAGCAGGCCTCGGACATCGCGAAGGAGTACTACCTCTCGATCACCTTCGATCGTGGTGCCAAGCAGCCGCTCTTCATGTTCACCACGCAGGGTGGCGTCGAGATCGAGGATGTCGCCGCCAACGATCCCGATGCGCTCGTGCGGCTGCACGTCGACGCGCTCGAGGGCTATCAGCCCTGGATGGCGCGCAGGCTCGTCTACGGCGCCGGTGTCGAAGACCCGAACGAGCAGAAGCAGCTCGCAGACATCATCGGCAAGCTCTACCGCTGTTTCGTCGAATGCGATGCGATGCTCACGGAGATCAACCCGCTGATCGTCACGCCCGACGGGGTCGTGAAGGCGCTGGACTCCAAGTTCACCGTCGACGACAGTGCGCTGTACCGCCATCCCGGCATCGCCGAGTTTCGCGACCCGGGTGCCGCGGATCCCTACGAGGCGTTCGCCCGGGAGAAGGGCGTCACGTACGTGAAGCTCGACGGCTCGGTCGGGATCCTCGGCAACGGCGCAGGCCTTTCGATGTCGACGGTCGATGTCGTCGTCGTAGCCGGCGGGCGCCCGGCCAACTTCTGCGACCTTGGGGGTGGCGGCAGCGCCGAGGGCGTGGTCGACGCGCTCGAGGTGATCACGAGAGACCCACAGGTGAAGTCCGTGTTCTTCAACATCTTCGGTGGGATCACGCGCTGCGACGAGGTCGCACGAGGCATTCTCGAGGCCCTCGACCGCATGCAGATCGACATTCCGATCGTCGTGCGCCTCGACGGGACGAACGCCGAGGAGGGCAGGAAGATCCTGGCCGATGCGGCGCCCCCGAACCTCCACGTCTCTCCGACGATGCTCGATGCCGCGAAGAAGGCGGTGGAGCTCGCGGCATGACGGACGTCTGGGCAGAGCGGGCCGAGGCCTATCGCGCCTCGCCCGTCCATGCGTCGGGCCCCGATCTCGACCTCGTGATCCAGCTGTGCGAGCCAGCGGCCGGACGGAAGGCGCTCGACGTCGCGACCGGCGGCGGTCACGTGGCGCGCAGGCTTCGCGAAGCGGGCTCGGAGGTCGTGACCGTCGACCCGTCCCAGGCGATGCACCCCGACGTCGTCGCGGCCGCCGAACGGCTTCCGTTCCCCGACCAGTCGTTCGACGTGGTCGTCAACCGGCTCGCCGCGCACCATTTCGCATCGGTCGCTGGATGCGATTGGTGAATTTGCGCGCGTCACGCGCGACCTCGTCGTGATCGAGGACCATGTCTATACGGACGAGCAGACCGAGCAGGCCGAGCGGCTGCGCGACCCGAGCCACGGCCGTGCGCTCGCCGAGACCGAGTGGCGCGAGCTGCTCGCCGAGTCGGGCCTCGACGTCGAGCGCGTCGAGCACTTCGAGATGGAGCTCGACTTCGAGAGCTGGTTCGCTCGGACGAGCACGTCGGAGTCGGATGCCCGGCAGGCCCGCGACCTGCTCGCCCCGCTCTCCGCCCTCCGATGGGCTGACGTGGAGGTCTCCGATGATCATCATGCGGGCACGGAAACGGGCATGAGCGATCCCTGGGACGACCGCGCCGAGGCCTACCGCACCTCTGTCACGCATGCGACGGACGCCGACCTCGACATCGTCATCGAGATGTGCGATCCCAGCGAGGGCGTCAAGGCCCTCGACGTCGCCACGGGGGGCGGGCACGTCGCGCGCAGGCTTCGCGCACAGGGGGCTCAGGTCGTGACCGTCGACGCGTCGCCTGGGATGAAGCCCGACGTCGTGTGCCGTGCCGAGGATCTTCCGTTCGCCGACGGATCGTTCGACGTTGTCGTCTCGAGGATCGCGCCCCATCACTTCGAGGACATCGGCAAGGCGGTCGGAGAGATGGGCAGGGTGGCGAGCAGCACCATCGTGATCGAGGACACCGCCTACACCTCCGAGGAGGTCGAGGCGGCCGAGAAGCTCCGCGACCCAACGCATGTGCGCAGCTACTCGGAGGAAGAGTGGCGCGGGCTGCTCGAGAGCGCGGGCTTCGAGGTGGAACGCGTCGAGCAGTTCACGAAGACACACGACTTCGACGACTGGCTCGCCCGCTGCGACTGTCGCGGCGAGGCCGCAGAGCGTGTGCGCGAGCTGCTCGCACCCTGGTCCTCCGACGACGGCTCGACGTGGAGCGACGTGAAATTGATCCTCAAAGCACGGAAGTCGCAGACCTAGATGATTGATTCCGAATACCAAGCACGTGCGGCTGGGGGCCTGCACACGGCGCATCGCGCCCGCCTCGCCCGCCACCAAGGGCTACGGCCCTTGCCGCCGGTCGAGTCGACCACGCTGCTTGGTGCATGCCCTCCCCGCACGCACTCGCATTTGGAATCGATCATCTAATGGCGATCATCGTCGACAACGACACGAAGCTCGTCGTGCAGGGCCTGACGGGCTCGGAGGGTCGGTTCCACGGCCTCCGCAACCGTGCCTACGGGACGAACGTCGTCGCCGGGGTGACGCCCGGCAAAGGCGCCCAGGACGTCGAGGGCATTCCGGTGTTCGACACCGTCGCCGAGGCCGTCACCGAGGTGGGTGCGAACACATCGCTGATCTTCGTGCCCGCGCGGTTCGCGCCGGATGCGATCTACGAGGCGGTCGACGCAGGGATCGCCACGGTGATCTGCATCACCGAGCACATCCCGGCACACGAGATGTTGCGCGTCTACACCTACAGCCGCCCCAAGGGCGTGACGCTGATCGGCCCGAACTGCCCCGGCGTGCTCTCGCCCGGCCGGGCAAACGTGGGGATCATCCCTGCGGAGGTGTTCGCCGCAGGCTCGATCGGCCTCGTCTCACGTTCCGGCACGCTCACCTACCAGATCGGCTACGAGGTGGCGCAGCGCGGTCTCGGCAACTCGTCGATCGTCGGAATCGGCGGCGATCCCGTTGTCGGCTCGAGCTTCATCGACGTGCTCGCGAAGTTCGAAGACGATCCCGAGACGAAGTACGTGGTTCTCGTCGGCGAGATCGGCGGGGACGAGGAGGAGAAGGCCGCGCGCTACGTCGCGGAGCACATGACGAAGCCGGTGTTCTCCTACATCGCCGGCTTCTCGGCGCCTCCCGGGCAAGACGATGGGTCACGCCGGAGCGATCATCTCGGGCTCCTCCGGAACCGCCGAGGCGAAGAAGGAAGCGCTCGAAGCGGTCGGCATCAAGGTCGGAACGACGCCGACCGAGGTCGCAGAGCTCGTCGTCGCGGCCGCCTCGTAGCGTCGGAGGCGTCTCGCTACGCGGAGGCCGGCAGGGTCAGGCGGAAGCTCGCGCCCGCCGGCGAGCTCTCGACGGTCGCCTCGCCGCCGTGGGCCCGCGCCGCCTCGCGAACGATCGCAAGCCCCAGTCCGGCTCCGGGCTTCGACCGCGCTGCCGCCGAGCGGTAGAAGCGGTCGAAGATCCGCGGCACGTCCTCGTCGGCGACGCCCGGGCCGTGGTCGGCGACGACGACCTCGCCCTCGCGCACGGTCACTTCGATCGGGGCGCCCGGCGGGCTGTACTTGACGGCATTGTCGAGCAGATTGAGGATGGCGCGCTCGAGCAGGACCGGGTCGACCCGCACGAGCGTGGGCGAGAGCGACGTGACGAACGTGGTCTCCGGCGCACGGGCCCGGGCACGCTCGACCGCGCCGGCGACCAGGTCGTCGAGGTGAACCTCCTCGACTCGGAGCTTGCGCTCCTCGCCGCGGGCCAGCTCGACCAGGTCCGAGACGAGCGTCGTCAGTGCGGCGAGCTCGACCGAGGCTTCGTCCAGCGCCCGCTTCGCCTCCTCGGCCGGGAGCCGGCCCTCTCGCAGCAGGTCGATGTTCGTGCGAGCCGAGGTCAGCGGCGTTCGCAGCTCGTGCGACGCATCGGCGACGAGGCGGCGCTGGCGGCCGACCGATTCCTCGAGGGCGCCGAGCATCGAGTTGAACCGCGTTGCCAGGCGGCCGAGCTCGTCGTGGCCGCGCGCCTGGACGCGTTCCGAGAGGTCACCCGTGGCCGTGACGTTCTCGGCCGCCGCGGTCAGCTTCCGCACCGGCCTGAGAGCTGCCGTGGCGACGACCGCGGCCAGGGCGGCGGCCAATGCGATCCCGATGCCTCCGACGAGGAGGATCCAGAAGCGGATCCGCGCAAGAGCGTGCTCGGTTGGCGCCAACGGGTAGATCGAGATCACCGCGCCGCCCAGGCCCCCGATCGGCGCGACGACCTCACGCCAGTTGATCTTCTGAATCGTCACATTGACGTAGTAGCCCGACGCGGTTCCGTTGGCCACGGCGAGTGCGCGCTTCGACACCGGAATCGCGGGCTGCCCGGTTCGGTCGCCGTCGGCATGGATGATCGTCGTCCAGTTGTTGCCGCCTCCTCCGAACGGGCCTCCGTGCCCTCCACCCTGGGCCTGAACCGCGAGAGTCTGATCGAGCTGGGAGTACAGCTCGTGCTTCGCGACGATCCACACCGCGAGCGAGGCTCCCGAGACCGTCACGGCGATTGCAAGCGCCGTGAAGAGCATCAGCCGCTGCCTGAAGCTCACGGCTCTTCTCTCAGCGCATAGCCGACACCGCGCACGGTATGGAGCAGGCGCGGCTCGCCGCTCTCTTCGAGCTTGCGGCGCAGGTAGCCGATGTAGACCCAGAGCGCGTTCGAGGTGGCCCCGAAGTCGTACCCCCACACGCGCTCGTAGATCTGCGAGCGGGTGAGCACCTGCTTCGGGTTGCGCATGAAGAGCTCGAGCAGGTTGAACTCGGTGCGCGTCAGCTGCAGGCGCCGGTCTCCGCGGTAGACCTCCCGGGTCGAGACGTCGAGTGTGACGTCCGCGAACTGGACGACGTCGTTCCCGGCGCCCGTTCTCCGCAGCAGGGCCCGAACGCGGGCGCGGAGCTCCTCGACTGCGAACGGCTTCACGAGGTAGTCGTCTGCGCCGGCGTCGAGCCCCTCGACCCGGTCGTCGACGGCGTCGCGAGCCGTCACGACGAGGACGGGAACGGGGTCGCCGCGATGGCGGAGCGACCGGCAGACGTCGAGGCCGCCGATCTCCGGCATCAGCAGGTCGAGGACGATCGCATCGGCGGGAGCCGAGTTGTGCTGCGCGAGTGCGTCGGCGCCGTCGACCGCCTCGCCGACCTCGTAGTCGATCCCGAAGGGCGCGGGCGATCGCCGACCGCACGGCGGGATCGTCGTCGACCACGAGAACGCGAGTCGTCATGTCCCGCATTGTGTCGTTCGAGCCTAAGAGGCGGCTAAAGCGTACGATTTCGCCGGCTTCGACCCCAGGGGTGGGACTTGCACGCGGTCGTCACGACCTTCTCGATCCTCACCAGCGTCTTCATCGTCGCTTTGCTCGCGCTCGCCGTCCAGCGGTGGCTGCAGCTGCGCGACCGCGCGGTCGGCTGGCTCACCCTCGCGTTTCTGACGCTGGGCGTGATCGTGACCGTCGGGCGGCTGATTCCGGCCACGCCGCACGGCTTCGCCGAGAAGACCTTGCAGCGACTGGACATCGAGCTGCTCGTCCTCTTCCCCTATCTCCTCTACCGGTTTGCGACCGAGTTCGTGCCGCCCTCGCGCCGCCTCCAGCGCATCGTGGCCGTGCTGACGGTCGGGCTCAGCATCTGGACGTTCGCGATCCCGAAGATCCCCGCAGCCGGTGAGCCGCGCCCGCCTCCTTCCTCGTCTACCTGGTCGTGTTTCTGGCTCACTGGACGCTGCTCTCCGTCGTCGTGGCGATTCGCCTCTGGCGCGCCGGGCGCGAGCAGCCGTCCGTGGCGGCCGGGCGGATGCGGATGCTCTCGTTCGCAGCAACGGCGCTGACCGTTGCCATCATCACCACGGCGTTTGCAGCCGGCAGCCACTCGACCGGCGCGTTGCTGACTCAGGTGATCGCCTTTCTCAGCTGCACCGCGTTCGTGCTCGGTCTCCGGCCGCCGCAGATCGTCCGCATGTACTGGCGCCAGCCCGAGCAGCAGCGGCTGCAGGAGGCGATCATCGGCCTGATGACCCTCGCAACGACGCGCGCGGAGGTCGCCCAACGTGTCCTCGGTCCGGTCGCCGCGCTGGTCGGCGCGCGCGGAGCGGCGATCATCGACTCCGACGGGACCGGTCGTCGCCGAGCATGCTCCTCCGAGCGACGGTGACGGAGGCACGCCGGTGGTGGTCGAGCAACCGGGGGCAAAGCTCGTCGTCTGGACGTCGCCCTACGCACCGTTCTTCGGTGACGACGAGCTGCGCATCCTCGAGACCGTCGCGGCGATGACCGGGATCGCTCTCGATCGCGTACGACTCTTCGAACAGGAGCACACCTCTCGGCTCGCGCTCGAGCGCACGAACGAGGTGATGGCGAACTTCGTTGCGCTCGCAGCGCACGAGTTGCGCACCCCGGTGACGACGGTGCACGGGTTCGTACAGACACTCAACCATCTCGGTGACCGTCTCGACGAGCAGCAACAACAGGAGCTGCGTGTTGCGCTCGAGCAGCAGACCGCCCGCATGGCCGGATTGGTGGAGCAATTGCTCGATCTCTCTCGGCTCGATGCGCACGCGATCGAGATCGCCCCACAGGAGATCGCCCTGCGCCGGCGGCTCACCGATGTCGTGTCGGTCGCGGCCGGCGACCGCGCCGGTGAGATCGAAGTGGCTGTCACCGGCCCTGATGAGGCTGTCGTCGACCCGTCGGTCCTCGAGCACATCCTCACCAACCTCGTCACGAACGCGCTGCGCTACGGAAGCGCCCCGGTTCGCGTCTCGGCGATGATCGACGAGCGGGCGGCTACATGTCTCGGTCGAGGACTCAGGCCCCGGCGTCGCTACCGAGATCGAGGAGACCCTGTTCGACCGTTTCACGCGTGCCGGAGTAGCGCGTGATCGCGTGTCGGGCACGGGGCTCGGCCTGGCGATCGCGCGCGCATACGCCCTCGCGCACCGAGGCGACCTGCGCTACGAGCGGGGCCAGTCGAGCGGCGCGCGCTTCGTCGTCGAACTGCCCTCCGTATAGGTTCTTCGTCAGTGCCGGGCGAGTCGCAGCGAATTCTTCAACGTGCCCTGCTCGGCGAGGCGATCGACTGCGTGGACGGGCCGGCGGTATTCGTGTGGAACGACGAGCGCCGCTACGTCGCGGTCAACGAGGCAGCATGCCGGCTCGTCGGGCTCGGCCGCGACGAGCTGATCGGCATGCCGGTGGGGGAGCTCTCCCCGGACGGGGCCTCGGACGAGCTGGAGCGGGTTCGCCACGCACCCCTGCTGCGGGGCTCGTCGAGCTTCACCCGGCGGGACGGCGAGCGGGTCGAGATCGACTGGATGACCGTGCACACGCGCGTCGCCGGGCTCGAATACCGCATCAGCCTCGTCTGGCCGGCCGACGAGCCCAGGCCTGCTCGGTAGGCTGCCGTCATGGCGACGATCTCGTTCGCGCGCGGTGTGCCCGCCCCCGAGTGCCTGCCGGTCGACGAGCTCGCCGATTGCGCGCGGGTGGCGCTCGAACGCGACGGCCGGACGATTCTGTCGTACGGGCCGTCCTACGGCTACGGCCCGCTGCGGGAGTGGATCGCCGAGCGTCACGGCGTCGACCCCGGGCGCGTCTTCCTGACCAACGGGTCGCTGCAGGGGTTCGTGTTCCTCGCGCAGCGCCTGGCGCCGGGGAAGCGCGTGCTGGCGGAGCTGCCCACCTACGACCGGCCGCTGAAGATCCTCCGCGAGCTCGGCTCCGACGTGGAGCTGCTCGCGTGCGACGAGGAAGGGCTCGATCCCGACGCGCTCGAGCAGGCGCTCAGAAGCGGGCCGGCTCCGGCATTTCTCTATCTGATCCCGACGTTCCAGAACCCGAGCGGGCGCACGCTCAGCGTCGAGCGCCGGCGTCGGATCGTCGAGCTCGCCCGCGAGCACGACCTGCTCGTGCTGGAGGACGATCCCTACGGGCTCGTTCGCTACGAGGGCGAGGCGCTGCCGTCGCTCTTCGACCTGTCGGGTGGCGAGGTCACCTACAGCTCGTCGTTCTCGAAGACGATCGGGCCCGGCCTGCGCGTGGGCTGGTTCGTGTTCCCGGAGGCGCTCGCGCGCGAGATCGAGGCGACCGCCACGGCGACGTACATCACGCCGGTTCTGCTCGGCCAGGCGACGGTGCACGAATTCGTTCGCCGAGGCAGTTTCGAGCCGAACCTGGAACGCGTGAAAGGGCTGCTCGGCGCGCGCCGGGACGCGATGCTCGCCGCCCTCGACCAGGACCTGCCGGGCGTCGCCACGACGCGTCCGGCCGGTGGGTACTTCCTGTGGCTCGAGCTCGGCGGAGTCGATGCGACCGACCTGCTCGCCCGGGCGGAGCAGTCGGGTGTGACGTTCGTCAAGGGGTCCGACTTCGGCGGGGCGCCCGACACGGCGCGCCTCGCGTTCAGCTTCGTGTCGCCGGACGAGATTCGTGAGGGTGTCGCCCGCCTCGCGGCGGCGCTCCCCGTCGCCGCCTGACGACCGGCCGGCGCTCGTCGTCGCCGCTCAGGCGACCGCCACCGCGGCGGCCCCGCTCGCAAGCGGCACGAGACGGGGCTGGCGCGGGGGCTGGAGGGTGCGCGTCGCCGCGCGGAAGGTTGGACAGGGACGCTCCGGTGCCATCGCGCAGAGCGCGTGACGGCGGAAGTAGCAGTCGTCGCAGGTCGGAGCGTTCTGTCGGGTCATGGGGGTCCTTCCAGGGTGGTTCGGGGGAGTTCGGAGGAGCCATGCTACGACCGAGAGGAGACGCCGAAAAGGGCTTGCCTAAATGGAAAACGTGCATTTTCCGGCAAGTTCGAATCGCCCGAAAACTGCCGTTTTCTCGCTCGCTAACGGAGTGTCGCCAGTGCGCGCAACGCCTGTGGAAAGCTCTCCACAGGGATGATCCGAAGCCCACCCGCGTCCTTGCGCGCTTCGCGGGCGTTCTCCCCAGCCGGCACGAGGAAGGCGTCCACACCCGCCTCGCGCGCGCCGATCGTTTTCTGCTTGATCCCACCGATCGGTCCGACGGTGCCGTCCGGGAAGATCTCACCGGTCGCGGCGATCTTGAGGCCGTGAAAGACGTTGCGCCCGAGCTCTGCGAGCACCTGGAGCGCGAATGCGAGCCCGGCAGACGGGCCGCCGACGTTCCCGGCGTCGATGCTGACGGCGATCGGGAGATGGATGTCGAGCGCGGTGCCGACGCTGATCCCGACGACAGGACGTCGCGGCGGGCCGCTCGAGGCAACCGTGCCGACCCGCTTGACGAGCGTCTGCTTGCCCCGCCGGACCGTGATGGCGACGACCGCGCCGATCTTCTTCTTCGACATCACCACGAAGATGTCGTGCGGGCCCTTGACCGGCTTGCCGTCGATCGCGACGATCACGTCGTCGGGCTCGAGCTTTCCGGCGGCGGGCATCCCGGCGACGACCTGGTCGATGCGCGCCCCGATGGCACGGAGCACGACCTTCTTTCCCGCCGCGCGCAGGGCCACCGCGGCGGCGATCTGCTGGGATCGCCGCATGTCCAGCAGGTCGATCGAACGGCGCTGCTGGTCGTCGACCCCAGGGGGGTTGATGGCGGATGCCGGATAGAGGTCGGCTCCGTCGTGCAGCCCGCCGAACAGCTTCTCGAGGATCGTCGCCTTGCGAACGACGACGTCGACGAAGTAGATGCCACCACGGGCAGGATCGTGGCCACCTTGCACCATCACGAGCGGGGCGACCGGGTGCGCCTTGTCCGGCAGGAAGATGTACTCGTTCGACGGGACGACGTAGAGCGCCAGCACCACGGCAAGGAGGACGAGCCCCAGGGCGAGGAGACGCCCCGGTGTCAGGTATCTCAGACGAGGCCGCGTGAGATACCGCCGTCGACGAGCAAGGTCGTGCCGGTGATGTATGCGGCGCGGTCGGATGCGAGAAAGCACACGACGTCTCCGAACTCTCGTGGCGTGCCCATGCGGCCGAGCGGGATCTGCGCCAGTTCCTCCGGCGGCGGCCCGTCCTTGCCGTAGATCTCGGTGATGCGCGGTGTGTCGATGCGTCCGGGCGCGACGCAGTTGACCGTGATCGCCTCCGGCCCGAGCTCCCGCGCGAGTGTCTTCGCCCAGCCCGTGACCCCGGGACGGATGGCGTTCGACAGGGCGAGGTGAGCCGTCGGCTCCTTGACGGTTGCAGAGGTGATGAAGAGGATGCGCCCCGCCTCGCTGCGGCGAATGTGAGGCAGTGCGCTGCGCACGAGCCGCACCGCCGGCTGGAACAGGAGCTCGAATGCCGACTCGAGGTCGAGGTCGGTGATCTGGGAGGCCGTGCCTGCCGGCGGGCCGCCCGAGTTCCAGACGAGGATGTCGATCCCGCCGAATGCCTCCAGCGTCCGCTCGACGACCCGCTCGAGATCGGCGCCGTTCCTGACGTCGCCTCGCACCGCCAGTGCCCCGATGCGGTCGGCGTCGCGTTCGAGGATGTCCCGCCGCCGGGCGAACATCGTGACGTTGGCGCCTTCCGCCGCGAGCGCCTCGGCCGTCGCCAGCCCGAGGCCGGACGAAGCTCCACAGACGATCGCCGTTCTGCCCCGCAGACCGAGTTCCATCGAGGCGGGACGGTAGCCGCTTCGGGCCTCGCCCGGCGAGGGGACTGGTCGAGCCCGCTACGCGGGCGCGGGCAGGCGTCTCGCGACGAACGAGGCGTCATGGCCGCGTTCGTTCGCCACGCGCACCTCGCTCTCGTCGAGCGCTCCGATCCGCAGGAGCAACTCGAACTCGTCGCGGAGATGCGTCCGCATCATCTCGGGGCCGTCGGTGGCGACCGTGAAGGGCACCCCGTGCTCGATGAACGTGCGGAATGTCTCTCGAACCTCCTGCTCGTTCGCGAGCGCCTTCGTCAGCAGGTTCGACGTCGGGCAGATCTCGAGGGTGATGTCCGCGGAGCGGAGCGCCGCCATCAACGACGGATCGCGTGCTGCGAGGATGCCGTGGCCGATCCGGTCCGGCCGCAGCGACTCGATCACCTCCGCCAGTTCCTGCACGCCGTGCTCGCCGCCTTCCTCGCCGACGTGGACGGTCACGCCCAGGCCCGCCTCTCGTGCGACCTCGATGTGCTCCGTGATCTGCGTGTAGTCGTACCGCGCGCCACCTGGGCGCGGTCCTGCGATGTCGATGCCGACCACTCCGCGCGGCATGTACTTCACGGCCTTCTCGACGATCACCATGTTCTGGTCGGCGGTGAACGTCCTGTCCATCATCAGGATCAGGCCGGCGCGCACCTGGGAGTACTCGAGGGAGGCGAGGTCGAGCCCGCGGATGGCGGCGAGGATGATGTGATCGAGATCGCGCTCGCCGCCGCGGTTGCGCTTCATCGGGTTGAAGCGGAGCTCGAGCGTGGTGATCCGCTGCGAGCGGTAGGCGCCGCCGATCGCGGCATGCACGCTGCGCTCGACCGCGAGCGGGGACGACTGGATCAGCTCGGTCAGGTGGTAGATCTGGTCGAGCGAGTCGAGGTCGGGCACGCCGCGCGGGTCCGACACGGTCACGAGCCGCTCGAACTCCCAGTAGTCGCGGGTCGGCAGAGCGATCCCCTGCTCGTGGGCGAGGCTCCAGAGGATGTCCGAGGCGACCGAGCCGCCGAGATGGGTGTGCAGCTCGGCGAGGCCTCCTTCGAACATGCGCCGACTCTAACGGCCGATCGGTTCGGCGACCTGCGACTCGACCAGCGCAAGCCCCAACGCCGTCGCATCCTCGAGCCGCTGCTCGTCGACGAGTGCCGGCAGGTCGCTCGGCAGGTGATACTCGTCGTAGGGGAAGTGGAGCACGGTGACGGACGGGATCTTGTTGGCGGCGAACCACTGCGAGTCGATGCCTCCCATTGCGGTTCCCGTGACGAGCTCGTAGCGGTCGAGCAGCCCGAGCGACCGCGCGATCCCCGTGGCCCGCTCGAGCAGGGCCTTCGGTGAGGCGAGGATGTTCAGTTTCTCCCCGCAGGCAATGCAGTCGAGGTTGACCATTCCGGCAATGCGGTCGAGCTCACCGCGAAGCTTCGCCTCGTCGATGTAGTAGCGCGAGCCGGTCAGCTTGATCTCCTCCGCTGCGAACGCGACGAGGCGAACGCCGCGCTCGAGGTCGCGGCCTGCGAGCGCCTCCGCGATCCGCCGTACCCCTTCGACTCCCGAGGCGTTGTCGATCGCGCCGGGGCCTTGCCACACCGAGTCGTAGTGCGCACCCACGACAACGTGCTCCGCACTGCGTCCGGGGAGGTCGGCGATGACGTTGCGCTCGGCTCGCCCCGGCACGAACCGGCCGCCGCAGTGCAGGCTCACCCGCATGCCGTCCGACAGCCGCGCGGCATCGGCTCTCGAGAGGAACGCCGTCGGTGGCGTCGTGATGTGCGCATGAGACGACATGAACGGGATCGCCCCGGTCGAGAACGGGCTCGTGAGGAGCCGGGCCAGCTCCCGCCCGGCTGCATCGACCAGGGCGAAAGCCGGCAGGAGCTCGTCGCCGACCGGCGCGGGGGCCGTCCCGATCCGGCGCACCGTGCCCTCGCCCGCAAAGGAGTGGGCGTACATGCACGGCCCCGCGTCCCAGCGCTCGCCTTCGACCTCGAGGAACGGCTCGTCCGCCTCGTAGCCGAGAAGGTGAAACTCCTGGAACCGGACGTCGAGCCCGAGTTCCCGGAAGGACTCAGCGACCGCCTCGGCCGCCGCTCCGGCGTCTTCGCTGCCCGCGGTGCGTGGGCCGATCCGGCCCGCCAGAGCGTCCACGAGGTTCATGGGGGCCACCCTAGAGGCTTGATGCGCATTTGCGGGCACATGCGGCTGGTGCGCTGCACGCACCCCAATACGCATCAAGCCTCTAGTTAGAGTCCAGCGAGGTGCGCGCCAGACCCAAACGCCTGGATCGGCTACCGCAGCAGTACTTCGTCGCGCTTCTCCGCCGGGTCGCCGTCGCTGCCTCGGAAGGCGGCCCGCCGCTCCTCGACCTCGGTCGTGGGAACCCCGAGCTCGGGCCGCCGGGGCACGTCGTCGACGCGCTCGCGCGCAGCGCGGCGCGCGCCGGCGTGCACGGCTACGCGCCCATTCGCGGGCTCGCCCGACACGAAGGAGGCGCTCGCGGAGCGGTATCGCGACGTCTACGGCGTCGACCTCGATCCCGAGCGTGAGATCGCAGTCGTCCCCGGCACGAAGACGGCGATCGTCGAGCTGGCGCTCGCCCTGGCCGACGAGGGCGACCGGATCCTGCTGCCCGACCCGTTCTACCCGGACTACCCCTCCGGGGCGGCACTGGCGGGGGCGAGGCTCGAGACGGTCCCGCTCCGCGCCGACGAGGGCTGGGCGCCCGATCTCGACGCCGCACCCGCCGCCGCGGCGCTGTACCTGAACTATCCGTCGAACCCGTGCGCGGTGTGCGCACCGCCCGGGACGTTCGAGGACGCCGTCCGCTGGGCCGAGCGCACGGGCGGCGCGGTCGTGCACGACGCCGCGTACGTCGACATCGTCTTCGACGGCCGCAGCCCGGAGAGCTTCCTGGCCACACCGGGTGCCAAGGAGGTCGGTGTCGAGCTGTGGTCGATGTCGAAGACCTACGGGATGGCCGGCTGGCGGATCGGGTTCGTCGTCGGCAACGCCGAGATCGTCGAGCGGATCAACCTGCTGAACGACCACAACCGCGTCGGCATCTTCGAGCCGCTCCAGCGGGCGGCGATCGCGGCGCTCGCAGGGCCGCAGGGCTCGGTTGCTGCTCGCGTCGCCGGCTACCAGCGCAGGCGTGACGCGATCGCAGCGGTGCTGCCGGAGCCACCCGTGTGTGAAGGAACGTTCTTCCTGTGGTTCCGGCTGCCCGACGGCCTGACCGCCGAGGGCTGCTCGAGGAGCACCGGATCGCCGTCGCGCCCGGCGAGGGGTTCGGCCCCAGCGGAGCGGGTTGGGCGCGGCTCTCCCTCGCGGTCGACGACGAGACGGTCAAGCTGGGGGCAGAGCGCTTGCAGCAGGCTTTCGCGACGGTGATGTCGAGATGAAGATCGGGATCGTCGTTCCGTTCTCCTGGTCGTACTGGGGCGGCGTGGTCGAGCACGCAGAGCATCAGGCGGCGGCGCTGCGCCGTCGCGGTCATGACGTCACGATCCTCATGGGCAACGATCCCGCAGGCGTCTTCACCCGCCTGCTCCACCCGCGTACCGGGCGTCACGGCGAGCTGCCCGAAGGGATCACGCCGGTCGGCCGGTCGGTGGTCGTTCCGGCCAACGGCTCGCTGCCCAACATCGTGCTCTCGCCGCGTGCCGTCTCTCGTGTGCGCAGGATTCTTCGGCAGGAGCAGTTCGACGTGATTCATTGCCACGAGCCGATGACGCCGGCGGTCTGCGTCGCGGCGATCGCGTTCGCCAGGTGCCCGATCGTCGTCACGCATCACGCGCACGGCGACCTCGGCTGGATGGGGCCCGCACTGCATTTCTGGGGCTTCCTGATGGACCGTGTCGACGCGCGCATCGCCGTCTCGCCGATGGCGGCGGAGTCGGCTGCGCGCTGGCTGCCCGGCGACTACCGCGTCATACCCAACGGCGTGCTGATCCCGAACGATGCCGACCCAGCGGACCGGGACGACACGGTCGTCTTCATCGGCCGCCACGACCAGCGCAAGGGCCTGCCGACGTTGCTGCGCGCCTGGCCGCAGATCCACGCCGCAACCGGCATGCGCTTGCGGGTGATCGGAACGGACCCGCTCCAGTACCGCCTGCTGAACGCGCGCCTGCGGGTCGACGAGACGGGGATCGACGTGCTCGGGATCGTGCCGAACGAGGTGCGGACACGCGAGCTCCTGCGTGCGAAGGTCTCGGTGACGCCGGCGCTCGGCGGAGAGAGCTTCGGGCTCGTGCTCGCCGAGGCATTCGCGTGCGCGACGCCGTCGGTCGCCTCCGACATTCCCGGGTATGCGGCCGTCGCGACCCCGGAGGCGGCGCGCCTCGTTCCGCCGAACGATCCCGAGGCGCTCGCGGCCGCGGTGATCGACGTGCTCGCGGACGAGCCGGGCCGGGTCGAGATGGGCCGTGCGGCTCGCGAGCATGCCCTCGCCAACTACGCGTGGGACGACATCGCGCGTCGCATCGAGGAGACCTACGACGAGGTGGTCGCCTGATGCTGCGGGACGGCCGCTGGCGCGCGCTGCTCGTGCTGCCCCTGATCGCCGCCGCGGTCGCACTCTTCCTCTACCGCGGGCCCGACTGGCACCTCGTGCACGACGCCTTCACCGTCGTCCAGTGGCGATGGGTGATCACGGCGATCGGGCTCAACCTCCTGTCCGTGGTCGCTCGCGCGCTCGCCTGGGACACGACGATCAGGCAGTCGCTCGAGGCGCCCAGGCCGCGGTTTCCCGCTCGTGTTCTCCGCGTTCTCCGTGGGGCTGTTCGCGAACGCAGTCCTCCCGGGACGCGTCGGCGAGCTTGCGCGCGTCGCTGTGCTGCGCCGGCGGCTGCCGGGACGCCGCGGTGCGACCGCGACCCTGATCGGCTCGGTGTTCGCGCATCGCATGTTCGACGTGTTCCCGGCCGCCGCGCTCGTCATCTGGGTCCTCCTCACCGCCAAGATCCCCGGTTGGGCCCTGACGTCGATCGCAGTCGTGCTGGCGCTCGGCATCGGGCTCTTCCTCGCGGCGATCCTGCTCGCGCGGCGTGCGCACCGCGATGCGCTCGAAGGGCTCGGGCCGGTTCGGCAGTTGCTCGCACGCGCCCGACTCGGACTCGCCGTGATGCGATCACCGGTGGCGGCCGCGCAGGGCCGCGTCGTTCCAGTTCATCGGCTGGTTCTGTCAGCTGCTTGCCGTCTGGTCCACGATGTTCGCGTTCGACATCCACGAGCACCTCGCTGCAGCAGGTCTCGTGCTCGTGCTGATCAACGTCGCGACGATCTTCCCGCTCTGGCCGGGGAACTTCGGCCTCGTGCAGATAGCGATCGCCTTCCCGCTCGTCAACTACGGCGTGCCCTACGCGCGCGGGTTTGCGTTCGGGATCGGCCTGCAGGCGATCGAAGCGTCGGTCGGCGTCGGTGTCGGGTTGATCTTCCTCGCCCGCGAGGGCCTGTCGTACGCGATGCTGAAGACGATCGACGACCCGCCGCCGGACTCGTCGGAGAACGTGGTCGAGGAGCCCGATGCCGCGCGTTCTCGCGTCGCCGGCTAGCCTCAAGGGCGTCCTGACGCCGCGCCAGGCGGCGTCCGCGCTGGGCGAAGGGATGCGGCGCGTGCGTGGCCTGGACGTGGACGAGTTGCCGGTGGCAGACGGTGGTGAAGGCACGGCTGCGGTGATCCACGACGCAGTCGGCGGCAGCTGGCGCCACGCCGTCGTGAGCGACCCGCTCGGCCGATCCGTGCCGACCGAATGGCTTCTGCTCGACGACGGGACGGCGGTCGTCGAGTCGTCGCAACCGCTCGGGCTGCCGCTGCTCGCCCGCCACGAACGCAACCCGCTGCGGGCGTCCAGCGCCGGCCTCGGGGAGCTGCTGATCGCGATTCTGGCCGAGAGGCCCGCAGCGCTCCTCGTGTGTGTCGGAGGCGTCGCGACGGTCGACGGCGGGGTCGGACATGCGCGCCGTGGTGGGCACGGCGTTGAGCGGCCTGCCCATTCGCGTGCTCTGCGACGTGCGCAATCCGCTGCTCGGAGAGCGCGGCGCTGCTCGGGTCTTCGGTCCGCAGAAGGGAGCCGGCCCTGCAGAGGTGGAGCAGCTCGAAGCGAGGCTCGCGCGGCTCGATGAGCTCGCTCCCTACCGGGACCTGCCGGGCGCGGGTGCGGGAGGCGGGCTCGGCGCCGCGTTCGCCGCGCTGGGCGGGCAGCTCGTCCCGGGGGCCGAGCTCGTCCTCGACACGATCGGCTTCGACGAGCGTGCGCGCGACGCCGACCTCGTCGTGACCGGCGAGGGAACGGTCGACCGGACGACACTCGAGGGCAAGGCGCCGGGTGCCGTGCTGCGGCGCTGCGAGCGCCTCGGTGTCGCGTGTGCGCTCTTCGGCGGTGCCGTCCGCGATGGGATCGACGCCCATGTCCTCCCGGGTGGCCGGCCGCGGGCGGCCGAGGACCTCGTTCGACTCGGGAAGGAGCTAGCCCGCGGGCTGGTCGGCTCTGGCTAGCTCCTCGATCTTCCCGCGCACGCTGTCGAGCTTCGTGGCGCAGATGCGGTAGAGCTCCTCGCCGCGCTCCCAGAGCTTCGTCAGCTCGTCCACGCCCGCATCGCCGCGCTCCAGGCGCTCGACGATCGCCTCCAGCTCCTTCTGCGCCTCTTCGAACGTCGGTTCAGGCAACGGTCGCCCCGAAGCTGCCGTCGGCCACGCGCACGTCGATCGTGTCGCCGTGCGCGACCTCCGCCGCGGCTCTGACGACGTCGTCGCCACGGTGCACGATCGCGTATCCACGTTCGAGCACCGCGAGTGGGCTGAGGGCGGCGAGCCGGGCGTGCGCCGTGTCGAGGCGCGCCCGGCGGCGTTCGAGCGCCAGAAGCGGGGCGCGCTGCAGCCGCTCGCGCGCCGTCTCGAGCCGCTGTGTCGACCGCTCCGCAGCGCGCTTGGCGTTCCTGTGCAAAGCGTCGCGTGTGCGCCCGAGCCGCTCGCGCAGCTCCGTGAGGTCGGGGACGACGAGCCGGGCCGCGGCCGTCGGCGTCGAGGCGCGTATGTCGGCTGCAAGATCGCAGAGGGGTGTGTCCTGCTCATGGCCGACGGCGGAGACGAGCGGCACGGCGCACTCGGCGACCGCCCGCACGACCCGCTCGTCCGAGAACGGCAGCAGATCCTCGAAGCTGCCGCCCCCGCGCGCCAGCACGATCACATCAACTCCGCGCGCGCACAGGTCTCCGATTGCGGTTGCGATCGACGCCGCGGCACGCGGCCCCTGCACGTAGGTCTCGGCGACGAGGACATTCGCCGGCGGGAACCGCTGCACGATGTGCGTCAGCACGTCGCGCTTCGCCGCCGCGTCGTTGCCGGTGACGAGTCCGATGAGGCGCGGGAAGCGGGGAAGCGACCGCTTGCGACCCTCGTCGAACAGGCCCTCTGCGGCGAGCTTCCGCTTCAGCCGATCCAGCGCCGCCAGGTGCGCGCCGAGGCCGAAGCGCTCGATCGTCAGCACCTTGAGCCGCAGCGCGCCGCGCTCTGCGTAGAGCTCGGCGCGCCCGAAGACGTGCACCCGCTCGCCCTCCGCGAGCCCCAGCTCGAGTGCGTCGAACTGGCCCCGGGGCATCTGCGCCGGCAGTCGTCGCCCCGTCCTCGGGATCCTTGAGCGTGAAGAACACGGAGGCCCAGCGCTCCTGGCGGCGCAGCTCGGTCACCTCGCCCTCGATCCAGAGCGTCGGGAGCTTTCCCAGGTAGGTCGCGACACCGTTGTTGAAGCCGCGGACGGTGTAGACCTTGCGCCCTTCGACCTCCCTTGCCTCGACCTTCACCTGACCGATGCTAGCGCCTTGCCAAGTGACGGAATCTCACCCGAGCGCGTCTCCGGCCGTCAGCCGATTTGCTCGGCCAGCCCGATGAGAATGCCCTCGGGGCCTCGGACGTAGCAGAGCCGATACGCGTCCTCGTACCGAACCACCTCGTCGACGAGCTGCGCGCCGTGCTCGCCGAGGCGGGCCAGCGTGTCGTCGAGGTCGTCCACGGCGAACATGACGCGGAGGTAGCCGAGAGCGTTCACCGGGGCGTTCCGGTGATCGGCGACCGTAGGCGGCGTGAGAAAGCGCGAGAGCTCGATCCGCCCGTGGCCGTCCGGCGTGCGCATCATCGCCATCTCGACCCGCTGGCCGCGCAGCCCGGTCACGCGCCCTGCCCAGTCTCCGTCGATCATGGCTCGCCCTTCGAGCTCGAGGCCGAGCTCGGTGAAGAACGAGATCGCGGCGTCGAGCGATTCGACCACGATGCCGACGTTGTCCATCCGTTGTAGCGCCATATGCAGCCATTCCTAGCGATTGCGGCGGATCGCCGGCGTCCTCAACTCAACGTCGCCGTCACGCGCCATACTCCGGGCATGGAGTGGCCCGAACCGTTGTCAGTCCGCGAGGTTGCAGCCGAGCTCGGCTGCTCCGAGGACCGCGTTCGCGCACTGATCCACGACGGCGAGCTCCAGACGGTCGCCTGCGGGATCCGGCCCGGGCTCATCCCGCGTCACCAACTCGATGCGTATCTGCGTCGGCTCCAGCACCGACTCGGCTCGTCGGCGACAACGCAGTAGCGGGCAGACGCTCCACGCTGTCGCCTGCGTCAGTGTTCGCGAACGCACTCTGAGAGCGCGGCTCCTAGCGGCAACGCCGTCGACGCGAGCGGCGGTCCGTGCCGAGGTGCCATCAAGTGCAGCGAGTGGGAGGGTCCGCCGTCCAGTGTCTACTCACTGGGCCAGCGCGGATGCCGCCGTATTCTGCCCGCACGTTGCAGAGCGGTTGCGTGCGTGGCTTGCGTCGCGAGACGACACGCGATCGATGAGCGCACGAGACGTCGCGACTGTGGTGACGCTCGCGTCGAGTACGTCGCGTCAGGTGGCGGTCGAGGTCTGCTGGCGAAGACGCTCCGAGCGTGCCTGGATCGTCGTTCAACTGCCGGCTTTGGCTCGGCCGCTCCGCGGCGCTGTCGCTGTCGACGTCGACGAGGCATTCGCGTTTACGTCAGAGCGCCTCGACGGAGCAGTGGCCTCAACTCGCCAGCGCTCGCGAGTGACATGTAGTCGACGGCCGGTTTGCGCGCTCGGGGTGGGGGTACGGCGCTGCGGAAAGCACGCGATCGTGGGCTCACCCGACGGCAGCGCTCGACTGACGCCCGCCACGGATCGCGTAACGCGCTGCACCTGGCCGATCGCGCAGCACGGCTGGGGTCCTCCGAGCACATGGGAGATCGCGCGACGTGCCCATGGGGCGAATGGCATCGACGGGGCGGCGACGGCCGTTGCTGCTCTCGAGGGCTTATCGGCGCTCTCGCCGATCGACTGCGGCCTCGCGACGGCCTAGTCGGGCTGATCCGCTCGCCGGCTCCTCGGACGTCAGTCAGCGCCTACGTCTCTCTGCCGCCGATAACGGTCTCCAGCCCGCGACCACACGCTCATGTCCGTACCCCGTTGCTGGTGCGTGGCACCGCCACGTTTTCGAGGCCTACGTCACCTTGACCTCAAGGACTCCAAGGGGCGAGTGCTGGCGCGGCGCTTCACGACCGCCACCTGCGGGACCGGCTGCCGGGGCAGCTATCGCGTCTACCTGCACTTCCGCGTAGCGAGGCAGCAGCCCGGGTTTCTCTACGTTCAGGATGACGACGCGGCGGGCAGCGGTTTTCCCCCACAGCCGCGTAAGAGTGCGCTGACGCTGCTGCCGTGACAGTAGCCCTCCCGTGCCTCAGCCAAGCCCGAGAGCAGAGGTGTCTAAACGCCCATATCGGCGTTCCGCCTTGCCGTCGCTCCCCTTCGGCGGCGTTCGGGGTGTCCTCTGGCAGAGGGGCCGACTCGGCAGCCGTCAGCTCGCCTGCGCGAGCGTCCTCACGCCCGGTGAAGTTCGCTAGAGCAGGATCTCGGCGGCGACTTCGAACGTGCAGCCGGAGCGGGTGAGCTCGACGGCGCGGTGCAGGTCGGCCTCGGAGTGGGCGAGCTTCTCGGCGAGCGGCAGCGGATACCCCGCCTCGATCAGCACGTGGAGCCGCCAGGACTCCACCTTTTCGCGCTCGGATTGGGGCTGTTCGATGGTCTGCGGCATGGTGTGCGGGATTTCGCTCTCTCCTAGACGAACCCTGCTTGCGGAAGTTGGGACGTCCAAACAGAACCATTACGCACGTGCGGTGAGCTCGTCCAGCCTACGGGCGAGCTCCTGCAGACGTGCCTCGATGACCCCCCGCTCGGACTCGGCATCGGCCGCAATTTCGTGCAAACGCTCGCGCAATCCGGACTCGACCTGGTGCGAGCGCTCCTCGAGCGACCCGAGTAGGTCGTCCCGTTGGCGCTCCAACGCAGTCCGAAGCCGGCCGAGGCGCTCCTCGACCCGCGGCTGCGGCCGAGTCGCTGACCGCGTTCAGGCGCTCGGTGAGCACCGCCTCCGCCTCGCGGGCGAACCGCTCGACCGCCAGATCGAGCTCGCGGCTGAGCCGGCGTGCAGCCTCCTCACGCGCCGCGCGGATCGTCGCGTCGAACTGGCCGGAGGCGGCCTCGGTGTAGCGCGCCGTCTCGCGGCCGATGATGCGCTGCAACTGCTCGACCTGCCTGCGCTCGATGTCGCCGAGCGCGAGCTGGATCCGCTGCGTGGCCTCGTTCCCCTCGCGCTCGATCAGCTCCTGCAGGTCGCGCTCGCGCTTTCGCAACCGGTCGGCGATCTCGTGCAGGGCGTGGCGGCGCTCGGCGGCATGCTGCTCGAGCTCCGAGTTGGCCTGCTGGATCACCTCCTGCGCCGTGTGCGCGAGGTCGGCGCGCAATCGGGCGAGCTGCTGCCGCTGCTCCTCGGCCGAGGACTGCAGCCCTTCGGCGTCCTGGCCGATCCTGGCGGTCGCCTCCGCCATCAGGGCCTGCTGGCGCGTCTCGACCCGCTTGACGTCTTCCGACAGGCTTTCCTGCAGTTTCGCCACGTCGTTCGCCCAGTCAGCAAGCCGTTGCTCGACGGCAGCCTGAGCGGCGATGAGCTGCTCGCTGAGCCTGCCGGTCGCATCGCGCTCGCGCTCGGCGACGTCGCGCCGGCGCTCCTCCGCGATCCGGCGCTCCTCCTCGGCCAGCTGGGAGAGCGAATCGGCACGAAGCTGGGCGAGCGTCTGTTGGAGGTCCTCGGCCCTCTGGGCGAGCTCCCGCTCGACGACCTCGTCGAATGCGCTCTTGCCGCGCTCGATCTCGCGTTCGAGGATCCGTTCGTGGCCCCGAACCTTGCGCAAGATCAAGGTGCTCGCGATCAGCGCGAGCACCGCGATGCACGCGGCTACGACGGCGACGACGGTGGCGGAAGTCACGCCTTATCGTAGGCGGGCCGCGACGAGAGCGACGGCGACCAGTGTCGAGCCCCACACGAGCAGGCGCAACGCCCGCTCGAGCGGCTCGATCCCCACTGTCGTCGATCGCCTGCGTCGCGCCTCTCGGACGGGCGTCGAGAGCGCGTGCTGGGCGAGGCTCAACGCGGTCGCATACCCGGCTGCGGCAACCGCCTCGAGCCGAAGCGGTCTGGGCTTCCACGAAGTAGCCGGTGAGGACGGGAAACGCGCCCCAGGCGAGCGCGAAGCCCCAGTTCGTGTGCAGGCCGAGCTCGAGGTTGTAGACGGGCACGAGCACCGCACCCGGCAGCGACGAAGACGAGCAGCCCGAACCCCCACGCGGCGGCGGCGCCGATGCCGATCGCGACCGCGCCGCCGAGCGCGACCGCCGCGAGGCCGACGAGCACCGGCCCGGGAATCTGCGTCTGCAGCGGTCGGCCCTGCAGCTCGTCGAGGGCATGGGCGGCGACGCCCATGGCCAGGAAGAATGCGGCCATCCCCCAGAGCATCCGGTCGAGGTGGAACTGCGGCGCCAGGGCTGCGCCGACTGCGACGTACGAGAGGTGCCAGAGCGTGTACGGCGGGTGCAGAAGGGTGACGTAGTCGCGCCAGCCGCCACGCTCGAGGGCATAGAACGCCGGCCTGACTACGCCTTTGCCCGTCGTCCCCACGTCACCACTCCGCCGCCGAGGCTGAGCCGCTTCGCCCGCACGTCGTCGATCCCGGCGTCTCGCCAGGCCTGCACGAGGCGGGGGAGCGGCCACTCCGCGTAGTGGCGCTTGATCGACGGGCCGAGGAACACGCCGACCTCGTGCCACCCGTCGCCGATCAGGCGCCCGGCGGCGGGCAGCCCGACCCGCGTCCAGAGCTCCCAGAGGGGCCGCCAGATGCCGGCGGGCACGCCGAACTCGAGCCCCGCGATCGTGCCGCCCGGCTTGACGACCCGTGCGAGCTCGCGCAGCACGGCCGGTGGATCTTCGACGTAGCGCAGGAGGTAGGTGAACGTCAGCGCATCGAACTGGCCGTCCTCGAACGGGAGCGTTCGGGCGTCTCCTTCCTGCAGGCGAACCTTCTCGCGCCGCCGCCGCCAGCACCACCCGGCGACGGCCCTCTTCGAGCATTTCCGCGCTCTGGTCGATGCCGACGACGTAACAGTCCTTCTGGCGGACCAGCTCGCGCGCGACGAGCGCCGTGCCGGTGGCCACATCCAGCACGGTGTCGGTCGGCGACGCGTCGATCCGCGAGACGAGGTAGCGCCGCCAGCGCGGATCCTGTCCGAACGAGAGCACTGCGCCCCAGCGGTCGTAGCCCGGGCCGAGCGGCGCGAAGAGGGCTCTCGCATCCATACGCTTGACTCTATGGCCCTGACCGACGACCTGGAGCGGATTGCCGCCGCCGCGACCGTGCACGGGGAGGTGGCCGGGGTGCTCGCTGCGGAGCCGTCCAGGGACCGGCGCCTCTACCTCGTGGCGCTCGGCGGCGAGGCTTCCCGTCGCTGGATCGTGCTCGACGCGTCGGGTCAGCCCGTCGAACGTCGTGACGACGTACGCGACACGGCGTCGATCGTCGCGATGTGCGAGCTGGCCGGCGATCTGGCCGGCGGCGGCGACCTCGAGAATCTGCGCTCGCAGCTCGCACAGGTACGGATGGTCGAGCAGCCGCCCGGGATCGAGGAGGCTGAGGACGCCGCGCTGGCGCTCGAGCGTGTGATCGGAGCGCCGCCGCGCGTTGCCACGCCGGCGTATCTCGATGCGGTCGGTGTGGCGACGCTCGCCCTCGAGCGCGCGCTCGGCGAGCTGTCCTCGCCGTTCTCGACGGCGATCCGCTCGGCGACCGGCGCTGTCGACGAGTTCGTGAAGGACGTGGAGCGCGGCTACCTGGTCGAGCTGCGCTAACGTGCTCGCATGTCTGAAGGCGGTTTTGGATTTCCGTTCGGCGGTGACCCCGAGGATCTGCTGCGCGGCCTGCGCGAGTTCGCCGAGCAGCAGGCCGAGTCGGTGCAGGAGGCCCAGCGCGAGCAGTTCGCCACGCTCACCCTCAACACCGCCGTCGAGCTGACGGCCGCAGCGCTTTCGCAGATCGACGTGCAAGGCAACGGCGAAGAGCAGTCGGTTGCGCTGCGCGATGCGATGCGCGTGCTGTTTCCCGAGGCGGTGGCGCTCGTGAGCGCTGCGCGCCAGGGCTTCATGCGCGAGTCGTAAACTCGCGATCCGTGACCCTTCTCGACCGCGCGATCGTTCGGCTGCTGCCGGCGGTCCCGAAGCCCGTCGTGCGACGGCTCTCCTCCCGCTACATCGCCGGTCCGACGCTCGACGACGCCATGCGGGTCGTTCGACGCCTGAACGCCAAGGGAAAGCTCGCCACCGTCGACGTGCTCGGCGAGGAGATCACCAACGCGGGTGAGGCACGCGCGATCACGCGCGCCTACCACGACGTGCTCGCGCGCATCGCCGCGGACAGTCTCGACGCGAACGTCTCGGTCAAGCTGACGGGGCTTGGTCTCGAGCTCGACCTCGGTCTGTGCCGCGAGAACCTCGAGGCGGTGATCGTCGATGCGGCTGGGCGCGGGAACTTCGTGCGGATCGACATGGAGGACTCGTCCACGACCGACCGCACGCTCGATCTCTTTCGTTCGCTCCGCGCCGAGGGTCACGAGAACGTCGGCGTCGTGCTGCAGAGCTACCTACGGCGCACTCCGGGCGACCTCCCCGGCCTCGACAACGTGCGGCTGTGCAAGGGGATCTATGTCGAGCCGGAGGAGCTCGCGTATCGCGACGACGACGAGGTGCGCGCGAACTACGTCCGCTGCCTGGAGGCGCTCGTCGACCAAGGCGCCTACGTCGGGATCGCGACCCACGACGAGTACCTGATCGGCGAGGCGCTGAGGATCGTGCAGGATCTGCCGCCCGATCGCTACGAGTTCCAGATGCTCCTCGGCGTGCGCCCCGACAGGGCCGACGAGCTCGTCGCAGCGGGCCACCGGCTTCGTGTCTACGTCCCGTACGGCACGCACTGGTACCAGTACTCGGTACGGCGGCTCCAGGAGAACCCGAAGCTCGCGGGCTACGTCGCCGCCGACCTACTGCGGCGCACGCTCCGTCGCTGAGACGGGTGTCTGACACCTGCGGTGTCAGACACCGATTCGACCTGCCGTTGCCTCCGACAAGGCTCTCCAACAAGATCCGGAGATCGAGGGTTACAAAGCACCGCGGAATGGTAGAAGGTCGCCATGGCCGAGCTTCTGCTCTTCCACCACGCACAGGGCCAGACACCGGGCTTCCTCGCGTTTGCCGAGGAGCTCCGCGCTGCCGGGCACACGGTGCACACGCCGGATCTCTACGACGGCAAGACGTTCGCAACACTCGACGAGGGCATCGGCTACGCGAAGGAGATCGGCTTCGAGGCCGTCGGCGAGCGGGGCCGCCGCGCTGCGGACAGCCTGCCCGAGGAGCTCGTCTACGCCGGCTTCTCGCTCGGCGTGATGCCGGCCCAGGCGCTGGCGCAGACGCGTCCCGGAGCGCAGGGAGCCCTGTTCTTCTCCGCCGCGCTGCCCCCGGCCGAGTTCGGCGGTCCGTGGCCGGCGGGTGTCCCGTTGCAGATCCACCTGATGGAAGGGGACGAGTGGGCGCTGGAGGACCTGCCGGCCGCGCGCGAGCTTGTTGAGACGGTCGAGGAGGCGGAGCTCTTCCTCTATCCCGGCGACCGGCATCTCTTCGCCGACAGCAGCCTGCCCGACTACGACGAAGCCGCGGCGAAGCAGCTCGAGCAGCGGGTGCTGGGCTTCCTCGGCAGGATCGACGCCGGCGCCCGGGCGTGACCCGTGCGCGGGGCCGCGCCCTCTCAGGCGGCCGGCGGCCCGTCGACGTTCACGACGAGAGGCCCGTCCCCGACGATCGTGAGGATGATCTCCTGCGGCCCCTCGAGGGGGTTCACGTCTCGGTGGACGAGTCGTGCAGGGACGTGAAAGAAGCCGCCTTCGCCGACCTGCACGCTGTCGGCCCCGCCGGGCCCGAACTCGAAGCGGGCTGACCCCCGCACGACGTAACCGAGAACGTCGCGGTCGCCGTGGTGATGCCAGCCCGATGAGGCGCCTGCCTCGGCGCGGGCGCGCATGAGCGTCGCCCTCTCTGCGTCGAAGGCAACCTCCCGCAGGACGCCCGGTGTCGAGGCGCCGGCGCGCAGGCCGTCTGCATCGACTGCAGAGATCCGTTCGTTGTCCGGCATCGAGCGAAGGACGCTAGCCGACGAGAAGGGAGAAGCCGCCGTCGACGACGAGCGTCTGGCCGCGGATCATCGCGGCATCCGGCGAGCAGAGGAACGCGACCGCGCCCGCGATGTCGTCGGGCGTGACGAGGCGGCCGACGGGATTGGCCGCGCCCGCCTCGAGCATCTCCTCGCGATTTGGGAAATGCTCCAGCGCGCCGGTCTCGACGACACCGCCCGAGACCGCGTTGACGCGGATGCCCGGTGCGAGCTCGACCGCGAGGTAGCGCACGAGGGCCTCGAGGGCGGCCTTGGACGTGCCGATGAGGACGTAGTTCTCCAGGACTCGCTGGGCGCCGAGCGACGAGATGGCGACGATCGACGAGCCGTCTTTCATTTGCGGCGCCGCGGCGCGAGTCAGCTGCAGCAGGGCCCGAGCGTTCGCGTTCATCGTCCAGTCCCAGTGCTTGTCCTCCGTCTCGAGCGCGGGGCGAACGACGCCGGTCGCTGCGTTGTGGACGAGCACGTCGAGAGGCCCCAGTGCGCCAACCTCCTCGCTGACGCGCTCGGAGGTGACGTTGCCTCGCACGAGCACGACCTCTGCGCCCAGCGCCCGCAGCTCGTCGGCCGTCTCCTCGGCGGCGCGATCGTTGCGGAGATAGCCGATCGCGATTCGACGCGCCCCGTCGCGCGCGAACCGGAGCGCGATCGCCCGGCCGATGCCGCGCGAGCCACCCGTGACGAAGACGGTCACGGCCTGCGCGGAAGCGGTTTGTCGACCGGGGCAGACGACGGCAGCTCGTCCCAGCCGAGCCGCGCGGGCGACTCGCGCTGCCCCTCATCCGCCTTCGACGACGCGTAGCCCAGGTCGTCGAGCCGACGCATCTGACCCTCGGCATAGCGTCTGACGTCGTCGTCGGCCGGCAAATCGGCCACGAGCTCGCGCACCCGCGCCCGAATCTGGAAGGCGAAATGGGGCGTCGCCGGCCCGACGAGGGCGTCGACGTCGTCGCGTGTCGGCACGTTGGCCATCGAGCGGGAGCCTAGATGATTGCCCTGAACCGGCTCGCGCTAGTGTCGCCAGGTGCGCCGGCTGAGCCCTGTCGATCTGATGCTCTTCGGCACGGTGCTCCTCTGGGCGCTCAACGCGACGGTCACGCGGTACGTCCTCACCCACGGCTTCCAGCCGCTCGCCTACGCGACGATCCGGTACGCCTGCGCGACGATCCTCTTCTTCGGATTCACCTACGCGCGAGAGCGAAGCTTCCGGATCGCCCTCCGCGACATGCGGCTCGTTCTGCTCGCCGCGCTCTTCATCTTCTCGAACCAGCTCTGCTTCATCTACTCGGTCGACAAGACATCGGCGGCCACGGTGACGCTCTTCCTCGGAACGACCCCGATCTTCATCGGTGTCCTCGCGAGCGTGATCGGGCTCGAGCGGATGGGACGCGGCTTCTGGGTCGCAACGCTCGTCTCGCTGGCCGGTGTTGGCTTCGTGGCGTCCGGCTCGGGCGGATTCTCCGGGCGGCTCGCAGGAGACGGGCTCGCGGTGCTGACCGCGGTCACGTGGGCCGGGTACTCGGTGCTGATCACGCCGCTCATGCGGCGCTATTCGCCGTTTCGGATCAGCTCGCTCGTGCTGCTCATCGGCTGGGTTCCGCTTGCCCTCTCGGGCGCACGTCAGACCGCGGGCCAGAGCTTTCACTTCAGCAGCCTGATGTGGGCCTGCTTCGCCTTCGCGGTGCTCGGGCCGCTGTTCCTCACGAACATCCTCTGGTTCACCGCGATCAGCCGGGTCGGGCCGTCGCGGGCGTCGCTGTTCTCGAACGTGCAGCCCCTGCTCGGAGTGCTCTTCGCGCTCCTCCTGCTCGGCGAGCACCTGACGCGGTGGGAGGTGGTGGGAGGCGTGGCGATTCTCAGCGCCGTGCTCGTCGAGCGCTCCCGCCGCCCGGTGCCCGAGCCGCCCGGCGACTGACTGATTAACCTGGTTAACTAATGCTGATGAACCTGCGGAAGCGTCTCGGCCGCCAGCCGCCCGGCTACAACTTCACGATCGGGCGCATCCTCGCGATCTACTGCGGGGCTGATGGTGACGCTGCTCCTGGCCGCGCTCGACCAGACGATCGTCGCGACGGCGCTCCCCAAGATCGTCGGCGATCTCGGCGGCATCACCCAGTACTCGTGGGTCTTCACCGCCTACATGCTCACCTCGACGGTGACCGTGCCGCTTGTACGGAAAGCTCGGCGACGTCTACGGGCGCAAGAACCTCTTCCTCTTCGCGATCGTCGTCTTCCTCGTCGGCTCGGCTCTCTGCGGCGCGTCGACGTCGATGACCGCAGCTGGTCGTCTTTCGCGCCGTCCAGGGAATCGGGGCGGGCGGGCTCTTCCCGCTCTCCCTGGCGGTGATCGGGAACATCGTCCCGCCGCGCGACCGTGGCAAGTGGCAGGGACTGATCGGAGCGGTCTTCGCCGCCTCGTCGATCATCGGGCCGGCCGTCGGCGGGTTCATCGTCGACAACACCAGCTGGCGCTGGGTCTTCCTGGTCAACCTGCCCGTCGGCGGGCTCGCGCTGATCGTGATCTCGATCACGATGCCGCGCCGGGCCCCGCTGACCGATCACTCGATCGACTGGCTCGGCGCCGGGCTGCTCGCCGGCGGTGTCGGCGCGCTCCTGCTCGGCCTCGTGTGGGGCGGCAAGCAGCATCCGTGGGGGAGCACACAGGTCGTCGGGTGCCTTCGTCGTCGCGGCCGCGCTTCTCGCGCTGTTCTCGGTCGTCGAACGGCGCGCGCGGGAGCCGATCCTGCCGTTCGACATCCTGCGCAACCCGATCGTCGCCGGAAGCGTGGCGTGCATGGCGCTGGTGGGCATGGCGATGTTCGGGACGATTTCCTACGTCCCGCTCTTCGTGCAGGGCGTGATCGGCACGTCGGCCACCTCGTCGGGTGTCGTCCTGACGCCGTTGATGCTCGGCGCCGTGACGACCTCGCTTCTCACCGGTCAACTGGTCTCGCGCACCGGGCGCTACCGCTGGAACGCGATCCTCGGGCCAGTCGTGCTCACGATCGGGATGGTGCTGCTGTGGCGCATGAGCGTGACGACGACCAACGCGCAAGCGGCACGCAACATGGTGATCGCAGGCATCGGGATCGGGTCGATGATGCAGGTCTTCGTGCTCTCGGTTCAGAACGCGGTGCCCCGGTCCGTGATCGGTTCGGCGACGGCGTTGACGCAGTTCTCGCGGCAGATGGGAGCGACGCTCGGTGTGACCGTGATGGGCGTGATCGTCAACCACGGACTGCCGCCGGGTGTCGGCGCCGGCGAGCTGGGAAGCATCCATCGGCTCCCGCGATCCGCGCGGGCAACGCTTGCCGCTGCCATTCGCCCGGCGTTCCTCGTCGCGGCGGCGGTGGCGGCACTCGTCTGGGTGATCGCCGTCGTCTACGTCAAGGAGCAGCGCCTTCGTCGTAGCCTGGACGACGTGTCGGCCGCCGATGCGGCGGCGGGAGCCCCAGCAACGGCAGCGCTAGACTCCGAGCCATGACCCAGGACTTCATGCCGCTCGACGGCTGGGACCATGTCGAGCTGTGGGTGGGGAACGCGAAGCAGGCCGCCTTCTACTACGAGCAGGCGTTCGGGTTCCGTCGGACCGCGTACGCGGGTCCCGAAACGGGGGTTCGCGACCGCGCGAGCTACGTCCTCGAGCAGAACGACATTCGCATCGTCGTCTCGAGTGCGCTTCGCAGCGACAGCCCGATCGGCCGCCACGTTCTCGAGCACGGCGACGGTGTGAAGGACATCGCCCTGCGAGTTCCCGACGCCGGAGTCGCGTTCCGTGAAGGCGTCGCGCGCGGCGCGCAAGGTGTCGTCGAGCCGCACATCGTGGCAGACGACTTCGGCCAGGTCGAGCTCGCCACGATCGCAACCTACGGCGACGTCGTGCACACGTTCGTCAGTCGGAGCGCGTACGAAGGCGCCTATCTGCCCGGGTATGTCGCGCAGGAATCGGCGAACGGCGTCGACGGCGGTGTTGGGCTGATCGCGATCGACCATATCGTCGGCAACGTCGAGCTCGGCCGAATGGAGCACTGGGTCGGGTTCTACGAACAGGTTTTCGGGATGACCGAGATGATCCACTTCTCCGACGACGACATCTCGACCGAGTACTCGGCGCTGATGTCGAAGGTGATGAGCGACGGGCAAGGGAAGATCAAGTTCCCGATCAACGAGCCGGCCGAGGGCAAGCGCAAGAGCCAGATCGACGAGTACCTCGAATTCAACGAGGGCCCGGGCGCGCAGCACATCGCCATGCAGTCGTCGAACATCGTGAAGACGGTCGAGGCGCTGCAGCGCCGCGGCGTGAGCTTCTTGACGACGCCGGACACCTACTACGAGGACACGCCGGAGCGCGTCGGCGAGATCGACGAGAGCTGGGACGACCTGCGCCGGTTGAAGATCCTCGCCGATCGCGACGACGACGGCTACCTGCTTCAGATCTTCACGAAGACGGCTCAGGACCGGCCCACGCTCTTCTTCGAGGTGATCGAGCGTCACGGCGCGCGCGGCTTCGGCGACGGGAACTTCAAGGCGCTGTTCGAGGCGATCGAACGCGAGCAGGCGCTCCGAGGCAACCTCTAGCCTCGCCTGCCAAACCACCTCGAATGACGCCACAACGCCGGTCGGCGCTCATCTCCGTTGTCGCGGCGGCCGTCCTCGTCGTCCTGAAGCTGACCGTCGGTCTCGCCACGCACAGCCTCGGGCTCGTGTCGGAGGCGGCCCACTCGGGAACCGACCTCGTCGCGGCGCTGCTCACGTTCTTCGCGGTCAGGCTCGCGGCGCGGCCCGCCGACGTCTCGCACCAGTTCGGCCACGGCAAGGCGGAGCACCTGTCGGCGTTGACCGAGGCCGGTTTCCTCTCGCTGGTCAGCCTCTTCATCTCGGCTCGCGCGATCGAGCGCCTCACCGGCGCCACCCACGTGCAGGTGCACGTGACGTGGTACGCGTTCGCCGTCCTCGGCGTCGTGATTGCGATCGACCTGAGTCGAATGGTCGTCTCGCTGCGGGCGGCGCGCCGGTTCGAGAGCGCGGCCCTTGCCTCGAACGCGCTCCATTTCGGCAGCGACCTCGTGGGGTCGATCGCGGTGCTTGCCGGCCTCGTGTTCGCGCACTACGGGCATCCGAACGCAGACCCGATCGCAGCGCTCGTCGTCGGCGTGCTCGTGCTGCTCGCAGCTGCGCGGCTGATCAAGGCGAACGTCGACGTGCTCATGGATCGCGCTCCGGCCGCCGCCGAAGCGGCAGCGCTCGCGGCGATCGAGGATCTCAATCCCGCGGTCGAGGTGCGACGGCTACGGATGCGGCAGGCGGGCAGCCGGCAGTTCGCGGATGTCGTGATCGGCGTCTCTCCGGCCGCCGCGGTCGGACAGGGGCATGCCGCAGCCGATGCCGTGGAGGCAGCGGTCGAGCGCGCTCTGCCGAACGCAGACGTCGTCGTCCACGTCGAGCCGATCGAGGATGCGACGCTACGCGAGCGCGCCCATGCGGCCGCGCTTGCGGTCCCGCGCGTCCGCGAGGTTCACAACCTCGCGCTCGTCGAGGTCGACGGCCGGACGGAGCTCTCACTGCATGTGAAGCTGCCGGGGGACCTGGCGCTGGAGGAGGCGCACGAGATCGCGGAGCAGCTCGAGCAGGCGATCTGTGCCGCGGTGCCGGACATCGCCGGAGTGCAGACCCATCTCGAGCCGCTTGCGGAGGTGACGCGAGGCGCGAGAGGTAGAAGCCGAGGGCGCGGCCCACGTGCGACGCATCGTGCGCGAGGCGACGGGAAAGGAGCTGCGGGAGCTTCGCTTCTTGAACACGACGACCGGCCTCGTCGCGTTCCTCACGCTCGGCCTCGACGGCACTCATCGGCTCGACGAGGCACACCGGCGGGCGAGCGAGATCGAGGAGCGTATCCGCCGTGAGCGGCCCGATATCGCCGACGTGATAGTTCATACGGAGCCATGAAGCTCTGCATGTTCACGCCCAAGGAGCTCGCGCTCGAGCGCGGCTGGCCCGGGCGCATCGAAGGCGACAAGGTGATCCAGCTCGCCGCCCAGACACTGCAGGCGTTCTTCACCGGCGGCGGGTCCGCGCGCGAGCATGCGGAGTACGCGCTCGCGGATGTCGACCTGCGGCCTCCGGTGCTCCATCCGCCGACCGTTCGCGACTTCATGGCGTTCGAGGAGCATGTCGCGAACGCGCGGAGGCAGCGTGGCGCAGACGTGCCGAAGGAGTGGTACGAGGTTCCCGTCTTCTACTTCTCGAATCCGGGTGCGATCTACGGGCCCGAGGACGCGATCCCGTATCCGGAGGGCACGCAGGAGCTCGACTACGAGCTCGAGTGCGCCGCGGTGATCGGCGCGGAAGGGAAGATCGGGGGTTTCACCGTTCTGAACGACTGGTCGGCGCGCGACGTGCAGCGGCAGGAGATGCGGGTCGGGCTCGGCCCGGCGAAAGGGAAGGATTTTGCGACGTCGCTCGGGCCGGTGCTCGTGACGCCAGACGAGTTCGACGGCACGTCCGGCGACGATGACCGCGCGTGTCAACGGGGAGGAGCGGTCGCGAGGCGAGCTGGGAGCGCTGTACCACCGGTGGGACGCGCTGGTCGCGCACGCGGCGAGAAACGCGGTCCTCCGGCCTGGAGACGTGCTCGGCTCGGGCACCGTCGGAAGCGGCTGCATCCTCGAGCACGGTGACGGACGCTGGCTGCAACGCGGCGACGTGGTCGAGCTGGAGATCGAGGGCATCGGCGTGCTGCGCAACACGATCTCGTGATCAGCCGCGAACGACGTGCGCGCCGCCGCACGTGTGCTGGCCGGGATCGCGCACCGAACACCGGCTCTCCGTTCGCGCACGCTGGGGGAGGGCGTTGTCGTGAAGCCCGAGTGCCTGCAGCGCGCGGGCGCCTTCAAGTTTCGCGGCGCGTACAACAAGATCTCGTCGCTGCCGGCGGGGACGCCGGTGCTCGCATATTCGTCGGGAAACCACGCACAGGCGGTGGCGCTGTCGGCTCGGCTGCTCGGGTCGCCCGCGACGATCCTCATGCCGACGGACGCTCCGCAGTCGAAGCTCGACGCGACGCGGGGCTACGGAGCGGAGGTGGTCGCGTACGACCGCTACGCCGAGGACCGCGAGGCGCTGGCCGCGGCGCTCGCCGTCGAGCGCGGGCTGGAGCTCGTGCGCCCGTATGACGATCCGCTGGTCATGGCCGGAGCGGGGACGGCGGCGCTGGAGCTGCTCGAGGACGTCGGGCGTCGTCGACACGCTCGTCGTGCCGGTCGGCGGCGGTGGACTGATCGCCGGTAGCGCGACGATCGCGCAAGGAGCTCGGCGTGCGCCGGGTGGTCGGGGTGGAGCCCGAAGCGGGGGACGACTGGCGGCGCTCGTTCGCGGCGGGCGAGCCGGTGGCGATCGACGTGCCGCGCACGATCGCCGACGGGCTGCAGACGCATGCCCCGGGCGAGCTGACGTGGGAGGTTGCCTCGAGGCTCGTCGACGAGATCGTCACGGTCACCGACGCGCAGATCGTCGAGGCGATGCGGTTTGCGTTCGAGCGCCTGAAGCTCGTCGTCGAGCCGAGCGGCGCGGTCGGAATCGCCGCGGTGCTGAACGGCCTCGTCGAGGCGCCGACGGTCGGCATCGTCGTCTCGGGCGGGAACGTGTCAGCCGACCGCTTCGCCGAGCTGCTCGCCACGTTCTCGTAACCTCGCCCGTCCCTAACCGGACGAGCCGCACCGAGACCAGGATGGCGGCAGCCACCGTGTCGAGACGGTCGCCGGGGTGTGACAAAAGTGGGAAACCGTAGCTCGGTAGGTGCGGTGTTTCCTACGATTCGGGGGCCCAGCTGCAGCCGGCCGCGGCGGTGAGGTGGAACGGGACTGGTCGCGACCGCGGACGCGCGACTCGATCTCCCATGTCGCGACCGCGGACGCGCGATTCGGCCTCCCATGTCGCGACCGCGGGCGCGCGATTCGACCTCGCATGGCGCGATCGACCTCCCGTGGCGCGATTCGACCTTCCATGGCGCGTATTTGATGCTCCCGTGGCGTGAGCGGGAGACGGCGCCCGGCCCGGCGGAGTGTTACCACTCCCGCGCAGCGCGGACGTTCTGGGCGATCCGGGCCCGCTCGTAGCTGAGCCGGAAGAGCTCGATCACCTCGGCGACGTCCTCGTCGCTTCGGATCTGGCGCGACACCCATCCCGTCTCGGGGAGGACATGGTGCGGCTGCGCGCGACCCGTCTCGACGAGCATGTCGCGGATCCCCTTCTGGAACGGCAGGTCGGCCCAGCGCTCGCCGTGAAGATGCCCGATCTCGCGGCGGCCGAGCCGAAACTCGACCCCGCCGAAGCGATGTGCGTGCGTGGTGACCCCCTCCCACGAGGTGACCTCCCGCTCGATCCGGCCGGCGATATCCTCCATGCATGCCGTTCTACCAGCGACTGGGCGACCTGCCGAGAAAGCGCCACATCGTGCACCGCGACAACGGCACCCTCCTGACCGAGGAGGTGATGGGCTTCGAGGGCTTCTCCGGCCTCGAGTCGATCCTCTATCACCTGCAGTCGCCGTGTCGTGTGATCGAGCTCGGCGAGTTCGAGCCGATCGTGCGCGAGGAGTGGGTGCCCGATGCGCACGCGCACCGCCATCTCCGCACCTGGGACCTGCCGCCCGCGCGGCGATGCGATCACCGGTCGCGAGCTCCTGATGTGGAACAACGACGTCGAGATCTCGCTCGCCCGGCCGACGGAGACGATGGACTACTTCTTCCGCAACGGCGAGGGCGACGAGGTCATCTTCGTCCACGAGGGCTCCGGGACGCTCGAGACGATCTTCGGCGACGTGCCGTACAAGCCGGGCGACTACATCGTCGTCCCGCGCGGAACGACCTACCGCTTCGCGCCCGCAGGGCGAGCAGCGCTACCTCGTGTTCGAGACGCCGGGCCTGATCACGATCCCGAAGCGCTACCGCAACGAGCACGGCCAGCTGATGGAGCACGCGCCGTACTACCACCGCGACCTCCACCCGCCCGCCGACCTGCAAGACGCATCGCGACCGCGGCGAGCACGTCGTCAAGGTGCGCGTGCGCGGCGGCTACCAGACGTACGTCATCGACTACCACCCGTTCGACGTCGTCGGGTGGGACGGCTACGTCTATCCGTGGACGTTCTCGATCCACGACTTCGAGCCGATCACCGGCCGCATCCACATGCCGCCGCCGTCACACCAGACGTTCGAGGGCCCGAACTTCGTCATCTGCTCGTTCTGCCCGCGCAAGCTCGACTTCGACCCCGAGGCGATCCCGATCCCGTACCACCACTCGAACCTGCAGAGCGAGGAGATGATCTATTACGTCGACGGCAACTTCTCGTCGCGCAAGGGGATCGAGGTCGGCTCGATCACCCTGCACCCGTCGGGCCTGCCGCACGGCCCCCAGCCCGGGCTCGCCGAGAAGTCGCTGGGGCTGACCGAGACGCACGAGTACGCGGTGATGTGCGACACGTTCAATCCGCTGCGGCTGACCACCCTCGCCGCCGACCTCGACGACGGCAAGTACATGTACTCCTGGGCCGAGGAGCCGTCGCCGGACGCGCGCACCACCGACGAGGACCCGGCCGGGGTCACCTCGCACCTCTGAGAGCTCGGTGCAGCTCGTACTCGACTGGGACGGGACGTGCACCGTCCGGGACTCCCTCGTGGCCGCGGTCCACGATCTCGGCGACTCCGGCGTCTACGAGCGTGAGTTCGCGAGCTACGGGGAGGCGCTTGCCGAAGAGGTGAAGACGCTCCGCGTCACCGCGGACGAGGCGGCAGAGTGGGCGCTCGACAACGTCGAGCTGCGCGCCGGGCTCCATGAGCTTGTCGAGCGCTATCAGCCGGTCATCGTCTCGAGCGGCCTGCCCCAACTGATCCGGCCGGTGCTCGAGCGGGAGGGGCTCGGCCATCTGGAGCTCCGTTCGAACGACGCCGAGGTGCGGCCCGACGGCTGGCGCGTGATCTTTCGGGACGAAGGCCTCTGCCCCGTTTGCGGCGACCGGTGCAAACGACGTGCGCTCCCCGAGGGCGCGCCGCTCGTCTTCGCCGGTGACGGCTGGTCGGACCGCTGCGCGTCTCTGGCGTGCGACCGAGTGTTCGCACGCGCCGGGCTCGCCTCGTATCTCGACGAGCAAGGGGTTGCGTACGAGCCGTACGAGACGTTCTTCGATGTCGCTGCTGCGCTTTCCTGAGCCGTACGACTTCGAGCTCTCGACGGGCCGCTTTCGCGCGTTCGGCACCGACCTCGCCAACCGGCTCGTCGACGGCAGCCTCCATCGCGCGGTCGGCGGCCGCGAGGTGCGCATCACCGCATGCGCCGGCGGCGTCGACGTCGAGCCGCTCGATGACGAGACGCGCCCGGTCGTCCTTCAGCTCCTCGGCGCGCCGTTCGACCTGCCGCCGTTCCACGCCTGGGCTGCGAACGATGCGCTGCTCGCGCCGGTCGTCGAGCGGCTGCGCGGCTTCCGCCCGCCGCTGCAGCCCGATCCGTTCGAGGCGCTCGTCACCTCGATCACGGCGCAGCAGGTCTCGCTCTTCGCCGCTGTTGCGATCCGCAACCGGCTCGTCGAGCGGCTCGGCGAGCGCAGTCGGCGAAGCCTGGGCGTTCCCAACCCGCGAGCGCATCGCCCTAGCCGGCGAGCAGGCGCTCGTCGAAGTCGGTTTCACGCGACGCAAGGCGGAGTACGCCGTCGGCCTCGCGCGCAGCGACCTCGACCTCGACGGGCTGGCCGCCCTCGACGACGACGAGATGCCGCGACCGGCTGACGGCCGTGCGCGGCCTTGGGCCCTGGACGGCCGAGTGGTTCCTCGCCCGCCACCTCGCCCGGCCGCACGCCTGGCCGGCCGGTGACCTCGCGCTGCGCAAGGCCGCCGAGAGCCTCTACGGTGTGCCCGTGACCGAGCTCGGCGCCCACCTGCATCCCGTTCCAGAACCTCACCGCGCAGTACCTGCTCGTCCGTTGGTCGAGGCGTCCTGTGAAGATTCGCGCTGCAACCGAAGGTGACGAGGCGCTGCTGCGGGAGCTCTGGGAGGAGTTCGAGCAGGAGGTGCAGTGGCCGCTCGAGGATCCCGGAGACCTGGGACGACGAGTGGCCGGACATCCGCGACGATATCCGCAGCGGCGGTGTCTTCCTCGCCGAGGACGACGCAGGGGCGCTCGGGGCCGCGCGCATCGAGGCGACGGTGCGGGGTCGCGCCCACGTGCAGTTCGTCCACGTGCGGCCGCGCGCCCGCCGCCAGGGCGTCGCAAAGGCGCTGTTGCAGGCATGCGCGCGGCACGCACGGGGCAGGGAGCGCGCGTCGTGAGCCTCGACGTCCTGACCTCGAACGAGCAGGCGCGAATCGTGTGGTCGAGGCTCGGGTTCGAGGAGGAGGCGAAGTTCATGGCGACACCGCTCGCCGCGCTCGAAGCGCGGCTCGAGAACGAGGACCACGGCGAGTCGCGTGCGGTCACGCACGTGCAGAGCGACGATGAGGTTTCCGTCGAGCGGGCTGTTGCCCAGTTCATCCCGCGGCTCGAGTCGCCGGACGTTCGCCCCACGGACAGCTGGATCCGCGTCGCCGATCCCGTCTTCGACCGCGATCGCGAGGCGCACGGCCGCTTCGCGCGCGAGCTCTCGGACCGGCTCGGCGCAGTGACGATCGCCCTCGGGCTCGAAGGCGAGGTCGTTCGCTTCCGCATCTACGAGCGAGGCCGCATGGTCGACGAGTACCTCTCGGTGCCGACCTGGTACGGCGAGCTGCCGAAGGGTGACGAGCTTGCGCTTGCGGCGAACCCGACGCTCGTCTCCCGGCTGACCGGCGCCTCGCGCGACGAGGTACGGCGTGTGGCACGCACTGCGGCAACGCCCGCGGAGCTGCCGCCCGCGGCCGAGCTGTACGAGCAGATAGCCAAGCTGATGGGGTTGGAGCCGTGAAGCTCGTCGACGCGGCTCGTTGTCCCTATTGCGCCCGCGTGCGCATCGCTCTCGCCGAGAAGCGGATCGAGCACGAGGTCGTGCTCGTCGACCTGAGCAACCGTCCGCAATGGCTGCTCGACCTGAACCCACCGGGCGGCCGCGTGCCCGTTCTCGACGACGGCTTCGTCCTCCCGGAGTCCGAGGTGATCATGGCGTACCTCGACGAGCGCTACCCGGAGCGGCCGCTGCTGCCGGCCGGATCGGTCGAGCGGGCGGAGGCGCGTCTGCTCGTCCACCGTTTCGACGACCACCTCGGCGACGATTACTACGCGTTCCGGCGCGGCGAAGAGAACGATCTGACGGGCAGGCTGGAGACGCTCGAAGTGGGGCAGAGCCTCTTCGCGGACATCGCGTACTTCCCGTGGGTGATTCGAGCGCGCGACATGCTCGGTGTGCAGGTGCCCGAGCGGCTAGCCGCCTGGATCGCGGGGCTCGAGCAGCGCCCCGCATTCGCAGCCGAGGTCGAGATCGTGCGAGGCCTGTGACCGAGATCGCAATCGACGAGCTCGCCCAGCGGCTCGGCGAGATGCCGATCGTCGACGTGCGATCGGCCCACGAGTACGACGGGACGGGCGGGAGCCCCTGCGACCCTCGGCAGGGCCATATCCCCGGCGCGCGCAACCTCGACGTCTATCGGTTGATGGAGCTCGAGCCGGCGCAGATCGAGGCGGCCCTGGAGCTGGCCCCCGGAGGCGAGGTGGTCGCGTACTGCCACAGCGGCTCGCGGTCGGCGATCGCGACACAGATGCTGCGCGCGCTCGGCTACGACGCGCGCAACTACGTCGGGTCGTGGCATGAATGGTCGCGCCACGACGACCTGCCGCTCGAGACCTAGAGGCTTCGCTGGATCGCGGCCGCGTCGAGGAACGCGAGGCAGAGCCGCCGGCCGTGTGCCTGCCACGTGCCGAGTTTCTCGTCGAGCTCCGACGCGAGCTCGTCGAGCGGCTTCGGTGGGTCTGGCTCGTCGCGGAACCACGCGAGCAGCTGCTCGCGTCGCGCCTCGGGATGAAACTGCACTCCCCAGGCGGAGTCACCCACGCGAAATGCCTGCGGCCCCGCGGCGGTGGCGTTGGCGAGCTCGACTGCGCCCGCGTGCTCGGGCACCTGGAAGCGGTAGGCGTTCGCATTCAGCGCCTCGAAATGTCGCGGGAGCACTCCGAGCACCGGGTCCGTGGCTCCTGCATCCGTCAGCTCCGACTCGTAGAACCCGGCCAGCGTCGAGCCCGCTCGGCACACCGGCGCGCCGAGTGCGTGCGCGAGGGTCTGGGCGCCCAGGCAGATGCCGAGCAGCGGCGTTCGCTCGCGCACCCAGTGGCGGAGCGCCTCGTACTCCTCGTGCAACCACGGATAGAGCGTCTCGTCGCCGACGTTCTGGTCGCCGCCGAACACCATGACGGCATCGAAGCCGAGGGGCGGCGCGCCCTGCAGGCGGATGTCCCACTCCGTGAGGGCATGGCCGGCATCGGCGGTCACGTCGGCGAAGAGCTCGGGTCGTACGAGCGGCCCGTGGGTGACGGCGAGAACGCGCATCAGGCTGTCGGTACGTCCTCCTCGTCGAGGAGCTTGCGCAGCAGTTCCGCGCCGGCCGGAGCCTGCGCGACGCCGTCGGTCTGATTGTTGTTGTTGAAGAACGCGTACGCCTCTTCGGCTTCGTTCGCGAGCTGCCGTAGAGGCGCGACCCATTCGCGCAGCTCATCCTCGCCGTAGAGGTGGTCGAACCGCTGCGCGGCCGACCCGCCGCGCGCGTTCCAGGTTGCGGCGTTCCGTCCGTGGAACCGCACGTAGGCCGTCGGGGTCGTCGTCGCGACGAGCGTCGCGGGAACGTTCGCCGCCTCGGTCTTCGGAGCATCGACGACCACCCAGGTCATCTTGCGCGACTCGAGGAAGCTCAGCAGCTCGGCCCGGATCTCCTCCGCGTACCAGGAGCGGTGGCGCGGCTCGAAGAGGAAGACGTCGTCTCCGACCTGGTCGCGCGCCCACTCGAGGTAGTCGAGTGAGGCCGGCTTCCAGACGACGTACGGCGGCATCTGGAAGAGCAGCCCACCGAGCTTGCCGGCAGCGCGGAGCGGGGCGAGCGCGTCGAGGAACTCGCGGAACACGGCCCCGCGTGCCTCCCGCGAGGGACGGTCGACCCGGCCGCGCGCGTCCACCGGTAGGCCCTCGCGGAGATCAGGCGGTACCTGCTCGAGCTTGACGGGGTGACGCGTCATCAGGCCGAACGCCTTCACGTGCATCACGAAGCCCGGCGGTGTCCGCTCGGCCCAGCCGCGCACCATCTGCTCGCTCGGAACGCGGTAGTAGGTCGAGTCGACCTCGACGGTCGAGTACCGCTCGGCGTAGTACGCGAGGCCGCTCCTTCGGCGGGGTGCCGGGCGGATACCAGTGCTTCGAGAGCGCGTCATCCGCCCACGAGCATGTCCCGATCCTGATCGCCGCCGCCACTTCGAGGAGCATACGAAGAGGGCCCCGTGTGGGGCCCTCTTCGGCAGCGCTGCGGCCGAGGTCTACCGGTAGCCCTTGACCCTCGTCGTGGCGCTGAGGCGCGCGCCGCCGACGGTCGCATCGGTGCATGGGAGGCCGCCGAAGATGACCGACGGCGTGCACGCGGAGGCGCCCAGGTCGTGGTAGTAGAGGTCGACCAGTGGGCTCGCGGGCTGGCCGGTGGGGACCGAGCCGGTGTCGCTGTCGACGACTGCGGTCGCCTTCACGACGGCGGACTTGCCGCTCGCGAGGACGAACGAGCCCGATGCGCCGCCGACCTTCCGGCCGCCGGCGGTGGTCACGATCACCGCGCTCGACGCGGCACCCGTGCCCACGGTCACCTTGGACGAGAACCGCACGAGCGTGTGCACGACCTTGCGCTTCTTGCCCTTGACCCTCTTCGTGACGGTGACCTTCTTCTTCGTGACGGTCAGCTTGACCGCCGAGGGGATGTGCCGTGAGCCCCTGCACCTCGACCGAGCCGGCCGCGTTGGGCGGTGCCCTTGCCGGGGTTGTACGGCGTCCAGAGCGAGGTCCAGCGATAGTCGCCTGCCGTCGGCGGCTGGGTGATCGCCGACGACGTGAACGTCGCCGAGAGGAGCTTGGCGCCGAAGACGGCGCGGCCCGGCGTGCCCGTGGGCACGTCCGGGGGCGGCAGGCAGACGACGAGCTTCGTCGAGTAGCCCGCCGCGACCTCCAGCGGGGCGCCGGCCGCCACGAACATCGGGATGTCGAGCGTCTGTCCGGCGGCGGTCAGGTGCAGGTCCCACGTCTGCGTCGGTGTGACCCCGCACTGCGCGGCCGCCGCGCCCGTGGCGGCGGTCGGAGCGATCGCGTCGAGCTCGCCGGTCAGCGGCAGCACGGCCCCGGCGAGATCGACCGCCGACGCGGTGGCGGTGACGTCGCCGAGCTTCGTACCCGGGTCGGGCGTGCCGACCTGGTAGGCGGACGGGATGTAGAACGTCGCCTTCGCGGTCGGGTCGTCCGTGGTGGCGGCGAGCACGCCGATGCGCGTCGCACCTCCCGCCGCTCCGGGAGTCGTAGCCGAGACCACGAGCTTCGGGGCGTATGAGGCGAGCGCGGAACCGGCGAATGCGAGCGAGGCGGTCGCCGCGCAGGCGGCGAGCGCGAAACGGGTGGTTCTCTTCATGCCTTCCCCTTCCATTCGAGCAAGTCGTCGAGAGAATGCGAGTGGTGAACCGGGGGGTCAGATCTCAACGGGCGAGGATAGCGCTCCTCGGTGAGCGTTCAACCGCTGACCGGCTTCGTCAGCGCCTGCAGCGACAGCACCGACGGGCCCAGCGAGATCGATGTCTCGTCGCCGAAGCCCAGATAGGCGATGTCGCCTCCTGACGAGGACGGGCCGAATGTGACCCGCAACCGCGTGCCCTTGGGCAGGTACTGCACGTAGTTCGCGAGGCGGATCGTCTGCAGCCCCACCTTCGGCACGATCGCACCGTGGGTGATCACGCGGCTGCCTGCGCTGACCGTGACGACGAGTCGCGGGTAGGCGACCACCTTTCGGACCTGCACCTTCAGCAGCGACACCCCGAATGTCTCGAGGGCCTCGCGAAAGACGGGGCCCGCACGGCGCATCGTCGTGCCCCGGAAACCGACCGTCACCACCTTCGTCCTCGGGAGCCCCACATACGATGCTCGCCTCGGCCCGGTCGCCGCGGCGATCGTCACAGGCTTCGCCTTGTCGATGCCGTTCGGCACGCCCTTCAGATAGTGGTCGTACCACCGCAGACCTTGCGCCAGAACATAGGCCGAGTCGGGGCCGGGGAACGTCGACGGGGTGTGCCCGAACTGACCGATGTAGAGATGCTTCGGCCCGGCGATGCGCCGGTAGCCGTTCACCGCCTGCGTGACGTCGAACGCGTAGTCGACCCGCCCCTGGAACATGTACACGGGCGTGGTGATCTTCGGCAGCGCTGCATACGACGAGCGCGCGTCGGCGAGCGCCTGCAACGCCGGCATGTTGGTGGAGTGGATCGCGTCGTTCTCCGCGGCCGCGATCAGGGGTGACCGCGCATCGATCGACTTGGCGAAGCCGAGCACGATTCCGGACTTCGCGACGTTCTGTGGCCAGAGAGCGCTGAACAGGTCGGTCCACGTCTCGACCACCTCGGCCGCCTTGTACGGGATGCCCGCGGCGAGCCCGTTCCAGGTCTGGCCGCCGCCGTAGGAAATGCCCCAGGCGCCGACCTGCGTGTCGCTCACCTCGGGCAGGCTCTCGAACCACGCGACCATGGCGCGCTCGGTCGCGATGTCGTCGGGCCCGGCCAGCCCCGCGTCACCGCCTGACGTGCCGTGCCCGCGATCGGTGTAGGCAAGGACGGCATACCCGTGCGAAACGAACGCGTCCGCGACGGGTGCCACGGTGTCTTTCGAGCCGCCGAGGCCGTGCAGCACGACGATCCCGGGCCACCCTGCGGCGGGGGCGGTGCCGTCAGGCTCGTAGAGGTCGTACGCGATCGGGACGCCGTCGCTCATCGTCCGGAAGCCCGTCTGCTTGCTGAAGGCCTGAGCCGGAGCCGCCCACACCAGGGCGCACGCTGCGGCGAGGAGCAGGCGCTTCACGCGCGCCAGCGTACCTCTCCCTAGAATCGCGCCATGCCCGACTCCCGGCCCATCGGCGTGTTCGACTCCGGAGTCGGGGGTCTCACCGTCTTGCACGAGTGCCTCGTGACGATGCCGCACGAGGATTTCGTCTACCTCGGAGACCATGCGCGGCTGCCGTACGGGCCGCGCAGCCGTGACGAGGTACGGCGGTTCGCACACGAGATCGGCGTCTACCTGGAGCGTCAGGGCGTGAAGATGGTGGTCGTCGCGTGCAACACCGCAACCTCCGTTGCGCTGCCCGACCTGCAGGAGCAACTGGGCGTGCCCGTCGTCAGCGTGATCGTTCCCGAGGCGCACGCGGCGGTGCAGGCGACGCGCAACCGGCAGATCGGGCTGCTCGCGACCGAGTTGACCGTCGCGAGCGGGCGGTACGAGAGCCTCGTCCGCACGCTCGACGCCGGCGTGCGCTTCAGCGCCGTCGCCTGCCCGAAGCTCGTGCCGCTGATCGAGGCCGGCGACACCTACAGCGACGACATTGCCGCGGCAGTGCGGGAATACGCACAGCCGCTCAAGGAGGCGGGCTGCGACACCGTGATCCTCGGGTGCACCCACTACCCGCTGCTGCGTCCGGTCTTCCAGCGCATCTTCGGCCGCGACGTCACGCTCGTCTTCTCGGCCGACGAGACCGCACGAGAGGTTGCCGAGACGCTGGCCCGCAAGGGCTTCGAGAACGAGACGAGCCGCGAGGGGCACTATCGCTTCCTCACGACCGGCGACCCGGCGCTCTTCCGCACGCTCGGCGAGCGGTTCCTGCAGCTGCCGCTCGGCGAGGTCGAGCGCGTCGAAGTGCGCGAGCTGGAGGCGGTGGCGTGAGCGCGGGCACGAGCCGCAACGACGGGCGCAAGCCTGCCGAGCTGCGCCCGGTCGACGCCGACCCGGCGTTCCTCGAGCAGCCGCACGGCGTCGTCCTGTGGTCGCAGGGCAAGACGAAGGTGCTCTGTACCGCGACCGTCCAGGACGGAGTGCCGCGCTGGCTCTACCGGTCGGGCCGCGGCTGGCTGACCGCCGAGTACTCGCTCCTGCCCGCGTCGACCGGCACTCGCACCGACCGCGAGGCCGCGCGCGGCAAGCAGGGCGGCCGCACCGTGGAGATCCAGCGGCTGATCGGGCGGGCGCTGCGCGGGGTCGTCGACTTTCAGGCGCTCGGTGAGCGTACGGTGTACCTCGATTGCGACGTGCTCCAGGCCGACGGGGGCACCCGCTGCGCGGCGATCACCGGGGCGTACGTCGCAGCGCAGCGTGCGCTCGATCACTTCGGGCTCTCGAAAGCCCTCACCGGGTCGGTCGCGGGGGTCTCGGTCGGCGTCGTCGACGGCGTGTCGTTGCTCGACCTCGATTACTCGGAAGACTCGAACGCCGACGTCGACGTGAACGTCGTCATGACCGGCGACGGCCGGTTCGTCGAGGTGCAGTCGACCGCCGAGAAGGTGCCGTTCGACCGCGGCCGGCTCGACGAGCTGCTCGATCTCGCCGCCGCCGGGATCGAGGACCTGCAGCTCTTCCAACGCGAGGCCGTCGATGCACCTCGTCCTTAGCATCCCCACGATCAGCGACCTCGACGTCGTCGGGAGACTCGTCGTCGCCGCCGTCCTCGGCGGCGCGATCGGCGTCGAGCGCGAGATCCGCGATCGGGAGGCAGGCATCAGGACGCACCTGCTGGTCGCGCTCGGCTCCGGTCTGTTCACGATCGTCTCCGCCTACGGGTTCCACGCGTTCCTCGCGAGCGGCGACTCGGTCGTGCGGGCCGATCCAACGCGGATCGCAGCCCAGATCGTCACCGGTATCGGTTTCCTCGGCGCAGGGGCGATCATCCGCGAGGGCCTCTCGGTGCGAGGGCTCACCACCGCCGGCTCGCTGTGGGTCTCGGCCGCGATCGGGATGGCCGCAGGGGCAGGCTGGTATGCCGCCGCGATCGCCACCACCGTCCTGACGATCCTGGCTCTCTGGCCGCTGCGGCTCTTCGCGTATCGCATGATCGAGCGGGTCAAACCGGAGGAGAATCGCCTGATCGTCGAGCTCAAGGAGGGGCAGGCCGTCGGCCCCCTCCTGACGGTGGTGCACGACGTGCGCCACTTCGAGCTGCGCGACGAGCTCGACCGGCGGGTCGTCACGCTCGAGCTGCCGGACATCGACGAAGACCTCGTCGCCCGGCTCTCCGACCTCGAGTACGTGATCGGGGTCCGGTGGCGCCGCTGAAGGTTGTCCTCTGCTCGGGCAACCCGCACAAGCTCGACGAGTTCGCTGCACTGCTTCCCGGCTGGGAGCTCGAACTGCTCACCGGCGCCGATGCCCCGGTCGAGGACGGTGCGACCTATCTCGACAACGCGCGGATCAAGGCGCACCACGGGCTGACGGCCGCGCCTCCGGGGCGCTGGCTGCTCGCAGACGACTCGGGGATCGAGCTGGCGGCACTCGACGGCCGTCCGGGTGTCGTCACGGCACGCTGGGCCGAGGGCCGTCATGTCGAGCGGGCGCTGGCCGCCGTCGCGGGCAGGGACCGGCGCGCGCGCTACGTGTGCGAGCTCGTCGCGCTCTCGCCTGAGGGCCGTGAGCTGCGCGGCACCGGGGTGCTCGAGGGAACGATCGCGTCGGTCGCGGCCGGCGAGGAGGGGTTCGGGTTCGACCCCGTCTTCGTCCCGCGCGGCGAGACCCGCACGGTCGCGGAGCTGGGCGCCGGCTGGAAGGCGGTGCACTCGCACCGGGCGCTCGCCGCACAGGCGCTGCTACGCGTCGTCTGACGGCAACGCCCGGCCGGCCCGCCACCAGTTGACCTCGGCCCCGAGCACGATCACGTTTGCCATCACGTAGAGCCAGACGAGCAGGATGGCCGGGCCGGACAGGGTCTGCAGAACCGGGTTGTGCTTCGAGATCTGAACGTAGAGCGGGAGCCCCTGGAAGGTCGCCTCGAGGATCACCGCCGCGGTGACCGCCCCCGGCAGCACCTCGCGGAGCGTCACCTCGGCGTTCGTCAGCACGTAGTAGGCGGAGGTGAGGAAGACGAACAGGCCGAGTGCCGAGACCCCGATCGCGATCACGCGCGCGGAGATCGAATCGCCCGAGAAGCCCACGTAGCGCTTCAGCACCTCCTGCCCGATCGACCCGACGACGAGGGACGCGAAGAGGGAGATCAGGGAGCCGACCATCATCATCGTCGCGAGTGCCTTCCCGTGCAGGAAGCCGCGGTTCGGCCGGCCGTACACGATGTTGAAGGCGCTCTCGAGGACACTGAAGAACGAGAGCGACGACCACAGCAGGAAGGCGCCGCCGACGAGCCCGAGCGCGGTCGCATTCGCCTGGATCGCGCGCACGGCCCTGAGGATCGAGTCGAGCGAGGTGTTCGGGAACGTCTTCGACAGCTCACGGACGAAGAACGAGCTCTCGTCGGCCTGGTGCACGAGCCCGAGCAGGGCCAGCGAGAGGAAAAGGAGCGGCACGAAGGAGAGGAGGGCGAAGTAGGCGATCATCGCCGCGAGGTGGGTGCCACGGTCGGCGAAGTACTTTCTGAGGACCCGCTTCACTTCGCGGCAGTATGCTCGTCGCCATGGACGCGAATCAGGCGATCGGCGATCTGACCGAGATCTCGCCACAGGTGCAGGACGTCGTCGTGATCGAGGCCGACGGCAGCGTCAGCGGCTCCAACCTGGCGGCTGCCGAGGACGCGGGCAGGCTCGCAGACGGAGCCAGACGGCTACTCGACGCCGCCGAGGCCCTGCGCCCCGGCGTCGCACAGCTCGAGGCCGCCACGACCCTGGGCAGCATCTTCGTCGTGCGCGACGACCGGCGCCTGATTGCGGCGCGCACGACGCCCGAGCCGACGGTCGGTCTCGTCTTCTACGACCTCAAGACCTGCCTGCGCTCGATCCCGCCGCCGGCGGCGAACGAGCCGGCCAGGCGGCAGAGGCCGCAAAGCCCGCGCCGCGGCGCCGGGCGGCGGCCAAGCCGCAGCAGAAGGAGGGCGCCGATGCCGCCTCGTAAGCTCGTCACCGGGATGCTGCTCGCGGCCGGCTCGCTCGCCGGCTCGGTGCTCGTCCGGCGCCGGGCCGCTCGGCGCCGCGAGCGTGTCGACCTGTACGCGGACGACGGGTCGATGCAGTCCTACGCCGAAGGCACGCCCGAGGCGGAGCAGCTCCTGCCGATCGCACACGAGCTCCTGTCCCCGGCGTGACCCGGGCCGAGCTCGCGCGCGGCCTTCGCGCAGCGGCCTACCTCGAGGGCGACTTCGTCCTCCGCTCGGGCCGCCGCTCGAAGTACTACCTCGACAAGTACCGCTTCGAGACCCGCCCCGACCTCCTGCGGGCGTTGGGCGACGAGCTCGCACGTGCGGTTCGCGAGCACGAGCCCGAGGCCGAGCGCCTCGCCGGGCCGGAGCTCGGAGCGGTCGCGCTGGCGGCCGCCGCCTCGCTTGCGGGCGGCCTGCCGTTTCTGATCGTCCGCAAGGCCGCGAAGGACTACGGCACCGCGAACCGGCTCGAGGGCGTCAGCGAGGCGGGGGAGCTCGTCTGCCTGATCGAGGACGTCGTCACGTCGGGCGGAGCGGCGATCGAGGCGGTCTCGGCGCTCCGCGCGGCGGGCCTGCGAGTGTCCAACGCGATCTGCGTGGTCGACCGCGAAGAGGGCGGTGTCGACGAGCTCGCCCGCCACGGCGTGCGCCTCCGGCCCCTCTTCCGGGCCTCCGAATTGCTCGAAATCCCCGCAAATCCGCATGGTTGAGCGATATCCGACTGCGTTGTTAGGGTTCCCGCAAGGTCTATTCCCCAGTCCCCGACGCAGGAGGATGTTCGTTGACCAAGCAGGACTTCATCCAGAAGGTCGCCACGAAGAGCGGGCTGTCCGCCCGTGACGCGGGCAAGGCCGTGGATGCATTCATGGAAACGGTGACCGAGACTCTGAAGGCCGGGGATACCGTGAACTTCACGGGTTTCGGCAAGTTCTCGCCTTCCGCCCGCGCGGCGCGCCAGGGCGTCAACCCGCGCACCGGCGAGCGCGTGCAGATCGCGGCGACGACCGTGCCGAAGTTCTCGGCGGGCAGCCAGCTCAAGGCCGCCCTCAAGAGCTAGTTCACCGCCGGGTTGGTGTCTGACCCCTCGGGTGTCAGACACCAACCGCGGCGCGCGCCGCCGGACGCGTTACGGTGAGGCCGGTGGCCCTCGCAACGACGATCACCTTCGCCGACCGCCTTGCCGCGGAGGTCGAGCGCAAACGGTCGCAGCTGGTCGTCGGGCTCGACCCGAACGTCGACCTGATGCCGATCGAGGTCCGCGGCGACGTCGCGCGCTTCTGCTGCGGCTTGATCGACGCCGTTGCGCCGCATGCGGTCGCTGTGAAGCCTCAGCTCGCCTTCTTCGAGGCGCTCGGCCCAGCCGGCATGGCCGCCTTCGACCAGGTGTGCATGTACGCGCGCCGCGCGGGGCTGCTCGTGATCGCCGACGGCAAGCGCGGTGACATCGGCTCGACGGCGCGCGCCTACTCCGACGCCTACCTCGAGGGCGAGCCGCCGCGCGCGGACGCTCTCACGGTCAATCCCTGGCTCGGCCGCGACTCCGTCGAGCCGTTTCTCGGCGCCGTGCGCCGCGGCGGTGTCGGCATCTTCGTGATCGTGCGCACGTCGAACGCCGGCGGTGATGTTCAGGACGCGGTGCTCAAGGACGGCCGCCCGATGTGGCAGTACGTCGCCGGGCTCGTCGACGAGTGGGGGGAGGGCACGGTCGGCGATGTCGGCCTCAACTCCGTCGGGGCGGTCGTCGGCGCGACCCATCCGCGGGCCGTGGCGGAGGCCCGCAGGCTGATGCCGCGCTCGATCATCCTGCTGCCGGGCGTGGGCGCCCAGGGCGGGACGGTGTCCGACCTGACGCGCGCGTTCCAGAGCGGGCCGGCGAGCGCCCTCGTCACCGCTTCGCGCTCGGTCGACTACGCGTTCCGCGAGACCGGCTCCGACTACCGCGAGGCGGCTGGGGCCGAGGCGGCACGGCTCAGGCAGGAGATCTGGGCCGCCTCGGGCTGGTAGTGGAGCCCGGCCGCCTGCGCCGGTACGCGGCTCCGGCGGCGTTCCTGCTCGCTGCGACGATCGCCGTCGTGCTGATTCGCTCGGGCCTCGAGGCCGGCGGCGGGCCGCGACCGGCGACCACGAGCGGCCGGCACGCCTGCTCCGGGGCACGCAGTCGCGACGACCACGACGAGCACGACCAAGAAGCCTCCTGCCAGGCGGTTCTGGGTCGTGCGCGCGGGCGACACCTTCGCGGTGATCTCGGCCAGATCCGGCGTGCCGGTCGCGACGATCGCGCGTCTGAACCCGACCGTTCACTCGACGTCGCTCTTCATCGGCCAGAAGATCCGGCTTCGGTGAGACGCGCGCTCATGATCGGCGTGCTCGTCGCGGCCTGCTGGCTGCCTGCGGCGGGCACGGCTGGAGCGATTGCGGGGCCACCGGAGGTCGAAGCAGCGGCGTACGTCGTCCAGGACGCCCGGACCGGTGAGGTGCTGGCGTCCTCCAACTCGCACGCGCACCTGCCGATCGCATCGCTCACGAAGCTCATGACGGTGCTGCTGACTCTCCAGCACCACAAGCTGACGGACGTCGTCACCGTCGACCCACGCGCCGCGGCCGTGGGGGAGTCCACGATCGACCTGCATGCAGGCGAGCAGCTGACGGTGGGGGATCTTCTCAAGGGCGCCCTGATCCAGTCGGCCAACGACGCGGCCGATGCGCTCGCCCTGTCGCTTGCCCCCGACTTCGCCGCCTTCGCGCGCCTCATGAACGCCGAGGCGAGCAAGCTCGGGTTGCACGACACGCACTATGTTCGCCCCGACGGCCTCGATGCGCCCGGTGCCTACTCGAGCGCCGCCGACGTCACCGCGCTTGCTCGTCTCGTCATGCGCACGCGCTTCGTGCGTGAGACCGTGCGCCTCGAGACGGCCAGTATCGCCGGCGGGCGCACCCTGCACACGTGGGACGACCTGCTCTCGCAGTTCCGGCAGACGATCGGCGTCAAGACGGGCCACACCGCGCTCGCCGGCTGGTGCCAGGTCGCGGCGGCGCGCGGTCGCGGGATCACGATCTACGCCACGCTGCTCGGGGCGCCGACGCGCTCCGACCGGAACGTCGATCTTCAATCGCTTCTGATCTGGGGGCTCGGCCAGTTTCGTGTCGTCCCGGCGGTGGCCGAGGGGCGCGTGTATGCCGATGTCCGGCTCCCGTACGGCCACGCCGCGCTCCACCTCGTCGCGGGCAGGCCGCTGCTCACCGTGGCGCGCCTCGGCCGTCCGCTCACCGAGACGGTCGTCGCGCCGGTCGCGATCGCCCTGCCCGTTCGGAAGGGCGCCGTGCTCGGCCGGGTCGAGATCCGCCAGGGCACGCGCCTGGTGGGGACGCGTGACCTCGTCGCATCCCGCACCGTCGGCAAGCCGGGTCTGGCCGGCCAGCTAGGGTGGTACGCCGGCAGGACGCTGCACCACCTGGCGCACCTGCTCTGAAGCCAATGATCGTCACTGTCACACTCAACGCGGCGATCGACCGGACGCTGACCGTCCCGAACTTCCAGCGCGGGCAGCGGCATCGCGCGAGCGCGGGCGTGACGCTTGCGGGTGGCAAGGGCATCAACGTCGCACGCGCCCTGAAGACGCTCGGCGTGCCCGTCGTCGCGACCGGCCTCGTCGGCGGGCAGACGGGGACGCGCATCATCGAGCAGTTGACGGACGAGGCGATCCTCAACGACTTCGTGCACATCGACGGCGAGTCGCGCACGTCGACCGCCGTCGTCGACCCGACAGGCGGCACGTACACCGAGATCAACGAATGGGGCCCAGCAGTCCGTCCGGAGGAGCTCGAGATGCTGCTCGAGAAGCTCCGCTATCTGACGCAGGGAGCGGAGCTCGTCGTGTTCGCCGGCTCGCTGCCTCGCGACGTCGCGGACGACTTCTACGCCGAGGCGGTGCGCGAGCTGACCCGCCGTCACATCCTCGCGGTGATCGACAGCGAAGGCGAGCCCCTGCGCCTCGGGGTCGAAGCCGAGCCGTTCCTCGTCTCACCGAACCAGCGCGAGGCCGAGGCGCTCGTCGGCCAGGAGTTTCACGACGACGAGGACTTCCGCATCGGCCTCGACACGCTCGCCGAGATGGGGCCGCGCAACGTGCTTGATCACCACCGAGCTCGGCTGCGTCGCACTGCTGCGCGAGGATCGTGAGACCCAGCGGTTCCGTGCGATCGCACCGCGCGTCGAGCCGGTCTCGGCGGTCGGCTCGGGAGACGTGCTGCTCGCCGGCTACCTGGCGGCGCGCCTGACGGGCCGCCCGCACGACGAGTCTCTGCGCTCCGCTGTCGCGGCGGGCGCTGCCTCGACGCTCGAGATCGGAGCAGGGCGGTTCGACCAGCGCCAGGCCGGCCGGTTGCAAGCCGGAGTGGTGCTCTCCGAGCTCGACGCCGTGCAGGCCTGAGTACGCCGCCCGCTCGCTCGTCTCGCATCCGGCATCGTCGGTACCTTTCCCGGATGGACGTCGAGAAGCTCGGGCTCGACCAGGCGGAGACGAGCCTTCCCGCCAAGTTCGCGAAGGAAGGACTCACCTTCGACGACGTCCTGCTCGTGCCCGCCGAGTCGTCGGTGCTGCCGAACGCGGTCTCGACCGCGACGAGAGTGACCCGCACGATCGTGCTCGAGATCCCTGTCGTCTCGGCTGCGATGGACACGGTCACCGAGGCGCGGCTGGCGATCGCCCTTGCCCGCGAAGGCGGTCTCGGCATCCTGCAGCGAAACCTCTCGATCGAGGCGCAGGTCGCCGAGGTCGACAAGGTGAAGCGCTCCGAGGCCGGCATGATCGTCGAGCCGGTGACGCTCGCGCCCGACGCGCTCGTCTCCGACGCGCTCGACGTCATGGAGCGCTACCACATCTCCGGCGTGCCGATCACGGACGACGACGGCAAGCTCGTCGGGATCCTCACGAACCGCGATCTGCGGTTCGAGCACAACCACGCCCAGCCCGTGTCGGGCCTGATGACGTCCCGTGACCTCGTCACCGCGCCGATCGGAACGACGCTCGCCGACGCCGAGCAGCTGCTCCACCGGCATCGCATCGAGAAGCTCCCGATCGTCGACGCGGACGGCCGGATCAAGGGGCTGATCACGGTCAAGGACATCCAGAAGCGCGTCGAGTTCCCGCAGGCGACCAAGGACACGCAGGGACGGCTGCGTGCCGGCGCCGCGGTCGGCGTGGGGGTCGACGCCTACGAGCGCGCGCAGGCGCTCATTGCGGCCGGCGCAGACGTCCTCGTCGTCGACACGGCCCACGGCCACTCGCACGGCGTCATCGACATGGTCGCGCGGATCGCCGGCCTGAGCGGTGACTTCGAGGTCGTCGCCGGCAACATCGCGACCGCCGAGGCCGCCGAGGCGCTGATCGACGCGGGCGCCGACGGGCTCAAGGTCGGGATCGGGCCTGGGTCGATCTGCACGACCCGGGTCGTGGCGGGCGTCGGTGTTCCGCAGGTCACCGCGATCTACGACGTCGCGGACGCCGCCTCGCGGCACGGCGTGCCCGTGATCGCCGACGGCGGCATCACGTCGTCCGGCGACGTCGCGAAAGCGATTGCCGCCGGGGCCGACTGCGTGATGCTCGGGTCGATGCTCGCGGGCACCGACGAGTCGCCGGGGGACGTGATCCTGGCGCGCGGCGAGCGCTACAAGGAGTATCGCGGCATGGCCTCGATCGGCGCCATGCGGCGCGGGTACTCCAAGGATCGCTACTTCCAGGGCGACGTCGAGGACGTCGAGAAGCTCGTCGCGGAGGGGATCGAGGGCCGCGTCCCGTACAAGGGCCCGCTCGCAGGCGTCCTGCACCAGGTCGTCGGCGGTCTCCGCCAGGCGATGGGGTACTGCGGGGCGCCGACGATCGACGCGATGAAGCAGGCCCGCTTCGTTCGGATCACCGGGGCGGGGCTCCGTGAGTCGCATCCGCACGACATCACGATCACGAAGGACGCTCCCAATTACCGGCGCGGCTGAGGTCGTTCAGCTCCACCCGGACGCGACTCCGGAGGAACGGCCGGTCCTCGTCGTCGACTTCGGCGGCCAGTACTCGCAGCTCATCGCACGTCGGGTACGCGAGGCGCGCGTCTACTCGGAGCTCGTCTCCCATCGGGCGACGGCGGCCGAGATCCGCCGGCGCAATCCCGCAGCGCTGATCCTCTCGGGTGGGCCTGCGTCGGTCTACTCCGACGGCGCTCCCAAGCTCGACCCGGCGATCTTCGACCTCGGCATCCCCACGCTCGGCATCTGTTACGGAGCGCAACTGCTTGCGCTCGAGCTCGGCGGGCGCGTCGACAAGACCGGATCCGGCGAGTACGGGAAGATCGCCCTGCGCACGAGTGAGGGCGCGCTGTTCGCGACGCTGCCTGCCGACCAGACGGCCTGGATGTCGCACCGCGACACGGTCGTCGAGCCCCCCTCGGGCGCCCGCATCGTGGCGACGTCCGAGCACACGCCGGTGGCCGCGTTCGAGGATCGCGAGCAGAGGCGCTACGGCGTCCAGTTCCATCCCGAGGTCGTCCACACGCCGCACGGCCAGGCGGTCTTGAAGAACTTCCTCTACGACGTGGCCGGCGTTGCGCCGTCGTGGACGCCTGCGGCGGTGATCGAGGAGCAGGTCGAGCGTATTCGCGCCGAGGTCGGGAACGAGCGGGTCCTCTGCGCGCTCTCGGGCGGCGTCGACTCGGCGGTGGCGGCGCTGCTCGTCCACAAGGCGGTCGGCGACCAGCTCACGTGTGTCTTCGTCGACCACGGGCTGCTGCGCAAGGGCGAGGCCGCGCAGGTCGTCGAGACCTTCGACGGTCTCTACCACGTGCCGCTCGTGCATGTCCGCGCGCGAGGAGCGCTTCATCTCCAAGCTGGCGGGAATCACCGATCCCGAGCGGAAGCGCATGATCATCGGCGAGGAGTTCATCCGCGTCTTCGAGGACGAGGCACGCAAGCTCGGCGACGTGAGCTGGCTCGTGCAGGGGACGCTCTACTCGGACGTGATCGAGTCGGGCGGCACCGACGGCGTCGCCGAGACGATCAAGTCGCACCACAACGTCGGCGGCCTGCCCGACGACATGACGATGAAGCTCGTCGAGCCGCTGCGCCTGCTCTTCAAGGACGAGGTGCGCCGGGTCGGCGAGGAGCTCGGGATGCCCGAGCGGATGGTCTGGCGCCAGCCCTTCCCGGGGCCGGGTCTCGCGATCCGCATCATCGGCGACGTCACCGAGGAGCGGCTCGAGACGCTGCGCGAAGCAGACGCGATCCTGCAGGAGGAGGTGCGCAAGGCGGGCCTCTACCGCGAGCTCTGGCAGAGCTTCTGCGTGCTGCCGGCGATCCGCTCCGTCGGGGTCCAGGGCGACTCGCGCACCTACGGCTACCCGATCGCGATCCGCGCGGTCACCTCGGAGGACGCGATGACCGCGGACTGGGCGCGGCTGCCCTACGACCTGATCGAGCTGGTCTCCTCGCGGATCATCAACGAGATCCCGGCGGTGAATCGCGTGGTGCTCGACGTGACGTCGAAGCCTCCCGCCACGATCGAGTGGGAGTAGGCTCGGTCCTCGTCCCGTACCGGATCGAGACCGAGCGTCTCGTCATCCGGTGTTACGAGCCGAGTGATGCGCCGCTCCTCAAGGCGGCGGTCGACGCCAGCGCTCGAGCATCTCCGGCCGTGGATGCCGTGGACGCCGGTTCGAGCCGCAGAGCCGCTCGAGGACGTGGTGCAGCTGTCTGCGCAGTTCCGCGCCCAGTTCGACGCTCGACGAGAACTTGATCTGCGGCGTCTTCACGCCGCGACGAGACGCGTCACGTCGGCGGCGCGGCCTCCATCCACGCGGCGGGCGAGGGCTCGCTCGAGATCGGCTACTGGATCGCCGTCGACGCGATCGGGCAGGGGATCGCAACAGAGGTGACCGCCGTGCTGCCGCGGGCGGGGTTCGAGGTCTCGGCCTCGACCGCATCGATCTTCCAGGTCGAGCCGACGAACGACGCGCAGCGCCGGCGATCCCGCGCAAGCTCGGCTTCACGCAGGAAGGCATCCTGCGCCGCCGTTTGAGCCGACGAAGGCGACGGCTCGCGCCAGGGCGGACTCGCTCTCTTCACGATGCTGCGCGAGGAGCTCGCGGGCTCACCGTGCATGCAGTACGACTACGTCGCCTACGACGTCGTCGGCAACCGCCTCAACCCGTGACCCTTCGAGCCGTGACCCGATGTTGGGTGGCAGCCGCCGTCGTGTGAAGGTGACACGAACGCCGGGGCCGGACGGGACAGGTCAGGGGCCGCCGCGGACGTAGACGACCTGGCCGCTGACGTAGCTCGCGTCCTCCGAGCACAGGTAGGCGATCACGTTCGCCACGTCCTCGGGCTGGCCGACGCGCCGCAGCGGGACCTGCTCGGCGGTCGCCGCCATGAACTCGTCGAACGGCACTCCGACGCGGTCGGCCGTCTGCTGCGTCATCGCCGTCGCGATGAAGCCCGGGGCGACGCAGTTGACGTTGACGTTGAACGGGCCCAGCTCGATCGCGAGCGTCTTCGTCATGCCCTGCAGGCCCGCCTTCGCGGTCGAGTAGTTCGTCTGGCCGCGGTTCCCGAGCGCCGACGTCGACGAGATCAGCACCATCTTGCCGCTGCGCTGGGCGACCATGTGCTGCTGGGCGGCGCGCACGGCGTAGAACGTCCCCTTCAGGTGCGTGTCGATCACCGCGTCCCAGTCGTCGTCGCTCATCTTGAAGAGCAGGTTGTCGCGGAGGATCCCCGCGCAGGTGACGAGGATGTCCAGCGAGCCTCAGCGCCGCCGCGACCTCCACCGCCGCCTCGACGTCGGCGCGGCTCGTCACGTCGCAGCGAACAGCGACGCCGCCGACCTCCCGTGCCGTCGCCTGCGCCGCGGCCTCGTCGAAGTCGGCGACCACGACGGTCGCGCCCTCTGCCGCAAGTCGCTTCGCGGTGGCAGCGCCGATGCCGTTCGCGCCGCCGGTCACGAGCGCGGTCTTTCCCTCGAACCTGGTCACGCCGGCGACGATATACGGTTACCTGGGTGGAGCTCCGCGAGATCCTCGGCCGGCGCCGCATGCATCGCGCCTTCCTTCCCGATCCACTTCCCGTCGAGCAGATCGAGCGCGTCGTCGGTGTGATCCGGCGGGCGCCGTCCGGCGGCTTCAGCCAGGGCGGCAGCATCGTCGTGGTCACCGACGACGAGAAGCGTGCACAGATCGCGCACGCTTTCGGCGACGAGCACTACTCGCGGGGCGGCCGCAACTACATCGCCGACGCGCCGGTCCTGCTCGTGATCTCTGCGAACGAGTCGCTCTATCACGCCAGGTACAACGAGGCGGACAAGCTCGCGGCGACGGGCGGAACCGAGGTGACGTGGCCCGTGCCGTACTGGTACGTCGATGCGGGCGCGCTGATGATGCTGGTGCTCTTGGCTGCGATCGACGAGGGCCTCGCGAGCGCGTTCATCGGCCATCCCGATCAGAAGCGGATCTTCGACGAGTTGCTCGGGCTGCCGGAGGACGTCGTCCCGATCGGGCTGGCGCTGATCGGCAAGCCGGGCGACGACCCGCCCGCCGGCTCACGTCTCAAGGAGCGTCGGCGCGCGCAGGACGATCTGGTGCACTGGCAGCGATGGTGACCGCGGGGTAACGAGCCCGCACCTCGTCGACGAACGCCGCGAGCCGATCGGCGATCGCGCCGTCCTCGATCTCGAGCACGTTCTCCGCGTTCTTCTCGCCGCTGCGAGAGAGGTTGAAGGACCCGACGAACACGGTGTCGTCGCACACGCAAATCTTCGCGTGCATGAAGTCGTGCACCGTCCCTGCGCCGTAGGGAGTCGACTGCTTCCCCGTGAACGGCCCGGCCATGACACGCTCGAGCAGAGGCAGTTTCCAGGAGACGTTGCCGTTGACCTGCCACTGCGCGATCACCTCGCGAATCTGTGTCACGTCGACGCAGCCCGCGACATCGACGCGCCCGTCGGAGATCACCTGGGCGAGCGTGCCGAGCACGGGCCCGGTCGTGATCACGGGTGAGCAGATCCGAACCCGCCGCTTCGCCCGGTGGATCAGCTTGGCGATCCGGATCGAGAGATCCTCGCCGTGCCCGGGTGTGAACCAGGCGCGCACTCCGTCGTCCCACCGCGGATCGACGGAGCCGCTCTTCATCACGTCGCGGGTGCTCCAGAGCTGATCGAAGTCGATCCGGTACGCCTTGGCGATCGCGGCCGAATGGACGACGGCGACGACGTTCTCCTGGCGCGACCACGAGTCGTCGGTCCAGTTCAGCGAGCCCGTCCAGACGTCGGCACCGTCGCGGACGACGTACTTGTGGTGCATCAGGTCGGGGATGCCGGCGATCGGCCTGCCCTCGACGGGGAGGGAGGCGATCAGCTGCGCGTCCGGCTCGGGTGGCGGCGGCACGGGCACCGGCATGCCGTGGTCGACGTTGTAGGCGAAGCGCGTCCTCACGCCGCGCCCGACGGCCCGGCGAAACGCGTCCCCGACGATCGCGGCCGTCTCCGGCCCGAGATTGAAGTCGTACTGCGCGATGTCGAGGGAGCGCTGCGCCCCGTCGAGGAAGTCCGCCACGGCGTGCGCGATCTCCGGCGGCTGCTGGCCGCCGTCCGTCAGAGTGCGGATCTCGATGCGCTCATTCATCGACCGGCTCGCGTCGGCCCGGATCGGGCGGACGACCAACTTCTACCGGGACGGCGCGGGCGCCGCGGTCCGGCGGGAGCGCCTGGCCGCGTACCTCGCCGACCGGGGCGGGGCGCGGCTGCTGCTCGTCGGCGAGGCGCCGGGGTACCGCGGAGCCCGGATCTCCGGGATCCCCTTCACCTCGGAGCGGCAGCTGACCGGCAGCGGGCCGGCCGAGGCGACCGCCACGATCGTGCAGCGCGTGCTGGCCGAGCTCGGGCTCACCGACCTCGTCCTGCTCTGGAACGTCGTGCCGACGCATCCCGGCACGGCCTGCTCGAACCGGCCGCCGACGCGGGCCGAGATCGCTGCCGGGCTGCCGTTCGCCCAGGAGCTCGCCCGTGGGCGCCGGGTCGTGGCCGTCGGGCGGCTCGCGGCGGCCGCCCTCGAGGCCCCATACGTCCGGCATCCCTCCCATGGAGGACTGGCCGGTTTCCGGGAGGGGCTGCTACCATTCGCGCCCGGCGGACGGCCTGTTCGCCCTTTCTCCGTATGAAGACCTACAACGCCAAGCCCGGCGAGATCGCGCGCGACTGGTATCTCGTGGATGCCGAGGGGAAGACCCTGGGTCGCATCGCCACGCAGATCGCCGACCGCCTGCGCGGGAAGGGCAAGCCCGCGTTCACTCCCCACGTCGACACGGGCGACTTCGTCGTCGTGGTGAACGCCGAGAAGATCGCCGTCACCGGGAAGAAGCTCGAGCAGAAGATGTACTACAAGCACTCCGGGTACCCGGGAGGGCTGCGCGAACGGACGCTGCGCGAGCAGCTCGAGCGCCAGCCGACCGAAGTGCTCCGCAAGGCCGTGAAGGGAATGCTGCCGCGCAACAAGCTCGGGCGCGCCCAGCTGACGAAGCTCAAGATCTACGCAGGCCCGGAGCATCCGCACGACGCTCAGGAACCGACTCCTCTCGAGGTGTAAATGGCGACTCCAGCTCAATATCTCGGCACCGGCAAGCGCAAGACCTCGGTCGCGCGCGTGATCCTGCGTCCCGGCGACGGTGCGACCTGGGTGAACGGCAAGTCGATCGAGGAGTACTTCCCGCGCATGGTGCACCGGATGCTGGCGACGGCCCCGTTGAAGACCGCCGGTCTCGACGGGCAGTACGACCTGCGCGTCCGCGTGCACGGAGGCGGGCCCTCGGGTCAGGCAGGTGCCGTGCGGCACGGCATCGCCCGGGCGCTCGTCGAGGTGAACCCCGAACTCCGGGTGCCGCTGAAGCGGGCTGGCTTCCTGACGCGCGACGCGCGCATCGTGGAGCGCAAGAAGGCCGGCCTGCACAAGGCGCGCAAGGCGCCGCAGTTCAGCAAGCGCTAACGCGCGAGCTCGTGGCGCGCAAGTACTTCGGCACCGATGGGGTGCGCGGCGTCGTGGGCGAGTTCCTGACGCCCGAGCTCGTCGAGCGTCTCGGCCGCGCCGCTTCCCTGTGGACGGGGGCCGCGAAGGTCTTCGTCGGCCGCGACACGCGCAGCTCGGGGATCGAGCTCGAAGAGGCCTTCGCACGCGGCGTCATCTCCGCAGGCGGAGACTGCATTCTCGGAGGCGTGCTGCCGACACCGGCGGTTGCGCTGCTTGCGCTCGATCTCGGTGTGGTGATCTCCGCATCGCACAACCCGCCCGAGTACAACGGCGTCAAGTTCTTCGATTCGCAAGGCCGTAAGCTCTCGGACGTCTCCGAGGAGCAGATCGAGGAGCTGCTGGCTGCTGCCCCCGGCATCGACCAGGGCATCATCGAGCACGTCGAAGTCGCGACGGACTCCTATCTCGAGCACATTCTCGAGCGTTTCGGCGTCGACCTCTCCGGCCTGCGGATCGCAGTGGACTGCGCGAACGGTGCGTACTCCGGGCTCGCGCCGCAGGCGTTCGAGCGTTGTGGTGCGGAGGTGCACGCGATCGGCAACGACCCAGACGGGTCGAACATCAACGTCGGCTGTGGCGCCACCGATCTTGCGCTCCTTCAGCGCACCGTCGTCGAAGGCGGCTTCGATCTCGGCATCGCGTTCGACGGAGACGGCGATCGGATGCTCGCCGTCGACGAGCGCGGCGAGGCAATCGACGGCGATCAGATCGTCGCGGTTCTCGCGCTCGACCAGGAGGTGGACCAGGTCGCCGTCACCGTGATGACGAACCTCGGCTTTCACGCGCTCATGCGCGAGCACAACATCCGCGTCCACACGACCGACGTCGGTGACCGGTACGTGCTCGAGGCGCTGCACCGCGAAGGAGCGCTCCTCGGCGGAGAGCAGTCGGGTCACGTCATCTATCTGCGCGACCACGTGACCGGGGACGGGCTCGCCGCGGGGCTTCTGTTCTGCGGCGCGCTCAAGGGCCGCAAGCCGAGCGAGGCGGCCGCGGTGATGGCACGCTGGCCCCAGAGCAAGGAGAACGTCGCGGTGACGGACCGCGAGCTGACGCCGGCCGTGCTGGAGGCGGTCGAGCGGTTGAACCGCGAATGGGACGGCCGCGGCCGTGTGCTCGTGCGCCCGTCCGGCACGGAGCCCCTCATCCGGGTGCTTGCCGAGGCCGAGAATCCTGAGGTGGCCGACGAGGCCTGTGCTAGCATCGCAGCGCTCGTTCGCCGAGAGCTCGGCTGACCGTTCCGACGCCGGAACGGGCCCCCAGCCGGGCTTTTGCAGTTCCGGGAGGCTTTTCGGGGGCAATTTCCGGCATTTCCGCCGGTGGAAAGGAGACTCCGGATGTGCGGGATCATTGGATATGTCGGCAGTCGCGCCTCGAAGCCGCTGCTCCTGCAGGGCCTGCAACGCCTCGAGTACCGAGGGTATGACTCGGCCGGGCTGGCACTCCTCGAGGAGGACGGGCTCGAGTACGTGCGCGCCGTCGGGAACCTCGCGTTCCTGAAGGAGGCTGCAGGCTCGAACGGCTCGACCTCGACCACCGGGCTCGGCCACACCCGCTGGGCGACTCACGGCGGCGTGACCGAGTTGAACGCCCATCCACTCACGCCGTGTGACGACAAGAAGATGGCGATCGTCCTGAACGGGATCGTCGAGAACTATCGCGAGCTGCGCGAGCACCTTCGAAGCGCAGGTCACACGTTCACCTCCGAGACCGATGCCGAGGTCGTCGTCCATCTGCTCGAGGACGCCTACGAGGGAGATCCCGTCGAGGCCGTGCGCACCGTGTACGCACAGCTCGAAGGGCACTTCACCTTCGTCCTGATCCATCACGATCACCCGAACCATCTCGTCGGCGTGCGACATCAAACGCCGATGGTCGTCGGGCTCGGCGAGGGAGAGAACTTCCTGGCGTCGAACCTTGCGGCCTTCCTGGCCGAGACGCGCCGAGTGCAGTTCCCGAATGACGGCGAGATCGCTTCGATCAAGCCCGACGGTGTCACGTTCACCGATGCGACGACCGGCGCGACGGTCGAGCACGACGTGCTCGAGGTCGACTGGGATGACGATGCGGCGGAGCGCTCGGGCTACGAGACGTTCATGCTCAAGGAGATCTTCGAGCAGCCGGAGGGAGTGGCGGAGACGATCGGCGACCGCGTCCGCCACGGCCGGCTCGTGCTCGAGGGCCTCGGCATGTCGGAGGACGAGCTCCGTGTCCTGAAGCGGATCGTGATCGTCGCGTGCGGCACCGCGTACCACGCCGGCGTCGTCGGCCGCTACGCGATCGAGGAGTGGGGACGTGTGCCGGTCGAGCCGGACATCGCGAGCGAGTGGATCTATCGCAACCCGGTGATCGACCCCGGGACGCTCGTCATCGGCATCTCGCAGTCGGGCGAGACGCGCGACACGATCCAGGCGATGAAGCTCGCACGCGAGAAGGGCGCTCGCACGGTCGCCATCACGAACATGATGGGCTCGCAGATCACCCGCGAGGTCGACTCCGTCCTCTACACGCGAACCGGCCTCGAGGTCGGTGTCGCGGCCTCGAAGACGTTCACCGCGCAGATGGCGTTGCTCTTCCTGATCGGCTTGAAGCTCGCGCAGTGCCGCGAGACGCTGCCGAACGAGGAGGTCGAGTTCATCCTCGACGAGCTGTACGACCTGCCGTCGAAGATGCAGCGCTTCCTCGACGCCGACCATCCGATCGAGGACATCGCGCAGCGCTTCTACGACAAGCCCTTCTTCCTCTACCTGGGCAGGCACATCGGGCTGCCGGTCGCGCTCGAAGGCGCACTGAAGCTGAAGGAGATCTCGTACATCCCAACCGAGGCCTACTCGGCCGGCGAGATGAAGCACGGGCCGATCGCGCTGCTCGAGGAGGGGACGCCGGTGGTCGTGGTCGCGACGCGCATCCACGTCTACGAGAAGATCGTCTCGAACATCCAGGAGACGCGTGCACGCGGCGCGCACGTGATCGCGATCGCAACCGACGGCAACGAGGACATCCAGCACCATGCCGACGACGTGATCTACGTGCCGAAGTCGCCTGCGTTCCTGCAGGCGGCTCTCGCCATCCTGCCGCTCCAGCTGCTGGCCTACCGGATCGCGCGTCTGCGCGGCCTGAACGTCGACCAGCCGCGGAATCTCGCGAAGACCGTCACCGTCGAGTAGCCGCCCTCGCCCAGGCCCGGTCGGAGCTCTACGAACGCGCGCACCGCGTCCGTACGAACCTGTCCACCTCGAGGAACTCGCGCACGACGGCGTCCCGATGAGCTCGCCAACCTCTACACAGGTACCGTCGCGTCCGAAGTCGCCCTGTTCGAGGCGCTGTGGGCGGCGAACGACGCGATTCCCGACCTCTCCTTCACCGCACTGACCGAGGATGAGGTGGTAGGCCACGTTACGGCGAGCCAGGCGACCGTTGCCACCGACCCAGTTGTCGCCGTGGGGCCGATAGGCGTCCTTCCGGATCATCAAGGCGTGGGCATCGGGAGCGCGTTGATGCGCGCGCTCCTCGCCGCTGCTGATGCCGCGAACGTTCCCCTGGTCGTTCTGCTCGGAGCACCGCAGTTCTACAGCCGCTTCGGCTTCCGTCCGGCCGACGAATTGGGCGTGATGTCTCCAGAGCCGGAATGGGGAAGTGCCTTCCAGGCCCGACCTCTCACCGCGTTCACGAAGTCTGTTGCAGGACGATTCCGGTACGCACCGGCCTTCTCGTAGTCGCTCGGAATTCGTGAACATCGCACAGCCGAGCGCAGTGCCCATATGAGTGATGGAGACACCTACGGCTGCGGGCGATCAGAGAGCAGGGCCCTAAGTGAGCCGGGCGTTCGCATCCCACGGAATCTGATTCGGCGCAGCCGAACCAGTTTCGCGAGCTTCGACCTGCCTCGCCCCGAGGACTCGTGACCCGATTCACAGAACGAATCGGGTTCGGTGCAGCTTGACGGTGGACAGCCCGCTACGAAGAGCTCTCGTGGCTCGATGTCTTCTGCGGGCGGAGGCGGCTTTCGCCGATACGGCGCAGCCGGCCACGTCCGAGCCGGCACCGAGCATCTGCTTCGGCCGCAGCCGGACCAGATGCACGAGCTTCGACCTGGTCATCGGTGCAGCCCACGGTGCGGCTCACGACGGCTCGCGGCGGCCGGCCGCTAGGCCGCGAGGGCCGTCTCGATGAACGCGCGGGCGGCCGGCGACGCGTAGCGGTCGCGGTGGCGGCCGATCCCGACCACCCGGGGCTCGACGGCGCCGCCGAGATCGACGGCGACGATCCTGGGATCGCTCGTGTCGACCGTCAAAAGCGGTGCGATCGCACAGCCCATCCCGGCCGCGACCAGGCCCTGCACCGTCTGGTTGTCGTTCGAGCGAAACGCCCAGCGCGGCTCCACGCGTGCCGCGCGGAACGCCGCGACGATGGGGTCGGTCGAGCTGCCCGACCGAAAGCCGACGAGCGGTTGACGTGCGATCTCGCGCAGCGAGGGCGGGCCTTCTGCAAGCGGCGACCCGGCCGCGACGACGAGCACATAGGGATCACGCAGGAGCTCGACCGTCTCGAGCGGCGCGTCGCCGACCGGGAGGAGGACGAAGCCGACGTCGAGCTCGCCGCGTTCCAGCGCGTCGGCGATCTCCTCGTCGTCGTGCTCTTCGAGCATGACCTCGATGCGCGGCCACTGGGCGGCGAAACGCCGCATGATCTCCGGCAGGACGCGCGCGCCGGCCGACTGGAACGTGCCGATCCGCAGCGTCCCAGCCTCGCCCGCCTGCAGCGCGAGCAGGTCGGCCTGGGCTGCCTGGAGGCGGGCGACGAGGGAGTCCGCGTGGCGGAGGAGCAGGTGGCCGGCCTCGGTCAAGGAGACGGGCCGCGGCCCGCCGGGGCGCTCGACCAGCTGCTCGCCGACGATGCGCTCCAGGGTCGCGATCTGCTGGCTGATCGCCGACTGCGTGTACCCGAGCCGTTCCGCCGCCCGGCCGAAGGAGCCCTCGGCGGCCACGGCCTGCAGCGCGGCGAAGTGCCGCAGCTCGACGCCGAGCCAACTATCAGGTTTCATAATCAATATGAACGGTAGCACGATTTGCGCTGATAAACCCTGCAAGGCACACTCGAGTCATGACCGCAATCGCCTTCCTGATCGTGCTGCTCGTCGTCTGCGTCCTCGGCGCCCGCTACGGCGTCGACTCGCGGTTCGACCGCCCCGGCCGCCAGCTCTAGCGCCGGAGCTCTCCTGTAGCTAGGCGGCGCTCGCCCGGCGCTGGAAGCGCTCGCCCCACGACTCCGCGGTGAGCGGCGAGATGACGGCGCGCCGCACGAGCTTGCCGCCGCGGCCGCGTCCGAGCAGGTGCACACGGAGCGGGTTCGCCCCGAGCGGCACCTCCACCGACGTCGAGCCTGCGGGCAGCGACCGCTCGGCGACGACCACGTAGCTGCCGCGGGGGTCGCGCCGCTCGCTCAACCGCACAGCCCATTCGGCCACGGCGGGGGCCGCCTGCCAGCGGAGCACGAAGGCGGAGCCCTCGGTCTCGCGCTCGACCTCCATGTTGCCGGTGATCGTCGGCCGCTCGCGCAACGCGTGCGGCCTGCGCGCAGGAGCCGAGACCGCAGTGGTCGGCGGCGCGACCCGCGCCTTGGCCCGCTGGACCGAGGCGAGCAGGGCGAGCTGCCGCAGCGCCCGGTCCTCCTGCCCGGAATCGGGCTGCGCGCGCGGAGCGCGGGCCACCGCCTTGACGCGTGCCTCGAGCACCGGCCAGTTGGGCGTCCGCCCGGCGGCGATGCTTGCGCGTGCCTGATCGAGGATCACCGTGTACTCGTCCACGGCGGCCCAGGTTAGTCGTCGAGCTCGCGGCGCAGTCGCTTGGTCTGCCCGCGTCGTTTCTTGTCGTCGAGCCGACGCTCCTTCGACGCCGTCGTCGGCTTCGTCGGCCGGCGTGGCCGGCGCACCTTCACCGCTTCGCGCAGCTGCTCGACGATGCGGTCGGTCGCGAGCTCACGGTTTCTGAGCTGGGACCGCTCGTCCTGGGCGATCGCCCGCACGACAGGCCCGATTCGCTCCAGGACGCGCCGACGTTCCGGGGCGGTGAGGCCGAGCGACTCCTCGACGTCGAAGAGCGCCTCGACACGTGTCGAGCTCTTCTGGGCGTGCTGGCCGCCCGGCCCGCTCGACCGGGAGAACCTGAACGCGATCTCCGAGCGAATAGACTCGATCCTCATGGCCGCCATTCTCCTCGACGTGGACGGCGTCCTGCACGTCTCGGGCGTTCCGATCCCAGGGGCGGCCTCCGCGGTGCGGGCGCTGCGGGAGGCAGGTCACCGGCTGCGCTTCGTCACGAACTCGACGACGCTCTCGCGCCAGCAGCTCGCCCAGCAGCTTCAGCTGATGGGGTTCGACATCGTCGAGGACGAGCTCCAGACCACGGGCTCGGTCGCGTCGCGCGAGCTGAAGGGGAAGCGCGTGCTGGCGCTCACGATGCCGGGGATCCTCGACGACCTGGAGGGCCTGCAGCTGGTCGGCATGAATGTCGACGCGGTGCTCGTCGGCGGGGCAGACGAGGGCGAAGAGGTCGGCCGAGTCTTCTCCTACCTCAACCTGAACCGTGCGTTTCACGAGCTCGAGGCGGGCGCAGAGCTCTACTGCCTGCACAAGAACAAGTGGTGGCAGACCGCGGACGGCCCGAGGCTCGACACCGGTGTCTTCGTCGCAGGGCTCGAGTATGCGGCAGAGATCGAGGCAACGGTCCTCGGCAAGCCGTCGATCGCCTACTTCACTGCTGCGCTCGAAGCGGTCGACGCAGACCCGAGCATCACCTGGATGATCGGCGACGACCTCGAGGGGGACGTTCTCGGTGCCCACCGCTTCGGAATGAAGACGATCCTCGTTCGCACCGGCAAGTTTCGCCCCGACGAGGTCGAGCGCTCGACGGTGCAGCCGGAAGGCATCGTCTCCTCGATCGCGCAACTGCCGAACTGGCTCGAAGCAAACCTCTGATGCGCGTCGGGGTCGACCTGATCGAGATCGACCGGATACGGCGCGCGCTCGCGCGCCACGGCGAGGACTTCAAGGAGCGCTGCTTCACCGAGGCCGAGCGCACCTACTGCGACTCGAAGCCCAACCCGCCGCAGCACTATGCAGGCCGCTTCGCGGCGAAGGAGGCGGTCGGCAAGGCCCTGGGGTCGGGCGTGTACTTCACCTGGAAGGAGATCGAGGTTCGGGGCAGGCCGAAGCCCGGGGTCTTCCTGACCGGCCGCACCGCCGAATGGGCGAAGAAGATCGGCGCAGGCCCGATCGAGCTCTCGATGACCCACTCGCGCGAGCTCGCGGCTGCCGTCGCGGTGGTGGTCGACGGATGAGGCTGCAGCCGCTGCTGACGGCCGACGAGACCCGCCGTGCCGAGGAGGCACACCAGGGATCCATGGCGGAGCTGATGGAGCGCGCCGGGACGGCGGTCGCCGAGCACGTGCTGCGTCACTACCCGGGGCGGGTCACGGTCGTCTGCGGGGCCGGGAACAACGGCGGCGACGGCAAGGTGTGCGCGCGCGTCCTGCGAGAGGCGGGGCGCGAGGTGACGCTCGTCGAAGGAATGGGCGACCTGGGCGATCCCGACGTGATCGTCGATGCCCTGCTCGGGATCGGGCTCACCGATGCGCCGCGTGAGGACGCGGCTCGGATGATCGACCTGATCAACGGTGCCGGGCGGCCGGTGGTCGCCGTCGACGTCCCGTCGGGCGTGAACGCCTCGACGGGCGAGCTGGCCGGCGCTTCCGTCCAGGCGACGTCGACGGTCACGTTCGGCGCCGCCAAGGTGGGCCTTGCGATCGCCCCCGGCCGCTTCCGCGCAGGCTCCGTCCAGGTTGCGCCGATCGGCCTGCGGCCGCGCGACCACGAGCACGCGCTCGTGCCCGCGTCCGCGCTGCTCGAGGTGCCGCACAAGCAGGCGCTCTCGACGAAGTACACCGCCGGGTCGGTGCTCGTCGTCGGAGGCTCCCGTGGACTGACGGGCGCGCCGATGCTCACGGCGCTGGCTGCGTTCCGCGCGGACGCCGGCTACGTGGCGCTCGCCGCCCCGGAGTCGACGCTGCCGGTGCTCGAGACGACTCTCCTCGAGGTGGTCAAGCGGCCGCTGCCCGAAGATTCGGCGGGGCGCCTGCTGCCCCGGTCCGCGGACGCGGTGCTCGCCGCGGCGGAGCAGGCCGATGCGGTCGCGCTCGGGCCGGGCCTGGGCCGCAGCGACGGCACGGTCGAGCTGGTGCGGATCCTGCTCGAGCAGCTCGAGCTGCCGGTCGTCCTCGACGCCGACGCGCTCTGGGGGCTCGAGCCGTTCGCCCGCGCGGCGCCGACGATCCTGACGCCGCACAGCGGCGAGCTCGGCCGCCTGCTCGGGCTGGAGGCCCGCGAGGTCGACGCGCACAGACTCGACGCCGCGCGGCGGGCAGCCTCGCGCTTCGGGGCGGTGGTGCTGCTCAAGGGCGCGGACACGATCGTCGCGGCGCCGCGTGAAGGCGTGCTCGTGGCGGGCTACGGCACACCTGTTCTCGCCACGGCCGGCTCGGGTGACGTCCTCACCGGGATCGTCGCCGCGTTCCTCGCGAAGGGCATGGAGGCACGGTTCGCGGCCGCGACCGCAGCGGTCGCGCACGGGGTTGCGGCCGGGCTCGTCGAGCCGCAGCGCGGAGCGATCGCCTCGGACCTGCTGCCGGCGTTGCAGCGCGCGCTCGCCGGTCACGGTCTGCAGCGCACACCGCTGCAGTGAGATCCGAGATCACGATCGACCTGGCCGCGTTGCGGCACAACGTCAAGACGCTGCTGCGCGACGGTCGCGGGTGCGGAGGTCTGGGCGGTCGTGAAGGGCGACGCGTACGGGCACGGCGCGGTCGACTGTGCCGGGGCGGCGCTCGCCGCAGGTGCGCAGGCGCTGTGCGTCGCGAGTGTCGGTGAGGCGCTGGAGTTGCGCGGCGAGTTTCCGGACGCGTCGATCCTCGTGCTCGGGCCGGCGTCGGCGGACGAGATCGCGCAGGCGCGCGATGCACGGCTCGCCCTGGTCGTCGCGGGCGGCGAGATCCCGGAAGGAGTCGCCGTCCATGTGAAGCTCGACACCGGCATGGGCCGCTGGGGCACGTCGGAGCTGCCTGCGCCGACTCGTGACGTCGTCGGTGTGATGACGCATCTCGCGACCGCAGACTCGGACGTCGAGTTCGCGCGCGTGCAGATCGAGCGGTTCTGCGCCGCGACGGAGCCCGTCTCGCACCTGACGCGGCATGTTGCCAACAGCGCAGCGGCGCTCCGGATCCCGGAGTCGCGCTTCGATGCCGTTCGTTGCGGCATCGCGCTGTACGGGCTTTCGCCCTTCGCGGGCGACCCTGCGGACGACGGGCTGGTGCCGGTGCTGTCGTGGACGACCGCGATCGCCCAGTGCAAGCTCCTGCGCGCGGGCGAGTCGACCGGTTACGGCCGCCTGTATGTCGCCGACCGGGACACCTGGATCGGGATCCTCCCCGTCGGCTACGCGGATGGGTTCCGCCGCGACCTCACCGGCACGGATGTGCGGGTCGACGGAGAAAGGTGCAGAGTTGTCGGTGCCGTGTCGATGGACGCCACCGCTGTCGTGCTGCACCGCGAGCTGCCGCCGGGGACGCCGGTGACGATCGTCGGCGCCGGGCTGCCGCTCGAGGAGCATGCGCGGGTTGCAGGCACGATCACCTACGAGCTCGCGTGCGGCATCGTCACGGCGCCGCCCCGGGCGCACCGTGTGGTGGTGGACGACCGGTGAGCAAGGCCGAGCGGCGGGCAGCGCTGCAGGCGTCGCGCGCCGCCGGCCTGCGGGCACGCCTCGACGCGCTGCTGCCGCTCGCCGGAGACGAGCGCGTCCTCGACGTCGGTGCCGGCACCGGCGCATTCGCCTTCGCCGTCGCGCCCCGGGTGCGTGAGGTCGTTGCCGTCGAGCTCGACGAGGAGGTCGCCGCCAGAGCTGCTGCAGACGCCCCCGCCAACGTCGAGGTCGTCGTCGGCGACGGCGAGCATCTTCCGCTCGAGGACTTCTCGTTCGACGTCGCGGCGACGCTGCGCACGCTCCACCACACGCCACGGCCGGAGCTGCTCGTCGCCGAGCTCGTCCGGGTGACGAAGCCCGGCGGCACGATTCTGGTGGTCGATCAGCTCGCGCCCAGCGATCCGCTCGCGTCGTTCGAGCTGACGCGGTTCGAGCACGCGCGCGACCCTTCGACCACGCGTTTGCTCGCCGACGTCGACCTGCGCGGCCTGTTCGACTCGAACAACCTCGTTCTGCGCCGCCAGGAGATCGTGCGGGAGCCGCGGGACATCGAGGCGTACCTCGACCTCGCAGGCTGCGAGGGAGCCGAGCGGGAGCGTGCCCGCAGCCTGGCGCCTAGCGGCTACGAGGCCGTCGTCGGCTGGTACGTGCTCGCACGCTAGCGATCGCTCCCGGTGCGAGTGCCTGTGCCCAGGCGGCCGGGCGGTACCAGCGGGGCACGAAGATCTCTCGTCTCCCGCCGTCGATCAGCGGCGAGCACGCGTTCGGCGACGAGTGGGGGGTGGGCGATCAGCCGGTGCAGGGCTCGCGGCAGGTGCTCGAACTGCGGAAAGCCCTCGGTCTCGACGAACCCGGGGTTGACGGTGTGCACCGTGATCCCGCGCGGCGCGAGCTCCACCGCGATCGAGCGTGAGAACGCGAGTTGCGCGTGCTTGGAGGCGGAGTAGGGACCGACGGCGAACGATCCCGCGACGGAGACGATGTTGACCACGTGTGACCCCTCGCCCAGTCCGGGAAGGAACGCGAGCGTCGGCCAGACGGAGCCCAGGTAGTTGACCTGCACGAGGCGCTCGATCTTCTCGGGGCCGGCGTCGAGGTAGTTGGCGCGCGCGGGGATCCCCGCGTTGTTCACCAGGAGATCGAGCTGCGGATGGCGCGCCAGCACGCGCGCAGCGGTGCGGTCGACCGCGTCGCGGTCGGCGACGTCGCATTCCTCGTGCTCGTCCGCTTCGGATCGCCGGCGCGAGAGCCCGACGACGAGTGTGCCGCGCGCCTGCAGCGCGCGCACCAGCTCGGCACCGATGCCCGAGCTCGCTCCGGTGACGACGGCTACTTGCAGATCTTCAGGTCGAGGCTCGCCGTGGCCGTGCGCCCTGCCACGTCGGTGACGGTTGCCTTCAGGTGGCGTGGGCCCTTGGCGAGCCCCTTCGTGCTCCACGGCACCGAGTACACGCCCGACCGGGCCGGTCTTGTCGACCCCGATCCGGCGCGTGCCGTCGCTGAACGTCACGCTCTTGATCTTCCTGGTCGATCCGGCGACGACCACGAGGCGGTCGCTCTTCAGTGCGCACGCTTTCGAGGGCGGCTCGATCCAGGTCACCGTCGGCCCGTTGACGACCTTGAGCTTCGTCGACAGGAAGGCGGTGTTCGGGTAGATGCTGTTGCCGATCGTGTTGATGTTCTTGGCCTCCTGGTAGTCGGAGGCGGCGACGATCGACTTGGTCGTGCCGGGCTTGAGCTTCGGTGCCGCTGTCGGGAGGCCGAAGAGGACGAGTCCCGAGGCAGGGTCGTATGCCGAGGCTCCGACCAGCGCGTGGTCGTAGTTGAGCACCAGCGATGCCGGATCGACGCCCGACTGAAAGTCGACCGCCTGAGCGACGATCAGCGGGCGACCCGGCAGTCACCTTCCTCGTCGAGCACGCGCACGAAGGGTGGCGTCAGATCGTTCTCCCAGGCATTCAGAAGGTACTTGCCCTTCTGCGGGCGATTCGTGAACGGATCGGCGCGCGAGTCGACGACCACGTAGAAGCGCTGGAGCCGGGGGAATTGGACGCCGGCGGCGCCGATGTCCTGGTTTGCGTCGTAGGTCAAGGAGTTGACGTCCGTCGGGATGCCGGCGTACCCCTGGACGTCGTTCTCGTCCTTCGACCCGAGCACGAACGGGTCGATCAGCGCGCCGGGGCTGGAGGCGAGAACGGAGACGCCCAGGTTGACGATCGGCTGGTTGACGTCCGTGTAATAGAGATGCTCCGAACCGTCCTCGTTCATCGTCGGCCCCGTGTAGTTCACGGGCGGGCCGAAGGGAGCGAGCGGGCAGCAGTAGACCGAGACGGTGCTGGTCCCGGTCGCGGTGTTCCCCGTCTGCAGTTTCTTCAAAGGCACCGCCGTCAGGTTGCGGAGCGCGGGCCGCTCGATCAGGAAGCCGTACGGCACCCGGCGCTGCACGCCGTTTCGGGTAAGGACGACGAAGCCGTAGTTCTCGCCGGTGCCGGCATCGGCTGCCGCACGTACGACGACCGGAACCGGAACATCGCCGCCCTGGGCGAGGGCGACCGTGCCGGGGACGTCGATCTCGACGCCGCTCGTCTGCGCCTGCGGCGCGAGCGAGACCGTCCAGTTCCCCGACCCGTTGCCCGCGTCGGTCAACGTGAGCAGGAGCGACGAGCGCTGCGGCCCGTTCGAGACGTCGATTCGCTGGAACGAGAGCGACTGAGGGTCGGTGAACACCAGCGGATCGTCGGCGGTCAGCACATTGGTGAGCCCTGCACCCTCGAGCAGCACCGGCGCCTCCTGCGTGCGCGCCGTGTCGCCCCAGGCAGGTCCGGCAGTCGACATCAGCGCCGACTTGACCTGCCACGGCGACCAGCCCGGATGCTGCTGGAGGAGCAGCGCAGCGGCCCCGGCGACATGCGGTGTCGCCATCGACGTTCCGGCGAAGACCGAGAACGTCTCGCCGGTCGTCGCAGGCGGCGTCGAGGAGAGCACGTCGAGCCCCGGCGCGGAGATGTCGGGCTTCAGCAGGTGGCCGAAGTCGGTCGGCCCGGCCGACGAGAAGCTCGTGATCACGCCGCTGCGGCCGGTCTGGATCTCCTGGATCCCGCTCGTGACGCGGATTGTCGCCTGGCCGCCGTTCGCGTCTGCGTAGGCGCGCAGGTTCTGCGCCGTCGAGGTCGGAGATCATGCCCGCGGGAAGCGGCAGCTGGATCGGGATGGCGTTGGCCTCGCCGAAGCGGTTGTCGACGACGATCAGCCCGATCGCTCCGCCGAGCGCCGCTCGCTCTGCCTTTCGAGAAGAAGGTGCAGTCGCCGCGCGAGACGAGCAGGATCTTGCCCTTCACGGAATTCTTCGGCAGCGTGCCGACGGCGGTGTTCGGGGCCGTCGCAGCCCCGCAGAGGTGGGAGTCGACCGGCTTGGCGTCCGTGCCCATGATCGTGGTCACGTCGACGAGCTGCTGGTCGAGCGTCGTCCAGGCAGCGGGCACGGCAGCACCGCCGGCGCCCTGGATCGGGATCGCGCCGAGCGACGGCGGGCCGCCGACGACCGAGAGCGCGGGTGCGAACACGTGCGAGTTCGAGGTCGCAGCGACGGAGATCGCGTCCGGAGCGGTCCCGGGTGAGCCTGCCGTTCCGAGCCCGAAGTCCTCACGGTCGTTCCCCGCGGCGATCACCGGCACGACGCCGGCGAGCACGGTGTTGTGAATCGCCTCGTACATCGCGTCGTTCGCAGGATCGGTCTGCGGCCCGCCGCCGGAGAAGTTGATCACGTTCATCCCGTCGGCCACCGCCGCTTCGAAGGCCTTGACGATCTCCGGGGTGTTGGCTTCGTGGCCGAGCGGTGTCGGGACGGTGAAGACGCGGTAGTTGCCGATCCAGGCCTTCGGCGCGACCCCCGAGAGGTTCGTCACCAGGGGGTGGTCTCTGCCTGCGGGGGCCGTCGTGTTCTCGTCTCCCGCCGCGATGCCGGAGACGTGTGTGCCGTGCGGCTCGGTGGGATCGAACGCCTTGTTGCTCGCCTTGTCGCGGACCGGCCCGGGGAAGACTTTCGCCACGATCACCTTCGGCGTCGTCAGCTTCGTGTCGCCCTTCGGGAACCCGGCGGGGTACGAAAAGCCGGCCGAGTTGAGGAACGGGCTCGACGGATCGACACCGGTGTCGACGACGCCGATCTTGATGCCTTCGCCTTTCTGGCCTGTTGCCGCTTCGAGGTCGGTGGCGTGGATGACGCTCGGCCCGCGGTCCATGGTGGCGGTGTAGGTGAGGCTCGGATAGATCTTCGTGACCGCCTGCAGCCCGAGGAGGGTCGGCAGCGACCTGGCCGGCAATCGCACCGCGAAGCCGTCGAGCAGGATCCCGTAATGCTCCTCGATCCGCGCCTTCGGAATTGCAGCGCGCACCTCTGCCGCCGCGGTGGCTTGGAGGCGGGCGAGCTTGGCGAGGTACGCGACCGATCCAGCCGACTGCACGTCGAGGCGGTTCGAGCGGGATGCCGACGACAACGAGCGGTCCGAGGACCACGCCGCGAGCGGCGGCGCGGCCAGGCGGGCGATCACACGGACGAGCCCGCGGGTCTGCGTCGCGGGAACGTGGAGCACGCCTGCGCGGACACGGGGCAGGGACGCCTCGCCGACCGGCCTACGGACAGGAGTGAGCGCGGCCGAGGCTGTTGCCGCCGCCGCGAGCCCGAACACCGCCGAGAACATGAGCAGGCGACGCAACGTCACGCACAGTAGCCGAAGGTGGTTAGAGTCGGCCCTCAAATGTTCGCCGGCAAGAAAGCCCTGATCCTCGGAGTGGCCAACAAGCGCTCGATCGCCTGGGCGATCGCCCAGCGTCTGGCCGCCGGCGGCGCCGAGCTCGCGTTCACCTTCCAGGGCGAGCGAATCGAGAAGAACGTTCGCGACCTGGCGGAGTCCGTCGGAAGCCCGCTCGTCACCGAGCTGGACGTCCGTGACGATGCTGCGATCGCCCGCGTCTTCTCGGAGGTCGGTGACACCTTCGGCGGGAAGCTCGACATCCTCGTCCATTCGGTGGCGTTCGCGGCGGCCGAGGATCTCGAAGGCCGTTTCACCGACACGCCGCGTGAGCGCTTCTGGCTCGCGATCGACGTGAGTGCGTACTCGCTGGTCGCGGCTGCGAAGGCGGCCGAGCCGCTGATGGAGGCTGCCGGTGGGGGCTCGATTCTCACCATGACCTACCTCGGCGGCGAGCGCGCGGTGCCGCACTACAACGTGATGGGCGTTGCGAAGGCCACACTCGACTCCTCGGTCAAGTACCTCGCGTGGGACCTCGGGCAGAAGAACATCCGGGTCAACGCGATCTCAGCAGGCCCGGTGCGGACGCTCGCAGCGCGGTCGATCGCGGGCTTCCCGACGATGGAGTCGATCGTCGAGGAGCGCTCGCCGCTTCACCGGCACGTCGACGCGGAAGACGTCGGCGCCGCGGCCGAGTACCTGCTCGGCGACGGCGCCCGCAACGTCACCGGGACGACGCTGTACGTCGACAGCGGCTATCACGCGATGGGGATGTGACCTAGCTCCTCTTGGCCGTGAGCAGGCGGGCCGCCTCGAGCCACTCGTCGAGGTCTGGCACGTCGCCGGTCTCGTACCGCCACAGGGCGCGCACGACGCCGTCCTCCCCGACGAGGAAGGTCGTTCGGCTCGCCACCTCGCGGAAGCCCCGGAACTCGCAGCCGATCCCGAACGCGCGGACCGCCTCGCCGTTGAAGTCGGAGAGGAGCCCGAAGTTGAAATCCAGTGCCTGCGCCCAGGCGATGTGCGTCCAGGGAGAGTCGCGCGAGATCCCGATCGGCTGCACGCCGATTGCGTCGAACTCCTCTCTCCTGTCACGCAGGAGCTCCAGCTCGTTCGTTCAGGTCGACGACCAGTCGAACAGGTAGAAGACGAGCAGCTTCGGTCCGTCCTCGACCAGCTCGAGCATCGTCACGGGCTCGTTCGGCCCGAGGAAGACCGTCGCGTTCGGAACGCGTTCGCCGACGCCGACCATCGGCGAAACCTACCCGGCGCAGCACCAGCGGCCGGCCACTTGCAGCGGCGCCGCCGGCTCGCGCCGGCGCGCCGGAACTGCTCGCGGATGTTGCCGACCGCGCTGGCGCGCGTGCCGTGCAGGAAGATCCACTGGTTCGCGGCCGGCCAGGTGACGAGGAGGACCCGGCCGCTCGGCGACCAGGCGAGATCGCCGAAGGCACCGGGCCCGGCGAAGAGGAGCCGTACGGAGGCGGTCCGGTCGAGGTCGACGAGCTGAACCTCGCTTCGGCTCGCGCGCCGGATGTCGACGGCGAGGCGATGGGAGCCCGGCTCGAAGGCGCCGCTGAGACGCTTCGCCCCGAGCTCGGAGATCGTACGGTGAACGTGCCCGGACGCATCGAGGACGATGATGCGCGTCCGCGAGGAGACGGCGAGATAGCGGCCGTCGGACGACCAGTCGAGACTGGTCGGCGTCACTGTGATCGGCCTGCGCCAGACGAGGCTGCCATCGTCCGCGCGCAGCACGATCGCACCTTTCGCGTAGTAGGCGAGTGTGTGGATCCGCGCGGGATCCCAGGCGGGCGGTGTACTGCCGCCGGACCTGTCGAGCAGCCGATCGCCCGTGCCGTCCCCCGCGACGACCCGGAGGCCGCCGTCGGTCACGTAGGCGATGCGTGTGTCGGTTCGCGTTCCCTCCCACGCAGGGAAGCGGACTCCGCGCCGGGCGAGCGACCAGCGGACGCCGCCGCCGGGGCTGAGCGCCGCGAGCTCGTCGGGCCGCGTGGCGACGATGTAGAGGCCGTGTGGCGACCAGCGGGCATCGCGGTAGAAGCCGATTCGCCGCTTGAGCCCGTCGGGCTCGACGATCCAGACGCCGCCCTGGCCGGGCGAGACGACGAGGAGGCGTCCCGGTGCCGGCAGCGAGAAGAGGGCCGGCGCAGCGTGCTCGACGCCGACCGCCTCCCGCACACGTTCGAAGACCGCGCGGCCCGGCGCGGAGAGGACGGCGGCGGTCACGACGCTGCCGAGCGCGACGAGCGCTGCCAGCGCAACGAGGCGCCGGTGGTCGCGGCGACGCCCTCGAGGCCGCTCCTCGTAGGCGCGCCGGACCGTTTCCCAGGTGCGCTCCTCGGCGGTGCTCACGCTTGCAGCTCCTTCAGCCGGTCGAGCCCGCGGCGCAGTCGTGAGTTGACGGTGCCGCGCGGCAGGTCGAGCAGCTCGGCGATCTCACCGGGCGTGTACTCGAGGACGTAGCGCAGGACGACCACGGCGCGATGCTCGGGTGCGAGCTCGGCGATCCGCCCGAGGGTCGTGTTGTCGCGCTCCGGGAGTGGGGGAGCGGAGAGCGAGTCCCCGAGCTCGATCTCGGCCCGAAGCTTGCGTGCGCGCGTCCAGTCGATCGCGCGGTTGACGACGATGCGATGCAGCCAGGGCGCGAACGGCCGGCGCCGGTCGAAGCGGTCGAGGTTGCGCACGGCGGCCAGGAACGCCTCCTGGGCGATGTCCTCGGCCGCCGCAGCATCGCCGGTGACGAGGAATGCCGCCCTGTGAGCGCGCGGCCAGTGCTCGCGGAAGAGCCGCTCGAGATCGGCGATCGATCCGCGCTTCGCACCCCTGATCCAGGCGCGCTCGGACACCCCACGACTCTACGACCAGAAGCGCTCACGAGGTCCAATACGGGCTCCGGACCTTCAGCGGTCCCTCCGGCGTACTCTGGCCGTGATGCGGTACCTGCTCGTCCTCGCGCTCGCTGTCGCCGTCCTCGGCCTGCCGGGCTCGGCCGCGGCGGCGGCGTGCTCGCCGCTCAACTGCGCGCCGAGCCAGTTCACGCTCGGGCACGGTGCGCTGCTCGGCTTTCGCGGGAGCATCGGCAAGCCGCTCCGCGTGATCGACCTCGAGACCGGCGCAACGCGCTGGTACCTGCCCGCCGGAGTTGTCGCCGGCGACCGGCTCGTGCACCAGGACGGTGCTCTCGTCACCTGGTTCGACGCCGCCGACGGGAAGCGCGTCGCGTACGCAGTGCTTGCGCTCCACGGGGCGTTCTCGCTCGTCGGGACGTCGCAGGATGGTCGTGCAGGCCGTGCTCGCACGCACGCAGACCCGATCGACCACGTTCGCGATCGTTTCGCACCGAGCGAGCAGGATCGTGAAGCTCGGAGGCAACCGTTGGTCGTTCGACGCCCTCCGCGGCAAGAAGCTGTTCCTGATCAGGACGCTCGGCGAGGGCTACCAGGTGCGACTCTTCGACCTGGCGACCAACAAGCTCGTGACGCGGGCGCTGCGGGACCCGGGCGAGTCGGCGACGATCTCCGGCCTGCCGTTCGCGCGTGCCTCTTCACCTGACGGCAGGTACCTCTTCACGCTCTACCTCGGTGCGGGCGGCGGCGCGATGGTTCACGAGCTGGATCTCGTCGCCGGAACCGCCCACTGCATCGACCTCCCCGGCAACGGCGACTTCAGCGCGGCGACCACCTGGGCGCTCGCGCCGGATCCGGACGGGCGCACCTTGTGGGCGCTCGCGCCCGGGTACGGCCGGGTCGTCGCGCTCGACGTGCGCGCGCACCGCATCCGGCGGACCTGGAGCTTCTCAGGCCGGACGCTGGACCCAGAACGCGGCCGGAACTGCCGTTCTGTCGCCTGACGGTGCGCACTTCGCGCTGACCGACGGCGCACACGTCTGGGTGATCGCTCTCGAGCCGAGGCTCTCCGTGCGCAGGCTCACTCACGTCGCGCTCGGCCTTGCGTGGTCGCCCGACCAGCGTCACCTCTGGGCGGTCGGACTGCGCAGCCGCGTCAGTTCACTGCCGGTGCGCTAGGAGCGGCCGACTCCTCGGTCGCAGCCGAGATCTCGCGCACGACCTCGACGATGTCGCGGTTCGCGTTCCAGACGCGGAGCTGGCGGTCGGAGCCGTTGCCGCGGGAAAGGATCTCGCGCACGCCTTCGAGCTCGCGCTCGGAGCCGAGCTCGCGAGCGTGGGGCTCGATGTCGCGAAGCGTCCTGCGGACGAGCTGCGCGACCGGCACGCGGTTGCGACGGCCCGTGGCCAGGTCCATGATCGGCGCCTCGAGCCCGTACCGTGCCGCGAGCCATTTGTTCTCCGTGGTCAGCAGGCGATGCCAGCTCGGGATCTGCTTGCCGTTCTCGTAGAGCTCGCAGTACATCTTGACGATCGCCTGGAAGAACGCCGTGATCGCGACTGCGTCCTCGACGCGCGTGACGGCGTCGCACACGCGCATCTCGATCGTGCCGAGCCGTGGATGCGGCCGGATGTCCCACCAGATGTGGGTGTAGTCCGCGATGCAGCCCGTGCGCTCGAGCTGGCCGACGACCTCGGCGTAGTCCGCGTAGTCCTTGAAGCGCGGCGGCGGCCCGGAGCGCGGAAACGCGGCGAACACCATCTGCCGGCTCGACGCCAGGCCGGTCGGCTCGCCGCGCCAGAACGGCGACGACGCCGACAGCGCGAGCATCTGCGGCAGGTGCACGAGGAGCCCGTTCATCACCTGGATCGCCTTCTCAGGGTCGTCGACCGCCACGTGCATGTGCATCCCGAAGATCAACTCGCGCCGGGCGACGTACTGCAGCTGGTCGACGAGCTGCCGGTAGCGGTCGCGTGCCGTGATGCGCTGGCGCTCGAAGAGGCTGAACGGATGCGTTCCCGCCGAGCCGAACCGGCACCCCTCGGTACGCGCGATCTCGGCGACGTAGCCGCGGAGACGAGTGAGCGAATGCAGGACGTCGCCTGCCGTCTTGCACACGGGTGTGGTCACTTCGAGCACCGACTGCATCAGCTCGGCGTGGATGCGGTTGTGATGCTCGCCGTGCTCGACGGCTGCCAGCACCGAGTCGACGTGCTGCACGAGGTCCCACGTCTCGGGATCGAGCAGCATGAACTCCTCCTCGACTCCCAGCGTGTACGGGTCGCTCGTTCCGAACGCGTGGTCGAGCACGCTCGGCTGGTCTGACCCTGTTCCTTCGCCGCCCTTGCCCGTGATCGACGGTGGGAAGATCTGCTTCATGCCGCCAGTATCACCGCTTCGGCCTCGATCTCAACGAGCCAGCGTGGATCGAGGAGGGCGGTGACGATCCCGGTCGTGGCGGGGCGGGCTCGTGCGAAGGCCTCACCGTGCGCGCGGCCGACCGCATCGATGTGGGCCGCATCGGTGACGTAGATGCGGGTGCGCACGACATCGTCCAGCGTCGCACCCGCCTCTCTCAGCGCCTGCTCGATGATCCCGAGGCAGATCCGAGCCTGGTCGTACGCGCCGGCGGGCGGGTCGGCGTCGCCCGGCATGATCGGTGCAGTGCCCGAGACCCAGACACGGTCCCCCACCCGCACCGCCCGCGAGTACCCGACCCGGTCCTCGAACGACGCTCCTGACGAGATCAACTGGCGTTCCATGCCCGCTAGTCTCGCCGTTCGTGGATGCCCTGCGCCAGGTCGACGGTTGGCCGTGTGAGCACGTTGCCGTCGGTGTGACCGGCCTGATCGAGGCGACGCAGCGGCGAGACGGAGCGCCGCTTCGCGTGGGCCTCGGTGACGAAGCTCGCGACCGCCGTTGCCATGCTCGTCGCGGCGGAGGAAGGGCTGGTCGACCTCGACGAGCCGGCAGGGCCGCCGGGACGCGACCTTCCGGCACCTGCTCGCGCACGCCTCGGGACTGCCGTTCGACCCAGGCCCGCCGATCTCGCGCCCGGGCGCTCCGCCGGATCTACTCGAACTACGGGTTCGAGGTGGCGGCCGAGCTCGTGGAGCGACGCGCCGAAATGCCGTTCTCGGAGTACTTCGCACACGTCTGGCAGGGAACGACGGCCACGCTGCACGGCTCGGCCGGAGCCGGCGCCGAGGGGACGCTCGGCGATCTCCTGGCGCTCATGCGCGAGCTGCAAACGCCGACGCGGGTCGCGCCGGAGACGCTCGCGGAGGCGACGGCGGTGCAGTTCCCCGGGCTCGACGGAGTGCTGCCCGGCTTCGGCCGCCAGCAGCCGAACGACTGGGGGCTCGGGCTCGAGGTACGTGACGGGAAATCGCCGCACTGGACCGGCGTCGCGGAATGCCCCGCAGACGTTCGGCCACTTCGGGCGCAGCGGGACGTTCGTCTGGGTCGACCCCGTGGCCGGGATCGCACTCGGCTGTCTCACCGACCTTGCGTTCGGCGACTGGGCGGTGGAGGCATGGCCGCGGCTTCCGATGCGGTGCTCGCGGAGGTTCGCTGAGTCTTCATCCCTGCTTTACCCCGATGCGCCTAAGCTCGGGGCGATGACGTCTCGGCTCGCAGGAGTCCGGCGCCGCGTCCGCCTGGCGCGCGGTCTTCTGGCGGGAGGAGCGATCGTCGCCTTCGGGGCCACGATGGCGCTCGCCCGCGTGCAGTTCCCGGGCCATCACAAGCACGGAGTGACGACCCTCGCGCCGCCCGCTTCGTTCGTCGACGTGGTGCGGCGAAACCAGCTCGAGGCGGGGATCCTGGCGCCTGCGGAGGCGCCGCCCGGGATCGGGTCGGCGCCGTCGTGAGTCGCGCCGCCTTTCGGTCGATGGGCTGCGACGTCGTCGTGGCCGGAGCACGCCCGAGAACGGTTGCGAAGGTGCGTGCCCTGTTCGACCTCTACGACGAGACGTTCAGCCGCTTCAAGGCCGGGTCGGAGCTCGTGCGGCTGAACGCCGCGGGCGGCGGCGCGATGTCGCCGCTCTATCGCGAGGTGCTCGACATCGCCCTCTGGGCCTCCCGCGAGACGGGCGGTCTCGTCGATCCCCGGGTCGGCGCGGCGGTGGTCGGCGCAGGGTACGACCGCGACTTCGCGGCCGGTCTCGACCGGAGCGAGCCGCCGGCGCCGGGCGCGCGCCCTGGGCCGAGCTGTGGAGGGCCGGCCCGCTCCTTCGGCTGGGAGCCGGGGTGCAGCTCGATCTGAACGGTGTCGTCAAGTCACTCGCCGTCGACCGGGCGGCCGTTCTCCTCGATGACGACGGCGGCTTCGTCTCGGCCGGCGGCGACCTTGCGACGCGCGGCGCGGTCGACGTCGGTCTCAGCGGCGGTGATGCTGTGCGCGTCCAAGGCGGGCTCGCGACGAGTGGCACGACGCGGCGCCGGTGGCTGCGGGCGGGCGAGCTCCAGCATCACCTGATCGACCCGAGAACCGGCCGCCCCGCGGTCTCGCCCTGGTCGGAGGTGACGGTGTGCGGCGCGAGCTGTGTGGCCGCCGACGTCGCGGCCAAAGCTGCCTTCCTGCTCGGCGAGGCGGGGCCGGCGTGGCTCGAGGCGCGGGGCCTCCCCGGCCGGTTCGCCGGCGCCGACGGGACCGTCACCACCTCTGCGTGGGCGGCCGCACTGGAGACGGTCCCCTGCATCTGACCTCCAGCCCGGTCGACTGGTACGCGGCCCGTGCCGCGGGGGTCGTCGCCTACGTCCTTCTCACGACGGTCGTGTCGCTCGGCCTGACGATGTCGTCGCGACGGCGGCTCGAGCGCTGGCCGCGCTTCGCGCTCGAGGAGGTGCATCGGTTCGGCGGCATCCTGGTCGGCACGTTCATCGTGATTCACGTCGTCACGATCGCGATCGACTCCTACCTGCGGTTCTCACTCTCCGCGGTTGTCGTCCCCTTCGTCTCGTCGTACAGACCGGTGTGGGTGGCGCTCGGGATCGTCGCCGCGGAGCTCCTGCTCGCGCTCGCGGTCACGAACCGCCTGCGCGACCGGATGCCGTATGCCCGCTGGCGGGCGTTCCACTATGCGAACTTCGCCGTGTGGACGGCGGCGACGGTGCACGGGCTTGCGAGCGGGACCGACCGCAGCAGCATCTGGTTACTGGCGATCACCGCGGTGAGTGCGGGCACCGTCGTGACGCTGACGGCGCAGCGCGTCCGCCTGGCGCCGCGCAACGCGCTCGGCGCCGGTGTTGCGGCGGCGGCTCTCGTGGTCGCGCTCGCCCTGGTTGTATTTCCGTTTCACCCGCGCCCCTGGAACGCGCGCACGTTTCATGATTCGCTCGCCGGCATCATCTCGCGCAACGCGGGGCCGACGCGCGAGCTCGTCTCGGTGACGGCGGAGGGGCGGGGCGACCAGCGGGTGCTGATGCGCGCGGATCTGCTCGTCGAGCCGCGCGGCCTGCTCGCGACGTCGTTCGAGCTCGAGTTCCTGCCGAGCGGCGTTCGCTGCCACGGCCGGGTCACGCACGTCGACAACCTCGGGTTCACAGGTTTGTGCAGGGCCCCGGACGGGACGAAGAGAGTCGTGCATGCAGCCTGGGAAGCCGAACAGGGCCAGCAGTTCACGGCCGGGACGCTCGATGTCCACGCGTAGGTTCGTGCTGCTGGCGGTCGCCGTCATCGCCGCCGGGTGCGGCGGGCATGCCAAGCAGGCGGTCACGCACACCACGACGCCTGCGGCGAAGGACCCGGTTCTGCGCGTGATCCCCGTGACCGTCGCCGAGCATGCGCTCGGGCACCTGGCCGCGCCCGTCCAGGACGCGACCTCTGCCCCGTGGCGGGGCGGGGCGATTCTCGCCGGCGGGCTCACGGCGGCCGACACGTCGACGGCGGCCGTCGTGCTCGTCCGCGCCCGCGGCACGGTCTCGCCGTTGCCGGTCGCGCTCCACGACGCGACGGCCGCGACTCTCGGCGGTGCCGTCTATCTCTTCGGGGGCGGTGACGGCGTGCGTCAGCTCGACGGCATCATCCGCGTCGCTCCCGGCGCGCCGGCCACGGTCGGCTCAGCTTCCGGCTCCGAGCTCGGACCAGGCGGGTGCCGTGCTCGGCGGAGCCGAGTACGTCGTGGGCGGCTACACGGGGACGAAGTGGCTCGACACGATCGTGCGCTGGCGCCCAGGCGGCCCGGCACGGGTGGTCGGTCATCTGCCAGGCGCGTTGCGCTACGCCGCGGTCGCGGCGGCTGCCGGCCGCATCGTGATCGCCGGCGGCTCGACGCCGGCCGGGACGGCCAGCGACGCCGTGCTCTCGTTCGACCCCAAGACGGGGCGCGTGACGCGGATCGGCCGGCTGCCGAGCCCGACGACGCACGCCGCGGCGGCGGCGCTCGGGAACCGCGTCTACGTGATCGGCGGCAGAGGTGCCACCGTAGGCACTCCGACTGCCGCGATCGAGGCAGTCGACCCCATCGCGCGCACCGTGGTCGCGGCCGGCATGCTCGCTTCGGCCCGCTCCGACCTTGCCGCCGTCGGCCTGCCCGGGAAGATCCTGCTCGCGGGCGGGCGAGGCGGCACCGGCACGCTCTCGACGATCTCGGAGGTCGTGCCGGAGCGCAGGGCGACTGCCGCAGTCCCCAAGCTCGTCGACGCGAGCAACGTCTACGCCGCCGACCGTGCGGGAAATCTCACCGGTGCGGCGCGCACCGCGCTGCCCCGCGTCTACGTCCCGAACTCGCAATCGAACACGGTCGACGTGATCGACCCGCAGACCTACAAGGTCGTCGATCACTTCGACGTCGGCGCGCTGCCGCAGCATGTCGTGCCTGCGTACGACCTCAAGCACCTGTACGTCACCAACGACGTGGGCAACACGCTCACCGTGCTCGATCCTCGAACCGGCAAGCCGACGCAGACGTTGCCCGTAGACGACCCGTACAACATGTACTTCACTCCCGACGGGCGCTACGCGATCGTCGTGGCCGAACGCAACGCCCGGCTCGATTTTCGCGACGCCCACACCTTCGCTCTCGTCAAGTCGGTGGCCACGCCGTGCCGCGGTGTCGATCACATGGACTTCACCGCAGACGGGACGAAGGCGCTCGTGAGCTGTGAGTTCTCGGGTCAGCTGCTCGAGCTCGACGTCGCGGGGCAGCGCGTCGTCAAGGTGTTCGGAGCGGGAGGCGGGCTCGGTATGCCGCAGGACGTGAAGCTCTCACCCGACGGCCGAGTGTTCTACGTCGCAGACATGGTGTCGAATGGGGTTTGGATCGTGGGCGCGAAGAGCTTTCGCGTCATCTCGTTCGTCCACACGGGCCGCGGCGCACACGGCCTCTATCCGAGCCGCGACGCCCGTTTTCTCTACGTGTCGAACCGCGGCGAGGGCTCGATCTCGGTCGTCAGCTTCGCGACCCGCAAGGTCGTGCGCACCTGGCGGATCCCCGGCGGCGGCAGCCCCGACATGGGCGGCGTCTCCGCAGACGGCAAGGTGCTCTGGCTCTCCGGGCGCTACAGCGGCGTCGTCTACGCGATCTCGACGCGGGACGGGAAGCTGCTCGCGCGCATCCCCGTCGGTGCCGGGCCCCACGGCCTGTGCGTCTGGCCCCAGCCCGGCCGGTACTCACTCGGGCACACGGGCATCCTCCGTCTAGGAACTCCAGGAGCAGGCGCGTTCAGCTCCTCGGGCTGCTCGACCCCCACCAGGTGGCCGGCCCCGGGGACGACCGCCAGGTCTGCATCGGGGATCTCCTCCGCGAGGTGCTGGGCGATCGCGAGGAAGTCGGCCTTGTCGTTCTCGCCGATCACGACGAGCGTCGGGATGTGCAGGGTCGAGAGCGGTGCCAGGTCGGGCCAGTGGAGCTCGGGCTCCTCGTGGGCTGTCTGGAGCTCGAGAGCGCGACGCTGCTGTGGCCGCACCTCGTCGTGGTGGCCGGGCGCGACCCAGAACGCGAGATTGATCTCGGTCGCCGCATCGAGGTCGCCCGCCTCGACGGCCTGCTCCTCGGCGGCGAAGTAGCCGGTCATCTCCTCGGTCCAGTCCCAGGCGGGCAGCCCCGCGCCGATCAGCACGAGCTTCTCGACCCGATCCTGGTGCGCGAGCGCGGTTCGCAGGGCGATCGTCCCGCCGAAGGAGTTCCCGACGAGGACGGCAGGCAGTTCCGCTGCGACGGTCTCGACGAACGAGAACGGCTCGGTGGGAAGCGGCGTCCGGCCCCAGCCGGGTAGATCGGGTGTGACCACGTCGAAGTGCGGGGCGAGCGCGGCGACCTGGGGGCGCCACAGGCGCGAGTCACCCAGGGCCGAGTGCAGGAGAACGATCTTCTTCACCCGTGGATTCTCCATGATGTAGGGCGTGGGTGCGCTCGACAACTGGCGTTTCTGTGCGTTTTGCGGGGGCGACCTCGCTCCTTGCGACGACCATCTCGCCTGCCGGGACTGCGGGCGCGAGTACTGGGCCAACTCGATTCCCGGCGTGCAGGGGATCCTCGAACGCGACGGCCGCGTCCTGCTCGCCCGTCGTGGGCGCGAGCCGAGGCGAGGCCGCTGGGATCTTCCAGGCGGCTTCCTGCACGAGACTGAGGGCGCCGAAGAAGGGCTACGCCGTGAGTTTCGCGAGGAGACGGGCCTCGAGATCGAGCCGGTGCAGCTGCTCGCGGATCGACGATCGAGCCGTACGGCGAGCGCTACGTCTTCTCCGTCACCTGGCTCGTCCGTGGCGATGGTGAGCCCATGCCTGCAGACGACGTCGACGAGCTGCGCTGGTTCACGCCCGCCGAGCTGCCGGAGGAGATGGCGTTTCCCGGGCAGGACCGCGTGCTAGCCGAGTGGGCTGCGCGGCAGCAGGAGCCGTAGGGCTCGGGGCTCCACCCTGAACTCGACGGGCGTCTCGAGTGTCACGGGCTCACCGTCGACCGCGGCGCGGACGCGCCGCCCGCCCGCGGCCACCGTGAAGCGCTCGGCTGAGCGCTCCTCCCAGGACGAGCGGAGCAAGCCGAGCGGCGCGTAGAGGTGCAGCCGTCCTTCGTCGAGCCGCTCGCGCTCGCCGACCGACAGCACGGTGAGCTCATAGCGGTTGTTCGAGATCAGGACGACTCGCGCGTGCAGCGGCTCGGCGTCGACCGTCAGCCGGGCCGGGTGCCGTTCCGTCGCGGCGATCGCGAGCGCGCGCAACCGGGCAAACGCATTGCTCCGCCGCCGGTGGTGCTCGCGGCGATGCACGAGCCGAGCGTAGACACCCAGCGAGACGTTGTTCAGGAAGAGCCGGTCGCCCACGCGCCCGACGTCGATTCGCCGCTCGTCGCCGTCGGCGAAGGCGGCGAGCGCGGCCACGGGATCGTTGCGGTCGAGGCCGATGTCGCGCGCGAAGTGGTTCCGCGTCCCGAACGGCACGCAGACGAACGGCAGGTCGCGTTCGATCGCGACCGCGGCGACCGCGGCGAGCGAGCCGTCGCCGCCCGCCATGCCGAGAGGCCCGTCGGGTGCCTCTCGCGCGAGTGACGGCAGATCGTCGCCGTCCCGTAACTCGTGGGTCTCGATCCCGTGCGTCCGCGCCGCGGCCAGCAGATCGTCTGCGCCGCCGTCTCCGGAGCGCGGGTTGACGATCAGGAAGCCCGGCACGAGGCCCTTATACAGGGACTGGGCTTGGCGACCCCGAAAGATGGGCCGACCGGCTCATGCGGCCGTCCGCCGGGCGGACGATCATCTGCCAATGGACGAAGCCGGCACCCTGCATGTGATCGAGAACGACCTCTCCGAGACCTGGGTCTGCGATCTGGCCCGGGACGGAGTCGGCGCGATCGAGAGCTACCTCGCGAAGCACCTGGCGTTTCTCGCCTACCTCGACGAAGCCGCGTAGGCGAGAAGCGGTTTCACGTTCTGCCGTCCGGATATCTCGGACGCATGGCGAACTTCAAGGCGAGTTACCTGGTGCGCGGCCTGCCGGGCCATCCGCTCCATCCCCCGCTGACCGACGCGACGATCGGGGCGTACACCTTCGCGACCGTCGCCGCCGTGTTGAGCAAGCTCGGTGTCGCCGAGCATGGGTTTGCCCGGGCGTGGTGGCTGGCGCTCGTCGTCGGGCTCGCGGTGACGGTCGCGACCGCGCTCACCGGGCTTCTCGACTGGCTGACGATCACGTGGGGAAGCGAGCTCTGGAAGACCGCGACCGCGCACATGGTCGCGATGCTGGCCGGGACGCTCTTCTTCCTGCTCGCCGCGATCTTCGGCCACGGCGGCTACACGAACGGGGCTGTCACGACCGGCGCCTTCGTCCTGACGCTGATCGGGTTCGCCGCTCTGACCGCCGGCGGCTGGCTGGGCGGCGCGATCACCTACGTGCACGGGATGCGCGTCCTGTCGCTCGTGGACGAGCCGGCCCTCAAGGCCGCAGCGCCCGTGCCGAGCGACGAGAAGGTCGAGGCGGCGGAGGGTTAACCCTCCGCGAGCCCCAGAGCCTTCTCGAGCGAGCCCTTCGGCATGGCGCCGACGGCGGAAGCCTGCGGCTCGCCGTTCTCGAACAGCACCATGAACGGGATCGACGCAACGCCGTAGCGCTGGGCGAGATCCTGCTGCTCGTCGATGTTGACCTTGACGAGCTTCACCTGGTGCTCGTCGGCGATCCGGTCGAGCACGGGTGAGACGGCATGACACGGGCCGCACCACTCGGCCCAGAAATCGACGATCACCTTGCCGTCGGACTTCAGGACCTCGCTCTCGAACGTGTCGGTTGTCGCGTTGGTAGTCAATCGGTTCCTTTCTCGTGGACCTACGCCGGGTACAACGCCGTGCCGGGAACGTTTGTTCCCGGAAGCTACGATCGAAACATGTTCTCGCCCCTGCCGGACAAACCCGACCATGCAGCGCTCGAGCTGGAGATTCTCGAGCTGTGGGAGCGGGAGCAGACCTTCGAGCAGCTGCGGGCGCAAAATCGCGGCAACGAGCGCTGGTCGTTCGTCGACGGGCCCGTGACCGCGAACAAGGCTCTCGCCGTCCACACCGCCTGGGGCCGGACGCTCAAGGACGTCTTCCAGCGCTACAAGGCGCTCCGCGGCTTCGACCAGCGCTACCAGAACGGGTTCGACTGCCAGGGCCTCTGGATCGAGGTCGGGGTCGAGCGCGAGCTCGGGCTGAACTCGAAGCGCGAGATCGAGGAGTACGGGCTCGAGGAGTTCGCCGCGGAAATGCCGCGACGTCGTCGTGCTGGTCGTCGCAGGAGCTGACCCGCGGGTCAGCAAGCGCCTCGGCCAGTGGATGGACTGGGGCCGCGACTACTTCACGTTCAGCGACACGAACATCGAGTACATCTGGAAGTTCCTGAAGATCGTCAACGAGCGCGGCTGGCTGTACATGGGGCACCGCTCGACCGAATGGTGCCCGCGCTGCGGCACGTCGCTCTCGCAGCACGAGCTCACGCAGGCGGGCGTCTACCAGGACCGCGCCGACCCGTCGCTCTACGTCCGCCTGCCGCTCGTCGACCGGCCCGGCGAGCACATCGTCGTCTGGACGACGACGCCGTGGACGCTGCCCGCCAACGTCGCGGCCGCCGTGCATCCCGCGGAGGAGTACGGACGGCGGGAGAACGGCGAATGGGTTGCCGTCAAGCTCTTTCCCGACGACTCCTACGTCGAGCGGCTGCAGGGCTCCGAGCTCGTCGGGTGGCGCTACCGCGGCCCGTTCGACGATCTCCCGCCGGGAGCGGCGGTCGACCACCGCGTGATCCCCTGGGAGGACGTGACGATGGACCAGGGCACCGGCATCGTCCACATCGCGCCGGGCTGCGGCGGCGAGGACTTCGAGCTGTCGAAGGTGCACGACCTGGCGGTCCTCACGCCGGTCGACGAGTCGGGGCGGTTCTACGACGACTACGGCTGGCTGCACGGGCTCTCGACCACCGAGGCGGCCGACCAGATCATCGGGCGGCTCGGCGAGACCGGCTTCCTCGTCGAGGCCGGGCTGTACACGCACGCCTATCCGCACTGCTGGCGGTGCGACACCCCGCTCATCTTCCGGCTCTCCGACGACTGGTTCATCGGCGTCGATCAGATTCGCCAGCAGTTGCTCGACGAGAACGCCAAGGTGCGAATGGGTGCCCGAGTACATGGGCAAGCGCATGGACGACTGGCTGCGCAACATGGGCGACTGGAACATCTCGCGCCGCCGCTACTACGGCCTCCCGTTGCCGTTCTACCCTTGCTCGTGCGGCCATCTGAACGTGGTCGGCTCGAAGGCGGAGCTGCGCGAGCTCGCGACCGAGGGCTTCGACCAGCTCGAGGAGCTGCGCAGGCCGTGGGTCGATCGCGTTCCGATCCGGTGCACGGCCTGCGGCGAGACGGTCACCCGTATCCCGGAGGTCGGAGACGTCTGGCTCGACGCAGGGATCGTTCCCTTCTCGACGCTCGGCTGGGAGAACGACGAATGGATCCCCGAGGGGTACGCGACCGGCGCGGCGCGCGGATTGACCAAGGCCGACCTGCCCGATCACGCCCACTGGGAGCAGTGGTTCCCCGCCGACTGGGTGACCGAGATGCGCGAGCAGATCCGGCTCTGGTTCTACTCCCAGTTCTTCATGTCGGTCGTCCTCGTCGGCCGCTCGCCGTACAAGCGCGTGCTCGGCTACGAGAAGATGCTCGACGAGAAGGGCCGCGAGATGCACGGCTCCTGGGGGAACATGATCCAGGCCGAGGACGCGTTCGCCCAGATGGGCGCCGACGTGATGCGCTGGCAGTACTGCGCGCAGCCTCCGGACCGCAATCTCCTCTTCGGGTTCGGGCCGGCTCACGAGATCAAGCGCAAGCTGCTCACCTTCTGGCACTCGGTGAAGTTCCTCGTCGACTACGGGAACATCGAGGGGTTCGCGCCCTCGTGGGCGCAGCCTCGAGCCCGACGTCGACCTGCGCCCGCTCGACCAGTGGCTGGTCGAACGGACGAGGCAGCTCGTCAGGGAGGCGACCGAGGGCTACGAGGCCACGCTGACCATCGACGTGACGCGGGCCTTCGACGCCTTCGTCGACGACGTGTCGAACTGGTACATCCGCCGTTCCCGCCGCCGCTTCTACTCCTTCGACGAGGCGGCGTTCCGCACGCTCTGGTTTGCCCTCGTGCGGTCGCTGCAGGTGATCGCGCCCGTGATGCCGTTCCTCGCCGACCACCTCTGGCGCAACCTCGTCCAGGACGGCCCCGCATCGGTGCACCTCGCCGCGTGGCCCGAGGCGCCGGAGCCCGACCGGTCGCTCCTCGCCGAGATCGCCGAGGTGCGGCGCGTCGTCGAGCTGGGCCGCCAGGCGCGCTCGGCCTCGCAGCTGAAGCTGCGGCAGCCGCTGCGCCGGCTCGTCGTCGCCGGTGCTGCGCGCGCCGAGGGCCACGCCGACGAGATCGCCGAAGAGCTGCGCGTCAAGGAGGTCGAGTTCGGCGAGGTCGAGGCCTCCGAGCTGCGCGTCAAGCCCAATCTGCCCGTGCTCGGGCCGAAGCTCGGCCCGGCATTGCGCGACGTGCGCGAGCGGTTGCAGCGCGGCGAGTTCGAGGAGCTCGCGGACGGGCGTTTCCAGGTCGACGGCCGGGTCCTCGAGCCGGACGAGGTGCTCGTGGAGCGGGTCGGCCGCGAGGGTTGGGCCGTCGCGAGCGAAGGCGGGGTCACCGTCGCGCTCGACACGGCGCTCGACGACGAGCTCGTGCTGGAGGCGAGGCTGCTCGACCGGGTGCACGAGATCAACGTGCTGCGCAAGGAGTCGGGCTTCGAGATCACCGACCGCATCGGGCTCTGGCTGCCCGACGCCGACCTGATCGAGCGTTTCCGCGATCGGCTGGCGGCCGAGACCCTCGCGGTCTCCGTCGAGCTCGGTGAGCTGCGGATCGAGCGGGCATGAAGTCGCAGCCGCTCGTGCTGCTCGCCGCGCTGGCGTGCTGCGCCGCCTGCGGGGGGACGAGCGCCCAGCCGAAAGACGACCCGAGTGCCTTCGCCGTCAGGGTCGTCGACCAGATCGTCCACAACCGCTACAGCGCGGCGTGGAGCGATCTCCATCCGGCAGACCAGAAGGTCGCACCGTCGAGCGAGTACATCGAATGTGAGACCCGGTCGCCCGTGCTCGCCGCGCCGACCTCGGTGAAGGTGCTGAGCGTCGGCGACGAGTCGGTCGGGCTCGGCGACGGCTCGTTCCTGCCGAGCAAGGCCGTGCACGTCCGGCTCGGCTTCGTCGGCGGATTCCATGCTGTGCAGACCGTCCACCTGGTTGCCGCGCACGGCAAGTGGCGGTGGATCCTGCCGCCGTGGCGGTTCCGCGACTACAGGGCGAACCGATGCCCGGTCGACGCGGGCTCGACGCCGCCGCCGTCCACGTCGTAACGACGTTGCCTCTAGGTCTGCGCGTCGGCGAGCTCGAGCTCGCGACGCAGCTCGGTCGGCAGTCGAAACTCGACGCCTTCGTCGACGAGCCGGTAGGGCTCGATCGCCGTCACGCCTCGCGCGCGGAACCAATCGCACACCCGGTCGACGAGCTTCTCCGGCGCCGAAGCGCCCGAAGTGACGCCGACGACCTCGACCCCGTTCAGCCAGCTCTCCTCGATCTCCGTCTCGTCGTCGATCAGATGCGCGGCGACGCCGGCGGCCCGGGCCGTTTCGACCAGGCGATTCGAGTTCGACGAGTTGCGCGAGCCGATCACGAGCAGTAGCTCGATCTCGTTCAGCATCTCCTTCACGGCCCACTGGCGGTTGGACGTGGCGTAACAGATGTCTTCCTTCTTCGGTGCGTAAATCGACGGGAAGCGGCGGCGCAGCGCAGCGATGATCTCCGCCGTCTCGTCGACCGACAGCGTCGTCTGCGTGACGTACGCGAGTCGTGTGTCCGGCGGGAACGTCAGTGCCTCGACGTCCTCCACCGACTCGACGAGCACCATGGCCTCGGGTGCCTCGCCCATCGTCCCGACGACCTCCTCGTGCCCGGCGTGCCCGATCAGCACGACGGTGTAGCCGTTCGCCGCGTACCGCTTTGCCTGCACATGCACCTTGGTGACGAGCGGGCACGTTGCATCGATCGTGTTCAGACGCCGAGCGCGCGCGTTGGCGTGCACGGACGGCGCAACGCCATGAGCGGAGAAGACCACCGTCTCGCCTTCGGGCACCTCCGTCTCCTCGTCCACGAAGACCGCGCCCCGCGCCTCGAGGTCACGGACGACGTGCAGGTTGTGCACGATCTGCTTGCGCACGTACACGGGCGGCCCGTACAGATCGATCGCCTTCTCGACGGTCTCCACCGCACGCTCGACCCCGGCGCAGTAGCCGCGAGGCGAGGCGAGGAGGACTTTGCGCACCACGGGGCCAGGGTAGCGGTGCTCCTCCGGCCAGCGGATACGAAAAGGCCCGCTGCAAGGGGGTTCGGCAGCGGGCCTCTCGTGATCGCTCACCGCGGTGCACGGCCAGGAACGAGCCGCCGCGGATCGCATCGCCCAGGCCCGCAACGCTAGCGTGGCCGGGCGCGGGAAGAAATGGGCCGGTAGGCCCATCTTTACAAGGCAGGCGTCCGCCGACCCGGCGACGTACGATTTGTCGGCCCAGATGGTGAACGACCAGTGAGCCAGACAACCGAAGCAGTCCTCTTCAACGGCGTGCCGTTGCTGCTGCTTGCAGCTGCGTATGCCGCGGTGACCGGTGCGATCCTGCCGTTGCTCTGGCGCCAGCGCAGCCAGGCGCACCCCCTCGACTGGGCGGTCGTGTTCGTCTTCCCGGGCGTTGCGATCGCAGCGGGAACGTTCGGCGCGCTCGTCGTGTACGAGCGGCGGGCGTTCGGGGGGCATATCTGGCTGTCGTTCGCGGCGGCGCTGGTGGCGCTTGCGCCGGCCGCGCTGCTGCTCGCACGGTGGCGCGACCGTGCGCTCGTCGTCGGGGGGATCGGCCGCACCCGCGAGGCCGAGGCGCGCGTCTCGATTCGCGACCGCGAGCTGGAGACGGTGGCGGACATCTCGAACTCGCTCGCCCGGGCGCGGACACCGGCCGAGGCCGCCCGCCCGCTCGTCCGGCAGACGACGGCGTTGCTCGGCGTCGGGCTTCTCGGGTGTCGTCGTGGTGTCGGACGACGGCGACGTCGCCACCGGGGTCTACGCCGAGCTCGACGGCGAGCCGGCCGACTGGTGGGAGGATGTGCGGGTCGATCTTCGCAACGAGCCGTCCGGCATCGCGAGCGCCGTCTTCGACGCCGCACCAGTGACGGTCTACGACATCGCCAGCTCGCCGCGCATCAGTCCCCGGCTCGCGGCGAAGGTGGGCGCGCAGAGCGGCGCCTGGGTGCCGATGATCGCCGATGAGCGGGTGATCGGCGTGCTCGTCTTTGCGTCGACCGATGCGAAGCGCACGTTCCCCGCCGACGAGCTCGCGTTGCTGCAGGCGATCGCCTCCGAGGCCGGCCTGGCGCTCGAGCGGATCCGCTCGGCGGCTGCCCTTGCGGACGCACTGGCACGCGAGCAGCTCGTCGGCGAGGTGGCCAGGCGGATTCGCTCCCAGCTCGAGCCGGACGGCGTGCTGAAGGTCGCCACGTGAGGAGCTGAACGGTGCGCTTCCGCAGGCCGCGGTCTCCGTCTCGCCGGACGGCGGCGTGCACGTGAGCGCCGACCGCGAGCTCTCGGCGGGAGAGCGGTTTCTCGTCGAGACCGTCGAGCGCGAGGTCGACGCGGCGCTCCACACCGCCGGGCTGCTCGCCGAGAACCGGCGACGGCTCGATCAGCAGGCTGCACTCCTGCATGCAGCACAGGTCGTCACGAGTGAGCTCGAGATCGACGCTGTCCTCCAGCGGCTCGTCGAAGAGGTGACCAAGCTGCTCGACGCGGATGCGGCGGACTGCTACCTCGTCGATCGGGACCGCGGGGTGCTGCGCTGCGCCGCCGTGCACGGTTTCGACGCCGCGCTCGTTGGTTTCGAGTTCTCGCCCGCGCACGGCCTCTCGGGTGCCGCGCTCGCCCAGGCCGGGCCGGTCGTTGCGGACGATTACGGGCTGATCACCGAGCGCGTCCCGAACCCCGCCTACGACGGCTTCGCACGCGCCCTCGTCGCCCCGATGGTGTGGGCAGGCGAGACCCGTGGTGTTCTCGGCGTCGGGATTCGCGACGAGTCCAGGTCGTTCTCCGACTCCGATGTCGAGCTGCTCGAGGCGTTCGCCTCGCTCGCATCGCTCGCGTTGCGCAACGCGGAGAGCTTTGCGGAGCGGTCGCACCAGGCGCGGGTGCAGCGAGGCTTCTACCGCATCGCATCGTTGCTCGGAAAGCCGCTCTCGCTCGCCGAGACCTACGACGCGGCCGCGCAGGCGGCCGCCGAGGCGCTCGGCGGCGAATCCGCGGCCGTCTTTGCCCGAACACCCGCGGGGCTGGGGCTCGTCGGCGGCCATGCGCTGCCCGAGGCGATGCGCGCCCTCGCGTTGCCGCGCGCGCTCGACGCCGCAGCGCTCGACGGGCATCTGCTCACCGCAAGCCGGATCGCCGATGACCAGCGGTTCGACCCGGAGTGGCGTGAGGGCCCGTTCGCCGCCCTGCTCGCGATCCCCGTGGCCGGCGAGACGGCGGGCCTCGTCGTCGTCTTCTTCTCGGAAGAGCGCGATTTCGCGCGGGAGGATCTCGAGCTCGCGGACCGGGTGGCCGGCGCCGCGAGCGGTGCGCTCGACCGTAGTCGCCTCTTCGAGGCCGAGCGCACCGCGCGCTCGCTCTCCCAGCAGCTCGCCCGAACCGGCAGCCTGCTCGCGACCGAGCTCGACCCCGTGGCGGTCGTCGAGGCGGTCGTGACGGAGGCGCTCAGCCTCCTCGGCGTCGATGCGGCGGCGCTCGCAGCGTTCGAGGGCGAGGAGCTCGTGATCACCGCTGCGGCGGGGAGCGGCGCCGAGCAGGCGCTCGGAGCACGCTCGCCGGCCACGGGCTGGGTGGCAGGCGAGGTGATCCAGGCCAGTGCGCCCGTCGCCTACGAGGACACCGGCTCGAACGACGTGCTCGCCGACTCGGATGCGCTGATCGCGCTCGGCCACCGTTCCTATCTCGGCGTGCCGCTCGTCGGGCGCGAAGGCGCGATGCAAGGCGTGCTCTCCGTCTACGGGCTCGAGCCACGGCTGTGGCGGGAGGACGAGACCCAGGCCCTCGCGGCGCTCGCCGCGAACGCTTCGATCGCCCTCTCCAACGCCGAGCTCTACCAGCGCGTTGCGGTCGAGCGCGAGCAGAGCGTCGCGATTCTCGCGAACATCGCCGACGGCATCGTTGCCGTCGATCGCGAAGGGCACGTCGTGCTCTGGAACCGTCGCGGCGGAGGAGATCACGGGTGTGCCCGCGGCAGAGGCGGTCGGACGCACGCCGTTGCAGGTGCTTCAGCGCGACCTCGAGTCCGAAGGAGGCGGCACCAACCGCCAGATCCAGATCACAAACGGTGATCGAGAGGTCTGGCTGTCGCTGTCGGAGGCGGTGATGCGAGACCCGGCCGGTGCGGTCGCGGGCCGGATCTTCGCGTTCCGCGACATCTCGTCGGAGCACGTCGTCGAGCAGATGAAGTCCGACTTCGTGTCGACCGTCTCGGTCGAGCTGCGCGCGCCGCTGACGACGATCTACGGCTTCGCGCAGACGCTCCTGCGGGAGGACATCATCTTCGGTGAGTCGGAGCGGCGCACGTTCATCGACTTCATCTCTCGCGAGTCGGAGCGTTTGACCACGATCGTCGACGCGCTGCTGAATGTGGCACGGCTCGACACGGGTGACCTGACGGTCTCCCTGATGCCGACCGACGTCTCCTCGGTGGTCGGCGACGTCGTGAGCGCCGCCGGGGTCACCGGCAACGGCCATCGTCTCGTCGCAGACGTGGGGGACGCGCCGCTGACCGCCCACGCCGATCCCGAGAAGCTCCGTCAGGTGCTCGAGCAGCTCGTCTCGAACGCCGTCAAGTACTCGCCGGGGGGCGGTGTGGTCAGCGTGACGGCGCACCGACGCGACGATGCCGTGGAGGTGGCGGTGACCGACCAGGGCGTCGGGATCCCGGCGGCGGAGCGAGAGCGGATCTTCGCGAAGTTCTACAAGGGAAGCCACGGCCAGGGACCCGGGCTGGGCCTCTTCATCGCCCAGGGCCTCGTGCGTGAGATGGGTGGCACGATCTGGGTCGAGTCGGAGGAGGGGCGGGGATCGCGGTTCGCCTTCGAGCTTCCCGTCTCCGAGCGGCGGTCGGTGTGAGTTTCGCCGAGAGAGGGATAACGGACTGAATGGCCACACGGGTGTTGGTGATCGACGACGAGTCGCCGATCCGGCTGCTTTGCCGGGTGAACCTCGAGGCGGAGGCGATGGAGGTGCTCGAGGCGGCCGACGGTCCGTCCGGTCTCGAGAAGGCGCGCTCCGAGCTGCCCGACGTGATCCTGCTCGACGTGATGATGCCGGGGCTCGACGGCTGGCGAGTCGCGGAGGAGCTGCTCGACGACGAACGCACCGGCGCGGATCCCGATCGTGTTCCTCACCGCGCGGGCCGAGCTGCGCGACCGCGCCCGCGGGATCGACCTCGGGGGCGTCGACTACGTCACGAAGCCGTTCAACCCGGTCGAGCTCGCGCCGCTCGTCCGCGACCTGATCACGCGGGTCGAGCGCGGCGAGCGCGACGACCTGCGGCGCGAGAAGCTTGCCGAGCTGCGCTCGCTGCTCGAGCGCGAATAGCCGTCGGCCGTGCCTCAGCGCGCAGTCTGCGCCAGCCCGATCGCCGCCAGCACGACTGCGGCGCCGACGAGCTGAGCGCCGCCCAGGCTCTCGGCGAGCCACGCCCAGCCGACGAGCGCGCCGACGACCGGCTCGAGCATCGCCACGATCCCCACCGTCGTCGCGCTCAAATGACGAAGCGCGCTCACGAGCAGGAAGAACGGCGCGATCGTCCCGAGGACGATCATCCAAGCTGGCCAGCAACCACACCGGCAAGGCCTCGGCGTGCAAGTGCCCGCCGAGCGTTTGCGACTGCGTCAGGTGCGCCCACGGGAACGACCACCACGGCACGAGCACGGCCCAGAACGCCGAGGCGAAGAGAAAGCCCCAGGCGAGCAGGGACACCGGATCGCGATCACCGACGACATGCTCGGCAAGCAGCACATAGAGCGCATAGGCGAACGCGCCGCCCAGCGCGAACATCACGCCGGCGGTCGAGAGTGACACCCCGCCGCCGAAGACGTTCACGATCAGCCCGAGGCCCATCACCGCCAGTGCGAGTGCGACCCAGATGCGCCGGCGCACCTGCTCGTGCTGGACGAACCGGGCCCAGAGCGCGACCAGGAGCGGCGCGAGGTATTCGATCAGCAGTGCAACGCCGATCGCGAGCCGATGGATGGCGAGGAAGTAGAACCACTGCACGAACGCGAGCCCGCCGATCCCGAACGTGGCGACGTACGGCAGCTCGCGGCGCGACAGGCGCAGGCGGCGCGGGGCCGTCAAGGCGAGGATCGCGACGAGCCCCAGCGCAGCCCCGAGCGAGCGAACCTGCGCAAGGCGCTCCGACGAGAGCCCGGTCGCAAGGATCGTCTTCGAGACACCGCCGTTGATCCCCCAGAGCACCGCCGCAACCGACGCCATCAGGTAGCCCAGGCGCGGCCGCCGCCGCCGCGCGGGCCTGACGGGGAACGGAGCCTCGCTCATTCGCCCGAAGCTAGCTGTACGGCGGGCCTACACTGCCCGGCAACGGGACGTAGCTCAGCCTGGTCAGAGCGCCGCCTTTGGGAGGCGGAAGCCGTCGGTTCGAATCCGACCGTCCCGATCAAGCGCGGGGGAAACCGGGTTTCCCCCGCGTGCCCCCTTCTTCCTCGCACACGGGGCCCTCGCTGTTCGGCTCGCTCAGGGCGGTGCGCGTGTGATCGGCTGCCTCAGGGCTCACGCCCGGGCGCAGCCCGGGCGTTCGGCTCTACTGCGCTTGCCTTAGAGTTGCCAGTCGCCGTTTCTCAGGAGGGGGACCGCTTCGCCGTCTTTGGTGACGCCGTCTACTTCGAGCTCGTCGGAGCCGATCATGAAGTCGGTGTGGATCGACGACTGGTTCACGCCGCGTTCCTGCCGCTCTTCGGGGGAGAGAGCCGGTGCCCACGGCAGCGCCTGCAGGATCGACGCACCCAGGGCGATATGCGACGAGGCGTTCTCGTCGAACAGCGTGTCGTAGAAGACGAGCCCCGTGTTCCCGACGGCCGAGCGGCCGTCGACGAGCGCCACCTCGCCGAGCCGGGTTGCGCCGTCGTCGGTTGCGATGTGCGCGCGCATCACGTCCTCGCCGGATTCCGCCCGCACCTCCACTGCCCGCCCGCCCTCGAACCGCACCTCGAGGCCGCGGACGATGTTGCCCTGGATCTGCAGCGGCAACGTTGAGCGCACCGTCCCCTCGACACGCCGCGCGTCGGGCGTCGTGAAAACCTCTTCCGTCGGCATGTTGGCGACGTGCTTGATGCCGTTCGACTCGTCGAGCGCCGCCTGCCAGTTCGAGTCGGGATGGAGGCCGATCATCAGGTCGGTGCCCGGGCCGCGGTAGGTCAGGTGGTCGAAGCGGCGCTCGTTCAGGTCGTCGGCCGCGCTGCTCGAGCCGGCTGATGTGGTCCCGCCAGGCGGCCACCGGGTCGGGCTGGTCGAGGCGAACCGCCTGGCCGACCGCCTTCCAGAGGCGCTCGACGTCGGGCTCGCCGAACACCGTCTGTGCCCAGCCTGCGTTCGGGTAGGCGACGATCGTCCAGTTGCAAAGGCCGTCGGTGAGCCTGAGCGACGCTTCGGCGACGTCTCGCATCCGCGCTTTGCCGACGCGGGTGCCGTCGAGGTCGGCGAGCAGCTCCGGCTCCGGGTTGCCGGTGATCGCACACAGCGCGCCGCCCAGCTCGCCGAGCTCGCGCAGCCGCGTCACCAGCCAGGGCGGTGAGTATCCGAGGAGATCCTCGCTCGCGAGCTCGATGTGGGCGCGCCGCACATGCTGGTCCGAATAGAGGACGTCGACGTACTTCGCGCCCGCGCCGTAGGCCTCCCGCGCAATCGCGCGCGCCAGCGGCGCATGCTCGATCAAGGCGTTGATCGCGAGTATCTGACCCGGTTGCAGGTTCAGCCCGACCTGGACTGCAAGGCGCGCATAGCTTTCGAGACGTTGGTCGGCTCCGGGCACGGCGGGGACAATAGCGGGCTGAGACAGGCCGATCCGACCCGTACACTGACGCGCCGTGAGGCGGATGATCCTCGTTGGAATCGCGTTTACGGCCCTCGCAGCCGGGTGCGGCAAGAGCTCGCCGCACAACTACACCCTCGCGAAGACCAAGGCGTGCCTCGCCTCGAAACCGGTGCGGCTCGGCGGCTCGCTCGATTTTGTCGCTTCGACCGCGACGGGGGGTGCGGTGAAGATTCATACGAGCCACAACTTCGTGACGGTCGTCTTCGGTGCGACGGTCTCCGACGCCGACAACATCGCGGCCGCCTACCGGAGGTTCGCCGCGAAGAATGTCGGTGTCAACGACGTTCTCCAGCAGGATCAGAACTCGGTTCAGCTCTGGCACGTGCACCCGAGCGAGAACGACCTCGCTCTGGTGACCGGCTGCCTCAAATAGCGCCCTCCTCGGCGAGGAACCTGCGGAACCAGTAGAGGAAGACGACGAAGAGGACGATCGCCTGCTCGCCGGCCATCGTCACGCCGGCGATCTGCTGGTCGACGAGCGGCGACAGCCCCCACAGCCGCGGCGCGTGCACGTAGAAGTCGTACGCTGGCTTGGGGACCAAGGCCAGCAGGAGCCCGAGCGGTGCCGCGAGGACGAACGACGCGAACGCATAGGCCGCCCGTGCGCCGGAGGCGAGGCGCCGGGGCACGTCCTGAAGGAGCGGCCACCAGAAGAGGAGCCCCGTCGCGAAGTAGCAGCCGTGCTCGAGGTGGATCAGCCATGCCTGGTGGCGCAGTGCGGCGTCGTACACGGCAGGCACGTGCCAGATGAAGTAGTTCCCGAGCCAGAGCGGCAAGGCGACGGCGGGAAGCGTGGCCAGGCGCCAGAGGCGAAGCCGTGCGAGCCATGCGGCCAGCGGGCGCGACGCGCCGAGGACGGCCAGCAGCGGCGCCCACTCAGCGAGGATCACGTTCTGCAGCAGGTGCGCCGTGAGCAGGTAGTGCAGGCCCAGGTGATGGAGCGGCGTCCAGAACGCGACGGCCAGCAGGGCCATCGAGCCCGCGTAGCAGGCGATCCGCCAGCGCGGCGCGCCGAGCCGCCCGACGGCGAACAGGTAGAGCAGCGAGAGCACCGGCACGACCACGGTGGTGTCGACGTCCGCCTGCCACGCGTACGGCGAATGCGTGTGAGCGAGCAGCACCGCTCGCTAACCTAGTCGGCAGACGCGGGTGTAGCTCAATGGTAGAGCTCCAGCCTTCCAAGCTGATTACGCGGGTTCGATTCCCGCCACCCGCTCTCCATCTGCCGAGCGTGGCGCTTTTCCGGGGAGCGCCGCTACCGGAGCCGGTCGGCGAACGGCTCGAGCTCGTGTGCGTGCAGGCCGATCTCGCCGGCTTCGAGTGCCGCCTTCACCTCGCGCGCGAGAGCGAGCGCCTCGCTCGCCTGGCCCGGCTCGAGCACCGTCGACAGCGAGGCCAGCACCGCGTTTCCCTCGTGCAGCTGCACGTCGACCGTCCTCAACGCCGACTTGTCGTTGATGTACGGATCGTCGGGGATCCCCACCCACACCGTGACCGTGCCGCCTCCGGGCAGCGTCGCATGCTCGATCACCGGTGCCGAGCGCAGACTCACGCGGGCACCGTACCAACGTCCGATCGGCAGAGGATCCTTACGCCCGTGATGACGGAGCGCGTGGTCGATCTACGTCCTCGCACGATCTTGCGTGTGCTGCTGATCGTGCTCGCGGTCGCGGTCACGCTCGAGGTGGTGTGGGTCGCGCGGCATGTGCTCGCGTGGGTGGTGATCGCGCTGTTCCTCGCTCTTGCGCTCGATCCGCTGGTCGGCTGGATCCAGCGCCGCGGGCGGGTCGGGCGCGGCGCCGCGATCGCCATCGCCTATCTGATCGTGCTCATCATCGTCGCCGCCGTCGGCGCGACGTTCGTGCCGAAGCTGATCGACGAGGTCAACGGCTTCGTGCAAGCGTTACCGAACTACGTGCACGACCTGACGCACGGCCGAGGCAGGCTCGGGTTCCTCGAGCGCAAGTACCACGTGGTCGAGAAGGTGCGCGCACAGGTCGACGCCGGCGGCGCGAAGAAGGTGCTCGGGCTTTCCGGCGTCGCGGTATCGATCACGAAGAGCATCATCACGATCATTGCGGCGACGGTGACGATCGTCTTTCTCACTTTCTTCATGCTGCTCGAAGGTCGAGCATGGGTCGAGCGCGTCTACTCGCTCTTTCCCGCGCATTCGCAGGAGCGCTGGCGGCAAGGTGGGCGACGACATCTACAAGACGGTCGGCGGCTACGTCACCGGCAACATCCTGATCAGCCTGATCGCCGGAGCGTCGATGACGATCGTGCTGCTCGTGATGGGCGTGCCGTACGCGGTCGCGCTCGGTCTGCTCGTCGCGTTCCTCGATCTGATCCCGCTCGCGGGCGCGACCGTGGCCGGGATCGTCGTGACGATCGTCGCCTTCCTGCACTCGGTGCCGGCGGGCATCGTCGTCGTCGTCTTCGTGATCGTCTACCAGCAGATCGAGAACCACTTCCTCCAGCCGGTGATCTACGGCCGCACGGTCCAGCTCTCGCCGCTCGTCGTGCTCGTCTCGGTGCTCGTCGGGGCCGAGCTTGCAGGCATTCTCGGCGCGCTCGCGGCGATTCCCGGTCGCCGGGGCGATCCAGGTGATCGTGCGAGACCAGCTCGCGCTCCGCCGCGGGCCAGTCGCGTCGCCGGAACCGATCCCACCCGCGCCGGGCTAGTCGCGGCACCGCGGCTATCGCCAGAACCGGCGCTACGCTCACGGCACGCGCCCGTAGCTCAGTGGAAGAGCGGCGGCCTTCTAAGCCGTTGGTCGGAGGTTCGAATCCTCCCGGGCGCACCTCCACCGGCGTCCGCCGGTTCCTCGCCCGCTCCCGTCCTGAGAGCCCCCGGGCCCGCAGCGCCGTCGGCGGAGCGCAACCGGGCGCTCACGGAGGCGGGACTGCCCGTGCCAGAGCGGCATCGACACCTTGCGGAGCGCACCGCCTGAGCCGAAGCCACGATCGTGCCGACGGGTTCCTCATCCGCCGCGAACGAGCTGCAGGCACACTGACCCGGGTGAGCCGGCACAAGAGCCGCAGATCACGCGGGAAACAGAGGCGGCTCTGGCTGATCGGAGCCGCGTCCGTGGTCGCCGAGCCGATCGCGATGAAGCTGCGTGGCTACCCGATGGGCGGGAAGCTGATCGTCCGCTGCCGCGAGGGTCACCTGTTCACGACGTTCTGGATCCCGGGCGTGTCGTTCAAGGCGCTTCGACTGGGCTGGTGGCGGTACCAGCGCTGCCCTGTCGGCGGACATTGGTCGCTCGTCACCCCGGTTCGGCCCGCAGAGCTGACGGAGGCCGAGCGGGCGGAAGCGCGGACCCGGTCGGACATCCCGTTGCCGTAGCGCCGAGGACGCGCCGGCTGGGACCTCCGGCGCGCCCGAGACGTAGAAACACCATGAGAGCGCTCGTCCTCGTGCTCGGCCTCGTCCTCGTGCTCGGCCTCTGCGCCGTCGCGGCCCCGGCCGCGATCGCGAAAGGACACATCTCGGTCAAGGTGGGCGATGCCACGCCGCGTGTCGGCCGGCCGTTCGCCGTCTATGTGCGCACCGGTTACGTCGTCCCGGCGACCGACTGGCTTCGGCTGATCGCAGTGGCGCCGGGGAAGAGCTGGTACGACGTCGTCGGGACGGTCACCGGTGACTCGTCACTGGCGCACGCACGCATCCCAAGCGACGGCTTCGAGATCAAGCTCGTCCGTACAGGCAGATACACCTGGCGGGCGACCGTCCGGCTTCCGCGCGTCGGCCGCTGGCGGCTCGTCGTGCCGAACGGAACCCACCTCGGCTTCATGGTCCCGCCGCCCGCGGCCTGGATGCCGTGGGTGCGGGTTCACGCCTGAGCTCGGCTCGCCTCTCCCGTTTTCGGCCGATTTCGCCTGGCCCAGGCGCCTGCGAGAGCACCGGCAGCCCCGTCGGAGGGGCCTGGTACGGTGGGCCCGCTCGTGGTTCGGCCTCTCCCAGCATTGCTCGCGGCCTGCGTCGCGGCCCTGGTGCTCGCCCCGCTCGGTCTGCCTGCCACCGTCGCCGGTGACTGCACCCCGGGTGCCAACTTTCGGCCGGCCAACGCGGCGTTCGCCGACGAGGTGATCCGGCTCGTCAACCAGCACCGGGCGGCGCTGGGGCTGCGCGCCCTCAAGGTGTCACCCGCCCTCACCGCCTCCGCCGTGTGGAAGGCCCGTCACATGGCGACCTACGGCTACATGGCGCACGACGACCCAGCGCCGCCGGTGGCGCGCGCCGCAGGCGACCGCATCGTCGCGTGCGGCTACCACGGCGGCTGGGGCGAGAACATCGCCGCGGGTTTCCTGACGCCCGCCGCGGTGCTCGCCGCCTGGCTGCAGTCGCCCGGTCACCGGGCGAACATCGAGAATCCCGCCTACGTCGTCACCGGCGCCGGGGCGGCCAAGTCGGCCGGCGGCGAGCCCGTCTGGGCGCAGGATTTCGGCCTCGCGGACGACTCCGCGTCGAGCCCACCTTCCGGGAAGTCCCCGCCGTCCGCCCACGCCGGGATCACGCTCCAGAAGGTTCGTGTCACGCAGCAGTCCGGGCTTCTCGCCGTGCACGCGCGAGCGGTGCTCACTCCGTCCCTCCAGCCGCTCGCCCGGGGAAGCACCGGCTGCGCGGCCTCGGGCGGCCACGGCAGGTTGCACGTGCTGCTCCGCCGGTTCTCCAGGGGTGCTGTGACGTGCATCTGGCGCGTCTCGGCCGGGTCGCAGCGGATCGAGGCGACGGTCTTCGTCAGCTCGAAGGCGCGCACCGCACACGCCACGGTCGCCGTGCTCGCGCGGTAACCCACGCCGGTTTGCCGGGACACGGTCCGGGAACCTCCTGGCTGGAAACCGAACCAACGAGGAGGGTCTTGATGGCTGAACAGAGCCTGCAGGGAAAGAACTGTCGCGATTCTCGCGGCCGACATGGTCGAGCGGGTCGAGCTCGTCGAGCCGCGCCGCGCGCTCGAGAGCGCCGGCGCGCGTACCGAGCTGATCTCGATTCATCCTGGGACGATCAAGGCGTTCGACCACTTCGATCCCGCCGAGGACATCAAGGTCGACAGGACGGTGGAAGAGGCCGACCCGGCCGACTACGACGCGCTGATGCTCCCCGGCGGGGTCGGCAACCCGGATCAGCTGCGTGGCGACGAGAACGCCGTTGCGTTCGTCCAGTCCTTCTTCGACGACGGCAAGCCGGTAGCGGCGATCTGTCACGCGCCGTGGGTGCTCGTCGAGGCCGGGGTCGTCCGCGATCGCAAGGTCACGTCGTGGCCTACGCTGCAGACCGACATTCGCAATGCCGGAGGCAACTGGGTCGACGAGGAGGTCGTCGTCGACAGCGGCCTCGTCACGAGCCGCAAGCCCGACGACATCCCCGCCTTCAACGCGAAGATGATCGAGGAGTTCGCCGAAGGCAAGCACGCGGAGCAGCGGCAGAAGAGCAAGGCGGCGACCTGAGCGCCGCCGCTCTGCTCGACCTCGACGGGACGCTGGTCGATGCCAACTACCAGCACGCGCTCGCGTGGTACCGCGCGTTTCGCCGTTCCGGGATCGTCGTGCCGATGTGGCGGATACATCGCCACATCGGCATGGGCGGCGACCAGCTCGTCGGTGCCGTCGCAGGCGATGAGGTCGAGCAGAGGCTCGGCGACGAGCTGCGCTCGGCCTCCGGCGAGGAGTTCGCGCTTCTGCGTGACGAATGCGAGCCGCTCGAGGGCGCCCACGCCCTCGTCGAGGAGCTGAAACGACGCGGCCTCGTTGTCGTGCTCGCTTCGTCGGCGAGCACCGATGATCTCGAGCATTTCCTCGACGAGTTGCAGGTGCGCGAGCTGGTCGACGGCTGGACGACCTCCGACGACGTCGAGCGGACAAAGCCACACCCGGACGTCGTCCATGCGGCGCTCGCCAAGGCAGGCACGAGTGATGCCGTCATGGTCGGCGACTCGCGATGGGACATCGAGGCAGCCGCCAACGCGGGTCTGCAGACCGTGTGCGTCATCACCGGCGGCTGGTCGGAGCAGGAACTGCGTGACCACGGTGCAGTCGCAGTCTTCGACTCGCTCGTCGCGCTCCGTGAGTCTCTCGACGAGACCCCGCTACGATGAGCGGCGCACGGTGGCGGTAGCTCAGTTGGTAGAGCCCCGGGTTGTGGTCCCGGTGGTCGCGGGTTCGAGTCCCGTTCGCCACCCTCGCTAGGCTTACGGCGCTCGGCCCCGTAGCTCAGCGGACAGAGCGGGAGCCTTCGAAGCTCCGTGCGGTGGTTCGATTCCACCCGGGGCCACTTCCTTCGTTCGACATGGCCGTGCCGCACCCGTGGTGATCGTCCGGCGAATGGTGTTGGATCGCATCGTGGGCAGCAAGCTCTCGCGGAGGGACTTCGTGGCCGCCTCGGGCGCCGCCCTCGCGGCGCTGGCGGTGCCGCACTGGGCGCGAGCCGGGCTCCGCGCCGCGAGCGCGCCTCCGGGAACAGCCGCCTACGTGAGCGAGCCGGCGCTGCGCCCCCCGACGCTCACCGTGTCGACCCTCAACCATCCGGCCCCCGGCTACCTGTTCGTCTCGACGCTGACCGGGCCGGGCCAGCGCGGGCCGATGATCGTCGACAACGCCGGCAATATCGTGTTCTTCAAGCCGCTCGACACGGTTGCGATCAACGTCCGCCGGCAGATCTTCCGAGGCAAGCCGGTGCTGACCTGGTGGGAAGGAGCGATCTCGAAGATCGGCACCGGTGAAGGCGAGTGCGTGATCCTCGACCAGGCCTATCGGACGGTTGCGCGCGTCCAGGCGGGCAACGGCTACAAGGCCGACGTCCACGAGTTCCTGTTGACCGCGAAGGGCACGGCACTGATCACGGTCTACAACCCTGTGCAGGCAGATCTCACCTCGGTCGGTGGGCCTGCCGCGGGCACCGTGCTCGACTCGATCGTCCAGGAGATCGACGTGGCGACGGGCCGTGTGCTCTTCGAGTGGCACAGCCTCGACCATGTGCCGCTCACCGACACCTACGCGCCTGTCCTCGACCCGTTCGACTACTTCCACGTCAACTCGATCGACGTGGATCTCGACGGCAATCTCCTGATCTCCGCCCGCAACACTTCCGCGGTCTACAAGATCGACCGGTCGAGCGGCGCAGTGCTGTGGCGGCTCGCGGGCAGGAGCAGCGACTTCGCACTCGGGCCCGGCGCCACGTTCATGTACCAGCACGACGCGCGTGCCCATCCGGACGGGACGATCACCCTGTTCGACGACGGCCCCGGCCCGTCGTCACAGCAATCCCGCGCGATCCGGCTCGGGCTCGATCTCGGTGGCATGCGTGCCGACCTGCTTCAGGACTACCGCCACCCGGACCCCCTCATGTCGGTCGCGATGGGCAACGCGCAGGTCCTGAGTGGAGACGCGATGCTCGTCGGCTGGGGCACGCAGCCGTACGTGACCGAGTTCGGCCCTGCGGGCGACGTCCGGTTCGATGCGAAGTTCGACGGGGGCGCATGGAACTACCGGTCCTTCCGCAACACGTGGGTCGGCAAGCCGACGACGAAACCCGCGGTCGCGGCGACCAGACGCGGCGGTGTCGTCAACGTCTACGCGAGCTGGAACGGCAGCACCGAGACGACCGCGTGGCGGGTCGCCGCAGGAGCCACGCCGGGCGCGCTGGCGCCGGTAGCGACGGCCCCCGCGCGCGGCTTCGAGACGGCGATTCGCGTTCCCGGCCGGCCGCGGCACGTGTCGGTGACGGCGCTCGACCGCAGGCGGCGGCCGATCGGGGTCTCGCGCACGGTCGCCGTGCGCGCCTGAGCGAGCAACTACGCTTGTCACTGACCGCGCGGGCGTGGCGGAACTGGCAGACGCGCCGGGTTTAGGTCCCGGTGGGCTTCGGCTCTTGGAGGTTCGACTCCTCTCGCCCGCACCTTCTCCTCTGCCTCCGCTGCGAGTGCTTTACGAGCGCCTTACGCAACCGAGACGCGCGAATGACGAATCGGACCCACGATGCGCGCGTCCAACCCCCTGTGATCCACGAAGGAGACTCCCCCGATGAACAAGTTCCTCTATCTGTTCGCCCTGGCGCTCGCGATCACGGTGATCGCGCCCGTCACGGCCCTGGCCGACGACCCGCTTGCGGCGATCAAGGCCGACATCACGCAGCTGCAGACCGATGTGAAGGCGAAGCACGACGCCGTGCTCGCCGACGCGCAGATCCTGCAGAACGACGCGCAGACCCTCGTCGGCTCCGACAAGGCGACGGCGAAGGCGAAGATCAAGGCCGACGCCAGAAGCTCACGAGCGACTGGCACTCCCTGCTCGCCGTGTGCCTGTCCGATCGCGTGAAATTGCGGGCCGACATCGAGGCCGCCCGGGCGGCCGGCCTCAAAGGCGGCGAGATCCGGCCGGTCGTTCGCGAGGCGAATCTGCAGATCCGGGCCTCGAACCTCGAGATGCGCGCCGGGGTCCTGAAGGCGCGTGCTGCCGTGATCGCGCTGCGGCAGAGCTTCCAGAATGCCGGCCAGCCTGCGCCGCTCGTCCAGACCCCGCCGGCCTCGGCGACGTCTGCCACGCCGTAGATCCGCGCTACGGCAGGAACGAGAGCACGTCGTCGACTGTGAGCCGCTCCTTCGGGGGCGGCTCACTCACGGCCGGCCCGAGGTGGACCAGCGCGACGATCCGCTCGTGGGCCGCGAGCCCGAGCGCCTCGCGGATCGGGGCCTCCGCGAAGCAGGAGGGCGTGCGCCAGTACGAGGCCAGGCCACGGTTCGTTGCTCCGAGCAGGATCGCGTAGACCGCGCAGGCGCTCGCGTGCAGGTCCTCCTCATCGGTGCGAGGGTCGCCTGAGAGCAGGGCGGTCGCGAGCACGAGGGTGGGCGCCCGCCGCAGCTTCACCGCCTCCTTGCTCGCCGGCCAGCTCCTCGATCCGGCCGCGGATCTCCGGGCCGAGCACACGGAACCGCCACGGCTGGGTGAGCTTGTGGTTCGGGGCATGGCGGGCGAGGTCGACGAGCTCGCGCAGTGTCTCGCCGTCGACCGGCACCGATCCGTACTGTTTGTGCGTCCTGCGGGCCTTGATCGCTGCTTCGGCGTCCACCGCGTGTGAAGGTACAGGTCTGGTTCAATGGCCTTCGAATGACGGCACAGGTCGAGGAGCTCCCCGAGAACAAGGTCAAGCTGACCGTCGACGTGCCCGCGCACGATGTCCACCACGCGGTCGAGCACGCTGCGAACGACCTCGCCGCCACCGCCCGCATCCCGGGCTTCCGCAAGGGCAAGGTGCCGATGCCGCTCCTCGTCCAGCGGGTGGGCAAGGAGCGCCTCTACGCCGAGGCGGTCGACAGTCACATCGGCGGCTGGTTCTGGAATGCCGCAGCGCGGGCGCGCGTCAACCCGATCGCGCAGCCCGAGTACGACTACGACCTTCCGACCTCGGACCGCGAGGACTGGAGCTTCTCGGCCACCGTCGAGGTGCAGCCGAAGCCACGCCCGGCCGACTGGAAGACGCTGGAGGTGCCCAAGGTCGAAGCCGAGGTTCCGGAGGAGGCGGTGCAGGCGGAGCTCGAGACGCTCCAGCGGATCGCCGCCGAGATCGTCCCGGTCGACGGCCGCCCTGCGGCGGAGGGCGACACCGTCGTGATCGATCTGCTCGCCGAGGACGGCACGGCACAGCGCGACTACGTCGTCGAGCTCGGCTCGGAGCGGCTCGTCGAGGAAGTCGAGAACGGCATTCGCGGCCTCTCCGCCGGCGAGAGCCGCGAGATCGCCTACGAGCTGGCCGACGGCACGACGCGCAAGGCGACCGTGGTCCTCAAGGAGCTGAAGGAACGCGTGCTGCCGCCGCTCGACGACGACCTCGCGAAGGCGGCCTCGGAGTTCGACACGCTGGCCGAGCTGCGCACCGACGTCGAGGGCCGCCTGCGCGACCAGGTCGACGAGCAGATCGAAGGTCTCTTCCGCGCTGCTGCGATCGACGAGCTCGTGCGCGCGTCGAACTTCACCGCCGCCGGGCCGCTCGTCGAGGCACGTACCCGCGAGCTCCTGAACGGCCTCGCGCGCAGCCTTCAGGAGCGTGGGATCGACGCCAATACCTATCTCCAGCTCACGGGCCAGACGCCGGAGGTGCTCGAGCAGCGCCTGCGTGCCGAGGCGTCCCTCTCGGTCTCGCGCGAGCTCGTGCTCGAGGCGGTCGCCGACCAGCTGGGGATCGAGGTCACCGACGACGAGATCCGCGAGGAGCTCCGCACCGCCGGCGAGAGCGACGAGGACATCGAGACGTTCGTCGCCGAAGGCGGCGCAGACCGTGTCCGCGACGACATCCGGCTGAAGAAGGCACTCGACGTGATCGCTGCAGAAGTTCAGCCGATCGCACCCGAGCTCCACGAGGCACGCGAAGCGATTTGGACGCCGGAGAAGGATGAACCGGCCGAGTCACCGAAACTGTGGACCCCCGGCAGCAAGGAGTAGAGCTAATGAGCCCGCTAGTCCCAATGGTCGTTGAGCAGACGTCGCGCGGCGAGCGCGCCTTCGACATCTATTCGCGCCTCCTCGCCGAGCGCATCGTGTTCCTGGGGACGCCGGTCGACGACCAGATCGCCAATCTGATCATCGCCCAGCTGCTGCATCTCGAGTCGGAAGACCCCGACAAGGACATCTTCCTCTACATCAACTCGCCCGGCGGCTCCGTGTACTCGGGCCTCGCGATCTACGACACGATGCAGTTCATCAAGCCCGACGTGCAGACGATCTGCGTGGGGATCGCGATGAGCATGGGCTCTCTGCTGCTCGCCGGCGGCGCGAAAGGGAAGCGAATGTCGCTGCCGAATTCACGAATCCTGATCCATCAGGTCTCCGGGGGCTTCCAGGGGCAGGGCACCGACATCGAGATTCAGGCTCGCGAGGTGATCGGCCTCAAGCGGCGCCTGGAGGAGATCTACACCGAGCACACCGGCAAGACCCAGGAGGAGATTTCACGCGATATGGAACGAGACTTCTTCCTGAGCCCCACCGAAGCTGTCGAATACGGGATCATCGACTCGGTGATCACCCACCGCGACACAGTCCGCACCGAGGCCGCTGCTTAATACGTCCGCTCTAGCCGTACAGGCGAAATCAGGGTAAAAGGAGACAACGGGATGGCGCGCGCGAGTGAAGGAAACGAGCAGCTTCTCTGCAGCTTCTGCGGCAAGTCGCAGCGGCAGGTCAAGAAGCTCATCGCCGGGCCCGGCGTCTACATCTGCGACGAGTGCATCGATCTCTGCAACGAGATCATCGACGAGGAGCTGACGACCCCGACCTCGCTCGACCTCGAGAACCTCCCGCGCCCCATGGAGATCTACTCCTCCCTGAACGAGTACGTCGTCTCGCAGGAAGAGGCGAAGCGCACGCTCTCGGTTGCCGTCTACAACCACTACAAGCGCGTCCAGATGGGCGTCGAGGACGGCGAGGTCGAGCTTCAGAAGTCGAACATCCTGCTGCTCGGCCCGACCGGCTGCGGCAAGACGCATCTCGCCCAGACGCTCGCGCGGATCCTCAACGTCCCGTTCGCGATCGCCGACGCGACCGCCCTCACCGAGGCGGGCTACGTGGGTGAGGACGTCGAGAACATCCTGCTCAAGCTGATCCAGGCTGCCGACTTCGACATCAAGAAGGCCGAGACCGGGATCATCTACATCGACGAGGTCGACAAGATCGCCCGCAAGGCCGACAACCCGTCCATCACGCGCGACGTGTCGGGCGAAGGCGTGCAGCAGGCTCTCCTGAAGATTCTCGAGGGGACGGTCGCGTCGGTGCCGCCGCAGGGCGGCCGCAAGCACCCGCACCAGGAGTTCCTCTCGATCGACACGACGAACATCCTCTTCATCTGCGGCGGCGCGTTCGCCGGCCTCGACAAGATCATCGCGAAGCGTGTCGGCAAGAACGCCGTCGGCTTCGGGCGTGACATCTCGTCGAAGCGCGATTCCGCGAGCGCAGAGCTGCTCGCAGAAGTGATGCCGGAGGACCTGTTGAACTTCGGGCTGATCCCCGAGTTCATCGGCCGGCTGCCGGTGCTCAGCGCGGTCCACCAGCTCAAGCGCGAGGATCTCGTGCAGATCCTGACCGAGCCGAAGAACGCGCTCACCCGCCAGTACCAGCGCTTCTTCAACTACGACTCGATCGACCTCGTCTTCACCGACGACGCGCTGTGGTCGATCGCCGACAAGGCGCTCGACCGCGAGACGGGTGCGCGCGGGTTGCGCTCGATCATCGAGAACGCGCTGCTCGACGTGATGTTCGAGCTGCCCTCGCGCAAGGATGTCTCCAAGTGCGTGATCACCAAGGAGACGATCGAGAAGGGCCTGAAGCCCACCCTCGTGACGAGCGCGGGCGGCGACATCGCCGAGCCCGAAGAGCTCGCCGAAGAGTCCGCGTAGCCGTTCCGGTCTGGAACTCGTTGGCTCCTCAGTCTGCTCGGCACCTGCGTGACGAGCGCAAAGATGACGAGACGCCGTCCAGTTGTTCGTGTCGGCCGAAACCGGCTGCACCGGGTCGGCGCACTGTGGCTGCGTTCGGGAGCAGTGGCATGAAGGCCGGTGACAGCTTCGGGCCGTCGAGTTGGATCGACGTTTCGCAGGAGAGAATCGATGCCTTTGCGAACGCCACGGGTGACCAGCAGTGGATCCACGTCGATCCCGTGCGTGCCCAGGCAGGACCGTTCGGCACCACGATCGGCCACGGATATCTGACCCTCTCGCTGATCCCCGCCATGTCCTACGAGGTTGTGCCGCAGCCGGGGCGCATGGGAATCAACTACGGGCTGAACCGTGTCCGCTTTCCGTCCCCGGTGCCCGTCGGATCACGCCTCCGCGGCACCTTCGAGGTCGTGAGCGTCGAGGAAGTCGAGGGCGGTGACCAGGTGACGATGATCGCTCGGGTCGAGCGGGACGGCGGCGACAAGCCGGTTTGCGTCGCGGAAGTCGTCTTTCGCCACTACGCATGACAGCGGGAGGCGAGGTGCTCGTCACCGACGAAGGCACTCGAGCTGTCGGACGTGGGGAGGCATGGTGTCGTTTCTGCTCGATCCTCCAACGGGAGCAGGCGTACCCATTCAGATCGGCCGCGCCGGACGGCCGGGTGACGAGTTGTCGGGTGTTTGACGGGCCACGTCCCGGTTAGGACTTTTGGATGAGCAGCTATACGAAGACCAATCTGAAGCACGACGTCGAGGACCAGGCGCCGAAGTTCCAGATGCCTGCGGAGATGGAGGCCCGTTTCGCCCGCTCGGCTCTGGAGGGAAAGTCGCTCGGGCTGAGCGTCTTCAAGCTTGCGCCCAACTTCCGGATCCCGTTCGGCCACAAGCACGAGGGGCAGGAGGAGGTCTACGTGATCGTCCGAGGCTCGGCGCGGGTGAAGGTGGATGACGAGGTCGTCGAGCTCGGGGAGTGGGACGCGATCCGCTTCGACACGGACACGATGCGGGACGTGGAAGCCGGCCCCGACGGCGTGGAGTATCTCGCGTTCGGTGCGGGCACCGATCCCCGCGACGCCGAGATGGTGCCCAACTGGTGGGGCGACTAGGAGCGGCGCCGGCCGCAGGCCCGGCCGGGCAGGTGGCCATCCGGCCGCGTCTCTTCGAGAGCCTGCACTCTCGCCTAGCCGCCCGTTTCGGCGTGTCCTCCTCCGCCCTTGCGACGCTCGTTAGGCGAGAGCTCGTCGAGCTCGTGATCCCGGCCGCAGTAGTCGGGGCAGGTGCACTCGGCCTCCCACTGCGGAATTGGTGTGCGCACCTCGGTCTCTTGCTCGGGCGTCTCGAGCGGTGTCTCAATCACGGCGGCTCGGCTCCTTTCGGATCCATCACGTGGCACGGTTGGATACTCGCTTGCGACTTCTGGGTCAGAATCACCCTCTTGACGGTCGAATGATAGTCAATTTAGGATCCCAAATCAATGACTTCAACACCAGGAGCAGTCGTGACATCTTGATATTCGGATCCAAGAACAGACGGCACACCTCAACGAGCAGTGGGCCCGAGACGAGCGCTGGGCTGGACATCAGCCGGAGCTACAGCGCCGAGGACGTCGTCCGGCTCCGGGGCTCCGTGGTGCCGGAGTGCACCCTCGGGCGGCTGGGGGCCGAGCGTCTCTGGCGGCTGCTGACGTCGGGCACCTACGTGAACGCGCTCGGTGCCCTCACCGGGGGCCAGGCCGTGCAGATGGTCAAAGCCGGGTTGCAGGCGATCTACCTGTCGGGTTGGCAGGTCGCTGCGGATGCGAACCTCGCCGGGTCGACGTATCCCGACCAGAGCTTGTACCCCGCCAACTCGGTGCCGCAGGTCGTGCGTCGCCTGAACAATGCGCTGTTGCGTGCGGACCAGATCGACTGGTCCGAAGGCCACAACGGCACCGACTGGCTCGCACCGATCGTCGCCGATGCGGAGGCCGGCTTCGGCGGGGCGCTCAACGCCTACGAGTTGATGCGCGGAATGATCGAGGCCGGAGCCGCCGGCGTCCATTTCGAGGACCAGCTGGCAGCCGAGAAGAAGTGCGGCCATCTCGGTGGCAAGGTGCTCGTGCCGACGTCACAGTTCATCCGGACGCTGACGGCCGCCCGCCTTGCGGCCGACGTGCTCAACGTCCCCACGGTGCTCGTTGCGCGGACTGATGCCCTGAGCGCGACGCTCCTCACCTCGGATATCGACGAACAGGATGCGGCGTTCGTCACGGGCGAGCGGACGAGCGAGGGCTTCTTCCGCGTCGCCGACGGGCTCGAAGCAGCGATCGCGCGGTCGCTTGCCTACGCTCCGTACGCGGACGTTCTCTGGTTCGAGACGTCAACGCCTGACCTCGGTGAGGCCCGCGAGTTCGCCGCAGGCAATCCACGAGCGCCATCCACGGAAGCTCCTCGCCTACAACTGCTCACCGTCCTTCAACTGGCGCAAGGCGCTCTCCGACGATGCAGATCGCCGGCTTCCAGCAGCAGCTCGGAGATTGGGGCTACCGGTTCCAGTTCATCACGCTGGCAGGGTTCCACTCGCTGAACGCCGGCATGTTCGAGCTCGCCCGCGGCTACCGCGACCGTGGCATGAGCGCGTACGTCGAGCTCCAGGAGCGCGAATTCTCGCTCGAGTCGGCCGGGTACACCGCCACCAAGCACCAGCGGGAGGTGGGTGCGGGATACTTCGACAAGGTGATGCAGGCGGTGTCGAAGGACTCGTCCACGCTGGCGCTTCACGGGTCGACCGAAGAAGCCCAATTCGCCTAGCGGCTTGGTGGTGTCTGACAAGGAGTGACGATGCGGGTCTTGGTGGTCTGGGATGGCTGAGCACGACGTGCTTTCGACGGAGGCGCTCGCATTCGTCGAGCGCCTCCACCGCGAGCTGAATCCAGAACGCGAGCGGCTGCTCGCGGCGCGTGAGGCTCGGCGAGGACTACGACCGCGGTTCGTGCGGGCGCCGGAGGCGTTCACGGTCTCCCCGGCGCCCGCCGATCTGCAAGACCGGCGCGTCGAGATCACCGGCCCGGTCGAGCGCAAGATGATGATCAACGCCCTCAACTCCGGGGCCAAGGTCTTCATGGCCGACTTCGAGGACGCCAACTCGCCGACGTGGGACAACGTGCGGGACGGACAGCGCAACGTCCACGACGCGGTGCGGCGGACGATCGAGCTCGACACGGGCGAGAAGCAGTACCGTCTGAACGACCAGACCGCGACGCTCGTGATCCGCCCGCGGGGCTGGCACCTCGTCGAGCGTCACTTCCTCGTCGGACGGCGAGCCCGTCTCCGCGTCGCTCTTCGACTTCGGCCTCGTCGTGTTCAACAACGCGCGCGAGCAGCTCGACCGGGGGACTGGCCCGTACTTCTATCTCCCCAAGCTCGAGTCACATGAAGAGGCTCGCCTCTGGGCGAGCGCATTCGCGCTGGCCGAGTCGGAGCTCGGCCTCCCGCACGGCTCGATCAAGTGCACGGTCCTGATCGAGACGATTCTGGCCGCCTACGAGATGGATGCCATCCTCTACGAGTTGCGAGACCACTCGTGCGCGCTCAACGCCGGGCGGTGGGACTACATCTTCAGCTGCATCAAGAAGATGGGCGCCGTGCTGCCCGACCGGGCGCAGGTGACGATGACGGTCCCGTTCATGCGCGCGTATTCCGAGCTGCTCGTCAAGACGTGCCACGACCGGGAGGCGCACGCAATCGGAGGAATGGCCGCGTTCATCCCCTCGCGACGGGACGCAGAGGTGAACGCCGTCGCCCTCGCCAAGGTGGCCGAGGACAAGAGCCGCGAGGCGGGCGCGGGCTTCGACGGCACCTGGGTCGCCCACCCCGACCTCGTGCCCGTGGCGATGGCGGAGTTCGACGCGGTGCTGGGCGAGCGGCCGAATCAGGTCGACCGCAAGCGTGACGACGTGACCGTGACCGAGGACGAGCTCGTCGACTTCGAGATCCCCGGCGGCGAGATCACCGATGAGGGCCTCCGCGTGAACGTCAGCGTCGGTGTTCGCTACGTCGATGCCTGGTTGCAGGGCGTCGGGGCGGCGGCAATCGACAACCTGATGGAGGACGCCGCGACAGCCGAGATCTCGCGCGCCCAGGTGTGGTCGTGGGTGCAGGCCGGGAAGTTCGACGAGGCTCGGGTCCGGGAGGAGATCGCGGCGGTCGACGCCGCCGAGACCGCGAAGGAGGTGTTCGCCGACGTCGCCCTCTCGGTGCCGTTGAAGGAATTCCTGACCGTCTCGGCGTACGATCTCCTCACGTGAGTCTCGAATCGACGAAGGCAGACGACATCGCGGTCGTGATCGAGGAGGCGATCGTCTCCGGCGAGCTCGCTCCAGGGTCGGTCCTGCGCCAGGAACAGCTCTCGGAGCGGTTCGGTGTCTCGCGAACGCCCGTGCGCGAGGCGCTGCGCCGCCTTGCAGCGCTTGGGCTCGTGTCGTTCGAGCCCAACAAGGGCGTCCGCGTCCGCACGCTCTCGCACGATGATCTCCGCGAGGCGTTTCTCGTGCGTGCGGAGCTGGAGGCGCTCGTCACAGAGATCGCCGCGCGTAAATGGACGTCCGAGGCAATGGCGGAGCTCGAGGAGTGCGAGAAGCGATTCGCGCGGCTGACCAAGGAGGTCCGGTCGCACGAGCCGGGCGGTGGCCGCCGCTCGCTGATGTCGGACTGGATGCGCGCCAACCATGCGTTCCACGATGTGATCTACGGCGTCGCGGCTGTGCCGTTCATCGAGTCGGTGGCGAAGAGCGCGCGGCGCACGTTCTCGGGTCCGACGGTCTGGGCGCCGGTCGACGACGAGCTGGAGCGTCTCTACGAGCGAAACCAGGCCGAGCACCGCGCGATCCGCCAGGCGCTGGCCGCCGGCTCGGTCGCCGGTGCACGCGTGCTCGCCCATGAGCATGTCATGCACTCGTTCCAGCTCCTGACGACGATCCTCGACCACGTGGGCACCGACTGGGCGCGCACCTGAGCTTCACGACGCGACCCGACCTGCGCGGGACGTTCGGTGCGGTCGCCTCGACCCACTGGCTCGCGACGCAAACCGGGATGGCGGTGCTCGAGCGCGGTGGGAATGCGTTCGATGCGGCGTGCGCCGCGGGGTTTGTCCTGCAGGTCGTCGAGCCGCACCTGAACGGGCCCGGCGGCGACCTGCCGGCGGTGTTCTGGCCGGTCGAGTCAGGCAAGCCGCTCGTGCTTTGCGCCCAGGGGGTCTCGCCCGCAACCGCGACGATCGAGGCCTTCCGTGCGCGAGGGCATGACCTGATCCCGGGCGTCGGGCTCGAGGCCGCATGTGTGCCCGGAGCGTTCGGCGGCTGGCTGCTCCTGCTCGAGCGATTCGGCACCTGGCCGCTCGAGGACGTGCTCGCGTACGCGATCGGCTATGCCGAGCACGGCTACCCCGTCGTGCCCGGGATCACTGCGGCCGTCGAGCATGCGGAGCCGCTGCTGCGCGATTGGGCGGGATCGGCGGACCTGTATCTGCCCGTGCCCCAGCCGGGCTCGACGTTCAGGAACCCGCAGCTCGCCGCGACGTGGCGTCGGGTGCTCGACGAGTCCGACGGGACGGTCGAGAGCGCGCGGGGCGTCTTTTACGAGGGCTTCGTCGCCGACGAGATCGATCGCTTCTCACGCGCGCACGACGGCCTGCTTGCAGGGAGCGATCTCGCCGACTGGCGCGCCACTCTCGAGGCGCCCGCGACTGTCGACTACCGCGGCCTGACCGTGTGCAAGACCGGAGCGTGGGGACAGGGCCCTGCCGGCCTGCAGCAGCTCCGGCTGCTCGAGGGCTTCGACGTTGCGGCGCTCGGCGAAGCCGAGCTCGTTCACGTCGCTCACCGAGGCCGCGAAGCTGGCTTTTGCGGACAGGGACGCGAACTACGGTGATGTAGATGTACAGCTACATCACCTGCTCTCGAGGGAGTACGCCGACGAGCGGCGTGCGCTGATCGGCGACGAGGCGAGCGCAGAGCTGCGACCTGGGGTGGGGCGGCTGCCGAGGCTCGTCGCCTCCGAACAGGTACTCGGTGCGGGTGAGCCGACGCGCGGAGACACGGTGCATCTGGACGTGGCCGACCGCTTCGGGAACCTGTTGTCGGCGACGCCGAGCGGCGGCTGGCTCCAGAGCTCCCCGACGATCCCGGCCCTCGGCTGGCCGCTCGGAACGCGCGCTCAGATGTTCTGGCTGGAGGAGGGGCTCCCGTCGTCACTTGCACCGCGCACGCGCCCGCGCACGACCCTCTCGCCCGGGCTCGTCCTGCGCGACGGCGAGCCGTGGCTCGCCTACGGCACACCGGGCGGCGACCAGCAGGAGCAGTGGGCGCTGCACGTCCTCGTCCGGCACGTCGACCGAGGTCTCGGGCTGCAGGAGGCGATCGATGCCCCCGAGTGGCACACGGATCACCTGATCTCCTCGTTCTACCCCCGCGGCTTCGCGCCGCGCTCGCTGGCCGTCGAGTCGCGGCTCGGTGAGGAGGCGATCGCCGACCTTCGCCGTCGCGGCCATGACGTCACCGTGGCCGGCTGAGTGGTCGCTCGGGCGGGTGAGCGCGGTCGCCCGGGAGGGCGACCAGCTCGTCGCCGCAGCGAACCCGCGTGGCATGCAGGGCTACGCGGCCGCGAGATAGGCCGAGCGCGTAGTCGCCGCCTGACCCGGTCCGCCGCACGCGTAGCATGAGCCGCCCGTGAGCGAGATGCCGCCCAGATACGAGCCGAAAGGCGTCGAGGAGCGCTGGCAGGAAACGTGGGAGGCCGAGGGCCTCTACAACGCCGACCCCGACCCTGCGCGCACCCCGTACGTGGATGCGCATCCGCCGCCGAACGTCACGGGCGAGCTGCACACCGGTCACGCGCTGCAGCTCGCGATCGGCGACACCGTCATCCGGCTGAAGCGGATGCAGGGCTACAACGTGCTGTTCCAGCCCGGCTACGACCATGCGGGGATCTCGACGCAGAACGTCGTCGAGAACGTCCTCGTCAGCGAGGGAACGTCGCGCGAGGAGCTCGGGCGCGCTGCGTTCGAGGAGCGGGTGTGGGAGTGGTTGCACGAGTACGGCGGGAAGATCCTCGTTCAGTTTCGCCGCATGGGCGCATCGCTCGACTACCGGCGCACGCGCTTCACGATGGACGACGAGTACATCCGTGCGGTGATGCGCTTCTTCGTGCATCTCTACCGCCGCGGCTGGATCTATCGCGCAAATCGGATCATCAACTGGTGCCCGCATCATGAGACGGCGCTGTCGGACCTCGAGCTCGAGCATCACGATGTCGACGACACGCTCTCGACGATCCGCTATCCGCTTGCCGACGGAGACGGCTACATCGCGATCGCGACGGTGCGTCCTGCGACGATTCCTGCCGACGTCGCCGTCGCGGTGCACCCGGACGACGACCGATACAGGCACCTGATCGGACGCGAGGTGATCGTGCCGTGGGTCGAGCGCAGGGTGCCGGTGATCGCCGACGAGCGCGTCGAGCGCGAATTCGGCACGGGCGCGCTGAAGATCACCCCGGCGCACGACCCGACCGACTTCGCGATCGGCCGCGACCACGACCTGCCCGAGCCGAGCTGCATCGGCCCGGACGGCCGCGTGACGGCGGCGGGCCTGGAGGGCCTGACGCAGAAGGAGGCCGAGGAGCGGATCCTCGAGTGGCTGAAGGAGCGCGGCCAGCTCGAGCAGCGAGAGCACTACCGGCACAGCGTCGCGGTCTGCGAGCGCTGCAAGACGCGCATCGAGCCGAGAATCTCGTTGCAGTGGTGGTGCGCGATGGGCGAGCTCAAGCAGCCGGCGCTCCAGGCGTTGCGGGAGCGAAGGATCGTCTTCCACCCTGAGAGCCAGCACCGCTTCGCGATCGACTCGCTCGAGAACGCGCCCGACTGGAACATCTCCCGGCAGATCTGGTGGGGGCATCAGCTCCCGGTCTGGTACTGCCCCGACGGTCACCTGACGGTCGAGGAGACCGAGCCCGAGGCGTGTGCGGAATGCGGCTCGACGGAGCTGACGCGCGAGACCGACGTGCTCGACACGTGGTTCTCGTCGGCTCTCTGGCCGTTCGCGACCCTCGGCTGGCCCGAGCAGACGCCGGACCTCGACTACTTCTATCCCGGCAACCTGCAGACGACCGCACGCGAGATCATTCGTCTCTGGGAGAACCGGATGATCTTCTCCGGCCTCGAGCTGATGGGCGAGATCCCGTTCAGCGACGTGGTCATCCACACGACGGTCCTCGCTCGCGACGGCCGGCGGATGTCGAAGTCGCTCAAGACGGGCATCGATCCGCTCGAGCTGATCGAGCAGCACGGCACGGACGCGACGCGGTACGGGCTGCTGAAGAACTCGCTCACGCAGGACGTCCGTTTCTCGGATTCCGCACTCGAGGAGGGCGGCAAGCTCTCGAACAAGCTCTGGAACGCGGCGCGGCTGATCATCATGGCCTGCGAGGGAGCCGCTCCCGCGGAAAGGCCGGCGTCGCTCGAGGAGCGCTGGATCCTGGCGCGGCTCTCGCAAACTCAGGCCGCCGTCGAGCGCCTGGTCGGCGAGTTCGATTTCGCCCACCTCACCGACGAGCTCTACCACCTGACCTTCGACGACTTCTGCGACTGGTACCTCGAGGCCGTCAAGCTGCGGCTGTACGACGGCGACGTGGACGCGCGCGCCACCGCGACCGCCGCCCTCGAGCGGTTGCTGAAGCTGCTCCATCCCGTGATGCCGCACGTGACCGAAGAGATCTGGTCGCACCTCCCGGACCGCGCGAGCCGCCTGATCGTCGCACCGTGGCCCGAGGCGGGTGACGTCTCCGAGGCGGCTGCGCTCGACCGCGTGCAGGAGCTCGCCCAGATGTTCCGGCGCTCCGGCGTCGTACCGCCGCTCGTGGGCGATGAGGCGCGCATCTTCGCTGCCGTCGTGAAGCCCGAGCGTGCGAAGGCGAGCGGTGATGCAGCGGCCGAGCGCGAGCGCCTCCGCAAGGAGATCGCGCGCGCGGAGCAGCAGCTTGCGAACGAGCGCTTCGTCGCCAACGCCCCGGCCGCCGTCGTCGAAGCGGAGCGCGAGAAGCTCGACCGCTACCGCCGCGAGCTCGATGCAATCGGCGACTGACTGGCTGGAGACGCTCAGCCCGTGGCCCGAGGACGGCTTCGGCACCGAGCGGATGCGGGAGCTGCTCGCGCGGGTCGGTGACCCGCAGCGGGCGTTCCGGTCGGTGCACGTGGTCGGGACGAAGGGCAAGTCGACGGCCGCGCGCCGCATCGCCGCGACGATCGGGGGCCTCGCCTATACCTCTCCGCACGTGTCGGGCTGGCACGAGCGCCTACAGACGGATCCGGCCGGGTTCGAGCGGGCAGTCGGCCGCGTGCGTGCAGACGCGCAGGCCGTCAACGCGACGCAGTTCGAAACGGTCACCGCGGCAGCATTTGCGGACTTCGCAGCGCGTGGGGTTGAGCTCGCCGCGGTCGAAGCCGGCCTCGGTGGCCGCCACGACGCGACGAACGTGATCGACGCGGAGGTCGTCCTCTTGACGAACGTGGCGCTCGAGCACACCGACGTGCTCGGCGGCACCCGCGAGGAGATCGCCGCCGAGAAGCTCGCCGTCGCCGGCCCGAACGCGACGGTGGTGCTTCCCGACGTCGAGTTCTCGCCCGCTCGTCGAGGGGCGAGCAGTGCGCATCGGCGGCGCGCGCGAAGCGGCTGAGGCCCTGCTCGGCCGCCCGGTCGACGCGCTGGCGGAGGGGCCGCTTCCCGGACGGCTCGAGCTGCGCGGCGAGGAGGTCTGGGACGGCGCCCATACCCCGGAGGCGGTCGAGTGGCTGCTCGACCGCCTGCCCGAGCCCCGCGACTACGTCGTCGTTGCGGCGATCCTCGCCGACAAGGACGCCGACGGGATTCTCGAGCGGCTCGCGCGGGCAGGCCGAGTGCTCGTGGCCACGCGCTCCTCGAATCACCGCTCCCTGCCCGCAGGGGAAGTCGCCGACCGGGCGCGAACCTGGTTCCCGAGAGTGGAGACGGCACCCGAGCCCCGCGACGCGCTGCACCTGGCGCGGTCGATCGCCCCCCGGATCCTGGTGACGGGCTCCCTCTACCTGCTTGCCGATCTGACCGCCGCCGAGTGAAATGCATACGATGTCGCGCTCCGGTGAACGCATCAGTGTCCTCCTGTTCGCCCTCTTTCTCCTGGCGCTCTTCGTCGGGCTGGCGTTTGCCGCCGGTTACGGGCTAGGGAGGATCCTGCTGTGATCGGGGCGAGCTTCGGCAGCGTGCACGACTTCTTCCACTCGTCCACGTGGTACGTGACCCGCAATCTCGCGATCTTCTTCGTGTTCGTCTTCTGGGTTGCGACGGTCTACTGGGTGCACAAGGACGCGAAGCGCCGGATCGAGGACACGATGCTCGTCTGGCTCGCCACCCTGCTCGGGGTGATCCCCTTCATCGGGGCGCTGATCTACATGTTGTTTCGCCCACCCGAGTATGTGGAGGACGTGCGCGAGCGGCAGCTCGAGATCAGGGCGATGGAGAAGCGCCTCGGCGGGAGCACGTTGCACTGCCCTGTTTGCCGCGCCGATGTCGACGAGGACTTCCTCATCTGCCCGGTCTGTACGACGAAGCTCCGCCAGGCGTGCGTCACCTGCAACCGGCCGCTCGAAGCTTCCTGGCAGGTCTGCCCCTACTGCGAGACGCCGATCGACCACGACGCCGCGGCGCCCCTGGTCGAGGCGAAGCGCTCGTCGCGCAAGAGCCGGTAAACGGTAACCTCCCCGGCCGCATGGCCGTTGAACGGACTCTCATCCTCGCCAAGCCCGACGCTGTCGAGCGGAACCTCGCCGGCGAGATCCTGGCGCGGTTCGAGCGGCGCGGGCTGAAGCTCCGCGCAGCCCGCTTCGTCGTCGCGAGCCGCGAGACGGGCGAGACCCACTACGCCGAGCATCGCGAGAAGCCGTTCTTCGGCGAGCTCGTCGACTTCATCACCTCGGGCCCGACGCTTGCCTTCGTGCTCGAGGGCGAAGGCGCGATCGCAACCTGCCGCAAGACGATCGGCGCGACGAATCCCGCCGACGCCGACCCCGGCAGTCTCCGCGGCTCTTTCGCGCTCGCGATGCCGAACAACCTGGTGCACGGTTCCGACTCCCCCGAGTCGGCCGAGCGTGAGATCGGCATCTGGTTCCCCGATGGCCTCGTGGGCTGACGACGCGGCGAGGAACGCCGCCGCCTGGACCCAGAACAACCGCGACTACACGAACGCCGCCGCGCGTGACAACTGGGCGCTCGACGAGATCTCCTGGGGCATCTGGGCGGTCGACGAGTCGAGGCTGCAGGTCCTGCCCGACGTGAACGGGCTCGACGTCGTCGAGCTCGGCTGCGGCACCGCCTACTTCTCGGCGTGGCTCGCCAAGCGGGGCGCCCGTCCGGTCGGCGTCGACATCACCCCGGCGCAGCTCGAGACCGCGCGGCGAATGATGGCCGAGACCGGGATCGAGTTCCCCCTGATCGAGGCGGACGCCGCGGTCACCGGCCTGCCCGACGAGTCCGCCGACCTCGTGCTGTCCGAGTACGGCGCCTCGATCTGGGTCGACCCCTACCGCTGGATCCCCGAGGCGGCCAGGCTGCTGCGCCCCGGCGGCCTCCTCGTCTTCCTCTGCAACTCGACGCTCGTCATCCTCTGCTCCGACGACGAGATCCCGGCGAAGGAGCACCTCGTGCACGCCCAGTTCGGCATGCACCGCTTCGAATGGGCGGACGAGCCCGGAGTCGAGTTCCACATCCCGCACGGCGAATGGATCGACCTGCTGCGCGCAAACGGGCTGGTGGTCGAGCGGCTCGTCGAGGTGCAGGCCCCGGAGGACGCGGTGACGCACGAGTACTACGCCTACGTCACCGCGGAGTGGGCGCGCAAATGGCCGTGCGAGGAGATCTGGGTGGCGCGCAAGCCTCTCGCATCGTGAGCTCGCCACCCGCGACGCCGCTTCTGCTCGCGTCCACCTCGCCGCAGCGGCGGGCGATCCTCGCGCAGCTGCGGATCCCCTTCGACGTCGTGGCGCCCGACTACGAGGAGCTGCCCGGCACGAGCCCGCTCGAGCGCGCGGCCGGGAAGGCCCGCTCGGTCGCACTGGACGAGCGCCCGATCCTCGGCGTCGACACCGAGGTCGTCTTCGAGGGCGAGCTGCTCGGCAAGCCGGCCAACGAGACCGAGGCCGAGGCGATGCTCGAAGGCCTCGCGGGTCGTTCCCATGCGGTCGTCGCCGGCCTCTGCCTGCGCACGGCCGCGTGGGAGGAGCTGCACGAGGAGACGACGCTCGTCACGTTCCGCCGGTTGACGCCGCGCGAGCTCGCCCACTACATCGCGGCGGGCGAATGGGCGGGCCGAGCGGGCGGCTACGCGATCCAGGGCCTCGGCGCGAGCCTCGTCGAGCGGGTCGAGGGCGACTTCCTGAATGTCGTCGGCCTGCCGGGTGCGTTGCTCGTGCGGCTCCTCGCGGCCCGCTTCCCGGGCACCTACGGCTTCGGCTGATGCCGAAGATCCACGCGGACGAGCTCGAGCTCGACGAGTCGCTCGTCCGGGCGCTCTTGCAGGAGCAGTTCCCGGACTGGGCGGCGCTCCCACTCGTACGCGCGGGCGACGGCACGGTCAACGCGATCTTTCGCCTTGGCGACTCCATGTCCGTGCGTCTTCCGAGGCGGGACGGGCCGATCGTCGAGGACGACGTCGAACTGCGTTGGCTGCCTGTGCTGGCACCGCACTTGCCCGTGGAGATACCACTCCCGCTCGCCCGCGGACGCCCCGCGGCGCACTACCCATGGTTCTGGTCGATCCATACCTGGGTCGAAGGTGACGCACCCGTCGGGCCGGTCGATGCTGACGAGCTCGCGGCGGTCGTCTCGGCGCTGCAGGAGATCGACGCGACGGACGGCCCGGAGCCGAGCGGCGGTCGCGGCCGGCCGCTCGCATGGCGAGACCGGTTCGTGCGCGATGCGCTGCAACGCGTCGATGCCCCCGGAGCGGACGAGCTCTGGGAGGAGGCGATGCGGGCTCCTGAGTGGGGCGGCCGACCCGTGTGGCTCCACTGTGACCTCGATGCCCGCAACGTTCTCCTTCGTGAGGGGCGACTCGCGGCCGTGATCGATTGGGGTGGCATCGGGGTCGGCGACCCCGCCGTCGATGTGATGGTCGCGTGGAAGCTCGTCGCGCGTGACCGAGCGCGAACGCTTTCGTGCAGCCCTCGCAGTGGACGACGCCACCTGGCTTCGCGCGCAGGGCTGGGTGGTCTCCCAGGCTCTGATCGCGCTCGGCTATTACACGCTCGAGACGAACCCCATCCTGGTGCGAGAGGCGGAGCACTGGTTGGCCGAAGTGCTCGCAAGCTAGAGTGGCCGCGGCTCGATGGGCGTCTTCAGCTACCTCACAGGCTTCGGCGGCCGCGACATGGCGGTCGACCTCGGCACGGCGAACACGCTCGTCTACGTGCGGGGGCGCGGCATCGTCCTCTCCGAGCCGTCCGTCGTCGCGATCGACCAGCGCACCGGAGAGGTGCATGCCGTCGGCCTCGAGGCGAAGCGGATGCTCGGCCGCACGCCCGGGACGATCAGCGCGATCAGGCCGCTCAAGGACGGAGTGATCGCCGACTTCGACGTCACCGAGCAGATGCTGCGCCACTTCATCCAGAAGGTGCATCAGCATCGCTTTGCGCATCCGCGTGTGGTCGTCTGCGTGCCGTCCGGCGTGACCGGCGTCGAGAAGCGCGCGGTCGAGGAGGCGACCCTCTCGGCCGGTGCGCGCAAGGCGTACCTGATCGAGGAGCCGATGGCGGCCGCGATCGGCGCCGGATTGCCGGTCGCCGAGCCGACCGGGAACATGATCGTCGACATCGGCGGCGGGACGACCGAGGTCGCGGTCATCTCGCTGGGCGGCATCGTCGTCTCACAGTCGCTGCGCGTCGGCGGTGACGAGATGGACGAGGCGATCATCAACCACATCAAGCGCGAGTACAAGCTCCTGATCGGCCAGCAGACGGCGGAGGAGATCAAGCTCGAAGTCGGCTCGGCGCATGCGATGAAGGAGGAGGTGCAGGCGGAGGTGCGCGGACGCGACATGCTCTCCGGCCTTCCGAAGACCGTGATCCTCTCGAGCGAAGAGGTGCGCCACGCTCTCGAGGAGCCGACGAATCAGATCATCGACGCGATCAAGTCGACGCTCGACAAGACACCGCCGGAGCTGGCCGCAGACATCATGGACCGCGGCATCGTGCTCGCCGGTGGCGGAGCGCTCCTGCAGGGCCTCGACGAGCGGCTGCGGCACGAGACGCACATGCCCGTGCACCTCGCCGAGTCGCCGTTGACGTGTGTCGCAGTCGGCTCGGGGCGCAGCCTGGAGGAGTTCGACGCGATCCATCGCAGCTCGCGTGCCCGTCCGCGTTCGCGCGGTCGCAACGGCCGCCGCTACTAGGAGCCAGACCGTCGTGCAGGTTCGCGAGCTCGACGCAGCGAGCGCGTCCGACGAGGAGCTGCTCGCACTGCACGCGCTCGAAGTGGCCTGCGCCCCACCGGGTGAGCCCATTCGCAGCCCTGAGCTGTCGCTCGCCTTCTACCGCCACTGGCCGGCCGGTGAAGTGCGGCGACGCTGGCTCGCCGAAGGCGGGGGCGAGGCGGCGGGCTCGGCCGCCCTGTTCGTTCACGCGCCCGCCTTCGTCTACGCCGAGATCCTCGTCCACCCTGACAAGCGGCGAGGCGGCATAGGCTCTGTGCTGCTCGAGACAGTCCGTGGCGCCGCGCGGGACCAGGGCGTCAGGTCGTTCTTCGGACACCACTGGGATGAAGCCGGAGCAGCATTCGCGGCGCACGTCGGAGCGCGTGATGACCAACGTGACGTTCGGGCCGTGCTCGATCTGCGCACCGCGCGCTTGCCGGCACCCGTCGTCCCTGCGGGCTGGCGGCTGCGCTCGTGGGTCGGGCCGGCCCCGGACGAGCTCGTCGAGTCGTTCGCAGCCGCCCGCGACGCGATGAACGACGCGCCTGCGCCGGCCGGCGTCGAGGGCTGGACGACGACCGTCGAGGAGGTGCGGCGCAACGAGCAATCGGCGGCGGCGCGCGGCCGGGAGATACGGGTCACCGTCGCGCTCGACGACCACGGCGAGATCGGGGCGTTCACCGACCTGCGCGCAACGCCTGGGGCCTCAGCGGCCGCCACCGACGACACCGGAGTGGTCGCGTCGGCCCGCGGCATCGGGCTCGCGCGCGCCGTCAAGGTGGAGTCGCTGCGGCGCCTCCGCGCCGAGCGGCCGGAGGTCGAAACGGTCTCGACGATGAATGCGGAGCGCAACGAAGCGATCCGTCACATCAACACCCAGATCGGCTTCGTTCCGACCTCGACGCTGACGACGACCGTGCTGACCGTGTGATCGAGACGCAGCGCCTCGTGTTGCGTCGCTTTCGAGAGGCCGATCGAGAGACGGTCGCACGCTGGAACGCCGATCCGGAGTTCACTCGCCATCTCGCCGGGGTGCAGAGTCGCGTCCAGAGCGACGAGGCGTTCGACCGCTGGGAGCGCCACTGGGCCGAGCACGGGTTCGGACTACTCGGTGTCGTGTGGCGCGCGACCGGCGAGCTGATCGGGCGGGTGGGGCCGTCGTACCACCGCATGTGGCCGACCAATCCGGAGGTGGGCTGGGCGCTCGACCCCGCCTGGTGGGGCCGCGGGATCGCGACCGAGGCCGGCCGCGCGGCGCTCGGCTGGGCCTTCGGCGAGCTCGGCTTCGAGCGCGTCGTCTCGATCACGACCGAGCCGAACCTTGCGTCACAAAACGTGATGGCGAAGCTGGGCTTTGCATTGCACGCGCGGGTCGACAGCGAGTGGGGGCTGCTCTTCGTGTATGTGCTCGACCGGTAGCGTGGGCCGGAAACCGCCGCCGGGGAAGAGAGGTACCACGTGAGATCGGAGCCGAATCGCTGGCTTGTGCTCGTGCTCGTCTGCATCGCCCAGTTCATGGTCGTCCTGGACGCGACGATCGTGAACGTCGCGTTGCCGTCGATCCAGCGGGGGCTGCATTTCACGCCGACCAGCCTGCAGTGGATCGTCAACGGCTACACGCTGATGTTCGGCGGCTTCCTGCTGCTCGGTGGACGCGCCTCGGACCTGCTCGGGCGGCAGCGTCTGTTCATCGCCGGCGTGATCGTGTTCACTGTCAGCGTCGCTCGTCAACGGCGTCGCGACGTCCGCGAACGTCCTGATCGCGGGGCGGGCCTTCCAGGGCCTCGGCGGAGCGCTCGTCTCGCCCGCCGCGCTCTCGATCGTCACGACGACGTTCGCCGAGGGACGCGAGCGCACGAAGGCGCTGGGCGTGTGGAGCGCGATCGCGGCGGGCGGTGCGGCCGCCGGGCTCGTGATCGGCGGCTTCCTCACCGAGACACTCTCGTGGCGCTGGGTCTTCTTCGTCAACCTGCCGATCGGTGTTGCCGCTGCGCTCCTCTCGCTGCGTTTCGTCCCGAACTCGCGGGCCGATGAGCGGCCCGAGACGTACGACACCGCGGGCGCAGTCACGGTCACGGGCGGCCTGCTCGTGCTCGTGTTCGCGATCGTGAAGGCGCAGAGCTACGGGTGGGGATCGTCGAAGACCGCCGGGCTCTTCGTGCTGGCGGTTCTTCTGCTGGCCGCGTTCGTCGTGATCGAGCGTCGCTCCAAGGCGCCGCTGATCCGCCTGGGCATCTTCAGGATGCGCTCGCTCTCCGGCAGCAACGTCGCGATGCTCCTCGTCGCCTCGGGGCTCTTCGCGATGTTCTACTTCGCGTCGCTCTACATGCAGGAGATCCTCGGCTACAGGCCGCTCAAGGCCGGTTTCGCCTTCGTGCCGTTCACGCTCGGCATCATCGTCGGGGCAGGCGCCTCGCAGGCGTTGATCCGCCGCATCGGAATCCGTGCCGTCACGTTCACAGGCATCACGATGGGCATCGATCGGGTTGCTCTACTTTCGCTCGGCTACCGGCCGACGGCACGTACCTGCGCGACCTGCTGCCGACGATCGTGATCGTCTCGATCGGGATGGGGATGACGTTCGTCCCTCTGACGCTGCTCGCGACCACGAACGTGCAGAGTCAGGATGCGGGACTCGCGTCCGGCCTGTTCAACACCTCGCAGCAGGTCGGTGGAGCGCTCGGCCTCGCGATCCTCTCGACCCTGGCAGCGTCCCGGACGAGCCATCTCCTCGGGCACGCCGCTCCGAGCTCGGTCGCCGCGAACGACGCGGCGCTGACAAGCGGCTACCACGTTGCCTTCGCCGTCGGCGCGGCGATGCTCTTCGCGGCGATCGTCGTGCTGGCCGCGACCGTTCGCAAGCAGGACGTCGAGCAGATCGACAGCGGCGAGGTCAGCCTGGCGCCGACGTAGAGCCGAGAACGGGTCGATCCGCTCGGCGATCCCCGCCAGGCACGACGATCCTCCCGGCGCTGCGGCTACGCTCCCTCGAGTGCCTCGCAACCGGACCGTCCGTCTCGCGGTCCTGGGCTCCTCGGTCCAGCGCGCCGCTTCCTCCGGGTACGCCTCGAGTCGTTCCAGCGCCCTCAAGCGCCGGATCATCGTGGGCGTCCTCGTGCTGGCCTCGCTCATCCTGATCACGGTCTCGTTCCGGTCGAGCGCCCTCGACGGCGCCCAGGGGACCGCGGCGAGCATCCTCCGCCCGTTCGAGGTGGCCGCGAACCGCGTGACGCGCCCGTTCCGCGATGCCGTCAGCTGGTCGCGTGGCTTGATCGACGCGAAGTCGGAGAACAAGAAGTTGCACCAGCAGATCTCCGATCTTCGCCAGCAGTTGATCCTCGACGAGGGCGCCGTCCAGGAGAACGTGCAGCTGAAGGCTGCTTTGAACTACCACGGCCCGGCGTCGATCGCGAACTTCCATCAGGTCACCGCCGCGGTGCTGGTCAACCCGCAGAACGCCATCGACCAGAGCGTCATGATCGCTGCGGGCTCGCACGACGGCCTGCGCGTCGGCAACGTTGTCGTCGCAACCTCGGGTGGCCTCGTCGGAACCGTGTCGCGGGTCGCCGGAGGCGAGGCGCGTGTGACGCTGCTCACCGACGACCAGAGCGCGGTCACTGCGGCCGACCTGACGCATCCGAGCGCCGTGGGCGTGATCAAGCGCGGGGGCGGGGGGAGCGACGTGCTGATTCTCGACCGGGTGTCGAAGAACGAGAACGTCAACGTCGGCGACACCATCATCACCGCCGGGACGCTCGGCACCGGTGCGTTGCCGTCGATGTTCCCCCGCGGCATTCCGATCGGCTCGGTGAAGAGCCAGAGCAACAACGATGTCAATGCGTTCAAGAACATCCAGGTCTCGCCGCTCGTCGACTTCTCGTCGCTGCAGTCCGTGATCGTCCTGGTGCCGAACAGCTGATGGACACGATCAAGGCCGCACTCGTCCTGTTCGTCGTCGCGCTGCTGCAACTGTCGGTGCTGACCGAGTACCGGCCCTTCCGCACCTCGAGCATCGTCGTCGTCGCCCTGCTCTCGGTCGCGCTCCTGCGCGGCTCCGTCTTCGGTGCCGATCGCCGGATTCACGACCGGGCTGCTCCTCGACACCGCGACGCTCGGGACGCTCGGCGTGACGTCGCTCCTCTTGACGGTGGGTGGTTTCTGGATCGGGCGCTACGGCGAGACGACCGCCCGCGACCGTTTCCACGCTCCGTACCTCTCCGTGGCAGTTGTCACGGTGCTCTACGCGTTCGGCCAAGTCGTGCTGCAGTTCGTGCTCGGCGAGCCGGCACCGGCGGGGCTCGTGGCCGAGGGCGTGCCGCTCGCTCTGCTCGTCAACCTGCTGCTGACGCTGCCCGTCTACACGCTCATCCGCCGGCTGTTCCCGCCGCACGAGCTCGGCGACCGGGTGCGCGAGGTGCGGCTCCTTGGCTAGCGGCACCTTTGGCAGCCGCGGCCGCTTCCTGCCGGGCGACCCGCGCACCTCGGAGCCCTACCGGCTGACGCCGCAGACGGCCCTTCGCGTCGCGATCCTCGCGTTCCTCGCGCTCGGGGTGTTCGCGGTGCTCTTCCTGCGCCTCTGGGCGCTCCAGGTCCTGTCCGGCGACCGGTACCTCACGCAGGCGAACGACAACCGGGTTCGCACCTTGCGGCTCGAAGCCCCGCGCGGCCCGATCCTCGACCGGAACGGCAAGGTGCTCGTCGAGAACGTGCCCGGGACGCGGCTCGAGCTCTGGCCGGCCGACCTGCCGAAGACCTGGCGGGCCCGGCTCAAGGAACTACAGGCGCTCTCGACGGTCACCGGAACCCAGGTGAAGGCGATGGTCGCCCAGTTGAAGGAGCACGGCTCTGATCCCTTGACGCCGATCATCGTCCAACGAGGCCTGCGCCAGGATCAGATCGACTACCTCGAGGAGCGCTCATCCCAGTTCCCGGGCGTGCAGACGCAGGAGAGCTACCTGCGGAAGTACCCGTATCGCTCGCTCGCGGCGCAGGTGCTCGGATACGTCGGCCAGATCTCGGAGCAGGAGTACAACCGGCGGAAGAAAGCCGGCTACCAGCCCACGGACTCGATCGGCCAGGCCGGAGTCGAATCTGCGTACGACACCTACCTGCGCGGGCGCAGCGGCACGGCACAGCTGACGGTCGACTCGCGCGGCCGCCCCAAGGGCGCAGCGACGCTCGTGACGCAGCCGAGCCCGGGTGAGTCGCTTCGTCTCACGCTCGACATCGGCCTGCAGCGGGCAGCCGAACGTGCGCTGCGCTACGGCATCAGCCTCGCGCACACAGGCATCGAGGGCGCGCACGCCGACGGCGGCGCGATCGTCGCACTGGATCCGCGAAACGGCGCGATCCTCGCGATGGCGTCGTACCCGACGTATCAGCCGTCGATCTACGTCGGGCATCCCGACCCGCAGAAGCTGGCGCCCGTGATCGACCCGAAGAAGGCTGCGTCACTGAACTATCCCGGGCATCAACCGCGCGATCGACGCCACCTATCCACCGGGCTCGACCTTCAAGCCGGTGACCGCGCTGGCCGCGATGCAGGCAGGGCTCGTGCGCCCCTACGACCAGATCCTCTGCTCGCCCGACTTCAAGGACCACGGCCAGACATTCCTCAACTGGACGCCGCTGATCAACCAGTGGATCGACCTGCCCACGGCGCTCGCGATGTCGTGCGACACGTACTTCTACGAGCTCGGCAAGCGCTTCTACAACCTGCCGGCCGACCAGGGCCACCAGTTGCAGGGCTGGGCGAGCCGCTTCGGCCTGGGCGGCCTGACCGGCATCGACATCACGCCCGAGGCGCGTGGGCTGATCCCGACCCCGGAGTACTTGAAGCAGCGCTTCCCTGCGAGCAAGGGGTACGGCGTCCTCGACCGGACGTGGAAGCCCGGCTACTCGATCCAGATGGCGATCGGGCAGGGGCAGATCCTCGTCACGCCGCTACAGATGACCCGGCTCTACGCGATGATCGCGAACGGCGGCAAGCTCGTCACCCCGCACCTCGCCGGCGACGTCGAGCTGACGGGCCCGAGCGGGCAGCCGGCGCGCGTCCTCCGCCGCTTCGGCGCCCAGCCCCCGGTCGCGAGCGGCGTCGACCCGACCGCCCTGCGCTACGTGCAGCAGGGACTCGAGGAGGCCACGCACGCGTCGTTCGGCACCGGCGTCGGAGTGTTCGGCAACTTCCCGGTCAACATCGCCGGCAAGACGGGCAGCGCCGAGAAGAACGTGACGCTGCCGGGCGACATCTATCCGCGCAACCTGACGCAGTCGTGGTGGTGCGGCTACGGCCCGTACGACCAGCCCACCATCGCAGTTTGCGCGGTGATCGAGAACGGCGGTCATGGCGGCACTGCCGCAGCGCCGGCCGCGCTGCGTGTGTTCGAGCAGTACTTCAAGAAGTCCGCGGCCACGACCCAGCACGCATCCGACTGATGGCGATCGAGGCAGTCGATACCCGGGCGCGTGGTTTGCGCAATCGCCGCGAGGCGGAGGTCGCGGGTCTCGGCGGGATCCTGCGCAGGCTCGACTGGGTGCTGATGTTCGCCCTCGTCGCCGTGGTCGGCTTCGGCCTCTGGGCGATCGACGGGATCACCAAGCACGACGTGGGCGGGTCGGCAGTGACGCGGCAGGCGCTCTACGCGGCGGTCGGCGCGACGCTCTTCGTGGCGGTGCTCTTCGTCGACCCCGACACCTACCGGCGGCTGAGGCGGCCGGTCTATTTCGGGACGCTTGGCCTGATGGCGTTCGTGCTCGTAGCGGGCGCGGCGACGCGCGGCTCGCGCCGCTGGATCGACGTGGGTTTCTTCACTTTTCAGCCGTCCGAGTTCGGCAAGGTGCTGTTCGTCCTCGTGCTCGCCGGATTCCTCGCCGAGCGTGCGCGCTCCATGGCTTCGCCGCGCGCCCCGCTCGCGGCGCTCGGGTACGGCCTGGCCCCGATCGTGCTCGTCTTCGTGCAGCCCGACATCGGCACCGCGCTCGTCTACTCGGCTGCTCTCGCGGCCGTCCTGTTCGTCGCAGGCATCCGCTGGTCGCACCTTGCGGTGCTCGTCACGCTGACCGTCGCGGTCGCACTTGCGGTCCTGTGGCTGCTGCCGGCGGCCGGGCTGAACGTGCTCAAGCCCTACCAGGCCGCGCGCCTGACCGGCTTCACCCACCCCAGTACCGACCCGCAAGGGGCCACCTACAACCTGCGCCAGTCGATCACCGCGGTCGGCGCCGGCGGGCTCCGCGGCCGAGGAGTGCTCGGCGCAACGCAGACGCGGCTGAACTACCTTCCCGAGCATGCGACCGACTTCGCCTTTGCATCGCTGGCCGAGGAGCGGGGCTTCTTCGGGACGTCGATCCTGCTGCTCCTCTACCTGCTCGTCGTCTGGCGGGCGTTGAAGATCGTCGTCTCCGCTCGCGATCTCTACTGCGCGATCGTCGCGGGCGGCATCGCGTTCATGTTCCTCTTCCAGGTATTTGTGAACAGCGCGATGACGATGGGGATCGCGCCGATCACCGGCATTCCGCTGCCGTTCGTCTCGGTCGGCGGGTCGTCGATGATCACGAATTTCCTCGCGATCGGGATCCTGCAGGCGATCTACCTCCGGCGGCCTGGACGGCGGCGGGCGTGAGCAAGAAGAAGCGCAAGCTCGGCCCGCTCTCGATCCTCTCGCTCGTGCGGGAGGTGCGCCGTGGCTCGGGCGACTCGCGTCCGCTCTCGGTCGCCGGCGCACGCGAGCTCGTACCGCTCCTCGCGCGCGAGCTTCGCGCAGGTGGCGATGCAGCGGCAGTCGTCGAGGGAAAGGTCGAGGACGTCTCGGTGCTGGTCTGGGTCGGAGCGCCTGATGAAGACGCGTTGCGACAGGCGTCGCGCAACGGCATCCCGATCGTTGCCGTGACGGACGCAGAGACCATGCCGTATGTGCTCGCGACCGACCTCGTTCGCATCCCTCCCGGGTCGGGCTTCCCCGTCGCCGAGATCGCAGCCGCGGTCGCCCGCCGCCTCGGTGAGGACGGCACCGCTCTGGCGGCGCGCCTGCCGACCTTGCGCCCGGCGGTCTGCAACGAGTTGATCCGGTCGTTCTCGAAGCGCAACGCGATCGTCGCGGCGGCGGTGTTCGTTCCGGGCGTCGACATGCCCGTGCTGACGCTGAACCAGGCGCGCCTCGTGCTGCGGCTCGCGCTCGCCCACGGTCAGCACATCGACAACGCGCGCGCGATTGAACTGCTCGGCGTGGTCGGGACCGGCTTCGGCCTCCGTACCGTCGCCCGCGAGCTGCTCGATGTCGTCCCGGTCGCCGGCTGGGCCGTGAAGGGCGCCGTGGCGTATGCCGGTACGCGGGCGGTGGGCGAGGCAGCGATGCGCTACTTCGCAGCGCGTACCGACACCTGAATCGTCCAGCGGGTCCGTCCGGTCCCGGTCCTAGGCTCTCCGGAACGACTGGAGGTGATGCCCGCATGGCCCTGACCGGACATCAGGAAGCACACGAGCTGTTGCTGATCGAGGAGGCGGACGCCTGGTTCGAGTACCTCGAGACGACGCGGGGCCAGTCGGCCGTCCGTTATATCGAGGTCGAGCCCTGGGCGTGGGCCAGGCTCGCGCAGCGGCTCCGAGCGATCCGCACCCGCCGGGCGAAGCTCAGGCCCGCCGTCGAAGCCGCCTAGATCGGCACTGATACCCTGGGCGAAGGCCTATGCCAAGGCTTTTCCCAATCAACAGCGCCGCGCGCCAGCACTCTGCTTCTCACAAGCGAGCGAGGCTGCGCGTGCGCTCCTCACAGGAGAGATCGTTTGCCACTGTCCTTCTTCCGACGCAAGAAGTCGGAGAATCTGGCGCCGCTCACGCGCGCCCCGGAACGTCCCGAAGCTGAACCGCTAACCGTTGAGTCGCCGGCGGAGCCGGCGCACACCGACGGACAATCGAGCACGAGCCCACCGAAGAAGCGTCGCCGCGGCACGCGCGGTGGGCGCAATCGCAAGAAGAGCACGGCTGCTGGCGGCGGCGCCACCGCGGCCACCGACGCCTCGACTGCCGCTACCGAGCCGCTGCCGAGCCCGCCGCCGAGCGCAGGCGCGCCGAGCGCAAGACGCGCACGTCGCCGCAGGCCCGGCGTCGCACAGCCCCGAAGCGGGCGCCGCTCCCCAAGGCGAAGCGCGAGCTGCTCATCTCGGTCGATGCAGGCGAGAAGCGGGTCGCCGTCCTCGAGGACGACCAGGTGGCCGAGGTCTACCTGGAGCGCCCGGAGCGCCGGTCGATCGCGGGCAACATCTACCTCGGCGTCGTCGACAACGTCCTGCCCGGCATGGAGGCCGCGTTCGTCGAGATCGGGCTCGAGAAGAACGGCTTCCTCTACGTCGACGAGATCGTCGGCCCGGAGCTCGAGGGCCGCAAAGGCGCGCGCAAGATCCAGGATCTGATCCAGCGGGGTGAGAACGTCCTCGTGCAGGCGGTCAAGGATCCGATGAAGACGAAGGGCGCGCGGTTGACGACCGAGATCTCGCTGCCCGGCCGGTTCGTCGTCTATGTCCCGCACGGAGAAGGGCTGGGTGTCTCCCGGCGGCTCGACGACGACGAGCGGAACCGTCTCAAGGCGGTCCTCAAGGAGCACGCGCCGAAGCAGGGCGGCGTGATCGTCCGCACCGCGGCCGAAGGAGCCTCCGCCGAGGACATCGAGCGCGACCTCGACTTCCTCCAGCGCCTCTGGCGCTCGATCGAGGCGAAGGCGAAGGAGTCGAAGGCGCCCTCACTCGTGTACCAGGAGGCCGAGCTGCCGCTGCGCGTCGTCCGCGACCTGTTCACCGGCGACTTCGAGCGGCTGCTCGTCGATCACGACCGGACCTACAAGCGGATCGTCGGGTACCTGAGGAAGACCTCGCCGCACATGGCCGAGCGCGTCACTCGGTACAAGGAACGCGAGCCGCTGATGGAAGCCCTGGGCGTCGACCAGGAGATCCGGTCGACTCTCAACCGTAGGGTCGACCTGCCTTCCGGCGGGTATCTGATCTTCGACTACGCAGAGGCGTTCACGGTCATCGACGTCAACACCGGCCGCTTCGTCGGCTCCCGCTCGAAGAAGTCGGGTGCCCGGCTCGAGGACACGATCACGAAGAACAACCTCGAGGCGGTCAAGGAGGTCGTCCGCCAGCTCCGCCTTCGCGACATCGGCGGGATCATCGTCATCGACTTCATCGACATGGCGAGCCCGAAGAATCGCGCCGCCGTCGAGAAGGCTCTCGGCGAGGAGCTCGAGCGCGACCGCACGAAGACCTACGTCGTCGAGATCTCACCGCTCGGCCTTGTCGAGATGACGCGGCAGAACGTCACCGACGGCCCGCGTGAGGTCATGACCAAGAAGTGCCCCACGTGCGGCGGCGACGGCATCGTCATCTCCGAGCACACGGCTGCCGTCGACATCGAGCGCAGACTGCGCTCCCTCGTCACGCCGGGCTCGCGCGACAAGGCGTTCAAGGTCGAGGTCTCCGCCAAGGTGGCCTGGCTCGTCGCCGGGCCCGGAGCGGCGCGGCTCCGTGAGCTGGAGGAGACGACGAAGCGCCGTTTCTTCCTCGTCGGCGTGGAGGGCGAGCACCTCGACCACCTGCGCGTGCTCGACCAGGGCACGCTCGAGAAGGTTCAGCCGAAGCTTCCGGTCGAGGTCGGGCAGCGCGTCGAGGTGAAGCTCGGTGAAGTCGGGCTGCACGATCCGCACGCAGGCACCGGCAAGATCGAGGATGTCGACATCGTTGTCGGCGGGGCTGCGACGCTCGTGGGCAAGAAGGTCACCGCGACCGTCACCGCGGTCACCGAAGGGCTCGCCTGGGCCGAGCTGCTCGCCCCCGCGGAGCCAGGCGACGAGCCGCTCACTGCCGAGGCCGAGGCCGAGAAGCCGACCCGGGCGAAGCGAAGCTCCACCAGAAAGCCGAGTGAGCCTACGGAGAACGCCGAGGCAGACGCCGAGCCGCAGCCGGCCGAGAGCGACGACCTCGAGGGAGGCATGGCGGAAGGCGACGAGCTCGCTTCCGCAGGCGATGCCGTGGCGAGCGACGCCGCAGAAGCTGGGGAGGCCGGGGAGGACGCGGTCGGGCCTGCGGCGCCGAAGAAGCGCACCCGGCGCGGCTCCCGCGGCGGCAAGAACCGCAAGAAGCGCCCGGCGGTCGCGGCCGCCGAGTCGAACGGCGGCGAGCCCGCCGCCTCCGGTGAGGCTGAGCGGGAAGTGGGGCAGGAGGACGAGCCGGCCGAGCCTGAGCCCGCGCAGGTCTCGGCGAACGTCCTCGAGCAGGCCGCCGAGGACGCTTCCGAGCCGGCTGCGAGTGGGCCGGTGATCCATGTGCCCGGGCCGCCCCGAGGCCGACGAGGCCGAAGGGGACGGGACGGCACCCGTCAAGAAGAAGACGCGCCGAGGCTCGCGAGGCGGCAAGAATCGGCGTAAGAAGCCGGTGGGGGCCGTCGCGACCGCCGAGCCGGACACGGCAGCGGACGGCCTCGAGCCCGAATCGCGGCCGGAACACGAGCCGCAGCCGGCGGGGCCCGAGGTGGAGGCGGCGGAAGAGGCGGAAGCGGAGCCTTCCAGGGCTGCGCAGCCGGACGAGGCACCGCCACGCCGATCAGACGACGACGAGGACTGGGGCTACACCCCGATGAGCCAGTGGGGGTTGGACGAGTAGGAGCCGCAGTCGCTACACTGGCGACCGCTTCGCGGGCCAACGCCTGCAAGCACCATGTTCATGGAATACGCAATCATCCGTTTGGGCGGCAAGCAGTACCGCGTCCGTGAGGGCGAGTATCTCGTGGTGGACCGTGTCAAGGTCGACGAGGGCAAGACGTTCAACCCGGACGTCCTGCTCGGCGACTCGGGCGTGACGGTGACGGCCAAGGTGCTTGCGCATGAACGCGGGCCGAAGATCCGGATCGGCAAGTACCGCAAACGGACGGGCTACAAGCGGCACAACGGGTTCCGTGCCGCGACATCGCGCATCGAGATCTCGCTCGGCGCCCCGAAGCGCGCGGCTGCGAAGAAGACCGAGACGGCCGCCGCGCCGAAGGCTGACACGGCTGCTGCGGCAGCCGAGACGGACGATCACGTCAAGGGCATGCCGAGCGGGTACGAGGAGATGACGGTCGCTCAGGTCTCCGAAGGCGCGAAGAGCTGGAACCGCCCGATGCTCGAGGCTGCTCTCACCTACGAGCAGGCGCACGCCGGGCGCAAGGGCGCAATCGCAGCGCTCGAGTCCGCGCTCAAGGCGAAGGAGGAGGACGCGTAGATGGCACACAAGAAGGGCCTCGGCTCCTCCAAGAACGGCCGCGACTCGAACCCGAAGTACCTCGGGGTGAAGATGTTCGACGGCCAGGTCGTGCAGCCGGGGAACATCATCGTCCGCCAGCGCGGCACCAGGTTCCGCCCCGGCCCCGGGACCGAGATCGGCCGCGACGACACGATCTTCGCGATCCGCCCCGGCACGGTCTCGTTCCGCCGAAGCGGCGAGCGCCGCTTCGTGTCGGTCGTCGACCAGCAGGCGTAAGTCCCACCGGCGCCCAGGTCGCTCGCCCCGCAACGAGCGCGGGGTAGCCTCGCCTGCCACGACAGACGGCGGCGTGCGCCGCCGCCACAACCGACGTTTGGCGACGGGGGTACGGCCGCCATGCCAGTCCGCAGCACGGGTTCGGGGAAAACTTGTCACACTTTCGTTACGTCGTTTGGCGACGGGACCGGGCCGCCGCGGACGTGGCCCGGGAGGGCGCGGCGCTACGGTTCCGTGGCGATGTTCAGTGACCGCGCGACACTTCATGTCCAGGCCGGCGAAGGGCGGCGACGGCGGCCTGTCGTTTCGCCGCGAGAAATTCGTCCCGAAGGGCGGCCCTGACGGCGGCGACGGCGGCGACGGCGGCGACGTCGTGCTCATCGCCGATCCGTCCTTGCGCGACCTCTCGTCGTTGCAGCGGCGCAAGTCGATCAAGGCGGAGCGGGGCGGCAACGGGCGCGGCGCGCGCAAGCACGGCGCCGACGGCGCCGACTCGGAGCTTCGCGTGCCGGTCGGCACCCAGGTGTTCACGGGCGACGGTGATCTGATCGCCGACCTGGCCCACCCGGCTGCGCGCGTGGTGCTCGCCCAGGGAGGACACGGTGGTCGCGGCAACGCCCGCTTCGTCTCCTCGACGCGCCAGGTCCCGCGCTTCGCCGAGGTCGGGCCGCCCGGGAGAGGAACGCGACATCGAGCTGCACCTGAAGCTGCTCGCGGACGCAGCTCTCGTCGGGCTCCCCAACGCGGGCAAGTCGTCGCTGATCTCGCGCCTCTCGAATGCACGGCCGAAGGTCGCCGAATATCCGTTCACGACGCTGCAGCCGGTGCTCGGCACCGTCGAGTCGCCCGACGGGAGGCAACTCGTGCTCGCAGACGTCCCGGGGCTGATCGAGGGTGCGAGCGAAGGGGTCGGGCTCGGCCACGAGTTTCTCGCGCACCTCGAACGCGCGCGCACCCTCATCCACGTGATCGACGCGTCGCAGCCGACGGACGAGCAGTGGCGGACGATCGACGCCGAGCTTGCTGCGTACGGAGCCGGCCTCGACGAGCGGCCGCAGATTGTCGTGCTGAACAAGCTCGACCTCGCGCCCGATCCCGCGTTCACGATCGAGGACTCGCGCATCACCGCTGTGTTCCGCCTCTCGTGCGCCACGGGCGAGGGCGTCGAGGACTTTCGCCGCCGGCTCTTCTCGCTCGTCCCGGAGCCGGAGGCCGAGTCGCGCGGGCGAGGACGAGCTCGCCGACTATCTCGTTTACCGGCCGCAGCCAAAGGCGCGTGGGTGGCGCCTTCTGCGCACCGAGGACGGCTTTCGCGTGCTCGGCACCCCGCCCTCGGAGGCCGACCTCGAGCGTGCGCTGCGTGCGGCCGGAGCAAAGGACGGTGCAACGGTGGAGATCGGCGACGAGGAGTTCGAGCTCGCCTGATGATCGGGCTCTTCGGCGGGGCGTTCGACCCACCTCACCGAGGGCACGTCGAGCTCGCGCGTCGTGCAAAGGCCGAGCTCGGCCTCGACCGGCTGATCGTCGTCGTCGCGGCCGACCCGGCTCACAAGCGAGTCGCGACACCCGCCGACGTTCGCCTCAGACTTGCCCGGGCCGCGTTCCCGGACGACGACGTGCTGCTCGACGGGCACGGACGCACGATCGACCTGCTGCGTGCCCACCCCGAATGGATCGACCCCGTCTTCCTGATCGGCGCCGACCAGTTCTCCGAGTTCCTCACCTGGAAGGAGCCGGACGACGTCCTCGAGCTCGCCCGGGTCGGGGTGGCCACCCGCCCCGGCTTCCCGCGCGAGCGGCTCGAGGCCGTGCTCGCCGAGCTTGCCCGCCCCGACCGGGTGCTCTTCTTCGAGATCGAGCCAACTCCGGTCTCTTCGAGCAGTCTGCGACAGCAGTTCGAAGCCGCCGACGTTCCAGCCGCAGTTGCCGACCTGATCCGGCGCGAAGCCTTGTATGAGCCTAGGGGCTACACTTCATCGGCTTGAGCCCACTCGAACAGGCACGCCGGATCGCGGCAATCGTCCAGGACAAGCTTGGCCGCGATGTCGTCATTCTCGACATGCAGCCGGTCTGCGCCTACACCGACTACTTCGTCGTGGCGACCGGCGGGAACGTGCGCCAGACGAAGGGGATCTGGGACGAGGTGCACGGACTGCTGAAGCACGAGCATGGCTTGCTCCCGCGCTCGGTCGAGGGCGAGCAGGAGGCGACGTGGATCGTCGGCGACTACATCGACGTGGTGCTGCACGTCTTCACGCCTGAGGCGCGCGAGTTCTACCGCCTCGAGGATCTGTGGGACGACGTCCCGCACGAGACCGTCGCGACCGCGTAGGAAGCTCTAACCCGCCGGCCCGCGGCGCTACACTGGTGCCGCTGCTTGGGCCCATAGCTCAGTTGGGAGAGCGTTTGGCTGGCAGCCAAAAGGTCGCCGGTTCGAGCCCGGCTGGGTCCATTCGAAGAAGTCGAACGTGGTGTGAACGCCGGTGAGAGCCTTCCGCCATCTGCTCCAGGTCGTACGAGTCGTCGCGGTCGTGCTGCGCAACCCCGACCTGCGGCGGCAGCAGGTTGCGTTCTTCTTCTTCAACGGTGCCGAATGGGGCGTCTGGATCGCGATGCTCGTCTACGCCTACGAGCGTGGCGGAGCGACGCTCGCCGGCCTCGTTGCGCTCGTCCAACTCGTGCCGGCGGCGCTGTTCGCGCCGTTCGCGGCGCTGCTCGCAGACCGTCACCGGCCGGCCGCGGTCTTGCTCGGCGGGTACCTCGCACAGGCGCTCGCGATGGGCGCGACAGCCGCCGTCCTGCTCGCAGGCGGCCCCTCGTGGCTCGCGTACCTCTCGGCCGCGACGGCCGCGACGGCCGTCACGATCACTCGGCCGACGCTGGCGGTGCTTACACCTGCGCTCGCTCGTGTCCCGGCCGAGCTGACGGCGTCCAACGTCGTCTCGGGTTGGAACGAGAGCATCAGCCTGCTCGTCGCGCCCGCTCTGACCGGCATCGTGCTCACGGTCGGCTCCCCGGGCTTCGTCTTCCTCGGGATGGGGGTCGCCGTTTTCGTAGGGGCGATGCTCGTGTTGCCGGTGCGCGGCCCTGCCGCGGGCGCCCGACGGTTGCGACCGGCGGAGCTCGCGAGCTGCTCGAAGGGTTCCGCGTCCTGCGTCGTGAGCCGGCGGCGCGTCTCCTCGTCGGGCTGCTCGGTTCGCAGTACGTCGCGATCGGCATGCTCGACGTCCTCTACGTCGTCCTTGCGATCGGAAGCCTCGGCCTGGGGCAAGGTGGCGCCGGATACCTCAACGCGGCGTTCGGCGCGGGCGGTGCCCTGGGTGTCGCCGTGACCGCTTCGCTTGTCGGGCGAGCACGGCTGATGCCCGCCGTCGCGGCCGCACTCGTCGCGTGGGCAGTGGCGTTCGGACTGCTGGCGGTGTGGTCGCAGGCGGCCGGCGCGTTGCTCATGCTCGCCGTCGCGGGGGCTGCCCGGAGCCTGTTCGATGTCGCCGGGCGCACGTTGCTGCAACGCACTGCGCCCTCCGACGTGCTCGCGCGCGTCTTCGGGATCCTGGAGGCGCTGATCATGGCGGGCACCGCCGTCGGTGCGCTCGTTGCGCCCCTGCTCGTCAACCTCGCCGGGGCGACCGCCGGCATCATCGGCGTCGGCGCGGTGCTGCCCGTCCTCGCGCTGCTCGGCGGGCGGCGCCTCTGGGCCCTCGACGCGTCCGCCCGGGTCCCGATCGTCGAGCTCGGCCTGCTGCGGTCGCTCGACCTCTTCTCGGCACTTCCGCCTCCCGAGCTGGAGGGGCTCGCGCAGAAGCTCGAGCCGCTGTCGGTGAGCGCAGGCGAGGTGGTCGTGACCCAGGGCGAGCAGGGCGACCGCTACTACGCGATCGCAGACGGTGAGCTCGAAGTCGTGCAAGACGACAGGCTCCTGAACCTCCTCGGCCGCGGCGAAGGGTTCGGCGAGATCGCCCTACTGCACGGCGTGCGAAGGACGGCCACCGTCCGCGCCGTCACCGACGCTCACCTGTATGCCCTCGAGCAGGAGCCGTTCCTGCTCGTGCTCGAACCGCCACCCGCACAGCCGTGCCGCGGCCGAGGAGATCGCGGCCGGGCGCCTGGCGACGACGTCGCCCCACTAGCCGGTGCTCCGCTCAGTCGCCGGGCGGGCGAACGACGGCGGTGCCGTCGGCACGCTGCACGACGAGCGGCAGCATCCGGTCGGAGAGATACGACTCGATAGCGTGCACTGCCTGGTCGACGAGTCGGTCGTGCTCGTCCCCGGCGAAGCGCACGTGCAACACGCACCGCTCGTCGGTCTCGACCACCTCGGCCTCGAGCCCATGGGCCGCGAGCGCTGCAGTCAGGTCGTTTCCGAAGCCGCGCCGCGGAATGTCGATTTCGATCGTCTCGGTCATCGGCCCAACCTACCCGTGTTAAGGAGTCGTTATGCATCGGAACTTCCACCGCCGGAGGCTCGTAGCGCACGTCACATCATGAAATGGCAGGCGAATGGTGGTCGGGGGTCGAGTTACGGCACCTGGTCGCCCTCGACGCGGTTGCGCGCGAGGGGTCGTTCAGGCGTGCGGCAACACGGCTCGGGTACGTGCAGTCGGCGATCAGCCATCAGATCGCCGCGCTCGAGAGTCTGACCGGCAAGCGGTTGATCGATCGCTCGCGTGGAACCCGTCCGCTGTCGCTGACGGATGCGGGCGAGATCATGCTCGCGCATGCCGATGTCGTGATCGCCCGCGTCCGTGCGGCCCAGGCCGACCTCGCCGCACTCGACGATCACCGATGTCGATCAACCGATGTCGCAGACCGGCGTCTCTAACCGTCGCAGGACCCCTGGTGGTCGCCGGAGTCGCGCTTTCGCCGCAGGCGCGGCTCCGGCGGAAAATCGAGCCGCCGCTCAGAGCTCGAGCTCGAGGAACCTGGTCCCGGGAACCGGGTTGCTGGTGTAGGGAACCGTGTCGACGAAGCCGAGCTCGTCGTACAAGGCCTGCGCGGCCTCCATGCCGGGTGTCGTGTCGAGACGCATCCGCGCATAGCCGAGCCGCCGGGCTTCGTCGACGATCGCCGCGGCGAGCCTGCGACCGAGGCCGAGGCCCCGGGCCGACTCCCGCACGAAGAGCCGTTTCATCTCACAGGTGTCGTTCGCGAGGGGGCGCAGGGCGACGCAGCCGGCCAGGACGCCGCCGACCTCCGCGACGAGCAGCGCCCCGCGAGGTGGTGCATAGCGCCCGGGCAGGGTCGTCAGCTCGCCTTCGAAATCCTGAAAGTCGAGGTCGAAGGGGAGCGATGCGGCGTAGGCGCGCAGGAGCTCCCGCACCTCGTCCGTCCGGGCGGGGTCCATCGGCGCCAGCGTGAGCCGTCTCCTGCATCGTGCTCACGCTAGCGGGGACGATCCGCCTCCAGCCCCCCGGAGCGGCTGCCGGTTTTCTACACTTCGTGAATGTCGGGTCAAGCCTGGGAGCTCGTCTTCATGATGCTGATCCTGAAGATCCCGATCGTCTATCTCGGTCTGGTGGTCTGGTACGCGATCCGCGCGGAGCCCGAGCCCGGTATCGACCCGAGTGAGTACTCCGTCTGGCGGCCGTGGCGCCGGCCCTCGGGGCCGCGCCCGAGGCGTGGCGGTCCGCACGGCACCCGCGACTCGGCCCGCGTCGCCCGCGTGCGCCGCGATAGAGTCGCGCCGTGACCTCGACGACAGGCGACCGCTACCGCCCGACCGAGGCAGTCGCAGGACTGCTTGCGGCAGGGGCATTGTTCCTGGGCGGCTTCGAGTTGCTCTACCGGCCGTTTCGCCTCGCTCCCGCAGCCTTGATCATGCTCCTCGTCGCGACCGTGATGAGCCGCGAGCAGCATCGCCTGATCAAGCTCGCGTTCGCGGCGGTCGGGGTCGGTTTCGTCGCCGGAGCCACGATCCAGATCCTCACGCACCACCCGCTCTACTAGGTCGACGCCGTGTTCGCGACGCGGATGCGTTCGCCGCGCGCGCACCGCGCAGACCGAGGGTCTCTAACTCTCCGTGCGTGCGGGAGCTCGATCAGCCGAGCAGGTCTTCGCGCGCACGCCTGGTACAACACAGGGGTGAGCACGCACGACGTCGACGGCTTGAACGACGGTTACGCGCGCGCCCTGCTCGACGAGTACCTCGAGAACCCCGAAGCGGTGCCGTCGGAGTGGCGCGCGCTCTTCGAGAGCGGGGACTCCGGTCTCGTCGCGACGCATCCCGGCATCGCCCGCCTGCTCGAAACGCTCCCGGCGGCCGCCCCCGAAGCGAAACGGTCACGCTGAACAAGCCGACGCCGTGCCGCGGTCGGCCGCCGGCGAGCAGCCGACCGACGCCCCAGCTGCTCGGCGGCGTCGCTGCCGCCATGGCTCTCGTCAAGGCGCATCGCACGCACGGGCACCTGGCGGCGCGCCTCGACCCCCTGGGCTCGGAGCCCGTGGGAGATCCGTCGCTCGAGCCTCTCCGCCTCGAGCCGAAGCTGACGCCGGAGCTGCAGGCGCGGATTCCGGCCTCGGTCCTTCGTGTGCATGTCCCGGGCGAGACCCTCGAGGATGTCCTGCCGCGACTCGGAGAGACGTACTGCGGCACGATCGCCTACGAGCTCGAGCACCTCTCTGATCATCAGCAGCGTGTCTGGCTGCGCCAGGCGATCGAGTCGGGCCGGTACCGGCAGCCGCTTTCGGCCGCTGAGAAGAAGGCGCTCTTCCGCCGCCTCTGCGAGGTCGAGGGCATGGAGCGATTCCTGCGCAAGCGCTTTCTCGGCCAGAAGCAGTTCTCGCTCGAAGGGCTCGACGTGATGATCCCGATGCTCGACGAGACGATCGAGCTCGCCTCGGAGGCCGGAGCGCACGAGGTCGTGCTGGGGATGGCGCACCGCGGCCGGCTCAACGTGCTCGCGCACACGATCGGGATGCCGTACGAGTACATCTTGCGCGAGTTCGAAGGCGAGCGGGCGATCGAGGCGGTGGCCGTCGATCCCGAGGGCGGCACCGGCGACGTCAAGTACCACCTCGGGGCGAACGGGACGCGCACGACGTCGAACGGACAGGTCGGTGTGCGCCTCGTCGCCAACCCGAGTCACCTCGAAGCGGTCGATCCGGTCGTCGAGGGCCGCACCCGCGCGGCTCAGACAGATCGTTCGACGCGCAACGGGGCGCATGACGCGTCGGTGGCGCTGCCGGTACTGCTGCACGGCGACGCAGCGTTCGCCGGCCAGGGGATCGTCGCGGAGACCTTCAACCTGCACGACCTCGAGGGCTATTCGACCGGAGGCACGCTGCACCTGATCACCAACAACCAGATCGGTTTCACGACCGATCCGAACGAGGGGCGTTCGACGCGGTACTCGTCGGATCTCGCGAAGGGATTCGACGTGCCGATCATCCACGTCAATGCAGACGATCCCGAGGCCTCGATCTCGGCCACCCGCCTCGCGCTTGCCTATCGGCGCCGCTTCGGGCAGGACGTGGTGATCGACCTCGTCGGCTACCGCCGCTTCGGTCACAACGAGCAGGACGAGGCCGCCTACACCCAGCCCTTGATGGTCGAGCAGATCAACGCCCATCCGTCGGTGCGCGAGCTGTACGAGGAGCAGCTGGTCGCCGAGGGGACGCTGACCCCGGAGGAGGCAGCTGCCTCGGTGGCGGAGGTCGAGGGACTGTTGCGCGAGGCGCACGACCGGCTGAAGGCGTCCTTCGGTCACTCCGCGCCCGAGGAGCACGACGGTGCGATCCCGCGCTCGACCGGCTCCGAGGCGATCACCGCCGTCGCCGCCGACAAGCTCGTGGAGCTGAACGACGCGCTGCTCGTGACTCCCGACGAGTTCACGGTTCACCCGAAGCTCGCGAGGCAGCTGGAACGGCGCCGAGGCGCGATGAGCGACGGCGGGATCGATTGGGGGCATGCGGAGGCGCTCGCCTATGCCTCGCTGCTCGTCGACGGCATTCCGGTGCGCATCACCGGCCAGGACGTGCAGCGCGGCACATTCGCGCAGCGCCATCTCGTCCTGCACGACGTGCACACCGGTGAGACGTACACGCCGATGCAGCACCTCGACGATGCGAGCGCGTCGTTCGAGGCCTACAACTCACCGCTCTCCGAGTACGCGTGCGTTGGCTTCGAGTACGGCTACTCGGTCGCGGCTCCGGAGGCGCTCGTGCTCTGGGAGGCGCAATACGGCGACTTCGCGAACGGCGCCCAGATCGTGATCGACCAGTTCATCTCGTCCGCCATGTCGAAGTGGCGCGAGACGTCACGCCTGACGCTCCTGCTGCCACACGGCTACGAAGGCAACGGGCCCGAGCACTCGAGCGCGCGTCTCGAGCGGTTTCTCGCAGCTCGGCGCGCAGGAGAACCTCCGGGTCGTCAACTGCACGACTGCGGCCCAGTACTTCCACCTTCTGCGCCGTCAGGCGCTGAACGCGACCGCTCGGCCCCTCGTCGTCGTCACGCCCAAGGGCCTGCTCCGCCTGAAGGATGCGACCTCGACGCTCGCGGAGCTCGCAACCGGCGCGTTCCAGCCGGTGATCGACGACCTCCGTCAGGACAAGGACCGCGTGCGCCGCCTCATCCTCTGCAGCGGCAAGGTCTACTACGACATCGTCGGTCACGCGGCCCATGCTGCCGCTGCCGCCGACGGCGTCGCGGTCGCCCGCATCGAGCAGCTCTACCCGTTTCCGACCGAGGCGACCTCTGCGCTCGTCGGTTCCTACCCCGCACTCGACGAAGTCATCTGGGCACAGGAAGAGCCTCAGAACATGGGGCCGTGGCGGTCGATCCGCCACCGCCTCGAGGAAGCCTCCGGGGCGGCGGTGCTGCGCTTCGTCGGTCGTCCGTGGCGGGCGAGCCCGTCGGAGGGGTACCCGACGGCCCACCTGATCGAGCAGGACCGCATCGCGCGCGACGCCCTGACGTCGTAAGAGCTTCTAAGGGCCGGTCAGCGGCGGGGGCGGTTGCGCTGTGTCTTCAGCGCCTGCTTCGCGAGCCGCGGCCCGTGGTGGCGTGCCTGCTGGGCGAGCCATTTTCGCTGCTTCGGCGGCAGCCGGCGCCAGAGGTCGTAGGCGGTGAGCGCTGCACCGACCGGGCCGAGGCGGCGTGTGAGCTTCAGGCGCGGGCATGCAGGCATTGTGCCCGTTCGGGCTACCTGCCGTGCCCGTGGTCGTGCCCGTGATCGTCGCCGCCGCTTCGCCGTCCGTCCTGGCCGTCGTGGTGCCCGTCGTCGTGGCCCGTGCTGTGGCCGCCGTCTGCCCGTCGTCGTGCCCGTCGCTCCCATCACCGTGGCCGCAGGCCGGTTGCGAATCGCCCTGGTTCCCGCACTTCCAAGTCCCGTCTCCGTGGCCGTTGCTCCCCGCTGAGGCAGGCGAACGCGGCTGGGCGGCGGTCGGAGCCGGGGCGGGCGCGGACGGTGACTGGAGTTGAGGCCGGGGCGGGTGTGGGCGCGGGGCGGGCCGGAGCCGGAGCCGGAGCCGGGAGCCGGTGTGGGCGCGGGCGTCGGGAGCGGGAGCCGGGGGCAGCTCGGGTGCTCCGGGCCCCTGCGGACGCGGCGGCTTGGGCTTGGGCGCGGGCGTCCGGTGTGGACGGGGGCGCGTGTGGACGGTCGGCGTGTGCACGGCAGGTGCGGTCGGCACGACGAAGTTCGCGAACTGGGAGCTCGGAGCTCTGTGGGACGCGTCTGGAGCGGCGTCTGGGAGGGCGGGGTGCTGCCGGGGCCCTGGACGGCGCCCCGGCTGGACCGGGCGGCGTGCCGGTTTGCGGCGATCGGTTGCCTGTGGGCGGCAGGCTGTGCGACCACCACGACCCCCGGCGGCTGAATGGGCGCCAGACGCAGCGGTGCGCCGACACGGCTCGAGGTGAGCAGTGCCCTGGGAGCAGGAACAGGCAGGCGAGCAGGCGCGCACGCCACTACGCTCACCGTCGTCTGCGCGCGAGCCCTCCTCATCAGTTCTCCCTGTTCCGGCCGACGGCCATCCGACTGCGATCCCGAGGGCGACAGGGTAACGGTCCGTGGCGACGAATCGTTCGCCCCGCAGATCGTCTAAACTCACCTGCCGGGAGAATGGCGTCAGAGCAGGAGGATTTCATGGCCGTCGACGCTCCGTCGATGTTCGCGCAAGTGATCCAGGACCATCTCGAGTTGAAGCGCCGCAACGCCGCGCTCGAGCACGAGATGCCGCTCGAGAAGTACATGATCGACGACCCGTTCGAGAACCATCCGCTCTTCAAGACGGAAGAGCAGGCGCGGATCGAGGAGACGATGGACGGAGTCACCGGGATCGAGGCCGAGGAGACGTCGCTCGACTGGCCGACGACCGAGGACACGTTCATCGACGGGCCCGCACCGCCGCCCGTGCCGGAGGCGACCGAGGAGGCTGCCGCACCGGCGCCCGCCCCGGACGACCAGCCCTCGGACGAGAATCTCTGGTCGCGCTCCCGCGACTTCGACTGGGGCGACTAAGCCGCTCGCGGAAGCCTACGGCTGGCTGAGTCGTGCCCAGAGGTTGTCGAGCACGTGCTTGACCGGCCAGAACGTCGCCGAGCCGCCGAAGTCGAGCGTGCCCCCCGCGAAGACCTTCGCCCCGGCCGGCGTCTCGTAGTAGCTCATTTGCGCCGTCAGTCCCGGCCCGAGCAGGTCCGGGATCTGCGCGACGACGATCGTCCCCGGCGGTGATTGGGGCGCGAGGGCGTCGATCTCGATGCCGTAGCCGCCGACGAACTGCCCGAACGTCGAGCCGTCGGTGAGGCCGGTGCCGGCCCAGAGCCACGGGACCGCGGCGCTGTTCTGCACGGTGAAGAGGCCCTGATGCTGGCCGTCGTCGTTGGCGCGATACTCGACGCCGATCAGGGCTGCTTCCGGCCGGCCCGCGTCCCGCCAGCGGCCGATCTTGCGCAGGATGTTGGCCGACTTCTGCACCTTCCAGAAGAAGTTGTTCGCCGAGAGGAACATCAGGTTCCCGCCCAGGTCGCGGAAGCGCTGGATCGCGTCGTACTCGCGCGGCAGGACGTATTCCTCGTGGCCCTCGAACACGATCAGGTCGTAGCTCGTCGCCAACTGGTCGCCGTTCGCGATGCTGTCGAAGTCGGAGTCCGAGATGAACTCGGCCTGCTTGCCCGACCAGTAGAGCCAGTGGAGGAACGGCAGGTCGTAGCGGTAGAAGCGCGGTGGGGCGCCTCGCGCGATGTAGGTGCGGCCCAGGTCGACCGTCCGGTTCGGCGGCCCCGCGTACCACGTGTCGCCGTAGCCGTCGCCGTTCACGTCCTGGAAGTTGTAGGCCTGCCAGGTGTTCGTCGGCAGCACGACCAGCACACGGCTCGTCTGTCCGAGGATGACCGGACGGACGACGAACGGCGCGTAGCCGACGCGGCCGTCCGCGCCGCTCAGCTCGACGTAGTAGAGGCCGCTCGGCAGGTCGGGCACCTGGAAGTCGATCGTGTGGGGCGTGCTCTGCCACGCGGACCAGTCGATCGGCGTCGGGCCTTGGTCGACCTCGACGCCTGCCATCTGGTTGTCCGCGTAGGTGACGACCTTCTCCGGCCCTGCATGCATGACGCGCAGGCTCAGTGCCGGCTCGTCGGTGGCGATATGCAACTGGGCGTGGTCGCCCGGCAGGTAGCTCGGCTTGGCGAAGCCGGCGTCGATCCCCTGGAGCCGCACCACGACGCCGCGTGGATAGCGTCCCACGAACGCGTTCGGAGCGCCGTAGACGATCTGGTTCCCGGTGCTGTCGACCGCCGTCAGCCGCACCAGGTAGGTGCGTGGGTTGACATTCGGCGTGGGCGCCCAGGTCATCGTGTGCCGGCCCCGGCCGAACCGCGCCGTCAGCGTGTAGATCGTGTGAGGCACCTTCACGGTGCGCGTGACCTCCATGGTCACCGTCGCCGACTCCCGCAGCGAGAACGAGATGTTCGCCTTGTCGCGGAAGCCGTCGCCGTTCGGGCTGATCGTCGTCAGGAGCGTGTTGTCCCCGAGGAACGGTGTGTTGCCGTTGTCGGCTGTCAGGTCGCAAGAGGCGCGGCGGGTGCGTGTCGATGCGCAGCGGTGACGGTGGCGAGGATGCTCGACCGGTACACGAGGCGAACCTCGTAGTTCCCGTCCGGGACGCGCTTGCCGCCGATGCGGCCGTCCCACCCGACGGCGAGGGTGCGCCGCCGCGACGGTGCGACGATCCAGCCGACCGCCCTGCCGCCGGTTGTGACGAGCCTCACCCCGACCTGGCGGTCGACCGAGAGCTCGGCCGAGACGCGGAGCGTCGCCCGCAGGGGCGAGAAGTTCTGTGGCGCGACGGTCAGCGTCGCCGCCGGCGCTGCTTGCGCATGGGCAATGACGGCGAGAGCAGCCGCGACGACGAGACCCAGCCGGCGCACCGCGGCAGGGTAGCGTCGAGCGCAGGACTACGCCGTGCGCCGCTCGAGCTCGTTCGCCTTGTGGCTCAGGGCCGAGAAGCCGGCCTGGAGCCAGTCGTTCAGGCCGCCGGCCGCCAGCGTCCAGGTGAGGAGGCGGCCGAAGCGGGGCGCGAGGACGATCGTGGTGCCGAGCCCGGCCGCTGCCCAGGTGCCGACGCAGCGCGAGCAGGTGACGAGCTCGCCGATCGCCTGGCGCAGGTCGCCGGTCTCGACCGGCTCGTCGTCGCCGCCCCCTGCCTCGCCCTCGACGAACGGCTCACGCAGGAAGCTCGTGACGTCGTCGCGGCTGATCGTGCGAGCCGCCTTGAAGGTCGCGAGGCCGAGTGCCGCGAGGTCGAGTGCCCCGACGTCGCCGGCGTCGCGGTCGAGCGCGCGGGCGAGCGCGCCGGCGGCGGCGAGACCGCCGACGAAGGTGCCCATGATCCCCGCGTAGGCCCGGTACGGCGGTGTCGTCTGACTGCTCATGCGGGATACCCTGTCCGTTCGTGCCACCTCTGAAAACATCGTCGTCGTACGTCCCGACCGGTGACCAGCCGCAGGCGATCGAGGCGCTCGCGAGCGGGCTGCGCGCAGGGGAGCGCTACCAGACGCTTCTCGGGGCGACCGGCACCGGCAAGACGGCCACCATGGCGTGGATCATCGAGCAGGTTCAGCGCCCGGCGCTCGTGATCGCTCACAACAAGACGCTCGCCGCGCAGCTCTGCAACGAGTTCCGCGAGTTCTTCCCCGGCAACGCCGTCGAGTACTTCGTCTCGTACTACGACTACTACCAGCCGGAGGCGTACGTTCCCCAGGCCGACCTCTACATCGAGAAGGACAGCTCGCGCAACGACGACATCGACCGGCTCCGGCACGCGGCGACGTCGAGCCTGCTGACACGGCGCGACACGATCATCGTCGCATCGGTCTCGTGCATCTACGGACTGGGATCGCCGGAGGAGTACGAGAAGAAGATCGTGATCCTGACCGCCGGAGAAGAGGCCGACCGCGACCTCGTCCTGCGGAAGCTGATCGACATCCAGTACGCGCGCAACGACACGATCCTCGGGCGCGGACGCTTTCGCGTGAAGGGCGACATCATCGAGATCCAGCCCGCGCACTCCGAGACGGCGTACCGCGTCTCGTTCTTCGGCGACGAGGTCGAGCAGATCTCGCACTTCGATCCGCTTGACCGGCGAGGTGCTCTCGAAGCTCGACCACATCACGGTGTTCCCGGCGACGCAGTACGTGACGTCGGCACCGACGATCGAGCGCGCGTCGGCCGAGATCCGGCATGAGCTCGAGGAGCAGGTCAAGCTGTTCGAGTCGAAGGGGATGATGCTCGAGGCGCACCGGATCAGGCAGCGCACCGAGTACGACCTCGAGATGATGCGCGAGCTCGGGTTCTGCAACGGGATCGAGAACTACTCGCGGATCCTCGACGGCCGCCCGGCCGGGTCGGCGCCGCATACGCTGCTCGACTACTTCCCGTCCGACTACGTCGTGTTCGTCGACGAGTCGCACCAGACGGTCCCGCAGGTCGGGGGGATGTACGAGGGCGACCGCTCGCGCAAGCAGACGCTCGTCGACTTCGGCTTCCGGCTGCCGAGCGCGCTCGACAACCGGCCGCTTCGTTTCGACGAGTTCCTGGCGAAGGTGCCGCAGGCGGTGTTCGTCTCCGCGACGCCCGGCGCCTGGGAGCTGCGCCAGTCGACGAGGATCGTCGAGCAGCTGATCCGGCCGACCTACCTGGTCGACCCCGAGGTGGAGCTCCGCCCGACCCGCAACCAGATCGACGACCTGCTGAACGAGATCCGGCACCGCGAGGAGCGCAACGAGCGTGTGCTCGTCACGACCCTGACCAAGAAGATGTCGGAGGACCTGACCGACTACCTGCTCGAGGCGGGCGTCAAGACGCGCTACCTCCACTCGGAGGTCGACACGCTCGAGCGCATCCAGATCATTCGCGAGCTGCGGCTCGGCGAGTACGACGTCCTCGTCGGGGTCAACCTGCTGCGCGAGGGGCTCGACCTGCCGGAGGTGTCGCTCGTCGCGATCCTCGACGCCGACAAGGAAGGGTTCCTGCGCGGGAAGACCGCGCTGATCCAGACGATCGGCCGCGCCGCCCGCCACCTCGAGGGACGGGTCCTGATGTACGCCGACAAGCAGACCGAGGCGATCAAGGGCGCGCTCGAGGAGACGAACCGGCGGCGCGCGACCCAGCTCGCCTACAACGAGGAGCACGGCACGCAAGCCGCTTTCGATCACGAAGGGCGTCTCGGACATCGCCGAGTTCCTGGCGCTCGAGCAGCCGCACGTCCCGAGCTCGCGGCGGCGGCGCGGCGACAAGGCCGAGGGCATGAGCCGCGAGGAGCTCGAGAAGCTTGCGATCACGCTCGAGGAGGAGATGTTCCAGGCGGCCGAGGAGCTGCGGTTCGAGTACGCCGCGAAGCTCCGCGACGAGATCAAGGAGCTCCGCCGCGAGCTGCTCGCCTACGCCGAGGCGCCCGCATGAGGCGGGTATGGGCGTGGGGACGGAGTCGATGGGAGGAGCCGTGAGCCTCGGCTTTGTCCTCGCGATCCTGGCCTCCGGGTTCATCACGGGCGGGCTGGCGCGCTTCGCGATCCCGGGTCCCGATCCGATGCCGATCTGGCTGACGATCGCGATCGGCCTGACCGGGTCGATCGTCGGTGCCGCAGTCGGAAACGCGATCTCGCACGACAACGGCTATCTCGTCTCGTTCCTCTCGTTCGGGATCGCGCTGGCGCTCGTCGCCTCGTACCGCCGCTACGTGCAGAAGCGCCCGATCTGGGGACCGGGGGCGCTCGCATTCCCCGACCGCGGCCTCGGCGTCGAGCAGCAGCGCGAGCGGCTGCAGAAGCTCGGCGTCGACCCGGACGCGCTCCGTCCCGACCCGAAGCAGTTCGAGCGTGCGAGGCTCGAGGCGATGCTGCAGGAGCTGCACCGCGCCGACCTCTGAGCGACGAGGAGCTCGCCGCCAAGACGGCCGCCCTCGACGAGCGTTCGAACGGCTAGCGCTCGACCGCGAGCGGCTCGCGGCCGCGCGGGAACCGGCGCGTCGCCGTGAGGCCCCAGTCGTCGTCGCGCCAGATGTACGTGTCCACCGTGAGGGATTCGCTCGTCGGCGGTGTAGACGACGCACCCGCGCGCCTCGCCGCGGCGCTGCGGGCGCGGCTGGCCGAGCCCGGGGGCGATCGACACGACGACACCGCGTGTGTCTCCGCCGATCACCTCGAACTCGTGCCGCTCGCTCACCGTCGCCTGGTGAATGTGACCGCCGACGATCAGCTCGGCGCCGGAGTCGACGAGCTTCGCCAGCACGTGATTGCGGTTTGCGACCGGCTTCTTGCGCGAGCGCCAGGGGGCGCCGATCATCTGATGGTGCAAGACGACCACACGGAGCGCGCCAGGGGCCGCCGACCGGATGCGCCGCGTCACACGGTCGAGCTGCGCGTCGCTGACGCCGCCGGACTGGTGGCGCCAGGGTCGCACCGAGTTGAGGCCGACGACGTGGCTGTGCTCCCCTGCGAGCTCCGGCTCCGTCGTCTGCCACTGGCGCTCGAACTCGCGCCAGGGGGCGGCGAATCGCGCCGGGAAGGTGTACGGGATGTCGTGGTTCCCGGGCACCGCGAGCACCGGCAGGCGAAGCGACCGCAGGAACGCCGCGGCCCGCTCGTGCTCCGTCCGGCGGCCGCGGTTCGTGAGGTCGCCGCTCGCGATCACGAGCTCTGGAGCCACCCGCTCGATCAGGCCCGCCAGCGCCGATCCGAGAACCGGGTCGTCTCCACCCCCGAAATGGAGGTCGGAAACGTGCAGGATGCGAGTAAGCACTGGCGAAGCAGGCTATACAGTGACCGAGATGGCCGACGAGCAGTCGACTGAGATCTTCGACGACCTGTACCTCGGGCTGCGGGCCGGTGGAGCGCTGCGCAAACAGCGCCGCGGCGAGGAGCTGACGAGCGAGGAGCGGGAGGCGCTCGGCCGTTGGCAGCGCCTCTCGGCCGTGGCGCAAGGGCATCGCGATCGGCGGCTTCGCGGTCGGCACCTTCGGGCTCGGTTTCACGCTCGGCGGCCTGCTCTTCGGCCGCTGGCGCAAGGCCTAGCCTCCTTCCCGGTAGTCCGAGAACCGGCACCGCGGCTCGCTCGCGGCGCGAGAGCGCCACCACGCCGACGAGCGCCGCGAGCGCCGACGCGCCGCCCGCGATCCAGAGCGTTCCCCGGCCGCCCACCGTCGCGACGAGGATCCCGCCGCCCGCCAGCGCCACCAGTTCCGCGGTGTTGCGCAGCCCGTTGTACGCGGCGAACGCACGGCCGTGGCTGTCCGGCGGAACACGCTGGTGGATCAGCGTCCGGAACCCCGCGTTCTTCACGCCGTGTCCTGCACCGCCGACCAGGTAGCAACAGACCATGAAGGCGAAGACGAGCCAGAACGGCGTGACCAACTTCGCCAGGCCCTGCACCATCGCGGCGAGCAGCGTGACGACCGCAAGCGCGTGGACGGGAATTCGCTGCGGGATCGTGTTCGACGCGACCACCATTCCGATCGCCCAGGCGGTCAGCACGATCCCGATTCCGATGTTCTTCACCCGAAGAACGTCCTGGACGTATGCGAAGTCGCCGGGAATCGACGCCGACATGAAGACGAGCGTGAAGGCGCCGACCGTCATCGCGATCGCGAGGCCGCGCTCCTGGAAGAGCAGCGCGATCCCGTCGCGGGCCCGCAGCGTTGCGCCGGCTCGAGCGCTCGGTGCGGCGCCGAACGGGCAGCGTGGCGAGTGCTGCGCCGATGATCACGAAGGTCGCGGCGTCGGCGAGCAGCGCGGTGCGCGTCCCGGCCGCGGCTGCGAGTGACCCCCCGATCAGCGGGCCGATCATGAACCCGAGCCCGCGCGCCGACTCGACGAGACCGTTGGCGCGCGCGACCGGCCGCGAGCCGGCGAGCAACGGGATGAGTGCGAACTCCGCTGCCTGGGAGACGGCGACGCCGATGCCGAGCACCACGGTGAGCGCGAGCAGCGGCACGATCGAGTGGACGAAAGCCAGCGCCACGGCGACCGACGGCCTGGAAGCAGGCCGCGGCGATCGCGAGCCCCCGGGTCTCGACCCGGTCGACGAGCACCCCGACGTGGCCGGCGAGCACGGCGAGCGGAGACCAGAGGCAGATGAAGAGCGCGGCCACCCCGAAGCTCTTCCACATGTCGTGCGTGCGCAGGGCCAGCGCGATCAGCGCGACGAAATCACCGATCGCAGAGACGGCGATCGCGCCGGCGACGATCCTGAGGTGGCGGTCGCGGACGGGCATGCAGCCCGAATCTACGCCTCCGACTCCCTGGCGGAAAAGAGCACGGCGGGGATCTCCTCCTCGGCCGGGTCGACCTTCCGCAGGACGACGTCGAACAGGGTCACGGCCACCGCGGCGATCGGGACGGCAAACAGCACGGCCCAGCCGCTGAACAGGATCCCGACGGTCGTCACCGAGACGAGCACGAGGAGCGGCGACAGGCCGACCGCGTCGCCGAGCACCTTCGGCATCACGAGGTAGTCCTCGCGAGACGCGCACCACGAGGACGCAGGCGACCGCCAGCAGCGCGACCTGCACCGACGAGGTGAAGCCCACCGCGACCGCGAGCGCGCCGGCCGCGAGCGGGCCGATCACGGGCACGATCTCGACCAGCCCGGCGAACGCGCCGACGAGCAGCCAGTACGGCTCGCCGATCGCCCAGAAGAGGAGCGACAGCGTCGTGCCGACGAGGACGATCAGGAGCAGCTGCCCGCGGACGAAGGCGCCGAGCTTCGCGTCGATCAGATCCCACGTGTCGCGGACCAGCTTGCGGCGCGGTCGCGGGAGGAGCGAGCAGACGAGGTCGATCGCCTTGTCGCGCTCGAAGATCCAGTACGCGGCCGCCGCGAGTGTGAAGAGGATGCCGAGCATCACCTCGAAGGCGGTGACCCCGGCCTGGGCGAGCGGTTTCACGAGCTCGCTGCGTTTCGGAAGGTGATTGAGCCGCTTCTGCAGCGCGACGAGCACCTGGTGCTTGACCCCGCTCGAGTGCTCCTTCGCCCGCTCGATCTGCGCCTTGCCGCTCGGGCTCAGCGCGTGGTCGACCTGGGAGAGAGCCCGCGGGACCGCGAAGGCGATCGCTGCCGCCAGCACGCCCAGGAGGACGATGTAGTGGATCGCGACACCCGCGGGGCGCGGGACCCGGTGGCGTGCGAGCCACTCGATCGTGGGCCGCATCGCCGCCGCGATGATGAAGGCCGAGAAGAGCAGCGCCAGGACGAGGCGGAGCTTCCACAACGCCAGGGCAAGGACGATGATCCCGCCCGCCACGAGGGTGGCGACGGCGGCGCGGCGGGCGGTGGCGAGCATCGCTTCGGCGTACCCGAAATCGCGCTCGTTGCAACACACGACCACCCTGTACGAACACACGTTCGCGAGGTACAATGGCGTTCTCGATGGCGGCCGACGAGCTTGTAGTCCACGGCGCCCGGGAGCACAACCTCAAGGACATCACCGTCCGGCTCCCGCGGAACGCCCTCATCTGCATCACCGGGCTCTCGGGCTCCGGTAAGTCGAGCCTTGCCTTCGACACGATCTACGCCGAGGGTCAGCGGCGCTACGTCGAGTCGCTCTCGGCCTACGCGAGGCAGTTCCTGCAGATGATGGAGAAGCCCGACGTCGACTCGATCGACGGGCTGAGCCCGGCCATCTCGATCGACCAGAAGACGACGTCGCGCAACCCGCGCTCGACCGTCGGCACGGTCACCGAGATCTACGACTACCTGCGGCTGCTCTATGCGCGGGTCGGCCGGCCGCACTGCCCGGTCTGCGGGCGCCCGATCTCCGGCCAGTCGATCGACTCGATCGTCGAGCAGATCCTGGCGCTCCCTGCCGGCGACGCGGTTCACCGTGAACGCGCCGGTCGTCCGCGACCGCAAGGGCGAGTTCAGGGACATCTTCGAGGAGCTGCGCAACGAGGGCTTCTCGCGGATCAAGGTCGACGGCGAGCAGCACACCCTCGACGAGCCGCCGACGCTCGACAAGAAGTTCAAGCACACGATCGAGGTGGTCGTCGACCGCCTGGTGATGAAGGACGACCTGCGGACGCGGCTGACCCAGTCGGTCGAGACCGCGGCGGCACTCGCGGAGGGCGTTGTCGCGGTCGACCTCGTCGACGGCGGCGAGACGATGACCTACAGCCAGAACTTCGCCTGCCCGGAGCACGGCGTCTCGCTCGCCGAGCTGCAGCCGCGCATCTTCTCGTTCAACTCGCCGCACGGCGCCTGCCCGCGCTGCACCGGCCTCGGCGCGCAGCAGGAGATCGACCCCGACCTGCTCGTGCCGGACCCGACGCTCTCGATCGACGACGGCGCGCTGGTGCCGTGGGCGGTCGGCGGCTCCGGGCTTCTACGAGTCGGTGATCCAGGCGATCGCCGACCGGTACGAGATCCCCACCGACGTGCCCTGGCAGGAGCTCTCGACGGAGCAGCAGGACTACTTCCTGAACGGGACCGGCGGCGACAAGGTGTACGTGCAGTACCGAAACCGCATGGGGCGCAGGCGGTCGTACATGATCGACTTCGAGGGGATCGTCACCTCGCTCGAGCGGCGCTACCGCGAGACCGACTCCAGCACCCAGCGCGAGCGGATCGAGGAGTACATGTCGTTCCGGCCCTGCCCGGTCTGCAAGGGCGCGCGGCTCAAGCCCGAGGTGCTGGCGGTGATCGTCGGCGAGCGCAACATCCACGAGTTCACGCGCTTCTCGATCACGCGCGCGCTCGAGTTCCTCGACAGCCTCGACCTGACCGAGACCGAGGAGCTGATCGGGCATCGCATCGTCAAGGAGATCCGCGAGCGGCTTGACCTTCCTCGACGACGTCGGCGTCGGCTACCTGCAGCTCGACCGCGCCTCGGCGACGCTCTCGGGAGGCGAGGCGCAGCGTCTGCGGCTCGCGACGCAGATCGGCTCGCAGCTCGTGGGCGTGCTCTACATCCTCGACGAGCCGTCGATCGGATTGCACCAGCGTGACAACGACAAGCTGATCGGGACGCTCGAGCGCCTGCGCAACCTCGGCAACACCGTTGTCGTCGTCGAGCACGACGAGCAGATGATGCGCGTCGCCGACTGGCTGGTCGACATGGGGCCGGGCGCCGGCGAGCACGGCGGCCACGTGGTCGCCGAAGGCACCGCCGCGAAGGTGCAGCGCAACAAGAAGTCGGTCACCGGTCAGTTCCTCGCCGGGTCGCGGGCGATCAAGGTGCCGGCAGCGCCGCACCGACGACAACGGCTGGTTCACGGTGCTCGGCGCGGCGGAGAACAACCTGAAGGGCATCGACGTCGACTTTCCCGGTCGGCAAGTTCATCGCCGTCACGGGCGTCTCCGGCTCCGGCAAGTCGACGCTCGTGAACGAGATCGTCTACAAGGCGCTCGCGAACCAGCTTTCGAAAGTGCGTGTGCGCCCGGGCGAGCACCGCGCGGTCGACGGCATCGAGGTGTTCGACAAGGTGATCGAGATCGACCAGCGGCCGATCGGCCGCACGCCGCGCTCGAACCCGGCCACGTACACCGACCTCTTCACCCACATCCGCGAGCTCTACTCGCTGACCCCCGACGCGAAGGTGCGCGGCTACAAGCCCGGCCGGTTCTCGTTCAACGTCAAGGGCGGGCGCTGCGAGACCTGCAAGGGAGACGGCCAGATCAAGATCGAGATGCACTTCCTGCCCGACGTCTACGTGCCGTGCGAGACCTGCAAGGGGAAGCGCTACAACCGCGAGACGCTCGAGGTCCGGTTCAAGGGGAAGACGATCGCCGACATCCTCGAGATGTCGGTCGAGGAGGCGCTCGCGTTCTTCTCGAAGATCCCGAAGATCCGGCGCCGGCTGCAGACGCTGCACGACGTCGGGCTCGACTACATGACGCTCGGCCAGCCCGCGACGACGCTGTCGGGCGGCGAGGCGCAGCGGGTGAAGCTCGCCGCCGAGCTCTGCAAGGTCTCGACCGGACGGACGCTCTACATCCTCGACGAGCCGACGACCGGCCTGCACTTCGCCGACATCGAGAAGCTGCTCGAGACGCTGCAGCGCCTCGTCGACGGCGGCAACACGATGCTCGTGATCGAGCACAATCTCGACGTGATCAAGCAGGCCGACTACCTGGTCGACCTCGGGCCCGAGGGCGGGGAGGCCGGCGGCGAGGTCGTCGCGGTCGGCACGCCCGAGGAGGTCGCCGAGGTGGCCGACTCGTACACGGGTCAGTTCCTGCGGCCGTTGCTCGAGCGCAGCGCCGTCGCAGCGTGAACTGGCGGAGCAAGCGCACGGTGCTGCTCGTGATCGGAGCGGCCTGCCTCGTCGTGTTCGTCGCCGGCATGGCCGCCGCCTGGAACAACCGCCACCACACGATCTGCCCCGACGGCAGGCCGCCCGTGTCGCAACGCGGCGGCGTGCTCGGACAGATCGAGTACCGCTGCCACGACGGCGCGTCGATGACGACCCCCGGCTGATGCGCGACTGGTGGCTGAGAGCGCTGCTCGTCCTGCAACGGCCGCGGCCGGTGTTCGTCGCGCTGCGCGACGACTCGAAGGAGGCGGCCTCCGACCGCGCCGAGCCGGTGCTCGCGATCGTCCTCCTCGCCGGCATCGCGACGGTGCTCTCGACGAGAACCGCCGGGACGCTGATGGACGACGGCTCCTACGACGGCCTGCTCGTCGCGATCTGGGCCTTCCTCGCCGGCAGCATCTACGGCGCGTTCGGGTATTTCGCCTTCGGGGCGCTGTTGCACGGCGGCGTGAAGGCGCTCGGCTCACAGGGGAGCTACCGGCGCGCGCGTCACGTGCTTCGCCTTCGCCGCCGCGCCCGCTCGCGCTGTCGCTCGTTCTCTGGCCGGTCAAGCTGGCGCTCTACGGCGAGGCGCTCTTCCGCAGCGGCGGCAGCGACCACGGGTCCGGCACGCGCGTCTTCGACGTGCTGGAGCTCGGCTTTCTGCTCTGGTCGGCCGCGCTGCTCGTGCTCGGCGTGCGCGCCGTGCACGGCTGGACCTGGGCCCGCGCGGGTGCCGCCTGCGCGCCTCGCGATCGTCGTGCCCGTGCTGATCGGCCTGCTCGTCTAGCCGCTCTAGGCGTGCTCCGGCGCCCGCTCGGCCAGCGCCTCTTCGAAGTGCGCGAGCTCGTCCTCGGCGATCGAGTAGGTGTGCTGCTCGCTCGGGAAAGGCGCCGCTCCGCACGTCGCGCGGCGTAGCCTGCGACGGCTGCCTGGATCACCGGCGCGAGCTCGGCGTACTGCTTGACGAAGCGGGGCGCGTGGCCCTCGTAGAGGCCGAGGAGGTCGTGCCAGACGAGCACCTGCCCGTCGCAGCCGCCGCCCGCGCCGATGCCGATCGTCGGAATGTCGAGCGCACGGCTGATCGCCGCCGCGACCGGGGTCGGCACGGCCTCGAGGACGAGCGCGAAGCAGCCCGCGTCCTGCAGCGCGAGCGCGTCCTCGTACAGCTGCACCGCCTTCGTCGGCCGTCCGTCCCTGCGCCTTGAAGCCGCCGAGCATCGTCGCCGTCTGCGGCGTCAGCCCGAGATGCCCCATCACGGGGATCTCCGGCGCCGCGTGAGCGCGCGCACGCGCGCAGCGTCGGCCCTGCTCCTTCCAGCTTGACGGCGTCCGCGCCCGATTCCTTGACGAGCCGGATCGCCGTTCTCGAGCGCCTGCTCGTCCGACACCTGGAACGAGCCGAACGGCATGTCGGCGACGACGAGCGGCCTGCGCGCGCCGCGGTTGACCGCGCTCGTCAGCATGATCATCTCGTCCATCGTCGCGGGAACGGTCGAGTCGTGGCCGAGCACGACCATGGCGGCCGAGTCGCCGACGAGGATCACGTCGACGCCCGCCGCGTCGGCGATGCGGCCGGACGGCGCGTCGTAGGCGGTGACCATCACGATGCGGTCGCCGCGCTGCTTCATCGACGCGAGCTCGGGCAGCGCCAGCTTGCCGGGCGCAGGTGTTCCGGGCGCAGGCTTCCGCGGGCGGGTGGTCATGGGCGTGCTCCTTCCGTCAGAGCGGGATGTTGTCGATCAGTCGAACCGAGCCGACCCGGGCGGCGATCGCGAGCGTGGGGCCGTCGAGGTCGGCGACCTCGACGTAGTCGGGCTCGAGGCCCGGCCGCGGCGAGGACGTCGCGCGCGGCGTTCGACGTCGCGGGTTGCGAGCGCGCGCGGGATCGCCAGCGCCTGCTCGCGCTCGCACGGGCGAGAGAAGCGTGTTGCGCGACGAGAGCGCGAGCCCGTCGGGGTCGCGCACCGTGTCGACGACGCGGATCTCGACGTCGAGGTTGAGGTCGCGGACGAGCTGCTTCACCACGGCGACCTGCTGCGCGTCCTTGCGGCCGAACCAGGCGACCTGCGGCCGGACGATGTTCAGGAGCTTCAGGCAGACGGTGGCGACGCCGCGGAAGTGGTTCGGGCGGTGCGCAGCCTCGAGCCCCAGCGCCGCGCCGGCCGGCTCGACCCACGTCGCGAAGCCGGGCGGGTACATCTCGTCCGTCCTCGGGCGCGAAGAGCACGTCGACGCCCTGGGCCTCGGCGACCGCGAGGTCGTGCTCGAGGTCACGCGGGTAGGCGGCGAGATCGGCGCCGTCGGAGAACTGCGCCGGGTTGACGAACAGGGACGCGACGAGCACGTCGCACTCGGGCCGCGCGGCGCGGAAGAGCGCGACGTGCCCCGCGTGCAGCGCGCCCATCGTCGGCACGAGCCCGACGACGCCGTGCCGGGGCAGGTCGAGCTCCGCGATCGTCTCGACCACCTTCAGCGCGATCCCGCTCGGCGCGCAGTCGGCACCTCGCCTGGTCGGCTCCGTCGAGCAGCCTGTTGTGACCGCCACGAGCTCGTCGTAGGCCTGCTCGAAGCCCGTCCCGCGCAGCGCCTCGCGATGGCGCTCGACCGTCTCCCAGTCGCCGCGCGCCACCGGCCCGGTCAGCTCGAAGCCGTTCTCGATCGTCCGCTCGAGCAGCGGGACGAGAGCCTCCGGCGGAGCGCCCGCCTGCTCGAAGAGCCCCGCGGCGACGCGGTACAGCGTGACCAGGAAGTTCGAGGCGATCGCCGCGCCCGCGTGGTAGCTCGCCCGCTCGCGGTCGTCGAGCGGGAACGGCCGCAGGCCGAGCGTCTGCGCGAGCCACTCCGCGCGCGCGCGGGCCTCGGCGTCCTCGCCCGTCACGGCGCCCCAGGCGCCGTCGAGCTGCTCGGGCGCCGCGCCGGCGTACGAGCGTCTGCAGGGGGTGCACCGAGAAGCGGCGGGTGTGGGGAGCGAGCGCGGCGAGCGGCGTGCCGCCCGAGACATGTGCGACCCAGGGGCCCGGCTCGATCGACTGCGCGACCTCGGCAATCGCGCGGTCGGGCACGCAGAGGAGCCGCAGCTCGCCGTCCGCGCGCACGGCCACGCCTCGCTCCCGCAAGCGGGCGGCGATCGCCGAGCCGGCTCTCCCGGCCCCGATGACGGTGACGTCTTTGAACATCTCGTGCTCCAGTTCCTCGCGGATACCGGGCTGCCGGAAGGGTAGATGGTCCGTCCGGGCTGTGGGGGAAGATGTCGCCTTGCTAGGGTCTGCCAGATGCCGATCTACGACTACGTCTGCATGAGCTGCGAGTCCCATTTCGAGGAGCTCGTGGGCATGTCGGATCCCGATCCGAACTGCCCCGACTGCGGCAACGCCAAGGTGGCGAAGCAGTTCAGCCGGTCGTTTGCAGCGCACGGCACCTCCGGGCAGCCCAGCTTCGGCGGTGGCTGTTGCGGCGGTTCGTGTGGCAGCTGCGGCTGACGCCTCCCTGAGCCTGCTCGCCTACGGCGACGTCGCCGCCGGCTGCACCCGCTGTGCGCTCGCCGCGACGAGGACGCAGGTCGTCTTCGGCTCCGGCTCGGCCGACTGCCGACCTGATGTTCGTCGGCGAGGCGCCGGGCTTCCACGAGGACAAGCAGGGCGTGCCGTTCGTCGGCGCTGCGGGGAAGCTGCTCGGCAAGCTGCTCGACGGGATCGGCCTGAACCGCGAGGAGGTCTACATCGCGAACGTGATCAAGTGCCGGCCGCCCGGCAACCGCGACCCGCAGCCCGAGGAGATCGAGGCCTGCGAGCCGCATCTCTGGAAGCAGATCGAGCTGATCCAGCCGACGCTGATCGCGACGCTCGGCAACTTCGCGACGAAGCTCCTCTCCGGCAAGCCGAACGGCATCACCCAGGTGCACGGGCGCGAGCAGCAGGTCTCGCTCGGCGGCAACCCCGTCACGCTCTACCCGATCTTCCATCCGGCGGCCGCGCTCTACACGCCGCGGATGCTGCAGGTGCTCGAAGAGGACTTCGCGCGGATCCCGGCGCTGCTCGGACGGGTCGTGGAGCCGGAGGTCGCACCGGCCGCCGCACCGTCTGCGCGTCGCGGTCGCCGCCGCCGAGCAGCCGACCCAGCTCGGCCTCTTCTAGAGGCGCCGAACGGTGTCTGACACCTTGGTGTCAGACACCATGTGCCCGATGGAGATCGTCACCAGCTCACCCGAGGCGACCGAGGCGCTCGCCGCAGGCCTGGCAGGGCAGCTCGCCGCCGGCGACGTCGTGGCGGTCTCGGGCGAGCTCGGCGCGGGCAAGACGACGTTCGTCCGCGGTGCTGCTCGCGCGCTCGGCGTGACGGGGCCGGTCGCGAGCCCGACCTTCACGATCGGCCACCGCTACGAGGCGCGCGTGCCCGTCGCCCACCTCGACCTGTACCGCCTCGACGGGCTCGATCCCGGGGAGTGGGGCGATCTCGAGCCCTACTTCGACGGGACGATCGCGTTCGTCGAATGGCCCGAGCACGGAGGTGACTGGCTCCCGGCCGCGCGCGCCGTCGTTACGCTCACTCACGTCGACGAGTCGCACCGGAGCGTGAGGATCGACTGTGATCTTGGCCTTTGACACCGCGACGACCTTCGGGGCCGTCTGCGCCGTGGCACCGAACCGCCGAGGCCGGGCCGCGCGCGCCGGCGACCTGCTCGTCGCGGTGGACGAGCTGGTCGACGACCCCGGCGCGATCGAGGGCATCGTCGTCGGTCGCGGCCCGGGCAGCTTCACCAGCATCCGCATCGGCCTGGCGATCGCGCGCACGCTCGCGCTGGCGCTCGACGTCCCGGTCGCGGGCGCCTCGACGCTCGTCGCGTTCCGGAGCGGGACGCCGGTGCTCGACGCGCGCCGCGGCGAGGTGTTCACGACCGGCCCGCGGGTCTGCCGCCCCGAGGAGCTCGACGTCGCGGGGCAGACCCTCGTCGGCGACGGTGCGATCCGGTACCGCGAGCTCTTCGAGCGAGCGCGGTGCGACGATCGCGCCGGACGACGACGAAGCGCACCTGCCCGACCCGCTCCTGCTCGTCGAGCGGGCCGGGGCCTTCGGGCCGGCCGAGCTCGTCGAGCCGCTCTATGTCCGTGACCCCGACGCGAAGCCGCAGCGGTGACCGCCGTCGCGCTCGAGATCCGTTCGCTCGAGCTCGCCGACCTCGACTCGATCGAGCAGATCGAGCAGCAGGCCTACCCGACGCCCTGGTCGCGGTCGATGTTCGCGTCCGAGCTCGCAAAGCCGACCTCCATCTGTCTCGGCGCGTTCGAAGGAAGCGACCTCGTCGGCTATGTGATCAACTCGCGCTACGTCGATGCCTGGCACGTGATGAACGTCGCCGTGCATCCGGAGCACCAGCGCCGCGGCGTCGCGAGGGCGCTGCTCGAGCGGTTGTTCGCGCTGACGCGGGACGACGAGCGGCGGGGGTACACGCTCGAGGTGCGCGTCTCGAACGAAGGCGCGATCAAGCTCTACGAGCAGCTCGGCTTCTCCTCGCGCGGCATCCGCCGCGGGTACTACACGGACAACCGCGAGGACGCCCTGATCATGTGGCGCGACGCGCGCCGGCCGTGATCCTGGGAATCGAGACGTCGTGCGACGAGACGGCAGCCGCGCTCGTCAGCCACGGACGGGGTGATCGTGTCCAACGTGGTCGCATCCCAGGCCGCGCTGCATGCCAGGTTCGGCGGCGTCGTGCCGGAGGTGGCGAGCCGGCGTCATCTCGAGCTGATCGCGCCGGTGCTGCGACGAAGCGCTCGGCGACGCCGAGATCGAGGCTGTCGCAGTGACGGCGCAGCCGGGGCTGATCGGCGCGCTGCTCGTCGGCCTCTCCGCGGGGAAGGCGCTCGCCTGGGCAAGGCGGCTGCCGCTCATCCCCGTGAACCACCTGCATGGGCACGTCGCATCGCTCTACCTGCAGCCGCTCGACCTCGAGCCGCCGTTCACGTGCCTGCTTGCGAGCGGCGGCCACACGATGATCGTGGAGGTGGAGCAGCGCGGCGGCTTCCGCGTGCTCGGAACGACGCTGGACGACGCCGCCGGCGAGGCGTTCGACAAGGGCGCACGCCTGCTCGGGCCTCGGGTACCCCGGCGGCAAGGAGATCGACGCACTTGCCAAGCAGGGCGATCCGGCCGCCTACGACTTCCCGGTCGCGCGCGTCCCGGGACTCGACTTCTCGTTCTCCGGCCTCAAGACGGCGCTCCTCTACAGGGTGCGCGACCTGCCCCCGGCGGAGCTCGATGCGCGGAGGGCCGACCTGGCGGCGAGCTACCAGCGCGCGATCGTACGGGCGCTCGTCGAACGGCTCGAAGCGACCGGCGCCGAGCGGGTCGCAGTCGTCGGCGGTGTCGCTGCGAACTCCGAGCTCCGCGCAGCCTTGCCGGACGCCGCGCTCGCGCCGCTTCCGTTGTGCACCGACAACGCCGCGATGATCGCTTCCGCCGCCCGTTACACGGAGCCCGTCCCGTACCCCGACTACCTTTCGCTCGATGCCCACGCCGCGGCGTAGCGCCGCACTTCTCGCCCTCGCGGCCCTCGACGATCGCGCTCGCGGCGACGGTCGGGGCGCGCGGGCGCAGCGCGCCGGCACCGTCCGGCGGCGGTCAGCTGGCTCGGGCTCGTCGGTGGGCCGCGCGCGGCGACCCTCGCGGGACAGCGGTCGATCGTGCTGCTCAACACGCCCTCCGTCGCGCAGCGCATCGCCCGGGTGCGCTACGCCACCGAGGCGCAGGAGCGATCGTGGACGACTCAGGCCTTCGCCGCGCAGCAGCAAGTGCTGACGAAGCTGTCTGCGCTCGGCGTCACCGTACGGCCCGACTTCACCTACGCGCGCGTGGTCGACGGCTTCGCGGCCGCGCTCGACCCGCGCGCGCTCTCCCTGCTCGGCCAGATGCCCGAGGTGGCCGGCATCTACCCGGTGCGGGCGGTGTTCCCGGCCTCGATCTCGGAGCAGCCTGATCGGCTCGAGCGAGTTCGGCGCCGCCAGCGGCCACCGCGCCACGGCGACGCTGCCGGGCTACAACGGCCGTGGTGTCACCGTCGCGCTCCTCGACACGGGTGTGGACGAGTCGCATCCGTTTCTGCGAGGACACGTGCTGCCGGGCTTCGACGTCGTCGATCGAACCGCGGACGGGTCGGCGCACGCGAACCCCCAGGACCCGGGGCAGCTCGAGCGTCACGGCACCGAGCTCGCCGGCATCCTCGCCGGCTCGAACGGGCCCGGCGGCCTGCGCGGCGTTGCGCCGGGAGCGACGATCCTGCCGATTCGGGTCGCGGGCTGGCAGCTCGACGCGGCCGGGCGCGACATGGTGTTCGGCCGAACCGACCAGGTGATCGCCGGGCTCGAGCGGGCGGTCGACCCGAACGGCGACGGCGACATGCACGACGCGGTTCGCATTGCGCTGCTCGGGCTGGCGGCACCGTACGCCGCCTTCACGGACGGCCCCGAGGCGCAGGCGGTCCAGGGCGCGCTCGACCTGAACACGCTCGTCGTCGCGCCCGCCGGGAACGACGGTGCGGCCGGCCCGACGTTCGGCTCGATCGCCGGGCCGGGCGGGGCTCCCGGCGCGCTCGCGGTCGGGGCGACCGACGCGCGCACCGAACTGCCGCTGGCCCGCGTCGTGCTGCGCCGCGGGCTGAACGTGATCCTCGACGAGCGGCTCCCGCTGCTCGGCGCATCTGCGCCGCCCAGGTCGCTCAGTCTGGCGGTTTCGACACCCCGCTCGACGAGAGGCCTGGCGGGCTCTCAGACCGTCGACTACTTCAGCGCCGGAGGCGAGAGCCTGGTTGCAGGCAAGGCCGTCGTCCTCCCGGTCGGCGCCGATCCGCAGGGTGCGGCGATCGCGGCGTCCCGGGCGGGCGCAAGCGCGGTCGTCTTCTACGGCGCTGCGCTGCCGCCCGGCGCATTTCGCGTGGCGGAGGACGAGACCGCACCGGTCGTCGTCGTGCCCACGGCGGTGGCGATCGAGCTGCTCGCAGCCAAGCGGGCCGGCATCGACGTGGGGATCGCGATCGGGGCCGAGCACGAGAATGCGAACCGTGAGCGCGGCCGGGTTGCGAGCTTCTCGTCGCTCGGGCTCGCGTTCGACGGTGGGATCAAGCCCGACGTCGCGGCGCCCGGCATTGCGCTGGCCACCTCGGAGCCCGGCGCCGCTCCCGACGGCTCACCCCTGTACGGCACGGTGAACGGCACGAGCGGGGCGGCTGCCACGGTCGCCGGCGCGGCCGCGTTGCTGGCGCAGATGCGGCCGAGCCTCGACGGGCCGTCGCTCGACAGCCTCCTCGTCGGCTACGCGCAGCAGGGTGGCGCGCCCGCGACGGCGATCGGTGCCGGCACCTTCCGACTCGGCACCTCCGCGGTCGGTGAGGTGGCCGCACAGCCGACGACCCTCGGCTTCGGCATCTGGCAGGGCGCTCACTGGCACGCCACGCGAACGCTCGTCGTGCGCAACGTCTCCACGCGACGGTTGCAGCTCTCGATCAGCGCCGTCGCAGGTGGCGAGTCCGAGGCGCTCAGGTTCACCGTCGTCCCGAATCACCTCTCGCTGCGGGTCGGGCGCGCGGCTCGCGTCCAGGTGACGGTGCGCGCGCAGGCCGCGCCCGCGGCTCGGCTCGTCACGGGTGTCGTGCAGATCTCGCCGCTGGGCAGTCGAGGCGCTCCACGTCCCCTGGGCGCTCTCGTTCGCCGCGGCCCCGCCGTCGCTGCTCGGCCGCGTGGCGATCGACCGGTCGTCGTTCGCGGCATCGGACACGAATCCGGCCATCCTGAGCGTGCAGGCGGGCACCCTCGTCCACGATCACGGACTGCAGATCCACGCAGTCTCCCGGCTCGACATCCTTCTCTACTCGGCGAGCGGGCAGTACCTCGGCGTGATGGCGAGGCTGCGCGACCTGCTGCCCGGCTCCTACAGCTTCGGCATCACCGGCCGCGGCCCGACGAGCGCGCGGCTTGCCTCGGGCTCGTACGAGCTGCGCATCGCGGCCTGGCCGACGTTGCCCCGCGACGCCAAGCCGAGTCGCGCGCAGGTCTCCTTCACGATGAAGTAAGGTGACCACTCGATGGCCACCGCGGCCCCCGAGTCTCACCTACGCGAGAACCCGTTTCGTCTCGCTCAGCAGCAGCTCCACAAAGTCGCCGAGACCTTCGGGATCGACGAGCGGCTCGTCAACGTCCTGCAGGAGTGCAAGAAGGCGGTCGAGGTCTCGATCCCGACCTCGCTCGACGACGGTTCGGTGCGCGCGTTCCGCGGTTACCGCGTCACGCACAACGTGTCGCGAGGCCCGTCGAAGGGTGGCATTCGCTACCACCCCGACGTCACGCTCGACGAGGTGAAGGCACTCGCGATGTGGATGACGTGGAAGTGCTCGCTGATGGGACTGCCGTTCGGAGGGGCAAAGGGAGGCGTCGCCTGCGACCCGAAACAGATGTCTCGCGGCGAGCTCGAACGGATGACGCGCCGGTTCACCTCGGAGATCATCAACGAGATCGGCCCGGAGAAGGACATCCCCGCGCCCGACGTCGGCACGAACGCATCGACGATGGCCTGGATCTTCGACACCTACTCGATGAACAAGGGCCATTCGGTGCTCGGTGTGGTCACCGGCAAGCCGCTGACGATCGGAGGCTCGCTGGGCCGTGAAGAGGCGACCGCACGCGGCAGCGTGTTCTGTCTCGAGTCTGCGCTCGAGAAGCAAGGACGCACAATGGACGGCGTACGCGTGGCGGTGCAGGGCTTCGGCAACGTCGGTTCGTTCTTCGCCAAGTTGGTCGGTGAGCTCGGCGCGAAGGTCGTCGCCATCTCCGACTCGACAGGCGGCGTCTACAACGCCAACGGCCTCGATGTCGCGGCGGCGTTCGCGCACAAGCGCTCCGGCGGCTCGTTGTCCGAGCTGAAGGGCGGCGACCGCATCACGAATGCCGAGCTGGTCGAGATCGACTGCGACGTGTTCGCGCCGTGTGCGCTCGAGCAGGTCGTCACCGAGGAGAACGCCGCGCAGGTGAAGGCGAAGGTGATCGTCGAGGGCGCGAACGGCCCGCTCACGCCGGCCGCCGACGACATCCTCGAGTCGAACGACGTGCTGATCCTCCCGGACGTGCTGGCCAATGCAGGGGGCGTTGTCGTCTCGTACTTCGAATGGGTGCAGGGCCTGCAGGAGTACTTCTGGAAGGAAGACGAGGTCAATGCCCGGCTGAACGAGATCGTCAGGCGCGCGTTCGACGAGACGTGGGCGACCTACACGGACCGCAAGGTGTCGATGCGGATGGCGGCGTACGGGCTCGCCGTCCAGCGCGTCGCCGAGGCCACGGTCACGCGTGGTCTCTACCCCTAGGAACGTGGGGGAACCGCATGGTTTGAACGTGGGGGAACCCATGGTTCCCCCACGGGCCCCCTCCTTCATCGCCTGCCAACTCGGCGGCGCCTGCGGCTCCCGCCGGGCTCAGCCCGGCTCCGCCGGCGATTGGTTGCGGCACGAGCTTCGTCGACAGTGACGCCGCCGTTGTCACGCTCTTCACTGCGCGCGGCTGTTCGCTCTGCGAGCGGGCGCGCGGGGTGCTCGATCGCGTCGGCGTGCCCTACGACACGGTCGACATCACGGGCGACGACGCGCTCGAGGCCCGCTACCGCGAGTGGTTGCCGGTCGTCGAGATCGACGGGGAGCGGGCGTTCGTCTACCACGTCGACGAGGCGGCTCTCCGCCGAAAGCTGTCGGCGGCGACCGTAGTCGGGACAACCGCACGGGTGCCGGCGGCGCTTGGGCACAATGCGGCGTGATGTTGCAGGCTCCGCTTCCCGGGGATACCCCCGACCGCCTCACCGTCGGTGTGGCTGCCCGGCTCTCGCGCTACCTGCAGGTGCTCACCCAGTCCAAGAAGATGGGCAAGGACCGCATCTCCTCGCAGGAGATCGCGGACTACACCTCGATCAACGCCACCCAGATCCGCCGCGACCTCTCGAACTTCGGGAAGTTCGGCAAGCGAGGTGTCGGGTACTCGATCGACTCGCTGCTCTCGGAGATTCGCAAGATCCTGCGGACGCAGGGCCAGCACAACATCGCGCTCGTCGGCGCCGGCCGGCTGGGGCAGGCGATTGCGAGCTCGCCGATCTTCGCCGAGCACGGGATCAACATCGCCGCCGTCTTCGACTCGAGCCCGACGATGATCGGGGCCGACGTCGGCGGTACGACCGTGGAGGACGAGCGGCGCCTGAAGGACGTCGTGCGCGACAAGAACATCGTCGTCGGTGTTCTCGCGGTGCCTGCTGTCGCGGCCCAGAAGGTTGCCGACGATCTCGTCGACGCCGGTGTCCGCATCATCTTCAACTACTCCGAGGGCCTGCTCGACGTGCCGAGCGACGTGACCGTGCACACCTCGAACCCTGCGGTCGAGTTGCTCCACGCGCTCTATTTCCACCTGGCGTAGCGTCCGGCACTGTGCGGATCCTGCTCTGGCACGGCTACCTCCTCGGAGGCACCGGGTCGAATGTCTACAGCCGCGCGCTCGCGCGCGAGTGGAGCCGTGACGGTCACGAGGTGGTCGTCGTCTCACAGGAGCGCGCGCCCGAGCAGTACGACCTCGGCGGCGCGACGACGGTTGCGGTCGACCTGCCGGGCGGTCTGCTGCCCGTGTTCGTGATGGACCGGTACGAGGGCCTCCGGCCGAAGTTCCTGCAGGACTTCACGGCGGAGGAGCGCCGGGCCTACGTCGAGGCGAACGCCGCCGCGCTCCGTGGGCTGCTCCCCGCAGATCTCGTGTTCTGCAACCACGTCCTGATGGGCGCGGCGGTCGGCGCGGCCGCAGGAGCGCCGTTTCGGGTCAAGGCGCACGGCTCCGAGCTCGAGTACTCGATGCGCGGCCGCCCCGAGCTGGGCGAGTGGGGCAGGGAGACGCTGGCGCGCGCGCAGGCAACGTACGTCGGCTCGGAGCACATCCGGACGGTGCTCGCAGACGTGGTCGGGCCGGTCGACCCGGTGATCGTCGTGCCGCCGGGAGTCGATATCGACGAGTTCGTCCCGCAGGATCGGAGCGCCGCTCTCGCGGACCTGATCGCGGAGGCGCGAAACGATCCTCGAAACGGCGGCGACGAACGGCTGCCGGACGACGGGAATGCCGAGCGGCTCGCCGCCTTCCTCGCCGGCCCCTCGCCGCTCGTCGTCTACTTCGGGAAGCTGATCGAGGAGAAAGGCGTGCAGGTCCTGCTCGAGGCGATGCAGGGGGTCGATGCGCGGCTCGTCGTCGTCGGCTTCGGGCCGTACCGTTCGAGGCTCGAGGCCGCGGCGCCGCCGGGAACGCTCTTCACCGGCCCGCTCGAGCACCGGCACCTCGTTCACCTTCTGCCGCTCGCCGATGCGACTGTCGTGCCGTCGATCTTCCCCGAGGCGTTCGGCATGGTTGCGGCCGAAGCCGCGGCTGCCGGCTCGCCGCCGCTCGTCGCGCGCCACTCGGGCCTCGCCGAGGTGGCCGCCGGCCTCGAGCAGGAGTATCCAGCCCGGCTGCGCCACCTCACGTCGTTCGCGAGCGGCGACGCGCTGGATCTCCGGCGAAAGCTTCTCGAGTTGCTCGCGTTGCCGGCCGAGGGAGCGCGAGGCGCTTCGCGAGGCCGCCCGCCGCGCCGTCGTCGATCGCTGGTCGTGGGCGGCGTCGCGCGCCGTCTGCTCGCCACCATCTAGACGGGAGCGGCGGCTACCCTCTGGCGAATGGGCGACGAGCAACGCGTCACCTGGCAGGAGCTGGTCGCGCAGAGCCGCGCCGACTTCGACGCCGGCACCGACTTCACGCTGGCCGTCGAGGAGGAGTTCGCGCTGCTCGACGCGCAGACCCTCGGGCTCACCGATCGCTTCGAGGAGGTCTACGCCGCGGCTGCCGAGACCGACCTGGCGCCGAACGTGGTCGGCGAGCTGATCGCATCCGAGGTCGAGGTGCGTACCGGCAGGTGCTCGAACTTCGGCGAGGCGGCGTCGGCGATGGCCGAGCGGCGCAACCAGATCCACGCTGTTGCCCGGGAGTTGCAGATCGCACTCGGCGGCACGGGGACGCACCCGTGGAGTCGCTGGCAGGACCAGCGCATCATCGACACGCCTCACTACCGGCGGAACGACGAGCTGCTCCGCTACGTCGTCTGGCGCAACAACACTTTCGGGCTGCACGTGCACGTCGGCATCGCCGGCGCCGACCGCGCGATCGCGGTGCACGACGCACTGCGCAACTTCCTTCCCGAGGTGCTCGCGCTTTCCGCGAGCTCGCCGTTCGTCGAGGCCGTCAACACGGGCCTGCACTCGGCTCGAACCGAGGTCTTCACGCGGATGTTCCCGCGCTGCGGCATCCCCGATGCGTACCGGGACTGGCGCGGCTGGCAGGACTACGTCGCCTTCCTGTATCGCACCGGCTCGATCACGGAGCACACGCAGATCTGGTGGAGCGTGCGCCCGCATCTCGCTTACCCGACGATCGAGATCCGGATCGCCGACGGTCAGCCGGATCTCGCCGAGGCGCAGTCGCTCGCAGCGTTCTGTTACAGCCTCGCGGCGCGGTGCGCCCGCGCGCTCGACGAGGGCGAGCCGCTGCCGGATCTGCCGAACCGCCTGCTCGAGGAGAACCTGTGGCGCGCGATCCGCTACGGCCTCTCGGGCGAGCTGCTCGACTTCGACCGGGGCGAGCAGGTGCACGCGCGCTCGAGGATCGAGCAGCTGCTCGACTGGGTCGCACCGGTCGCGGACGAGATCGGGGCTGCGCCGTTTCTTGAACGTCCCCGAGCAGAACGCCGCCGAGCGCCAGATCGCCCGCTTCGCGGAGGGCGCGAGCCTCGAGGAGATCTATGCCGAGCAGGTCCGGGTCGGGGAGCCGGCGGGGTCGAGAACGGATGCCTGACGAGCGCCGAGCACAGCATCGACATCGAGGCGCTCCAGCAGCAGCTGGCGGCCATGCACGTCGAGCACTTCCTCGTCTCGGCCGCGTCGACGCTCGCCAGCCTGGGCTTCGCCAAGCTGGAGCAGGGGGACCTGGGAGAGGCCCGAAAGGCGATCGACGCCCTGGCTGCGCTCGTGCCCGCAGCTCGAAGGCGAGCTGGCCGGTGAGCTGGCCCAGGCGCTGACGCAGCTGCAACTGGCGTACGCCGGGGCCGTCAACCCTTAGGCTCCGCCCGGAGCTTGTGATACATAATCGCCCGCGCCGAAGCCCTTCGGCGCTTGACTTTGTGAGGGAGCGAAACGGATGGATTGGTTCATGCATCACTCCGTGCTGCTCGGCCTCGTCGGTGCCGGCGTGGCTGTGGCGTACGGGCTCTACCTGACCTGGTGGCTGCTCAAGCAGCCGGCCGGGAACGAGCGGATGCGGGAGATCTCCGCAGCCGTCCAGGAAGGCGCCGCGGCCTACCTGCGCAAGCAGTACACGACGATCGCGGTCGTGGCGATCGTCCCCTTCATCCTGCTGGGCGTCTACCACAAGCTCGGCTGGGGAACGGCGTTCGGCTTCCTGATCGGAGCCGTGCTGTCGTCCGCCGCCGGCTTCATCGGCATGAACGTCGCCGTGCGCTCGAACGTCCGTACGGCTGAAGCCGCCCGCAACGGCCTGGCCCCGGCGCTGAACGTCGCCTTCCGCGCCGGCTCGGTGACGGGTCTGCTCGTCGTCGGCCTGGGCCTCTTCGGTGTCACGGGCTACTACTGGTTCCTCACCGCGGGCCTCGACCACACGCCGTCGTCGGCGATCCACGACCTCGTCGGCCTCGCATTCGGCGGCTCGCTGATCTCGGTCTTCGCACGTCTCGGCGGCGGCATCTTCACGAAGGCCGCCGACGTCGGCGCCGACCTCGTCGGCAAGATCGAGGCCGGGATCCCGGAGGACGACCCGCGCAACGCGGCCGTGATCGCCGACAACGTCGGCGACAACGTCGGCGACTGCGCCGGCATGGCAGCCGACCTGTTCGAGACCTATGCCGTCACCGCCGTCGCCGTCATGCTGATCGGCCTGCAGTACGCGGATGCGAGGCTCTATCTCTACCCGCTCGCGCTCGGCGCCGTCTCGGCCGTCTCGTCGGTGATCGGCACGTTCTTCGCCCGGCTCGGCCGCGGCGACAACGCAGTGATCAACGCGCTCTACAAGGCCGTGCTCGTCGCGACGGTCCTCTCGGCTGCAGGCTTCATCCCGATCACGATGGCGTTCGACAAGGGCAAGTACGGCTTCACCGACCTGTACGTGTCGGCGCTCGTCGGGCTCGTCGTCACGTTCCTGCTCGTGGCGATCACCGAGTACTACACCGGCACGCGCTGGAACCCGGTGAAGGCGATCGCCAAGGCCTCGCAGACCGGTCACGCGACGAACATCATCGAAGGCCTCGCCATCGGCATGCAGGCGACGGCCGCGCCGGTGATCGTGATCGTCGCCGGCATCCTCGTCGCCCATCACTTCGCCGGCCTGCTCGGCATCGGCGTCGCGGTGATGGCGCAGCTCTCGATGACCGGCCTGATCGTCGCGCTCGACGCGTACGGCCCGGTCACCGACAACGCGGGCGGGATCGCCGAGATGGCCGACCTGCCGGAGGGCGTGCGCGCGATCACCGACCCGCTCGACGCGGTCGGCAACACCACGAAGGCGGTCACCAAGGGCTACGCGATCGGCTCCGCGGCGCTCGCGGCGCTGATCCTGTTCGACTCGTACACGACGGGCCTCCAGGACCAGGGGCTCGCGACCGTGTTCTCGCTGTCGGACGCCTGGGTGATCGCCGGCCTCTTCATCGGCGGCCTGATGCCGTTCCTGTTCGCGTCGCTCGCGATGCAGGCGGTCGGGCGCGTCGGCGGCGAGGTCGTGCAGGAGGTGCGCCGCCAGTTCCGCGAGCACCCCGGGATCATGGACTACACCGAGAAGCCCGACTACAGCCGGGCGGTCGGCATCGTCACCGGCTCGGCGATCAAGTCGATGCTCGCTCCGGCGCTGATCCCGATCGGGTTCCCGATCGTCGTCGGGATCATCAACGCGAAGATGCTCGGCGGCCTGCTGATCGGGACGATCGTCACGGGCCTCTTCCTCGCGATCTCGATGACCTCCGGCGGCGGCGCCTGGGACAACGCGAAGAAGTCGATCGAGGACGGCGCCTACGGCGGCAAGGGCTCCGAGGCGCACGCCGCGTCGGTCACCGGCGACACCGTCGGCGACCCGTACAAGGACACGGCAGGCCCGGCGATCAACCCGATGATCAAGATCGCGAACATCGTCGCGATCCTGATCATCCCGCTGATCGTCTCGATCCACGGCTAAGAGCGCGGGGGGAAGAGCGCGCGGGGAAAGAGCGCGGG
>CAWJMP010000006.1:392500-1082623 GCA_963844075.1 uncultured Thermoleophilia bacterium | reverse complement strand
TCCGCGACTAAGCACGTAGGCAACCACTATTGCCGTAATCAGAATCCAGGCGCGCCAGGCGCCAAATGCCTCGGAGCTAGCGGCGGTAATCGCGATCAAAATCGCCGCCAGGACTGAGACGCCGAATTCGCTGGTGAGGAAAAACGGGCTTCGTTTCGGTCGGGTGCATCGGGCGGAACCCACGGCCAGCTTCCATCCCGTACCCATATCCATAACCTTGATGCGGAGGCGGGTAGACGGGCTGCTGGTAGGTGGGGGGCGGCATGACTCCGCTTTGCGATCCGACTTCTCCCGGGTCGCCCTCGTAGTAGTTCGACACCACTCAACCTCCTGGTCGCTTTGTCCTCAAAAACGCTTGAACCAGGATCAGAGGTACGCCTTGACGCCGGCGCCACTGGCCGGCCGGGGATCGTGCCCTGGTCGCAAAGAGGTGGAGACGCGAGAACTGCCCGTATCCCCGCAGCGCGGCCTGCCGTTACTGGGTCAGATCTACCTAACCCCTACTAAAAGGAGCGTTGGCTAATGGGTATCGGTGTAAGTCTCATCCTGATCGCTGTAGGCGCAGTCCTCGCCTTCGCGGTCCATGTCTCAACGAGCAGTGCATTCAACCTTCACACGATCGGGATCATCCTGCTCGTGGTCGGCATTCTCGGCGGGTTGATGTCGGCGATGTTCTGGTCGAGCTGGGGCGGCTTCGGCGGCCGTCGGGAAACAACGGTGGTCGAACGCCGGTAGGAAACAAGGCCGCGGGCCCGACCGCGTTCCGAATTCGGCTGCGCAGTCGGGCCCGATTTCAATACGGCTCGCACCGGTGCCTCGTGGCACCGATATCTACGCTAGGCGTGTGAACCGCCTCGCCGCCGAGACCTCTCCGTATCTCCAGCAGCACGCCTCGAACCCGGTCGACTGGTACCCCTGGGGCGACGAGGCGCTCGCCCGCGCCCGGGCAGAGGACCGGCCGATCCTGCTCTCGATCGGCTACGCCGCCTGCCACTGGTGCCACGTGATGGAGCACGAGTCGTTCGAGGACCCGCTCACCGCCCGGGTGATGAACGACCGCTTCGTCTCGATCAAGGTCGATCGCGAGGAGCGGCCCGACCTCGACTCCGTCTACATGGACGCGGTCGTCGCGCTGACCGGCCAGGGCGGCTGGCCGATGACCGTCTTCCTGACGCCCGCGGGCGAGCCGTTCTTCGGCGGCACCTACTTCCCGCCCGAGCCGCGGCACGGGCTGCCCTCGTTCAAGCAGGTGCTGCTCTCGGTGGCCGAGGCCTGGGAGGAGAAGCGCGGCGACGTCGAGCGCTCGGCGGCCGGCCTCGCCGAGCACATCCGCTCGGGCACGCGCCTGCAGCCCTCGGCCGAGCCGCTCTCGGCGGAGCTGCTCGCAGAGGCGCAGCGCAACCTCGGCGCCGTCTTCGATCCGCGGTGGGGCGGCTTCGGGCGCGCGCCCAAGTTCCCGCCCGCGCCCGTCCTCGAGTTCCTGCTGCGGCGCGGGGAGGAGGAGATGACGCGTCGCACGCTCGACTCGATGATGCTGGGCGGCATGTGGGACGTCGTCGGCGGCGGCTTCCACCGCTACTCGGTCGACGAGCGCTGGCTCGTGCCGCACTTCGAGAAGATGCTCTACGACAACGCGCTCCTCGCCTCGGTGTACCTGCACGCGGCGCGCCGCTTCGGCGACGAGCGCTACCGGCGCGTCGCCGACCTGACGCTCGACTACGTGCTGCGCGAGCTCGCGCTCGACGGCGGCGGCTTCGCCTCGGCCCAGGACGCCGACACCGACGGCGTCGAAGGGCTGACGTTCACCTGGGCGCCCGGCGAGGGCGCGCCCGAGGAGCTGCTGGAGCCGTTCGAGCACGGCCGCTTCGTGCTGCGCGGCGAGCTCGACGAGGAGACGCGCCTGCGGCTCTTCGCGCTACGAGAGGAGCGGCCGAAGCCGCTGCGCGACGACAAGGCGATCGCCTCGTGGAACGGCCTGATGCTCGCGGCGCTCGCCCAGGGCGGCCGCGTCGAGCCGGCGACCGCGCTCGCGCGGTTCCTGCTCGGCCCGCTCTCGAGCGCCGACGGGCGCCTGCACCGCACCTGGCGCGACGGCGTCGCCAAGGGAACCGGCTACCTCGAGGACTACGCCGACGTCGCCTACGGGCTGATGGAGCTGCACGTGGCAAGCGGCGACCCGCAGTGGCTCCTCGAGGCGCACCGGCTCGCGCTGCTTGCGGTCGACCTCTTCGCCGACGACGAGGCCGGCGGCTTCTTCCAGACGCCGCGCGACGGCGAGCAGCTCGTCGCGCGCAAGAAGGAGCTCGACGACCACCCGACCCCCAGCGGCAACGCGATGCTCGCCTACGTGCTGCTGCGCCTCGCGCGCATCTGGGGCGACGACGAGCTGGAACGGCGCGGCGTGTCGGTGCTGCGCCTCGTGCGCGACCGGCTGACGCGCGCGCCGTCGGCGTTCGGCTGGCTGCTCGTCGCGCTCGACCAGCACCTTGCGCCGCATCGCGAGGTGGCGGTCGTCGGCGCGTTCGACGCACCGGTCGCTGTTGCGGCGCGGGAGGCCGCCGCGCCGACGGACGTGCTCGCCTTCGGGCCCGCGGACGGCGTGCCCCTGCTCGAGGGCCGCACCGAGGTAGACGGCCGGACGGCCGTCTACCTCTGCGAGCGCTTTGCGTGCCGGCTGCCGGTTACCGAACCGGAGCAGCTCGGTCGGTCGTCGTGACCGGCTCCGTGACGACGGTCTCGGTGGCCGCCGGATCGGTCGCGACCGGATCGGTCAGGACCTCGCGCCGCTCGGCCGTGACCGGCTCGTCGGCGACGGCCGGGTCGTACGCCGGCACGACGCGCTGCTTGCGCGCGGGCTCGAGCGCCGCGCCCAGCGTGTAGCCGATCGCCAGCGCGAGCACGCCGATCCAGGTGCCGACGTCGCGCACGACGTCGCGCACGCCGATGTCGCCCGACCACGACAGCACGTGGCTCCTGAACCAGTTGCCGTGCGGCTCCATCGCAATGAGCACCCAGCCTGCGACCACCAGCACCGGCAGGAAGCCGAGCACGAGCATCGCGCGCGGATTGCCGCCGCGGCCGCGCAGTTGCGACAGCGCCAGCACGATGCCGGCCGCCGCCACGATCGCGTACGCCGCCCAGTAGCCGCCCGTCGAATCGCGGCCGATCTGCGCGGCGACCCACAGGAGGGCGCCCGCTGCCGCGAGGCCCGCCAGGGTCGAAAGTGCTCTGGTGATCCCGTTCATCGTTGCCTCCTTCGCTTTCTGCCCTCTACCGGTAGAACGCCCGAGGGGCCCTGCGCGGTGCGGTGGCGCCCCGCGCGGGTTCCCAAGGCGCTCCGCGCCGTGCAGTAGGCCCGGTTTAGAGTCCGGTCGATGGCGCTGCTCTCCGTTCGCAACGTCACCCGCCGCTTCGGCGGCATCGTCGCGATCGACGAGGTCTCGCTCGAGGTGGAAAGCGGCCAGATCGTCGGCCTGATCGGCCCGAACGGCGCCGGCAAGACGACGCTCTTCAACGTCATCACCCGCCTCTACAAGCCCGATGCGGGCGAGCTCGAGTTCGCGGGCAAGAACCTCCTGCGCACGCCGCCGCACCGGGTCGTGCGGCGCGGCATCGCGCGCACCTTCCAGAACGTCGAGCTCTTCGGCACGATGACCGTGCTCGACAACGTGCTCGTCGGCGCACACGCGCGCACCCGGCCGTTCCGGTCGGCGGCCGCGCGCGAGCGGGCGCGGGCGGCGCTCGACTACGTCGGCGTTGCCGACCTCGCCGGCCGGCAGGCGGCCGGGCTGCCGTTCGGCACGCTGAAGCGCATCGAGCTCGCGCGGGCGCTCGTCGCCGAGCCGAAGCTGCTCCTGCTCGACGAGCCCGCGGGCGGGCTGAACCACGAGGAGGTGGCCGAGCTCGGCACGTTCATCGGCAAGCTGCGCGACGACTTCGACCTCACCGTGCTGCTCGTCGAGCACCACATGGGGCTCGTGATGAGCGTCGCCCAGCGGATCCACGTGCTCGACTTCGGGCGCACGATCGCCGAAGGCTCGCCCGACGAGGTGCAGCGAAACCCCGCCGTGATCGAGGCCTACCTCGGCGCCGAAGCGCCGGCCGCATGACGCGCACGCTGCAGTGGGAGGGCTGCGTGAACGTGCGCGACCTCGGCGGCGTGCCGGTCGAGGGCGGCGAGACGCCGTTCGGCGTGCTGGTGCGCGCCGACAACATCCGGCGGCTGACCGACGAGGGCTGGCGCGCGCTCGCCGACCACGGCGTCGTGCGCATCGTCGACCTGCGCTGGCCCGAGGAGCTCGACGACGACCCGCCGCGCGACGTCCACGCCGACGTCGTGCACGTCTCGCTGCTCGGCAAGCTGGACGTCGACTACCGCGACGACATCGCCGACTACATGGCCGCCGACGACCCCGCCGGGTACTGGGCGACGTCGTACACGCACATCCTCGACGAGTTCCGCCCCAACTTCGGGCGCGCGCTCGCGGCGATCGCCGATGCGCCCGACGGTGTCGTCCTCTTCCACTGCGCGGGCGGCAAGGACCGCACCGGGCTGATCTCGGCGCTCCTCCTGCGGCTCGCGGGCGCGTCGATCGACGACATCGCCGCCGACTACGCGCTCTCCGAGGCCAACCTGGCGACCGGCCCGCGCACCTGGATCGAGTCGGCGCCCAACGAGGAGGTGCGGCGGCAGCGCGAGTTCATGCAGCAGACGCCCGCGGCCGCGATGACGCGCACGCTCGAGGCGCTCGAGGCGGAGTGGGGCGACGTGCGCGCGTACCTGCGCGCGGCGGGTCTGACCGACGCGCAGATCGAGCGGCTGGAGGCGCGGCTTGCCGCTCCTTGAGCTGCGCGACGTGCACGCGCGCTACGGCGAGATCCTCGCCCTGCACGGCGTCACGCTGAGCGTCGACGACGGCGACTTCGTCGCCATCCTCGGCGCGAACGGCGCCGGCAAGACGACCACGCTGCGCGCGATCTCCGGCACGGTGAAGACGACCGGCGAGGTGTTCCTCGAGGGCAGCAAGCTCTTTCACCGCACCCCGGAAGGGATGGCGAAGCGAGGCGTCGCGCACGTGCCCGAGGGGCGCGGCACGTTCCCGACGCTGTCGGTGCTCGACAACCTCCGCCTCGGCTCCTGGACGAAGCGCGGCACCTCGCAACGCGACCTCGCGCACGTCTTCGAGTTCTTCCCGCTGCTCTACGAGCGGCGCGACCAGCAGGCGGGCACGCTCTCGGGCGGCGAGCAGCAGATGCTGGCGCTCGGGCGCGCGATGATGGCGAAGCCGCGGCTGCTGCTCCTCGACGAGCCGTCGCTCGGGCTCGCGCCGCTCGTCGTGCGCTCGATCTTCGACACGCTCGTGCGGATGAACGAGGCCGGCACGACGATCGTCGTCGTCGAGCAGAACGCCACGCTCGCCCTGGGCGCGGCCAAGCACGCGTTCGTGCTCGAGACGGGGCGGGTCGTGCTCGGCGGCGCAGCCGCCGAGCTGCGCGCGGACGAGTCGGTGCGGAGGTCGTACCTTGGGTACTAGGGTCGAAACTCGCGAATCTGGTTCGGCTGCGCCGAATCAGATTCGATGGGAGGGTGAATCTGATTCGCGCCGGCGAACCAGATTTGCCGAAACGCGTGGGAGGGTGAATCTGATTCGCGTCAGCGAACCAGATTCACGAGTGCAACGTGACGAACTTCCTGCAACAGGTGGTGAGCGGGCTCGCGAGTGGGGGGATCTACGGCTCGCTCGCGCTCGCGATCGTGATCATCCACCGCTCGACGGGGGTGATCAACTTCGCGCAGGGAGAGATGGCCACGCTCTCGGCGTTCGTGTGCTGGAGCCTCGTCGACCACGGCTGGTCGTTCTGGCCCGCGTTCGCGGCCACGCTCATCCTGTCGTTCGCCGGCGGGGTCGCCGTGCAGCAGGTGCTGATCCGGCCGCTGCAGGGCGGGCCGCTGCTCGGGATCGTCATCCTCACGATCGGCCTCCTGATCGCGATCAACGGGCTCACCACGTGGGTCTGGGGCGGCGGCGGTGAAGCAGTTCGCCGGGCCGTTCTCGACCGCGCCGGTCACCGTCGGCGGCGTCGCCTTCTCGAAGCAGGACATCGGCGTGATCGCCGTCTCGCTGATCGTCGTCGTGCTCGTCGGCGGCCTCTTCACGCGCACGAAGCTCGGCCTCGGGCTGCGCGCGGCCGCCGTCAACCCGGTCGAGGCGCGGCTCGTCGGCGTCCGCGTCGCGGCGATGCTGGCGCGCGGGCTGGGGGCTCGCGGCGGCGCTCGGAGCGGTCGCCGGCGTGCTGGCCGCGCCGTCGCTCTTCCTCGAGCCGAACATGATGCAGACGGTCCTGCTCTACTCGTTCGCGGCGGCCGTGCTCGGCGGGATGGATTCGCCGCTGGGCGCGGTCGTCGGCGGCCTCGTGCTCGGCGTGCTGCTCAACCTGACCGGCACGTACGTGCACTGGATCGGCGGGGAGCTGCGGCTCGCGACGGCGCTCGCCGTCATCCTCGCCGTCCTGCTCCTGCGCCCGGCCGGGCTCTTCGGGCGCACGGTGGTGCGGCGCGTATGAGGACGAAGCTGATCGCGCTCGGCGTGGCCGTCGTCGTGCTGGCGCTGCTGCCGGTCGCGCTCTCGGAGTTCCGGACGGTGCAGCTCGCCACGGTCGGCGCGTACTTCATCGCGATCCTCGGCCTCGACGTGCTGACCGGGCACAGCGGCCAGATCTCGCTCGGGCACGGCGCGTTCATGGCGGTGGGCGGCTACACGACCGCGATCCTGATGGCCGACCACGGGGTGCGCGACCTGTGGACGATCCCGATCGCCGCGGCAGTCGCCGGCGGGATCGGCCTGCTGGCCGGGGTGCCCGCGCTGCGGCTCTCGGGCCTCTACCTCGCGCTCGCCACGTTCGGGATCGCGGTCGCCTTCCCGACGATCCTGAAGAAGTTCGACCACTTCACCGGCGGCTCGACCGGCATCACGCTCTTCGGCCGGCCGACGCAGACCGGGCACGGCGCGGGCGTGTGGGGGATGACGAACAACCAGTGGCTCTACGCGCTGACGTGGTCGGTTGCGGTCGTCGTGCTTCCTCGTTGCGTGGGGGCTGCTCGAGTCGCGCTTCGGCCGGTCGCTGCGCGCGATCCGCGACAGCGAGCTCGCGGCCGCAGCGTTCGGGATCAACCGCTCCGCGTACAAGGTGGCCGCGTTCGGCGTCTCGGCCGCGTTCGCGGGCGTCGCCGGGGCGCTCCTCGCGATCAACGTCGCCTACGTCAGCCCGGACACGTTCCCGGTGCAGCTCTCGCTCTTCCTGCTCGTCGGCGCGGTCGTCGGGCTGTACGGCTCGATCTGGGCGCGCGCTCGCCGGGGCGCTCCTGATCCTGTTCCTGCCCGACATCGTCGGCCTGATCCCGCATGTCGACACGAAGCAGGCCGGGCCGACCACGTTCTTCTTCGGGCTCGTCCTCGTCGTCCTGATGCTCGCGCTGCCGCTCGTCCTGCGCGCCGGAGCCGCGATCGCGAATCGCGGCTACTCTCGGCCGTGATGGCCAGGCACCTGGGCGCGCTCGTCGTCGCGGCACTCGCTCCTCGCCGGGATGGCGGTAGCAACGACGAGCGGAACGCCGGGCGTGTCGTCGACGACGGTCACGATCGGCTCCAGCGGGCCGCTCACCGGCGAGGCGGCCGCCGCCGCCGGCGTGCTGAAGGGCGCCGACGCGTACTTCAAGTACGTCAACGCCAAGGGCGGCGTCAACGGGCGCACGATCGACTTCAAGTACCTCGACGACGCGTACGTCCCCTCGCAGACGGTGCAGAACGTGCGCGAGCTGATCCAGCAGGACAACGTCTTCGCGCTGTTCTCGGTCGTCGGGACGAACAGCAACCTGGCGATCCGCGACTACGTGAACTCGGTCGGGGTGCCGCAGGTGTTCTCGGCCGCGGGCGCGACGACGTTCGGCCGCGACTACAAGAAGTACCCGTGGACGATCGGCTACCTGCCGCCGTACGCCGAGGAGGGCGCGCTGTATGCGAAGCAGATCCTCGCGACGAACGCGAAGCGGGCGAAGATCGCCGTGCTCTACCAGAGCGACGACTACGGCAAGGACCTGCTGAGCGGCTTCCGGCGCGGGCTCGGCGCGAAGGCGCGCTCGCTGATCGTGCAGACGGTCGGCTACGACCCGACGAGCTCCGACGTGCAGTCGCAGATCGCGCAGCTCAAGTCGAGCGGCGCCAACACGCTGATGATCTTCGCGTTCGGCAAGTTCGCGATCCAGTCGTTCGTCTACGTCAACAAGCTCGGGTGGAAGCCGCAGATCTACGTCAACGACGTCGCGTCGGCGTCGTCGATCATGGCGCTCGAGCCGGCGGCGACCGCGGAGGGGACGATCTCGATCCTCTGGGGCAAGGATCCGGCGACGCCGAAGTTCAAGGGCGATGCCGGGGTCGCGCTCGCGGCGAAGATCATCAAGAAGTACGTCCCGGGCGGCAACCCGTCGGACGGGTTCCTGGTGGCGGGCATGGCCGAGGCGTTCTCGTTCGTCGACGCGCTGAAGGCCGCCGGCAAGAACCTGACGCGCAAGGGGCTGATGACCGCGGTGACGCACATGAACGAGGCGAACAACCCGTTCCTCATCCCCGGCGTGACGGTGCGCACGACGCCGACGTTCCGGTTCCCGATCTCGGCGGTGCAGCTGCAGCGCTGGCACCGGGGGCACTGGGTGCCGTTCGGCGGCGTCGTCTCGACCAAGCCGTAGGCCGGCCGGGCCGGGCATCCCTGGTCCGAGGGAGGAGGTGCGGCCGGACGGGCAGAAGGTCAGCCTCGTGCGCCGTCTGCTTGCGTTCAGCTTCGCCATCCTCGCGCTGGCCGCCGCCCCGGCGGCGCTCGCGGGCGTCAACCCGCAGGTCGCCGGCCTGCAGGTCGCCCTGCGCGCGCACGGGCTGTATCTCGCGCAGATCGACGGGATCGCCGGGCCCGCGCACGTCTGCGGCGGTGCACGCGTTCCAGCGCGCGCATCACCTGCCGATCGGGCCGGCCGACCGGCGCACGCGCCTCGCGCTCGGGCCGCTCGGCGAGCCGCTCTTCGGCTCGCGGCTCCTGCAGCGGGGCGACTTCGGCTGGGACGTGGCGGTGCTGCAGTTCCTGCTCACGCGGCGCGGGGTCTACTCGGGCGCGCTCGACGGCTACATGGGCAAGCAGACGACCGCCGCGCTGCGCCGCTACCAGAAGCTGATGCACCTGAGCGTCGACGCGGTGGTGGGGCCGCGTACGCTGACCGCGATCGTGCGGCGCGACCGGGTGCCGGTGACGGTGCACAAGATCGTGGTCGTCGCGTCGGTCGTGCGCGTCGTGCGGATGGGTGACACGCTGACCGCGATCGCGAAGGCGCACGGCACGTCCGTCGCGGCGCTCGCGCGGGCGAACAAGATCGACCCGGCGAAGCCGATCCTGATCGGCCAGAAGCTGCGGCTGCCGGTGGCGACGGCGAGCCTCGTCCCGTCGCACGTCGCGGTGCGCGAGAAGCTCGACGAGTGGGTCGGACCGGCTCGGCGTCGACAAGCACCTCGTGCGGGCGCTCGCGTGGATGGAGTCGGGCTTCCAGACGCAGATCGTCTCCAACGTCGGCGCGCGCGGAGTGCTGCAGACGCTGCCGTCGACGCGGCAGTACGTCGAGGACGTGCTCGCGGGACGCAGCATCCCGCACACGGTCGACGGCGACATCGAGGTGGGCGATCCTCTACCTCCGTCACCTGCTGCAGGTGTTCAACGGCAACGAGCGGCTGGCGCTGGCGGGCTGGTACCAGGGCGAGCTCGCGGTACGCAACTACGGGCTGTACAAGGTGACGAAGCCGTTCGTCGCGAACGTGCTCGCGCTGCGCACCCGCATGTAGGGTCGTCGGGTGGCGCGCAGCCTGATCGTCGTGCTCGTCCTCGCCGTCTGCTCGACGGCCGCCGCGGCGAGCCTCCCCGGAGTGAAGACGCCGTCGAAGAACATCTCGTGCTTCTACGTGCCGATCAAGCCGACCGCACGCGGCACCCTGCTCTGCAACATCAAGGAGGCCGTCTACACGCCTGCGCTCGTGAAGCATTGCGGCGCGGCGCCGATCGGGCTCGACTGGGGTGGGTTCTCCTGCCGCAGGCGCAGAAAGGGGAGGTCGTCTGCACCGGCGGCGTCCTGTACGACATCGACCGGGACAAGCCTGCACTCGTCACGCTCGCCTACGGGAAGACGTGGCGATACCGGGGCTTCACGTGCCGATCGCGGTTCGTCGGCCTCACGTGCAAGAACTCCGCGGGGCACGGCCTCTTCCTGTCGCGCGCCACGTACAGGCTCTTCTAGCGGCCGTTTGTCACCGACCGTGCTCGCGTGGCGCGCCCGGATGAGTCTCCCGGCGTCGTTACCGACGCCGGCCCGCGCGTCTCGGCAACGACAGAGCGCGCCCGGATGGAGCTCCCGTATTCGCTACCGACGCCGGCCCGGGCGTCCGGCTCGACACTGAGTGCATGCGGAAATGGATCGTGCGTGGGCTGCTCGCCGGGGTGGGGCTGTTCATCGTCGCGCAGCTCGTGCCGTACGGTCGCAATCACACCAATCCGCCGGTGCTCGCGACCCCGGCGTTCGGCGTCAGGGGCTCGTCCTGAACCTGCTCGGGCGCAAGAACGTCTCATTCGCCAACAGCCCGTCCGCACCGAACTTGGTGAAGAAGCAGTTCGAGGATTTGGCGATCGGTGCTCCCTCTGCGTGGGCGCCCCAGGTGATCGCCGGGCAGGCGCGTGTTGTCGCGACGTTCTCGATCGCGGGCCGTCCACGCAAGCTTTGGGTTGCCCCCACGAGGCGCCACGGCTACTGCTTCACGTTCGAGCGCAGCTTCGGCGGCTGCCGCCAGACCGCGGCCCAACGCGGCATCGGTGGCTCAGGGGAGTTCGGGGTCTCCTGGGCCGACGTGCCGGATCGCGCCGGCACCGGCGTCATGCGGATCGCCGGGGACGTCGCCACACCGGCTGCCGAGCGGATCACGGCGACCTATGCAGACGGGACCACCCACGACGTTCCCTTCGTCTGGGTTTCCGAGCCGATCGCGGCCGGTTTCTTCACATACGACATTCCCGCGTCGCACTGGAACCGGCAACGCCGGTTGCTCTCGGTTGAGCTTTACGGCGCCAAGACGCGGCTGCTCGCACGGCGGACGGTCAACCTCCCCCGTCCGCGTCCGCGCGTTTCGCCTCCGGTACCCGGGAGCGGGCCGGCGCAGCGGCGGCTGCCGACGGTGCCTCCGGTGCCGCCATCGAGTCCCGTGCAACGCGGCAGCGGCGGAGGCTTCGCGGTCGTCGTCGGGCACAACGGGGCGGTTCAGTTCAGCCAGACCGGCACGACGCCGATCCTCGAACACCTCGTCGGGAAGAGCGCCGGGTTCAGCTGCTTCCGCCTGACGAAGGAGTTCGGGATCTTCACCGTGCGAGGTCTCGGGCAAGGAGGCCGGTTCGCGGCGAAGGTGGGCTTCCGGCTGAACGGGGTGGGGACGCCGGTGGACGGCTGCGAGGTGCAAACCTCGATCGGGCGCAGGTGGCCGGACGTGCTAGGTGGACATGCGGCCGCCGAGGTGCCGCTCAGCGCCGAGGGCCGACGCTTCTTTGCTGACCGGGCTGCCGCGCGAGACCTCGCCCTCTTCGTGCGGTCGCGACGGATGCATGAGCTGCGAGCGGAGCCGGCGGCGCAGGCCAAGCGCGACATCGAGGCTCGCTTCCGTCACGCTCTCCTCCACAGCGCGATTCGGGTGTCCGTTGCCGGCCCGTCGACGCTGCGGTTCAGCGAGCGAAGCCCGACGGGCAAGGCGTTCCACGTGACGATCCGGAACGGTCGTCTCGGCGCTCAGAATTTGAAGCCGTACGCGCTCGTCTTCTAGCGTTCGGAGGGTGACCGGTGCTGGAGCACGAGCTGGTTTCCGCTGAACGCGGCCCAGCATCCGCGTGCCACGCGGGTCCCCTTCGGCCACGGCCGGGGTCTGACCCCAGCCGTGGCCCCTGCAGCGGCGGCCTACACCGTGGCGAGACGCGCAGCGACGTGGAAACCGAGGTGATCGGTCGATCTCTCCGCCCTTCCGGCCACGGCCGGGGCGGGCCTCACCCCGGTTGAAGCGCCGGCTCAGACCCGCCATCCATTGCCGGCGGGTGAGCGGGCGTCTCTAGCCCTCGACCTCGAGCGCGAGCAGGTCGTCGACCGTCTCGCGGCGGCGGATCAGGCGCGCCTGGCCGTCGGCGACGAGCACCGCCGCCGGGCGCGGCACCGCGTTGTAGGTGGACGACATCGCGAGCGTGTAGGCGCCCGTCACCGGCACCGCGAGCACGTCGCCGCGCCGCGGCGCCGGCAGCTCGACCCGCTCGATCAGGACGTCGCCCGACTCGCAGTGCTTGCCCGCGACCGTGTAGGCCTCCGTCGGCTCCGCGTCGGCGCGTGCCGCGAGGAGCGCCGTGTAGCGCGCGTTGTACATCGCCGGCCGCGGGTTGTCGGACATGCCGCCGTCGACCGTCACGTAGGTCGTCGCCGCGCTCGCCCGCTTGACGTCGCCGACCGTGTAGAGCGTCACCCCGGCCCGGGAGACGAGCGACCGGCCCGGCTCGAGCACGAGCTGCGGCGCCGGCAGGCCGTGCAGCTGGAACGAGCGCTGCAGCTCGCCGACGAGCCCGCCGACGAACTCGCCGATCGTGAACGACGGCTCCTCCAGCACGTGCCGCGCGCCCAGGCCGCCGCCGAGGTCGATCACGCGCGGCGTCCAGTCGAGGTCGGCGCGCAGGCGGGCGGCGAACTGCGCGATCCAGTCGACCGTCATCAGCGAGGCGCCGAAGTGCATCAGCTGCGAGCCGACGTGCACGTGGAGCCCCTCCGCGCTCGGCGCGCGGCGGATCGCCTCGGCCGCGTCGTCGGGCGGCAGGCCGAACTTCGACCCGTGGTGCGCGGTCTTGATCGCCTCGTGCGTGTCGGCCTCGATGCCCGGCGTGACCCGAACGAGGAACCGCGTGCCGCCGGCCGCCTGCACCCGGTCGAGCTCGTCGAGCGAGTCGACGACGACGAGCGCGCCGACCTCGATCGACCTCCGCACGAGGTCGTCCTCCTTGTTGTTGCCGTGGATCACGAGACGCTCGCCGGGGAGCTCCCGCCCGCAGCGCGAACTCGAGCTCGCCGGACGTCGAGACGTCGGCCCCGAGGCCCTGCCCGGCGAAGAGGCGGAGCACCGCGAGCGACGGGAACGCCTTCGTCCCGTAGGCAACGAGCGCGCCGGGGGCCGCCTCGGCGTAGGCCCGCGCCTGGTTGCGCAGGGTCGCCTCGTCGTAGACGACGACCGGCGTCCCGAACTCGCGCGCCAGGTCGGTCGCGCGGACGCCGCCCAGGACGAGCTCGCCGCCCGAGACGGAGGCGGTGTCGGGGAAGAGCTCGAGCAGCTGCACGGCGGCCATTGCCGGTCATTGTGCGCATGCGGCAGCCCGGTCGCGCCACCTACTCTGCCGGGCGATGTTCCGGGCGCTCGCCGACCTCGCCGCACGCCGCGCCCGCACGGTGCTCGTGACCGCAGCCGTCCTCGGCGTCGCGACCGCGTTCTTCGGCGCCTCCGCGGCCGGCCACCTGAGCTCGAGCGACAACGACTTCCAGGACAGCTCGTCGGAGAGCTACCGCACGCTGCAGCAGCTCTCGAGCCTGGGCGGGATCGTGCCCGGCCCGTCGATCCTGGTCGTCGCAACCCCGGCGCAGGCGGCCGAGGCGGCGGCGCGCCTGCGCCGGGAGCCCGCGATCGCCGTCGTGCAGCCGCGGGCGGCGGTCTCGCCCGACGGGCGCTACGTGCTCGTCACCGCGTCCTTCCACGCCGGCACGGGTGAGCATCCCGCGCTCGCGAAGCGGCTCGCGGCCACGCTGCCCGGTGAGGTGGGCGGGACGGCGGTCGCGAACGAGGAGGTGCGCTCGCAGTCGGAGCACGACCTCTTTCGCGCCGAGCTGATCGCCTTCCCGCTGCTCTTCCTGCTCGCGCTCTGGGTGTTCCGCGGCGTCGTCGCCGCCGCGATCCCGCTGCTCGCCGGCGGCCTCTCGATCGTGATCACGCTCGCGCTGATCCGAGCCGTCAACGAGGTGCAGCCGATCTCGGTCTTCGCGCTCAACCTCGTCACCGGCGCGGGCCTCGGCCTGGCGATCGACTACAGCCTGCTGCTCGTCTCGCGCTACCGCGAGGAGCTCGTGCGCCACGGCCCGGGCGTGCAGGCGCTGCACGCGACGCTCGCGACCGCGGGCCGCACGGTCGCCTTCAGCGCGGTCACCGTCGCGGCGGCGTTCGGGTCGCTGCTCGCCTTCCCGCTCGGCTTCCTGCGCTCGATGGCGATCGGCGGCCTGATCGTGGCGCCGCTCGCCGGCCTCGTCGCGCTGACCGTCCTGCCCGCGCTCTTCGCGCTGCTCGGGACGAACGTGAACGCGCTCGCGCCGGCCCGCTGGCAGCACGCGGCCGAGCGTGCCGCCCGCCCCGACGAGCGCGGTACCTGGTACCGGTTCGCGCACTGGGTGATGCGCCACCCGCTGCCGATCGCGCTCGCCTCGGCGACCGCGCTCATCGCACTCGGGCTGCCGTTCCTCGGCGTGCGCTTCATCGGCGTCGACGCGAGCGTGCTGCCGCCGACCGCGCATGCGCGCGCGGCCGAGGATGCGCTGCGGCTGCACTTCCCGCCCGGCGCCGACTCGCCGGTGCACATCGCGGCGAGCGTCACCGATCCGGCAGCGACGATCGCCGCGATCCGAGCGGCTGCCCGGAATCGCAGCGGTGCCGCCGCCGCGCCGCCTCGGCGCACGGCTGTGGGAGATCGAGGTCGTCCCGCGCGGCTCCGCGATGAGCGGCTCGACGAAGACGCTCGTCCGCTCGATCCGGCGCCTGCCCGACGTCGCCGTCGCCGGGCGGACGGCCTGGTACCTCGACACCGCCTCGAGCCTCGTGCGCCACCTGCCGCTCGCACTCGGCGCTGCTCGGCCTCGTCACGTTCGCGCTGCTCTTCGCCGTCACGCGCTCGATCGTCCTGCCGCTGAAGGCGCTCCTGATGAACGTGCTCGGCCTCTCGGCGGCGTTCGGCCTGCTCGTCCTCATCTTTCAGGACGGCCGGCTTCCAGGGGCTTCTCAACTACAAGAGCCAGGGCGCCCTCGAGCTGACCCAGCCGGCGCTCCTCTTTGCGATCGCGTTCGGCCTGGCGACCGACTACGGCGTCTTTCTCCTCTCGCGGATCAAGGAGGCCCACGACGCGGGCCTCGAGAACCGGGAGGCGGTCGCGCTGGGGCTCGAGCGGACCGGGCGGGTCGTCACCTCGGCCGCGCTCCTCTTCTGCGTCGCCGTCGGGGCGTTCGCGACCTCGTCGATCGTGCTCGTCAAGGAGATCGGGATCGGGATCGCGCTCGCCGTCGCGATCGACGCGACGCTCATCCGGGCGCTCCTCGTGCCCAGCCTGATGGCGCTCCTCGGCGACTGGAACTGGTGGCCCGACCGCCGCCGTGGCTAGGATACGGCGCCGTGGAACTGCTGCTTACGTGAACGAGGAAGCACCGCGGCGAGGTCGCCGCGCCGGCTTCCCCAGGCCTCTCGCACGAGAGGCTTTTTCGTCTCTAGGGAGCTCTGATGGACGCATACGACGCAAAGGCAATCGAGCGCAAGTGGCAGGAGGTGTGGGAGGCCGAGCAGGCGTTCCACGTCGAGAACCACGCGCCGGGCGACGCGCCCGACGAGCACTTCTACATGCTCGAGATGCTGCCGTATCCGTCCGGCAGCCTGCACATGGGGCACGTCCTCAACTACACGCTGGGCGACGTCGTCACGCACTTCCGCCGCCGCCACGGCTTCACGGTGCTGCGCCCGATGGGCTTCGACTCGTTCGGGCTGCCGGCCGAGAACGCCGCGATCAAGGACGGCGGCCACCCGCTCGAGATCACCGAGCGCAACATGGCGGCGATCCGCCACCAGATGCGCATCATGGGCTGGGCGATCGACTGGCAGCGCGAGGTCTCGGCGCACGAGCCGACCTACTACCACTGGACGCAGTGGATCTTCCTGAAGCTCTACGAGCACGGGCTCGCCTACCGCAAGGAGGCGCCGGTCAACTGGTGCCCGAACGACCAGACCGTGCTCGCGAACGAGCACGTCGTCGACGGCCGCTGCTGGCGCTGCGGCGCGGTCGTCGAGGCGCGGAACATGGCGCAGTGGTTCTTCAAGATCACCGCGTACGCCGACGCGCTGCTCGACGACCTCCAGACGATCGACTGGCCGGAGCGCACGAAGAAGATCCAGACGAGCTGGATCGGCCGCTCCGAGGGCGCGGAGGTGCTGTTCCGGGTCGACGAGCTCGACCTCGACATCCCGGTGTTCACGACGCGCCCCGACACGCTCTTCGGCGCGACGTTCTTCGTGATCGCACCCGAGTCGCCGCTCGTGCAGCAGCTGACCGACGACGAGGAGGTGCTCGCGTACGCGCGCGTCGCTGCGGCGCGGCCGACCGAGGAGCGCGAGCAGCGCGAGAAGACCGGCGCCTTCACCGGGCGCTACGTGACGAACCCGGTCAACGGCGCGCAGATCCCGATCTGGGTCTCCGACTACGTGCTGATGGAGTACGGGACGGGCGCGATCATGGCGGTGCCCGCGCACGACGAGCGCGACGCCGAGTTCGCGCAGGCGTTCGAGCCTGCCCGTCGTGCAGGTGATCGACGACGACGGCGTGCTGATCAACTCGGGTGCGTTCGACGGGGTGGGCGCCGACGAGGCGAAGCGCGCGATCGTCGAGGAGCTGAGCGCGCACGGCAAGGCGAAGCCCGCGATCAACTACCGCCTGCGCGACTGGAGCTTCTCGCGGCAGCGCTACTGGGGCTGCCCGATCCCGATCATCTACTGCGACGAGCACGGCGCCGTACCGGTGCCGGAGGCCGACCTGCCGGTGCTGCTGCCGGACGTCGACGACTACCGGCCGAAGGGGCAGCCGCCGCTCGCCTCCAACGAGGAGTTCATCAACGCGCCGTGCCCGGTCTGCGGCAAGCCGGGCCGTCGCGAGGCCGACACGATGGACACGTTCGTCGACTCGTCCTGGTACTTCCTGCGCTACACCGACCCGAAGAACGACCACGCGCCGTTCGACCGCGAGATCGCCGACTACTGGATGCCGATCGACCAGTACATCGGCGGCATCGACCACGCGAAGGGGCACCTGCTCTACTCGCGCTTCTTCGTCAAGGCGATGAACGACCTGGGCATGGTCGGGTTCCGCGAGCCGTTCCAGCGGCTCTTCCACCAGGGGTGGGTGCGGCTCGAGGGCAAGCGCATGTCGAAGTCGCAGGGCGGCGTGTCGCCGAACGAGCTGATCGACCGCTTCGGCGCCGACGCGATCCGCATCTACATCCTCTTCCAGGGGCCTGCCGACCAGGACATCGACTGGAGCCCCGACGGGATCGACGCGACCGTGCGGTTCATCCGCAGGTTGTGGCGCGTCGTGCACGAGGCCGCGGCGGCGCCCGCGTCGCCGGCCGGGGTCGACACGCCGCTCGCGCGCAAGGCGCACGAGACGATCGCGCGCGTCTCCGACGACATCGATCGCCGCTTCGTCTTCAACACGCCGATCGCCGCGGTGATGGAGCTCGTGAACGAGCTGTCGAAGGCGCCCGACGACGCGGCGGCCCGCTTCGCGGCCGAGACCGCGGTCTCGCTGCTGCAGCCCTACACGCCGCACGTCGCGGAGGAGCTGTGGGGCGTCCTCGGCCGCACGTCGCGGTTGTGGAAGGAGCCGTGGCCGACGCACGACGAGTCGATGCTGCAGCGCGACACGATCGAGCTCGTGCTGCAGGTGAACGGCAAGGTGCGCGACCGCATCCAGGTGCCCGCCGGTCTCGGCGAGGACGGAGCTGATCGCGCACGCGCGGGCCTCCGAGCGCGTGCAGGCGCACCTCGGCGGAGCCGAGCGCCGGGTGATCGTCGTCCCGGACAAGCTCGTCAACATCGTCGTCTAGCTCACCGACGGAAATCGGGGGCGCGGGACGACTTAGAGTCGACGTGCTTGCCATGGCAGACCAGGCGCTCGACTCCGCGCAGCCGGAGCGGCTCGACCTCGACCCCGACGCGTTCCGCCGGTTCTACGAGCTCGCGCTGCCGCGTGTGTACGGCTACCTGCTGCATCGCTGCGGCTCGGTATCGGTCGCGGAGGACCTGGCGCAGGAGACGTTCCTCGCAGCGGTCGCCGAGCTGAAGCGGGGCCGCGCCGTCGAGGCGCCGCTGCCGTGGATCTTCGGCATCGCCCGCCACAAGCTGCTCGACCACTACCGGCGCGAGGAGCGGCGCGCCGCGCCGGTCACCGCGGCGCTGGCCGAGGCGGCGCCGTTGCCGGGCGAGACCGACGGCCGGGCGCTCCTTGCGCTTGCTGCGGTCCCGCCCGCGCAGCGGATCGCGCTCGTTCTGCGTCACGCCGACGGCCTCTCGGTGCCCGAGGTCGCGGCGGCGCTCGGACGCAGCGTCGAGGCGGTCGAGTCGCTGCTTGCACGCGGCCGCAGTCGGCTTCCGCGAGGCATACGGGAAGGGGACGACGTGAGCGCGCACGATCCGCTGCTCGTCCCTCGGCGAGCTCGACCGGCCGATCGAGCCGCGCGCCGCGTTCGCTGCGTCGCTCCTCGAGGCGTGCCTCGACGAGTTGCAGCCGCGCGGACGGGTGGCATGGCGGCCGTCTCGCTGGGCGCGCGCGCGCGTCGTGCTCGCTGGCGGCGGCTCTGCTTCTCGTCCTGGCCGCGGTTGCAACGGCGACGCTGCCTCGCGCTGCGCACCGCCGACTCGAGCTCTGCCCCTGGGCGGGCCAGCTGACGCTGATCCTCGGCAGCGGGCGGATCGGCCCGACCGCGGAGATCGCCGCCGTCGGGCCGCCGGCAGGCTGCGCATCATCTGGCGCTGTCCCGGAGCCGTCGTGTTCTGCGGCGACCTGACGAGTGCCGCCTGGGCGCCGAACGGCCGGCGTCTCGCCTTCACGATCGACGAGACTCGGCGGCACGAGCGGATACGTCGGGCTGCACGTGCTGAACCTGAGCGACGGGCCGCGAGCTCCACATCCCGTCGCTTCCGATCGCCTCACCTCGTGCACGGTCAGCTCGGCGACGGTCGTTGCGGACGCTCTACCTGCAGGCGAAGCGGCGCCTGGGCTGCGGGTCACCCGGGGAGCTCGCGTGGTCGCCCGACAGCACACGGCTCGCCTACGTCTGCCCGGACGCGTACCCGTTCCGGCAGCGACCGGTCCCCGATCTTCGTGCATTCGGCTCGACGGAACCGGACGCGTTCAAAGTGCCGTACTCGGACGCGCTACCGCGTTCTCGCCGACGTGGTCTGCCGACGGCAAGCGCTTCGCCTTTGCGACCCAGCCTGAGGCCGCGGCACTCGAGATCCCGTCCGGCAGCGCCAGGCCGGCCGCGATTCTCCGCTCGTCCGTCTATCGTCGTCTCGCTCGACGGGTCGCACCGCGCGGCGACTCGCAACCGACGCTGCCGGCCCGAGCTGGTCGCCCGACGGCAAGACGATCGCCTACGAGTCGAACTGCGGCGGATCCGGCTCGTCACGCCTGGCGGAGTCGACGTGACGCCCGGCGGCTCGCCCGCCTGCCCGCACATCGGCGTGGCGCGGGCTCCCGACCTGGTCGCTCGACGGCACGCTGATCGCGATCGGCACCGCGAGCGGCGACGTATGTCGTTCGTCCCGATGGGCAGGGGCGGCCTGCGCCGGGCGACGAGCGCTGCGGGCCGGGGGTGCTCGGCGGCCGGCCGGCCGGCCTGGGCGCCCGGTGGGGGCACTTGCCGCGGCTCGTCGCTCACAAGCCGAAGGCGCCCGAGTGAGGGCCGCAGTCGCGCTCGCGCTCGGTGTTTCCGTCGCTCGCCGCCGCCGGCCTCGCTCTGCGCAGCCATGCCGCGACCAACGCCTCGACGGCGGCGCGGAACGGCCAGATCGCCTGGAAGGCGTTCCCCCGCGCTGGAGACGAAAGCAGGTCTGCGATCTATGCCGCGAACCCGGACGGCTCGCAGCTCTCGGCGGCTCACCCATCCACGCGCCTTCTGGCTCGACGATCTGCCCGACTGGTCACCCGACGGCTCGCACATCCTGTTCTATCGGATCTTCCAGTCGAACAAGAACCCGCCGACGGTTCCCGACCAGGTGATGCGGGTCGATGCCGACGGCAGCGGCCTGCGCCAGATCGGCACCTGCACGGGCGCGTGCCTCGGAAACGACGACCCGCAGTACTCGCCCGACGGACGAGAGATCGTCTATACGCGGGCGATGCGGGTCTCGCCGGGCGGGGCGATCGCGCTCGGCGTCTGGCTGATGAGCGCGAGCGGCGGCCAGCCGCGTCAGATCACGCAGCGCATCGAGGCTGGTCACGTCCGAGGATCACGAGCCGGCCTGGTCGCCCGACGGCAAGCACATCGTCTTCACCCGGCTCAACGACTCGGCGGCGCCGGCGAACGAGCAGGCGTTGTTCGTCATCCCGTCGAAGGGCGGGAAGCTGCGTCGCGTCACGCCGTGGAGCCTCGACGCGGGTGGTGCGAACTGGTCGCCCGACGGATCTCGGATCCTCTTCCAGTCGTACCGGGACTGCTCGTGCAGCGAGACCTCGCAGGTCTACACGGTGGCGTCGGACGGCTCGCGCCTGACGCAGCTCACGAGCGCCGGGAGGAACATCGAGCCGAACTGGTCGCCCGACGGCGAGAGGATCGTCTACGCGCACGAGCCGCGGACGGGCTCGGCCGCACCTGCCCGATCTCTGGGTGATGGATGCGAGCGGGCAGAACAAGCACGTGGTCGTCCAGACCAGGCTGTGGGAGAGCGAGCCGGACTGGGGAACCGCGGCGCCAGTCCGGTGAGCGGAGGAACGAGAGCCGTGCTTGGACTGCTCTTGCTGGGTGTCATTGCTGCGCTCACGGCCGGAGCGTTCTCGCTGCGCGGACATGACTCGGCCGCCGCGCGGAACGGTCAGATCGCCTTCACGCGGTACCGCCTGCAGAACGACCCGCTATGGAGCGAGATCTGGATCGCCCGTCCCGACGGTTCGGGCATGCGCAAGATCTCGCACTCGCCGGCGGCGGTCGAGGACGACCAGGCGCACTTCTCGCCGGACGGTCGCTGGATCGTCTTCGACCGCTGCACGCGAACCGGCCCCTGCTCCGTGTGGCTCGTGCGCCCAGACGGCTCCGGCCAGGTGCGGCTCGAGGTGCCGTGCCCGGCGACCGGGTGCGACGACTCGAACGCCTCGTTCGCGCCCGACGGGAAGCACCTCGTCGTGCAGCAAGAGTGGGGAATGGTCAAGCACGGGACGATCGGCGGCAACGACCAGATAGAGCACTCGGCGCTCGTCGAGATCTCGCTCGACGGAACGGGGCTCCGTGTCCTACGGGAGCTCGACGACTGGCGCGGCGGCTACGAAGCTCCGCGCATGACACCCGACGGGAAGTCTTTGGTGTTCCGGGCCTACACGTGGAACCCCGACCGCCTGCCGCGCTACGCGCTCTACGTCGCTCGCGTCGCAGGCGGGCCGGCAATGAGGATCACGCCTTTCCGCCTGAGCGCGGGCGGCGAGGACGTCGCTCCCGACGGTCGGCAGGTCCTCTTCCGGTCGACGGACGCGAGCGGCGAACTCACGCCCGGGAATGCGCTCTATACCGTCGGCCTCGACGGGCGTGGCCTGCGCCGGCTCACGACGCCGACCGCGAGTAGCTACGTCCTCACAGGCTCGTACTCGCCGGACGGCGGCCGGTCGCTCGTGTTCGCAACCAACGAGGGCGCGACCGGGGGCTTCGCCGACGTGTTCACGCTCGACCTCGTCACCGGGCGGCGCTCCAGGTCACGCACACCCCGAACCTCGACGGCTGGCCGACGTGGGGGCCTGCAGCGAACTGACGTCGCTGTTGTTGCGCTTTTGTGACACGCGCGTCTCCCACGCGTGACAGTTGTGTCGGGCACGGTTTCAACGTGTCCTCGTTCCCGCTCGGTGTGCCTGCGCGACGGCTCCTGGCCGTGGCGGTGCTCGCGCTCGTCGTGCTCGTCGTCGCGTGGCGGCATGCGTCGGCCGGCGGGTCGGCGGGCGGAACCGCGCTGCGCGTCGCGCCGATCGTCCCTTCGGCGCCCGCCGGCCGCGCTTCGGCGGCCGCGCCTGCGCTCGTCGTCGACGTCGCGGGTGCCGTTCGCCGGCCCGGCCTCGTGCACCTGGCGAAGGGTGCGCGGGTCGCCGACGCGGTCGCGCGCGCGGGCGGACTGACGCGGCGGGCCGACCGGAGCGGGGTCAACTTCGCGGCGCCCGTCTCCGACGGGCAGCAGGTGCTCGTGCCCGAGCGTGGGGCGGGCGGCGGCGCGGCGGGTGGCTCCGCGGGTGCCGGCGCGAGCGCGGGGCCGGTCTCGCTCAGCTCGGCGAGTGCGGAGCAGCTCGACACGCTGCCGGGGATCGGCCCGGTGACGGCGCAGAAGATCGTCGCGTATCGCCAGCAGCACGGCGCCTTCACGTCGGTCGACGGCCTCGACGCGATCCCGGGCATCGGCCCCGCCCGGATCGCCGAGCTGCAGGGGCTGGTCGTGCCGTGAGCCGGGTCCTGCCTGCGCACGTCGTCGCCGCCTCGGCGGTCGGTGGCCTCTGCCTCGCGGACGCCGTTCGGCTCGAGCTCGGGGTGGCCTGGCCGCTCGCGCTCGCGGCTGTGCTCGTGCTCGCCGCCGCGCCGCGCGAGGCGAAGCTCGCGGTCGGAGCGCTGGTCGTCGCCGGCGCGGGGTGGTGGTGGGGAAGCGCGCGGCTCGACGCGCTCGACCGCAGCCCGCTCCGCTCCGAGCTTGACCGCGCTGCGCGGGTCTCCGCGGTGGTCACCGCCGAGGCGCGCGTCGGGCGCTTCCAGCAGCGCGTCTTCGCCCGCGTCACCCGGTTCGGTGAACGCAGGCTCGACGAGCCCGTGCAGCTCGAGCTGCCGCTCGGCCGCGCGCCGCCCCAGGGCGCGCGCATCAGCCTGCTCGGTGTCGTGCGACTGCCGCGCGGCCCGTCCCACGGCTTCGACGAGCGCACCTGGCTGCGACGGCAGGGCATCCATGTCGTCCTGAAGGTCGACGCTTGGACGGTGGTCGGGCACCGGGGCGGTCTCGGCGGCGCCGGCGACCGGCTGCGCGCGTGGTTGCGCCACGCCTCGGCACCCGGGCTCGCGGGAGAACGACGCGCGCTCGTCGAGGGTGTGGTGCTCGGTGACGACGCGGGGCTCACGCCCGGCCTCAAGAACGCGTTCCGCCGCTCGGGGCTCTACCACCTGCTGGCGGTCAGCGGCCAGAACGTCGTGCTGCTCGCGGGCGGGGTGCTCGGGCTCGCGCTCCTCCTCGGGGTCGCACGCGCCTGGGCGCATGTCGGCGCGCTCGCCGCGATCGGCGGGTACGTGCTCGCGGTCGGGCCGCAGCCCTCGGTCGTCCGCGCCGCGGTGTCGGGGGCGGCCGTCTCGATCGCGTGGCTCGCGGCGCGCGAGCGCGATCCGTGGCATGTGCTGCTCCTGGCCGCCGTCGTGCTGCTCGCCTGGAACCCCTACACGCTCTTCGACGCGGGCTTTCAGCTCTCGTTCGCGGCCGTCGTCGCGATCTTCCTCGCGGTCGGCCCGGCCCTGCGCGCGCTCGAGGGGTACCCCGTGCCGCGGACGCTCGGTGGAGCGGTCGCGGTCTCGGCGGCGTGCAGCATCGCCACGGCGCCGATCCTCTGGCTGCAGTTCGGCGCCGTGCCGCTGCTCGGGATCGTCGCGAACGCGCTCGTCGAGCCTGCGGTCGGGCCGCTGCTCGGGCTCGCGTTCGCCGCCGCCGCGGTCGATCCCGTGGCGCCGTCCCTCGCAGCCGCGCTCGCGTGGCTGAACGGCTGGATCGCCGCCTACATCGCGTTTTGCGCGCGGCTCGTCGCGGCGGCCCCGGTCGCCCAGGCGCGCGGTCCCGGCGCCGCTCTTGCGACCGCGGGGTCACTTGTCGTCGCCGCCTATGCTTGGCGGAGATGGCGGACGAGCTCAAACCGGCCTACCTGATCGCCGGCGGCGACCGGCCCAAGGTCGACCGCACGGTGGCCCGGTTGCGCGGCCGCTTCGACACCGACGCGATCGAGGTGCTGCACGCCGCCGACACGACCGGCGACGACGCCGTCGCGGCGTGCAACGTGATGGGGCTCTTCGGTGCGGGGACACGACTCGTCGTGATCGAGGGCGTCGAGGCCTGGAAGGCGCCCGACGCGAAGGCGGTCGCCGACTACCTGAAGGCGCCCGCGCCGGGGACGACCCTCGCGCTCGTCGGCGGTGAGCTGAAGAAGGACTCGCCGCTCGCGAAGGCGGTGGCGGGCAAGGGCGAGCTCTTGATCTGGGACGTCGTCATGAAGGCCGTCGCCCGCTGGATCGCCGACCAGTTCAAGCTGCACAAGACGAAGGTCGAGCCAGAGGCCTGCCGCCTCCTCGCCGAGCTGGTCGGCGACGATCTCTACGAGCTCGCAGGCGAGGTCGACAAGCTCGCCACCTGGGCGAACGGCGCCGAGGTGACCGAGGCCGACGTCGAGGCGCTCGTCGCGCCGCGCGCCGACTCGCCTCCGTGGACACTCACCGACGCCTGGGGCGCCCGGGATGCCGGCGCGGTGCTCGGCGCCGCCGAGCGGATGCTCGACCGCACGCCCGAACCGCTCTCGCGCAGCATCCCGAGGCTCGTCGGCAGCATCACGAACCACGTGCGGCGGGCCCGCATCGCCCACCGGCTCGACGAGCAGGGGATGACGCCGCAGGAGGCCGCGCCGCTCCTCGGGATGCGCCACCCGTTCCCGGCCCAGAAGCTCTTCGGCCAGGTGCGGAACTTCAGCGCCGAGGAGCTCGACCGTGCCGTGATCCGCCTCGCCGAGCTCGACCGGGCGCTGAAGGGCGGCTCGCGGCTCGCCAACGAGCTCGAGCTCGAGCGGGCGCTCGTCGAGATCACCGTCGCCGCCTGAGCAGCGCGCGAGGGGCGGCTAGGAGAGTTCTGCGAGATCCGGGGGCCCGAGTAGCTCGGCAGCACAGCTCTCGGAGCCGGGCTGTTTGTACCCCACCCGCTGACGGGCTCTATCCCAAGCGTGAGGACGACCTCCGCGCGGCGGCTCACCGATTCAAAAGGCTCGAATCTCGATTCGAGCCCGCCATCGACGACCTCGGGAGTTCGTTGCCGATTACGTCGTGGTCAACGGTGAGCAGCACGGACCGGCGCGCTACGTGGCCGGCCTCCGGGCGGTCACCCGCGCGTTCCCCGACTATCGTTGAGAGCTACGCCATCTTGTCGTCGAAGGCGAATGGATCGCCGCACACTTCTTCTAATGGATCGCCGCACACTTCTTCGACTCGGGGACGCATGACAGCACGTTCCTGGGCATCGAGGCGACCGGCATGCCGGTTGAGACAGAGGAGTTCGCCTTCTACCGTTTCTCTGAGAGCAAGATTTCCGAGGTCTGGGTCACCGCCGACAACTTGAAGCTCGTCGCACAGACGTCCGCCGTCACCGAGGGGCCTCCCCGGTAATCCGATGAGAGCGTCCGCTTATCTCGATTTGCGTTCCGACCTCTCAGGCGTAACGGACACTCCAATCCATCCTGCCGCAGAGTTGCGTCTTGCGTAAACCTCGGAGCAGAACACCGGGGTACCTCAACTGGTAGAGGCGGCTTGTCCGCGGCTATCCGCATAGATGATGGAGCGGAGACGTCGAGCGGACCGCTGTATGGTAGAAGCACATTCGAGGTGGGCCACGGACGCACACGACGGCAGCGTTGAGATTCATCGCGGTTGTTCAGCGGCGGCTCGCTGGCGGCCGCAGCGCCCAACCTGTCCGTACTGAGCCCGGCAGAGATGACCTGCGAGCGAGACGGGTTGACGTTTCAGCTGCGATCGTGGTCGGAGGGATCGTGGTCGGTCTTCTGCTCCGCATCTGGGTGCTGGCCTCGTCGCTCGGCACGCTGGATGGTGACGAGGGCGTCTGGGGGACGATGGCTCTCCGCGCGTTGCACGGCCACTTCAGCATCTTCATGTGGGGCCAGCGATACGGCGGGACACAGGAAGTACTCCTAAGCGTCCCGTTCGTAGCGGTTCTCGGACCTACACCGCTCGCGATCAGGATCGTTCCGATAGCGCTGTGGGGCATCGCGTCGATTCTGGTCTGGCGCATCGGGCGGCGTCTCGTCGGGGAGTCCGCGGCTCGCTTCGCAGGGCTGTTGTTCTGGGTCTGGCCGGCCTACTTCGTCTGGAAGTCGACTCGCGCGCATGGTTTCTACGGCTCGACTCTCGTACTGGGTCTCGTGGCTCTGTTGCTCACGCTCCGCTTGCGGGAGCGACCGTCGCGACGTGATCTGGTGCTGTTGGGGCTTGCACTGGGGTGCGGCTTGTGGGCAAGCCCGCAGGTTGCGATCCTGGCAGCCCCGGCAGTGCTGTGGCTCTTGGTCTCGCGACCGCGAATCGTGGCTCGTTCAGGGCTCGTGGTGGTTGCGATGATCGTCGGCGCTTTGCCTTGGATCGTGGCGAATATCTGGCACGGCTTTGACTCGCTAAGCGCAGGGATTCCGCGGGGTGACGGGATCGCCAACCTCCACAACCTGGCTGTCGCGACAACTCCGACCGCGCTCGGACTGCGCGTGCCATTCTCGCTCCAGTGGATCGGTGGGCCGTACGTCGGCCCGTTGCTCTACGTGACCGCGCTGGCGGGATCGCTCTTTCAGCTCGTGCGGCGCCGTCGAGCGCTCGCCGTTGTGATCCTCACGTTCGTCCTCTTTCCGCTGCTCTACTACCTCTCGCCGTACACCTACGTGAACGTCGAACCGCGGTATCTGACGATCTTGTCTCCGATCATCGCTCTGGTCATTGGAAGCATGATGACGACGCAACGACGAGGTGTGATCGTCCTGGCCTGCGCGCTCGCGCTTTCTGTCACTGGCTTGGTGATCATGAAGACACGAGACTTGGCTGCAGCCAGCGACACTGCTGAGGGGGTTGTGGTCCCGGCCGACTTCGGCCCCCTGGTACATCTTCTCGAGAGTCGGGGAGTCACCAACGTCTACACCGGCTACTGGGTGGCATGGCGGCTTACCTACATCACGAGTGAGCGGATCATCGCGGTGGCCGCCGAGGGAGACCCAGTCATTCGCGACGGACGAGTCGACCCGAACGACACGGACTTCGGCCGCTACCCACCCTTCTACCGCCGAGTGCACGCGGACAAGAACGCGACCCACGTTTTCATCCTCGGCGGTCGATTCGAGGCGCGCTTCGGGGGCCTTTTGCGTCGCGTTGGCTATCGCCGAATAGACACCGGTGGATTCGCCGTCTACCTCCCACCGCTCACGCAGGCCTCTTGACGTCGCGACGGCAGCCCCGGGGGACACTCCCGCACGCTCGCGCTGGGAGCTTCGTCTCGTCGCCTATCTCTGCAAGGATCGGATGCGTGGAAGCCGCGGCGAAGCACATTCTCGTGAGGACCAAGAGTGGGCCTGCTTACTGGACGGTGGGCTGCATGTTCCGCTTCTTGGTATCGAGCGTCGACGCCAGCGGCAGCTACACGACGATGGAAATCACCGTCCCGCCGGGCGAGGGCGCCAACCCTCACTCGCACAGTGCCGACGAGGAGCAGTTCTAAGTCCTCGACGGCGACTTCGAGGTCGGCGGAGACGAGTTCTCAGTGGGGGCAGGCGATTTCTTGCACATCCCGCGGGGCACCCTCCACAGCTTCAAAGCGGCTGAGCATCATGCTCGTCTGCTCGCGACCTTGGTGCTTGGCACAGGGATTGAACAGGTCTTCATCGACGCAGGCGAGTTGCTGTCATCAGAAGACGCCTACAGCTCCGCGCGCCCCACTCCCCGACCGGCGCACCCCGCCACCGCGCCACCGCGCCACCGCGCCGACTAAAGCTCAGGGACCATTCGTGAGCACTGGCCCGGCCGAGCCAACTGGTGTCTGACACCTTGGTGTCAGACACCTCCTCGATTCACACGACGCTGCCGTCAGGGACATCTCGAACGCTTGCCCAGGCGACGTTCAGCGGCGAAGACACATCCTCTTCGGAGGCTTGCCTCCTCTCATCTCGCAGAATCGCATCGCCCAGCCATCCGTTGCACCGCCCAGTTGGTGTGTCCGCCTGTCGAAGCTCACGCGGATCACCTTCCCTCTCGGCTGCGATCCCGAGGTTGGCGAACTGCACAGTCCGCAGATCACAACCTGGCTGAATTCGAAGACGACGGCGATCTTCTTCGGATAGGGGATGTAGTAGATATGCGCCGGTTTCGCGTTTCCAAAGGTGCGAAGCAGGACTGTCCGCTCGGCGCTCAGGAGCCAAGCGGGCGGCACGAACCGCGATGACGCAACAGCCGCCGGTGGCGCAGCTGCGAGGACTAGGCTGAGCACCGCCACTGCCAGGAGCCGCCTCACGATTCCGAGAGGCTAGAACACCCGAATGAGCCGCTCGTAAGCATCGGGTTCGGGCTCATCGCGAAACGCTGGTGCAGCCGATTGCCTATCGTCCAGCCGTGCTGTGGCGCTCGAAGCCGATCGTTCTGGTGGCAGTCGCACTCCTTGCGTTTGCTTCTGCCGCGAGCAGTGCAGCGGGAGCGGCTCATTCCTCAGGGACGACTCTGAGGGCATTCACGCTGAAGCCGTCAGGGATCGTCATCCAGATCCATCCCACTGAGGCACCGATAAGAGTCAGCACGACTGCAAGCGGACGTCTCGAGGCTTGCGAATACCGTGGAAGCTGGGGATCACCCTTCTCCAAACACTGGCCCCACTGCCTGAAGCTTGGCCGACTACCGCTCAACCTTCCCACCAGCGGCGGCGCGATTCACGTCAGCTTCCTCATAGCCCCAATCGCCGGTAAAGCGACGAAGGTCACCACCCTCGTACTCCGCTGGCATTGCGTAGACCACTTCTTCGATGTGAAGCCAGGAGCAACACGGCTCCAAATCCCGCGTCCGACGTTTGACTGCTGACACGGCGGCTCGAGCGTCATCCCTAGCACTGGCCCAGTCGATGATCCTGTGCGCTGGATCTAGGATGCGGTTGCGATGCCGCGCATGTTCAGACTGAGGATGCGCCCCGGACGGGCGATGCTTACCGGAACTCCTGACGTTGCGCGTGAACCTCCGACGTCGGCCGGGGCCGGTGATGAAGTCTTGGTTTCAGAGTCAACCGCGGCGTTCCTCGTGCGGAAGCGCGCGGCCGACGTCATCGAGATCATCGAATCCCCCGAGAGCCGCAGCCCGCCAGCGTAGAGAGTCTTCCGCTCAGGCGTCTGCGAGGAAGCGGGCTCAGGGTGTCTTCAGAAACGCTGGCGCAGGCGACCCACTTTCGTGCTCAGACCACGGGCCAGGGAAGGCGCATCGGCTCGAAGTCATCAGACCGCTCAGCGTACGCCTCGTCTGGGTCGCGCGTGTCCTTCGAGACCGACGCGCCGTACTTCCCCGCGACACCGCTCACCGGGTAACCGAACGTCTGCTGCCGGCGCGCACCGATCATGAGCACAACACATGGCCCGCCGCCCGCACCGACGATGACGTGGCGGGTGCCGGGCGGGCAGTGGAAGTAGTCCCATTGGCGCAGCCGCCGCTCCTGCTCCTCGACGACGAGCAGGCACTCGCCGGAGAGCACGAGGAATCCCTCCTGCGCGTCCTCGTGGTGATAGAGCGCGTTCGCATCGCCGGGCCAGAGGACGCGGACGTTCACGCCGATGTCGCGGAACGGCGCCTCCCGTGGCTCGAGCGGGTAGAGCGCCCCTCCCTGCTGAAAGCGCACGGCGAGCGACTCTTGAAGATTGTGGACGAACCATCCCTCCGACGTGACGTAGCTGCCGTAGGGCGTTTCCTCGGTATGCGCTTCCTCGACTGGCATCGATCCCTCCTCGTGTCTTGGAAGGACACGACTTTACGAGTGTCCGTTGGATATGTCAAACTAGACATGTTGAGACAGACTGATTCTATTCAGGAGCAGCCGTGCGCACCTCGGTCCTGAGTCGGGCACTCCTGGGGCTGATCGCGGCCGAGCCGATGAGCGGATACGGGCTCGCTCGCGTGTTCGAGCGGACGCTCGCGCGAACCTGGCCGGCGCGTCATCCGCAGATCTATCCTGCGCTCGCGGAGCTCGAGGAAACGGGGCTGCTGCGCGTCAGCGACACCGGGCCGCGTCGCCGCAAGACCTACGCGATCACCCCGGACGGGATCGCGGAAGTCCAGCGCTGGCTGCGCGACACGGCCCCCGATCAAACCGTTCGCAACGAATCGATCTTGCGCCTCTTCATGCTTTGGCTCCTCGAGTCCAAGGAGGCGATCGCCTTCTTCGACGAGGAGATCGAAAGCCACCGGCAGCGGCTGGCCGGCTTCGAGCGAACGTTCGCGGATGATGAACGCCAGCGCCGCCAGCACGGGATCGCTCAGGGCGGCTTTGCGTTCTGCGCGTCGCTCGCGCTCGAGTGGGGCATCCGATACGAGCGCGAATACATCGAGTGGGCGGCACAGGCGCGCGAACGTATTGCAACCGGCGCAAAGGGGTGGGACGACGCGCGCAAGCGACGGTTGGGCGAGCACAAAGCGACTTCTTGACCACCGCTGGGAACTGCTCCACGATCAAACGGCGATCGCGGGCCAATCCGCCCCTCGGGCGTAATTACTGGATATCGCCCAGCCGAGCCAACCGGTGTCTGACACCTTTGGTGTCAGACACCCCTTCGGACTTTGCAGCCGCTCTAGTCAAGATGCATTTCAGAACACTCGCGCAGGCCAGCGCAGCGTCAAGACCGTACCGCACGCGATGCTCAGTCGTCGTGGTTGGTGTACGACATGATCAGCCATTCCCCGTCGGTCCGGAGGAGATGGTAGGTCGTACAGAAGTCCTTCAGGAGCGTGCCGTCAGCCCCTCGTACATGCCAGTTCACCGTGGCGAAGACGCTTGACTTCCCAAGCTCTGTGACGTCGAGCGACGCGATGTCCGCACGAGCTGCTCCTGACCGGGCGTAAGCCCTCATCACCTCGCCCAGGTGCTCCTGCAGCGCCGTTCTGTCGGGAAGGTGGATCGCCCGACCCTCGCGAACGGCGAGCATCGGCGCCGCATACACCGCGCTAATCGCCTCGACATCGGAGGCCATGTAGCGCTCCGCGTAATGCGTGAAGAACGGGTCGAGATCGCTCACAGTCCGGTCCCGAGCGAGATTCTGCCACGCGGGCAGGAGCAAGTGAAGCCACACACCCCGAAAGGGCTGATCGCTCAGGCTTCATTCCAAAACACCGGTGCAGGCGAGGCTTCGGGTGGCGATCAGCCGTGCAGGGCTGCTCGCACCGTTGGGACAAACGGTGAGATGGTGACGACCGATCCGATATCGCCTGCGTCCATGCAGAGGTCAGGATCTCTGTACGGGAAAGGCATCCGTCGTTTGAATGTGAATGAACCTACTCCGGTGTCCGGCGCACTTGGTGTCGCGAACTCGAGCACCGTGGCCCGGCGCGACGATCCTCCCACGCAGGCGTTCTTGTTCAGGACGAAGAACGCAGCCCGGCCGGGCTGGACGGATACCGGTTCAGGTCGCCGTGCGGAGATCATCTGGTCGCCGCCGCGCCTGATCCGAAAGGGAATCAAGCCGCGGGTGTCGTAAAGCCGCACCCGCGGATACCCGGACAAGATGCATAGCCGCCTTCCGCGGTTGACCAACCGGAGCGCGAGTGTGTGCTGCTCGGTCGCTTCGCTGACGTACGGCCCGAGCGTGACCGCGAGCTCCGACATCCGGCAGCCAGTCGACGGAGCAGACTGCGCCACCGAGCCTCCACTCGCAACCAACAGCGAGACAAACAGCGTGCCCGCGACGGTCGCCGCCCTAGTCATCTCCACCCATCATGGCAACCACCCGGCGGGCGTTGTGGCCCTCTTTGCGTCTTGGCGGCTAGGAGCCGGAGCCGGCCGCGAGCTTCGCGGCCTGCGACTTCTTGCGGGCTGCGGCGTTCTTGTGCAGGGCCCCGCGGGCAACGGCCCGGTCGATCAGCCTCGCCAGGGCGCGGTGCTCCTCTTCGGTCGCCGCGGCGTCGCCCTCGGCGGCCGTCGCAGCGAGGCGCTTGGCGAGCGTCTTGATCCTCGACTGGTAGCGCAGGTTCTCGAGCCGCTCTTCGGCGGCGGTCCGGACGCGCTTTTTCTGCTGCTTGATGTTGGGCATACGAGCGGGCGAAGGGTAGCAGCCGCCTCGAATCGACCGCCCGCCCGCGTAACGTTCGCCGCCAGTGGCCGATGACGCGACCACGAGCGGCCCCGGCGAGACCGAGGACCCTGCGGCGACGCCGGTCGCCGAGCGGCCGGTCCGCCGCCTCGCCGTCTCGACAGCGATCTTCTCGCTCGCCACCGGCATCTCCCGCGTGCTCGGGCTCGCCCGCGAGGTCGTCGCCAAGAACTACTTCGGCGTCAACGGCCCCGTCAACGCCTTCAACATCGCGTTCCTCGTCCCGAACACGATCCGCGCGCTCGTTGCCGACGCGGCGCTCTCCTCCGCCTTCGTGCCGGTGTTCAGCGACCTGCTGGAGAAGGGGGAGCGCAAGCGCGCGTGGCGCGTCGCGTCGTCGCTCTTCTGGCTGACGCTGCTCGTGCTCGGCGGCGTGACCGCGCTCTTCATCCTCGTCGCGGCGTGGGTGATGCCGCCGCTCTACCCGGACTACCACCCACTGCTCGTCGGCCTGTCGCAGGTGCTCTTCCCGATCGTCGCCCTGCTCGGCGTCTCGGGGATCGTCGTCGGGATCCTCAACACCTACGACGAGTTCTCGATCCCGGCGCTCACGCCCGTCGCCTGGAACCTCGTGATCATCGCCGGCCTCGTCTTCGGCGTCCCGCACGTGCACGGGACCGACCACAAGCTCTACGTCTACGCCGCGTCGATCCTGGCGGGAACCGTCGTGCAGGTGCTGCTGCCGATCCCCTGGCTGCGCGGACGCGACGGCCGGCTGCAGATGGTGATCGACTGGCGCGACCCCGCCGTCAAGCAGGTGTTCAAGCTGATGCTGCCCGTCACGCTCGGCCTCGGGCTGATCAACATCAACGCCCTCATCGACGGTGTGATCGGCGGCTGGCTGATCAGCAAGAACGCTCCGTCGACGATCGACGCGGCGTTCCGGATCTACATGCTCCCGCAGGGCGTCTTCTCGGTCGCGGTCGCGACGATTCTCTTCCCGTCGCTCGCGCGCCTCGCGGCGCGGCGCGAGCTCGACGGCTTTCGCAGCACGGCAGCGCTCGGGCTGCGGCAGATCGCGTTCCTGCTCGTCCCGGCGAGCGTCGTCACCGCCGTGCTCGCCGAGCCGCTGACGCGGCTGATCTACCAGCGCGGCGCGTTCACGGCCGGCCAGACACCGGCCGTCGCCGCGTGCCTCGCCGCGCTGACGCTCGGGCTCACGTTCAACGGGACGATGCTGATGCTCAACCGCGCCTTCTTCAGCCTCCAGGACAACTGGGTGCCGACGCTGATCGCGCTCGGCAACCTCTTCGTCAACGCGATCCTCGACGTCGCCTTCTCGCCGCTCGGCATCTGGGGCATCCCGCTCGCGACGTCGCTCGTCAACATCGCGGGCACCGCGGCCCTGCTCGTCGTCCTGCGTCGGCGGCTCGGCCGCATCGAGTTCGAGGAGGTGGCGGCCTCGTTCGGGCGCGTGCTCGTCGCGGCCGTGATCGCGGGCGGCGTCGCCTTCGCCGTCTGGAAGCCGCTCGACTCGGCGTTCGGGCGCTCGCTCGGAGGCGAGCTGCTCTCGCTCCTGCCGGCGCTCGCTCCTCGCCACGGCCGCCTATCTGATCGCCGCCCGGGCGCTCCGGGTGCGCGAGATGCAAGCGCTACTCTCCCTGCGCAGCCGCATGCGTCGCGGCTGAGCGACGTATGGACCAGCAGCACATCCGCAACTTCTCGATCATCGCGCACATCGACCATGGCAAGTCGACGCTCGCCGATCGCATCCTCCAGCTGACGGAGACCGTCTCCGTGCGCGAGATGCGCGACCAGCTGCTCGACTCGATGGACCTCGAGCGCGAGCGCGGCATCACGATCAAGGCCCAGGCGGTGCGCGTCGCCTGGAAGGGGCACGAGCTCAACCTGATCGACACGCCGGGCCACGTCGACTTCACCTACGAGGTCTCGCGCTCCCTGCAGGCCTGCGAAGGCGCGCTGCTCGTCGTCGACGCCGCCCAGGGGATCGAGGCGCAGACGCTTGCAAATGCGTATCTCGCGATCGAGAACAACCTCGAGATCGTCCCCGTCGTCAACAAGATCGACCTGCCGCAGGCCGACCCGGACGGGGCGGCGGCCGAGGTCGCAGACCTGATCGGCGACACGGCCGACCATGTCGTGCGCATCTCGGCCAAGACGGGGCAGAACGTCGCCGACGTGCTCGACGCGATCATCGAGCGCGTCCCGGCGCCGACGGGCGACCCGGCCGCACCGCCGCGCGCGCTCATCTTCGACTCGTCCTACGACCAGTACCGCGGCGTCGTTGCGTTCGTGCGGGTCGTCGACGGTGTCTTCACCCCGCGCCAGCAGCTGCGCGCGATGGCGCTCGGAACGCGGTTCGAGGCGCAGGAGATCGGCTTCATGTCACCGGGCAACCGCCCGGTCAAGGAGCTCACGGCCGGCGAGGTCGGCTACGTGATCACCGGGCTCAAGGACGTCTCCGAGCTGCGCGTCGGCGACACGCTCACCGCCGAGAAGCACCCGGCGGCCGAGCCGCTGCCCGGCTACAAGGACGTCAAGCCGATGGTCTTCGCGGGGCTCTTCCCGACCGAGTCCGACGACTATCCCGAGCTTCGCGACGCCCTCGAGAAGCTGAAGCTGAACGACGCCGCGCTCTTCTACGAGCCCGAGACGTCGCAGGCGCTCGGGTTCGGGTTCCGCTGCGGCTTCCTCGGCCTCTTGCACATGGAGATCGTCCGTGAGCGGCTCGAGCGCGAGTTCGACCTCGACCTGATCGTGACCGCACCCAACGTCGCCTACCGCGTGAAGCCGATGAACGGCGAATGGGTCGAGGTGCACACACCCGCCGACCTGCCCGACGCGTTCGACGAGGTCGAGGAGCCGTACATCAAGGCGTCGATCATCGTCCCGAAGGAGTTCGTCGGCGCGGTGATGGAGCTGAACAACGACCGTCGCGGCCGCTTCGACCACCTCGAGTACCTCTCCGAGTCGCGTGTCCACCTGACCTACGAGCTGCCGCTCGCGGAGATCGTCCTCGACTACTACGACCAGCTGAAGTCCCGGACGCGCGGCTACGCGAGCTTCGACTACGACATCTCCGGCTTCCAGCCGGGCAACCTCGCCCGGGTCGACATCCTGGTGGGCGGCGAGCCGGTGGACGCGCTCTCGCTGATCATCCATCGCGACTTCGCCTACGAGCGCGGCAAGCTGCTGGTCGAGAAGCTGCGCGAGGAGATCCCGCGCCAGATGTTCGACGTCGCGATCCAGGCGGCGATCGGCGCCCGGATCATCGCGCGGGAGACGGTCAAGGCGCGCCGCAAGGACGTGCTTGCGAAGTGCTACGGCGGCGACATCAGCCGCAAGCGCAAGCTGCTCGAGAAGCAGAAGAAGGGCAAGAAGCGGATGAAGAACGTCGGCGGCGTCGAAGTGCCGCAGGAGGCGTTCCTCGCCGTCCTGAACCTGAACGAGCCGGCGAAGAGGTAACGACATGGCACTTGAGATGCGCACCGAATGTGAACGCTGCAACGCCCCGCTTGCACCTGACGGGGACGCACGCATCTGCTCGCACGAGTGCACCTTCTGCCCGGGTTGCGCGGAAGCGATGAGCGGCGTCTGCCCGAACTGCGGCGGCGAGCTCGTCCCGCGGCCACGCCGCGTCTCGCCGTGAGCGGCGCGCGCCACCTCTACGTCCATCTCCCGTTCTGCTCGTCGCGCTGCGGCTACTGCGACTTCGTCACGGTGGTGGGGAGGACCGGCGAGCACGGAGGCTACGTCGCGGCGCTCCTGCACGAGCTCGAGCTCGAACGGCCGCTCCTCGCCTCGACGCTCGAGAGCGTCTATCTCGGCGGCGGCACGCCGACGCTCACCGAGCCCGGCGCGCTCGAGCACCTGCTGCGCTCCCTGCCCGCGGCGGCCGAGGTGAGCGTCGAGGCCAACCCCGAGACGGTCACCGTCGGGCTCGCGCGTCTGCTGGCCGACTGTGGCGTCGATCGCGTCTCGCTCGGCGCGCAGTCCTTCTCGCCACGTCTCCTTCGGACACTCGACCGCGTTGCCCAGCCCGACGACGTCCGGCGCGCCGTCTATCGTCTTCGTGATGCCGGAATTGACAACATCTCCCTCGACCTCATCTACGGGATCCCGGGCCAGGAGCCCTCCGACCTCGCACGCGACCTCGCCGAGGCCCTGGCGCTCTCGCCCGAGCACCTCTCCGCGTACGAGCTGGAAGCCAAGCCGGGCACCCGCTTCACGCACGCCCACGGGGACGAGCTGGCACGCCAGGCCGAGTCGATGGAGTCCTACTTCGAGCAGGTCGTCGAGGCACTCGGCGAGGCGGGGTACCGCTGGTACGAGACGGCCAACTTCTGCCGGGTCGCCGACCGCGACCTGAGGGCGCGCCACAACCTCGGCTACTGGCTCGGGCACGACTACCTCGGGATCGGCGTGGGCGCGGTCAGCACAATCGAGAACAGGCGCTGGCGGAACGCCCCGTCGCTCGCCCGCTATGTCGCTGCCCTGGGCCGCGGGGAGCGACCCCCGCGCGAGCACGAGCACCTGCCGCCCACGGTTCGCGCGACCGAACGCGTCATGCTCGGGCTGCGCCTCGACGAGCCGCTGCCGCTCGCCGGGCTCGAGCAGGTCGTCGACGCGGGCGAGGTCGAGCGCCTCGCCGCCCTCGGGCTGGCCGAGCGAGGGGTCACGGACACAGGGGCGGGCTCCCTGACGCTGACCCGCCGTGGCCGGTTTCTCGGCGGCGGCGTCACCGCCCGTCTGCTGGTCTGACGCGCCGCCTACCATGGTGCGATGAGCATCCTGCTCTCGGAGCGGCAGCGCGACATCCTCAGGCTCGTGGTCGAGGAGTACGTCGCGACCGGGCAGCCGGTCGGATCGAGGGCGCTCGTCGAGCGCGCCGGCCTCGGCGTGTCGCCGTCCACCGTCCGCTACGAGCTGGCCGAGCTCGAGCGCATCGGCCTGCTGACGCATCCGCACACCTCGGCCGGCCGGGTCCCGACCGAGACGGGCTACCGCCTCTACGTCGACGAGCTGCTCGCCCGGCCGGAGGTGCGGTCGACCGGCTTCGAGCTCGCGATGCCGGCCGCGCGCGCCGAGGTCGAGGAGGCGCTGCAGACGACGACCGAGATGCTGTCGCAGGTGACGCGGCTCCTCGCGCTCGTCTCGGCCCCGCCGGTGCAGGCGGCGACCGTGCGCCACGTGGAGGTGCTGCTGCTCCAGCCCGAGGTCGTGATGGTCGTCCTCATCACCTCGGCCGGCGGGGTCACCGACCTTCGCTTCGCCTTCCCGGAGCCGGTCGACCAGGGCCTCGTCACCTGGGCTGCCGACTACCTGAACGAGCGCCTCGCCGGCGCGCACATCGGCTCGCGCGCGGTCAAGGTCGCGTTCGACGAGCCGAGCCTCAGCCCACGCGAGCGGACGTTCCTGCTCGTCATCCGCAGCGCCTTCGAGCACGCTGCCGACGAGGACCGGCGCCTCTTCGTCGGCGGCGCCGGGGCGCTGCTCGACGAGATGCGCTCCGAGGAGATCGGTGCCTACCGCAGCCTGATGGACGCACTCGAGAAGCGGGCGGCCCTGCTCGACATGCTCGCCCAGCGCCTCGACCCGCGCCGTCCGTTCGCGCGCGTCGGCGAGGAGCTCGAGCAGCCCGGCCTGCGCGACCTCGCCCTCGTCGGAGCGACGTACGGCATGGGCCACCGCACGCTCGGCGCCGTCAGCCTGCTCGGCCCGCTGCGCATGGACTACGAGAAGGCGCTGCGCACGGTTCGCTCGGCCGCGACCGAGCTGTCGCGGTTCGTCGAAGAGGTCTACGCAGACGACAGATGAGCACCGACCGCGACTACTACGAGCTGCTCGGCGTCCCGCGCGACGCCGACGACGCGACGATCAAGAAGGCGTTTCGCAGGCTGGCGCGCGAGCTCCATCCCGACGTCTCGAGCGAGCCCGAGACCGAGATCCGCTTCCGCGAGGTGACCGAGGCCTACGAGGTGCTCTCGAGCTCCGAACGCCGCGCGCTCTACGACCGCTACGGCCACGCGGGCCTTCGCTCCGGCGGGTTCACGCCGACGCACTTCGACATGGGCGGCCTCAGCGACCTCTTCTCGGCGTTCTTCGGCGACGACGTCTTCGGCGGCGGCACCCGGGGCGCGGCGCAGCAGCGCGGTGCCGATCTCGGGGCCGAGATCACGATCGAGCTCGTCGACGCCGCGCGGGGAGTCAAGGTCGACGTCCCGTTCGAGGCAGCCGTCGCCGTGCAAGGTCTGCGGCGGCGACGGCGTCGAGCCGGGGACCGAGCCGCTCGTGTGCCGGCGCTGCGAGGGCACCGGCCGCCTGCATCAGGTGTCGCGCAGCGTCTTCGGCGAGTTCGTCCGCGCGCAGGCCTGCCCCGACTGCCGCGGCCGCGGGCAGATCATCGAGCATCCGTGCAAGGAGTGCCGCGGCGCGGGGCGCGTCACCGAGTCGCGCACGCTCGCCGTCGACGTCCCGGCCGGCATCCACGACGGCCAGCGCATTCGCGTCTCCGGTGAGGGGCACGCGGGCGCACTCGGCGGCCGGGCGGGCGACGTCTACGTGCTCGTCCGGGTCGCGCCCGATCCGCGTTTCGTCCGCGAGGGGAACGACATCTACTCGCAGGTCGACCTGACGATCGTCGAGGCGACCCTCGGCGCGACGATCACCGTCGAGACCCTCGACGGCACCGTCGACCTCGAGCTCCCGGCCGGCGTCCAGCCCGGCGAGGTTCGCGTGCTTCGCGGCAAGGGGATGCCCGTGCTGCAGGGCTTCGGTCACGGCGACCATCGCGTGCTCGTCAACGTCTCGGTGCCGCGGCGCGTCACCGACGAGCAGCGGCGCCTGCTCGAAGAGTTCGAAGCGGCGAGCGACGAGCACACCTACCGCCACGACGAAGGCTTCTTCGACAAGCTGAAGAGCGCGTTCCGCTGAGCACACTGCGCTGATGAGCAATCGCTGCGCTCGATGAGCACGCTGCGCAGAGTTGCCGTCGAGGTGGGGCTCGAACGGCTCGAGGAGGCCCGGGCGACGATGCTCGAGCTCTTCCCGGAGGGCTTCGAGGAGGTCGACCGGCCCGAGGGGGTCGAGCTCGCCGCCTACACCGACGCGGGCGGCGAGGAACGGCTCTGGCACTTCTTCGGCGGCACGAGCGCGAGCGACGTCGAGACCGGCTGGGAGGACCGCTGGCGGGCCTTTCACCGCCCGGTGCGCGTCGGCTCGCTGTGGATCGGGCCGCCCTGGGAGACACCGCCCGGCGACGCGCTCGCGATCGTCGTCGACCCGGGCCGCGCGTTCGGCACCGGCTCGCACCCAACGACCCAGCTCTGCCTGCGGTTCCTGCAGGAGCTCGACCGCGGCTCGCTGCTCGACATCGGCTGCGGCTCGGGCGTCCTCTCGATCGCCGCCGCCCTGCTCGGGTTCGCGCCCGTCCTCGGCGTCGACGTCGAAGGCCCCTCGATCGACGCGACCCTCGCGAACGCCGCCGCGAACGGTGTCGAGGTCGAGGCGCGCCTCGTCGCCGCCGCCGACCCGCTTCCACCGGCGGCCGTCGCCGTCGCGAACATCTCGCTCGCCTCGGTCGAAGCGCTCCCCGAGCGTATCGACGTCACGACACTCGTCACCTCCGGCTACCTCGTCTCCGAGCAGCCGCACCTGCGGGGCTTCACCCACGTCGAGCGGCGGACGCTCGACGGCTGGGCCTCCGACGTGCACGCACGTACCTGAGAACCGCATACGATTCGCGTCGTGGCGACGTTCCGCGTCGACTTCCTGGGCTGCAAGGTCTCGCATGCCGACGCGCACGAGGTGCGCGAGGCGCTCCTGCGCGACGGGCACACGGAGAGCCGCGGTGCCGGCACTGATGCCGACGTCGCCGTGATCAGCGGCTGCTGTGTGACGAACGAGGCCGTTGCGAAGAGCCGCAAGGCCGCAGCGCGGGCCGCCCGGACGCACGGGCGCGTGTACGTGACGGGCTGCGCCGCCAACCTGGGCGGCGAGTCGCTGGCCGGGCTACCGCCCAACGTCACCGTCGTCGCGAAGCGCAGCGAGGAGACCGCCGCGTTCGTCGCCGGGGACGTCGGCGCGATCGGCTGCGTGCAGGCCGACGCCCGGCTCGACCGGGTGCGGGCCTTCGTGAAGATCCAGGACGGCTGCTCGTTCTCGTGCAACTTCTGCGTGATCCCGCTCGTCCGCGGCGCGTCGCGCAGCCGCAGCGCAGCCGCGGTGCTCTCCGAGATTCGCCGCCGGGTCGCCCAGGGCCACCGCGAGATCGTGCTCACCGGCATCAACCTCGGCTGCTTCCGCGACCGGGCGGCCGGCTACGACCTCGCACGCCTCGTGCGCGACGCGGGGGAGACGCCCGGGCTCGCACGGCTGCGGCTCAGCTCGATCGAGATCAACCACGTGAACGACGCGCTCGTCTCGGCCCTGCGCGAGACGCCGACCGTCGCCAAGCACCTGCACGTGCCGCTGCAGTCCGGTGACGACGGCGTGCTTGCGCGCGATGCGACGGCGCTACACGGTCGACACGTATCTCCGCCGCCTTGCGCCGCTCGCCGGCGAGTTCAACCTGACGAGCGACGTGATCGTCGGGTTCCCCGCCGAGGACGACGCCGCCTTCGCGACGACGCTGCAGACGATCGAGCGCGCCGGCATCACCAAGGTGCACGTCTTCCCCTACTCGCCGCGGCCCGGCACGGTCACCGCTGCCGCCGACCCGGTACCGCCCCGGGTGAAGAAGGAGCGTGGCGCGGCGGTCCGCGCGCTCTCCCACGACCTCTGCCTCGCGCGCTGGCGCGGGAAGCACGAGGACGTCGTCCTGGTCGACCGGCCCGGCCGCGGGTACGGCGACGACTACACACCGTGGCTCGTCGATGCTCCCGTCGGCGAGCTCGTCAGCGTCCGGGCGGGAACCGTCACCGAGGAGGGGATCCGTGCCGCCGCGTGACGACTGCCTCTTCTGCACGCTCGTGCGGGACGGCGACCACGTCCACCGCGCGGACGGCTTCGTGGCGATCAACGACATCAACCCGGCAGCGCCGGTGCACGTGCTCGTGCTGCCCGAGCGCCACGTCGACACCTTTCGCGAGGTCGGTGAGTTCGAGGCGGACGAGGCGAAGCGCATGCTCGAGTTCGTCGCCGAGACCGCGCAGAAGGTCGGCCTCGAGGACTACCGGGTCGTCGTGAACGTCGGTCCGGGCGGTGGACAGACCGTGTTTCACCTGCATTGGCATATCCTCGGAGGCCGAACGATGACGGAGACCGAGCTATGAGCCTGATCGGGCGCCTCGAGGAGGAGGTCAAGGACGCCATGCGCGCTCACGAGAACGAGCGCCGTGACGCGCTGCGCCTGATCCTCTCGAGCCTCAAGTCGGCCGAGAAGGACCTTCTGCGGCCGCTCTCCGACGACGAGGAGCTGCAGGTGCTCCAGCGTGAGCGCAAGAAGCGGCTCGAAGCCGCCGAGGCCTTCCGCAGCGGCGACCGCGAGGAGCAGGCGGCGAAGGAGGAGGCCGAGCTCGCCGTGCTCGAGGAGTTCATGCCCGAGCCGCTCGGCGAGGAGGAGCTCGAGCGGATCGTCGACGACGCGATCGCCGAGAACAAGGCGACGAGCATGCGCGACATGGGGCGCGTGATGGCCGACGTGATGCCGCAGATCGCAGGCCGCGCCGACGGGTCGGCGGTCAGCCAGCTCGTCCGCGAAAAGCTCGCGTGATCCAGCGGCTCGACCTCGGCGTCTGCCCCGCATACGAGTACGAAGGCGATCCCGCGCGAACGGCGCTCGCGCTCCCGGGCGCGATGCTGATGGGCATGCCCGCGCTCTGGTACGCCTTCGCACCGCTTTATAACGCGGGGTGGCGTGTGATCCTCGTCTGGGACGAGTTCCTCGACCGCTCACAGGATCCGTGGGTCTGGACACGGGCACGGGCAGAAGCGGCTGCCGCCTACGCCGGCGAGGTTCACCTCCTGATCGCCAAGTCGCTCTCCACCCGTGCGGCGCCTCTTGCCGCCGAGCGCGGCTGGCCCGCCGTGTGGCTGACCCCGTGGTTCGATGACGAGATCGTCGAGGCGCTGCGGGCGCGCACGGCGCCCGCCGCGTTTGTCGGGGGCACCGCCGACGAGGCCTGGAACGGAGCGCTTGCGCGCGAGCTCTCTCCCGACGTGCTCGAGCTCGACGGTGCCGACCACGGGCTCGCGAGCATCGAGCACGCCGAACGCATCGGCGCGGCAGTCGCCGAGTTCTCAGGCCGCCTGGGCCGGGCCTGAGGCGACGAAGTCCTGCGGCCGGACGAGCACGGTCGCCAGCACCGCGCCGACGGCGGCGACGACCGCACCGACGAGCAGGATGTCGTGCAGGCCGCCGACGAACGAGGCATGCGCCGCAGCGCTCGCATGCGGTGAGAACGCGCTCGGGTCGACCTTGCTCGCGAAGATCGCGCCCAATGCTGCGATCCCGGTCGCGATCCCGAGCTGGCGGAACGTGTTGTTGATCCCTGAGGCCATCCCGGCGCGCTCCTGGCGCACGGTCGAGACGGCGGTCGACGCGAGCGGCGCGTTGACGAGCCCGATCCCGATGCCCCCGACGATGAAGCCGGGCAGCAGCACCGTCCAGTGCGATGTGGCGGTGACACGGCTCATCGACCACATCGCGACCGCGTTCAGCGCGAGGCCCGTGCCGAGCAGATAGCGGATCGGCACATGCCTCGACAACCTGCCCGCCGCGGGTGCCGCAAAGAACGACACCACGCTCAGCGGCAGGAAGACGAGCCCGGTCTTGAGCGGCGATAGGCCGAGGATGTTCTGCAGGTAGAGCGTCAGGTAGAGGAACATCGCGAACATCGACGACGAGATCGCAAACGCCGTCACCTGCGCGCCGACGAACGCGGGTCGCCGGAAGAGCGCCAGGTCGATCATCGTCGTGCGGTCGGCGGTCTGCGATGCGAGGAACAGGACGAGCAGGACGACAGCAGCGACGAAGAGACCGATGATCCACCAGGTCGTCCAGCCCTGCTGGTTCCCCTCGATCAACCCAAGGATCAAGCAGAGGAGCCCCGCGGTGAGCGTCGCGAGCCCCAGCGGGTCGAGCCGGCTGTGCTCGGGGTCACTCGACTCGTGCAGCTGCCTCGCGGACAGCGCGACCGCGACGACGCCGATCGGGATGTTGACGAGAAAGATCCAGCGCCAGGAGAGACCCGAGGTGAGCACGCCGCCCGCGAGCGGGCCGATCGCGACCGCCGCGCCGATCGTGGCGCCCCAGATGCCGAAGGCGGTGCCGCGTTCCCGGCCGTGGAACTCCTGGGAGAGGAGCGCGAGCGCGGTGGCGAACATCATCGCGCCGCCGAGGCCCTGGACGCCCCGGGCGATGATCAGGAAGAGCGCGTCGTTCGCGAGGCCGCAGGCGGCGGAGGCGAGCGTGAACAGCGTCACGCCGATCAGGAAGAGCCGCTTGCGGCCGAAGAGATCGGCCAGCGAGCCGGCGGTGAGCACACAGGTGGCGAGCGCCAGCGCGTAGGCGTCCACGACCCACTGCAGGTCGGAGAAGGACGCCTTCAGCGACCGCTGGATGGCCGGTAGAGCGACATTCACGATCGTGATGTCCAGGAGCAACATGAAGGTCGCCGTGCACACGGCGATCAGCGTCCACCACTTGCGTGACATCCCCGCAACCTACACTTCGAGGTGATGCAGGAAACGCTCGAGATCTCGAATGCCGTCGCCGCCGAGCTCGCCGGAATCTCCGACGGCGTCCTCGACGCGCTCCGAGAGCGCCTGCACTGCACCGTGCGCCTGCGCGGCAACCAGCTGACCCTTGAAGGCGACAACCGCACGTCGAGAGCGCGCGGGCCGTGATCGACGAGCTGGTCGAGCTGGTCGAGGGCGGCCACCAGATCGGCGGCCACACGGTCGACGCGGTGCTGGGGACGCTCGAGGCCGGCCAGGACGTGCGCGAGGTCTTCGACGCCGTCGTCTGGCGGCACCGCGGCAAGAAGATCGCGCCGAAGACGGTCACCCAGAAGCGCTACGTCGACTCGATCCGCCGGGCGACGGTCACCTTCGGGATCGGCCCCGCCGGCACCGGCAAGACGTACCTCGCGATGGCGCTCGCCGTGGCCGCGCTGCACGAGCGCGAGGTGTCTCGCATCATCCTCACGCGTCCGGCCGTGGAAGCCGGCGAGCGGCTCGGCTTCCTGCCGGGCGACCTGATGGCCAAGGTCGATCCCTACCTGCGTCCGCTCTTCGACGCGCTGTACGACATGCTCGACCCCGACAAGGCGAACAACCTGATCGAGCGTGGCACGATCGAGGTGGCGCCGCTCGCCTTCATGCGCGGCCGCGCGCAACCACTCTCCACGCCGGTCCTGACCATGGATGGGTTTCGCTCGATCGGATCGCTACGAGTTGGCGACTTCGTGATCGGCTCGAACGGCCTTCCCACGCCTGTGCTCGGCGTCTACCCGCAAGGGCGGAAGGAGATCTACCGCGTCCGTGCCCAGGATGGCGTGTCGACGCTCTGCTGTGCGGAGCACCTCTGGCACGTCTTCACGCCCGAAGACCGTCGACGCCACACCGGCGGTCGGGTGCTGGAGACCCAGCAGATGGTTGGGACGCTGCGGCGCGCACACCAGCACCGCTACGAACTGCCAATGCTCACCGCCCCCGCGTGGTTCAAGCCGCAGGCGGTGCCGCTCGACCCGTACGCGCTGGGCCTGCTCCTCGGAGACGGCTGCCTGACGACGCGGACGACGCCGAGCTTCACGACGGCCGACCCGGAGCTCGCTGAGGCTCTGGAGGCTGCGCTCGAGGGGATCGAGCTTGCGCCCAAGGGGACCTACGACTATGTGCTCCGCAACGCGCGGGGCAGTCGTGGCGGTGTCATTGAAGCCAACCCGGTGACGTCGATTCTCCGCGAGCTTGGTCTTGCGGGAACGCGCTCAGGGACGAAGTTCATCCCGGAGCGGTATCTCCTGAACGACGAGACGACCCGGATCGCGCTGCTCCAGGGGCTGCTCGACACCGACGGTGGTCCGGTGGCGCAGGCGCGGCCGGACGTGCCGCGTCCAGTACACGACTTGCTCAGAGCGCCTCCGCGACGACGTCATCGCGCTCGTCCAGTCGCTCGGCGGCGTCGCGTACCGGCGCCGGCGAATCGCGGAAGGGCGGGTAGGCGGGTTCGCGCGCGGCAGGGCGATCGAGCACCGTAATGACACGTTCGTGCTCGATCTCCGTCTTCCGCCGTGGGTCGAGCCGTTTCGGCTCGCGCGGAAACGTGACAAGTATCAGCGTGACGGCGGCGGACGCCCCATGCGCTTCATCGACTCGATTGAGCACGCCGGTGAGGACGAGTGCGTCTGCATCCAGGTCGCCGCGGAGGACTCGCTCTACGTCACGGACGGCTTCCTGCTCACGCACAACACCCTGAACGACAGCTTCATCATCCTCGACGAGGCGCAGAACACCTCGCCCGAGCAGATGCAGATGTTCCTCACCCGGCTCGGGTTCGGCTCCAAGGTCGTCGTCACGGGCGACATCACCCAGATCGACCTGCCGCGCGAGCAGCGGTCGGGACTCGTGCACGTACGCGACGTGCTCACCGAGATCGACGGCATCCAGTTCGTCGAGTTCGACCACAAGGATGTCGTCCGCCACAAGCTCGTGCAGCGCATCGTCGAGGCCTACAAGGAGCACACCGACGAGCGCAACCGATGATCTCGGTCGAAGTCGAGAACCGCAGCGGCGTCGAGGTGGACGAAGGCGGTGCGGTCGAGCTGGCGGGTCGCGTGCTCCGCGCTGAGGGAATCGATGAAGGAGAGCTCGGGATCGCGTTCGTCGGGCTCGAGGAGATGCGGGCGCTGAAGCGCGACCACCTCGGCGTCGACGAGACCACCGATGTGCTCTCGTTCCCGATCGACGGCCGCGAGGCGGTTCCCGCGGGCGTGCCCCGTGCGCTCGGCGACGTCGTCCTCTGTCCCCAGGTCGTCGGCGACGAATGGCGCTGGCCGCTCACACACGGCCTGCTGCACCTGCTCGGCTACGACCACGGTGTCGAGATGGAAGCCCGCGAGGAGGCGCTGCTGCGATGAGCGTACGCCGCGCGCCCACCGTCACCGACTCGTTCAACAACGCGTTCGAGGGGATCATCCACGTGCTCCGCACGCAGCGGAACATGCGGATCCATTTCGCTGTCGCGTTCTTCGTCCTGATCGCGGCGCTGATCGTGAACGTGACCAAGCTCGAGCTGATCGCGCTGCTCATCTCGATCACCTTCGTCCTGATCGCGGAGATGCTGAACACGGGCATCGAGGCGGCGATCGACATCGCGACAACGTCGTTCGATCCGATGGCCAAGCTCGCCAAGGACATCGCGGCCGGCGCGGTCCTGATCGCGACCCTGAACGCCGTGATCGTCGGGTACCTCGTCTTCGCCGGTAAGGTGGCCGACCGCTCGTCGACCCTGCTCGACCGCCTTCGCCAGGCGCCCGCCGAGCTGACGCTCGTCGCCCTGATGCTGACGGTGATCATCGTGATCGCGACCAAGGCGTACACCGGCCGCGGCACCCCGCTGCGCGGCGGGCTGCCGTCCGGGCATGCGGCGATCGCCTTCGCCGGCTGGATGGCGGTCACCTATGTCGCGGGTGGGGGCGAGCGCTTCCTGGTCTCGTCGATTGCGCTCGTCATGGCCTTCCTCGTCGCCCAGACGCGGGTCGAGTCGGGCATTCACTCGACGCTCGAGGTCACCTACGGCGCGCTCGTGGGCGCGCTCGCAGCGCTCGTCGTCTTCCAGGTGTTCTCGTGAGCGACCTGGTCGCCAAGGCGGAGCAGGTGGCGCAGAACGCGTACGCGCCGTACTCGAACTACCTGGTCGGAGCCGTCGTGCGCACCACCGACGGCCGGGAGTTCACGGGCACGAATGTCGAGAACGCCGCCTACCCGCTCACCCAGTGCGCCGAGAAGACGGCGATCGGCGCCGCGGCGACGGCTGGGTACCGGCCGGGCGACATCGCCGCGATCGGGATCACCGCCTCGCCGTGCGGCGGGTGCCGCCAGTGGCTCTACGAATGGCGGATCCCCGAGGTCTCGTACCGCCGCGCGGACGGGTCGATCGGCACGGCGAGCGCCGCGGAGCTCTTGCCCGACACGTGGGATCTGCCCGCATGAAGTCGGGATTCGTGGCCGTCGCCGGCCGCCCGAACGTCGGCAAGTCGACCCTCGTGAACGCGCTCACCGGGGCGAAGGTCGCGATCGTCTCCGACAAGCCGCACACGACGCGGCACCAGATCCGGGGCGTGCACACGACGGACGACGCGCAGCTCGTGCTGGTCGACCTGCCGGGCTGGCAGAGGCCGATCGACGCGCTGACCGAGCGCATGCAGGGCCGCGTCGACGAGACGATCACGAGCGACATCGACGTCGTGATGGTGGTGGTCAGCGCGCGCGACCGCATCGGGGCGGGCGACCGCTTCGTGGCGCGCCGGGTCTTCTCGCTCGGGGTGCCCGTGATCATCGTCGTCAACAAGGTCGACCGGCTGAAGGCGGGCCACATCGCGACGCAGATGAAGGAGGCTGCGACGCTGGGCGACTTCCACGCGCTGCATCCGGTCAGCGCCGTGACCGGCGACGGCATCGACGAGCTGCGCTCCGACCTGATCTCGCTGCTCCCCGAGGGGCCGATGTACTACCCCGCCGACACGGATACCGACATGGCGCTCGAGGAGCGGATCGCCGAGCTCGTGCGCGAGCAGGCGCTGCGGCTGCTCAAGGAGGAGCTGCCCCATGCGATCACGGCCGAGGTGGTGGAGATCGAGGACAAGCGCGTGCACGTGCGGCTGTACACCGAGACGGAGAGCCAGAAGCAGATCCTGATCGGCAAGGGCGGCTCGATGGTGCGCGAGATCGGCCGGACGGCGCGGCCGTTCGTCGAGCAGCTGATCGGGCACCCGGTGTACCTGCAGCTGCAGGTGAAGGCCTCGCCGAAGTGGCGCCGCAACCAGACCATGCTCGAGCGCCTGGGGCTCTGACCGCTCGATTCGCGCCGGGGCTACACTCGCCCCATGGCCCAGGCGCCGGCACTCCCGAGAGGCTTCGAGCTGCCGCTGAAGCAGCGGCTCCCGCGCATCGGCTCGATCGACCAGGTCGCGCTCGAGCAGCGCGCCGCCGAGCTCGCGAAGCGCTCGATCAAGAAGGACGCGAAGATCTGGGCGCTCGAGCTGGCACTGCGCTGCTGCGACCTGACGACGCTCGAGGGCCAGGACACGCCCGGCAAGGTCGCAGCGCTCTGCTCGAAGGCGCTGCGGCCCGACCCGAGCGACCCCAGCGTCCCGTCGGTCGCTGCGGTCTGCGTCTACCCGAACCTCATCGCCACCGCGAAAGAGCGCCTCGCCGGGAGCAGCGTCAAGATCGCGAGCGTCGCAACCTATTTCCCGTCCGGCCAGGCGCCGCTCGACGTGAAGCTGCGCGACGTCGAAGACGCCGTCGCGCTGGGCGCCGACGAGATCGACATGGTGATCGACCGTGGCGCATTCCTCTCGGGCCGGTACGCCAAGGTCTTCGACGAGATCGTGCAGGTGAAAGAGGCGTGCGGCGCCGCGCACCTCAAGGTGATCCTCGAGGTCGCGGAGCTCGGCACCTACGACAACGTGCGGCGCGCATCGCTGCTTGCGATGGCGGCCGGCGGCGACTTCATCAAGACGTCCACCGGCAAGCTGCCGGGCGCCGCCACGCTTCCGGTGCAGCTCGTGATGCTCGAGGCGATCCGCGACGTGCATGCGGAGACGGGCCGCAAGGTCGGCATGAAGCCGGCCGGGGGCATCCGCACGTCGAAGAACGCGATCCAGTACCTCGTGCAGGTGCACGAGACGCTCGGGCCCGACTGGCTGACGCCCGACCTCTACCGGATCGGCGCCTCGAGCCTCGTCAACGACATCCTGATGCAGCTGCGCAAGGAACGCACGGGCGCCTACCAGTCGAAGGACTACTTCACCCTTGACTAGGAGCGAGAGTGGCTGAGCTCGACAAGCGCCAGGACCGCAGCCCGGTCCCGAGAGACTGGACGTACGCACCCGCACCGGAGTCGACGGACATCGTCAAGCTCCGGGAGCGCTACGGCCTCTACATCGGCGGCGAATGGCTGACGGCCAAGGAGCACTTCACGACCATCTCGCCCCGCGACGAGGCGCCGCTCGCGGAAGTGGCGCAGGCGAGCGAGGCCGACGTGCACGCGGCCGTCGCCTCGGCGCGCGACGCATTCAAGAGCTGGTCGAAGCTGCCAGGCTCGGAGCGGGCGAAGTACATGTTCCGCATCGCGCGCATCCTGGCCGAGCGCTCGCGCGAGTTCGCCGTGCTCGAGTCGCTGAACGGCGGCAAGCCGATCAAGGAATCGCGCGACGTCGACCTGCCGCTCGCCGCCGCGCACTTCTTCTACTACGCCGGCTGGGCCGACAAGCTCGAGTACGCGTTCCCGAACCGCTCGCCGCAGCCGCTCGGCGTCGCGGGCCAGATCATCCCCTGGAACTTCCCGCTGCTGATGCTCGCGTGGAAGATCGCGCCGGCGCTCGCGGCGGGCAACACGGTCGTGCTGAAGCCGGCGGAGACCACGCCGCTGACCGCCCTCCTCTTCTGCGACGTGCTCCGGCAGGCGGAGCTGCCGCCGGGCGTCGTCAACATCGTCACCGGTGACGGCTCGACCGGCGCGGCGCTCGTCGACTCCGACGTCGACAAGATCGCGTTCACCGGCTCGACCGACGTCGGCAAGGCGATCCAGCGGCGGCTCGCCGGAACCGGCAAGAAGCTGACGCTCGAGCTCGGCGGCAAGGCGGCGAACATCGTCTTCGACGACTGCGCAGTCGACCAGGCGGTCGAGGGCATCGTCAACGGCATCTACTTCAACCAGGGTCACGTGTGCTGCGCGGGCTCGCGGCTCTTCGTGCAGGAATCGATCTACGAGCCGGTGATCGAGAAGCTGAAGCAGCGGATGGCCACCCTCCGGGTCGGCGACCCGCTCGACAAGAACACCGACGTCGGCGCGATCAACTCGCGCATGCAGCTCGAGAAGATCGAGGAGCTCGTCGCAGCGGGCAAGGAGGAGGGGGCCGAGATCTACCAGCCGCCGTGCACGCTGCCGGAGCGCGGCTACTGGTTCGCGCCGACCGTCTTCACGAACGTCGCGCAGAGCTACCGCATCGCCCAGGAGGAGATCTTCGGCCCCGTACTGTCGGTGCTGACGTTCCGCACGCCCGACGAAGCGGTCGAGAAGGCGAACAACACGCCGTACGGCCTCAGCGCCGGTGTGTGGACCGAGAAGGGCTCGCGCATCCTCTGGATGGCGCAGCACCTGCGTGCCGGCGTCGTCTGGGCCAACACGTTCAACCGCTTCGACCCGACGAGCCCCTTCGGCGGCTACAAGGAGTCGGGCTTCGGCCGGGAAGGCGGCCTGCACGGCCTCGAGCCGTACCTCGATTTTCGATGAGCCGCCTTCCCGTCAAGAAGACGTACAAGCTCTACATCGGAGGAGCGTTCCCGCGCAGCGAGAGCGGCCGCACCTACGAGGCGCAGGACCAGAACGTCGCGCGTGCCTCGCGCAAGGACGTTCGCGACGCCGTGCAGGCCGCGCGCGGCGCACAGCCGAAGTGGGGCGCCGCGACCGCCTACAACCGCGGCCAGGTGCTCTACCGGATCGCCGAGATGATGGAGGCGCGCGTCCCGGAGTTCGCGCAGCTCTGCTCGGGCCAGGACGAGGTACACCGCGCGATCGACCGCTGGGTCTGGTACGCCGGCTTTGCCGACAAGCTCTCGCAGGTGCTCGGCGGCACGAACCCCGTCGCCGGCCCGTACTTCAACTTCACGATCCCGGAGCCGACCGGTGTCGTCGCCACGATCGCGCCCGACGAGCCGCCGCTGCTCGGCCTGGTCTCGCGCATCGCGCCCGCCCTCACCGGCGGCAACGCCGTCGTGGCGCTCGCCTCCGAGTCACAGCCGCTGGCCGCGATCGAGCTGGCCGAGGCGATTGCCACGAGCGACGTCCCGGGCGGGGTCGTCAACCTGCTCACCGGCCACCGGGCCGAGCTGGCGCCGTGGCTCGCGAGCCACATGGATGTGAACGCGATCGACGTGACGGGCGCCGACGGCCTGCGGGCCGATCTCGAGGTCGCCGCGGCCGAGAACGTGAAGCGCGTCGTCTCGGGGAAGCCCGACAGCCAGTCGCTGTACGAGATCTCCGCGTTCCTCGAGCTGAAGACGGTCTGGCACCCGATCGGGGTTTGACCGTAGGCTTGACGGAGGTCAAGAGTAAGAGCGTAGGTGCCGGCTTGGCCGGCGCCGGAGCGGAGCGAGCCTGACGATGACTCCGTACGACAACCTGCGCGACATCGCGCCAACCGTGGTCTGGGACGGGCTGATCGCCCGGGCGCTCCACGGCGCCGAGGCGTCCCTCACCGCGATCGAGATCGAGCCCGGCACCGCGGTGCCCGAGCACTCGCACGAAAACGAGCAGATCGGGATCCTCACCGGCGGCTCCCTCACCTTCCGGATCGGCGGCGAGGAGCGCGAGCTTCGGCCCGGCGGAACCTGGCTGATCCCCGCCGAACGTCCCGCATTCCGTGGTCGCCGGGCCGGAGGGCGCCCGCCTGATCGAGGTCTTCGCGCCGCCCCGAACCGACTGGGCCGACCGCGAGCGCCTCCCGCCAAGCGCGCCGGCCGGGTTCTAGCCCGTTACGCTTGAGCCAAGCAGTGCTCGGTCCACGCCGCCTCAGCCACCACATCTCCGAGGGAGATGGCATCGCGATCATCGTGTGCGTCGACGACGCCGGCGGTGCGCGAGACGCCGAGGAACAGGGTGCGAAGGCGCTGGCGGTCTCGGCGGCGATCGACGGGATCCGCGACGCGACGAGCCTGCCGCTGCTCTGGATCGGCGCAGGCTCGCCGGGCGACGCAGACGCCGTTGCGATCCGGCCCGACGACGACCACCTGCACGAGCACCTCGAGCCGGTCGTCGACGTGCGAGACGAGGAGGAGCTCGAGTTCGCGCTCGAACGGCTCGACCCGGAGATCTTCCTGCTCACCGCGCGCGCCAACGACGACGACGTCGACCCGCTCGACGCCGTCCTCGAGCTGCTCCCCGACGTGCCCGCAGGCAAGCTCGCGATCGCCCAGGTCGACGTCGGGAACCGCGACGAGGTGCTCGCCCTCGAACGAGCCGGCATCGACGCCGTGCTCGTCCCGGCGGGCGACGTCCGCGGACTGGTGGGGCACCAGCCGGTGGACGTTTAGCGAGGCTACGATGGCCCTCTGGTGAGAGGGCTCCTGACGTTTTCCCTGCTCCTGGGGTTGTGCGCACTGGTGGCGACGGGCTGCTCGGGCGGCGCGAAGAAGGCCGACGCCGCCCCCACGGCGACCGCTCCGGCCAAGGCGTCCTGCCCCGGCCGGGCCGGCTGGCAGAAGCTCGCGAACCGGATCAACGCCCCGGTCTACTGCCCCGGCTGGCTGCCCGACCCGCTCGTCGGGAAGCTCGGGGGCCGGTGGAACAACATCAACTCCGTCTCGGCCGACCGCAGCTATCTCGAGAGCTTCGTCTGGCAGGAGACCGGCGGTGGGGCGGCGGGCGGCGAGCTGCACGTCAACCTGCGGGCGTATCCCGGCCGCTCCACGATCCCGACCTGCCGCACGGGCGGGGTGGACAGCCGAAACGTCCCCTGCTTCGACCAGCCGACGAAGACGATCACCGCCAACGGGATCCGGACGAGGCTCTACACGGTGAACCAGGATGCCGACCAGTGGCACGCGGCGCTCGTCTGGCACGCCGACGGCAATCTCTACACCCTGTCCGAGCATGTCGCGCCGCCGCTGACGTTCGATCACGTCGTGCGCTACCTGAAGCAGGAGCTCGGGGCGCTCGTGAAGATCAACCCCGCGGCCTGATGAAGCTGACGCGGAGGCAGGCGCTTGCCGGGGCCGCGGCCGGCGTCGTCGGCGCGGGCGGCATCTACGAGCTGGTCGACCTGCTGAGCGGCGGCACGCCGCACCGCACGGCGCTTGGCGCGCCGCCTGCCCGAGCAGCACCTGCTCGACGGCGTCCGGATCGTCAAGAGCGACGGCATCGAGGTGCTCGTGCCCGCCGCTGCACCACGAGATCCTCACCGCCCGGGTTGTCGCGGGCCGCGCCGACCGCCACGACGCGCAGGCGTCGCTGGCCGAGGTCCTGCGCGGGCTCGACGACGACTACCCGGCGACGCCTGCGGGGCTCGGCGTCACCGACCGCCTGGGGGCTGCCGTACTTCCGGCGTCTCACCCCGGATGCGCTGCAGCGGTATCTCCCGCACGACCGGCGCGCCGGCCGGCCGGTGCTGTTCGATGCCGAGCGGTTTCAGAGCGACCCGTTCGACACGAAGCTCGAGTCGAACGACGTCGCCTTCGTCCTCCGGTCGGACGTGCGCGCGCACATCGACGATGCGACGAAGCGCATCCGCGACTCCAAGCTGTTCGAGCTCACCTCGATCAGGCGCGGCTTCGCCGGCGGCGGCTTCGACGGCGGGCGGTCGCTGCCCAAGCAGCTGGCCGAGGCCGCTCAGGTGCCGGGCGCCGACCTGATCCCCGACACGGCGGAGCTCTTCCTCGGCTTCACCTCGACGCAGCGCGCGGGGATGGGGCCGGGCCCGATCGCGAACTTCGAGACGCTCGGCTACGTCGATTTCCGCGGCAGCGACTACTTCGTGCACGGAACGCACATGCACCTGTCGCACATCAACGAGGACGTCGAGGCGTGGTACCTCAACTTCGACTTCGACGAGCGCGTCGCCACGGCCTTCCGTCCCAACCTCAGCGTGAAGCAGGACACCCAGACGGTGCGCCAGGGGCCCGAGGACGTCTCCACCGGCGCAGACGTCCACCGCGACTACCAGGCGTCGGGGCGGATCGGCCACAGCGCGGCGATCCAGACGACCTCGAGGCTCGACCGCGACGTCGCCGTCGAGGGGGTCGTGTACCCGAAGGGGACGGCGATCCCGGTGCGTGCCGACTTCAACACGCTCGACAACCCCTTCCTCTGGTCGGAGCTCCCCGCCGAGATCGGCGCCACGCCCGCCGCGGGCGTGCACTTCATCGTCTTCAACCCGACGGGCGACGACTTCCGCCGCAACCGCCGCGCGATGGACGGCCAGCTGCCGGACGGCAAGATCGCGTTCACGCCGCGCGACCGCAACCAGGGCTTCAACTCGATCCTCTCGACGACGCACCGCCAGAACTTCCTCGTGCCGCCGCGCCGCCACCGCAGCTTCCCGCTGGCCGAGCTCTAGAAGCTTCGCGCTAGCCCGGAGTGGAAGTTTCCGGCCCGGTCCACTTGCCGGCTGGTCGATCGTCGGAGCGCCGCAGCAAGCCGCACAAGGCGTAAGGGGACGCCGGCGCAGCCCAGCATCGGGGGTTGACCGCCCCGGGAGGGAAGCATAAAAAGGAGGCAGCGACCGGCAGGAGGGGCGATGCGGACGTGCAGTGAGTGCAGCCACACCGTTGAGGATGACTTCCGATACTGCTCTCGTTGTGGTGCTGCCCTTCGGTCGAAGATCGTCGAGTACTTCCACGGAGAGGACGACCTTGGAGACGGGGGGCTTCGCGTCTCGGTCTATCTGGCGCAGCCCCAGCATGTTCGTCTCAGCATCTGGAAAGGAGATTCGGCTCAGGCTGCGCTGTCTCTTGGAGGCCCGGAGGCCGACCGGCTTGTTGCTTTCCTTCAAGGTCTACGACTTACGCGTCGCCGGCGCTTGAGGGCTGAGGTGCGTCGCAGCGTTCGGGCGGTTGCGGACTCACTGGCTGAAGCGGTCTCGCCGCCGCGTTAGTTCGCTCTGGCGTCATTTGTGAACACTCGCGCACGGGAGCGGTGTTAACCGGGTACGTGGCAGACGGCTTCGGAGAACTCCATCAGGAGCCTCATCCCGAGTGGGGCGAGCGCCTGCTCGTAGAACGCCTTGCTTCGCGGGTAGTCGGCAACGGCGATCCCGACATGATCGAGCATGATCATTTCGACCTCCTTCGACGGCGTCCCGGTCTTGCCGCTCCATGAACACTCTTGCGACGCTCAGGTGCATCGCCGAACGCTCGCCCAGGCCAGCGCCCAAAAGCTCCCAAACCAGGTACCTGGTACCTGAGGTACCAGGTACCGATCCGTCGAACCGGCTGCCGAGCCAACTGGTGTCTGACACCAAGGTGTCAGACACCTTTTCGAACACACCGGCGCGGGCGAAGGTTGTCCGGGTTCAGGCTGCGTTCGGGTCCGCGATCCACGGCGCTAGGTCATCCACCGCACTGCTGCGTTTCACGACCATGTCGACCGAGTCGTCCTCAGTCCACACCCACACCAGGTCCGAGTCGGGGTAGACGACTGCGCCGACCGTCGAGCCTGAGGACGAGAACATCGCGACGCGCGCGGTTTCTTCGCTGTTGTTCCTCACGAGGTGCGCACCCGCGGGCCCGGGCGGGAAGAACACGACATCCCAGGGCGCGAGCTGCTCCTCGCCCTCCGGGTGCCGAAGCGTTGGGCTTCCTGAAACGACCAGAAGCCATTCCTCTTCCGGTTCTTCGTAGTGGTAGGGACTCACAGCCTGGCCGGGAGGCAACTCGTAGACGCTGAGACCTGAGCGTTCCGCGCCCAGGGTCGCTCCTATGCGGACGCTGTGCCGCTTGAAACCGTCGGGAAGCTGTGGACGTGGCGTACATTCGATCGCGCCGAGATTGATTCTCCGAATCGATTCGGTCATCAGATTCTCCTTGTAGGGGCGGTGCCAGGTACGAGACTTCCCGGATCATCGAAACTCATCGCACTCCGCTCCGTTTCTGTCTGAATTCATTCCTCACGCTGGCGCAAGCGAGTGACTGGATCTGGAAGTCAACTTGCGGCGTCGGTCGGTTTCCAGTCGAGTACGCCCATGGACTGCGGGCCGGCGTGGCGAAATGTCGTCAGCCGGTGGGTCGCGAAGCCGAAGATCCTGAGAACGGGAGCCAGAGTGCCAGGGGCTTGAATGAGCAGTCGTTGCTCGTCGGGTGCCCAGAAGGCGCGGTCTCCCCCGACGCCGATGAGGTTTCGGAGGAACTTGCCGCTTGACGTGTAGATCCGCTCTCCGGCGGGCCCCGTCTGATCAAAGAACGCGACGCGGTCTGCGCGTGGAGACACGGCCGGCCAGCCAATGATGTTGCCGACCGGAACGGGGACCAGGTGACCGACACCCGTCGCCACGTTGACCGCGCAGAACCAGCAGTTGCCCGCGCCGCCGACCAGGAACAGCGTGCTCGAGATCGGCCAGCTCAGTTGGTAACTGGCCTCGACGGGCGCGACTCGCCGCCGTTGCGACCCGTCGAGATTCGCGATGAACGTCGCGGGCTTCCCGGCGACCGGCAACTCTCTGCCGTAAGCAATCTGCAAGCCACCCGGTGAAGTCGCGAACGGTCCGAGCCCGCGAACTGTGAACAGCAACCGTGTGCGCCGCGTTCGGTGATCGACAAGATAGAGGTCACCTACGTTCCCGTCGACGGTCTCAGACAAGGCGTAGACCAAATCGCCGTGACGCGTCAGTTGCGCGTCAAGCAGCGCACGACCCTTCGGTGGCGTCACGACTTTCACGCGATGGGCGTCCCCTCCCGCGCCGTTCGTCGTCCACAACTCGATCCGACCCGTTTGAGCCGTCGCGGGATACCGATAAAGGATCAGAGAATCGTCTCGCTGGAACGCGGCGGCAGCAGCTCCCGGCGCGCCGAATAGAACGACAACAGCCGCAGCAAACGCAATGACGAAGCTTGTCAAACTGGTGGACACAGGCCGACCATATACTCGTCTTGCGGGCTTACGACACGATTTAGCCGCTGGGCAACTGCTGCGTGATCTCCCAGGTGTAGCCGGCCGGATCGGCGAGGGTGAGGGTACGCATGCCCCATTCGCGGTCCGCGGGGCCGCTGATCGTGGCCACCTGTGCCCGCTCCAACTCGGCACAGACCGCCCTCACGTCGTCGACGAAGATGACGAATTGCCCGACCCCCTTCTGCGCCAGGCTGAGTGCGTCCTCCGACGGACGGTCCTCGTGAGCGGAACCGCGCTGCAAGAAGACATATGTGTCGGAGAGGCGGAACATCGCCGACTCCTCGTCTTCGTGCTCGAGAAGCAGCCCGAAGACCTCCTGATAGAACGCCTTCGAGCGCTCCAGGTCGCCCACGATCAGGTTGATGGCGCCGATCTGCTTCGCCCATTCAGCCACGTCACACCCCTTTCTGTTTCACCGGTAGGCCGTCTTGGCTGAACGTTGGACCCTTCCAGGGCCTGCAACTCATCGTCGAGACGCCGCTGCGCCGGTGTCAGACACCGATGGTGTCTGACACCTCTTCGAGCGCAGACATGGGCACGTGCAGCCAGGCCTTCGCCTCGTGCTGCTAGCCGAAGAAGGTGCGGGCGACCTCGTACCACTCGGCCGGCACCGTCTTCAGCTCGGCGGTCGCCTCCTCGAGCGAGACCGAGATCACGTCGTCGCCGCGGAGCGCCGCCATCTGGCCGAACTGCTTGTCGCGCACCAGGTCGGCCGCCTTCAGCCCGAACCGGGTGGCGAGGATCCGGTCGCGCGCGGTGGGGGAGCCGCCGCGCTGGATGTGACCGAGCACGGTGACGCGCGTCTCGAACCCGGTGCGGCGCTCGATCTCGTCGCCGAGCTGCTCGCCGACGCCGCGCTTGGCGAGCAGCTTGTGGCCGAACTGGTCGACCTCGCCCTTGTCCTCGGCGCCGGGCAGCTCGCAGCCCTCGCTGATCACCACGATCGAGAAGTTCTTGCCGCGGCCGTGGCGGCGGCGGATCTCCGCCTCGACCTCGTCGAGGACGACCGGACGCTCGGGGATCAGGATCACGTCGGCACCGCCGGCGATGCCGCTGTGCACCGCGATCCAACCCGCGTGGCGTCCCATCACCTCGACGACCATCACACGGTTGTGCGACTCGGCCGTCGTGTGGATGCGGTCGATCGCCTCGGTGCAGATCGCGACCGCCGTGTCGAAGCCGAATGTGTAGTCGGTGCCCGAGAGATCGTTGTCGATCGTCTTCGGGACGCCGACCACCGGCAGCTCGAACTCCGAGAAGAGCTTCGACGCGACACCGAGCGTGTCCTCGCCGCCGATCGCGACGAGGGCGTCGAGCTGCTCGAACGCCTCGCGCACCTTGTCGATGCCTCCGTCGACCTTGTACGGGTTGGTGCGGGACGTCCCCACGATCGTCCCGCCGCGAGGCAGGATCCCGGAGATCTCGCTCGGCCCGAGCGGCTCGAACAGGTGCTCGACCATGCCGCGCCAGCCTTCGCGCACCCCGACGACCTCGTAGCCGTTCGCCCACGAGCGGCGGGCGACCGCCCGGATGACCGCATTCAGTCCCGGGCAATCGCCGCCGCCGGTGAGGACTCCGATCCGCATTCGGCTCGAGTCTACGTCTCTCCGCCGGCCCGTCGGCCGCCGGCCCGGTTGACCGCCGCGACGATCTCACGCTCGGTGTAGCCGTCGCGGCTCATCGTCTCGATCAGCACTCTCAGGTGGAAGTCGTCGCTCTCGCGGCGCTCCTCGTGGTGTTCTCGTTGTTCTCTCTGTGTGAACGTCATTCCGTTCGCCTCCATGGTGTTGGCACAGGCGATCATCGACGGCCGACGATTCGACGTGTGCGGGACTGAGAAGGCGGCATCGCCTTGGTGCGGACGTCTGCGTCCGGCGGGAACAACAGACCGGGTTGTACCGATCTGCGCGCGCCCTTTCAACAGGCTGCTCTTCGAGGATAGCGAAGCGGTCGGCGCTCGCGATCTTGCTCACGTCTGCTTGACAAGTTCTGAACAGTCTCTGAAATGCAGCGGCGAAACCGGGTGCACGGGCCTCGGCGCGCGTACAACGAGGAGCGAGTCAACCTCAGACCAAGGAGATCCCAGATGCGCCGCCTCGTACTGCCGCTCGTCGTGCTCGCCCTCGCCGCCTCGCTCGCCACGGCCGCGCTCGCTGCGCAACGTTCGACCGGGCCCGTGGTCGCGTTGAAGACCGCCACGTTCGGCAAGATCCTCGCGACCCCGAAGCACCTCGCGCTCTACACCTGGAACCAGGAGAAGGCCCGGAAGGTGAAGTGCACCGGCGCCTGCGCGAAGACGTGGCCGCCGCTCACGATCCCCCACGGGACGATGGCGCCCAAGCACATCGCGGGCGTGATGGGGACGTTCGGCGAGGTCATGCGTCCCGACGGCAAGACGCAGGTCACCTACAACGGCCATCCGCTCTACACCTTCCACGGCGACACCGCGAAGAAGATCCTCTGCAACGGCGTCGACGGCTGGTTCGTCGTCAAGGCGCACTGACGAGAGTGGAGCCACGCGAGACCCGCCTCTACGGCCGTCGCGCCTTCCTCGGCGTGACGGCCGTGGGCCTCTCGTCCCTCGTCTGGGGACGATCTGCCTGGCACGCGGTCTCGGGCGCGGCGTCGCCGCTGACCGACGCGCTGCCGGGCGGGCTGATCCCGTCCGGCTGGCGCATCTACACCGTTGCCGCGTCGATGCCCCGCTTCGACCCGGCGTCGTGGCGCTTGACGATCGACGGGCAGGTCGACCGGCCGCAGACGATCGACTACCGGCAGCTGCTCGCGCTGCCGGCCGCGGAGCAGGTGTCGACCTTCCACTGCGTGACGGGGTGGACCGTCAGCAACGTTCACTGGCGCGGCGTCCGCTTTCGCGACCTGCTCTCGGCCGCCGGGCCGCAGCCATCGGCGCGCGTGCTGACCTTCACCTCTGCGGAGCGTCCCTACGTCGACACGCTGACGCTCGACCAGGCGCACCTGCCGGACGTGCTGCTGGCCTACGAGATGGACGGCAAGCCGCTCGCACGCGAGCACGGCGCGCCGGTGCGCGTCGTCATCCCCGACATGTACGGCTACAAGGGCGTCAAGTGGGTCGAGCGGATCACGGTCGGTCACGTCGCCCAGCCGGGCTACTGGGAACAGCGCGGGTACGACACCAACGCCTGGGTCGGCCGCTCGAATGGCTTCTGAGACCCGCTACGTCGAGCGCTTCACGCGCACCGAGCGCGCGGTGCACTGGGTGCACGCGACCGCCTTCCTCGCGCTCCTCGGCACCGGGCTCATCCTCTACGTGCCGCGGCTCAGCATCCTCGTCGGGCGGCGGCCGCTCCTCAAGGACATCCACGTCTACACCGGCCGTCGCCTGGATCGCCGCACTGGTGCTCGTCGTCGTGCTCGGCGACCGCAGGCGCCTGCGCCAGACGCTGCGCGAGCTCGAGACGTTCGACGACGACGACGTGCAGTGGCTGCGGCGGCGGCCGGCCCCGCAGGGCCGGTTCAACGCCGGGCAGAAGGTGAACGCCGCGCTGACCGCTGCGTTCGCCGTGCTCTTCGCGGTCTCGGGCTCGCTGCTGTGGCTGGGCGAGCGCGACCACCGCTTCCAGTTCGCGAGCACGATCCTGCTCCACGACTGGCTCACCTACATCTCGCTCGCGCTGCTTCGTCGGCCACCTCTACCTGGCGCTCATCTATCCCGCCACGCGACATGCCCTGCGCGGCATGACCCTGGGGAGCGTGCGCAGGGACTGGGCCGAGCACCACCACCCCAAGTGGGCGCGCGAGCAACGACAATGAGCGAGATGACCACCGTGCTCGTCGTCGACGACGAACCGATCGTGCGAGACGTCGTCGTGCGCTACCTCCAGCGAGACGGTTTCGACACGCTCGAGGCGGGCGACGGGGTTTCCGCGCGGGCGCTGATCGAGAGCGGGGCGCCGCGACCTCGTCGTCCTCGACGTGATGCTCCCGGGCACCGACGGGCTGTCGCTCTGCCGCTGGATCCGCTCGGGCAGCGACCTGCCGGTGATCATGCTCACCGCCCGCGGTGAGGCGGCCGACCGCATCGTCGGGCTCGAGCTCGGAGCCGACGACTACGTGACGAAGCCGTTCTCGCCGCGCGAGCTCGCGATCCGCGTGCGCAACGTCCTGAAGCGTGCCGAGTCGCCGCCCGTCGCCACCGCGAGGACGCTGACCTTCGGCGCGTTGACGATCGACGGCGCAGCGCGCGAGGTGACGCTCGACGGCGAGCCGGTGCGGCTGACCGGCAAGGAGTTCGACCTGCTCTTCTTCCTCGCGTCGAACCCGCGTGAGGTCTTCTCGCGCAAGCAGCTGATGGACCGCGTGTGGGGCTACGAGGCGGCGCTCGACACCGGAACCGTCACCGTCCACATCCGGCGCCTGCGCTCGAAGATCGAGTCCGACCCGTCGGCTCCCGCAGCGGCTCGAGACGCTGTGGGGTGTCGGCTACCGGTTCGTGCCGTGATCCATCTCGCGCGTCGTCGTCGCCGTCTCGACGCTCGCGGTCGGCCTGCTCGGCGCCCTCTCGTTCAGCCGCCTCGCCACCGTCCGGTCGCAGCTCGCCGCGTTCGGCCTGCTCGCCGTGCTGCTGCCGCTCGGCGCCGTGCTGCTCTCGGGCTGGGTGATGTTCCACATGGGCGCCGACGTGAAGATCCTCGCCGTCGCAGCAGGCGCCGCGGCGGGCGCGGTTGCGATCGCGCTCGTGCTGGCCGCGTCGATCACGCGGCGCCTCGAGAACCTGAGTGCCGCCTCCGACCGCCTCGCCGAGGGCGACCTGACCGTGCGTGCCCCGACCACCGGGCCGCGTGAGCTCGCCCAGCTCGGCCGATCGTTCAACGCGATGGCGTCGGAGCTCGAGAGCCTCTTCGACGCGCGCCGGGAGCTGATCGCGGCTGCGAGCCACGACCTCCGCACGCCGGTCGCATCGATCACGGCGATGCTGGAGGCGATCGAGGACGGCCTCGCCGCGGCCGGAGGAGTACCTCGCGCCGCTGCAGGAGCACGCGCGCCGGCTCGGGATGCTGGTCGACGACCTCTTCGAGCTGGCGCGCATCGACGCGGGCGCGCTGTCGCACGAGCTGCAGGTCGTCTCGGTCGCGCCGCTCGTCGACTCGTGCGTGCGCGGGGTCGAGGCCGAGGCGCGTGCGCGCGGCGTGACCCTCGACCGCCGCCTCGCCGACACGCCGCCCGTGCGCTGTGCCCCGGCCGAGGTCGAGCGGGTCCTGCTCAACCTGCTGACGAACGCGCTGCAGCACACGCCGTCGGACGGCGCGATCGCCGTGCTGCTCGACGCCGGCGACGGACCACGTCACGGTCAGCGTCGAGGACACCGGCACCGGCCTGACGCCGGAGGCGGCGCGCCGGATGTTCGACCGGTTCTGGCGCAGCGACCCGGCCCGCGTCGGCGGCGCGGGGCTCGGCCTCGCGATCGCGCGCGGGCTCGTCGAGGCCCAGGGCGGCCGGATCTGGGCGGAAGGAGCGGCGACGGGCGGCGCCCGCGTCTCCTTCACGCTGCCGGTGGCCTAACCCGCTCCCTGCCGCGGCGACGAGCTCGGCCTCGACCGCGTCCAGCACGTCCGGGGCAGCGCCTTCGCGCTCCGGCAGCTCGCTCCAGTGCCACTGCTCCAGGTAGGCGTCGCTGCCGACGAGGCCCTGCTCCATCGCCACGCGGTCGATCTCCTGCTGGAACCAGTCGGGCAGCTGGCGCGAGAGCTGCGTGCCGTCCTCGGCCGTCGCGCGGACGAGCGACGGGATCTCCTGCCAGTAGAGGACGCGAACCTGGATCACTTGCGGTTCTGGACGAACTGGAAGCCGAAGCGGCCCTTGATGCAGAGGTTGCCGCGGGTCACGTCGTGGTCGTCGGGCGACGTGACGTTGACGATGTCGCCCTCCTGGACGTGCAGCTCGAGGTTGCAGCCGACGCCGCAGTACGGGCACACCGTGGTGACGACCTCCTCGCCGGCCTCGTCCCAGGTGCCCGCCTGGCGTCGGTCGTACTCGCTCTTCGACATCAGCGCGCCGGTGGGGCACACCGCGATGCAGTTGCCGCAGTACACGCACGCCGACTCGGGCAGCGTGACGTCGAGCTCGGTCGAGATGTGCGCACCGAAGCCGCGGCCGGCGACGGCGATGGCGAACGTGTTCTGCGCGTCTTCTCCGCAGGCCGAGACGCACTTGTAACAGAGGATGCAGCGCGAGTAGTCGCGCACGTAGAGGTCGTTGTCGATCTTCACGTCCTGCGCCACCGTCGCCGCGTCGGCGCCGAAGCGCTCCGGCTTCGCGTCGTAGCGCTCGATGTAGGAGAGCGCCTCCGGGGCCAGCGACAGATCGACCGACGAGCCGAGCAGCTCCAGCACGAGGCGGCGGCTCGTGCGGACGCGTTCCGAGTCGGTGTGCACGATCATTCCCGCCTCGGCCTTGCGCGAGCACGAGGGCACGAGGGTGCGCGCGCCTTCCAGCTCGACCACGCAGACGCGGCACACGTTCACCGGTGTCAGGGTGTCGCCGTAACAGAGGGTCGGCGTGTCGATGCCCGCAAGCCGGCAGGCATCGAGGATCGTCGACCCGTCGAGGACGCGCACGCTCTGCCCGTCCACCGTCAGCTCGACCATCCTCTTCGGCGCAGCGATCAGGGTGCTCATGCGAAGACCCCGAGGTTGGCGACAGCCGACTCGATCGCGTTGGCGGCCGTCTGGCCGAGGCCGCAGATCGAGGCGTCGCGCATCACCTGCGCCAGCTCGGCCAGCGTCTCGCGCTCGTCCGCGAGCGCCGCGCCGGCGGCGAGCCGCTGCAGCGCCTCCTCCTGCCGCACGGTGCCGACGCGGCACGGGACGCACTGGCCGCACGACTCGTCGCGGAAGAACTCTGCGATCCGAAGGAGCGCGGGCACGAGCTCCGCCTGCTCGTCGTAGACGATCACGACGCCGGAGCCGAGCGTGACGCCGGCCGCGCGCGTGTCCTCGTGCGTCAGCTTCAGGTCGAGCAGCTCTGGGCCGACGAACGCGCCCGCGGCGCCGCCGAGCAGCACCGCCTTGGGCGGCGCTGCGCCGGCGAGGTCGAGCAGCTCGCGCAGCGTCGTCCCGAACGGCAGCTCGTACAGCCCGGGCCGCTCGACGCAGCCCGAGACGCAGAAGAGGCGCGTCCCCGCGGAGCCCTCCGTGCCGGTCTGCGCGTACGCCGCCGCGCCGTCGCGCAGCACCTCGAGCACGTTGAAGAGCGTCTCGACGTTGTTGACGGCGGTCGGCCGGCCGAAGAGCCCCACCTCGACCGGGAAGGGCGGCTTGTTGCGCGGCTCGCCGCGGTAGCCCTCGATCGACTGGAAGAGCGCCGTCTCCTCGCCGCAGACGTAGGCGCCGGCGCCGATCCGCAGCTCGAGCTGGAGCCCGTCGAGGTACGGCGCGCTCTGCGCGATCGCGTTCCGCAGGCGCTCGTGGGCGAGGGGGTACTCGGCCCGGACGTAGACGAACGCCCGCACGCTGCCGGTTGCGAAGGCAGCGATCGCGACCGACTCGACGAGCGCGAAGGGGTCGCTCTCCATCAGCACCCGGTCCTTGAAGGTCCCGGGCTCCGACTCGTCGGCGTTGCAGACGACGTAGTGCGGCTGCGCAGGCTGTCTTGGCGACGGCCTCCCACTTGACGCCGGTCGGGAAGGCGGCACCGCCCCGGCCGAGCAGGCGGGAAGCCGTCAGCTCGGCGATCACCGCGTCGGCGCCGAGCTCACGCGCGCGCCGCAGCTGCTCGAAGCCGCCGGCCGCGACGTAGGCCTCGAGCGAGGTGGGGTCGATGCCTGCGCCGATGCGGCGCAGGAGCCGCAGCGACGGGTCGCCCGCCTGCGGGAGCGGCGGCCCCTGCTCGGGCAGCTGCAGCTCGCGCGGCTCGGCTCCCGCGATCGTGCGGTAGGAGGCGGGCGCGCGCTCGCACAGGCCGAGGCAGGGGCTCGCATGCTCGCCCGGCCCGACCTGGGCTCCTTTCAGCGCGCACGAGAGGTCGGTGCAGACGTGCGTCAGGTCTGCAGGGCGCTCCTCGAGTGCGAGCAGCGCGTAGAAGCTCGCCACGCCGTAGGCGTCGGCCGGCGGCACCGACAGGCGCCGCGACGCGTAGCCGAGCGCGCCCTCGCTGACCCACCCGACCCGCAGCTGCGCGGCGCGCAGGGCGGGGAGGAGCAGGTGCCGCCGCGTCCGGTCGGCGTGCGCCACGCGGTCACCGGCGTCGACCGCCTCGCCGACGACGGCGTCGATCGCCTCCCGCTCGGCCTCACTCGGTGCCGCGTCGAGGAGATTGATGTCCATCAGTGCTTCTCCCGGCCGAGCACTAGACGGCCTCCACGCGGATCGCCGTCGCCTTGAACTCGGCCGTGCCCGAGAGCGGGTCGGTCGCGTCGATCGTCAGCACGTTGGTCTCGACGAGGTCGGGGAAGTGGAGGTTCATGAAGGCGAGACCGGGCCGCAGGTTCGACGCGAACGCGACGGGCGCCTCCACCGAGCCGCGCCTGCGAGGTGACGAGCGCGCGCCCGCCGTCGACGAGGCCGTAGCGCTCGCCGTCCTCCGGGGACACGAGCAGCGCCTCGCCACCGACGTGCAGCGGCGAGGAGAAGCCGCCGGTCTGCACGCCGGTGTTGAACGACTCGAGCCTGCGGCCCGTCGTGAGCCGGAGCGGGAAGTCGTCGTCGAGCCGGTCGACGGGCGGGGAGTGCTCGACCGGCATGAAGGGCGCCGGCTCCTCGACGACCTCGTCCCACAGGCGGGCGTGCAGGAACTGGTCGCCCGGATGCTCGAGGTCCCAGCACGGCCACTGGATGCCGCCGAGCTCCTCGAGCCGCTCGTAGGTCATGCCGGCGTGCATGGGAGAGAGCGACCGCACCTCGTTCCAGATGTCCTCCGGGCGCGGGCTGCCGAGGTCGGTGCCGAGCCGCCGTGCGAGCTCGTAGACGATCTCGATGTCGTCGCGTGCCTCGCCCGGCGGGTCGAGCGCCTTGCGCACCCGCTGCACCCGCCGCTCGCTCGAGGTGACCGTTCCTTCCGACTCCGCCCAGCCCGCGCAGCCCGGCAGCACGACGTCGGCGAGCTCCGCGGTCTTGGTCAGGAAGATGTCCTGCACGACGAGGTGGTCGACCCCGCGCAGCAGCGCGCGGGCGCGGGTCTGGTCGGCCTCCGATTGCGCCGGGTTCTCGCCGATCACGTAGAGCGCCTGCAGGTCGCCGTGCTCCATCGCCTCGAACATCTCGGTCAGGTGCAGTCCCTTCCGCGGCGGGATCGTGGCGCCCCACGCGGCCTCGAACTTGGCCCGCAGCGTCGCGTCCTCGACGTCCTGGAAGCCCGTCAGCTTGTTGGGGATGGCGCCCATGTCGCCGCCGCCCTGCACGTTGTTCTGCCCGCGCAGCGGCTGCAGCCCCGCGCCGTAGCGGCCGACGCCGCCGACGAGGAGTGAGAGATTGATCAGCGCGAACACGTTGTCGACGCCGTTGTGATGCTCGGTGATGCCGAGCGTCCAGCAGATCTGCGGGCTCTTCGCGGTGCCCCACGCGAGCGCGAGCTCGCGGATCGCCTCGGCGGGGACGCCGGTCGCGCGCTCGGCGGCCTCCAGCGTCCAGGGCTCGACCGACTCGCGGAACGCGTCGAACCCGCTCGTCGCCCTCGCGATGAACTCCTCGTTCGCGAGGCCGCGCTCGATGATCTCGCGCGCGATCGCGTTTGCGAGCGGGATGTCGCTGCCCACGTCGAGCCCGACCCACAGGTCGGCCCACTGCGCCGAGACCGTGCGCCGCGGATCGACGACCATCAGCCTGGCGCCGCGGTGGACGGCCTTCAGCACGTGGTGGAAGAAGATCGGGTGCGCCTCGCGCGCGTTCGAGCCCCACAGCACGATCAGGTCCGCAGCCTCGCGCAGCTCCTCGTAGGAGCTGGTTCCGCCACCGGCACCGAACACCGTCGCCAGACCGACGACGCTAGGAGCGTGTCAGGTGCGGTTACAGCTGTCGACGTTGTTCGAATGCAGAACGACCCGGCTGAACTTCTGCGTGGCGAAGTTCAACTCGTTCGTGGTCTTGGAGCAGCTGAAGATGCCCGTCATGGCACCTTCGTCGAGCACCTTGCGAAACCCGGACGCGGCGCGGTCGAGCGCCTCGTCCCAGGTCGCGGCCCTCAGCTCTCCCTGATCACGCACGAGCGGCTGGGTCAGCCGCTGATACCTCGGAGCCATGCCCCGAGTCTAGACCGGCGAGCCACGCGGTCGTGCGGCGCCGCAGCACGTCCTCGTCCGTCCGCGCCCACTCGTGCTCGCGCGCATAGAGGTCCTGGGCGCGCAGGTCGGGCCGGCCGGGGACGAGCGGCTCGAGGAGCGAGGGATCGCGGAGCGCGGGCTCGAGCACGTCCGGGGCGAGCGAGCCGTAGAGGTGCAGCAGGTGGCCGCGCGTCGCCGCGTCGAGCTCGAACGGCCAGCGGACGTGCGCGAGGCCCGTCGCGCCGGGCAGCGGCCGCGGCTTGCGGTCGAGATTGCGCACGCCGAGCTGCTCGAGAGCGTCGAGGGCGATCCGCCGGTACGTGGTGAGCTTGCCGCCGGCGACGCTGAGCATGCCGAGGCGGCCGCGCGTGTAGACCGTCTCGCGACGGGCGTTCGCGGTCGCGCCCGGGCCGCCCGGGAGAACGCGCAGCCCCCAGAACGAGGCGCGCACCGCGCCGAGGTCGTGCACGGCGACGCTCGCCTCGTCGAGGATCGTGCGCACGTCGTCGTCCGTGACGCGGCCGTCCTCGGGCTCGCCCTCGTGCAGCGTGTCCGTCGTTCCGAGCAGCAGCTTCCCCTCCCAGGGGATCGCGAAGCTGACCCGCACCTTGTCGTGCGGGATCGTGACGGCTGCGCCCCAGCCCTCGCCACCGTCCACGATCAGGTGCACGCCCTTGCTCAGGCGAACCGACGGCGCGGCGCCGGGATCCTCGAGCCGCCGCACCCGGTCGAGCCACGGGCCGGTCGCATTGACGATCAGGCGCGCGGACACCCGCACGGTCTGGCCGTCGACCAGCACGTCGGCGCCGTCGGCCGCACCGCGGTCACCTCCGCGTAGTTGAGGACGACCGCGTTTCGGTCGGCCGCGGCCCGGATGTTCGCGATCGTCAGCCGGCCGTCGTTCGTCCAGGCGTCCGCGTACAGGGCGGAGGAATGCAGCCCCTCGGTACGAAGCTGCGGCACCAGGCGGAGCGCGCGAGTCGTCGAGACACGGCCGTTCAGCTTCGCGCGCGCGAGCGCGGAGTAGAGCAGGACGCCGGTGCGGACGACCCACGGCCGGTGCGGGCCGTCGCGGTAGAGCGGGAACACGAACGGCAGTCGCTCGACGAGGTGCGGTGCCACCACGTTCATCAGGTACCGGCGCTCCTGGTGCGCCTCGCGGACGAGCCGGACGTCGCCCATCTGGAGGTAGCGCAGCCCGCCGTGGACGAGCTTGGACGATGCGCTCGAGGTCGCGCCCGCGAAGTCGCCACGTTCGACGAGCGCGACGTCGAGCCCGTGGGCGGTCGCCGCCTCGGCGATCCCGGCGCCGACGATCCCGCCGCCGATCACCAGCAGGTCGAACGGGCGCGCGCCCAGCTGCTCGACGGCCGCTACGCGATCCACAGTGGGTTCGTCCACGCCCGGTTGCCGTTTGCGTCGGCCACCTCGATGCGCCCATAGGGCTGCCGGAACGGCCGCTCGAGCTTGACCGCCGTGATCAGCCCGTCGTCCGTCCGCTCCAGCACCTGCGCGTTATTCGGATAGCCGAGCCGGCCCGCGTTGGCGCGGGCCCCGCGCCGGCGGCCGGTGTAGAGCGTGATGCTCGCCGCGGGGCTGCAGCGCACCGTCACGTCGCCGTCGGTCACGTCGACCGCGTCGATGCGCGGGCCGGTCGAGCCGTAGAACGCGCCCGCACGCAGCGCGTCGAGCACCGCAGGCTGCGTCCGCTCCGCCGCCCGCACCCACGTCCAGGCAAAGCCGCTGTCGTAGCCGGGGTGGTGCGAGTCGTCGGTCGCGAGGCCGAAGAAGCAGCGGCCGCGCTCGAGCGCCTCGTCCCAGTGCAGCGACGCGTCGCCGCGGCCCACCTCGAGCTCGCAGCCGGTGTTCCACACCTCGATCCCGACGAGCCCCTCGCACGTCTCCCACTGCTCGACCCGCAGGCCGCTCCAGTAGGTGTGGGCGAGAAAGGGCACGCCGCCGTTTGCGAGCACGAAGGAGACGACCTCCTGGAGAGGCGCGAACTCGAGGTCGGGCACCACCGGATCGACCTCGAGCCCCAGGGCGAGGACATGGGCGTCGTCCTCGCGGGCCGGCGCGATCGCGTTCAGCTCGGCCGACGGGATCACGAGCAGGCCCGGGGTCGACGGCTCGTCGGTGCGCACCCAATGATCGGAGATCGCGATGACGTCGTAGCCCGCCCAGTCGTAGTGGCGGACGAGCCCGTCGGGCGCGAGGTCGCCGTCGGAGTTCGTCGTATGCGTGTGCAGGGCACAGCGAAGCCATTCTCCGGGGGCAGAAAACGGGTGCACGCGAGCGAGCCTACTGATTCGGAGTCCGGGCCGAGATCCGGTGACGGTCCGATGACACTTTGGTGAAATGGGGCATCAGACCTATTGAAATTGACCCCCCTGGCGTGATCTTCTAGGGAGACCACAACCCTGAGGGGGCATTGCATGGAGGACTACGAGGCCCAAGAAATCGAGTTCTGGGCCAAGCTCGAGGAAGAAGGTATGAGCCGCTCGTCGATGCTGCGGCGCAGCGCGGCGGCAGCTCTCGGGCTTGACGGTCATGGGGAGCGCAGCGACGGCACTCGGCGCCACCAAGGCCAAGCTCGCCGCCCCGCCGACCCGCAATGACGGCGGCCGGCCTGCCGGCGCTCATCGCGGCGGCGAAGAAGGAAGGCAAGCTGAACACGATCGCCCTGCCGCCCGACTGGGCGAACTACGGCGAGGCGCTCCACGTCTTCCCGCGGAAGTACGGCATCGGCATCTCGAACGACAACCCGAACGGCAGCTCCGCGCAGGAGAACGAAGCGGTCCGGTCGCTGAAGAGCGATTCGCGGGCTCCGGACGTCGTCGACGTCGGTGTGTCCTTCGCGATCTCGGGTGCCAACGAGGGCCTGTACGCGAAGTACTTCAACTCGAACTACGAGACGATCCCGCGGGCCCTCAAGGACACGCGTGGCTACTGGATGGGCGACTACTGGGGCGCGGTGTCGATCGGCTACAACAAGACGCTCGTCTCGAATCCGCCGAAGACGTTCAAGGACCTGCTGAAGCCCGAGTACAAGGGGAAGGTTGCGATCAACGGCAGCCCGCTCGCCTCGAACTCGGCCGTCTCCGTCGTGATCGCATCGGCGCTCGCAAACGGCGGCTCGCTCAACGACGTCGGCCCCGGTATCGACTTCTGGGCGCAGCTGAAGAAGAGCGGCAACTACATCCCCGTTCAGACGACACCTCAGACCGTCGCCTCGGGGCAGACGCCGATCTCGCTCGACTGGGACTACAACAACCTTGCGTACGTCAAGGAGTTCCCGGCGGCGAGCTGGGCGATGACCGTCCCGGCCGACGGCGTGTACGGCGGGTACTACGCGCAGGCGATCAGCGCCTACGCGCCGCACCCGAACGCCGCACGGTTGTGGGAGGAGTTCCTGTACTCCGACCAGGGACAGATCATCTGGCTCAAGGGCGGCGCGCACCCGGCTCGGTTCGCCGACCTGGTCAAGCGCAAGGTGATCCCGAAGGCCGTGCTTGCCGCACTGCCGTCGGCCTCGATCTACACGAAGGTGAAGTTCGCGAGCCTCGGCCAGCAGGCCAAGGCGAAGGCGCTCATCGCGCAGACGTGGCCGACGAAGGTCGGTTCGTAGGCCATCGCCACGGGCGCTGCAGCTGATCAGGCACTCCGGCCGGACGTCTCGTCCGGCCGGAGGCGCCTATCACTCGGGTGGCTCGCGACGCTGCCGTTCTTCGCGTACGTGATCGCGTTCCTGTTCGTGCCCGCCGGCTCGGTGATGGTGGGCGCCTTCCAGGACAAGGCGAACCACGCCACGTTCGCCAACATCCACCTGCTGTTCCAGCACCCCTATGTCGACGCGTACTGGGGGAGCCTCAGGATCAGCCTGATCACGGCGATCGGCGGTGCGTTCTTCGGGATCCTCGTCGCGTACGCCGCGATCCGTGACGGCACGCCTCGCTGGATCCGCTCGGTCCTGACGACGTTCTCGGGCGTGGCCGCGAACTTCGGCGGCATCCCACTGGCGTTCGCGTTCATCGCGACCCTCGGGCCCGCTCGGCGTCGTCACGGTCTGGTTCCGGAACGCGGGCTACGACTACAGCGTGCGCTGGCCGCAGTTCCAGCTCTTCTCGGAGCGCGGCGTCGAGCTCGCCTACATGTACTTCCAGCTGCCGCTGATGATCCTCGTCATCGCACCGGCGCTCGACGGGCTCAAGCGCGAGTGGCGCGAGGCGGCGTCCAATCTCGGCGCCAGAGGCTGGCAGTTCTGGCGCTACGTCGGCATCCCGGTGCTGATGCCGTCGTTCCTCGGGGCGTTCATCCTGCTCTTCGGGAACGCGTTCGCGGCCTACGCGACGGCGTACAGCCTCAACCAGGGTCAGAACATCGTCCCGATCCTGATCGGCAACTACTACACGGGCAACGTGCTCGACAACCCGCACCTTGCGCAGGCGCTCGCCTTCGGCATGTTCGTGGTGCTGGCCGTGATGATGCTGATCTACATCCCGTTGCAGCGTCGCTCGGCTCGGTGGGCGAAATGAGGCTCAGGCGCCCGCGCATGGCGCCGAGCGCCTTCGTCTGGCTGCTGCTCGCCGCCGCGTACTTCCTCGTGCCGCTGTACTCGACGCTCGACTTCTCGCTCAAGGAGAACAAGGCCGGGGTGCCGTGCTGCACGCTCTCCAACTACAGCTGGGTGATCCACAACGGCGACTTCTGGCACACGATCAAGATCTCGTTCCTGCTCGCGATCGAGACGATCGTCATCTCGCTCGTGCTCTTCGTCCCCACCATCTACCTGGTGCATCTGAGGTTCCCGAAGCTGCGGCCGGTGATTGCGTTCATGGCGCTCGTGCCGTTCGTCGTGCCGCCGATCGTGATGGTGGTCGGCCTGCTGCGCACGTTCCGCGGCGCGCCGCACTGGTTCTACGGCGAGCCGTGGGGCTTCCTCGCGGCCGCGTACGTGATCCTCGCGTTCCCGTACATGTTCTTCTCGCTCGACGCAGGTTTCAGGTCGATCGACGTGCACACGCTCACAGAGGCATCGCGCAACCTCGGCGCGAGCTGGACGACGACGCTCGTTCGCGTGATCCTCCCGAACATCAGGTCGGCCGCTCTCGCGGCCTCGTTCCTGACGCTCGCGATCGTGATGGGCGAGTTCACGATCGCGAACCTGGCCGCGTTCCACACGTTCCCGATCTTCCTGCAGTACGTGAACGAGTCGCAGGGCTTCCCGGCGGGCGCGTTGACCTTGCTGTCCTTCCTCATCACGTGGGGCGCGATGCTGTCGCTGCTCCTCGTCGGCCGTAAACGAGGCGTGCGTGGCGCCGTGATCGCTGGAGCGAGATGAGCTACCTCGAGCTACAGAACCTGCACCGCAACTTCGGCTCGTTCAAGGCGCTGAAGGGCATCGACATCGCGCTCGGCGAGGGCGAGTTCCTCTCCCTGCTCGGACCGTCCGGGTGCGGCAAGACGACCGCACTTCGCCTCGTCGCCGGTTTCGATCGCCCCGACGAGGGGCGCATCGTGGTCGACGGGCGCGACATGACGGGCGTGCCGCCGCACAAGCGCGACATGGGAATGGTCTTCCAGGCCTACTCGCTCTTCCCGAACATGAACGCGCGGCAGAACGTCGAGTTCGGCCTGCGGATCCGCGGCGAGCACAAGGGCGCGGGGCAGAAGCGGGTCGACGACCTGCTGGAGCTGGTGGGCCTCGGCCATGCCGCGACCCGCTACCCCCATCAGCTCTCGGGCGGGATGCAGCAGCGCGTGGCGCTGGCCCGGTCGCTCGCGATCGAGCCGCGCGTGCTGCTGCTCGACGAGCCGCTGTCGGCGCTCGACGCGAAGGTGCGTGTGCAGCTGCGCGAGGAGATCCGCCGGATCCAGCTGGAGCTCGGCATCACCACGCTCTACGTCACCCACGACCAGGAAGAGGCTCTGGCCGTGTCCGACCACGTGGCCGTCATGTACGGCGGCGTGATCGAGCAGATGGGCACGCCCGCCGAGATGTACACGGCGCCTGCGACGCCGTTCGTCGCCGAGTTCATCGGCACGATGAACCGGCTCGACGCCGTCGTGGTCGACGGCGCCACCGGCGAGGTCGAGCACTCGGGGCTGCGCCTGCAGGTGGACGCCGCGCGCGGCCGCCGAAACGGCGAGCGGGTGCTCGTGCTGATCCGGCCGGAGTCGCTCGAGCTGGAGGCGCCGACGAACGGCATCTCGCCGAACTCGTTCGCGGGCGAGGTGCTGACGCAGACGTTCCTCGGCCCGGTGACCAGGCTGAAGGTGACCGGGACCGGCACGAGCCTGATCGCCGACATGTCGACCGCCCGCGCTGCGGCCCTGCCGGTCGGCGCCCAGGTGGTGGCGAAGATCCCGTCCGAGGGCGCGAAGCTGATCAGCCTGCCGGACGACGGCCCAGGGCTGCCAGTGCTCGATCCGGACGATCAGTGAAGACACCGGTCACGCCGAGGCCGGCCAGCTCGGCGATCCGCGCCTCGTCGTTCACCGTGTAGACCGTCGTCTCGAGGCCGTGCCTGCGGGCGGCCGCGAGCCCGCGGCCGGTCAGGCGCTCGTTCTGGAAGCCGACCGCCCACGCGCCGGCCGCGCGGCGGATCGAGACGCCGAAGCCGACGTGCTGCACGGTGCGGACGGCGGGGCGCCGCGCCCGCGCCTCCTCGAGCGCGGCGCGTTGGAAGCAGACCAGCACGTCGTCGTCGCGCATGAGGCGCAACGCGCGTTCCACCGTGTCGCCGCGTCGGACGCTTCAGCTCGACCATCACGCCGATCCGGCCGTGGCAGAGGTCGAGCACCTCGGCGAGCGACGGGTAGCTGCCGTCTCGCCGCGGCGGGTCGTGCGTGACTGCGAGGCCGTTGTGGACGTCGAACTCGACGAAGTCGGCGCCCTGCTCGATCGCGAGCTCGAACGCGGGGAGTGTGTTCTCGGGTCGGTAGGCAGATGCGCCGCGATGCGCGATCACGAGCATCAGGTGAGCAGCCGCTCCATCGTCTCGAGGTCGATGCGGTCGATCAGCTCGTCGGCCGCGCGCAGCCGGTGCGGGTCGAGCGTCCCGCGCACTGCGAGCACGTGCCCGATGCCCGCAGCTCTTGCCGAGGCGATGCCGGCCTCGGTGTCCTCGAAGACGACCGTGTCCGCCGCGGCGACGCCGAGGAGCGCGAGCGCCTTGAGGTAGCCCTCCGGATGGGGCTTGCCCTCGGTCACGTCGTCGGACGAGACGATGCCGCGGAAGAGCGGCGCGATGCCCGCGGCTGCGACGACCGGCTCGATCTCGGCCCGCACCGCCCCCGAGCAGATCGCGAGCGGCACGCGCTCGGCTGCGCAGCGGACGGCCTCGCGGGTGTGCTCGTACACGGTCGAGCCGTCGGCGACCGCCGCCCGGTAGAGCTCGACGCGGGTGGCGATCACGTCGTCGACGCCGGGGTGGTCGTCGCCGAGCCAGGTGCGGACGATCTCGGGGTCGGAGAGCCCGGCCAGTTCGTCGAAGTACTCCTGGGCCGACAGGGGCCGGCCGTGCTCGGCGAAGAGGCGGATGAAGATCTCGCAGAGCACGGGCTCGTCATCCGACAGCGTGCCGTTGAAGTCGAAGATCACCGCGCGCGTCGCCACCGCCCAGATCGTAGTGTTGGCGGATGCCGACGTCGGCGTTGCTGCTCGCGCTCACCGCCGCCTTCGTCCACGCGCTCTGGAACGTGCTGATCGCCCGGGCGCGGGATCCGCGGGCCGCGACGGCGGTCGCCCTGCTCATCGCCGAGGTGGTCTTCGCGATCCCGGCCGCGGTCGCGTGGCGCTTCGACAGCGCGGCCTGGCCCTACGTCGTCGCCAGCGGCGCGCTGCAGCTCGTGTACTTCGTGCTCCTCGTCACCGCCTACCGCGTCGCGCCGCTGTCGGTCGTCTACCCGGTCTCGCGCGGAGTCGCGCCGGTGCTCGTGCTGGTGCTCGGCGTCGCCGCATTCGGGCACGCCACCTCGGCCGGCCAGGTGCTCGGGGTCTGCCTCGTCGCGACGGGCATCCTGCTCGTGCGCGGCCTGCGGGCGACCGCGGGGCGTGGGGTCGCGTTCGGGCTCGTGATCGCGTGCGTGATCGCCACGTACACGCTCGTCGACAAGCGGGGCGTCTCCCACGCGGGAGCCTTGCCCTACCTGGAGGTCTCGATGCTCGCACCGGCGCTGCTCTATGCGTCAGGGGTCGCGCGCTCGTCGGGCGTGCGTGCGCTGCGCGCCGAGCTGCGCCTCCCGACGTTCGTGGCGGGTCTGGCCACGTTCGGGGCGTACTGCCTCGTCCTGCTCGCCCTGCAGCGGGCCGCCGCCGCCCCGGTCGCCGCCGTGCGCGAGACCAGCGTGGTCGTGAGCGCCCTCCTCGCAGGCCGTTTTCTCGCTGAACCGGTGGGTTTGCGGCGCATCCTCGGGGCCGGTGTTGTCGCCGGTGGCATCGCACTGCTCTCCCTGACGTAGGGATTGCGGCCATTGACACGAACTGTGATGCCGTGAAATGAATCCGGCTCCAGCAACTCAGGAGGGCTAGGAATGGATCATGCGTCTCGCGACGAGCAGGACCTCGCGAGGTTCGGCTACAAGCAGGAGCTGAAGCGGAGTCTTGGCGTCTTCAGCTCGTTCGCTGTCGCCTTCAGCTACATCTCGCCGTCGACGGGCATCTTCACGCTCTTCGCGCTCGGCCTCTCGACCGTCGGCGGCGTCTTCATCTGGAGCTGGCCGATCGTGGCTGCCGGCCAGCTGTGCGTCGCGTTCGGCTTCGCGGAGCTCGCGAGCCACTACCCGGTCGCCGGCTCGGTGTTCCAGTGGACGAAGTACCTCTCCGGGAAGACGTACTCCTGGTTCGCGGGCTGGATCTACCTGTTCGCCGGGATCATCACGGTGACGGCCGTGTGCGCCACGCTGCCGCTCGCGCTTGATTCCGGCCTTCAACAACATGGGCTGGAACCTTGCGAACAACCTCCACAACCAGCGGATCATGGCGATCATCACGCTCGTCGTGATCACCGTGCTGAACGTGTTCGGCGTGCGCCTCGTCGCGATCGTGAACAACACGGGCGTGCTGTTCGAGATCCTCGGCATGGTCGTCTTCGCCTTCATCCTCGCGCTCTTCCACCACCACCAGAGTGCGGGCGTGATCTTCCACACCGGCGGGACATCGCTGACGGCGGGCACGTTCCTCATCGCGATGTTCATGTCGCTCTTCGTGATCTACGGCTTCGACACCGCGGGCACCCTCGCCGAGGAGACGAAGGATCCGCGGCGCGAAGCGCCGAAGGCGATCATCGGGTCGATCCTCGGGGCCTTCGTGATCGGCGGGATCTTCCTGTACGCGATGCTGCTCGCGATCCCGAACCTGAAGGACGGGATCAAGGGTGGCTTCGGGCCGGCGGCGATCATCGACGCCAACTTCGGGAACGCGTTCTCGACGGTGTTCCTGCTCGTCGTGTCGGCGGCGATCTTCGTCTGCTGCCTCTCGATCCAGACGTCGACGATCCGCCTGTGCTTCGGCATGTCGCGTGACGACCGGCTGCCCGGATCGAAGGTGCTGGCGAAGGTGCATCCGCAGCTGCACACGCCGGTCGCCTCGTGCATCGTGATCGGCGCGCTCGCGTTCATCCCGATGCTGCAGTACGCGGGAGCGGGCATCATCGCGATCGCCGCGACCGGGATGATCTACCTGTCCTACTTCGTGGGCAACGCAGCCCTGCTGCGCGCGCGTCTGCGCGGATGGCCGAAGACCCCGGCGCCGTTCTCGCTCGGGAAGTGGGGGCTGCCGTTGAACATCGTCGCGCTCGCCTGGGGCGGCGGGATGCTGATCAACTTCGCGTGGCCGCGGATCGCCACGAACCCGACCCCGGTGCAGACGGGGCTGGGGCTCAACTTCCACTGGAACTGGCTGAACCACCGGCCGGTCCTCTGGACGGTGCTGATCGTGATCCTGCTCGTCGGAGGCGCCTACTACGGCGCTCGTGCAGCGCACGAAGCCCGCGCACATGGATGCGCCCGAGGGCGAGCTGCCGGACGCGGTAACGGTCTGAGCGGGCTGGGTGGGGCGGCCCTCGCGCCGCCCCACCCGCTCGCTAATCCTCGCGCTGGACGTCCGCGAGCAGCCTGTCGAAGTCCGGGCCCTCGAACTCGATGACGGCGCGGTCGTACTTCTCCATCGCCCAGCTCCAGAAGTCGAAGTCGAGGTCGGAGACGCCGTCCTGGATCGAGCCCCAGAGCGTCCAGCCGTACTTCGACATGAGCCCCCAGAGCCGCGCCCGGGCGACCTTGTTGCGGAGCGGCCGCCCGTAGTAGTGCGCCACCAGCTCCTCGAGCTGGACGAGAGAGAGGTTCGACTCGCTCCAGATGTTCCCGAGCTCGAAGGCCGGCTCGTTGTTGCCCGAGTACTCGAAGTCGATCAGCCGCATGGCGCCGCCGACCTCGATGAAGTTCTCGGCGAGCAGGTCGTTGTTGCACGGGACGGCCGGCTCGGGCCGGACGCGCATCGCCTGCTCGACCGCGCGGACGGCCGGCTCGAACTCCACGTACCGGTCGGGCAGCCGGAAGCCGCGCTCGTGGACGACGCGGACGTAACCGCGCTGGATCTCGAACATGTCGAAGTCGTGCAGGAACGGGCGCCCCGCATGGAGCCTGCGACAGGCCGACGCGATCGACTCGAGCCGGTCGCCGCGGCGGAGCTTCTCCGCGTCCATCACCTCGCCGTCGAGGAACTCGAGCACGAGCGCGTCGTGCTCGGGCAGCACGGCCACGACCGGGGCGCCGACGCCGGTTTCCGCTGCTGCGATCGTGTTGTGCGCCTCGTTCACCCGGTCGATTGCCAGCAGCCCCGTGTCCTTGCCTGCGATCCGCACGACGTACCGGCCGCCGCCCGGCGTCGTGACCTTGTAGTTCGTGTTCGTGAGCCCGCCTGCGAGCCGCTCGACCTCGCGCTCGCCCCGCAGCTCCGGCACGGCCTCCAGAACGTCGTCGAGCGCCATGCGCCGATCCTACAAAGCACCCTGGGCGCAACCCAGCTGATTTACTCGGCCTCGTGATCCCTGAGCGCGCGCGGGCGGTGGTGATCGGCGGCGGCGTGATGGGCTGCTCCGTCCTCTACCACCTCGCGAAGCTCGGCTGGACGGACTCGGTTCTGCTCGAGCGCTACCAGCTGACCCACGGCTCGACCTGGCACTCGGCCGGCCTCGTCGGCCAGCTCCGCTCGTCGATCTCGCTGACGCGGATGATGCAGTACTCGGTCGGCCTCTACGCCGAGCTGAAGGAGCTGACCGGCAACGACCCCGGCTGGCACCAGCTCGGCGGCCTCCGGCTCGCGTCGTCGCGGCCTCGCCTCGAGGAGATTCGCCGCCAGGCCGCCTGGGCCAAGACGTTCGGCCTGCCGATGGAGATCGTCTCCGCCCAGGAGGCGCAGGAGCGCTTCCCGCCGATGAGCACCGACGGCGTCCTCGCGGCGGCGTTCATCCCGGACGACGGCTACCTCGACCCGTCGCAGCTCACGTTCTCGCTCGCCGACGCCGCGCGTCGCGTCGGCGCGCAGGTGGAGACACGTGTGCGCGTCACCGGCATCGAGACGAAGGACGGCCGGGTCGCTGCCGTGCTCACGGACGTGGGCCGGATCGAGTGCGAGGTCGTCGTGAACGCCGCCGGCATGTACGCGCCCGAGGTCGCGCGCCTGGTCGGCGTCAACCTGCCGATCATCCCCTACGGCCACCAGTACCTGATCACCGAGCCGTTCGAGCCCGCGCTCGAGCCGCTGCCGACGCTGCGTGACCCCGACAACCTCATCTACTTCCGGACGGAGGTCGGGGGCCTCGTGATGGGCGGGTACGAGCGCAAGCCTGCGCCGTGGGCGCTCGACGGGATCCCGGAGGGGTTCGAGGCGAAGCTGCTGCCCGAGGAATGGGACCGCATGGAGGAGCTCTTCGCGAATGCGATCGTCCGTGTGCCGGCGATGGAGAACGCCGAGGTGAAGATGTTCTTCAACGGCCCCGAGGCGTTCACGCCCGACGCCGACTTCCTGCTCGGCGAGACCGACGTGCCCGGCTTCTGGGTTGCGGCGGGCGGCTGCGCGCACGGGCTCGCCGGCGCCGGCGGGATCGGCAAGGTGATGGGGGAGTGGATCGTCGACGGCCGGCCCGAGTGGGACGTGTGGCCGCTCGACCTGCGCCGGTTCGGGCGGCAGTACGCGAGCCAGGCGTACACGCTCGCCCGCTCCTACGAGGCGCTCTCGCAGTACTACGACATCAAGTACCCGGGAGAGGAGAAGCTCGCCGGCCGTCCGCTGCGCGTCTCGCCGGTCTACGCGCGCCACCAGGAGCTCGGCGCCGCATTCGGCGAGAAGGGCGGCTGGGAGCGAGTCAACTGGTACGAGTCGAACGCCGCAGCCGGTGACGAGTCGCTGCGCCCGCGCGGCTGGGCGGGCGAGAACTGGTCGCCGGCGATCGAGGTGGAGGCGCGCGCGGCGCGCGAGGCGGCCGCGCTCTTCGACCAGTCGTCGTTCTCGAAGCTCGAGGTCGTCGGGCCCGGCGCGCTCGCGTTCCTCGAGCGTCTGTGCGCGAACCGCATCGACCGGCCGGTCGGCTCGATCGTGTACACGCAGCTCCTGAACGCGCGCGGCGGCATCGAGGCCGATCTCTCCGTGACCCGTCGGGCGGCCGACCGGTTCCTGCTCGTGACCGGCACTGCGTTCGGCAACCACGATCGCGCGTGGCTCGAGCGAAACGCGCCGCGTGACGGCTCCGTCTACGTCAACGACGTCACGTCGGCGTACGCCTGCCTGTGCCTGTGGGGGCCGCACGCGCGCGACGTCCTCCAGCCGCTGACGAAGACTCCGCTCGACTTCCCGTACATGAACTCGCGCGAGCTCTCGGTCGGCAACGTCCCCGTGACGGCGTCTCGTGTCACGTACGTCGGCGAGCTCGGCTGGGAGCTCTACTGCCCGTCCGAGTACGGCCTTCAGCTCTGGGATGCGCTGGCGGCCGGCGGCGTGACGCCCGGCGGCTACCGCGCGATCGACGCGCTGCGCCTCGAGAAGGGCTACCGCGCGTGGGCGAGCGACCTGAACGCCGAGACGACCCCCGACGAGGCGGGCCTCTCGTTCGCCGTCAAGCGCGACAAGGGCGAGTTCATCGGACGCGATGCGCTCCTCGCGGCCGGCGAGCCGACGCGGAGGCTCGTCTGCCTGGTGCTGGACGACCCGCGCGCGATCGCGCTCGGCTCCGAGCCCGTGCGCTCGGCCGACGGCGCGATCGTCGGCCGCGTGACGAGCGGCGGCTACGGCTACGCGGTCCGAGCGAGCATCGCGCTCGCCTACGTCCCGCTCTCGCACGCCGAGCCGGGCACGCCGCTCGAGGTGGACATCTTCGGCGACTGGGTCGGCGCGGAGGTACGCGCAGAGCCGCTCTACGATCCGAAGGGCGAGCGCATTCGCGCCTGAGCGCATGAGCGCACGCTCGCAAACCGTCGTCATCGGCGGCGGCATCGCGGGCGTCAGCTGCGCCTATCACCTTGCGAAGGCAGGGATCAAGGATGTCGTGCTGCTCGAGAAGGGCGAGCTGACGAGCGGCTCGACCCATCACGCCGCCGGCCTCGTCACGCAGTTCAACCCGTCACCGACGATGATGCGGTTCCGCCGCTACAGCGTCGAGCTCTACCGCGAGCTCGGAGTCTTCGAGACGGTCGGCTCGCTGCGGATCGCGGCGAGCCGCGACACCTATCTCGAGCTGCGCCGCGGCATCAGCCGCGCGCGGGGCATCGGCCTCGACGCGGAGCTGGTCGGGCCGGAGGAGGTTCGACGTCTGCTGCCGGCCGCGACCTCGGAATCGCTCTACGGGGCGGTCTGGATGCCGGGAGACGGCTACGTCGACCCGCACATCGCGACCTACGCGCTCGCGACTGCCGCGCGCGACCTCGGCGTCGAGCTCCGCACCCACACACGCGTCACCGGCATCGAGCTCGGCCCCGGGCGCGCAGTGCGTGCGGTGCTGACCGAGCACGAGCGGATCGAGGCCGAGACGGTCGTGAACGCGGCCGGCATGTGGGCGCCGCAGATCGCGGCGATGGTCGGGGCCTTCGCGTGCTCGATCCCGGTCGACCACCAGCACATCGCCCTGCATGCGGTCGAGGGCCATGAGCTAGCGCGTGATACTCCGTGCTTCCGCGACACCGACAACCTCATCTACGGCAAGGCCGAGAGCGGGGGCGTTCTCTTCGGCGGCTACGAGCCGAACCCGGTCTCGCGCTGGCACGACGGCGTGCCGTGGGAGCACGGCTCGCGCATGCTGCCGCCCGACCACGCGCGGTTCCAGCAGCTGATGGCGGGTGCGGCGCGGCGGTTCCCGTTCCTCGACGAGGCCGGTGTGACCGCGCTCGTCTGCCACCCGGACGCGATGACGCCCGACGGCAACCCGCTGCTCGGCCCGATGCCGGGCGTGCGCGGCTTCTGGCTCGCGGCCGGGCTCTCGCTGAACGGCTTCGGCGGCGCGGGCGGGCTCGGCAAGACGCTCGCGGAGCTCGTGACGAGCGGCGCGGCGGAGGTCGACGTCCAGCCCTACCGGCCGTGGCGCTTCGGCGGCCCCTACCGCGACCCCGGCTTCGCCGCCGCGGGCGCACGCGAGGTCTACAAGTACTACTACCGCCGGCGCTATCCCTACGACTCCTCGGAGGCCGGCCGGCCCCGGCGCCTCAGCCCGCTGCACGGCCGCCTTCAGGAGCTCGGGGCCGTCTTCGGCTGCAAGAACGGGTGGGAGCGGGCCGACTACTTTCGCCCCGGCGAGCCCTGGCGGCGCGCCGGCGAGGACCAGCGCGCCTTCGGGTGGACGCGGCCGCCCTACCACGAGCGCGTCGCGGTGGAGCACGCGGCGATCAGGGATCGGGTCGGGATGATCGACCTGACGTCGTTCGGCAAGCTCGAGGTCTCCGGCGCGGGAGCGCTCCCGCTGCTCGAGCGCGTCTGCGGCAACCGGATCGACAAGCCTGTCGGGTCGGTCGTCTACACGCAGCTCCTGGACGAGCGCGGCGGGATCGTCGGCGACGTGACGGTGACGCGGCTCGCCGATCGAGACGTTTCGCGTCATCACCGGTGCCGGCGCTGTCGACAGCGACCGCGGCTTTCTCGAGCTGCACGCAAGCGGCGACGTGACGATCCGCGATGTCACCGACGAGCTCGCGGTGGTCGGCATCTGGGGGCCCGAGGCTCGGGCACGCGCTGCAGTCGGTGTGCGGCGACGACGTGTCGAACGAGGCGTTCCCGTTTCGCACCGCGAAGGCGATCACCGTCGGCAATGTGCCCGTGCTCGCGCAGCGGATCACGTATGTCGGAGAGCTCGGCTACGAGCTGTACGCCGCCCGTCGCGACGCCGTGGCCGTGTGGGATGCGCTGATGCGCGCTGCGTCGCCCGAGCCGGTCGGGTACACCGCGCTCGACTCACTGCGGATCGAGAAGGGTTACCGGTACTTCGGCGCCGACCTGACGAGCTCGGACACACCGTTCGAGGCCGGGCTCGGCTTCTGCGTCGCGACGGGAAAGCGCGATGAGCTCGAGCGCTCGCCTGCGCACCGGCTTCGCACGCTCGTCGTCGGCGGCGACGAGTACCTCACCGTGTACGGCGGCGAGGCGGTGGAACAGGACGGCGAGGTGATCGGCCGCATCCGGAGTGCCGCCTACGGGTTCACGGTCCGGGCGAACGTCGCACTCGCGCTGCTGCCGGCCGCGCTCGCAGAAGGTGCCCAGGTGCAGGTCGACGTGCTGGGCGGGCTCGTTCCCGCTCGGGTCGCGGCCGACGCGCTCTACGACCCGAGCCACGAGCGCGTTCGCGGGCTGAGCAATTCCCGGGGACGCCCGCAGGCGCCCCCGGGAACGCGCACTGCTACTTACCGAGCCACTTGTTGACCTTCGCCTTGTTCGCGGCGACCCACTTCTTCCCGGCCTTGTCCGGGTTCATGTGGTCACCTGCGATCCACTTGGCGACGATCTCCTGATCGGTGTTCGACCACGAGAACCGCTTCAGCACCGGGTACGCCGGCGAGCCGCTCGTGGCGAACTTCTTGCTGAACACCTTCTCGATGATCGTGTTGTCATACGCGCAGCGGTACTGCTTGACGTTGCCGCCTGCCTTGGCGTCGTCCTGGCAGCCCTTGAAGCGCGGCGGCAGCTTCACTTCCGAGAGCTGGTACTCCGTGTTCAGGTACTGCGGGGTGTACCAGTAGAAGATGACCGCCTTGTGCTGCTTGTACAGCTGGCTCCACCGCGCCACCTGCGCGGGCTCGGCGCCGACGCTGACGAACTTGAAGTTCAGCCCGAGCGCCTGGATCAGCTGGGCGTCCTTCTGCACGTACGACGGGTCGCCGCCGAGGAACATCCCCTGCGAGCCGGACTCCGGGCTCTTGAAGAGCGACTCCTTGCCCTTCAGCCCCTTCCACGTCTTGAACTCGGGATGCGCCTTCATCAGATAGGTCGGGATGTACCAGCCGATGTGCCCGACGACGCCGTTGGGGCCGCCCATCACGACCGTGTGCTGCTTGGTGATGTACTGCTTGTACTGGTCGACGTGCTGCCAGTCCTCGAGCACCGCGTCGGTCTTGCCGTCGGCCAGCGCCTGGTACACCGGGATCTCTGCGATCTGGGTGATCTTCACCTTGCAGCCCATGCCCTCGAGCACGGCCTTCGCGACGTACGTGTTGGCGGTCGAGCCCGCCCACGCCTGCTCGTTGAGCGTGACCGTTCCGCAGCTCGCCTTGCTGCGGGCACCTGCCGGGCCTGCGACGAGCACTGCTGTTGCTCCGACGGCCAGAACCCCGGCCACCGCAGCGAACGTGCGCCCCCTCATGCGTTTCCTCCTTGTGGTTGCCATCAACTCTCACTCCGCCGTGCGCCGGCGGCTCCTCGACCCTGTGTGACGCGGTCGAGCGCGATACCCAGTGCGAGGATCGCGAGCGACGCGATCACGCCCTGTCCGAAAGCATTCCGTTGCAGGCCCTGCGCGACCTCGTAGCCGAGCGCGCCCGAGCCGACGAGACCGCCGATCACGACGACGGCGAGCACCATGATGATCGCCTGGTTGACGCCGAGCATGATCGCGTCCCGCGCGAGCGGGATCTTCACCTTGACGAGCACCTGCCAGCGTGTCGAGCCGAACGACGTCGCCGCCTCGACGGTGTCCGACGACACGCCTTCGATCCCGCGCTGCACGAGCCTGATCATCACCGGTGACGCGTACAGCACCGAGGCGACGACGCCCGGGACGCCGGAGACCGGCATCAGGTAGATGAACGGGATGATGTACACGAGCTGCGGCAGTGTCTGCAGCACGTCGTTGATCGGGCGGACGATGCGCGAGACGGTGCGGCTCTCCGCAGCCCACACGCCGATCGCGAGGCCGACGATCACCGTCAGCACGGTGGCGACGAGCACCTGCGAGAAGGTGTCCATCGCATTCGCCCATTCGCCGACCAAGCCGACGATGAAGAGCATCAGCCCGGCGATGAGAGCGCGGCGCGCGCCGCTGAGGAGATAGGCGATCACGACGAGGCCGCCGAGCGTGACCGGCCACGGGGTCTCGATGAAGAAGCTCCGCAGCGGCTGGATGCCGTGCTGGACGATGAAGTTCCCCGTCGGGTTCGTGAGGTCGCGGAACAGGAACGTGCCGGGGTTCTGGATGTAGTCCAGCCCGTTCTGGACGTAGGTGCGCAGCCAGTCCTGGGCGGTCCAGCGCGACCAGACCGTGCCGGCGCCGAGCACGTGACCGAGGACGGCGGCGAGCACGACCGCCGCGCCGCAGGCGGCGGTGTAGGCGCGCAGGACGTTCGCCTTGTGGGCGGTCAGGTGGCGCTGGGCGGGGTCGGTGCGATTGGCCATCGCCTCGGTCGCCCGGTCGAGCGCGATCGCCATGATCACGATCGCGGCGCCGGCGAAGATCGCGAACGCGGGATCGGTGTAGAGCCCGTTCGTGACCGCGTCGCCGAGGCCCGCGCCGCCGATCAGGCCCGGCGATCACGACCATCGACAGCGCGAAGAGGATCGTCTGGTTGACGGAGAGGAGCAGCATGCGGCGGGCGAGCGGGATCTGCACCTTCGAGAGCACCTGCCACCGCGTCGCACCCAGCGCGGTCGCCGCCTCCACGGTGTTCGGGGCGACGCCGCGGATGCCGAGAGCCGTGATGCGGATCGCCGGCGGGACGGCGTAGATCATCGTCGTCACCACCGCCGCTCCCGGCCCGACCGAGAAGAGGATCACGACGGGCATCAGATACGCGAACGCCGGGATGATCTGCATCGCGTCGAGCACGGGCGTGATCACGCGGTTGAAGGTCGACGAGCGACCCGCCAGCACGCCGAGCGGCATCCCCACCGCCAGCGAGAGCCCGACGGCGGCGAACATCAGCGCGAACGTCTGCACCGATTCGTCCCAGAGGCCCAGCACGGCGAAGCTGACGAAGGCCGCCAGCGTCCCGAGGGCCGCCTTGAGGCCGCCGAACCGCAGCACGATCAACGTGCCGAGCGTCGCCGTGCCCGACCACTTGAGGAAGTAGAAGAGCCGCGTGAGCCACGACACGAGGTGGTCGAGGAAGTTCGCGAAGCCGTTGAAGATGCGGAACGCGATGTTCGGGTGGGGCAGGTTGCGGTTGTTCGAGAGCCAGGCCTGAAACCGATCGAGGTGGGGGGAGAGCGAGTTCCAGGTCAGCGCCGCGGGCCAGGCCCAGTGGTTGCGCCAGCCGAAGTAGGCGACGAGCATCGCGAGGACGACGAGGACCGCCGCGCCGGCCTTGCCGCGCCACCAAGGCGCGGGCAGCGCCCTCGGCAGGCGGTGGGCGGCCTCGGCGACGGCCATCAGTCGCCTTCGCCCGCGATCGCCGTGAGCACGGCTTCCTTGTCGACGACGCCGACGACCTGTCCGTTCTCGATCGCGCACACCGGGCGCTCGCTCGCAGCGATCACCGGCACGGCCTTGCGCACCGTCGTCGCGACGTCGAGCTTCGGCCCGTCGTGCTCGCCCGCGGCCGGCTCGCGCATGATCCAGCGCAGCGTCAGGACGTGACTGCGCGGAATGTCGCGCACGAAGTTCGAGACATAGTCGTCGGCGGGCGAGCCGACCAGGTCCTCCGGCGTCCCGAGCTGCACGACGCGGCCGTCGCGCATGATCGCGATCCGGTCGCCCAGTCGCAGCGCCTCGGGCAGGTCGTGGGTGATGAACACCATCGTCTTGCCCGTCTCGTGCTGGAGCCGGATCACCTCGTCCTGCATGTCACGCCGGATCAGCGGATCGAGTGCGCTGAACGGCTCGTCGTAGAGCATGACCTTCGGATCGACGGCGAATGCGCGCGCGAGGCCGACGCGTTGCTGCATCCCGCCCGAGAGCTCGTTCGGGAACTGGTTGGCCGCGTCGTCGAGGCCGACGAGCTTCAGCACCTCGCCGGCGCGCGCGAGCCGCTCTGCTTTCGGCTTGCCCTGAACCTCGAGCCCGAAGGCGACGTTGTCGATCACGCTGCGGTGGGCGAGCAGGCCGAAGTGCTGGAACACCATCGACGAGGTGTGCCGGCGCAGCTGGAGCAGCTCGTCGCGGCTCGCTGCGGTGACGTCGCGGCCGTCGATCTCGACGCGGCCGGCAGTGGGCTCGATCAGCCGGATCAGCGTGCGCACGAGTGTCGACTTGCCCGACCCCGAGAGGCCCATGACGACGAACACCTCGCCCGGCCACACTTCGAACGTGACGTTGCGAACTGCGGCGACGCACCCCGTCTTCTCGCGCAGCTCCGCGCGGGAGAGCTCGGCGTCGGGTGTGCCGATCACCTTGGCCGCGTTCTTGCCGAAGATCTTCCAGATCCCTTCGGCCCGGATGAGCGGATCGCCCGTGTGGCCGTTCGGGCTAGAAGAGGCCAACGGTCTCGCCCCGTTCGTCGATGTCGACGCTGATCGCGGCGGGTGTCCGCCCGAGCCCGGGCATCGTCTGCATGTCGCCGCAGAGTGCCACGATCCAGCCTGCGCCGGTGTAAGCCCGCAGGTCCCGGACCGCCACCGTGAAACCGGTGGGCGCATTGGCGAGCTGCGGGTCGTGTGACAGCGAGAGGTGCGTCTTCGCCATGCAGATCGGCAGCGTGTCGAGCCCGGCCTTGTTGAACGCGGCGATCTTCGCGCGTGCGGCCGGGAGCAGCGTGATCCCGTCGGCGCCGTAGACGCGCTTCGCGATCGCCTCGATCTTGTCCTCGATCGGGGCGTTGAGCGGGTAGATGAAGTCGAAGCTCGACGGCTCGTCGGCTGCGGCCACCACCGCCTCGGCCAGCGCCGCTCCGCCCGCGCCGCCGCGCATGAAGCCGTCGTTGACCTCGGCGGCATAAGCGCCGTGCTCGAGCGCGATGCGCTTCACGAGCTCGACCTCGTCGTTCGTGTCGCCGGGGAACTCGTTCACGGCGACGACGGCGTTGAGCCCGAACTCGCGGATGATCCCGAGGTGGCGCGCCATGTTCGCCGCGCCGGTCTCGATCGCGTCCATGCCGCCGTCGGGATCGCCTGCGTGGTGCTTGAGCGCCTTGACCGTCGCGACGAGCACGACCGCATCCGGCTTCAGGTTGCCCGAGGCGGCAGACGATGTCGAAGAACTTCTCCATGCCCATGTCGGAGGCGAAGCCGCTCTCGGTGACGACGTAGTCGGCCAGCTTCAGCGCGACCCGGTCGGCGACGACTGAGTTGTTGCCGTGCGCGATGTTCGCGAACGGCCCGCAGTGGACGAACGCCGGCTGTCCCTCGAGCGTCTGGACGAGATTCGGCTTGATCGTGTCCTTGAGCAGCACGGCCATCGAGCCGGCCGCCTGCAGCTGCTCCGCCGTCACGGGCTCGCCGTCGTAGGTGTTGCCGACGGTGATCGCGCCGAGACGGGCGCGCAGGTCCTGCAGGTCGGATGCGACCGCCGCGATCGCCATCACCTCGGACGCGGCGGTGATGTCGAAGCCGGTCTGGCGCAGGAAGCCGTTGGCCTTGCCGCCGAGCCCGACGACGATGTCGCGGAGCGAACGGTCGTTGATGTCCATGCAGCGCCGCCAGCTGATCGACAGCGGATCGATGCCGAGGACGTTTCCGTGCAGCAGGTGCGTCTCGAGCATGGCGGCCAGCAGGTTGTTCGCGGCGCCGATCGCGTGGATGTCGCCGGTGAAGTGCAGGTTCATGTCCTCCATCGGGACGACCTGGGTGTACCCGCCACCCGCAGCGCCGCCCTTGATGCCGAACACCGGCCCCAGTGAGGCCTCGCGCAGACACAGCGCGACGCTCTTGCCGATGTGACCGAGCCCCTGCGTCAGCGACACCGACGTCGTCGTCTTGCCCTCGCCCGCCTTCGTGGGCGTGATCGCGGTGACATCGATCAGCTTGCCGTCCTGCTTCGACGCCAGCCGGTCGAGCACCGAGAGGTTCACCTTCGCCTTGTAGCGGCCGTACGGCTCGATCTCGTCGGGCTCGAGGCCCGCGGCCTCTGCGATCTCCGTGATCGGGCGCAGCGTCGCCTCCTGCGCGATCCGGAGCGACGAAGGGATCGTCGTGTCCAAATTCGTCCTTTCGGTCGAGTCGGCTGTTCGCCGGCTTCTTGCCGCGCAGGATACGACTAATATATCTCCGTGGCTAGGGCAGGCTCTGCACGGCTCCTCGCCCCGCCGCACGGCGAGGCCGCCTCGCTTGCGGACCAGGCCTATACGGCGCTCCGCCGGCTGATCGTCTCGCTGGAGTTGCCGCCCGGCTCCGCGATCACGGAGCCGGAGCTGACCGCGCGGCTCGGCATCGGACGCACCCCCGTGCGCGAGGCGCTGCGCCGGCTCGCACTGGAACGGCTCGTCGAGGTCTACCCCCGGCGGGGCATGTTCGTCACCACCGTCGACGTGCGCGACCTCGCCCGGCTCTGCGAGGTGCGGGTCGTGCTCGAGCCGGAGGCCGCCCGGCTGGCCGCAGAGCGTGCCACCCGCGCGGATCTGGACGAGATCAACGCGTTGCTGGACGAGCTCGCCGGGGTGCGCCGCCGTGACGACCACCTGCTGATCGACCTCGACGAGCGCATCCACCGCGCGGTGTACCGCTCGAGCCACAACCAGCTTCTCGAGGAGACGCTCGAGTGGTACTACACGCACGCGCTCCGCATCTGGGCGCTCGCGCTCGACCGCGCGCCCGACCTGAAGGGGGCGGTGCTCGAGCACCACGCGCTGCTCGAGGCGGTCGCCCGCGGGCAGGGCGAGCGGGCGGCCGAGCTGATGCGCGCTCACGTGGAGCATTTCGAGGACGCGATGCGTGACGTCCTCCTCGACGCGTGATATATCAGTGGCATGACTGAGACCTCCTTCCCGGCGGCGGCGCGCGCCGTCGTGATCGGTGCGGGCATCGTCGGCTCGAGCCTTGCGGGGCACCTGGCCGAGCTCGGCTGGACCGACCTCGTGCTGCTCGACAAGGGGCCGCTGCCGAACCCCGGCGGCTCGACCGGCCACGCCTCGAACTTCATCTTCCCGGTCGACCACTCCAAGGAGATGACGCAGCTGACGCTCGACTCCGTCCGTCAGTACCGGGAGGCGGGCGTGTTCACCCAGAGCGGCGGCATCGAAGTTGCGCGCACCGAGGAGCGCATGCAGGAGCTGCAGCGCCGCATGGCGTCGGCGAAGGCGTGGGGGATCGACGACGTGTCGATCATCACGCCCGCGCAGGTGAAGGAGCTCGTGCCGTTCATCGACGAATCGGTGATCGTCGGCGGCTTCTACACCGAGTCGGTCGGCATCGTCGACTCACTGCGGTTCGGGACGATCATGCGCGAGCGCGCCCAGGAGAAGAACGCGCTGAGCGTGTACGCGAACACCGAGGTGCTCGGGATCGACGTCGAGCACGGACGGGTGGCCGGGATTCGCACGTCGCGGGGCGACATCGCGACCGAGATCGTCGTCGTCTGCTGCGGCGTGTGGTCGCCGAAGATCGCGCGCATGGCGGGCGCGACGATCCCGCTCACCCCTGCCGTCCACCAGATGATCGACGTGGGGCCCGTCCCGCACTTCAAGGACACGAAAGGGACGATCGAGTTCCCGATCGTCCGTGACATGGACACGAACATGTACGAGCGCCAGGACGGCAGTGGGCTCGAGATCGGCTCGTACGCCCACCGGCCGATCCTGCACGACCCGGAGGAGATCCCGTCGAACGAGGAAGCGGCGTTGTCGCCCACGGAGTTCCCCTTCACCGAGAAGGACTTCCAGCAGCAGATGGAGGACGCGCTCGAGCTGATCCCCGACGTCCTGAACGACGAGTCGGTCGGCATCAAGTACGCGATCAACGGGATCCTCTCGCTGACCCCCGACGGCCTGCCGCTGCTCGGCGAGACGCCGGAGGTCAAGGGCCTCTGGTCGGCGGCGGCCGTGTGGGTGAAGGAGGGGCCGGGCGTCGGCCGGGCGGTCGCGGAGTGGATGACGCACGGCGAGTCGGAGATCGACCTGCAGTCGTCGGATGTCGCTCGCTTCTACGACTGCCAGCGCTCGAAGCACCACGTGAAGGCGCGGGCCGCCGAAGGATTCAACAAGACGTACGGGATCGTGCATCCGGCCGAGCAGTGGGAGTCGAGCCGGCGCGTCCGGCTGTCACCGTTCTACGAACGCGAGCGTGAGCTCGGCGCCGTCTTCTTCGAGGCCGCCGCGTGGGAGCGCCCGCAGTGGTACGAGTCGAACGCCAAGCTGCTCGACGAGTACGGCGACCGGATCAATCGGCGCGAGGCGGAATGGGAGTCGCGCTGGTGGTCGCCGATCATCAACGCCGAGCACCTCGCGATGCGCGACCGTGCGGCGATGTTCGACCTGACCGCGTTCTGCATCTTCGACATCACCGGGCCGGGCGCCCTCGAGACGGTGCAGAAGGTCTCGATGCGCCAGATGGACGTCGCGAACGGGAAGGTCGTCTACACCCCGGTGCTCTCGCCGAGCGGCACCTTCAAGAGCGACCTGACGGTGATGCGGCTCGGCGACGAGCAGTTCCGGGTCGTCACGGGCGGCGCCCACGGCATGGCCGACCTGAAGTGGTATGCCGACCACGCGCCGTCGGACGGGAGTGCGCACGTCACCGACCTGACCTCGGCGTGGACGACGCTCGGCCTCTGGGGGCCGCGATCGCGCGACATCCTCGCGAGCCTGACCTCGGACGACGTCTCGCACGAGGCCTTCGGCTTTGCGACCTGCCGGACGATCGAGATCGACTCGCTGCGCGTGCTGGCGTCGCGCATCTCCTACGTCGGCGAGCTCGGGTGGGAGCTGTACGTCCCGATGGAGCAGGGGGCGAAGCTGTGGGACCTCGTCTGGGAAGCCGGTCAGCCGCACGGCGTCGTGCCCGCCGGGATCGGCGTGTACGGCACCACCGGGCGCCTCGAGAAGTGCTACCGCGCGTTCGGATTCGAGCTCGACGCCGACTACGACGTCGTCGAGGCCGGGATGGCGTGGGGCAAGGTCAAGACGCCCGACTTCATCGGCAAGGAGGCGCACGTTGCGCACCGGGAGTCCGATCCGGTCGCCGTGCTCTGCACGCTCACCGTCGACGACCACACCTCCGCCGACGGCACGAAGCGCTACATGCTCGGCCGTGAGCCGGTGCTCTCGAAGCAGGGTGCGCCGCTCGTCGACGCGGAAGGCCGCCGTTCATACGTGACGAGCGCGGGTGCAGGGCCGTCGATCGGCAAGCACATCCTGCTCTCGTACCTGCCGCCCGAGCATGCGACCGTCGGCGAGGAGCTGCTGGTCGAGTTCCTCGGCGAGCACTATCCGGTCACCGTCGCCTGCAACGACTCGACGCCGGTCTTCGACCCCGACAACTCGCGGGTCAAGGCGTGAGGATCCTGTGTCTCGTCAAGCGCGTGCCGATCACCGGCGGGAAGATGGTGCTGACCGCCGACGAGCAGGCGATCGAGACGAAGCACCTCGGTTTCACGATCTCGCCGCACGAGGAGTGCGGGGTCGAGGAGGCCGTGCGCATCGTCGAGGCGCAAGGGGGCGAGGTGGTCGTCCTCACGCTCGGGCCTCCTGAGGCGGAGGAGCAGCTGCGCGAGTGCATGGCGCTCGGCGCCGACCGCGCGATCCACCTCGTGAGCGACGAGGAGTGGGACGCCCAGGCGACCGCGGCCGCGCTCGTCGAGGCGATCCGCGCCGAAGAGCCCTTCGACCTGATCGTCTTCGGCAACGAGTCGGCCGACGCAGGCAACTACCAGGTGGGGATCCGTGTCGCGTACGGGCTCGGGTTGCCCGTCGTCACGGGCCTGAAGGGGCTGAACGTGGCCGACGGACGCGTGCGCTGCGAGCAGGAGGTTGCGACGGGGCGTGACATCTACGAGCTTCCCCTGCCGGCCGTCGTCACGGTGAAGGAAGGCCTCAACCTGCCTCGGTACCCCTCGGTGCCAGCCAAGCTGCGCGCGAACCGCAAGCCGGTCGATGCCCGGCCGGTCGATCGTCCCGCGTCGCGACTCGAGAAGCTGCGGCTTGTCGTGCCGGAAGGAGTCGGCAAGCAGGCCGAGGTGCTCGGGCAGGGCCCCGACGCCGCGGGCGCCGTCGTCGAGGTGCTGCAGAAGCTGGGCGTCGCATGACGGTGGTCGTCCTCGTCGAGCGAGACGACGAGCTGTCGCTGCAGGCAGTGACGCTGGCAGCCTCGCTCGGCGAGGTTCGCGCGGTCGAGATCGAAGGTGCGTATGCGCCGGCGGCCTGGGCGCGCGCGCTCGCCGACACGGCCGCCGGGGCCACGATCGTCGGCCCGGGCTCCGATCGCGGCAACGAGGTGCTCGCGCACGTCGCGGCGCAGCTCGACCTGCCGTTCGCGGCGAACGTCACGGACGTGCGCGGTGACGACGTGACCCGGGCGAGGTGGGGCGGCACGCTGCTCGAAGAGGCGCGGGTCCATGCCGGTCAGAAGCTCTACACGGCTGCGCCGTTTGCCTTTGCCGCGGCGGCGCCGCCGCCGGTCGAGACGCTGCGTCCCGAGGTCGGCGAGGCGGTGCGGGTGCTGGAGCACGTCGCGCCGGACACGGGCGGCAAGGTCTCGCTGGCCGACGCCAAGGTCGTCGTCTCGGGCGGGCGTGGTGTCGGCTCGGCGGAGGGGTTCGCGATCCTCGAGGAGCTCGCCGAGCTGCTCGACGGCGCCGTCGGCTGCTCGCGGGTCGTCACGAGCGCCGGCTGGCGCCCGCACACCGACCAGGTGGGGCAGACCGGCACGAAGGTGTCGCCCGACCTCTATATCGCCTGCGGGATCAGCGGTGCCACACAGCACATTGCGGGCTGCAAGGGCGCCAAGAAGCTGCTCGCGATCAACGACGATCCCGAGGCGACGATCTTCACGCACGCCGATTACGCCGTGATCGGCAACCTGCACGAGGTCGTCCCCGCGATCACGGCCGAGCTCAGGAAGGTGCGGGCCACATAACGACATTGATCGGGGCGCTCGCGCTCGCGGCGGCGCTCGCCGTCGCGGGGGCGCTCTTCACGCGGCGCGCCCTGCTCCTCGTGGGTCTCGTTCGCGCCGCGAAGCCCGTCGAGCGAACCGACGATCTTCCCGGCCGGGTTCGCAACGAGGCGCTGATCGTGCTCGGGCAGCGCAAGCTGTTCCAGCGGCTTCTGCCGGGTGTGGTGCACGCGGCGATCTTCTGGGGCTTCCTCGTCCTCTTCCCGACGATCGTGCTGGCGATGCTCTCTGCGATCGACCGCAGCTGGACGATCCCGTGGCTCGGTTCCCAGGGCTGGTTCATGGCGCTGGTCGATGTCTTCAGCCTGCTCGTGCTCGCGGGTGTGGTCACCGCCGCGTGGATCCGGAAGGTGGTGCGGCCCGCGCGCTTCGCCGGCTCACACCTCGGCGAGGCGGACTTCATCCTGCTGATGATCGCCCTGGTCGTCGTGACGCTGCTCGGCTGGCACGCGGCGCGCATCGCCTCCGGGCTGAACGAGTGGCCCGCGCACGCGTCGTTCCTCTCGAACTGGCTGTCGGGGCACGTCGGGTCGTCGCCGCGAGTCCGCGAGCGCGTCCTCGTCTGGGCGCACGTCGGTGTGATCCTGACCTTCCTCGCCTATCTGCCGTACTCCAAGCATCTGCACATCGCGACCGCGGGCATCAACGTGTTCTTCGGCCGCACGCGCAGGCGCGGGCGGCTCGAGCCGCTTCGCTTCGACGTGCCCGACGACGAGATGCGCTTCGGCGCCGGCACGATCGGCGACCTGACCTGGAAGGAGATGGTCGACTCGTTCTCGTGCACCGAGTGTGGCCGCTGTCAGGACGTCTGCCCGGCGTACGCGACCGGGAAGCTGCTCTCGCCGAAGCTCCTGATCATGGGCATTCGCGACCAGCTGCTGGCGGAAGGCCCGAACCTGCTCGCGGGCGGCGAGCTGAGCCCGATCGTCGGGAACGGCGTGCCCGAGGAGATGGTGTGGGACTGCGTCACGTGCGGCGCCTGCATCCACGAGTGCCCCGTTTCGATCGAGCACGTCGACCACATCGTCGACCTGCGTCGCAACCTCGTGATGATGGAATCGAGCTTCCCGCAGGAGTCCGAGGCGATGCTGCGCGACGTGGAGCGGATCGGCAACCCGTGGGGCAAGCCCCAGGGCGACCGCGCGGCGTGGGCGGAAGGGCTCGGGGTGCGCGTGGTCGAGGAGGGCGAGCCCGCGCCGGAGATCCTCTACTGGGTCGGCTGCGCCGCCGCCTACGACGAGCGCGCACGCAAGGCGGCGGAGTCGACGGTGAAGCTGCTGCAGAAGGCGCGGCGTCGACTTCGCGATTCTCGGCGCGCGCGAGTCGTGCACCGGCGACCCGGCGCGCCGGATGGGCAACGAGTACGTCTTCCAGTCGTACGCCGAGCAGAACGTGACGACGCTGAACGAGGCGGGGGTGACGAAGATCGTCGCCAGCTGCCCGCACTGCCTCAACTCGCTCGGCAACGAGTATCCCGACTTCGGAGGGCGCTACGAGGTGCTGCACCACACGGAGCTTCTCGCGGAGCTCCTACGCGAGGGCAAGCTCCAGCCGACGGCGGGGGAGACGGAGATCACCTATCACGACTCGTGCTACCTCGCCCGCCACAACGACGTGCGAGACGAGCCGCGCGAGCTGGTCGCCGCCGTCGGTAAGCCCGTCGAGATGGCGCGCAACCGCGAGCGCACCTTCTGCTGCGGCGCCGGCGGCGCGCACATGTGGATGGAGGAGCGCGGAACGCCGATCAACGAGGAACGCGTGCGCGAGGCGGTGGAGACCGGCGCCGAGACACTCGCCGTCGCGTGCCCGTTCTGCACCGTGATGCTCGACGACGGCGTCCGCTCGCTGGGCAAGCAGCTCAGGGTGGTCGACGTGTCGACGCTGCTCGCCGAGTCGATCGAGGACTGACGTGCTCACAGGCCTCGGGCACGTCGACCTCGTGTGCCGTGACGTCGAGGCGTCGCTCGCGTTCTATGCCGCTGTGTTCGCCGATCTCGGCCTGCAGCCGCCGCACGAGGTGCGCGGCGAGCGTGGTGAGACGATCTCGTACCTGCGGTTCCCGCAGCCCGGCTCGGGGTCGCTGGGCCTTCGCCAGGCTTGCGAGCAGCAGCCGTTCGAGCTGTATGCCCCGGGGCTCCACCACCTGGCACTCGCTGTCGAGCGGGCCGCAGACGTCGACCTCGCCCATGACCGCGCCGCCGCTGCCGGTGCGGCGATCCTGCACGCACCGCGACTCTGGCCCGTCTACCACCCGGACTACTACGCGACGTTCTTTCTCGACCCGGACGGTTTCCGGATCGAGGTCGCCTCGAGCCGCGACGCGCGGCTCTAGGACCGGCGTCAGCGGTCGCGGCCGGCGAAGCGCCAGGCCGTCGGCAGGATTGCCGCGGCGAGGTAGAGCTTGATCAGGTCGCCGGCGACGAACGGATAGAGGCCGAGCTCGAGCGCCCTGGCGGCGGAGACGTGCAGCGAGTGCGCGAGCCAGGCGATGCCGGCGGCGTAGATGATCACGTTGCCGGTGAGCATCGCACCCAGGCTCGAGGAGACCCGGCGGTCCCACCGGTGCTCGGCGAGCGAGCCGGTGATCGCTGCGGCGACGACGAAGCCGACCAGGTAGCCGCCGCTCGCCGAGTTGAGGACATGCCAGCCGTGATCGTGGCCCGCGTAGATGGGCGCTCCGACTGCGCCGGCCGCGACGTAGAGCGCGGCGCTCAGGGTGCCGAGCCGTGAGCCGAGCGCCGAGCCGACGAGCAGCACGGCGAACGTCTGCCCCGTCACGGGAACCGGTGTGAACCCGAGCGGGATCGAGACCTGCGCGCAGGCGGCGATCAGCCCGGCCCCGGCGAGCACGGACACGATGGAGCGGCCGAGCGTCGAGGGGCCGATCAGCGTCGTGCGAACGGTGGTGGCGGGGGATGTGGCGATCACGTCGGGGGCACCTCGGCCGGTCGGGGAGCGCCTATTAGACCACTCTTGCCGAGCCGAGTCCCGATTGTGGGTGGCAGCCACCGTCGTGCGCAGCTGACACGAACGACAGGCCCGGTACGGCTACTAGGGAGTTCTGCAGACCACGGGGTGAGGACGGTGGAGCAGGCCAGCGCCCGCAAGCTCGCAAAGCAGGTACCTGGTACCCGAGGTACCAGGTACCGATCCGTCGAGCCGCCTGCTTCCCGGGGTTTTTGCGGAACATCGGCGCAGGCGAGCTGGCTGGTGTCTGACACCAGCTCGGTGTCAGACACCGTTCGGGCTTCAGCGGAGCGCCGGGAGGCGGGCTCGCGATGGGTTCGCTAAGAATGTGCCGCGCACACCGATGACTTCTGCGCACCGGCGCAGTCGAAGCAGCATGAGCGAAACCACCTGCCACATGTCCATCTCCCTCGACGGGTTCGTCGCGGGGCCGGACCAGAGCCTCGAGCATCCCCTCGGCCGCCGCGGCATCGAGCTGCATCACTGGCATCTCGACGAGCCGCTGCACGACGCCGACGCCCGCGCACGCGACCTGCTGCTCCGCCCACGCGGCGCCTACGTGATGGGACGCAACATGTTCGGGCCGGTTCGCGGCCCGTGGGAGGGCGACTGGCGCGGCTGGTGGGGCGACGAGCCCCCGTACCACGCTCCGGTCTTCGTCCTCACGCACCACGAGCACGAGCCGATCGAGCTCGCGGGCGGGACGACCTTCCATTTCGTCAGCGACGGTTTCGACGCCGCGTTCGCGCTCGCCTCCGAGGCCGCGGGTGATCGCGGCGTCGACATCGCCGGCGGCGCGTCGACCGTGCGCCAGGCGCTTGCTGCGGGCGTGGTCGACGAGCTCGTCCTCGACTTCGCTCCCGTCCTGCTCGGGTCAGGTGAGCGGCTCTTCGACGGCGTCGCCGACCTGCGCCTGGAGCCGGTCGAGGTCATCCACTCGCCGCTCGCGACGCACGTGCGCTACCGCGTCGACCGCTGAGCGAGGCTGGACGAGAGGAAACGGGCGTGACCAGCCGCTCGGTCGCCTCGACGACGGAGGCCCGCCGCCGCTTCAGCACCCGCGCGTCGGCGCCCCGGCGAGGGCTTCGCTCAGGCGCCGCGATCGCCCAGGCGCGCGCGATCGCGTTGACGAGTGCGAGCAGCTCCGCCGGGCCGACGGTCGAGTCGATCACACCGGCCGCCTGCGCACGACGGATCGCCTTGACACGCTCGCCGATCGCGTCCTCGATGATCGGAATGCGGTGCTCGGACTCGCCAGGCTCCAGCGAATGCCAGGCGGCGAGCTGTGCCACCTCGGGGTGCACGACGAAGAAGTCGAACATTCGGCCCGCCCACTGCGACATGTCCATCGCATCGAACGGGACCTCCGCCATGTAGCGCGTCACGTGCTCGGAGACCACGGCCTCGAAGAGCTTCCGCTTGCTGCCGAAGTGCGCATAGAGGAGCTGCTTGTTCGCCCCGGAGGCCGCCGCGATGCGGTCGACCCGGGCGCCGGCAATCCCGTGAGCCGTGAACTCCGCCGTCGCCGCGTCGAAGATCCTGCGTTTCGTCTCCTGCGAGTCCCGGCGCATGATTGCGCGAGCCTAGTCGGCGGAGGGCGCCCTTCGAAGGCGCCCTCCGCCCAATTGGCGCGTTACTTGACGGTGAACGAGCCCTTCATGACCGACGCGTGGGGGTCGCACACGTACTTGTACGTCCCCTTCTTGAACGTGATCTTCCAGGTGAATTTCCCGACCGCGGTGACCGAGGTCTTCTTGTTGACCTTCGGGCCGGTCAGGTGGAAGTTGTGGATGTTCGACTTGTCCTGCACCTTGATCGTGTAGGTGCCGGCCGGGAGGCTCTTCACCTTTTTCCCGGCCTTCGTCAGCGTGATCGTGAATCCGGGCCCGTCTGTCGCGACGAGCGTTCCCTTCGATGCGGCTGCGAACGCCGAAGGAACGGCGAGGGTCGTCGCAAGGACGGCGACCAGGGCGGCGAGCTTCATCTGCTTCATCAACTCCTCGGAAAGAATTTGAACCCGCCGGACACGATACGGCACGAACCCGACGTGGCAACCAACCAGTTTGTTAGATTTTTGCGGACGCTCGGACATCCATCGACGCTACGAGATCGGAGCCGAAAGTGAGTGACGAGGAAGGGACGGCGGAGGGAGGCGAGCCGACGTCCGGCGACAAGCGGATGACGAGGCTCGGCCTGCTGCACCGGGGAGCGGTCGCGGGTGTGACCGGCGTCGCTGCCGGCAGCCTGCTCCAGATCGGGACCGCGGAGGCGGCGCCCGAAGCGGCACCGCCCGCGCTGCAGTTCTTCACGGAATGGGAGTTCGACTACGTGACGGCCATGGCGGAGACGATCTGGCCCACGGACGACCTCGGCCCCGGCGCCCGCGAGGCCGGAGTCGGCTACTACATCGACGGGCAGCTGTCGGGCAGCTGGGGGCAGGGGCACCGCTTCTACCTCAACGGGCCGTTCCTCACGCCCGGCGACACCGGTCACGGCTGGCAGATCCCGATGACCCCGGCAGACGTCTACCGGGCGTTCATCCCGGGCTACGACGCCTTCGTCCGGCAGACCTACGGCAACCCCTATCCACTGCTCACCGCCGACCAGCAGACGGCGGCCATGACCCTGCTCCAGACCGGCAAGGCAATCGTCCCGATCGGCGGGGCGACGACCTTCGCGAGCTCCGACTTCTACGCGATGTTCCGGCAGAACGTGCTCGAGGGGATGCTGTCCGACCCGTCCTACGGCGGCAACAGGAACATGGTCGGCTGGAAGTGGATCGGGTTCCCCGGTGACCCGATGCGCCGCGGCGACGTCTACCACGACTACATCTTCAGCAAGCGGGCCTATCCCTATGCGAACAAGCCGCTGCCGTTGATGCCGAAATACGCGAAGGCGGGCGTCTCGAAGGGTGCCGCCGCAACCGGCGCCAAGACACCCGCGAACAGCGCGACCAACAAGCTGATGGGAGGGATGTAGTCGTGGCCAACAAGAAGGTCGACGTCGCGATCGTCGGGGTCGGCTGGGTGGGCGGCATCATCGCCGCCGAGCTGACGAAGGCGGGATTGTCGGTTGTCGGCCTCGAGCGTGGGCACGACCGCAGCACCCCGCAGTTCCAGGACGACCACGACGAGCTGCGCTACGCGATCCGGTACGACCTGTTCCAGAACGTCTCGAACGAGACGTGGACGTTCCGCCACAACCTCGGCGAGGCGGCACTCCCCATGCGCCAGCTCGGTGCCTGGCTGCCCGGCACCGGCATCGGTGGCGCCGGTGTCCACTGGAACGGCCAGACCTGGCGGTTCCACCCGCGCGACTTCACGATCAAGACCAGCACGATCGACCGGTACGGGGCGGCCGCGATCCCGGCCGGCATGGCGATCCAGGACTGGGGAATCACCTACGACGAGCTGGAGCCGTACTACGACAAGTTCGAGTACATGGCCGGCATCGCCGGGAAGGCAGGCAACCTGAAGGGGCAGAAGATCGACGGGGGCAACGTGTTCGAGGGCGCGCGCTCTCGTGAGTTCCCGGTCGCCGCGCCGCCGGACACCCCGGTGATGGCGCTGTTCAAACGGGCCACGAAGGGTCTCGGCTACCACCCCTTCACCGGGCCCACGGCGAACCTCCCCGTCTCCTACAAGAACCCCGACGGGATCGAACGCGGTCAGTGCACCTACTGCGGCTTCTGCGAGCGCTTCGGGTGCGAGGTGGGGGCGAAGGCCGACCCGACCGTCACCGTCCTGCCGGTAGCGCACAAGACGGGCCGGTTCAAGGTGATCAACTACGCGAACGCGTTCGCGATCAAGAACGACGGCAAGAACGCGCAGAGCATCCTCTACTACGACAGCATGGGCCGGGTGCAGGAGCAGCCGGCGGACGTGATCGTCCTCGGCGCGTACGTGTTCAACAACGTCAGGCTCCTGCTCAACTCCAAGCTCGGTAAGCCGTACGACCCGACGACCGGTACCGGTGTCGTCGGGCGCAACTACGCCTACCAGACGGGCGGCGGCGGAGCGAGCGGCTGGTTCGAGCACGAGGAGTTCAAGCGCTACATGGGTGCCGGCGCGCTTTCGGCCGTGATCGACGACTACAACGCCGACAACTTCGACCACAGCGGGCTCGGGTTCATCGGCGGCGGTTCGATCTCCGTCGGCCAAGGGGGTGCGCGGCCGATCCAGAGCCTGAGCGTGCCGCCCGGGACGCCTGCGTTCGGCAGTGCGTGGAAGGCGGCGATCCAGAAGTACTACCGCCGGGTCGTCAGCATCGGGTTCCAGGGAGAGTCGCCTGCGTACAAGCAGCACTACATGGACCTCGACCCGAACTACCGCGACAAGTTCGGCAACCCGCTGCTGCGCATCACGTTCGACTGGCAGCCGAACGAGCGGGCGATGATCGCCTACGCGGGCACGAAGACGCTCGGGATCATGCAGGAGATGATCCCGAACGGCCAGGTGGCCAAGGGCGGTCCTCTCTCCCCGACGGGCCCCGGCATCATCACCGGCGGCCCCGGCTCGCTGCCGGCGCACTTCGACACCACCGCGTACCAGTCGACGCACAACACCGGTGGCGCGATCATCGGCGCCGACCCGGAGACGTCGGTGGTCAACAACTACCTGCAGATGTGGGACGCCGACAACGTCTTCGTCGTCGGCGCCTGCAACTTCCCGCAGAACGCGGGGTTCAACCCGACAGGCACCGTCGGCGCGCTCGCCTACCGGGCCGCCGAGGGCATCCTCAAGTACCACAAGGCCGGTGGCAGCCTCGTATGACCGACCTCGAGGCCTACGAGGGCAAGTGGGTCGCCATGCGCGACGGCATCGTCGTGGCAGCCGCCGAGGACGAAGCCAAGGTCCGTGGCGACGCGGCGGTCGGCGAGACCGATCTCGTGTTCCCGGTGGGCGAGCCGCCCTCCGGCTTCTACCTGATCAACGTGTAGCGGGTGGGGCTCCCGGGCCGCGGACGCGGCCCGGAAGCCCGAGCTTCGCGGCCGCCCGGCTTGACAAAGGTGGAACTCATGTTCCACCATATGGGCGAGGATGGCCAAGGAGTCCGGGACTCAGGCGATCGACCGCGCCGCGGAGCTGCTCGTGAGCGTCGTCGAGTCGAGCCGCCCGCTCGGCGTCGGCGAGCTCGCCACGAGCTCCGGTCTCCCCAAGTCGACGACGTCGCGCCTGGTCGGCGCGCTCGAGCGGCGCGGGCTCGTGCAGCGCGCCGGCGACCGGCGCGTCGCGCCCGGCCCCGTCCTGCTGCGCTTCGCGCATCGCGACCTCGGGGCGAGCCTCGTCGAGCTCTCGCAGCCCGCGCTGCGCATCCTCGCCGAGCTCTCCGGGGAGACGATCAACCTCGGCGTGCCGACCCCGCTCGGGGTCGAGCATCTCGCACAGGAGGACTCGCGCCACTTCATGGGCGGCACGAACTGGGTCGGGCGCCGGGTCCCGTACGAGACGGCGGCGAACGGCAAGGTCCTCAAGGCGTTTGCGAGCCCGGGCGCCGACGGCAAGGCGATTCGCGACCGTGGTTACGCGTCCGCCGTCGACGAGCTCGAGCAGGGGCTCTCCGCGATCGCCGCTCCGATCTTCGGGCCCGACGGCGACGCCGTTGCCGCGCTCTCCATCTCGGGGCCGACCATCCGACTCACCCGCGAGCGCATGCTCGAGCTCGCCCCGCAGCTGATCACGCAGGCGGCTCAGGTCTCTGAGCGCCTGGGCCACCACGACAAGCGAGGTGCCGCATGACCCACGAAGAGATCTTGAAGGGCCTCTACGACGAGACGCTCGTCGGGAATGCGCCGGAAGTGAAGGACCTCGTCAACAAGGGGCTCGAAGAGGGTCTCGGCTGCGAGTCGATGCTCTACGACGCGCTGATCCCGTCGCTCGAGGAGGTCGGCGCACGGTTCGAGCGCGGCGACTACTTCGTGCCGGAGATGCTGATCGCCGCCCGCGCGATGCAGGGAGCGCTCGACATCCTCCGCCCGTTGCTGGCGGAGACCGGCGCGAAGCCGATCGGCACCTATGTCATGGGCACCGTCAAGGGCGACGTCCACGACATCGGCAAGAACCTCGTCAACATCATGCTCGAGGGCGCCGGCTTCACCGTGTACGACCTCGGTGTCAACGTGGCGCCGGAGACGTTCGTGCAGCAGATCCAGGAGCACAAGCCCGACGTCGTCGGCTTCTCCGCGTTCCTGACGACGACGATGCCGATGTTCAAGGCCAACATCAACGCACTGCAGAAGGCCGGCATCCGCGACGACGTGATCGTGATGGTCGGCGGCGCGCCCGTCACGCAGGAATACGCCGACGCCGTCGGGGCCGACGGCTACGCCGCAGATGCATCGACCGCCGTGCGGCTCGCCAAGGACCTGATCGAGCGGCGCCGCGCGGCAGTCCCCGCGTGATGCGCCCGCTGGCCGTCATCGAGGCTGCGGTCAAGAAGCCGATCTTCGGCTGCCAGATGTGCGGCCAGTGCGTTTTGCACTCGACCGGGATGACCTGCCCGATGAACTGCCCGAAGACGCTGCGCAACGGGCCGTGCGGCGGCGTGCGGGCCGACGGCCACTGCGAGGTGAAGCCGGAGATGCGCTGCGTCTGGGTGAAGGCGGTCGAGCGGGCGCCGAGAGACGCCGTGGGCGCACGAGCTCGACGACATCCGCAAGCCCGTGGACAACCGGCTCTGGGACACCTCGTCGTGGGCCAACTACATCACCAAGCGCGACCGCGTGGCGCCGAAGGGATGGCGTGTCGAGGCTTGAAGCTGCGATCGCCTCGGGCCGGTTCGTCCTCACGGCTGAGCTGCTGACCGTCAACAGCGGCGGCCTCGACGCCGTGCGTCACCACTTCGCGCCGTACGAGGACTACGTGGACGCGGTCAACGCCACCGACAACACTGCAGCGCACGCGCACGCGTCCCCGCTCGCCGTCGCGATCGCGCTCAAGCAACTCGGCATGGAGCCGGTCATGCAGCTCGTCTGCCGTGACCGAAACCGGCTCGCGCTCCAGGCCGACATCGCAGGTGCCGCACTGCACGGCATCGAGAACATCTGCTGCTTGACCGGCGACGACGTGACCGCAGGCGACGAGCCGGAGGCGCGGCGCGTCTTCGATCTCGACTCGATCCAACTGCTCGCGACCGCCGAGGCCATGCGCAACGGCCGGTACCTCTCGGGCCGCAAGCTCGACCCCCCGCCGCGCCTCTTGCTCGGCGCGGTCGAGAACCCCGCGGCGCCGCCCGTCGATCATCGCGTCGACCGCGCCCGCAAGAAGGTGCGCGCAGGCGCGCGCTTCCTGCAGCTCCAGCTCACGTTCGACCTCGCACCCCTCGAGCGCTTCATGGCGGAGGCCGTTGCGACGGGGCTCGCCGGCGCGGCGGCGATCCTGCCGTCGATCTGCCTCGTGCGCTCGCCCACCGCGCTTCGTTTCATCGACGAGAAGGTGCCCGGCATCTCGGTGCCGCCCGGTGTGATCGAGCGTTGTGAGCGTGCCTCCGACCCCGAGGCGGAATGCTTCGAGGTCGCCTGCGAGCTCGCCGAGGCCGCCCGCGCCCTGCCGGGAGTGCGCGGCCTGCACCTGATCAGTTTCCGCAAGGAGGCCGGCATTGCGCGCCTGTGCAGCCGCCTCGGCATCCCAACACGAGCAGAGAGGGAATTGAGTGGAGACAGTCCTCGAGTCGCCGTCTAAGACCGTCGTGATCGGCCCCGACCGCGCGTTCTGCGTGATCGGCGAGCGGATCAACCCGACGGGACGCAAGAAGTTCCAGGCCGAGCTGCAGAACGGCGACCTCTCCCGCATCGAGGTGGATGTGGCGCAGCAGGTCGCAGGCGGCGCCGACATGCTCGACGTCAACGTCGGGGATCCGCTCGCCGACGAGATCGAGCTGATGCGCTCCGCCATCCCGCTCGTGCAGAGCCTCACCGACCTGCCTCTGTGCATCGACTCGTCGGTGATCGAGGCGCTCGAAGCGGGCCTCGGCGCCTACCAGGGCAAGGCGCTCGTCAACTCGGTCACCGGCGAGGACGAACGGCTCGAGGCGATCCTGCCGATCGTCGCCAAGCACGGTGCCGCGGTGATCGGGCTCGCGAACGACGACGAGATCCCGATGGAGCCGCAGCGCCGTCTCGAGGTCGCGCGCAAGATCGTCTCGGCGGCGGGTGACCACGGGATCCCGCCCGAGGACGTGCTGATCGACCCGCTGGCGATGCCGGTCGGTGCCGAGCCTCGCGCGGTGACGCTCTTTCTCGAGACGGTCAGGCTGATCCGCGAGGACCTGGGCGTGAACATGACCTGCGGTGCGTCGAACACGTCGTTCGGCCTGCCGGGCCGCGAGACCCTCGGGGCGGCGTTCCTGGCAGTCGCGGCGAGCCACGGCCTGACGAGCGCGATCATGGACGCCCGCTCGCAGGAGATCGTCGAAGGCGTTCGCGCCACCGACTTCCTCCTCGGCCACGACGAGTGGGGCGCCGCCTGGATCGCCGCGTATCGGAGGAAGCAGGCGGCTGCGGCGGCATGAGCGCGGCCTCGACGATGAGCGCGCCCGAGCCCCTCAGCGACGAGATCCACCCGGACCGGGTCCGGCTCGTCTTCAAGCAGGCTGACGGGGCGACCAAGGAGGCACGCGTGCCGGCAGGCACGACCCTGTTCGACTGCGCCAGCTGGAACGGCGTCGCGATCGACTCGACCTGCGGCGGTCACGGGACGTGCAAGAAGTGCAAGGTGCGCGTCGCGTCGGGCCGGCAGGAGCTCTCGTCGGTCGACCCGCGCGCGTTCTCGCCCGACGAGCTGAAGGCCGGCTGGCGCCTCGCCTGCCGGGCTCAGGCCGAGGAGGACCTCGTCGTCGAGGTGCCGCTCCTGCAGACGAGGCCGAAGGCGGCGCTCGCAGGGGTCGGGCGGCACGTCATCCTCCGGCCGGCGGTGCAGAAGCGCCACCTCGAGCTCACGGAGCCGACGCTCGAGGACCAGGTCTCCGACCTCGAGCGCGTCACGAGCGCGATGGATGACCTCGAGCTTCGGGTCCCGCTCGAGCTCATGCGCACGCTCGGCAGGACGTTGCGCGACGCGAACTGGGATGTGACCGCCGTCGTCGTCGACGACGTGCTGCTCGACGTCGAGCCCGGCGACACGACCGCGCGCCGCCACGCGATCGCCTACGACCTCGGCACGACGACCTGCGTCGCGACCCTGCTCGATCTCGAGACCGGCCAGCCGGTCGCCGTGCGGTCGATCCTGAACGCACAGCAGCCGTTCGGCGCCGACGTGATCAGCGCGCATCAGCGCGACGATGCTCGATCCCGGCGCTCTCGACGTGCTGCGTGCGAAGGCGCACGAGACGCTCGCCACCCTCACCGACGAGGTCTGCGCCGAGGGAGGCGTCGATCCGTCCGAGGTGTACGAGATCGTCGTCGCCGGCAACGTCACCATGATCCAGCTTGCGCTCGGGATCGACCCGGAGCCGCTCTCGATGGCGCCCTTCACGATCGCCGCACGCCGGCTCCCTGCTGCAGCGGCCGCTCGACCTCGGCGTTCGCGTGCACGAGCGTGCGCCCGCGGTGCTCTTCCCGGCGCTCGGTGCGTACGTCGGGCCGGACATCGTCGCCGGCATCCTCGCCACCGGGCTCACGCTCGACAAGCGCATGCGGCTCTTCATCGACGTGGGGACGAACTCGGAGATCGTGCTCGGCTCGTCGGCCGGGGCGCTCGCCACGGCGGCGCCTGCCGGGCCTGCGTTCGAAGCGGCCCAGATCCGCTGCGGCATGCGCGCCGCGGACGGCGCGATCGAAGGGGTGAAGATCGTCGACGGAGAGGTCGAGTTGACGGTGATCGGCGATGTCGAGCCGGTCGGCCTCTGCGGGTCGGGCCTCGTCGACGCCGTCGCCGAGCTCGTCGGCGCAGGCATCCTCGACCACTCCGGGCGGTTCGTGCTCGGCTCCTCGGAGCGGCTCGGGAAGATCGGCGAGGAGAACGTCTTCTACCTGTCCGACGAGATCTTTCTCTCGCAGCGGGACGTGCGCGAGCTCCAGTTCGCCAAGGCGTCGATCGCGACCGGCTGGCAGATCCTGTGCAACGACATGGGCGTCGACCCGACCGAGATCTCGCAGGTGCTGCTCGGCGGCTCGTTCGGCTCGTACTTGACGGCGGCGAGCGCGGTCAAGATCGGGCTCGTGCCGAAGCTCGCGCTGGCGCGCATCGTCTCGGCCGGGAACGTGGCCGGCGAAGGTGCGAAGATCGCCGCGCTCTCAGTCACCGAGCGGGCTGCTGCGAACGCGGTGCTCGACGAGGTCGACTACGTCGAGCTCTCGGGGCGCACGGACTTCAACGACCTCTTCATCGACCAGCTCAGGTTCCCCGAGTGACCATCGGCGTAGGCTCGACGAAGCCGAAAACGTCTCAGGTCGTGGTTGCCTGCGGCGCGCTGGCGCTCCACATCGACCAGATCGCGAAGCGCCGCGGCTGGGACATCGAGGTGCGGCCGCTCCCGCCCGAGCTGCACAACCGGCCCGAGCGGATCCGCGCCGCGGTCGACGCGGCAGGCGGCGACGTCGTCGCCTACGCCGACTGCGGCACGCGCGGCGCGCTCGACGACCTGCCGCGCCTGCCCGGCGCCGACTGCTACCAGCTCTTCGGCGGCATGCGAGCACGAGCTCGGGACGTACTACCTGACCGACTTCCTCGTGCGCTCGTTCGACCGTGTCGTCTGGCGAGGGCTCGGGCTCGACCGCCACCCCGAGTTGCGCGACGACTACTTCGGCAACTACGAGCGCGTCGTCTGGCTCGCCCAGTCGCCGACCCCCGAGCTGCAGGAAAAGGCGGAAGCCGCAGCCGCGAAGCTCGGCCTGCCGCTCGAGCTTCGCGAGACCGGCGACGCCGGTCTCGAACATGCCCTCGAACACCTACTCAAGAAAGCTCGGTGACCCATGCTGATCAACGAACTGCCGCGTTACGAGATCCTCGACGAGCATTCGATGCAGGAGCTCGAGCGTGGCTGGAAGCGCATCGTCTCCGAGCTCGGCATCAACTTCGATCATCCCGAGGCGACCGCTGCACTCGAGGCGGCAGGGCAGACGGTCGACGGGATGCTCGTCAAGTTCGATCCGGACTGGATCCTCGAGCAGGTCGCCAAGGCGCCGCGCGAGTTCGACCTGCAGGCGCGCAACCCGGCGAACAACATCCACATCGGCGGCAAGCACATGGCGTTCGGTGCCGTGTACGGCTGCCCATTCGTGCGCCGAGGGATCGAGCGTCGGGAGGCGACCTACGAGGACTTCGAGAACCTCGTTCGGCTGGCGCAGGCGTTCCCGCAGCTGGACACGCCGGGCGGGACGATCTGCGAGCCGAACGACAAGCCGCTCGACTCGCGGCACCTCGACATGGTCTACGCGCTGCTGACGCTGTCCGACAAGCCGTTCATGGGCTCGGTCACGTCGGGGCCGAACGCGCTCGACACGATCGCGATGGCCGAGATGGTGTTCGGCCGCGAGTCGCTCGAGGAGACCCCCGCGATCATCTCGCTGATCAACGTCAACTCGCCCCTTCACTACGACGACCGCATGCTGTCGGCCCTGCTCGAGTACGCGCGCGCGAACCAGGCGATGGTGATCACGCCGTTCCTGCTGATGGGCGCGATGTCGCCCGTGTCGGTTGCGTCGTCACTCGCGCAGCAGGTCGCGGAGGCACTGGCGGGCATCGCGCTCGTGCAGACGATCCGTCCCGGCTGCCCGGTCGTCTTCGGCTCGTTCCTCTCGAACACCGACATGCAGTCGGGCTCACCGAGCTTCGGCACGCCCGAGTCCGCGATCGGGCTGCTCTGCACCGGGCAGATCGCCAGGCACTACAACCTGCCCTTCCGCGGTGGCGGCGCGCTCACGTCGTCGCAGACCGTGGACGCCCAGGCGTCGTACGAGGCCGCGATGACGTTGTGGCCGACGTTTCTCGCAGGCACCAACTTCGTCATGCACTGCCGCGGGCTGGCTCGAGTCGGGGCTCGTGTCCTGCTACGAGAAGTTCATCGTCGACGTCGAGCTTCTGCGGATGCTGCATCACGTCTTCCAGCCGCTCGAGATCAACGAGGAGACGCTGGCCTACAGCGCGCACCAGGAGGTGGGGCAGGGCGGGCACTTCCTCGGTGCGGTGCACACGCTCGAGCGGTTCCGTGAGTGCTTCTACCGCCCGCTGCTCTCATCGACGGAGAACTACGAGCGCTGGAACCGAAACGGCGGGAAGGATGCAGCGGCGCGCGCGAGCGAGATCTCGCAGAAGACGCTCGACGAGTACGTCGAGCCCGAGCTGGACCAGGGGCTGAAGGACGAGCTGAAGGCGTACGTCGACCGGCGGAGGACCGAGCTTGGCGACTGAGATGTTCATCGACGGCGGCTGGACGGGCGCCCAGCGCGGCAAGACGTTCACCGCCGACTCGCCCGCCACGGGCGAGGCGATCGCCGAGGTGCCGGACGGTGAGCGCGAGGACGCGCAGCGCGCGATCGACGCGGCGAACCGCGCTGCCGACGCCTGGTCGCGGACGACGGCGTTCGAGCGCGCGGCGTTCATGCACCGCGTCGCCGACCAGATCGAGCAACGGCGCGAGCCGCTCGCCCGCACGCTGACTCTCGACCAGGGGAAGGCGCTGCAGGAATCGCATGACGAGGTCGAGGAGCTCGTGCAGTACTGGCGCAACGCGGCCGAGGACGGGAAGCGCCTCGAAGGGCGGCTCGCAAACTCGTTCACGCCCGGCAAGCGCGTGTTGCTCATCCGCCGTCCGCGTGGCGTGATCGGCGTGATCACGCCGTGGAACTGGCCGTACACGATGCCGGCCGAGCTGATCGCCCCGGCGCTCGCCTCCGGGAACACCGTGGTGTGGACACCTGCCTCGTCGACCGCGGTGGCCGCGGTCGCGCTGGCCGAATGCGTTGCGGAGGCCGACCTGCCGCCCGGCGTGTTCAACCTCGTCACCGGCCCCGGTTCCGTCGTGGGCGACGAGATCGCCCGCAACCCGGGAACGCACGGCGTCGGCTTCATCGGCTCGACCGAGACGGGCCGCAAGGTGGCGGAGGCCGCTGCAGGCAAGGCGGCGGTGCTCGAGCTCGGAGGGAACGGCCCGGTCGTCGTGCTCGACGACGCCGACCTCGAGCTCGCCGCGGAGGCAACCGTCACCGCGTGCTTCATGTGCGCGGGGCAGAGCTGCACCGCGGGTGAGCGGCTGCTCGTGCACCGCGACGTACGAGAGGAGTTCGTCTCGCTGCTCGCCCGGCTCGTGACGGAGCGCGTCGTGCTCGGCGACCCCTTCGCCGACGGCACGACGATGGGGCCGCTCAACAACCACGGCGTCGCGGAGAAGATGGACGAGCACGTGGCCGACGCGATTCGGCGCGGGGCGACGGTCGTCTCGGGCGGGTCGCGCGAATCCGGCTTTCCCACCGACCTCTACTGGCAGCCGACAGTGCTCGACGGCGTGCCGGCGGACTCGCTCGTCGCGCAGGAGGAGACGTTCGGGCCGATCGCTCCGGTCGTGGCGATCGAGTCGCTCGACGAGGCGATCTGGCTTGCCAACGCCTCGCCCGTACGGCCTCCTCTCCGCGATCTTCACGCGGGATCTGGCGCAGGGCCTGCGCTACGCCGACTCGGTGCGCACGGGCTGGGTGAACATCAACGACTCGTCGAACTACTGGGAGTCGCATTTGCCCTTCGGCGGGAGGGCGGGAACGGCGAGCGGCATCGGACGCGTGGGGGGAAGCGCGCCGATGGAGTCGTTCACCGAGCTGCAGACCGTCGTCGTCGCATGAGCGCAGGCTTGACCTACGACTACGTGATCGTGGGCGGGGGGTCGGCCGGCTGTGCGCTGGCGGCACGGCTCTCCGAGGATCCCGGCACGAACGTGCTCGTGCTCGAGGCGGGACGCCCCGACTCGTGGTGGGACCTCTACATCCACATGCCGGCCGCGCTCTCGTTCCCGATCGGCAGCCGCTTCTACGACTGGAAATACGAGTCGGAGCCGGAGCCGTTCATGAACGGCCGCCGCATCTACCACGCGCGCGGCAAGGTGCTCGGAGGCTCGAGCTCGATCAACGGCATGATCTTCCAGCGCGGCAACCCGCTCGACTACGAGGGGTGGGGACTGCCCGAGTGGGACTACGCGCACTGCCTGCCCTACTTCAAGCGCATGGAGACGTGCCTGGCCGGTGCAGACGAATGGCGTGGGGGCGACGGGCCGCTGCTGCTCGAGCGTGGTCCGGCCGAAGGGCCGCTCTTCGCGGCGTTCTTCGACGCGGTTCAGGAGGCCGGGCACGCGCTGACCGACGACGTCAACGGGTACCGCCAGGAGGGCTTTGCACGGTTCGACCGCAACATCTACCACGGGCGCCGCTGGAGTGCCGCCCGCGCCTATCTCCATCCGGCGCTGTCGCGTCCGAACCTCGAGCTGCGCACGCGAACGTTCGTCGAGCGTGTGATCTTCGAGGGGTCGCGCGCCGTCGGTGTCCAGGTGGCCGGTGAGACGATCCGCGCCGGACGAGGTGATCCTGTGCGGCGGTGCGATCAACTCGCCGCAGCTGCTGCAGCTCTCGGGTGTCGGCAACGCTTCCGAGCTGGAGGCGCTCGGGATCGACGTCGTGCACGACCTTCCCGGAGTCGGCGAGAACCTGCAGGACCATCTCGAGGTCTACGTGCAGTGCGCGTCGAAGCTGCCCGTCACGGTCGCGCCCGCGTACAAGTGGCGCAACAGGCCGCTCGTCGGCCTGAAATGGCTCCTCTTCAAGTCGGGCCCGGGTGCGACGAACCACTTCGAGGCGGGCGGATTCATCAGGTCGAACGACGAGGTCGCCTACCCCAACGTGATGTTCCACTTCCTGCCGATTGCCGTGCGCTACGACGGCACGGCGCCCCAGGGGCACGGCTACCAGCTGCATGTCGGGCCGATGTACTCCGATGCGCGTGGCTCGGTGAAGATCACCTCGACGGATCCGCGTGTCCATCCCGCGCTCCGGTTCAACTATCTCTCGACCGACCAGGACCGGCGCGAGTGGGTGGAGTGTGTCCGCGCGGCGCGCACGATCCTCACCCAGCCCGCGTTCGAGCCGTTCAACGGGGGCGAGCTGTCGCCGGGCGCCGGCGGTCGAGACCGACGACGAGATCCTCGACTGGGTGCGCCGCGACGCAGAAACCGCCCTGCATCCGTCGTGCACCTGCGCAATGGGCACGGTCGTCGATCCGGCGACGATGCGTGTCTACGGGGTGGACGGGATCAGGGTCGTCGATGCCAGCGTGTTCCCGAGCGTGACGAACGGGAACATCTACGCCCCCGTGATGATGGTTGCCGAGAAAGCTGCCGACCTGATCCGCGGCGCAACGCCGCTGCCGCCGTCCGACGCCGAGTTCTACCGCCATGACGCTGAGCCGGCTGCCAGTCGGTGAGCTCCTCGCGGCGCTGGGTGAGCGAACCCCGGCGCCCGCAAGCGGCGCCGCGACAGCGCTGACCGCAGCGCTCGCCGCGGCGCTCGTGGAGCTCGCCGGCCGCTTCGCCGACGATGAGGAGTCGGTCGTTCGCGCGAAGGCTCTCTGGTCGCGCCTCGCCGAGCTCGCCGACGAGGACTCCGCCGCCTACACGGCGTTTCTCGCCGAGCGAAGCGACGCGGCCCGTGCCAGGACGATCGCCGTGCCGGAAGAGATCGCCTCGTGCGCCGACGAGGTCGTCGAGCTCGCCGAGCACGTGCGCAGCCAGTTGAGCTCGACGGTCGTCGGTGACGCGGAGGCGGCCGCGCGAGCTGGCGCGAGCCGCAGCCGTGGTGGCGCGCCGGCTCGCCGAGCTCAATCGCGGCTGACGTCTTACACTGACCCCGTGGACGAGCAGCAGTTTGTCGCCCTCGGACACGCCGGCAGCGGCGCTTACGTAGGCCTCGAGGTGTTCCCGAACCCGGGCGTGGTATCGGTGCGGCTCGTCAGCGATGAGTTGACGGCCGTCTGCCCGATCACAGGGCAGCCGGACTTCTACACCGCAACGATCGAATGCCGCCCGCGTAGGCTTGTGTCTGGAATCGAAGTCGCTAAAGCTCTACCTCGCCCGGTTTCGAGACCAGGGCGCGTTCTGCGAGCGACTCGCAGTACAGATTCGAGACGACGTCGCCGAGGCGCTCGAGCTCGAGTCGCAGGAGGTCGGGGTCACGCTCGTCCAGAAGGCGCGCGGGGGCATCACGATCACAGCCTCAGCCTAAAATCCGATTTGCCTGGAGGCGCGTAGAGCTGCCAGGAGGTGTGATTGTGGCGATTCATCGGTATCGAAAATTGCAGGCTCGGGTCGGACGGCGGTTGGGCCGGCTCGCTCTGGTCGGATTTGCTGTCTCGCTCGGTACGTTCGGGCTATCTGCTCTCAGGGACGAGTGCGCACGGCGCGAGTGGAAGAACGGCCCGCAACGCTCCGGTATCGCTTCGCGCGACCCAGCTCGGGACGATCCTGGTCAACGCGAAGGGGCATACGCTGTACCTCTTCACGCGGGACAAGGCGCGGCAGGAGCTCGTGCGCCGGGAAGCTGCGCCAAGTACTGGCCGCCGGCGATCGCCCCGGCGAAGCCGGCCGGCGGGACCGGGGTCAAGGCGGCACTGCTCGGCACGACGCTCCGGCGTGACGGGCGCAGGCAACTGACCTACAACCATCACCCCCTCTACGGCTTCGCCCTCGACAAGCAGCCCGGCCAGACGAACGGCCAGGGCTCGACGGCGTTCGGCGGGCAGTGGTGGGCCGTCTCCAGCAAGGGACGCCCCGTCAAGAAGCGCGCTCGCAGCTCCGGGCCCGACGACCACCTCGACCTCGGCCTCGACGACCACGACGACGGAGTCGACGACGACCTACTCGCGCTATCCCTAGGCCGCTCGGCGGGCTGTTGCCAGCCTGGGCAGCTCAAGGTTTCGGCCGCCGATGCCGATCCTGGCCAGATGCGGTTCGTGGCGTCCCGGCCGGGAAAGCTGCTGATCCTCGCGTCCCTTTGCCTCGGCGCGGGATTTGCGGCGCACGCGGGCGCGGTGGCGCGTCCGGCGACCCACATCGAGGTGGTCGAGCGCGATTTCAGAATCTCTGCGCCCAAGCAGGTTGCGGAGTGGCGACGTCGTCTTGACGGTCGTGAACAAGGGGCCCGACGACCATGAGTTGATCGTGGTTCGGGCGAGTAGCAATCGGCTGCCGCTCCGCTCGGATGGGTTGACCGTCTCCGAGGAGAAGCTCGAACCGGTCACGAGCTTCGCTCTCGACCCCGGCACCCCCGGTTCGGTGCGGACCTACCGGGTGCACCTCCGGCGGGGGTACTACGTCCTCTTTTGCAACATGGCCGGCCACTTCATGGCGGGCATGCACGCAACGCTGCGGGTGCGTTAGGGATGCCGCGCCTTCGCTTCGCCCGCAAGGCAGCCGCTCTCCGGCCGTTCGCGGCCCGCAGCCGCAGCCCGATCGTCGCCATCCTCGTCGTCTTCGCGCTCTTCTCCATCGTCAGCGTCGGGCTCTCGATCCGCTCGACGTCCGGATCGCAGCACAGCGCAGTGGTCGTCGAGGTGGCCGCGCGCCAGCGGACGCTTGCCGAGCGCTATGTCAAGGCAGTGCTCCTGCTGCGCTCCGGCCGGCATGCCGACCCCTACTACACGGCCGAGGTGATGAGCAAGAGCGCCGCGGCGCTCCTCGACGGCGGCGTCGCGCCCTCGATGAACGGAGACGACGACGAGACGACCTTGGCCGCCGCCACCGGCTCTACGGTTCGCGCCCAGTTGAGGCAGGAAGCCAGACTCGTACGCGACCTGACTGCCACCGGGAGCGCGCTTCTCGCAGGCCGCCCGACTGCGAACGTTCCCCTCACCGCGCACGAGCACATCGATTCGCGGGACCCGGTGCAACGGCTGCTCGTGCTGTCCGCCTTGACCTCGAACGTCTCTCTCAACGTCGCGCGCACGATCGCGGGAACCGCGGACAGCAACATCAGGAAGTTGATCACGCTTCAGGTCGTGCTCGGGGTCGCCGGGCTGCTCGCTTCGCTACTGCTTGGGTGGGCGCTGATGCACGCAACTCGTCGCCAGACGGCGCACTTCCGCAGCCTCGTCACTGCCTCCACCGACCTGGTGGCCGCATTCGGAGCGGCCGGCTGCCGCTACGTCAGCCGATCCGTCTCGGAGATGACCGGTCGGCCCGAGTCGGAGTCGGTCGGGCAGGGTTTCCTTCGCTTCGTCCACGCCGACGACCGAGAGGCGGTGCAGGACGCCTGCGCGAACGGCCAGCCACACGAGCTCGTGTTCCGCCTTCAGAACAAGTTCGGTGAGTGGCGGCAGGTCGAGGCGCACGTCACCGACCTGAGGCACGACCGCCACATCCGCGGGGTCGTCCTGAACGGGCGCGACGTCACGGAGCGCGTGCGACTCGAGGAGGAGCTCACTCACCAGGCGTTCCACGACGGCCTGACGGGGCTCGCCAACAGGGCTCTCTTCCGGGACCGGCTCGACCAGTCGCTCGCCCGCTCCGCCAGAACGGGTGAGTCGGTCGCCGTGTTGTTCGTCGATCTCGACGGTTTCAAGCAGGTCAACGACACGCTCGGCCACGACGCGGGGGACAGGCTCCTCGAAGAGGTTGCGACGCCGGTTCAACACCGCGCTTCGGCCGAGCGACACGCTTGCGCGCCTCGGCGGGGACGAGTTCGCGATCCTGCTCGAGCAAGGGGACGAGCAGCTCGCCGTGACGGTCGCTGAGCGGCTCCTCGAACGGCTTTCCAAGGCGGTCCGTCTCTCCGGTCGTGAGATGTCCCTGGGTGCGAGTGTCGGCATCGTGGTGCACGACGGTGGCCCCGGCAAGGGCGACGAGTTGATGCGCCACGCCGATCTCGCGATGTACGCCGCCAAGAAGGGTGGTCGTGGCCGGCACGCGCGTCTTCCACCACGACATGGGCGCCGAGCTTGGAGAGCTCCTCGGGCTCGAGCACGAGATCCGGCTCGGCCTGCAGCGAGGCGAGTTCAGCGTTCACTACCAGCCGCAGATCTCGCTCGGCGGCCAGCGAGATCGTCGGTGTCGAGGCGCTCCTCCGCTGGCAGTCGCCGACTCGCGGGGCCGTCTCGCCGAGCCAGTTCATCCCGGTCGCCGAGTCGACCGGTCTCATCCAGCCCCTGGGTGAGTTCGTCCTTCGCGAGGCGTGCGACCAGACAGCTCGGTGGTCGGACGAGGGACTGCTTCCGGACTCGTTCGTCGTGTGGGTGAATGTGTCGGCGAAACAACTCACCGCGGGCGGCGTCGACAAGCTGGTTCGTAGCGCGCTCGCCAGTGCCAAGATCCCACCGGGCAGCCTTGGGCTCGAGGTGACCGAGACGGCGATCGTCTCGGAGGGTGCAGCCGGGGACCGCGCGGTGGTCGAGTTGCAGGAGCTCCACACGCTGGGTGTGCGCATCGCGATCGACGACTTCGGCACCGGGTTCTCGTCGCTCGCCCAGCTGCGACGTTTCCCGGTGGACATGATCAAGGTCGACCGGTCGTTCGTCCAGGGCATCGAGCACGATGTCAGGGACGAGGCGATCACGACGCACACCGTCAACCTCGCGCACGCAATCGGCGTGCTGGCGATTGCGGAGGGTGTCGAGTCTGCGGGACAGCTCGACGTCGATCCATGAGCTCGGCTGCGACCTGGCCCAGGGATATCTCTTCGCACACCCGGCGGCTCCCGATGAGGTCACCCGGCAGCTCGCTCGATCAGCAGCGCGGCGTCGCCTCGGCAGCTCGCGACACTAGGCGACTCTAGTTCAGCGACGCCTCGATGCGCTGCGAGAGCTTTGCGAGCTCCGCCTCCGACAGGTCGATCATCGTCGAGAGCTCGCTGAGCAACTGGTCGCCCACGGCATGCTCGGCAGCCTCGAAAGCCGAACGCGCGGTCGAGCAGGCGGCGATCAGCACCACCAGCATCGATCTCTGCTTGACGAGCTCGGCGATCGATGAGTCGATCATTGGTTCGATGTGTCCCGGGAGGGCGCGATCCAAACGCCGTCGGGAGATCTCGTCAGGCGCGCGGGTCGTCGGCCTGCGCGACGAGACCCGCCAACCCGTCCTTCTCGACCACGACGTAGTGTGTCGTGCTCGGCGATCACCTGTTCGAGCTCGATGTCCACGTGGCCCGGGACCATCAGGAAGTGGGAGCCGTCGGCTCGGACCTGCTCGTACTCGCGAAGCGTGAGCACGATGCGTTCGAGGCAGCTTGCCGTCGCGCATTCACAGACGAACTCGTAGCTCGTCTCGCCACCCAGCGAGCCGGCAATCGCAGCGATGTTCTCGTTGACCGTTCTGAAGAGCGATTCGTTCTTGGCGAGCCGCTCGTCGCTCTCATCCGTCACGCGCTCGAAGCTAACACCGACCACGACCTCGTGCCAACCTCTGGACCCCGACCGATGAGTTCTGGCGATCCTTTCGGTCCAAGGATGAAAATCGACACAAGGAGGAGCATCGTGACCAAACTGAACCTCTCCCAGGTCGGCCGGGTCTGTGTGACCGTCGCCGACACCGACCGCGCCATCGAGTTCTACGTCGGGAAGCTCGGCTTCGAGAAGGTCATCGATGTCCCCATGGATGAGACGTCTCGCTGGGTCGAGGTGGCGCTTGCCGGGACGCCGACAACGATCGCCCTCGCGCCGCCGCCCCAGGGAACAGCAGCCGGCGGCAGCCAGACCGGCATCTGCCTCGACACCACCGACGTGGACGCAGACCACGCCGCCCTCAAGGCTGCGGGGGTCGACGTCGACGACGAGGTGTCGCGCTGGGGCGATCCCGTCCCGCCGCTGTTCTGGCTCCGTGACCCGGACGGGAACTCGCTGATGGTGGTCGAACCCGGCGACCGCTGATCAGCCGGCCGGGCGGAGATGCCGGCGCGGCCGTGGCGCCCGCTTGCGCTCGTACATCGCCGCGTCGGCGGCGGCGATGAGGCTGCCGGCGTCGGTTGCGTCGACCGGGTAGCAGGCGATGCCGAGGCTCGCCGTCACTCGCGTCGTTTGGCTCCCGACGGGGAAGGGCTCCTCCATCGCGCGCTCGATCCGGTCTGCGGCCGAGACGGCGATCGGGCCGGCACGCCCGGGATCGAGGTTCGGCAGCAGCACGACGAACTCGTCGCCGCCGACCCGGGCGACGGTGTCGGTCTCGCGGGCGAGCGTCTGCAACCGCATCGCAACGGTGCGCAGCAGCTCGTCGCCTGCCTGGTGACCGAAGGTGTCGTTGACGTTCTTGAAGTTGTCGAGGTCGACGTACAGGATCCCAACGCCGCGCTTGGACTCGTCTGCGCGGGCGAGAGCTTGTTCCAGGCGGCTCGCGAACTCGGCGCGGTTGGTGAGGCCGGTGAGGCCGTCGGTTGCCGCCTGGGTGGCGAGCTCGCGGTTTCGCGCAGCGACGATCTTGCGCGCTTCTTCGACGGCGGCATGAGCCTCCTGCTCGGAGGCGAGCATCGCGGCCAGCTGTGCCTCTGCGTCGCTTCAGCTCGCTCACATCCGTCCGGATCGTGATCACGCCGATCACGTCTCCCTGGTCGTTGCGGAGCGGGAAGCGGCTGACCAGCCAGTGCACGCTGCTGCCGTCCCCGGAGCGGTCGTCGTCAGCGGCCTTCCGACGATGGGAACGCCGGTGTCGAGCACCTCCCGCAGTTCATGCTCGATCTGCTCCGCGATCTCCGGGTAGGCCTCGGCGACCGTGTGCCCGAGGATCTCGTCGGCGGTGCGTCCACTCGACTCGGTTGCGCGGCGGTTGATCCGCCGGTAGACCAGGTCTGTGTCGACGAAGGAGAAGTCGATCGGCGCGTACTCGAGCAGCTGGTCGAGAAACGCGCGTGTTTCCTGCTCGCGCGCGAGGCCGGCAGCGAGCTCCGCCTGGGCTTGCGTCAGGTCGGTGACGTCGTCGATGATCGACGGCGATCATCGTGATCTCTCCGTGCGTGTCTCGAATCGGATAGCGGCTGGCACGGTAGACACGCCCGTCGGCTGGTCGCCTCGATGCCGACGACAGGCAGGCCGGTCGCGAGCATCTCGTCCATCAGAGGGTCGATCTTGTCACCCGAGACCTGGGAAGAGATCGTCGAGGCGGAGACCGACGTGCTCTGCCGCAGGCTTGCCTGCTCCAACTTGCGAACGTCTCATTGACGCGCACGTAGCGCAGGTCACGGTCGAAGAGCGTCAACCCGACGCGGTGCGGTCTCGAAGACGGTGTCCAGCACGACCCGGTTCTCTCGTTCGCGACGGGCGAGTTCCGAGATGTGGCGGCGAACGACAAGCGCGAAGGCACTTGCCCCGATCAGCGTGCCGGCGAGCAGGAGCCACTCCTCGGCCGGCCGGCCGATGCGGATCGCCGATCGCGACCGCCGCGCCGTAACAGGCCAGGATCCACACGAGATGAAGGGCGACGGCGCGCGTACGAAAGAACGAAGCGATGAAGAAGACGAGCCAGACGTAGAGCAATCCGTAGCTCGGCTGCTCGGCCGCGACGACGACGGCGATCAAGACGCGCTCCCGCGGCCGCGACGGCATGCGTGCCGCGCCGACCGAGGTGCTCGTAGCGCGAAGTAGACGATTGCTGCGAGCAACCCGCGCAGCGATGGACACTGCGAGAACGACGGCGGCGCGAGTGTGAAACCCTCCTCCTGCAAGGGCAGCGACGAAAGCGAGCGCGCCCTCGCCCAGGAAGAGGGCGGCTGCCGCCCTCGCCATCAAGCGGGTTCGGCTGGAAGTCGTCCGGTCTGCAGCCTTGCCTGGTTCGGTGCTGGGAATCACCCCCTTCTCATCGGCGCCGAAGGAGCGCGGCTTGATGGGTGCCGGGCCCCATCGAGGGCCACGCAGCGCGGCCAGCGCCCGGAGCGCCGCCGGCAGCCTCGTCGTGCAGGTCGCCTCCGAGTGCCGAGAGGCATGACGTCACGAAAGTGGCGTCGTCGATCGTCGCCTGTGCATGGGCTTCGAGGTAGCGCTGGAGCCAGCGCGCGGCGACTCGCGGGTGTCGCCGCGGGTCGCGCTCGGCGATCAGGATCGTCAGCTCGAGCAGCTCCGCGAGCGTCGGACGGCCGAGCTCCCGGAGAGTGGTCTCGGCGACCAGAAGGTTCCGCCGCTCGATCGCTCGATGGAAGATCGCTCTCGGATGTCCTCTGCGCCGTCAACGCCCAGCCTTCCCGGGGCCGGACGGCCAGGGGAGTCTAGGCGCTCCACTCGGAAACGAGGGCCGTCACCAGCCGGGCGTGCCGTAATCGGGGCCTGGGACGGAGAGCGGTAAGACGACGTGAAGTCCGCGCCCGGCCGCCGTGATCGCGAAGCAGCCGGTTCGCCCGATGCGCAACTCGGTTGCCAGGACCCGCCAGCCCGCGCGTGCTCGGATCGTCAGGGCGCGGGTGAAGTGGAGGGGGCGGTTGCCGCAGGAGACGTAGGGGCTGCTGACCGTGCAGGCGGTTGCGCCGTTGCTCGAGAATCCGAGGGCAGCCCGACGAGTGCTCGGACCGAGCCTACGCCCGGCGATCACAACCCTGGCTGCATAGCGTGGAGCGACCGCGATCAGCGCACGGTGGAGGTAGTAGCCCGACGTGTCTCTCGGGTCGCCGTCGCGCGAGATCGCGGTCTCGCTCGACAACGCGACGAGGTAGACGGGGCCGGCGTGGAGCGCCTTGGCCGCGGGCCGGACCCAGGGAAAGAAGCGCAATGCCGCCCGCCTCAAGGGCGGCGGCGGTCCCTGTTCTGTCGGTGTGGATGCACAGTGGAGCTGCCAGGGATTGCGAGCCGACGCACTCGCCGAGCCGAACAGCAACAGCACAGCGAGAAACGAGAAGCCGGCTCGAGCCTTCATGCTGCAAGGTACGCGGATTGCGCGCTTCGAGGTCCCCCATTGCCGCATGTCGCGGCGATGAGCGACCGCTGGCGGCCTCAGGGCGCGTGGTGCGCTCAGGTGCCGAAGGTGGGAATCGAACCCACACTCCCCGGAGGGAACCGGATTTTGAGTCCGGCGCGTCTGCCAATTCCGCCACTTCGGCCCGTGCGGGATCGTATCGCCGTATAGGACTTTTCCGCCCAACGCAGTAAAGTCGCGGAACCCGTGGCTGCAGACGCCTCCGCCCCGACGCTTGCGACCCGCATCAAGCGGCCCAGCCTGATCACGGTCTTCGGGCTGCTCTTCGTCCTGGCGCTCCTCGCGTGGCTCGCCGTCAACGCCGTCAAGACTCCGGCCGACTTCCTGACCGTGTTCCTGATCGGAATCACGACCGGCTGTGTCTACGCGCTCGTAGCGCTCGGCTACACCCTCGTGTACGGCATCCTCGAGCTGATCAATTTCGCCCACGGCGACGTGTTCATGCTCGGCGGCATGTTCACGATCACGATCGGCACCCACTTCTTCAACCTGCACCACGGGCAGGGGCCGATCATCCTTCCGATCGCGCTGGCCACGCTGATCCTGACGATGCTCGCGTGCGGGCTCCTCAACGCGTCGATCGAGCGCATTGCCTACAAGCCGCTGCGTCACGCGCCGCGCTTGGCGCCGCTGATCACCGCGATCGGTGTGAGCTTCATCATCCAGGACGTCGGGCTCGCCTGGAAGGGGCCCAACTACATCACGGCGCCCGACGTCTTCCCGCACTCGCAGATCTTCAACTTCCACGGCGTCGCCTACGAGTGGAACAAGCTGATCGTCGTCGCCGTCACAGTGCCCGTGCTGCTCGGGCTCTCCTATCTCGTGCAGCGGACGAAGCAGGGCAAGGCGATGCGCGCGACGGCGCAGGACAAGGACGCCGCGGCGATCATGGGCATCAACGTCAACCGCACGATCTCGTTCACGTTCCTGATCGCCGGGGCGCTCGCGGGCGCCGCAGGGTTCCTGTACTCGCTCTACGTGACGACGGTGCGCTTCGACCAGGGCTTCCAGCTCGGGCTGATCGCGTTCACCGCCGCCGTGCTCGGCGGGATCGGCAACCTGCCCGGCGCCGTGCTGGGCGCGATCCTGATCGGCTGCATCCAGGCGTTCAACGAAGGGCTCAACTGGCATGCACCGGGGTCCGACTGGACCGAGTCGATCGTCTTCTCGATCCTCATCCTGATCCTCGTCTTCCGGCCGGAAGGCCTGCTCGGCGAGCGCACACCGGAGGGCGGATGAGCGAGGCCCCGATGACCGAAGCGGCGCCCGACATCGTCGGCTTCCGCAACCAGCTGCGTGCGCGTTGGCATTCCCTGCCGGAGCGCCAGCGCGCGGGGATCGCGATAGGCCTCGAGCTGCTGCTCGCCGTCCTGCTCTTCTTCGTCGACCACTCACTCGGCTACGCGGTCGTAGTCGTCTGTGCGATCTACTGGATCTACCGCCTTCCACCGCTCCCGTGGCAGCTGGCCGGTCAGGCGGTCGTCGTGCTCGCGTTCCTGGTGACGACGCAATGGGCGATCGCCGCGACGCTGGCGATCGCCTTCGCGCTGTTCTGGATCCCGAAGCGCTTTCGCGTATGGGCGATTCCTGCCATCGCAATCGCCCTGACCGCTCTCTATCCGTTCTACCAGCCGAAGATGTTCACGATCCCCGTGTTCGGCGTATGGCCGGACGTCGCGACGGGTGTCTACATGATCGTCTTCGTGATGATGGCGGTCGGCCTGAACATCGTGGTCGGCTATGCCGGCCTGCTCGACCTGGGCTATGTCGCGTTCTACGCCACCGGGCGCCTACACGGCCGCCTGGTTCGCGTCGTTGCAGTTCCCGCACGTCACCTGGCATTTCGGCGCGATCGGCATCGACCCGCACCTGGCGGGAATCCACGTGACGCTCTGGCTGCTGCTGCCGCTCGCCGGGGTGGTCACGGCGTTCTTCGGCATCGTCATCGGCCTGCCGACCCTGCGCCTGCGCGGCGACTACCTCGCGATCGTGACGCTCGGCTTCGGCGAGATCCTCCCGCAGGTCGCGCGCAACAGCGACAACTTCCTGGGCACCGGCTTCAACCTGACGAACGGCCCGAACGGAATCACGCCGCTCGACTCGATCGGGTTCGGCAACCACGTATCGAACTGGACAGGGGGCGTGCTGCCCGCGAACTACCTCCAGTGCTGCAACGCGAAGGTCCTGGGTCACCAGATCCAGTCGACCGACCTCTTCTTCTGGACCGCGATCCTGCTGCTTCTGTTCACGATCTTCTGCTCGCTGCGGCTGCAGTACTCCCGCCTCGGCCGCGCGTGGATCGCGATCCGCGAGGACGAGACCGCGGCGGCGGCGATGGGGATCCCGCTGATGAAGACGAAGACGTGGGCGTATGCGAGCGGTGCGTTCTTCGGAGGCATCGCAGGCGCGTACTACGCGACGTTCAAGAGCGCGACCTTCCCCGGCGACTTCTTCTTCAACATCTCCGTCTTCATCCTCTGCATGGTGATTCTCGGCGGCATGGGGAACATCTGGGGCGTGATCGTCGGCGGGGCCTTCCTCGCCTACCTGAACCAGGAGGGCCTAGCCAACACGGGCGCGTGGATCAACGCGAACGTGCATCTGGGCAGTCACCATCCGAATCTCGACGTGCCGCTGTACGCGTCCGGGATCTACGGCCTGATCATCCTGCTCGTCATGCTCTTCCGGCCGGAGGGGCTGATCCCGTCGAGACGTATCGCCGCCGAGCTGCACGAAGGCGTGCACGACGAGCCCCTCTACGACATCGCCGCACGCCGGGACGGAAGCATGAGCGACCGAACGGAGACGTCCTCGTCGCAACCGGGTTGCGCAAGGAGTTCGGCGGCCTCGTCGCCGTCAACAGCGTCGACTTCAGTGTGCCGCGCGGCCAAGTGATCTCGTTGATCGGCCCGAACGGCGCCGGCAAGACGACCTTCTTCAACATGCTGACCGGCGTGTACAAGCCGACGGCCGGACAGGTGGTGTTCCTCGGCGAGGACGTCACCGGCAAGCCTCCGCATGCGATCACCGCGCGCGGAATCGGCCGCACGTTTCAGAACATCCGCCTCTTCCAGAACATGACCGCTGTCGAGAACGTGATGGTCGGCATGCACGCGCGGATGAAGGCCAACCTCTTCAACTCGATTCTGCGCACCCCGTTCGTGAAGCGGGAGGAGAAGGAGACGCGTGATCGCGCGCTCGAGCTGCTCGAGTACACAGGCTTGCGCCGCAAGTCGCGGGAGATCGCGCGCAACCTGCCCTACGGAGACCAGCGCCGGCTCGAGGTCGCGCGGGCGCTCGCGACGACCCCTCAGCTGCTGCTGCTCGACGAGCCGACGGCCGGGATGAACCCCCAGGAGTCCGCCGAGTTCACGGCGTTCGTCGGGAAGCTGCGCGAAGAGGAGCAGCTGACGGTGCTGATGATCGAGCACGACATGCGCGTGGTCATGGGTGTCTCCGACCGGGTCTCGGTGCTCGACTACGGCGAGAAGATCGCCGAAGGCACCCCGCGTGAGGTGCAGCAGAACGAGCGGGTGATCGAGGCATACCTCGGGAAGGCGGCCGTCGAGGACATGAAGAGGCAGGGGCTCTCGTGAGCGCGAACGGCCGCAGCGGCACTCCGATGCTGCAGATCCAGGACGTCCACACCTACTACGGCTCGATCCACGCGTTGAAGGGCATCTCGCTGGACGTGCACGAGGGCGAGATCGTGACGCTGCTCGGCGCGAACGGGGCCGGCAAGTCGACGACGCTGCGGTCGATCAACGGTCTCAACCACCCGCGGCAGGGGCACATTCGCTTCGAGGGCCGCGACATCACCGCCGTCGCAGCGCACGAGATCGTGCAGCGCGGCATCGCACAGTCGCCGGAAGGCCGGCGGTTGTTCCCGCGCATGACCGTGACGGAGAACCTCGAGATGGGGGCGTTCCAGCGGAAGGACCGACACGAGATCAAGGGGGACATGGATCACGTCTTCGAGCTCTTCCCGCGCCTGCAGGAGCGCCGAGGCCAGAAGGCCGGGACGCTTTCTGGGGGCGAGCAGCAGATGTGCGCGATCGGCCGTGCGCTGATGGCGCGGCCGAAGCTCTTGCTGCTCGACGAGCCTTCGCTCGGTCTCGCACCGATCTTCGTCGAGCGAATCTTCGACATCATCAAGCAGATCAACGAGCAGGGAACCTCGATCTTGCTCGTCGAGCAGAACGCCTTGATGGCGCTCGACCACGCCCACCGCGGCTACGTCCTCGAAACGGGCCGCATCGTGCTCGCCGACACCGCGGCGGCGCTGAAGACGAACGACCAGGTCCGCAAGACCTACCTCGGCGAGACCTGAGCGTCCGGTTACGCGTCGATTCGGTTCGTCCACCAGCGGCCGGCACGGACGAAGACAGCCGCCCAGACGAGGAGGACGATTACGGCGGTGAGCTTCGACATGTGAACCTGGGGGTCGATCGCATGGCGCGGTCCGAACTGCTCCGCAGCGGCCACGTCAATGCCCTTTCGGATAGCACCGAGGCTCCCGATCGCCATCAGCAGGTGCGAGACGATCGCGTTCCAGGCGATCAACACGCCGACCACCACACGTGAGCTCGCGAACGCAGCCAGGCCGACCGCGATGATCACGTCGATCACCGTCGCCGCTACCGCATACTCGATGAACTTCGCGATGTTCGAGCCGGTCGGGTGGGGCAGGCTGCCGGCGAAGAGGAACGCGCCTCCAATCGCGACGACGAATCCGAGTGCGAGCATCGGCAGGAACACAGCGAGCGCCCCGGGGACACGCGCGTTGAACAGAGCGGACCGTTTGCGTCCGGTGACGACCAGGTCTCGGAACACGCCGTTCGAGACGTCCTGCGTCCCAGCTGTGGACGCGATGATGATGGCGGCGACGTTGCCGAGCCCCGCAAGCAGGAAGACGAAGTGCTCGAGGTTCGTCGCGCCGCCCGCCGGCCCGTGCTTGTCGGGGTTCACCGCGTGCAGGATCACGAGCACGATCTCTGCGATCAGGACCGAGCCGACGGTGAGGAGCAGCGACCACGCCATCAGCCCGCGCCGGCGGACGAGCTTGAGGATCTCGGCCTGAACGAGCCTCATTCGTTGCCCTCCAGCCTCGAGGTGATCTCGAGGAACTTCTCCTCCAGCGAGGCGCGGGCGGGCTCGAGCCGCGAGACGGCGACTCCAGCCTCGACGAGCGCGCGGTTGATCTCCGCCGAGGTGCGCCCGGGCGGCAGCTTGATCCGTAAGCCGCGTCCTTCGGCCTCGACGGGCGCATCCCCGAGCACACGGCGCGCGACCGCCTCGTCGTCGACCTCGATCAAGAGCGTCGGCTCGCCGCTCGTGGCGATCTCCTCGACGCCGCCGGAGACGACGATCCGGCCGCGGTCGACGATCGCCACCTGGTCACAGGTCTTCTCCACCTCGTCGAGGAGGTGCGAGGAGAGGAACACGGTGCGGCCTTCGTTCACGAAGGCGCGGACGAGATGTCGCATCTCGAGGATGCCCGCGGGGTCGAGGCCATTCATGGGCTCGTCGAGGATCAACAGTGCGGGATCAGCGAGCAGGCAGCGCGCGATGCCGAGACGCTGGCGCATTCCCAGCGAGTAGCTCTTCACCCGATCGTCGGCGCGCTGGGCGAGCCCGACGCGCTCGAGCGACTCGCCGATCCGCGACTCCGCAGCGCGGTCGCGGGCGGCCGCGATGACGAGCAGGTTCTCTCGGCCGGTCAGGTGCGGATGGAACTTCGGCTCCTCGACGATCGCGCCGACCCGGGCCAGCGCCTCCGCGCGCTTCGCCGGCTGCGGCAGACCGAGGAGCGACACGGTGCCGGAGGTCGGCTGGATCAGCCCGAGCAGCGTGCGGATCAGCGTCGTCTTGCCGGCTCCGTTCGGGCCGAGAAAGCCGAAGGCGACCCCGGCCGGCACCGTCAGGTCGACACCGTCGATCGCCGCCCGTTCTCCGAAGCGCTTCGTCAGGCCGTTCGCCTCGATGACCGTTTCCACCCACCTAGGCTACGGGTTTCGTCAGGAGCCGACGAGAAGGGGAAAGAACGGCGGTGCGAGCAGGTAGCCGATCCGGCGCGCACCGCGGCCGCGTGCCATCTCGAGCGCGGCTCCCAGGCCGTGCACCGGCACGAAGCCGAGCTGGCGGGCCGTCGACGCGTCGCGGCAGCCTGCGATCAGAACGGCCCCGAGCCGGTGGGTCGCGACATCGCACGCGCTCCACTCGACGAACGGCTGCAGCGGATGGCAGGCGTGTCCCGCGCGATAGGCATCGAGCGCGCTGCGATCGGCGACCGCGGCCTCCTCCGCCGCGCGCATCGCATCGACATCGCGCGCAGTCCGCGGGTCGTAGAAGAGCGCCCGATACGGCGCCTGTGTCGGCCGCTCGAAGCGCCGGGGGAACGGGTGCACGAGGATCACGGTTCCGCCCTCCGCAATCGGCGGCGCGTTGCGCCAGAGCCGGAGCGCGAGGCCGAGCCCGATGTAAGCGGCGGTGACGGGGTTCGGGCGCTCCCGGGGCAGCCACGGGGTGGTCGGCGGAATGCCGATCACGAGGGCGTCGACCGGCTCGTCGAGCGAGACTCCCTTCAGGACCGTCGCGCGGAGCAACGCCTCCGTGTGCGCGACGGACGGCGTGCCCGCATACACGGCCGCAGCAGTGAGCTCGCGCGGGATCCGGGCGAGGACTCGCTGCCTGACGCGGCTCGGCGCCAGCTGGAAGAGGCGGCGCACCCGCGAGTCGAGCATGCGGTCGATCGACTCCTGGTCGTGCGGGAACCCTGCGAACGGCCCGGCCAGGCGAGGCGCGTTGAGTGCGAGCGAGACGCCCGTGACCGGGACCCTCAGCCCGAGCCGGCGTTCGATCTCGATCGCGAGCCGCCAGCCTTGCGACGCGTTGGGCTCGAGCAGTGAGAGCGCACCGGCTGCGCGGAGCGACTCGCGCCCGCTCGCGGCGAGCAGCGCAGCGGGCCCGCCGTGGAGGACGGTCTCTGCCGCCGTGACGGTGACGACGAGGTCGGTCTCGACGAGCGCCGGGTGGACGCGAAGGTCGACGTTGCCCTCACGTCCGAGCTCGACGAGGTCGTCGGCCTCGGCATCGTGCACGCTCACGCGCCCCTTGAACCTGCGGCGGAACTCGGGCGGGACGAGGAGGCCGATGTCCCGCGGGGTCGTCCGGCGCAGCAGGCCGCCCGCGACGAGGATCGTCACCTGGCTGACTCCGAGCCGGTCGAGCTCGTCGGCGACGGCGGCGGTCGCGACATGGCGTGGCCCGGTGCTGGTGGCGGGGATCGGGAGCGACGGCTGCTCGATCACGATCGTCGCGGTGCCGCCCGGGACGGGCGAGCTTCTCGAGCGGCTCGCCGGCGAGCGGGAACGCAAAGGCGTCGCGGACGGCCCGGCCGACGTCGTCGAGCGACTCGCGCTGCTTCGGCGGGCCGCAGCACGAGGTCGCCCTCGCCGATCTCGGCGACGACGATCCGGGCGTCGCTGAGCAGCGGGATCCGGGTCACGAGACGCGGCGAGCGGTCGCCGCGGTCACACCGAGCGCGATGAAGATCCCGCCCGACACGAAGCGGCGGAGCCTCGCACCGGTGCCGGTCCGACGGAGCCGGCCGGCGAGCAGGTCGGCGAGCAGGGCGTACAGCGCGTCGGAGGCGAGTGCGATCGCGGCGAAGAGCACGCCCAGGAACGCCACCTGAACCGCCACCGGTCCGCGCTCCGGGTCGACGAACTGCGGCAGGAACGCCAGGAAGAAGAGCGCGGTCTTCGGGATTGAGCACGTTGACGATCACGCCCTGCAGGTAGAGCTGGCGGTGCTCGGCAGGCTCGGCCGGGACCTCCTCGTCCACGTCGCGGCTGAGGATGCGCCGCACCCCGACGACCACCAGGTACGCCGGCGCCGACCAGCTTGACCGTCGTGAACGCCGTCGCCGACGACGCGACCAGCGCCGAGAGCCCGGCCGTCGCGGCGGCGACGTGCACGAGCCCGCCGCTCGCGACCCCGAGCGCCGAGAAGAGCCCGGCCCGCCGGCCTTTGTCGATGCTCTGCGTGACGATGTAGGTCACCGCCGGGCCCGGGCACGACCGCGAGCGCGGCCGAGGCGAGGCAGAAGAGGGCGATCGCCGATCCGGAGGGCAGGTGCACTACCGAATCGCCTCCAGGCCGAGGTCGGAAAGTGGGCGAATCTCGAGGCCGGCCATCGCGCCCGGACGATACCGTTGACCTGTGCCGAAGACACTGACCGGAGCCGAGCTCGAACTGGACGACGCGCCCGCCCGCGACTCGGATCTGTTCATCGTCGACGGCAACAATCTCGCCTACCGCGCCTTCTTCGCGCTCCCCGAGGAGCTTGCGACGACCGACGGCCAGCCGACGGGCGCCCTTCTCGGCTTCACCAACATGCTGTTCAAGCTGCTGGCGGACTACCGCCCCAAGGGCGTCGCCGTAGCGTGGGACTCGCGGCCGGTGCACCGTGCCGCGGTGGCCGAGGCGGCCGAGGTCGTCTACAAGGAAGGCCGAAAGCCGATGCCGGACCTGCTCCGCGAGCAGTTCCCGCATTTCCGCCCGATCGTCGAGGCCTTCGGCTACCGCAACCTCGAGTTCGAGGGCTGGGAGGCCGACGACGTGATCGCGACGCTCGCGACGCGCGCCGACGCGGCCGGCCTCCGGACGTGCGTCGTCTCGACCGACCGCGACGCGTTTCAGCTCTGCAGCGACAACATCTGCCTGATGATGACCCCGCGTGGGGTCGCCGACGTCAACGTCTACACACCGGAACGCGTCGAGGCGCGTTACGGCGTCACGCCCGAGCAGGTGCCCGACTTCATCGGGCTCAAGGGCGACACCTCGGACAACATCCCCGGCGTCCCCGGGATCGGCGACAAGACCGCCGGGCAGCTGATCGCCCAGTACGGGTCGCTCGAGTCCGTGATCGAGCATGCAGCAGAGCTCTCGCCTGCGCGCGGACGCAACATCACCGAGCACGCCGACATCGCGCGCACGTCGAAGGAGCTCGCCACGATGCGCCGCGACCTCGACATCGATTGCGATCCTGCGCAGCTCGTCCTCGCGCCGCCCGACCGCGCTCAGCTCAAGGAGATCTTCCGGCGCTTCGAGTTTCGCAACCTCCTGAACCGCGTCGACGAGCTCGACGCGGCCGTGCCGAGCGCGCCGATGAAGGTGACCGGCATCGAGGTGCCGTGGCGCGAAGGAGAGCTCGACTTCCGCGGGGTCGTCGGCTACGGCGCCGTCGGCGATCGCGCAGCCGTCGCGACCGACGACGTGGTGACGATCGGCCCACGGCCGGCCGAGATACCCGCCGGGTCGCAGCTCGTCGTCCACGACGCGAAGGCGCTGCGGGTCGACGCCCGCGACGACACGCTGCTCGCCGCGTACCTGATCGACCCCGGGCGGGCCGGCTACGAGCTCGACGATCTCGCCGCCGAGTACGGGGTGGAGCTCGTCCCGGCGCCCCAGGCCGAGGAGGAGACGACCGAGCTCGTGCGGCGGGCCGAGACGCCGCGGCGCCTGATCGGGCCGCTGCTCGAGCGGCTCGAGGAGCGCGGCGTCACCGACCTGTACCGCAGCATCGAGCTGCCCCTGACGCGGGTGCTCGCCGCGATGGAGACGTGCGGGAGTCAAGATCGACACCTACCGGATGGGCGAGATCACCGCGCGGCTCGCCGATCGTGTCGAGGAGCTCGAGTCGCGGGCGTACGAGCTCGCCGGCGAGGAGTTCATGCTCGGCTCGACCCAGCAGGTCGGCAGGATCCTCTTCGAGAAGCTCGGCCTCACCGCCGGCCGCAAGGGGAAGACCGGCTACTCCACCGACGCCAAGGTGCTCCGCTCGATCCGTCACGAGCACGGCCTCGTCGAGGTGCTGGAGGAGTGGCGTGAGCTGTCGAAGCTCCTGAACACCTACCTCGGCCCGCTGCCGTCGCTGATCTCCGAGTCCGACGCGCGCCTGCACACGACCTTCAACCAGACGGTCGCCGCGACGGGCCGCCTTTCGACGTCGGAGCCCGAACCTGCAGGCGATCCCGGTTCGCACCGAGCTCGGCCGCGAGATCCGCAGCGCGTTCATCGCCGAGGAGGGCCACCGGCTGCTCAGCGCCGACTACTCGCAGATCGAGCTGCGCATCCTCGCGCACGTCTCGGGCGAGCCGAAGTTGCGCGAGGCGTTCGAGCGCGGCGAGGACATTCACACGGCGACCGCGTCGGAGGTGCTCGGTGTCGAGCCGGCGGCGCTGACCTCGGCGCAGCGCTCGATCGCGAAGATGATCAACTTCGGGATCGTCTACGGCATCTCCGCCTACGGGCTGTCGGAGAACCTCGAGATCCCGCGCGACGAGGCGCAGCGCTACATCGATGCGTACCTGGCGCGGTTCCCTCACGTCCAGGACTTCATCGCGCGCACGATCGAGCAGGCCGCGGCCGACGGCTACGTCACCTCGCTGCTCGGGCGCCGCCGCCCGGTGCCGGAGATCCGCGCCTCCAACCGGCAGACCCGCGGCTTCGGCGAGCGGATCGCGGTCAACTTCGTCATGCAGGGCTCGAACGCCGACATCATCAAGATCGCGATGATCCGGATCGCGAACCGGCTGCGCGAGGAGGGGAGGGGCGCCCGGCTCGTTCTGCAGGTGCACGACGAGCTGCTGCTGGAGGTGCCCGAGCCGGAGGTGTCGAAGGTGCGCGAGCTCGTCCGCGAGGAGCTGTGCGGCGCCTACGACCTCGACCCACCGCTCGCGGTCGACGTCGGGGTCGGCGACAACTGGGCCGAGGCGAAGTCGTAGCCGGCCGCGGGACGGCCGCCGAGAACCGCCAATCCCTGCCGCCCGGCGGGGCCCAATCGCGACGTGGCTATACTTCGCGGCCGCTTTGGCTTCCAACGATCTCATGCAGCTCGAGCCCGGCGTCTGGGTCGAAGGCCCGGACGGCGAGCTGATCCCCGACTACGACTCCACCTTCCCCGAGATCAACGAGGGCGAGGTCGTGCACGGCACGGTCGTGCGGGTCGACAAGGACGAGGTTCTCGTCGACATCGGCTACAAGTCCGAAGGGGTCATCCCGGTCTCGGAGCTCTCGATCCGGCGGTCGGTCAACCCGGCCGACGAGGTCACGCTCGGCGACGAGATCGACGCGCTCGTGCTCACCAAGGAGGACGCCGAAGGGCGCCTGATCCTGTCCAAGAAGCGCGCGAGGTTCGAGCTTGCGTGGAAGGCGATCGAGCAGGCTGCGGAGTCCGGCGAGCCGGTCAACGGGCGTGTGATCGAAGTGGTGAAGGGCGGGCTCATCCTCGACCTCGGCGTCCGTGGGTTCCTGCCGGCGTCGCTCGTCGACATTCGCCGCGTCCAGGATCTCGACGAGTTCCTCGGGCAGGAGCTGCGCGCCAAGGTGATCGAGCTGAACCGTTCGCGCAACAACGTCGTGCTCTCGCGCCGCGCCGTGCTCGAAGAGGAGCGCAAGGAGCAGCGGCAGCAGATCCTCGACAAGCTTCAGCCCGGCGACGTCGTCGAGGGCCAGATCTCGAACATCGTCGACTTCGGCGCCTTCGTCGACCTCGACGGCATGGACGGCCTCATCCACATCTCCGAGCTCTCGTGGTCGCACGTCAACCATCCGTCGGAGGTGCTCGACATCGGCCAGACGGTCGAGGTGAAGGTGCTCGACATCGACCGCGACCGGCAGCGCATCTCGCTCGGGCTCAAGCAGACCCAGAGCGACCCGTGGCAGCAGGTGATGGAGAGCTACCACGAGAACGACGTCGTCGAAGGGCCGCGTGACCAAGGTGGTCACGTTCGGCGCGTTCGTCGAGATCCTCCCGGGCGTCGAGGGGCTCGTCCACATCTCCGAGCTCGCGCAGCATCACGTCGAGAATCCGCGCGAGGTCGTCTCGCAGGGCCAGCCGGTCAACGTCAAGATCATCGAGGTCGACGGCGAGCGCCGGCGCCTCTCGCTCTCGCTGAAGCGCGTCGAGGACACCGACCCGGTGCAGCCTCGCGCAGACGGCGCGGAGTCGGTGCACACCCGGCCGGCGATCGACCTGTCGGAGGACGTCTTCGCCGACGCGGCTCCGCCGCTCGAGGCGACCGACGACGCCGACGCCGAGGCGGAGGCACCGCCGGAGGAGGCCGACCAGCCGGAGGAGGCCGACCAGCCGGAGGAGGCAGTCGAGGCTCCGGCGGCCGAGGCCGACGAGGCTCCCGCTGCCGAGCTCGACGAGGCTCCGACGGCCGAGCCGACGAGGTTCCGACGGCCGAGGCCGACGCGACCGGGGCGGGCAGCGTTCCCGCCGACGAACCGGAAGCGCCCGCGGCGGAGTGAACCGCCCCGTAGCCGTCGCGATCACCGGCGGCATCGGAGCCGGCAAGAGCGAGGCGTTACGGGCATTCGCGCGTCACGGCGCGGCGACCGTGTCGAGCGACGAGATCGTGCATCACCTCCTGCGGCGCCCCGACGTGCGGGAGGCAGTCGTCGAGCAGCTGGGCAACGGCGTCGTTGCGCCGGACGGCGAGATCGACCGGGGGGCGCTCGCGACCGTCGTCTTCAACGATCGTGCCGCGCTCGCGTGGCTCGAGGAGCTGCTGCACCCGCTCGTCTCGCTCGAGTACCTGCAGTGGCGCGAGCATCTTGCGCAGCTGCCCGACGCTCCGGCCGTCTGCGTGACCGAGGTGCCGCTCCTGTACGAGACCGGGGGAGACGCGCGGTTCGACAAGGTGGTGGTGATCACGGCGCCGGAGAAGCTTCGCCGGGCCCGCTCGCCGGTCGCGACCGAGAGCCGCGAAGCCCGCTTTCTGCCCGAGCAGGAGAAGGTGCAGCGTGCCGACTACGCATTCAAGAACACCGGCTCTCTCGAGGCGCTCGACGAGTTCGTGGCCGCGGTGATGGGCGACCTCACCCCTTGAGACGGCTCGTCTGGGTTCTCGTGCTCGCCGCGATCGCCGTGGGGGCGTTCGCCTACGTGAACAAGACGAGCCCGCCGTGGTACGAGCGCATTCGCTACCCGCTGCAGTACGCGTCGTATGTCCGGATCCACGCCCGCGAGCACGGCCTTGACCCGGCATTCGTCGCCGCGGTCATCTACCAGGAGTCGAAATTCCGCAGCAATGCAAAGTCCTCGTCCGGGGCGATCGGGCTGATGCAGATCACGCCGTCCACGGCACGCGGCATCGCGATCCGGACGCACGGGAGCGCGTTTCATACGAGCGACCTCTACGACCCCGAGATCAACATCCGTTACGGCGCCTGGTACCTCGACAACCTCTTCAAGAAATACGGCAGCGAGCAGCTCGTGCTCGCCGCCTACAACGCAGGCCAGGGAAACGTCGACAAGTGGCGCGCGCAAGGCAAGCCGATTCAGTTCGCCGAGACGCGCGCGTACGTGAAGCGGGTGGAGCATTTGCAGACGATCTACCGCAATGCCTGGGCGAAGGACCTCGGGTACTAGCTGTCGAGATGAACGACGACGAGCTGCTGATCGAGGTCGCCGAGAACGCGAACACCTACACGCCGCTCGGGCCGGACGATGTCACGGATCGCCGACGACCGGTACGTGCTGTGGATGGGCCGGGGCGACGAACCGGGCCGTAACGTCGCGCAGCGGTTCCGTCTCGCTGCGGACCGGGTGGAGGAAGTGCGTGCCGAGTTGCACGAGATCCTCCGCAGGCCGCGGCCGTACGGCGCTCACCTGGGAGGTCGGCACGCACGCTACGCCCTCCGATCTCACGGAGCGGCTGCTCGAGCTCGGCCTCGTCGACGACGAGCCGACGCCGCTCGCGGTCGGCATGGTGCTCACCGAGCCGCCTGCCGCGGCTCCTCCGGGGATCGAGGTGCGTCGCGTGAAGACCGCGGAGGAACGGCTCGCCTCGGAGACGATCGCGGCCGTGGCGTTCGGCGGGCCGGTCCCCACCGAGCCGCCGCCGCCGAGCGACGACCCCGACAACGTCGCCTACCTGGCGTTCGTCCAAGGACGTGCGGTCGCCCGCGCCTCGGCCTCGTTCGGCGAGCGGGCGGTCTCGCTCTTCGGCGGCTCGACGCTGCCGGAGGCGCGTGGGCTCGGCGCCTACCGGGCGCTCGTCGCCGCGCGCTGGGAGGACGCCGTCGCACGCGGTACACCCGCGCTCGTCACCCAGGCGAGCCCGATGTCGCGCCCGATCCTCGCCCGCCTCGGCTTCCGCGAGGTCTGCGAGATCCGCATCCTGCTCGACAGGTTCGCCTAGCGCGCTCGGCAGAGTATGTCTGCAGCGGCGGCGCTAGGGCAGCGGGTGAACCGAGAGGATGCCGATGCTGCCGGCGTCGGAGTGCGACTGCAGACTGGCCTTCGGGATGATGCTCCAGCCCAGGATTAGGTGGTTCCCGTCGAGCGAGTAACCGGTGAGGAGCCCGCAAACCGCAATGCCGTGGGTGTTGATGCTTGGCGGAGCGAACCTGGTGGTGTGGCCCGCCAGAGTGACGAGTAGTCTCGGATGGCAGCTGTCGCCGGTGCGGCTCACGAGACCTTGTCGCTCGAGAGCCAGAATCTCTCCACGCGACCGGCTCACCGCTCCGGTGCGTTGAGGCGCCGGCCGACCGAAGTCCCAGCGACGCCAGCCTCGGCCGAACGCGAAGAAGTACGCGCCGGCGTAGGACGGTACGAGGTCCGGCTGTGGGTCGTTCGTGACCGTCGTCGTCTCGGGGCGTCCGCCGAAGCGCCGGCGAATCACCAGCGATGGTTGCGGGCCGACAGCGCCCCGGTCGAACGCCACCCCGTCGTCCGCGAGCGTGACGTAGTCGATCCGGTAGCAGCGGCTGCCGCTACAACGTGGCAGGTCGGCGGCGATCCATTCGCGTCCGGTCGTCATCGTACGAACGATCACGCGCTCGCGCGCGCCGACCTCCTCCGCCCAGGCGACGCGGTCGCCGCGCGAGACGACGGGTGAGATCGGCAGCTTCGAAAGGACGACGCGTTGCGTCGAACCGTGCTGCACGGCGACGATGTGCGCATTGGTACCCACCGGCACGGCGAAGACCGCCCACTCGGCCGTCGCGGCGATCCCGAATGAAGGGACACTCGAGGCTGCGAGTTGCGTCTTTCTGTGTGTCCGCAGATTGATCTCCTCGACCGGCACCGGAACGTCGTCGCCGCTTCCGCGGCCATAGACGACGTAGGACGGCGTCGCCGCAATCGGGCCGAAACTCACGCCGGCCTTCCGCTCGATCGTGACAGGAGATGCGCCGGAGGCAACCCCGGCGAGCAGGACGGCTGCGACGGCCGCGCTCGATACCGCGAGTCTCCGCACGTCTCAGGAGGTCGTGACGACGAGCTGTGGCGCGAGCGATACTCCCGACTCTTTGCCGTCGAGCTTCAAATTTGTCGTGCTCGTGGTATCGAGCCCAAGGCTGATCAGGCCGCCGACGGCCGCCTGCGCGAGCGCAGGGGGCAGCGTCACGTTCGTCCACGAGCCCGTGGTGACCGCGCCGGACGCACCGGAGCTTGTCGCCGCGAACACCGGTTTGTTGTTGTAGTTCAACGTCAGCTCCCCCCAACTCGTGTCGGCAACGGCGAAGACACGGTAGCCAATGCTCTGCGAGGAGGCCGCATAGATTCTGAGCGTTACGCCGGTGACCGTCCCGCTGACGCCGCTGAGGTCGAACTTCAGATAGCTGAACTTGATGCCGTCCGCGTCGACGTAAATGTTCGCTGAGGTTCCGTAGTTCGTCGTAGGCGAGGTCGAGAGGACGTACGAGTCGGCGATGGGGTTGAGGATCTGCGTGCCGCCGCCGGTCGTCTGTGCGAGTGTTTTGCTGTGGGTGTTTTCGAGGTTGCCGACGTTGTCGGCGGCCCGGTATTGGAGGGTGCTGCCGGCGGGGACGCTGATCGTGCTGGCGTTTGTGGTGGAGCTGCCGGAGCCGGGGCCGGGGGTGGTGGTGCCGTCGGTGGTGTAGTAGATCTTGTCGACGCCGGAGCCGCTGTCGGAGGCGCTCAAGGTGACCTGGACGTTGCCGGTGTAGCTGCCGTCGCAGTCGCTGCCGCCGTTACAGGTGATGCTCGACTGCGGCGCATCCGCGTCCGGGGTGACCGTGAAGGATGCGGTGGTGGAGTCGCCGAAGCCGTTGCTCGAGTTGACGTCGTAGCTGCCGTTGGCGCTGACGCCGGTCGTCCAGGCGTAGGTGGTAGCAGCGATCCCGCTCGTGTCGGGGAGTAGGTCTCCCCCGAACAGGACGGGGAAGTGAACCGTGGTGACGGAGGAATCGACGCCGGCTGTGATGGTGAAGCTGCCCGAGGCTGCTGAGGGGTTGTAGAAGACGGTTGTGCCCGAGGGGGCGACGAAGTCGGCGGCGTCGGTCGCCTGCAGGGTGAGCGTCGGAGCCGGTGGGGCGGCGCCGGCGAGGGTTTTGCTGTGGGTGTTTTCGAGGTTGCCGACGTTGTCGGCGGCCCGGTATTGGAGGGTGCTGCCGGCGGGGACGCTGATCGTGCTGGCGTTTGTGGTGGAGCTGCCGGAGCCGGGGCCGGGGGTGGTGGTGCCGTCGGTGGTGTAGTAGATCTTGTCGACGCCGGAGCCGCTGTCGGAGGCGCTCAAGGTGACCTGGACGTTGCCGGTGTAGCTGCCGTCGCAGTCGCTGCCGCCGTTACAGGTGATGCTCGACTGCGGCGCATCCGCGTCCGGGGTGACCGTGAAGGATGCGGTGGTGGAGTCGCCGAAGCCGTTGCTCGAGTTGACGTCGTAGCTGCCGTTGGCGCTGACGCCGGTCGTCCAGGCGTAGGTGGTAGCAGCGATCCCGCTCGTGTCGGGGAGTAGGTCTCCCCCGAACAGGACGGGGAAGTGAACCGTGGTGACGGAGGAATCGACGCCGGCTGTGATGGTGAAGCTGCCCGAGGCTGCTGAGGGGTTGTAGAAGACGGTTGTGCCCGAGGGGGCGACGAAGTCGGCGGCGTCGGTCGCCTGCAGGGTGAGCGTCGGAGCCGGTGGGGCGGCGCCGGCGAGGGTTTTGCTGTGGGTGTTTTCGAGGTTGCCGACGTTGTCGGCGGCCCGGTATTGGAGGGTGCTGCCGGCGGGGACGCTGATCGTGCTGGCGTTTGTGGTGGAGCTGCCGGAGCCGGGGCCGGGGGTGGTGGTGCCGTCGGTGGTGTAGTAGATCTTGTCGACGCCGGAGCCGCTGTCGGAGGCGCTCAAGGTGACCTGGACGTTGCCGGTGTAGCTGCCGTCGCAGTCGCTGCCGCCGTTACAGGTGATGCTCGACTGCGGCGCATCCGCGTCCGGGGTGACCGTGAAGGATGTCGGTGGACGAGGTCGCCGAAGCCGTTCGCGGCGGTTGACGGCGTAACTGCCCGCTGCGCCGACGCCGTCGCTCGTCCAGGCGTAGGTGGCAGCAGCGATCCCGACTCGTGTCGGGGAGTAGGTGCCCCCACCGGACATCCCGGCGACGGCGGGAACGTGAACCGTGGTAGCCACGGAGGACTCGACGCCGCGACCTGGAAGGTGAAGCCGCCTGCGGCTGCTGAGGCGTTGTAGAAGACGGTCGAGCCCGAGGGTGCGACGAAGTCGGACGCATCGCTCTCGCTGCAGGATGCAGCGTCGGAGCCGGTGGGGCGGCGCCGGCGAGGGTTTTGCTGTGGGTGTTTTCGAGGTTGCCGACGTTGTCGGCGGCCCGGTATTGGAGGGTGCTGCCGGCGGGGACGCTGATCGTGCTGGCGTTTGTGGTGGAGCTGCCGGAGCCGGGGCCGGGGGTGGTGGTGCCGTCGGTGGTGTAGTAGATCTTGTCGACGCCGGAGCCGCTGTCGGAGGCGCTCAAGGTGACCTGGACGTTGCCGGTGTAGCTGCCGTCGCAGTCGCTGCCGCCGTTACAGGTGATGCTCGACTGCGGCGCATCCGCGTCCGGGGTGACCGTGAAGGATGTTGGGGACGAGGTGCTGCCGTTCGAGGCGGTGACGGAGAACGGCCCGCTCGCCGAGGTCGTCGCTGTCCAGGAGTAGGTGGCCGTGAACGGACTGGTCGAGGTGGCGCCCCCACCGGACATCCCGGCGATGGGCGGGAACGTGACCGAGGTAGCCCCCGAGCTCGTCGCCGCGACCTGGAAGGAGCCGCCCCTGCGCCCTGGCGGTAGTAGACGGTCGAGCCGTTGACGAAGTCGGACGCATCGCTCTCGCTCACAAGCAGCACCGGAGCCGGCGGGGCGGCGCCGGCGAGGGTTTTGCTGTGGGTGTTTTCGAGGTTGCCGACGTTGTCGGCGGCCCGGTATTGGAGGGTGCTGCCGGCGGGGACGCTGATCGTGCTGGCGTTTGTGGTGGAGCTGCCGGAGCCGGGGCCGGGGGTGGTGGTGCCGTCGGTGGTGTAGTAGATCTTGTCGACGCCGGAGCCGCTGTCGGAGGCGCTCAAGGTGACCTGGACGTTGCCGGTGTAGCTGCCGTCGCAGTCGCTGCCGCCGTTACAGGTGATGCTCGACTGCGGCGCATCCGCGTCCGGGGTGACCGTGAAGGATGTTGGGGACGAGGTGCTGCCGTTCGAGGCGGTGACGGAGAACGGCCCGCTCGCCGAGGTCGTCGCTGTCCAGGAGTAGGTGGCCGTGAACGGACTGGTCGAGGTGGCGCCCCCACCGGACATCCCGGCGATGGGCGGGAACGTGACCGAGGTAGCCCCCGAGCTCGTCGCCGCGACCTGGAAGGAGCCGCCGCCTGCGCCCTGGCGGTAGTAGACGGTCGAGCCGTTGACGAAGTCGGACGCATCGCTCTCGCTCACAAGCAGCACCGGAGCCGGCGGCGGCGACGGCGGCGACCCACCAGAGCCGCTTGCTTTGAGCGCGAGGATCGCCGAGCCGTAACTCGTCGACGTCGAGAGCGGCCAATTCGCCTGGTAACTGCCCGTGCTCGACGTCGCGAGGTATGCGGCACGGCCGTGGTTCGAGCCGACGTCGAAATTGGAGAGAGAGATGAAGGGGCTGGTGAGCGTCGAGGTCGCCGTGCCGCTGTAATTCACGGCCCCGATCACGACGTCGCTGGCATTGGACGTCGACAGAGCAGCTGTCGCTGCCAAGGTGGCCGTTCCGCTGGCAGTCGCGGAGGCGTCCACACCGGACGTGGTCGCGACCCCGCTCCACTCGGACACGTTCATCGCAAGGGATTTCGTCGTGCCGCTCGCAAAGCTCGCCGTCACGCTCGTGACCGACGGGGCGCCGAGGCGGTACCAGATCTCAACGCGCGTATTCGCGCCCGACAGAAAGCCGATTGGCCCCTTTGTCCAGATGCCGGCACTCGAGTCGCTGACTGAGGCGATCGCTCCCGTGCTGCCCGCAGCGACCGCGATCGTGGCGACGAGCGCGTTACCCGGAGCGGTGGGTGTCAGGGCGACCGTGAGGGTCGCGGCCGACGTCGCGCTGCCGCTCTTCTGCTGCTGCAGCGCAACACCGCCGCCGCCCGGTCCGCCGCCGTCGCCCCCGGACGCCCCGCCGCCGCCGCCGCCGGCCGTGATCGTCGTCGGCTGGGTCTTTACCGCCTCCTGGTTACCGACTCGGTCGACGGCGAAGAACTTCACCGCTGCGCCCGCCGGCACGGTCACGGCACTTCCGCTCGCGATCGTGCTGCTTGCGATGGTCGGGGTCGTGCCGTTCGTCGTGTAGTAGATCGAATCCACGCCTGATCCGCTGTCATTGGACGCCAGCGTCACCGCAACGGAGCCGCCGCCGGCGGCAGCGCAGGACGAGGGCGAGCAAGACGCTGCCGTCGTTGGCGCCACGGAATCGGGCGTGACCGTGAAGAGCGTGGCGGCCGACGTTCCGCCGGTGTTCGTCGCCGTGACGCCGAAGGAGCCGGTCGCCGCCGTCGTCGACGTCCTGGTGTAGGTCGTCGAGAACGGCGCGCTATTGTCGAGGCCGCCGCCGCTCATCCCGGCGATCGTCGGGAACGTGACGGAGGTCGCGCCCGCGCTCGTCGCAGCCACCGAGAAGGAGCCGCTCGCACCCTGGCGGTAGTACACGGTCGAGCCGCTGACATAGTCGGACGCGTCGGTCTCGCTCTGCGTAACCGTAGGAGCCGGCGGAGCCGTGACGCCGGTGCCGGCGTTGTGGCATGCGTTCGAGCCCTGGTCGAGAACGGTTCCGGCCGTGTTGACGAACGCCCAGTCGTAACTCCCGCTGTGGAGGGTCAGCTTGAGGATGCCGAAGTTCGACGCATCGCGGACCTGGCTGTTCGCCGCGACCGTTGCGATCGACGTGTGATTTGCACCGCCGGTGCCGACGATGAACTCTCTGATCCCGTTCTGCGGGTCGAGCACGCCCGAGCTGCTCTGCTGGGCGAATCGCTCGTAGATGTGATCGTGCCCGGCGAGGATCACGTCGGCGTGCGCGTTGTAGAGCTGATTCACGATCGACTGGGTGTTCGAGGCCGCTCGGCCGCCGCTCGACCAGAGCGGAATGTGCCAGTAGGCGGCAATGCACTGATTCTTGTGCGCCGCCAGATCGGTCGCGAGCCACTTCCCCTGCGGGCTTGTCGTGCCGCAACCGCCGGGGCAGTTCGAGTTGATTGCGATCAGGTGCCAGGAACCGACCGTATACGAGTACCAACCGTTGCCTACCGCTCCCTCATTCGCCGCTCCGGCGAAGTACTTGAAATAGCCGGCGGCGCCGGCGTTGGAAGAGTCACAGCCGGTGCCAACGCCGTCGCTCCCGGGGCCGACCAGGTACTCATGGTTTCCGACCACCGGATACGTCTTCGAGAGCAGTTTGCCCCACGAGAGTGCGTACGAATTGACGAACGCCTGATAGCCGCCGCAGTAATACTGATTGTCGCCGAGCGGGAGCACCGCGGCGGCCGCGGGGCTCATGCCGGCGATCAGGTTGTAGGTCGCCTTCTGCATGCAAACTCCACCCTGGCCGGCTCCGCCGTTGAAGTTCGTGTTGCCGGGGTCGCAGGCGATGTCGCCGGCTGCGGCGATCATCGGATCGCCGGCGGCATGCGAAACGCCCCCAAGCCTCGTCGCGGCGCCGATCGTGATCCCGGCGGCAAGCACGATCGTCACTGCGACGCGCAGCGAATTCTCGGATACCGATTGGCGGCGCCGTCGGCGCCCCTGCCGTTCTGTAAACGGCGTTCCCCTTGCCACAGTGTTGCCTCTCCCCCTGGGCCGCCCTTGCCGCGGACCAGGTGCCAACCTACCTCCTGGGTGAGGGTGTTACAAGGCCGGGGTGCAACCTGCGAGGGAGAGACCGAGCTCGGTCGGCGCCGAAATCGGCGGCGAATCGCCCGTCCCAAGCCCAAGTGAAGACCCACCGATCCCGGGCGCCCGGACAGCGAGCAGGTCGTTCGCCGGCTCGATCACGACTCCCGACTCGACCCCCAGCACGCACCGCGCAGCTCGCTCCCGCAGTCCCGTTCTACCTCAGCCAGGGCGCGAGAAAGGTCTGGATCTCGTCGCAGCCACGCGGCTCGACGAGCCGCCCTTGCACCTTTGCCTGGTCGACCACGACGATCGTCGGAGTCGAGGTGATTCGAAAGCGCTCGATCAGCTCGGGATGGTCTTCCTGCGTGACGAACTTGATCGAGAACGTCTCGTGGTTTCGCCGTGCGCTGCAGCACCTGTGAGAGAAAGCCTTCGGCGCGACGGGAGCGGCCGTTCGTCTTCGACGAGAAGAAGAGCAAGAGCGGTCTCGACGACGCGGCGTTCGACTGCTTCTCCGTGCACGATGGCCTCCGACTCCGTGATGCCCGTGGATGTCGAGGCCTCGCAGCAAGCCCTCGGGACTCCCGCGCAAACCCTCGTTTCGTGCAACAGCCGTCGCACGTCGGCGCGTGCGGCGGCCGGTCAGAGGCATTCTAGCGGCTGTGCTAGCTTGGGCGAAGCGCTACGTCCGCCGGGCTGCTCCGCTTCCGCCTCATCTCCTTACGGGCGCTCATCTGAGAACGAGGTGGAAGGGAAGGACGCCATGCTGGACTCCGGCAACGATCGGGGCAGGCGGGCGAGTGCCGCGGCGAACGCGATCACGCGCCTGCATCGAGAGCATTACGGCAGAGGGGCGGTCAGCGCGCACACGGTCATTCAGCGCGACTACGTGATCGTCTTCCTGCATGACATCTACACCCCGGTTGAGCGCACGCTGATCGATGCCGGCCAGCAGGGGAAGGTCCGGGAGACCCGCCAGGCGTTCCAGGACGCGATGACCGTCCCATTCTCCCAGGCGATCGAAGAGGTCATGGGGCGCAAGGTGACCGCCTTCATGTCCCAGGTGCACTTCGACCCGGACATGGCGGCCGAGATCTTCATGCTGGCGCCGGATGGCGCCTAGCCGATCGACGAGCTACACTTGAGGGCACAACTATGACCGTCCAGCCCTTCTCACCGCCGCTCCAGCTCGAGGCCTGGGTCTCGTTCCTCCGCTCGCACGCTGCGATCACGCGGGAGCTCTCGGCCCAGCTCCTGCGTGAGCACGGGCTGACGCTGAACGACTACGAGGTGCTGCTGCATCTCGAGCGCGCCGAGGGCGGCAAGCTGCGCCGCGTCGACCTCGCCGAGCGCGTCCTGCTGACAGCGTCGGGGATCACCCGCCTGCTCGAAGGCCTCGAATCCTCGGGCTTCGTCGCCAAGGAGACCTGTGCCTCCGATGCGCGGGTCTCGTACGCGAAGCTGACGGACGCCGGCGCCGCGAAGCTGACGCACGCGCGCGTGACCCATCTGCGCGGCATCGAGGAGCTCTTTGTCGGCCGCTACTCGGGCTCGGAGCTCGCCACGCTCGCCGAGCTCCTCGGGCGGCTGCCCGTGACGGGCGCCGCCTGCAAGTCGGACGGCTCGCCGACGTGCGGCTGAGCGTCTGAGCCCTTCAGCTCCTTCGCGAGCCGCCTGAACGGGCCGTCCATCTCGAGCAGTGCGTCGAAGCTGCCGCGCTGCGAGATGCGGCCGTGCTCCATCACGAGAATCTCGTCTGCCCGGCGGACGGTTGCGAGCCGGTGGGCGATGATGATCGACGTGCGGCCGTGGAGCAGCCGGTCGAGCGCGCGCTCGATCAAGATCTCCGTCGGACGGTCGATGTTCGAAGTGGCCTCGTCGAGGATCAGGATCCGTGGGTCCGCGAGCAGCGCACGGGCAATCGAGATCAGCTGGCGTTCTCCGGCGGACAGCCCTGCGCCACCCTCGCGCACGGTGTGCTCGAGGCCCGCGTCGAAGCGGCGGGCGATCCGGTCGACCCCCACCGCCTCTGCGACTTCGGCGACCATCTGATCCGTCGCCTCGGGCCGCGCGAAGCGGATGTTGTCGCCGATCGTCCCGGCGAAGAGGAACGGGTCCTGCAGGACGACGCCGAGCTGGCGGCGGTAGGAGCGCAGCTCGAGCTCGCGCAGGTCGTGCCCGTCGACCCGGATCGCACCGTCGTCGGGGTCGTAGAACCGGCCGACGAGCTTCGCCGTGGTCGACTTCCCGCCCCCCGATTCGCCGACCAGCGCGAGACAGCCGCCGGCGGGAACGTGGATGTCGATCGCGTGGAGCACGGGCTCCTTGCCGTAGGCGAACGTCACCCGGTCGATGTGCAGGTCGCCTTCGATGCGATCGGCGCGTCGCGACTTCGGCCCGTCCGTGATCTCGGGCTCGGTGTCCAGGACGGTCGTGATCTTCTCCATCGCAGCCCCGGCCGACTGCACCTGCCCGTAGAGATCGGAGAGCTCTTGCAGCGGCTGGAAGACCAGGTTGAGCATGAAGACGGCCGCCACGAGCGTGCCGATCGCCAGCGTTCCGTGCCCGATCATCTGCCCGCCGACCCAGAGCACCGAGGACATGGCGACGATCCCGAGGAACTCGATTCCCGGGAAGAACAGTGAGTTCAGCCACTGGGCGTGGGTGTTGGTGCGCCGGTTGGCGTCGTTGCCGGCGTCGAACTCGGCCAGGAACGCCCGCTCGCGGTTGTAGGCCTGGATGACGGCCATCCCCGAGACGGATTCGGCGATCTGCGCGGTCATCGCCGAGATGGTCTCGCGCACGCGCAGGAACGCGGCGTGCGAGCGCACCTGGAACCAGCGCGTGAGGACGAGAGTGGGAGGCAGGATGACGAGCGCGACGAGGCCGAGTCGCCAGTCGAGGATGAAGAGGCCGACGATGCCGGCGAGCAGCGTCAGGGTGTTGACGACGAGCGTGGTGAGCCCCTGGGAGAGCACGTCCGAGAGCGCGTCGACGTCGGAGGTGAGCCGGGCGATGATCCAGCCGGCCTTCTGCTGCGAGAAGTACCGCAGCGACAGCGTGGTCAGGTGGTCGAAGAGGTCCTCACGGAGCCCGAGCACCACGTCCTGCCCGACCCGGGCGAGCCCGCGCACGAGCGTCGTCTGCAGGATCCAGGCCGCGGCGTTGATCGACAGGTAGACGACGACGTCGCGACCGAGGCGCGCCCGGTCGTGGGCCTGCATGCCCTCGTCGATCGCATCCTGGACGATCAGGAGCGCACCGACCGGAGCTGCGGCCGAGCAGATCCCGATCAGCGAGAGCAGTGCGACCCGGAGCCGCCTGCCGACGAGGTAGCGGCCGAGCCGAGTCAGCCCCGTGCGCCGCTTCTTATGCGACGGCACTGATCTCCTCCCCGAAGAGCGACCAGAAGACGCCGCCGCGGGCAAGCAGCTCCGCCGGTGTGCCGACCTCGGCGATCACGCCGTTGTCGAGCACGACCGCACGGTCGGCGACCTCGACGGTCGAGAGCCGCTGCGTTGCGATCAGCACGGTGCGCCCTGCGAGAGCGGGGCGCAGGTTCTCGACGAGGTGGCGCTCGGTCTGCGTGTCGACGGCCGACATCGGGTCGTCGAGCACGACCACCCGGGCGCCCGCGACGAGGGCGCGGGCAAGGGCGACGCGCTGGCGCTGGCCGCCCGAGAGGTTGACCCCGCGCTCGCCGATCAGCGTGTCGTATCCGTCCGGCAGGTCGGCAGCGAAGTGCGCCACGCCTGCCGCCTCCGAGGCCGCCACGACCTCGTCCCAGGGCGCGTCGGGCCGGGCCGCTGTCAGGTTGTCGCGCAGCGGGATCGAGAAGAGGATCGGCTTCTGCGTGACGATCGCGACCGCGCTGCGCAGCTCCTCGAGGGGGACGTCGCGGACGTCGACCCCGCCGACGAGCACCCGGCCGTCCGTCGGGTCGTAGAACCGCGGCAGCAGATTGAGGAGCGACGTCTTCCCGGCGCCCGTCGGCCCGCAGATTGCGATCACCTCGCCCGGGCCGATCTCGAGCTCGACGCCCGAGAGCACTTCGGAGCCGCTGCCGTATGAGAAGCGAACGTCCTCGAACCGGACGCCGAGCTCGCGCGCCGGTAGCGCGGTGGGGTGCGTCGGCTCCGGAATGGTCTCGATCCCCTGCAGCCAGGCGAAGCTCCGCGACGCCGATGCGCTTGCCCGCTGGGCGAGCGAGAGGATCCAGCCGAGCGCCTCGAGCGGCCAGACGAGCTGCAGCAGCAGCTGGTAGAAGAGGAAGAACTCGCCGTAGGTCAGCGTGCCGCCGATCACGTCGTGGCCGCCCACGAGCACGACCGCGCCGATCGAGAGCGTCGGGAGGAAGAGCAGCCCCGGCAGGAACGCCGCCTCGACACGCGCCTGGCGCAGCACGCCGTCACGAACGAGCTCCGCCTTTTGCGCGAAGCGCGCCTGCACGTCGTCCTCGCGGCCGAACGCCTGCACCATCTCGATTCCCACGACCGCCTCGTCCGCCGCCTCGGTGACGTCGGCCTTCAGCTGCTGCACCTCGCGCGAAATCGGCATCACCTTCCGGGCGAACGTGAACGCCAGCACGAAGACCGCCGGCATCGCGATCAGCGCGACCGCCGCGAGCTTCACGTTCACGAAGAACAGGACGACGGCGATGCCCGCGATCATCATGAGCGACTGGATGCCCTGGGTCATGCCCCAGCCGATGAAGTAGCGGATCGGATAGAGGTCGTTCGTCGCGCGCGAGACGACCTGGCCGGTCGCGTGCTGGTCGTAGAACGCGCGCGGGTAACGAAGGTATGCCTGGTAGAGCAGCTCGCGCATCCGCGCCTCTACGCGGATGCCGGTGCGCGCGGTCGCATAGCGCCGCGTGAAGTTGAATGCGAGGCGCAGGACGGCGAGCAGCACGACGATCACGAGATACGGCCAGAGTGCATCGGAGTGGCCGTGCTTCGGAGCGATCGAGTTGTCGATCGCGTGCCGGATGACGATCGGGATCGCGAGCGAGAGCCCGGAGTAGACGAACGCACAGGCGAGGCCGATGAGCACGAGCCGCTTCTGCTCCCGCCAGAGCCGTGCCAGCCCCTTGACGGTCGGCCAGAGACCCAGGTCCGGAGGGTTGACGGTGAGCGAGCGCCGGGTCACTACCCCAAGCTACCAGTGGTGGTTAACCAGGCTAACCGTCGGCCTCGGGCGACGGCCGGGGCGCGACGTGCCGCCCCGGCCGTCGTGTAGCTCATCGGTTCCTAGCCGACGATGAAGCCGGTTGCCTTCACGGCCGCGAGGATCTTCTCCTTCGAGAAGCCGTCCTCGAACGCCGCCGGTGCGGGCGTCGTGAGCGACGTGGTGCCGCCCGCGTACCGGATGTCGCGGATCCAGGCCGCATGACGGGCCTCGACCGGCAGGATGCGTCCTGCGCCTGCGAGCACGGCCTTCGTCTTGATGTTCCCGACCTGGCCGAGGTAGGCGTGCACGCCGGTGTTCTCGAGCACGTCGGCAGTCGCCTGGAACTTCGCCTGGTCTGCCGTCGTTCCCTGGAAGTCGAACTTCGGCGCCGCGACAGCCTTGGCTCCGAGCACCGACTTGAGGAACTTGACGTGGGTTCCCTCGTGCTGGGCGACGACGTTCGCGAACCGGAGAGTCTCGCCGGTCAGCTTTCCGCCTGCGACTGCCTCCGCGTAGAAGGCGTTCTCGAGGTACTCGAGCGTCAGCGCGAAGTTGAGAATCGCGATGTCGCTCGCCGGGATTGCCGCACCTCGCGCGATTGCGGGGATCGCGCCGGCGAACGCGCCGCCGCCGACGAGCAGCCCTGCCCCGACGCCCGCCTTCTTCAGGAACGCCGAACGCGTTGCGCCCGCCTCTCCCGCGGTCTCCTTGACAGCGTCGTCGCTGTCGAACTGCTCGACCAGATTCCAGATGCTCACTGGGTGTATCCCCCTTGGTTTGAGCGGTCGACTGGGCGCGACCGCTATGACGGGGTGGTTCGCCCGTGTGCACACATCGGTTCGGCGGCCGTAGATTTGGCGCCATGGAGGTTCGGTCGATCCCCGGGCTCGAGCACGAGCCCTTCGCCGAGGTGTGGTTCCACGAGGTCGACGAGGCGCGTCTCGCCGCGGCCTCCGAGCAGGCCCGGTCGATCGGCAAATCCGGCCTCGAGGTCTGGACGACGACGCGCACGCCGGATGTGGTCGCGTTCCTCGAACCGCGGGGCTACCGGGAGGTGCGGCGCTATGTGATCTCGGAGCTGCAGGTCGCGGACGCGCCCGACCCTGGGCCGCCGCGCTTCGCGCTGACGACGTTCGCGGAACGGCCGGAGCTCGCAGACGAGCTGTACCAGCTTGCCCTCGTCGCGTATCCCGACCAGCCGGGCCGGTCGGCCACGCGGATCGGCCCGGACTGGTACGAGTGGGGGCTCCGCGCTCATCCCTCGGACGGCTACTTCGTTGCTCTGGAGGAAGGTCGGGTGGTCGGCTACGGCTATCTCGAGCTCGACGGCGAGCAGTGGCGCAACGGCTTCATGGCGGTGGCGCGCGACAGGCGCGGGCGCGGGGTCGCAGGCGCGATCAAGCGTGCACAGATCGCCTGGGCGAAGGAACGCGGGATCGCAGACGCTGCGCACGGCCAACGAGGTGCGGCTCGAGTCGATGCTGGCGCTGAACCGCCGCCTCGGTTACCGCCCGCTCTACGACGAGATCGTCCTGCGCGGCCCCTGGGCTCAGTTGCTAGCGTCGGACGACTGAGAAGCGAGCCGAAATGAGGTGCCGACGCGGTGAAGAAGAACACGACGACCAAGGGCGAATCGCCCGCTCGGCTGATCGATGCGAGGATCGCGGAGCTCGACGACTGGCGGGGCAAGACGCTTGCCCGAGTGCGCGCTCTCGTCAAGCAGGCCGTCCCGGATGTGGTCGAGGAGTGGAAGTGGCGGGGCGTCCCGGTCTGGGAGCACGAGGGGATCATCTGCACCGGCGAGAGCTACAAGAACGTCGTCAAGCTGACCTTCGCCAAGGGTGCGTCCCTCGAGGATCCGTCGGGGCTCTTCAACTCCAGCCTCGAGGGCAACACCCGGCGTGCGATCGATCTGCACGAGGGCGACAAGCTCGACGAGGCCGCCTTCAAGAAGCTCGTGCGCGCCGCCGCGGCGTTCAACGCGAAACGCTGACCCGAACCAGATTCGTCCTCTGAATCTGATTCGGGAGTTGCTCGGGAGGGAGGCGGCAGGTCGAACCTCGTGAATCTGGTTCGGCTGCGCCGAATCAGATTCGGTGTCGGGGCGGCGCGGCTGGTGCCGTGCCGCCCCGACGCGTCTCGGGTCAGGCGTCGCAGTGGCCGGCGAGCACCGCCGCCACCGGCTTCGACTTGTGCCCGGCCTGCTGCATGATCGGCGGCACCTCCGGGTCCGAGACGAAGCTCTGCCAGCCCTGCGCGTCCCAGTCGAAGATCACCCAGACGCGATCCTCCTCGGAGGGATCGCGGAAGATCGTCGCGCCCTTCGACCCGTGCTGCTTGCGCTTCACCGCGCCCTGCGTCGTGAAGATGTCCATGAACCGGTCGAGATCCTCGACCTGCGTTGTTGCGAGGAGCATGTCGTTCTCCTTTCTTGGTGCGTTGGCTTGATGGACTCTGTGGTGGACTTCGTTGTCTCAGCCGGCGAGAGCCGGTGCTTCGACCTGGCGCTCCTGCGGATCGATCGCGCCCAGGCTCTCGACGATCTCGAAGCGGCCGCTTCGGGCCTGCGCGATGTACATCTGCAGGCGCAGGTGGTGCTGCCCGGGGACCATTGCCGCCGGCCCACCGGGGCCCTCGGCGATCTCCGACCGATCGAGTGCCGCGATCACGTCGGCCTGGTCGAGCGTTCCAGCCTCGCTGACGGCGGCGGCCCAGAGCCGCAGCCCGCGATAGAGGCCGGAGCACGCGCTCCCGCCCGTGAACTGCGCCTCGCCGGGATAGAGCGCGTTGTACTGCGCCAGCAGCTTCTCGCTGAACGGATCCTTCACGGCCTGGTAGTAGTCGAGGCAGCTGTAGAGCCCCTCGCAGTGGGCGGCCGGCATCAAGTTCAGGAAGTTCTCGTCCATGTAGGTGCAGATGAGCTGCCCGCCGCGTGCGGCGAAGCCCGAGTTGTGCAGCTCCTCGAAGAACGGCGTGACGCCGGGCGGCACGATCGTGTTGAAGACGATGTCGGCGCCGCTCGCGGTGATGCGCTCGACGGTCGCGGCATAGTCGAGATGGTCGAGCGGGTAGTACTCCTCGCCGACGATCTCGCCGCCGTTGGCGGTCACGACCTCTGTGACGCGCTCGTTCAGGACGTGCGGCCAGATGTAATCGGCCGAGGGGAGGTAGAAGCGCTTTGCGCCGGTGCGCTTCATCAGCCAAGGGATCAATGGATCGACCTGCTGCGCCGGTACGGGGCCGGTGCAGAAGATGAGCGGGTCGGACTCCTGGCCCTCGTACTGCTCCGGGTAGATGTAGAGCGTCTTTCCCTCCACGACGGCCGGGCCCTTGATCGCCTGGCGGGTGGAGCTGTAGATGCCGCCGAGGAGGACGTCGACCTTGTCCTCCCGCACGAGCTTCTCGGCCTTCTCGGCCGCGACGGCGTCGTCGGTCGCGCTGTCCTCGAGGCAGAGCTCGAGCTGGCGCCCCAGCAGGCCGCCCTTGGCATTGATGTCGCCGATCACCATGCGTGCGACGTTTGCATTGGCGACGCCGACGAACGAGAGCGGCCCGGACTGGTCCGCGATCACTCCCACCTTGATGGTGCTTGCAACTGACATTGGTCTCTCCATCTCCGACGCGCTCCCGGGCCGGGCAATCGCTCGAACGGGGCGCGTCTCTCTGTGAGAGGATGCTCGCTCAACCCTCGCCTCGATACATCGGGAGTACGCCCTATCTTTTCCCCGTCGCTCCGACTCGCCGAGCTCGTCGCCACGCTCGCGCTCGCACAGGACAACGCCTTCGGCCAGCCGCTCGAATCGCAGCTGCGCTCCTGCCTCCTTGCGAGCTGGCTGTGCGAGGAGGCGGGGTTCGACGACGACGTGCGAACGGACGCCTACTGGGTCTCGTTGCTGCGCTACATCGGCTGCACCGGTCATGCGCACGAGGTCGCCACCCTGTTCGGCGACGAGATCGCGATCCGTGCGCAGACGCTCGTCCACGATGCCGGGAACCCCGCCGAGGTGATGCGCGACGTCTTCGAGTATGCGACCGCCTGGCGTCCCGAGGACGAGCGTGAGGCGGTCGTCAAGATGATTCAGGAGAACGCCCACCAATGGGCGGTGCACAACTTCGCGTCGGGCTGCGAGGTGGCCGACATGCTCGTCGCGAGGCTCGACTTCGGCCCGAGCATCCGCGAGGCGCTCGCCTGCACGTTCGAGCGCTGGAACGGCAAGGGATTCCCGCTCCACGTGAGCGGGGAGGCGATTCCGCTGCCGATGCGAATCGTCCATCTGAGTCACGACATGGAGGCGATCGGCCGCCTCTTCTCGCCCGAGCAGGCCGTGACCGCGGCTCGCGATCGCCGTGGCGAGACCTATGACCCGGTGATCGCCGACCTCTTCCTCGAGCACGGTGCCGCCTGGTTCGAGCGCCTCCGCGAGACCGAGCCGTGGGACGCCGTCCTCGCGCTCGAGCCAGAGCCCCGGCGCACGCTGGAGGGCGACGCTCTCGACCGCGCGCTCGAAGTTGTGGCCGACTTCATCGACCTCAAGTCGTCGTACTGGGGTGGGCACAGCCGCCGGTGCGCACAGCTCGCGGCGGATGCCGCGCGCGTGCTGGGGCTCTCGGAGGACGACACGACGGCGCTTCGCCGGGCGGCGCTCGTGCACGACTTCGGCACGAGCGCGGTGCCGAACTCGATCTGGGACAAGCCCGGCTCGCTGACGCGCACCGAGTTCGACCGCGTCGAGCTGCACCCGATGCTCACCGAGCAGATGCTCCGCCGCTCGTCGGCCTTCGCCACGCTCACCCCGGTCGCCTCCGCCCATCACGAGAAGTGCAACGGCTCGGGCTACCACCGGCGGGTCCGCTCGGACGCAAGCGATCGTGGGTCGTGCGTGCTGGCGGCAACCGAGATCTACGTCGGCATGACGACCGAGCGCGCCGACCGGCCGCGCTTCTCCGAGGAAGAGGCGGCCGCCGAGTTGGGTCGCCTCGAGGCGGACGGTGTGCTCGAGCCGAGCGCAGCGCGCGCCGTTCTCGTCGCCGCCGGCCATGGTGAGCCGGAAGCCCGCGCGCAGAAGCGGCCCCAGAATCGCGGTGGGCTGTCACGGCGGGAGGTCGACGTGCTCCAGCTCGCCGCACGCGGGCTCACGACCCGCGAGATCGCAGACCGGCTCGTCATCTCCCCGAAGACCGCCGACCACCACATCCAGCACATCTACACGAAGATCGGCGTCTCGACGCGCGCCGCAGCCGCCCTCTGGGCGATGCAGAACGAGTACATCGCCGCCTGAGAACCGCGCGAGGCGGTCGGCGCGGGGTCTGAGAGTGGAGCGTGCCGGGATCGAACCGGCGACCTCCGCCTTGCAAAGGCGGCGCTCTCCCAGCTGAGCTAACGCCCCGAAGCGGACCGCAGTGTAGCTCTCGCCGCGGGCGGCGCTCCGGCTTCGGAGGCGCCCCCGGCCTGTCCGGGGGCGCCTCGACGGGGCGCGCGGCCGCTCTAGGCGGCGCGGGAGAGCCGCTCGTCCTGGCGGGCTCTCTGGATGATCAGATCACGGTCGCCGTGCCGCAGCATGGCGCGAGCGTTGCGCTGCTCCTCCCAGAGCTGCGCGATCTGCTCCTCGAGGTCGAGATGCTCCGCCTTCAGCGTCGCGTCATACCCCTCGGAGAGCGCCCGCATCACGTCGACCCGGCGCTCGGAGAGACGATCGATCTCCTGTCTGATGTCGGTCAGCGTTCGCATACCTCCTGAAACGCCGACCCCTGGGCCGGTATTCCAAGTCGTATTCGCTAGGAGTAGCCGAGCTCGTCGAGCCGGTCCTCGTCGATCCCGAAGTAGTGGGCCAGCTCGTGCAGGACGGTGATCCGGATCTCCTGCTCCAGCTCCAGCGGATCCGGGAAGGCCGCAGCGAGCGGTTTGCGGAAGATCGTGATCTTGTCGGGCATGAGGTCCGCCGACTGCCAGAGCCCGAACAGGTCGGGATCGTCGGGATCCTCGTCCTCGACGACCACGGCGACGTTCTCGAGCGCTCTCGCGAGCTCCGCCGGCAGCTCGTCGAGCGCACGCTGGACGTGGTCCTCGAACCTCATCGCGGGCGAAGCGGCGCCCGCACCTGGAAGGCGTGCACCGCGATCGCGCCGAAGGCGAATCCGCCGACGTGGGCTGCGAAGGCGACGCCGCCGCCCTGGTCGGGATGGGTGAGCGAGAAGTTTCCCTGCCAGAGCTGGAACAGAAACCAGAAGACCAGGAAGAAGCCGGCGGAGATCCGCCAGGGAAGGAACCCGAAGAGCAGCGTGAGCACGCGGGCGCGGGGGAGCAGGATGAGGTAGGCGCCGAGGACGGCGGCGATCGCGCCGCTCGCCCCGACGTTCGGGATGCTCGCTGCGGCGGTGCCCGCCCAGTGCAGCGTCACGTAGGCCTGCGCGAGTGCCGCCACGAACCCTCCGGCGATGTAGAAGACAAGGAAGCGCAGGCGCCCCATGACGTCCTCGACGTTGTTGCCGAAGATCCAGAGGAAGAGCATGTTGCCGAGGATGTGCAGCCAGCTCGCGTGCATGAACATCGACGTCAAGACGCCTTCGGGCCACACCAGGTGACCGGTGGCCACGCCGCGGCAGGGGCCGCTGATCGCGCACGGATAGAACGCGTAGTGATCGACCCGCGCGCCTCTCGAGCTGAGCTCCCAGAACCAGACCGCGAAGTTGGCGGCGATCAACGCGTAGGTGACGAGCGGGAAGCGCCGCGTGGGGACGTTGTCGAAGAGCGGCAGCATCAGGGCTCGGCCAGGAGGTCGCGGAGCTTTGCGAGCCCGGCGAACATCCTGCTCTTGACCGTCCCGAGCGGCACGCCGAGCCGTTCGGCCAGCTCCGACTGGGTCAGCCCGCCGTAGTAGGCGAGCTCGAGGGCCTCGCGCTGGTCGGCCGGCAGCTCGGCCAGGGCCGCCTGCACCCGCCGCCGCTCCTCGCGCACCGCCGCCTGCTCGTCCGTCGTCTCGCCCGAGGAGACCGGCGCGTCGTCGAGCTGGTCGGTCTTTCGCCGGTCCTCGCGGCGCACCAGGTCGACGGCCCGGCGATGGACGAGCGTCATCAGCCAGGTGGATGCCGTCCCGCGGGTCGGATCGAACGCCGGCGGCCGTGCGCCAGGCGCCGAGGAACGCATCCTGCACGGCATCCTCGGCGAGCGTCCTGTCGCGGAGGATCCGCACGGCGAGGCCGTAGGCGACCCGGCCGAAGCGGTCGTAGAGCTCGCCGAGCGCGGGCTCGTTGCCCCGCGCGACCTGGGCGAGGAGCGTCTCGTCGGAGAGTTGGGCGAACGACATCGAAAGGCGTCAGCCGGCGATCAGGCGCTCAGGCCCTCGCGGATCCGCTCGGCGACCGATGCCATCTCGAGCTTCGCGCCGGTCACGTCCTTCAGCAGCTCGTCCGCGGTCGGCCCCTGGCCGAGCGACCAGAGCTCGCGCAGCAGGTCGCCGGCGTCGCGCTTCGCGAACCAGTCGTTGCCGAGCTCACTGCGCAGGAAGTCGCGAAGCTGCGCCTCGAACGCCCACGACCGGAGGTAGCCGGTCACGTAGAAGCTGCCGTCGATGTCGTCGAGGTAGCTCTCGGGGTTGACCGGCATCTTCAGCGCGTCACCCAGGATCTCGGCGTAGCGGGCACGCATGGTCGTGACGTCCGCCGCCTGGAAGAACTCGATCTCGTACAGGAGCTTCGCCGCGTAACGGCGGACGAAATAGAGGAGCGACATCGCGCCGTCGTGGGCGAGGTCCGCCGGGCGTGGCACGTCCAGCCGGCGGTTCAGCCACGCCGGCTCGGTGATCAGCTGCTGCATCAGCATCGCCCAGCCCTCCGTGACCGCCATGTCGCCGAGCCGCTTCGCCTCCATCGGCAGCGACTCGCTCACGTGGGCGTAGTGCTCGGTATGGCCGGCCTCGTGGAAGAGCGCCTCCCAGTCGTCCTTGCCGCCGATCGGCTGGATCACGAGCATGATCTTCCCCGGCACCTCGATCGGCGCGCAGAAGGCGCGCGGCGTCTTGGACGGGCGGGCCTCCAGGTCGAGGTGCACGTTCTCCTGCGAGGCGAGGTCGACGCCGAGATCGCCCAGCGTCGCGGAGAGCGCGGGCACCATGCGGTCGGGCGGGTAGAGCTGGTCGAGCTCGGGCGCGCGGAAGAGCCGCGCGACGTCCCACGGCCGCGCATCGGCGAGGCCGATCCCGAGCCGCGAGCGGAAGGCGCGGTCGCCTTCGCGCTCCCAGAGCTTCTCGGTGTCGTCGAGCAGAGCACTGCATTCCTCGCGCAACTCGTCGAGGCGGAAGCCGAAGCCCTTGTAGAGCTCGTAGTAGTTCTCCGAGCCGAGCGACCGCACCGCCTCGCGGTCGATCTCGACCGCCTCGAGATAGACGGGGTTCAGCTGCTCGTCGAGCAGCCGCAGCCGCGCCTCCTCGAGCCGTTCGCGCCTGTCGCGGTCGGGCTCGTTCGACATGACGACGCGCACCATGCGGTACGGGTGGGTCTCGCCGTCGACCGTCACCTCGAGGTCGGCCTCGACCTGCGGCGAGGCGGGCCTGGTGGGCCCGGGTCAGGTTGCCGAGGAAGCCCTCGCAGGCAAAGCGCCACAGCTCGACCGGTGCGCCCTGCATCCGGTTGGCCGTCTCCAGCCGAGTCAGCTCCTCGTGGCGCTCGTAGACCTGCTCGACGTCGAGCGTGTCCTTCAAGCCGGAGAAGTGGAGGTAGTACTCCTCGTCCAGGTCGGCGACGAAGCGGTCGGCCTGATCTCTGAACGCGTCGATCTCGCGCGGCTCGGGCGGCATCGGTCCGTAGGATACGGCCCCGTGCACGAGCTGACGATCGAGACCGACCGGCACACGCAGCTGCTCGACATCACCGCCCGGGTCCGCGAGGCCGTCCAGGGCGAGTCCGGGTCGGCCGTGCTGGTGTACGTCCCGCACACCACGGCGGGCCTCACGATCAACGAGCACGCCGACCCGCTGGTCGCCCGTGACTTCGAGATGGCGCTCGAGCGGATCGCGCCCGAGGGCTGGGGCTGGCAGCACATCGAGGAGGGTGAGGAGAACGCGCCGTCGCACATCCGCGCGGCCCTGATGGGCCCTCAGGTCGTGATCCCGCTTCGGGACGGCGCCCTCGCGCTCGGCACCTGGCAGGGCATCTTCTTCTGCGAGCTCGACGGCCCGCGCACCCGGTCGGTGCTCGTGACCGTCCTCCAGTAGCCCGCGAGCCTAGGGTGCGTCGGCCTCGAGGCGCTGCGAGCAGCCCCGGATCGTCGGCACAGAGCCGCTCGAACTCGGCCCGGTCGACGGCCAGGACCCGAAGATCGCTCGCGGCGCGCACGCGGGCCGTGCGCGTGCCGTCCGCCGCGAGGAGCGCCCGCTCGCCGATGATCGCGCCGGCGCCGAGCTCCCGTGAGCCTTCCGGAGCCTCGACGAGGACCGTTCCCTCGAGGATCACGTAGAGGCCGGTTCCATGCTGGCCGCGCTCGATCAGCACCTGGCCTCCTGAACGTCGGCGACGGTGCCGGCGGACTCGAGCGTGCGAAGGTCCTCGGGCGTCATCCCTGCGAGTATTGCAGCACGGCGCACCGGAGCATTCCGTGCTTCGACTACCTTCCGGCTGTGGCCGCCCCCGTTTCGAGAGACCAGGAGCTCGAGCTCCAGATCGACTCTCTCGCCTATGGCGGGAACGGTGTCGCGCGCCTCGACGGCTTCGTCGTCTTCGTGAAGCGGGCCTGCCCGGAGACACGGTGCGCGCCCGCGTGACCAAGGTGCAGCGCCGGCACGCAGAGGCTCTGGCGACCGAGGTGCTCTCCTCGGGCCCGCTCCGGGTCGAGGCGCCGTGTGAGCACTATCCGGCCTGCGGCGGCTGCCGCTTCCAGGATCTCGACTACGACGCGCAGGTCGCCACCAAGGAACAGTGGGTGCGCGACTCGCTGCAGCGGCTCGCCGGCCTCACCGAGCTGCCGCTCGAGCCGATCGTGCCCGCTGCGTCGCAGTTCGGCTATCGCAACAAGATGGAGTACTCGTTCGCCGAGCTCGCAGACGGCCCGACGCTCGGGCTGCACAAGGCCGGCCGCTGGGACGAGGTGCTCGAGATCAGGAAGTGCTGGTTGACCACCGACCTCGGGAACGCGATTCGCAATCGCATGCGCGACTGGGCGCGCGAGGAGAAGCTCCCCGCCTACGACCAGGAGACGCACGAGGGCTATCTGCGGCATCTTCTGATCCGCGAGGGCCGCAACACCGGCCAGGCGCTCGTACAGCTCGTCACGAATCGCGGCGAGCGCTTCGACCGCGAGCGCCTGATCGAGGTGCTGACCGAGTTCCCCGAGGTTCGCTCGATCCACTGGTCGGTGAACACGGGCGTGTCGGAGGTGACGAATCTGCCGACCGAGCTCCTGTGGGGGGAGGACGCGATCGAGGAGGAGATCGGCGGCCTGCGCTATCGCGTCCGGCCGAACGCGTTCATCCAGACGAACACCGAGATGGCCGAGCAGCTCTACGCGATCGCGCGCGAGTTCGCCGGGCTGACGGGCGGCGAGACGGTCTACGACCTCTACTGCGGGATCGGCACGATCGGGCTCTCGATGGCCGCGAACGCGCTGACGGTGTGGGGCATCGAGATCTCCGAGGAGTCGGTCGCCTGCGCGATCGAGAACCAGGAGCTGAACGCGATCGGCAACACGGCGTTCTTCGCCGGCAACGTCGGCGAGGTGCTGCGCGAGCTGCGCGACCGCGCGGGCGCACCGGACGTCGTCGTCGTCGACCCGCCGCGCGCAGGCCTCGCGGGCAAGGCGCTGAAGCGGCTCGGCGAGCTCGAGGCGCCGCGCATCGTCTATGTCTCCTGCAACCCGACGACGCTCGCGGGCGACCTCAAGCGTCTGGGCGAGGACTACGGCTACCGGCTCGTGCGCGCGAGGCCGGTCGACATGTTCCCGCACACGCCGCACGTCGAATGCGTGGCGCTCCTCGAGCGATGACCTCGTTCCTGTGCGTCGCGTGCGGGACGCAGTACCCGCCAGGCCGAAGCGCCGCCGGGTGCGTGCCCGATCTGCGAGGACCAGCGCCAGTACATCCCGCACGACACCGGGCAGCAGTGGATCGAATGGGACGCCTTCATCTCCGCGCACAAGGCCGAGCTCCGAGAAGACGGCGGGATCCTCGGCATCGGTGCGACCCCGTCCTTCGCCATCGGGCAGCGCGCGCTCTTCGTCAAGTCGACCGCAGGGAACGTCCTGTGGGACTGCTCCGCCTATCTCGACGATGAGATCATCTCGCGCATCGGCGCCGAGGGCGGCCTCGCGGCGATCGCGATCTCGCATCCGCACTACTACACCTCGATGGTGGAATGGGCGCACACGTTCGGCTGTCCGGTGTATCTCCACGAAGACGACCGCAAGTGGGTGATGCGTCCCGATCCCTCGATCCGCTTCTGGAGCGGCGAGACGAACGATCTCGGCGGCGGCCTGACCCTCATCCGGTGCGGCGGCCACTACGACGGCGGCCAGGTCCTGCACTGGGCCGAGCGTCGCGCGCTGCTCTCGGGGGACATCGTGCAGGTGATCCCCGACCGCCGCTACGTGGCTTCATGTACTCGTACCCCAACCTGATCCCGCTGCCGCCGTCGAAGGTGCAGGCGATCGCAGCCGCCCTCGCGCCCGTTCGAGTTCGACACGATCCACGGCGCCTGGTTCGGGAGAGTGATCGAAGGCGACGGCTCGGGCGTCGTCCGCCGGTCGGCCGACCGCTACGTCCGCGCCGTCACCGAGCCGGGGCTGCCGTCCTGAGCCCGGTACCTGGTACCTGTCAGGTACCAGGTACCAGGTCCGGGTGCCGCAGCCGACGCCAGAGGAGGTCGGCGTTCGGCAGCAGGAAGCCGAGCGAGACGGCCGGCAGCGCCGGGCAGCCCGCTCAGGTTCAGCCACACCGTCAGGGCGATCGTCGCGCCGAGGGCGGCGACGAGCGCCGCCCACGTCCAGTAGACGCGCAGGCCGAACCGCGCGGCCGCGCCGAGGAAGAGCGCGAAGAAGAGCAGGTCCGGGACGCCGAGATTCGCCGCGGCGTGCTCGCCCGGTACCGGGAAGGCAAACGACAGCACGCTGAACACGTGCTCGTGGTGGGCGACGATCTCCTTCGTCGGGCCGCGCCAGACCGAGTACGCGTCGACCCACGGGATGATGCAGGCCACGAGGACGACCCACGCGAGCGTCTCGAAGTACCCGAGGAACCAGAGCCCGAGGAAGGTCGTGGCGCCGAGCCGCGCGAAGTTCGCCCAGACATTGAAGTCGGCGAAGGTCAGCACCGCCGCGAGCACGCCGAACGCGAGCCCGACGGGCAAGAGGCCGACCGCGGTCCGCAGCGGCAGAGCGACCAGCACGAGCGCGAACACGGCCGGCATCAGCACGAGCGCGATCCACGCCACGTCCCACCAGAGGCCCATCCGCCAGAGGTCGGGTGAGACCTCGTAGTAGACGCCGAGCGGGACTAGTAAGGCGGCAAAGCGGCCCACCAGGGGCCAATGGATTTGAAGGCGTTCCAAAAGGCGGTCTTCGCAGGAGCCTCGTCGAGGGAGGAGTCGATGTCGGGAACGGCGAGCGCCTCGATCGTGGGAGTGAAGCGCTGAAGCTCGCTCACCTTACTGTCGACCGGCTGCGAGAGCGGGAAAGTCGATGCCGTTCAGGAACTCGAGCGCGTCGTCGCCCATCGCGACCACGAGCTTCGGCTCGACGATGCGCAGCTCGCGGCGAAGCCACTCCGCGGAGAGCGCGAGGTCGCAGCCGGCGAATTTCACGCAGTTCGTCCCGTAGACCTCCATCGGGTCGACGTGCAGCCGCTGCAGTGACTTGATCAGCGCGCTGCCGGCCCGGCCGTGGAAGGCGACGCCCTCCTGGAGCTCCTGGGCCTGCGGGCCGTACTTGAGCAGGAAGATGCTCGCGAGCGGATGCCCGGTCGGGAGCGCGGTCGGGGCCCCGTCGGCCGCCTGCGCGATCTCGTGCGACAGGCGATTGATCTCGGTGATCGCCTTGCGCAGGTAGCGCTCATAGATCTCGTCTGTCGTCACGGTGGAGGCCACGCGGCAGAGGGTCCTTTCGTCCCGCACGGACCTTCTCCTAGCGGACCTTCTCCTTCGCCTGGGCGACCCATTTGAGCGACTGGAGGTAGGCGAGCGATTTCGGCCGGCGCAGGATTTCGGCCGTCCGCAGCGACAGGAGGAACTCCTCCTGGTCGCGAAACGCCCGCATCCGCAGCGCCCCGGTGCCGACCCCCTGCAGGACGTGGGCGTCCGAGCCTGCGCCCATCGTCAGGTTGTACTTGCGGGCGAAGCGGAGAGCCTCGTCGTTGTAGCCCTCGAAGAGGAGCCGCGCGTTGTAGACCTCGAGCACGTCGATGTCGGCGAGATGGCGGTGGAGGGTGCGCGGGGACGGGATCGCGTGCATGCGGTCGAACGGATGCGGCACGTAGACGACGCCGTCCTGCTCCCGGATCGCCTCCACCGTCTCGGCGAAGCTGAGCCCGCGCGGGATCTCGCTGCGCAGGAAGAGGCCGATCACCTCTCCCTGGCCGTCCGTCTTCACCTCTTCGCCGGGAATGACGATCAGCTCGCGGTCTTGCGCGTAGTCGGCCGCCTCGAGCGCGCCGCCGAAGACGTTGTGGTCGGTGACGGCGATCGCGCCGAGGCCCTCCGCCTCCGCGTGGTCGACGAGCTCGGCGGCGTCGATGCTGCAGTCGTGCGACCACGACGTGTGCATGTGCAGGTCGGCCACGATCCAGGGGCGGTCTGCGAGAGGCGGCTCGGCGGGCCGCCGCCGGCGGCGGCGCTGGGCGACCGAGGTGTAGATCGTCTCGAGCTCGCGCGCGACGAGGTCGAACGTCTGCCGCTCGGCGCCGGACCGCGCGGTTGCGCCCTCGCGCTCCCGCAGGGCGTCATCCTCCGCGAGCCGTGCGGCCGCGGCGGCTGCGAGCTCGGGCTGCGCCTCGAGCCCGCGCGGTCGAACGATCGCGCAGCCGGACGCGGCGGCCTCGAGCGTCACGCGCCGCAGGCCCTCGACGCCCGGGACGAAGATCGACGCGGGGCCGAGGATCGCGGCCCGGCTCGCCGCGTCGCGCGCCGTGCGGGTGTGGACGCGTCCGGCGAGATCGCGGGGAATCGCGGGACGGCCGATCAGCGGGCGGGTGCGCAGCAGCACCACGTCCCACTCCGGCAGCTCGCGCAACGAGTGGACGATGCCGCGCGCCACGACCCGCTCGTTCGGTCGCAGCTCGACGACGATCGTCTTCTGCTTCGCACCGGGAGCGAAGAGGCTCGTGTCGACGCCGGGCGAGAGCACGCGGTAGTCGCCGGGGAACCGCTCCTCTGCCGCAGCGCGCACGCCCTCGGACAGCGCGATCAGCGCATCGAGCCGCGCCAGGAGCTTTTCGCGCTGAGAGCGGGCGGGCGGGTAGCCGAGCCGGTCGGCGGAGGCGAACGTCGCAACGGTGGGGGCGTCCGTGTCGCGGAGCGCCAGGTAGGCGAGCGAGGGCAGCCCCGGCTCGAAGCCGTGCACCACGTCGTAGTGGCCTTGCTCGAGCGCCTGGCGCAGGTTGGCCTGGACGCCCACGGGAACCCCGAGCTGCGACCGCCGCGAGACCGGGACCGCCGGCCCGACGGCGATCACCTCGGCAGGCTCCCCGCGCAGGAGCGCCCGCCGCCCGGCGAGCAGATCGGCGGCGCGGGTCGAGGGAGCGAGCACCGTCACCTCGTGCCCGGACGCTGCGCAGTGCCGCGGCGATCTCCCGCGACGTGGTCGTTCACGTCGTGTGGCTGCGACCACGCAAAGGGCGTCACGAGGCAGATGCGCATCGGCGGGAAGGGTAGCCGGGGCCGCGGGCACCGCCCAGCCGTCGTTTGGCGACCGCACGCGGTGAGGAACCGCCGCAGAAGCCGAGCCCCCGTGCCGTCCAGCTCAGGGCTGTGGATGGTTTGTCACACACGCGTTACGTCGTTTGGCGTCGGGGCACGGCCGAAGCGGCCCTGGGGACGGGAGACGGGGATCCCTCGAACGAGGGAGCCGAAGATGGGTGTCATCACCCATGAGGAGCGGCAGCCGAGGGCCGATCACTCGACCAGGAAGTTGGCCCCAAGGAGGAAATGAATGGTTTCGGCACGGATCAACAGCAAGCCGGCAAGCGAGGATGGGTTCACGCTGATCGAGCTCCTCGTCGTGATCGTGATCATCGGCATCTTGCTGGCGATCGCGGTGCCGTCGTACATCGGGTTCCGTGACCGGGCGACGGATTCGGCGGCCCAGGCGAATATTCGCTCGGCGATCCCGTCGGCCGAGGCGTACTACGCCGACAACGGCACCTACGCGACGATGACGACCACCCTCATGAGATCGACGTACGACTCGGGGCTCTCGTCGGCCGTGTCGATCAGCGGCACGAATACGGCCACCAAGTACTGCCTGAAGGCAACTGGGAGTGGAACGAAGATCTACTACTTCCCCGGCCCCGGCGGCCCGATCTTCCAGGGCACCTCGGCGACCAAGCCGGCCGGCTGGACGTGCTGAGCACGATGCTGCCGCTTGGGGGAGCAAGGGTTTACTCGCCACGACGTGATTCACCGTGGCGGCCTTGGCAGGAGAGGCTGGCCACTCAGCCTCTCCTGCCAGGGCGCTCGTCCTGACCGATGCCTCTCCTAGGCTCAGGGGTTGAAGAAATGGCAGCGTCGTCCATCAACCCCACCCGCGGTAGTCTCGCGCCGAAGCTCGCAGGCTCCCTCTACTGGCGTGTCTTCCTCCTGAACGGTCTCGTCATGCTTTCGGCGGCGGTCGTGCTCGCCGTCTCGCCGATGACGGTGTCATTCCCCGCGACTGATCGCCAGATTGCCTTCCTGGCCTTTGGGCTCGTGGTGATGCTCGCGGCAAATGCCGTGGTGCTGCGAATGAGCCTCAGGCCCCTGCGGTCCTCTCCGAGGCCATGGCCGAGATCGACCTGCTCCGGCCGGGGTCGCGGCTGGGAGTGGCGGGGGCAAGCGAGCTGGTGTCGGTCGCCGAGGCATTCAACGCGATGCTTGCACGCCTGGAGTCGGAACGGCGGGTCAGCACGAGCCGTGTGCTCGACGACCAGGAACAGGAACGAAAGCAGGTGTCCAGCGATCTGCACGACGAGGTCGGCCAGAGCCTCACCGGCCTGCTTCTTCTGCTGCAGCCCGCGATCGACGAAGCTCCGCCCGAGCTCGTTCCGACACTCGAGTCGATCCAGGAGACGCTGCGCTCTACGCTCGACGAGGTTCGTCGGATCGCCCGCGGCCTGCGGCCGGCCGCCCTCGATGACCTTGGGCTTGCGTTCGCGCTCTCTGCTCTCTGCCAGGTGACCGAGGATTCGACGGGTGCCGTCGTCGCGAAGGAAATCGAGCCCGACATTCCGACCCTCGACGAGGAAACCGAGCTCGCGGTGTACCGCATCGCCCAAGAAGCGATGGCGAACGTGACACGACACGCGGCCGCCACGGAGGTCTGCGTGCAGCTGGCTCGGCGCGGGCAGCATCTCGTGCTCAGGGTGGCGGACAACGGCCGCGGGATGCTCTATGCGCCCGGCGTCGAAGCCGGCGGCATCCGCGGGATCCGGGAGCGCGCGCTCTCGGTCGGGGCACGTGTCACCATCGAGTCTCGGCCCGGCGCCGGCACCGACGTTTCCGCCCTCATCCCGATGTCGAGGTCGTGACGGTCAAGATCCTGATCGCCGACGACCATCCGGTCGTTCGCACCGGGCTCCGGAGGCTCCTCGATCGCGAGCCGGATTTCGACGTCGTCGCGGAGGCCGCGAACGGCGCGGAGGCCGTCGAGAAGTGCCTCGGGGGCGGCATCGATCTGGCGATTCTCGATGTCGCGATGCCGCGGAAGACCGGCCTCCAGGCAGCGGAGGAGATCATCGCCCAGCTACCCGGCCTGCGGGTCCTCGTCCTCTCGATGTACGACAACGAGCAGTACCTGCTGGCGGCTGCGCGGGCGGGAACGTCGGGTTACGTCCTCAAGTCCGTGGCAGACGCGGAGATCGTCGCCGCCTGCCGGGCGTGCCTTGCGGGGAAGCGAGTTCGTGATCCCCTCGACGGTCGCACCGGCGACACGCACGAGGGTCGAACGGGCGCGAGCGGGGGAGGGCGCAGACCCAGACGTCCTGAGCGCCCGCGAGCTCGAGGTCCTGAAGCTGGTCGCCGAGGGCCGTTCGACGAACGAGATCGCCGGCGATCTGGTGATCAGCCCGCGCACCGTCGAGCGCCACCGGGCGAACATCATGGACAAGCTGGGGGTGCGGGATCGCGTCCATCTGACGCGCCACGCGATCAAGCGCGGCCTCGTCGAGCCGTGACGAGGCCGCGCGGTTCCGTAGCGTTGTGTGCGTCGCGAGAGTCGCCCGTCGGCGACTCTCGCGACGACAGTACGGTCAGCCAGCCTCGCTAGACCTGCGCGGGCGCGGGGGCCGCGATCTCGCGACGGTTGCGCTCGATGAACTCCTCGACGAGCTCCGCGGCGTCGTCGTCCTGGATCTGGCGCGGCGGGGACTTCATCAGGTACGAGCTCGGCCCTTCGAGTGAGCCGGCGATGCCGTTGTTCAATGCGAGCTTCGCGAGGCGCACGGCGTCGATCACGATGCCGGCCGAGTTCGGCGAGTCCCACACCTCGAGCTTCAGCTCGACGTTCAGCGGAACGTCCCCGAAGCTCGAACCTTCGAGACGGATGTAGGCCCACTTGCGGTCCGTCAGCCACGGCACGTAGTCGGAGGGGCCGACGTGGACGTTCTTCGCGCCCAGGTCGTAGTCGAGCATCGACGTGACGGCGTTGGTCTTCGAGATCTTCTTCGACTCGAGGCGGTCACGCTCCAGCATGTTGAGGAAGTCCGAGTTGCCACCGACGTTCAACTGCATCGTCTTGTCGAGGTGAACGCCGCGTTCGCGGAACAGCGACGTCAGCACGCGGTGGGTGATCGTCGCGCCGACCTGCGACTTGATGTCGTCACCGATCACGGGCACGCCGGCGTCCTGGAAACGCTTGTTCCAGTAGTCCTCGCGCGCGATGAACACGGGCATGCAGTTCACCATCGCGCAGCCCGCCGCCATGATCTGCTCGGCGTACCAGCGGACGGCATCCTCCGAGCCGACCGGCAGGTAGTTGACGACGACGTCGACCTTGCGCTCCTTGAGGATCCCGACGATGTCGTCGGTCGGGCTCGGATCCTTCTCCACGACCTCCGACAGGTACTTGCCAATCCCGTCGAGTGTCATGCCGCGATTGACCGTGATGCCCGTCGTCGGGACCTCGGCGAACTTGATCGTGTCGTTCGGGTGCGCCCAGATCGCCTCGGCGAGGTCGACGCCCGACCTTGCCCTTGATCACATCGAACGCGGCGACGACTTCGACGTCGCGGATGTGGTACCCGCCGAGGTCGACGTGCATCAGCCCGGGAACGAACTCCTCCGGCTTCGCGTCCTTGTAGTAGGTCAGGCCCTGCATGAACGAGTTTGCGCAGTTGCCGACTCCGATGATCGCGACACGGACCTTGTCCTGCTGCCGTCCGCGACCGTTACCTGAGTTGTCACTCACTGGATGCCTCCATCAGTTGCTTGCGGACGTGCAGGATGCGTTGGCAGACCGTGATCCAGGCCGTGCAGGCCAGGAGCACGAGCGCCCACGGGAGCACTCCCCACGGTGCGAGAACGAGGCCGGCGGTGATCACGACGACGCGCTCTGCGCGCGAGCCGATGCCGACGTCGCCGCGAAGACCGATCGACTCCGCCTTCGCGCGGGTGTACGAAACGAGAAACGAGCCTGCGACAGCAGCCATCGCGACCGCGACGAACACCGGGCGGTGTTGAGTCGCGAGGAGATAGGCGATTGCGGTCAGCATGAAGCCTTCGCTGGCGCGGTCGGTCGTCGAGTCCAGGAACGCACCGAACGGCGTGGTCTTGCCTCCGGCGCGGGCCAGGGCGCCGTCGAGGATGTCGAGCACGGATCCCGCGACGAAGACGGCAGCGGCGAGCCAGTAGAAGAGCATCTCGTTGCGGTCTTCGAACAGCACGAGGACCGACGCGGCACCGCACAGCAGCACGCCGCTTGCCGTCAGTGCGTTCGGCGTGATCCGCGTCCGGGTCAGGCTGGTGACCGACCGCGAGGCCAGCGTGCGCGCGCCGGACGTGTAGCCCTGCTTGATCGCAGCCGCTCTCTCCATGGACGTGACCGTACCAGCCTGTGTGGCGGGGCCCTCGTCCGCGTCGGCAGGCGGTCGGTTACGCCCGACGAACGGCAAACACGCGACGGATCCGCTCGTTGTAGACCGCGGTCATCGCCAGGAGCGCGACGCCGATGCCGGCCAGGCAATCGAGCCAGAAGTGGTTGCCGGTTGCCATCACGGCGAACCAGACCCAGGCCGGCCACACCGCCCAGATCGCCTTCGCCCACCGGTTGCGGCAGACGCTGAAGAGGACGACTCCGACGATCAGCGCATCGGCGGCGTGCAGGCTGGGCATGGCCGCATACGGGTTCGCTGCCAGGCTGACGAGACCGTCGCGATGGGTGTCGACGAAGCCGACACCGAGTAGCCGCGGCGGGGCGGTCGGCACGAAGACGTAGCCGACCAGCCCGATCATGTTCGCCAGCAGGATCGAGTTGCGGAAGCCGACGAACGCGTCGTGCCGTCGCACGTAGACCCACAGCACCGCGAGACCGACAACGGTGAACTCGGAGTTCCAGTAGGTCCAGCTGACGATCGTCTCCAGCAGGTGTCGCTGGTCGACGAAGTTCTGGAAGGTCAGCTCGTACAACCGGTGCGTGACATGCGTCTCGAACCTGACGACGGCCTCACCGTTGGCGAACGCCTTCGACGGGTTGCGATCCGCGATCCCGCGGGCGAGCTGATAGAGCACGGCGAAGCCGAACCAGATCGCGAGTTGACGACCGAGATCCGACCACCCACGCGGCAAGTAGCGCCGCCCGGCTGCGACCATGGTGGACATGCCCCCTGATTCTAGACGCAGGGGCGGAGGCCCTGCCTAGCCGCCGATGTAGCTCATCTCAACTTTCGGCACAGATTCGGTCGCCTGGAGCGGAGCTCGGAATACCGGTCTTTGCGGACATTCCAAACGCCGCGGACCGCGGTTTCGAGCTCCTCGTCCGAGGCCCCGCCCCGCACGAGCGCCCGCAGGTCGTGGCCGCGCACGGCAAAGAGGCAGGTGAAGAGCTTCCCTTCGGCCGACAGGCGGGCCCGTGTGCAGTCGCCGCAGAACGGCTGAGTGACCGACGCGATCACGCCGACCTCACCGCGTCCGTCCTTGTAGCGCCACCGCTTCGCGACCTCGCCGCGATACTCGGCGTCGACCGGTTCGACGCCGAACGCGGCATCGAGCGCGCCGACGATCTCCCGGGCCGGGACGACGTCGTCGAGGCGCCAGCCGTTCGTATGGCCGACGTCCATGAACTCGATGAAGCGCAACGTGTGCCCCCGCTCGCGAAAGAAGGCGGCCATCGGCACGATCTGGTTGTCGTTCGCGCCGCGCTTGATCACCGCGTTCACCTTCACAGGCAGGCCGGCAGCGCTTGCAGCGTCGATCCCCTCGAGGACGCGGTCGACGGGAAAGTCCACGTCGTTCAACGCGCGGAACTGGGTGTCATCCAGCGAGTCGAGGCTGACGGTGACGCGCCGCAGCCCCGCGTCCGCGAGCAGTTGCGCCTTGCGCGGCAGGAGCGAGCCGTTGGTCGTCAGCGTCAGATCCACGTCGAGCTGCGCCAGTTGCGCGATGAGGCGCTCGAGGTCGCGGCGCACGAGGGGCTCACCACCGGTGATGCGGATCTTCCGCACGCCGCCGTCGACGAACACGCGCGCGACCCGCGCGATCTCCTCGAACGTCAGAAGCTCGCGCCGCTCGAGGAAGTGGTGATCGAGGCCGTAGACCTCCTTCGGCATGCAGTAGACGCAGCGGAAGTTGCAGCGGTCCGTCACGGAGATGCGGAGATCTCGCAGGGGCCGGCCGAATGTGTCGAGCACGTCCATACGCGGGAACCGTAGCCTCTGAAACCATCCGAGGAGGTTGACCGTGAACGACCAGACGGAAGGCAAGCTGAAGGAAGCAGAAGGCAAGCTGACCGGCGACAAGGACCGTGAGGCCGAGGGCAAGGCCCAGGACGCGCTCGGCAAGGCCAAGGACGCCGCCGGCGAGGCGTTCGACGCAGCCGGCGACAAGCTCAAGGACAACTGAGCTCCGGGGTGTCCGGCACCCACCGGGTGCCGGACACCGTTTAATTGGTCGGTGCGCGCGCTCCTCGTTCTCGTCTGCGTCACCGCCGTCTGGGGCGTCACCTTCGTCCAGGTCAAGGACGCGGTCGCCCTGTATCCGCTCTTCGGGTTCCTTGCGCTGCGGTTCGCGATCGCAGCAGGCACGCTTGCCCCGGCCGGGGCGCGTCGGCTTCGCACGCTCGGCCGTCGCGGTCTTCTCGCCGGAGCCCTGGCGGGTGCGCTCCTCGGCGCGGGCTATGCCTTGCAGACGGCGGGCCTCGAGCGGACCACGGTCTCGTCGACGGGCTTCATCACCGGGATGTACGTCGTGCTCACACCGCTTCTCGCACTCGTCCTCTTCCGCACGCACGTGCCGGCTGCCGGGTGGGCCGGGGTGGTGCTCACGTCGGCCGGCCTCGCTCTGCTCTCCGGTGTGCATGCAGGCGCGGTCGACGGAGACCTGCTCGTCCTCGCCGGCGCCGCCGTCTACGCGCTGCAGATCGTCCTGATGGAACGGTTCGCCCCGCTCTACGACGCGGTCGCTTTCACGCTCGTCGAGATGCTCGCCGCGTTCGCCGGCCTGCTCGCCGTGGCGCTCGCCGCCGGGCAGCTCGGGTGGCCGCACGGCTGGACCGTGTGGGGCGCGCTGCTCGTCACCGGCGTGTTTGCGAGCGCGCTCGCGTTCCTCGCGCAGACCTGGGCGCAACGGCGGGCGACGGCAACGCAGACGGCGCTCGCGTTCTCGCTCGAGCCCGTGTGGACGGCCTTCTTCGGCTTCACGCTCGCCGGCGACAGGCTCGGCGGTCTCGCCTGGCTCGGCTGCGCCGTGATCATGGCGGGCATCGTGGTCGCGGAGCCGTCCGCCGCGAACGTCGTCCTTCGGCTCGCGCGTGGGCCCGGGGCCGCTTGACGGCCGTTCTGCTCGCGCTCGCCTCGGCGGCGCTCTTCGGCGGGATGACGATCGCGGTCCGGATCGGCCTCCGCGACGGGGGAGACGCGGGCGGTGCCGCGCTCGCGACCGTTCTGCCGGCGCTCGGCGTCGCGCTCGTCGCCGCGGCGTTCCGGCACGACGTCCACCACATCTGGCCGTTCTTCCTGGCCGGGCTGCTGGCGCCCGGCGCCTCGCAGGTGCTCTTCACGCTCGGCATCCGCGAGATCGGGGCCTCGCGGACCTCGGTGACCGTCGGCGCGGCACCGCTCGTCGCGGTGGCGATCGCGCTCGTCTTCCTCGGCGAGCCTCTCCGGGCGCCGCTCGTCGCCGGGGCGCTCGCCGTCGTCGCAGGCGGGGTGCTGCTCGCCGCGGAACGCGATCGGCCCGGCCATCTGCGCGCGCGCGGGCTGCTCTATGCGGCCGCCGCCGCGACGCTCTTCGCGACCCGCGACAACATCGTGCGCGCACTGCATGCCCATGCGAGCCCGGAGACTGCGGCGGCTGCGACCCTCGTGGCCGGGACGTTCGCGGCGGCGGCGTGGGCGCGGCGCGCGCCGACGGCCCGGGAGCTGCGCCGGCTCGCCCCGGCCGGCGTCCTGTTCGGCCTGTCGTACGTCTGCCTCTTCGAGGCCTACTGGCGGGGGCGCGTCAGCGTCGTCTCGCCGCTCGTCGCCACCGAGTCGCTCTGGGGCGTCGCCCTCTCGGCGCTCCTGATTCGCCAGACCGAGGGGGTCGGGCGGAGGCTCGCCCTCGGCGCCCTCCTGGTCGTGGCCGGCGGTGCGCTGATCGGCGCCACCCGCTAGGACGCTGGGCTCAACCGCGATCTGATATGATCACGCTTAGATTTTCTCTCAGTACCACCAGAAGGAGACGAACACGTGGCAAAGACCATTGGCATCGACCTCGGCACGACCAACTCGTGCATCGCCACCCTGGAGGGCGGCGAGCCGGCGGTGATCCCGAACGCGGAGGGCGGCCGGACGACGCCGTCCGTCGTCGCGTTCACCAAGGACGGCCAGCGGCTCGTCGGGGCTCCGGCCCGGCGGCAGCAGGTGACCAACCCCGAGAACACCGTGTTCTCGATCAAGCGGTTCATGGGCCGCAAGTTCGACGAGGTCAACGAAGAGATGACCATCGTCCCGTACAAGGTCGTCAAGGGCCAGAACGACGACGTGCGCGTCGAGGCGGGCGGCAAGCAGTGGGCCCCGCCGGAGATCAGCGCGATGATCCTGCAGAAGCTGAAGGCGGACGCCGAGGCCTACCTCGGCGAGTCGGTCACCGACGCGGTGATCACCGTCCCGGCCTACTTCAACAACGCGCAGCGGGAGGCGACCAAGGACGCGGGCAAGATCGCGGGCCTCAACGTGCTGCGCATCATCAACGAGCCGACCGCTGCGGCGCTCGCCTACGGCCTCGACAAGGAAGGCGCCGACCAGACGATCCTCGTCTTCGACCTCGGCGGCGGCACGTTCGACGTGTCGGTCCTCGAGCTCGGCGACGGCGTCTTCGAGGTGAAGTCGACGAACGGCGACAACCATCTCGGCGGCGACAACTTCGACAAGGCGATCGTCGACTGGATGATTGCCGAGTTCAAGAAGGATCAGGGCATCGACCTGGGCGCCGACCCGATGGCGCTGCAGCGCCTCTACGAGGCGGCGGAGAAGGCGAAGATCGAGCTGTCGTCGACGATGACGACGCAGATCAACCTGCCGTTCATCACCGCGACGCAGGACGGCCCGAAGCACCTCGACCAGCAGTTGACACGTGCGAAGCTCGAAGAGCTGACGCACGCGCTGCTCGAGCGGACCGTCGCGCCGACGAAGCAGGCTCTGTCCGACGCCGGCCTCTCGGCCTCCGACATCGACCATGTCGTGCTCGTCGGCGGCATGACGCGCATGCCGGCCACGCAGGCGAAGGTGAAGGAGCTGATCGGCAAGGACCCGCACAAGGGCGTCAACCCGGACGAGGTCGTCGCGATCGGCGCGGCCATCCAGGGCGGCGTGCTCAAGGGCGAGGTCAAGGACGTGCTGCTCCTCGACGTCACCCCGCTCTCGCTCGGCATCGAGACCAAGGGCGGCGTGATGACGAAGCTGATCGATCGCAACACGACGATCCCGACCCGGAAGACGGAGGTCTTCTCGACCGCCGAGGACAACCAGCCGTCGGTGCTCGTGCACGTCTTGCAGGGCGAGTCGGAGATGGCGACCTACAACAAGACGCTCGGCAAGTTCGAGCTGGTCGGCATCCCGCCCGCACAGCGCGGCACGCCGCAGATCGAGGTCGCGTTCGACATCGACGCGAACGGCATCATCAACGTGTCGGCCAAGGACCTCGGCACCGGCAACGAGCAGCAGATCCGGATCGAAGGCGGTTCCGGGCTCGACCCGAGCGAGGTCGATCGCATGATCAAGGAGGCCGAGGCGCACAGCGACGAGGCCCACAAGCTGCGCGAGCTCGTCGACGCCCGCAACAACGCGGAGTCGCTCGCCTACCAGGTGGAGAAGTCGCTCAAGGAGAACCGCGAGAAGCTCGACGAGTCGGTGGCTTCGACCGTCGAGGGGCGGATCATGGAGCTGCGCGGTGTGCTCGAGTCGAGTGACGGCGCCGAGATCAAGGCGAAGGCCGACGCACTGCAGGAGGCCTGGACGGAAGCGGCCCAGGCGCTCTACGCGCAGGCCTCCTCGGCGCAGGCCCAGTCGGGGAACGGCTCCGACGGCTCGGCTGCCTCGGACGACGAGGTCGTCGAGGACGCCGAGTACGAGGTGGTCGACGAGTAATGACCGACGAGAACCTCCAGGAGGAGCAGGCGGCCGCCGAGGAGCCGGAGCCGTTGGACGTCGAGGCGCTCGTCAAGGAGCGCGACGAGTACCTCGACGCGCTCCAGCGGCTGAAGGCCGAGTTCGACAACTACCGCAAGCGGGTGGCGCGCGACCAGCAGGAGCTGGCCGCGCGCGCCCACGAGCGGCTCGTCAAGGAGCTCGTCCCGATCCTCGACGATCTCGAACGCGCGCTCAGGCATGAGGGCGACATCGACGAGGGCCTTCGGCTCATTCATCGCCAGTTCTCGGACGCGCTGGTGAAGGAGGGCCTCGTCGAGGTCCCGACCGACGGGAAGTTCGACCCGCACACGCAGGAGGCGCTGCTGTCGCAGCCGTCGGAGGCGGAGGAGGGAACCGTGATCGAGGTGCTGCAGAAGGGCTACCGGCTCGGCGACCGCGTCCTGCGTCCGGCCCGGGTCGTGATCTCAGCAGGGACGGATGGCTAAGAGCCTCTACGAAGCGCTGGGCGTCTCGAAGAACGCGTCGCAGGACGAGATCAAGAAGGCGTACCGCAAGCTCGTGCGCGAGGTGCACCCCGACACGAACCCCGGCAACGAGGAGCGGTTCAAGGAGGTGCAGGGCGCCTACGACGTGCTCTCCGACCCGGAGAAGCGCAAGCAGTACGACGTGATGGGCTCCACGAACGGCCGTGTCGCGCCAGGGGGTACGACGTTCGACTTCGGCGACTTCGACCTGGGTGACATCTTCGGCGGCATGTTCGGCGGCGGCCGCGGCGGCCGGCAGCAGCCGCAGCGTGGCCAGCGCGGCAACGACGTCGAGGTCGAGGTGCGCGTGTCGTTCGAGGATGCCTTGCGCGGCGCGCAGGTGACGGTGCCCGGTGCAGCTCGAGCTTGCGTGCCACACCTGCCACGGAACCGGTGCTGCGCCCGGCACCGCGCCGACGACCTGCCCGCAGTGCAGCGGGTCGGGCGTGGTCGCCACGTCGCAGGGGCTGTTCGCGCTGCAGCAGCCGTGCCCACGCTGTCACGGCATGGGGTCGATCGTCGAGAAGCCGTGCCCGACCTGTCACGGTGCGGGGCGCGAGCGGCGGACGAAGCGCTACACCGTGAAGATCCCGGCGGGGGTCAAGGACGGCACGCGGATCAAGCTGAAGGGCAAGGGTGAGGCGGGCTTCGGCGGCGCTTCGGCGGGCGACCTGTACGTCGTCACGCGCGTCGAGCCGTCGAAGGTGTACGAGCGGCGCGGCGACGACCTGATCGTCAACGTGCCCGTCCCGTATCCGACCGCCGCGCTCGGCGGCACCGTCGAGGTGCCGACGCCCGAAGGCCCGGTGTCGCTGAAGGTGCCGAGCGGGACGGAGGACGGCAAGCTCCTGCGCATCAAGGGGCGGGGTGCGCAGCGGCTCAAGGGCTCCGGCCAGGGCGACGTGCTCGCGCGCATCAAGATCGAGGTGCCGAAGCGCGTCTCGAAGAAGCAGCGTGAGCTGCTCGAGCAACTGCAGAAGGAGGTGCGCTGACGATGCCCGATCGCCCGCGCTACATGATCAGCGTCGCCGCCGACCTGGTCGGCATGCACCCGCAGACGCTCCGGATCTACGAGCAGCGCGGCCTCGTCCGCCCGCAGCGGACCGCCGGCAACACGCGGCTCTACTCCGACGACGACGTCGAGCGCCTGCGGCTGATCCAGCGCCTGACGACCGAGCTCGGCCTGAACCTCGCCGGGGTCGAGCGTGTTCTGGCCATGGAGGACGAGCTGCAGCGCCTGCACCGCCGGCTCGAGCGGCTGGAGCTCGAGATGCGCCGCGCGCTCGACGAGGTCCACCGCCAGTACCGGCGAGACCTCGTGCTCTATCGCCCGACCGAGCTGCCCGTGCCCCGGCGGGCGCAATGACCCGCGTGGCAGCCACTGTCGTGCGGAGCCGACAGCGAACGACCAAGGACTGAGGAGACATGGACTTCAACAAGCTGACGATCAAGGCGCAGGAGGCGGTCGCTGCCGCGCAGGAGCTCGCGCGCAGGCGGGGCAATCCCGAGATCACGCCCGACCACCTGCTGCTGGCTCTGCTCGACCAGGAGCTCTTCGCCGACTGGCGCGCGCTGCGCGCGGACGCCGAGCAGAAGCTCGCCGCGCTCCCGACCGCGCAGGGCGGGCAGCAGCAGCCGAACGTCTCCGCGGCGTTCTCGCGCGTGCTCGACCGCGCCGACGACGAGCGGCGCCGGCTCGAGGACGACTACGTCTCGACCGAGCATCTCTTCCTCGCCATCGAGCCCGTCCCGCGCGAGGAGATCGTCGCGTGGATCGAGAAGGTGCGCGGCGGTCAGCGCGTCACGTCGCAGGATCCCGGAGGGCAGCTACCAGGCGCTCGAGAAGTTCGGGCGCGACCTCACCGAGGCGGCCGAGGCCGGCAAGCTCGACCCGGTGATCGGCCGCGACGAGGAGATCCGCCGGGTCATCCAGGTGCTGAGCCGCCGCACGAAGAACAACCCCGTGCTGATCGGCGAGCCCGGCGTCGGCAAGACGGCGATCGCCGAAGGGCTCGCGCAGCGCATCGTCGCCGGTGACGTGCCGGAGGGGCTGAAGGACCGGCGTGTGTGGGGGCTCGACCTCGGCGCGCTGCTCGCAGGTGCGAAGTACCGCGGCGATTTCGAGGAGCGGCTGAAGGCCGTCCTCACCGAGATCAAGAACTCCGAGGGCCGGATCATCCTCTTCATCGACGAGCTGCACACGATCGTCGGCGCCGGAGCGGCCGAGGGAGCGGTCGACGCCGCGAACCTGCTCAAGCCGCTGCTCGCGCGCGGCGAGCTCCGGTGCGTCGGAGCGACGACGCTCGACGAGTACCGCAAGCACATCGAGAAGGACGCGGCGCTCGAGCGGCGGTTCGCGCCGGTGTACGTCGGCGAGCCTTCGGTCGCCGACACGATCGCCATCCTGCGCGGCCTGAAGGAGCGCTACGAGGCACATCACGGCGTGCGCATTCGCGACGCTGCGCTCGTCGCCGCCGCGGTGCTCAGCCACCGCTACGTCGCCGATCGCTTCCTGCCCGACAAGGCGATCGATCTCGTCGACGAGGCTGCCGCGCGCCTGCGGATCGAGATCGACTCGAGCCCGCTCGAGCTCGACGAGGCGAACCGCCGTGTCATGCAGCTCGAGATCGAGCTCGCGGCGATGGCGAAGGAGGGCAAGTCGGTGCGCGAGCCGGTCGAGCGGGCGCTCGCCGAGGCCAAGGAGGAGCGCGATGTCCTCGCCGCGCGCTGGTCGAAGGAGAAGGAGGTGCTCGAGCGGGTCAAGGAGATGACGCGCCGCATCGACGAGCTGCGCCAGGAGGCGGAGCGTGCCGAGCGGGAATCGAATCTTCAGCGCGTTGCCGAGATCCGCTACGGCGAGATCCCTCAGCTCGAGGGCGAGCTCGCAGCGCGCGACACGACCATCGAGCATCCGATGGTCAAGGAAGAGGTGGACGAGGACGACATCGCGACGACCGTTTCGCGCTGGACGGGCATCCCGGTCGATCGCCTCCTCGAAGGCGAGACCGAGAAGCTGATCCACATGGAGGAGCGCCTGCACCATCGCGTGGTCGGCCAGGGCGAGGCGGTCTCCGCGGTCGCAAACGCGCTGCGCCGCGCCCGCACCGGCCTGCAGGACCCCGATCGCCCCATCGGCTCGTTCGTCTTCCTCGGCCCGACGGGCGTCGGCAAGACCGAGCTCGCACGCGCGCTCGCCGAGTTCATGTTCGACGACGAGAAGGCGATGGTGCGGATCGACATGAGCGAGTACCAGGAGCGCCATACCGTGTCGCGCCTGATCGGCGCACCCCCCGGCTACGTCGGCTACGACGAGGGCGGGCAGCTGACCGAGGCGGTGCGGCGCCGGCCGTACTGCGTGATCCTGCTCGACGAGATCGAGAAGGCGCATGCAGAGGTCTTCGACGTGCTCCTGCAGGTGCTCGACGAGGGCCGCCTCACCGACGGTCAGGGCCGCACGGTCGACTTCCGGAACGCCGTCCTGATCATGACGTCGAACATCCGCAGCGCCGAGGCGCTGACCGAGCACTTCCGGCCGGAGTTCCTGAACCGCATCGACGAGATCGTCGAGTTCAAGGCGCTCTCGCGCAGCGAGCTCGCGAACATCGTGGAGCTGCAGCTCGGCCGCCTGCGCGACCGCCTCGCCGAGCGCGGGCTGGCTCTCGAGCTGACCGACGCCGCGAAGGAGGCGATCGCCGAGGCCGGGTGGGACCCGGCCTACGGCGCACGCCCGCTCAAGCGCGCGGTTCAGCGCCTGCTCGAGAACCGGCTCGCACTGAGGCTCCTCGAAGGAGACTTCTCCGAGGGCGACACGATCCGCGTCGACGCTCAGAACGGCGACCTCGTCTTCGAGCGCGCCCGTGACGCCGTGCCGGCCTCGAGCCTAGTCTCGAGGCTACGGAGAATGACGACCGTCGGCGAGATCATGTCGCGCGGCCTCCTGACGGTGGAGCCGTCGACCTCGCTGACGGAGGCGGCGCGGCAGATGGACGGGCGCAAGGTGGGCGCGGCCCTGATCTTCGCCGGTGGCCGGCTCGCCGGCATCCTCACCGAGCGCGACGTCCTGCGCGCCGTCGCCGCCGGCAAGGTCGACGATGCAACCGTGGGTGACTGGATGACGCGCGACCCGGAGACCGTCGAGCCGTCGGAGCGCGCGGGGCAGGCCGCGGCGCTGATGATCCACGGCGGCTTTCGCCACCTGCCGGTGCTCGAAGGCGACGAGCCGGTCGGGATCATCTCGATCCGCGACCTCGTGCGCGTCGTGCTCGCCGACGAGAGCCCGCGCGGCGCCTAGGCTGGTTTCCGACGACGGCGAACTGGTTGTCCCTGACGCCCCCGCGTGGCGTGAGTGGCTCGAGCGCAACCACGCCGGTTGCGAGGCGGTCTTGCTCGTGCTGGCGAAGAAGGGCACGACCTCGCCCACGAGCCTCACCTACGACCAGGCCCTCGAGGAGGCCATCTGTTTCGGCTGGATCGACGGTCAGGTCCGTCGCCGCGACGAGCGAACGTACTTCCAGCGGTTCACGCCGAGGCGGGCACGGAGCCGCTGGTCGAAGCGCAACACGACGCTCGCCGAGCGGCTGATCGGCGAGGGCAGGATGCACGCTTCGGGATTCGCCGAGGTCGAGCGCGCAAAGGCCGACGGGCGTTGGAGAGGCCGCCTACGCCGGCCCCGCGACGGCCCGCGTGCCTCGCGACCTGGCAGCTGCGCTCGCGGCCGAGCCGAAGGCGAAGACGATGTTCGGACAGCTCAGCAGTCAGAACCGCTACGCGATTCTGCATCGCATCGAGGCGGTGAAGCGGCCCGAGACTCGTGCCCGCAAGATCGCGGAGTTCGTGGCGATGCTCGCGCGCGGCGAGACCGTCCATCCGCAGACACGGAGGGACAACGACCACCCCTGATCCGGGGCGAACCCAACCGGTGTCTGACACCTTGGTGTCAGACACCTTCGGCCTTCGCGACCTTTTGTGGTCCGAGTGCGCGCGGAGTGCCCGCCGACCCGTCATGCGCGCGGCGGCAGGTCGACGTCGTCGAGGAAGTCGGCGCCCTCCTGCAGCGGCGGCGCGCCGTAGACGAAGACAACGACCTCCTCGCCGGTCTCGTTGCGCATCTGCAGCGGCGTCATCGGCTCCACGGCCACGACACCGCCGGGGCCGAGGTCGACGCGTTCCGGCTCGTCGCCGAGCAGCATGGTGAGCGTGCCGGAGAGCACGACGAACACCTCTTCCTGGGCATGATCCTGATGGCGGCGCCCCGTCGAGTGGGGCGGATAGCGCCACAGTCGCGCCCGTGACTGCTGGAGCCCGACGGCGCTCGTGAGATCAGCGGCCCGGCGCGGCTCCTCGCCTTCCTTCGGCGGGCGCTCGACGAACTCGAGGTCGTCGGCGGCGATCCAGCGGTAGCCCACGCGACGAGTCTAGATACGGTGCGAACGTGATTCTCGTCGTGGCCGCGACCCAGGAGGAGCTCCGGGGCGCCGAGGGAGGCTCAACCCTCGTGTGTGGAGTCGGCCCGGTCGAGGCGGCCGCCCGGACCGCCGCCGAGCTACAGGCACTGGCGCGGCTGAAAGGGGTGCTGAACGTGGGTATCGCCGGAGCACGCGCCTTCGACGAGCCCGGGGCGGTGATCGGCAGCGAGGCGGTGTACTGCGACGCCGACGACCCTCGCTGGATCGAGTTGCGCACACCGGCCGATCCCGGCTTGGTCGAGGCTGCTCGCCGCGCTCTCCCGCACGCTCGCGTCGAGCCGATCGCGACGTCGGCCCGGGTCGGCGGTTCGACGAGCTGCGAGGTCGAGGCGATGGAGGGCTACGCAGTGCTGCGCGCGGCTGCGATCGCCGGTGTGCCCGCGGTCGAGGTCCGGGTGCTCGCGAATGCGATCGGCGAGCCCGATCGCCGCCAGTGGCGCTTCGACGAGGCGAAGGCGCTGCTCGCGAGCCTGCTGCCGGGGCTCGTCAGGGAGCTCGCCCGTGCCTGAGCTGCCGCCGCCGCTCCCGCCGGCGGAGCGCACGGTCGGCCAGCTCGTCGCCGAGACGATCCGTGCCTACGGCGCGAGCTTCTGGCGTGTGCTGCCGCTCGGGCTGCCGCTCGCGATCGTCGACCAGCTGAGCGTTCGGCAGCCCGCGGGCACGCAGATGCTCGTCTACTGGGCTGCGACGCCGCTCTTCGTCGCGGCCTACCTGGCAGCCTTGACCCTGGTGCACGGGGTGCGACCGAACCGCACGGCCGTCGCGGTTGCCGTGCTGATCTACCTGCCGTTTCCCGCTCTTCGCGCCGTGTTCATCCTGCCGGGGCTCGCCTGGTTCGCGCTGATCGGCCTCGCGGTGCCGGCGGCGCTCCTCGAGCGGCTGAGCTTTCGAGACGCGCTCGTGCGAGGACGTCAGCTCGGTCTCGCCGACTACGTGCACGCGCTCGGCTCCCTCGCCGCCCTCGTCGTCGTCGTCGGGATCGCGGCCGACACGCTGAGCGCACTTCTGCACACCCAGGGGGACAACGGGCAGCGCATCGCAGTCTTCATCTCCGATCTCGTCCTCAGCCCGATGCTCTACATCGGCGCAGCGCTCCTGTATGCCGACCAGGCTGCCAGGGTAGGCTCCGCCCGTCCACACCGAAGGAGCCGCCGCAATGCCGATCTTCATCCTCCTCTCGACGCTGACCCAGCAGGGCGTCCAGACCCTCAAGTCGAATCCTGAGCGCCTGCGCCAGGTGAACCACGACGTCGCGGAGCTCGGCGCGAAGGTGCTGCACCAATGGGCGACGCTCGGCGAGTTCGACTTCGTCAACGTCGTGGAGGCGCCCGACATCGCGACGGTCGCCAAGATCTCGGTGGCGCTCGGCGCGCGCGGCTCGACGCGAATCGAGACGCTGCCCGCGCTCGAGATCGAGGACTTCCTGCGAACGCTCGAATAGCGCGCGTCAGCGCGCGGCGGCGATCTCGCCCGCGAGGCGCGCATTGCCGATGACCAGGTCGCGGTTCGCGGCAAGCGTGCGCCCGTCGCTCTCCCGGTGCAGGTAGGTGAGGACGAACGGCGTCATCGCCTGACCGTGCACGCCCTGTGCCGCTGCGTCGGCGAGCGCCTGCTCGATCAGCGGCTCGACATCGTCGAGGCTCTCGTCCGGCGCCCGCCCGACGAGCAGGCCGCCGCGGCCGAGCTCCCAGTGCGCGCGGGCGATCTGCGCTGCCTCCGCCGCCGACTCGACGCGGGCAGAGACCGGTGGGCCGCCGCGGGCGGCGTAGAAGAGCGGCAGCGAGTCGGTGCGCCACCCGAGCACCGGCACGCCGAGCGTCTCGAGCAGCTCCGACGTGGCGGGCACGTCGAGGAGCGATTTCACGCCCGACGAGACGACGAGCGCCTGCGTCTGGCGAGCGCCTGCAGGTCGGCGGAGACGTCGGGCGGCGTCGGCCAGCCGCGGTGCACGCCGCCGAGGCCGCCGGTCGCCATGAACCGGATGCCGGCCGCGTGGCAGACCGCGAGCGTTCCACCGACCGTGGTCGCGCCGAGCGCGCGCTGAACGACGGCTGCCGCGAGATCGCGAGGCCCGAGCTTGCGGGCCGATTCGTCGAAGCGTGCGAGCTCATCCTCGGTGAGGCCGACCCGGATCGTTCCGTCGAGCACGCCGATCGTCGCCGGCACCGAACCGCCCGCCCGCACGGCCTGCTCGGACGCGAGCCCGACGGCGACCCCGTCACCCGGCGGGAAGCCGTGCGCGATCAGCGTCGTCTCGAGCGCGACGACGCCACGCCCCTCGCTCCGAGCCTGCTGCACCTCCTCCGAGACTGCGATCACGGCATCGCTCCCAGCCGGGCGCAACAGCGCGCCGCTGCCTCGAGCCCGAGCGCCGGCCCACCGACGAGGAAGCCGGCTGCGAGCGCGTCTCCCGCGCCGGTCGTGTCGACCACGTTCGTCGCCGGCGCCGCATGGTCGCGGCCGTCGACCGAGATGCCGCCCGCGCCCCGCTTCAGCACCCAGCGGGTCGTCAGCTCGCCGACGGCGTCCTGCTCGCGCTCGGTCGCGAACACGACGTCGGGCGAGAGCCCACGCAGGCGCGCGCGGAAGGCCTCGTCGACGAGTGACCAGGCCGACACGTCGACGGCGACCGTGCCGCCGTTCGCCCGCGTCGCGCTCGCGGCCGCGGCGGCGGCCGAGGCGATCGGTTCGCGAAGCAGCGAGTAGCCCGAGATGTGGAGCACGTCGCAATCGAACCACGACTCCTCGAGGTCCTGCGGTGAGAGGTCGGGCGCTCCGGCCCGGTCCGACGCCATCGTCCGGTCGCCCTGCGAGGTGATCGAGACGACGATGCCCGTTCTGCCCGCGACGGGCCCGAGCACCTCGACGCCGTGCGCGCGCAGGGCGCGGCGCACGATCTCGCCGGCGTCGTCGTCACCGTGGCGGCCGACGAAGCGCGCGTCGGCGCCGAGGACGCTCGCCCACGCAGCAACGTTGGCCGCCTGTCCGCCGGGGACGGCACGCGTCTCTGCCATGCGGTCGTCACCGGGGACGAGTGGCTCGTCGAGCCGGACGATCACATCCAGGAGGAGGTCGCCGAGAGTGGTCAGCCGCATCGGGGTACGATCGTCGCATGGACGGAGCCGGCCGCGGGAGCAAGTTGCGCTCGTTCGCGATCGGCGGGCTCGTCGGAGCCGCGGGTGCGATCGCGACGGTGCGGCGTTCGTCCTACCGCTCGCGCCGGCCGCGGAACGCCCCGATGGGCCTCGCGGCGTTCGAGGACGCGCCGTGCTTCCTGGAGCTCGTCGGCGAAGAGGCGCAGCGCTACCGCGAAGGTGGCGGCGAGACCACGGCCGGCCCATCGAACTCGACGTAGCGGTCGGTCATGAAGTGGGCCGCGGCGGTCATGTGCATCCGTGTGGGCAGGGGGCCGTGCGAGGGTGACGCGAAACCAGGCCGGAATGCGCCGGTCGAGGAACGTCAGGACGCCGGGCGCAACCAGATGGACGTTCGTCGGAGCCTGCCAATAGGGCTGCGTGACCTGGAGCGGCGTCTGCTCCGAGGCAAGCCATGGCGCGCCCGGGCCGTCGCGGTCCCAGCGCCGCGCCCCGATCACGATCGCCGACGGGCCGCCGCGAATGACATACGCCAGGCGATCGGGCGCCACGATCGTGAAGCGTGTGCGCTGCGCGTTCGTCGGCGACGAGGCCAGTGACTCGTCGAAGACGATCGTCTTCGACGCCCGAAAGCGCTTCGTGACCGCCTGGAGAAGCGCCTGCGCGTCGGGAGCAGCAGCCGAGACCGCGAACGTGAGCGCACGACCGTCGACCGTCACCCGCAGCGGGCCGGAGGGCGCGCGGGCGCGATAGCAGCCGGACCCGCACGGTGCGGCGCGCGTCCCCGCGACGATGACCGAGCGGCCGGAGTCGCCGTTGCCGTCCGGGCCGAGGATGGTGACGGTCGCGCTGCCGGGCCGCCGCGCGATCGCGACCGCGAGCGACCCGAGCTCGCGTGCGTCGACGACGGCGTCTCGTGGCGGCAGCACGGGAGCCTCCGCCGTTTGCTGCGGTGCCGCACCCGTGGCAGCTCGGGGCTGGTCGCGCCCGGGGCGGAGCTCGGTGAGGATCGCGACGGCGACCACGATGCCGGCCAGCACGGTCAGCTCGACGAGCACCGATCGGCGGAGACGGGCGAACGTGCGGAGCAGGACCGAGCGGTTGAGCCAGCCGAGGCCGAGGAGCGGCGCGAAGAGGACCGTCTTCGCGATCAGCGCGCGCCCGTACGACGTCGACCACACCTGGTGCACGGCCGAGAGCTCGGTCAATGACCGGGTGAGGCCCGTCACGCCGATCAGCAGGACCGCGCCGAGCGCCACGGTCGAGAACCGCCGCGCCACGGCGGCCCGCACGTCTGGGTCCCCCGTTGCCCGCGGGACGACGTACACCAGCGAGACGAGCCCGCCGAGCCAGATGGCCGCGGACGCCATGTGGGCGAAGTCCGCCAGTGGGGCGAGGACGCGTGGCTGGCCGCGGTCGAGCGAGTGCCCCGACAGCGTCGGCGCGAGGAGCAGGGCGATCGCCGCCGCGCCGGCGGCCGGTAACAGCGCTCCGATGGTCGGGGCGAGCGCCGCAGCCGCGCCGCCGGCGAGCGCCACCGTGAGTGCCACGTCGAGAACGAATGCGAAGCGGGTGCCCGGTGGTGCGGCGTGGATGATCCCGCTCCCGCCGAGGAACACGAGCAGCAGCGAGAAGAAGAGCAGCTGGCCGAGTGGCTTGCGCACAGCCTCGCCGAGCAGCTTCCGCGTGAACAGGGCGAAGAGCGCCGCGCCGCCGCCGGCGAGCAGCCCGAGGTAATAGAGCGTGCGCAGGAGGACGTCGTTCCACGTGAGCGGCGCCGCGGCACCGAGGACCGAGCGCGGCACCGTGCGTCCGGTTCCGACGGCGAAGGCGATCACACCCTGTTCTCGGTGGCCGTCGTCGGAGACGATGCTCCAGCGGACGCTGTAGTCGCCGTCCTGCAACGCGGCCCGCAGCGGCAGCGTCAGCACGTGGCCGTGCGCGACCGCGGGACCGCCCAGTATCGAGGCGTTCGTGACGTTCGAAACGGCAGCATTTCCGGGTGCGACCCGGACCGTGTCGTCGAACTCGACGCGGACTTTCCGCGGCGCGTGGGCGAGCACCGATCCGTTCGCGGGCGTGATCCGGATCAGCGTCGCGTGCGCCTGGGCGACCGCCGGCAGGGTCAGCGCGACGAGGGTGACGACCGAGACGACGACGGCGCGCTGCACGTGCGGCGAGGCTACCTACCCGCCGCGATGGCCCCGGGGGCCTCGCTGCTAGCCTTGCCCGTCCCATGCCGATCTACGAGTACAAGTGCCCGAACGGGCATCTGTTCGAGGTGTTCCACGGCATGACAGAAGCCGGCCCGAGCGCGTGCGAGGTCTGCGGAGAGGGGCCGCTGCAGGTCGTGCTCCATCCCGTCGCCGTGCACTACAAGGGCTCGGGGTTCTACTCCACCGACTACGGCCGCAAGTCCAAGACGCCGGCGAAGGACGGCGGCGGGTCGTCCGACTCGTCCTCCGGCTCGTCGTCGGAGAGCTCGTCCTCGTCGGACAGCTCGTCGTCATCGTCGGACGGCTCCTTCCTCGAGCGGTGACTCGAAGAAGGCCGCCGAGGCCTGAGCGGCCTCACTTGCTTTACTACGCGACACGTAGTAGTATGCCGCTGTGCGCGCGAATGACCCGCCCTTCCTGATCCTGACCAGCCTCTCCGCCGGGCCCAAGCACGGCCACGCGCTGCTGCTCGACATCGAGTCGTTTGCCGGCGTTCGTCTCGGCCCGGGCACGCTGTACGGCGCGATCACGCGCCTCGAGCAGCAGGGCCTGATCGAACCGCTCGCTGCAGACGAACGGCGCCGTCCCTACCGCATCACCGCCGCGGGCTCGGTGTCGTTGAGCGCTGCGCTGGCCGAGCTCGCGCAAGCTCGTCGATGAAGGCAACGCGCGGCTGCGGGCGGCAAGCGCATGATCGCCTGGCTCCTCCGGATCTACCCAGCTGCCTGGCGCGAGCGGTACGGCGACGAGCTCGTCTCGCTGATCGAGGATGAAGCGGGGGGAAAGAGGCTTCCGGGCCGCGTCGTTCGCGACGTCATCGTCGCCGGTTGCCGGCAGCGTCTGCGAACCTCGGGCCTGCTGGGCGACGACGTGCCGCCGGCCGCGCGCATCCGGGCCGGGGTCTTGCTCGTGCTCTCGTCGTGGGCGGCATTCGTCGTCGCCGGGCTCGGGTTCGCGAAGGCCGCCGAGCACTGGCAGGCCGTCACGCCGCAGCCCGATCGAGGAGTGCCCATGACGGCCTACGACGCCGTGCTCCTCGCAGCCGAGGTCGGCACGCTCGCCGTCGTGCTCGGGATCGTGCTGGCCGGGCGGTCGCTCCGTGCGTTCCTCGGTGGCCGGCGGTTGGGAGGCGATTCATCGCCCTGTAGCTTCGCGCGGTTGCCTCGACAGGATTGACCGTCGCCGTGCTGCTGGGGGTCGTCGAGTGGGCGGATCGGCTGACGAATGCGCAGAGAAACGGGGGAGACCGGTTGTATTCGGCGGGCTTTCTCCTGCTCGTGGTGTGCGGGGTCGTATCGATCGCGCTCTGGACGCACGCCGCGGTCGTGACGGCACGCCAGGTCGCCCTGTCCCGCGCCACGCTTCGGTGGGAGACGTTCCTGGCCGGAACGTCGACCGTCACGATGGCGGTCATGACGGTTTCGGCGACTGTCTGGTGGGCGTCCGTCTACGGCGCCCCGGTGCGCATGGTCTGCCTGACGCTCGTGATGGTCGCCTCGACGTTGCTCGCGACCGTCGGCACGTTTCGCTCGGTTCGTGCTCTGCGCGCTTGAGTCGAGCGCCACGTGCTCGATCAGGTCGCGCGCTCGGGTCTCGCTCGATACGCTCGTCGACGCGCCGCTCGAATGGCGAGCGGCGCGGGAGTACATCGTGGAGCGCGAGGAAGGAGCGAGCCTTGAGTCTTGAGCGTCCGCAGGTCGAGCAGCCGGAAGGCGATGTCCCGTTCGAGCTCGGGATCGAAGACATCGTCGTCGGCGAAGGGGACGAGGCGGTCGACGGCACGAAGGTGACCGTGCATTACGTCGGCGTGTCGTTCTCGACCGGCGACGAATTCGATGCGTCGTGGAACCGTGGGCAGCCGTTCGAGTTCAAGCTCGGCAAGGGCCAGGTGATCCCGGGGTGGGATGCCGGGGTGAAGGGCATGAAGGTCGGTGGGCGCCGCAAGCTGACGATCCCGTCCGCGCTGGCCTACGGCGCGCGCGGGGCGGGCGGTGTGATCAAGCCCAACGAGCCGCTCGTCTTCGTCGTCGACCTGCTGGGGGTCGCGCAATGACGACGAACTGGAGCTCGCGTTCGACGAGCGTCCGGAGGTGCTCGCGGCCTGGGTCGGGTTGAACACCGCGATCAAGGCCGCCATGGATCTGCGCCGCTACGAGCTCGCGACGCTGGCGGCTGCACGACGGCTGCGCTCGAGCTACTGCTGTCTCGCCCACGGCACCGTGCTGATCGAGCGCTTCGGCGAGCCGGTGCTGGAGATCGCGCGCGATCACCGCGCCGCGGGGCTCGACGAGGTCGACGTCGCGGTGATGGATCTCGCCGAGCGAGTCGTCGACGACGCGACGTCGATCACCGACGACGACCTGCAACCGCTTCGCGATCTCGGCCTCTCACAGGTCGACATCATGGACGTCGTGCTCGCCGCCGCGGCGCGCTGTTTCTTCTCGAAGACACTCGATGCGATGCAAGTGCGGCCGGACGCCCACTACCGGGAGCTCGACCCGCAGCTGCGGGAGGTTCTCGTCGTCGGGCGTCCCATCGCCGAGGCGGGCACGTGACGGCGACGGACGACTTGCTCAAGAACGCGGAGGAGTATGCGAAGTCGTTCGATCGCGGCGATTTGCCGCTGCCGCCGGCGAAACGTGTCGCCGTGCTGGCGTGCATGGACTCGCGCATCAACGTCTTCGGCTTGCTCGGCCTGCGGGAGGGAGACGCCCATGTGATCCGCAACGCCGGTGGTGTCGTCACCGAAAGCGAGATCCGCTCGCTCGCGATCTCGCAGCGGCTGCTCGGGACGAGGGAGATCATCCTGATCCACCACACCGACTGCGGCATGCTCACCTTCAGCGACGAGGAGTTCCACCGGCAGCTGGTCGAAGAGACGGGCGTCGAGCCCGAGTGGGATGCCGAGGCCTTCGCCGACCTGGAGATCGACGTCCGCAAGGCCGTCGCCCGGATCCAGGCCAGTCCGTTCATTCCCCACAAGGAGAGCATCCGCGGCTTCGTCTACGACGTCCGCACGGGCAGGTTGGAAGAGGTGGCCGGGCCGTCGTGATTCGCGTCTGCGTCGCGGGCGTCACCGGCTGGACGGGCAGCGCGGTCGCCGCGGCGGTCGAGGCGGCGGACGACCTCGAGCTCGTCTCCGGAGTCTCGCGCTCCGACCCCGCACGCTTCGACTCCGTCGCCGAGGCGCTCGACCGAGTCACGGCCGACGTGCTCGTCGACTACACGCACGCCGCGGTCGTCAAGGGCAATGTGCTCGTCGCGATCGAACGCGGGGTCGGCGTCGTCGTCGGCTCGAGCGGCCTCACAGCGGCGGACTACGAGGAGATCGACGCTGCCGCGCGGGCGCGGGGAGTCGGGGTGGTCGCGGCCGGCAACTTCTCGCTCACGGCCGCATTGCTCTTGCGCTTCGCCGGCGAGGCTGCGCCGCATTTCCGTGCCCGGGAGGTGATCGACTACGCGAGCGCCGGAAAGCAGGACGCCCCGAGCGGTACAGCGCGCGAGCTTGCCGAGCGGCTCGACAGCATCGGCCACGCCGGAGCTCGGCGTGCCGCTCGACGAGGTGCACGGCGCCCGGGAGGCGCGGGGCGCGACGATCGCGGGCACGCAGGTGCACTCGCTTCGCCTGCCGAGCTTCACCGTCTCGACGGAAGTGATCTTCTCGGCCGACGGCGAGCGGCTGACCCTTCGGCACGACGCGGGCGCAAGCGCGGTGCCCTACGTCGCGGGAACGCTCCTCGCAGTGCGTGCGCTCGCCGGTCGCGTGGGCCTGACCCGCGGGCTCGACCAGCTGCTCGGCTGATCGAGGCTCACGTACGACGAGCGCGACGAGCGCGACGACCGCGTCGGCAGCGCCGGCGTCTCCCAAGCGCGGGCGTAACGCTCGACCACTCCTCGAGTGTGAGGCCGGCCGCCGCTCAGTCCTCGTCGAGTGGGCGGCGGAACACCCAGAGCAAGGTGGTGATGGTGGTGGCCGCCGGAGCCTCGGGCGCTTCGCTCGTGCCGAGCTTGTTCAACTTGGCAGCCGCATCCTCGAGCCGCCCGAAAGCCCGCGGCATGGGCACTCCGCCGCCGGCCTCCGGCTCAGCGGCGACGCGCACGTCCGAGGCGACGCTGACGAGCTCCCAGCCGTCGCGTCCCGAGTCGTTGAGCGCCTCGGTGTAGTGGCCCTCACGCAGGATCACCACCTTGTACTCCCAGCGCTGCACGCGGACAGCCTAGTCGCGTTTCGGGACGCGGGCCTGCTCCCCGTTTCCCACACGCCGAGCTCGCCTGGAGCGCGCGGGGTGTCTTGCCGAGGTACGGGCTTGCGATCACGTCGAACACGGTTTCGCGGTCGGCGGTGATCTCCAGCTCGCCGGCCCGAGTGGGCGAACGCGCCGGCCGATCCCGGAGTCGCCCGTCACCGCGCCGCTCGCATGGAACCGGTAGGCGCGCCTGCCGCCGAGGAGCACCGGGAGTGCGGGCAGGAGGCGGCGCAGGGAGCTCCCGCACTTCGGACCCGAAGCGCGGCCCAGCGCGTCCGCCTGGGCGGTCGCGGCGAACGCGGAAACGAGGACGGCGCCGCACACGGCGAGACCTCGTGCGGCCGGCGGGCAGTGATCGCGGAGCGTCGAGATCACGATCGGAAGACTCTACGTCGGCCCGGGTCGGCCGCCCCGTCGTGGCTATCCGTCGGGCGGGGGTGGCAGGACCGCGAACTGGACGGCGCTGAACCCCCAGCGTTCGTTCAGCCAGCGCGGGACGAGCTCGTCGAGCGACCGTTCGAGCTCGCCTCCCGCCTCCCGGTCGACGACCCACCACGAAACGACGGCATCGGCGCCCGCCGGGGCCTGCGATGTCGGCGGGTCGATGTAGACGCAGCCGAGCAGCTCGTTCTCGTCCTCGGTCAGCACTGCATAGTTGAACGATTTGCGGGCGGCGCACTCTGCCTCGTGGTAGGCGAGGTCGACCCGGTCCGCCTCGTAGGTCATGTGGGCCGGCGGCCATCCCCAGGCCTCGCCGTACTTCGCCCACAGGCGCTCGCGTGACCCCATCACTGCCGGATAGTCGATCTCCACGTCGCTCTCTTGGATCGGGCGTAGGTGATGCCCCGTCGGGAGATCGAGGCGCGTCGGATAGGAGAAGTCAGCGTCGAGCCACATCGGAAGCGGCGATCCTAGCTCCGGGGGTGGCGGGGTCTGCGGGGACGTCGCGCACGGATACGCGGGAACGACGCGATCGCGATCAAGTCGGCGACCACGTCATCGAGCGGCCGGCCGGCGTCCAGCTCATGCGTGCAGCTCGCCCTGAGCAGCGGCTCGACCCTCGCGAGGTCAGCCAAGATCATCGCTCGTTCCACTGGAGTCTTCCCGTAGTCGTTCGTCGTTCTCCGCGCGATCCGTTCAAGGATCACGTCGACAGGGGCGCTGAGCAGAACGACCGCGTCGAAACGATCGTAGAACTTCGACTGGTTCCTCACGCACCCTTGAACGAAGAGCGAGCGACCATCGTCGAGCTCCAGAAGCTCGGTGATCCTCTCCTCGACCCAGAGCCACTCCCCCCGGTGCACCTCGTCGAGGGAGTCGACGTCCTCGCGATACTCGCGCCAGCCGGGATCATCGGTGTCGACGACGCGGTAGCCGCGCCGCCCAAGCTCGGCGAGCGCCGACGACTTGCCCGTTCCCGACATCCCGGTCACCAAGACCCTCGACATCGGAACGACGCTAGCGAGTGTCGAGGGACTGTCCGGCCGTCCGGGAGAACTCCGCCCGAGCGGGCACCGGATCTACTGGAGCACGTGCCCGGTCACGCAGCCCGGGTTGAACGGCCCCGTCGGTGGTTGCGGGGCCGACTTGCCGAGGAACATCGCGAGCGTCACGGGGTTGTCCTCGCTCGGGCTCCCGTTGCCGCCGCCGCCCAGGTCGCCGCCGAGCCGGCAGTGGACCGAGCTTGCGCTCGAGGCGCGGAACTTGACCCACCCGAGCTGCAGCAACTGGCCGGCCGTCAGGTCGGTGGTGAGCGGTTTCACGAGTGAGCCGCCGTCGAACGGCAGGCCGATCAGCGTCCCGATCGAGGTGAACTTCGCCGCGGTCGCGTCCATCACCGCCTGCTGGCGGGCTCCACGCGTGACGTCGGTCTCCGCGGGGTCGAGCAGATTCTCGCGGATGCGCGAGTAGATGAGCGCGCGCTCGCCGCTCATGTGCTGCGGCCCTTTGTGGAATCGCCAGCCCTGCCACGAGTCGCAGCGCGCCTGGCTTGCGAACGGGCAGTCGAAGTGGTTCGAGCGGATCGGCTTCGGCACGTTGACGGTGATCCCGCCGAGCCGGTCGATCAGATCGTTGAAGTCGCCGAAGTTGACCACCATCACGTGGTCGATCTCGAGCCCGGTGAACTGCCGGATCGTCTTGATCGCGAGCGCTGCGCCGCCGATCTGGAAAGCGGCGTTGATCTTCTGGGTCGACGAGCCGGGGATCGCCACCTGCAAGTCGCGCGGGATCGAAAGGTAATAGAGCCGGTGGTGCGCCGGGTCGGTGCGGAGCAAGAGGATCGAGTCCGAGTGCATGTCGCCGGCGCGGCTCGCGAGCTTCGCGTTGTTGTCGGTACCGAGCATGAGGATCGTGGTCGAGTGCGAGAGCAGGAGCCCGCTCTGATGATCGAGCGCAGCCTTCGCGTTCGGATCGAGCCGCTTGTTCGCGTCTGCGACCCCGCTCGAGAACGAGATCCAGCTCGCGACCGCCCAGACGATGACGAGGACGAGCACGAGCACGACGGCCAGGGCGATGCGGCGGCCCCAGCGTGGCTTGGCCGCGGCACGCCGGGCGCCCGGCCCGCGGTACTCGGAGGGCGTGCCGCCGCCGTCCGCGTTCCCCCCGCCGGAGCCGCGGCCGCCCGCTCCGCGGCCGCCGGCCGCGTCGGTCTTCTGGCGTCCCGGGCGCGCCGTCGGCACCTTGCCCTTGGTGCGGCCGCCTCGATAGACGCGGTACGGCTTCTCGTCCGGCGCCATTCGGCGGGGTAGGTTACCCGCCGGGTATGAAGAGCAACCGCGTCATCGGTGTCGACCTCGGTGGAACCAAGATTCTCGCGGGGGTGATCGAAGACGGGAAGGTGCTGCAGACGGTCGAGCATCCGACTCCGACGACCTCTCAGGATGCGCTGTTCGACGGCCTTGCGGCGGCGGTGCGCGAGCTGCCGCTCGAGGGTGTCGGCGCGGTCGGGTTCGGGATCCCGTCGCGGTTCGACTACCGCACCGGGCATGCGCTCGGAGCCGTCAACATCCCTCTCCGCGAGGTCGATTTCCAGGCCGAGATGACCCGAAGGCTCGATCTGCCGATCGGGGTCGAGAACGACGCAAGCTGTGCCGCGTACGCAGAGCATGTGCACGGGGCGGGGCAGGGGACGGCGTACTTCGGGACGCTGACGCTCGGGACGGGGGTCGGAGGCGGGATCGTCTTCGCCGGTTCGCTCCTCCGCGCCTGGAGCGAGCTCGGGCACATGGTGATCGTCGCCGACGGCGTGCCCTGTCAGGGCGCCTGCGCCGGCCGGGGCCATCTGGAGGCCTACTGCTCGGGCACCGCGGCGACGCGTGTCGCGCAGGAGGTGATCGGCCCGAAGGCGACGGCGCGCGACCTGATCGCGGCGAAGCACCCGGCGCTCGAGACGATCGGTCATCACCTCGGCATCGGGATCGGCTCCCTCGTCAACATCTTCGGGCTCGAGCGCATGGCGATCGGCGGCGGCTTCGGCGTCGCAGCATTCGAGCAGTTGCTCCCGGCCGCGCGCCGGGCGGTGCTGCGCGAGGTCCTCGGTGACGGCGGGCGCGACCTGCAGATCGAGTGCGCACAGCTCGGCGGGTCGGCGGGATTGATCGGCGCGGGGCTGATCGCGCTCGAGGCGCGTGCGTAGTGCCGCTCGCGGTCTGCGCAACGCCGATCGGGAACCTCGACGACATCACCCTGCGGGTGCTCGCCGAGCTCCGCGCAGCCGACGTCGTGCTGGCCGAGGACACGCGGCACACGCGTGGCTTGCTCGACCGGCACGGAATCACGGCGCGGCTCCTCTCCTATCACGAGCACAACGAGGCTGCGCGCGTCGCCGAGCTGGTGCCCCGCCTCGAGGCAGGTGAGCGCATCGCGCTCGTCACCGATGCGGGCTTGCCGGGGATCTCCGATCCGGGCGCGCGGGTCGTCCGGGCTGCGCTCGCCGCCGGAGTCGAAGTGACCGTCCTGCCGGGCGCGTCCGCGGTCGAGACCGCGCTCGTCGCGAGCGGGCTCGTCGGCGCGCGCTACACGTTCATCGGTTTTCTCCCGCGCAAGGCGGGAGACCTCGCCGCGCTGTGGCGCGAGACGGCCGGTTGGGCGTGGCCCGTCGTTGCATTCGAGTCGCCGAAGCGCCTGCCGGCGAGCCTGCGCTCGCTCGCAGCCGTCGACCCGGTACGGCCGGGCGCAGTGTGCCGGGAGCTGACCAAGCGGTTCGAGGAGGTCGTCCGCGGGAGCGCAGCGGAGCTGGCCGAGCGCTTCGCCGAGCCGCCGAAGGGCGAGATCACGCTGGTGCTCGGTCCCGGCGCCTCGTTCCTCGGATCCGGCGGAGGCTGGGAAGGCCGTGGCCGATCTCGTTGCCGCCGGAGCGCCGAGGCGGGCCGCGGCCGACGTCGTCGCACGGCTGACCGGACGGCCCCGTAACGAGCTCTACCGCGGCTCTCTGTAACAGCTTCAGCCCTTCTCTGTGCCAACTTTGTAATCTCGTTTGACAACAGCGGATTGCCGCCCGTACCGTGACTGAGCGTTCTCGTTTCAGACAACAAACGGTCAGACGACGCAGGTCAGACAACACAGGGTCGGACAACAACAGGGTCGGACAATCAACAGGTCGGACAACAACGGGGTCGGACAAAGGGGTGGTGCCGATGGTGGGGATGCGGTCGATCAGTCGAGCGGTGAGATCACGCCGGCCGCGATCCGGATGGTGCTGCCGGCCCGGCCGGCGTCGAGGTTGAGCGGGGCGGTCCTCCTTGCTGCGCTCGCTGCGTGCTTGTTGCCCGCGCTCGCCGGCGCGTGGACCTGGCCCGCCGGCGGGCCGGTGCTTCAGGCGTTTCGCTTCGATCCGGCGCATCCGTACGCCGCCGGCCAGCATCGAGGGATCGACGTCGGCGGCGACGAGGGCTCGATCGTCGCTCGCACCGGCCGCAGGGACCGTGACGTTCGCCGGCTCGGTCCCCTCCTCGGGGAAGAGCCTCACGATCGAGACCCCCGACGGCTACTCGGTGACGCTCACTCACCTCGGCTCGATCGCTATCGCGCTGCATGCGACCGTCGCGGAGGGATCGCCGGTCGGCTCGATCGGGCCGGGCGGCGAGGCCGAGGTCGGCGAGCCCTACGTCCATCTCGGCGTGCGGCGGACCGCGCAGGACCAGGGGTACCTGGACCCGCTCTCGCTGCTCCCGCCTCGGCCCGCCGTCTCTGATCCGCCGCCTGCCCCGCCCGTCGAGCCCACGCCGGCCGCTGCGCCGGCCGCTCTCGCTGCACCGGCCGTGCCCGCTCCTGCACCCACACCCCCGTCGGCGGCCGTCGCGCTGTCTACGGTCAGCACGCCACGGCGCACGTCCCCGCAGCCGCGCCGGCGCCGGCGTCGCCGGTGCCGGACGTCGTCCCCGCTCCGATGCGGTCGCTGCCGCGCACCGAGCCGTCGGTGGTGCGCCGCCCAGGCCCCGGACGTCGCCGTCCACCGACACGCGCCGATCGTCGCGGAGCCGGCCGTGCCCGGCGCGGCAGTTCGATCCTCGGGCGCCGTGCCGGGCGCGGCCCACGACATCTCCGCCGGCCGAGAACGAAGCTGGGTCGCACCACCCGGTGGTGCAGGCCGAGGCGGTGGCGGTGCGCAGGGCACGAGCACCGTCGGTGCACCGCCACGCAGCTCGTCCTCAGGCGATGCACGTTCACGCCGTTCGCCGTCACCGCCGCTGTCACCGCCCGGCTGATCGACCTCGGGCGTTCCAGCATCCGACGAGATCGGTCCCCGGCCCGCCTGCGCCTGCGCACCAGGCGGCGCAGCAGCCGCTCCGCCCGGCCGTTTCCAGGCGGCGGGACCCGGGCGCAGTCGCTCCGGCGCGACAGGTCTCTGCGTCGACTGCGCTCTGGGGCTTCGCGAAGCCCGCCGGGCTCCTGCTCGCACTCCTCGCGCTTTCGCTGGCCGCCGGTGCGGGATTCCTCGCGGCGGCTCGCAGAAGGGGCACACCTATCATTGCCCCCGATGCGCTTCTACGTGACCACGCCGATCTACTACGTCAACGACAAGCCCCATATCGGGCACGCCTACACGACGATCGCCGCGGACATCCTCGCGCGGCACCATCGCCAGCGCGGCGAGGAGACCTTCTTCCTCACCGGCGTCGACGAGCACGCGACCAAGGTGTGGCGGGTCGCCGAGAGTCAGGGCCTCGACGCGCAGGAGTACGTCGACCAGATCTCGGAGGCGTGGCGCAGCCTGCCGCCGCGGCTGAACGCGGAGACCGACTTCTTCATCCGCACGAGCGACGCGGGCCACAAGGCGTTCGTCCGCGAGTTCCTCCAGCGCATCTACGACAACGGCGACGTCTACGAGGACGTGTACGCGGGGCTCTACTGCGTCGGCTGCGAGGCGTTCAAGACCGAGGACGAGCTCGTGGACGGCAAGTGCCCGCTGCACGACACAGAGCCCGAATGGATCGAGGAGAAGAACTACTTCTTCCGCCTCTCCGCCTACCAGGAGAAGCTCCTCGAGCTGTACGCGGAGCGGCCGGACTTCGTCCAGCCGCCTTTCCGCTTCAACGAGGTGAAGAGCTTCGTCGCCGGCGGCCTGCGTGACTTCTCGATCAGCCGGGCCGGCCAGCCGTGGGGGATCCCCCTGCCCTGGGACGAGGGACAGGTCGCCTATGTGTGGGCCGACGCGCTCGTCAACTACCTGAGCGCACTCACGTTCGCCCGGCCGGGCGAGGATTTGCGCGAGTCGTTCTGGCCCGAGGTGCGGCATCTGATGGCGCAGGACATCCTGCGCTTCCATTGCGTCTACTGGCCGGCGATGCTGCTCTCGGCCGGGTACGCCGTCCCGAATCAGATCTTCATCCACGGCTACCTGCTGCTCGACGATCTGAAGATCTCGAAGTCGCTCGGGAACGCGGTCGACCCGCTCGAGCTGATCGACACCTACGGCGCGGACGCGCTGCGGTTCTGGTGCGCCCGGGCGGTGTCGTTCGGACAGGACGGGAGCGCATCGCTCTCCGGCATCGCCGACCGGTACGAGCGTGAGCTCGGCAACGACCTCGGCAACCTGCTCTCGCGCACCACCGCGATGATCGCCCGCTATCGAGACGGCGCGATCCCCGGTGGCCCCGCGACCGGGTCCGAGCTCGAGGCTCTGATCGCCGATGTGCGCGGCAACGTCCCGCGCGACATCGACGGGTTCGACATCACGGGCGCCGTCGATCGCATTTGGACGCTCGTCCGCCACCTGAACCGATACGTCACGGAGCAGGCGCCGTGGACGCTGGCCAAGGACGAGTCGAAGGCCGCCGAGCTCGACCAGGTGCTCTACGACCTCGCCGATGGGCTCCGCGTGTGCGCCGTCGCGCTCTGGGCCTATCTTCCCGAGACGGCGCCGAAGATCCTCGAGGCGCTCGGGCAGCCGGTCGCGTTCGGCTGGGAGCTCGTCGAGTACGGCCGGCTCGAGCCGGGCGCTCTGGTCGAGGCGGCGCCGCCGCTCTTCCCGCGGTTCGAAGCCAAGCCGGCGTGATCGACACGCATGCGCACCTGGGCGACGACGCGCCCGAGGTGCTCGCGCGCGCGCGGGCTGCCGGTGTGACGCGAGTGATCGACGTTGCGACGACGATCGCCGGTGCGCATACGACACTCGAGCGAGCCGAGCGCGAGGACGGCGTCTATGCGTGCCTCGGGGTACACCCGCACGAGGCCGGGCAGCCGGTCGACCTCGACGAACTGCGCGAGCTGCTCGAACACCCGAGGGCCGTCGCCGTCGGAGAGACGGGACTCGACTACTACCGCGACTACGCGCCCCGCGAAGCGCAAGCGCTTCTCTTCGAAACGCACCTTGCCCTCGCGCGTGCCGTGGGCAAGCCCGTCGTCATTCATACGCGTGCCGCCGACGACGACACACGCGCCCGGCTGCTGCAGCATGACGGGCCGGTCGTGCTGCACTGCTTCTCCTCGCCGGGCCTCCTCGATGCCGCCCTGGAGCGCGGCTGGCACGTCTCGTTCGCCGGGAACGTCACGTACAAGAACGCCTTCGCCCTCCGAGACGCTGCGCGGCGCGTCCCCGCAGACCGGCTGCTCGCCGAGACCGACAGCCCGTATCTCGCTCCACAGGCGGTGCGAGGCAAGCGCAACGAGCCCGCGTACGTGGCGCATACCTATCAGCTCCTTGCCGACCTGCACGGTGCGTCGATTCGAGCCCAGATCGTCGCGAACGCCGAAGCGGTGTTCGGACTGTGAGGGTTCAGGCGAGGAAATCGCTCGGACAACACTTCCTGGTCGACGAGAACATCCTGCGTGTGATCGAACGTCTTGCCGAGCTCGGCCCGGCCGACGTCGTGCTCGAAGTCGGCCCGGGCCTCGGCGTGCTCACCCGGTTCCTCGCCGAGCGTGTCGACCATGTGCATGCCGTGGAGGTCGACACGCGCCTTGCCGCCGACCTCGACGGCATCCCCCGAACGACCGTCCACTGGGGCGATGCGATGCGCCTCGATCTCTCCGGGCTCGCGCCGGCGCCGCACAAGCTCGTCGCGAACCTCCCCTACAACATCGCGACGCCGCTCGTGGCAGAGAGTCTCAACAGCGGCCAGATCACGAGCTGGTGCGTGATGGTGCAGCGCGAAGTCGCCGACCGTTTCTTCGCCCTGCCGTCGACGAAGGCCTATGGCGGCGTGTCGGTCCTCGTTCAGCTCGCGGCGGAGCGCACCGGCTTCCATCCCGTGTCGCGCGAGGTGTTCAGGCCGCGACCGAACGTCGAGTCGGCGCTCGTGGCATTCCGCCGGACCGGGCCCGGTGCGCCGCCGGAGGTGAAGCGTGTCGTCGAAGGAGCGTTCGGCCACCGGCGCAAGACGCTGGCCAACTCCCTGTCGCTCGCCGGTGTCGCCACACGCGAGCGGGCGGTCGAGGCGCTCGGCGCGATCGGCCGGGACGCTGCGGTGCGTGCCGAGGCGCTCTCGCCACCGGAGTTCGTCGCGCTCGCCGAAGCGCTCCGATGATCGGCCCGGCCCCCGCGAAGATCAACCTGGCGCTCCTGGTCGGCCCGCGGCGGACCGACGGGAAGCACGAGGTCGCGACGGTGTATCAGCGAATCGACCTCGGCGATCGTGTCACGGTCGAGCCGGCGCCGGAGACTTCGGTCGATGGGTTCCCCCACGACACGATCGTCCGCACGGCACTCGCGGCGCTGCGTGCGCCGCACGGCTGGCGGGTGCGGATCGAGAAGCAGACCCCAGTCGCCGCAGGCCTCGGCGGCGGGAGCTCCGACGCCGCGACCGCCTTGCGTCTCGCCAACGCGCAGCTCGCGCAACCGTTGACTGCCGCCGAGCTGCACGAGGTCGCGGCGCAGGTCGGTGCCGACGTGCCGTTCTTCCTGCGCGACGGGCCACAGCTCGGAACGGGTGACGGCACTGCGTCTCGAGCCGCTCGACCTGCCGCAGGACTTCGTCGTCCTGCTCCTGCTGCCGAAGGGCGCAGCGAAGCGCTCGACGGCGCTGGTCTACGAGGCGTTCGACGAGCGCGGGGGCGAGGAGGGCTACGAGGAACGCCTCGCGAAACTTCGGGCGGCACTGGCGGCCGTTCGACGGCCGCGCGATCTCGCAGCGCTGCCGCCGAACGACCTGGCCCAGTCGCCGCTCAGCGCCGAGCTGCTCGAGCAGGGTGCGTTTCGCGCCGACGTGAGCGGCGCAGGGCCGATCCTCTATGCCCTCTTTCCGAGCACAGACGAAGCGCAGCGCGCGGCTCGGGCGGTGCGCCGCCTCGGCCGCTACTTGGGTGACCGTGCCTGCGTGGTACGGTTGACGCGCATGTTCGGAACGCACGCAATCGAGCATGGTTCCAGTCGTCTCGGCCGTTGGCTCCGCGAACGGCGACTTCGCCTGACGCTCTGGATCGCTGCTGTCGAAGGCCTGCTCTATCTCTTCCACGCCCTGCACTGGTGGGCGGCCGTCGCCCTCGCCGTGATCGCCGTCGGATTCTGGTGGTTCGCGGGCCGGTCGAGCCACTCCGACGCGGTGCGACAGCTCGCCTGGATCTTCGCGGCCTCCCAGCTGCTCGTGCTCTGCGTTCCGATCGCGCTCGGCATCGTCAAGCTCGTTGCCGTGGCCGTGATCGCGCTGCTCGCGATCGCTGCTCTGATCTTCCTGTTCACCGAGCGTCCTTAAGAGACATTCTGGTTCGTCTCCTAGACTGTCGCCCACCGGTGGGGCGTAGCCAAGCGGTAAGGCAGCGGGTTTTGGTCCCGCGATCCCAGGTTCGAATCCTGGCGCCCCAGCCTCAGTGAGCACAACGCCGCTTGCAGCCGTCATCATGGCCGGAGGTCTCGGCACCCGCATGCGCTCATCGGTGCCGAAGCACTTCCACGAGCTGCTCGGGCGGCGGATGGTCGACTGGATCATCGAGACGGGCCGCGCAGCCGGCGCCGATCCGATCGTCGTCGTCGCATCGCCGGCGACACGTGGACGAGTTCGGCGACTCGGCGGTCACGGTCGCCGTGCAGGAGACCCCCCTCGGGACCGGCGACGCCGTCCGCTCGGCGCGCGAGGCGCTCGCCGCGCACGACGGCGACATCCTGATCCTCTCCGGCGACACGCCCCTTCTGACGAGCAAGCTGATCGCGTCACTGGTCGAGACGCATCACCGTGAGCGTGCCGTGGCGACGATCCTCAGCGCAGAGCCGCCGGATCCGCGCGTCTACGGCCGCGTCGTGCGCGGCCCGGACGGGTCGGTGCTCCGGATCGTCGAAGGCCGCGACGCCAACGAGGAAGAGCAGCAGATCCGCGAGATCAACTCCTCCATCTACGTCTTTCGCTCCGAGGCGCTGTGGCCCGCACTCGACCGGATCGAGCCACACAACGTGCAGGGCGAGCTCTATCTCACCGACGCGATCGAGATCGTCGCCGCCGACGGTGGCAGGGTCGCCGCGCACGTCGCCGCGGACTCGCGAGAGACCGACGGTGTCAACACGCGCGCAGAGCTCGCACACGCAGCTGCGGTACTGCGTGACCGGATCAACGAGGAGCACATGCTCGCCGGCGTCACGATCGTCGATCCGAAGACGACCTGGATCGACCCGACCGTCGAGATCGAGCCCGATGCGACGATCCAGCCCTTCTCGATCCTGCGGGGTGCAGACCCGGGTCGCCACGGGCGCCGAGATCGGCGCGAACACGATCGCGATCGACGCTCACATCGGAACGAACGCGACCATCGGCCCGTTCTGTTACCTTCGCCCTGGGACGGTCCTCGGCGACTCCTCCAAGGCGGGCACCTTCGTGGAGATCAAGAACTCACGCATCGGCGAGCGCACCAAGGTGCCGCACCTTTCGTACATCGGCGACGCCGACATCGGCGACGGATACGAACATCGGCGCCGGAGCGATCACCGCCAACTTCCCGCACAAGCCCGGTCAGCCCAAGGGCCGCACGACGATCGGCAGCAACGTCAGGACCGGCATCCACAATGGCTTCGTCGCACCGTTGGAGGTGGGTGACGGAGCTTGGATCGCCGCGGGATCGGTCATAACGAAGAATGTCCCGGCGGACGCGCTGGGAATCGCGCGTCCGCGCCAGGAGAACAAGGAGGGCTATGCAGCCCGGCAGCGCGACAACTGAGGTTGTTCTCCCCGGGTTCGGAGCGCCCGACGTCGTGACCCGGGAGTCGCCGGGTCACTGGATCGAGCGGGGGCCTCAGAAGCGGCTGATGGTCTTCTCGGGCCGCTCGCACTCCGACCTCGCGCAGCGGATCGCCGAGCAGCTCGGGGTCGAACTGGGCGAGGTCGAGCTGAGCACGTTCGCGAACGGTGAGACGTACTGCCGTTTCGACGAATCGATCCGCGGCGCCGACATCTTCATCGTCCAGACCGGGTGCGATCCCGTCGACCGCAACGTGATGGAGCTGCTCTTCATGGTGCAGGCCGCCAAGCTCGCCTCGGCCAAGCGGATCACGGCGGTCATCCCGCTGTTCCCGTACGCGCGCCAGGATCGCAAGGCGAAGCCGCGCGAGCCGATCTCGGCCCGTCTGGTCGCGGACATGCTGCAGCTCGCCGGCGCCGACCGGGTGCTGACGATGGACCTCCATGCCGGTCAGATCCAGGGGTTTTTCACCATCCCGGTCGATCACATGACGGCGGTGCCGCTCTTCGCGCGCCACTTCCGCGATCTCGGGCTCGCGGGCGACGGCGTCGTGTCCGTCTCGCCCGACGCCGGGCGCGCCAAGCAGGCGGTTCGCTTCGCCGAGATGCTCGAAGCCGACTTCGCGCTGATGCACAAGTCGCGCCCGGCACACGACGTGGCCGAGGTGACCGAGGTGACCGGTCGCGTGCGCGGCAAGACCGCGATTCTCGGTGACGACGTCATCATGACCGGCGGCACGCTCCTCGCGAACGTCGATGCCCTGCGCGAGCACGGCGTCGAGGACGTGTGGGTGTTCGCAACCCACGGGCTCTTCTGCGGGAACGCACTCGAGCGGTTCAACGACTCGGACATCAACGGCATCGTCGTCACCGACACCGTTCCGATCGACCCGCTCGCCAGGCCCGACAAGATGACCGTGCTCCCCGTCGCGCCGCTCCTGGCGGAGACGATCATGAACGTCTTCGCCGACGACTCGGTGTCGGCAATCTTCGGCGGCGAGAACCAGCTCTTCTAGAGCCGGCGCGTCGCCGTGGCGGTGCGGACGCGGGCTTGCCGCCCCGTGATCTAGCGCCGCCGCAGGGCTCGTCCCAGAACGCCGGAGATGCCGTTGTGCCCCTTCGGGTCGCGCGGATCGAGCTCGCGCACCATGCGGTCGCCGCTGCGCTCGTCGGAGCAGATGACGACAAACCGGCCACCAGCACCCTGTGCCAGCGCGCTGACGTGCATGATCATCCGTGCTGCTCCGCCTCGAGCTCGGCGACGTCGGTCGGGGCGAGGACGATCTTCGGCTGGCTGTGCGCGTGCGCCGGCGGCAGCCTGACGATCGCGGCGCCCGTGGCGCCGTCGCACCTAACCGGAAGGGGTGATCAGGTAGCTCGTCGCGCCGGGTTGTGTCACGGTCAGCTCGCCCTGCGGCAGCGTGCCCGCGACACCGTAGGTACACGGCTGACAGCGGTACGAGACACCGGTGGGTGAAGACGTTGCGGTTCTACTCGCCGGCAGGGTTCCCCGCCACCAGCAAGCAGCAGCTGCTCGTGGTGTTCGTGCAGGCCCGCAAGTCGGGTGAGAACGTCCTCGGCTGGATCTCGAGCCGCCGGCTCGTCTCGTTCCCCGTCACCCGGTAGCGAGGGGCCGACGAAGCTCGGAGGGGCGGCTCGTGAGCGAGCCGCCCCTCCGCAGTCGACGAGCGGACGTCAGTGGGTCGGGATCCCGACGCCCGCGGTGAAGATGTCCTGGTCGTTCGCGGTCAGCCCGGCCTGGGGCCCGTCAGACTCGGTTCCGGTGCAGTTCGCCGGCGGGTTGCCGGGGGTGCCTGTCCCGGGGCACAGGAACAGGTCGATGCTCCGGGTGTCCATCCAGATCGGATGGGCGTCGTCCCAGGCCGCGAGCCCGGTGTAGTCGCCGTAGAACAGACCGGAGAACTCGGTCGGCGGTGGCATCGACGACGAGGTGACGCGGGTCTGGCCCCACTTCACGAGGTCGGACGAGCCGGAGAGGCTGAAGTCCGACGCGCCGGTCGTCTCGTCGTCGCCGTACTGGCGGTCGTAGTAGGAGACGGCGAGCTTGCCGTCCTTGTTGAACGCCGCCCACTGCCAGAACTGGTCGGTCCCAGCCTGCTTCGGAACGTTGGCGGTCTGCTGGGTCCGCGGATCCGCCGTGCTGGCGCCGCCCGTGAAGTGAGCCCCGCCGTCGGTCGAGACGCTGACGAGGATCTTGTTGTTGCAGGCTCCGGGCGTCTTCACACCCTTGTAGAGGTTGATTCCCGTGTCGGCCGAGAAGCCGGCCGGCTTGCAGCCGTTCGACTCCTGCGAGTACTGGTTGATGTACGACCCGTACGTCACGACGACCTGGGACGCGCTCTGCGGGTTGACTCCGCCGGAGGGGTAGTTCGTCGCCCGGAAGATCGAGTACGTGGTCGACGCCTTCTCCGGCACGCACGCACGGCCGGCGTCGGCGCCTGCCTGATAGGTCGCGCAGTCCGGCAGGTCGTAATAGTCGCCGACCTTGACCGGGGAACCGAACGTCTGACCGCCGTCGGTCGACTTGGCGAGCAGGATCTGGTTGCGGTTGTCTTTGCCGGACACGACGTTGTTGAAGTTCGCGTAGGCGACGTACAACGCGCCGTCGCTGCCGGTGAACGGCTGCGAGAACTGGTTCTCGTTGCAGCGCCCGTTGGGCGTCGGGAGCCCGTACGAGTTGCCGCACAGAGAGCTGTCGTGGCTGACGAGGACCGGAGCGCTGAAGGTCTCGCCATAGTCGTTCGAGTAGGCCTCGTAGATGTACGCGGTTCCGCTGGACGTGAACGTCGTCCAGGAGACGTAGATGCGGTCCTGGTAGGGGCTGCCGACGTGGTTGTCGACGGTCAGCAGCTGCTTGTCGAGGAAGTCTGCTGCGCCGGTGCCCTGAGGATCCGGGCTCTCCACGACCGGACGGCCGGTGAAGTTCCACGATGCACCGCTGTTGCCCGTCGAGCGGTAGACGAAGAACGCGCTCGAGAGGTCGGGATTGGGCGTCGTGCCCGCGCCGCGCATGAACATCTGGCACGAGAGATAGGCGTTGCCCTTCGTGTCGTAGGCGACGGAGGTGTCGCCGCCCGCCTGCCAGTACTGGCGTGCAGCGCCGTACGGCCCACCGCGGGTGAAGCCCGTCGGGGGCGTCGAGTCGGTCCAGCTGTGCCCGCCGTCGGAGCTGTAGGAGCTGTAGCACCCGCCGTCACCACGGCGGTAGTCGTTGAAGCTCGCGACCATGTGGCGCTTGTCGCTGGGGTCGATTGCGATCGACGTCTCGTTCTGAGCCTGCCCTCGGCCCTGCAAGTCGGTGTCCGAGATGTTCAGGCAGTTCTGGTTGACCTTCACGTTGTCTTTGTCCTTCAGGCCACAGCCGTCGTCATGGCGCGGGAGAAAGTTTCTGAGCTTGCGGCTCTTGACGATGTCGCCTGACGGCTTCAGCTCGAAGTCGGCCAAGCCGTCCAGCAGGCGCTCCTGGATGTCAGGCGCCTTCGTCGGATCGAACGCCCGGGCACTTTGGCTCGTGCCGAGCGCGCCTGCGAGCAGCACACCGACCCCGACCGTGACCGCCAGCAGCACGAGCGTGCGGGTATGACGTGTCATCCTCTCCTCTTTTCGTCCGAGTTCTGCGCCAGGAATCAGGCGCCTGTCTGCGAGTCTCAGCAATCGCGCGGCGGATCTTAACCTGGTTTGGAAGCGGTATACTGGGGAACCGTGTTTCGTGTGAAAGCGCTCCTTGGAGTGGTGGTAGGGGCCTTCGTCCTGGCGTCGCTCGCCGCTGGCGGTGTCGGTTCCTCGAAGCCGTCCCTCGCCTTCACCTCGTTGCAGCCGCTCTCGGTGCACGGCCGCCACTTTGCAGCGCACGAGCGCGTCCGGGTCACATTCGTGGTCGGGAAGGCCCCCGGTCACGTGCGGGTCGTACGGACGAGTGCGACCGGGGCGTTCACCACGAGCCCGCCCGCCGGGATCGGTTACGACCGGTGCACGACGACACTCGTCGTCAGCGCGGTCGGCGCGCGTGGCGACAAGGCGCTTCTCAACCGGCCGCCGCGCGGCTGCGCGCCGGCCGGCACGGCCTGACCGGCAGGCACGCCCTGATCGCCGATCCGGCTACACTGCTGCGTCGTGGCTGGAGAGCGCGTCAAGCTGATGGTCCAGAACCGTGCCATTCTCGGCTCGGCCGAGTCGCGCCGTCTGCGCCGGCAGGGCCTGATCCCCGGCGTGCTGTACGGCCGCGAGCAGCCGGTTGCCATCTCGATCCCTGAGCGCGACCTCCGGACGGCTCTCACCTCGAAGGGTGGCCTGAACGCGGTGCTCGACGTGGTCGTCGAAGGCGGCAACGCGCACTCCTCGGTGCTCAAGGAGTACCAGCAGGACCCCGTGCGTGGCCTGATCACCCATGTCGACCTGCAGGAGGTTCGCCTCGACCAGCCGATCCACGCCACGGTGCCGCTCCAGCTTCACGGTGAGCCGGTCGGCGTCAAAGAGGGCGGCGTGCTCTCGCAGGTCACGAACGAGCTGAATGTCGAGGCGCTGCCGATGGAGGTTCCCGAGCACCTCGAAGTCGACGTCTCGGAGATGCACATCGGCGACACCTTCCGCCTGTCGGCACTGGCAGTGCCGGACGGCGTGACGCTGCTCGACGATCTCGAGGAAACCGTGCTCGCGACGGTGACCCAGCCGACCCGCGTCGAGGAGCCCGAGCCCGCCGAAGGCGCCGAGGGCGAAGAGGCGGCGGAGGGCGAAGCCGCCGCTGAGGGCGAGGCTGCTGAAGGCGCGGCCGACGGCGAAAGCGCCGAGTCCGGCGCCACCGAGGACTAGAGCAGGCCATGCGGCTCTGGCCGCGCCGCCACGGCACCTCGTACGACCTGCTCGTCGCAGGTCTCGGCAACCCGGGACGCGAGTACGCGCGCAACCGGCACAACGTCGGCTTCGGCGTCGTCGAGGAGCTCGCCCGGCGGCACGACGGCCAGTGGCGGTCGAAGTTCAACGGCCGGCTGGCGGAGGTGCGCATCGACGGGCACAAGATCGCCCTCCTCGAGCCGGAGACGTTCATGAACGACTCCGGGCGCGCTGTGCAGGCCGCGATGCAGTTCTTCAAGCTCAGCCCGCAAACGGTGCTGGTCGTGCACGACGAGAGCGACCTCGAGCTGGGACGCCTGCAGGCCAGGCTCGGGGGCGGCACCGCAGGGCACAACGGCGTCCGTTCCGTCGCGCAGCATCTCGGCACGCCGGATTTCCTGCGGCTGCGTGTGGGAGTGGGGCGTCCCGGCCGCGGCGATCCCCGGCCGCTCGCCGACTGGGTGCTCTCGGATTTCTCCGCCGACGAGGACCCCGAACGGCTCGTTCGAGAGGCCGCGGACGCCGTCGAGGTGCTCGACGCCGAGGGTCTCGAGGCCGCCCAGCGCGCCGTCAACGCCCGCCGCTCGTAACACCCGGCACACACACCGGAAAAGCTGCCTCACTGCAGCGGAAACGCTGCTCGCCCGGTGGTATAGCCCGAGCGGCCTGCCCGCCGCAGCCCCGGTCGGCCTACCCCTTTCGGGGGATGCTCCATCCCCCAAAAGGGTGATAGCTCGACCTGCGCGAGGCTGCTCAACTGCGCCGGCCACCGACAGCCAGGCGCGTTTTCCTCCTTGGCGCGCCGCCTCTGCCGAAGGGATCCCTTTCGAATGACCTCTCGCATCCGCGTTGCGCTGCTCGTTCTCGTCGTTCTCGCCTGCGTTTGCGCGCGCGCCGGCGCGGCGGCTCGGCCCGCGCACCTGAGCCACGCCACCGCCCGTCGCCGCCAAGCAGGCGAGGATCGTGCGGTTCGCACGGCGCTTCGTCGGTGTCCGATACTCCTACGGCGGCACCTCGCCGGCGAGCGGCTTCGACTGCTCCGGGTTCACCCGCTTCGTCTACGCGCATTTCGGGATCACGCTGCCCCACTACTCGGGCGCGCAGTTCGGCCTCGGACGCCGGATCTCTCGCGCGGGCCTGCGTCCCGGCGACCTCGTCTTCTTCGACGGGCTCGGCCACGTCGGTCTGTACGTCGGGCACGGGCTCTTCATTCACGCCCCGCACTCCGGGACACGCGTCTCGATCGAGCCGCTCTCGGGCTGGTACTCGGGCCGGTACGACGGCGCGAGGCGCCTGATCTAAGCACGGTAGTACCATGACGCCCCGGCCGAACGCCCTGTTCGGCCAAGCGTCATGGACCGGCCAGTTCTCTACAGCCTCGTCGAACGGCTGCGCGCGGAAACGCAGCTCCAGGAGCTCGCAGCCGCGCTGCCGACGCGCGCGCGAGTATCCGAGCCCGTGCTGCCGCTCGTGCTCGCGGCGCTGCACGACGAAGTCCAGCGCGGGCTGGTCGTCGTGCTGCCCGAGGACGCCGACGCACGCGATGCGGCCGAAGCGGCGGGCTGGTTCCTCGGGGAGGAGAAGGTCGCGCTCTTCCCCTCCCGCGGCGTGCACTGGGGCTCGGGCCTCGAGCCGCCGCCGCATCTTGTCGGCGAGCGCGCCCGCGCCCTCGAGGTGCTCGAGCAGGGCGGCCTCGTGTGCGCATCGGCCACGGCGGTCGCCGAGGGCGTCCCGCCGCCCGGCGACCGTCCGGCGATCCTTCGACTCGCCGCCGGTGACGACCCGGGGATCGATGCGCTCGCCGAGCGCCTCGCCTCGGCCGGCTACGAGCGGGTCGAGCGGGTGGAGGAGCGCGGACAGTTCGCCGTCCGTGGCGGCCTGGTCGACGTCTTCCCGACCACCGGGCGCGAACCGCTTCGCATCGAGCTCTTCGGCGACGAGATCGAGCAGATCCGCGCCTTCTCGCCGTTCACGCAGCGCGCCTTGAGGGGCGTCGCACAGGCGACCGTCTACCCGGCGGCGGAGCGGCGTCGTGAGCTGGCCGAGATCGACCTCGGGCCCGACGAGGGAGAGGAGGAGGCGTCTCGCGAGGCCCCGGACGACCTCGTGCCGGCCTTCGACCGTCAGCCCGACGTGGTCTGGTCGGTCGACGAGGTCACGGCCGTCTGGTCGGAGCAGGGCCTCGCGCCGGTCGCGCTCGACCGCGCGACGGAGTTGACGCCGCTGCCGCAAGGTCAGCCGTTCTCGTTCGACGCGCAGCGTCCAGCGCTCGCCGCGCGAGGGCTCTCGGAGGCCGAGAACGAGCTCGGCGGCCTGCTGCGGCAAGGGCTGGACGTCGTCGTCGCGTTCCCGCACCGCGGCGAGGCGCTCCGCCAGCAGGCACTGCTTCGCCGTGTGCAGGCCGGGCTGCTCGAGCCGGGAGAGACGCCGACCGCGCTGCAGTTCGCCGTGTCGCCGGCCCGGCGCGGCTTCGTGTGGCGCGAGCTTCGCCTCGCGCTGCTCCCCGACACGCAGGTGTTCCGCAAACGGCCGCCTCGCGCAGCGAGCGCGCCGGGCCGCGCGCTGCAGAGCTTCTCCGACCTGCGAACGGGTGACTACGTCGTGCACGAGGACCACGGCATCGCGCAGCTGCTCGGGTTCGAGACGAAGGAGGTCGCCGGCGTCACGCGCGACTACCTCCTGCTCGCCTACCGCGGTGACGACCGCGTCTACGTGCCGCACGAGCAGATCGGGAAGGTAAGCCGCTACATCGGCGCCGACTCGAAAGCCCCGGCGCTGTCGAAGCTCGGCGGAAAGGCCTGGGACAACCTGAAGACGCGCGCCCGCGCCCACCTTCGTGAGCTGGCGGGCGAGCTGCTGCAGCTGTACGCACAACGTCAGACGCAACCCGGCATCTCCTACGACGTCGAGCACGAATGGGTCGAGCGGCTCGAGAGCGAGTTTCCGTATCGCGAGACCGAAGACCAGCGAACCGCGATCGAGGCGGTCAAGGAGGATCTCGAGGCGCCGCATCCGATGGACCGGCTCGTGTGCGGAGACGTCGGGTTCGGCAAGACCGAGGTGGCGCTACGTGCTGCGTTCGCGGTTGCCGTCGCCGGTAAGCAGGTGTTGATGCTCGTGCCGACGACGGTGCTGGCGCAACAGCACTGGAACACGTTCAAGGAGCGGTATCGCGACTTCCCGGTGCGCGTCGAGATGGTCTCGCGGTTCCGAAAGCCGTCCGACGTCAAGAAGGTGCTCGCGGAGTTCAACGAGGGAAAAGTCGAGGTCCTGATCGGCACGCATCGTGTTCTCTCCAGGGACGTGATCCCGAAGGAGCTCGGCCTTGTCGTCGTCGACGAGGAGCAGCGGTTCGGAGTTGCGCAGAAGGAGCTGCTGCGCCAGTTGCGGCTCGAGGTCGACGTGCTCGCGATGAGCGCGACCCCGATCCCGCGCACGCTGCACATGTCGTTGTCGGGTCTGCGGGACATCTCGGTGATCGAGACGCCGCCGGAAGGGCGGCGCCCGATCCGGACGTTCGTCGGCGAATACGACGAGGAGCTGATCAAGCAGGCGCTCGATCGCGAGGTTCAGCGCAACGGCCAGGCGTTCTACCTTCACAACCGGGTCGACACGATCGAGGAGGCCGCCGCGAAGCTTCAGCAGCTCTGCCCCGACCTGCGCTTCCTCGTCGCGCACGGCCAGATGCGGGAGCATGAACTGGAGGAGCAGATGATCGCGTTCCTCGCCGGCGACGCGGATGTCCTCGTGTCGACGACGATCATCGAGTCGGGCCTCGACATCCCGCAGGCGAACACGCTGATCGTCGAACGCGCGGACACGCTCGGGCTGAGCCAGCTCTACCAGATCCGAGGACGGGTCGGCCGCAGCGACGTGCTGGCGCACGCGTACCTCTTCTACCCGGATGCGCACGAGCTGACGCCGGAGGCCCGTGCGCGGCTTGCCACGCTCGCCGACCACACGGAGCTCGGAGCGGGCTTCGCGATCGCGATGCGCGACCTCGAGATTCGCGGCGCCGGCGACCTGCTCGGCGCCGAGCAGTCGGGTCATGTCGCGGCGCTCGGGTTCGAGCTCTACGTCGAGATGCTGCACGAGGCGGTCGCCGAGCTCTCGGGCCAGCGGCGGCTCGCGACCCGCCCCGTTCGGGTCGACGCACGCGTCGATGCCTACATCCCGGCTGCGTATATCGCCGCCGAGGCGCTCAAGATCGACCTGCACCGCCGCATCGCGCTCACCGAGACCGAGGACGATCTCCACGAGCTGCGCATCGCGACCGAGGACCGGTATGGCCCGGTCCCGGAGCCGGTCGAGAACCTCTTCGCGATTCAGGCCGCCAAGCTGAAACTGGCCCGTCTCGGCGCCGACTACCTGGTCTTCAGGGGAGGTCGCGCCTCGGTCGGCCCCGTCGTTCTCGGCTCGACCGAGCTGCGCGATCTGCGCTCCCAGGTCGAGACCGCCGTCTACTCGACGGGCAACCGCGAGGTGACGTTAAGGGGCGATGAATTCAAGGGAGCACTGGATTTGGTCGATGCTATGCTGGCCGCGCGCCAGGCTGCCTAGCCGGGCGCTTTCCTATGAACAAGGTCAAATTCACCAATTGCTGCTGCTCGTCCTCGCCGCGGCGCTTCTCGCCGGGTGCGGTGGCGGTGGAGGTGCTGCGCTCAAGTCCGGCGACGTCGCGACCGTCGGCAGCATCCACATCAGCAAGTCGAAGTTCGACGCGCTGATCGAGCAGGCGAAGCGCAGCTACGCGTCGCAGACTCCGCCGAAGGCGTTTCCGAAGGTGGGGACGGCCGATTACGAGACGATCAAGGGGCAGGCCGTGACGCTGCTCGTCCAGCAGGCCGAGCGCCAGGAGAAGGCCGACTCGATGGGGATCAAGATCACCGACGCCGCGGTGCAGAAGCGCCTCGACCAGGTCAAGCAGCAGTACTTCGGCGGCAGCGACACGAAGTACCAGGCTCAGCTCAAGAAGCAGAATCTGACCGACGCGCAGGTTCGCGACGACATCCGCCAGCAGCTGATCTCGGAGGCCATCTTCGCCAAGGTGACGAGCAAGGTCAAAGTCTCCGACAGCGCAGTGCACGCGTACTACGTCGCGCACAAGGCGCAGTACACGGTGCAGCAGTCGCGCGACGTGCGGCACATCCTCGTCAAGACGAAGCCTCTCGCAGACTCGATCTTCGCCCAGCTGAAGGCCGGGAACGACAAGACCTGGTGCACGTTGGCGAAGAAGTACTCCCTCGACCCGAGCTCCAAGAACAAGTGCGGCAAGCTGACGGTCTCGAAGGGCCAGACGGTGCCGGAGTTCGACAAGGTCAGCTTCAGCGGCGCGACCAAGGTGATTCATGCGCCGGTGCACAGCATCCAGTACGGCTGGTTCGTGATCGAGCCGCTCTCGGCCATCAAGCCCAAGTCGTCGACGCCCGAGAAGCAGGTCGCGGCGACGATCAAGCAGCAGCTGCTCCAGCAGGACAAGAACCAGGCGATGACCGACTGGATCGCCTCGCTCACGAAGAATTTCTGCTCGGGCTCGAAGGTCAAGTATCAGGTCGGCTATACGCCGAGCCCGAATCCCTGCACGTCGACGACCAACGCGACGACCACCTAGAGGCATGGCACTCGCGGACGCGCTCGTCGAGCTCCAGGAGCTGACCGAGCGCCTGCGTCGCGAGTGCCCGTGGGACCGCGAGCAGACGACCCGGACGATCGTGCCGCACACCGTCGAGGAGGCGTACGAGGTCGCGGACGCTGCGCTCCTCGGCGACGACGCGAAACTGCTCGACGAGATCGGCGATCTGCTCTTTCAGTGTGTCTTTCTGGCGCTGCTGCTCTCCGAGCGTGGCCACGGTGATCTCGAGACGGCAACCCGCGAGGTCACGCGAAGCTGATCCGGCGTCATCCTCACGTGTTCGGGTCGACCGAGGCGGGGAGCGCAGGGGACGTGCGGCGCGGCTGGGAGCAGATCAAGAGGTCCGACGAGGGGCGCGAAGGCATCTTCCACGACGTACCGGAAGGGCTGCCGGCGCTGCTCTACGCTCGCAAGGTGCAGCGGCGTGCCAGAGCGGTCGGCTTCGAGTACCCGGACCTCGCGGGGGCGCTCGCCGACTTCGAGGACGAGTTGCGCGAGCTGCGGGCCGAACTGCCGGACGCCGACCCGCCGGAGGAGACCGAGCCGGAGCCGCGCGTCGCTGCCGAGCTCGGCGACGTGCTGTTTGCGACCGTGAACGTCGCGCGGCGCTTGAACGTCGATCCGGAGCTCGAGCTGCGCGCTGCGGCGAAGCGGTTCCGCCTGCGCGTGGATGCAGCCGCCGGGCTCGCAGCCGCTGCAGGAAAGGATTGGACCACGCTGTCGCTCGACGAGCAGGACGCGTACTACGACCAGGCAAAGGGGAAGACCCGATGACGAAGATCGCATGCAGTCCACGGACGTCAGGTACTCGACTCGCGCGGCAATCCGACCGTCGAGGTGGAGGTACGGCTCGAAGCCGGCGGCTTCGGGCGCGCGATCGTCCCGTCGGGCGCCTCGACCGGAGTCCACGAGGCGGTCGAGCTCCGTGACGGCGGGCCGGAGTGGGGAGGCAAGGGCGTCACACAGGCCGTTGCGAATGTGAACGGCGAGCTGGCTGCAGCCGTGCTGGGGCTCGACGCGCGCGACCAGCCGGGGCTCGACCACGCGATGATCGAGCTCGACGCCACTCCGAACAAGGGCCGGCTCGGCGCCAACGCGATCCTCGGCGTCTCGCTCGCCTCGGCCAAGGCGGCTGCCGCCGCCGCGGGCAAGCCCCTCTACAGCCACCTCGGCGGCGACGAGGCGGCGACGCTGCCGGTGCCGATGATGAACGTGATCAACGGTGGCGCGCATGCGGCGAACTCGATCGACCTCCAGGAGTTCATGGTCGTCCCGGTCGGCGCGGCGACGTTCGCCGAGGCGCTGCGGATCGGCGCCGAGGTCTATCACGCGCTGAAGCAGGTGCTCTCGGCTCGCGGGCTCGCGACGGGGGTGGGCGACGAAGGGGGTTTCGCGCCGGATCTCGACTCGAGCGAGGCGGCCATCGAGGCGATCCTCGAGGCGGCCGAGCGGGCCGGCCACCGCGACCGCATCGCAATCGCGCTCGACCCCGCTGCCAGCGAGGTGTTCGCCGACGGTGTGTATCGCTTCGAGGGCCGTGAGAAGACGAGCGCCGAGCTGCCCGGGTTCTGGGCGGAGATCGTCGAGCGCTATCCGGTCGTCTCGATCGAGGACGGCGCGGCCGAGGACGACTGGTCGTCGTGGGAGGCCCAGACGCGTCTGCTCGGCGAGCGCGTGCAGCTCGTCGGCGACGACGTCTTCGTCACCAATCCGGCCCGGCTCCAGGAGGGCATCGACCGCGGGGTCGCCAACTCGATCCTCGTGAAGGTGAACCAGATCGGCACGCTGACCGAGACGATCGAGGCGGTTCGCCTCGCCCAGTCGAACGGTTACACGGCCGTCATGTCGCACCGCTCGGGCGAGACCGAGGATGCGACGATCGCCGACCTAGCGGTCGCCCTCGGCACCGGCCAGATCAAGACCGGAGCGCCGGCACGGTCCGACCGGGTGGCGAAGTACAACCAGCTGCTGCGCATCGAGGAGCAGCTGGGAGCGGCGGCGCGATACCCGGGCTGGGACGCGTTCCCGCGCACCCGGCGCTGAGGCCGAGCCGCGCTGCGGTTTGGAGCTACGCTGCGACGAGATGGCAGCGGACCGCAGGAGAACCAAGATCGTGGCCACGATCGGCCCGGTGTCGTCGAGCCCGGAGGTTCTCCGCGAGCTGGTCGACGCCGGGGTCGACGCAATCCGGCTCAATCTCTCGCACGGCACCCTCCAGGACCACGCGGCCAGCGCCGGCGTCGTGCGCGCGATCCAGGAGGAGACCGGCAGGCCGCTGGCGCTGATCGCCGACCTCCAGGGGCCGAAACTGCGCATCGGCGACCTCGACGAGCCGCGCCTGCTCCTCAAGGACGAGGAGGTGGTCGTCGTCGGCGAGCAGCACGCGCTGAACGGCGAGTTGCCGATCGCACCCGCGGTGATCGGCGAGGTGCTTCGCCCGGGCCACGACATCCTCATCGACGACGGCCTCGTTCGCCTTTCGGTGCAGGAGGTCGACCAGGGCCGCGCGCGCTGCCGCGTCGTCGTCGGCGGCGAGATCAAGTCCCACAAGGGCGTCAACCTGCCCGGCGTTCCGGTCCCGATCCCCTCGCTGACGAAGAAGGACCTTGGTGACCTCGAGTTCGCGCTCGGGCTCGGCGTCGACTTCGTCGCGCTCTCGTTCGTGCGCGCCGCGGCTGATGTGCGCGACCTGCAGGCGATCATCCGCCAGCACGGCTCGCCGGCGCGTGTGATCGCGAAGATCGAGAAGGCGGAGGCGGTCGAGGCGCTCGACGAGGTGCTGCTCGAGGCCGACGCCGTGATGGTGGCGCGGGGAGACCTCGGGGTCGAGATCGGCGCCGCGACCGTGCCGCTGCTGCAGAAGCGGATCATCCTGCGCTGCCTCGAGGCGGGCAAGCCGGTGATCACCGCGACCCAGATGCTCGAATCGATGGTCGAGCACGCCGAGCCGACGCGGGCCGAGGCGAGCGACGTCGCGAACGCGGTGCTCGACGGCACCTCGGCGATCATGCTCTCGGCGGAGACGGCCACCGGCAACTACCCGGTCGCGGCCGTGCAGATGATGGACCGGATCGCACGCGCGGTGGAGCCGTCGATGGGCTACCGGCACCAGATGCCGGAGGCCGGGGAGGAGCCGACCGTCGGTCGGGCGATGTCGAACGCCGCCTGCGACCTCGCCGAGGCACTCGGCGCGCGCGCGATCCTCGTTCCGACGTTCACGGGCCGCACCGCGTCGGCCGTCGCGCGACTGCGACCGCGCCGGCCGATCCTCGGCCTGTCGCACCATCGCACCGCCGTGCAGCAGATGGCGCTCGAGTGGGGGGTGACGCCGGTGTTGATGCCGCCGAGCGACGACGTCGAGGATCTCTGGTCGCGCTCGCTCGAATCGGCGCTCAAGGCCGGCATGGTCGACGCCGGCGATCGCGTCGTGCTGACCGCGGGGACGGCGGTCAACCTGCCAGGCTCGACCAACGTGATCAAGGTCGACATCGCCTGACGTAGGGATTGCCGGGGCGGCAGCGAAGCTGTCGCCGTGCCCCGGCTTCGTCCCACTCGTCTGCTCGCGATCGGCGGCATCGCGCTGGTCGCCTTCCTCTACTGGAAGCCGATCCACACGTATCTGCACACGAAGAGCGACCTGCAGTCCCGCACGGCCGAGGTTCATGCGCTGCGCGTCGAGAAGCAGCGCCTCCAGGCGCGGATCGCTTCGGCGGACTCCGGCGACCAGCTGCTGCGTGAAGCACGCCGGCTGGGGCTCGTGAAGCCGAGTGAGAAGCTCTTCATCGTGCGCGGGATCGGCGCCTGGCGCCACCAGAAGCACTGAATCATCTAGCTTCCTTCCTGTGTCAGATGCAGAGGTTGTGGCGCGGCAGATCGGCCGTGAGCCGCGCGCGTTTCGGCGTGTGGCCGTTCGCTGCCCGTTCGGCCGGCCGGCGGTGACCGAACAGGAGCCGTTCGGCGCCGACGGCCGCCCGTTCCCGACGCAGTACTACCTGACCTGTCCCTGGCTCGTGACCGCCGTTTCCCGCCTCGAGGCTGCGGGCGGCGTCGAGCGCTGGACGCAGGCAGTCGAGCGCGACGCGGCACTCCAGCGGAGCCTCGACGCTGCGCAGGCCGAGCAGCGGCGCATCCGGCCCGAGCTCGACGCCGGGATCGGCGGTTCGACCCGGGCCGGGAGCCTCAAGTGCCTCCACGCGCACGCCGCCTTCGCGCTCGCGCGGCCCGGCTACGACCTGGGCGACCGGATGCTCGCCGAGTTGCCGGCCCTCTGGCCCGACTCGTGCTGTACTCCTTGATCGTGGATATCGACCTTGCGCGCCACCAGTGGCAGGACGGGATGCGCCGTGTCGAGAGCACGCGACCCGATCGCGCCCGCTACGCAGAGCGGATGGGCCAGGTCGACGTTCTCGTGGACGCGCTGCGCCGGCGCGTGGGCCAGGTCTTCACGCTCGCCGAGCTGGCCGACGCGTATGACGGCGCCGACGACTGGGCGCGCGCCGCTCTCGACGATGCCGATCCCGAAGCGCCCCCGGTGAGCGAGGCAGGCACGGTCGCCGATGCCGCCTTCCATCTGTACGCCCGCGGGGCGACCGACTACCGGCCGTGATCCGGGTCGTCCTGGCGGTGGTGGGGGTCGCGCTCGTCTTTGCGCTCGGGGTGGCGCTCGGCGAAGCAGTTGCACGACAATCCGACGCCGGGCGGCACGCAGACGCTCGTCCGGACCCTGCAGCCGCTACCGCTCGCGCCGGCCGCACGGGAAACCGTGACGGTTACGGTGCAAAACCCATAAACGGTTTAGGAAATGGAAGCTTTGGTTACTTTCGGCGAGTGAGTTCCTCCGCGAGACGCGCCCCGACCGGCGAGCCGGACTGGCTGACGCTCGGCCAGGCGGCCAAGTTCCTGGGCGTGGCCCAGTCGACGATCCGCAAGTGGTCCGACCAGGGCCGGGTGCCCGCGTTCTACACCCCGGGCGGGCACCGGCGGTACCGCCGCCGCGACCTCGAGACGTTCCTCGACCGCTCCGGGCCGGGCGGCCACACGAGCGGCCCGCTCGTCCTCGTCGTCGACGACGATGCGCGCCTGCGCGAGCTCGTGCGCGTCCATCTCGAGCTCGAGGGCTACACGGTGCTCGAGGCTGCGAGCGGGGAGGAGGCCTTGTCCGCGATCGAGGATCAGACCCCCGCGCTCGTCCTCCTGGACGTCGTCATGCCGGGCATCGACGGTTGGCAGCTGCTCCAGCGGCTCCAGGAGCGGCACGGGTCGATCCCGGTGGTCATGTTCAGCGGCCAGGTCGACTCGACTGCGGCCGGCAACGCCGAGGAACGCGGTGCGCGCGGTTTCGTCGGCAAGCCGTTCGACCCGCGGCAGCTGATCGAGCGCGCCAAGCAGCTCGTTCCGGCGTAGCGCGTCGTCAGCCGCCGCTGATCGCCGCGATCACGTCCACGCGCGACCGCGGCTCGAGCGGTGTCTCCAGTGCCGCCCGCTCCCGGTCGACGTAGACGTGGATGTGGGGCCGGATCGACGGCCCCGGCTCGCAGAGGCGGTCACGGACACCCGGCCAGCGGGCGTTCAGCTGGTCGATCGCATCGTCCACGGTCGCGGCGTCGAGGTCGATCCGCCGCGGCAGCTCGGGGAAGAGCGGCGTCAGGGTCCTCGGCAGGTGCAGCTCGGCCACGAGGTCAGTCGATGATCGCGACTTCGACCGATGAGATCGCCGGGAGATAGCTGGCGATCTCGGTCCACGACGCCGCATCGTCCGCACTGGCGAACACCTGGCCGGTGCTCGTCCCGAAGTAGTAGCCCGGAACGTCGTAGGTGTCGTTCGCCATCGCCTCGCGGAGCACGCCGAGGTAAGCATCGCGCTGCGGCAGTCCGCTGTCTGCGCGCTGCCAGCTCGAGCCTCCGTCGCGGGTGCGCCAGACCGCGGCCTTGCCGTCCGGCATCGTGCGCCCGTGCCCGGGATCGAGGGGGATGACGAAGAAGGTGTCCCGGTCGTGCGGGTGCGCCGCGGCGGCGAAGCCGAACTCGCTCGGGAGGCCTTCGGTGATCTCGGTCCAGCTCTGGCCGCGGTCGTCGCTGCGGTGCACGCCGACGTGGTTCTGCTGGTACATCCGGTCGCCGTCGGCCGCCGAGCGGACGAGCTTGTGCACGCAGAAGCCGACCTCGTCGTGCGGGCGCGGCCAGTCGGCGCGCAGCCCCCGGTTGCGCGGCGTCCACGAGGTGCCGCCGTCGGCGGTCTCGAACACGCCGACGCCCTGCACGATCGCCCAGAAGTTGTCCCGCTCCGCCGGGTCGGCCGCGAGCAAGGCGGAGATGCCGAGATGGCCGGGAGGCTGGTTGGCGGGGTCGTCCCACTCCTCGCTGCCCGGCTGCCCGGCGAGGGTGCTGAGGAGCGACCAGGTGTCGCCGCCGTCGCTGCTCTCGAAGATGCCGGGCGCCTCGGCCCCGACGAGCACCCGGCCGCCCGCAACCGACAGGGTCGACACCTTGGAGAGCTTCCGGTCGCCGTCGTCGTAGGCGAGGCCCTCGCTCGAGTGCGTCCAGGTCTCGCCGAGATCGGTGCTCCGCCACACGGCCGAGCCGTGCCACTCGCTCGCCGCCGCGGCGAAGATCGAGCCCGACTGCGGGTCGAAGACCGCGTGGTAGACCGGCCAGCCCTCGCAGAAGGGGCCGCGCACGTTCCAGTCCCGACGGTCCGCGTCGCTTTCGAGCACGAAGCATCCCTTGCGGGTTCCGATCACGAGCAGCGTGCGTGGCACGATCCTTCACCTCCGGCGACGACAACTGGGCCTAGTCTCACAGAGACCGGCGACGGCGCACAAACTCATCGGTTGGCGCGCTGCCGGCTGGACGCAGCGGTGGGATCGTGGTGAGATGGGGCCGTGAGATCGCACCTCGAGGTGGGCGCGTGAGCCTGGGCGGCAGGGCCAACCTCCGCGGGCGGATGCTGCGCCGCGTCGCGCTGATCGCGACCGGTCTCACCGTTCTGGCTCTGATCTTCCTGCTCAGCGGCCACTGGATACTCGCGATCATCTTCGGGGCGCCTGCCCTCGCCGCGATCTGGGTGTTCCTGCAGGCGCGAACCGTTCGCTAGGTTCGTTTCCGCGAACTGCACCGAATGAGATTCAGCGGGTCGGCCCACCGCCGCTACCGGCCGTGGAGGTCGCGTTCGTACACGTACATGACCGGCCCGCCCGGCCCTCCTGCACGGTTCGTGAAGCCGAGGCTTTCGTAGAGATGACGCGCTGCGAGGTCGGGCTCATCGACGCCGATCTCCATCGTGTCGGCCCCGACGCCTCGGGCCTCGTCGATCGCGGCCTCCATCAGCGCACGCCCGAGTCCTCTCCCGCGGCGGGTGGGGCTGACGTAGAGCTCTGCCAGGTAACACTCCGAGCCGCTGCTCCAGATCGCGGGGCGAAACCGAAGAACTGCCAGCCCGTCAGGGCCCTCGCCCACAAGAAGAACCGCCGTGTCCCCGCCTTCGAGCAGGTCGGCGATTCGCTCTGTCAGGTTCACCACGGGAGGCGTTGGTTCGTCGAACTCGCGGTTGAAGTCGTGAAGCAGCGTCGCGACAACGCGTGCCTCACCGGCCCCGGCGAGGCGCACTACCGGAACGTCAGCGCCGGCCATCGCTGCGAGGGTATTCCCGAACGGCGATTCAGCGGTCGAGGGTCGGACGGCGAGGAGGGGTGGGACATCGCCGATCAGGGGCCGGAAGCGTTCCAGCCGGGTAAGCCGAGGCGGGCTCGCACCCGGTCTGCCAGCACGAGATACGCCTCGTACCGGTGGTAACGCGGATGCGCGGGGTCGGCTATCGCCGAGGTGCGCTGGACGACCTTCGGCTCGCCGATGACCTCGCCTCGTGAGAACTGATCGCGGGTCAGATCGACATCGATTCCCGAAGCGAGTCGGTTCCACATGTGTGCCTCGATGCGCTCTCCGTCGAGGTAGACGTCTGCCGCGAGGATGTCCCCGCCCACCAGATCCTGAACGACGAGCGTGGTGACGTCGCACTGACCGCGACTCGGGTTCTCGCGCGTCCATCCATCCTCTGGATCCGCCGTGTCCAGACTCCAGGCTTCGCGAATCGCCCGTTCGAGCTGCGCGAGAGTCAACACAGGCAAGAAACTACGCCGCCCACCGACGGTTGTCAGGAACCAGCTACCTCGCCGGCGTGAATGTTCCGCGATGCACCCCTGAAGGATGCGCCGAGGGCCGGAAGGGTGTCTGACACCTCTGGTGTCAGACACCAGTCGGCTTGCCTGGGCGAGCGTGCTCTCTCGCCGAAGTGATTGCTACAGCTCTTCGGCGGCGCGGACCAGGCCGCCGAAGATCACCGCGAACGAGGCGAGCAGGCTGATCCAGATGCCGATGCCGCGGCCGTCGGCCGGAAGGACTGCGTCGGGGATCGAGATGATCCGGATCAGGACGAAGATCGCACCCAGCGCGCCGAGCGCGAGGACGAGGAGGCTCTCGGGGATCGACGGCGGGAGCTCGAAGCCCAGCTCGCGCAGCGCGACCACCGCGACCACTGCCAGCCCGAGGAAGAAGACGAGCTTGCCGAGGACGCCTGTATGCCAGCCGATGACGGCGAGCTTGACGCCGACGCCCGACCCTGCGTACCAGTCCATGAACGACGAGAGCGCCAGGACGAGCCCGGCGACCCAGGTGATTCGCTCCCCGGCCGCCCACAGGCCGCCGGGCGCGGGGCGCCGGGACGCAGCCGGAGGCGGGGCGGTGGGGCCGCCGGGGCCGGCCGGCAGCTCGAGCTCGAAGAAGTCGGGGGTTTCCACAGCCTCTAGTATGGGGATCATGCCGGTCGGAAGCTGTCGGAACCGCCTGGTCGAAAGGGGTCGCCATGCTCGACGACACGCCCGCTCCCGCCTCGCGGGACGCTGACTACGTCGAATTTCTCCCTGCCGGAACGCCCGTCGTCGGCGCCTACCACTGCTCGGATTGCGGTTACGGCGTCACCTTGCGCGCGCCGTTGCCGGCCTGCCCGATGTGCGCCGGGCGCAGCTGGGAGCGCGCCGACTGGAGCCCGCTCGCCCAGGCTCGGGAGCAGCTGAACCTGGCCGGGCAGGCTCAGACGCCGAAGAGCGTCTGAACCTCGTGCCAGGCGGCGACCAGCGCGAACGCCGCCAGGAACGCGAGCACGAGGAGACTGACCCAGAACCGGACGTTCGACCGCTTGACGGCGCTTCGACGCTCGGTCCGCGCGCGCCGGCGAGCCCGCTCGCGGCGGTAGTTCTGCTCGATCGCTCTCGGATCGAGCGACGGCGGGTCCTCCTGGAGAACGGCGCTTTCCTGGCGGGCGGGCTCGGGCATCCCGGGGATTGTAGGCAATACTGCTTTTCACCATGGTCGTTGACGCCCAGCGGCTGGCGGTCGAGCGCCTGGCGGAAGCTGCCGCCCAGGTCGCCGAGACGTCCGATCTGCGGGTCGCTCTCGATGCCGTCGCCGCCGCCCTGGCCGACGCGACCCGGGCCGACCTCGCGGTGCTGCGCGTCCTCGACGGCGAGGGACGCCTCGCGGCCCGGGCCTACGCCCCGCCGGGCTCGTACCTCGGGGCAGAGGTGGCCGGCACGCAGGGCTTCTGCGAAGCGGTCGCCGTCGAGGAGCCGACCGAGCCGACCCGCCGGGTCGCCGAGCGGGCGCGTGCCGCCGGACTGATCGCGCTGCCCGCCCGCGCCGGCGGACAGGTTGTGGGGTCGGTCGAGCTGATCCGGATCGCCGAGGAGTTCGGCGATGACGATCGTGCCCTCGCGGGTCTGGCCGCCGGCCAGGTGGCGCTCGCGGTGCGCACTCTCGCGCCGGAGGTCGCCGGGGCGAGCATCCGGGCCCAGCAGCTCGAGCTGGTCGGCGAGGCTCTCGCAGCAGGGGGCGACCCGCGGCGGGCGGCGCAGCAGGCTGTGCGAAGCGCAGTCGAGCTGACCGGCGCGCGCGGCGGAGCCTTGTGGCAGGCGGGGGACGAACGGCCGGAGCTGATCGCCTCGTCCGGCGCCGTCGACCCGGGCCTCGCGCAGGCCGCGGCGCTCGTCGTCGAGGCCTTCGAGCTGCGACGCCCGGCCGGCATCACGTACGCCGCGGGCGCCGCCCTGGTCGCCACGCTGACGCTCGGACAGCCGGCCTTCGCCGCGCTGCAGCTCTTCTACCCGGAGGATGCCGCCGCCCCCGAGGCGGATCTCCCTGCCCTTGCGCGATTCGCAGGCGCGAACGGCCCATGCCCTCCGGTCGGCAGAGCGCGTGCAGGAGCTCGACCAGGAGCTCGAACGCACACGGTCGCTGCTCGAGGTGGTCGCGGAGGCGATCTCGCAGCTCTCACTCGCACACACGCTGGAGACCGCCGTCGAACGGATCGCCGGCCTGCTCCAGGTGGAGCACGTCGGTGTGTTCCTGCGCGAGGACGGCAGGTTGCACGCGGCGGCGGGCCGCGGCGTCGCAGCCACGGACGAGCGGGTCGTCGCGCCTCTCGTCGCTGCGCTGCGGGGGCCGTTGCGGGCGCGAGGAACCGTGCAGGCGCACGTCGACGGTCGCGAGCCTGCGCTCGCCGCCGTGCGGGCGGCGCTCGCCGCGGCGGGCCAGCCGTCGGTCGTCGCCGTGGCGCTGACCGCCCAGCAGGAGCCGATCGGCCTGATCGTCGCGTACCCGGGTGACCGGCAGCTCGGTGACGGCGAGACGGCACTCGTCGCCGCCCTCGCAGCGCCGCTCGCGGTTGCGGTTCAGAACGCCCGCCTGCACGAGCAGGCGCGGGCCCAGGAGGCCGCCCTGACGACCGTGCTCGAGTCGGAGCGGCTGGTCTCGCGCCGGGTGAATGCGTTGTACGAGATCTCCCGGTCGTTCGCCCAGACCCTTTCGCTCGACAGCACGCTCGCGGCCGTCACCGAGACGCTCGTCAAGGAGCTGAACGTCGACGCCGCCGTGATTCGCGTGCCCGACGAGCGCGGCGACGTCTTCGTGCCTCGCGCCATCCACGTCGCAGACTCGCGGCTCGCCGAGGCTGTCCGCACGATCCTCGAGCGTCCCCAGCCGCGTCCGCCGCTCACACACGAGCCCACGATGCTCGAGGCTGCGACTGCCGAGCGTTTTGGCGGCGCGCATGCACTGCTCGTCCCCTTCCTCTTGGGCGGGGCGACGGCCGCACTGCTGCCGATCACGACCGCGAGTGACCTGCTCGCGCAGCTGACCATCCTGTCGCTCGACCCGGCAGCGCCGATCTCGCAAGAGACGCTCGCGACGGCTCGGTCGATCGCGCAGCAGGCTGCGCTCGCCGTCGACAATGCCCGCCTGTACCAGCAGCAGAAACGATTTGCGGAGACGATGCAACAGTCGCTGCTCCCGCGCGAGCGGCCTTCAATACCGGGGCTCGAGGTCGGCGCGGTCTACGAGTCGGCCGCACAGGTCGATGTCGGCGGCGATGTCTTCGACTTCCTCGAGCTGCCGGACGGCCGTCTTGCAGTCGTGCTCGGAGACGTGACGGGACACGGCATCGACGCGACCGCCGACATGGCGATGGCGAAGTTCGTCTTCCGGTCGCTCGCGCGGGAGCACTCCGAGCCGTCGGCGTTCCTCGCGGCGGCGAACGAGGTGGTCGTCGGCGATATCGCGCTCGGCAAGTTCATCACCATGGCCTACGTGACCGTCGTCGGAAACGGGGAGGTGCAGGCGGCGAGCGCGGGCCATCCGGAGCCGAGGCTCGTCGCACCGGACGGCACCGTGACCGGGCTCGCCTGCAACGGGCTCGCGCTCGGGATCGACGTTGCTCAGACCTACGAGCAGGCGAGCGCACAGCTCGCGCCCGGCGGGATGGTCGTTCTCTACACCGACGGCGTGGTCGAGTCGCGGGCAAATCGCGAGCTCTTCGGGCTCGAACGCCTCGACCAGGTGCTGTCGTCACATGCCGCAGGGCCGGCGCAGGTGGTCGCCGATGCGGTGCTCGCCGCCTGCCGGAGCTTCGCCGGCGGCGATCTGCCGGACGACTGCGCGATCGTCGTGCTGCGTCGCACGTGAACCTCTTTCGCCGCGAGCTCGGTCGCCCGCTCGTGATCGGGCACCGTGGAGCGGCGGCCCTCGCGGACGAGAACACACTCGCGGCGCTGCAGGCCGCCGTCGACGCCGGCGCTGACATCGTCGAGTTCGACGTTGCCCCGGGGCTTCGCCTCGGGCACTCGCTCGACGAGCTTCCCGCCGACGCGCTCTCGCTCGACGATGCGCTCGAGTTCCTCGGCGGCCACGACGTCGGCCTGCATCTCGACGTGAAGCTGCCCGGCTACGAGGACGGCGTCGTGGACGCGCTTCGCCGCCACCGGCTCGAGGCCCGGTCGTACATGTCGACTGCGTTCGCCATCAGCGGCAGGCGGATCGCGGCGCAGGCGCCGGGCTCCACGATCGCGATCGGGTATCCGCGCGACCGCCACGGGATCTCGAAGCTCAGCTGGCCGGCTGTGCTCACTCGAGCCGGGGCTGCATCGCTCCGGCAGGTGATGCCCCTGCGAATCCCCGTGCTGCTCCGCTTCGCTCACGCCAATGCCCTGTCGCTGCACTACGCGCTCTGCTCCCGGGCGGCGGTCGCGGTCGCCCACCGGCTCGGCGCTCCGGTCTTGGCCTGGACTGCGAACGACCCGGCCACGATCGAGCGGGTAGTCGCCGCCGGCGTCGACGGGATCGTCTCGGATGACCCGGAAATGGCCCTGCGGAGCCTGGCTACACTGCTTGCGCAGTGAAGCGCTCGTACGCAGCCGTCCTCTTCGTGCTCGGCTTCGCGGCTGCGGGGGCGTTCTCCAGCGCCGTGATCGCCGACGTGACGACCTCGACGTCGACGGTCGAGACGACCACCGCTGCGACGACGACCTCGCCCACGACGACCACCTCGCCGAGCACGACGACCACCCCGCAGACGAGCGCCGGGCTGCCGGGCGGCGTGCGCGTCGCCGGTCTGCGGGTGGGTGGCCTGCAGCCCGCCGAGGCGGTCTCTGCGGTGCAGGCAGCTTTCCACCGGCCGCTGCCGGTGGTGATCGACCGCAGCAAGCTGCTGCTCGACCCGGCCAAGGTCGCATCTGCGTACACGGCCACCGCAGTCGCTCGCGCGCGCATCTCGGAGTCCGGAGCGAACGTGCGCCTCGTCGTCGCGGTCCACGGCCCGGCGCTCCGCGCGTGGGTCGCGGCCGCGAAGAAGCGCTTCACGAAGGCCCCGGTCGATGCCACGCTGAAACTGAAGGCCGGCAAGCCGTACCTGACGGTCGACAAGCCGGGTCGCTCGCTCGACACCGCTCGACTCGCGCAACGCATCACGGCGGCGCTGCAGTCGAACACGCGGCTCCCGGTTCACGTCCGCACCCGGAAGGTCGCGCCGAAGGTCTCGGTCGCCTCGTTCGCCGAGACGATCGTGATCAACCGCTCCACCAACCAGCTCTTCCTCTACGACCTCGGGAAGCTCCGCCGCACGTTCCGGGTCGCGACCGGGCAGGCGATCTACCCGACCCCGAGCGGGGTCTGGCACATCGTCGTCAAGTGGAAGAACCCGACCTGGTACCCACCCGTGCAGGACGCCTGGGCGCGAGGCCTGAAGCCTGTGCCGCCCGGCCCCAACAACCCGCTCGGCACACGCTGGATGGGCCTCGACGCACCGGGCGTCGGCATTCACGGCACGGATGAGCCGACGTCGATCGGCTACAGCGCCTCCCACGGCTGCATCCGCATGCAGGTGCCGGATGCCGAATGGCTCTTCGACCACGTCAGCGTCGGCACGACGGTCTACATCCTTTGATGCGCCTCGTTCGCACCGCGGTCGCGGCCGGGCGTCCTCGCCCTGCTGGCGCTGCTCGTCTGGGACGTCGTGCACGGCCACGGCTCCGGGGTCGCGCAGAAGGTCGACAAGGGCAAGGTTGTCGCCGCTCCCAAGCTCGATCTGCCGCGGCTCGACGGCGGAGGCAGGCTGAGCCTCGCCTCCCTCCGCGGCAAGGTCGTGGTCGTCAACTTCTGGCAGTCGGACTGTCTTCCATGCAAGCAGGAGGCGAAGACCCTCGACGCCGCGGCTCGAGCGTGGAAGGGGAAGGACGTGGTGTTCGTCGGCGTCGACGCGCTCGACTTCAAAGGCCCCGCGCGCGCCTACCTGAAGCGCTACGGCGTGACCTACGTGAACGTCCGTGACGCTTCGGGCAGCACCTATCCGGGTTGGGGCGTCACGGGTACACCCGAGACGTTCTTCATCGACCGTCGCGGCAACGTCGTGCCCCCACACATCGTCAGCGTCGCCACGCGGCAGAAGCTCGACGAGGGCATTCGGCGGGCGCTCAAGTCGTGAGGGCCCTCGCGGTCGTTGCGGCGGCGCTCGCGCTCGCCGCGCCGGCGGCCGCTTGCACCACGCACGCGAGCCAGTCGCACCTCGAGACACTGCTCGTCTGTCTCGAGTGCCACACCACGCTCGACGAGTCGAACTCGCCCTTCGCGAACCAGATGAAGGCCGACGTGGCGCGCCGGATCGCCGCCTGCCAGACCGAGCGACAGATCCTCGATGCGATGGTCGCGCAGTTCGGCACGGCCGTGCTCTCGACGCCACAGACGCACGGCTTCGACCTGATCGCCTGGCTCCTGCCGCTCGGCGGGATCGCCCTCGGCGCGGCGGCGATCGCGGGCGGCGCGTGGCACTGGTCTCGCAAGCGTGCCGCCGGCGGAGCCGGGCCGCCACGGGCTGACGCCGGCCTGCCGCCGGAGGACGAGCGACTGGTCGACGACGCGCTCGCACGGTTCGAAGATTGAGCCGGCTCGATGATTGAGAAGCTCCCGATCGCCTTTGCGGCCGGATTGATCTCGGTGATCACCCCGTGCGTGCTGCCGCTCGTACCCGGCTATCTCTCGGCCATCTCGGCGGTCGACATCGACCGGCTGGGGGAGCGTGGCGTGGGGCGGCGCATCGCACTCGCGAGCGTCCCGTTCATCATCGGCTTCACCGTCGTCTTCGTCGTCCTCGGAGCGGGCGCCGCCGCGGTCGGCAGCACGGTCGACAAGCCGACGCAGCTGAAGATCGCCGGGTTCGTGCTCGTCGTTCTGGGACTTGCGTTCATGGGCCTGCTCCCGTGGCCGGAGCGCGCCGTGGCACCGGGGCTCCTGCAGCACGCACGACGGCGCGGCTCGAAGGCGCTCCTCGGAGGCGCGTTCGCCGTGTGCGCGGCTCCGTGCATCGGCACGGTGCTCGCATCGATCCTCGTGCTCGCGTCGAGCTCCGGCTCGATCGTTCGCGGCGTGGTCCTGCTCATCGCCTATTCCCTCGGCCTCGGGGCGGCGTTCGTGCTGGCGGGTATCGCCTTCGCGCACGCGATGACCGCCTTCCGTTTCGTGCGCGACCACTACGGCGTCGTCCGCGTCTGCTCAGGCGCCACCCTCGTCGCGCTCGGCCTCCTGCTCTTCTTCGACCGGAACTGGTGGCTCCAGGTGGCGCTCGACCAGGTGCTGACGAAGGTCGGGCTCAGCTCGCTCTAGCCCCGTGAGCAGCGCCGCGATGTCGAGGCCGCGGTGCGCGGGAGCAAACGGTGCGAGGCGCCGAAGCGCCTTCACGCGCTGCCGTTCGGCTGCCACCGGCTTGCCTCGTCCGCGCTGATACGCCGAGACGACGACGTGGACGAGACCCTGGAAGAAATCTCGCTCCTCCTCGGCGCAGGCCCGCCACGCCTTCTCGAACGCCTCGTGCGCCTCGAAGTAGGCCCCTGCGCGCGCCAGGGCAAGGCCCTTGTTGGAAGGCCGCTGTGACAGTGCTAGTGTCGAGCCTAGGCATGGCGACGATCCTGCTGTGTGGGGTCGACCTCTTCATCCGAGGGAAGCTCGAGGCGCTGCTGCCAGAGCATCGCTTCGAGACGTCGGATGGGGTCGAGCCGCCCGATCTCGTGATCGCCGACATCGCGCGCATCGACGCGGCCGATGTCGCAGACAACTATCCCGACGTGCCGATTCTCGGCTACACGAACCACACCGACACAGCCGGTCTCCGCCGCGCTCACGCGGCGGGCTTCGACCAAGTTGTCGCGAAATCAGCGCTGTTCGAACGCACCCGGGAACTGATCGATCCGCTCCTCGCGTCGGTAGAGTAGGCGCCCGTGACGTACATCATCTCCGAGCCGTGCATCGACATCAAAGACCGCTCCTGCGTCGACGTGTGCCCCGTCGACTGCATTCACGAGGCCGGGCGCATTCTGGTCATCGACCCCGAAGAATGCATCGACTGCGGCGCCTGCGAGCCCGAATGCCCGGTCGAGGCGATCTTTCCGGAGGACGCCCTGCCCGACAAATGGGCTCCGTTCGTCAAGATCAACTACGCCTACGCGGACGGGATGGAAGTCGTCGACCGGCTGACGGACGAGTATGCGACGGAGCACAACGTCCAGAACGAGCCCCTGGAGTAGAGACTCGATTCAGGTCCGAACCGACCGGAGGCTCTGGACGAATCCGGTTTTGGATCAGTATGGCCGAGAACCTTCACGAGCTTTCAGCCCTCTATGCCCTCGATGCTCTCGCGGGAGCGGACCTCGCGCAGTTCGAGGAGCACCTCGCGGGCTGCGACCAGTGCCGGGCGGAACTGGCCGGGCTCCAGGGCGCGGCCGCGTCGCTCGCGTTCGCCGTCGAGGGGCCGGCGCCGGCCTTCGGCGCTACGCGGCCGCATCCTCGAGGCGGCCCGGGCCGAGCGTCAGAACGTCGTTTCGTTCCCGTCCGCGCGCCGCTCGGTCGCGGTGTCCGTCGCGGCGGCGCTGGCGGTCGCGGCGACCGCGGCAGCGGTCGCCTTCGGCCTCTGGGCGGCGTCGCTCCACCATTCTCTCGCCCACGAGCGCACGGCGGTGAGCATCCTCGGCGATCCGAGCGCACGCCGCATCGCCGTCTCGGGCGCGCCCGGCGAGCTGGTCGTCGCCCCGTCCGGTGCAGCAGTTCTCGCCGTGCGTCTTCCGTCACCTCCAGCGGGCAAGACGTACGAAGCGTGGGTCGCCGACAAGTCGGTGCATCGCGCCGGCCAGTTCTCCGGCACGACGTTCACGCTGCGTCAGCGTGTTGCACCCGGCGCACAGGTGATGGTGACGCTCGAGCGCGCAGGCGGAGTCGACGCACCGACGTCGAAGCCATTGCTCAGCGCACGCGCGTAGTGTGTGCGCTGAAGAGGGTCGTTTTCCTTTTCAGCAACGTGCGAACGAACTTGTCCGTCCGCATTGCACGTTACAAACGAACGTGGTAGGGAATCGTGCACGCGCAAACCGACCCAGGAGGTCAGTTGTGACCCAAGAGGATTGGAGCGGGACCAGCGAGACGTCAGAGACGTCCAATGCTGGCTTGTTGAGCGAACCGTCGGCGGAAGCCGCCGACGACACGTGGGGCGAGTCCGCCATCGGCGACTCGCAGGAGAGTGCAGAGCAAGTGGCCGCCATTCCGGCGCGCACACGGTCTTCCTCGCGCTCCTCGCGTAGCTCCTCCAAGAGCTCGACGTCGCGTTCTTCGGCGGCCCGGAAGTCCGGGACGAAGAAGAAGTCGGCGGCGAAGAAGAAGACGGCTGCCAAGAGAACGTCGGCTCCGAAGCGGAAGACTGCCGCCAAGAAGACGACTGCTCGCAAGAAGACGACAGCCAGAAAGAAGACCACGGCCCGCAAGTCGTCGACGGCGCGCAAGAAGACCACCGCGCGCAAGAAGACGACGGCGCAGAAGTCGACGGCCCGCAAGGCGTCGACGGGCCGCAAGAAGACCACCGCGCGGAAGAAGACGACGGCGCGGAAGAAGACCACCGCCCGGAAGAAGACCACCGCGCGGAAGAAGACGACCGCGAAGCGGGGCACCGCTCGCAAGAAGACGACGGCGCGGAAGAAGACGACCGCCCGGAAGGCTTCCGGTGCCAAGCGCAAGACGGCCACCCGCAAGAAGAGCACGGCTCGCAAGGCCGCACCGGCTCGCAAGAGCGGCGGACGCAAGTCAGCGTCCCGCTCGCGCACGGCGCGTCGCAGCTCGCGGTAACCCGCGTCGAAGCGTCCGGGCCCCTTGCGTGCGGGGCCCGGACGCGACGCGTTCCCGTGGTCCTGCGGGCAGCCGGTCCGCCCTTGGGGTTTCGGCAACGCCGTCCCGGTCGATAACGTTCGCGGCCGTGCAACCCAAGACTCTCGACCATGTCGCCTTCTGGGTCGCCGACCGTGCACCCATCGCAGCGTTTCTGGAGCGCCATCTCGGGATGCATGTGATCGCCCGCGAGGACAACTTCACCCTGCTCGGGAGCGACGCACGCCGCGGCAAGCTGACGCTCTTCGACGCCGACGGCCCGCGGCAGCAGGGCGCGCTCAAGCATGTCGGCCTGCGGGTCTCCGATCTCGCCGCGGCCCGCGCGGCCCTGCCCGCTGGCACGCCGGAGGTGTTCGAGGTCGGTGAGGGCATCTTCCTGACCCTCGTGCAGGCCGAGACCGACGTGGAGTACGACCTCGACCACGTCGCGTCTGTGGTCCTCGTCGCCGGCGGCGACGGCGGCGGAGTACGTCCGCTACGGCTTCGAGCCGGCAGGCGCGGCGCGAGTCGGCGTCGGCGGTGCGTTCATCACGTTCCACGACGGGTCGCCGGGCGAGCCCGGGCGGCCGCTCCTGAACCACCTCGCGGTGCTCGTCGACTCCGCCGAGGACGTGATCGCAGATGCCGGCGATCTCGGGATCGAGGTCGAGTCGGTCGTGGACGCCGCGAACACCTACGCGGCGTTCCTGTGGGGGCCCGAGCGCGTGCGCATCGAGTACGTCGAGCACAAGCCGACGTTCTCGCTCACCTAGAGGTGGACGTCAACGTCGCCGGCGCCGGGATGGCCGGGCTCGTCGCCGCCGCCCGCCTGCGTGAGCTCGGTCACAAAGCCGTCGTGCGCGAGAAGGGCACGAGGATCGGTGGGTCGATGCTCCTCTCGTCGGGCGTGATCTGGCGGCATCGCGACTGGGAGGAGTTCCGCCGCGAATGCCCGCACGGCGACGAACGGGTCCAGCGTCTCGTGTGGGAGCGGCTCGACGAGGCGATCGACTGGCTCGTGCGCAAGGGGGCGCCGGTCGAGTGGGAGGAGACCGGGCAACCCGCGTACGGTCGGGAAGCGCTTCGACCCGCGTGGTGTCGCTGCTGCCCTTGCGGGCGATGCCGAGCTCGGCGTCGACGGCTGCGCAGGGAGGGCCGACGATCCTCTGTACCGGCGGCTTCGCGGCCTCCTCGGACCTCGTGACGCGCTTCGTGGCCCCGGCCGCGTCACTGCGCCTCCGCGCGAATCCGTGGTCGGAAGGTGACGGCCTGTGCCACGCACTCGACCGGGGAGCAGCGCTGACCGGCGGGATGGACGAGTTCTACGGCCGGAACATGCCGGATGCGCCCTGGGACGAGACCCAGCTCGTCGCGCTCTCGCAGCTCTACGGGCGGTTCGCGCGCATCTTCGACGAGGACGGGATCGAGTTCTTCTCTTCCGGAGACGTCTCGTGGTCGGAGACCAACGTCGTCCAGGCAACTGCGCAGCGGCGAGACGCCAAGGCCTACTACGTGCTCGACGGAGCAGCGCTCGCGCAAACGGTGCGCGACCGTACGGTCCGCGAGATCGTCGATGCCGCCCCTCCCGAGGCACACGTCGAGCCGGCCGACCTACCGTTCGACCCACCGTCGGGGGCCGTCGATGGCGGTGCGGGTGATCGCCTCGATCACGCACACGATCGGCGGGTTGCGGGTCGACGAGCACGCCCGTGTGCTGGCCGCCGACGGCTCCCGGCTCGACGGCCTTTGGGCTGCGGGGGTCGACGCGGGCGGCGTCGCGACGGGCGGCTACGCGAGCGGGCTCGCCCAGGCGCTCGTGCTGGGGCTCGCGGCCGCGGAGGACGCCTCAGGCTGACAGACTCACCGGCCGACGGAGAACACGCACCGGCGCGTGTCGCCCGGCAGCGGAGACGCACCGATCTTGTTGACGACGAGCTGGAGCCCGCCTTCCTCGAACTCCTCGCCGAGCTGCGGCGGATCGCCCTCCTGCTCACGCAGCGAGTAGCCCGCCGGCGACCAGAGGAAGAGGAGATAGCCGTCGCCCGGCGCCATCGGCGGAGCTTAACGCCGTGTGGCGTACGGCGGCAGGGTGACGACGACCCGAGTGCCCTCCTCACCGCCGTCGACCGTGATCGTGCCATGCAGCTGCTTGACGCGCTCCTCGATCGCCTCGAACGAGCGGCGCCGCCGTTCCGGTTCGGCGTCGTCTGCGACCGTCGTCTCGACGCCCCCGTCCGCCGTGGCATGCAGCCCGATCAGGATGCGGCTCAGGGGGCCGCGACGGAGCGCCTGGTCGAGCAGCTCGCGGATGATCGTGTAGATCGCGACCTGGGCGGTCTGGCCGATGCTTCCGGCCTCTTCGACATCGAGGTCGATCCGAACGCGGTTCGAGGTCCCGAGCTGCTCGGTCAGCGCGTGCAGCGCAGGCCCGAAGCCCTGGTCGCGGAGGACGACCGGCTCGAGAGCGAACGACAGGTCGCGCAGCTCGCGGATCGTCGTCCGCTGGCGCGCGAGAGCGGTCTCGACAACACCAGCCGCGTCATCGAGCTTCCCGGTCTGGATCGCGTGCAGCGCAGCGTCGAGCATCAGCGCGATTCCGGCGAGGTTCTGCACCGGCCCGTCGTGGAGGAAGAGCGCGATTCGGCGCCGCTCGTCCTGCTCGGCTGCGATCAGCCGGTCGAGCCCGTCATCGGTCAATCGATGATGGCTTCGCGGAGTGCGATCGCAACCGCGTGCGTGCGTGTGTCCGCTTCGAGTTTCGTGAGGATATGGCGCACGTGGCTCTTGACTGTCTCCTGGGAGATGAACAGCCGACCTGCGACATCCCCGTTCGACATGCCGTCGGCGAGCAGCTGGAGGATCTCGCGCTCACGTCCGGTCAGCATGTCGGTCTGGTCCTTGCCCGCGAGGAACGCGGGCATCAGGGCCGGGTCGACGTAGCCGTCACCCTGGGCGACCTTCTCGATCGCGCGGACGAGCGTCTGGTGCGGAGCCTCCTTCAGGATGTATCCCTTGGCGCCCGACTCGAGCCCGCGGCTGAGGAGCGACCGTTCCGAGTAGGCCGTGAAGATGAGGACCTTCGACTCGGGGACGCGCTCGGTCAGGAGCCTCGTCGCCTCCAGCCCGTCCATGCCGGGCATGCGCACGTCCATGATCACGACGTCGGGTTTCCGGCGCTCCGCCAGCTCGACCGCGGAGGCGCCGTCCGAGGCTTCGCCGACGACGCGAATGTGCGGAGCCCGGGAGAGGGAAAGTCGCAAGCCCTCGCGCACGACCTCGTGGTCGTCGACGATCAGCGTCGTGATCTCATCCGCCATCCGATTCAATCCTATGCGGAAAGGAGCGAAAGTTGCTCGGAGCGCGCGGGGGGCGAAAGCGGCTCGGGTCTGCGGTCGCGGATCCCGTGCTCGCGCGCGAGGCGGCGGACCTCGTCTTTGACCGGCTGCGACAGGCTCCGCGGCAGATACGCGCCATGCGCGTAGAGCCGCTCGTACTCCGGGAGGAGCTCGGGCCAATCACGAGCGAGACACGACAGGAAGTGCTCGCGCGTGCCAGGCCTGAGATACAGGAGGTTCGCCCAGACGCCGCACGCGCCCGCCTCGCGCGCGGCGTCGACGACGCGCGCGAGCTGGGTCGGGTGGTCGGAGAGCCCCGGCAGGAGCGGCGCCAGGCCGACGCCTGCCCGCACCCCGGCCTGCACGAGGGTCCTGCAGCGCCTGCAGGCGCTTACGGGGTGGAGCGGTGCCCGGCTCGGTCGAACGCCAGACGTCGTCGTCGACGGTCGGCACCGAGAACGTCACGGACACGTCGGCGCGCCGTGCAGCTTCGGCCAGCAGGCCGGCGTCCCGGACGATCAAGGGCCCGCGGGTGATGATCGAGAACGGCTGGCCGACGTCGCGCAGCACCTCGATGCAGGCCCGCGTCAGCCGGTAGCGGCCCTCCGCAGGCTGATAGGGGTCGGTCGCCGCGCCGATCACGATCCCTTCTGCGCGAGGCCCCGAGCGGTGCAGCTCGCAGCGCAGCACCTCGGCGATGTTCGGCTTGACCCTGATCGACGTGCCGTAGCGGTCGTCGGAGGGCCGGTCGGCCCGTTGCTCGAATCCGCGGACGTAGCAGAAGGTGCAGCGGTGCACGCAGCCCATGTACGGGTTGAGCGACCAGGCGAACGGCATCCCCCGGACGCGGTTGAGCGCCACCTTGCACGGCTCTTCCCGGTAGGCGGCGCGCATCACCCCATCATACGAACAGATGTTCGTATCGTCCAGTGCCCGGCTATACTCACCTGACTGATTCGCGTGGACGACGATCTGCCGCCCAGTACGCGCGCGCCTCTGGGGCGCCCACTGCTGTGACCTTCCTGCTGGAGATGCTGGCCCTCCTCGGCCTGCTCTTCGTGAACGCGTTCTTCGTCGCCGCCGAGTACGGCCTCGTCACGTCGCGGCGCACCCGGATCATGGAGCTCGAGCACGAGGGCAACCGCCGGGCGCGTGCCGTGCTGCGGATCACCGGCGACCCACCGCGCTTCATCTCCGCGATGCAGCTCGGGGTGACGATCTCCTCGCTCGCGATCGGCGCCCTCGGCGAGCAGGTGCTGTCGCAGCGCCTGGACTCCGTGATGGCCTCGTTCCTCGCCGTCCTCCTCGCGCTGCTGATCGTCACCTACCTCCACGTGGTGATCGGCGAGCTCGTGCCGAAGGGGATCGCGCTCGGCCATCCGGAGCGAACGGCCCTGGCCCTGTCGACGCCGGTGCACCTCTTCTTCCTCGTCTTCCGGCCGCTGATCTGGGCGCTCCAGGCGTCGACCGCGCTGCTCCTGCGGGCGCTCGGGCTCGAGCCACCCGGCGCCGAGCACGAAGCCCACTCGGAGGCCGAGCTCCGCATGCTGCTCAGCTCGTCGGCCGAGCAGGGCGAGATCGAGCACGAGGAGCAGGAGATGCTCTACAAGGTCTTCGACTTCGCCGACAAGGAAGTCTCCGACGTCATGGTGCCGCGGCCCGAGGTGGTTGCCATCTCGATCGCACTGCCTGCTGAGGAGGCGCTCAAGGCGGTTCTCGAGTCGCCCTACACTCGCTACCCGGTCTACCGCGACACGCTCGACGACATCGTCGGCGTCCTGCACATCCGCGACCTGATCGAGGCGATGCACGACCGCCGGATCGGCCTGGTCGACGTCGAGACACTCGTCCGGCCGGCGTACATGGTCCCGGAGACGAAGGACCTCGGGGCGCTGCTGACCGAGTTCCGGCGCACGAACCAGCACCTCGCGGTGGTGATCGACGAGTACGGCTCGATGGAGGGCATCGTGACGCTCGAGGATCTCCTCGAGGAGATCGTGGGCGAGATCGAGGACGAGTTCGACCTGCCGGACGAGACCGTGGAGCGCATCGACGACGACACGATCCGGATCGACGGCACGTTCCCGATCGACGACTTCAACGTGCGCTTCCAGTGCGACCTGCCGGAGGAGGACTACCACACGATCGCGGGCTTCGTCTTCGGCGAGCTCGGCCGGGCGGCGGAGCCCGGTGACGAGGTGTCGCACGACGGGCTGCGCTTCCTGGTCGACTCGGTCGAGGGCCAGCGCATCAACCGGCTGACCGTGACGTTCCAGTCGTGGCACCACCGTGACGAGCCGGCCTCGGCCGAGGGCTCGACGGAAGGCTGAGCCCCGCTTACGCGAGGCTGAGCTCCGTTCGCGCGAGGCGCGGCGCGCGGCTCAGCCCCAGGAGGTCTCGGTCATCGGGCGCAGCGCCGTCTCGAGCATGCGGAAGTGGCGCGGGCGCTCCAGCACGAAGATGCAGACCTCCGCGACGTCCTCGGCGGTCATCATCCCCGGCAGTGCGTCGGGCGTCCGGCCGCGCCCTGCTTCGAGCGCGAAGTCGGTGGCGACCCCGCCCGGGCACACGTTCGTGCAGCGGATGCCCTGCTCGCGGAGCTCGTGGTCGAGCGCGCGCGTGAAGCCGACCTGGCCGAACTTCGATGCGCAGTAGACCGCCTCGTTCGGCAGCCCGCGCCGCCCGGCTTCGGAGGCGAGCGTGATCACGTCGCCCGCGCGGCCCTGCATGTGCGGGAGGGCGGCGCGAATCGCATACAGGGTGCCCTTCAGGTTCACGTCGATCATCTCGTCGAGGTGCTCGCGCGAGAGGTCGAGGAACGGCGCCGTATGCGCCCACACCGGCGTTCGCGACGACGATGTCGATCCCGCCGAACCTGTCGGCGGTTGCGGCGCACAGCCGCTCCAGCGCGTCCAGGTCGCGGACGTCGCAGGCCTGCGCGACGGTACGGTCGAGCCCGAGGTCGGCGCCGCTTCGCGAGGCGAGCCCGAGGTTCGCGCCGCGCGCATGCAGCATGTGTGCGAGGGCCGCGCCGATGCCTCGGCTCGCGCCGGTGATCACGGCCGTTTTTCCTTCGAGTGTCATGTGTGCTCCTCCAGTGGCAGCAGGGTGGGGTAGAGGCTTCGGTAGCGGGCGTAGCCGTGCTCGTACGCCGCGACCCAGCCCGGATCGGGCTCGATCCGGGCACGGACGCGGACGCACCGGGCGACCGCCTCGTGGGCATCGGCGAAGACTCCGGCGCGGACGCCTGCGAGGAGCGCCGCCCCGAATGCCGAGCCTTCCTCGGAGACGGTGCGCTCGAGCGGCAGGCCCAGCACCGAGGAGACGATGCGCAGCCAGAGCTCGCTGCGCGCGCCCCCGCCGGAGACGCGGCCGACCTCGGGCTGTGCGCCGAGGTCGCGCAGGAGCTCGAGCGAGTCGCGCAGGCCGTACGCGACGCCCTCGAGCATCGCGCGCCACAGTGCGCCCCGGTCGTGGCGGACCGAGAGGCCGGTGAAGGCGCCGCGCGCGTCCGCGTCGGGGTAGGGCGTGCGCTCGCCGGCGAGGTACGGCGCAAAGAGGAGGCCCTCGGCGCCGGGCTGCCAGGCGGCGGCTTCGCCGTCGAGCGTCTGCAGGTCGTCCTGGAGCGCGTGACGAAGCCACGCGGCCGAGCCTGCGGCGCTCAACATGACGCCCATCGCATGCCACGTGTCCGGAACGGCATGGCAGAACACGTGCACGCGGGCCTGCGCGTCCGGGGCGTACGCGGGCAGGACGCCGAAGACGACGCCCGAGGTCCCGAGCACGACCGACACGGGGCCGGGCGTGGTGATGCCGATCCCGAGCGCTGCAGCCGCCTGGTCGCCCGCGCCCGCGATCTCCGTCGACTCGTACACCGGCGGCAGCCACTCGGCCGGTACGTCGAGCGCGGCGCAGACCTCCTCCGACCAGCGCCGTCCTGCGACGTCGAAGAGCAGCGTGCCCGAGGCGTCCGCGACGTCGATCGCATGCTCTCCGGTCAGCCGGAGCCGCACGTAGTCCTTCGGCAGCAGGATGTGCCGGATCTGCGCGTACGTCTCGGGCTCGTGAGCGCGCAGCCACAGGAGCTTCGGCGCGGTGAAGCCGGTCAGCGCCCGGTTACCCGTCAGCGCGATCAGGCGGTCGAGCCCGACGCGGGCCTCGATCTCGGCGCACTCGGCGGCGGTGCGCTGGTCGTTCCAGAGCATCGCGGGGCGGAGCACCTGATCGTCCTCGCCGAGAGTGACGAGCCCGTGCATCTGGCCGGTCAGGCCGACGTGGCCAGCGGGCAGGCGCGCGAGGCACGCTTCGGCGGCACGCCACCAGTCCTCGGGATCCTGCTCCGACCAGCCGGGCTGCGGTGTCGAGAGCGGATAGCTCTCGTCCGCCGTCGCGAGCACCTCTCCCTCGGGCGAGACGGCGATCGCCTTGACGCCCGACGTGCCGACGTCGAGCCCGATGAGGGTCGAGCCGTCGACAGGACCGGTCAAGCGCCGAGCGCGGCGTACACGAGCTCGTACGCCCGGACGGCGTCCTTCGACTGCTGTGCCTTCCGGAGCTCGGGTTCGTCGATCTTCGCGGCGACGCCGTCGATGAAGCGCCAGTGGAGGACGGAGCGCCTCACCGCGCCGACCGCATCCTCGGTGTACGGGTAGAGATCCAGCCCGAGCCGCTCCCCGTTCGAGCCGTAGCCGACGCGGCGCAGCTCGAGAGCCAGCTCGAGCGTCTCCATGAACGCGGTTGCCCCGACCATGTTGTCATCGTCGAACGTGCCCCAGCCGGAGTTGCCGTGCTGGTGCCCGAGCAGCCCGTCGGCGGCCAGCAGCGCCGCATACTCGGCGAGGTTCTCGCCGTTCATGATCAGGTGCTGCCAGTCCATGTTGACCTTGATGTTCGAGATCCCCTGTGCGCGGAGGGTGTGGATCACGTGCAGCGTCATGCCGATGTTGCGCATGAAGATCTTCATCGCGGGCTCGGAGTTCTTGTGCTCGAGGAACACCGTGACGCCGCGCTCGTTGGCGTGCGTCGCGGCCTCGCCGATGCCGTCGATGAAGCGCTTCCAGGAGTCGGCGTACGCGGTCTGGAAGGGGTAGTTGTAGCCCTCGATGCCGGGCCAGATGATGAAGTGGGCTCCGACGTCGGCAGCCAGGTCGATCCCCTCGGTGGTCAGTCGCAGCGCCTCGGCCCGGGTCGCGTCGTCGGGGGAGGCGAACCCGCCCTTGGCGAAGCGAGGATCGAGATGGAGGCCGCTCGCGACGCAGTACAGGCCGTGGCCGTCGAGCGCCTGCTGGACTTCCTCGAGGTTCTCCCGCGAGATCTCCTGCGGGTAGTGGAACTCGTAGTCGTCGATCAGGTCGCCCAACCCTTCGACCGCCGTGCGCACCTTGCTCGCCGTTGACGCGCCGGCCAGGTCGGGCTTGTAGCCGCCCGGATTGAAGCGGGTCGCCATCGCGCCGAAGGCCCAGATACCGAGACTTGTCTTCATGCGGGCCGAGCCTACCTCTTCACGGAATCCAGGCGAGGCGAAACTTGACTCTGGCGGCGGAATCGGCGAACGTTGAAGACTCAACAACCCCCCGTCAGCCGCAGTACGGAGAAGGAGATCATTTTGCAGAGAGTTCCCCGCAGGGTTGTGCCCCTGCTGTTCGTGGCCCTGGCAGTGGCGGGTCTGACCGCGCTTCTGGTCGCGACGGCCACCGCGAGCACGAAGAAGAAGACGGCCAGCGTGCAGGTCTGCGTCCTGCTGCCGGACACCAAGTCGTCCGTCCGCTGGGTGCAGTTCGACGCTCCCGCGATGAAGGCGGCCTTCAAGAAGGCCGGCGTCACCGCCTCGATCAACAACGCGCTCAATGACCCGCTCAAGCAGAAGGCACAGGCGCAGGCCTGCATCGCCGCCGGCGCGACGGTTGTCATCGAGACGGCGCTCGACAACGGCTCCGCGGCGTCGATCGAGAAGCTCTTCACCTCGAAGGGCGGCAAGGCGATCGACTACGACCGCCAGGTCACCGGCGGTTCGGCGTCGGTCTACGTGACGTTCGACGGGAAGGCCGTCGGCGCAGCGCAGGCCAAGGGCGTCCTCGCCGGGATGAAGGCGAAAGGCACCTACAAGGGCGGCACCGTCGCCGAGCTGTGGGGCGGGCAGACCGACCAGAACGCGTTCTGGTTCAAGAGCGGCAACGACGCCGTCTTCAACCCGCTCTTCAAGAGTGGCCCGATCAAGAAGGGGCCGCAGCAGTTCGTGCCCGACTGGGATGCGAACAACGCGGCGACCATCTTCAGCCAGATGCTCGTCAAGACGAGCAACAACATCCAGGGCGTCCTCGCGGCGAACGACAACATCGCCGGCGCGGTCGTCGCCGACCTGAAGGCGAAGCATCTGAAGCCGCTTCCCCTCTCGGGCCAGGATGCGTCGGTGCAGGGTGTCCAGAACATCATCTCCGGCTGGCAGACCGGGCACGGTCTACAAGTACGTGCCCGACGAGGCCAACGCCGCCGCAGCCGCTGCGGTCGCGCTCATCAAGGGCCAGAAGCCGAAGACGAACACGACCCGCAAGAACGGCTCGAGGAGTGAGCCGACTCTCGCGCTTCCGGTCGTGTGGATCACGAAGAGCAACTACACGCGCCTCTTCAAGGACAAGTTCCTGAAGAAGAGCGACGTGTGCGTCGGTACGTTCAAGCAGTACTGCAAGTAAGATCACGCACGATCCGCGGTGGAGGCGCCTCTCGGGGCGCCTCCACCGCGACCATCCGCCGATGAGCGAGACTCCACTCCTCCAACTCCGTGGCATCACGAAGACCTTCGGTTCGGTCGAAGCGCTGACCGACGTCGATTTCGAGGTCAATCCCGGCGAGGTGATGGCGCTCGTCGGCGACAACGGCGCCGGCAAGTCGACGCTGATCAAGTGCATCGCCGGCACGCACACCTTCGACAGCGGGCAGATCCTCTTCGAGGGCCGGGAAGTGACGATCCACGGCCCCAAGGACTCGGCGCGCCTCGGGATCGAGGTCGTCTACCAGGATCTCGCGCTCTGCGACAACCTCGATGTCGTCCAGAACATGTACCTCGGCCGCGAGACGAACCGGTTCCAGATCCTCAACGAGGCGGCGATGGAGCACAACACCGCCTCGACCCTCAAGAGCCTCGCCGTGACGACGATCTCCTCGATCCGCCAGCCGGTCGCGACGCTCTCGGGCGGCCAGCGCCAGTCGGTCGCGGTGGCCAAGGCGGTGCAGTGGAACTCGAAGCTCGTCATCCTCGACGAGCCGACCGCCGCCCTCGGCGTGGCGCAGACCGAGCAGGTGCTGGCGCTCGTCCGCCGCCTCGGCGAGCAGGGACTCGCGGTCGTGATCATCTCCCACAACCTCCACGACATCTTCGAGACGGCCGACCGCATCACGGTGCTTCGCCTCGGCCGGAACGTCGGCATCTTCGACCGCCGGACGACCACGCAGCAGGCGGTTGTCGAGGCGATCACCGCCGGCAAGCCGACGAAGGTCTCGGGCATCCCGTCGGCCGCCCCGGAGCCCGGAGCGACGGTATGACCTCGGTCGACGTGATCGGCCCCGACGGCCCGAAGACGCTGGAAACGGACGAGCTCCCGAGCGGGCTCGCCGGCCTGTACCACCGCGCCTGGTTCAACCTCAGGACGGGCAATCTCGGCCCGGCCCCGATCATCGTCGGCGAGATCCTCGTCGTCATCCTCTTCGGGCTGACGGCGACGAACTTCTTCACCGCCGTCAACTTCACCAACCTGATCAACCAGATGGCCGGCACGGCGATGCTCGCGTTCGGCGTCGTGTTCGTGCTTCTCCTCGGTGAGATCGACCTGTCGATCGGGTACCTCGCCGGGATCGGTGCGTTGATCGTTGCCGAGCTCCAGCTGCCCGGGAAGCGGGCACCAGCTGAACGGCATCCTGGCGATGGTGATCGCGGTCGCCGCCTGCGCAGTGATCGGCGGCGTGCAGGGGTCGATCGTCGCGTTCGTCGGCGTCCCGTCGTTCGTCGTCACGCTCGCCGGTTTTCTGATCTGGCAGGGCGTGATCCTGAACAAGCTCGAGCAACGCGGCACGATCATCATCCAGGACCGCTGGATCAACTACACCGACAGTTACGCCTTCTCGCACTTCGCGGGCTACCTGATCGCGCTGATCATCACGGCGCTCTACCCACTCAGCATCGTGTATCGACGCGTCGCCGCCCGTGGTACGCAGATCGCCAGGGTGAACTGGACTGCGTTCGCCGTGAAGACGGTGGGGATCGCCGATCGCCGCGTTCGGCACGGTCGCGATCGCAAACCACGGCAAGGTGATCGCGACGTCGCTCGGCCTGCCGCTCTCGGGCGTGATCATCATCTTCTTCTTCATCCTGCTGACGTTCCTCGCGAAGTGGACGACCTTCGGACGTCACGTCTACGCCGTCGGTGGGAACGCCGAGGCCGCCCGCCGCGCCGGCATCAACGTGCCGCGGATCCGTGTGCTGGTCTTCATGCTCTCCGGGCGCGACCGCCGCGATGGGCGGGATCATCTTCGCGTCGCAGGTGAACTCGGTCGCCCTGACGTTCCCGCCGGGCAACCTGCTGCTGAACGCGATCGCCTCGGCCGTGATCGGCGGCGTCAGCCTGTTCGGCGGCCGCGGCGAGGTGCGAGGCGCGCTGCTCGGCGCCGTGCTGATCGGGACGCTCCAGAACGGCCTCAACACGCTCAACGTGTCGAACGGCTGGATCTACATCATCACCGGCCTCGTGCTCCTGGCCGCTGTGACGCTCGACACCGTCGCGGTACGCCTGCAGGCCCGCTCCGGCCGCTAGCCCGACCTGAATCTGATTCGGCGCAGCCGAACCAGATCCACGAGTTTCGCGCCGGCGCACAACGGTGTCAGACACCTTGGTGTCAGACACCACTTCGGATTGCGGCATCCGTGGGCCTCCAACCTGGTCGCCGCCGAGGACGAACATCGCGACGCTGCTCCGGCGCGCACGGGTGTCTGACACGGTTGTGTCAGACACCCTTTCGAGGCTCGCCGCCGCTACTTCTGGCGCTCGCGGCGGGCGGGCAGCACGCGGTACTTCAGGATCAGCGCGAAGCCGGCGAGCGAGCAGAACGTGCCGACCGACGGTGAGCCGCTGACGTAGATGATCCCGCCGAGCAAGATCAGGAGCGCTCCTGCGACGGTGCCTGCGGTGGGGGTCTGGAGCCGGTCGAGCAAGGTGACGGCGACTGTACTGCTCAGCCGGCCAGTTTGCCCAGCACGAGCCTGCCGACCTTCGCGCCGAGCGTCCTTCCGGCCGCGACGTCGCCCGCCAGTTCCGTGCCCCGCTCGGCACCCTGGCTCGCGGCCCGGGCGGCCTCGCCTGCGAACGAGCGGCCGGTGAGTGCCGAGAGCACCGCGCCTGCTGCAGAGGCGAAGGCACTGTCGCCGGAGACGGAGCCCGGCGAGGGAGGCGTGGGGGCGAGCGGGCTCCAGCGCGCTCCCGGGACCCAGCGCCCCGCGCGCAGGACGAGCTGCTCCTTGCCGACGCGCTTGATCAGGCCGGGAACGAGCGGCAGCTCGTTGTTGAACGCGAGGTAGCGGATCATCGAGATCGGCCGCGGCGACTGGTACTCGCGCTTGGCGGCCCACGCGGAGACCGCGGCGTCGTTGAGCGCGGCGTTCAGGGCGAGATCGAGCCGGACGTCGTGTGCCAGGCGCGCTGCCGCACCCGTCCCCGCGGGCAGCTGTCCAGCGATCCGGTTCCAGCCGAGCGGCGAGGCGTCGACCGGTGTTCCGGCGCGCCGCTTTGACGTGGCGCGGATCGCCGCGACCGCCGCCGCCTTGTACGCCGCGCTCGACGGGTCGCCGAGGCTCGGCGGGCCGGCGGTGACCCGCGCCGCGAACGTGTGCACGCCGCCCCACTGTGCGTCCTCGAACGTCTGGACGTCGCTCGGAACCGAGCCGCCGCCCTGAGCGGCCTTCTGCGAGAGCGCGAGCGGCTGCCAGAACGTCGCGTCGTGCACCGTCGAGCCGGCGGCCGCGACGACGAGCGGCGCGTTCGGCGGTGTGTAGCTCGGATCGGCGTAGTGCAGCGCCTCGTTCGAGCCGTCCTTGCGCCCGGCCGCGATCGCCGCGGCGCCGAGCCGGTTGCCGAGCTCCGCCGCCGAGCTGCCGGTCGAGCGCGTGAAGTCGGGCGAGAGGCATTGCGCGCGGAGCTCGCCGGTGAGGAGCGCGAACGCCCGCTCGAGGTTCGCGCCGTACGAGGCGCGCCAGACGAGCAGCCGGTAGGCCGCGTAGCTGATCGCCGTCTCGCGGCTCTGCAGGCTGCCGGCTCGCGTGCCAGGCCTCCGAGCGTCGCCGCTGAGAGGTCGAAGAGATCACGCGCCTGCACGGGCTCCGACGCGCCGCCGAGCCGGAGCACGTCGAGTGCCGCTTCGTTCCAGATGCGGGCGACCGACCGCCCGTCCCGCGAGGTCGGGCGTGCAGTTCGCGAGCCGCGGCGCCGCGGCCGGCGTTGTGACGGTCACCGCAGGCGGTGGGGAGTCGATCCGCAGCACGCGGTTCGCGGCGACGTTGCTGCGACTGCTCTCGCCGCCCCACGGATAGCGCACGGTCAGCGACCGGACCGAGCTCGCGGCGCCGAGACCGAAGTGGACGCGCTGATCCTCGGACGAGAGGTAGCTGCTCCCCGCCGAAACGATGCGGGTCAGTCGCCGGCCGCCGGGAAGCGTGGCGGTGACGACCGCGCCGGGTGAAAACCGCGAGAGCTCCACGTCGAGCCAGTGCCCGCTCGGCCCGGACGGGTGCAGCAGCACGAGCTTGCCGCCGATCGTGTTGATCGCGACATCGACCCGGCCGTCGTTTGCGACATCGGCCGCCGCCACTCCACGGCCGTTCAGGCGCAGGCCGTTTGCCGCTGATCGCGTTCTTCGCGTTCCCGAACGTCTTGGCGCCGCCGACCGGAGCCAGCACACGCACCGCTTCCGCGTCGGTGGACAGGCTCGTGACCGGGATCGCCCCCGCAGCGAGCACCAGGCCGGGCGTGCCCGAGTTGGCGAAGTCGACCCACGTCGCGCCCCAGCCGGCGAACCCGGTCCCGAGCGCCGGGTCGAAGCGCTGCCGCACCCCTGCGAACTCGCCCGGGCCGGTCTGCTCATACGCGGCGGAGGGCTCGTTGCGCGAGTTGGTCACGAAGAGCCCGACCCGGCCGGCCGGCCCGACGCTCGGTCGCCACTCCCATCCCGGCATACGGGTCGGCGACGCCGGCGGCGGCGGCACGCTCCTCGAACCGGAAGCCGAGCCCCGCCGGGTCGGCACCCGCGCCGCCGGGCCAGCCGACGTTCACGTAGAGCTGGTTCGGATCCTCGTCGTTCGCCACGTAGAGGTCTGGCCGCCCGTCGCCGTTCACATCGGCGAACGTCGCGCCGAGCCCGTGACGGAAGCCGGCTGCCTCGAGCCCAGCCTGCCGACCGACCTCGCGGAAGCGCCGGCCGCCCTCGTTGAGGAAGAGCAGGTCGCGGACGCCGGCCACGTTGGTCGGAAAGCCCGCGAGGGAGTTCTGCCACGGGCTGGTTCGGGTCGGAGTAGCCCGCGACGAACAGATCCGGCCGCCCGTCGCCGTTGACATCGGCGACGGCCGCACCGGTGTACCAGCCGCGTGCGTCGAGCGACGTCTCGGTGAACGTCCCGTGGCCCGTGTTCCAGAGCACGTCCACGCCGCTCGTCGTCGTCACGACGAGATCGGTGTGCCCGTCGCCGTCGAGGTCCGCGGCGACGCAGCCGTCGCCCTGGACGGGCAGATCGGCGTGCGTGGCGGTGCTGACGTTCTTGAAGGTGCCGTTCACGTTCTCGAACAGCGCCGCTGCGGGGAAGGCCGCCGTGCGCGTCCCACTGCTGGCGCGTCCGCGCTCGCGTAGGAGTTGACGGCGAAGAGGTCCTGCCAGCCGTCGTTGTTGTAGTCGAGCCAGCAGACGCCGCCGCCCATCATCGCCTTGGTGTCGCTCGACATGCCGTAGCGGAACGCGCCCTGCTGGAAGTCGAGCCCGAGCGAGGGCGCGAGATCGGTGAGCCGCACGCCCGCGAGCGCCGAGCTCTCGGGGCTGCTCGCGGCGACCTGGGTCGGCGCCTTGACGGCGAGCTTCCAGTGCCCGCTTGCCTGCTGGTGCAGCTGGTAGGTCCGACCCGCGAGTTGCGCGACCGCGAACGGCGGGTCCTGGTCGCGGCCCGGCGCGAGGTGCACGGTCAGCCGGTCGGCGGCGGTCGCATGGACGGTCGAGAGCAGGTCGTGGGCGATCAGCCGGGCCGTGTGGAGATCGAGCTGCGACTGGACGCCCGGCGACGCCAGGATCGTGATCGGCGGCAGCGCGCCGGGCGGGAGCGGGCGGAAGACCGCCGACCTGGAGTTCGAGAAGGCGATCATCCCGGCGAACGCGGCGAGGACGACCGGCGCCGCCAGCAGCGCGAGCCGCCTGTCGACCGGCACGGGGAAACGGCGCAGCACCGGCACCGCCAGGCAGACGACCGCGAGCGACAGGAGCAGCGCCACCTTGCTCGCGAACTCCGTCGTCGTCGGCGCGATCAGCAGCGAGGCGAGCAGACCGAGCGAGACCGCGTAGACGAGCCGGTGCGTGGGGGAGCGCGGAGCCGTCTTCGGGTCGGTGATCATGAAGAACAGAAACACGAGCACCTCGGGCGACGTGACGAGCACGAGCCAGAAGTGAAAGCCCGTGATCGGTCCGAGGTGCCAGCGCGCGAGCATCGCGTGCCCGGAAAGCGCGAGGACGCCGATCCCCACGGCGAACGACACCCAGAAGCCGACCGCCACCCGGAGCAGCCGCAGCCGGCCGAGGATCGTGAACCCGCCCGCCAGGATCACTCCGAGCGCGAGTGCGAGCCACACCGACATCGGCCCCCACCAGAAGTCGAGCGGGTCGGCGCGGTCGCGGCCGAGCGCGAGGAAGCAGATGACGAGCCCGATGTTCGACGGGTTGAAGATGTGCTCTCCCCGCCAGCGGATCACATGCTTCGAGAGCAGCGCGGCGGCTGCCGTGCCGGCGAAGATCCACCAGCCGCGGAGCGACCACCAGTCGCCGTGCGCCGTGCCGGGCACGCGCAGGACGAAGGCGACGCCGTTTCCGGTGAGGAGCGCGCTCGCCGGCCACAGGAACACGTGCTGCCTGCGGAACGCGATCACCATCTCGAGCGCGGCGCAGGTCGCGAGCGACACGAGAATCTGCGCGATCGAAAGGCGGAAATGGAAGCCGACCTGCCCGATCACCTGCAACGACGTGATCGTGGCCGCGAGATGCAGGCGAGGGTCGCTCAGCCTCGGCAGCACGACTGGGTACGGCGTGCCCCGAATCACCACCGCTGTCATTCCGCCGATCGTAGCCCGCTCCCTGAGCGATTACGATGAAACGAATGAAGCTGGAGCGGGCACGCAAGATCGTCGACTACGTCCTCGCCGAGGCCGGTTCACCGGTCTCCGTCTTCGTCGCAGACACTCATGGCGAGCTGGTCGCCGCCGCGACCATGGACGGTGCGGCGCCGGACACGCGCCTGAACGCTCAACGGAAGGCGTACACCGCCGCCCGGAGCGATGCCCGTACGACGCGGGAGCTTGCGGTCAAGGCCAAGGACGACCCGGTGGAGCGCGCGAGCTTCGACCCGTTCTTCACGTTCTTCCTCGGCGGCGTCGCGGTCTTCGAAGGCGACGAGCGGGTCGGGGCCGTCGGAGTGAGCGGGCTCCCGGGCGAGGTCGACGAGCAGCTCGCGCTCGCGGCTATCGAACGATCTGCGGATCGGTGAACACGTCGGACTCGTCGCGGCTCCGCGTCGAGAACTCCGACACCACGGCACCGTCAGGCCCCGCCTGGAACCAGTGCAGCGTGTCGGGCGGGATCGTCCACTGCTCGCCGGGCCGCAGGACGATCTCGTCCTCGCCGTCGACGTGCAGCCGGACGAGCCCGAGACGGCAGCGAAATGTCTCCTCTTTCCCCGGGTCGTCGCCGACGGGTGGATGGCGGTGCTCCGGGCAGGTCTGGTTGGGGAGGAGGACGAGCTCCTTGGCGCAGACGCGCTCGGTGTTGACGTAGACGACGAGCTGCAGGCCGACCTCCTCCAGCCGGCCGAGGCCGAAGTCGGCGACCTCGATCGAGTCACGCTCGGCGTCGGTGAGGGCGATCCCCGCTTCGGCGAGCATCGCAGCGGCCCGGGCGCGCGCTTCCGCGGCCGTCATAGCGAGACGCGGCTGCGGCTCGTTGCCGACTCGTGGAGCGCAGCAAGGGTGCGGGCCTGGCCCATCGCGTCGTCGCGTGCGAGCAGCAGCTCGCCCTCGCCACGGATCGCGTCGCTCACGTTCTCGAGCTCGAGCCGGTAGGAGTCCTCGACGGGAAGCTCGATTCGCTCGACCCTGCCGTCGCGGCGGAGCTCGATCACAGGGTCGGTGCAGTGCCAGGGGTCGTCCAGGAAGAGTGAGCCCTCGCTGCCGATCACCTCGAGCTCGTCGGATTCCGGCAACGCGGTGCCGCAGTGGAAGCTCGCAATCACGTCGCCCGGGAAGCGGAGCGTTCCGGCGAACACCCAGTCGGTGCCGGACGGGCCGAACCAGGCCTCACCGAAGACGTGCTCGGGCTCACCGCCGATGAGCCGGGAGCCGGAGACGTTGTAACAGCCGACGTCCATCAGTGCGCCCCCCTCGAGCTCGGTGCGCAAACGGATGTTGTCGTGGTCGTAGAGCGAGTAGCTGAACACCGAGCGGACGAGCCGAACCTCGCCGATCGCGCCTTCGGCGACCAGCGCCTGCAGGCGCTTCGTCTGCGGGTTGTGGCGGTACATGAACGCCTCGCTCAGGTGACGTCCTGCCCGGTCGGCGGCGTCGAACGTCGCGCTCACCTCCTCGGGATGGCGTGAGAGCGGCTTCTCGCAGAGCACGTGCTTCCCCGCCTCGAGCGCGCGCACCGACCATTCGCAATGCATCGTGTTCGGCAGTGAGATGTACACCGCTTCGATCTCCGGGTCGGCGAGCAGTGCCTCGTAGGAACCGAATGCACGCGGGATCTTCCACTGCTTCGCGTACTCCTCCGCGCGTGCCTGGTCGCGGCTCGCGACGCCCACGAGGTCGACCTTGCCCGAGTCGTGCGCGCCCGGAATGACCTTGCGGTTGATGTCGGCGGTGGAGACGATTCCCCACTTCACAGGTTTTGTCATGTGCGTACTATCGCCGAATGGAAACGATCGGCGTTGGGATGCTCGGGTACGCGTTCATGGGCAAGGCGCATTCGAATGCCTTCAAGAAGATCGCGTACATGACCTGGCCGCCACCGCTGATGCCGGCGCTGGTCGGGATCGCGGGCCGCGACACCGCGGCGGTGGGTGAGGCTGCAGAGCGGTACGGCTACGACTACGCGACGGGAGACTGGCGCGACCTCGTCGCCGACGACCGGATCGGGCTGTTCGACAACGGCGGCCCGAACTCGCTGCACGCCGAGCCGACGATCGCTGCGGCCGAGGCCGGGAAGCACGTGATCTGCGAGAAGCCGCTCGGGCGGGACGCCGACGAGAGCTACGACATCTGGCAAGCGAGTCGCGGCGACGGGCGTCAAGCACCTGTGCGCCTTCAACTACCGGTTCGTGCCTGCCGTGCGCCTGGCGCGGGAGATGATCGAGGCCGGGGAGCTGGGGGAGATCCGTCATTTCCGCGGCCGTTACCTCCAGGACTGGGCCGACGACGCGACGCTCGACACCTGGCGGTTCCACCCCGACGAGGCGGGCTCGGGTGCGCTCGGCGACATCGGAACCCACGTCATCGACCTCGGCCGCTTCCTGAACGGCGAGATCACCTCGGTGTCCGGGTTCGTCAAGACGTTCGTGCCCGGACGCTCCGTCGACGACGCGCTCGAGGCAGCCGTCACGTTCGAGAACGGCTCGGTCGGGACGATCGAGGGGACGCGGCTCGCGCTCGGCCGCCGCAATGCGCTGCAGTGGGAGATCAACGGCTCCAAGGGCTCGCTCGCCTTCGACATGGAGCGGCTCAACGAGCTCCAGGTGTTTCGCGCCGACGGCGACCGCGCGCGAGGCTTCAAGACGGTGCTCGTGTCGGAGGCGAACCACCCGTTCTGGGAGCACTGGTGGCCGCCCGGCCACATCATCGGCTGGGGCGACACGTTCGTGCACGAGCTGCACCACATGCTGAAGGCGATCGCCGACGACACCGACGTCGCTCCGCATGCCGCGACCTTCGAGGACGGCTACCGCGCGTCCGAGGTCGGCGATGCGATCGTGCGCTCGGGCGAGACGGGCGAGCGCGTGCAGATCTCGTATCGAACCTGATCCGGCTTCATCCGAATCTGATTCGGCAAAGCCGCAGGCTCGTATCGAATCTGATTCGGCGCAGCCGAACCAGATTCGCGAGTCTCGCCTCTACTCAGACAGGACGAGCGTCGCCTTGCCGCCCCGGTGGTCGAAGGCCTCCTGGAAGCGATCGAGCGGGACGCGCAGGCTGACGAACCGCTCGAGCTCCTCCGGCCAGCGCTCGCGAATGCGGTCGAGGTCGGAGACGGCCGCCAGCCAGTCCTCGTGCGCCGCGTTGACGCTGCCGAAGAGGACACGGTTCTCGAGGATCGTGTCGAGCGCCAGCGTGCGGCCGTCGATCGAGACCTGCTGCTTGCGCGGATCGATCCCGAGCAGGCAGGCGACGCCGCTGCGTCTCAGCAGCCCGAGCGTGTCGGCCATCAGCTGCGCATCGCCCGCAGACTCGATCACGAGATCGAAGCCGCCGAGGTCGGACAGCGAAGCCTCGGACGGCGAAGCCTCGGCCAGCGAGACGTAGTGGGCGCCCGAAGCCGTGATCAGCTCGTTCGACGGCTCGAGCGACGCCGTCCAGACCTCGAGTCCGGACGAGCCGCAGGAGGTAGGTCGAGAGCGTGCCGATCGCTCCTGCGCCGAGCACGAGCGCGCGCTGGGGCTCCCACGGCTGGCGACCGCCGATTGCCCGTACGTGTCTCAGAGCCCGCTCGCAGACGGACATGGGCTCGGACAGGACGCCCAGCCGCCCCAACGTCTTCGGGACGGGGACGAGCTGCGTCGGATCCTCGATGACGAGCTCGCGCGCGAACCCGTCCAGCCGGGTGATCCCGCGTTCGACGTAGTCGCCGGTGAGGCAGGAGTCGGGGAAGCCCTCGGAGCACGCGAGACAGTGCCGGCAGGAGCGGCGCACGGTCGCGGTGACCAGGTCGCCCCGCGTGAACCCATGACCGTCCCGCTCGACCCTCCCGAGCGACTCGTGGCCGAGCACCAGCTCGCCAGTCCCTTCGGGCGCCACGCCGAACACGCCGTGTGAGATCTCGCGGTCGGTGCCGCAGACGCCCACCTCGAGCACGCGCACGAGCACGCCGTCTCCGGAGGGCTCCGCGACGTCCCCGACGTGGGTCGAGTGCTCGGAGCCCGGCGTCGTGAGCAGCCCCTGCACGGCTCCATCGTCGCACGCTCAGTGCTCGCGCAGCACCGCACCTTCGGAGGCGGAGCCCACGAGCAGGCGATAGCGGGCGAGCACGCCGCGCTCGTAGGGGAGAGCGGGCGGTTGCCACTCGGCGAGTCGCCTGCCGATCTCGGCCGGCTCGAGCTCGAGGGTGAGCGTGCCGGCGTCGACGTCGATCTCGATCAGGTCTCCGTCGCGCACGATCGCGAGCGGGCCGCCCCGCGCCGCCTCGGGCGCGACGTGGCCGACCATCAGGCCGCGCGTCGCTCCCGAGAAGCGCCCGTCGGTGACGAGCGACACCGACTCGCCGAGGCCGGCGCCGACCACGGAGGCGGTGACGCTCAGCATCTCGCGCATCCCCGGCCCGCCGGCGGGCCCCTCGTAGCGAACGACGAGCACCTCGCCCGGTTGCACGAGGCCCGCGCGCACGGCGTCGGTGCACGCCTCCTCGTTGTCGAAGACGCGCGCGGGGCCGCGCTGGTGCCTGCGCACGGAGCCCGAAGCCTTGACGAGACTCCCGTCGGGCGCGAGGTTGCCGCGGAGCGCGTGCAGCGCGCCGGTCGACTTGAAGGGCTTCTGCACCGAGAACACGATGTCGCCGTCGGGGGCGGCTGCGTCCTGCGTCACCTCCGCGAGCGTTCGGCCCGTGACGGTCGGTGCTGCACCGTCGAGGAGGCCGGCGCGAATCAGCTCGGCGATCACGGCTCCCGTGCCGCCGGCGCGATGGAGGTCCTCGGCCATGTGGTGGCCCGACGGCGCCAGGCTCGCGATCACGGGCGTCTCCGCGCCGATCGCCGCCAGCTCGTCGATGCTGAGCGGCACATCCGCCTCGCGCGCGATCGCGAGCAGGTGCAGGATGCCGTTCGTCGAGCCGCCGGTGGCGGCAATCCCCGTCATCGCATTCACGAGCGCCCGGCGGTCGAGGAACGTCCGTGCGGTCGGGGGGAGGGAGGTTGCGAGCGCGCCTGCGCGCTCGGCGGCCTCGCCCTTCTCGTCGGCTTCGTCGGCGGGGATCAGCCCGTCGCCGAGCACGGTGAGGCCCAGGCAGTCGAGCGCCACGGCCATCGTGTTCGCGGTGAAGTGCCCCGCGCAGGTTCCGGCGCCTGGGCACGCGAACCGCTCGAGCTCGTCGAGCTCGGCGCGCGGGATGAGGCCGCGCTCCTCGGCCGCGACCGCCTCCCAGACGTCCTGGATGCTCACCTCGCGTCCCGTGCAGCCGGCCGGCGCGCATCGGGCCGCTGTAGAGCACCACCGCCGGCTTGTCCACGCGCGCGAGTGCCATGAGAGCGGCGGGCACCGTCTTGTCGCAGCCGACGAGGCACACGAGCGCGTCGAAGTCGTGCGCGTGCACCATCAGCTCGATCGAGTCCGCGATCACCTCGCGCGAGACCAGTGACGCCCGCATGCCTGGTGTCGCCTGCGACTGGTTGTCCGAGACCGCGATCGTGTTGAACTCCAGTGCGACGCCGCCGGCCGCCACGACGCCTCGGCCAACCCGGTCGGCGAGCTCGCGCTGGTTCAGGTTGCACGGCATCGTCCCCGTCCAGGTCGAGGCGACGCCGACGATCGGCCCGTCGAGCCGGCCCGGGTCGATGCCCATGGCGCGGAAGTGCGCCCGCGCCCCGGCGCGCGCCGCACCGGAGGCGAGCGCCTCGCGTGCCCGCCGGCGTAGCGCGTCGTGGCTCACACGACGAGAATACGCGTCGCGTGGCGCCGATCAGACTCGGACTTCTCTCGACCGCGCGCATCGGCGGAGCGATCCTTGGTGCGCGAGACGACGACGCGCCGTTCACGGTCGCTGCGATCGGCTCGAGGGATGCGGCACGCGCAGCCGCCTACGCCCGCGAACATGGGATCGCCCGTGCTCACGGGAGCTACGACGACCTGCTCGCGGATCCGGAGCTCGACGCCGTCTACATCGCCCTGCCGAACGCGCTCCACCACCACTGGACGCTGCGGGCGCTCGAGCTGCTCCACGCGTCGTCGGAGCGGTAGGGACCCCTGGGGGCGTACCCTGTCGTCGGCAAGGGACACACCGATCCGAGGAGATGTATGAAGCTCGTTGCACTCGCGGTGCTCGCGGCCGCGCTCGCTGCTCCGCTGGCCTGGGCGGGGACGCCGACGCTGACCGGCAGCGACGGGCCCGGCTTCACGATCACGCTCAAGCAGGGGAGCAAGAAGGTCACGAAGCTGAAGGCCGGCACCTACGTCTTCAAGATCGCCGACAAGTCGGCGATCCACAACTTCCACCTGACCGGCCCCGGCGTGAACAAGAAGACGTCGGTCGGCGGTCAGGGCACCAGCACCTGGAAGCTCACGTTGAAGAAGGGCACCTACAAGTACGTGTGCGACCCGCACGCGTCCTTCATGAAGGGCAGCTTCACCGTCAGCTGAACCGTTCCGAACGCGCCACGGCCGGGGTCAGACCCCGGCCGTGGCCTATTCGGACAGCTCGAGCTCGACGACCTCGTCGCGGGCGATCCGCCAGGCGCGCAGCTCGTCGAGCTTCAGCCCGTAGATCAGGAACGGCCGGCCCGACCAGAGGCCTGCGAGCTCGCGGTCGGTCCGCGAGGGGATCGGCTCGGTCTCCGGATGCGAGTGGAACACCGCGAGGTCGTAGCCCTCGTCCTCCAGGAACCACAGGGTCGGATCGATCTCGAGCTCGTAGCGGTAGGGCGACGCGAGCGTGTTCCGGCCGCGCTCGTAGCGCTCCGCAACACCGTTTCGGAAGACGAGCAGGCCGCAGCACTCGTTGGGCGCCTCCTCGGCCGCGTGTGCGCGCAGCTCCGCACGGACCGCCTGCGGGACTACCACCAGAGCACCGCCTCGTCGATCTCCTCGCCGCTCCAGAACGGTGCCGAGAGGTACTTCCAGCCCCCGTCGGCGAGCACGGCGACGACGACCGACCCCTCCGGCAGCTCCTCGGCGATCCGCCGTGCAACGTGCACGACGGCGCCGGCCGAGACGCCCGCAAAGAGGCCCTCGCGCTCGAGCAGCACCCGAACGGCAGCCGCAGCTTCCGTGTTCGAGACGAGCAGCTTGCGGTCGAGCTTCGCCACGTCCAGCACCGGGGGCACGTAGCCGTCCTCGAGCGAGCGGAGCCCCATCACCGGGTCACCGGGCAGAGGCTCCGCCGCGACGATCTGCACGTCGGGGAACGCCTCGCGGAGCCGCTCGGCGGTGCCCATCAGCGTCCCGCCGGTCCCGAGGCCCGCGACGAGCGCGTCGACGCGGGGCAGGTCGCGGGCGATCTCCATGCCCGTCCCCTCGTAATGGGCCCGCGGGTTCGCCTCGTTCGCGTACTGGAACAGCATCACGTAGCGGTCATCGCGGGCGGCGATCTCCTGCGCCAGGCGAACCGCTCCGTTCGACCCTTCCGCGCCGGGCGAATCGATGATCGTCGCGCCGTACAGCTCGAGCAGCGCCCGCCGCTCAGGTGTCGCGTTCGACGGCATCACGCAGGTCAGCTTCAGCCCCTTGAGCTTCGCGACGAGGGCGAGCGAGATGCCCGTGTTGCCGCTCGTCGGCTCGAGCAGCTCCTGGCCCGGCGCCAGGTCGGCTGCGTCGACCATCGAGAGGGCGACGCGGTCCTTGATCGACCCGGTCGGATTCTGTCCCTCGAGCTTCGCGTAGATCGTGCGGCCCGGTGGGGAGAGCGCCTGGAGCTCGACCAGCGGGGTGTTCCCGATCAGGTCGAGCAGAGAGCTAGCAACCACCGGCCATCGCCGGCAGGAGGATCACCGTGCTCGAGTCGCGCACCGGCGTGTCGAGGCCGTCCCGGGTGCGCACGTCCTCGCCGTCGACGTAGACGTTCACGAACGACTGGATCTCGCCGTCGCCGTACACCCGCGAGCCGAGAGCGGGAATCCGCTGCGAAAGGTCCTCGAGCAGCTCACGCAGCGTCGAGCCGGTTGCCTCGACCTCACGTGCGCCGCCTGCCTCGGTGCGCAGCACCGGGGGAACCCGCACGATGCTCATGCCCGCTCCGGCGCCGCCGAAGCCGGCACCTGCGCTCGTTGTGAGGCTCCGTCGAGCCTACGCCTCATGCCTACCCTCATCGCGCGCAGAACTCGACGTAGTCGATGTACTCGGTGATCGTCGGGTGGTCGCCGCAGACGGGGCAGTCTGCGCGGCGCTCGATCTTCACCTCGTTGAACTCGGTCGCGAGCGCGTCGAGCAGGAGCAGCCGCCCGACGAGCGGCTCGCCGATCTGCGCGGCCAGCTTGATCGCCTCGTTCGTCTGCAGGGTGCCGACGATGCCGGGCAGGACGCCGAGGACGCCGCCTTCGGCGCACGACGGCGCGAGCTCCGGCGGAGGCGGCTCGGGGAACAGGCAGCGGTAGCACGGGCCCTCGTGCGGCTTGAAGACGGTGACCTGCCCCTCGAAGCGGTAGATCGAGCCGTGCACCACCGGGATGCCGCGCCACACCGACGCATCGTTGACGAGGTAGCGCGTCGGGAAGTTGTCGGCGCCGTCGACGATGATGTCCCAGCCGTCGTCGAGGATCCGGTCGATGTTCTCCGAGGTCAGCCGCTCTCGGTAGGTGACCACGTCGACGTCGGGGTTGAGCGCCTCGATCGAGCGTTTCGCCGAGTCGACCTTCGGCATGCCGAGCGTGTCGAGCGAATGTGCGATCTGCCTCTGCAGGTTCGTCTCGTCGACGATGTCGGCATCGATGATGCCGAGCTTCCCGATGCCGGCGGCGGCCAGGTAGAGCGATGCGGGCGAGCCGAGCCCGCCGGCGCCGATCAGCAAGATCTTCGAGTCGAGCAGGCGCAGTTGACCCTCTTCACCGATCTCGGGGATCAACAGGTGGCGCGAGTAGCGCGTGCGCTTCTCGGGCGAGAGCGTGCGCGGCAGGACGATGTCGAGCCCGTTTCGCTTCCAGTCGGTGAAGCCTCCGGCCAGCGAGAACACGCGCTCGTAGCCGAGCTCCTCGAGCGTCTTCGCGGCAAAGGCCGAGCGGTTTGCCGCAGCGCAGTAGAGGATCACCGGCTGCGTCTTGTCGGGCGCGACGCCTTCGATACGGCTCTCGAGGTTGCCGCGCGGCACGTGCACGGCACCGGGCAGGTGACCTTCCTGCCACTCGTCGGCTTCGCGCACGTCGACCCAGACCGCGCCGGGGACGGCCTGCGCCGCCTTGGCGTCGAGCTCGGAGATCTCGGACTTGGTCCGCTGCAGAAGTTCGCGATAGGTGGTCATGACTTCATAAACGGTAGCGGCTCCCTTCCTATTTCCCGCTACGTTGCGCGCGATGTCGGCGGTGAAACGCGTGCGGCTGCTCGTCGCGGCGATCGCGGTCGTGGCGGCGGGGGCGGTCGCGGGGGTCGTCCTTGCGACCCGGCAGGATCCGGCCCAGCCTGCAGCGCAGTGCAAGCAGCGGCCGCGGGCGCTGATCGTCTCCGGCGTTGCCTCGCCCAACACGGCCGCGGTCCGGGCCGCCCTGGCGCACCCGCCGAGGACGGCGGCGCGGCTGCTCGAGCCGCTCGCGCAGCAGGCCCCCAAGGATCCGGTCGTGCAGTTCAACTTCGGGACGGCGCTCTTCTGTGCCGGTTACCTCGCGGACGCCGAGCAGGCATTTCGACAGGCGAAGAAGGCCGGGTACGACACCTACTACGAGATCCAGGCGGACGCGATCCTGCACCCGCAGTTCTTCCAGCAGGGCTACCCGATCTTCCAGCTGCAGGGAAACGACACGTTGTTGCTGCAGGGGGTGCTGCTCCAGCGGCGCGGCAAGCAGCATTCGGCCGAGCAGCTCTACGCGCGCGCGGCGCGGCTCCAGCCCGGGAACGACCAGGCGCAGGTCGCCGCGGCGGTCGGGCGCTTCGACGAGGACAACCTCTCGGCGTCGTTCTCCCGCCTCGGGCCGCTCGTCCGTCGGTTCCCGCGCAGCCAGTCGGTTCGCTATCACCTCGGTCTGCTGCTCGCGTGGACCGGCCAGCGTTCCCAGGCTGTGCAGGAGTTTCGCCTCGCGCGAAACCTGAATCCCGCGAGTACACTCGGAAAGCAGGCGAACGCGTTCCTGCGTGGGCTCGGGGGAGGTGGGACTGGCAGCACCACAAGATGAGCCGAGCGGCCTATGGCGTCCGTCCGGTTCTCTTGCGACAGTTCCGCATCCGGTCAGGCAACGCTCGGTCACCGAGGGGGACGAGTGGGGAGAAACAAGATCGAGGTGGAGGGAGCCGACTTCGACGAGGACGTCGAGGTCGAGGTCGAGGCCGAGGTCGAGGTCGTGGTCGAAGCGATCGCCGATGAAGAAGTGACGCCCCTCGACGCCGCGGACGATGCCGCGGCCGACTTCTATGCGGCTCAGGTCGAAGACGCCGAAGAGCCGGTCGACCTGGAGTTCACCGCCGACTCGCTCCAGCTCTTCCTCAAGGACGTCGGCAAGGTCGACCTGCTCACGGCCGCCCAGGAAGTCGAGCTCGCCAAGCGCATCGAGAGCGGCGACCATCGCGCCAAGCAGGAGATGGTGGAGGCGAACCTGCGTCTCGTCGTCTCGATCGCCAAGCGCTATCGCAACCAGGGCCTCCCGTTCCTCGACCTGATTCAGGAGGGGACGATCGGCCTGGTGCGCGCGGCCGAGAAGTTCGATTGGCGCAAGGGCTACAAGTTCTCGACCTATGCGACCTGGTGGATCCGCCAGGCGGTCGCACGCGCGCTTGCCGACAAGGCGCGGACGATCCGCATGCCCGTGCACGTCGTCGAGAAGCTGAACAAGATCATGCGCACCGAGCGCAAGCTACGCGCCGAGCGTGGCCGCGAGCCTTCCAACGAGGAGATCGCCGCCGACCTCGAGATGACGGTGGAGGAGGTGGAGTCGATCCGCCGCACCTCGCAGACGCCCGTCTCGCTCGAGAAGCCGGTCGGGGACGAGGAGGAGTCGGAGTTCGGCCAGTTCCTCGAGGACGAGCACACACCCCCGCCGGACGAGGCCGCCGACACGGCGTTTCGGGCGGCGGCGCTCGCCAAGTGCCTCGGGGCGCTCAGCTATCGCGAGCGGCGCGTGCTCGAGCTCCGTTACGGCCTGAACGGTGAGCAGCCGTGCACGCTCGACGAGGTCGGTCGCGCGTTCCAGGTGACGAGGGAGCGGATACGCCAGATCGAGAACCAGGGCCTGAAGAAGCTCCGAGCGCTGGCCGACAGCCAGAAGCTCAGAGACGTGGCCTAGCACCCCCGCGGTCCGGCGCCGCGGTGTCGGACGGCTTTTGGCTAGTCTCGCCGCGCAATGGCCGAAGCCTGGTTCGACGAGCTGGCGGAGTTTCTCCGCATCCCTTCGATCAGCGCCGACGTCGCGCATGCCGCGGACGTCGTGCGTGCCGGTGAGTGGGTGTGCTCGTTCGTTCGCGCAGCCGGCGGCGAATGCGAGCTCGTCGACTGGCACGGCCAGCCGCTCGCGATCGGCGAGCTGCGAGCCTCGAGTGGAGCGGAGAGCGCCCCGACCGTGATCTGTTACGGCCATTTCGACGTGCAGCCGCCCGACCCGCTCGAGCTGTGGGAGAGCGATCCGTTCGAGCCCGAGATCCGCGACGGCTATCTCTACGCACGGGGCACCGTCGACGACAAGGGCCAGCTCTACATGCTGCTCTCCGCGGCCCGCGAGCTCGCGCTCGCCGGTGAGCTCCCCGTCAACGTGCGCTTCTGCTGCGACGGCGAGGAGGAGACCGGCGGGCATTCGATCGTCGAGTTCCTCGAGGCCGACGAGCGCGGAGCCGACGCGGCGATCATCTTCGACAGCGGCATGATCCGGCGCGACGTCCCGGCGTTCAACGTGGCGACGCGCGGCATGGCCTACTTCCACGTGACGGTTCGTACGGGGGAGAGGGACCTCCACTCGGGCATGTACGGCGGGGCCGCACTGAACGCCGCGCACGCCCTGATCAAGACGCTGAACGGCCTGATCGCGCACGACGGCACGCTGGCCGACGAGTTGCGCGTGGGCCGGGCAGAGCCGGCCGACGAGGAGCTTGCAGGCTGGGCGCAGCTGCCCGAGGGCGCCGGCGAGCTCACAGACCAGGGCGCGCGTCCCAAGGACGCCGCAGCTGCCCGCGACTTCTACCTGCGCACGTTCGCAGAGCCGGCGATCGACGTGAACGGCATCGCCACGGGCTCGCCGCACCTGCAGAAGACGGTGCTGCCGGTCGAGGCCGTCGCGAACGTGTCGATCCGGCTCGCGCCGGGACAGACCGTCGACGAGATCGCCCCCGTCGTCGAGCGACTCCTCCGCGAGAGCGCGCCCGCGGGTGCCGAGCTCGAGGTCGAGCTCTGGTCGTCGTCGCCGCCGGGTCTCGTGCCGCCCGACTCCCGGGTCGTCCAGCTCGGCCTCGATGCGTTCGAGCGTGCGCTGGGGCGTCGTCCGGCGCTGATCCGCTCCGGCGGGACGCTCCCGATCGTGCCCGCGCTCGCCGACAAGGGCATCGCGACGGTGATCACCGGCTTCGGCCTGCCCGACTCGCAGATCCACTCTCCGAACGAGCGGCTCGTCGCGGACTACGTTCCGGCCGGCATCCGCGCCGCGCGTGAGCTGCTGCTCGCCTTCGCGCAGCTTTGATCGATCTCCACTCGCACGTCCTGCCGGGCCTGGACGACGGTGCGGCAAATCTCGAGGAGGCGCTCGCGATCTGCGAGGCCGCGATCAGCGACGGGATCTCGGTGCTCGCGGGAACACCGCACGTGCGCGACGACTTTCCGACGACTCCCGAGCAGATGGATGCGGCGCTGGCCGACTTGCGGGCCGTGGTCGGCGACGGGCTTCGCCTCGTGCCGGGCGGCGAGCTCGACCTGGCGGAGCTGGAGCGGCCGCGCGACGAGCTCCTTCGCTTCGCGCTCGCCGGCAACGACGGCTACCTCCTCGTCGAGACACCGTATGTCGGCTGGCCGCTCGACATCGGCGACCGGCTGTTCGGGCTGCTCGCGGCAGGCATCACGCCCGTGCTCGCCCACCCGGAGCGGAACCGAGACGTGCAGCAGCGGCCGGACCTGCTGGAGCCGCTCGTCGCGAGCGGTGTGCTCGTCCAGCTCACCGCGGGAGCCGTCGACGGGAGCCTCGGCAAGCGGTCGCAGGCGGCGGCGTTCACGCTGCTCGAGCGCCGGCTGGCCCACCTGGTCGCGAGCGACGGTCATGGCCCGTCGATCAGGCGGATCGGGATGAGCGGTGCAGTCGCGGCGCTGCAGGACGACGCCCTTGCCCGATGGCTGACCGTCGAGATGCCGGGCGCCATCGTCGACGGTGGCACGCCGCCGCCGCGACCGGCGTCGAGCCGGCCGCGGCGGAAGCGGTTGTTCGGACGCTAGGTTCGGCCCCTACGAGTTCTGGTTCATCGGGTCGCCGGGCTCGTGGTCGCCCACGTGCGCTGCGGCGATTGCCTCCACCTGCTGGAGCGTTGACGCCTTCGGCGCGCGAACGCGAACCGTGATCCGGTCGCCCGCCTTCAGCTGCGACGGGTCGATCACGGTCGGGACCTTCCCCTGCCAGAGCAGAAAGATGGTGCCCTGGTCATACGTGAACGTCTCGTCGAGCGACTGGCCCAGCATCGAGCGCAGTCCCCGCCAGTTGCCCCCCGTGACGTGCAGTGCGATGTGCCCCCCGGCCTGACCGCCCGCAACCGTGCCGACGTACAGGAAGAGTGCGCGGCCCGGCGTGCCGGAACCGTTGCCGTGGTCTCCGACGAGCGCTGCTGCATGTGACTCGACGTCGGCGAGCGACGCGGCGCCCTTCGCCCGGATCGAGACCTGCACGTTGTCGCCGACCCTGATGTCGCCGATCGACGTGACGTGCGGGACGCCCAGCGTCCAACCGAGGAACTCGGTGCCGCTGTCGGTCGTGAACGTCTGGTTCTGGCTCTGGCCGATCATGGCCTTGAGCGCGGCGTGGTTGCCGCCCTCGACCTTCACCTGGACCGAGTTGGCGCTCGTCGAGACGACTTCGCCGCGGAACTGGTACAGGCGACCCTTGCCGCCGCCGGCCGCGGTTGCCGCGACAACGGCGCAGGCGAGGGCCGCGAGCGCGACGGTGGTGAGCAAACGATGCTTCATGGTTGATTCCCTCCTGGGTGCTGCAGTGGACACACTCACCTTCACCGCAGCGCGCCAAGCGACCGTTGGGCGGACGTAAGGCGTACGCAAAACCGCCCCTCGCCCGCCCGTGACCCCGGTTTCAGTCCCAGGGAGGAGGGTTGTGGACCCAGCGGCCGCCGACCATCGTGGCGACCACCTGGGCATCCAGGTCCTCCCAGGGGTCGCGGTCGAGCACGACGAGGTCGGCGTAGTGGCCCGGGATCAACGTGCCCCGCCGGCGTTCGTCCCGCGCGAGCCAGGCCGGCGCGACGCAGGTCGCGTGGAACGCCTCGTCGACCGTGAGCGTCTCGTCGGGATGCCACGCAGGGCGCTCGTCGATCGTGCGGCGGACGCCCGCGCGGATCCCGGCCAGCGGGTCGAGCTCCTCGATCGGCGCGTCGCTCCCGTTCACGACGACGGCCCCCGAGTGCAGCAACGAGCGAAACGCGTAGGCACCTTCGGTCTTGCCCGCCCAGTAGGCGTCGGCGAGGTCGCGGTCGGACGGCGCATGCGTGAACTGGACCGAGCACGTGACGCCGATCTTCGCGAACCGGTCCACGTCCTCGGGCGCCAACAGTTGTGCGTGCTCGATCCGCTGGCGCAGGCCGAGCGGGCCCCAGGCGTCCTTCGTCTGCTCGAACGCATCGAGCGCCTCTCGGTTCGCCCGGTCGCCGATCGCGTGCACGGCCACCGGGAAGCCCGCCGCAGCACCGCGCCGGACGATGTCGGCGAGCTGTTCCCCGCTCGTGATCTGCACACCGGTGCCGTCCAGCATCCACGCGGTCTGCGAGCCGAGCGTCCCGTCCATGAACACCTTCAGGTAGCCGAGCTTCACGTATGGGCTGCCGAATCCGGAGCGAAGGCCGACCGCGACCGCCGCATCGAGCGCGTCGTGGGGGATCGACTGCCAGACACGGAGCGTCAGCTGACCGCGCTCCTCGAGCTGCTGCCACAGCCGGAGTGCGCCGAGCCAACCGTCTTTGTCGTGCACGGATGTGACGCCACGTGAGTTTGCGAGACGGACACCTGCGCGCATCGCGTCGAGATAGTCGGCATCGGAGACGACCATGTGCCGCTCCTTGAAACGCCATGCGGCTTCCTCGCGGAGGACGCCCGTCGGCTCGCCCCGCGCGTCACGCTCGACCACGCCGCCCTCGACCTCGAGATCGCCGCCGGCGAGGGCGAGCGCCGCCGAGTTGAGCCAGAGCGAGTGGTAGTCCTTGGCGATCAGCCCGGCCGGGATCGAGCCGGTGATCGCATCGAGGTCGTGCCGGGTCGGGTCGCGCTGCGGCTGCCAGTCGCCGCTCCGCCAGCCGTAGCCGCGGAGCCAGCGGCCGGGCGGCACGGGAATGCCGCGGAGGCGCTCGAGCGCCTCGTCCAGGTCGGCACAGCCGTCGAGGTCGACCTCGTTCTGGGCGAGCGCCCAGGTCGGGAAGTGGACATGGGAGTCCGTGAAGCCGGGGAGGACGACGCGACCGCCGAGGTCGGTGACGTCGGGGGAGGCGAGCGCCGTCTCGTGCACGCCGACACCGCCCGCGACGAGCTCGCCTGCAATCGCCAGGGCGCGCTGGGTGGGCACCTGCGGGTCGAGCGTGCGGATGAGGCCGTTTGCCAGGATCATGCGTCGGCAAGAATCTACGCGTGTTCGACCACGTCGACATCACCGTCTCCGACCTGGCGGCAAGCCGCGCCTTCTACAGCGAGGCGCTCGGTCCACCGACCGTCGAAGGCGAGTGGATCGAGTGGGGCGACTTCGGCGTCCAGGCCGTCGATGAGGAGCATCCGCTCACCGACAACTTGCACATCGCTTTCGGCGTCACCGATCGAAACGCTGTCGATCGCTGGTGGAACCGCATGACCGAGGCTGGCTACGAAAGTGACGGAGAACCCGGGCCGCGACCGGAGTACAACGACACCTACTACGGCGCGTTCCTCCGTGACCCCGACGGCAACTCTGTCGAAGCTGTGCACCATGCGCGAAGCCGCCCTCACGCCATGGATCACCTTTGGCTGCGCACCACCGACCTGCCAGCGATCAAGCGCTTCTACGAAACCATTGCGCCGGTCAGCGGGATCAGCCTCGGGCGTGACGAACCGAACCTGTCGGGTTCAGGTTCAACGACGGCGGCGGCTCGTTCACCTTCGTCACCGGCGACCACCCGACGCGAACGCGCACCTCGCCTTTGGCGTGTCCGACTTCGAGACCGTCCAGCGGTTCCACCAAGTCGCGATCTCCGGCGGCTACCGCGACAACGGCTCCCCCGGCGAGCGGCCCGAGTACCACACGGGCTACTACGGCGCGTTCGTCCTCGATCCGGACGGCCACAACGTGGAGGCCGTCTTCCACGACCGCCCGCAGCTTAGCGCTGCGCTGCGACGAGGAGGAGCGTGAGTGCCGCGCACCCGAGGCAGGTTGCCGAGAGGACGAGCACGAGAATGCGAACGGGGATGACCATGGCCCGTTTATCGGCAACACCGGGACTACACTTCACCCCCGGATGAGCGCCCTGGACCCCCTTTCCGAGGAGCAGCGCGAGATTCGCGAGCTCGTCCGGGCGATCGCCCGCGAGAAGATCGCCCCACGCGCTGCCGAGATCGACCGCTCGGCGGAGTTTCCCGTGGGATGTGGTCGAGGTGTTCCGCGAGAACGAGCTCTTCGGGGTGCTCTTCGACGAGGAGTTCGGCGGGATCGGCGAGAGCTCGCTGATGGCGCTCGTGGTGATCGAGGAGCTCTCGAAGGTATGTGCGACGAGCGCGCTGATCATCGCGGTGCAGGAGCTGGGGTCGCTGGGGATCAAGCTGGCCGGGACGCCCGAGCAGAAGCAGCGGTTTCTGCCGCCGGCTCGCGAGTGGTGAGTGGCTGGCGGCGTATGCGCTGACCGAGCCGGGGTCGGGCTCGGATAGCGCGGCGATGCTTTCGACGGCGGTGCGTGAGGGTGACGAGTACGTGCTGAACGGCGGCAAGCGCTTCATCACGAATGCGGGAGTTGCGTCGGTGTACGTGGTGTTCGCGAAGACGAACCCGCAGCAGGGGCACGGCGGGATCTCGGCGTTCGTGGTCGAGGCCGACTCGCCGGGGCTCGAGGTGGGGCGGATCGAGCCGAAGATGGGGATCAAGGGCTCGACGACCGGTGAGGTCTTCCTGAACGGCTGCCGGGTGCCGGCGGCGAACCTGCTCGGTGAGGAGGGGGAGGGGTTCAAGCTCGCGATGCGGATCCTCGACCGCTCGCGGCCGGGGATCGGCGCCCAGGGGCTCGGCCTGGCGCAGGGCGCGACCGACTACGCGGTCGAGTACGCCCGCTCGCGCGAGACGATGGGCCGCCCGATCGGCCAGCACCAGCTGATCGCGGGGATGCTCGCCGACATGGAGACGAAGTGCGAGGCCGCGCGCAACCTGCTCTACAAGGTCGGCCGGATGATCGACGAGGGCGACACCGGCCCGGAGCTGACCAAGCTCTCGGCGATGGCGAAGCTCTTCTGCACCGACGTCGCGATGGAGGTGACGACCGACGCGGTGCAGGTGCTCGGCGGCTACGGCTACATCCAGGAGTACCCGGTCGAGCGGATGATGCGCGACGCCAAGATCACGCAGATCTACGAGGGCACGAACCAGATCCAGCGGCTCGTGATCGCCCGCGAGATGCTCAAGGAGAACCGCGCCTTCCTGCTCGCCGCCGTTGGCTGAGCCCGCCGCCAGACGAACGAGCGGAGGCCACGAGGTCAAGCTTTCGTCGGCCGACCGCGTGCTCTTCCCGGACGACGGGATCACGAAGGGCGACCTCTTCGCCTACTACGGCGACATCGCCGACGCGATCGTGCCCCATCTGCGCGACCGTCCTTTCACGATGAAGCGCTGGCGCGAAGGGCTCGCGGGTGAGGCGTTCTTCCAGAAGCAGGCGCCGAAGGGCATCCCGGACTGGATCCCGACGCGGGAGTTCCGCACCTGGCCGCGCGGCGGCAAGGGCGAGTCGCGGCTCGTCGACTTTCCCGCTCGTCAACTCGCGCGAGGCGCTCCTGTGGATGGTGCAGATGCACTGCATCGACATGAACGCGTGGTACTCGCGCATCGACAAGCCCGATCGCCCCGACTTCGTGCTCTTCGACCTCGACCCGCCCGACGAGGAGGACGCGTTCTCACTCTGCGTGCGCGTGGCCCACTACCTGCACGAGGCGCTCGACGAGCTGGAGCTCGAGTCGTTCGTGAAGACGAGCGGGGCGGACGGGATCCACATCCTCGTCCCGATCGCGCGGCGCTCGACCTACGACGAGACTTACGAGTTCGCCGAGTTGCTGGCGCGAAAGTTGGAGGAGCAGCATCCCGGCGAGGTGACGACCGAGTGGCTGAAGAAGAAACGCGCGGGCGTGCTGGTCGACCATCGACAGAACGGCCACGGGAAGACGATCGCCTCTGCCTACTCGGTGCGGCCGAAGCCGGGTGCGCCGGTCTCGACGCCGCTCCGCTGGGACGAGCTCGACGAGGACGTGCGGCCGCGCGACTTCTCGATGCAGGTCGCGCTCGAGCGGGTGGCCGAGCACGGCGACCTCTTCGAGCCGGTGCTGCACGGCAAGCAGGCGCTCGGGCCTGCGCTGAAGGCGCTCCGCTGACTTCAGGCGCCCTTGGCAGCCTTCTTGTACGCCCGCTTCCACTCCTGGTAGCGCTGCAGCTCCTCGGGTGAGGTGACGTCGCCGAGCGTTGGGTGGCTCGGGGCGAGCTCCTCGGCTGCCTTGACGCCGAACTGCTTTGCGAGCACCGCCCCGAGCGACTTGATCTTCATCTCGCCGAATCCCGGCAGGGCGCCGATCCGCCGCTTGAGGTCGGCGCTGTCGCTCGCCTCCGACCAGATGCGCGCTGCGTCGCCGCCGTAGTCCTCGGTCACGACCGCCGCCAGTTCGCGAACGCGTGTCGCCATCGCACCGGGGAACCGGTGGATCGCCGGCTTCTCCGCGAAGACGGGGCCGAGATCCATCGCGGCGAGCCGCTTCGGGTCGAGCGTCCCTGCGCGCTGCTGCAGCACGTAGGGGCCCGCGAACGCCTTGGGCACGGTCACCTGCTGGTCGATCGCGAAGCCCACGAGCAGTGCGAAGGGATCGGCCGCGAGCAGCCTGCAAGCCGCCGGATCGTCGGTGAACCAGAGCGCGTCGGGCATGTGCCGATCCTAGTCGCCTGTCGAGCAAGTTACCGAGGGGAAGCTAGACTCTCCCGCGCCTTGGCGGTCAAGCGGATCAAGCCGAATATCCTTTCGGAGCGCTTTGCCGAGAGCCGCTCGTTCTACAACGACGTGATCGGCCTCGGGGGCGGCGACGGGCTCGACTGGATCCTCTTCTTCGGGACGGAGCAGCGGGAGGTGCAGCTGAGCGTCATGAAGCTCGACGTCAAGGCCCACGTCCACCCGGACGTCTCGATCGAGGTCGACGATGTCGATGCCGTGTACGAGCGGGCCCGCTCGGCGGACGTCGAGATCGTCTACCCGATCACCGACGAGGAATGGGGCCTGCGGCGCTTCTTCGTGCGCGATCCGAACGGTGCGGTCATCAACGTGACCGAGCATCGCGCGTGAGCGCGTGAACCGGGCCTTGCCTCTGCTGGCGAGCCGCGACCTGCAGGCGACGGCGGCGTTCTATCGAGCTCTCGGCTTCACGAACAAGGGCGCGCCGCACGAGGAGTGGGACTACCTGATCATCGAGTACGACGGCGGCGAGCTCCACTTCGTCGGCCCCTCCCTCGGCGAGCGTCCGCCAGGAGCCTGCTTCGTCTACGCGGAGGACATCGACGCGTGTCTACGAGCATTGGCGGGCAGGGGCAGAGCCCTCCGCTCGTTTCACGCCGTTGATCCACACGAACTACGGGATGCGGGCGTTCACGATGTTCGACCTGGACGGCAACGAGATTCGCGTCGGCTGGCCGCCGCGCTGAGCTCGTACCCAACTGAACCAGATTCGCTCCTTGAATCTGGTTCGCGAGCTCCACGGAGGCGCTGCACCTTGAAGATGCGCCGAAGTCGAAAGGGTGTCTGACACTCTTCGTGTCAGACACCAGTCGCCTTGCCTGGGCGAGTGCGCGGTGAGCGCCCCTGACGGATCGACGCGCCGTCTCTTACTGACGCCCGAGGTATGTCCGATCGTGGGCGAGCTGCGCTAGCGCGTTACGCGCGCCGTCGGTGACCACGGCCTTGGACGGCGTGGTTCTCGAACGAGCGAGTCGGGGGGTGGGTCGAACCAGAAATCGGGGTGGTACTTCGCCTCGTGTTCGAGCCGAACAAAGCGGAGGAAGCGTCGGAACCAATGATCGCGGCACAGAGGCATCGGTCGGCAAGAGCGTAATCGGTAGATCACGGGCCGAAGGTGGCAAGGGTGTCTGACGTCCTCGGTGTCAGACAGACACCAGTCGGCTCGCCCGCCCCAGTGGCCGAGACGGCACTCCGACCCGAGCCCTCTTCAGGAGTGTCGGCGGAAGCCGCTGACGTACGGCGGCACCGACACGCCGTCTGGGAGGTCGTCGACGGGGATCGGCTCGCCGGCGGTCATGCGCAGCGGGACGACGCCGGCCCAGACCGGCAAATCGAGATCCTCGTGCCAGTCCTTGGGTGGCCCGCTGCGGATCTTGGCTGAGGCCTCGTCGATCGACAGCGCAACCACCTGCGTCGGCTTCAGTTCGCGCTCGCTCGGCGCGCGGACGTCGGCGCGGCGTCCGGGCAAGACGTGATCGACGACGGCTTCGAGCGCGCGCAGCTTCTCCTCGCTCGTCGACCATGCGTGGTTGGCCGAGGACGACGACCGAGCGGTAGTTCATCGAATGAAGGGCCGCCGACCTTGCGAGCACGAGCCCATCCAGGATTGTTGCGGTAACGCAGATCGGCGCGCCTGAGCCAAGGAGGCGAACAAGGCGCCCGCCCGGCGATCCATGCAGGTAGAGCGTGTCGTCGACGCGGGCGTGGATCATGGGGATGACGAACGGGTGGCCGTCGTCGAGGAAGCCGACGTGGCAGAACGGCGCTTCGTCGAGAACGGCATCGATCACCTCGCGCTCGTAACGCGCGCGGTCTGGCTTGCGCCGCACTTCAGTCCGGGATTTCACGTTCGCCACCGTCGTTTCCTCTCGAGCACTCCGACTGTACCCAGAGCAGCATCGAGTGGGCTTCGAGTTACCGCCGCGGAGATGATCGTGGCGGCGGTCTCGTTACGTGTGCACGCCCATGGCGATCGAGCCGATGTAGCCGGCGCCGCTTCTTGCCACCTTCAGCACGCTCGTCCTGCCGCCGTTGACGAAGATCGAGTCCTGGGCGTTGCGCACGTTGCGCGGGCCGCGCGCTGCATACGGCGCCGCGGTGTACACCTTGTCTGTCAGCGTGTCGGGAAAGAACAGCTGACCGGTGTGCACCACGGCGCCGCCCACGTGCACCTTCACGTGAATGTGCACCGTGCGTCCCGGGTACCAGCCCGGATAGATCGTTGTGAACAGAGCGTTGCCACTGGCGTCGGTCTTCTGGATCCCGCGCAGGAAGGTGCGGCTCGACGCGCCTGCGCCGAAGCCGGAGTAGTTGCCTGCGGCGTCGGCGTGCCAGATGTCGACCGCCGCGCCGCGAATCGGCTTGCAGGTCGAGGCGTTCAGCACCCGGAGGTGCAGCATCAGCAGTGCGCCGGGGTGACCCTCGCGGATGTCCCGGCGCACCTTTTCGCCGTCGATGTAGTACGGGCCTTCCGTCAGCTCGGGCGTGAGGACACACGAGACGGCGCCGCTTTCGATTGCGCGGTTTCCGGCGGCGCCGGCCGCGTCGCTCGCGAGCGCCGTGCCTCCGGCAGCCGCGACGACGAGGCTGCCGAGGCGAGCGAGTGAGCCGCGCCGGGTGACGTGTTCGTCAAATCTCATGTGCAGGAACCTAACGAGCTGACCTGTGGGTTTCCTAGGAGCTTCCCGCGGGGTACGGAAGACGCATGGCAGATCCCGTGCACCAAGTCGAAGAGCTCGCGCACGAGGCCGAGCGAGGGCGCAGCCCCCGCACGCCGCTGATCGTCCTGAGCGGCGTGTCGATGGTCGTCTTCGTGATCGTCGTCGTCATTCTCGCGCTCGCGTTTCTCGCCTATTTCCTCAGCTAGACCCGCGTGAGTACGCTGGGTGGATGGACCCGCTGAGCGCCTTCTCACCCGCGACGCGGGCCTGGTTTCGGCAGGCGTTCGACGCCCCGACCCCGGCGCAGGTGCAGGGCTGGCCGGCGATCGCGACGGGCGAGCATGTCCTGATCCAGGCGCCGACCGGCTCCGGCAAGACGCTGACGGCATTCCTCTCCGCGATCGACCGCTTGAACCAGACCCCGGGGGAGGGACTGCGCCTCCTCTACGTCTCGCCGCTGAAGGCGCTCAACTACGACATCGAGCGCAACCTCCGAGGCCCGCTCGCCGGGCTCGAGTCGACGTTGCGGGTCGGCGTGCGCACCGGCGACACGCCGCAGAAGGAGCGCCGTGAGCTCCTGAAGGAGCCGCCGGACATCCTCATCACCACGCCCGAGTCGCTGTACCTGATGCTCACCTCGCAGGCCCGCGAGACCTTGCGCGGCGTCGAGACGCTGATCCTCGACGAGGTGCACGCCGTTGCCGGCACGAAGCGCGGCGCCCACCTCGCGATCAGCGTCGAGCGACTGGAAGCGCTCTGCGCAGCGCCGCCGCAGCGGATCGGCCTGTCGGCCACGCAACGGCCGCTCGAGGAGATCGGCCGCTTCGTCTCCGGGAACCGTCCGATCACGCTCGTCGACGCAGGCACGCGCAAGGAGCTCGACCTCGAGGTGGTCGTGCCGCTCGAGGACATGCGCGAGCTCGGCTCGACCGCGTCCCTCTCGCATCCTGTCCCCGCCGACGGCCAGGAGATGGACATCGGCACCGAGCACGGCGCGCAGTCGATCTGGCCGTCCATCTACCCGGAGGTGCTGCGGCTCGTCGAGGAGCACCGTTCGACGATCGTGTTCGTCAACAACCGCCGCCTCGCCGAGCGGCTCGCGCTGCGGCTGAACGAGCTCGCGGAGAAGGAGATCGCGCGCGCGCATCACGGCTCGCTCGCGCGTGAGCAGCGCACGATCGTCGAGGAGGATCTCAAGGCGGGGCGGATCCCGTGCCTCGTCGCGACGTCGAGCCTCGAGCTCGGCATCGACATGGGTGCGGTCGATCTGGTGATCCAGATCGAGTCGCCCAAATCGGTCGCGCGCGGGCTGCAGCGAATCGGCCGCGCGGGGCACGAGCTGGGCGCGACGTCGAAGGGACGCATCTTCCCCAAGTTCCGCGCCGACCTGCTCGAGTCGGCGGTCGTTGCGCGGGCGATGCGCGAGGGCGAGATCGAGGAGACGAAGATCCCGAGGAACCCGCTCGACGTGCTCGCCCAGCAGATCGTCGCGATCGCCTCCGACGAGGAGATCTCGGTCGACGACCTGCACACCCTCGTCCGGCGCGCGTACCCCTTCAAGGACCTGAGCCGCGCGCAGCTCGAGAACGTGCTCGACATGCTGGCCGGCCGCTATCCCTCCGACGAGTTCGCCGAGCTGCGGCCGCGCATCGTCTGGGATCGCACCGGCGGAGTGATCCGTGCGCGCGACGGCGCGCGCCGCCTGGCGGTGACGAATGCCGGCACGATTCCCGACCGTGGGCTCTTCGGTGTGTTCCTCGCCGACGGCGGTGGGCGCGTCGGCGAGCTCGACGAGGAGATGGTCTACGAGGCGCGCGCCGGACAGACCTTCCTCCTCGGCGCCTCGACGTGGCGGATCGAGGAGATCACACGCGACCGGGTGCTCGTCTCGCCTGCGCCCGGCCTGCCGGGTGCCGTCCCGTTCTGGAAGGGCGAGGGGATCGGCCGGCCCTACGAGCTCGGTCAGAAGATCGGTGCTGCATCGCGCGAGCTCTCTGCCGCGACCGACGCGAAGGCTCTGACACGCCTGCGCGGGGAGTTCCACCTCGACGAGCGCGCCGGGAAGAACCTGCTGACGTTCCTGCGCGAGCAGGAACGCTCGACCGGTGTCGTGCCGAGCGACCGGACGATCGTCGTCGAGCGGTTCAGGGACGAGATCGGCGACTGGCGCGTCTGCATTCTCTCGCCGTTCGGCGGGCGCGTCCACGCGCCGTGGGCGATGGCGATCGCCGCCCGCCTGCGGGAGGCGCACGGCGTCGAGGCGCAGTCGATCTGGTCGGACGACGGCATCGCACTGCACTTTCCCGAGTCGGATGTCCCGCCGCCGACCGAGGATCTGATGATCGATCCGGGCGACGTCGAGGACCTCGTGGTCGCCGAGGTGGGGGACACCGCGCTCTTCGGTGCGCGCTTCCGCGAGAACGCGGGCCGGTCGCTGCTGATCCCACGCCGCCGCCCCGGCGAGCGTACACCGCTGTGGCAGCAGCGGCTGAAGGCGCAGTCCCTGCTGCAGGTCGCCCGCAAGTACGGCAGCTTCCCCGTGATCCTCGAGACCTACCGCGAATGCCTGCAGGATGTCTTCGACCTGCCGGCCCTGCGCACGCTGCTCCTCGGGCTGAAGACACGCGACGTCGACCTCGTCGAGGTCGAGACACAGAGCGCGTCGCCCTACTCGGCGTCGCTGCTCTTCGACTACATCGCGACCTACATGTACGAGGACGACACACCGCCCGCCGAGCGGCGCGCGCAGGCGCTCTCGCTCGACCGCGACCTCCTGCGTGAGCTGCTCGGCCAGGAGGAGCTGCGCGACCTGCTCGACGCCGACGCGGTCGACGAGGTCGAACGTCAGCTGCAGGGCGAGCCGAAGTCGCCGGACCAGCTGCACGACAAGCTGCGGCTACGCGGCGACCTGCGCACGGGCGAGTACGACCCCGCGCTCGCTGCGCCACTCGTGGCGGAGCGGCGCGCGCTGCTCCTGCGGATCGCAGGCGAAGAGCGCCTGATCGCGGCCGAGGACGCCGGCCGCTACCGCGACGCACTGGGCGTGATGCCGCCGTCCGGCCTGCCCGACGTGTTCCTCGAAGGAGGCCCCGAGTCGCTGCGCCAGCTCGTGCTGCGCTATGCGAAGGGCCGCGGCCCGTTCACGACCGGCCAGGCGAACGAGCGCTTCGGGCGCGACGTCAGCGACGTGCTCGCCGGGCTCGAGCGCGCCGAGCAGCTCGTCCGCGGTGAGCTGCGCCCGGGTGGGGTCGAGCGCGAATGGTGCGACCCGGACGTGCTGCGGCGGCTCCGGCGTGCCTCGCTCGCCGCGCTCCGCCGTGAGGTCGAGCCGGTCGACCAGGAGGCACTCGGACGCTTCCTGCCGTCGTGGCACGGCGTCGACCGGCGGGCGTCGCTGCGCGAAGCGCTCGTGCCGTTGCAGGCGCTGCCGCTGCCGGTCGCGCTCTGGGAGGCCGAGATCCTCCCGCGGCGTGTTCCCGGATACCGGCCGGAGCACCTCGACGCGCTGACTGCGAGCGGCGAGGTGGTGTGGGTCGGAGCAGGGCCGGACCGGGTCGCGCTCTACTTCCGTGAGGACGCCTCGGCGCTCGGCCGTGTCCCGGGGGCGCCGACCCCGGAGAGCGAGGTGCACGACCGGATTCGCGCAGCACTTGCGAGCGCGCTCTTCTGGGACGAGCTCCTGGCCGAGACGCAGCTCGAGGACGCGGTCGCGCTGCCTGCGCTGTGGGACCTCGTGTGGGCCGGCGAGGTGACCAACGACGCCTGGACGCCGCTTCGTGCCGCACGCCGCTTCGGGATGCCGAAGACGGAGCGCCGCCCGCGGCGGTTCTCCCGCCGCCGTGTGCAAGGGCCGACCGCGACCGTCGGCCGGTGGTCCCGGACCGAGCGTCTCTTCACGGGAGAGCCCGACCGCCGCGCGCTCGCCGAGCTCCTGCTCGAGCGCCAGGGGATCGTCACGCGTGACGGCGTCCGGGCCGAGGGCATCCCGGGCGGCTACGGCGCGGTGTATGCCGAGTTGCGGGCACTCGAGACGCTCGGCCTCTGCCGCCGCGGCTACTTCGTGGAGGGGCTCGGCGGGGCCCAGTTCGCGCTCGGCGGCGCCGTCGAGCGGCTGCGTGAGCTCCGCGAGCGCGAGCAGGACGGCGGTGCGCTCGTGCTCGCCGCCGCCGATCCCGCGCAGCCGTACGGGGCAGCGATCCCGTGGCCGCGGCGGGCCGGAGCGCGCGCCGCACGGGTCGCCGGCGCGTATCTGGTGTCGCTCGGCGGTGAGCCTGTTCTCTACGTCGAACGGGGCGGCCGCTCGCTTGTCCCGCTCCGCGACCCGGAGGAGGATCTGGCTGCGCCCCGCACTGGCAGCGCTCGTCGCGCACGTCAGAGCGGGTGGGGTGAAGCGGCTGGCGGTCGAGCGTTTCGACGGCGAACCGGTCGTCGATACCGACGCGATGCAGTTGCTCGTCGACGCAGGCTTCCTCGCAGGCCCGCGCCGCGCCGTTCTACGGGCGTAGCCGAGCTACGACCTCGCTCGCCGGGAGCGCGCGCGTACGGGAGAACTCCGTGCCGGCCCAGAGGTTGATCCGCTGAGCGTCGCCGGCCGCTCGCGCCGCAGCGCGAAGCGGCGCGGTCAGGTGGTGCACCTGGGGATACGCGCACGGCGCGTCGGGGTGCTCGCGCATGAACTCGTTGAGGATCCCGCGCGCCTGCCGTCCCGTGAACGCGCGTGTCAGAGCCGTCGTCCCGCCGGCGGCGATGGCCTGGCGGTGGGCGCCGCTCGTCCCTGCCTCCGGGCAAAGGAGAAACGCGGTGCCTGCCTGAACCGCGGCGGCTCCCGCCTCGCACGCGGCGGCCGCATCCGCCGCGTCGGCGATCCCGCCGGTTGCGACGATCGGCACGGTCTCCTCGATGAGACGTACGAGCTCGAGCAGCGGCTGCCCCGGCTCGTCGTCGTCGCTGAACGAGGCGCGATGGCCGCCGGCCTCGGCTCCCTGGACGACGAGTGCGTCGGCTCCCGCGCTGCAGGCTGTGTGCGCCTCGGCGGCACCGCGTGACCGTCGCCCACACCTCGCCGCCTGCGTCGTGCACGCGGTCCACGAGCTCGACGGGCGGCGGAGCGAAGGTTGTCGACACGACCTGCACGCGCTCGGAGACGACGACGTCGAGCTTGGCAGCGAAATCGTCGTCGTCGAAGAGCGGATCTCCGAGCTCGACGCCGTAACGCTCCGCCTCGGGTGCGAGCTCGCTGCCGTACCGGGAGATCGCGTCCTCGTCGACCGGCACCGGGTGGAGCACGAAGAGGTTCACCCCGATCGGCCCGGCCGTGAGGCTCCGTGTCTTTCGCACCTGGTCGGCGAGCGCCTCGGCGCTCAGATAGCCACCTGCGACGAAGCCGAGCCCACCCGCATTGGAAACCGCGGCGGCGAGCTCCGGCGTGAACGGGCCCGCCGGCGAGCGGCGCGAGCACCACCGGAACTTCGAGCTCGATCACGCGGCGAGACGGCCGAGCACGACTCCGAAGAGCGCGTGCCGGAACGTTGCCTGCGCGAACGCGCGCTTGCCGAACACGCGCTCGACCCCCGGCTCGCCTCGCGCCGGGTGGTAGCGGTCGACGAGCGCCCCCAGTGGGAACAGCGCGAGATGCTCGGCGAGTGCGAGGCCGAGGGCGAGGCGCCGCGGCGGGATCTGCGTGCGGCGCCGCGCGAGGTCGAAGGCGAATCCGAAGGCGGCGCCGTTCGCCGCGTGCACGGCGACCCCGCGACCGGCCAGGCCCGCGAGCGGGTGACGAACTTCCCGAGCAGTGCCACATCCGTGTAGTCGTTGGCGAAGATCTTCCGGTCGACCCGCTCGGCCGCTCCCCAGACGAGGGCGGCAGCGGCACCGGCGGCGATCGAGCGGGAGCGGCTCACGCCACCACTGTGCCAGCCGTTACCGTGGCGCCGTGCCCGAAGGGGACACGATCCACCGTGCCGCGCGACGCCTGCAGGTGCTGGTCGGCGAACGCATCGCGGCCGAGTCGCCGCACCCGCGCGCGCAGGCGGAGCGGGTCGCCGAGCGGATCGACGGCCGGATCCTCGAGTCGGTGACGGCCCACGGCAAGAACCTGCTCCTGCGTTTCGAGGGCGGGATCGTCCTGCGCTCCCACCTGCGCATGTCGGGCCGGTGGACGGTCGCGCCTGCCGGAGGGCGCCGCACCGGCAGGCCGTGGCTCGTCCTGCGCGGCGAGCGGGCCGAGGGCGTGCTCTGGAACGGCCCCGTGCTCGAGCTGCACACGCGGGCGATCGCCCGCCTCGGACCGGACATTCTCGAGGAGCCGCCGCGCTTCGACGCGATGCTCGCGCGCATGCGCCGCGCCGACCCGACTCGCTTCCTCGGCGAGACGCTGCTCGACCAGTCGCTCGTCGCCGGGATCGGGAACATGTGGCTCGCCGAATCGCTCTGGGCCGTTGCGCTCTCGCCCTGGCGGCGGCTGCGTGACGTGCCGGAGGCCGACCGCCGCCGCGCCCTCGAGGCGGCGGCCGACCTGATGCGCGCGTCCGTCGACGGTGGGCGCTCAGCGCGGCCATCAGGTGTACCGGCGCGTCGGGCGGCCGTGCCCGAGGTGCGGCGGCCGGGTTCGCTCATGGGGGCAGGGCGACGACAACCGGATGACGTACTGGTGCCCGGGCTGCCAGGCAGGAGACGACCCGCCGCGCGTGTAACTCCACCTCGTGTCGCTCCGTGCGCCCCACCTGTACGAGTCGCTGCGTGCGTTCTGCCTCGCCGCGTTCGCCGCCGAGCGTGGGGCTCAGATCCCGTTTGCGTTCGAAGAGCATGCGACGACGAGCGGCCCCTCGCTCTACGAGTACCGGCCGCTCGTGCGCGGCTTCGTGGAGGAGCAGGCCCCGACGCTCCGCCGGCTGCCCGACGCGCGGAACGCGATCGACGACCTGAAGCTCGAGCCTGCAGCCGCGATCTTCGCGCGCGCCCACTCGGGCATCGGGGATACCGGGGACGAAGCGCTCTTCCGGTCGATCCTCATCCCGATGCTCACCTGGACGGCGGAGCGAAGCGGCGGTTTCGACTGGCACGACGACGCGTTCGACGCGGCCTACGCCGACCTCGAGCAGACGCTCTTCGGCAACGCGCGCACCTACGTCGCGCTCGCGCCGGTGATCGGGCTCTCGGCCGGGAACGACGCCGACCTCGGCGGCGGCATCACGCTGCGCCGGATCGTCTCGGGTGAGATCTCCCAGCTGTGGCCGGAGGCGCATGGGTTGCTGCCACCTCAATTCGGACGCGACGTCGACCGCCTGCTGCTGCTCGAGCTACGGCGGGACCTCGAGCCCGACGAGTCGGAGCCGCCGGACGCGGCGGCAGAGCTCGCCGACGCGATCACCGCTCTGCGCCTCGCGACCGCGGGGGCGATCGCCGCAGGCCCGGTCGTCTTCGAGCGCCTCGACTTCCGGCCGCTGAGGATCTCGCCGCTGCTTCCGATCGCGGCCACCCAGCCGCGCGGCGAGGCGACCCGGCTCGACAAGCACCGGGCGCGGCAGGCAGCCGAGCTGCGTACGCAGTTGACGCTCGCCGACTCGGACCGCGAGCTCGGCGAGGCCCTCGACCGCTGGGAGCTCTCGCTCTTCTCGGAGGAGCCGTTCCGCTCGGCACAGGTTCGCGAGAGCCTCGTCTGTCTCCTCGGCGGCGACGGCGGCGCCTGGGCCGCCACCATGCGAGCCTCGGTACTGCTCACCGAGAAGGGACGCGAGCGAGGCGACGTGCTCGAGACGCTCCGCGCCGAGCGTCTCGACCGGGAGGCGCGCGACGCGGTGCGCCGCACGCTCGTCGAGACGCTGCTGCACGGAAACCGGGAGGAGCTCGTGCTCGCTCTCGACGACACCCTGCTCGGCATCCGGCCGCGGCCGGCCTCCGTGCTGCGCGTCGCGTAGTCGTTCGCGGCCGCGCGGGCTCTTTTCACGAAGCCGGCACAGACACGTCACACCCGCGTGGGTACGGTCACCTCGTGGCTGAGGAACCGGTGTGACGGACACTCGCGAGACGGAAACCGGTGGGACGGAGACCGGTGTGACGTCGGGTGTCTTGGCCCGGCTGGCGCGGATCGAGCGGCTGCGCGAAGGCGGGGCGGCGGGCGAGCTTCTGGCCGAGCTGCGGGCGCTCGTGCCGGAGGCAGAGGCCTGGGCGAGGGCCGAGGGCGACGGGCGGGCGCGGGCCGCCGCGCAGAAACTTCGCAAGGAGGCAGAAGGAATGAGCTGAGCAAACCCGAAATGGCGGTGCACATGGGTCTCGCGCGCCTCCTTCCGCGTCCCAACGTTCGCCCTGCGAGCGTGGCTGCCGCTGCGGAAACACAGGTGATCGCGCTGGCGAACCAGAAGGGCGGCGTCGCCAAGACGACGACGACGCTGAATCTCGGGGTCGCCTTCGCCGAGCAGGGCTACAAGGTGCTCCTGGTCGACCTCGACCCGCAGGGCAACCTGACCATGTCGCAGGGCCTGAACCCCGACACGATCGAAAGGTCGATGTTCGACGTGCTGGTCCATCGGCTGCCGATCTCGGAGGTCATCGAGACCGTCGAAGTCGACATCGCCGTCTCGTCGATCGATCTGGCCGGCGCGGACATGGCTCTGTCGAGCCAGATCGGCCGTGAGCGCGCGCTCGAGAAGGGGCTGGCGCCCGTCCGTGACGACTACGACTTCATCCTGATCGACACGCCGCCGTCCCTCGGCCTCCTGACGATCAACGCGTTCGTCGCTGCCACCGGTGTCGTCGTGCCGGTGCAGACCGAGTACCTCTCGCTGCGCGGCCTCGTGCAGCTCGAGAACACGCTTGCGATGGTGCGCGAGAACCTCAACCCGCACGTCGAGATCATCGGCATCGTCCCGACGATGTACGACAAGCGCATCACGCACTCGCGTGAGGCCGACGAGATCCTGCGCGAGAGCTTCGGCGATCTCGTCTACAACACGAGGATTCGCAAGACCGTCCGTTTTGCCGAAGCACCGGTCAAGGGAGCGTCCGTTCTCGCCTACGAGCCGTCGGGAGAGGCCGCGCGGATGTACCGTGACCTGGCAAAGGAGGTGCTCAGTGGCAAGAAATCGCGCCAGCATGCGTGAGGGCCCGCTCGCCGAGCTCTTCCGGGCAACGGAAGCAGCACAGCGGCAGGCGCAGGGTGAGGGGGGCGAGCAGCAGCAGTTGCCGACCGAGCAGCCGCCCGCGCCCAAGCCCGTGGCCGCCAAGAAGCCGCCGGCCGAGAAGCCGACCCCGATCCGCGCCGTCGCGGCCGTGCCCGAGCCGGAGCCGGAGCCGAAGACCGGCGAGAGCCGTCCACTCGCCCGCTGGCTCGATCCCCTGCCCGAGCAGCCTGCGCGGCTCGAGCGTGCGCGCGACAGCGCGTCGTACCTCGCGGTCATCCGCGTCGTCGGCGTCGGTGGCGCGGGACTGAACGCGGTCGACCGCATGATCGACGCGGGCATCAACCAGGTCGATTTCATCGCGGTCAACACCGACATCCAGCAGTTGCAGATGAGCGATGCCTCCACCAAGATCCACATCGGGAGCGAGATCACCGAGGGCCTCGGCTCCGGCGCCGACCCCGAGATCGGGCGCCGGTCCGCCGAGGACGGCTACGACGCGATCAAACGCGCTTTGCGCGGCTCCGACATGGTGTTCGTCACCGCCGGTGAGGGCGGCGGAACGGGCTCGGGTGCAGCGCCGATCGTCGCGCGGATCTCGCGCGAGCTCGGAGCGCTGACCGTGGGGATCGTCACGCTGCCGTTCAAGTTCGAAGGGACACGGCGCAAGAAGCAGGCAGAGGACGGGCTGAACGCCCTCCGGGAAGCGTGCGACACGCTGATCGTGGTACCGAACGACCGGCTCCTCGAGGTCCTCGACAAGTCGACCTCGATGCTCGACGCGTTCCGGATCGCCGATGACGTTCTGCGCCACGGCGTGCAGGGCATCTGCGATCTGATCACCAACCCGGGCCTGATCAACCTCGACTTCGCCGACGTCCGCACGATCATGGCCGACTCCGGCTCCGCGCTGATGGGCATCGGCTATGCCACCGGCGAGAATCGGGCGAAGGAAGCCGCGGAGCGCGCATTGCGCAGCCCGTTGATCGAGACGGAGATCACCGGAGCGCGCGGCATCCTGCTCTCGATCGCGGGCGGCGACGACCTGACGCTCTACGAGGTGAACGAGGCGGCCGAGGCTGTGCGGGAGGCGGCGACGGACGACACGAACATCATCTTCGGCGCCACGATCGACGACCGCCTCGAGGGCCAGATGTGGATCACGGTCGTCGCGACGGGGATCGGCGGCCGTTCGCCGACGCGTCGCGGGACGTTCGTGACCGCGGCCTCGGGCGGCTCGGGCGAGATCTTCGAGCCGCCGTCGTTCCTGCGCGACCCGTAGCCCGCTCCACGCTTCGATTGCTCGGCCTCGAGACACACGCGCGGCGCGTCAACTGGTGTCCGACACCCTTGGTGTCAGACACCACTTCGGAGCTAGAACGCGTCGAACACGAGCAGGCCGAGGCTCGCTGCGAGGGCGACCGACGCGCCGACTGTTGCGACCCGCAACGTCCAGCGGCGCACGGCCGAGCGTGAGCCGGCGAGATACAGCGTGCCGAGGGCTCCGGCACCGACGCTGACGACCGTCTCGACCGCCTGAATCGCAAACCCCACACCGAGCGCCTCGCTCATCCCGATGCCCCTGCTTGCGAGCGCCACCGCAACCGCTCCGCTGCCGATCCCGATCGAGCCCGGGGTGATCGGGAAGGCCGATGCGACGTCGAGCGCGGGGAGGATCAGCAGCGCCGCCAGAACCGGGTGAGGGATGTCGAGCGCTGCGACGACGGCCATGGTCGCCCCGAGCCGTGCGACTACCATCCCCGCCGTCCAGCCGAGCACCGTGACGAGCGCGCGGGGCGAGTGCTCGAGGGCGGCGAGGCCCGACAGCACCTGCGCGATGCGCGGGTGCCTGCGGAGGCGTCCCGAGAGAGCCGCCGCGACAGCGAGAGCAGCGACGAGCCCGCACAGCGCGAACACGGGCCACAGCGGCATTGCGCCTGTCACAGATGCGACGACGAGGAGGGCGGCGAGCATGAGCGAGCGCGCTGCCGCGAGAGCGGCGTACACCCCTCCTGCGGTCCAGATCCGTCCCGGCGCGTCGATCCCCTTCGAGAACAGGGCGATCTTGACCGCGTCGCCGAGCTTGGCGGGCGCGAACGAGTTGACCATCGACCCGACGGCGAGGCTGGCGGCGGCCCGCTTCGGGCAGATCTTCCCCCCGGCCGCCACGAGCGCGGCGCGCCACGCGCCGACGGTGCAGGCGAACGCCCCGACGAACCCGATCGCGGCGACGAGGAGCCAGTGCTGCTCGGCCCCGCGGAGCGCCGCGAATGCGGAGGCGACGTGGCCGCCGAGCAGCTGCGGCGATGCCGCGACGGCCAGGAGCAGCGCGAGCGCCGCTGCCGAGACAAGGAGCTTGTTACGGGAGATGATCAGCAAATGGGTCTTCTGGCTATGGACTACGAAGCATTGCGCCGAGTTAGTGGGGAAACGGTGAAGATTCGGCTAGGGATGCGTTGCACGTTCTCTTCATCGGCCTCCGGCGGACATTCATGAGAGGCGCCGTCGCTGCCGGGCACCCGCTCACGGCGGCCGCAGGCGCTCGGATGCTGGACGAGGGCGGAAACGCCGTCGACGCCTGCATCGCAGCCGCTTTCGCAGCCTGGGTGGCCGAGAGCCCGCTGACCGGGCCGGGGGCGGGAGGGTTCGCGCTCGTCGTCCCGTCCGACGGACGACCGGCCCGGGTGGCCGATTTCTTCGTCTCGACGCCGGGGCTCGGGCGCCGGGCGCCGCCGGCGACCGAGATGCACGCCGTCGACGTCGAGTTCGGCGGTGACAGCGAGACGACCCAGATCTTCCGCATCGGCGAGGCCTCCTGCGCGGTTCCCGGCGCAGCTGCCGGCCTCGAGGCGGTTCACCGCGCGTACGGCCGGCTGCCCTGGCGGATCCTCCTCGAGCCTGCGGCCGAGCTCGCGCTGGCCGGCGTCGTGCTCTCGCGCCCGCAGGCGCATCTGCACGCGATCCTCGATCGGATCCTGCGGCACACGGCCGAGGGCCGCCGGATGTACAGCCGCCCCGACGGCTCGAGGCTCGGCCCCGGAGACACGTTGCGTCTCCCCGATCTCGCCGGCACGCTCGAGCAGCTGGCCGTGGAGGGCGCCTCGGCGCTCTATCGCGGCGAGCTTGCCCGCGCCCTTGCTCAGACGGTCGGCGGAGGCGGCGGCGGGATCACCGAGCGCGACCTCGCGGACTATCGCGTCGTCTGGCGGCGGCCGGTGCGAATCGCCTACCTCGGCCACGACGTCATCTCCAACCCTCCGCCGTCCTCGGGCGGCGTCCTGATCGCCTACGGGCTCGCGCTCCTCGCCAGGGCCGGCGGCGGCCCGGCCGGCAGTGCCGAGTCGATCGCGGCGCTCGTCGAGGTGATGCGCGAGCAGACTCGTGCCCGGGAGGAGGGCTTCGCGACGGGGCTGCACCGGGGCGGGCTCGCGCGGCGCCTGCTCTCGGACGAAGGGATCGCCCGCGGCCTCGCGCGCATGCGGCTGCGCGGCCCGGGCAGTGTCGAGCCGGCACCGGCCGGGACGACGCACGTGTCGGTGATCGACGCCGAAGGCACGGCGGCGTCGCTCTCGTCGTCGACCGGCTCCGGGTCCGGGGTGATCGTCCCCGGCACCGGGATCCAGCTGAACAACATGCTCGGCGAGTACGACCTCGTCTCCGGGCCGGCGGCCTCCGGCCGGAGGCTGACGAGCATGATGGCGCCGACCGTCGTGCTGGCAGCCGACGGGCCGCGGCTCGTGGTCGGCAGCGCGGGCTCGGTGCGCCTGCGCGGCGCGATCATGCAGGTGATCGCGCACGTCGTCGCCGAAGGCCTCGACGTCGCGGCGGCGATCGATCACCCACGCGTGCACCTCGACGAGCCCCACGTTCACTGCGAAGGCGGCTTCGACCCGGCCGTCCTCGAGCGTGTCGAGGAGCTCGGCTACGACGTCGTGCGCTGGCGCAGGCGCAATCTCTTCTTCGGCGGTACGAACGCCGTCGAGCGAAGGGAGGGCGTGCTGGCGGCGGCGGGCGATGCGCGGCGCGGCGGGGCCGGGGTCGTCACCGGCACCTGACCGAGCCCCCGGTCGGAACGGGCCGGGCCGGCTCAGTGCTCGGGTTCGAGCGGCGTGACCTTGCCGTTCTGCCCTGCGCGCTCGCGCAGCAGCTGCTCGGCTCGCAGGGCCTCGAGCGAGGTCTCGAGCACCTCGACGAGCCGCGCCATCCGCAGCCTGGGTGAGGTCATTGCGAGCATCTCTTGCTTCGACTCGACGTCGAACTCGACCCGCGCGGCGAGCTCCCAGTCGAAGGTGGGGGAGCTGGGATCCGGGATGTCGACGTCGCTCGCCGCGACCTCCACGAGCTCGCCGAACACCTCCAGCGCACGCGCGACGTCGGACTGCTCCGGCGGGTCGTCGTCGTCCTCGACCTCCGCGACGATTCCGGTGGTGAAGGATCGGCCGCTCGTCAGCTCGAGCAGGCGGAAGCGGTCACCGCCCTCGACGATCACGTTCATGCGCCCGTCGTCGAGCACCTCGAGCACATCCGCGACCCTCGTGCGGGTCCCGATCTCATGGACGGCGCCGTCACCGGTCGCGAGGGCGAGCCCGAACTCGCCGTCCGTCGCGACGCACTCGTCGAGGAGCTCCCGGTAGCGCGGCTCGAAGATGTGCAGAGGGATGCGCTCGGTCGGGCAGAGGACGATCGGGAGCGGAAAGAGGCCGAGCTCGGGCATTGCCCCAGCCTAGACGTCCCACGCGTGTGGGATGGTCTCCCTCCAATCCCCGTCCATTCTCGACCTTGAAGGAGCGTGACCATGCTGATCACGACGATGAACGATGTTCCCGGCCATGAGATCACCGATGTCTACGGCGAGGTCTTCGGCCTGACCGTCCGCTCGCGGAACGCCTTCTCCCAGTTCGGAGCCGGGCTGAAGTCGATCATGGGCGGCGAGCTGAAAGGGATGACGAAAGCGCTCGTCGACAGCCGCAACGAGGTCGTCCAGCGGATGACGGAGGAGGCCGAGTCGAAGGGCGCGAACGCGATCGTGGCGATGCGCTTCGACACCTCCGAGATGGGCGACACGTGGACCGAGATCTGCGCCTACGGGACCGCGGTGCGGATCAACAAGGCGTGAGCGTCAGTAGCGGTCGATCTCGACGAGGCGCTGATCGCTGATCCCGAAATGGTGGGCGATCTCGTGCAGCACGACTCGCTTGATCTGCTGCTCCAGCAACGCCCGGTCGTGCCCGTACAGCCGCTCGAGCGGGCCGCGGAAGATCGTGATCTTGTCGGGCAGAGCCGCGCTGTAGTTGACGCCTCGGCGCGTCAGGGGGATCCCCTGGTAGAGACCGAGGAGCCGGCGCCCCGGCGGCGGCTCCTCTTCCACGACGAGCTCGAGGTTGGAGATCTGACCGCGCAGGCTGGGTGGCAGCGAGTCGAGGGCCGCTGCGATCACCGGCTCGAATTCGTCGTCCACCCGGGCGAGGGTAGCCCGGGGTAGTGTCCTTCTGTGACGACCGCATTCGAGGACTTGGGCGATGCATTCTTCCGCCCCAGCGTCAACGGGCTGACTCCCTATCAGCCGGGGAAGCCCGTGGAGGACGTGCAGCGCGAGCTCGGCCTGGCCCGGGTCGTCAAGCTCGCGTCCAACGAGGGGCCGTTCGGGCCGTTCCCGGCCGCGCTGGAGGCCCTGACGCGCACCGCCGGCGAGCTCAACCGCTACCCCGACGGGGGCATCTACCGCCTGCACGAGGCGCTCGCCGGCCGGCACGGCGTCGGCCTGGACGAGATCAGCGTCGGAGCGGGGGCGGACGGCTGCATCGACATGCTGAGCCAGGCGATCCTCGACCCGGGCGACCGCATCGTCTGCGGCTGGCCGTCGTTCCCGAGCTATGTGATCTACGCGCGCAAGCAAGGAGCCGAGACGGCGCTCGTGCCCCTCGCGGAGCACCGCTACGACCTGGACGCGCTCGTCGACGCGGTCGACGCGAAGACCAAGATCGTCTACATCTGCCATCCGAACAACCCGACCGGGACGATGAACACCGACGCGGAGCTCGACAGCTACTTCGAGCGGGTGCCGCCCCACGTGCTGACCGTCGTCGACCAGGCGTACTTCGAGTACATCGATCGCGCCGACTATCCGGACGCCGTCGAGCGCTATCTCAAGGCAGGACGTCACGTCGCAGTGCTGCGGACGTTCTCGAAGATCTACGGGCTCGCGGGCCTGCGTGTCGGTTACGCCGTCGCGCCCCGCTCCGTCTGTGCGGCCATGGCGAAGGTGCGCCGGCCGTTCGACCTGACGACGCCTGCGCAGGCAGCCGCGATCGCGAGCATCGGCGACGACGCGGAGCTCGAGCGGCGCCGGGCCGTCAACGCCGACGGTCTCGTGCAGCTTCGGTCGGTGCTCGCAGGGCACGGCTTCGAGCCGGCGCCCTCGGTCGGGAACTTCCTCTACGTGGACACGGGCGCCGACGCCGGTGCCCTCTTCGACCGGCTTCTCCACGAGGGGATCATCGTGCGGCCGCTGGCCGGCTTCGGCTCGCCCACCGCGCTTCGGATCTCCGTCGGCACACCGGACGAGCTCGACCTGTTCGCGGAGGCGCTCGGTCGGGTGCTGGCCGGCGCGTGAACGCCGTCGCAGGCGGGCGGTTCTCGCTCAGGCGCCGTGTCGCGGTGCTCAGCCACGACAACTTCCGGCTGCTCTTCTTCGCCACGCTCGGGTCGGGCCTCGGGACGTGGATGGCCACGATCGCGCTCACGGCCGACATCACCCAGCGGACCGGGTCGCCGTGGTGGGTGAGCGCTCTCTTCATCGTCACCTTCCTGCCGTCGGTCGTCGTCGGGCTGATCGCCGCACCGCTCCTCGACCGGCTCTCCCGCAAGCGGCTGGTCGTCGTCGCGGATGTCGTCCGGCTCGGGGTGTTCTGCGCGCTGCCGTTCGTCGACACGCCGGTCGCGCTCGTCATCCTCGCGGCGGTCGCCGGAGCAGCGAACTCGTTCTTTCGGCCCGCCGTGCTGGCCGGCGTCCCGAACCTCGTCCCGCCGGCCGACCTCGCAAACGCGACCTCGTTGCTGCAGGCCACCGACTGGCTTGCGACCGCGATCGGCCCGGTGATCGGCGGCGCGATCATCAGCGCGTCGGGCCCGCACGTCGTCTACTGGATCAATGCGGCGACGTTCCTCTTCTCGGCACTCCTTCTCGTGCGCATACCCGCCGGCTTTCTGCAGAGCGAGCAGGGCATCACGCGAGGCCACTGGCGCGATCTCAGAGATGGGCTGGCGCCGTTTCGACGCTCCCGCCCGTTGATCATCGTCCTTGTCGCGTTCGGGCTCACGATGCTCGCAACCGGTCTCGTCAACGTCTCCGAGATCTTCCTGGCCACCCGGTCGTTCAGCTCGGGCGCGTTCGGCTACGGGCTGCTCTGGACCGCGAGCGGCGTCGGGCTCGTCGTCGGCAGTCTGATCACGGGCGCGCTCGTCGACCGGCGTCGCGTGCTGCTCGTCTACCCGTTCGGCTTCGTCCCGTGGGCCGCAGGGACGATCGGGGCGGCAGTCTCGCCCAACGTGTGGGTCGCATCGCTGGCGATGGTGCTCTCGGGCTTCGGCAACGGGCTGACGTTCCCGATGACGGTGCTGATGATCCAGCAGCACACGGTCGACCGGCTGCGCGGCCGCGCCTTCACCATGATCATCAGCGCCCACAACGCGCTGCTCGGCATCGCGATGGTCGTCGCGGGCGAGTTGACGAACGCGGTCGGTGCGCGCTGGACCTACGGCGTGGCCGGGTCACTGATCGCGAGCGGCGGGGCTCACCGCCTACGTGCTCGGGCGAGGCGTCAGACCGCAGTCGGCGGTCGCGCGTGAGCTGGCTGCGTAGCATCCCGGCGTGAGCGAGCGGCGAAACTGGACGAGGGAGCGGCTCGTCGAAGCAGTGCTCGCGGGAGATCGCCGCGCGCTCGCCCGCGCGATCACCCTGGTCGAGAACGGCGACCCGCTCGCCTACGAGGTGGTCAGCGACGTGTACCCGCAGACCGGGCAGGCGTTCGCGGTCGGGCTGACGGGGCCGCCGGGCGTCGGCAAGTCGACCCTCGCCTCCGCGCTGATCCGCCTCGTTCGTGCCGAGCAGCAGACCGTCGGGGTGATCTCGGTCGATCCGTCGAGCCCCTTCACCCAGGGAGCGCTGCTCGGTGACCGGATCCGCCTGACCGACCACTTTCTCGACCCGGACGTGTTCATCCGCTCGATGGGCACCCGGGGCCATCTCGGCGGCCTGGCGGAGACGACGCTGCAGACGCTGCTCGTGCTCGATGCCGCAGGCAAGGACGTCGTCTTCCTCGAGACGGTCGGCACCGGCCAGAGCGAGGTCGGGGTGCTCTCGATCGCCGACACGGTCGTGCTGGCGCTGATGCCCGGCTCCGGCGACTCGATCCAGGCGCTGAAGGCGGGGATCATGGAGATCCCGGACGTGATCGCGATCAACAAGATGGATCATCCGCTCGCCAAGACGATGCTGAACGAGGTGCGGCAGGTGCTCGCTCTCGGCTCCGACGAGGGCTGGGCGCCGCCGATCGTGCTCACCGAGGCGATGCGCGGCGAGGGCGTCGAGCACGCTCTGGGAGAAGATCAAGGAGCACCGCGCGTGGCTCGAGGCGGAAGGGGAGCTCGAGCGCGCCGCCGCCGCAACCTCGCCTCCGAGGTGTTCCAGGTGGCGTCCAACCGCGCCCGCCGTCACATCGAACGGGCGGTGCAGGGCGATGCCGAGCTCCAGCGGCTGCTCGGCGAGGTGCAGGACCGCCGGCTCGACCCGCTGACGGCCGTTCGTGAGATCCTCCAGAAGGTGTTCCACGTTGGCGACCCAGACGACCCCGACACTCACTGAGCTCGAAGCTGCGCGCGAGCGCATCTCCGCTCACGCGCGCGTCACGCCCGTCTACGGGTCGGAGACCCTCTCGCGCCGCGCCGGGCGCCGGGTCTGGCTGAAGGCCGAGAACCTGCAGCGGACGGGCTCGTTCAAGATCCGCGGTGCCGTCAACAAGCTGACCGGGCTTGGTGAGGCAGAGCGGGCGGCAGGCGTGATCGCGGCGAGCGCAGGCAACCACGGCCAGGCGGTCGCGTTTGCCGCGCGCGAGCTCGGGATCCGCGCGACCGTGTACATGCCGCAGGACGCGCCGATGGCGAAGGTCGACGCGACGCGAAACTACGGAGCCGAGACGGTGCTCGCGGGGGCCGCTCTTCGACGACGCACTCGCCGAGGCGATGGCGCGAGCCGAGGCGAGCGGCGCGACATTCGTGCACGCGTTCGAGGACGAGGCCGTGATCGCAGGCCAGGGCACGCTCGGCCTCGAGCTCGCCGAGCAGCTGCCGGACGTGGAGACGTTCATCCTGCCGATCGGCGGCGGCGGGCTCGCAGCCGGGCATCGCGATCGCGCTGCGCGCCCTTCGCCCCGGCGTTCGCCTCGTCGGCGTGCAGGCGGGGAAGAACGGCGCAGGGGACGATCGCCGACGGCATCGCCGTGAAGCACCCAGGCGAGCTGACGATGTCGATCCTCGACGAGCTGCTCGACGACATCGTCCACGTCGAGGACGAGGCGATCGCCGAGGCGATCACGCTGCTGCTCGAGCGCTCGAAGCTCGTCGTCGAAGGCGCGGGCGCCGCATCCGTCGCGGCGCTCCTCGCGGGGAAGATCGACGGCAGCGGCGGCACCTGCGCGCTGCTCTCGGGCGGCAACATCGACGCGACGCTCCTCATGTCGGTCGTGCGGCACGGCCTCGCCCGCGCAGGGCGCTATCTCGTCCTGCGCACGAGCGTCCCCGACAATCCCGGCGAGCTCCTGAAGCTGCTGCAGCTCGTCGCAGACCACCGGGGCAACATCGTCGAGGTCAACCACCGGCGCGAGGGCATGGGCATCGGCCTCGTCCGGACCGGCGTCGAGCTGACCCTCGTGACGCGCGACGAGGAGCACTGCCTCGAGCTCTGCAGTGCCCTCGAACGCGCGGGCTACGACTTCGAACGGCTCCGGTAGCGGCGGCCGAGCCCTGAGCTAGGCGCCCAGGAGAAGACGGAATTCGCTCCGGTGCTCCCGCAGTAACCGGTATGGGCCGCCGGCAGCGTGAGGAGGCATTTGAACCCGCGTGGACCGGTGAGGGTGTGCGGGCCGAACTCCCCCGGTGTGGCTTCTACGTCGACGACTTCGACGGCTCCGTGCCGGGCTCGAGGAAGCACTGGCGCAGGTCGGCCGGGAAGGGGACGAGGATCGACGCCAAACGTCCTCATGCACCTTGCGCTGCTCGATGCTGGAGCGGCAACTGGCCGCTCGCGTCACGTTACGCAGAGGAGAGTCTTGAGCCGCCGAGCAGGTCGGCAGAACTTCGGTGGTCCGCCTGCGGTGCGCGCGCTCGTCGATGCCCGTCGCGGCAACGTCGACCGCGCCCGCGTGACGATCGAGTCGGCCTGGCGGCTCGGGCGCGGCGGAGCTCCGGCCGCTCGGCGGGCGCCCGACGAGCCGCGCGGGGTTGCGCCGACCGAGCAGCGCGTGGCCGACCTCGCGGAAGCGGGATGACGAACCGACAGGTCGCGGCGGTCCTCTCCATCAGCCCGAAGACCGTCGAGGCGAACCTCGCCCGCGTGTACCGCAAGCTCGCGATCCGCACGCCGCGGTCAACCCGCCTGCCTGAGTCTGCCGTCGTGCAACTAGCCGCCGCAGCGGCGGAACGAGACCGTGTCGCTGAAGTCGGCGGTGCCGCCGTCGGCGACGGCGCGAACGTCGAAGCCCTCACGCTGGAGCAGCGAGGCTGCGATCGCCGCACGCGGCCCGCTCTCGCACACGGTCACGACCGGCTTCGATCGCTCGAGCGAGTCGCAGCCGAGCTTGCGGATGAGGCGATAGGGGATGTTGCGCGATCCCGGGATGTAACCGTCGTCCCGCTCGGTCGTCTCCCGCACGTCGACGAGCTGCACCTCTGCCGTCGCGAGCAGCCGCTTCAGCTCGTCGACGTCGACGGTGGCCAGCGTCTCGGTGGCGTGCGCCGAGACGATGTAGCCGGCGACGTCGAGCTTGCCGATCGCCCACAGCCCCCAGGCGGCGGCGAGCGCCTCCTCGCGCGAGCGCGCATGCAGGACGACCGGCTCGTCGGGGAGCAGCACGAACCCGGCCTTCGTCCCGAACGACGAGCCGCGTGACAGGCACGCTGATCGCGCCCGGCACGTGCCCGGCGGTGTGGTCGGCGAACGGGCGGACGTCGAGCACCGTCGCAGCGCCGGGCTCGGCGAGCTCCGCCGGATCGTCGGGCCTTGCGACCCACGGGCCCTGGTTGAGCGAGACGACGAGCGCAGTCGTCGGCGGGCGCGGGGTCGAGACCGACGCCGACACGAGCACGAACTCCTGCACGTCCCGGAACCGGAGCGCGTCGTTCGACTCGCGCTCATGGGCGATCGTCGACGAGCGCTCGCTGCTCATGTTCCCGCCGCACAGTGATCCGGCGACGTGGCCGGGATACACCTCGACACCGTCGCCGAGCGCGCTCAGCTTCGCGAGCGAGTGGAAGAGATCCTGGGCGCCTTCGCGCGCCGCGACGGCGAGATCCGGGCGCGCCGCGTCGCCGACGAAGAGCGAGTCGCCCGTCAGCGCGATGCGCTCGTCGACGACGAATGCGCAGTGCTCGGGACGGTGCCCCGGTGTGTGCAGCACGCGGATCCGCGTCGGCTCCGACCTCGAGCACCTGGCCGTCGGCCAGCGGCTCGAACGGATAGGCGGGCTCCGCGATCGGGTGGATCGCCACCGGAACGCCGTGCTCCAGCGCGAGGCGCCCGTGGCCCGAGAGATGATCGGCATGGGTGTGCGTCTCCAGCACGCGCTCGATCCGCACGCCTGCCTCCTCCGCGGCCTGCAGGTATTGCTCGATCCGGAACGCCGGATCGACGACGACCGCGACACCCGCATCCGGGTCGCCGACCAGGTACGAGGCGCACCCGAGGTCGTCGTCCACGAACTGCCGAAAGAGCAGCACGGCTCCCGAGGTTAACTCACGAGGAGGGCGGACGCAGCCAGAGGTACAGCCCGACGAAGAGGCCCGCGAGCGAGATCAGGGCCGCGACGACCGCCACGATCGAGCGCCGCCTTTCCCAGGCCGCGCGCGCCGTTGTCGCGTGTCCCGTGCGCCGAGACCGCGACGCCCACCTGGTAGGAGAGCGACCTGCCGGTGCGATCGCCGACGCGAATGTCGAAGAGGACCGTTCCCGCGCGCAGGGGTGCAGTGCCGCGAATCCCGAAGCGCGCATACTGGCGCAGCGGGATGTTGCCGCCCGTCCAGGTGAGCACCTGCCCGCTGCGCGACTGCGTCCACCCGCTCACCGCTTCGCCGTCGTCCAGGACGAAGCTCGTCGGAGCCTTGATCGTCACCTGGCTGATCCCGTTCGGGTCGGACGCGTTCGGGACCGAGAACTCGAGGTCGACGAGCGCGCCCGTGCGCACGGTGTCGGGGTTGATCGAGAGGTGCGCAGCGGCCGGTACGGCCAACACGAGTCCGGCGGCGGCGCTACAGGCCAAGCTGGCGAGCGATGACCATCCGCTGAACCTCATTCGTCCCTTCCCCGATCTCCAGGATCTTCTGGTCGCGGTAGAGCCTCGAGATCGCATACTCGTCCATGAAGCCGTAGCCGCCGTGGATCTGGAGCGCCCAGTTCGCGGCCCGGTGCGAGAGCTCGCCGCTGTAGAGCTTCGCCATCGCAGCCGTCTTTGCGAAGTCGCGGCCCTGGTCCTTCTCCCAGGCCGCCTTCCAGACGAGGCCGCGGGCTGCCTCGATCTCCGTTGCGATGTCGACGAGCTTCGCCTGCACGGCCTGGAACTTGGCGATCGGCTGCCCGAACTGCTCGCGCTCGAGGGCGTAGCTGTAGGCGAGGTCGTAGGCGCCCTGCGCGAGCCCGACGCCCATCGCGGCCACGGAGATGCGACCGCCGTCGAGGATCCGCATGAACTGCCGGAACCCCTCGCCGCGCGGCCCGAGCAGGCTCTCCTCCGGAACACGGACGCCCTGGAACGAGAGCTCGCGCGTGTCCGAGGCGCGCCAGCCGAGCTTCTGCATCGGCTCGGAGATCTCATAGCCGGGTGTGCCGTTCGGGATGATCAGGTTCGAGATCTCGCCCTCGCCCGTGACGGCGGTGATCGTCACGCACGCCGTGAGGTCGGTGCCGGCGTTCGTGATGAAGATCTTCGAGCCGTTGACGACCCACTCGCCGTTCGACAGCTCGGCCGTCGTGCGTGTCGCGCCGGCGTCCGACCCGGCGTTCGCCTCCGTCAGGCCGAACGCTGCGAGCTTCCTGCCCGACGCGAGGTCGGGCAGCCATTGCCGCTTCTGCTCCTCGCTGCCGAAGTAGTAGATCGGCAGAGTTCCGAGCGAGTGATGCGCGGCGACGGTGATCGCGACCGAGGAGTCGATTCGCGTCAGTTCCTCGACCGCGATCGCATACGAGAGGGTGTCGGTGCCGCCGCCCCCGTACTCCTCCGGGATCGTCATTCCCATCAGCCCGAGCTCGGCGAGCTCGCCGACCAGCTCGTAGGGGAACCGTTTCTCGCGGTCGAGCTCCTCGGCGACCGGCGCGATCCTTTCGAGGGCGAACTGCCGCACCGTGTCGCGCAGCAACTCGTGCTCATGCTCGAGATCGAAGTTCACGACGGGTGGCGATGGTAGCGAGGAGGTGGGGGAGATGTGTCGAACCCCCCTTCCGTGGCATGAGGAACAGGCGCGTACCGCCGATCGGTCTGAGGAGACGCATGCATGCGGCGCATGACAACAGCGCGGTACGCCATACCGTGGAGACACTGACCGAGGAGATCGGGCGGATCGTCGCCGAGCGCCAGGAGCTCCGCGCGGCGGCGGCGGGGCCGGAGGTGCTGGAGGAGAATCGCCGCCGGCTCGCCGACGCCCAGAGCCGGCTCTCGCAGCTGCTGATCGCCCGGTACCTCCCACAGGCGGGCGCGGCGTAGGTACCCGCTCCGGTAGGTTGACTTCTCAGTCAACTTCGACCCGAAGGAGCGACGAAACGTTGGCAGCCAAGGAATTCTTCGACTCGCTCGAGGCAAAGGCGGACGCGTCGAAGATCGCCGGAATGGCGAACTCGTACCTGTTCGACATCGAGGGCGAAGGCAAGTGGCTCGTCAAGGTCGCCGACGGGAAGCTCGCGGTGACCGAAGGTGACGGCACCGCCGACGCGACGATCCAGACCACCAGCGAGACGTTCGACAAGATCGTCAGCGGCGAGCAGAATCCGACCACCGCGTACATGACGGGCAAGCTGAAGATCAAGGGCGACATGGGCGCGGCCATGAAGCTCCAGAAGATCTTCTAGTCCAGCTCGACCAGGACGCTGCCCCCGGCGACGCGGTCGCCTTCCTGCACGTGGAGGGCGCTCACCGTCGCGTCGTAGGGAGCGAGGAGCGGTGTCTCCATCTTCATCGCCTCGAGGACGACGAGTGGCTCGGCCTGCCTGCACGACCGAGCCGGCCTGGACGTTCACCTTGATCACCGTGCCGGGCATCGGAGCGACGACCGTTCGCGACCCGGCCGTCGGCCCGTGTGCGTGGGCCGGCGTCGTCGACGTCCGGGGGCGGGGCAGGCGCCGGAGCGGGAAGGTTGAGTCGGAAGGCGCCGCGCCAGACCTGATCGGGCAGCTCCGCCGGGGGCGCGGACAGGGGCGGGTGCTCGACGAGGAACGCGGTCGTCGCCTCGCCGGCGCGCAGCACCGGATGGGCGACGAGCCAGCGCAGAAACGGCAGGTTGGTCGTCACACCGCCGACCACCGTCTCGGCGAGGGCGTCGGCGAGACGGTCGAGCGCCTCGGTCCGGGTCGCGCCGCTCGCGATCAGCTTCGCGATCATCGGGTCGTAGCCGGTGCCGATCTCGTCGCCTTGTGCGACACCGGCCTCGACCCGGATCGACCCGGGGAGGCGCAGAACCTCGATCGTTCCGGCCTGCGGCAGGAACGTCCGCGGGTCCTCGGCGTAGAGGCGCACCTCGACCGCCGCGCCGCGCGGCTCGAAGCGGACGTCCAGGCTCTCGCCGCGGGCGATCCGCAGCTGCCACTGCACGAGGTCGATTCCCGTCACCGCCTCGGTGACGGGATGCTCCACCTGGATCCGTCCGTTCAGCTCGAGGAAGAAGAACTCGCGGTCCTCGAGAACGAACTCGGCCGTGCCTGCGCCGACGTAGCCGATCGCCCGCGCGAACCGGACCGCCGCTTCGCTCATCCCTGCGCGGAGCTCCGCGTCGAGCGCGGGCGACGGCGACTCCTCGAGCACCTTCTGGTGGCGGCGCTGCACCGAGCAGTCGCGTTCGCCGAGCGCCAGGACGGTGCCGTGCGTGTCTGCGAGCAGCTGGATCTCGATGTGCCGCGGCCGTTCGAGGAAGCGCTCGAGGTACACGCGGTCGTCCCCGAAAGCCGACTGGGCCTCCCGTCGGGCCGCGGCCACGGCATCGTCGAGCTCCGCCGTCGATCGCACCACCCGCATGCCGCGGCCGCCGCCGCCCGCGGCCGCCTTCACGATCAGCGGCGGCACGCCGGCCTCGGGGATGGTGGGAACGCCCGCGGCCGCCGCGATCTCCTTGGCGGCCAGCTTGTCGCCGCCGGCGCGCAGCGCCTCCGGCGGCGGGCCGATCCACGTCAGTCCTGCGGCTTCGACGGCCTCGGCGAAGTCGCCGTTCTCGGCGAGGAAGCCGTAGCCCGGGTGGATCGCGTCGGCACCGGTCTGCTTCGCAGCACGGATGTGCTCCTCGGAGTGGAGGTACGACGCAATCTCGACCGTCTCGTCCGCGGAGCGCGCGTGCAGGGATCCCGCATCGTCCGGCGCGACGACCGCGACCGTGGCGATGCCGAGCTCGCGGGCTGCGCGGAAGACGCGCAACGCGATCTCTCCGCGATTTGCGACGAGGACTTTCTGCACCGCGCGGACCCTAGCCGCCCGAGCGAGACCGCCACACCACCGCGAGCGTGACTGCGCAAACAGCGGAGAGTGCGAGGTACGGAACCGTGTCGCTGGTCGCGTGCGCGAGTGCGCCGCCACCCGCCGAGCCGAGTGCCTGGCCCGGCGCCCAGGCGAGATTGACGAGGGCGAACGTGTAGCCGTAGCTGAGCCCGCGCTCCTCGGAACGGTTGGTGACGAGCGTCATTCCCGGTGTGAACAGCATCCCGAACGCGAGCCCACCGCAGACGACGACGGCGGCGAGGACGTAGCTCTCGCTCGGCCAGGGATAGAGCGCCGCGACGACGATCGAGGCTACGAGCCCGATCGCGATCGGGGAGTACGGGCCGCGCCGGTCCGTCAGCCGTCCCACGACGATGCTGTTGACCGCCTCGACCGCCCCCGTCGCAAAGAAGACGGCCCCGATCGCGACCGATCCGAACCCGAGCGCCGCGAGGCGCAGGGGGGCGAGCACCGAGACGGTGCCGAAGAGGAGTGCGGGTAACAGGACGAACCAGAACGCGCCGAGCACGCGCGGGCTGCCGAGGGCGCGGGCGAGCAGCCGCAGGGACTGGGCCGGCTCCGGACGCTGTGAGGGTGTGGTCGCGGCCCACGCGACGAGCCCGAGCGAGGCGACGCCGATCGCCCCGAACGTCCAGCGCGTGCCGGCGAGGGACGCGACACCGCCCAGCACCGGCCCGAAGAGCGCCCCGCCGATCGCGGCGGCGAACGCGGTCCCGATCAGGCTGCCTCGGCGGCCTGCGGGCGACATCGCGACGAGCCAGGCGAGCGCACCGGTCCACGAGAACGCGCTCGCGAGCCCCTGCAGGAACCGCGTCACATCGAGCTGCCAGGGCTCCGTGGCGATTCCGAAGAGCACCGTGCAGAGGGCAACGGCGCTCAGCCCGACGAGCACCGTGGGCTTGACGCCGGCGCGCGCGGCCACGAGCCCGCTCGGGATCGCCCCGGCGAAGGTGCCGGCCGGATAGGCCGCCGCGAGGACGCCTGCCTCGGTCTTGTCGAGGCCGAGCGTGGCGGCGTAGTGGGGAAGGAGAGGTGTGAGGGCCGCGAAGAAGAGGGTGTCGACGAAGACGATCGCGCTCGTCAGGAGGAGCAGCCTGCGCACCGCACCACTCTGCCTGTTCGCCCCGCGCGAGAACTTTTTCTCCGCTCTCTCCGCGATTCGGCCGGACGGGTGGCCGGGCAGCGGCAACCTCCGGGGCTACAGTGGCCCGGCAGCGATGGTCAGGGTCGAGATTCGTGGTCGGGTGGTCTCCTTGCCGCGTGCGCAGGCTGAACGCGCGCAGGCACTGGCGGCAGCGCAAGCAGGCGTCTCTTCCGGCCTGCGCGACGTGGCGCTCGTGCTCGACTGGGCGCTCAACACGTCGGACGCCGTCGCGTTGCGGCGCAGCGAGGCGCGGGAGCTCGAGCGGCTGGCGCTCCTCCATCCGGAGCTCGACGGCATCGTCTCTGCGCTCGCCGCGACCCGCGGCGATGCCCGCGCGGCCTGACCGCGGGCCGTTTACGGGCCGGGTTCCGGCCAGGCCGGACGGCGCTTCTCGAGAAAGGCGCGGAGGCCCTCCTGGCCCTCAGCTCCCGTGCGGGCCTCGGCGATCGCCTCCGCGGTCTCGCGTGCGCCGAGCGGCGCTCGGGCGAGGCGCTTCGCCGCGCGCGCCGCTTGCGGTCCGGCCGATTCGAGCTCGGAGACGACGCGGTCGAGGGCTTCGTCGAGCTCGTGCGTGACCTCGTGCACGAGCCCGATGCGCAGGGCGACGTCGGCCGAGAAGCGCTCCCCGGTGACGAAGTAGCGGCGGGCCGCGGTCGGCCCGATCTTGGCGAGGGCGAACGGCGAGATCACCGCGGGCACGATCCCGAGCTTCACCTCGCTGAAGGCGAACTGCGCCGCCGGCTCGGTGAGGACGATGTCGCAGCAGGCAACCAGGCCGCATCCTCCGCCGAGGGCGTGCCCCTGCACACGCGCGACGGTCGGCGCGGGGCAGCCGTCGATCGCCTCGAGCAGCGCGCGCAGGCGCAGGGCGTCGGCGACGTTCTCGTCGTAGTCGAGGTCGACCGAGGAGCGCATCCACTCGACGTCTGCTCCCGCCGAGAACGACGGCCCCTCGCCCGCGAGGACGACGGCGCGGGCGGCTCCGACGTCTGTGAACGCCCCGGTCAGCTCCTCGATCAAGGCGGCGTCGAACGCGTTCCTCCGCTCGGGCCTCGCCAGCGTGATCCGCAGGACGGCACCGTCCTGCTCGACGCGGAGCGCGCTCATTCGAACGCCAGCCCGAGCCGGGCCAGCTCGGCGGCGACCGACACCGACGCCTCGAGGTCGAAGGTCTCCACGACGTCGGGATCCTTGCCGATCAGGCCGCGCGCGCGCGACGGCAGCTCTTGCTCGGCGGCCTCGCGCGAGGCGAAGATGTAGACCGCGCCCCAGCGTTCGGTGACCTCGTCGGAGAACCAGGCCTTGAAGAGCAGGCCGGGCACATCGTCGAAGGCGTCGACCGCCTCGTCCTGGAGGTAGCGCCGAAGCTCGCCGACGTTCGTGAGCGAGTCGGCGAGGTTCCAGAGAACGAAACGGACTAGAACGGCCCGTGCGCCTCGTCGCTACCCATCCGGCAAACCCTAACGCCGTGCGCCGCTCACATGCGGAAGACGCCGAACTGCGTCTCCGGGATCGGCGCGTTCAGTGATGCAGAGATCCCCAGCGCCAGGACGCGTCGAGTGTCGAGCGGGTCGATGATCCCGTCGTCCCACAGGCGCGCCGTCGAGTAGTACGGATTCCCTTCAGCCTCGTACTTGGCGCGGATCTCGTCGGGGTCGGCGTCGCCGACCATCGTCAGCACGGTGGCGGCCTGCTCGCCGCCCATCACGGAGATCCGCGCGTTGGGCCACATCCACAGCTGGCGTGGGGAGTAGGCGCGCCCGCACATGCCGTAATTGCCGGCGCCGAACGAGCCGCCGGTGACGACGGTGAACTTCGGCACGTCGGCGCAGGCGACGGCCATCACGAGCTTGGCGCCGTCGCGCGCGATCCCGCCCGCTTCGTACTCCTTGCCGACCATGAAGCCGGTGATGTTCTGAAGGAAGACGAGCGGCACCCGTCGCTTGCAGGCCAGCTCGATGAAGTGCGCGCCCTTCTGCGCGCTCTCGGCGAACAGGACGCCGTTGTTGGCGAGGATGCCGACCGGGTAGCCCTCGATCCGCGCCCAGCCGCAGACGAGCGTCTCCCCGTAGAGCGCCTTGAACTCGTCGAGGCGACTGCCGTCGACGATGCGCGCGATCAGCTCGCGAGCGTCTATCTGAGTGCGGTGATCGTCGGGGATCAGGCCGTAGAGGTCGGCCGGGTCGGCTACCGGCGCTTCCGCCGGGAGCCGCGTCCACGGCAGTTCCGGCTTACGCGCGTGGGTATTCGCCACGATCCGGCGGGCAATCGCGAGGGCGTGCTCGTCGCTCGTCGCGTAGTGATCGGCGACCCCGGACTGCCGTGTGTGCACGTCGGCGCCGCCGAGCTCTTCCGCGGTGACGTCCTGACCGGTCGCGGCCTTCACGAGCGGCGGCCCGCCGATGAAGATCGTGCCCGTGCCGCGCACGATCACCGTCTCGTCGCTCATCGCGGGCACGTACGCGCCGCCGGCCGTGCAGGAGCCCATCACGACGGCGATCTGCGGGATCCCCTTCGCCGACATGCGAGCCTGGTTGTAGAAGATGCGGCCGAAGTGCTCGCGATCGGGGAAGACCTCCGCCTGGAGGGGCAGGAATGCCCCACCCGAGTCGACCAGGTAGAGGCACGGCAGGTGGTTCTGCTCCGCGACCTCCTGCGCGCGCAGGTGCTTCTTCACGGTGAGCGGGAAATATGAGCCGCCTTTCACGGTGGCGTCGTTCGCGACGATCACGCACTCGCGTCCCTCGACCACACCGATGCCGGTGACGATCCCGGCGCCCGGCGCCTGGCCGCCGTAGACCTCCCACGCGGCCAGCGCGTTCAGTTCCAGAAATGCCGTCCCCGGGTCGACGAGGCGGTCGATCCGCTCGCGCGCGAGCAGCTTGCCCCTCGAGCGGTGGCGGTCCGTCGCCTGCTCACCACCGCCGGCCGCGATCTGCGCCGTGCGAGCCTGCAACTCGCCGACCAGCGCCTCGAGGCGGGCCTGCCTGCGCGCGAAGTCGTCCGTGTGCTCGAGCCGGGTCGAGAGCAGCGCCACAACAGGAGCCTAACCGTGCAGTCGGACCGGTCGGGCATGCTGTGCGCGTGAATCGGAATCGCCTGTACCTGCTCGGTGCAGCGGCTCTCGCCGCGATCGCGGTCGTCGGCGTCGTGATCGCCGTCGCCTCGAGCGGAGGCTCGTCGACCACGACCTCGGTCGCGGCTCCGACGACGTCCTCGACGACGGCGCCCTCGAGACCGGCCGATCCGTTGGCCGGGATCCCGCAAACGGGCGCCACCCTGGGCCGTGCGAGCGCGCCCGTCACCGTTCAGGTCTTCGAAGATCCCCAGTGCCCGTACTGCCGGGAGTGGAACGTGGGCACGCTGCCGACCGTCGTGACCGACTACGTGAAGACCGGCCGGCTGAAGCTCGTCTATCGAGGCATCCAGATCATCGGCCCCAACTCCACGCAGGGCCTGCGGGCGAACTACGCGGCGGCCAGACAGAACAAGTTGTGGGAGATGGTCGATGCGCTCTACGCGCGCCAGGGCAGCGAGAACAGCGGCTGGATCAACGACACGGTGATCGCGAACGCGGCCAGGTCCGCAGGTGTCAACGTCACGAAGCTCTCGGCGGACTTCCTGTCGGCTCCCGTCACCGCCCAGCTGAAGGCCGCCGAGCAGGCCGCAACGAAGTACGCCGTTCAGGGCACGCCGACCTTCGTGGTCGACCATCCACCCGCGCTTCCCACGCAGCTGCAGCTCGCCGGCCTCGATCCGGCCTCCTTCGCGGCGGCGATCGACCCGCTCTTGAAGTGAAATTGCGGGCCACGATCTCCGTGGCTGCCTTGGTCGGCGGTGCGATAGCCGCGTACCTCACCTATGTTCACTACTCGCATGTTGCTCCGATCTGCACGACCGGCGGCTGCGAGACCGTGCAACGCTCGAAATACGCCGAGCTCTTCGGTGTGCCCGTTGCGCTTCTCGGTCTGGCCGCGTACGGCGCGATCCTTGCGACGACGTTCGTGCGCGGTACTGCAGCCGCCTTCGCGGGCGCGGTCGTCGCGTTCACGGGTGTTGCGTTCAGCGGCTACTTGTTGTGGGCGCAGCTCGGTCCGATCGGGGCGATCTGCCAGTGGTGCCTCGGGAACGACGTCGTGATCACGGCCGTCGCTGCACTCAGCGTCGTGCGCGTTCTGACCGAGCCTCAGCCGGTCAGATGATCTAGATGACCCGGCGTGGTGCGCTGCTCTTCGCAGCGATGTGTGTGATCTGGGGCGTGCCGTACCTGATGATCCGCGTCGCGGTCCGCGAGCTCACGCCGGCCACCCTCGTCTTCGGGCGAACGGCGATCGCGGCGCTCCTGCTGTTGCCGGCGGCCGCCCTCCGGCACGAGTTGCGCCCGCTCGCGCGCTGCTGGGCTCCGCTCCTGGCCTACACCGCGGTCGAGGTGGCGATCCCGTGGGTGCTCCTGGCGCGGGCCGAGACGAAGCTCACGAGCTCGCTCACCGGCCTGCTGATTGCCGCCGTGCCGCTCGTCGGAGCGCTCGTCGTGACGCTCACCGGTGAGCGCGAGCGGCTCGGCCGGCGAAGCTGGCTCGGGCTCGCGATCGGCATCGCAGGCGTCGCGGCGATCGTCGGGCTAAACGTCGGGCAGGTGAACGTTCTTGCGCTCGTCGAGGTCGCGGTCGTCGCGGTCGGCTATGCCGTCGGGCCGATCATCCTCTCGCGAAGGCTGGCCGGCGTGCCGGCCCTCGGCGTCGTCGCCGCGTCACTGGCGATCTCGGCACTCGTGTACGCGCCGTTCGCGGCAGCGCAGTGGCCCGCGGCGGTGCCTTCGGCGCATGTGCTCGAATCGGTGCTCGGCCTTGCGGTCGTCTGCACCGCGATCGCATTCCTGCTGTTCTTCGCGCTGATCGCCGAGATCGGGCCGGTGCGCGCAACGGTGATCACCTACGTCAACCCGGCGGTCGCTGCAGTGCTCGGCGTCGCTGTGCTCGGCGAGCGGCTGACGGCCGGCATGGTCGGCGGGTTCGCGCTCGTGCTCGTCGGATCGGTGCTGGCAACGGGAGCCGGGCCGGACGCGCTCGCCGAGCCCTAGCGGCGATTACCGAAAAGGGGCACGACGAAGGATGTGTACGCGCCTACAACCACCAAGAGCGTTCGCCTTCGGATTGGCCGCCGTTCTCGGCCCGACAGGTGCCTGTGCGAGACTTGGTGCGGCGACGAAAGGGGGATTGATGATTCGAGCCACACGGCGAGTTGCGGGACTGACCGTTCTCGCCTGCGCCTCGGCGGCGTTCTTTTCGGCGCTCGGTGCGGGGGGCGCGACCGGCCCGGCTCAGATTCGGATCACCGACGTTCAAGTGACCTATCGTCTCGTCCGTCCCGCGGACGGCGGCAAGCCCGGGACCGTCGAGCTCGTGAAACAGAAGCTCTACAACCCGAGCGTCTCGCGCAGACAGATCGGCAGCAGCATCATGACCTGCACGTTTGTCGATGCGCGAAACCGAACGTGTGTCACGAGCTACGTGCTTCCGAAAGGAACGCTCGTCGCTTCCGGGACGCTCGAGTCGAGGCTCTTCTACGAGATCCCGGTCGTCGGCGGAACGGGGTTGTACGACAACGCGCGCGGCACGCTCACGGTCACTGCAACGCATCTTCGCCCGCGGCACGAAGTGCTTCTCTTCCGGCTGGTCGGGTGAACGCGGGGACAGACGACCATCGTCCGAGGGTGCTCGTCGTGGACGACGAGGCGCCGCTGCGTGAACTTATCGTCGTCACGCTGGGCGACGGGTTCCGTTGCGAGGAGGCCTCGGACGGCGAGACGGCGCTCGGCCGGCTGCGCGAGTCGCCCCCGGATCTCGTCGTGCTCGACGTCATGCTTCCCGGAGTCGGTGGCATCGACGTGCTGCGCGAGATGCGCGCCGATCCGGCACTGCGCGACGTTCGGGTCGTCGTCGTCTCGGCGTGGCAGGCGCAGGAAGACATCGCCGTCGCGCTCGAGGCGGGTGCCGACAGCTTTCTGCCCAAGCCGTTTCGGGTAGAGGATCTGCTGTCGACGGCGGAGGAGCTCGTCGGAGGGCGCCGGTGAACCGCCTGTCCATCGTTCAGCGCGTCGGCCTGCTGGCCGCCGGCGTCGCCGCCCTCGTCGGCGTGCTGTTCGTCGCCGCCTTGGTGGCGATCCTGTCACTTCGACAGGCTGCAGCGCGGGAATCGCGATCGAAGGACGTCAGCGTCGCCACACTGCACGTCCGCGCGCTCACGGCGGACCTGCAATCGGCGCTCCGCGGATACGTGATCTCGGCGAACCCGCGGTTCGTGACGCTCTTCAGCTCGGCGCGCGCCCACGTGCCCGCCGATCTCCGTGATCTTCGCTCCCTCGTCCAGGACGATCCGCCCCAGCGGTTGCGCGCGGAACGCGTCGCCAACCAGATCAACTCCTATCTGACCGACTACGCCGACAACGTGATCGTGATCGCACAGGTGTCGCGCGGGGCAGCTGCCGGCCCGGCCGCGGGCACCGAGGCGAAGCGGCGGATCACCGAGATCAACGGCACCCTGGACGGGCTCCTTGCCGCCGAGAACCGGAGAGCTCAACAGGCGTCCTCGCATGCGCGTGCGGTCGCCAACCTGGCCGTCGGCGTCGGAGTGGGCGCGATCGTGGTCTCGTCGGCGCTCGTGCTTCTCTTCGGGGCGTGGGTCGCGCGCGATGTGGCGGGACCCGTTCGGCGTGTTGCCGCGGCCGCTGCGGACGTCTCCGCCGGCGACCTGACGGTGCGCCTCGAAGCAGACGGCACCGCGGAGGTGGGAGCTCTCGTCACGGCCTTCAACACGATGACCCGGTCGCTCGAGCTCGGACAGCACCAGCTGATCGCGCAGAACGAGCAGTTGCGAGAGGGGGAGCGTCACAAGCGAGACCTGATCAGCATGGTCTCGCACGAGCTACGGACGCCGCTCGCAGCGGTGCTCGGCTTCACCGCGCTCTTGCTCGAGCGGGAGTTCCCGCCCGACGAGCAGCGGCGCTACCTCGAGATCATCGATGCGCAGGCAAGGCGACTCGCGGCGTTGGCCGGTGACTTTCTCGACGTCGAGCTGCTTGCAGGCGGCGACATGACGCTCGTGCGGACGCGGTTCGACCTCGTGGAGCTCGTGCGCGAGCAGTCGCAGCTCTTCTTCCTCCAGCCGTCGAGCCACCGCCTGTCGCTGGACGTGCCGGCCGAGCCGCTCGTCGTCGACGGCGATCGCGATCGCCTCTCCCAGGTGGTCGGCAACCTGCTCTCCAACGCGATCAAGTACTCGCCCGCCGACGGGGAAGTCAGAGTCTCGGTGCGATCCGAGCAGGGCCGCGCCGTGGTCGCGGTGTCCGACGACGGCATCGGTATCAGGCCGGAGGACGCACCCCATGTGTTCGAGCGGTTCTTCCGCGCCGAGGATGCCGCTGCCACCGTGGGTGGGACTGGGCTCGGGCTCGCGGTGGCCCGCGACATCGTCGCGTCGCACGAGGGGACGCTCGACGTCGAGTCGAGCCCGGGAGCGGGCTCGACCTTCGTCCTGCGGCTTCCGCTGGGCGTCCAGGAGCCGACAGGCAGCCCCGTCGGCTCCTGAGCCCTTGGCCTCGTTCTAGGGGACGACCTTGAAGTGCTGGAACATCGTCGACTCGTGGGGCGAGCAATACGCCTTGTAGGCGCCGGCGACGAGCTTGAGGGTGAACGTCTTCGTGCCCTTGAACGGAACGGATGTGAACGTCCACGACTTCCCATGCGGGCCGTCCAGCTCGTAGTTGTGAATCGACGCGTCGTCGTGGATGACCAGGGTGTACGTCCCGGCTTTCAGCGACTTGACGAGCTTTCCCGAGGCCGTGGTGAGGGTGATCTTGTAGGCGTTGTTCTTTCCGACCGTGCCGATCAGCTTCGTGGTGGCCGGCTGGGCGTGAGCGACGGCGGCGGCGAACACGACCGCGAGCACGCTTGCGGCGGTGAGAGCCAGACCGCGATGGATGCGACGCATGGTTGACGTCCTTTCGAGCGGGTGGTGGTACCGCGCTCTACGGGGCGGATCGCCGAACGGATTGGCCGGAGTGATGTAGCTGTACATCTACATCACTTCTGATATATTGATGAATGTCAATGTATAGCGAGACTGCAACTGCCGAGCCCGTCTCCTGCTGTGCGGCGCTTTCAGCGCCGACGCTGAGCGAGGAGGAGGTCAACGCAACGGCCGAGCTCTTCAAGGCCCTGGGTGATCCGGCCCGGGTGCGGATCCTCAACCTGATCGCGACCGCCGGAGATCCCGTCTGCGCCTGCGAGTTCAATGCGGTGACGGGCCTTGCGCAGCCGACCGTCTCGCATCACCTGAAGAAACTCACGGAGGCCGGCCTGCTCGAACGCGAGCAGCGCGGCCGGTGGGCGTATTTCTCGCTGAAGCGCGACGCCGTCGAGAAGCTCGCGGCGGTCGCCGATCTGAAAGGAGCATGCTGCTGATGTCCACCCCGGCCGATCAGCTACGAGAAGAGGTTCGAGCCCGCTATGCCGAGTCGGCGCGTGCGGTCGAGCAAGGCGCGGGCTGCGGCTGTGGCAGCGGCGGGTGCTGTGCCGACCATGCGGGGTCGACCTCGTCCCCCGCGTTCGGTGAGGCCCTGTACGACGCGGAGCAGCGCGGTGACCTCCCCGCGACTGCGGTTCTGGCCTCGCTCGGCTGCGGCAACCCGACGGCGGTCGCCGAGCTGCGAGAGGGCGAGGTCGTCCTCGACCTCGGTTCCGGCGGTGGAATCGACGTGATCCTCTCGGCGAAGCGAGTCGGTCCCGGCGGGACCGCGTACGGGCTCGACATGACGGACGAGATGCTTGCGCTCGCGCAGCGGAACGCCCGGGCTGCCGAGGTGTCGAACGTGCACTTTCTCAGAGGCGAGATCGAGAACATCCCGCTCGCTGCCGAGAGCGTCGACGTCGTCATCTCGAATTGCGTGATCAACCTGTCGACGGACAAATCGAGGGTGCTGACGGAGATTCAGCGAGTGCTCCGTCCGGGCGGCCGGATCGGAATCAGCGACGTCGTCGCCGACGACGATCTGACCCCGGAGGAGCGCGCTGAGCGCGGCACGTTCGTCGGCTGCATCGCCGGCGCCCTCTCGAAGGCCGAGTACGAAGCCGGGCTCGACGCAGCCGGCTTCGAGCAGGTCGAAGTCACGTTCACGCACACCGTCGCCGACGGTATGCACGGAGCGATCATCAAGGCCGTCAAGACGACTGGATCTGCCCGGAAGGGGCTGCCGGTGGTCGAGCCGGCGGAAAGGGCGGGCTGTTGCTGAGCTCGAGGTCGACGCTGGTCGACGAAGCCGCGGCGTGAACGTCCTGTTCGTCTGTACCGCGAACGGCGGCAGGAGCGTGATCAGCGAGCGGCTCTTCGAGCGGGGAGCCGCCGGTCGACACCACGCTCGCAGCGCCGGCAGCAGTCCCGGCAGCGCAACCCATCCGGTCGTGGTGGACGCCCTGCGCGAGGTCGGTATCGACGCTCGCGATCACGTGCCGCAAAAACTCGATGCGAAGCTGATCGACTGGGCCGACGTCGTCGTCGCGACCTGCGACGACAGCTGCCCGTTCGTGCCCGGTAAGCGCTACCTCAGCTGGCAGCTGCCGGACCCGAAGGACGAGCCGCTCGAGCGGGTGCGCGAGCTCAGAGACGACATCGAAGGCCGGGTTCGAGCGCTCCTCTCCGACCTCGACCGCGAGGCCGCGTAGGAGCGAGTTCCCGGACGCGACTCACCGTCTCCCGGACGCCGCCGGCACCACCGCCTCCAGGCGGTGTCGGTGCTGCGGCGGGAATCGAAGCGGGCAACAGGGGCGACAGGACTCGAACCTGCAACCCCCGGTTTTGGAGACCGGTGCGCTACCAATTGCGCCACGCCCCTGGGTTGCGACCGAAGTGTAGACCCTTGCAGGTTCGACCCGAGACGCGCCGCTCCCCCGAACGGGTGTTGACGGCCCACCGCGCCACACGAAGGATCGGGGGGTGGGTCTGCGGCGGTGCCTTCTGGTTGGGGTCGTCCTGGCGACTGCGCTCGCCTGGTCGGGCAACGCGATCGCCGGGACCGGGCTCCAGCCCGCACCCGGCGCGACCACCGGCACCCAGCCGACATTCCTCGTCTCCCTCGACCCTGAGGACAGCGCGGCGCAGGTGTATATCGCCTCGACGCCCGACATGACGCCGTCGTTCGTCCCGGTGAACACGCTCGGGAGCTGCACGCCGAACGTGGCGACCGGCGTCGCGGGGCAATTCAGCTGCCAGCCGACCGCCTACGGCCCGAGCTCGTCGGCTGCTCTCGCGGCAGGCACCTACTACTGGTGGCTCAGCTTCTGGCGCGTCGACGCGGACCACCCGGCCGGAGCGCAGGAGATCTCGGGCCCCTTCACCTTCACGGTCGAGCCGCCCGCCCCACCCGCCGACACCTACCTCGTCAGCCCGGCGGACGGCGCAACGACCGCGCCTGCCCCCAAGCTGACGATCCACGCTCCCGCGGCAGCGGCACTGACGACCTACGTGTCGACGAGCAGTGCAATGCGCAGCGACGATTCCCCTGCCGCCGCGACCGCGTCGTCGTGCTCCGGGACGACCGGCGTCGCGGGCAACTATTTCTGCCAGCCCACGGCCTCCGAGCTCAAGGCAGGCACCACCTACTACTGGTGGGTCGTGATCGCGGTAGCCGGCTCGAAGGCGGTCGTGGGGCCGCGCAGCTTCACGGTCAAGGCAGTCCACGACGTCACCTACGCGCCGTTCCTCCCGTCGTCGGGTCACTACAGCGGGGCCAGCGTCAAGCAGACCCGCCTCTCCCGGGCCGCCTACGGGCTCTCGAAGGCTCTCGGGCACCCGAAGGCGATTGCTGTTGCGTGCTGGGGCGAATCGGACTGGGCGAACATCAGCGGTCAGAACCCGGAGAGTGCCTACACGATCCTCGGCTTCCACCTGTTCGGCTCGATGCCGCACTGGGTCGACCTCTCGCCGGGCATCTGCCACACGTTCGAGACGCTCCTCTACCACCGGCCGAAGTTCGCGAACGTCGTGACCGCGAACGCCCTCGACACGCTCACCCACGAGATGATCCATGCGCTCGGCATCCGGAACGAAGCGCAGACCGAATGCTTCGCGATGCAGCTGAGCTTCGTCACCGGCGTCAAACTGGGGCTGCCACTCGCCTATGCCGAGAACCTCGACCGGCTGTCGCTCCAGAACTATTCCTCCCATCCGCCGGCCTACGTCGACCGGGAACGGTGCCGCGAGGGCGGGGCGTGGGACCTCACGCCGCACACACTCTCGCTGCCCTGGCACATGACGGGTATCTGACCCGATCGGCGGACTGCCCCCGCAGTAGCATCGTTGCGTGCCCCTGGCCGCGCTCTTCAGCCTGATCACCCTGGCGTTTGCCGGAATCGCGGCCTATAGCGCCACCGCCTCCCAGTGGCCGATCGCGGTTGCCGCAGGCGCTCTGGCGGCCTGGATGGGCTCGCTCGCGTACGCCGCACTAAGGAGAACGCGCCTCTAGCGCGTATTCTCACTTTGTGGCCGGGGAGGATACGCAAGCACTGTGGCTGGAATTTCGCCGGACCGGTGACCAGGGGATCCGGGACCGGCTGATCCTCACGTATGCGCCGCTCGTCAAATACGTCGCCGGGCGTCTTGGCTCCGGACTGCCGGCCCACGTCGACGAGGGCGACCTCGTCTCGTACGGCCTGCTCGGCCTGATCGGCGCGATCGAGCGCTACGACCCGGGGCGCGACATCAAGTTCGAGACGTACGCGATCGCGCGCATCAAAGGAGCGATCATCGACGAGCTGCGCGCCCTCGACTGGGTCCCGCGCTCCGTTCGCTCACGCGCCCGCGAGATCGAGCGCGCGATCACCGAGCTCGAGGCGAAGCTCGGAACTGCGCCGACCGACGAGGAGATCGCCGCCAAGCTGGGCATCACTGTCGCCGAGCTCGAGGACTCGCTGACCGACATCTCGCGCTCGTCGATCGCCGCTCTCGACGAGCTGTGGTCCGTCTCGGGGGAAGGAGACCAGGTCTCGCTCCTCGACACGATCGAGGACACCACCGGGCCGCGGCCGGCCGACGCGCTCGACGAGACCGAGATGCGCGAGGCGCTCGCGGAGGCGATCGCGCGGCTGCCCGAGCGCGAAAAGCTCGTCGTCACCCTCTACTACTACGAAGAGCTGACCCTGCGCGAGATCGGCGAGGTGCTGGGCGTCACCGAGTCGCGGGTCTCCCAGCTGCACACGAAGGCGATCCTGCGTCTCAAGTCCCGGCTCGGCGGCGCCGCCCGAGTCTGAGAAATTCACAGGAAACTCCGAACCAAAGCCTTAGCCGGCCCTTAGAGCGGCCGGGCACGCTGGACACCATGAGCCGCCCTGCCCGTCTCGACAGTGTTCGTCGCCGCCTCACGATCACCAGGTACGCGATCGGCGTCCTCGCCGCCGGAGCGCTCGCGGGAGGCGCAGTGGTCGCCCGCGCTGCCCATCCGGGGCACCACGGGAGCCACGCGAGCTCGGCGTCGGCCTCGGCCGCCGTTCCGAGCGAATCGAGCTCGGTACTCGCAGCTGCCGCCGGCCTCGGCGACTCCCAAGCCCCCAGCGACTCGAGGAGCTCCGTCAGCCCGGCCCCCGCTGCCGCGCCGCCGGTCACCCAGAGCGCAGGCTCATGACCACGTTCCGGGCGATGGGGTGCGAGGTCGCGCTGCCGCGTGGTGCGCGGCGCGCGCGAGGTGCGCGGGCTCTTCCTCGAGCGTGACCGCCGCTTCAGCCGTTTCATCGAACTCTCCGAGCTCAACCGTGTCAACGCCATACCCCTGGGCGTGACCGTCGTCTCGGAGGAGCTGGCAGCGATGCTTGCAATCGCCATCGATGCCGCTCAGGCCACCGGCGGGCTCGTGACCCCGACCGTCGGTGGCGCCATGCTCGCCGCCGGCTACGACCGTGACTTCTCGCTGCTCTCCCCTGACGGCGACCCGGTCGAGCCGGCGGCGGTGCCCCCCGTGAGCGCTCTGAGCCTCCGCGGCCGCATCCTCCTGCGCGCCGCGCCGGTGGTCCTCGACCTGAACGGTGTAGTCAAGGGCAAGACCGTCGACGACGCCCTCGCGCTGCTCGGAGACGGCTGGGTCTCCGCCGGCGGGGACATCGCCACTACCACCCCGATCGTCGTCGGTCTCCCAGATGGGGATACCGTCAAGCTCGATCGCGGCGGTCTCGCCACGAGCAGCGTGGCGAAACGAGCGTGGTTGCGCGGCGGCGAGCGCCAGCACCACCTGATCGACGCTCACAGCGGGGCGCCGGCGCGGACCTGCTGGCGGGACGTCACCGTCGCCGCCCCGACCTGCCTCGCCGCCGACATCGCTGCCAAGGCTGCGCTCCTGCTTGGCGAGGAGGGGCCCTCGTGGCTGGACGAGCGCGGGCTCGCCGGCCGGTTCCTCGACCACAGCGGCGCTGCGGTCGCGAACGGCGTCTGGTCGGCAGCGGTCCCGCTCGCCCGGGCGGCATGACCGCGCTGACCTGGTACGTCGCCCGCTCGGCGGGCATCGTCGCGTACCTCCTGCTTTCCACCTCGGTCGTGCTCGGCGTGCTGATGTCGGCCCGCGCCAGGTTCACCTGGCCGAGGTTCGCCGTCCAGGAGGTGCACCGGTTCCTCGCGATCCTGACGGGTGTCTTTCTCACCTTGCACGGGATCGCCCTGGTCGCGGACAAGGTCGTTCCGATCTCGATCCTCCAGCTCGTGATCCCGTTTCGGACGTCCTACCGCCCGTTCGCGGTCGGCCTCGGCATCACGTCCGCGCTGCTCCTGCTGGCGGTCTCGCTCTCGAACCTGCTGCGGAAGCGGTTGCCGTTCAGGGTCTGGCGCCGCGTCCACTACGTGACGCTGGCCGTCTGGGCGACCGCGACCGGGCACGGCCTGCTGGCGGGCACCGATCGGCAGGACTTCTGGTTCCTTGCGCTCGTCGGCGTCGCCGTGAGCTCGATCGGGCTCGCCTTCCTCGGGCGCTTCGCGAGCACGGTCAGCCTCGGTTCGGTGGGCGGCGTCGCTGCGGCGGCGATCGTCGCAGTCCTCGCCCTGGCCTTCGCGCCCCAGGCCAGGCCGCCCCGTGTTGCTGCACCGGCGGGAGCCGCCACGTCCGTGTCGGCCACCATCCCGGCGTCGTTCGCCGGTGCCGTATCCGCACAGGTGGTGAGCGACAGCGCCTCGCCCGTCGTCTCGGTGGTGGGGCACGCCGGAGGCGCCGGCCTGAGGATCGACCTGCTGGTCGCACAGGGTCAGGTAGAGCGGTCCGCGCTGGCGTTGAACTTCCCGACCGGCGCCTCGTGCACCGGCTCGGTCACCGCGCTCGCTTCGAACGGGCTGAGCGGCTCGTGCGGCTCCCGCGCGGTTCGGATCTCGTGGTCGATCGGGACCGACCGCAGCGTGACGGGGAACCTCGCCCTCGGCGCGGCCGGGGCATAGGATTCGCGCGACCCGCTCACCACGCGCAGGAGGACTCGATGCCCATCGAAGCCGGGAAGATCCGCAACGTCGCCGTCGTCGGACACCGCGGGGTCGGCAAGACCTCGCTCGTCGAGGCCCTGCTCTTCCAGGCGGGCAAGACGAACCGGCTCGGGACGATCGAGGCGGGGACGACGGTCTCGGACTGGGACGAGGACGAGCAGCGGCGCCAGATGTCGCTTTCGGCATCGCTCTGCACGTGTGAGTGGCAGGGCCGCAAGCTCAACTTCATCGACACGCCGGGCGACTCCGGGTTCCAGGCAGACACCGTTGCCTCGCTCCGTGTCGTCGAAGGCGCGCTCGTCGTCGTCTCCGGCGTGATGGGCGTCGAGGTGAACACTGCACGCGTGTGGAACCGCGCGGAGGAGCTCGGGCTCTCGCGGGTCGTCTACGTCAACATGCTCGACCGCGAGCGCGCCGATTTCTACCGGGTGCTCGCGGCCGTGCAGGAGCAGCTCTCCGACCGCTGCATCGCGATTCAGCTGCCGATCGGCGCCGAGCACGAGCTGACCGGTGTCGTCGACCTGCTGCACAACTGCGCCTACCTGGACCCGGGCGGGGATCGCGAGGGCGACCCGGTTGAGATCCCGAGCGACCTCGAGCCGGTCGTCGCGGAGTACCGCACGAAGCTGCTCGATGCGGTCGTCGAGACCGACGAGGCGCTGATGGAGCGCTACCTGGGAGGCGAGGAGATCCCGGCCGAGGACATCGCGGCCGCGTTGAAGAACGCCGTCACCCGCGACGAGATCTACCCGGTGGCGTGCGGGGTGGCGACGAAGAACCTCGGAGCCCACGCGCTGCTCGACCTCGTCGTCGAGGGCGTGCCGAGCCCGGTCAAGAAGGGCTCTCCGATCGCCACCGATGCGAATGTCGCGGCGTTCGTCTTCAAGACCGTCGCCGACCCGTTTGCCGGGCGCATCTCGATCTTTCGCGTCTACGCGGGCGAGGTGAAGAGCGACACGACCCTCGTCAACCACCGTGACCATTCGAAGGAGCGCCTCGGCTCGCTGATGACGCTCGACGGGAAGGAGCACGAGAAGGCTGCAGGCTTCGGGGCCGGGGACATCGGCGCCGTCGCGAAGCTGAAGGACGTGCAGACGGGCGACGTGCTCGTCGACGCAGAGCACGACCTCGAGCCGCCGGAGCTCGGGTTCCCGGAGCCGGTGATGAGCTTCGCGGTCTCCGCCAAGACCAAGGGCGACGAGGACAAGGTCGCCCAGGCGCTCCGGCGGCTCGGCGAGGAGGATCCGACACTGCGGCTCTCACGCGACCAGCAGACCGGGGAGGAGCTCCTCTCGGGCATGAGCCAGGTGCACGTCGAGGTCGCGGTCGAGCGAGCGCGGCGGCGCTTCGGGGTCGAGATGGAGCTGCACCAGCCCCGCGTGCCCTATGTCGAGACGATCAAGGGCGAAGCGCGGGCGCACGGCCGCTACAAGAAGCAGACCGGCGGCCGCGGCCAGTTCGGCGACTGCCACATCGTGCTCGAGCCGCTCGACGACCACGTCGGGTACGAGTTCGTCGACAAGATCGTCGGCGGCGTCATCCCGCAGGGGTTTCGCCCGGCCGTCGACAAGGGCATCCAGGAGGCACTTCAGCACGGCAACCTCGCCGGCGCGCCCGTCCAGGGCGTTCGCGTGACGCTGGTCGACGGCAGCTACCACAACGTCGACTCGTCGGAGATGGCGTTCAAGATCGCGGGCTCGATGGCATTCCGCTCCGCCTACGAGCAGGCCCAGCCGGTTCTCCTCGAGCCGATCATGGAGCTCGAGGTGACCGTGCCGGACGAGGCGGTCGGTGCGATCAACGGCGATCTCAACTCGCGCCGTGGCCGCCTGCACGGGATGGAGCCGAAGGGCGGCATGACGACGATCAAGGCCGAGGTGCCGATGGCCGAGGTCTTGACCTACAACCAGGCGCTCACGTCGCTGACCGGGGGACGAGGCGACTACCACATGCAGTTCGTGCGCTACGAGGAGGTTCCCGCGCACATCGCGCAGAAGCTGATCGAGGCTGCCAAGCGTGACAACGAGGCGGTTCCCGCCTAGAGAGCCTCTCCAAGGACAGCCGCTCGCCGCCCTCGCTACGCTTTCCGACATGACACGCATCACACGGGTCACCGTGGAGCGTGCGTGCGCGATCTGTGAGCGCACGTTGCTGATGGGGGAACGAGCGATTCGCTTCTCGCCGAACGGCGGGGCCGACTACGTCGACGTGTGCCCGCTCTGCGCCGAGACCGCGATGGAGTACGGCTGGGTGCGCGAGGGCGCGCCCACCTCGCCGACCGTCCCTGCCGAGCGGCGCAGGCGAGGCGGGTTCCTGGGCGGCATCCTCGGCACTCGCTCGCGTGGCACCGAGGAGACGATCGCCTCGGAGCCGATCCTGCGCCGGCTCTCCGAGCACGAGCTGTCGATGGTCGAGGCGGCTGACATCTTCAACGCGTCGCAGTACCGGCGCACGGTCGGCGGTATCAGCAAGTCGCTCGGCAAGCCCAACGTCTCGGTCGTCGTCCTGTCCGGGGTGAACGCCGAGGTGGTCGTGACCGTCGCGTGGGACATCTCCTGGTACCAGTACCGCGTCTCGCTCGACTCCGACAATCCCGTCCGGCTCGAGGAGCGTGGGCACGATCCGGGTGAGCTCGAGGGGCCGATCACGGACTGGAACTCGCACATGGAAGAGGACGGCAGAATCGTCCCCAACATCGCCCGCCTGTAGCTCGGCCGCCGCACGGCTTACACTAGAGCCGTGATCTATTGCGTCATCCCCAAGGAGCTCGAGGCCGAGCTCTTCGACAAGATGGTCGACTACTACCGGGAGAACCCGAACGTGACGGTGATCGTCGACCGCCGCGAGGGCGACAACCGGCGCTCCGGCCAGGACGACGAGGAGTTCAAGGAGCGCCGGGAGACGCGCGACCGCCGCCGGGCGCGGGTGCCGGGGACCTTCCCCGACACCGAGCCGCCCGACTCCTGAGCCCCGGCCTTCGCCGGGGGAACCGGATCAGAGACGGCGCACGCCGGTAGCATCGCCGGCATGGCGACCACAACCTTCGAATCCCTGAACCCGTCGACCGGCGAGGTGATCGAGACCTTTCCCCGCTCGACCAAGGACGATGTCGACCGCGCGGTCGCGGCCGCCCGGGCCGCCTGGGAGGACTGGCGCCTCGTTCCGGCGCCCGAGCGCGGCAACATCCTCTTCCGCTTCGCGCAGCTCCTCGAGCAGCGCAAGCCCGAGCTCTCCGACCTGATGACGCGCGAGATGGGGAAGGTGAAGGCGGAGGCCGGCGGCGACGTCCAGGAAGCGATCGACATGAGCTACTACATGGGCGGCGAGGGCAGGCGCCTCTTCGGCCAGACCACGCCGTCCGAGCTCCGCGACAAGTTCATGATGAGCGTCCGGATGCCCGTGGGCGTCGTCGGCGCGATCACACCGTGGAACTTCCCGATCGCGATCCCCGCCTGGAAGCTCTGCCCGGCGCTCGTCTGCGGCAACACGGTCGTCCTGAAGCCGGCCGAGGACACGCCCTTGCTCGCGCAGCGCTTCGTCGACCTGCTGCACGAGGCAGGACTGCCCGAAGGAGTCGTGCAGATCGTGCACGGCTTCGGGGAGGAGGCGGGCGATGCGCTCGTGCGCCACCCCGACGTGCCGGTGATCACGTTCACCGGCTCGCGTGAGACTGGCGTGCTGGTGACGAAGAGCGCGGCCGACGAGCTGAAGCACGTCCACCTCGAGCTCGGCGGCAAGAACGGGATCATCGTGATGGACGACGCCGACGTCGATCTCGCGGTCGACGGCATTCTCTGGTCGGCGTTCGGCACGGCGGGGCAGCGCTGCACCGCCGCCTCGCGGGTGATCGTGCATCGCGCCGTCTACGAGGAGCTGCAGCGCAAGCTCGTCGCAGGAGCCGAGAAGATGCGCATCGGGGCGCCGTGGGAGGACGACACGCAGATCGGCCCCGTGATCAACGAGACCGCCGTCGAGAAGATCCACTCCTACACCGAGATCGGCAAGGACGAGGGCGCGAAGCTGCTCACGGGCGGCGAGCGGGTCGAGGGGCACGGGTTCTACTACCGCCCGACGGTGTTCGCCGACGTCGATGCACACATGCGGATCGCGCAGGAGGAGATCTTCGGCCCGACGACCGCCCTGATTCCCGTCGACTCGTTCGAGGACGCGGTCCGCGCTGTGAACAGCGTGAAGTACGGGTTGTCGTCGTCGATCTTCACGCGCGACGTGAACAAGGCGTTCAAGGCGATGCGCGACCTCCAGACCGGCATCACCTACATCAACGCAGGGACGACCGGCGCCGAGGTGCACCTGCCGTTCGGCGGCATGAAGCAGACGGGCAACGGCCACCGCGAGGCCGGCCAGGCCGCGCTCGACGTGTTCACCGAGTGGAAGTCGGTCTACGTCGACTACAGCGGCAAGCTCCAGCGGGCACAGATCGACAACGCATGAGGCAGTCGGCCGGCCGACGTAAAGGTGTCTGACACCGCGGTGTCAGACACCGCGGTGGAGGTTTGCGGAGTGCCGTTCTGAAGGCGCGCCTGTTCACGGACGGCGGGGCGCGCGGCAACCCCGGCCCGGCCGCCTACGGCTACGTCCTCGAGGCCGAGGACGGGACGGTGCTCGCGTCGGAGGGGAGGGCGATCGGCCCCGCGACCAACAACGTCGCCGAGTACAGCGGGCTGATCGCCGGGCTCCGGAAGGCCGCCGAGCTGCAGGTGCCCGACGTCGAGGTCGTCTCCGACTCGGAGCTGATGGTGAAGCAGATGCGCGGCGAGTACCGGGTGAAGAATGCGGCGCTGCGGGCCCTCTCGCTGGAGGCGGCATCGGTCGCGAGGCAGTTCGCGCAACGTCGAGTATCGCCACGTGAAGCGCGCGCACAACGAGCTGGCAGACCAGCTCGTCAACGACGCGCTCGACGCCGCGTGACCGTGGGGCATCCGCTCGCGGGCCCGGGCTGCAGGCCCCGGCCGGGGCGACGGACGCCCGCCTCGGACCGGCGTGACCCCGGCTATACTGACGGTCGTTCGCGGATGTAGCTCAGTTGGCTAGAGCGTCTGCTTGCCATGCAGAAGGTCGAGAGTTCGAGTCTCTTCATCCGCTCTCGGAAAAGACTGTGGTAGAGCCAAAGAGAGGCGCCTTAACCGGGGCCTCTTCTGGTAAGTCACACCAAGGTCACACGTCAGTCTGCGGGGAGGCGATACCCAGGTCTCTCGACTCGAACGAGGGATCGATCCACGAACGATCCCGACGATATTTCGACTCAGTGGGACTCGCCGACCGCGACTACATGAAGCGACAAGGTCGGAACGACCCGTACTATCGCCAACTGTTCGATGCGCCTCGGTCGGTCCGCGGTGCTACGAGCGAACGCCAATGGGGTGTCTCGACTCCCGGACTCTCAGCGGTCGTCGACAGCGTCAATTGGGGCCACTGGTCATCGTCGCGATAACCTTGTTTGGGCTCTTCGTCCTGCCGCACCTGACGATCAACGGCCATCACTATCGGTTCTGGCTGATCTGAGGGTTAGCTTCGAGGCGGTCGCCGGAGTGTTGACCTCTTCTTGAACTCGTCCTCGGTCGGGAGCTCGCCGCGCTTGCGCGCTGCGACGACGCACTCCATGTGGGCATGGCGGCGCTTCGACGCGTCGCCTTCCGGTGCGATCAGCGCGTGCTCGCTCGTTGCGTGCAGCATCCCGTCGCAGAGCGGGCAAACGTAGCTCGCCGGCTTGAGGTTCTGGGCGGGCCGCATCGCCCACCAGCGCGCCTCCATCGCCTCTCCGTCAGGGGGTGACGCGGTAGATGCCGCCACCCTGGTCGCCGGCGTACAGGCTCTTGCCCGCCGTCCCGAGCGCGATCACGGGGGAGGGGAACCTAGTCAGGAACACGGTCGGCTTCCCGCCGCCGGGCGGCAGCGAGACGACCGCCGGGCCGCTGCCGAGCCCGACGTAGAGCGCGACGTAGAGCTTCCCCCTCAGGTAGCCGAGGCCCATCGGCGAGGCGTGCGGCGGGAACTGGACGAGCGGCTTCGCGTAGCCCGCACAGGTGCTCGGGGTGGCCGGGCACGAGGGGTAGCCGTAGTCGGCTCCGGCGGCGATGGCGAGCAGGTAGTCGGGTGGCCGCTTGGGCCCGAGGTCGTCCTGGTTGAGATCCGAGACGAGCGGCAGCGCGTGCCCCGGCAGAAACAGCGGCTGCCAGGGCTGGCGGATCCCGGTGGCGACGACCGCGATCGCCCCGGAGGCGGGATCGACCCTGAGAAAGGAGTTGGCGTAGGCGGGATTCGGTCCCGTCGGGGTTCGCCCCGACATAGACGAGACCGTCGGGGCCGACGGCCAGGCCGTTGAAGGTGCCGAAGTCGGGCGGTGCGGTGGTGACGACCCGCGCCTTCTGGAACCGGTGCCCGTCCCAGCCGCTCCATGCCAGGATCGACTTGCCTGCGCTCAGGTAAAGCGTCCCGTTCGCGGCAGCGAGACCGAAGACGTGCTTCGGCGAGCCCGTCACCCTCGTCGCCCGACCGCCGCCGAGCACGTAGACGCCGCCCGCGATCTTCGAGTTCGAGCTCGTTGCCGTAGCCCGATACGAACACCCGGCCGCTCACGACCGCGAACGCGGTCGGAGTCGGCACGCCGCGGGCGACCACGGTCACGGTGCGGCCTCCGGCTGCACGCGGCGGGAGCGGGGTCTTGGCCGTCGCCGCTGAAGCGGCTACGACGACGGTCATGCACGCGGCGGCAGCCGCCAGTCCCTTCAGCATCGAGCTCCCTCGGTCGCGAGTCACCCCTGAGTGTGCCGACCCGGGCGGCGGTCTCGCACGACGAGGGGACGGCGGCCCGCCGACGACATCGCTAGCGTCCGGGACGGCAGAGAAAAGGGGGGTCGCGAACATGAGGCGGATCGGCACGGGGCACACGACATCACGCCGTTCGTCGACGGCATTGCTCGGCGCGCTCGGCGCGGCCCTGCTGCTCGCCGGCGCAGCGTCGGCGGACAAGGAGCAGATTCACCTGACCGCGGCCGGCCAGAAGGCCGCGCGCGCAGCCGTCATGCAGCGCGCCGACCTCGGCGCAGCGACGGGCTGGACCGGCGGGCCGAAGAAGCCGGATCTTTCGCCGGGGACCGGCTGTGCGAACTTCAACCCGAAGCAGTCCGACCTGGTGCTGATCGGGGCCGCCGAGACCGTCTTCAAGCACATCGGAGTGGAGTTCGACAGCGAGGCGCAGGTGCTCCAGACACCGGCGATGGTGCGGCTCGACTGGCAGCGGACCGTGCTCTCGCCGCAGGTGCTGCCGTGTGCGCGCAGCAACTTCCAGAAGCATCTCAGCGCATCGGAGCGGCTCGTCTCCGTCCGGCGCATCGCGTTTCCAGCCGTGTCGGCCTATACGCGCTCCTATCGCGTCATCGTCGCCGTCACCTCGGGCACGGCGACGGTGCGGATCTTCGTCGATCTCGTCCTGATCGGGCACGGCAGCACCGAGATCACGCTGACGACGACGGCGCCGCTTGTAGCTTCGAGCCTGCAGTCCGGTCAGCCGAGGTGCGCCTCGCGCGCATCCTCGTCGCTCGAGCGACGTAGCGAAACGCCGCTAGTCCGGGTCGGGAACGCGGTTGCGGTAGTTCATGTGCAGCACATGAAGCGCCTCGGCCAGGTCGGGCGAGGTGAGTGCGTGCTTGTGCAGAAAGCCGACGGCGCCTGCGGCCTGAGCGCGTGCGACATCGTCGTACTCGTCGGAGCCCGTGTAGATGACGACGTGCTGGTCGGCGTCGCGGGCATGAATTGCGCGCGTTGCGTCGATCCCGTCTCGGCCTGGCATGCCGATGTCCATCAACACGATGTCGGGCGAGTGCTCGTCGCAGAGCCGAACCGCTTCGTCGCCGGTCGAGGCCCGGCCGACGAGAATGAAACGCCCGTCGTCGTCGAGGATGCTCTCGACCAGTTCGGCGAGCTGCGCGTCGTCTTCGGCGATCAGGACTCTGAGCGGTGTGCCTGCCACGGCAGGGAGCCTGCCATAGGCGCCCGTAGGATGCGGCAGTGATCATCGACGGGCACAACGACCTGGTTCTCTGTCGCTGGCGTGGAGAGCCGGGAGAACATCTCGATCTCGACGACTGCGGGATCGGCGGGATTCGCCGGCGGCTTCTTTGCGCTGTACGTGCCGTCGCCTCCGATGCCCGATCCGACCGAGACGCCTTACGCCGTTCCGCTTCCCGACGCGATCCCGCACGAGGAGGCGGAGCGCGTCGCAGAGGAGCTCTACGCGACGCTGTGTGGCCTGCCGGTGGCACGCGCGACTGCCGCCGACGACTTCCGTGCCGGGCGTGTGACGGCGATCGTCCACCTCGAGGGAGCGGAGCCGATCGCAGCCGATTTGTCGAATCTCGAGATCTGGTACGAGCGGGGTGTTCGCTCGATCGGGCTCGTGTGGTCACGCCCGAACGACTTCGCGGAAGGAGTCCCGTTTCGCTTTCCGTCGTCGCCCGACACCGGCGGTGGGCTGACCGCAGCGCCGGGCGTGAGCTCGTTCGCGCCTGCAACCGGCTCGGGATCCTCGTCGACCTCTCGCACCTGAGCGAGGCCGGGTTCTGGGACGTCGCCGAGCTCTCGGAGGCGCCGCTCGTCGCGACCCACTCGAACGCACACGCACTCTGCGCCTCGTCCCGCAACCTCCTCGACACCCAGCTCGATGCGATCTGCGCCTCGCAGGGGATCGTGGGCGTGAACTTCGCAGTCAACTTCCTGCGCTCCGACGGGGCGCTCGTCCGGGAGACGCCGATCAGCGAGATCGTGCGGCACATCGACTACCTCGTCGAGCGGATGGGGATCGATCACGTCGGCTTCGGCTCGGACTTCGATGGCGCAGTCGTGCCCGACGAGCTCGGCGGCGCCGCCGGCCTGCGCCAGGCTCGTCGACTCACTACGGACCGCGGGCTACGACGACGAAAGCCTTGCGAAGATCACGCACGAGAACTGGCTCCGCGTGCTGCGCGCTACGTGGCGCTGACGCGCCGCGCGAAGAACCCGCGAGCCTTCAGCGTCAGGACGAGCACGCCGTCCTGGTTGAACACCTCGTTGAGCGTGAAGACCGTGCCACGCTGCGGATTCTTCGAGGACGGCTGCACCGCTGTCACCGCCGAGCGCCCCGATAGCGTGTCACCCGGGCGAACGGGCGCCCTCCACCGCACCTCCTCGACGCCGGGTGAGCCGAGGGAGGCCGAGTCGAGCAGCACGGCGCGCGCGAACATCGCCATGAAGAGCGCGGTCGTGTGCCAGCCGCTCGCGATCAACCCGCCAAACGGCGACAGCTTCGCCGCTTCGGGATCGATGTGGAACGGCTGCGGGTCGAACCGGGTTGCGAACTCGATGATCTCCTTCTCGGTGACCGTGATCGGGCCGAGTGCCGTGACCTGTCCGACTTCGAAGTCCTCCCAGTGGCGCATCAGCCGTGACGCTATCGATACCGTGGCGCCATGCGCAGTCGGCAGCTCGGCCCGCTGACCGTCAGCGTAGTAGGCCTCGGATGCAACAACTTCGGCGGCCGCCTCGACGGCCCCGCAACTCGTGCCGTCGTCGATGCGGCGATCGACGCAGGCGCGACATTCTTCGACACCGCCGACATCTACGGCCGAAGCGGCGGCAGCGAGGAGTTGCTCGGTCAGGCGTTGCAGGGCCGCCACGACCAGGTTGTGCTGGCGACCAAGTTCGGCAAGGAGATGGGCGACGGCACCGAGCGCCGCGGGGTCGCGCGCCTACCTGCGCGCTGCGCTCGACGCGTCACTGCACAGGCTGCAGACCGACGTCGTCGACCTCTACCAGCACCACGAGGAGGACACCGGAACGCCGCTCGAGGAGACGATCGGCGCGCTCGAGGAGCTCGTCGCCGAGGGCAAGATCCGGGCGTACGGCACCTCCAACTACCGGCCCGAGACGCTCGAGCGCGCGCGGACGCTCGGCTCGGCCGCCTACGTCTCCGAGCAGAGCGAGTACTCGCTGCTCGCGCGTGGGGCGGAGGAGGAGCTGATACCTGCCTGCAGGCGGCTCGGTCTCGGCTTCATCCCCTTCTTCCCGCTCGCCTCCGGCCTGCTCACCGGCAAGGTCTCGCGAGCGCAAGCCGCCCGAGCCGGGCACCCGCCTGCACGGCCGCCGCATCGACGACGCCCACCTCGACACGGTCGAGCAGCTGACGGCCTGGGCGGAGTCGCACGGGGTCTCGCTCCTCGAGGTCGCGATCGGCACGCTGCTCGCGACCTCCCCGGTGGTCTCGGTGATCGCCGGGCGCGACGAAGCCGGAGCAGGTGCGCGCGAACGCCGCGGCCGGCGCATGGGAGCCCACGCTCCGCCGAGCTCGCCGAGCTGCGGGCGATCACCGGCACGTGGCTCAGTCGATCTTCATTGCGACGTGCTTGATCTGCGTGTACTCCTCCATCGAGTAGATCGACATGTCCTTGCCGTAGCCGGATGACTTGTAGCCTCCGTGCGGCAGCTCCGACGAGATCGGGACGAGGTGGTCGTTGACCCACACCGTCCCGAACTGCAGCCGGCGCGCGGCGTTCAGGGCGCGACCCACGTCCCGTGTCCAGACCGACGCCGCGAGCCCGTAGCGGACGCCGTTCGCCCACTCGATCGCCTGGTTGTCGTCGGCGAAGCGCTGCACGGTCACGACGGGCCCGAACACCTCGTTCTGCACGATCTCGTCTTCCTGGGAGACGTCGGTGACGATCGTCGGCTGCACGAACCAGCCCTTGCTGCCGTTCGTCGAACCGCCCGTCAGCACGGTCGCACCCTTTGCCCGGTCGAGGAAGCCGAGGATCCGCTCCTGCTGGTCCTTCGTGATCACCGGGCCCATCTCGATCTCGTCGCCGTCGGCCGGGTTGCCCATCTTGATGCCTTCGACGGCGGGGACGAGCGCTTCCAGCAGCGCGTCGTAGATCTTCGGCCCGGCCAGCACGCGTGAGCCGGCCGTGCAGTCCTGGCCCGAGTTGGCGTAGCCGGCGATCTTGATCCCCTCTGCGACCGCGGCCGGGTCGGCGTCGTCGAAGACGACCATCGGCGCCTTGCCGCCGAGCTCGAGATGAACCCGCTTGAGCGTGTCGGCGGCGTTGCGTGCGATCAGCTTGCCGGTCGAGATGTCGCCGGTCAGTGACACGAGCCCGATGTCGGGATGCTCGACGAGCCGCTGCCCCGTCGGGACGCCGTCGCCGGTCACCACCTGCAGCACGCCCTTCGGGATCACGTCCTTCGCCAGCTCCACGAACCTCAGGAGCGACATCGGCGTCTGCTCGGACGGCTTCAGGATCTGCACGTTGCCGGCGGCGAGCGCCGGCCCGAGCTTCCAGACCGCCATCATCAGCGGGTAGTTCCAGGGGCAGATGCCTGCGACGATCCCGATCGGCTCTCGGCGGATCATCGAGGTGTAGCCCTTGATGTACTCCCCGGCCGACTTCCCCTCGAGGTTGCGGGCGGCACCCGCAAAGAAGCGCAGATTGTCGGCGCTGAACGGCATCTCCTCTCGCGCCATCGTCAGCGGCTTGCCGACGTTGCGCGACTCGATCTGGGCGAGCTCCTCGACGTTGTCGTCGATCACGTCGGCGAGGGCGAGGAGCAGCGCGGCACGCTCGCCGGGAGTTGCGTCGAGCCACTCCGGCAGTGCCTGCTTGGCCTGCTCGACGACCTCGTCGACCTCCTCGGCGGACATGTTCGGCACCGAGTCGATTGTCTCGGCGGTTGCGGGGTTGATCACGTCGATGGTTGCCATGTGCTCTCCTATTCGGTGCGGAGGATTCCGCTTTCGCGGGTCAGGCGCTGCGCGAGCGCAACGGGAATGATCGTCAATGCGAGGACGAGGAAGACGACGACGTTCACCTGAGGCAGTTGCTGGCCGAGCCGGATCTGGCCGAAGATCCAGATGGGCAGCGTGTTCTGTGCGCCGGCGGTGAACGTCGTCACGATCACCTCGTCGAACGACAGGGCGAAGGCCAGCAGCCCGCCCGAGATGAGCGCGGTCGAGATCGAGGGAAACGTCACGTAGCGGAACGTCTGGATCCCGTCGGCGCCGAGATCCATCGAAGCTTCCGTGAGCGAGCCGGGCACCCGGCGCAACCGGGCGACGACGTTGTTGTAGACGACGACCACGCAGAACGTGGCGTGGCCGATCACGATCGTCCAAAGCCCGAAGTTGAACTTCCAGAAGACGAAGTACGAGTTCAGCGCCATGCCGGTGATGATCCCGGGCAGCGCGATCGGCAGGACGAGCATGAACGAGATCGACTCGCGGCCGAAGAACCGGAACCGGTGCACCCCGAAGGACGCCGCCGAGCCGAGCACGAGCGCGATCAATGTCGCGAGCGCTGCCGCCTTCAGCGAGAGGTAGAGCGCCTGCTGCATGTCGCCGTTGTGGATCGTCGGCGAGAACCACTTCGTCGTCAGCCCCGCGATCGGCCAGCTCTGGACGTTCGACGAGTTGAACGCATAGAGGCAGATGACGAAGATCGGCACGTACAGGAAGGCGAGCACGAGCCCCACCCAGACGCCCAGCCCGACCCGTGCGGCACGGCTCTCCATCAGAGCGCCTCGAAGGCGCCGAGCCGGCGGGCGATCACGAGGTACACGCCCATCACGACGAGCGGCACGACCGCGAACGCCGCGGCGAACGGCAGGTTGCCGGCGCCGTTGACCGAGTCGTAGACGACGTTGCCGATGAACTGGCTCGACGACCCGCCGATCAGCACCGGGGTGATGTAGTCGCCGAGCGTCAGCGAGAACGTGAAGATCGAGCCGGCGACGATTCCCGGCAGCGCGAGGGGCAGGATCACGGAGCGCAGCGTCCGGAAGCCCTTGGCCCCGAGATCGCGGGAGGCCTCGATGTAGGAGTGGGGGATCCGCTCCAGCGAGGCGTAGACCGGGAGGATCATGAACGGCAGCCAGATGTAGGAGAACACGATCCACATGGCGGTGTTCGTGTAGGCGATGTTCGCGGAAGGGAGGCCGACCTTGTGGAGCGACCAGTTGAGCAGGCCGTCCGAGTTGAGGATCAGGCGCCACGAGTACACGCGGGCGAGGTACGAGGCCCACAACGGGAGCAGCACGAGGATGAAGAGCAATGCGCGCATGCGTGGTGAGGCGAGCCGCGCCATGAAGTAGGCGAACGGGAAGGCGATCACGGCGTCCGTGATCGTCACCGCCCCGGCGATCGTGACCGTTCGCACCGCGACGTGGCGGTACACACCGCTGTGCCAGAGCTCACGGAAGTTGTCGAGCGTCCAGCTGTGCACGGTCAGCGACGTGAACGGATCCACCGTCCAGAACGACGACACGAACAGGGCGGCCAGCGCCGCGATGTAGACCAGGAGGAACGCGAGAACCGGCGGGGCGAGCAGGGAGGCGCCCTTCAGCCACCGCCGGCGCCAGAGCGCGCCGCCGAGGCGGCGGCGCGCTCCGTGCCGATCAGCGCTCAGCCCTTGAGCTGCGTCCAAGCCTGCTGCCACTTCGTGTAGTCCATGCAGTTCTTCTGGCCGTTGCCGCAGTCGGCGATCGGTGTCTTCCAGAAGTGGATCTGCTTGAAGTACTTGAGCGGTGCGTTGGCGTGATACTGCGCGCACGATCCCTTGGAGAGCTTGTTCATGATCGCGCACGCCTTCGAGTTGACGGGCGTCTCGCCGAAGTAGATCGCCTGCTGCGCCTGCACCTTCGGCGTGGAGATCCACGCCAGCCACTTGTAGGCGCAGGCCAGGTTCTTCGTGTGCGACGACACCATCCAGGTGTCGAGCCACCCCGTCGCGCCTTCCTTCGGCACGAGGTCCTTCACCGGGGCCTTGGCGGCGATCAACGTGTTCGTCTGATACGGCCACGAGGCGCCGATCACCGCGTCGCCGTTCTTGAACAGGTCGATCTCGTCCGAGGCGAGCGCCCAGTACTTCTTGATCAGCGGCTTCTGCTTCTTCAACAGGTTGATCGTCGCCGTGAACTGGGCCGGGTTGAGCTCGTACGGGTCCTTGATCCCGAGCGACGGCTGCGTCTTCATCAGGTACAGCGCCGCGTCGGCGATCTGGATCGGGTTGTCAGGGACGGTGACCTTGCCCTTGTACTTGGGCGAGTAGATCGACGCCCATGACGTCGGGGCTGGGGTCACCTTCTTGGTGTTGTAGAGGAGGGTGTTCGGTCCCCACTGCAGCGAGATCCCGTAGTGCTTCCCGCCGATCGTGTTGTTCGGAGGCGACTGGAACGCCTTGCCGAAGTTCTTGAAGTCGGGGATCTTCGACGGATCGACGGCCTGGACGTCCTTGCCGTAGATCAGGCGCAGAGACGCGTCGCCCGACGCCGACACCATGTCGTACTGGTTGCCGCCGCCCGAGCGCATGAGCGTGACCATCTCGTCGGAGGAGCCCGCGTACTTCGCGTGCACCGTGCAGCCGGTCGCCTTCTGGAAGGGCTTGACCCACTGGGGCTGGGTGTAGCCCTCCCACGCGATCATGTTGAGAGTGCCGCCGCTCTGACGGGAAACGCCGGCCGCGGGGAACGCCAGCCCGACCGCCAGGGTCAAAGCCAACGCCCACATGCGCTTCGTCATCTGACCTCCTGCTCGTGAGTGTGATGGGGGGTGAGCTCGTAGGCGTCCTCGTCCCGCCAACGGACGTGGACGCGCGTGCCCGGCTCGACCGCCGAGCCGTCGTTCTGCTTGATCACGGTCAGCCGGTTGCCGGCCTCCGTCTCGACATGGATGCGGGTGAACGCGCCCACGAAGACGACGTCGGCGACGACTGCCGGCTCGCCGCTTCCGTTCAGCTCGATCCGCTCGGGTCGAATCGAGTAGCGCTTCCCGCCGCGCTCGACGATGTTCGAGGTGCCGACGAATCCCGCCACGAACTCGGTTGCCGGCTGCTCGTAGACCTCGTTCGGAGAGCCCACCTGCTCGATCTTCCCCTCGTTGAAGACGGCGACGTGGTCGCTCATCGTCAGCGCCTCCTCCTGGTCGTGCGTGACGTAGAGGAAGGTCATGCCGAGCTCGCGCTGCAGCGACTTGAGAAACACCTGCATCTCCTGGCGCAGCTTCAGGTCGAGTGCGCCGAGCGGCTCGTCGAGAAGGAGGACCTTGGGGCGGTTGACGATCGAGCGGGCGAGCGCGACGCGCTGGCGCTGGCCGCCCGAGAGCTGCACCGGCTTGCGCTCGCCGTACCCGTCGAGGCGCACCATGCGGAGCACCTCCTCGACCTGGCCCTTCCGGGTCGTGCGCGCCACGCCCTTCACCTTCAGCCCGTACCCGACGTTCTCGGCGACGGTCATGTGCGGGAAGAGGGCGTAGTCCTGGAAGACGGTGTTGACGTCGCGCGAGTACGGCGGGTCGTTGGTGATGTCGTCGCCGCCCAGCGTGACGCGACCCGAGTCCGGCTGCTCGAAGCCCGCGATGATCCGCAGCGTCGTCGTCTTGCCGGAGCCCGAGGGGCCGAGGAGCGTGAAGAACTCGCCGTCTCCGACCGACAGGTCGACGGTGTCGACGGCGACCACGTCGCCGTAGGTCTTTCGTATCCCTTCGACGCTGACGTCAGCCGGCAAGAATCGACTCCAGGATGTCGAGGCCCCGCTCGAGCTCGGCGTCCCCGATCGTGAACGGCACGAGGATGCGGATCACGTTCCCGTAGATCCCGCAGGAGAGGAGCAGCAGGCCCTGCTCGCGCGCCGCCTTGGTGATGCGCGCCGTCTCGTCGCCCGACTGCTCGGGCAGCTCGATCGCGATCATCGGGCCGAGCCCGCGCACCTCGGAGCCCGCGGGCGCCATCGCCTCGAGGCGTTCGCGCAGCCGTCGAGCCGATCTGCTCGGCGCGCGAGCGCTGCAGCGCGAGGCTGTCGAGGATCGCCAGCGCCGCGGCGCACGAGAGCGGGTTGCCGCCGAACGTGCCGCCGAGGCCGCCGGGCGGGACCGCGTCCATCACCTCCGCCCGGCCGGTCACGGCCGCGAGCGGCAGGCCGCCGCCGAGTGTCTTCCCCGAGACGAGCAGGTCGGGCTGGACGTCATAGTTCTCGATCGCCCAGACCGGCCCCGTGCGGCCGCAGCCCGACTGCACCTCGTCGTTCACGTAGAGGATGCCGTGCTGGTCGAGGAGCTCCTGCAGACGGCGCGGGAAGTCGGGCGTCATCGGGATGAACCCGCCTTCACCCTGCACCGGCTCGAGCACGGCGCAGGCGACGGAGGCGGGGTCGACGTCACCCTTGAAGAGATGCTTCAGGCCGGCGATCGCGTCGTCCTCGCTGATCCCGCGGAAGGGATACGGCGCAGGCGTCCGGTACACCTCGGGGGCGAACGGGCCGAAGCCCGCCTTGTAGGGGACGACCTTCGAGGTCATGGTCATCGCGAGGAGCGTGCGGCCGTGGAACGCGTTGTCGAAGACGATCACCGCCGGACGGCCGGTCGCCACGCGCGCGACCTTGACGGCGTTCTCGACCGCCTCGGCGCCCGAGTTGAGCAGCACCGACTTCTGGTCGGCCCCGCGGCAGGGCGAGAGCTCGGCGAGCCGCCGGCACACCTCCACGTACGGCTCGTACATCCCGACCATGAAGCACTGGTGCATGTACTGGTCGACCTGGGCGTGCACCGCATCGACGACCGCGGGCAGGTTGTGGCCGAGGTTGGCACAGCCGAGCCCGCCGGCGAAGTCGATGTACTCGCGCCCGTCGGCGTCCCAGACCCGCGCGCCCTCGGCCCGTTCGACCACCAGGCCCGGAGTCGAGATGCCGCGGGCGACGTAGCGCTCGCGGCCTTCCTGGACGCGCTCGGTTGCGCTTCGCTGCTGCAACGACACGGTAACCGCGACTGTATAGGTGTCATTCAGTCGGCGAAAGCTCGGCGTCGCCGCGGCGAATGGCCGGGCCGGGCCGCCCGATACCATTCCCGCCCCTGGCGCCTTGGCCGAGTGGTTAGGCAGCGGCCTGCAAAGCCGTTTACAGCAGTTCGAATCTGCTAGGCGCCTCTCCAGGTTTGGCAGCGCACGGCTCATCGGACGGCCTCGGCTCGCGTGTCGCTCGGGCCTGAGCCCCGGGCGGGGTCAAGCGCTGGGGATGAGTTCCGCATGCCTTTCGAGTCTTTGCAGAAAGCACGCCCCACCCTCGAAGGAAGGAGCCCCTGATGAGCAAGGTCGTGGCACTCATGTCGATGTCTCTGGACGGCTACGTCGCCGACGCGAACGACGGCGTCGCCGAGGTTTTCGACTGGTACTTCTCGGGCGACGTCGAGGTGCCCACCGCAAGCAAGGAGACGGGAATGACCTTCCGCGTCTCTGCGGCGAGCGCCGACCACCTGAAGGCCTTGACGGCCGAGGTCGGCGCCATGCTGACCGGTCGGCGCACGTTCGAGCGCGCCGGCGGCTGGAACGGCCGGCATCCGTGGGATGTGCCCGCCTTCGTCGTCACCGGCCAGGTGCCCGACGGCTGGCCGCGGCCGGGCTCGACCGTCCAGTTCGTCACCGACGGCATCGAAAGCGCTGTCGCCCAAGCGAAATCGGCCGCGGGCTCCAAGTCCGTGGGAGTCCACGGCGCCCAAACGATCCAGAGCTGCCTCGCCGCCGGGCTGCTCGACGAGATCCACATCGATCTCGCGGCCGTGCTGCTCGGCGCGGGCGTGCGGCTGTTCGACCACCTCGCGGATGCACCGGTCGTCCTGGGAGACCCGACGGTCAGCACCGGCGTAGGGGTCACGCATCTGCGCTATCCGGTGCGCCCCTTGTAGACGTCAGCTCGGCGACCGTAAGACGCTAGAGCGGCCCGTGGCTCCACCAGGGAGCGAACGTGTCGACCCAGGACTTCGGCCGTGCTCGTTTCCGGCTCGTCATTCCGACGTCCCACTCACCACCGGGCGGCAGTTTCACGTGGCGAACGAGCCGGCGGAGCGTCCTCATCAACGGAATGGTACGCCTCCCACATTGATCCGCTCGTGACCCAGGGCTCCCCTTGCACGGCGCGCTGCGGAACGCCGGGCCGGTGAGCCAACCGGTGTCTGACACCGGTGGTGTCAGACACCAATTCGCAGCGCGGCGCAGATTTCTCGTCAGCCGAGCTCTGCTGCATACAGCCAGCAGCCGTCCCTGACCCGCACGATGCGGGCGTCGTCCACCTGGTGCCCCGGTGCGACGAGGTAGTCGGCCGCGGAGCGTGCGGCCTCGTACTCGGCCGACGTGAGGCGGACGAGGGCCTCGCAACGACTGTCGTCGCACTCGCAGATGAACGGCACGTGCGCGTCGAGGTCGAAGTGGTGGCGGCGGGCAGCCTCGGCGATGCGCGCGTTGCGATCGCGAGCCTCGTCGTGGCGCTTGGACGATGCGTCCTCCGGGCTCGGTGCTGGACCTGGCATGCCTCGCCTCTTTCCCATGATTGACGGGTGTCGAAACGGGGACCGGTGGGGTATGGACGACCTCACCCGCCGGCGGCTCGAGCGAAACGAGGCGGTGTTTCGGACGGTCAACGAGGAGATCGACGGGCAGAACCCAGGCGAGTCGGCGCACGCCTTCGTGTGCGAATGCGCCGACCTTCGCTGCCGCGAGACGATCTTCCTCACCCACAGCGAATATCGCCGGGTGCGTCAGGTGCCCGCGCATTACGCGGTCGTGCAGGGGCACGAGGTGCCGGAGATCGAACGCGTGGTCGAGCGGCACGAATCCCACCTCGTCGTCGAGAAGCGCTGACGAGCAGCGCCGACGAAGCGGCGCCTTCGGTCTTCATGGCGCCCGTCTAGGATCGGGCCGTGAGCTTCTCGGGCGCCATGACGCAGAATGCGATCTACATCGCACAGCAGCCGCCGGTGTGGCCGATCACGTCCGCCGACTGGGAGGTCGCAGCGGAGGAGAAGCTCGATCCCGGCGCGTTCGGCTACATCGCGGGCGGCGCCGGGCTCGAAACGACGATGCGGGCGAATCTGGAGGCCTTCGACCACTGGCGGTTGCGTCCGCGCATGCTCACCGGCAACGCCGTGCGGGACATCTCCGTCGAGGTGCTCGGCATGCGGTCGCCGGGTCCCTTCTTCCTCGCGCCGGTCGGGGTGCTCTCGATCGCTCACGAGGAGGCCGAGGTGGGGGTCGCCCAGGCGTCCGCCTCGTCGGGTGTCCCGATGCTGCTCTCGAGCGCCGCCACCCATTCGATCGAAGAGGTCGCCGCCACCGGGGCGCCGCGCTGGTTCCAGCTCTACTGGGTGAACGACCGCGACATCTGCGCGAGCTTCGTCCGGCGCGCCGAGGCGGCCGGGTACGGCGCGATCGTGCTCACGCTCGACACGCTGAACCTCGGCTGGAGGCCGCGCGATCTTCGGGCGGCCTATCTCCCGTTCCTGAAGGGGGAGGGTTGCGGGCAGTACTTCTCCGATCCGGTCTTCCTCGCACGGCTCGAGCGGACGCCGGACGAGGATCCGCTCACGGCGGCGGCGACGATGCTCGCGTGCTTCCCGAATCTCGGTCTCGACCTGGGACGATCTCGACTGGCTCCGGCAGCAGACGAGCCTGCCGCTTCTCGTCAAGGGCGTGCTCGGCGCCGACGACGCGCGGCGGGCCTTCGCGCACGGCGTCGACGGCATCGTGGTCTCGAATCACGGTGGGCGGCAGGTCGACGGCGCGGTGGCGGCGCTCGACGCCCTGGTCGAGGTTCGCGACGCCCTCCCCGAGGCGGTCCTGCTGATGGACGGCGGCATCCGGTGCGCGGCCGACGTGCTGAAGGCGATGGCGCTCGGTGCGGACGCCGTCCTCCTCGGTCGCCCCTACGCGTACGCCCTTGCGGTCGGAGGCAGGCGCGGTGTCGAGGTGCTGATCGAGAACCTGCTGGCCGAGATCGACCTCAACCTCGCCCTCGCCGGCGCAACGACGATCCGCGACCTCGATCGCTCGTGGCTGACGCCGGCGTAGTTCTCGCCGGCCCGGCAGCGTCGCGCTCGAACCGATCGAGTCGAGGCGCCCGGCGCGGGGGAGGTGCTCGTTCGGATCGAGGCGACCGGGGTCTGCCACAGCGACCTGCACGTGATCGAGGAGGACGGCTGGGGCCACCGGTTCCCGATCCTGCTCGGGCACGAGGGCGCAGGCACCGTCGAGGAGGTCGGCGCCGGCGTCGAACGGCTCACGGCCGGAGACCGGGTCGTGCTGGGCTGGAAGACGGCGTGCGGGCAATGCGCAACCTGCCTGCGCGGCGAGCCGCGCCGGTGCACGCGGCCGCCGGCTGCGCGCGGGGCGGCTCTTCCGCTCCGACGGCGCCGAGCTGACGCCGGTGCTCCGCACGGGCACCTTCGCGACGCACACGGTCGTGCCCGGAGGCCGCGGCCGTGCAGGTCCCGCGGGAGCTGCCGCCCGAGCAGGCGTGCCTGATCGGCTGCGCGGTCGCGACGGGCGTGCTGTCCGTGCTCGAGACCGCGAAGGTCTGGCCGGGAGCCCGCGTTGCGGTGATCGGCTGCGGCGCCGTCGGCTTGTCGGCGATTCAGGGCGCACGCATCGCGGGCGCCTCCGAGATTCGTGCGATCGACCTGGACGAGCGAAAGCTCGAGCAGGCGCTCCGCTTCGGGGCGACGAGCACGGAGCCGGGAAGGGTCGACTTCGTGTTCGACGTCGTCGGGCGGCGCGCCACCTTCGAGCAGGCGCTCGGGATGCTCGGCACGGGGGGCACAGCCGTTCTGATCGGTCTCTCGCCGGCGGGTGAGCGGGCGGAGATCGAGCTGCCCGCGCTCTTCGCCCGCCGCGCGCGGATCCTCGTCTCGCACGGGGGCGACCACGTGGCCCTGGAGGACTTCCCGCGTCTTGCCGGGTGGGCTCTCGACGGTTCCCTCGACCTCGCGGGGATGGTCACCCGCACGGCTCCGCTCGAGGATTGGCAAGAAGCGTTCGACATGATGCAGCAGGGCGACGTGATCAGGACGGTGCTCGTCCCTACGGCGTAGGTCTTTCGCGGCCCGGGCGTGCGCCCTAGGATCAAGGGCGATGGGCTACGCGATCTCCTCGTTGGGCGAGCTCGGCAGCGGCTACGGCTTCCGAAAGGTTCGCGGAGCGCTCGGGGTGACTGCGTTCGGGGTCAACGCGCTCGTCTTCCCGCCCCACTACGAGGGGCCGAACCACTTCCACGACACGCAGGACGAGCTGTACTTCGTCCACCGTGGTACCGCGACGTTCTCGTTCGACGGTGAGGAGCGGGAGGTCGGCGAGGGCGGCCTCGTGCACGTCGAGTCCACCACCCACCGGATGATCTCGAACCGCGGCGACGATGACCTCGTGCTGCTGATCGTCGGCGGGAAAGGCGGCTACGTCGAGCGCGACGGGCATGTGGTCAGCGACGAGGACCTCGCCAAGCGGAAGGCGATCAAGGAGCTGCAGCAGTGAAGGGCCTGATGATGGACTACCAGCTGACGCTGCCCGCGCTCCTGCGGCGTGCCGAGGACTACCACGGGCGGGCCGAGATCGTCACGCACATGCCCGACCGGAGCTTCCACCGCACCACGTTCGCCGACACGTGCCGCAGGGCGCGCGCTCTTGCAGTGGGCCTGCGTCACCTTGGTCTGGAGCCGGGAGACCGCGTCGCGACGCTGTGCTGGAACCACCACGTGCATCACGAGGCGTATCTCGGCATTCCGAGCGGCGGGTTCGTCCTCCACACGCTGAACATCAGGCTGCACCCGAACGACCTCGCGTACATCGCGAACCACGCAGACGACCGTGCGGTGATCGTCGACGAGAGCCTGATGCCGCTGCTCGAGCAGTTCGTCGACCGCACACGGATCGAGCACGTGCTCGTCGTCGAGGACTCGTACGAGCAGTTCCTCGCCGACGCCGATCCAGACGCCTGGCACGATCCTCAACTCGACGAGAACGATGCCGCTGCAATGTGTTACACGAGCGGCACCACCGGGTCGCCGAAGGGCGTCGTGTACTCGCACCGCTCGACGATGCTGCACACGCTCGGTGTCGCCGCGGGCTTCGGCATCTCGGGGGCCGACACGATCCTGCCTGTCGTACCCATGTTCCACGCGAACGCGTGGGGCTACCCGTACGTCGCCACGATGGTCGGAGCGAAGCTCGTCTACCCAGGCCCGCACCTCGACCCGGAGAGCCTGCTCGACGCGTTCGAGCGCGAGGGTGTGACCTGGACCGCCGGCGTGCCGACGATCTGGCTCGGCATGCTCGGCCTCCTCGACGCGAATCCGGGCAGGTGGGACCTCTCGAGGCTGAAGGGCATGCTCGTCGGTGGGTCCGCCGCGCCACGCGCGATGATCGCCGGCTTCAAGCAGCGCCACGGCCTGAACGTCGTGCACGGCTGGGGGATGACCGAGACCTCGCCGGTCGCCTCCACCGCCCAGCTGCCGGACGAGCTCGCGGTGGCGGACGAGGAGACCCAATTCGACTACATCGCGATGCAGGGCCGGCCGCTGCCTCTCGTCGAGCTGCGCAACCGCGACGCCGAAGGGAACATCCTGCCGTGGGACGGCGAGTCGATGGGCGAGCTCGAGACCCGCGGGCCGTGGGTCGCGGCCGGCTACCACGACATGCCGGACGAGTCGGACCGGTGGACGTCCGACGGCTGGTTCAAGACCGGCGATGTCGTCGCGATGCACCCGCGCGGCTTCATCATGATCAAGGACCGGTCGAAGGACGTGATCAAGTCGGGCGGCGAGTGGATCTCCTCCGTCGAGCTCGAGAACGCGCTGATGGCCCATCCGGCCGTTGCCGAGGCGGCCGTGATCGCGGTACCCGACGCGAAGTGGGACGAGCGGCCGCTCGCAGCCGTGGTGCTGCGCGACGGCCGGTCGGTCACCGCCGACGAGCTGCGGGCGTTTCTCGCACCGAGCTTCGCCAAGTGGTGGCTGCCGGACCGGTTCGAGTTCGTCGCCGAGATCCCCAAGACGAGCGTCGGGAAGTTCCGCAAGACCGAGCTGCGCGCGCTCTTCGCGGGCGAGGCCTCCGCTGCACGGCCGGTGGCGAGCACATGATCCAGACCGTCTGGCTCGACAATCCGCCGGTCAACGCCGTCAACGGCGGGATCATCGACACGCTGTGGGATGCGTTCGGCGCGCTCTCCCCCGACGTCCGTGTCGTCGTTCTCCGCGGCAAGGGAGAGCGAGCGTTCTCGGCTGGCGCGGACATCGGCGGCTTCGTGGGCGGCGCCGGCGCAGGCGAGCGGCCCGGCGGCATCCAGCCGGTCGCCGACCTGATCGAGCAGGCGCCCGTGCCGGTCGTCGCGGCGATCCACGGCTACTGCCTCGGCGGCGGGCTCGAGATCGCGCTGGCGTGCGACTTCCGCCTTGCCCATCGCGAGTCACAGCTCGGCTTCCCTGAGGTGAACCTCGGGCTGCTGCCCGGCGGCGGAGGGACGCAGCGTGCGCCTCGGCTGATCTCGCCCGGCCGTGCCCGCTGGCTCGTCATGTCAGGCGAGCGGATCCCGGCGGAGACCGCCGAGGCGTGGGGGCTGGTCGAGTTCGTGGTCGACGACCTCGACGACGGCATCGCCCGTTACGTCGAGCCGCTCGCAAAGCAGAGCCCGCACGCGCTTCGGCAGATCAAGGAACTGCTCCGCGACACACGCGACGCGCGCAGCGACGAGCGCGAGGTGGCAGCCTTCGCCGCCTGTCTCAACTCGGAGGACGGCCAGGAGGGCGTGGCCGCGTTCCTCGAGAAGCGCGCCGCCAACTGGACCGGACGCTGAGTCGGCTGCAGTAACTCGTTCGAGGCACGTTGGTTTTAAGGCAAGCCCGCGCTGCAGCCGATGAGACGCTCAACAAATGGGCCGTCTCAAGTTCCGCCAGCAAAGAATCATCGCCACGCTCGTGGCCACACTCGCGCTCGCCGTTCCGTCTACCGCGATGGCGTCGGTGCGTTTGGTTTCACTCACCCACCCTGCCCGTCCAGGTGCCCACGCGACGCTGGTCGCAGCCGTCTCACCCGCCGCGACCTGCGCCATCACGGTGCTCTACAGAGCGGATCGTCCCATGCGCACGGGCTCACACCGCGCCGGTCGGTCGCAGGCAAGGTCTCCTGGACGTGGATGGTTGGAACGAACACGACCCCGGGGAGTTGGGTGGTTTACGTGGACTGCGGGTCGGCCGGGATTCTGCGAACGACGCTCGTCGTTCGCTGAGAGCTCTCCGTCAGTTGAGGCCGGGGTCGAACGGCATGTCGACCATCAGCTCGAACGGGCCGCCCTTGCGGTGCAGGACTGCGCGCCACAGCTCATCCGGGTCGTCTGCGAATGCGTCGTCGGTCTGCGCGTCGACGACGATCCACGACGACTCCTCGAGCTCGGCCTCGAGCTGTCCGACACCCCAGCCGGAATAGCCGGCGAAGAGGCGCAGCCGCCGCACCGAGAGATCCTCCGGCTCGGCCTCGGCCGCCATGAACCCGAGCGCGTCCATGATCGGCGCGGCCGCGTCGGCGACGTCGTCGAACTCCGCCAGGACCATGAACGCCTCCGGCTGAACGGGGCCGCCCACGAACACGGGATCCCCGGCACCCGGCAGGCCCTCGAGCTCGGGCACCGCGTGCACCGCCGGCACATCGGACGGCCGGCTGAGCACGAGGCCCATCGCCCCGTCTTCGTCGTGGTGGGCGATCAGAACGACCGTCTTGCGGAAGTTCGGATCGTGGAGCGCCGGCGACGAGACGAGCAGCTTCCCCTGAAGTGAGTCCATCTAGAAGGGATCCCACCGGGGACGATCGGCAAACGCGCATGGCCTCTCGCAGACCATGCTCGTAGGATCGCAGCCGAGTAGCGTTCTCCGCAATGCAGCTCGGGTTCTACATGGGGTACGCCCAGCCGGGGACGAATCCACTCGAGCTGCTCGAGCTGGCGCGCGCGGCCGAGACGCTCGGCTACGACTCCGCCTGGGCGGCGGAGGCGTGGGGCGTCGATGCGATCACGCCGCTCGCGTGGCTCGGAGCGCAGACGACGACACTGCGGCTCGGCACGGCGATCATGCAGATCCCGGGACGCTCGCCTGCGAATGCGGCGATGACCGCAGTGACGCTCGACCTGCTCTCGGGAGGCCGCTTCCTGATGGGCCTCGGAACCTCGGGCCCGCAGGTCGTGGAGGGCTGGCACGGGGCCGAGTGGGGGAAGCCGCTCGGCCGGACACGCGAGTACGTCGACATCGTCCGCACGATCGTCCGCCGCGAGCGGCTCGAGCATCACGGCACGCACTACGACATCCCCGTGCGCGGCGGCACCGGACTCGGCAAGCCGCTCAAGCTGATGGCCCGCCCCCTTCGGCCCGAGATCCCCATCTACCTCGCCGCGATCGCGCCGAAAGCGGTCGAGCAGGCCTTCGAGATCGCCGACGGCTGGCTGCCGATCTTCTGGTCGCCGGAGCAGGCCCGTTCCGTGTTCCCGATCGACCGGGCACGGGCGGGGTTCGACATCGCGCCTGCTGTGCCCGCGATCGTGACCGACGACATCGAGGCCGCCCGTGGAGTCCTCAAGGAGTACTACTCGTTCTACATCGGTGGGATGGGCGCGCGCGGCAAGAACTTCTACAACGATCTCTTTGCGCGCTACGGCTACGAGTCGGAGGCGCGCGCGGTACAGGAGCTCTTTCTCGACGGCAAGCCGCGCGAGGCCGCGACGAAGATCCCCGACGCGTTCGTCGACGAGGTGGCGCTGGTCGGGCCGGTCGAGCGGATCCGCGACCGGCTGGCGGCCTGGCGGGAGAGCGGTGCGACGACGCTGCTCGTCTCGACGCGCGACGTCGTCACCCTGCGGGGCGTCGCGGACGCGTTCAGCCGCCTGCGATGACGGCAACGCCCGCGAGCGCGACGAGGACACCCGCTCGCTGTCCGCGCGTCAGACGCTCGCCGAGCAGCGTGTGTGCAAGCAGAACGGTGACGACGGGGTAGAGCGAGCCGAGCACGGAGACCAGGGCGAGCAGCCCGTGGCCGGCGGCGTACGCGAACAGCACGTTCGCCGTCACGTCGGCCAGGCCGAGCGCGGCCACGGCAACGAGGCGGCCCTTCGGAACTCGTGGCGCCGACCTCCGCACCGCCGCGAGTGCGACCAGCACGGTCAACGAGCCGACGCGGGCGCCGAGCAGGGTCGAAAGCGCGTCGCCGTGGCGGCTGCCGAGCCCGAGGAAGTACACGAAGAGGCCGAGCGAGACGGCAGCGACGACCGCGAGGGTGATGGCGCGGGCGCGGTCCGGCGAGTCCGATCTCCGTTCCTCGACCGAGGCGAGCACCGCGCCGCCGAGAGCGGCGCCCGCACCTGCAAGCGCAAGCCCCGAGGGGCGCTCGCCCGAGGCGATCGAGATCGCGAACGGCAGCACGGCTCCGCAGGCGACCACGGGAGAGACGACGCTCATCGTGCCGAGCGAGAGCGCCCGGTAGAACGCGGCGAGCCCGACTCCTCCGCCGATTCCGGCGAGCAGGCCGAGGACGAACGGGCGGCCGCCGACCTCGCCGCGGACCGCGACGATCACGATCAGCGCCGCGAATCCCGCCGTCTGCGAGAGCACGGTCACCGCCAGTGTGGGTAGCCGCTTGGTCAGCGACCCGCCGGCAAAGTCTGCTGCTCCCCAGACGATCGAGGAACCGACGGCGAGGGCGAGCGCGAGCGCGCCCAGGACTAGCCGAGCCGCTCGACCAGCATCGCCATGCCCTGCCCCCCGCCGACGCACATCGTCTCGAGGCCGATCGTCCGGTCCATCGTCTCGAGGTCGTTGAGCAGCGTGCCCATGATGCGCGCACCTGTCATGCCGTAGGGGTGCCCGACCGCGATCGCGCCGCCGTGCGGGTTCAGCTTGTCGCTCCAGGGGTCGACGCCGAGCTCGCGGCAGACGGGTAGCACCTGCGCTGCGAACGCCTCGTTCAGCTCCATCACGTCGACGTCGTCGATCGTCATGGCGGCCTGTGCAAGCACCTTGCGCACCGCGGTGATGGGCCCGACGCCCATGATCTCCGGCTCGACGCCGGAGACGCTCGACGCGAGGATGCGTGCCCGTGGCTCGATCTCGAGCTCTGCCGCCCGCTTCGCGGACATGACGACGACGGCGGCGCCGCCGTCGTTCAGCGGGCAGGCGTTGCCCGCCGTGACCTTGCCCCCGGGTTTGAACACCGGCTCGAGCGCGGCGAGCTTCTCGTACGTCGAGGTCCGGCGCGGGCCGTCGTCCGCCTCGACGCCCTCGTACGGCGTGATCTCGCGGGCGAAGAACCCGGAGTCCTGCGCGGCCACCGCCCGCTCCTGCGATTGCTGCGCAAACCGGTCCATGTCCTCGCGAGAGACGTCCCAACGCTCGGCGACGTTCTCGGCGGTGAGCCCCATAGGGATGTACACGTTCGCGATCGGCGCGTTGTCGCCGAAGAGCGCAGGATGGAGCTCCTCGTCGGACCTCGGATAGCCGTTCACCTGCGAGGTGGACTCGACGCCGCCCGCGACGAACGCCTCGCCCTCGCCGGCGCTGATCGCGTGAAAGGCCATGCGAATCGTCTGCAGGCTCGATGCGCAGAAACGGTTGACCGTCGAGGCCGGGCACCGTCACTGGCAGCCCGGCCAGCAGTGCGACGCGCCGCCCGAGGTTCATCCCCTGCCGCTCCTGCGGGAAGCCGCAGCCGATCAGCACGTCGGCGATCTCCTCGCGCGGCAGCTGCGGCACCTGCTCAAGCGCGGCGTTCACAGCGAAGGCCGCGAGGTCATCGGGGCGCGCGTCGACCAGCGAGCCTTTCGCGGCGCGGCCGATGGGGGTGCGCGCAGTCGAGACGATCACGGCGTCCGGCATGCGCTTCATCTTGCCGGACGGCACCGGGCCGGGCGCCGGTTGGCGGTAGCTTGCGGCGAATGGTCGAGCTCGAGCATGACGTGCGCCGTGTGACGTTCGACCTGCCGTTCGGCCTCGACCACGTCCACTGCTATTTCCTGCGCTCGTCGACCGGGGGCTGGACGCTCGTCGACACGGGGCTCGGCTCGCGCCGGCCCGAGGCGCGGTGGCAGCCGGTGCTCGATGCTCTCGACGCACCGGTCGAACGGATCGTCGTCACCCACATGCATCCCGACCACGTCGGCGGCGCGACAGACATCGCCGACCTCACCGGCGCGCCGGTCTTCCAGGGACGCGAGGACCACGCTCAGTGTGTGGAGGCGTGGGGCCGGCGTGATCCCGAACGCTGGGCCGCCTACTGGGCCGGGCACGGCATGCCTTCGAGCCACGTGCAAGGTCTGGCGCAGGAGTCCGACCGGCTCATCGCCGCGGTGCACTGGCCGCGAGACCCCGAGCTGCTCGACGCCGGCGCAGAGGTCGACGGCTGGCGCATCGAGGTACTGCGCGGGCATGCCGACGGCCACATCGTGCTGCTCCGTGATGGAGTCATGGTTGGCGGAGACGTGATCCTGAACGGGATCACGCCCACGATCGGGCTCTATCCGAACTCGCGCCCGGATCCGCTCGGCGACTACTTCGAGACGCTGGGGCGGATCGAGGAGCTGGCGTTGCGAGTCGCCTACACCGGGCACAAGGAGGCGGTGGCCGATCCGGCCGGGCGCGCACGAGAGATCCGGGCCCACCACGTCGAGCGGCTCACCGAAGCCGCGGCCGCACTGCACGCCGAGCCGGCGTCCGCGTACGACGTCTCGCTCACCCTGTTCGGGTCGGAGCTTTCAACCACGCTGCGCCGCTTCGCGACCGCGGAGGCTCTTGCCCACCTGGAGCGGTTGGTGCACGAGGGGCGAGCCGAGCGCGCCGGTGCAGGCTATGTGGCTCCGACCTGATCGAGGCCGATACCATTTCTTCATGCAGCCGCTTCGGATCGGCGTTCTTGCCGTGCAGGGCAACTTTCGCGAGCACGCGCAGATGCTCCGCCGCCTCGCTGCGGAGCCGGTCGAGGTGCGCAAGCCGGGCGAGCTCGACGGCCTCGACGGCCTGATCATCCCAGGCGGAGAGTCGACGACGTTCATGCGCCTGATGCGCCTCTACGAGCCTCGACGAGGCGATCCGGCGGTTCGACGGCCCGATCTTCGGAACGTGTGCGGGGATGATCGTGCTCGACCGCAACCACCTCGATCTCGTCGACCTGGCCGTGCGCCGCAACGCCTTCGGCCGGCAGGTGGCATCGTTCGAGACGGATCTCGACGTCGCAGGTGAGGCAGAGCCGGTGCGAGCGGTCTTCATCCGTGCGCCCTGGGTGGAGGAAGTCGGGCCGGGTGTCGAGGTGCTCGCCGACCTCGACGGCCGCCCGGTGCTCGCGCGCGAGGGCCGTTTCCTCGTCGCTGCGTTCCACCCGGAGCTGACCGACGACACACGGCTGCACGAAAGGTTCCTGGAGCTCGTCAGGGAGGAGCAAGGTGTCCGGGCATAGCAAGTGGTCGTCGATCAAGCACAAGAAGGGTGCGGCGGACGCCAAGCGCGGCAAGCTCTTCTCGAAGCTCTCGCGCGCGATCATCGTCGCGGCGAAGGAGGGTGGGGGAGACCCCTCCAACAACCTTGCGTTGCAGAACGCGATCGAGAAGGCGAAGTCCTACTCCATGCCCAAGGACAACATCGATCGCGCGATCGCCAAGGGCTCGGGCGCCGACGCCGATGCCGACGCGTTCGAGACGATCGTCTACGAGGGCTACGGGCCCGAGGGGGTCGCGGTGATCGTCGAGGCGCTCACCGACAACCGCAACCGCACCGCTGCCGACGTCCGCCACCTGTTCGCGAAGAACGGCGGCAATCTCGGTGCGACCGGCGCCGTCGCCTGGCAGTTCGACCGGCGCGGCGTGGTCGTCGTCCCCGCCGAAGGCGTCGACGACGAGGAGCTGCTGCTCGTCGCGGCCGACGGTGGCGCAGACGATCTCGAGCGCGACGGCGACGTCTTCCAGGTGACGCTCCGCCCCCGAGTCGCTCGCGAGCGTACGCGGCGCGATCGAGGCGGCAGGCTTCACCGTCGACTCGGCCGAGCTGATGCTCGTCCCGAAGACGACCGTGGCGATCGAGGACGAGGCGAAGGCGCGGCAGATCATGCGGCTGATCGACGAGCTCGAGGACAACGACGACGTTCAGGACGTGTACGCGAACTTCGACATCCCGGAGCGCGTGCTCGAGGCGGTCGCCGGCTAGCCCGCGAGTGTCTGACACGACCAGTGTCAGACACCCTCGGTCCGGGTCGGGGTGCGTCAGCCCCGGGTCGAGATCTTGTGGGCGCTCCAGGAGCCGCCGCCACCCGGTGTCGTATACCGGCCCGACATCGAAGAGCCCGACACCGAGCCGGTGTAGGTAATTGCAGTCGAGCCCACCGTGCCGAAGCGGATTTTGCCGCTGCGCACGGTGCCCGTGACGATCAGCTTGGAGCTCACGGTCGAGAGCTTGATCGTCCCGCTCAGCTGCGATTTCGTCTGCTTCCAGTGCAGGCTGAACGTGCCGGTGTAGGCGCCGCCGTACTTGCCCGACCAAATGCCGGTGAGCGACGACGAAGTGGTCGTGGTCCGAGCCGTCGCCGCGGTGGCGATCGAATAGCCGCAACAGACGGCGATCGCGGCGGAGAGCGGGAGAGCAAGAGCCAGTAGGCGGACTCTGCGACGAAGTGCGTGCATGCATGCCTCCTCGAGTTGTCCTGCCGCAAGGTCGGTTGGGTCGAGCGCCACCAGTATCTCAGGTGAAGACTCCGGCCACCACCGCGCCGCGGGGGAAGCGGGCTCTCTGCCACGACGACATGCGATCATCCGGCCGATGCGATACCGCGGTCACTTGCCTCAGCTCGCCGGGACGCTGTTCATGACCGACGGCGGCATCGAGACGACGCTGATCTTCCAGGAGGGCTTCGACCTTCCCGAGTTTGCGGCCGTCGACCTGCTGCGAAGCGAGGCGGGCACCGAGGCGCTCAGGGCCTACTACACGCGCTACGCCGAACTGGCCGGTGAGCTTGGCCTCAACTTCGTGCTCGAGAGCCCGACGTGGCGGGCGAGCCCGGGATGGGCGGCGCGCCTCGGCTACTCACCCGCCGAGCTCGACCGGCTCAACCGCAGGGCGATTGCGCTGATGGAAGAGGTCCGCGAGCTGTATCAGCGGCCTGAGGCTTCGTTCGTGATCAGCGGTTGCATCGGTCCCGCGGGCGACGGCTACAGCCCGTCGGAGCTGCTCTCAGCCGAAGCGGCCGAGAGCTACCACAGCACCCAGATCGCCACCTTTGCGGGGACGTCAGCGGACATGGTGTCGGCGATCACGATGACGTATGCGGCCGAGGCGGTCGGCATCGTCCGTGCGGCGTCACGCGTGGGGCTGCCCGCCGCAATCTCGTTCACCGTCGAGACAGACGGCCGACTTCCGAGCGGCCAGCCTCTCGGGGAGGCGATCGAGCAGGTCGACGAAGAAACGCAACGTGCTGCGGCGTACTTCATGATCAATTGCGCCCATCCCACTCACTTCGAACACGTCCTGACTCCGGAAGCGCCGTGGCTGCAGCGTGTCCGTGGTATTCGCGCGAACGCCTCGACGAAGAGCCACGCGGAGCTCGACGAGGCGACAACCCTCGACGACGGAGATCCCGACGACCTGGCAAGGCGCCACCGCGAGCTTCGGTCGCTTCTCCCCAAGCTGAACGTCGTCGGCGGTTGCTGCGGCACCGATCATCGGCACGTCGCGGCGATCTGCCGCGCCATGCTCGCCTGACCAGCCCGGATGCTGATTCGGCGGCAGCCGACCCAGATTCCCGAGTTTCGAGCGGGGTCGCGGCTTCCGGAGGAACTCGCGAATCAGATTCAGAGAGCGAATCTGATTCGGTGCGTCAGCGCGTGACGGTCACGTACGCGGAGACCCCCAGGTTGCCGCCGCCGCAGCGCGCGGTGACGACGTAGCGCCCGGCAGCACGCCCGGCCGGGATGCGTGTTCGCGCCGAGAAACGCCCGGCTCGGCCGACCTGTGCGACCACCGCCGGCACGCCGGCGAACGAATGAGCAGGCGAGAAGGCGTGGGAGAGAACGGTGACCGTGTCGCCCGTGGTGCAGCCGCCGGCGACGCCGCTGACCAGGATGGTGCGGCCTCGCCGTACGGTGGCGGGAGCCACCGTCAACGCGACAGAGACGACGCTCGTCCGGCGGCTGACGTCGAGGCCGCTCGCCACGACGAGCCCGAGGCCGACGCCGGACAGCTTGCCGCCGCCCGTCGCGACGAGGACGTGGGACTTCCCCCGGCGGTCGACGACGCAGCGCCAGGCGCTGCCGCTTGCCGCAGCGCCGTTCCAGTACACCTTGCTGCCGTCGAGCTGGTAGGTCTGCGCGACGGTCGCCCACGACGTGCATGCCTTCCCGGTCGCAAGCGGAAGCACCTGCCATTGGAACGACTGCTTCGTCCACCTCCAGTCGCCCTGCCGGATCCGCATGCGGTTCGTGAACGTCACGGTGAGCCGGCCGCTCGTCACCTTCGCCCCGGACCGGTAGCGATAGAAGAGCGGAGTCCGCGCCGGCAGGTAGAGCGTCCCGCCTTCCTGCGCGGCGAGGTGCGAGCGAAGCGGCGCGGGCACGTAGCTCCACGCGGGCGTGAAACCGGCGCGGGCGACTCCGGCGGCGCCGACCGTGAGGGCCGTGCACAACCCGACGACTGCAGTTCTGCCGATCGCTCTCATCGGCCGAGAACGTACGCCCGATCTGTGCGGCCGGTGTGACGGATCGGTACGGATTTTCCACGCGTCCGACGGGAGTGGCGTAGGCTCCGGGAAACCCTGTGAGGAGGACGGCATGGCCGAATACGCCCGTGTAGTCACGTTCCAGGCCGACGACGCAGCCGTCGAGGCGCTCGTCGACGAGATCAAGTCCTCGGACGGGCCCCCGCCCGACGTCCCCGCCACGCGGATCACCGTCCTGGCCGACCGCCGGGCCGGCAAGGTGATCGTCTCGATCCGTTTCGCCTCGGAGGAGGATCTGCGCAGCGGTGGCGAGGCCCTCGAGGCGATGAGCCCTCCGGCGGGCGGCAGCATCGAGCGGCTCTCGGTCGAGTCGTACGAGGTCGTGCTCGACCGCGTGCACTCCTGACCGGCCCAGGGCGCCGAAGGAACGTCCGAGGGGGCGCCTAACGTGTTGTCGTGAAGGTTCTCGGCATCGACCCAGGGACGGCAGCATGCGGGTACGGAATCGTCCACGAAAGCGGCGGGCGCCTCAGGGCCACGTGCCACGGCTGGTGGCAAACGTCGGCGCGCGATCGCCTGGAAGCACGTCTGCTCACGATCTTCACGGGCGTCCAGGAGCTGATCGCGGAGCACGCGCCGGATGCCGTCGCCCTGGAGGAGTCGTACGTCGGCGCAGACGCCCGCATCGCACTCTCCGTCGGGCAGGCACGGGGAGCCGTGCTCGTCGCCGCGTCGTCCGCCGGCGTCGCCTGCGCTGAGTACGCGCCTGCACGCGTCAAGCAGGCGGTCTGCGGCTACGGAAGAGCCGACAAGCAGCAGGTGGGGAAGATGGTGAAGGCGATTCTTGCGCTCGACGAGGTGCCCGCACCGAACCACGCCGCCGACGCACTCGCCGTCGCGATCTGCCATGCCATGATCCCGCCCCTCATGAGGTTGTCCGCGTGATCGCCCGGCTGCGAGGCCGCATCTCCGGCCGGGCGGGGCAGGGGCATGTCGTCGACGTCAACGGCGTCGGCTACCTCGTCAACGCCACGCCTTCCGTGCAGCGGCTCGGCACCGGCGAGATCACGATCGAGATCCACACGGTCGTGCGCGAGGACACGCTCGCGCTGTACGGCTTCGCGACCGCGGAGGAGCGCGAGCTCTTCGAGCTCCTGCTCGGCGTGTCCGGTGTGGGGCCGAAGGTCGCGCTCGCGATCGTCTCGGGCTCGACCCCGGCCGAGCTCCGCCGCGCGATCGCGCGGGACGATGTGAAGCGGTTCCAGGCCATTCCCGGCATCGGGCTGAAGACGGCCCAGCGGGTCGTCCTCGAGCTGAAGGAGAAGCTGCCGTTCGTCGATACCGGCCCGCCGGAGAGCGGCGAGCTGACCGCGCGCGATGCGCTGGTCGAGCTCGGCTGGTCGCTGATCGACGCCGAGCGCGCGCTGGCCGAGGTCGACCCCGACCTGCCGATCGAGGAGCAGGTCCGCCATGCCCTGAGAGCGGCGGCGTGACCCAGTTCCTGGCGCCCGTGGTGGGCGACGCCGAGGAGGAGCTCGAGCGCTCGCTCCGCCCGCACGACCTGTCCGACTTCGTCGGGCAGGAGCGGGTGAAGGAGCAGCTCGTCGATCGCGCTCGCCGCTGCGCAGGCGCGCGGAGAGGCCCTCGACCACGTGCTGCTCGCCGGGCCGCCGGGGCTCGGCAAGACGTCGCTGGCGCAGATCGTGCGCAACGAGCTCGGGGTCGGGATCCGGCAGGTCGCAGGGCCCGCGCTCGAGCGCAAGGGCGACATCGCGGCGATCCTCACCTCGCTCGAGCCGCGCGACGTGCTCTTCGTCGACGAGATCCATCGCCTGAACCGCGCCGCCGAGGAGATCCTCTACCCGGCGCTCGAGGACTTTCGCCTCGACATCATCGTCGGGCAGGGCCCGGCCGCGCGCACGCTGACACTCGACCTGCCGCCGTTCACGCTGATCGGCGCGACGACGCGGACGGGACTTCTGACGACGCCGCTGCGCGACCGGTTCGGGCTGACCTTCCGGCTCGACCTCTATACGCCCGTCGAGCTGGCCGCGATCGTCCGCCGTTCGGCCGCGATCCTCGGGGTCGAGATCGGCGACGACGCAGCCGAGCTGGTCGCCGCGCGCTCTCGTGGCACGCCGCGGATCGCGAACCGGATCCTGCGCAGGGTCCGCGACGTCGCCGAGGTTCGCCACCAGGGCAAGGTGACGACGGCGATCGCCGAGGAGTCGCTGACCCTGCTCGAGGTCGACGGTGCGGGGCTCGAGCGGTTCGACCGAGAGCTGCTTCGGTGCGTCACCGAGAAGTTCGGCGGCGGCCCCGTCGGCCTGTCGACGCTGGCCGTCGCGCTCGGCGAGGAGCCGGAGACGATCGAGGACGTCTACGAGCCGTTCTTGCTCCAGCTCGGCTTCCTCCAGCGGACGCCGCGTGGCCGAATCGTCACCGATCTCGGGCGCGCCCACCTCGGTGCGCCCTCGGACACGTCGCAGGCTGTTCTAAGGTTCGGGCTGATGGGCACCACGGCGACCCGTGCCGATGCTGCCGCCGCCTCGGTCGGCGCCACCGACCTGTTCGTGCTTCGCCGGGTCGGCGGCAACCAGTTCGTGCACTTCGGCGGAAGCGGACGCGGCGCCGGCTGGGCCGGCCTGATCGAGATCGCGAGTGACGAGGAGGCATGCTCGAGCGGGCGCTCACCTCGCGCAGTGCCCGTTCGCCTCGAGCACACGGGCGAAGAAGATCGTGTTCGGGCCCTACTACGCGCACGCCGCGGTGTTCGTGCCCGTGACGAACGACGTCGTGGTCGTCTTCGGCGCGGACGACACAGCGCTCGACGGCGCGACCGACGACGCGTTCGCGTCAGCGGCGACGGCTGCAGCCGACGCGGTCGAGTCGGTGACGCCGGCCAAGCGCCTTGCAGACGAGCTGGAGGAGGTAGAGGCGGTGCAGGCGGCGGTCGCCGTGCAGGTCGACGACGTCGAGTCGGCGATGAGGTCCTTCGGGCTGATCGCCGCCGAGTCGCTGTCGTGCGAGCTCGCGGCCGTGTACCTCGCCGACGGCGACAGGCTCGAGGTGGTCGATCGGGGCTGGGCGCTGCAGGCGCCGGCCGACCAGGTCGCGGCTGCGCTGCGCGGGGTGCTCGACGAGGGACGCTTCCCCTATTGCGTTCAGGACGCGAGCATCGTGCCGCTGCCCTCTCCCCTGGACGAAGAGCAGGGCATCCGCTCGTACTACCTGCTCGAGCTGCACGGCCTCGCCCGCGGCGTCGTGCTCGTCGCCCACACGGATGCGGGGCCGCGCGGCTTCACGCTGCTCTGCCGCAGGCTCGGCCTACGGCTCGCCGATGTCGCCTCCGCCCAGCTCGGAGTCGTGCTCACGCGCGAGTGGTGCGCGAACGAGGCCGCTCGCCTGGCCGCGGAGTTCGAGCAGCTCGACGCTCCCTGACCACTCCACGTCCTGTGGGACGGGTGCCCGGCCGTGAGGCTCGTCGCGGTCGTTGCGAGGGAACGGATACCGTTGCGACACACCGATGGTCATCGCGCGTGCAGCCGCGCACTTCCTCTACCAGATCGTCTTTGCGCTGGTGCTCACCGCGATCGTCGCCTCGCTCTGGGCGCTCGCTCGGGGCGGCGGCTTCCTCCATCCCTTCCACGTCGCTCTGTACGCCGTCGGCGGCCTGGCGTTCCTGCTCGGGGCGATCGGTCTCGGCGGCGTATCTCCGTCATCCGGGTTCATCGACACCGCGGGCCGCATACCTGGGCTGGGAGCGGCCACCTACGTCCCGCCGGACGGAACCGCCGTGAACCCGACGGCGATCCTCCTCGTCACGGGCGCGGCGCTGATCGGCATCGCCCTCGCCGTCTGATTGACTGTGGGCGAGATGTGGACCTGGCTTGCGTATATCGGGCTGGCCGTCATCGTCTTCGCGGCGCTCGGACTCGTGCACATGGGGTGGCGCCTGTGGAGGGGGAACGAGGAGTTCGAGCCGGGCGGGTCGTTGGGGCACCAGCTCGTGGCGATGTTCCGCGGCCCGCGCCCGAGATAGAGGTGACGGCGGGGAGGGCGCTACCCTCCGCGCGTGGCGATCGGCGAGCCCGAACAGGTTGAAGCGGAGCGGCTGAGGGCCGCGCTCGAGACGCTCGAGGCGATCGCGCGCGACCGTGTGCTTCTGCAGGAGCTGAGCGCCGCGGAGCGCGCGCGCCTGCTCGCGGCGGCCGGCGAGGTCTTCGATCCCGACATCGTCGCGCGGCGTCGAGCCGCGAAAGAGCGCCGGCGCCGTCAGAAGAACGGCAAGGTCGACGAGGACGAGCGGACGATCGCCGAGACGGGCATTCGCGTGCTGCGCTCGAAGCCCGTCTTCACGACACCGAACTACGAGCTTCCGCAGGAGCTCGGGGACGAGCGCGAGACGCAGCTCGAGCAGCACTGCTACGTCTGCAAGCAGAGATACACGACTCTCCATCCGTTCTACGATCAGATGTGCAAGGAGTGCGGCGACTTCAACTTCGCGAAGCGGAGCGAGACGGCCGACCTGAGCGGGCGCGTGGCGCTGCTGACAGGCGGCCGCGTCAAGATCGGCTACCAGGCAGGCATCAAGCTGCTGCGTGCGGGCGCGTCGCTGATCGTCACGACCCGGTTCCCGCGCGACGCCGCGCGTCGATACGCGCAGGAGCCGGATTTCGCGGCCTGGGGCGATCGCCTGGAGATCTTCGGGCTCGATCTGCGTCACACGCCGAGCGTCGAGTCGCTCTGCCACCACCTGCTGACGACGCGCGACCGGCTCGACTTCATCATCTCGAACGCCTGCCAGACGGTGCGCAGGCCGCCGGAGTTCTACCGGCACATGCTGAAAGGGGAGGCCGAGCTCGATTCGTTGCCGGCTCGCGTGCAGAGCCTCCTTCCGGCGTCCGAGCTGACTCAGATCCCGCTCCTGCCCGAGGACCTGAACGTCCACAGCGCACTCTTCCCGGAAGGGCTGCTCGACCAGGACCTGCAGCAGGTCGACCTGCGCGACCGCAACTCGTGGCGGCTTCTGCTCGACGAGGTCTCGACCGTCGAGCTGTTGGAGACGCAACTCGTGAACGCGGTCGCGCCGTTCGTCCTCAACGCGCGCCTGAAACCGCTCATGCTGGCGACGCCGGAGCGCGACAAGCACATCGTCAACGTCTCGGCGGTCGAGGGGCAGTTCTACCGCAAGTTCAAGACGACGCGGCATCCGCATACGAACATGGCGAAGGCGGCGCTCAACATGATGACGCGCACGTCCGCGGCCGACTACGTCAACGACGGGATCCACATGAACAGCGTCGACACCGGGCTGGGTGACCGACGAGGATCCTGTGCAGGTGGCCGAGATCAAGGCGTCCGAGCACCGCTTCGCGCCGCCACTCGACATCGTCGACGGGGCCGCCCGGATCGTCGACCCGATCATCGTCGGCTTCAACACGGGCGAGCACGCCTGGGGCCAGTTCTTCAAGGACTACAAGCCGACCGCCTGGTGATGGTCACGCCGGGCGTGGTGCTCGAAAGCGGCGGCTCCGCGTCCGGCCGGACCTCGATCGCACCCCGCCTTCTGAGCACGCGCCTACCGGGCGTGAAGCGTCTCCAGTGGCCCTCGGAGACGACGTCGACCGCACCGTCGACCACCCTGATCGCGGTCTCGTCGTCGATCGCGTACGTCGGCACCCGTCTCTTGGCAGCCCAGCGTTCTGCGTTGGCCATCGAGTTGGGCGGGGACTGCGGATGATCCACGTGCGGGAACACCGAGAAGTCAACGAGCCCAAGCGCACGATCGTCGGAGGCGGGCAGATCAGCCGTCGGAATCGTCGACGGCTCGCGGCAGAACCAGTCGTCGTAGGGCTCCCCGAAGTCGGGGGTCATGACCATGCTTCCCGGAGCTCACGCCCACGTAGACCATCTCGTCCGGCAGCGACGGCATGAGGTCTGCGAGCCCTGATTGACGCATCCAGTGACACAGATAGAGGACGTCGCCGCCCCACACGAGCAGGGCGTCGGCCTCCTCGACCTTGGGAACCCAGAGCGCCTGCTTCATGCTGGGTAGCGCGGTCAACTCGAGCACTCCCATCGCCTTCCAACCGGCGTTGCACACGTGTCCGGCGCCGGTGATGAACCGGTAGGCCATGCCGGCAGGATCGGCCGTTCCGTATGAGGCCGTGGGTATGCACAGGGCGGTGGACTCGGCGATCGGCCTGCCCAGCAGGCCGACCAGCGCGCTCTCGATGGTCGGGTTCTTGACTCCGGCCGACGTGAGGAGGAACTTCACGGCGCTCCTTCGCTCGGGGTCAGGTGGTCGGTCCCGAGTGAGACTCCGCAGCGCGAAGGAAGTCATCGCTCGGTCGTCGCACGAGGGCCAGGACGAACGGCGCAACGAGCAGCGCCATCACGTCGAACCAGACGTAACCGGAGGCAACGCCGCTCGGCGGGTTGCCGTCCGGGATCCCGAGCCCGGGCAGGTCGCGCGCCCAGCGCCATGTGCCGATCGCCGTGCCGTACAGCTCGAGCGAGGCAACGACGAGGAACACGCCGGCATAGACCGCACGATTGCGTCCGCGCCAGAGGAAGACGAGCAGCAGGGGCACGCCGACCGCGCCTGCCACATCTCTGCGTGGGAGCAGGGTGAGGCCGAGCACGCCCCACGTCGCGGCGGCAACTGCTGCCGACGGCCACGAGCGCGCGCGTGTGCGCTCGCACCGCGTGGGCGAGTGCCAGGCCGGTGAGGTACACGATGCCGTGCGCAGGGGGCACGAAGAGGGGCAGGTTGTGCAGCCGGTAGCTGTAGACGCCCCAGATGAGCGAGCCGGTCACCTCCCCGACGGTCGCGAACGCGACGACGGCGAGCGCCTGCGCGCGCCGTTCCGCGGGGACCCGTGTCAGCGCGGCGCCGAGCACGGCGAAGGTCAAGACGCCGAGAGCGAGCTGCTCCGGGTAGGTCGCGAAGTGATCGAGGGCGAGCAGGCCGGCCAGGTAGGCCCCGCCGGCTACTGCCGGAACTGCAGCTCGTGCCACGAGGGAACCGGTGCGAGCTCGAGCAGCGGCCGTCCGCCGCCGCCCGGATGCTGGTAGGCGAACTCGGCCTCGCCGTCGTCCCAGACCACCTCGAGCGCGCCGCGCTTCACCTGGTGATCGAGCCACGCGCCGCGGAAGATCAGCTTGCGCAGCCAGTAGACGAGCGACTCGCCCTCGACGAGCGACACGCGTTCCCAGTTCCTGACCAGGTAGCGGCCGAGTCGCGAGAACGGCTCCTCGACCACACCTTGCGCTGCGAGCGCGACGAGGTCGGCCGTCTCGTCCTCGTCCAGCTCGGGACGCTCGACGACACCGAGCTTCACCGCCGCCGCGACGACCCGGCCCTCGAAGTCGGTGCCGCTGAACGAGAACCGGTAGCCGAGGAACTCGACCACGTAGTCGTTGCCGGAGCTGTAGTTCGAGTCGGGCGAGGGAAGCGATTCGGGCACGATCCCATGGTAATGAACCTCCTCGCAGCCGCCTCCAACTGGGAACGCCTGGTCATCTGGCTGCCCGCGCTCATCGTCGGGGCGGGCCTGGTGCGGCGCCGTCCTGATCCTCCTCGGGCGGGCGTTCGCGGCCACGGTGCGCGAGTCGGGCCATCCGAAATGGGTCTACGGCGGCCTCGTGGCGCTCGTGGGCGCCGTCGCCGTCCTCACGTGGCTCGGCGTCTCGCTGCCCGAGAATGATCGCCTAGAGAATGACCACGGGCGTCCCGACGCGGACGTGCTCGAAAAGCCACTCCGCGTCCGGGACGTTCATGCGAATGCACCCGTGCGAAGCGCTGTAGCCGATCGACGTCGGAGCGTCGGTGCCGTGGATGCCGACACCGGTGGCGTTGAGTCCCATCCAGCGTGTCCCCAACGGGTTGGCCGGGCCGGGAGGAACGGGCTTCAGGCCCTTCGCCCAGGCGTCGTAGGTTGGCGGGTACCACCACGGGTCGCGCTGCTTGTTCATGATCCGCCAGACCCCGGCTCGGGTGTGGGGTAGATCGCCTGCCCGGTCGCGACCGGGAACGTGCGCACGAGCCTGCGGCCGTTGTACAGGCGCAGCGTGTTGCTGCTGCGGGTGACGACGATCACCGGCCCGAAGTGCGCGATCGTCCTGCGCGCGGCGACGGGGTGCGTGATCAGCCGTAGCGGCGACCGGGTCCCGTCGCCGAGGAGCTGTGCCAACGCGGCGCGCATCGTGCTCACGTCCACCGCACGCCCGGGCTTCGACGGCCTTGAACGTCGGGCCGGCAGCAGTCGCTCCGATCACGCGCGCAGCGACTGCGGGACGGTCGACGCGCGTCGCCAGCCTCTCCACGATGCGGGCCGCCTTCGCCCGCGAGTAGCTCACCGGGACGGCGATGCGGCTCCGCGGCGTCGCCGCGAGCGCCGAGCTGACCGCGGCGTTGACGTCGACGGCGGCGCCAACGCTGCGCCGGGGCGATCGTCGTGCGGGTGCTGCCGTCGGCGACCGTCACGGGCCGCCTGAACGCCGTCTCGATCAGGGACCGGGCAGGCTCGGCGCTCAAACCGCCCACATGGAGCCCGGCCACCGTGACGCCGAGCGGGATCGTCGCCGTTCTGCTCGGCTGCCGGTGTGGCGGCGCAGGCGAGCCCGGCGGCGGCGGCGATCGCGACGAGCGTCCGGAGCACTGGGCCGTAATTCAAGCAGTTTTCCAGGAGGTTCTGTCCGACGCCGTCCGTACCGTCAGCAGCCCGTGGCGTTCGGAACCTGGCAGCTCGAACCGTGCTCGCACACCCGTGTCAGGGCGCTCGCCGACGCGCTCTCACTCGACGAGGCGACCGCGTCGGTGCTCGTCCGGCGCGGCCTCGGAGACCCCGACGAGGCACGCAGCGTTCCTCGAGGGGCCCTCCCCGGCCACGATCCGTTCGCGCTCGGCGACATGCGCGCCGCAGTCGACACGATCTCCGCCGCAGTCGCGGCCGGCAAGCGGATCTGCGTCCACGGCGACTACGACGCCGACGGGATCTGCGCGACCGCCCTGGCAGTCCTCCTTCTGCGCGAGGTGAACGCCGACGTGGCATGGCATCTCCCGTCGCGGTTCGAGGAAGGCTACGGCCTGAACGCCGACACCCTCACGCGCCTCGCAGCGGAGGGCTTCGACCTCGTCGTCACGGTCGACTGCGGGATCACCGCGGTAGCCGAGGTCGAGCATGCGCGCTCGCTCGGGCTCGACGTTGTGGTGACCGATCATCACCGGCCGGCAGCCGAGTTCCCCGCGTGTCCCGTCGTCGCGCCGCTCAAGGGCGACTATCCGTTCGCCGGCCTCTGTGGGACGGGGGTCGTCTGGAAGCTCGCGCAGGCGCTGCTCGGCGAGAGCCATCCGTTCCTCGAGCGGCACCTCGACGTGGTCGCGCTCGCCACTGTCGCCGACGTCGTGCCGCTCGTCGACGAGAACCGGGCGCTGGCGCTCCTCGGGACTGAGACGCCTCGCCCAGACGCAGAAGCCGGGGCTGCGCGCGTTGATGCGTGTCGGGCACGTCGATCCCGCGTCCCTCGACGAGTCGTCGATCGGGTTCCGGCTCGCGCCGCGGATCAACGCGTCCGGCCGGCTCTGCCGTCCCGAGGCCGCGCTCGCCCTGCTGCTCACCGAGGACGATCGCGAGGCGTCGCTGCTCGCCGATGAGCTGGAGGCGCTGAACCGCGAGCGCCAGGCGGTCGAGGAGAGGATCCTCCGGGAGGCGGTCGCCCAGGTCGAGTCCTGGCCCGAGGCCCGCCGCCGCCGCCGCGGCTACGTCGTCGCGGGCGAGGGCTGGCACGAGGGCGTGATCGGCATCGTCGCCTCCAGGCTCGTCGAGCGCTACAACCGGCCGGTGGTGATGATCGCCGGCACGGACGGCGCCTGGAAGGGCTCCGGACGGTCGGTGGCCGCCTTCGACCTGCACGCCGGGCTCGCCGCATGTGCGGCGCACCTCGAGCGCTACGGCGGCCATCGCGCCGCCGCCGGCCTCACGATCGCCGCGGACCGCGTCGAGACATTTGCCGCGGCGTTCGCGGCGCACGCCGACACGGCGCTCGCCGAGGAGGATCTGCTGCCCGTGACTCGCGTGGATGCGATCGTCCCGGGGCACAAGCTCAACCTCGATCTCTGTGCGGAGCTTGGGCGCCTCGCCCCGTTCGGGATCGGGAACCCGGGCGATTCTGCTGCTCGTCGACGGCTGCGAGCTCGCCGACCTCTCGACCGTCGGCGACGGCAAGCACCTCCGCTTTCGCGTCCGCCACCGAGGCCGTGACTCCGGGTCGGCGATCGCCTTCGGGATGGGCGGCCAGCTCGACCGCTTCCGCCGCGAAGGGCGGTACGACGTCGCGTTCCGCCTGCAGGAGAATCGCTGGAACGGCGTCTCCTCACCGCAGCTCGTCGTGCGGCGCGTCTTCGACGCGGTCGACGGATTCGACGAGCTGCGGGCGTGGCTCGGCGGTCAGTGGCAGGCCGGTGAAGCGGCCTGGACGCCGCAGGCACGGCAGATCTTCGAGGAGCTCGAGCTGCAGGACGGGGCCCGCCGGAGCCTCCTCGAGTCGCCGACGTTCCGGGCGCTGCTCGAGGAGAAGCCCGCGCTTGCTGCCGCCGCCTAGAGATTCGCCTGGCTAGCCGCGGAGCATGACGCGCGCCGTCTCGCGCCCGCGCCTCGCTGGGCGGGCGCTCGCGTCTTCGAGCGCACGCAGCATCCGGGCGATCTGGAACAGCTTTTTCATCTGCCGTGCGACGCGCGAACATGGGCTCCTCTCGTTCATCGGCAGAACGGCGTTTCCTCCCGAGGGGTTACGGATCACCCGGAAAGGTGGTTCCTTGCGCGGCGCGACGATGAGCCGGAATCCCAGGAGTACACTGGATCGATGGCCGTTCTGGAACGCCATCAAGACCTTGTCGACGAGCTGATCGCAGAAGTCGAGGCCTACAAGCCCGACGTCGACCGCGAGCTTCTGACGCGGGCGTTCCAGTATGCGGCCGACGCGCATGCCGGCCAGGTGCGCCAGTCGGGCCAGGAGTTCATCTACCACCCGTGGGGGGCGGCGAAGATCCTCGCGAGCCTGCAGCTCGACGAGGCGACGCTGTCGGCGGCGTTGCTCCACGACGTCGTGGAGGACACGGACAAGGACATCGGCGAGATCCGCGCGGAGTTCGGCGACGAGATCGCGCAGCTCGTCGAGGGCGTCACGAAGCTGACTCGGGTCAAGTTCCAGAGCCGTGAGCATGCGGAGGCCGAGAACTACCGCAAGCTGATCGTCGCGATGGCGGAGGACCTTCGCGTGATCCTGATCAAGCTGGCCGACCGGCTGCACAACCTGCGCACGATCGAGTACCTCGGGAAGCAGAAGCAGCTCCAGAAGGCGCGTGAGACGCTCGAGGTGTACGCGCCGCTCGCGCATCGCCTCGGTATCCATGCGCTCAAGTGGGAGCTCGAGGACCTTGCGTTCCAGACGCTGCACCCGCGCAAGTACGAGGAGATCAAGCAGATGGTCGCCGAGCGGCGCACGGACCGCGAAGAGCACGTCCGTGAAGCCGCCGTCGTGCTGCAGAAGGAGCTGGACAAGGTCGACATCCCGGCTGAGATCTCGGGGCGCGCGAAGCACTTCTATTCGATCTACGACAAGATGGCCAAGAAGGGCCGCGAGTTCAACGAGATCTACGACCTCACGGCCATGCGGGTGATCGTGGAGCGGGGCGCCGATGAGGGAACGCGCGACTGTTACGGCGCGCTCGGCCTGATCCACTCACTCTGGAAGCCGATGCCCGGCCGCTTCAAGGACTTCGTGGCGATGCCGAAGTTCAACGGCTACCAGGCGCTGCACACCACCGTGATCGGGCCGCAGGGCCGACCGCTCGAGATTCAGGTGCGCACGCGAGAGATGCACGAGACGGCCGAGTTCGGTGTCGCCGCACATTGGCTCTACAAGCGGGGAAAGAAGAACAAGGACGCCGAGTGGGTCGCGTGGGTCAAGCAGCTGATGGACGAGGGAACGACCGACGAGGCCGATCCCCGCGAGTTCATGAAGACGTTCCGCACCGACCTCTTCGACGAGGAGGTGCACGTCTTCACCCCGAAGGGCCAGGTGAAGACGCTGCCGGCCGGAGCCACCCCGATCGACTTCGCGTATGCCGTTCACACCGACGTCGGCCATCGCACCGTCGGCGCGAAGATCAACGGCCGCATCGTCCCGTTGCACTACACCCTGAAGAACGGTGACTTCGTCGAGATCCTCACCTCGAAGCAGGGACGCGGGCCGTCGCGGGACTGGATGTCGCTCGCCAAGAGCTCGCGCGCCCGCAACAAGATCCGGCAGTGGTTCTCGCGGGAGACGAGGGAGGACGCCGAGCACAAGGGCCGCGAGGCGCTCGAGCAGGCGCTCAAGGCGCAGAACCTGCCGTACGCGAAGCTGCGCGGATCGGCGACGCTCGCGCAGGTGATCCGTGAGACCGGGTTCAAGAAGGCGGAGGACTTCTACCTCGCGCTCGGCTCCGGCAAGCTGCAGCCGGGCTCGATCGTCAACAAGGTCGTTCAGCGGCTGAAGACTGAGCAGGTCGCGGAAGAGGCGCCGGTCGTCACCAAGGCGCCGAAGACGCAGCCCGTCTCGGGCTCCGACATGGGCGTCGTCGTGCCCGGCGTCACCGACGTGCTCGTCAGGCTCGCCAAGTGCTGCACGCCCGTCCCGGGCGACCCGATCGTCGGCTACATCTCGATGGGCAAGGGCATCACGATCCACCGCGACGACTGCCCGAACGTGAAGGCGCTTCGCCGCAGTCCCGAGCGGTTCACGCCGGTCGACTGGGACGGCGCGGCGTCCGCGAAGAGCTTCCGGGTCCAGATCGCGGTCGACTCGTGGGACCGGCCGCGCCTGCTCGAGGACGTCGCGCGGACGTTCGCAGAGCACGGCGCGAACATCGTCGGCTACGGCGGAGTCGTCGAGGACCAGCTGGCGAAGAACTGGTACACGGTCGAGGTCGGAGACGTGAAGGGGCTCCGCACGCTCCTCACGGCCCTCCGCAACCTCGAAGCCGTGTTCGACGCGTACCGCGTCACCCCGTCCTGAGCGCGCTCCCTCGATCGAGGGACGCGAGGCGGCGGGCCGGACGAGTAGAGCGTGACGAGCAAGTCCCTCGATCGAGGGAGGGCGGCGGCAGGGCCGTCAGGTGAGCAGGTCTGAAGAGCTTCGACCCCGCCCGGCGCGACGGTCAGGGTGACTGCTCCAGCCGGGCCACCTGCTCGCGGACCGCGTCCGGCACCGGGACCGCCCGGCGAACGTCCAGTGCGATACAGACGAGGGTGGCCTTGGCGGTCGCCATCAGCGTGTCGCCGTCGTCGTCGACCCGGTAGGCGGCGTGGTCGTAGGTGATGCTCGTCGTGCCGATCCGCTCGACGCGGACGAAGACCTCGAGCAGGTCGTCGAAGCGCGCGCCGGCGACGTACTCGACCGTGACCGCGCGCATGGCGAAGTCGACGTCGCCCAGCTGCACGCCGCCGAGGTGCCGGTGGTACTCGGTGCGCGCGGCGTCGAAGTACGGCATGTAGCGGCCGTAGTAGACGACGCCCTGGGCGTCGGTCTCCGAGAACCCGACGCGCTGGTAGGCCGCGTACCGGAACGGCGGCTTGCGGTCGGTGACGTGCCCAAGCTCGATCACGCGCCGATCGTAGACGGCGCGGTCGTGCCCCTGTGGATTGTTTGTTTCACTTCCGTAACGTCGTTTGGCGTCGGGACGTGTCCTGGAAAGGCAATGCCGAATCGAAGGCTCCAAGCCGATTCTCGGCGCGGTCGCCTCGCTGCGCTGCCCAGATCCCTCTCGTTTGGCGACGGGACCCGGCTCGGGAGGCCGAGTCCGGTCAGGCCCTTGCTCGCGCCGGGACCCGGCTCGGGAGGCCGAGTCCGGTCGGGGCTTACTCGCGGATCACGCCGAGGACTTCGTCGAGCTTCTCGTCCATCTGCGCCTGCGAGCCGGCCTCGAGGTTCAGGCGGAGGAGCGGCTCCGTGTTCGAGGGGCGGACGTTGAAGTGCCAGTCGTCGAAGTCGACCGACAACCCGTCGAGGTGGGAGACGCGGCCGTCGGCGCCGAAGCGCTCCTCCAGCTCACGCAGCTTCGCCGGGAACGTCGGCGACAGGCGTGTTGATCTCGCCCGTGATGAAGTGCTTCGCGTGGAACGGCGCCAGCACCTCGCTCAGCTTGCCGCGGCGTGAGACGAGCTCGCACATGAGGAGGAAGGGAACCGTGCCGGAGTCGGCCTGCGAGAAGTCGCGGAAGTAGTAGTGCGCCGACACCTCGCCTGCGAACACCGCGTCGACCTCGCGCATGCGCTGCTTGATGAACGCGTGGCCGACGCGGTTGATCAGCGCGCACCCCGCCGGCGCGCTCGATCGTCTCGGGCACCGCGCGAGAGGCGCGAACGTCGTAGATCACCTTGCCGCCCGGCTCGCGCGCGAGAATCGTCTCCGCGAAGAGCGCGGTCGTGAAGTCGCCCGGGACGAACTCTCCCGTGTCGTCGACGAAGAAGCACCGGTCGGCGTCACCGTCGTAGGCGACGCCGAAGTCCGCGCCCTCGCTCAGCGTCTTGCCGATGATGAACTCCCGGTTCTCGGGCAGCAGCGGGTTGGGCTCGTGGTTCGGGAACGAGCCGTCGGGCTCGAAGTAGCAGCGCACGATGTCGAGCATCGGCAAGCCGGTCGAGCACCGGCGGCAGCATCGCGCCGGCCATGCCGTTCGCTGCGTCGATGACGACCCGCAATGGGCGCAACGCGTCGAGGTCGACGAACGACAGCACGCGGTCGACGAACCGGTCCCAGATGTCCTCTGGGCGAACGGTGCCGGGCGTCGCGTCGCGCCACGCTGCGGCGACCGCCCGGTCACGCACGTCGAGGAGCCCCGACTCGCCGCCGACGGGGAGCGCGCCGCGCCGCACGATCTTCATGCCGGTGTACTGCTTCGGGTTGTGCGACGCGGTGACCATCACGCCGCCGTCGAGCTCAAGCTCGCCGACCGCGAAATAGACCATCTCGGTGCCGACCATGCCGAGGTCGAGCACGTCGGCCCCCGCCTCCGTCGCCCCTCGGATCAGTGCCTCGGCCATCGATGGTGACGAGAGCCGAACGTCGCGGCCGACCGCGATCGAGCGCGGCTCGAACTGCTCGACGAACGCACGACCGATCGCGTACGCCCCGGCTTCGTCGAGCTCCGACGGGTAGAGCCCGCGGACGTCGTATGCCTTGAAGACCTTCGGGTCGAGCACGGCCGGAGCCTATCTACGCGCCGAGGATCTCCTTGATGGCAGCCGTCGACTCGGGAGTCGGCGACTCGGAGATGACCGTCGCCGGACGCTCGAACTGCGCGAGCGCGTCGCGGAGCGGCTCTGCGCGGAGCGTGCCCTCGCCGTAGGGCAGGTGCTTCGTCTCGTTGCGGTTGGCGAACTGGATGTCCGAGAAGTGGATGTGGAACGGCGCGCCCGGCTCGATCACGGCGTCGGCCTGCTCGAGCGCCGCGACGAACGGCTCGACCGACAGGAAGGCGCCGTCCGAGGTCGCGTGCATGTGCGCGAAGTCGATCACGGGCCGGACCCAATCGAGCTGAGCGGCGATCTCGCACACGTCGTCGATCGACCCGAGCTCGCGCACGCGGCCCATCACCTCGATCCCGAACGGGACCGCGCGATCCTTCCCCTCCAGCCGCTCGCGCAGCTCTCCGAGCTGCTCGACGACGGCGGCGAGCGCGTCCTCGCGCGAGCGGCCGAGCAGAAAGCCCGGGTGGAAGACCACGATCTCCGCTCCGGCCGCCTTGGCGATGCCGGCCGAATGGTCGAGCATGCCGACGGCCATGTTGAGCTTCTTGCCGCGCTCGGCATGGCCCATGAAGCCCTGCGATCGGCGCGTGCACCGAGAGGGCGATGTCGGCGGCCGCGCAGCGCTCGCCGAAGTCGGCGGCGAACTCGTAGTCCATCCAGAACCGTCCCTCGAAGTCGATCTCGCAGGCCGAGAGCCCGCGGTCGAGCAAGGCCTCGACGGCCGCCTCGGGCGAGTCCCGGGACGGCACCCGTGCGGGCCCGTAGTGGAGGTGACGGGGCATGGTGGAGGTCGGAAAGAGCAGGCCGTGCGCCGGGGACGATACGCCAACGCGCCGGCCGCGGCAGTCCGTCCGACGCACTTCCTACTCTGGAGGCGCATGTCAACGGGGCCTTCACGCATCGACCTCCTCGAGCTCGATATCGACCTCCGGCTCGCCGATCTCTGGCGCGAGGCGGCGGGCATCAGCGAGTGGTCGCTGGACGTCGTCGCCGCCTTCATGCGCGCCGCCTACGGCAAGGGCTACTGCGATGCCCTCACCGAGGACCTGCCCGGTTCGCTTTGTGCCGATCACGGCTATCGGGTACCGGCGCGCAGACAGACCGCGAACGCCGACGTCTAGCTAAACTCGGGCCGTGCCCACGCGCAGCCCCGCGCGGCTCGTCGTCGCCCTGGCGGTGGCGGCCGTCCTCGCAGTCTTCCTGCTCTACACCGCCGTCGCGGGCAACTCGACACCGACGCTGACGCCGCACGAGATCGCGGGGCACAGCGGCAAGCTGGCGGTCGTCGGGGTCGTCGTCGGGCCGGTGCGGGGAGACTCGCACTCGGCGCAGGGTCTGCGGTTTCGCCTGAAGAACATCGACGGGGCCAGCGGGGTCGTGCCGGTCGTCTACCGCGGCGAGGATCCGCCGCCGCTCTTCAAGGTCGGCCGTAGCGTCGTCGCGAGCGGGAGTTACACGGCCGGGCGCCTGAGCGCGGTGGACATCCTCACGAAGTGCCCGTCGAAGTACACGGCGACGACGCCGTCGACGCGAAATCGTAGATGGCTGACCTCGGCCGCGCGGCGCTCGTCGTCAGTCTCGGGCTCTCGGTCTACGCGCTCGTCGCAGGCGCAACGTCGGCGGTCACGAACCGGCGCCGGCTCGCCGCCTCTGCGCGGAACGCGCTGTACTGCAGCTTCGCGTCGACGCTGATCGCCGCAGTCGTGCTCGCAACGGCGCTCGTTCGCCACGACTTCTCGTTCGTGTACGTCGCGTCGCACACGAACCGCACGCTGTCGACCGCCTACACGCTGAGCGCGTTCTGGGGTGGGCAGGAGGGCTCACTCCTGCTCTGGCTCCTCGTGCTGACCGGGTACGGCGCGCTCGCGGTCGCGCTCAACCGCAAGCTGCTGCGCGATCTGACCGCGTGGGTCGTTCCGGTGCTCGGCGGCATCGCCACCTTCTTCGGGTTCGTGCTCGTGGCCGTGGCGAGCCCGTTCGACACGCAGACCGCGCCGCTCGACGGTGCGGGGCTGACGCCGAGCCTGCAGAACCCGTACATGGTCGCGCACCCGCCGATGCTGTACCTCGGGTACGTCGGGCTGTCGATTCCCGTTTGCGTTCGCCGCCGGAGCGATGCTGTCGGGCAAGACCGACGAGCGCTGGATCGTCGCGACCCGCCGCTGGACGCTCGCCGCGTGGGCGTTCCTCGGCTTCGGCCAGCTGCTCGGCGCCCACTGGGCGTACGTCGAGGTCGGCTGGGGCGGCTACTACGCCTGGGACCCGGTCGAGAACGCCGCGCTGATGCCGTGGCTCGCCGCGACGGCGTTCCTGCACTCCGTGATGATCCAGGAGCGGAAGGGCATGTTGAAGGTCTGGAACATGATCCTCGTCGCGCTGGCGTTCGAGCTGTCGGTGTTCGGGACGTTCCTGACCCGCTCCGGGGTCGTGAACTCGATCCACTCGTTCGCCAAGAGCCCGATCGGTTCGTGGTTCCTCGCGTTCGTCGTCATCTCGACGGTGTTCTCGCTCGTCGCTGATCATGTGGCGGCTGCCGCTCCTGAAGGCGCGGACGAAGCTCGAGTCGGCGCTCTCCCGCGAAGCGGCGTTTCTCTACAACAACCTGCTGCTCGTCGCGCTCTGCCTCACCGTCCTCTGGGGTGTGCTGTTCCCGATCGTGACCCAGCTCGTGAAGGGCGAGACCCGCACGATCGGGCGCCCGTACTACGACTTCTTCCTGCGCGCCTTCGGGCTGCCTCTGCTGCTCCTGATGGGAATCGGCCCGCTGATCGCCTGGCGCAAGACGGGCGTCCGTGCGCTCGCTGCGCACACTGACGTGGCCGCTCGTCGTGACGGTCGCGTGCGGCGTCGCCCTCGCATTCGCCGGTGCCGGCTCGTCGAGCCCCGGGCTGATCGCGTACACGTTCTCGGCGTTCGTGCTGGCTTCGATCGTGCTGGAGCTCGTGCGCGGGACGCGTGTCACCGGCTCGGTGTTCACTCTCGTCTCGCGCAACCGGCGCCGCTACGGCGGCTACATCGTGCACGCAGCGATCGTTTTGCTGGCGATCGGGATCGCCGGGTCGAGTGCGTACGGTCGATCCAAGGAGGTTCGGCTGACTCCCGGCGAGAGCACGTCGATCGGCGGCTACACGCTCACGTTGCGTGAGGTGCGTCGCACTGCGAAGCCCAATGCGATCGAGACACGCGCCGTGTTCGATGTCACCGGTCGCTGGCACGGAACTCTCTCGTCGGGCGACAACCAGTACTTCTTCCCGCCGGAGCCGTCCCGCGAGGTGGGGATCAAGACCAGCTGGCTGCGTGCGGAGGATCTGTATGTGATCGCCGACGACGTGAGCGTCAAGTCGAACGTCGTGTACGCGAAGATCCTGGTGAAGCCGCTCGTCAACCTGATCTGGGTCGCCGGCATCGTCTTCCTCTTCGGGTCTGCGGTCGCTCTGTGGCCCGATGCACGCGAGCAGCGGCGGCTGGTCACCCGACTCGCGCCTGCGCGAGCATGACGCTCGCCCTCGGGATCGTCCTCGCCGCGGTCGTGGTGCTGATCGTCGCGCTGCCGTTCCTGCGCGAGCCGGCCGTCGACGACGACCGCCTCGACGCGGCCCGGGGAGCATGAGGTTCGCCGCATCGGGCTCGCGGAGGAGCGCGACCGCGCGCTCGCGGCGCTCCGAGAGCTGGAGTTCGACCATCGCGCCGGAAAGGTCGGCGACACGGACTACCGGGAGCTGGTCGGGCCGCTGCGCCGGGCGGTTGCGGCCGCTCTGCGCGCGATCGAGGACGATCGGCGCTACGGTCCCGAGATGAGCGAATCCAGCGAAACACAATCCTTCGAACCGCCCGATCTGCCGTCCGAGCCCGCTTCCACCTCCGGATGAAGGCACGCCGCCGACGCCGGCGCCGGTCCCGGAGCCGTATCCGCCACCCGACGAGGCAACGCTGCCGCAGGAGTAGGTGCCTCGGACGGCGAATCGTCGTCTATGCGGCGCATCACGCTCGCTCTCGCCGTCGCGCTCATCTGCGCCGCGCCGGCGCTTGGGTCGGACATCGGCCGGAAGCACCAGATCGACACGAAGATCGCGTCGCTCAAAGACCGGCTCGCTGCCCAGAAGCAGCGCGAGCAGGCGCTTCGCACCGAGGTGGCGGGCTACACGAGTCGCATCCGTTCGCTCGAGGCGAAGGTGGGTGACGTGTCGCTTCGTCTGAGCACGCTCGAGTCGGACCTCTCGCTGCACCAGGGCCGGCTCGACGCGCTCAACGCGCTCTTCACGATTCAGTCACGCCGGTTCGAGTTCCTGAGGGCCCAGTACGTGGAGGCGGTGAAGATCCTCAACACCCGGCTCGTCGATATCTACGAGTCCGAGCCGGCATCGACGATCGACCTCGTCCTCGGGCGCACGGTCGATCCAGGATGCCGTCGACCAGGTCCAGTACATGAACGAGATCGGAGAGCAGGATCGCCGCATCGCCGCGGAGGTGCGGTACGCGAAGTTGCAGGTCCGGGCGGCGCGCGCGAAGACGAAGAAACTGCGGACGACCGTTCAGGGAGAGACGGCGATCATCTCTGCACGCACCGCCCAGACTCGAACGCGTCAAGAACGAGCTGGTCGGCGCGGCAAACGACCTGTCCTCCACGAAACAGAACAAGCTCGTCGACCTGTCGCAGCTGACCGCCGCCGAGCAGGCGGAAGCGGGTGAGATCGACGCGCTCCAGGCGGCCTCGAACGACATCGCCGCGCGCATCCGCGCCGCGCAGGCAGACCACTCGACCGGCGGGCCGTCGTCGGCGCCGTCGTCTGCCGGCCTGATCTGGCCGGTGAGCGGCCCGGTCACGAGCCCATTCGGCTGGCGCTGGGGCCGCATGCATGAGGGCATCGACATCGGTGTGCCGTCGGGCACGCCGATCAAGGCGGCCGCAGCCGGCACCGTCATCTACTGCGGCTGGGAGTCGGGCTACGGCAACCTCACGGTGATCGACCACGGCGGCAACCTGGCCACGGCGTACGGCCACCAGAGCTCGATCGCCGTCGGCTGCGGCGAGCAGGTCGCGCAAGGCCAGGTGATCGGCTACGTCGGCTGCACGGGCCACTGCTTCGGCCCGCACCTTCACTTCGAGGTCAGGATCGACGGCAACCCCGTCGATCCGATGGGCTACCTCTAGAACGAGGGGGCACCTTCGGTTCCCCCTCGTTGGCTCCCCCTCCGACACGTGACGACTGCGAGTGGGCGGAAGCCGGCAAAGCCGGCCTCCGCGTCGGCTCATGGCTGCAGTGGAGCGGCCGCGCTACTGCAAACAGGGTCGACGCGGGCACGGGCTTTGCCCGTGCCCGCACACTCTCAGTCGCAAGGTGTCGGAGAGGGGGGTAATGGGGGGAGAACCGGAGGCGCTCCCCCCATCGATTACCAGCGGTACCAGCGGGCGCCTTCGACGCCGCGGACGAAGAAGCCGATCAGCCAGATGAGCGCGAGGACGATCGCCACCCAGATCAGGAACTTCACGACCGCGAAGCCGAGCACGAACAGCACCAGGATGACCAGCAGAACGAGCAAGAGAGCTGGCAATTCGTCTCCTTTGTTCGGAATTGAGCAGGTTTTCCTGTCAAACGGAGAAGCGGCCGTTCCGGATGCGGCCCGGCGTGACGTTCCGCTCAGGCGAGCCCGAAGGTCTGGAGCAGCAGGAAGACGTTGAGCGCGACGATCATGACCGTGATCGCAGCCGCCGCGGCTGTGGTGATGCGACGGTTGACGAGCGGGCCCATCACGTCGCTGCGCGCGGTGAAGATGACGAGCGGGATCAGCGCGAAGGGGATGCCGAACGACAGCACGACCTGTGAGAGGACGAGCGTCCGTGACGGGTCGACCCCGATTCCGATCACCACGAACGCGGGGATCATCGTGACGAGCCGCCGGACGGCCACCGGAATCTGGCGGCGGATGAACCCTTGCATGACGACCTGTCCCGACAGTGTCCCGACCGCCGAGCTCGAGAGGCCCGAGGCGAGGAGCGCCAGGGCGAAGATGGCGCTGGAGGCGCCGCCGAGGATCGGCTGCAGCGTCCGGTGCGCGACCTCGATCGATGCCACATGCAGGAGGCCGCTCTTGAAGAACGTCGAGGCGGCCATCACGAGCATCGAGATGTTGATCACCCCGGCGATCGTCATTGCGATCACCACGTCGATTCGGGTGTAGCGGAGGAGTGTCTGCGCGTCCTCGTCGGTCTCCGGCACGAGCCGGTCCTGGGTGAGCGCCGAGTGCAGGTAGATCACGTGCGGCATGACGGTCGCGCCGAGAATGCCCACGGCGAGCAGGAGGCCTTCGCTGCCGCCGAACTGAGGGTCGACCGCGTGCTTGAGAACGGCGCCGTAGTCGGGATGCGCGAACGTCAGCTCGGCGACGTAGCAGGCTCCGATCACCCCGACCAGCACGGCGATCACGGCTTCGAACGGGCGAAAGCCGAAGCGTTGCAGCCCGAGGATCAGGAACGCCGCGACGCCCGAGACCAGGGCGGACGGAAAGAGGCCCCAGCCGAAGAGGAGGTGGAAGCCGAGCGCGGCGCCGAGAAACTCGGCGAGGTCGGTGGCCATGGCGATCGCCTCGGCCTGAAGCCACAGGAAGACGGTTGTGCGGCGGGAGAACCGCTCGCGGCAGAGCTCCGGCAGGTTGCGCCCCGTCGCGATCCCCAGCTTGGCCGAGAGCGTCTGGATCAGCATCGCGAGCAGGTTGGCCGCGACGATCACCCAGACGAGCGTGTAGCCGAAGCGTGACCCTCCGGCGATGTTGGTCGCGAAGTTACCCGGGTCGATATAGGCGACGCAGGCGATGAACGCCGGCCCGAGGAACGGGAGGATGCGGAAGCGGGTGCGGTGGAGAGCCTCGTCGACCGTGCGGAGGCCCTCGGGCAGCTCGTCTCTGGAGGCGATCACTCCGACAATTTAGCCGGACCTAAAATATCTACCGGACGAGGCGGAGATCGGGCAGGTTGCGGTAGCGCTCGTCGAGCTCGAAGCCGTAGCCGACGAAGAACTCGTCGGGGATCGTGAAACCGACGTAGCGCACCGGCAGGGTGTCGACGAGCCGGCGGTACGGCCGGTCGAAGAGGGTCGCGATGTGCAGGGACTTCGGGCTGCGCAGGGCCAGCGAGCGGACGAGGTAGTGCATCGTGAGCCCGGTGTCGATCACCGCGTCCACGAGCACGACGTCTCGTCCCTCGATCTCCGCGTTCAGATCCTTCAGGAAGCGGATGCCGTCGTCGCCTTCGCCGTAGCCGGCGAGCTCGATGAAGTCGAGATGGTGGGGGACCGGGACGGCCCGCGAGAGGTCGCAGAGAAATGGGATGCACGATTTCAGCGAGCCGACGAGCAGCGGCTCGCACCCGTCGTAGTTGCGTGTCAGCTCAGCTCCGATCTCGCGCACCCGACCGCGGATCTCGTCCGCGTCGAGGAAGACGTCGCCGATCCGTTCGTCCAGCTCGGCCAGTGCGCTCAGGACGCCTTTCGCAGCCCGTAGCGGGCCGCGAGCCGTTCGAAGTCCCGCTCATAGAAGAGCTTGCACTTGACCTCGGGGTAGAGCGCCCGCAACTTGCGAAGCTTGCGGTTCTTCCGGGTGACGAGCGACTGCTTCATCACCGTCACCTCGAGGTAGAGGTCCTGGTCGGGCAGGTAGAAGTCGGGCGAGAACGCCTCGGTGACGCGCCCCTCCGCGTCGCGCTCGAGCACGAACGTCGTCGGCTCGTACTGCCACGGGATCCCGTACCAGTCGAGCACCTTTGCGTACTCGAGTTCTGCGGGGTTGGCGAAACGCGGCGGCTCCGAGCCACAATATGCCTGGAAAACGGGTGTTTCCGGCACCACTGAGGCCAGAGTAGCAGTGGCCCCGGATGCCCTAGACTGGAGTCGCATGGGTGTGACGATTGCTCATCTCTCGGATCTCCACTGTGGTGACCCACATTTCGTGCCGGATCTGATGGAGAGAGCGATTGCCGAGATCAACGACCTGAAACCCGACATCGTCGTCTGCTCGGGTGACCTGACGACGTTCGGCTTCAAGGAGGAGTTCGCCGAGGCCAAGCGCTATCTCGACCGCATCGAGTGCGAGTCATTGGTGATCGTGCCGGGAAACCACGATTCCCGCAACGTCGGCTACGTGCATTTCGAGGAGCTGATCGGCGAGCGCAGCTCCGTGCTCCGAAAGGGCGGCGCCACCGTCGTCGCCGTCGACTCGACCGAGCCCGACCTCGACCACGGTCAGATCGGCCGCGGACGATACGGGTGGATCGAGGAGCAGTTCGCGGCGGCTCCTTCCGAGCTGCGGGTGTTCGTGCTGCACCACCATCTGCTGCCGATTCCCGGGCACCGGGCGAGAGCGGAACGTCGTGTACGACGCCGGCGACGCGATCGAGTGCCTGCAGCGCGCGGGGGTCCATCTGGTGCTGTCCGGGCACAAGCATGTTCCGTATGCGTGGAAGCTCGAGAGTCTGTTCGTGGTCAACACCGGGACCGTCTCGACGTTGCGTCTGCGCGGCAACACGCGGCCCTGTTACAACGTCGTCGAGGTCTCCGGCAGTCACGCGGCAGTGTGGCGGAGGTATCCGTTCCACGGACAGGAGCAGATCATCCAGTTCGACCTCGTCACCGGCGAGTACGAGAAGTACACCGGGCGCATCGAGCGTGAGGTCACGGCCCGCCGGTGAGCGCACCCGCGTGAAGGCAGTCGCCCTGATCGACGGGGAGCACTACGCGCCCGTGGTGCGCGATGCGCTGCGGGCGCTGCCGTACGAGTGGGTGGGGGCCATCCTGGTCGGCGGCACCGAGAAGCTGCGCGACGGCGCCGACTACGGAGTGCCGCTCGTCGACGGGTTCGCCGAAGCGGAGATCGTCGTCGACCTCTCGGACGAGCCGGTGCTCGGCCCCGCGGAGCGGCTGCGCTGGGTCTCGCGGGCGCTGGCCGAGGGTCTGCCGTACGTCGGCGCCGACTTTCGGTTCGAGCCGCCGCGGTTCGAGCCGTTCGGCCTCCCGTCGATCGCTGTGATCGGGACGGGCAAGCGCGTGGGGAAGACGGCGGTGACCACGCACCTGGCGCGGCTCCTCGCGCGCGAGCGGAGTGTCGTGGTCGTGGCGATGGGCCGAGGCGGCCCGCCCGAGCCGGAGCTCGTGGAGACCCCGCCGTCGCTCGACGAGCTCGTCGAGCGCTCTCGGTCGGGGCGGCATGCAGCTTCGGACTACCTCGAGATCGCAGTGCTGGCCGGTGTCCCGACGATCGGCTGCCGGCGGGCCGGCGGAGGGCTCGCAGGAGCGGTGTTCGTCTCGAACGTCGCCGAGGGAGCTGCGCTCGCTGCGGAGCAGGGGCCCGACGTGGTGATCTTCGATGGCAGCGGCGCCGCCATCCCGCCGGTCGATTGCGACCGCCGGATCCTCGTCGTCGGCCGTGACCAGGCCGGCGACGACTACCTGAACACCTACCGGCGGCTGATCTCGGACGTCGTGATCGACCACTTCGAGCTGCGTCTTCGGGCAAGCGCGCCTCTCGAGGGGCGCGTGGCGGTGTTCACCGCGGGGTCGCGAGACGTCTCGCATCTCGATGCAGAGGTCGTGCACGTCTCGACCAACCTCGCCGATCGCGACGCTCTACGACGCGATCTGGTCGACGCCGACACCTACCTCGTGGAGCTGAAGGCCGCGGCGATCGACGTGGTCGTCGAACACGCTCTGGCGCACGGTGTGCGGGTGGTGCTCGCCGAGAACGAGGTGGTCGCGCCCGGCCTCGACGAGCAGCTGCTCGGCCTGCTCCCGCCGGGCGTGCGGCCGTCGCCGAGCCGGCCGGCGCTGAGCCGGGTCGGTGGTGGTCGGGAATGACGCAACGCAGGCGCGGCGAGCCGCTGCCGCTCGGCGACGGCGGGCTCCCGTATTCGAAGGGTCTGATGGCCCGCGCGCTGATCGCCGTGGGGGTCCCGGCCGATCACGCCTACCAGCTTGCCCGGAGGATCGAGCTCGATCTCGCGGAGCGTGGCATCTCGGCGATCGAGGTCGATCGGCTCGACGAGATCGCTCGCGAGGTGCTCGGCGAGCAGGAGGGCGAGCGGGCGGTCGGCCGGCTGCGCCGGCTCGACGACCTGCAAGCGCTCGACGTGCCGATCGTCCTGATGATCGGGGGCTCGACCGGTACCGGCAAGTCGACCGTCGCGGCCGAAGTCGCCCACCGCCTCGGGATCACACGTGTCGCGTCAACCGACTTCATCCGGCAGACGATGCGCGCCTTCTTCTCGCCCGAGTTCATGCCCACGATCCACTTCTCGAGCTTCGAGGCTGGTGAGGCGCTCGACCAGGAAGTGACGGGCGACCCGACGGTCGTCGGCTTCGTCGACCAGTGCAGTCATGTGTGCGTGGGCGTCGAAGCAGCAATCCGCCGAGCGCTCACCGAAGGCTGGTCGATGGTGCTCGAAGGCGTCCATCTCGTGCCGGGCCTGCTCCCGAAGGAGCTCGAGGGTGCGTTGCTCGTCCACGTGGTGATCGAGATCGCCGACGAGAACGTGCACCAGCTCGCATTTCCATGTGCGCGACTCGACAACCGGCGGGGTACGGGCGATGGACAAGTACCTTGGGCAACTCGATGCCATCCGCCGGATTCAGACCTACATCGTCGGCAGGGCACGCCGTGAGCGGGTCCCGGTGATCGAGAATGCCAACGTGGAACGGACGATCGACCAGGTGATCGAGCTCGTCATGCAGGCTGCCGAGCGGTTGCGGCAGCCCGTGTGACCCAGCCGACCGACGACGCGCGGCGAACCGTGCCAGTGCGAGTCCTTCGCACGGGTGACCGAACGCGCTGCTCTCGCCGCCGCACGCTGGCTCGGGCGGGCCGACATGGAGGCGGCCGAGGATGCGGCGTTCTCCGGCGCACGTCTCGCCCTCGAGCGGATGCCGATCAGCGGCCGAATCGTGATCGGGGGGAGCGAGGAGGCGGAGCAGCTCGCTGCGGGAACGGACATCGGGCTCGGCGGCGAGGAATACGACCTGGCGCTCGACCCGCTCGAAGGCCGCTCGGTCGTGGCTCGCGGCGGCACCAACGCGATCTCGATGATCGCCGCCGCGCCGCGCGGTTCCATGCCGTCGTTGCCCGACATGTACATGCGCAAGATGGCCGTCGGCCCGCGGGTGCGCGGAAAGGTGTCACTTTCGAGCCCGGTGGAAGACAACATCCGCGCCATCGCGCAGGCGTTCGACCGCATGGTCAACGACGTCACGGCAATCGTGCTCGACCGCCCACGCCACCACGACCTGATCGAGGAGATCCGCGCGTCGGGAGCGCGGATCAAGCTGATCCAGGACGGTGATGTGACCGCCTCGATCAGCGCAGCCGTGCGCGGTACGAACGACCACTTGGCGATCGGTATCGGCGGGACGCGGCAAGCAGTCCTCTCGGCGGCTGCTCTGCGCTGCCTGGGCGGCGAGCTGCAGGCGCAGCTCTGGCCGACTCGCCGTGCCGAGATCGCCGAGGCGGCGGCGCACGGCGTCGACGACGTCGAGCGCATCTTCACCATCGACGACCTTGCGCCTCAGGAGGTGATCGTCGCGGCGACCGGTGTCTCGAACGGCGACCTGCTCCGCGGCGTTCGGTTCCTCGCCGACTCGGCTCGAACGCACTCGCTCGTCATGTGCACCCGCTGCAACTGGGTACGCTTCGTGGACGGGATCCACTTCTTCGCCCGGGAGCGCCGTGAGGAAGTCCGGCTGAGCTAGGCTCCCCTGCTTGCCCGGCGGCGAACCGGCTCGATCGACTACTCTCGATGTGATGCCGAGCAAGGAAGAGGTCGTCGAGGCGCTCCGCGGGGTCGAGGACCCTGAGCTCGGCATGGACATCGTCGAGCTCGGCCTCTACTACGACAGTGAGATCGAAGGCCCGAACGTGAAGGTGCACTACACCCTCACCTCGATGGGCTGCCCAGCGGGCGCGATGATTCAGGAAGACATCGAGCGGGTCGTCGCTGAGATCCCAGGCGTCGAGTCCGTCTCGAGCGAGCTCACCTTCGAGCCGCCGTGGTCGCCGGAGAAGATGTCAGAGGATGCCAAGTTCATCTTGGCTTTGGTTAACGGCCGGCGGGAAATCGCTTCGGTGTTCATCACGACCCGAATCCTTTCGACGATCGAGCCGTGTGATTCGAGTAGCCGATTCGTGGTTTCTTGCACACCGGAGCCCGTGTTTGGGACGCGCGGGGCCGGGAAGGGGATTGTTAACTAGGGGACGGCGCGTTTACTATCGCGCTTAGGGGAGGGCTTGTTGTCGAAGAATCCACGTCGGCTGCTGATTGCGGCGGCCATCTCGCTTGCGGCCGTGGGTGGGTACCTTGCGAGCAGGCCTTTTGCGGCGGACGGCACCAAGGTGGCGACCGCCGCTCCAGTGACGGTCGTCGCCGACGGTGACGTCGACGTCTCTTCGGTTGTTCGCTCGATCGCCGGCGACAAGATCCATATCGATGGGGCCCCTGTTCGGCATGGCTATGTCCACTTCGATCTCTCCGGTACGGGCGGCGCGACTCATGCCACGCTGACGATTTACGCACGATCCGATCAGGGGGTCGGCTTCGACGTCCGTGCGACCGGCGCCGATTGGACGGAGAGCGACATCCGCTCGACGAACGCACCCGCGCCCGGCGCGTTGCTTGGCTCAAGCGGGCCGGTCGTCGCCAACAGCGCGTACACGTTCGACGTGCCGATCAGCGGCGACGGGGCTGTCGCGTTCGAGCTCGAAACCTCTGGCACGCGTGCGATCGCGCTCGGGACGCGGCAGGGTGTCGCGTCTGAGGCGCCGACGCTGACGTTCACTCCAGTCGGCGGAACCGCCTCGACGGCCACCACGTCGACCGAGAGCGCCACGTCGACCGGGAGCACCACGACGCCGCCCACAACGACCACGCCTCCTACGACCACGACAGCGTCCACGACCACGGCAGCGTCCACGACCACGGCAGCGTCCACGACCACCCCCCCGACGACGACGACGGCGCCCGACGGGCCCTGCGGGACGGTCTCAACGCCGCCGCAGCAGTACGCGCACGTCGTCTGGATCTTCATGGAGAACCACTCACGGACCGACGTGATCGGATCCTCGAGCGCTCCCTATGAGACGCAGCTCGCGAACCTGTGCGGTGAGGCGACGAACTATCACGACAACGGCTCGCCGTCTCTGCCGAACTACATCGCTGCGACGTCGGGCAGTACGCAGGGGATCAGCGATGACGATCCGCCGTCAATGCATCCGCTCACCGTCGACAACATCTTCCGCCAGGTTCGCGCCGCAGGGGGAACGGCAAAATCCTATGCCGAGTCGATGCCGGCGAATTGCACGCTCTCGAACTCGGGCGACTACCTGGTCCGCCACGTTCCCGCGACGTACTACACGGGCGCCGATGACGGCACCGCCTGTTCGACCGACGTTGTGCCCTTCAGCGCGTTCGATCCGAACAACCTGCCGACGTTTTCCTTCATCACCCCTAACCGGTGCAACGACGCGCACGACTGCCCGGTCGCGACAGGGGACGCGTGGCTCGCAGCGCACGTGCCGGCCATCCTCGCGTCGTCGGACTATCGGGCAGGCAACACGCTGCTCGTAATCACCTACGACGAGTCCGGCACGGTGCCGTTCATCGCCGCCGCGGCCGGGCTCGCGCCGAACTCCTCGTCCGGTGCGAGCTTCTCGCACTTCGCGCTGCTGCGTCTGACCGAGGAAGCTCTAGGCCTGCCGTTCCTCGCGAATGCCGCGACGGCAGGTGATATGAGGGCCGCTCTGGGCCTCTGATGGCCGAGAACACACTGAGCTTCCTTTGGCTCGTCGCAGTGCTCCTCGTCCCGGTGGTGCTGACCGTCCACGCGTTCCTCGCGGGCGGCTGGCTCGTCGCGAGGCTCGAGGGTCGCGGGCCGTGCCCGCGAGTCGAGCCACGGGAGGGATGCCGCTGCAACCACTGCCGTGGCCGCTGCCTCTGCGCGTCACACGCCGCGGCGAAACTGGCAGCGCGCGCCGCACGGGATCGAGGGGTGGGCAGTGCTCGAAAGCCGCGTGTGCATGCGTCGGCGTCCAAATGGCACGCGCGAGGCACCCACCCTGTCTCTTTGCCGGGTCTGGCCGCACACGAGGACGAAGCCGTGAAAGGACCTCGCCAGAGCGAATTGTCCCCTGATCTGTCCCCAAGTGGGCTGGGCGCGAGTCTCTGAGCCAGCCCGCTGTTCACCAGGGTGACACCGGACCGCAGCCAACCCGAATCCCCGAACTGAGGGCGCTCGACGATAGTGAGAGCGACAACCAGAACCCAATCGAAAGGGGATCTCGTGATCGCTTTGCGCTGGCTACTTGTGCTCCTCGCCGTGCCTGGATCGTTGATCATCGTCCCGATCGTCGACGTGATCGCAGTGAACCTCCGCACGGTTCGGGCCTGCCGCCTCACTTCGCGGATGCCTACGCACCGCGTGCTGCGCGGCGAGCGGTTCGTCGACGACTACGCTCCCCGAAAGCAAGCGCTACCAACTGGGAACTGATCACCACCGAGGAGAACTTCATCCTCGGCTTCGGCTAGACATCTCGCCGGTCGTCGGCCGTTCCCATCGTCAGGACGATCTTGCCGAGTTGCTCGCCGGCTTCGAGCCGCTCGTGCGCTAGGCGGGCATCGGCCAGCGGATACACCCGGTCGACGACCGGCGCGACCCGGCCCGTCGCCACCAGGTCGTAGACGCCTTCGAAGTCCTCCGGTGTTCCCATCGACGAGCCGAGAACCGACAGCTGCTTCCACCAGAGCCGGTGCAGGGCGGCAGGCGGGTTGGGGCCGGTGGTCGCGCCGCAGACGACGATTCGCGCCTCCGGGCGGGCTGCCTCGAGCGTGCGCTTCCACGTCGCCTCTCCGACGTCGTCGACGATCACGTGCGCCCCTCCGCCAGAGGCTTCCTTGACCGCCGCGACGACGTCTCCGGTCGCGTGGTTGACCGCCACGTCGGCGCCGAGCTCGCGAGCCCGGGCGAGCTTCTCGTCGCTCGACGAGGTCACGATCACCTGGGCTCCGAGCGCCTTCGCGATCGCGAGGGCGGCGGTCGCGACGCCGCCGCCGATCCCCCAGATCAGCACCCATTCGCCCGCCTTGCAGGCGGGCGCGGGTGACGAGCATGCGGTAGGCCGTGACGAAGACGAGCGGGAACGCCGCGGCTTCCTCGAACGAGAGCCCTGCGGGAATCGGGTGGACGTAGTCGCGGGGAACGGCGATCAGCTCTGCGTGCGTGCCGTCCATGGTCTCGCCCACGATGTGCATGCGGCCGCCGCTCATGATCCCGGGGTTGATGACGACCCGTTCCTTCGTGCCCGCGACCACCCCGGCGCCGTCGGCGCCGAGGATGCGTGGCTTCGGGACCGACGGGAGTCCCTTGCGAATCCACACGTCGAGGTGGTTGAGCGAGGCGGCACGGAGTTCGATCAGCACCTCGCCCTCGCCGGGGGCGGGATCGGGCACGTCCTCGTAGCGCAGCACCTCGGGCCCGCCGTCCTCGTGGATACGAATTGCCTTCATCCGTGCACAATCCTCGCATGACCGCCGATCACATCCGCAGGTTGGCCGAGGAGCTCGGTCTCGACGCGGTCGGCGTGACGCCGGCCGAGCCCTACGCCGACACGGAGCGCCACATCGCCGAGCGGCGGGCGCGCGGGCTGTTCGCGGAGATGAAGTTCACGATGGCGCAACCCGATCGCTCGTGCCATCCCGAGTCGCTCCTCCCTGGTGCCAGCAGCGTCGTCTCCGCAGCGCTCTGTTACTGGCAGCCCGAAGAGCCGCTCGAGCCGGGGGAGGGCCGGCTTGCGCGCTACACGTGGTCGGACGGCTACGAGGAGCTGCGGGCGAAGCTCGATGCACTCGGCCGGGCGATCGGCGGCACCTACCGCGTGCTCGTCGATGCGAATCAGCACGTCGACCGCGAGGCAGCTGCCCGGAGCGGCGTCGGGTTCTACGGAAAGAACACGATGGTGATCACGCGCAAGCACGGGTCGTGGGTCGTGCTCGGGACGCTCGTCAGTGACCGCGAGCTCGAACCTACGCCGCCGCTCGAGACGGATTGCGGCGAATGCAGGCTCTGCATCGATGCGTGCCCGACGGGTGCGCTCGACGAGCCGGGGACGCTCGACGCGACGAAGTGCCTTTCGTACTGGACGCAGGCTCCCGCGGCGATCCCCGAGGAGTACCGCTCGGCCCTCGGCGCGCAGGTGTACGGCTGCGACATCTGCCAGGACGTCTGTCCGTGGAACCGGGGAGTCGAGCGGCGGCGGGGTGACCGCGAGGCGAGCGCGTCCGGGCACGTCGACCTCGTCACCTGGCTCGAGTCCGACACTCTCGTACGCGACTACGAGCGGCTCTACGTGCCTCGCAACGACGTGCGGTTCCTGCGGCGCAACGCGTTGGTCGCGCTCGGCAACGTCGGCGGCCCGGAGCACATCCCTTTGCTCGAGGAGCGGAGCGACGACGAGCATGCTCGCTGGGCGCTCGAACGGGTAAGGGACCGGGCATGAACGTAGGTCAGGAGCTCAAAACCCCGCCGAAGGCCGGCCAATGAGCGTAGGCTCGACGGAGCTCATGGGAGAGCGCAGGCGCCGGCTTGGCCGGGGCTGGAGCGGGCAATGAGCTTCCGGCAGCGTCCGCTCGAATGGTGGATCGCGGTCGTCCGCCTGCTCGCGGTCCCGTTTGCCGTTCTGCAGGTCTCGCTGACCGCCAACTGGGCCCCGGGCTACGAGACGCGCGCGTGGATCATGGTGGCCGTGCTCGCCGGCGGCGCGCTGCTGCTGTACGCGGGGCTCCGGTACGAGGCGAGGCGACGGTTCCAGCTCGTCGCGCTGGCGTTCGACTTCGGCATCATCTCGGCGTTCGTTCTCCTCTTCAGCTTCGAGCCGGCGACGCCCACGCGGCAGCTGCTCCTGCTGGCGATCGTGGCTGGAGCCGCGCGCTTCGGCATGGTCGGCGGCCTCTGCACCGCGGTGGCGGCCGTGCCGGTGGCGGCGCTCTTCGAGCAACGCCGCGCTCACTTCTTCCACGCGCCACTACCACCTCGAGTTCGTCTCGTTCCAGGCCGGCGCGGGGATCCTGATGGCGCTCGTCGTCGGTTGGCTCTACCAGCGGCTCGACGAGCAGCGCACAACGGCGGAGCAGCGGGCCGACGAGGCAGAGGCGCTGCGCGACACGCTCGGGCGCCGCGCCGACCTGCTCGATGCGGCCAACCGGTGCTCACGGGCGCTGTCGTCGTCTCTCGATCTCGACGAGGCCTTCAGCGCGTTCATTCGCGAGCTGCGCGGCCTTGTGCCGTTCGACCGCATGGCGATCGTGCTGGCCGAGGACGGCGGTGCTCAGGTGATCGCGACGGCGGGCACGTCGGCCGACGAGGTGATGCCTCCCGGCACCCAGATCGATCTCGACCGGAACCTGCTCGCCGAGCTCCTGATGCACGGGCAGACCGTGTACCGGCGAGAGCTCGACAGCGAGGCGTACGCCGAGGAGTCGCCGCCTCGCGGCGCTCGGGCTCCGCTCACGCGTCGCAGCGCCGCTGCTGGTCGGCGCGCGGACGACGGGTCTGATCTCGGTCGGGCGCAACGCCCCGACGCCTTCCGTGACGACGAGATCGAGTTGATGAGCCTGCTCGGCCGGCTCCTCGCGTCTGCGGTTCAGAACATCCGCGCCTACGAGAGTGAGCGGCGGACGGTCGAGGAGCTCCGCCGCCTGTCCGCGCTTCGCGCCGACTTCGTGTCGCTCGTCTCGCATGAGATGCGCAGCCCCATGGCCGCCGTGATCGGCGCCGCCCGCACCTTGCAGCAGCGCTGGCGCGAGCTCCGCCCGGAGCAGCGCGAGGCGTTCCTCGCCCTGATCGGAGACGAGACGACGAGACTCGCTGCGCTGATCGGCGACGTGCTCGACACGTCTCGGATCGAAGCAGGAACATTCAGTTTCCGCTTCGGCGACGTCGACCTCGGCGCGCTGGTGCGCGATTCGGTGACGACCGCTTCGGTCGGCCAGGACGAGGTGCCGATCCTCTCGGAGATCCCCGGACGGTTGCCCGTCGTGCGCGGCGACGCCGATCGACTTGCGTCAGGTTCTGACGAACATGATCGACAATGCCGTCAAGTACTCGCCACCCGGCCAGGCCGGTGCAAGTGCGGGTGGCCCACTCCGACGGCTCCCTTGCCGTCTCGGTCGCCGATCGCGGCCCGGGGATCGACTGGGCCGACCAGCGGCTGATCTTCGAGAAGTTCGGCCGCGTGACCGGGACGAGCTCGAAGCCCGGCACGGGGCTCGGTCTCTACATCGCGCGTTCGATCGCCGAGGCGCACGGCGGGACGCTCGCGGTCTCCTCGGCGCGCGGCCGTGGAGCCGTCTTTACGCTGATGCTGCCCGCTTAGGGCGCAGCTCGGCGGCCAGCGCGCGGGCGCGAAGCGCGACCTGCGCACGAAGCTCCGGCGGCTCGAGCACGATTGCCTCACCACGGTAGGACACGACCTCGCCGACGAGCCATTCGGCACTGCCGACCGATTTGTCGGCGAGAGCTGCTCCGTCGACGAGCGGGCGGGCGCCCTTCTCGACCTCCCACCGGGCGACCGCAGGCGAGTACCAGATGCGCGCGCTCGTCGCCGAGTGAAGCTCGGAGGGGTCGAAACCCTCGCGGGGCGTGAAGCTCTTGCGCAGCACGCGTGCGTTGCGCATCCGGTCGAGCCGGTAGGAGCGGGGCTGATCGCGGTCGATGTCCCACGTGTGCACGTACCAGTGCGGTAGGCGGCGCTCGATCGAATACGGCTCGACGCTGCGGGTGACGACCTCCTGCTCCTCGGGCTTCAGGTACTCGATCTCGACGAGCTTGTGGTCGTCGATCGCGTGCGTGAGCGTGTCGACGAGGCCCTCTTCCTCCCCGACGTGAGGCGCGGGCGTCTGGGTCAGCTCGAAGACACCGAATGTCTCCTCGAGCTTGGCGCGCACACGGTCGAGCGGGGAGTGCGTGCCTGCGGCGACCATCGGGCCGACGAACTCGAGCGCGAGGCGGATCGCGCGCGCCTCGAGCGGGGTCAGGCGAGGTGCGCGCCGGAACGTGTCTCCGAACAGCTCCTTGTCGACGTGCACTTCGTCGCCGTGCAACTCGGCGTAGACCGCGTAACAGCCGCCGCCGAAGTTGACGAGGTTGAGCAGCGACAGGTGTTCCTCGAGCTGCTCGGACGGGATGGAGAAGCGGTTGACGAGCTCGTGCGCCGGGATCACGCTCTCGCGCTCTTCGCCACACGCCGCGAGCAGGTAGGCGAGCAGCGACTGGAGCACGCCGAAGCGCTCCGGTGCAACAGCGCCTGGGAAGCGCTCCGCGACTTCCGACACCCCGGCGACCACCTCCGCGGCAGGGGTGGGCGGGGCGCCTTCGTGCGCCGCTCGGGCCGCGCGGGCTCCCTCGACGACGAGCCGCCGCAGTTCGGACGGCTCGAGCGGCAGCGCGCGGCCGTCCTGCCGCAGGATCCAACGGGCGAGCAGGTTCGACGACGCGTACTGCGTGACAAACGTGTCGCCTTCGACCCGGTTGCGGGAACCGCCGTATGCGCGCTCGACCCACCAGGCGGTGTCGGGCGCAACTTCGATCTTCGCCTCTCCGACGATGTCGCCGAACTGCCATTCGGCTCGGCCGCGGTAGTTTTCGACGTCGAACTCCGGCGGCAGCCGGAAATCGCGCTCGCGGCGCGTGGCGAAGCGGATGTCCGAGCGGATCCGCGAGACGCGAAAGGTGCGGATGTCGTCGCGTTCGAGGTCGTGACCGATCACGTACCACGAGCCGTTCTCGGGCAGCAGCGCAAATGGGTTGAGCGTGCGCTCCTCTTCCTCGTCGCGGTAGATCGACCAGTAGCGAAACTTGACCGTGCGCTGCTTCGAGATCGCGCCTTCCAACTTGCCGAGCCGCCCCTGCAGCTCGGGTGAATAGTCGGGGTCGCGCACCTCCACACGTGACGCCGTGCCGGTCGGGGCCGCAGCCAGGGCGCCGGCCGAACGGCCGAGTGCCAGGTTCTGCAGGGCGAGCCGCAGCGGCTCGGCGTAGGCGAACCGGCCCTCGAGGAGGAAGAAGCAGGTCTGGAGCGCTGCGAGCTCCTCGTCGTCGAGCTCGAGCTCCGGCAGGAAGTAGCGCTCGGAGCGCAACGTGTACAGCTCCTCACCGGTGAACTCGTCGCGCTGCGAATCGAGCGGGACGCCGAGCGACACGAGCTCCGCACGATCGGAGTAGAAGCGGCGCGCGAATGCTTCGTCGCTCATCTCCTGGTAGCCCTCGACATTCGACTTGATGTCGCGCGCCGTCAGGGGACGGCGTTCAGCCATCAGGAATGCAACCAGCGAGAGCTGGCGAATGAGCTTGTCGGTGTCGTGACTCAACTGTCTCCTCAGCGGCTCGGTGCGAGCCTAGGCCGAAGAGGCGAGCTTATCCGACGGGCTACGCCGCAGCTTTGCTGCGCTCGAGATGCTGATGCGAGGGGCAGTAATCGCGGTCCGGAAGCGGAGTGCGCTGGCAGGCCTTGCCCTTGCGCGTCGTGGCGCGGCAGCGGGCAACGCCACCGTCGAACGCCCCGGCCTCGATCTGGTCCTCGACGAAGCCGACGGCGGCGTCGACGCCCTGGTTCACGGCCCAGGCCACCTGCGCCTGCACGGTGATCGGGAAGTAGCGCCTGATGTCCTGGAAGAGCGCCCGGTCCGGCTTCGCAAAGTAGTGCGGATCCTGGGCGAGACGCTGCATCGTGCTCTCGCAGGCCTGGAGCACCTCCCTGCGGTACTCGAGCTGCGTCTCCTCGTCGACATAAGGATCGATCAGGTCCTTGATCGAGCGATAGATCGCTCGCGAGTACTGATACATACAGTGCTGAATATGCAGGATCCGTTCATCCATAACGCTGTCTGACTCTCCTCGACTGTAGCCGCCAGCCCTTTAAGAAGCAGTAAATCCTCGTTGCCAGCGCGACCCGCGGCCGACTCTACACGCTCCCGGGGGCTGTTACAAATGTTTTCAGGTGAGTAAACGAATGGTGGGGTTGCAGGCAACCTGTACCCCGTTCGCCGTCGGCTACACCTGCCCCATTTTCGCCGCTCAGCGGGCAATCTGGCGGGAGTACGCTCCGCCGAACCCCGCCTGGCGAGCGGTCGGGACCGCCGCATCAGCGTCGGCCTTCGAGCCGTAGATGCCGGTGAACACGACGTAGTAGCCCGGCTGCAGGCTCGCGTAGCTCGACGAGTCGAGGACGCCCGCCCGCCCGAGGCCCGCCTTGGCCGCCTGTTCGGCCGTGCTGCGAGCCGCAGCCGCACCGTTCGTCTTGGGGTAGGAGACCAGCACGATCGTCCACCCGTTCTCGTTGGCGGGCCAGGAGTAGTGGCCGTTTCGAGGAGCCGGCCCGACCGTCGTCGGCTCGGGTGCGGTGGGCAAGGTCGAGGTGTCCACAGGCGTGGTCCCGGTCGGGACCGGCGCCGGCGTGAGCACGCGCACGCGCGACGTGGCGGTGAAGGTCGGCCCATTGGCGCTCGCGTTGCCCGCCGTTATGCCGATGGCGGTTGCGCCGCCGGCGACAGCGACGGCAAGCGTCAGGAAGGCCGCCCAGACGCAGTCGCCCGGATACCAGCCGAAACGGCGGATCCAATTCCGGCGGAGCGAGGCGACCCTGCCGGTGACCAGGGGCAGCCGCAGGCCGCAATCGAGGCAATACTCCTGGTCGGGGAGGCGATGCGAGCCACAGCGGGGGCACGTTTCCTCGGCCGCTGCGACCGCGGTCTCGCGTGCCGTCCCGTCGACTCGCATCAGGCCTCGGGAGACGGCTCGATCATCGTCTCCTCCGACGCGGGCTGCGCACCGAACTCACGCCCGCAGCTGGGGCAGAAACGCGACCCGCGCAGAACGGGAGCTCCGCACTCGCAGCGGGGCACGCGACGGTGGGCGTGGAGGAGCTCCTCGATCTCGGCCAGCCGGCCGTCGATCCCGATGACGGTCGCCGCGCGCTCCGAGAGCAGATCGTCGCGGTACCCGCCGCGCCGGTACATCTCGACCAGCAGCCCGCCAAGGTCGCGCAGCACGTCTTCGCGGGCGCGCAGCAGCGCCCGGCGCTCACGGCGGAGCACGCCTGCCTGAGGGCGGCGCGGGGTGATTCCCTCGGCGTCGTTTGCGCGCCGGCGAAAGGCTTGAGGCATGGCAGTGCGAGTCTAACGAGGGGCCCGGACCGGCCCCCGGGCTAGAGCTGCAGGACGACGAGCCGTTCTTCGGTCATCTCGTGCACCGCCCACGCCGGGCCTTCCTTGGTGTTCCCGGACGCCTTGACCCCGCCGTAGGGCATCTGGTCGGCGCGAAACGTGGGTGCCTCGTTGATCGTCACGCCGCCGAACTCGAGCTCCCGTGCAGCACGCAGGCAGGTCGGCAGGTCGCGGCTGAAGATGGCCGCCTGGAGCCCGTAGCGCGTGGCATTCGAGCCGGCGATCGCGTCCTCGAGGCTCGCGACCCGCGTCAGCGTGACGACGGGCCCGAACACCTCCTCGCACTGGACGCTGTCGGTCGGTGAGGGCTCCGCGATCACGGTGGGGCGGATCAGGCCGTCGTCGGACAGGGCGCCGCCCGTCAGCACCGTTCCGCTCGAGGTGCCGATCCAGTCGAGGATCCGTGCACGTTCGTCCTCGGTGATCACCGGCCCGACATCAGTCTCGGGATCCGCGGGGTCGCCGACCCGGAGGGCCTCGACCGCAGGCACGAACTCCGACACGAAGGCATCCCAGGCGTCGTGCAGGACGAAGATCCGCTGAACCGAGATGCAGCTTTGCCCAGCGAACGAGAACGCGTTGGCGGCAAGCTTCTCGGCAGTGCCCGGCGGCGCATCGCAACAGACGATTGCGGGCGTCGCGTTGCCGAGCTCCAGCTTCACCCGTTTCCGGTGCGCCCGCTCTGCGATCCCCCAGCCCACCGCGCCCGACCCTGTGAAGGTGATCAGCTTGACGCGCTCGTCCTCGACGAGCACGTCGCCGATCGCTCCGGCAGAGCCTGCGACAACGTTGATCCAGCCCGCCGGCAGGCCCGCCTCCTCCTCCAGGTGGGCGAGGAAGAGCGACGCGAGAGGAGTGGCGGAAGCGGGCTTGAGGACGACGGCGCAGCCGGCGGCCAGCGCCGGCGCGATCTTGTGCGCGACGAGGTTGAGCGGGAAGTTGAACGGGGAGATCGCACCCACGATCCCGATCGGCAGCCGGAGGGTGAACGCGAGCTTGCCCGCCCCTGCCGCGGAGGCGTCCATCGGCACCACCTCGCCCGCGAGCTTGCGAGCCTCGACGGCCGCGAAGGTGTAGGTCGAGACGGCGCGCTGCGCCTCGACGCGCGCGGCTTTCAGCGGCTTGCCTGCCTCCGCCGAGATGATCTGCGCAGCTTCCTCCCGTCGCTCGTCGAGCAGCCGGGCTGTCGTGTCCAGGATGCGTGCCCGCTCGTGAGCCGGCAGCGGCTCCCGCATCGCATCCTCGGCCGCCGCGAGCGCGCTCTGAGCCTCGGCGGCACCGCCCCTCGCGATCCGTCCGACGGTCTGCCCCGAGTACGGCGAGCGCACCTCGATCCAGTCGCCGGTCTCGACCGGAGCCCCGCCGATCAGAAGGGCGTGATCGGAAGTGATGGTCGCCATGACGCTGACAACTCTAATCTTCTGCCGTGGACCTCCGGAGAGCTTTGCGAATCGGGGCGCCGATCCTCTGGGTGCTCGCATCGCTCGCGATGATCGCGAGCGTCGGTGTCCCACGTCGCACGACCTCGTGTTCTTCTGGTTTGCGCTTGGCATCATCGCCGTCTCGATCACCGACGTTCAGCGTCGCACGTCACGTCTCGTCATCGAGTGGTCGCCGTTTGTCGGGGTGCTGTTCATCTACGACCGCCTCCGCGGTTACGCGGACGGGCTGCTGTTTCACGCCCGTGAGGTGCCGCAGATCAAGGTCGAGGCGGCCCTCTTCGGCAAGCCGATTCCGACCGTGTGGCTGCAGAACCACCTCTGGCACGGTGCGGCGGACCTGCGGTGGTGGGATTACGCAACGTGGTTCGTGTACCTGACGCACTTCTTCGCCACGCTGGTGGTTGCAGCAATCCTGTGGCGCTGGGCGCACGACCGCTTCTTTCGCTTCGCGACGATGGTGTGCGTCCTCTCGCTGGCCGGCTTCGCCACCTACGTGCTCTACCCCGCGGTTCCGCCGTGGCTCGCGGCGCGTCACGGTTCGACCGGGCAGGCGAACCGGACGATTGCGATCGTCTGGCATCACGTTCCGATCGCCCATTTCGGGTCGCTGTTCGAGAAGGGACAGACCTACGCCAACAACGTGGCGGCGATGCCCTCCTCTGCATGCCGCCTTCGCGCTCCTGATCGTCCTGTACGTGTGGCGTCTCGTTCCGCGCTGGTGGCGCCCGCTGCTTGCGCTCTATCCGCCGGCGATGGCCTTCTCGCTCGTCTACTCCGGCGAGCATTACGTCGTCGATTGCGCGGCGGGTTGGGCCTACGCGGTCGCGACGTTCGTCGTCGTCAATCGCGTGTTCGAATATCGCGCGAGCCGGGTGCCGTCGCTCGAGCCGGCGTTTGCCGGAGCGGATTGACGCCGGCGCTGAAGATCGGGGTCGTCGGGCTGGGCTCCATGGGGGCCGGTATCGCGCAGCTCGCGATCGAGGCGGGCTTCGAGACGATCGGGCGCGAGCTCGACCTGGCCAAAGCCGAATCGGCGCGTGACTCGATCGCCCACTTTCTCACCCGCAAAGTCGAGAAAGGACGGCTCGACGAGGGCGGGCGCGACGCCGCTCTGGAACGGCTGGCATTGACTGCGGAGCTCGGCGATCTCGCCGACTGCGATGTCGTGATCGAGGCTGCGTTCGAGGATCTCGCCGTCAAGCAAGAGCTCTTTCGCGCGCTCGAGGAGCGGGTGCGCCCCGGCGCCCTGCTGGCAACCAACACCTCCGCGCTCTCCGTGACGGAGATCGCGTCGGTGCTCGACCGGCCAGAGCGCGCCGTCGGCATGCACTTCTTCAACCCGGCACCGCTCATGCCGCTCGTGGAGATCGTCCGCGCCGAACGAACGTCGGAGTCGGCTCTCGAGACCGCGTTCGAGCTCGGCGCGAAGCTTGGCAAGACGCCGATTCGTTGCTCGGACACCCCCGGCTTCGTCGTCAACCGGGTCCTGATTCCCTTGCTGAACGACTGCATTCGCGTGCTCGACGAGGCGGGGGTGACACCGGAGGCACTCGACGCGGGGATGCGAGGGGGCGGCGGCTGGCCGATGGGCCCGTGCGCGCTGCTCGATCTCGTCGGGGTCGACGTGCACGTCCATGCGAGCGAGGCGCTGTACGAGAAGCTGCGCGAGCCACGCATGGCGCCGCCGCCGCGGCTCGTTCGCATGGCGCTGGCCGGCAAGCTCGGGCGCAAGAGCGGCGAGGGCTTCTACACCTACGACTAGCGCGATCTCGGGCCGACGTCCGGGAGCGAACCTATCCTGGACAGGCAGATGGCGATGTGCCAGGTCTGCCGCCGGAACCTGCTCGCCGGGGAGCGCTACCGGACGTGGCGCTGGGCCCGCCGCGACCAGACGATCTGTGTCGTCTGCGAGCCGGCGGCGCGGGCGGCTGGTGCGGTGCGCGTCGTCGACGCCTACGAATGCGTCCGGGCGACCGGCCTCACGCAGACGGTTCGGCGCGTGGCGTAGTCGACATCTCGACTCCGAGCAGCCGTGCGGCCGTGCCGATCGTCCCGCCCTGCACGACGACCGAGGCCATCACGACGACGAAGACCGTCTCGTAGATCCGCTGGGCGCCGTCGACGTGACGGCCAAGGGTGAAGGCAGCGAGGAGGATCGGCACCGCGCCCTTCAACCCACCCCAGATCACGAACATACGCTCGCCCGTACGAAGGCGTGCCGGTGCGAGCAGCGGCCCGAGCGCCAGTGGCCGCGCAACGAGTGCGGCGAATGCCGCCAGCAGCAGGCCGTCCTTCCAACGGCCGGAAGTGAGTCCTGAGATGTCGATCGTCAGCCCGAGCGCGACGAAGACGACGATCTCGGCCAAGGACGCGAGGCCGTCCTGGAACACCCTGATCTCGGAGATGAACGGCGCGCGGAGGTCGCCGACGATCAGGCCGGCGACGAACACCGCCAGGAATCCCGAGCCGTGCGCGACGGTGGCGACGCCGTAGACGAGCCCGGCCAGCGCGAGCGTCCGGAGCGTGTACAGGCCCGCCGAGGGCAGCGTGACGCGCTGCATGACGAACCGCTCGAGCAGCCCGCCCGTGACCCCGATCGCGAGGCCGATCGCCATCTGCTCGGCGAAGACGCGGACGACGACCCAGAACGTGGCGTCGGCATGGGTTGCGAGCTCGATCATCCCGAGCATCAGCGCGATGCCGACCGGGTCGTTCGCCCCCGACTCGCCTTCGAGGATCGTCCCGGTGCGGCCCGAGATCTCGCGCTCGCCGAGCACCGAGAACATCACGGCCGGGTCGGTCGGCGCGATCGCGGCGCCGATCAGGCCCGACGTGATCCAGGCGAGCCCGAACGCGTAGTGGGCAAAAACCGCCACGAGGCCCGCCGTCGCGAACGTGCCGAAGACGCCGAGCGAGGCGATCGGGATTGCGCTGGCCCTGAACCGTCGCCAGCCGATCGAGGAGCCGCCGTCGAAGAGAATCACGATCAGCGCAACGGTCGCGATGCGCTCCACCGTCGAGATCGAGAGGACGAGCGACGGATACGCATCCGAGATCAGGGCGGCGGCCACGAGAAAGAGGGCCGCGGAGGGGATGGAGATTCGCGCACTCAGCTTCGAGGCGAGTAGCGCCGCCGAGAGCGCGCCGCCGACGAGCAAGAGGACGAGGCCGAAGCTCGTGAGGTCGTGCACGGTACGACCGTATAAGAGCTTCTCGAGCCCGGCCGAAACAAAACTCCTTACATACCCCTCATTGGAGGCATAATTCAGGCGGAAAGACTGTGTTCGCCGATGCGCCGGCTCTGCTTCATCCTGCTCTGTGGCCTGGTCGCCGTCCCGGCGGCCGTGGCTGCTGCGCGCGCGAACGGAGACGGTGTCGTCGAGCTGACGAAGGTGAACGGCACGGTCGTCCTGAACGGCACCCGGGGCACGCTCTGGGGGCAGATGGACAAAGGCCGGCTCGTCGTCAGCGACCCGGTGGTGGGTGACGGCCAGGTGCTCGTGAGCGGCTACGAGACGAAGAAGGCCGGCGTTCTCGACGGCACCACGGTCTACGGCGGCGTCGACCTGCGCTTCCGGGTGACCGGCGGCCGTTACCGGCTCTCGCTGAAGGGCACCGGCATCGACCTCACAGCCGTCGGTGTCGGCACCGTGCAGCTCTCCGGCGATCTGTTCTCCGGCGACCCCGGGAGCTATGCGCTCGACAGCGGCAAGTGGCTTCCCGTGCCGTACTTCCCGGCCTCACGGCTCGTGCAGTTCGGCGTCCAGTCAGCGACGGCTCCGTAGGCGTGTCCTCACCGACCCCGAACATCCTGGTGGTCGAGGACGAGAGCTCGATCGCCAGCTTCGTCTCGCTGTACCTGAAGAACGCAGGGTACGGCGTCCGCACCGCCGCGAACGGCACAGACGCGCTGGCGCAGGTGGGACAGGAGATGCCCGGTCTGATCGTGCTCGACCTGATGTTGCCCGACATCGACGGCATCGAAGTGACGAGGCGCATCCGCCAGACGAGTGACGTTCCGATCCTGATGCTGACCGCCCGGGATGAGGACGTCGACAAGATCATCGGCCTCGAGGTCGGCGCCGACGACTACCTGACGAAGCCTTTCAACCCGCGCGAGCTCGTCGCGCGAGTCAAGTCCATCCTCCGGCGGGCGACCCCGGAGCGGCGTGAGCGCGAGAGCGAGACGATGGAGCACGGCGACCTCCATATCGACGCGGGCCGTCGTGAGGTGCGGGTCGGTGACGAGGAGATTCAGCTTGCACCCAAGGAGTTCGACCTGCTCTGGGAGCTCCTCGACCACCGTGGTCTCGTGCTGACGAGGGACCAGCTGCTCGAGCGAGTCTGGGGGTACACGTTCGCGGGCGACACGCGTACCGTCGACGTGCACGTCCGCCAGTTGCGCCGGAAGCTCGGCGATGCCTCGCCGATCGTCACCGTCTGGGGCGTCGGCTACAAGGTCTCGCCCGCCAAGGACGCAAAGAAAGACCCCGCGACCTCGTAGGCTGATCACGATGCTCGGATCGCTACGCGTCCGGCTGCCGCTCGTCTTCCTCGCGGGGATCGTCCTCGCGGGCGTGATCACCACGGCGATTTCGATCCGCCTCTTCCAGCAGTTCACCGAGAACCAGACGCTCTCGAAGCTGAACCGGGAGGCGAACGGGATCGCGGCTCTCTACTCGACGGCCGTCAACCAGAGCTACGGCAACAAGAAGGACCGAGCAGCGCCGCAGTTCGCGGCGACGAACCTCGAGAAGGCCACTGGCGACCGCATCTACTACCTCGGCGGAAACCTGTTCCCCGGCCAGTCGAGCGGCTTGCGCCCGCTGCCCCAGTCGACGATCGACTGGCATGTCGGGAAATCGCTGAGCTTCACCTTCACGCCTCCCGACCAGCGGCGACCGTTCCTCGCGATCGCCAATCCGATCGCCCTCGGCGGGACGGTCGTTGGGGCGATCATCGTCGCCACGCCGAAGACCGACGTTCGGCAGCAGGTGAACGCGCTGATCACGCGCCTCGCGATCGCCGGGGCGCTCGGGCTCCTGTTTGCAGCGCTTCTCGCGTGGTACCTGTCACGCCGCATCGTGCGGCCCATCCTGCAGCTCTCCGACGCGGTCGACGAGGTGGCTGGCGGAAGCCACGACGTCAGGGTGCCGCGCAACGCGCCGGGCGAGCTCGGGCACCTGAGCGAGCGTGTCGCCGAGATGGCGAGCCGGCTCGGCGAGGTCGAGCAGATGGAACGGAACTTCCTGATGTCCGTCTCGCACGAGTTGCGCACACCGCTTACCGCGATCCGTGGCCACGTCGCCGCCTTGCTCGAGGGCGTGGTGCACGATCCTGAGCTACGGCAGAGCTCGCTCGAGACGATCGAGGCCGAGACGCAGCGGCTCGAGCGACTCGTCGGCGACATCCTCGACCTCGCGAAGCTCGATACGAACCGCTTCACCGTGAAGAAGGAGGAGGTCGACATGGCCGCGCTGATCGACCAGGCCTACGAGCGTTATCGGGAGGAGGCGCAGCGGCGTTCGATCCACTACACGCGGACGCTCGGCGCAAAGCCGGTGATCGTCTCCGACGGCGACCGTGTCCTCCAGATCGTCGGCAACCTGCTTTCGAACGCCTTCCACGTGACTCCGGCCGGCGGGCGGATAACGCTCGAGCTCGCCCAGCAGAACGGGACCGTGCACGTGCTCGTCGAGGACACGGGCCCAGGGATACCGGCCGAGGCGCGTGAGCGTCTCTTCCGCCCGTTCGTCTCGAACGTCAGCGGTGGTACAGGGCTCGGCCTCGCGATTGCGAAGGAGCTGTCGACCGCGCTCGGCGGCCGGATCGACCTCGAGTCGGTGGTCGGCCAGGGCTCTCGGTTCGAATTGCTGCTGCCGGGCTAGCGGCCTAGGCGCTCTCGCGGAGCTTCACGACGTTCGTCTCCGCCGGCTGGAGTGCGGCTTCGATCCGCTCGAGCCGGGCGTTGAGCCCGCGCCAGCCTTCGGTCAGCAAATCGACGAGCAGCGCCAGGTCGTCGACGCGGGCATCGCGCTCGGCGTCGATCGTGTGCTCGAGCTTCTCGAGCCTGCGGATGACGTTGTTGGAGAGCCCTTTCACCTCGGCCAGCCGGCGTGCGATCGGAGCGGCTTCCTCGCGGAGACCGTCGCGCAGTACTTCACGGATCTCTTCCATGTCGGACGAAGCTACCGTCCCCACCGGATGGAGGCCCGCGAGCTCGACTACGACCTGCCGGAGGAGCTGATCGCCCAGCACCCGGCGGCCGAGCGTGATGCGTCCCGGCTCCTCGTCTACCGCCGGGCGACCGGCGAGGTGTCGCACCACGTGTTTCGTGAGCTGCCCGGGCTGGTGGACGCTCTGGTCGTCGTCAACGACACCCGGGTCGTTCCCGCTCGATTCCCGATCGAGCAGCCGCGTGGTGAGGTGCTCCTGCTCGAGCAGATCGGGGAGGACGTGTGGGAGGCGCTCGCGCGACCGACGCGCAGGCTGCGCGCCGGCGCCCGATACGGGCCGGTCGAGCTGCTCGAGCATCTGGGTGAGGGCCGCTGGCGGGTGCGGCTTGCCGGCGAGCCCGATGGAGCTGTGCCGCTTCCCCCGTACATCAGCGAGCCGCTCGGCGACGCCGAGCGGTACCAGACGGTCTATGCGCGTGAGCGCGGCTCGGCCGCGGCGCCGACGGCGGGGCTGCACTTCACGCCGCAGGTGCTCGCGCAGCTCGATGTCGAGCGCGTGACGCTGCACGTCGGGCTCGACACGTTCCGGCCGTTGCAGGAGGACCGCGTCGAGGCGCACCGGATTCACGGCGAGCGCTACTCGGTTGAGCCGGGCGCGTGGGGTCGCATCCACACGGCAGAGCGCGTGCTCGCAGTCGGCACGACGACGGTGCGCGTGCTCGAGACGGTAGTCAATGGAGGCGCACTCACCGGTCGTACCGAGCTCTTCATCACGCCCGGCTACGCCTTCGGCCGCGTCGACCACCTGCTGACGAACTTCCACCTGCCGCGATCGACGCTACTCGCGCTGGTCATGGCCTTCGCAGGAGTGGAGGAGACTCGCCGCCTGTATGCCCTCGCAATCGAGGAGCGCTACCGCTTCTATTCGTTCGGCGATGCAATGCTGATCCTGTGACCTGTGGATAGTTCGTCGCACTTCCGTAACGTCGTTTGGCGACGGGACTGGTCGCCGCCAGCCGTGGCCCGGCGGTGCAAACCGCCTGCTCGGGTGGCTCGGTGACCGACGCTCCGCGCTCCGAGCCCGTTCGTTTGGCGAAGGGTCACGCCCCGACAGGGCCCGTCTTCGAGGTGCGGGCGACGGACGGCTCGGCCCGGTCCGGGGTGGTGCGCACTGCGCACGGTGAGATTCGCACTCCCGTGTTCATGCCGGTCGGGACGAAAGGGACGGTGAAATCGCTCCACCCCGACGAGGTGCGCGGTCTCGGCGCCGAGGTCCTGCTCGGCAACACCTACCACCTGCACTTCCGCCCCGGCGACGAGCTCGTTCGCGAGCTCGGCGGGTTGCATCGGTTCATGTCCTGGGACCACCCGATCCTCACCGACTCCGGTGGCTTCCAGGTGTTCTCGTTGCGCGACACGATCGTCCGGGTCGATGAGGAAGGCGTGACGTTTCGCAGCGTGTACGACGGTGCACCCACGCGATTCACCCCAGAGCTCGCAGCGGCGATCCAGGCGAACCTCGGGAGCGACATCGCGATGTGCCTCGACCAGGTGCCGGCGGCCGGGGTCACCCGCCGGGCGCTCGAGGAGGCGGTGCGCAGGACGACTGCCTGGGCGGAGCGGCAGCGCGACGCGCCCCGCGCGCAGGGCCAGTTGCGGTTCGGGATCTCGCAGGGCGGGGTGGATCCCGAGCTGCGGCGCCGCTCGATCGAGGAGATCGCCGCCCTCGACTTCGACGGCAACGCGATCGGCGGGCTCGCGATCGGCGAGGACCGGAGTGCGATGTTCGAGACGACCGACTGGTCTGCGGCGCTCATGCCGGCCGCCAAACCGCGTTACTTCATGGGCATCGGCGATCCGGAGGGGATCCTCGAGGTGATCGAGGCAGGCGTCGACATGTTCGACTGCGTGCTGCCGACCCGCACCGCCCGTACCGGCAGCGCGCTCACGCGGGACGGTCGCATCAACCTGCGCAACGCACGGTTCGCGCGCGACCAGGCGCCGCTCGACGACGGCTGCGACTGCCCGGCCTGCGAGCGGTTCACCCGCGCCTACATCCGTCACCTCGTCAACCAGAACGAGCTGCTCGGCCTCCGCCTCCTCTCGCTCCACAATCTACGCTTCCTGATCGAACTGACCCGCGGCGCGCGAGACGCCATCGAACGCGGCGGGTTCGCGTCCTACAAGCGTGACCGACTCGAAAGGCTCCAGTGGGCGGATTCCTGATCTTGATCCTCATCTTCGGCGCCGTCTGGCTCCTCTTCGTGCTGCCGGCCCGCCGTCGCCGCACGTCGCACGCCGCCATGCAGGAAAGCGTCGCGGTGGGTGACGAGGTGATCACGGCGGGTGGCATCCACGGCTCCGTCCGCGAGATCGTCGACGAACTCGTTCACGTCGAGATCGCGCCGGGGGTCGTCGTCCAGGTCGATCGCCGTGCGATCGCCGCGGTCGCCCGGGAGGTCGAGGTGGAAGTGGAGGCCGAGCCTGCGCCCGAATCGGCGTCTCCGTCGGAGCCGGATGAATCCGCCCGCGGAACGATCGAGGAACCCGGCTAACCTTCCCCGCGCGTGTCGTCTCGGCGTTCCAATCTGATCCTGGTCGGTCTGATCATCCTCGCCCTCGCCGGCGTGGCGTATCTGGCCGTTCCCGGGTCGCCCGGACATCGCGGGGTGAAGAAGGGCCTCGACCTGCAGGGCGGCCTCGAGGTCGTGCTGAAGGCCCAGCCTCCGAAGGGCCACAAGCTGACCTCCGCCGATCTCGACCGCTCGGTCTCGATCATGCGGAGCCGTGTCGACAAGCTCGGTGTCGCTTCACCGGAGATCCGCAAGCAAGGCTCCGACCAGATCGTCATCCAGCTCGCCGGGGTGCACAACCCGGCGCAGGCTGCAGCCATCATCGGGACGACCGCGCAGCTCGAGCTGTACGACCTCGAGACGGCGCTCGTCCCGCCGTCGGTCACGGCGAGCGGCGGCCAGCCGGTCGCGACCCGCAATCTCTACAACCTGCTCTCGCGGGTCCAGGCTGCCGCTAAGGCCGGGACACCGACCGGCTACGTCCTCTTCAAGCCCGTCAAGGTCAAGTCGACCGTCGGGATCCTGAAGAACAAGAAGACGAAGACGACGATCGTCTGGGTCAAGAAGGCCGGTCCGGCCGCAACGCTCCACCGTGACCCCTCGACCGGGAACGCCGGCCTGCTCGACCCGTACAAGGGCAAGATCCCCGCAGGCGACAAGGTGCTGCCCGTCCCGGCGCGCACGGTCGTCGTCAGCTGCTCGTCGCCCGGGGCGGTCGTCTGCCCGGGTGACAACTCGGGTGTGCCTCCGCCGGGATCGACCGACTACTACCTCTTCAAGCACGGCGGCTATCCGGACGACCGGTACGCGACGAACGGGAAGTACCCGAACATCACCGGGTCGGAGTTGAACCTGTCGGGCACGCGCCAGGACTTCGATGCGACGAGCGGTGACCCGATCGTCCTGCTCTCGTTCAAGGGAGCGGGCAACAAGGCATTCGCCGAGGTGACCAAGAACGAAGCGGTGCGTGGCTCGATCCAGAAGGTGCCGCAGCACTTCGCGATCGTGCTCGACAACGAGATCCGCTCGTGGCCGCAGATCGACTACAGCCCAGTACCCGAACGGCATCAACCCGGCCGGCACGGGCGCGCAGATCACGGGCATGTCGAGCCTGAAGGAGGCGCAGAACCTCGCGCTCGTCCTCCAGACCGGCGCGCTTCCCGTGAACTTCGTGCCGCTCGAGCGCACTGATGTCTCCGCGACGCTGGGCAAGGACTCGCTGAGGCAGGCCCAGAACGCCGCGATCGGCGGCCTGATCGTGGTCGCCCTCTTCCTGCTCTTCCTCTACCGCTTCCTCGGCCTCGTCGCCGTGATCGGCCTCGGCATCTACGCGGCGTTCATGTACGGCGCAATCCTCCTCTTGGGCGTCACGTTGACGCTGCCCGGCTTCGCCGGCTTGATCCTGACCATCGGCGTCGCGGCCGACGCGAATGTCGTCGTGTTCGAACGCATCAAGGAGGAGGCGCGAGCAGGCAAGTCCGTGCGCGCCGCGATCGCGGCTGGTTACGCGAAGGGCTTCCACACGATCATCGACGCCAACGTCGTCACCGGGATCACCGCATTGATCCTGTTCGCCGTCGCGACGGCCGGCGTGAAGGGCTTCGCGCTGATGCTGCTGATCGGTACCGCGGTCTCGCTGATCACCGCAGTCGCGGCGACGCGCGCGATGCTCGGCCTGCTCGCCGGTTTCCGCTGGTTCGAGAACCCGAAGTTCATGGGCGCGCACCATTCCCAGCGCGGGCGGTGGCTGCAGATCGACTTCATGCGTCGCACTGCGCTGTGGTTCGGGATCTCGGCGGTGATCGTCGTCATCAGCGCCGCCTCGCTCGGCGTGCGCGGCCTGAACCTCGGCATCGACTTCAAGGGCGGAGCACAGCTCACGTTCCGCACGGCGGAGCCGACCTCGATCGCGCTCGTCCGCGAGCAGGCGAAGGCGATCGGTCGCGGTGACGCCGTCGTCCAGGGCCGCGGGACGGCATATGGGAGCGAGAGCTACAAGAGCTTCCAGATTCGCCTGAAGAAGCTGACGACCACGCAGCAGGACCGACTGACCGCATTGCTGAGACAGAACGTGCACGACGTCGCACTCGGGACGACGAACGTCTCGTCGAGCTTCGGTCGGCAGATCGCGCGGTCGGCTCTCCTCGCGATCCTGTTCTCGATGCTCGTGATCACCCTCTACATCACGATTCGCTTCCGAGGGCTCGCGTTCGCGGTTCCGGTGATCGCCGCCATGCTGCACGACGTCCTCATCACCGTCGGCGTCTACTCGGTGACGGGTCGCGAGGTGACCGAATCGACGGTGGCCGCTGTGCTGACCGTGCTCGGCTACTCGATCTACGACACGATCATCATCTTCGACCGTATTCGCGAGAACGTGCCGATCATGCGGCGCGCATCGTTTGCGACGATCACCAACGTCTCGTTGTGGGAGACGATCCGCCGTTCGCTCGCGACGACCTTCATCACCCTGCTGCCGGTCGGCGCTCTGTTCTTCTTCGGCGGGCCGACGTTGAAGGACTTCGCGTTCGCGCTGCTCGTCGGCGTCACCTCGGGCGCCTATTCGTCGATCTTCATCGCGGCGCCTCTCGTGAACATCTGGAAGCAGCGTGAGCCCGAGTACGCCCGGCGGAAGGGGCAAGTGACACCCGAAGGCGAGAAGGCCGACCGGTTGCTCGCCGATGCGACGAAGGCAGCCGCCGCCGAACCGGCACCCGAGACCCCCGTCGACGTGATCGAGGCTGCGGTCACGGACGGCGACCCTGACGCGAAGCGCGAGCGGCGCCGGCAGCGGCGCAAGTCGCGGCCGCACGGCCGTGCCAGATAGCGACCTCGACCGTCTGCTCGCCGTGCTCGGGCCGAGACTCGACGAGCTGCGTTCGCTCGTCGACGACCTGGGTGGTCGCTGGCGTGGCGATGCTGTGCGGGTGGGGGAGGGCTCGAAGCGCCGGATCCAGGAGCTGGCCCGCGAAGTCGGGCTCGTGACGCGGACGGAATGGGACGAGCTCGAGCTTCGCGTGGCTCAGCTCGAGCACAGGCTGCGCCTCGTCGAAGACCGGGACACGCCCTCCGGCTGAGCCCGGCTGCTACGGTGATCTCTACGGAATGCGGATTGGCCGCGTTCCCGTGAGATCGCGTCTCCTTCCTCGGACACACGATCTCGACGTCCGAAGGAGTTGAGACAAGTGACAGATTTCCGTCCCCTCGGGGTTTCCGAGGCTGTGTGCAGTTTGCTGGCGGCGCGCGGCATCGAGTCCCCGTTCCAGATTCAGGCCCTCGTCATCCCGGAGGCGCTGCGCGGCGGCGACATCCTCGCCAAGAGCCCCACCGGCTCGGGCAAGACGCTCGCCTTTGCGATCCCGATCCTCGAGCGGCTCGACCCGTCCCGGCCACGGCCCGCCGCGCTCGTCCTCGTCCCGACCCGTGAGCTGTGCGTGCAGGTGACCGAGGAGTTCGCGCTGATCAGCGGCGACAAGATCAAGGTCGCGTCGGTGTACGGCGGCGTGCCGTTGAAGGCGCAGGCGGCCGAGGCCAAGGAAGCGCACGTGATCGTTGCGACACCCGGCCGGCTGCAGGATCTCGTCGACCGCAACCTGGTGTCGCTCGCGGCGGTTCAGGTGCTCGTGCTCGACGAGGCCGACCGCATGCTCGACATGGGTTTCAAGCCGCAGGTCGACCGCCTCGTTCGCAAGCTGCGGGAGGATCGCCAGACGATGTTCTTCTCGGCGACACTCGACGGCGAAGTCGGCGAGCTGGCGCGTCGCTACACGCACTTCCCGGCGCGGTTCGAGGGCGAGCTGCCCGCCGAGCGGCGCAGCGGCGACATCGATCACCGTTTCGTGCCGGTCACCAACGACACGAAGGTCTCGACCCTCGTGGAGTTGCTCAACGATGCCGAGCGCGGGCTGGTGCTCGTCTTCGTCCGCACTAAGGCGGGAGCCGACCGGCTCGTCGAGAAGCTGCGTCGACACGATGTCGATGCAGTCGCGATCCACGGAGACAAGGGCCAGGCGCAGCGTGAGCAGGCGCTTCAGCACTTCGACACGGGCAAGGTGAAGACGCTCGTCGCGACGGACGTTGCAGCGCGCGGTCTCGACGTCGACGACATCACCCACGTGATCAACTTCGACCCGCCGGAGGAGCCCGACGTGTACACGCATCGGGTCGGTCGCACCGGTCGCGCAGGGAAGGGTGGGGTCGGCATCACACTGGTGCTGCCAGAGCAGCAGGCCGACGTCTCGCGTGTCGCCCGGTTGCAAGGGCACGTCGAGAAGTTCGAGCAGACCGGGATGCAGGTGGCGAAGCCACGTGTCGTTTATACGTCGCGCCGTCGGGGAGGCCGCTCGAAGTGGTAGAGGGCGAGCAGCTCACCGAGAAGCAGGCGGCCGCCCTGCGTGACGAGCTCGCGGAGCTGGAAGGCCCGCGTCGCACGGAGGTGATCGCGGCGATCAAGAAGGCCCGCGAGTTCGGGGACCTGTCGGAGAACTTCGAGTACCACGCCGCGAAGAACGAGCAGGGGCTTCTCGAGGCGCGCATCCGCACCTTGCGGGCCCGGCTCGACGGAGCCGCAGATCGTTGCGGGCGCCGGGGCCGGCGAAGTCGGAGTCGGCTCGGTGGTCGACATCGCGGGCGACGGGGGACAGGCGATGACGGTCGAGATCAGCGCGGTCGGCGGCACGGGAACCGTCTCACCCACCTCGCCGCTCGGTTCCGCGCTGCTCGGCAAGAAGCTCGGTGACAGTGTCGACGTCGAGGCCCCCAAGGGCTCCTGGCGCGCCACCATCGAGCGTATTCACTAGAGCCGGGTCTCCTGCAACACTTCGGGGGTGGCGACACGCCCGAAGCAGCGCAGCCTGGGTCGCCTGAGCGAGATCGTTCAGGTCGCCGTCCGGCACGGGTTCGGCTACGCGGTCGACGGTCGCAGGGCGATCGACCCGGCCGTCCACGGAACGGCACGCGGCAGGCACCTGCGCGAGATGCTCGACGAGCTCGGCCCGACCTTCGTCAAGTTCGGCCAGCTGCTCTCGACCCGTCCCGACATCGTGCCGCCCGACATCATCTCCGAGCTGCGCAGCCTCCAGGACGACGTGCGGCCGTTCGCCTACGCGGACGTCGAGCGGACGATCGTGGAGGAGCTCGGGCAGCCGGTCGAGCGTCTGTTCACGGAGTTCGATTCGCAGCCGCTGGCGGCAGCGTCGATCGGGCAGGTGCATCGGGCGACGCTGCCCAACGGCAGGCGCGTCGTCGTGAAGGTGCAGCGGCCGAACGCGCCCCGGCAGATCGAGGCCGACCTCGTCCTGATGTACCAGGCTGCACGTCTCGCGAAGGAACGCATTCGCGCGCTGGACTTCATCGACGTCAACGAGATCGTCGACGAGTTTGCACGCTCGATCCGGCATGAGCTCGACTACCGGCTGGAGGCGCGCAACGCCGACGCGTTCCACAAGGACTTCGCGGCGCATCCGCACGTTGCCGTGCCGCGCGTGTACTGGACGTACACCCGCTCGCGGGTACTGACCCTCGAGTACCTCGAGGGCGTGCAACTCGCGGACCTCGAGCTCGACGCGTGGTCGCTCGAGCAGCGCCGTCACCTCGCCTACCTGATCACAGAGACGTGGATGACGATGATCTTCCGCAACGGCTTCTTCCACGCCGACCCGCATCCCGCCAACATCCTCGTCCTCTCGCCCGAGCGAATCGGCCTCGTCGACTTCGGGCTGACGGGCAAGCTCACCGATGACGACATGTCGAAGCTGACGCGGCTCTTCATCGACGCGGCGTCGGAGAACATCGACCTGCTGCCACGGCGTCTCTTCGATCTCGGCGTTCGCTATCCGAAGGAACGCGAGGAAGAGTTCGTGGCTGCGCTGCGCGACCTTTACTACCGCTACTACGGGGCCAGCCTGCAGGAGATCGACCCGATCCAGGTGATCCGCGAGGCGTTCGGATTGATCTACTCGATGAACCTGCGTCTGCCGACGCGGTTCGTGATGCTCGACAAGGCGATTGCGACGCTCGGCTCGGTGGGCGTCGAGCTCTACCCCGATTTCAACGTGTTCGAGGTCGCCAAGCCTTACGCGCGCGACCTGATGCTGGAGCGCTTCACGCCGCGCCGCATGGCGATGCGTGCGCGGCGAGAGGGCTGGCGACTCACTCAGATGGCGGTGGAGCTGCCGTACCAGATCCACGACACGCTCGAGCAGGTCCGCGACGGCCAGATCGAGGTCGGCTTCGTGCACAAGGGCCTCGATGAGCTGATGGCCAAGCTCGACACTCTGTTCAATCGCCTGGTGATCGCTCTCGTCGTCACCGGCGGCCTGATCGGCTCGAGCCTGATCGGGATCTTCGCGAAGACGGGCCCGCATGTGCTCGGGCTGCACGTCGTCTCCGTCCTCGGCTTCTTTCTCTCGTCCGTCCTCGGGGTCTGGCTGCTCTGGGGCGTGATTCGCTCCGGCCGGTTGTAGGCAGCCCGCCCGGCTTTCGGTTCCCGGTCGTCCCGACGTGGCCGTGACGGCCGTCTGAGGATCGATCGGCGCACAATCGTGCGAATGGACAACTGGTGCGCGCAGACGGCGGCTGGCTACCGTCGCCTCCATGGTCGCTGCACTACTTCTCACCGACGCGGAGCCCGAGACGCGTGGCTTCCTCGAGCGGCATCTGCCACGGGACGGCTTCGAGATCGTGCCGGACCACGGACGGTTCGACCTCGTGCTCGCCGGTGACGTCGAGCGGCTCGAGCGGTGGGTCGAGCGGGCGCCGGTGATCGTGCTCGGGCGCGAGCAGGCCGATGCGGTCGACCGCATCCATGCCTTCCGTCGCGGGTGCGACGACTATGTGCCCGGTCCCGTCGACTATCAGGAGCTCGTCGAGCGGATCCGCGCAGTCCTGCGGCGTGTGCGTCCGCGCTTCGACGACGTCGTCGAGTCGCCGCCCGTTCGCATCGACACGCGCACGAGGGAGGTGCGAGTCGACGGCCGGCGGGTTCAGCTCGCACAGAAGGAGTACGAGCTGCTGCTCTGCCTCGCGCGGGAGCCGGAGCGCGTCTTCACCAAGGGAGAGTTGCTGCGCGACGTGTGGAACTACCGCGTCGCCGCCCGCACGCGCACGCTCGACTCGCATGCCTCACGCCTGCGCCGCAAGCTGCGCGAGGCCGGCAGCGACGCCACGCTCGTCGAGAACGTGTGGGGCGTCGGCTACCGGCTGCTGGGGGTGCTGCCGGACGAGTAGCCTCTCGACATGGATCAGCACGGCAAGGCCGCCGCGTTTCGGCGCCTGCATCTCGAGCCGCCGCTGCTCGTGCTCCCGAACGCCTGGGACGTCGCAAGTGCCAAGGCGCTTGCGGCGCTGAAGGGCTGCCGAGCACTCGCCACGACGAGCTCGGCGGTCGCACGCTCGCTCGGCTGGGAGGATGGCGAGCGTGCGCCGCGCGACGAGATGGTCGAGGCTGCGCGCCGGATCGCCGCCGCGGTCGACGTGCCGGTGACCGCCGATCTCGAGCGCGGCTACGGCGACCCCGTCGGCACCGCCCGCGCAGCCTGGGCCGCGGGCCTCGTCGGGATCAACTTCGAGGACTCGACACGCGCCGGGCTCGTGCCGCTCGACGAGCAGGTGACGGCGATTGCCGCGATTCGCGATGCGGTGCCCGAGCTTGTCGTCAATGCCAGGGTGGACGTGTTCCTGAGGATCGGCGGCGACGTCGACGAAGCGGTCGAGCGGGCGAACGCCTATCTCGCCGCCGGCGCCGACTGCACGTACCCGATCCTCTGCCCGCCGGTGTCGATCCCGGAGCTCGCGCGCCGCATCGACGGCCCCGTGAACGTGATCGCGGCCGACGGAGTGCCCGCGCCTGCCGACCTGCAGGAGCTCGGCGTCGCGCGGCTCACCTGGGGCGGGGGGCTCGCGGACGCCGCGTACCGCGAGGCGGCCAGGCTCGTCGCGGCCGCACTCGCCTAGGGACCTCGCCGGTGCGCGCCGACGTACTCGCAGCGTGACCGCTCTCGCCACGCTGATCAGCGCCGCCGTGCTCGCATCGTGCCCGGTCAGCCACGTGCATTACCGCTCCTACCCCGGCGTCGGCGCTGGGCTCGCAGGCGTGCCCTGGGTCGCGACATCGAACGGGGATTTCTACGGGCACTTGTTCTACCTCGGCGGCACGCCGTGGGGCCGCTCGCATCCGGTGGGAGCCCATATCTTCACCACGGTCGTGCTGCGGAAGGTCCATCCGAAGGTGCTCTGGATCGCCCGACGCCGGCCTGCGACGAGTCTTCTCATCCGCGGGCGGAGGATCGGCGGGCGCGGGTCATTCTCGAGCAGGTGGCCGGGCTCGACGCAGACCCCTTCCTACGTCGAGGTTCCCTCGGCAGGCTGCTGGCGGGTGACGATCACGGAGGGGCGGTCATCTGGCAGCGTTGTCTTTGTCGCTGTCGACCATTTCTAGGGACGGTGGATCACGCGCGCGCCGCGGCCGCGCGTCAGGTAGCTGAATGTCCACCTCGTCAGCACGAGCAGGCGGTTCTGGAACCCCACGAGGTACACGATGTGGATGCCGAGCCACATCACCCAGGCGATGAACCCGCTCAGGCGAATGCCCTTGACGAGGCCGACGGCCCGCGAGCGCCCGATCGTCGCCAGCTCTCCCTTGTCGCGGTAGCGGAACGGCTCGCGCGCTGCCGCGTGCGATCGAGCGCGCGACGTGGCGGCCCTGCTGCATCGCCACCGGCGCGACGCCGTGGAGCTCGAGGCCGCGCACGGTGACCATGTCGCCCAGCGCAAAGACCTCCGGGTGCCCCGGGAGCGTCAGATCCGGCTCGACCGTCAGCCGGCCCGCACGGTCGGTCTCGTCTCCCACCTGCGCCGCGAGTAGCCCGGCGAGCGGCGACGCGGTGACGCCGGCCGCCCAGATCACCGTGCGCGCCGCGATGCTCGACCGGGCACCGTCTGCGGTCTCGACCTCGACCGACGTGGGCCCGATGTCGACGACCGTCGTCTCGAGCAGCGGTGTCACGCCCAGCGAGCGGAGCTGACGCTCCCCGCTCGCGGAGAGCGACGGCGGGAAGGCGCCGAGCACGCGGTCGGTCGCCTCGACGAGCAGGACGCGTGTCTGGCGCGTGTCCATCGCGCGGTATTCGCGATGGAGCACGTCCTTGCCGAGCTCCGCGATCTGTCCGGCCATCTCGACTCCGGTCGGGCCGGCGCCGACGACGACGAAGGTGAGCCATTCGGCGCGGGCCGCCTCGTCCCGCTCGACCTCGGCCGCCTCGAACGCGCGCAGGATCCGGTCGCGCAGATCGAGCGCACCCTCGAGCGTCTTCAGCTCGGGCGCGTCGCCGGCCCATCTCGTCGTGGCCGAAGTACGAGTAGCGCGCACCGCCTGCGACGACGAGCAGGTCGTACTCGAGCGACAGCGTCTCGCCGTTCGGGCAGGTCACTCACCGACACACGGCGCGCCGTCGAGATCGAACCCGTCGACCTCGCCGAGCACGACGCGCGCATTGCGCTGCCGCCGGAGGATCTGACGCAGCGGCACCGCCACCTCGACCGACGACAGTGATCCGGTGGCGACCTGGTAGGCGAGCGGCTGGAAGAGAAAGAAGTTCTGACGGTCGACGAGCGTCACTTCGACGTCGGCGCGGCGAAGCCCGCGCACTGCGAGCAGCCCACCGAACCCTCCACCGACGACGACGACGCGCTTCCCCATCTAGACGAGGGTCGCGCCCTCGAGCTGCAGCAGGCGCAGCTTCACGTCGAGGCCGCCGGCGTAGCCGGTCAGCGAGCCGTTCGCGCCGACGATGCGGTGGCACGGAAGCACGATCGGGATCGGGTTCCTGTTCATCACCGTGCCCACGGCACGCGCTGCGCGCGGCCGGCCGACCTTGGCCGCGAGCGCGCCGTACGTGTCGGTCCGCCCGTACGGCACGAGCGCCAGTTGGCGCAGCACGTCGGCGTGGAACGGAGCCACCCGGAGGTCGAGCGGAAGCTCGAACTCGCGGCGGGTGCCCTCGAAGTACTCGTCGAGCTGGCGCCGGATGTCGTCGAGGGGTGAGCGCAGCACCCTCGCCCCGAACGTGCGGGCAAGCGATTCCTCCAGCCCGTCCGAGCCGTAGGAGATCCGGGCGAGGCCCCGGCTCGGTCGCGGCGACGAAGAGCTCCCCGACCGGCGAGTCGAACGTGTCGAAGCGCACGTCGACGATGCCTTCGCGGAGCGCGGCGGCGCGGAAGCGGGAGTCGAGATCAGGCGAGACGTTCATAGGTCCTCCTCAGTCTGCGCACACCGGACGATGCCGCGGCGCGGGCGGCGTCCTCGGACGAGCCGAGTGCATCGGCAATCTGGGCGTACGGCAGGTCGTAGCCGTAGCGAAGCACGACTGCCGCTCGCTCGGTGGGCGGCAGGTCGCCTGCCAGGTGCTCGAGCTCGCGGAACGCGTCCCGACGCAGCTCGACGGCCGGGCCTGCGCCGGGCTCGAGCGAGTCGACCGGCTTGGCGCGGCGGAGGTCGTCCAGTGCGACGTTGGTCGCGATCGTGAAGATCCAGGCACGCAGGTGCCGTCCATGCTCGAGCCGGCCGTAGGCACGCAGGGCCCGCAGGAAGGTCTCCTGCCAGGCGTCCTCGGCGCGCTGCCCGACGAGTCGCCGCAGGTAGCCGAGCACTTCATCGCGGTGGGCGAGGTAGAAGTGCTCGAACGGCGGGATCGGCTCGGTGGTGGTCACGCTGCCCATCATCGAAGCAAACGTGGCAGGGTGCGAAATCGTGAGATGCGCCGTCGTCGGTCACGTCGAATGGGTCGAGTTCGCTCGGGTGCCGCACGTCCCGGAGGCGGGTGCGATCGTGCACGCCACCGAGACGAGCTCCGAGCCGGCCGGAGGAGGGGCGGTGGTGGCGCGCCAGCTGGCGCTGCTCGCCGGCCGGTGCGAGCTCTTCACCGCACTCGGCCGGGACGAGCTCGGCCGGGCGGCCGAGCGCCGGCTCGCGGCGCTCGGCGTCAACGTGCACGTGCAGTGGGGTGGTGAGACCCGCCGCGCCTGGACGCACGTCGACAGCGAAGGAGAGCGAACGATCACGGTGCTCGGCGACAAGCTGCTGCCCCGAGGCGCCGCTGCCGCTGCACGGGTACGACCTGGTGTTCTTCGTCTCCGGCGTCGCGGAGGTGCTGAGCGAGGCGCGCGCGGCGAGATTCCTCGCGGCCACCGCCCGCGAGCTGCCGACCCTCCGGGAGGCGGCTGTGCGGCTCGACCTGGTCGTCGGCAGCCTGAACGACCCGGGCGAGCGTTACGACGGCTCGCTCGATGCGGGCACCGTGGTGCTCACCGACGGGGCCAACGGAGGCACGGCAAACGGCCGGCCGTACGCGGCGGTCGCCGCCGCGCAGATCACTGACACCTACGGTGCGGGCGACTCCTTCGCGGCCGCGCTGGCGTTCGCCCTCGCACGCGGCGACGACCTCGACGCCGCGCTCGGGCTTGCGGCCCGAGCCGGCTCCGCGGTGCTCGGTGGGCCGGGACCGTATGCCGCACAGCTCAGCCTCTCGAGCCTCTAGTAGCGTAGGACGATGAGCGGGCGCATCGCGTGGATCTCGCTGACGCCTGTCAAGGCGACGGCATTGCACCTCGTGGACGAGGTGCAGGTGCTCCCGGCGGGCCTGAAGGACGATCGGCGCTTCTACTTCGTCGGCGCGAACCGCCGGCTCGTCAACAACAAGGACTTCGGGCCGCTCCAGCTCGTGCGTGCCGACTACGACGCCGAGGCCGACGCGCTCACGCCTTCGCTTCGCCGACGGCGCGACCCTCAGCGCGCCGGTCGAGCGCGGGGCGGAGGTCGAGACGCGGTTCCATTCCCGGCCGCGGCGCGCCCGGCTCGTGCGACGGGCCGTGGGCGGCAGCGGTCTCGGACCTGGTCGGGGAGCCGGTGGAGCTCGTGGAGCCGGTGACCGGCGGTGCAGACCGCGGGCCGCGGCGGGCGCCGCCACGCTGCTCGCGACCTCGTCGCTCGATCCGCTGGCCGAGACGCTCGGCGTGACGAGCCTCGACGGGCGCCGCTTCCGGATGAACTTCGGGATCGACGGTGTGCCGCCGCACGCCGAGGACGGCTGGCTCGGCCGGCGGGTGGCGCTTGGCGAGGCGGTCGTGATCCCGCAGGGAAACGTCGGCCGGTGCGTCGTCACCACTCAGAGCCCCTCGAGCGGCCAGACCGACCTCGACACCCTGAAGGCGCTCGCCGCCTACCGCCGCGACGTCGAGACGACCGAGCCGCTGCCCTTCGGCGTGCACGCGGCCGTCGTCGAACCGGGTCGCGTGCGGGTCGGCGACCTCGTCGAACCCCTGTAGCGACGCCGTCCAGCGGCCGTTCCTGCCTTGGCCTGGTCCGAGGGGGTTTACAGGTGGGGGAAAGTGGGTTAAAGTGGGTGATAGTGGACCACTTGCTGGGCGAGCACGAGCATGCACTCGACGACAAGAACCGCCTCACCCTTCCGTCCAAGCTCCGGGCGGCGTTCGAGGACGGCGTTGTCGTCACCCGCGGTCTCGACGGGTGCCTCTACGCGTACCCCCGGCCGGCGTGGGAGCAGCTCGCCGAGCGGATCCAGAGCCTCGACCCGCTCGCCGAGGGGTCGCGCGTGATGCAGCGGCACTTCTTCGCCGGCGCCGCCCAGGGGGAGCTCGACAAGCAGGGCCGGATGGTGATCCCGGCCGGGCTGATCGAGCACGCGCGGCTCGGGCGGGAGGTCACGGTGGCCGGCGTCTACGACCACCTGGAGATCTGGGATCGAGCGAAATGGCGTGAACAACTGCACGAGGTCGAAGGGAGCGCGGAAGATGTTGCCGAGCGTCTTGCCAACTGAGTCCGATCACGTCCCTGTCCTGGCCGAGGAAGTTCTCTCCCTCCTCGACCCGCGGCCGGGGGAGACCATCGTCGACGGCACGTTCGGGGCCGGTGGGCACTCGCTGCTCCTCGCCTCGCGCCTCCGTGGCGACGGCAAGCTGATCGCGATCGACCGCGACCCGACCGTCGCGCCGTACTTCGAGCGTTTCCGCCGCGAGACCGGCATGAAGGGCCGGCTGCACCACGGCGAGTTCTCTGCGGTGTTGCAGCACCTCGCCGACAACGGCGTCAAGGCCGACGCCATCCTGCTCGACCTCGGAGTCTCGTCGATGCAGCTCGACCGGCCCGATCGCGGCTTCTCGTATGCGGTCGACGCGCCGCTCGACATGCGCATGGATCCGAGCGCTCCGTACTCGGCCCGGGATCTCGTCAACGACGGCAACGAGCGGGACCTGGCGGACATCTTCAAGCGGTACGGCGAGGAGCGGTACGCGCGCCAGATCGCGCGGGCGATCGTGCGCCGTCGCGCCTCACAGCCCTTCGAGCGCACCGCCGACCTCGTCGAGGTGATCAAAGCCGCGATCCCCGCGCCGGCCAGGTTCGGCGAGGGGCACCCTGCCAAGCGCGTCTTCCAGGCCCTCCGGATCGAGGTGAACGACGAGCTCGGCGCTCTCGAGCGCGCGCTGCCGGCTGCGCTCGAGATGCTGCGGCCCGGCGGCCGGCTTGCGGTGATCTCGTTCCACTCGCTCGAGGACCGGATCGTCAAGCAGTTCTTGCGCAAACAGGAGCACGGCTGCACGTGCCCGCCCGACTTCCCGGTCTGTGTCTGTGGCTCCGAGGCAACGATGCGCGCAACGCCGCGCCGCGCCGTGCGGCCGACCGCAGCCGAGGTGGCACGCAACCCGCGCGCGCAGTCCGCGCGCCTGCGCGTGGGGACGCGGGTCTGATGTCCACCGTGTCGCACGTCTCCGCATCGACCGTCGTCGAGCCGGCCGTTCGCCCACGGCCTCGCTCGAAGCCGAAGTCGCGCAAGCGCTCCGAGGCGAGGACGCGCGGGGGGATCCTCTGGATCGCCGATCAGCGGGATTCTGCTCGCGGGCGTCGTATTCGTGAACGTGGCCGTGCTGCAGCTCAACCTGTCGCTCGACAAGACGAACAGTGAGCGGTCGAAGCTGCTCGCCGACAACGCCGCGCTCCAATCGCAGTACTCGTCGCTCGTCGCCTCACGGGCGATCAAGGAGGAAGCGGTCAAGCAGTTCGGGCTCGTCTACCAGGATCCGTACGGATACGTGAACCTCGCGAAGTGATGCGCGACCGGCAGGCCAATCGCCGCATCCGCCTGCTGCTCGTGATCTTCGCGCTCGTCTTTGCGGCGACCCTTGCGCGGGCCGTGTGGCTCCAGGGTGTCCGCGCCGCCACCCTCGGGCGCATGGCCGAGCGGCAGCACCGCGAGACGGTCGTCATCCCGGCCGGTCGCGGCACGATCTTCGACACGAACGGGGTTCAGCTGGCGATCGGCGAGGAGACCAAGACGATCTATGCCGATCCGCGCGAGCTCGCCGATCCGCGCGCGGTCGCCGTCGCGGCGCACCGCATCCTCGGCGTCGACGCAAATCGCCTCTATCCGCAGCTCCTGAACCGGAAGACGGCGTTCGTCTACGTGCAGCGCTTTGCCGATCCGCTCAAGGCCGCGGTCTTCATGCAGAAGAAGTTCACGGGCGTGAACGACTACTCCGAGGAGAAGCGCGCCTACCCGCAGGGCAGCGTCGCCTCGCAGGTCGTCGGCTTCGCCGGCACCGACAACAAGGGCCTCGGGGGCCTCGAGATCGAGTACGACCGCCAGCTCAGCGGCAAGGCGGGCCGGCAGACGATCGTGCGCGACCCCTTCGGGCAGGCGATCAACGTCGTCAGTGCGACACCGGAACGGCAGGGGCACGACGTCTTCTCGACGATCGACAACAAGATCCAGGCCAACGCCGAAGAGGTGTTGCGCGAGACCGTCCTCAAATGGCATGCGAAGTCGGCCACGGCGATCGTGCTCGACCCACACACGGGCGCGGTGCTGGCGATGGCCCAGGCGCCGGGCTACGACGCCAACAACTCGTCGCGCGTGCCACAGGGCCTGCTGACGAACCACGCCGTCACCGACGTCTTCGAGCCGGGTTCCGTGTTCAAGCTCGTGACGGTCGCCGGAGCGATCACCGAGGGGCTCGTGACCCCGAAGACGACGTTCAGGCTGCCGCCGTGCATCCAGGTCGCGGACAAGTGCATCCACGATGCCGAGCTGCGCGGGACGGAGACGTTGAGCGTGGCGAAGATCCTCTCGTACTCGTCGAACGTGGGCGCGATCACGATCGCCGAGAAGCTCGGCGCCCCGGAGCTCGTGAAATGGATCGACCGGTTCGGCTTCGGGAAGCCGACCGGGCTCGACTTCCCAGGCGAGAGCGGCGGGATCGTCCCGTCGTACCCGGACCAGTGGTCGGGCACGACGATCGGCAACGTCCCGATCGGCCAAGGCATCGCCGTCACGCCGATTCAGATCGCGGCCGCGTACGGCGCGATCGCGAACAACGGCGTCTGGATCCAGCCGCACCTCGTCGAGCGGGTCGGGGGGCGCACCCTGCACAGCTTCAAGCGCAGGCGGGTCGTCACGCCGGCGGTCGACCGCGAGTTGAAGACGATGCTCACCGGCGTCGTCGACGAGCATGGAGCGACCGGCAACGCCGCCCAGATCCCCGGCTACACGGTGGCAGGCAAGACCGGAACCGCCCAGATCCCGGGACCGCACGGCTATACGACGGGCAGGTACGTCGCGTCGTTCGTCGGGATGGTTCCCGTCAAGACGCCGCGGCTCCTGGTGCTCGTCAGCGTCGAGGAGCCTCACGACCAGATCTACGGCGGTGTCGTCGCCGCGCCTGCGTTCGCCCAGATCGCGAAGTTCGACCTGCAGTACCTGTCGGTGCCGCCCGACGCACCCGTCCACTGACGAGGCCGACTAGGCTCAGTGCCCGATGGATCTGACTCGACTCGGGATCCCCGGCGCGCCCTCCGTCGAGATCCACGATCTGGCCTATGACGCCCGCTCGGTCACGGCGGGCGCGCTCTTCTTCTGTATCAAGGGCGCCAATGTCGACGGCCACGATCTCGCGGGGGAAGCTGTGGCGGCCGGTGCGGCCGCGCTCGTCGTGGAGCGCCCGGTCGACGTCGATGCGCCGCAGGTGCTGGTGCCGAGCGTCCGGGCTGCGATGGGCCCAGCGGCAGCGCGCTTCTTCGGCGACCCGTCTCGCGAGCTCGACGTTGCTGCCGTCACCGGAACCAACGGCAAGACGACGACGGCGTACCTGCTGCACTCGATCCTCGACGCTGCCGGCCGCCGGCCTGCGCTCCTCACGAACATCGAGCGGCGAGTCGGCGGTGCGTCCCGGCCTACCGGCCTCAACACCCCCGAGTCGATCGACCTGCAGCGGCTCTTTCGTGAGATGCTCGACGCGGGCGACCGCTCGTGCGCAATGGAAGCGACGTCGATCGCCGGCACGAAGGGACGGCTCGCGGGCACGCGGTTCGCCGTCCTCGTCTTCACGAACCTGACGCAGGACCATCTCGACTTCCACGGCACGATGGAGGAGTACTTCGAGGCGAAGCGGGCGCTCTTCGACCAGGCCGACCGCGCCGTCGTCAACGTCGGTGACGAGTGGGGCAGGAGGCTGGCCGCGCTGCTGCCGCGGGCGCGGACGTTCACCCCCGACGACGCGCTCGACGGCGTCGACCTGAAGCTGCGCGGGCGCTTCAACCGCGCCAATGCACTCGGTGCGATCGCAGCCGCCCAGGAGCTGGGGGTCGGCGAAGACGCGATCCGCGCAGGCGTCGCCGCGCTCGCCGGGGTCCCCGGGCGTTTCGAGTCGATCGACGCCGGTCAGCCGTTCTCCGTGATCGTCGACTACGCCCACACGCCGGACTCGCTCGTGAACGTCCTCCAGGCAGCGCGCGAGCTCGGGCCTGGGCGGCTGATCGTCGTGTTCGGCGCGGGCGGCGACCGTGACAGGGACAAGCGGCCGCTGATGGGCCGGGCGGCTGCGCAGTATGCCGACCGCGCGATCGTGACCACCGACAACCCGCGGTCCGAGGATCCGGCGCGAGATCGCCGCGCAGGTCGCGCACGGCGAGCTCGAGATCGTGCTCGAACGGCACACCGCGATCGAGGCCGCGCTTGCCGCGGCAGAGCCGGGCGATGTGGTCGTGATCGCGGGCAAGGGCGCCGACTCCGCGATGGAGGTGGCCGGGCAGCTGCATCCCGTTCGACGACCGGCTCGTCGCCCGGACGCTGCTGGAAGGGACGGCCGCGTGATCCCGCTCGAGCTGGACGTGATCGAGCCGCTCGGTCGCATGATCGCGCGTCCCTGGGCGGACACCGTCACCGGGATGCAGGTCGACTCACGCCGGGTCGAGGAAGGTGATCTCTTCGTCGCCGTGGGTGGCGGCGAGGACTTCGTCCCCCATGCGCTCGCCCGTGGTGCGTCGGCGGCGCTCGTGCCCGACAACGCGGTCGCCGCTCTCGCCGCGATCGCGGGAGCGGTGCGCGACCGGTCACAGGCGCGGGTCGTGGGGATCACCGGCTCGACCGGCAAGACCTCGACGAAGGACATCCTGTTCGCGCTCTGCGCGCCGCACCGCCGGACGATCGCGAACGAAGGGAACTACAACACCGAGATCGGCGTGCCGCTCACGATCTGCCGGATCGAAGCCGACACGGAGATCTGCATCTGCGAGCTTGCGATGCGCGGGCCGGGCCAGATCGCATGGCTGGCGTCGTTCGTCCGTCCCGACATCGGCGTGATCACGAATATCGGGCCGGCGCACCTGGAGTTTCTCGGCACGCTCGAGGCGATCGCGCAGGCGAAGGCGGAGCTGATCGCGGGGCTCCCCGCCGGCGGAATCGCCGTCGTGCCCGCCGGAGCCTCTGCTCGAGCCGTACCTCGGGCGCAGCGATATCGAGGTGAAGCGCGTCGACCCCGACGCGCCGCTGCCGTTCGCCACGAGCTACTCGGCGGCGCATCAGCTCGCCAACACCCGCACGGCTGTGGCCGTGGCCGAGTGCCTCGACATTCCGCTTGCCCGGACGAGCTGCTCACCGTCGAGTTCTCGAAGCGGCGCGAGGAGGAGCGCGAGCTGCCGGGCGGGGGGCTCCTGCTCAACGACTGTTACAACGCGAACCCGGTCTCGATGCGAGCCGCGCTCGAGCACCTCGTCGCGCGGGCAGACGGTCGCCGCCGGATCGCAGTGCTGGGAGAGATGCGCGAGCTCGGCCCAACCGCGCCGTCGTACCACGCGGAGATCGGGGAGCTCGTGCGCACGCTCGGGATCGAGCAGGTGATCGCGGTCGGCGAGCTCGCGCGGGCATACGGGGGCGACTGGGTCGCCACCGCCGAGGAGGCCGCCGCCGCGCTGCGGCGCGTGCTCGAGCCCGGGGACATCGTGCTCGTCAAGGGCTCGCTCGCGGTGGGACTCGAGGTCGTGGCGGAGAACTTGACCGCGTAATGGGCAGAGTCCTCGTCGCGGCGCTGGTCGCCATGATCATCGCCATCCTCGGCGGCCCGACGCTTCATCGCGTTCCTGCGCCGGAAGGAGTTCGGCCAGCACATCCGCGAGGAGGGCCTCGGACACCACGCCGCCAAGAAGGGGACGCCGACGATGGGCGGCCTGCTGATCCTGATCGCGGCGGCACGTCGCATTCCTGCCGCTTTCCGACTACACGCTTGCCGGCGCTGACGATCTTCGGCACCGACGCTCGCCTGTGGCGGCGATCGGGTTCCTCGACGACTACCTGAAGCTCCACCACCAGCGCTCGCTCGGGCTGCGCGGGCGCTGGAAGATCGCTGATGCTCGCCGGCATCACCGCCGCAGTCGAGCTTCGCGGCGCAGCATCAGCATCTCGAGTCATTCCGTCTTCATCCCGATCGTCGACCAGCTGGCTGCCGCTCGGGCCGTTCTGGTACCTGCTGCTGTTCCTGATCATCGCGGGCGCGTCGAACGGCGTGAACCTGATCGACGGCGTCGACGGCCTCGCAGCGGGGACGGGGCTCATTGCGCTCGGCACCTTCACCGCAATGGCGGCCACGATCTACATCCGCTCGGCGACGGCGACGCACGGCCGCATCGAGAACCGCCTCGACATCGCGTTCATCGGCGCGGCGTTGATCGGCGCGGCGGTCGGCTTCCTCTGGTTCAACGCGTTCCCGGCCGAGGTGTTCATGGGCGACACGGGGGCGATGGCGATCGGCGGCGCGATCGCGGCGATGGCGATCATGATGAAGGTCGAACTGCTGCTCCTTCTCGTGGGCGGGATCTTCGCGGTCGTCGCGCTCTCGGTGATCCTGCAGGTGGTCAGCTTCAAGTGACTGGGGCAGGCGGATCTTCCTGATCGCGCCGTTACAGCATCACTTCGAGATGAAGGCGTGGTCCGAGACGAAGATCATGGTTCGCTTCTGGATCGTGACGGCGATCTTCTGCGCCGCCGGCTTCGCGCTCTTCTACAAGTACTACCCGAACATCCGGCCACATTGAGAGCGCTCGTCTACGGCCTCGCGCGCTCGGGCCGCTCCGCGATCGAGCGGCTCGAGGATCCGGTGGTCGTCGACCGCTCGCTCGGGAACGAGGACGACCTCTCGCTCCTCGCAGGCATCGAGGTCGTGGTCAAGTCGCCGGGGGTGCCGGGCGACGCGCCGCTCGTCCTGGCCGCACGCGCTCGTGGGATTCCCGTCTGGTCGGAGGTCGAGCTCGGCTACCGCCTTCTGCCCGGTTCGAGGTTCGTCGGTGTCACCGGGACGAATGGCAAGACGACGACGACCGAGCTGCTCGGGGCGATCTTCCGTGCCGACGGCCGTGACGTGGCGGTGGCGGGCAACGTCGGCACCCCGCTGACCTCGGTCCGCGCCGCCGACTGGGTCGTCTGCGAGCTGTCGTCGTTCCAGCTCGAGGATGTGCACGAGCTCAGCTGCGACGTCGCGGTGCTCCTCAACCTCGAGCCGGACCACCTCGACCGGCACGGCTCGTTCGAGGCCTACCGCGACGCGAAGCTGCGCATCTTCGAGCGGGCCGGAGCGAAGATCGTCCCGCGCGGCCTGGACCTGGACGGGATCGAGTTCTCGGCCGACGACCCGTTGCCGGCCGAGCCGCTGATCCGGGGCGCGCACAACCGTGAGAACGCGGCCGCGGCGACCGCCGCTGCCCGCGCGGCCGGCATCGGAGACGGCCCGATCGCGGCGGCGCTGCGATCGTTCCCCGGCGTGCCGCACCGCCTGGAGCTCGTCGCCGAGCGAGACGGCGTGCGCTACGTGAACGACTCGAAGGCGACGAATGTGGCCGCTGCGCTGCGTGCCCTGGCCGCGTACGCCGACGAGCCGGTGCATCTGATCCTCGGAGGGTCTCCCAAGGGCGAGGACTTCGCCCCGCTCGCCGCCGCGATCGGCCCGAACGTCCGCTCGGTGCATCTGATCGGCGCCGAGGCGGAGCGCCTCGCGGCCGTCACCGGGGGTGAGCGTGACGAGACGCTCGAGACCGCCGTCGCGCACGCCGCCCGGCTCGCACGCCCCGGAGAGGTCATCCTCCTCAGCCCCGCCTGTGCGAGCTACGACCAGTTCGCGAACTTCGAGGAACGTGGGGAGGCTTTCAGGAGGCTCGCGACGAACTAGGACGCGTGCGTCGGCGTGAGCTCGACTCCAGACTGCTGATCCTCGTCACCCTGGCGCTGGTGGCGTTCGGGCTGGTGATGGTGTACAGCGCCACGTCGGCGGCGGCCGCGGTCGGTGGTCGCGACCCGAACTACTACCTCGAGCGGCAGGGGATCTACGGCGCGCTCGGCATCGCGCTGATGATCCTGGCCCAGCGCTGGGACTACCGGCGGCTCAAGTCGCTCGCGCCGGCGCTCGTGCTCGTCTCGTTCGCGCTCCTCGTCGCGGTGCTCGTCGTCGGCCCGCCGATCAACGGCGCTCGACGGTGGATCTCGTTCGGCCCCGCCGTGTTCCAGCCGTCGGAGCTTGCGAAGCTCGCGCTCGCGATCTGGGCGGCCGCCTACCTCTCGCGCCGCAAGGCGCCGCGCACGCTCAAGGAGCTCTGGCGGCCTCTCGGGGCCTTGACGACCGTGTTCGGCATCCTGCTCGTGCTCGAGCCCGATCTCGGAACGACGATCGCGCTCGCGCTGATGCTGGTCGGGATCCTCGTCGTGTCGGGGACACCGGTTCGCGTGCTCGGTGTCGCGATCGGGCTCGCTTCCGCCGCGGGGTTCGCCGCCATCTGGATGAAGCCGTACAGCCGCGCGCGCTTCTTCGCGTTCCTGCACCCGGCGCACGACGCTGCCGGGACCGGGTACCAGATCCTGCAGGCGCAGATCGGCATGGGGTCGGGGCACTTCTTCGGCGTCGGGCTCGGCCAGGGCGTCCAGAAGATCTTCTATCTGCCAGAGGCCCACACCGACATGATGCTCGCGAACATCGGCGAGGAGCTCGGCCTGATCGGCGTCACCGCGGTGATCGCGGCCTACGCGCTCTTTGCGTATGCCGGGCTCGACGTGGCGATGCGCTGCAAGGACCCCTTCGGGAAGCGGCTCGCCACCGGGCTCACCGTCCTGGTGTGCGGCCAGGCCGCGATCAACATCCTGGCCGTGATGGGAAGCGCCCCGCTGACGGGGATCCCGCTGCCGTTCCTCTCCTACGGCGGCTCCAGCCTGGTCGTTCTCCTCGCCGGGGTCGGGATTCTCCTTAACATCGCTTCTCGTGGCGGAAGAGCAGCAGTTGCGGTGCCTGATCGCAGCCGGGGGGACAGCAGGGCACGTGCTGCCGGCGATCGCAGTCGCGCAAGCGCTGACGGCGCGCGGCGTGCACGTGACGTTCGCCGGGTCGCCGGATCGCGTCGAAGCGCGGCTCGTTCCTGAAGCAGGCTACGAGCTCGACACCTTCCGCATCACCGGCATCCCACGGCGCCCGTCGGTGGCGCTCGCCCGTTCGCTGCTGCTCGCCGGGGCCGCACCGCGCGCGTGCCGCGGGATCCTTCGCCGCAGGCGTCCCCACGTCGTGCTCGGCGGGGGCGGCTTCGTCGCCGGCCCGATGGTCTTCGCCGCCTCGACCCTGCGCATTCCGACGGCCGTGACCGAGGCCGACGCGCACTTCGGCCTCGCGAACCGTCTCGCCGCGCCGTTCGCGCGGCGCATCTTCCTCGCGTATCCGATCGCAACGCGCTATCGCACCAAGGTGCGGGTCGTCGGCCGGCCAATCCCGGAGCGCTCGCGCGCGATCCCGTTGGCCGAAGCTCGCGCGGTCTTCGAGCTGCCGCCCGACGGGCGCGTGCTCGGGGTCTTCGGGGCGCTCGCGGGAGCTCACACGCTCAACGAGCTCGTTGCCGACACCTGGGGCACGAGCGGCCCGGCGATCCTGCACCTGACCGGCCGGCGTGACTTCGAGCTCGTGCAGCGGCGAGTCCACCGTGACGACTACCGCGTGGTCGCCGAGACCGAGCGGTTCGGTGCGGCGCTCTCGGCCTGCGACCTCGTGCTCGCCCGTTCGGGCGGGACGGTGTGGGAGATCGCTGCGGCCGGCAAGCCGGCGATCTTCGTGCCGTATCCGTTCGCGACGGGCGATCACCAGGCGATCAACGCGCAGCACTTCGTCGCAGCGGGCGGCGCGATCATGGTACGCGAGCTCGACCTCGACGACGTGCCCGAGCTCGTGCGCTCGCTCCTCGGAGACGATGCGCGGCTCGCGCGCATGGGGGCGGCCATGCTGGGTGCGGCGCGCCCGAACGCCGCGGACGAGATCGCAGACGAGCTGATCGTCCTGGGCACGCCGATGCTGGCGAAGCGGTGAACGGCCGCCGGCTCTGGTTCGTCGGGATCGGCGGCGCGGGCCTGTCGGGCTACGCGCAGCTGGCGCGCGCCTGGGGCGCCGAGGTCGGAGGCTGGGACCGGGTGCGCACGCCGTACCTCGAGCCGCTCGAGGACGCCCGGATCGAGATCTCTCCCGACCCGGTCGTTCCCGACGGCTGGGAGGCCGTCGTCTCGTCCGCCTACCCGCAGGTGCCCGGCCTGCGGCGGCGCGAGTTCCTGCGCGAGCTGGTCTCGGCGCGCCGCTCGATCGTGGTCAGCGGCACGCACGGGAAGGGAACGACCGCCGCGATGATCGCCTTCGGCCTGCGCGAGACCGGCGGCGACCCGGCCTGGCTGATCGGCGCTCTCGTCCCGCAGCTCGGGCTCGAACGCCGGCTTCGGTGCGGGCTACCTCGTCGTCGAGGCCGACGAGTCGGACCGAACGGTCTTCGACCTGCCTGCGGAGATCGCGGTCGTCACCAATCTCGAGCTCGACCATCACACCGAGTACGCGTCCGTCGCCGAGCTCGAGCGGCGAGTTCGACCGGTGGCTCGCGGGCGTCGCGCACGTCGTGCGCGACGCGCCGGCCTATCGAGGGCCGCTGGCGGTCCCGGGCGAGCACAATCGCCGCAACGCGGGCGCCGCGATCGCCGCCCTCGAGCTCGCCGGTGTCACCGGCAGCGAAGCCGCAGCGGCGGTCGCACGCTTCTCCGGCACGGCGAGGCGGTTCGAGGTGCACGAGGGCGACGTCACGATCGTCGACGACTACGCCCATCACCCGACCGAGATCGCCGTCACGATCGCTGCCGCCCGGGAGCGCTTCCCTGGGGCGCCGCTGCGGGTGCTCTTCCAGCCGCACCTCTACTCGCGCACGCGGTATCTCGCCGCCGAGCTCGCCGCCGCGCTCGCCGCCGCCGACGACGTCACGGTGACAGACGTCTATCCCGCGCGTGAGACGCCGATCGCCGGCGTCACCGGCAAGCTCGTCGTCGATGCGCTCAGCGACCTGGGCGTCCTCGCCGCGTACACGCCGACGGTCGAGCAGGGCGTGGCGCGGCTCGCGCGCCGTGCGCAGCCCGGCGACGTGCTCCTCGTCGTCGGCGCCGGCGATGTCGATCGCGCCGTGGCCCTCCTGCGAAGCTAGCGTGGCCGGCGTGGAAGAGAACGTCCCGCTCGCACGCCATACGACGATCGGCACGGGAGGCCCGGCGCGCTGGTTTGCCCGCCCCGGCTACGGTCGAGGAGCTCCAGGACTGCCTTCGCTGGGCGAGAGAACGCGATCTGCTCGTCGAGACGATCGGCCTCGGCTCGAACGTGCTCGCACACGACGACGGCGTCGAGGCGCTGATCATCAAGCTCGACGGCGCTCTCGCCGCGGTCGAGGTCCAGGGCGACGTCCTCGTCGCTGGCGGCGGGGCCTCGAACGCCGTCGCGCTGCACCGGGCGCGCGCCGCGGGGCTCGGCGGCTTCGAGTTCGCCTCGGCGATTCCCGGCACCGCCGGCGGCGGCGTGCGGATGAACGCCGGCGCGTACGGCCGCGAGTGGAGCGACGTCCTCATCGACGCGGTGGTCGTCGATGCGGAGTACGTGCGCACGCTCTCGGCGGTCGAGCTCGGCCTCGCGTACCGGCACTCGGCGCTCCGGCCCGGGGAGGTCGTCGCCCAGGTGCGGTTCCAGCTCGAGCCGAGCTCGAGCGAGGCGGTCAAGGCGCGAGCCTCCGAGTTGCTCGCCCAGCGCAAGGCGACACAGCCGACGAACAAGCGCACATTCGGCAGCGTCTTCAAGAACCCGGCCGGTGAGCGCGGAGCCGGGCGGCTGATCGAGGAGTGCGGTCTCAAGGGGCACCGGATCGGCGGCGCGGTGATCTCCCCGCGTCACGCGAACTTCATCGAGAACGCCGACGGCGCCCTCAGCGCCGACTGCATCGAACTGATGGCGGAGGCCCGTCGGCGGGTGCGCGAGCAGTTCGGGCTGGAGCTCGAGCACGAGGTGCACTTCCTCGGGCCGCTCGAGCTTCCCGCGCTGTAGGCGGCGGTGTAGGGGAAGAACATGCTCGCGGCGAAATGAGCGGCGTGCCTGCTCCGAAGAGGTCGACGACGCGCACCGCGGTGCTGCCCGCGCGCCGCGGGATGCCGGAGCTCGGACGGATCCTGCCCTCGGGCCGCTCCCTGCTCCTCGGCTTCCTCCTGCTCGCCGTCGCGGGGGCTGCCTATGCCGTCGCGCGCGAGACCTCGGTCTTCGCAGTTCAGACGGTTGAGGTGCGCGGAGGGACGCCGGCGCTGCGCGCCCAGGTGCGCGCCGCACTTGCACCCGCCCTGGGCAAGAGCCTGCTCCAGGTCGATGACAACACCGTCTCGCGTGCCCTCGCGCCGCTCCCCGGGGTGCGCACGTTCTCGTTCGACCGGGCGTTCCCGCACACGCTCCGCGTCGTCGTCCACCGCGAGGAGCCGGTTCTGATCCTGCGCCAGGTGCCGGGCAAGAACGCGTTTCTGGTGGCGGCGTCGGGCCGGGTCATCCGCCCGCTCGCCCATGCGCAGCTCTCGAGCCTGCCCCGGCTCTGGGTGACGAAGTCGTCGGTTCACGTGGCGGTGGGCGAGCACCTCGGGAGCGCTTCCGGCCGAGGCCGCCTCGGCCCTGTCGCTCCTGCGCGGCGCCCCGCTTCCGGGCGGGGTGCACGTCGTCCGGATCGGCGCGAAGGAGCTGACGCTCGTCCTCGGCGGCGGGCTCGAGCTGCGGCTCGGCGGGGGCGGCGACCTGCGTCTGAAGCTCGCGATCGCGCGGCGCATCCTCCGCCAGACCGGGCCGCCGCCGCGGGCGGCGGGTACCTCGACGTCAGCGTCCCCGAGCGCCCGGTGCTCTCCAGCAACCCTCAAGTCGGAGGTAGAGGTTGAGGGTTAGCGAGGTCGAGACTCGACGTTTGTGCGTTGACAGGGCAGGAAACCATCCGTACCCTCAGAAAGGAAGGAGGCGCTCGGCGGCCCCACCCTGCACTCGAGCTTGAGGTCGAGCCCACACCAGATGAGAGACCGTTCCGGTAACTACCTAGCAGTGATCAAAGTCGTCGGCGTCGGCGGCGGAGGGACGAACGCCGTCAACCGCATGGTCGACGCGGGGCTGACAGGCGTCGAGTTCGTCGCCGTCAACACGGACGCCCAGGCGCTTCTGATGTGCGAGGCCGACGTGAAGATCCACATCGGCGCGAAGGCGACGCGCGGTCTCGGCGCGGGAGCCGACCCGGCCGTCGGCCGCGAGGCGGCGACCGAGTCGCGCGACGAGCTGAAGGAGGCGCTCAAGGGCGCCGACATGGTCTTCGTCACCGCAGGCGAGGGTGGCGGCACCGGCACGGGTGGCGCGCCGATCGTCGCGGAGATCGCCCGCGAGCTCGAGGCGCTCACGGTGGGTGTCGTGACGCGACCGTTCGCATTCGAGGGGCGCCGCCGGTCACAACAGGCAGAGCAGGGCATCAGCGAGCTCGCCGACAAGGTGGACACGCTGATCGTGATCGAGAACGACCGGCTGCTGCAGGTCGTCGAGAAGAAGACGCCGCTCTCCGACGCGTTCAAGCTCGCCGACGACATCCTGCGCCAGGGCGTCCAGGGGATCACCGACCTGATCACCGTGCCCGGCATCGTCAACCTCGACTTCGCCGACGTACGAACGATCATGCGCGACGCCGGCTCGGCGCTGATGGGGATCGGCACCGGGCAAGGCGAGAACCGCGCCGGAGAGGCAGCCCGGCACGCGGTCAGCTCCCCGCTGCTCGAATCGTCGATCGAGGGCGCGACCGGCATCCTCCTCAACATCAGCGGGCCTCCGGACCTCGGCCTGTTCGAGGTCAACGAGGCAGCCGAGGTCGTGACGAGCGCATCCGACCAGAACGCGAACGTCATCTTCGGCGCCGTGATCGACGACCAGCTGCGCGACGAGGTCAGAGTGACGGTGATCGCAACCGGCTTCGGCGCCCAGCGCCGCCGCCGGGCCCGGACCGGGGATCGCCGAAAGCGGCGCGCCCGTGGGGTCGAGAGGCCCCGAGTTCGACGCAGGCGACTCGCTCGACGTGCCGTCGTTCCTGCGCGACGAGTAGCCGCCCGCGCGGGCGCTTTATGCGAAAGCCGGGAGGCCTCGCCTGCGGTTAGCATCGCCCGCGGATGCAGACGCTTCGGCGCACCCCCCTCTACGACCGTCACGTCGCGCTCGGCGCCCGCATGGTCCCCTTCGCGGGCTGGGAGATGCCGGTGCAGTACGAAGGCGTCATCCCCGAGCACCGGGCGGTGCGCACGGGACGCCGGCTGCTTCGACGTCTCGCACATGGGCGAGCTCGAGGTGGAGGGGCCGACCGCGCGCGATCTGCTGCAGGCGACCCTCTCCAACGACATCGATCGGCTGCAGCCGGGCACGGCGCAGTACTCGCTGATCACGAACGACGCCGGCGGCATCGTCGACGACGTGATCGTCTACCGGCTCGAGCGAGCACCGCTACCTGATCGTGGTCAACGCCTCCAACCGCGAGACGGATCTGGCGTGGCTCAAGGAGCGCGAGCTGCGGGGCTCCGACGTGCGCGACGTCTCGGACGACTACGGGCTGCTCGCCGTGCAGGGCCCACGCGCGCTCGAGCGGCTCGGTCTCGGCCACGGCGCTCCGTTCACGTTCGAGCTCGGAGCAGCTCGACGGCGTCGAGGTGATGGTCAACCGCACCGGCTACACGGGTGAGGAGGGCGTCGAGCTTGCCTGCATGGAGGACGACGCGGTCCGCCTGTGGGACGCGATCCTCGCCCGTGGCGTCACGCCGTGCGGGCTCGGAGCGCGCGACACCCTGCGCCTCGAGGTTTGCTACCCGCTGCACGGCAACGACATCGGGCCGGAGCGTGACGCGATCTCGTCGGGGCTCGGTTGGGCCTGTGCCCTCGACACCGAGTTCACCGGCGTCGAACGGCTCCGCGCGATCAAGCAGCAGGGGCCGGACGAGAAGCTCGTCCCGTTCGTGATGACCGAGAAGGCGATCCCGCGGCAGCACATGGCGATCGCAGGGCGGCGGCGAGGTGACGTCGGGCACGATGTCGCCGATGCTCGACGTCGGCATCGGCCTGGGCTACGTCCCCGCCGCCTCCGTCGCAGCCCGGCACCGGGCTCGTGATCGACGTCCGAGGGAAGCCGCGCCGCGCCGAGGTTTCCCGCAAGCCCCTCTACAAGAAGGAGACCGAGTAATGGCGGCAAGCGAGTCGTACCCCGACGATCTCCTCTACCACCCGGAGCACGATTGGGCCCGCATCGACGGGGACGAGGCCGTCCTCGGAGTCACCTGGTACGCGCAGGACGCGCTCGGCGAGCTCGTCCACTTCGAGGCTCCCGACGTGGGTGCGACGATCGGCAAGGACTCCTCGTACGGCGAGGTCGAGTCGGTGAAGGCGGTCTCCGACCTGATCTCACCGCTCTCGGGCGAGGTCCTCGAGGTGAACCAGAAGGTCGTCGACGCCCCGGAGACGGTCAACGACGACCCCTACGGCGACGGCTGGCTCGTGCGCATCCGCATGACGAACACCGACGAGCAGTCACAGTTGCTCGACCTCGCCGCGTACAAGAACGTGCTCGCCGAGGGGGCGTAGGGGCTCCCGTGAGCTACCTCTCGCTCACCGACGCGGACCGCGAGTCGATGCTCGCGACGATCGGCGTCTCGTCGGTGGACGAGCTCTTCCGCGACATCCCGGCGGGGATGCGCTACGACCGTGAGCTCGCCGTCGCACCCGCGCTCACCGAGGCCGAGCTGCAGCGGCACCTCGAGGAGCTCGCCGGCAAGAACGTCGTCGACGAGATCTGCTTTCTCGGTGCCGGGATCTACGACCACTACGTTCCCGCCGTCGTCGATGCCGTCCTTCAGCGCGGCGAGCTGCTGACCGCGTACACGCCGTATCAGCCCGAGATGAGCCAGGGCGTGCTCCAGGCGATCTTCGAGTACCAGACGGCGATCTGCGAGCTGACCGGGATGGACGTCTCGAACGCGTCGGGCTACGACGGCACGACCGTCGCCGCCGACGCCTGCTTCGTCGCCAAGCAGGCGACCGGCAAGGCGAAGATCGTCGTCACCGAGGCCACCAACCCGCAGGTGCGCCAGGTCGTGAAGACCTATGCGCCCGGGCTTCGGCCTCGAGGTGGTCGAGGTGCCGCACGAAGGCGGGGCGACCGATCCGGCCCGGCTCCGGGCTGCGGCCGAGGGTGCGGCGGCCGTGATCTTCCAGCAGCCGAACTTCTTCGGGATCCTCGAGAACGCTCCCGAGCTCGCTGCGGCGGCGAACGACGCCGAGGCGATGCCGATCGCGCACGTCGATCCGGTGTCGCTCGGGGCTGCTCGAGGCGCCCGGCAACTACGGCTGCGCCATGGCGATCGGCGAGGGGCAGTCCGCAGGGAACGCCATGAGCTACGGCGGCCCGCACTACGGCTTCCTCGCGGCCAAGACGGACTACATCCGGCGGCTCCCGGGCCGGATCGTCGGCGAGACGGTCGACACCGCGGGTGACCGCGGGTATGTGCTGACCCTGCAGACGCGCGAGCAGCACATCCGCCGCGAGAAGGCGACCTCCAACATCACCACCAACCAGACCCTCCTCGCGCTGGCAGGGCTCGTGCATCTGAGCCTGCTCGGCCCGCACGGGCTGCGCGAGCTGGGGGAGACCTGCATGGCCCTCGCCGCGTACGCCAAGGAGCGGCTCGCCGCGGCCGGGCTCGAACCGGTGTTTCCCGACAAGACAACGTTCAAGGAGTTTGCAGTGCGCACCGGGCGGCCCGCGCGCGATGCGCTCGCCTCCGCCCGCGCGCGCGGCGTCTATGCCGGCTACCCGCTCGGCCGCGACTATCCGGGGCTCGACGACGCGTTGCTCGTGGCGGTCACCGAGCAGCGCACGGTGGCCGAGATCGACCAGCTCGTGGAGGCGCTCTCGTGAAGCTGATCTACGAGAAGTCTCAGCCCGGCCGCCGCGGGATCGGCGTGCCGAGGCCCGACCTGCCGGTGCCCGAGGTGCCCGCGGAGCTGGCCCGGAAGGAGGCGCCGCGCCTGCCGGAGCTCGCCGAGCCGGAGGTGCTGCGCCACTTCACGGAGCTCTCGACGCGCAACTTCGGGATCGACACGGGCTTCTATCCCCTGGGCAGCTGCACGATGAAGTACAACCCGCGTATCAACGAGCGGCTCGTCGGCCTGCCGGGATTCGCGCGCCTCCATCCGCTCGTCGAGGACGACGCCGCGCAGGGGGCGCTCGAGCTCGAATGGCTCCTCCAGGAGATCCTGCTCGAGGTGACCGGTCTCGACGCGGTCAGCCTGCAGCCGGCTGCCGGCAGCCAGGGCGAGCTGACCGGGCTGATGCTCTTCCACGCCTACTTTGCGGCCAAGGGCGAGGACGCGCAGCGCCGCAAGATCGTGATCCCAGACACGGCGCACGGCACGAACCCGGCGAGCGTGACGATGTCCGGGTACGAGCTCACCCCGGTCAAGACCGATGCCCGGGGCAACATCGACGTCGAGGACCTGCGCGGGAAGGTCGACGAGCGCACCGCGGGGCTGATGCTGACGAACCCCTCGACGCTCGGCCTCTTCGACGAGAACATCGAGGAGATCCGCGACATCTTCCATGGTGCCGGCGCGCTCATGTACTACGACGGCGCGAACCTGAACGCCGTCTGCGGCATCTCCCGGCCCGGCGACATGGGCTTCGACGTGGTGCACATCAACCTGCACAAGACCTTCTCGCAGCCTCACGGCGGCGGCGGCCCGGGCGGCGGCCCGATCGCCGTGCGCGACATCCTCGAGCCCTTCCTGCCGGTGCCTGTGATCGTGAAGGACGGGGAGACCTTCCGCCTCGACTACGACCGTCCGAAGACGATCGGGAAGGTGCGCGCCTTCAGCGGGCCGTTCGGCGTCTTCGTACGTTCGTATGCGTTCATGCGGTCGTACGGGCCTGACCTGCGCAAGATGAGCGAGGTCGCCGTGCTGAACGCGAACTACATGCTGGCGCGCCTCAAGGACGACTACGACGTCCTGTACGACCGCCTCTGCATGCACGAGTTCGTCCTCAGCGCGCGCAACCTGAAGCGCGAGCACGGCGTCAGCGCGCTCGACGTCGCGAAGCGCCTGATGGACTACGGCTTCCATCCTCCGACGGTGTACTTCCCGCTCGTCGTGCCCGAGGCGCTGATGATCGAGCCGACGGAGTCGGAGGCCAAGGAGACGCTCGATGCGTTCTGCAGCGCCATGCTCGCGATCGCCCGCGAGGCCGCGGACGAGCCGGAGCTCGTGCACGACGCTCCGCAGTCCCGCCCGGTCAAGCGGCTCGACGAGGTGCGGGCGGCGAAGGAGCAGATCGTCCGCTTCCGGTTTGAAGACCATCGCGCCGAGCAGAAGTCCTTCGATGCCCGAGAACCAGTACCACGAGCCACCTGACGAGCTCGACTCCAAGACGCGCACGTTCGCGCGCATGATCACCTCGCTCGTCGAGGAGGCCGAGGCGATCGGCTGGTACGAGCAGCGCATCTCCGTCGAGCAGGACGCCGACGCGAAGGCGATCATGGAGAACGCCCAGCAGGAGGAGTTCAAGCACTTCGCGATGGACCTCGAGTTCCTGCTCCGGCGCAAGCAGAAGTGGCGGGTCGCCTGCCAGGGCGTGCTGTTCCACGACGGCGACATCGTCGACCTCGGCGAGCAGGCCGAAGCCGCGGAGGACGACGCGTAAAGGCCGGTTCGGGGCGCCCGCTCGACACGAGCCGACGGCTGTGTGGCACCGTTCCCTCATGGCGGCGAGAGCCCAGCGACACTCGACCGGTAACGCTACGGCCGCAGGCGAGTCGGTACAGGCGTGAAGAACAAAACGATCAAGTCAGAGGCCGAGTGGCGGGCCGAGCTCACGCCCGAGCAGTACCACGTGCTGCGCGAGAAGGGCACCGAGCGGCCGTTCACCGGCGAGTACGACCATGTGTTCGAGCCAGGCCGCTACCACTGCGCGGGCTGCGGTGCCGAGCTCTTCCAGGCGGAGGCCAAGTACGACTCCGGCTGCGGCTGGCCCGCGTTCTACGCTCCCGCGTCCGAGGACGCGGTCGAGGAGGAGTCGGACTCGAGCTACGGGATGGTGCGCACCGAGGTGATGTGCGCCTCGTGCGGCGGCCATCTCGGCCACGTGTTCCCGGACGGGCCGCACCCGACCGGGCTGCGGTACTGCATCAACTCCACGTCGATCAAGCTGGAGGAGGAATAGATGGCCGAACAGAAGGCAACCTTCGGTGCGGGCTGCTTCTGGGGTGTCGAAGCCGCCTTCCGCCGGCTCGACGGCGTCACCGGCACCCGGGTCGGCTACGCCGGCGGGCAGGTCGACAACCCGAGCTACGAGCAGGTCTGTTACGACCGGACCGGCCATGCGGAGGTCGTCGAGGTGACCTACGACGACGAGAAGATCCCGTACGAGCAGCTGCTCGCGGTCTTCTGGGCCGAGCACGACCCGACCCAGTTGAACCGCCAGGGCCCGGATGTCGGCGAGCAGTACCGCTCCGTCGTCTTCGCCCACGACGACGGGCAACGCGCCGCCGCCGAGGCCTCACGCGAGCGCGTGCAGGCCCGGCTCTCGCGCCCTGTCGTCACCCAGATCGAGGACGCGCCGCCGTTCTGGGAGGCGGAGGACTACCACCAGCAGTACCTCGAGAAGCGCGGCCTCGCGAGCTGCACGCCCCGGCTCGCCGGCGTCAGCTGAGGCGGTTTTGCAGGTGGGCGCTCCGGGCACCTCGGTGCCCGTGAGCGTCCACCCCCTCGACCGAGGAGCCGCATGAACCTCGAACCACCCAGCCCAGGCCCGGACCCGCTGCCCGGCCCGCCGTCACCCGATCCCACGCCGCCGTCACCCGGGCCCGAGCCGACGCCCCTGCCGCCCGACCCGAACCCGCCGACGATCTGAACCTGCGCGTCAGCGGCTCGCGGCAGCGGACGCCTCGCGCTTGCGCCTCGAGGTGCTGCTCGCGCGCTTCGAAGCAGACAGTTCCACCTTGCGCAGCCGGATGCTCTTCGGCGTCACCTCGACACATTCGTCGTCGCGGATGAACTCGAGCGCCTGCTCGAGCGAGAGCGGGCGCGGGGGGATCAGGCGGATCAGCTCGTCCGCCGACGACGCGCGCATGTTCGTGAGCTTCTTCGGTTTCGAGGCGTTGACGTCGAGGTCTTCCGAGCGGGAGTTCTCGCCGACGACCATCCCCTCGTAGAGCTCGTCGGTGGGGGCGATGAAGAGCGAGCCGCGCTCCTGCAGGTTCTCGATCGCGAAACCGGTCGCCTGGCCGCGGCGATCGGCGACGAGGCTGCCGGTCGGGCGCGTTCGCAGCTCGCCGAACCACGGCTCCCATCGGTCGAAGACGTGGTGCATGATCCCCGACCCGCGCGTCTCGGTCAGGAACTCGGTGCGGAAGCCGATCAGCCCGCGCGCCGGCACGAGGTACTCCATCCGCGCCCAGCCGGTGCCGTGGTTGACCATCTGCTGCATGCGTCCCTTGCGCAGCGCGAGCAGCTGCGTGACGACGCCGACGAAGTCCTCGGGGACGTCGATCGCCACCCGCTCGACGGGCTCGTGGCGCTTGCCGTCGAGCTCGCGGACGAGCACCTCGGGCTTGCCGATCGTCAGCTCGAAGCCCTCGCGTCGCATGATCTCCGCGAGCACCGCGAGCTGCAGCTCGCCTCTGCCCTGCACCTCCCAGGTGTCGGGGCGCGAGGTGGGGAGGACGCGGAGCGAGACGTTGCCGACGAGCTCCTGGTCGAGCCGCTGCTTCACCTGGCTCGCGGTCAGCCTCGTCCCCTCCGTCCCTGCGAGCGGTGAGGTGTTGATGCCGATCGTGATCGAGAGGCTCGGCTCGTCGACGACGGTCACCGGCAGGGGCCGCGGGATCGTCCGGGTCGGCGATCGTCTCGCCGATCGTCACCTCGGGCAGGCCCGCGAGCGCCACGATCTCGCCGGGCCCGGCCTCGTCGGCGGGGACGCGGTCGAGCGCCTCGGTGATCAGGAGCTCGGTCACCCGGGCGTTCTGAATCTCGCCGTTCGCGCGGCACCAGGCGATCTGCTGGCCCTTCCGCAGAACGCCGTGCCGCACGCGCAGCAGGGCGAGCCGGCCCACGTAGGGCGAGGCGTCGAGGTTCGTGACGAGCGCCTGCAGCGGGTGCTCGGGGTCGTACGACGGTGCCGGGATCGTCTCGAGCAGCGTCTCGAAGAGCGGGCCGAGATCGTCCGCCAGCGTGGTGGGGTCGAGCCCGGCCTTCCCGTCGCGCGCGACCGTGTAGACGATCGGGAACTCGATCTGGTCGGCCGAGGCGTCGAGGTCGAGGAAGAGCTCGTACACCTCGTTCACGACCTCCTCGATTCGCGCGTCGGGCCGGTCGATCTTGTTGACGACGAGCACGACGGGCAGGCGGCTCTCGAGCGCCTTGCGCAGCACGAAGCGGGTCTGCGGGAGCGGCCCCTCCGAGGCGTCGACGAGCAGGAGGACGCCGTCGACCATCGTCAGGCCACGCTCGACCTCGCCGCCGAAATCGGCATGGCCGGGCGTGTCGATGATGTTGATCTTCGTGCCGTTCAGGCGCACCGAGGTGTTCTTGGCGAGGATCGTGATGCCCTTCTCCCGCTCGAGATCGCCGGAGTCCATGACCCGCTCGGCCACGTCCTGGTTGGCCCGAAACGACCCGGACTGCCAGAGCATGGCGTCGACGAGGGTGGTCTTCCCGTGGTCGACGTGCGCCACGATGGCGACGTTCCGCAGGTCGTCGCGGTAGGCAAGGGTCTTCGACACGGCCCGGCAGGGTAGCGGCGGCACCTCAAGCTACGGCCGGGTCGTGCCGAAAGAGGCAAAGTGCGGAGCAACGCGCGCGACCGGCTCGTGCCGATGCTGATCATGGGCGCCCTGGCGGCCTCGCTTCCGGCTGCCGTGGTGCTGCTCTTCGGCGGCGTCCGGGTGGAGCTGACGGGTGAGGTGCATTTCTATGCGGTCGGGTTCAGCGCGCTCGCCGCCGCGGTCGCCGCGCTGGGCCTCACCGTGGTCGGCGCCCGCCGGGCCGACACGCGAACCGTGCTCGTCGGGACGGCGTTCGCGGTGATGGCGAGCCTGCTCGCCCTGCACGGCCTCTCGACGCCGGGCGTGTGGTTCGGCCCGAACGGGGTGGTCGCGGTCACGGGCGGAGCGACGCTTCCGGCCGGGGCGATCGTGCTGACGCTCTCGATCTTCCCTCTGCCCCGCGTCCTGCGGAGCATGCGCGCGTTGCTCGCGCTCCAGGGACTGCTGCTCGCTCTCGTGCTCGGACTCGGTGCCTCGGCGCTCGTCTGGCCCAGCCTGCTGCCGGCCGTGCCGGCGCCGAACAGCACCGCTGCGCTCACGTTGCTTGCGATCGGGCTCGGCCGCGTACGCGCAGCTGGCGCCTCCGGGCGTTACGAACCTTCCTGCTCACCCAGCGCGCGCTCGACCTGGCGGTGGTGGCCGGTCTTGTCTGGCTCGCGACGGCTCTCGTGCCGGCATTGACGATGAACTACGACCAGCTCGGCTGGTGGATCGGGCACGAGGTGGAGCTCGACGGCATCCTGCTCGTCGGCCTTGCCGTGGCTGTCGACCTGGCGCGCTCCGCGCAGTCGCGGCCACTTGCCGGCGACCTGAGCGGCGCCGACCTGGTCGCGGCCGAGGACATCTTCCTCGGTTCGCATGTGCGCGCATTGACGGTCCGCCTCGCCGACAAGGACGAGTACACCGAGCGGCACACACGGCGGGTGGCGCTCCGCGCCGTCCAGGTCGGTGAGGCGCTCGGCCTGTCGAAGAGCAGGCTGCGCAGCCTGGCGATCGGTGCGCTCGTTCACGACATCGGCAAGCTCTCGGTTCCCGACTCGATCCTCAAGAAGCCCGGCCCGCTGGACGAGTCCGAGTACGCGGCGGTACAGGAGCATCCCGAGCGCGGCCACAAGCTGCTGAACGAGCTCGGCGGCTTCCCGGCCTCGGTTCGCCGTCTCGTCCGGGACCACCACGAGCGCCTCGACGGGGCCGGCTACCCGCGCGGCCTTCAAGCCGAGGACATCGACCTCGACACCAGGATCCTCACCGTCTGCGACGTGTACGACGCCTTGATCTCGAGACGCGTCTACCGCGAGGCGTGGTCGAGCGAGGCCGCGTTCGCGCTGCTCCATCGAGAGACGGGCTCGGCCTTCGACGCGAGGTGCGTCGCCGCGCTCGAGCGGCTCGTCACGGGCGAGCAGCCTGTGGAGCGCGCCGGCTCGGGGCGGCTGTCGATCGCCGCGAGCACCTCGCCCCGCGGCTCGCGCTAGGCAGTCGCCGCCAGCTGCCCGCAGGCGGCGGCGATGTCCCTGCCGCGCGTGAGGCGCAGCGTGGGGGAGAAGCCGGAGTGGTGCAGTGCGTCCTTGAAGGCGGCCATCGTCTCGCGCGACGAGCCGTCGAACATGCCGGTGGGGTTGTACGGGATCATGTTGACCTTGAAGACCTTCGGGTCGAGCAGCTCCGCCAGGCCGCGGGCGTGCTCGAGCGAGTCGTTGACGCCCGCGAGCATCACGTACTCGACGAACACCTTGCGGCGGCGCAGCTCGTGGTAGCGCGTGCACTCAGCGATCACGTCCTCGAGGGGATAGCGGTCGTTGACCGGCATGATCTCGCTGCGCAGCGCATCGGTCGGCGCGTGCAGCGACAGCGCGAGGCGAATCGGCTCGTCCACCTCGTCGACGAACCGGCGCAGGCCCGGGAGCCAACCGACGGTCGAGATGGTCGTTCGCCGATGGGTGACCCCCAGGTCGGGCAGTCGGCGCGCTGCAGCCACGACGGCGTCGAAGTTGAGCATCGGCTCGCCCATGCCCATGAAGACCACGTGGTCGATCGGCTCGAGGCGGCGGAAATGGAGCGCCTGGTCGAGGATCTCCCACGCGCTCAGGTTCCGCCGGAACTGCATCTGCCCGGTCGCGCAGAAGGTGCACGTCAGCGGGCAGCCGGACTGGGACGACACGCAGACCGATCGCCGCCCGTCGCGGAACCGCATCAGCACGGCTTCGAGCGGATGGCCGTCCGCGGTGTGGAACAGCGCTTTCACGGTTCCGTCGACGGACGTCGCCTCGTGCACGAGCTCGAGCGTCGAGTAGGGAGCCTGCTCCTCCAGCCGCTCGCGCAGGGCGAGCGAGAGGTTCGTCATCTCGGCGTACGACTTTGCGCCGCGGGCGGCCCATTCCCACACCTGGCGGGTGCGGAAGGCAGGCTCGGTGCCGAGCACCTCGGTGACGAGCTCGAGATCCATCGCGACAAAGTAGCTCTGCGAACGGTGCGAGTCAGCTGCGTGCGCGCAGCCACGCGACGACGTCCGCCGCGTTTCGGTCCGGCGGGAACACCGGGTAGAAGACCTTGGCGATCCGCCCGGCCTCCGCGATGAGGGCGAGCCGCGCGTAGAGCGTGTGCCCGGCAACCTCGAACGTGGGCAGGCCGAGCTCGTCCCGAAGGCGCAGCGCGGGATCCGCGACCACCGGATACGGAATGTGGTTTCGCTCCGCGAACTCGACCTGGTCGGGAAGCGACTGCGACGAGAGCCCGGCGACGCTCGCGCCGAGCTCCGCTGAGCTCCTCGGCGTGGTCGCGAAACGCGCAGGACTGCGGCGTGCAGCCGCGTGCGCCGGGAACGTCGTCCCAGCCGGGCAGCGAGGGCTCGCCGGGCTTGCCCGTGCGCGGGTAGACGTAGAGCACCGTGAACGCGGCGACGTCGACCGGCCCCTGCGACGATTCGAGCTCGAGGTGAGGCAACGCCAGGCCCGTCAGGTGGTCTGCGGCGCCGTCGTCCTTCGGCACCGGCAAGCCGGGCGGCAGGGTGTGCAGTTCCCGTTCCTCCATGCACGTAGGATCGCACGGTGATCGACCTCCGGTCCGACACGCAGACGAAGCCGTCGGACGAGATGCGGCAGGCGATGGCCTCCGCCGAGGTCGGCGACGAGCAGGAGCGTGAGGACCCGACCGTGCTCGAGCTCGAGCGGCGCGGAGCGGAGCTGCTCGGCCAGGAGGAGGCCGTCTATCTCCCGACGGCGACGATGGGCAACCAGATCGCGCTCGCCATCCTCGGCGAGCGCGGCGGCGAGCTGATCGTCGAGGAGCGCGCGCACATCATGGTCGCCGAGCTCGGGGGTGCCGCGTTCCACTCGGGCCTGCAGACGCGCGGGCTGCCCGGCTACCGCGGCCGCCTCACTCCGCACCAGGTCCGAGACGCGGGCTGGACGGAGGGAGGCTTCTGGGGGCCGCGAACCGCGGTGCTCGCGCTCGAAGACACGCACAACCTGGCCGGCGGCACGGTCTGGCCGCTCGCCGAGCTGCACGCGGTGGTCGAGGCAGGCCGAGAGCTCGGCGCCCGCGTCCACCTCGACGGCGCCCGCCTCGCCAATGCCGCGGTCGCCTCGGGCATCGCGCCGGCCGTGATCGCCGCCCCGTTCGACACCGTCACCCTGTGCCTCTCGAAAGGGCTCGGCTGCCCGCTCGGTGCGCTGATCGCGGGCTCGAAGGAGCTGATGGCCGACGCGCGCATGGGGAAGCACCGGTTCGGCGGCGCGATGCGCCAGGCGGGCATCGTCGCGGCGGCCGGGCTGTATGCGCTCGACCACAACGTCGAGCGCCTCGCCGAGGACCATGCGCGGGCGCGCAGGCTGGCCGAAGGCTGGGCGGAGACCGGACTGCCGGTCGACCTCGAGCTGGTCGAGACCAACTTCGTGCAGCTGAACGTCGCCGCGCTGGGCCTGACCGAGGACGAGGCGATCGGCCGCATCCGCGAGCGCGGCGTCCTGCTCTCGCCGACCAAACCGGGCACACTCCGCGCGGTGACCCACCTCGACGTCGGCGACGACGACATCGAACGCGCCGTCGAGGCCGTCCCTCAGGCGCTCGGAGCCCATGTCAGAGTCTGAGGCGCTCGACCGGCTCCTGCAGGAGCGGCAGGCCGACCGGCTGCCGTCGGTCGCGGCGGCCGTCGTGCGCAAGGGCGAGCTCGTCTGGTCGAACGCGGTGGGCGCCGCCAACTACGCGGAGGAGCAGGACGCGACGCCGGGCACCCAGTATCGGATCGGCTCGATCACGAAGACGTTCACCGCCACGGCGATCATGCAGCTGCGCGACGCGGGCCTGCTCGATCTCGACGACCGGCTCGACCAGCACCTCGGCGATCTCGAGAACGGCTCGCCGACGATCCGGCGGATGCTGGCGCATCTGTCCGGCCTGCAGCGCGAGGTCGGCGAGATGTTCGTCGAGGGCACGACACCCACCGAGTCCGACCTGCAGGTCGACTTCGCGCTCGGCCCAGCACAGGCGCACCACTACTCGAACCTCGCGTACGGCCTGCTCGGGCGCGTGGTCGCGGCGCGGTCGGGCCTCGCGTACACGGACTACGTCGACGACCGCATCATCGGGCCCCTCGGCCTGTCCCGCACCACGTGGCGCGCGGAGGCGCCGAAGGCGCAGGGCTACCTCGTCGACGAGTATGCGCGCACGGTCTGGGTCGAGCCCGATACCCAGCTGGGCGAGGTGGCCGCCATGGGGCAGCTCTGGTCGACCGTCGAGGATCTCGCGGACTGGGCCACGTTCCTCGCCCGCGGGGCCGACGGCGTGCTCGACGCAAAGACGAGCGAGGAGATGTGGTTCCCGCAGGTCATGTACTACCCCGACGACTGGGTGCTCGCGTGGGGGCTCGGCCTCCAGCTCTACAACCAGAACGGCAAGATCTTCGGCGGCCACGGCGGGGCGATGGCCGGCCATCTCGCCGGTGTCTACGTGCACCGCAAGACGCAGGTCGGTGCGGCTTGCCTGACCAACTCGGGGACTCGGGGCAACATGGATCTCTTCGCGATCTCGCTCGCCGAGAAGGCGCTCGAGCTCTGGCCGGAGCCGATCGAGCCCTGGCGGCCCGAGGAGCCGCCGCCCGATGACGTGCGGGCGCTCCTCGGTCGCTGGTGGTCGGAGGGCAATGAATTCATTTTCTGGTGGGAGCGGGGAGCGCTCCGCGCGAAGGTCGCCGGCTCGCCGCCCGGCCGCGGTGAGACGACGTTCGAACGCGACGGAGCCGGCTGGCGCGCCTCCGCCGGACGGGAGCGTGGCGAGCGGCTCCGGGTCGACGGCGAGCGCTTCGTCTGGGCCGGCTACGCGTTCACGCGTAAGCAGGAGCCGTTCAAGGAAGGGCCCTGGAGCAGCGACGGCCGCTGAGGCTTGGATTCCCGGTGGTTTGGGTATCCGTCGATCTGTGGGTGGGACCCCCGTCCCGTGAGCGCGAGCATTCTCCTGGCGGACTCGACGCCCGAGGTGCGAGCGGCAATCGCGCGCGGCCTCGAGCGCGAGTGCTTCGACGTCGAGCAGGCTGTCGACGGAGAGGCTGCCCTGCTGGCAGCGGTACGCGGCCCGATCGACGTCATCATCCTCGACCTCGACCTGCGCAGGTTGTCCGGGCTCGACGTCCTGCGGAAGCTGCGCCTCGTCAGCACCGTGCCGGTGATCGCGCTCAGCTCGCGCAACAGCGAGGTCGACCGCGTGCTCGCCCTCGAGCTCGGCGCGGACGACTGCATGCCCAAGCCATGCTCGCTGACCGAGCTCGTGAGTCGCGTTCGCGCCGTGTTGCGCCGCTGCGAGTTCGAGCGCGCCGCGTCACGCGGGCCGGTGCGCGAGATCGGCGGCCTGCGGCTCGACCTCGGCCTCCGGCAGGTCCTCGTCGACGAACGCTCGGTGTATCTGACGGCGTCGCAGTTCAAGCTGCTCGCCCTGCTCACCGAGGAGCCGGGGCGGATCATCACCCGCCGTGAGATCCTGCACCGGCTCTGGGACTCGAGTCACGACGCCGACGAGCACGTCTGCGACGTTCACGTGTCGAACCTGCGTCACAAGATCGAGCGCGACCCGCGTAACCCGGAACGGATCCTCACCGTGCGCGGTATGGGCTACAAGCTCGTGCCCTCGTAGCCGCCTGCTTCTGCTTCCTCAACGGTTGTTGAGGAAGTTTGCGGAAGGGTTGACGCTCGAGGCGCAAGGGTGCCGGAAGTCGAGGATCGGGGTGTCGGCATGTGTCTTGCGATTCCCGGCCAGGTGGTGGAACTGGTCGACGAGGAGAAGCGCCTTGCGAAGGTGGACGTCGCAGGCGTCATCCGCAACGTCAACGTCGGCCTGCTCGAAGGCGTCGGCCCCGGGGACTGGGTGCTGATCCATGTCGGCTTCGCGCTCTCGAAGGTCGACGAGGAGGAAGCGCAGGCGACGCTTGGCCTGCTGCAACGGATGGGTGAGGCGTTCGAGCAGGAGCTCGAAGATCTGAAGACGAGCGTCATCCAGTGAGCTGCGACGAGGGCCACTGCATCACGTGCTCGGATGAGGCCGTGCCGATGCGCGTCATCGAGGCTCGCGAAGGCGGTCTTGCGCTCTGTGAAGGCGGTGTCGACGTGATGACCGACCTCGTCGGTGTCGTCGTGCCCGGTGACGAACTGCTCGTCCATGCCGGCGTCGCGCTGCAGAGGCTCGCCTCGTGAAGTTCGTCGAGGAATACCGCGACGCCGAGCTCGGCCGGGCGCTTGCCGCGGAGATCCTGGGCACGGTCGAGCCGGGCCGCCACTACAAGCTGATGGAGGTCTGCGGGGGGCATACGCACACGATCTACAAGTACGGCGTCGACGACCTCCTGCCGGAGAACGTCGAGCTCGTGCACGGGCCCGGCTGCCCGGTCTGCGTGATCCCGATGGGCCGCGTCGACGACGGCATCGCGGTCGCCCACGAGGACGGCGTGATCTTCACGTGCTTCGGCGACATGATGCGCGTGCCCGGAAGCAGGGGGACGCTGCTCGAGGCGAAGGCCGAGGGCGCGGATATCCGCATGGTCTACTCGCCGCTCGACGCGCTGCGGATCGCGCGTGAGAACCCCGACCGAGAGGTGGTCTTCTTCGCCGTCGGGTTCGAGACGACGGCGCCGTCGACCGCACTGACTCTCATGCGGGCGAAGGCCGAGGGGATCCGCAACTTCACCTGCTTCTGCAACCACGTCACGATCGTGCCGCCCCTGCGGGCGCTCCTCGAGTCGCCCGACCTGAGGCTCGACGGGTTCATCGGCCCGGGTCACGTCTCGACCGTTGTCGGAGCCCGGCCGTTCGAGTTCATCCCGGCCGACTACGGCAAGCCGATCGTGATCGCCGGCTTCGAGCCTCTCGACCTGCTGCAGGCGGTCCACATGATCCTCGTGCAGCTGCGCGAGGAGCGGTGCGAGGTCGAGAACCAGTACAAGCGCGTCGTCCCGTACGACGGGAACCCGCAGGCACTGCGCGTCCTCGAGGAGATGTTCGAGCTGCGGCCGCACTTCGAGTGGCGCGGCCTCGGCTTCATCTCGTCGAGCGGGCTCAAGCTCAGCGAGGCGTACGCCGACTTCGACTCGGAGCTACGGTTTCCGGTGCCGGGGATTCGCGTCGCCGACCCGAAGGCCTGCCAGTGCGGTGAGGTCCTGAAGGGCGTGATCCGACCCTGGGAGTGCAAGGTCTTCGGCACCGCCTGCACGCCGGAGCGACCGATCGGCACCTGCATGGTCTCCTCGGAGGGCGCCTGCGCCGCCTACTACAACTTCGGGCGGTTCGCGCGCGAGCGGGAGGTCGTGTGACCACCCCACAGGGGCTCGAAGGAGCCGGGCACAAGGCGGAGATGCCGGCTCGCGATAACAGCGAAGAGCATGCCCTCGCGATGATCGAGCGCGTCCGCGCGAAGCCGCTGCGTTTCCGTGACGAGCGCGTGACGATGGCGCACGGCGCCGGCGGCAAGGCGACCCAGGCACTCGTGGAGGGCCTACTCGCGCCGGCGTTCGGGATGACCGAGCTCGCCGACGCGGCCGTGCTCGACGGGCTCGCGCTGACGACCGACAGCTTCGTCGTGAAGCCGATTCGCTTCCCCGGCGGCTCGATCGGGGAGCTGGCGGTCAACGGCACCGTCAACGATCTGGCGGTCGCCGGCGCGCGTGCACTTGCGCTCACGCTGTCGTTCGTGCTCGAGGAGGGGCTCGGCGCAGACGACCTGCGCGCCGAGGTCGACGCGATCGCCGCTGCAGCAGAGGCCGCAGGCGTGCACATCGTCGCCGGTGACACGAAGGTCGTCGAGCGCGGCAAATGCGACTCGATGTACATCTGCACGACCGGGCTCGGCCGCATCGATCGGCGCGCAGCGCTCTCGCCGACGGCGCTTCGCCCCGGCGACAAGATCCTCGTCTCGGGCTCGATCGGCGAGCACGGGACCGCGATCATGCTCGCCCGCGGCGAGTTCGAGCTCGCCGCCGAGATCGAGTCCGACACCCAGCCGCTGTGGGCCGCGGTCGAGGCGTTGCTCGACGCGGCCGGGCCGTCGTTGCGTTGCATTCGCGATGCGACACGCGGTGGGGTCGCCTCTGTGGTGAACGAGCTCGCGCGCTCCTCGGGCGTCGCGGTCGTCGTTCGGGAAGCTGCGGTACCGGTGCACCCGGCAGTCGTCGGCGCGTGCGAGATCCTCGGTATCGATCCGATGTACGTCGCGAACGAAGGCAGGCTCGTCGCCTTCGTCGCGCCGGAGGCGGCGGACGAGGCACTCGCCGCACTCTCCGCCGTTCCCGGCTGCGAGAACGCGGCCGAGATCGGCGAGGTGAAGACCGACCCGGCGGGGCTCGTCCTCGTCGAGACCGCCTTCGGCGGCCGCCGGGTCATGGACATGCTCGTGGGAGACCCTCTCCCACGCATCTGCTGAGGGAAAGGAGCACGGATGGCAGCGGTCGAGTTCGTTCCCAACCAGTACGAGACGGAAGCGGTGACCGCACACGTCCTGTGGATCACGTGTGGGCTTTCGTGCGAGGGCGATTCCGTCGCGATGACGTCGGCAACGAACCCGAGCCTCGAGGACATCGTGCGCGGGATCATCCCGGGCATGCCGCGAGTCGTGGTGCACAATGGCGTGCTCGCGTACGAGAACGGCGCCGAGTTCCTGGAGGCGTTCTGGCAGGCCGACCGTGGCGAGCTCGACCCGTTCGTGCTCGTCTTCGAAGGCTCGATCCCCAACGAGGAGATCAACGGCGACGGGCACTGGAGCGGCCTCGGCGTCGACCCGTCGACCGGCCAGCCGATCACGACGAACGAGTGGATCGACCGCCTCGCGCCGAAGGCGGCCGCGGTCGTCGCGGTCGGGACCTGCGCCACCTACGGCGGCATTCCAGCGATGAAGAACAACCCGACCGGGGCGATGGGGATGCGCGACTACCTCGGCTGGAACTGGAAGTCGAAGGCGGGGATCCCGATCGTCAACATCCCGGGCTGCCCGGCCCAGCCCGACAACATGACGGAGACGCTGCTCTATCTCGTGCTCCAACTCGGCGGGATGGCCGCACCGATCCAGCTCGACGACGCCGGCCGACCGAAGTGGCTCTTCGACCGCACAGTGCGCGAGTCGTGCAACCGGGCAGGCTTCGCGGAGGAGGGCAACTTCGCGCGCGAGTACGGCGACGACCCACGCTGCCTCGTCAAGCTCGGCTGCAAGGGGCCGGTCGTCAAATGCAACGTGCCGGTGCGCGGCTGGGTGAACGGTCTCGGCGGGTGCCCGAATGTTGGGGGCATCTGCATGGCCTGCACGATGCCGGGCTTCCCCGACAAGTACATGCCGTTCATGGATGAGGACACGTGGGGAGGGCTCGCCGCCTCCTTCGAGCGGTTCTCGATCGGCCCGATTCTCCGCTGGGGCCGGCACCGGAACATCGCGAACAAGTACGACAAGGAGCCGGAGTGGCGGCGCAAGGGACGCTCGCTCGACTCGGGATACCAGCCGCGTTACTACGCCAAGAGAGGAGGGTGAGATGGCCACCGACGTTCAGGCACCACAAGAGCGGAAGGTCGTCGTCAAGGAGATGTCGTGGGACCCGATCACCCGCATCGTCGGGAGCCTCGGGATCCACACGGAGATCGACTTCACGAACCAGGAAGTCCTGAAGTGCTACTCGACGTCGATGGTGTTCCGTGGCTTCGACATCTTCATGAAGGGCATCGATCCGCGTGACGCTCACTTCATCACGAGCCGCATCTGCGGGATCTGCGGTGACAACCACTGCACCTGTTCCTGTTTGAACCAGAACATGGCCTACGGCGTGAAACCGCCGAAGCTCGGTGACTACGCGTTCAACCTGGCCGAGTCGGCCGACTTCATGTTCGACCACGCGATCTTCAACGACTGCATGGCGAACGTGGACTTCTGTGAGCAGATGGTGAAGGAGACGAATCCGTCCGTGCTCGCGAAGGCGGAGACGACGGCGTCACCGCATTCCGACGTCCACGGGTTCAGGACGATCGCCGACATCATGCGGTCGCTCAACCCGTTCACAGGCGAGTTCTATCTCGAGACGCTGGAGGTGGCCCGCTACACCCGCGAGATGTACTGCCTCTTCGGCGGCCGTCACACGCACCCATCGACGATCATGCCGGGCGGCTGCAGCGCGCACATCACGCATCAGACGATCACCGATTACTACGTGCGGCTGATGGAGTACATCGACTACTGCAAGCGGTCGGTCACGCTGCACGACGATCTCTACGACTTCTTCTACGAAGCGCTGCCCGGGTACGAGCAGGTCGGGTTCCGCGAGACCGACCTCGTCTGCTGGGGCTGCTTCGACGACCCGGAGGTCGTCGACTACGACTACAAGACGATGACCGAGTGGGGCCGGGCACGCATGATCACGCCTGGGGTCGTCATCGGCGGCGAGCTCGTCTCGACCGACCTCGTGGAGATCAACGGGATGATCCGCATCGAGCTCGGTTCCTCGTACTTCGAGGACTGGGACAACGAGACGACCTGGGTGACCGAGGACCCGCTCGGCAACCCGATCGACAAGCACCACCCCTGGAACAAGACGACGATCCCGAAGCCGCAGAAGCGCGACTTCACCGACAAGTACAGCTGGGTGACCTCGCCCCGAATCTATGACAAGCGCACAGATCGCTTCGTCGCCTGCGACACCGGCGGCGGCCCGTTCGCCCGCCAGTGGGTGACGGCGAAGGCCGGCCTCGTGAAGCTCGGCGACTACCTCGAGGCGACAGGCGAGTCGATCAAGATGGTGCTGCCGCGCTCGAAGAGCCTGCCGCAGATGGAGCTCGAGTGGAAGATCCCGCCGTGGTCGAACGCGATCGAGCGTGATCGCGCCCGGGCCTATCACGAGGCGTACTCCGCCCTCGTCGGGCTTGCACTGCCTGAACAAGGCTCGTGAGGAGCTGAAGGCCGGCCGCACGAAGAGCTGGAACGACTTCAAGGTGCCGGAGGACGCCGTCAGTGTCGGCTTCCACGAGGCCGCTCGCGGAGTTCTGTCCCACCACATGGTGATCCGCGACGGCAAGGTCGCCAACTACCAGCCGTTCCCACCGACCCCGTGGAACGCCAGCTGCCGTGACAGCTACGGCACGCCGGGGCCGTACGAGGACGCGGTGCAGAACACGCCGATCTTCGAGGAGAACGGGCCGGAGAACTTCAAGGGCATCGACATCATGCGGGCTGTCCGCTCCTTCGACCCCTGCCTGCCGTGCGGCGTCCACATGTACCTCGGCGGCGGCAAGGTGAAGAAGGTGGTGCACACGCCGACCGGGATGTGCTGAGCGTGCTGGAGACGCAACCCCAGGAGAGCACAGGGGAGCTTCTCGAAGAGATGCTCGAGCTTCATGGCGAGGGCCTGTCGCGGGTCCTCGCCATGCTCGAGCCGGAGTTCTGCGAGCAGCTGGCCGAAGACCCGGTGGTCTCGGACATGCTGCTCGTCCACGGCCTGCATCCCGCTGCCGCTCGAAGCAGCGGGTGGCAAAGGCGCTCGACCGTGTCCGTCCGTACCTCGCTTCGCACGGCGGCGACGTCGTCCTCCTCGGGCTCGAGGACGGCGTCGCCCAGTTGTTGCTGAAGGGCAGCTGCAACGGCTGTGCGTCGTCGGCTGCGACGCTCGAGTCGGCGATCGAGAAGGCGTTCGAAGAGGAGGCGCCCTGATCTGCTCGGCGCTCGAGGTCGAGGGAGCGGTCGACAAGGTGCGCTCGCCCGTCCAAGCTCCTGCCGCTGGTCGGCTGGGGCGAGATCGCGAACGCTTCCCGAGCCGGGCCGCTTCAGTCTCGGGCGTGCCCGGTCTCTTCGTCGCGAACGTCGCCGGGACGCTGCTCGCCTACCGCGACGCGTGTGCCGGCTGCGGCGCAGCTCGCTGCTCGGCGGCGATCTCGACGACGGCACGCTCGAATGCCCTGCGTGCGGCCGTCAGTACTCACTGCCGCTCGCCGGGCGGAGTGTCGGCGCGAGAGGATCTGCAGCTCGTCCCCGTGCCGCTCCTGGAGGCCGACGGCCGCGTGAGGGTGGCGCGGTGACGCTCGTCCGCGATCTCCGCCGGGCTGCCGTCGCCCGCGCGGAGCGCGACCGAGGCCGCCGACGGCCGGTCGAGCACTGCGACCTGTGCGACGGCGAGGTGCCCGCCGACCACCGGCACCTGCTGCAACTCGCCGAGCGGCAGATCCTCTGCGCCTGCGAGAGCTGCTTCGCGCTGCGCTCGGGCGACCCGGAGCTGCGGCCGACAGGTCACCGGATCGTGCCGCTCGCACGGCTTTCAGCCTGCCGGACGAGCTCTGGGCCGAGATTCCGGATCCCGATCGGCCTTGCCTTCCTCTTCGGAGCTCGGTCGAGGGCAAGCTCACCGCCTTCTATCCCGAGCCCGGCCGGTGCCACCGAGAGTGAGCTCGATCTCGAGGCCTGGGAGGAGCTCGTCGCGGCGAATCCGATCCTCGAGACGCTGGAGCTCGGACGCCGAGGCGCTGATCGTCAACCGCCTCGCCGACCCACCTCAGTTCCTGATCGCGCCGATCGACCGCTGCTATGCGCTCGTCGGGCTCGTCAAGCTCCGCTGGGAAGGGATCAACGGCGGCTCGAACCTCCGCGAGGCGATCGCACGGCTTCTCGACACGCTTCGAAGCGGAGGCGGCATGACCGAGCTCGCCGTGAGCAGCGCCCGCGCCGGAGTTCACGATCTCGGGCGTCGAGGCGGACGCGTACGCGGCCACGCCGGTGCTGCGTTTCGCCGTCACGTCGCCGACACGAGCGGACGCGAGATCTACACGATCGCTCTGGCGCCCAGGTGCAGATCGACGCCGACCGTCGCGCGTACGACCCCGAGACGCGTGTGCGGCTGCATGACCTTTTCGGCGAGCCCGAGCAGATCCCGCAAACCGCCGGGCAACTCCAGATCGGCCGGGTGGAGACGCTCGTGCCGAGCTTCCGCGGAGCGGGCAGTTCTCGCTCGCCGTTCCGTTCAGCGGCGACGTCGAGCTCGCGGCGACGCGGTACCTCGCCTCGCTCGACGGCGGTGTCGTGCCGCTCAGCTTCCACTTCAATGGGTCGATCTTCTACTGCGGCGAGGCCGACCGCCTCCAGGTGACCCTGGTGCCCTGGAGCTGCGAGGCGCGCTATCGCGATGCCGCTCGCCCAGCTGGCGCGCCCTGATCGACGCGCGCTACGGCGGCCGGCGGCTTCGTCCGGGTGCAGGTCCGAGACGCTCGCGGCGCTCCGCACGCCGACGAACCGAGCAGGGGTTCGCGACGTTCGACGAGACGATCAGGGCGGCGGTCGAGTGAGCGCGCTGGAGGAGCTCGTCGACTCGCTCCTGTTCGAGGGGTATGCGCTGTACCCGTACACGCCCGGCTCGGCAAAGAACGCAACACCCACACCGTTCGGGATCGTGTACCCACCTGCCTATGCAGGCGGCGCGACCTACGACCACCTCCGGCTCGAGTGCAAGCTCGCGGAGCCCGGCGAGCTGAGCGCCGAGATTCGTTTCCTGCAATCGAGTGGGGAGGGGCATCAGGCGGTCGAGCGTCGTGTCGTGCTACCCGAGGCCGGGCGAACAGCGCTTCGAGTTCGGTGGTCTCACCGGCCGCGCGCGTCTTCGTGTCGACGGCGACACCGTTCGCGTCTGTGTGCACAACACGACCGAGGTGGCCCCTGGGCTCGGGCGCGCCGAGGCGCTCCACTCGTCGCTCATCTCGACCCATGTGGTCGTCCGCGTCGCAGGCGGGCCGTTTCATGTCTCCGCTCGAATCGGGCTGCACCAGCGTCAACACGTACCCGGTGCTGGCAACCTCGGCCGACGACGTGGTGCTCGGGGCGGCGATCATCCTGCCCGACCACCCGCAGCTCTCTGCCGCGAGCCGTGGCAGCCTGTTCGACTCGACCGAGATCGAGGAAGCACTGCTCCTGCACGTGCAGACGCTATCCCCGGACGAGCGCGCCGCGATCGCGGGCGGCGATCCGAAAGTGGCGGAGATGATCGAGCGGGCGGCGTCCGTGAACCAGGAGGACCTCCTTCGGCTGCACGGCTTGATGGCGCCGACCGAGATCGAGACTCCCGGTGAGCAGGCGACCGTCGTCGCAGGCGTCACGGTTCAGCTCGGAGCGAAGCTCGTGCTCCGCCCACGCGCAGGCGCGGACGCCCAGGACTTCCTGCTCGCAGGCCGCACCGCGACGCTCGAGCGCATCTACGTCGATTACGACGAGGTCGTCCACCTGGGCGTCACGATCGACAGCGACCCGATGCAACAGATGCTGCGCGAGAGCGGAAGGTTCATGTTCTTCAAATCCGACGAGGTGGAGGTGATCCCGTGATCTTGGTGGCGGCGGTCGGAAACCTGTGGCTCGGCGACGACGGGTTCGCGGGCGAGGTGGCCAAGGAGCTCCGTACGCGCGGCGTGCCCGACGACGTCGCGATCGCGGATTTCGGCACGAGCGGGCTCGACCTCGCCTACGAGGTGATGCGCGGCTACGAGGCGCTCGTGCTCGTCGACATCACCCGCCAGGGCGGTGAGCCCGGCACGCTCTACGTGATGGAGGTCGACGAGGAGGCGGTCGACGCAACGATCGAGGACGGCGCCCAGATCGATCCGCACGGGATGGATCCCGAGACGGTGCTCCGGTTCGTGCGCGCAACCGGGGGCTGGCCCGGCAAGGTGATCGTCATCGCCTGCGAGCCGCTCGACGTCGAGGACGTTGCGATCGGCCTCAGCCCGCCGGTCGCGGACGCCGTCCCGGGCGCCGTCGATCTGGTGCTCGAGACGGTGGAGGATCTTCGGTGCATGAGCTCTCGCTAGCGAGCGCGATCGTCGACACCGTCGAGCGCCACGCGGACGGTCGTTCGGTGAGCGTGATCTCGATGAGCGTCGGCGCACTGCGACAGGTCGTGCCGGACTCGCTCGAGTTCTACGTCGAGCTCGTCGGCAGGGGTACCGTCTGTGAAGGGGCGCGGCTGGAGCTCGAGCTCGTGCCCGCGCGCCTCGCGCTGCTGCGGTCGGGAATGGGAGCCGCCGAGCTTCCGCTGCCCTGCCTGCGGGGGCGGTGGCACGGTGGTCGCCGGGGACGAATTCATGGTCGAGTCGATCGAACTTGAGGAGGTCGCATGCATCGCACATACGTGAAGGTGCTGGAGGACGTGCTCGACGCGAACGGGACGATTGCGGCGGCGAACCGAGACGACTTCGATCGCGCCGGCGTCACGGCGGTGAACATGATGAGCGCGCCGGGAGCGGGGAAGACGACGCTGCTCGAGCGGTCGCTGCGCAAGCTCGACGGCGTACGGGTCGGGGTGCTCGAGGGCGATGTCGCCTCCACGCTCGACGCCGATCGGATCGCCCACCTCCACGTGCCGGTCGTGCAGATCGAGACCGACCCGAGCTTCGGCGGCGAATGTCATCTCGACGCGAACATGGTTCGCTCGGCGATCCCGTCGCTCGAGCTCGGCGAGCTCGACCTGCTGCTGATCGAGAACGTCGGCAATCTCGTCTGCCCGGCCGAGTTCCGCGTCGGTGAGCATCATCGCGTCATGGTCTCGTCGGTCGCCGAGGGCGAGGACAAGCCGCTCAAGTACCCGCTGATGTTCCGCGCCTGCGAGCTGGTGATCGTGAACAAGATCGACCTCCTGCCGCACCTCGACTTCGACCTCGACCGTTACCTGCACAACCTCGACGCGGTGCACCCCGGCGTCGAGCGGCTCCTGGTCAGCGCGAAGACCGGTGCAGGGGTCGAGGAGTGGCGTCGCTGGCTGATCGGTGCTGCGACGAGGGAGGCCGTTCCGGCGTGATCGAGGCGCGGACGGAGGCGAACGCCCAGTTCTTCGCCGGCGAGGCCGACCGGATCGCGGAACTGTCGCTGCGGCTGGCGGAGCGGTTTCTCGCCGGCGGCCGCCTGCTCGCGGCCGGCGCGACGCCTCAGGACTGGTCCGATGCTCGTCACGTCGCGGTCGAGTTCGTCCACCCGGTGATCGTGGGCAAGCGCGCGCTGCCGGCGCTGGCGGTGCGGGCCGATGAGCTGGCGCTGCTCGCCGAGCCGGGTGACGCGGTGATCGGCTTCGGCCTGGAAGCGCGTCCGATCCCGGAATGCCTTGACGATCGGGTTCACGGCGGGGAGCGCCGAGTGGGTGCTCGAGCCGCCGGCGGACGATCCGTTCATCCGGCAGGAGCTCGTCGAGACGGTCTACCACGTGCTGTGGGAGACCGTGCACGTCTTCCTCGACCACCTCGGGACCGGCGGCACGGGTGCAGGGAAATCGTCGTTCCTCTATCCGTTCCTCGGCAGGTCGGACGTCGAGCTTTCGGCCGTGCTCGGCGACGTCGCGGCTTCGGTGATCCTGAAGGCGCGCGACACCGGCGAGCTGCGCGAGCGAACGGTCGGTGACGGGTCGGCGATCGCCGCCGCCGCGACCGCCTTGCGAGACAGCTTCGCCTCGGGCGGCAGGGTGCTCGCCTTCGGCAACGGCGGTTCGGCGACCGACGCGATGGATGTCGTCGCCGACCTGCAGCACGCGGGGTTGCCGTCGCTCGATCTGACCGAGGACTCCGGGATCCTGACCGCGCTCGCGAACGACGTCGGGCCGGAGGTGCTCTTCCAGCGCCAGGTGATTGCGCATGGGCGCCCGGATGACGTCGCGCTCGCCTTCTCGACGAGTGGCGGCTCGCCGAACATCATCCTCGCCCTCGCAGAAGCACGACAGCGCGGGCTGACCACGATTGCGATCCTCGGCTACGACGGCGGCCGGATCGCGGCAGAGCACCTTGCCGACCACGTGATCGTCGCGCCCTCCGAGTACGTGCCGCGGATCCAGGAGGCGCATGCGACCGTCTACCACCTGCTGTGCGAGCAGGTCGCTGCCGAGAGCCCGAGACGAGTGGATCTCGTCGGCGCATGAGCGGGCGCTGGCTCAGCGGCCTCGACCGGCACGAGCGCTACCGGCTCGGCGGCTTCGGCGCCGCGGTCCTCGCCCTCCACGTCGTCGGGATCGGTCTCTTCCTCTACTACTCGAGCTCGTACCCGGCCCTCGCGGGGCTCGGCACGCTCGCCTACACCTTCGGTCTTCGGCACGCCTTCGACGCCGATCACATCGCCGCGATCGACAACACCACGCGCAAGTTCCTGCAGGACGGGAAGCGGTCGCTCGGAGTCGGCTTCTTCTTCTCACTCGGTCACTCGACGATCGTCTTCTCGCTCGTGGCGGGGCTTGCCGTCGCGACGAAGACCGTGGGCGCGCAGATCCCGGCGCTGCAGCACTACGGCGTCTCGATCGGAACCGGAGTCTCGGGAACGTTCCTCTGGATCATCGGGCTGCTCAACCTCGCGGTGCTCGTCGACATCCTCCGGATCTTTCGCGAGCTTCGAAACGGGCGGCTACGACCGCGAGCGCCTGGAGCAGCGGCTGCTCGAGCGCGGCTTCATGAACCGCTTCTTCGTCGGCCGGTTCTTCCGGATGATCGACAAGTCGTGGCACATGTACCCGCTGGGGCTGCTGTTCGGCCTCGGCTTCGACACCGCGACCGAGGTCGGCCTGCTGGCGATTGCCGCCGGCGTCGCGACGCACCACGTGCCGTTCCTGGCGGTTCTCTCGCTCCCGTTTCTCTTCGCGGCAGGCATGTCGCTGATGGACACGGCCGACGGTGCATTCATGAGCCAGGCGTACGGGTGGGCGTTCTCCAACCCGGTGCGGAAGGTCTACTACAACATCACCGTGACGAGCCTGTCCGTGGCGGTCGCGCTCGCGGTCGGGTCGGTCGAGCTCTTGCAGCTCCTGTCGGACCGGCTCGGGCTCGAGTCGGGCGTCTGGGCTTTCGTGAACGCGCTCGACTTCGAGAAGCTCGGCTACGTGATCGTCGCGCTCTTCGTGCTCACCTGGGTGACGTCCGTCGCGATCTGGAAGGGCAGGCGAATCGAGGATCGCTGGCGCGGCTTCACCGATGCCTGACGTCGTCGTGACCGCCTACGAGAGCGCGTAGGCGACAACGGCGCCGAGGTAGGCGCCGACGAGCAGGAAGCCCTCCCAGCGCTTCGACGTGCCGTCCTTGGTGACGAGCCAAGCCAAGCCGGCCGCCAAGGGCCATCGTCGCGATCTCGACCGGCCTGAAGGCCAGCGACAGGTGGTGTGAGAGCAGAAGCGACACGAGCGCGGCGACGGGAGCGACGAAGAGCGCGACCTGCATCGAGGAGGTGATCGCGATCTCGGTCGCGAGCTGCGTGTTGCCGCGCTTCGCGATCACGATCGCGCCGCCGTGCTCGGCAGCGTTGCCGACGATCGCGACGATCACCACGGCGATGAAGAACTCGTTGAGCCCGACAGCTTCGCCGAACGCCTGCAGCGAGTGCACGAGGATCTCCGAGACGAACGCTGTCACCAGCGTCGCCGCACTGAGCGTCGTGAGCGACCAGCGCAGCGACCAGGCGCGCGCGTCGGGCGCGGCCCGGTCGGCGTCTTCGATGGATGCGCAGGTTCTTGATCGTGATCCAGAGGTAGAGCGCGAGCAGTGCGACGGCGACCGGGATCCCCGCAACGACGAGCGAGTGCCGGTTGGGCGAGCCGTGCCAGCCGGGGACCGACGTCCCGAGCAGCAGCACGACGGCGGCCGCGACGCCCACGAGCTGCCAGCGGAGCGACCGTGCGTCGACCCCGCCCCGGCCGCCCGCGATCATCGCCGCGCCCAGCACGAGCAGGATGTTCGAGACGACCGAGCCGGTGATCGTGCCGCGCACGACTCCCGGGAGTCCGTCGGCGATCGCGAGCAGGACGATGATCAGCTCGGGGGCGTTGCCGAAGCTCGCGTTGAGAAACCCGCCCACGCCCGGGCCGGTGTGCTGGGCGGCATGCTCCGTCGCCTCGCCGATCAGCCAGGCGAGCGGGATGAGTGCGGCGGCGGAGAGGACGAAGAGCGCCGTCGCGCCGAGGTGGAAGGCATACCGGCCTGCGAAGGCGGCCGGGGCCAGGGCAAGTGATGCCCAGAGGATCCTCCGCGCCACGCCGTTACCCTAGAGGCTCGTGCTCGAGGCCGTCCTCTTCGACTGGAGCAACACCCTCGTCCAGTTCACCTGGGACGACGATCTGCTCACCGCCGGGCACCGCGCCGGCCTCGGTCGCGACGATCCCGAGTTCACCGCCCGCTACCGCTCGCTGATGCTCGGGGGCGCTCCACAGCGCCCCTACGAGGAGGTGCTGCACGAGCTCGGTGTCGCGGACGCGGCGCGGTTCATCGAGGCCGAGCATGAGGCTTGGCGGCCGGCGCACGCCGTGCTCGGCTCCGCCCAGGCGCTCCTCGACTCGCTCCGGGAGCGCGGGTTGAAGACAGGCCTCGTCGCGAACTCATGGCCGGATCCCGCCCGGCTGCTGCGCGCGGACGCGGAGGCCTTCGGCCTCGCTCCGCTCCTCGACGTCATGGTGTTCTCGGAGGAGGTGGGGGCCGCCAAGCCCAGCCCCGAGATCTACCTCGCCGCGCTCGATCAGCTCGACGTCGAGCCCGAGGCGGCGATGTTCGTCGGTGACCGGCTCGAGGACGATGTGCAAGGAGCGGCGAACCTGGGCATGACGACCGTCCAGGCATTGTGGTTCCAAGCAGACGACAGCTCAACCGGCGTCGAGCCGGATTTCCTCGCGTTCACGCCGATGGACGTTCTCAACGCCGTGCGCCGCTTAGCTCTGTGAGGCCGAAATGTCAAGTCTTGCGGCCGTCCGCAAACGCTCGGACAATGCAGGCATGACACCCGAGCAGACCGCCGCTGCGCCGGCCCTGCCGCTCCATCCTCAGGACGAGCTGGAGTGCCGTCGGTGCGGCGTCCATTGCGACAAGGTCGTCTACCCAGGGGCCTGCCTGTCGCGCGGCTGTCCCTTCGTCTACTCCTACGAGGCGTGGGGCCATACCTATGTCGGCTGCATGCAGAAGGTGTACGACGTCGAGATCGACATGGACATGCTGCGGGCCGCCGAGGCCCGGAAACCCGGGTTCGGCGCGATCCTCGCGCGGCGCCGTCCGCTGCCGATGTGCAAGGCGGAGATCGAGCGAACCTACGAGTCGCGGCTCGACGAGGAGCTCGGCTGTATCAACCCGGAGTTCGACGAGCTGCCGGTCGGCGAGCCGACCTTCCGGATCTTCGCGCAGATCACGAACGGCTGAAGCCTACGAACGGCTGAGCAGGGCGTCGTCGCGGCGCCGGCGCACCGTTCGCGCGGCGATCCAGGCGAGCCAGAGGATGAGGACGAAGGGGGCGCCGAGCGCCAGCGCGTAGACGGCGCCGATCCCGAGCCAGCGAAACGCGACGCCGAGCCCGTGTAGCGGGCCGTGGTGGGCCTTCCCGGGGACCGGGGCAGCGGTGCCGAGGTGCAGGTCGACCGTCGCATACCGGGCCGCGCGGATCGTCGCGGCTTCGGAGCGCTGGAGGCCTTCGATCCGGCGAACGAGCGCCGCGATCCGGCCGGTGTTGGCCTCCGACTTCGGTTGCGCCCGCAGTGCGGCGAGCTGGCGCTGCAGCCGGGCGATCGTCCGCTCGGTCGACGTTCACGCCCGCCTGGAGGTCCTGCACGTTGACCTGTTCGGCCGTGATCGTCCCGAGCGCCGAGAGGCGGGCGATCGCCTGCTGCACCTTGGTGCGCGGTATCTTCAGCGTCAGGTCGGCGCTGCCCGAGCTGCCCGACGTGACGGCGTGCACCGATCCGGCATAGCCGCCGAGCGATTTCGTGATCGCGAGCGCCTGTTTGACGCCGTTCGAGACCCCGTCGGGTGTCGGCACGCGCAGAGCCAGGTAGGCGCCGTAGCGCTGCACGCGAGTCGTCGACGGGTTGGGCGCGATCGCCTTCGCGGTCGACGGCGCAAGCTCCGGCGTCGCTGCCGGTGTGGACGGTGCGACAGTGGAGCCGTGGGCGAAGCCCTGGTCGACCGGCACGACCGTCCGCGTGTGGTCGGGCCGCGTCAACACGATCGTGGCAGCAACGGCAGCGGCGACCGGCAGCGCAACGACGAGTGCCCGGCGCCAGGTGATGCGGCGGCGTTCTGCCGAGCTCGTGTCGGCCGCGGCGATCAGCCGGACGCGGTCGCGCAGCTCGGCGGGTGCTTCGATGCGCGCGGCGCGCAGTTCCGCGACGAGATCACGCTGCGACATGGAGCGCCTCCTCGAGTTTCTTGAGCGCCCGGTTGAGGCGCGTCGTGCAGTTGGTGGACGAGATGCCGAGGACGCTGGCGGCGGTGCCTGCGTCGAGGTCGAGCAGGACACGCAGCGCGACGACCTCGCGCTCGCCGGCGGAAAGCGCACGCAGCGCGCTCTCGAGGTCCGGAGAGAGCCCCTCCGCAAAGCGTTCCTCGATCCGATCCTGCTCGGCTGCGAGTTGCTCGCGTCTCGTGCGCCTGCGCTCCGAGCGGAAGTGGTCGAGCGCGACGGTCCGCGCGACCTGGCAGAGCCAGGTGCGCGCCGAGCCGCGGTTCGGGTCGAACCGGTGCCACAGGCGGAGCGCGCGCTCGAAGGTCTCGCCGGCGAGATCGTCAGCGGCCGCCCGGTCGCCGGTGAACCAGGCGAGGTAGCCGTAGACGTCGTCGAGATGAGCTTCGGCAGCCTGGGCAAACGTCATCTTGGAAGTTGTACGCCTCAGGTCGGCTGCGCGTCACAGACCGAGGCGCGTGATCAGGCGTTCGTCCACCGCGCGTGCAGCTCGCGCAGCTTTCTGACCTCGTCGGCATTCGGGCCCTTCTTGTTCACGCCGGGCACCTCGAGGTAGGCGCTCAGGTGCTGGAACGCGGGATGGGCGAGGAACGCGCCCGAGGCCTTCTCCCATCACTCCTTCGCCGATGTTGGCGTGACGGTCGCGGTTCGAGCCGAGCTCGGCCGCGCTGTCGTTCACGTGCAGGGCGCGCAGTCGGTCCAGCCCGGCGCCCGCGTCGATCTCGCCGACGAGGGCGTCGACCACCTTCGGGTCGGTGACGTCGTAGCCGGAGGCGTAGAGGTGACAGGAGTCGAGGCAGATGCCGAGGCGCGGGTGGCGGTCGAGCCGCTCGAGCAGCGTCTGCAGCTCGGCGAGCGACCGGCCGATCGTGGCGCCTGCTCCGGCGGAGTTCTCCATCAGCAGCCACGTGTCGCCCTCGCACCGCTCGAGGATCTGGGCGAGCGCGGCGCACGTTCGCTCGAGCCCGAGCTCGAAGCCCGCGCCGAGATGCGAGCCGACGTGGAAGATCACGCCGTCGGCGGCGATTGCGCAGGCGGCATCGACCGTGTTTCGCATCGTCTGAATCGACTTCTCGTAGATCTCGTCGTCGGGCGCCGCGAGGTTGCAGAGGTAGAGCGCATGGCAGACGACGCCGCCGATCCCGGCTTCCGCACGGCGAGCGTGAAAGCGCTCGACTGCCTCGGGCTTGTGCTCGGTCGCGCGCCACATGCGCGGGCTCTGCGTGAACACCTGCACGCAGTCGCCGCCGATCGCCTCGATCCGGTCGATCGCCGTGTCGATCCCCCCGCTCGAGGACATGTGCGCGCCAAATTCCACGGTCGCCCTACGATAGAGCGATGGCAAGCGTTCGCGTCCGCATGGCGCCGAGCCCCACCGGCTTCCTGCATATCGGTGGGGTTCGCACCTTTCTCTTCAACTGGCTGTTTGCGCGCCAGCACGGTGGTGAGTGCCTGCTGCGGATCGAGAACACCGACACGAGTCGTGAGGTCGCCGAGGCCGTCGAGCAGATCCAGGCGTCCTTGCGCTGGGTCGGCATTGACTGGGACGGCGAGCCGACCTTCCAGCTCGACACAGCCGAGAAGGCCCGCGAGCTCGCCGACCGCCTGCTCTCCGATGGGAAAGCCTACGAAGACGAGGGAGCGATCCGCTTTCGCCAGCCGAAGGACGGAGTCGTCGCGTGGACCGATGCGGTCCGCGGGCGAGTCGAGTTTCGCAACGAGCTGCTGAACGATCTCGTGATCATCCGCTCCGACGGACGGCCCACCTACAACTTCGTCAGCCCGGTCGACGACGTCTTCGACGGGATCACGCACGTGATTCGTGGGCAGGATCACGTCTCGAACACGCCGACGCAGATCAACATCCTCACGGCGCTCGGTGCAGACCTGCCCATGTACGCACACGTGCCCGACATCAACGGCGACGACGGGCGGAAGCTCTCGAAGCGGCACGGGGCGGTCTCGGTCGACCATTTCCGCAACGACGGCTATCTGCCACAGGCGCTGATGAACTTCCTCGCGCTCCTCGGGTGGAGCTTCGACGACAAGACGACCCTGATGTCTCGTCACGAGCTGATCGAGCGCTTCTCGCTCGAGCGCGTCGTACCGAGCCCGGCGACGTTCGACTATCAAAAGCTCGACTGGATGAACGGTGTCTATCTGCGCAACCTGCAGCCCGACGAGTACGCCCACGACCTGGGCAAGTGGCTCGCGGAACAGGGCATCGGCTGGCCGGCCGAGCGGGTCACGGCGACCGTGCCACTCGTGCAGGAGAAGATCGAGAAGTTCTCGCAGTACCCCGACTTCGTCCGCTTTCTCTTCGAGCCGGTGACCCCGCCGGGAGGCATCGACGGCGAGCTCTGCCGCGCGGCATCGGAGCGCCTCGCCGAAGTGGAGCCGTGGGAGGCAGCTGCGATCGAGGGCGGGTTGCGAAGGCTCGCGGAGGAGCGCGGGCTGAAGCCGCGCGACGCGTTCGCGCCGATCCGGCTCGCGATCACGGGCTCGAAGGTCTCGCCGGGCCTGTTCGAGAGCATCGAGCTGCTCGGCCGCGCCGAGAGCCTCGGCCGACTCAGCGCCGCCACGGCCGCCTGAGCGGCCGCGGCGGAGCGAGCGGGTCGAGCGCGCGCTGGAAGGCCCGCCAGGCCCGCAGCCGGAAGTGGAGCGTCGGACGCGGAAGCGGGGGGCCAACTGCACGTTCACTCCGCGCGCCCTGGGTATGCGGGGCGCGGTTCGTCATTTCTAAGGCCTAAACGCCGCGCGCACGCAGCGAGGTACGGCCGGGTGAGATCAGGACGGCCGGTAGGCGAGCACCGAGCAGCACACGGCGACGAGACCGGCAACCCAGAGCGGCCAGAGCTGCAAGGTCGCTCCGGCAACGAAGGCGAGAGCTCCGCTGAGAGCGAGAACGAACGCGGTGATCGGGCCTCTGAGCTCGCCGGTCGGACGGTCCTCCTGGACGGGGACCGCCGCTTGGGGCGTCGCGAGGCGCATTCGGGCGAGCCGCACGCGAAAGAGGGCGCCGCGCCACTCGTGCAGAAAGGCCTCGGCGCCGTCGGCGCCCCAGACCGACACGGCTTCCGCCACCCCGGCGGTGGCGTCCCGCGCCGAGCGGAGGGCGTCGGCGAGCTCGGCGTGGGCACTCGCGGCCTCAGGGGGCGGCTCGAGCCCGTAGGCGTGCTCCGAGGCGAGATGCAGGGCGTATTGCAGGCGCCGGAGCGATTGCGAGGCGCCATCCTCCAGGAGCCGATCCGGGTCGGCAGCGGTGCCTTCGAGTCGGGCGAGTGTCCGTGCGAGTCCCGACCAGAGGTCGCCGAGCGCGACCGAATAGCCTTCATCGGTGCCGGTGTGCGGCCCCACAGGCCGATCCTACCGTTAGCATCCGCCGCCGATGGACCGCCTTGCGGCAAGCGTGCTGGTCGTCGACGACGACCTGTCGTTGCGTCTGCTCTACCGCGTCAACCTCGAGCTCGACGGGTTCACGGTGCGCGAGGCCGCCACGCTTGCCGAGGCCGACGCCGCCCTCGCGGCCGCACGCCCCGACGTCGTCCTGCTCGACGTGCATCTCGAGCAGGCCGACACGCGCGAGTTGCTCGGGCGGCTGCGGGCCGAGGGCATCCCCGTCGCGCTCGTCACCGGCTCCGCCGACCTCGCCGACTATGCCGGCGCGGCCGATGCCCTGCTCGGCAAGCCGTTCGAGCCGCGTACCCTCGTCGAGACGGCCCGCAGGCTCGCTAGGGTTGGCCCGAACGCATGAGCTCTACATCGATTCTCAGCCCGACCGAGTTCCAGTCACGTTTCGAGCGCTATCTCTTCGAGCGCTCGGAGGAATGGCGCGCTGTCCGCGTGGGGGAGAAGGAGGTCTCCGAGCAGGCGGAGATCGTCCGCCGGTACGCCGATCTCTTCAGCCGCGAGCAGCTGGAGGCGCTGCAGGGAGCGGAGGAGGCGACGACCGGCGACGACCGGGAGCTGCTCTACCGCCTGCGCAAGTCGTGCGAGTCCGGCCTGATCTCCAACGAGCTCGCCGAGCGCGAGGACGAGCTCGAGAACGAGCTGCTGGCCACACGCGTCACGTTCAAGGGCGAGGAGATGCCGCTCCGCAACGCGCAGGCGCAGCTCGCCGTCCTTCCCTCCTACCGCGATCGCGAGGAGCTCGGCGTGATCCAGGCCGAGGCGAGCGCGGCATTCAACGACGACCGGCTCGAGCTGCTGAGAGCGAGCGAGGAGCTCGCCGCCGAGTACTCGGGGATCCCCGGTGCGGTCGAGCGCAACGAAGAGGAGAAGGACATCTCGCTGCATGAGCTCTCGGCCGCGCTCGAGCGGGCGAGCGACGCCTCGACGGCTGCGTACGACGCACTGCGCGAGCGCTGGTTCGCGCCGTCTCCTCGGCGACGACCGCGATGCGGTCCCGTCCAGTTACCACACGTCGTGGATGCGAAGGCTGTCGCCTCTCGAGTCGACCTACACGAAGGATCGGGCAACGGAGATCTGCCTGCAGACCCTCGAAGCGCTCGGCTTCGACCTGAATGCGCAACCGAACATCAAGCTCGATCTCGACGACCGGCCGCAGAAGTCTCCGCGGGCGTGCGTGATCGCAAGCGACCCGCCCAAGGTCGTGCACCTGATCACGCGTGCGCAGGGTGGGCTCCACGACTACCAGGCGTTCCTGCACGAGGCCGGCCATGCGCTGCACTACGGTGGCTGCGACCCGTCTCTGCCGTACGTCTTCCGCCGCATCTCGCGCGACCATGCACTGACCGAGATCTACTCGTACATCGTCGAGGCGATCTCGCGCGAGCCGGAGTGGCACGAGCTCTACTTCGGTCTCTCGCCCGAGCAGGCACGTGAGAACGCCGAGGCGACGACGTTCCTCGAAGCGCTGCTCTACCGCCGGTACGAGGCGAAGCTGCGCTACGAGCTCGACTTCTGGTCGCGGTTCGCAACCGACGGCGGCGACGCCGAGGTGTACGAGCAGCTCCTGACTGCCGCCACCGGGATCCTGTACCGCCGTGAGAACTACCTCTCCGACATGGACGCCGGCTTCTACTCGGCCGACTACCTGCGGGCGTGGATCCGCTCGGCCCAGCTGCGCCGGCACCTCGTCGACCAGGTCGGTGCCGACTGGTGGCGGAACCCGCGCACCGGCGAACTGCTCACCGAGCTCTTCCGCGAGGGCACGAAGCCGTCGAGCGAGGAGATCGCGGCACGCATCGGCTTCGACCCGCTCGACACGAAGCCGCTCCTGCACGAGATCGGCGCGTAGCGCCCGGCGCGGCCGAGAGCGCCCGTCGGCCGTTCGCTACACTGGCGCGCGTTCTACGGGGCCCATTCGTCTAGTGGCCTAGGACACCGCCCTCTCACGGCGGCGGCACGGGTTCGAATCCCGTATGGGCCTTTCCCTGGAACTGAGCGGCTTCGGGCGCTTGGTACGAAAACACGGAAGTCGACCAGGAGAAGTCCCGGACGGCTTCCATCCGCTGTTCACGAGTAATTGCCTTGAGATAGATGTTCGTCGTGTCGATCCGCGAGTGGAGCATGAGCGCCTGCAGCGACTCGATGCCACCTGGGTTCGCCCGAAGGAAGGCGACGGCAAACGCTCGACGCAGGGCGTGGGCGGTAGCCGCAACCCCGGCGCGCTTCGCGACCTTCTTTACCGTCTCGTAGACGAGCTTGTTCGTCCGCTCCGCGCGTCTCACGCTCGCCGAACGGCGGCTCGGAATGACGTAGTCCTCGGGATCACAGGATACTTCTCCCGACTCGATAGCGGCCCGGAGGATGGAGACCAGCTCGAAGGACATCAGGAGGTCGGCCGTCTTGCCGCCCTTCTCGTGAACCCGCATCGTTCCCTCCGTCAGGTCAACATCGCGCCAACGCAGACGGCTCGCAGCGTTCCGTCGTGTGCCCGTGCAAGCGAGGATGGCCATGCAGAGGAACTCCTGCCAGTCCTTCGCGGCCGCGAACATCATCTCGACCTGCGACGGCGTCACGATCACCACGTCGGCGTCTCCAGGCTTCGGTCGGCGCGGACGTTGAATCCGCTCCATCGGGTTCTTCTCGACTTCCCCTTCCATATACAGCCATTCGAAGAGACCGTTCAGAGCACTGTGGATGGTGCAGACCGTCGACGCCGCCTTGCCAGACCAGCCATCGAGGAACGCGCGACAGTCATTCGCTGTGACCTCATCGACACGCACGTCAGGACGAGTTCGTTCTAGCTGGTCGACGAGCTTCCAGAGATGCCGGCGATAGCTGTCCCGCGTTCCTTCCGAGCGACCCGCACGGCCGAGTTCGCCAAGCCAACGGTCAACTGCCCGCGAGAGCTTCATTGTCGGCTCGGTCACAGCCATTCAGCGTCCTCATCATCCCATCTCATCTCAGCCTTCGCGGCCATGGGGGATAACACGAACTCGATAGTCCGGTTGTCGCCGATCTCGTCGCGAGGGAATCTAAATCCCTCCTTGCGCAACTCCATGTAGTCGAGACGGGCGCGGCGGAGCAGCCATGAATCTGTAAGGGCTTGTCGCGCCGCCGCACTCAGGTTGCCCGAGTGCTGCTCCTTGGCCAGCGCGCGAAGCCACTTCGCCTGGGGCTCGCTCACCCGAATATTCAGAACGACCGTCTTTTCAGCCACGTAGAGACTATGTCATACAAACCGATGACGTGTCAAGGCACATAGTCGACGCTGCTAGTCCGTTCCAAAACTGCTTTTCCGTCTAGCCGGAACTACTCACGAAGCCTGCGCCAAAGGAGGAGTCACCGCCACTGCCTCGATGCCGACGCGAGCGCTCTCTTCCCCATTTACGGAACCTCGAAGTACGTAGCGGCCCGGCACCTCGAAGTTTGCAACCACGGGAAGTGCAATCGGCACACTGAAGGACGCCCCGTGTCTTGCTCCAGGGGGTCGGCCCGTCTCCATCTGTGCTTCCGCCCGGTAGCCGCAGGGCTCACCATCTGCGTCAAGTTGCTCGATCACCAACTGGTACGGCTGATTGGCGGCCGTCCAGGGAACATCCACAATCACCGCTAGGTCAAACCTGTGCTGGAACGGCTGCGCCGGCATGAACAGATGGTCGAACCCCCCGCCGAGTACATAGAGTTTGCCGTTTACCGCCTGTGCCGAGTCGGCGGCCATCATCGTTTTGATCCTGACTTTCTGTGCGTCCTCAAGCTCCGTCACTTCTAATCACTCCTTTGAGGTATGACGTGTAGTACACTGTCATACGAGTATATCAAGGGAGCGGACGGTGGGAACACGAATCTTCGCGCTCGAATGGGACGAACACAACATTGACCACATCGCACTCCACGGGATCACTGACGTCGAAATCGACCAGATGCTGTCTAATACTCATATCCTCGTACCGAACAAGGGTCACGAGCCGAGGCTGTTTCTCGTGGGAACGACAAACGGTGGACGAGCACTGACAGTCGTTGTCGAGCCCACGCGCGACTATGGAACATGGCGTCCGATTACGGCTTGGGACGCCGACCACTACGCCAAGACGAAACTGAAGGAGGTGAAGTCATGAACGAAGAAACAGACACCATGAGGGATCAGATGGATTGGGAGAACGCTGAGGTTGTACAAGGCAAACCGCACGGTGTGGTCATCTCCGTTCGCCTTGACGCCGCGGAAGCTGAACACCTCCGAACCGTTGCTTCAGACCTGCATCTCAACATGTCCCAAGTCATGAGACGCGCGCTCGCAGCTTTTGACCCCCAGGGCCACATCGTCCAGGAACTTCCGATTTTCGGCCCTATAACGGTGGGTGGCGCTGCATGGACAGGCTCCGTGTCCGTGAGACCGGCCGGCGAAGCAGTGGAGCAATGGACGCGCCCGGAGTCCACCACGATCGATACTCGCGTACGCGAGCGAGTGACCTCGTAAGCCGACAGATTTGTCAGTTACCAGGGGTGTCACAAGACCCCTGGTGGTTCAGGCGGAAGAACACTCGCCCAGGCGAGCGCATAAGGTAAGTGGTGTGAGCTCAGACTCGATTCCGACCATCGAAATCGATGCGCGCGCTACTGAGTTCATCCAAGAACACGGCGGCTCGCTCTACGTGTTTGCCGACGGCTCCGGTCTCGAGCAGGTTAAGAGCGAAGCGCCGGTCGGGGACTATAAGTTCACTCGTCTCCCTGCTCAGGGCATCCGCTTCTTTGTCGATGCGGGAATCGACCCACCGAGCCAGTGGCAAGTCGTCTTTCACCACCTGCCGCACTCTCATGTAGCCGTTAACTACGACGGCGGGATCGGCGGCTGGAAGTCTCTGAGGTTTCCGCTCCTGCCGCCTTCGTAGCGACCGCTAGGCGCGCCATCCGAGTCTCGCGCAGACCAGCGCTTAGCCGTTCTTCGCTTGTCGTGCTTCCCACTCGGGCCACAGCCGATCCTGCCCCGCAGCAGTTGTGGACAGTCCATAGATGACGGTCATCGGTTCCTCACCTTCCCTTGGCGCGATCCAGTGCGTGTCCTGGTCCACCACAGCAAGCGCCTCCGCGAGGGTCAGAACCCGGTCGCCGTCAGTTACCTCAAATATCTGCACTAGACCCTCGCCAAGGAGCGTTCGGAGAGCAGGACGCAGCACCTCCACCTTTACGCCAGGCTGATCGGGCTTTCCGTCAATGAGGCTCGGCCAGGAGACGTGGAACAAGAACATCTCCGTTTGAGCTTCGTAGAGGATCTTGAACGTTGCGTCGTCCATCTCGCTCCGTAATGATGACGAACGTTCGGTGTGGATGGTCTTCACAGCATCGATGAGGCGAGACCCTTGACGATCTCCACCCCGCACCCAGGGTGTATTCACCAACACTGGCGCAGGCGAGAGTGAACTTCATCATTTACTGGGCGATGCAGCGGCGTACGCGCGTGAGCGGCTGTCCCCCGCCGGCGCCGACGCCTCACGGCGTGGGCGCCGCCGGCGTGGGCCCAAGCCGCTATCCGGCCCAGGCTGACCGTGGAACGGCCAGGAGGTCATCCAGAGAAGCATCCAGCGGCTCCGACTCTGCGTCACTCGCAGCCACTCCCAGCTGTCGAGCGAGCTTCTTACGTCGACGCGCCGTCTCCGGTCTGTACACGCGGTCGACGAGTCCGAGGCGTTCCGCGTCGAGGAAGCCCGTCAGTTGCTCGTACTGAGCAGGCGTGATCTCGCCAAGTTGAACACGTTCGATGAGTTTCACCGTCTGGACCTCCCGTTGAATCCTCGTCACCTTGCCCGAGGCCGCGCCCTGCCCGAACGCCGAACCCCAGTACATGGATGCGGCAGCATCTAGCGCGAGCTCAGCGACCTTCCGTTGATCTCGCCACACGAAGCGTTGCTCGCGCTCGAACCGCAGTTTCCCCCAACGAGGATTGCCGTTCCGAAGCTTCGTGTTCCGGCAGTAGGCACGAGCAACGGTCTTCGTCCTGTTCTTGATTGCGACGGTCGTGTGCGGTGGAGGCCCTTGATACTCCGCGTACCACCCTCGCGGCCAACGTGCGTACCGGAGGGCCTCTAGAACGTCTCGTCCATCCTCGGGCCTCTCGTATTGCACGTCGACCGCAGGGTCAACGCGGACATAGACGGGATCCTCGGAAGGGAGTACTCCCGCCATCGCCATGAAGGTCTGGACCCGTGACCACCGTGCTTCGAACGTCGACGGGGGGCAGAGGTCATTCTCCCCGGGATCGCCCAGGTGGGCCTGAAGCTCGAGGCGACGAATCAGTCCGAGCTTCGGAGAGTCGACCACGTAGGCGAGAAGGACATGCTCCGGCCCGAGCAGATGCTGCCACCTCCCGAACCGGTCGCGCTCCGCGAACAGCTTCTTGCCGGGCTGAGACATGTCTCCTTGGCCGGGTAGTTCGTTCAACCTAACGACCACGGGTTGAGTCGTTGAGATGTCCCAGCGAAGGCACACGTCATGCCAACCCGCCCCGGTCACGCTTGCCGTCATGCCGCCTTCTCCAGCGCATCCGCGACCTCGCGAAGAACGATGGCGGCCACCGTGAATCCGATCGCTGAAGGCGCGTTCTCGTCCGACAGTGCAGCGGCATCTGCGAACGAAACGGCCATGAGCTCGTACTCACGAGCCTTGGCGAGAAGATGCTCAGCCGCTTCCACGACGCGACCGCTGCGGGTTACGCGCCTTTAGCTCTTCCAGTTTCCGGAGAAGGGGGGAGGGGACAGCGTTCTCCCCGGACACGGGTTCGAATCCCGTATGGGCCTTTTTCACGCAGGTACGCCAAGAGCACGCCTCGAAAAACCAGGGGGGTCGGCAGGGGCAGAAGGTGCTCCGGCGCTGCCCCCCGGATCGAGCGAACATCCACCACAGCCTCACACGGCGGCCGTGGGGACCGTTCGGGCACCATCGGGGCGTGAGCGGGATGGGAGTGCTACGGACGTCCGACGCCACGCAACCTTGCGGCGAGCGTCCGCCGGTGACGTGCCATTCATCGTCGGACTGTTGGCCGATGACGTGCTCGGCGCTGCGCGAGACGGCAGCGGCGACGCCGGGGAGCTGGCCCCGTATCGCCGGGCGTTCGAGGCGATCAACGCTGACCCTGCGCACCTTCTGCTGGTTGCCGAGGCCGACGGCGACATCCTCGCGACGATGCAGCTGAGCTTCCTTCCCGGGCTTTCCCGCCGCGGTGCACTACGCGCGCAAATCGAGGCGGTCCGCGTTCACGCCGAGCATCGCGGGAGTGGGCTGGGCCGGGAGATGGTCACCTGGGCGATCGACGAGGCTCGCCGCCGTGGCTGCGCGCTCGTCCAGTTGACCAGCGACAAGCGACGCCCGGAAGCTCACCGCTTCTACTCCCGGATGGGCTTCGTCGCTTCTCACGAAGGATTCAAGCTGGACCTGTAAGCGACGGCGCCGGCCGGCCGTCACTCGTGCTCTGCGGCTGCCACCGGCCGGGATTTGCAGGGGTCCCGTCATCGGCGTTCCCGACTCCAAGGAGCAATGGTGAGTGGCGGGACGGGCTCGAACGCCCATCCCGCCACCCGCATCCTCAAGGACTACCGAACGGATGCGACACCGAGCCGTCGAAGACGTTCAAGCTCGGCGTTGCGATTTTCAGCGGGCCGTTCACGAAGAGGCCCCAGTACTCGTTGCTGACGTGGTTGAACAGCAGGATCTCGAGCGTCGGGTCGACGGAGAGCATAGCGATTCCGGTTGGATGGCCGCTCCCGGTATCGGGGTCGACGCCGTTACCAGAGATCGTGTTGCCGACGATGACGTTGCGGGCGACATTCGTGCCCGTGGTGTGAGCGTGGATGGCCACGCCGGCCTCGCCATTCCCGATCAGCGTGTTCCCCGCCACCGTGTTCGCGTATGACGCGGTCCCCGGGAACGGAGCGAACATCCCCACGCCGGCGCCGCCGTTGCCCTGGGACAGATTGCCTCTGATGACGTTCCCGTAGACGCCGCCCAGCAACGGGTTCCACGCGTTCGGATTGTGCGAGGGCAGCGTGATGCCGCAATCTTCCGCGTTGTTGCGCGCGGTGTTGCCCTCGATGAGGTTGCCGTGGCTGGGCCCGGTCTCGTCGGTGACGAGGATGCCACCGATGTTGTGCTCGATGTCGTTCGAGCTGATGTGTGAGACCGAGACGCCCATCAAGTGCAGGGCTTCCCCGCAGTCGCCGGGAACGTTCCCGTTCGTCGCGCACGCCTGCGAGTAGTCCGTGTCGTGCTTCTGATCGTTGTTCAGGATGGTGTTGTTCGAGATCGTCAACCTGCTCGCAGAGACGGCGAGGATCCCCTCGGCGTTTGCGTTCTCGACCGTGAAGCCCTGAATCGTCGATCCGCCCGCACCTCGACCGTTGACGACGATCCCATTTGGTAGACCCGTCGCGTCGATCGTCGCTGCTCCCTGAGCGACGAGGTTCGTCGTCGTCGAGAGCACGACCATCTCGTGGTAGGTGCCCGGCCCGACCTGGATCGTTGCGCCGGAAGCGCCGCCGTTGACGGCGATCGCGCGGCCGATCGTCTTGCACGGCGACAAGGACGTACACGCATTGGCGTCGTTCCCGCTTGTCGCATCCACGTAGTAGACGGCGGCGGCAGCCGAGGACGCCGCGCCGAGCGTGAGCGCGAGAGCCACGACCGCCAGAATCGCCATGGTGAATGCGGACCGTACGCGTGTGTGCATGAGTCACCCCTTCTCATGCCCGCCGGAAGTCGGCAGGTTCGGGCGACATCCTACGACGCGCACGCCGGTCGTGCCGTGACCGGACGCGGGAGGCACTCATCCGGCCTGATCCCTCGAACGAGGGATTGGGGATGGAAGCGCAAGACCAGATACATGCATAGATCATGTAGTTGCTCGGCCAGGCCAAACCGAACGTCCTGCGGCTGCTCGGCACGCAGGCGCAGGCGCTTCGCTTCTCGGCCAACGGGTTCACCCTCGTCGAGTTGCTTATCGTCCTCGTTGGCGAGCGGGGAAGGCCGGTTCGCGACCCGCGCGCGTCAGCGGTCGGGGATCTTCAGCTCGCGACCGGAATAGAAGCCGGAGCTCTCCTCGACGACGTAGGGCGCCATCGCCTGGCGGCGCTTCGTCTCGACCTCCGACACGCGGTAGCGGTCACGCGACTCCGGCGACTCCCAGATCGAGATGCCCACAACCTCGGTGCCGTCGGCCGAATAGCACTCGTAGGCGCGCAGCATCCCGGGTGGGAACTCACTGGGGCGCCACGAGCCGCTGAACTCGGCGCGGGTGCCGGGCTTGAGCTTGCGGGTGGTGATCCAGACGTGGGTGGTGTCGAACTCCATCACGATGCCTCCTCGAGCAAGCGCGCACGTCGCGTTGCGGGATCCTACCCGCCGCTGCCGCGCCGAATCTCGGCGCGAGGGAACGCGAGAGGGGCCGCTTTCCCCTGTAGGCGGCCCCTCTCAGCATCCCCCGAGGATGGCACCAGAAGGCATACCGTGCTGGCCCCACCCGGTCACGGTCCCAGCCCTGGAACCCTCGCCAACTAGACGGAGGAACAGGCGGAAATCTTCCCGCGCGATCGATCGGTCCGTCAGGAGTACGGGCACAGTGCCGGACGCGGGGAGGGCATGTACCGCAGGCTCTGCGGGTGGTTCCCGAAACCCCGTCCCGGGGAAACGCTCAGGCGGCCGATCGGGCAGGAATCCCACACCCCGAGCGAAACCGTGCTCACGTGGGCGAGGGAGAAGTCGAGGGCGCGTACCTGGCCGCCGCCGAGCTGCGAATTCAGCTTCTCTCCTTTCAGCGGCGGACGGAGGAGATCACCGGCCGCCACGGGATCACACCCGAGCGCTACCTCCTGCTTCTCCTGATCCACGCAGCGGCGCTCACCGGGACGCGCAGCACCGTCACGGCGCTCTGCCGGCCGCTTCAGATGACCCAGAGTGCGGTCAGCCGGCTGGTGGCGGGCGCGGCCCGCTCGGGTCTCGTCGACCGCGAGTTCGACTCCAGCGATCGGCGACGGAGCTACCTCAACCTCACGCCGGAGGGCGAAGCCCGGCTCGACAGGGTCTTTCGTGAGCTCGGCCCCGAACGCGCCAGGCTGGCCGAGGCGCTGGCGCGGAGTCTGAGCCACAGCCCGGAAACGCGCCTACTTGTGGCGGCGCAACGCGGCCCGGGCGGCGATCCAGCCGGGAGCGCCGTGCACCGCTCCCCCCGGGTGCGCCGAGGCAGAGGCGAGGTAGACACCCGGGATCCCGGTCTCGGGGCGACCGAACCTGCCGCGGAGAAAGAGCTCGTTCCGCAATTTCGCAGTGCCGAGATTGACTCGCCCGGGTGGAAGCCGCTCGACGCGCCGGCCGCGGACGAGTGCGAGGAATCCAGGTGCGTGGCGCTCGACCTGTTGCTCGATCGCGGCCACGTCGCCGAGCGCATGCGAGTAGGCCCACGCGGTTTCCTTCCCGGCCGGGGCGCGGGTCGGGTCGGCCATCGAGTACTGCCCGAACAGCACGAAGGAGGCTTGGTCGCCGAGATGAACGACGGGTGACCGTCGGGCCGGCTCGACGGTCCAGGGAATCGGCCCGTCGAGCGTCCAGTCGAGCTTGAGGGTCGCGGGGTCGGGCTCCGTCCCCGCGGGCCGGCCGGTGAGTCGGCCGAGCTCCCAGATGTCGATCGCGGCGAGGACAGCGTGTCGCGCAACGGGGAGGCGGTCGATGCGCTCGCCGAAGCGGAACTCGACGCCGCGGGCAGCCGCGCGGTCCATGAGCGCACGGGCAATGTGGCCCGCGCCCCCCTCGACACACGGGTAGCCGTAGCGCTGGCCGAGGGCCGTGAGGAGCATTCCGAATGCGCGGCCCGCGACCGTCCCGGGCGGAACATCCGTGTGCATCGTGTTGCCGTCGAGGAGTCGGCGGGCCAACGGGTCGCGCGGAGCGCGCAACAGCCGTGCCGCCCCCGGCTCGAGTGCAAGCTGGAGAGCGGCCCGCAGCTGCGGGAACGGAGTCGTCATGCCGCGGAGGAGCGCAGGTTCGATGCGCGACCACAGCTCTAGCAGCTCGGGCCAGTCCGCCCCCATCGTCGTCTCCGTCGCGACGGGCGAAAGGACCGCGACCGACCCATCGAGCGCCGGATGGGTCACGACCAGCGGTCCGTGCCGCCACGGGATCTCGAGACCGAGCGCGCGGAAGACCGGTGAGGCGGCACCGAGCGGGTAAAAGGCGCTGTACCGGTCGTGGATGAACCCAGGCTCGATCAGCTCGCCGGAGCGGACGGCACCTCCGGCCTCCTCTTCGGCCTCCTGCACGAGCACCGACCAGCCTGCGTCGGCGAGCACGTTTGCGGCTACGAGACCGTTGTGCCCGGCGCCGATCACCACCGCGTCATGCATGGTGGGCATCTGTCCCGCGGGGTTTTGACAAAACGTTTCCGGGCAACCAGTTCGTGTGGCCGAGAACGAGATTGTGATCGAGGCGCCGCGCGAGCAGGTCTTCGCGGTTCTCGCCGACGCTGATCGGTACGCGGACTGGGTGATCGGTGCGGCCCGCGTCCGGGACGCCGACACGGCCTGGCCCGCTCCCGGCACACGGCTCCATCACTCCTCCGGTACCGGCCCGTTCACGATCGACGACTCGACGGAGGTCGTCGAGAGCGAGCCTCCGGAACGGCTGCTGCTTGTCGCTCATCTCGGCCCGCTCGGGGCGTTCCGGGTCGAGCTGGTTCTGCGTGATGATGGGCCTTCCACACATGTGACGATGCACGAAGTTCCGGTCGAGGGGATCTCGAAGCTGGCCGGGCCGGTCGGGGACGCGGTCGGGGCGGTGCGGAACAAGCTGTCGCTCCGCCGGCTGAAGGAGCTGGCCGAGGCGTGATCGCGCTCACCGGCGCGTCGGGATTCGTCGGCGGCCGGTTGCTCGAACGGTTGCACAGTCTGGGCAAAGAGGTTCGCTGCCTGACGCGGAGCCCGGAGAGATTTTCCAAGCCGCACGCGTTTCATGCGGACGTGCTCGACGTCCACACCTTGCGCCCGGCGCTCGAAGGCGCCGAGATCGCGTACTACCTGGTGCACGCGATCGGTGATGCCGATGGTTTCGCCGACACTGAGGCGGAGGGTGCAGCGAACTTCGCAACAGCGGCGGTCGACGCCGGGCTGGGTCGCATCATCTACCTGGGTGGACTGGCCCGAGGTGATCAACTCTCCGACCACATGAAGAGTCGCCAGGAGGTGGGCCGCCTGTTGGCTTCGACAGGAGTGCCGGTCGTCGAGTTTCGGGCGTCCGTCGTGATCGGAGTCGGCAGCCTCTCGTACGAGCTCATGCGCGAGCTCATCAGGGCTCCGCTGATCGTGTTGCCGTCCTGGGCCGACACGCTGTCGCAGCCGATCGGTATCGACGATCTCGTTGAGTATCTGGTCCGCGCTGCAGAAGAGGATGTCGAAGCTGGAGTGTTCGAGATCGGAGGAGCCGAGCAGATCAGCTATCGCGACCTCGTCGCGGCTTGCGCCGAGGCAGCCGGCGCACCTCGTCCGACCCTGCGCATCCCCCTGCCGGCCCCGCTCTTCGAAATGGAAGATGTACCGTCGCTCTTGACCAGGCTCATCCCCGAACGCGGTCGAGCAGCCCTCAAGCTGCTCGAGAGCCTTCAGAACGCCTCGACCGTGAGCAACACTCGAGCCGACGTCTTCGGTGTCGAGCCTCGCGGCATTCGCGAGGTGCTGCGGCTGGCGCTCGACGACGAGCTCCGAGCACAGGAGGAGTGAACGAGTCTCGTCGAGGAGCTACCGCCGGGCACCGAGGTCGCGCTCGGCGGCGGCGAGCTCCGCTGCAGCCTGCGCCGCTTGCTCGCGCTTCTCCCTCGCCTCGTCGGAGAGAAGCATCGCTGCGCGCGAGGCCTCAGTGGCCGCATGCTCTGCTTCACGGGCCACGTCTTCCAGACGCCGCGCTTCGCTCCTCAGCGCCCTGACGCGCTCGCGGGCTACGCGGGCCACCTCGTCGGCGCGGCCCCGCTTCGGTGAGGCAACCGCCTCGAGCGGCCCGAAGCCGGCGGCCTTCAGCTCCTCGGTCAGCCGGCCGCGCTTCAGCAGCACGCGTCCGGTCTCGTCGACTGCGGCTGCCTGAAGCGTCTGCGAGAGCCGCTCCAGCAACGGGGGTGTGGCGCGCTCGCCGAGCATGGTTCGCGCCGCCGCCAGCAGTGCGCGCACCGCATCACGCTCGGCGGCCGACGCCCCTCTCACCTCGTCGGCCGTCGCCTTGCCTGCAAGCGATCGCTGCTGTGCGTCACGGAGATCCTCTGCGGTCTGAAGCAATGCCTCGACCTGCGGCGGCTGCTCGCGTGCCAGGCGGTTGGTGATCCATGCGACCACGCTCGGCTTCTTCAAGGCGCGCACGGTCTCGGCCACGTCGTCCTGGTGCGCCTTGCGGAGGCGGTCGGCGAGATCGTTGCGGGCCTTCGTGAACTGCTCGAGCGGCAGGGCGTAGAGACCGTCGAGCTCGCTCTCGAGATCCGGGACAGCGGCCAGCGACACAACGACACAGCATAGGAAGAACGAGGAGGGGGAGGGATCGCTCCCTCCCCCTCGGGTCAATCGCTGGTGGGGTCCCGGCTAGGCGGCCTTCACGAGCTTCTTCGGCGGCACGATGACCTTGAGGGTCGTCGACTTGCCACCCTTGACCTTGTAGATCGTGACCGGGTTCGCGGTCACGTCCCCGTTCGCGTTGAACGACACGTTGCCGAGGATGCTGCCCTTCAGGTTGACTTTGAAGAGCTGTTTTGCCACGTCAGCGCGTGCTCCCGTTCGACTGCGTAATCGCCTGCACCATGACCTCGGCCGCCTGAGCCGCGTACACCGAGTACGGATCCGGTGAGCGGTGGTCGGCCTTCGTGAACGCGGCGACGAACGCCTTGCCGGCGCCCTTCAGTGCCGAGTTCGGGAGGCCTGCGACCGAGACCGTCATGCCCTCGGCCGAGGACCCTGCGCCCTGAACAGTGGCCGAGACCGGAGTGAAGCCGTCAGGAGCCATGATCTTCACGCCCGGAGCCCCGGCCGCGATGTCCTTGATCAGCTTGCCGCCGTTCTCGCAGACCAGACCGCCGAGGAACACACCCTGTGCTCCGGAGGCCTTGATCTTGACGGCGAGCGCCTCGTACGAGGTCGCCTTGCCGTCCCACGCGGTGAAGCCGGCGATCTTGAGGCCGAGCTTCGTCGCGGCGTTCTTGAAGTTCGTCGCGACACCGAGGCCGTACGCCTCCTTGTCGTTCAGAATGAACACCTTCTTGACCTTGAGCGACTGAGCCAGCAGCGCGTCAGCCGCGCCCTGGTAGTCGTCCGCGGCCACGACGCGGGCGTAGTTTCGCTTCCCGGTCGGGTAGTACTTGCCAGGCTCGCCGGCAGCAGTGCCCGGGCCGGGATGGGTCAGGCCGACGTAGGTGTTCGCCGGGCTGACCATTGCGACCGGGCCGTTCGCAGCCCGGTTGAGCACCGGGACGATGATCTCGGCGCAACCCGAGTTGAACGTCCCGATCACGCCGACGACGCTGGAGTTCTGCGCGTAGGCGTTCGCGTTGGCCGAGCACTTGCCCGAGTCCCACTTACCCGCCTGGGCGGTCGCGTCGTCACAGCTCTGGTAGGCAAGTGAGTACTTGCCTGCCTTGTAGCCGTGCCGCTTCAGGATGAACTGAATCGCACGGGTCATCTGTGACGTCTGAGTCCGGCCCGAGCCCTCGAGGGGCAGGTCGGAGGCGATCAGGTATTGACCGCTTGCGTTCTGGATCGCTGAACACGACGACGCCGGCAGCGGCGTGGCGCCGCTCCGTGCGATTGCGCCGCTCACCATCGTCGCCAGGGCGACGATTGCGATCAGCGCGGACGCTCCCGCGCCCACGTAGATGCGCTTCTTCACTCGTCCTCCTGTCTGGGGGGTCAGGGGAATGTCGGGAGAGCATAGAGCGGCGACGGCCCGAGCTGCCAAGCGCCACGCCACGGAGAGCCCGCTTCAGCCGCCGAGAGCTGGGCTCACGAGCGCAACGGCTCGGCCGCGGAAACGGTCACCGCGCCGCGATCGTCGACCGAGACGACCTGGCGTCCCTGGCCCGAGCGGCGAAACCGGCTCAGCAGCGACCGTGCGCCCGTGGGAGCGATGACCGCCTGGGTGGCCGTGCGCGTCTCGATCCGGTAGCCCGCCGCAACGCGGGCCTCGAGGAACGCGTCGAGTGCGTCCCTCCTCTGCTCCTCGCGCGCTGCGTTCGCCTCCCTGTCCTCTTGCCGCGCCATGTCATCGTCGATTCTGCGGCGACAGCCGCGCTCGGGAGCGGGAACGCCCTCGATGGTACCCAAGGATCCGGCGTCCCAAGCCTCCGGCGTAGGATCCCGGGCGTGGTGCTCGTGGCCGACTCGACTCGCTCGGTTCTCGACGCGCCGCCGCCCCGCTTCACCGCGGCGGAGGTCGAACGGATCGCGGCCGACCTCTTCGGGCTCGAGGGGAGGGCGTCCGACCTCGGGAGCGAGCGCGACCAGACCTTCCTCCTCGAGGATGGTGCGGCGGGCGCGGTCCTCAAGATCTCGAACGCCGCAGAGAGCGCCTCCGTGCTCGATCTCGAGGCACAGGCGATCTTGCATGTCGCTCGAGTCGACCCATGCGCTGCCTGTCGCGAGGCCGCAGGTGATCGAAGGGGCGACGGACGACCCCTACCGGACGACGGTGACCGGCCTCGACGGGCCTCATTACCTGCGGAGGTTCGAGCGTCTCCATGGGCGAACGCTCAGGGGAGCGGATCTCGACGCCGCTGCGCTCGCCGCTTACGGCTCAACGCACGCACGCCTCAACAGGGCGCTGCGCTCGTTCTTCCATCCGGCGGCCGGGCGCGAGTTGCTGTGGGATCTCGCGCGCGCTGCGCACCTGCGGCCGTTGACCCCGGCGATCCTCGACGACGGGCGACGGGCGGTCGTGGAGGACGTGCTCGACCGGTTCGAGGCGCATGTGCAGCCGCTGTGGCCGCAGCTGCGGGCGCACGTCGTCCACGGCGACCTCAACCTCGACAACGTCTTGCTCGACGAGCAGGGGCTCGTCACCGGGATTCTCGACTTCGGCGATCTCTCGCACACCGCCGAGATCGGCGACTTCGCAATCGGCCTGGCTTCGCTGCTGCGCGGACGGAGCGGCGACGACGTGTTTCGTGCCGCGCGTATCGCGATCGACGGGTACACCTCGCGAACGGCGCTCGAGGAGATCGAGCTTGCGGTGCTGCCGGATCTCGTTCGGCCCGGCTCGCGGCGATCGTGACGATCAGCGCCTGGCGCGCACGGCGTTATCCCGAGAACGCCGGCTACATCCAGGCGCACGACGCCGACTCGTGGGCGCTGCTCGAGCTGCTTGCTTCGGTCGGTGCGGAAGCCGTTCGCAGTGAGTTCTCGGCGCCTGCGCCGCCCGGCTGACTCCACGGCGCTTGCACATCGGCGTCAGCGCGTGCTCGGCAAGTCGCTCGAGCTCAGCTACCACAGACCGGTCCATGTGACTCGCGGCCGGGGAGTGTGGCTCTACGACAGCGCCGGAGAGCGGTTGCTCGATGCGTACAACAACGTGCCGGTCGTCGGGCACTGTCATCCGCGCGTCACCGAAGCAGTCGTCCGTCAGACCCGACTGCTGAACACGCACACCCGCTACCTCTACGAGCCGGTCGTCGAGCTGGCCGAGCGGTTGGCCGCGACGATGCCCCGCCGGCTCCGGGTTGGACACGGTCCTGCTCGTCAACTCCGGCAGCGAGGCCAACGACCTCGCGTGGCGTATCGCGACCGAGACAACCGGGCATCGCGGTGCGATCGCCACCTCGTTCGCCTACCACGGCGTGTCTGCGGCGATTGCCGAGGTCTCGCCGGAGGAGTGGCCGGAGGGGCACGATCCCGGCCATGTGGCGCTGATCGACGTCGAGAACGACATCGAGGACGAGCTGCGCGAGGCCACCGCGAGGCTCGCCTCGAGCGACGTGGGTCTTGCCGTCACCTTCGTCGACGGCGGGTTCACGAGCGACGGGATCCTGCGCCCCGGAGCTGCCACCCTTGCGGCAATCGTCGCGCGCACGCACGAAGCCGGTGGGCTCTACGTCGCCGACGAGGTTCAGGCGGGCCACGGGCGCACCGGTGAGCACCTCTGGTCGTTCGCACGCGACGGGCTCACGCCCGACCTCGTCACGCTCGGCAAGCCGATGGGCAACGGCTACCCGGTGGCGGCGGTGATCACCCGGGCGGAGATCGTGGAGCGCTTCGCGGCGACCACTCACTTCTTCAGCACGTTCGGCGGCAACCCGGTCGCCGCGCGGGCGGCGCTGGCCGTGCTCGACGTGATCGACGACGAGCAGCTCGTGCAGCACACCAAGCGAGTGGGGGACTACCTGCTGGACGCGCTGCGAAGCCTCGCGGAAGAACGGCCCGAGATCGGCGCGGTCCGGGGCGGCGGGCTCCTGATCGGCGTGGAGCTCGTTCAGCCCGACGGCGGAGCGCCCGACGGCGAACTGGCACGCCGCGTCGTCGACGGTCTGCGCGAGCGGCGCGTCCTGATCGGGCGCACGGGCCGGCACGAGAACGTGCTGAAGATCCGCCCGCCGCTGCCGTTCAGCGAGGCTCACGCCGACCTCCTGGTGGAGGAGCTGCGCGCTGTCCTCGGGTAGTTCGAAGGCACGCCGCCCAACGCCCCCGACCGGACGACGCTCCTCGTCTCCTACAAGCGAAAAGCCCCGCGTTTGCAGGGCTTTCGCGAAGGCTGCGGGACTAGGACTCGAACCTAGACTACCGGATTCAGAGTCCGGCGTCCTACCATTAGACGATCCCGCAGGGCGCCCTGATTGTAGCCGCCCTCGGCTCCTACAGATCGAGTTGGTAGAGCGGGACCAGGCGCTTTTCGGCCTCGGTGTCGATGTGCGCGATCACCTCGACGTACGGCTCGAGCCCCGAGCCGACGAGCTTCGCCTTCAGCAGTCCGTCGACCTGGTAGATGCCGGAGGAGTTGTTCATCCGAATCGAGATCCGGATCGGCTTTTCCTCGCCGTCCGTGATCTCGACTTCCTCGATTGCGGCCGCCGAAAGCGAATGGATTCCGACGCGCCCGCGCTCGAAGGCGATGCGTGAGCGGCCCTGTTCCATGTCGAGTGCGTCGGCGACGCGAAGGATCCCGGCCTCCAGCGTGAGCGGCTCTCCGTCGGAGCGGTGGCTGATGATCCCCTGCAGCACCTCCGAGACGACCACCGTCAGGTCGGGCTCGTCGTACAGCCCGCTGATCAACTCGCGCAGCTTCGGCTCGGCGAGGAAGAGGCTGAAGTCCTCGTGGCCGTGCCGGTGCACGGACATCCCGACGCAGTGGGTCAGCGCGGTCAACGCGACCACGACCTCGGCGTCGTCGCGCGTCATCCCGTAGTCCTTGACCATCGCCGGCTCGATGCCGTGCTTCGTCAGCTGGCGCAACAGCTTGAGAGCGATGTTGGTGACGATCTGGATGTGCACCCAGGAGTGGTCGTTGATCTCCATGCGGGCGACGGCGTTGACGTTCGCGACGTGCCACCAGCCTTTGATCTGGTCGTCCTTGTTCACCCGGTCGATGACCATTCGCAGCTTCTTGTTGGCACGCACCGGCAGCCGGATGCGCATCTGCTTGACGGCCTCGGCGGGCGTCAGCCGAGTCTCACGCTCGGCTTCCGCAGAAACGGGATCCGCGATCCGCTCCCGCGTCTCCGGGTCGAGCTCGGTCTTGTCCTCGGCCATGGAGGACACGATACGCCTCCGGCGTTTTCCGTCAGGCGGCGTCCGCGGCCCAGTCGCCGTACAGCGAGGTGTAGAGCCCGCGCAACGCGAGGAGCTCGTCGTGCGTCCCCTGCTCGACGACCTGCCCGTGCTCGAGCACCACGATCAGGTCGGCGTCACGAATCGTCGACAAGACGATGCGCGATGATGAAGGCCGTGCGGCCGTGCAGAAGCCGCCGCAACGCACGTTCGATCTTGCGCTCGGTGCCGATGTCGACCGAGCTCGTCGCCTCGTCGAGGATCAGGATCCGCGGGTCGGCCAGGAGCGCCCGTGCGAACGCGACGAGCTGCCGCTGGCCGAGCGAGAGGCGTGAGCCACGCTCGCCGAGCTGCGTCTCGTACCCGTCCTCGAGCTGCTCGATGAACTCGTCGGCCCCGACGGCGCGTGCGGCTGCGACGATCTCCTCGCGCCCGGCTTCCGGACGGCCGAAGGCGATGTTCTCGGCCACCGTGCCCGCGAAGAGAAAGCCTTCCTGCGGGACGATCCCGAGCTGCCGGCGCAGCGACGCCTGAGTCACCGTGCGGAGGTCGAAGCCGTCGATCGAGATGCCACCTTCGGTGGGATCGTAGAAGCGGGCGAGCAGCTTGGCGATCGTCGACTTGCCCGCGCCCGTATGCCCGACGAGCGCGACGGTCGTTCCGGCAGGCACGTCGAGCGCGATCCCGTGCAGCACCTCCGGGCCGCGGCCGTAGGAGAAGCGAACATCGTGGAACGAGACGTTCCCCTCGATCCGCCCGAGCTCCGACGCGTCGGCTGCGTCGAGAACCTCGGGCTCCTCGTCCATCAGGTCGGTGATCTTGTCGAGCGCGGCGACTGCGGACAGGAAGGTGTTGTAGAGCTGTGAGAGCTGCTGGACCGGATCGAAGAAGTTCGTCAGGTACGCGAGGAACGCGACGAGGATCCCGATCGAGATCTGTCCGTGGAAGGCCAGGTAGCTGCCGTAGCCGAGGACGACCGCCGTCGCGGCGGACGAGATGAAGTCGACGACCGGGAAGTAGATGCCGGCCAGGACGACGGTCTGCATGTTCGAAGCGCGGTACCGGGCGCTGACGGTACGAAAGTTCTCCTGCGCCGCCCGCTCGCGCGTGAACGACTGCAGCACCCGCATGCCGGCGATGTCCTCGGCGAGCGTTGCGGTCACTGCCCCGAGCGTCTCGCGCACCTGCCGGTACGCCCGCCCGGATCGTTTGCGGAACCAGGCGGTGGACAGAGCCATCACCGGCATGACGACGAGCGCCGCGAGCGCCAGACGCCAGTCGAGGAAGAAGAGGACGACCGCGGTGCCGAACAGCAACAGCGTGTTCTGCACGAGTGACGTGACGCCGTCCGTCACAAGCTGGTCGAGCGCTTCGACATCGTTCGTGAGACGGCTGATGATCACGCCGGCGCGATTGCGCTCGTAGAAGCCGAGCGAGAGCCGCTGCAGAGTGGCGAAAGAGGTGGTTGCGCAGGTCGGCGAGCATTCGCTCGCCCGTCCAGCCGGTGTAGAAGGTCTGCGCGTAGCTGAACGCGATGCCCAGCGCTCCCGAGACGACGAATGCCACGACGAGCCAGCGAGAGCGTCGCCGACTTGCCGTGCCGTACCTCGTCGATCGTGCGCCCGATGAGGTACGGAGGCAGCAGCGACACGGCGGTCGCGCCCAGCAGCGAGACGATCGCGACGGCAGTGCGGGCCTTGTACGGGCTCGCGAGGCGGTACAGCGCGTTGAGCCGTCGCTTCGTCTGCGCCCACGACCAGTCCTCGACCTGGGCTCGTCCGCCACGCATCAGATGGCCGCCGGCCTGATGAACCCGCACTACGCGACCTCTTCCGTGAACACGCGCTCGAGCAGCCCGTGCTCGTAGATCTCACGGTAGACCTCGTTGTGGTCCACGAGGTCGTCGTGTGTGCCGCGCGCCGCGACCCGGCCGCCCGCGAGCACGACCACCTCGTCGGCAAGTGCGATCGTCGAGAGTCGGTGCGCGATGATGATCGTCGTCCGGCCGCGCATCGCCTCGCGCAGGCCGTCGCGGATCCGCGCTTCGGTCGAGGCGTCGACCGAAGCCGTGGCGTCGTCGAGGATCAGGACGCGCGGGTCGACGACGAGCGCCCGCGCGATCGCCACGCGCTGGCGCTGCCCACCCGACAGCGTGATCCCGCGTTCGCCGATCACGGTGTCGTACCCCTCCGGGAGGGCCTCGACGAACTCGTGCGCCTGGGCCAGGCGTGCCGCGCGCTCGATCTCCTCGTCCGTCGCCTCGGGCCTGCCGAACGCGATGTTCTCGCGCACGGTCGCGGAGAAGAGGAACGGATCCTGCGCGATCACGCCGATCTCCCGCCGTAGCGAGGCGAGCGTGACGGTGCGCACGTCGACGCCGTCGATCGAGACCGAACCGGACTGGACGTCGTAGAAACGCGGCACGAGCGATGCCAGCGTCGTCTTCCCCGAGCCCGTGTGCCCGATCAGCGCGACGATCTTGCCCGCGTCGAGCTCCAGGTCGATCGCACTCAGCACCGGACGGTCGGGGTCGTAGCCGAAGGTGATCCCGTCGAACGTCACGCGGCCCGGGCCGGGCGGCAGCTCGCCGGCGTTCGGCTCGTCGCCGATCTCCTCCGGCTCGTCGATCACCTGGAAGATCCGCTCCCCCGACGCGGTCGCACGCTGCGCCTGGCCGATCCACATGCCGAGCGCACGCAAGGGCATCACGAGCATCGCCAGGTAGAGGTTGAAGCGGACGAAGCTACCGACGGACAGTGAGCCGTTTGCGACCATCCGTCCTCCGACGAGCAGGATCGCCGCCTGCGAGAGCAGCGGCAGGAAGCTCAGCATCGGCACGTAGAACGCACGTTGACGGTTCGCCTTGACGCTGAGCGCGAAGACCTCCTCGGAGCGGCGTTCGAACTTCGCCTGCTCCGCCGACTCCTGCGCGAACGACTTGACGACGTGGACGCCGACGATGTTCTCCTCCGCAACCGTGGCGACGTCGGCCATCTTCTGCTGCACATCCCGAAGCAACGGATGAGAGACGTGGCTATAGCGATAGGCGACCGCGATCAGGAACGGTGCAATCGCCAGCGAGATCAACGCCAGCTTCCACTCGACGAGGAACACCACGATCCCGACACCGACGAGCGTGAAGATGTGCTGGAAGAAGAAGATCAGGCCGTAGCCGAGGAAGAAGCGGACGCCCTGCAGGTCGACGGTCGCGCGACTCATCAGCTGCCCTGTCTGATGGCGGTCGTAGAAGCCGAACGAGAGCCGGATGAGCTTGGCGTAGACCGCCGTGCGCATGTCGAGCTCGACGTCGAGCGCCTGCTTGCCCGCGATCAGCCTGCGACCCGCCATCATCGCCGCCCGCGCGGCGCCCAGACCGAGGATCGCGCCGACGAGCCACGGCACTCGACTACGTTCGTTCGCGGTCAGAGCGTTCGCCACCGACCCGGTCAGGTAGATGCCGATCAATGCAGCTGCCTGCGAGCCGACCGCCAGCAGGACGGAGACCGTCAGCGCCAGCTTGTACGGGCGAGAGGAACCCGAGCAGCCGGACGAAGGTCTTGCGATAGCGAGGCGCCTGGGTCACTCGTTGAGGGTACCCGGCGTCAGAGACGTGCCAGCTCGGCGTGGATCAGCTCGACCGCCGCGGTGACCCGGTCGCGGTTGGCCGGCAGGTTGAGCCAGCTCGACGCGCCCGATGGGTGGGGCAAGGGAATCGCCACCGCCCCGCCGAGCTCGTAGCGGACGCCGACGCTCTCACCGACACTGCGGACGCCGAGCAGGCGCCGTGCCGCGAGGCCTCCGACGGGCACGAGGAGGCTCGGCCGCAGCAGGTGAAGCTCGGCGTCACGCCAGTGCTCGCACAGCAGCTGCTCCTCGGTCGTCGGCGTGCGGTCGCCGCGGCCCGACGCAGCCCGTCCCGGATAGCAGCGGGTCACGGAGGCGCAGTAGAAGGTCGCATAGAAGGCGTCCTCGTCGAGGTCGAGCCAGCGGCGAAGCGTCTTGCCTGCGCGCCCGCGCCAGGGACGCCGCTCGTCGCCTTCGACGATGCCCGGCGCCTGCCCGAAGAGGTAGGCGCGCTGGCCCGAGCCGGGCGCCAGCACGGGCAGCGAGGCGAGGGGGTAGCCGGCCGCGACGCAGGCGCGGCAACGCGACTGGTCGCGCTTGAGGGCGGTCGAGCGACCGGTAGGTCACCGGGTCGCGCGGACGGCGACGAACCAACGGCCCTCGTGCAGCACGTCGCCGCCGCCGAGCTCGTCCGCGAGGTCGGCGGCTCGAAAGTAGCGCTTGTAGATCTCCCAGGTCGAACCGTCGTTGAGGACGCGCGGCGACAGCTCCTCGTCGACCTCGCCCTGACCGCGCGAGGAATCGACGACGACGAGCTCGCGTGCGACGCGCCGGGCCTCCTCGAGGAAGGTTCGGCGGTCGGACGCCTCGAGGTGCCCGTAGAAATGACCGGTGAAGACACGCGAGAACGAGTCGTTCGGGAACGGAAGGGAGAGAGCATCGCCCTCGACGAACGACGCCTTCGGCGCCTGGCGCTGCGCGACCTCCAGCATGCGGCTGCTCTGGTCGAGCCCGACGACGTCGCCCGCCAGGTGCCTGGTCAGAAAGCCGGTGCCGCAGGCGACATCGAGCGTGCGTCCGGCCGGTAGGGCGCGAATCGTGGCGATCACCTGCTCGAGCTCCTCCTCCCAGGCCGGGCGCTCGCGCGCCGCATGGAGGCCGGTGCCGAGGTACCACTCGTCGTATTCCGGTGCCCGCCGGTCGTAGTACTCCTTCACGGCTCCTAGAGTACGAGGTCGTGTTGCCACTCGAATCGGTTCCGAACTTCAGCGAAGGCCGCGACCCGGCGACGGTCGACGCGATCGGCTCTGCGCTCGGGGCCCATGCCCGCGTGCTCGACGTTCATGCCGACGCCGATCACAACCGATCGGTCTTCACGGTCGTCGGAACCGAAGCGGAGCTCACCGACGCGCTCATCGCCGGAATCGCGGTGGCGATGGAGCGCATCGACCTGCGTGAGCACGAAGGCGCGCATCCGCGGATCGGAGCGGCCGACGTCGTGCCGTTCGTTCCGCTGAGGCCGGAAGACCTGGAACGAGCCCGCGCCGCGGCTCTCGGCGCAGGTCAGCGCATCGGCGCGGAGCTCGGCCTGCCGGTCTTTCTCTACGCACCACCCGAGCGCGGCCCGGCGTTCTACCGGCGCGGAGGGCCGGACGGGCTCCAGCAGCGCCTGGAGGACGGCGAGCTCGTGCCCGATTACGGTCCATCTCGCCTGCACGAGAGTGCCGGGGGTGTGATCCTGGGCGCGCGGCGGCCGCTGATCGCGTTCAACGTCAATCTGCGCGGCGACGTGGCGATCGCCCGTGCGATCGCCGCGATCGTGCGTGAGCGTGGCGGCGGCTTCCCCGGGGTACGGGCACTCGGCCTCGAGCTTCCGCGAGCCGGCCTCGTCCAGGTGTCGATGAACGTCGAGGACTGGGAGGCCGCTGCCCTGCACGAGATCGTGGCCCGCATCGAGGTCGAGGCGCGAGCGCGTGGAGCCGAGGTGGTGGGGTCGGAGCTCGTCGGCCTGATGCCGGCCGGCGCCGCAGCCGCGGCTGCCGGCGCGCTGCTCAGGATCGACGGCTTCGATGCGTCCCACGTGCTCGAGTTGCGGTTGCTGTAGCGAGCGCGGCGAGCCCGACGAGCGGAACGGCGAGCGCGGCCGCGCCGAAAACGGCGCGGGCCGCGACGACCGCGAAGAGAGGCGAGACGAGCATCAGCCCGGTCGCGTGGGCGCCGCGGTGGGTGAGTGAGACGAGGCCGAGCACCCGCCCGAGCAGGTTGTCGGGGATCTCCTCCTGTGCGGCGGAGTTGATCAGCACGACGGCCGAGCTCTGTCCCAGGGCGGCGAAGAAGGCGCCGGTGACCGCGAGCGGCAGCGAGGTCGCGAGGGCCAGCACGCCGTAGCCCGGAAGGTACGCCGACCACGCGAGCAGGCTCAGCCGCGCCTTGCGCCGGATCGGCCGGCGCGCGAGCACGAGCCCGCTGAGGATCGAGCCGGCGGCGTAGCCCACCATCACGACCGAGAACCCGGCCGCGCCGTGATGCAGGGTGTCTCGGACGAGCGTCGGTACGCCGCCGATCCACGTCCCGGCGGTGATCGTGACGGCGACGCCGAGGGCGATCACGCTCGCGGCGAGCATCCGGTGCGGCCGGACTGCCGCAAAGCCTTCGCGGATCCTCGGAGCCGCGCGCATGCGGGTCACGCTCCTCGCCGTGCCTGAGCCGCGCGATCAGCGACGCCGAGACGAAGAACGAGACTGCGTTCACGGCGAAGAACACGCTCACGGGCACGAAGGTGAGGAGCGCCGCCGCGACCGCCCAGCCGCCGATCGAAAGCGCTTGAACGGTTGACTGAGACGAACGCATTCGCGCGTTGCACGTTCTCGCGGTCGACCAGCGTGGGGATCGTGGCGCCGTAGGCGGGGGCGAAGTAGCTCGTCGCGGTCTCGAGCAGGGCGGCGGCAACAACGAGGCCCCAAAGCGGCAGCGACCCGGCCAGCCCGGCAGCTGCCACCGGCACGAGCACGATCCCGCGCGCGACATCGGAGCTCACCATCAGCCGCTTGCGGCTCCAGCGGTCGGCGGCCAACCCTCCGTGCAGGCCGAAGAGGAGTGACGGGAATGCTGTCGGCGAGCCGCACGGCGACGACGCCGAGCGGGCCCCCGGCGTCGAGCGCGACCCACATCAGCGCGATGTAGTGGAGGGAGTCGCCGAGCTCGCTGGCGGCGACCGCGAGAAAGAGTCGCCGGAAGTCCGGCCTGCGCAGCAGCGCGAGGCGTGCCGCCGCCGCCTCCGGTCGGCGGCTCGAGCTCGCGCGGCACGTCGAAGACCGGGTCGGACACGAGTCGAGTATCTCCACGCCGGGACTCGCTCTACACTCGAGCACATGACCTCGACCGGCGCGCTGACGGGCGACGACCTCTCGATCGACGACGTCTGGGCTGTCGCCGTCGAGGGGAGGCCGGCGACCGAGCTCTCCGAGGTCGCGCGCGACAAGATGCGCGCCGCCCGGGCCGTCGTCGACGCGGTCGCGCACGGCGCCCACGAGCACACCTACGGCGTCAACACCGGCTTCGGCAGGTTCGTTTCGAAGGTGATCCCCGAGGAGCAGACGGAAGAGCTCCAGCTGCGGCTGCTTCGCTCCCACGCGTGCGGGGTGGGGGAGCCGTATCCCGACCCGGTCGTGCGTGCGGCGATGCTCCTGCGTGCGAACGCACTCGCGAAGGGCAACTCGGGCGCGCGCGTCGAGACCGTCGAGTTGCTGCTCGAGTGCCTGAACCGCGGCGTCCTGCCGTTCGTGCCCGCACGTGGCTCGGTCGGTGCGTCCGGCGATCTCGCGCCGCTTGCCCACCTTGCCCTGCCGCTGGTCGGCGAGGGGCGTGCGTGGTGGGACGGCGTCCTGCTCGACGGCGGCGAGGCGCTCGCGCGAGCCGGCCTCGAGCCCGTTCGGCTGCTTGCCAAGGAGGGCCTGTCGCTGATCAACGGCACGCAGTTCATGGCTGCGCAGGCTGCGCTTGCGCTCGTCCGTGCCCGGCGCCTGGCCCGCATCGCCGACTGTGCATGCGCTCTGTCGCTCGAAGCGCTGCAGGGCTCGCGCAACTCGTTCATCCCGCAGGTGCATGCTCTGAGGCCGCTTGCGCGGCCAGGCGGCGTCCGCGCGAAACGTGATGCGGTTGCTCGACGACTCGGCGATCACCGAGTCGCACCGGTGGTGCGACAAGGTGCAGGACGCCTACTCGCTTCGCTGCGCGCCGCAGGTGCATGGAGCGTCGCGCGACCTGCTCGACTACGTCGAGTACACCGTCGCGACGGAGCTCAACTCCGCAACCGACAACCCGCTCGTGCTCGTCGAGGACGAGATGCTCGTGTCGGCGGGGAACTTCCACGGCCAGCCGCTCGCGTTCGCGCTCGATGCGCTGGCGATGGCGGTGGCCGAGCTCGCGAGCATCTCGGAGCGGCGCATCGAGCGTCTGGTCAACCCCAATCTGAGCGACGGTCTGCCGGCGTTCCTGACGACCGACGGTGGGCTGAACTCCGGGTTCATGATCCCGCAGTACGTCGCGGCGTCACTCGTCTCCGAGAACAAGTCGCTCTGTCACCCCGCCTCGGTCGACTCGATCCCGACGAGCGCAGGCCAGGAGGATCACGTCTCGATGGGGAATGCAGCCGGCCTGAAGGCGTGGCAGGTCGTCGCGAACTCCGAGCGCGCGCTCGCGATCGAGCTGCTGGCCGCCGCACAGGCGGTCGAGTTCCTCGCGCCCCTCGAGCCGGGGACGCGGCGGTCGCGCCACGCATGCCTTCGTCCGGACGCTCTCGCCGCGTCTCCGCGAGGATCGCTCGCTGGGCCTCGAGATCGAGGCGGTCGCCGATGCGATCCGTGACGGATCGCTGCTCGCTGCGGTCGAGTCGCAGGTGGGGGAGCTCGAGTGAGCCGCCGTCTGAGCTGGGGGTCGTCCGAGCGCCGCCGCCGAAGCATCCCTACCGGGACACACTGCTCATCTACGGCGTGCTCGCGACCGTGATCGTGCTCGTCGCCTGGCTCACCGGGTGGAGCGCTTGGGCAGGCCGCCGTTGATCGCCGCGCTCTTCTTCGTCGTTGCGTGCCTGTGGAGCTTCGTCCGGTTGCGGACGCGGTTGCGCGCCGACGCGGCGAGTCGCAGCGTGCGCAGAGAGGCGCGACCTGTGACGGTGGCCGGGTCGCTCGACGCGCTGGTCGAATCGCTGTGCGGCGATCTCTCCGCGATCCGCGCGCCGCGCGGCACCGAGCTGAACGCGCGCTCGTGGTCGACGGAGGCACCGCTGCGCATGCTGCTGAACAATCTCGATGCGGCGGTCGCCGAGCGTCCCGAGGACCTGGTCGTCTACGGCGGCAGCGGCAAGGCGGCGCGCTCCCACGATGCGCTGCGGGCAATCGTGCGCGCCCTCCTGCGAGCTGGCCGACGACGAGACGCTCCTCGTGCAGTCGGGGAAGCCGGTGGCCGTCTTCCGCACGACGCTGCAGTCGCCGCGCGTCCTGATCGCGAATTCGCTGCTCGTCCCGAAGTGGGCGACCTGGGACGAGTTTCGGCGCCTCGAGGCCGAGGGCCTGACGATGTTCGGCCAGATGACCGCCGGTTCCTGGATCTACATCGGCACGCAAGGGATCCTGCAGGGCACGTACCAGACGTTCGCGGCAGCAGGCGAGAAGCACTTCGGGTCGCCGTCGCTCGCCGGGCGCACGATCCTCACCGCCGGCCTCGGCGGCATGGGCGGCGCGCAGCCGCTTGCCGCGACCCTCGCGGGCGCCGCGATCCTCTGCGTCGAGGTCGACCAGACTCGGATCGACCGGCGGCTCGAGACGCGCTACCTCGACGAGGCGACCGATTCGCTCGAAGACGCGCTGCGCGCGTATTCGCGACGCCGCCGAGGAGGGACGGCGCGCTCTCGGTCGGCCTGCGTCGGGAATGCCGCCGACGTCGTCCCGGAGCTGGCGCGCCGAGGCGAGCACTTCGACCTCGTCACCGACCAGACCGCCGCGCACGATCCGCTGACGGGCTACGTGCCGAGCGGGCTCATCGGTGGCCGAGGCCGACGCGTTGCGCGGCTCCGACCCGGACGAGTACCTGCGCCGTGCGCGAGCGTCGATCGCCGCCCACGTCGAAGGGATGCTCGAGTACGTCCGGGCCGGGAGCTATGTTTTCGATTATGGCAACAACTTGCGAGGTGAGGCCAGAGACGCCGGCGTAGCGGAGGCCTTCTCATACCCGGGCTTCGTCCCGGCCTATATCCGGCCGCTCTTCTGTCGCGGGATCGGGCCGTTTCGCTGGGCAGCGCTGTCCGGTGACCCGGCCGACATCGCCGTGATCGACGATGCACTGCGCGAGCTCTTTCCCGGCGACGAGCTCCTGCAGCGCTGGCTCGCACTCGCGCCGGAGCGGGTCGCCTTCCAGGGCCTGCCGGCCCGCATCTGCTGGCTCGGCTACGGCGATCGCGCGCGGGCGGGGCTTGCGATCAACGAGCTCGTCCGCACGGGTCAGGTGAAGGCTCCCGTCGTGATCGGTCGCGACCATCTCGATGCAGGGTCGGTTGCGTCCCCCTACCGAGAGACGGAGTCGATGCGTGACGGCTCCGACGCGATCGCCGACTGGCCGATCCTGAACGCGCTCGTCAACGTGGCGGCGGGCGCGACGTGGGTCAGCGTGCACCACGGCGGCGGCGTCGGCATCGGGCTCTCGATCCATGCGGGCATGGTCGTTGCTGGCCGACGGCACGGCCGAGGCCGCGGAGCGCCTCGAGCGGGTGCTGACGACCGATCCCGGGATGGGGGTCGTACGGCACCTCGACGCCGGCTATCCCGAGGCGGAGGCTGCGGCACGCGACGCACGGCCTGTCGACGCCGCTGTTCGACGCGTCTCGGGGCGACGACTAGCGTGCCTGCGAGCGCCGCTCGCCGCACCGGCGAGGCTCCTGGTGCGCGACCTGGCGCAGCTCGCAACGCCCGCCGAGGGCACCGCGCCCCGCCGAGGCGCCGCGCTCGGCGCCGTCGACGTCATCGACGATGCGTTCGTCCTCTGTGCGGGAGACCGGATCGAGGCGATCGGGCGCATGCGCGACCTGCCGCGGCTCGACGGTGAGCTCGAGGAGCTCGACGGGCGTGGGCTCTGCGCGGTCCCGGGCCTCGTCGACTGCCATACCCACCCTGCGTTCGGCGGCGACCGGGTCGACGAGTTCTCCCTTCGGGCCCGGGGTGCAGGCTACGAAGAGCTGCACGCGGCGGGTGGCGGCATCCTCTCGACGGTGCGCGCGACCCGAGCGCTCGGCGCGGACGAGCTGCGCACGCGGGTCGCGCGCCACGCCGGCTGGATGCTCCAGCACGGCACGACGACCTGGGAGGGGAAGTCCGGGTACGGGCTCGACCGGGTCACCGAGCTCGATTCGCTGCGAGGCCGTGCGCGCGGCCGGCGGCTCGCCGACCTGGCTCGGCGCTCATTCGGTCCCGCCCGAGTTCGAGAGCGCCGACGCCTACCTCGACTTCGCGCTCGCGGAGGTCCTACCGGCGGCCGCGGAGCTGGCGACGGCGGCCGACGTCTTTCTCGAGCGCGGCGCGTTCGACGCGGCCCAGGCTCGCCGCTATCTCGGGGCGTGCCGTGCTGCCGGCCTGGCGCTGCGCCTGCACGGCGACCAGTTCACGGAGAGCGGTGCGATCCCCCTTGCCGTCGAGCTCGGAGCGCGCTCCGTCGATCACCTCGAGGCGACCGGCGCCGCCGGCGTTCGCCACGCTCGCCGAGAGCGAGGTCGTCGGCGTGCTGCTGCCGGCGAGCGCCCTCTTCCTCGACCGTCCGATGCCGAGTGCGCGCGCCCTCGTCGGCGCGGGTGCGGCAGTGGCGCTCGCAACCGACTTCAACCCGGGCAGCGCATTCACCACGAGCCTGCCGCTCGTCTGCTCGCTCGCATGCACCCAGCTCCACCTGAGCCCCGAGGAGGCGCTGTGTGCGGTGACCGTGAACGCCGCGCACGTGCTCGGGCTTCGCGGATCGCGGCCGCCTCGCGCCGGGACTGCGCGCCGACATGACGATCCTGGACGCACCGGATTGGCGGTACCTCGCCTACCACCTCGCGGGCAACATCGTCGCCTCCGTCGTGCGCGGCGGTGCGCTCGTCGCGCGGCGCTAACCTGAGGCATGCCCACGCGCAAGCAGCGGCGCCGCCGCGACAAGGATTTTCGGCACGACGTTCGCGTCTTCGAGGTCGATGAAGAGGGCAACGAGGTGCCGATTGCCGAGCTGAGGGCGCGTGAGCCGAAGGCGAAGACGGCGGCGGCGGCGAAGGGCAAACCGAGTTCCACGGCCCGCGGCAAGGGCGGTCGGGCCCTGCGCGAGCAACAGCCGCCCTCGTGGGAGCGTGCCTTCAAGCGCGGCGGGACAATGGGCGCGCTGATGCTCCTCGCGTTCCTCTTCCTCTTCAAGAACGCGCCCATCGGGCTGCGTATCGCGTGGGGCGCCTTCTACGCGCTGGCCTTCATCCCGCTGACGTACTTCATCGACCGCACGGCGTACCGCAGCTACCTGCGCCGCTCCACACGCTCGGCCGGCAAGAAGAGCTAGCCTGAAGTCGCCGTCGCGATAGTGGCCCTCGCCGGGCCACGGCGCGAGCAGGAGGAGCACGCGTGCGCCGCCGGTCGTGCGGAGCGAGTGACGCTCACCGGGATCGAAGCGAGTGAGCGTCCCGGGCGACGCATCGATCGTCTCGCTGCCCGCGGTGATCTCCACCGTCCCCTCGAGGACGGTGATCCACGCGTTCTCCTTCACCTGATGCTCTCCGAGCGACTGCCCGGGGCCCAGAACGATCAAGACCGCGCGGGCGCCGTCGTCGGAGTGGAGAACGATCGGGTCGCGTGTCCCGGCGGGGGCGTCGAGGTCGAGAAGTTCCCAGCGCTGCACGGAGTAGAGCGTATCCGCGCCGGATAGACTCACACGCTGCGCATGCCGCTTGCCGTCGACAGCTTCGTGATGGGGCCTTTCCAATCGAACTGCTACGTCGTGCGCAGCGAGCGCGGTGCGGCCGAGGCGGCCGTCATCGATCCCGGGGTCGGATCCCACCGAGTTCCGGCTCGAGCTCGCCCGCATGGGCGCGCGTGCGGCGGGGATCCTCGTCACGCACACCGACGTCGATCACATCGGCGGCGTTGCGGCGCTCGCCGAGGGCACCGGCGCGGAGGTGTGGGCGCCCGCCGGTGAGCTCGACGCGCTTCAGACCGGCGAGACGCGCGGAGGGATGCGTGTTGTCGCACACGAGCCCGCGCACACCGTCTCGGGGGGAGACACCGCGACGGTGGCCGGCATCAGCTTCGAGGTGCTCGACGTGCCCGGGCACTCCGCAGGCCACGTGGCGTTTCTCGCCGACGGGCGAGCTCTTCTCCGGCGACCTGCTCTTCGCCGGGTCGGTGGGGCGGGTCGACCTCCCCGGTGGAGACTGGGAGACCCTGCTCGGCTCGGTGCGCGCGCTGCTCGACCGCCTCCCGGCGGAGACGGTCGTCCATCCCGGGCATGGTCCTGCGACCACGCTCGGCCGGGAGCTCGAGACCAATCCGTTTCTGCGTGAGCTGCGCGCCGAGCGCTCGACGTGACGGAGCGGTTTCAGGCACCGCGCGGGACGCACGACGTCCTGCCGAACGACGCAGCGTGGTGGCACGTCGTCCGCACGATGGAGGAGGTGACGGCGCTCTACGGCTGGCGGCCGCATCCAGACGCCCGGTTTCGAGGACACGGGACTCTTCGCGCGCACCTCCGGCGCGGCCTCGGATGTCGTGCACAAGGAGATGTACAACTTCACCGACCGCAGCGATCGCCCGCTCACGTTGCGGCCCGAGGGCACTGCGCCGATCTGCCGCGCCTTCGTGGAGCACGGCATGCACCGCGAGCCGCTGCCCGTGAAGGCGTACACGATCGCGCCGATGTATCGCTACGGCGCTCCGGGCCGCGGCCGTTACCGCGAGCACTACCAGCTCTCAGTCGAGGCGATCGGCTCGGCCGACCCCGCGATCGACGCGGAGATCATCCAGCTCTACGTCGAGCTTCTGCGCCGCCTCGGTGTCACCCAGTGGGAGCTTCACCTGAACTCGATCGGTGACGCGAATTGCCGGCCTCAGTACGTGGAGCGGCTGAACGCCTGGCTCGACGCCCACGCCGACGTTCTCGACGAAGACGCGAGCCACAAGCGCGAGACGAGCCCGTTGCAGGTGTTCGATGTGAAGACGCCGGCGGTGCGCGACGGCGCTCGAGTCGCGCACCGAAGATCGGCGAGTCGCTCTGCGAAGCCTGCCAGGCCGCACTTCGACGCCGTCCGTGCGCAACTCGACGCCGTACGGCGTGCCCTACGTGGTCGACCCGACGCTCGTCCGCGGGCTCGACTACTACTCGCGCACGACCTTCGAGTTCATCGGGCCGGACGAGAACGCCAACTCGACCATCTGCGGCGGCGGCCGCTACGACGGCCTCGTCGAGCAGATCGGCGGCCCGCCGACGCCCGGCGATCGGATTCGGCGCCGGGCTCGAGCGGCTGCTGCTCGCGCTCGAGAACGAGGGGATCACGGTCGACCAGCCGGGCGTCGACGTGTTCTTCGTGGTCGACGACGCAGCCTCGCGCGGCGCGGCCCTGCGGGCACTCACAGCGCTGCGCCGGGCCGGGATCCCCGCGGACACCGACTACGCGGGCCGGTCCTTCAAGGGACAGATGACCCAGGCGGGAAGGAGCGGCGCCGGGACGGTCGTGATCGTCCGCGCGAGCGGTACGACGATCAAACGGGACGGCCGCGACGAGCAGGCGGTCTCTCTCGACGAGGTCGTCGCTACGCTCACGGCGTGAGCTGGCGCGACCTCTATTGCGGGGAGATTCGGCAGGACCAGATCGGCGACCGCGTGACCGTCGCCGGTTGGGCCGACACGCGCCGCGATCACGGCGGCCTCGTCTTCATCGACCTGCGCGACCACACGGGCAAGCTGCAGCTCGTCGTCAACCCGGAGCGTGCCGAGGATCCCGCTCAAACGGTCCGCGAGGTCCGGAACGAGTTCGTGTTGCAGGCGGAAGGCGAGGTCGTGGCCCGTGCGCCGGAAGCTGTCAATCCGAATCTGCCGACCGGCGAGGTCGAGCTTCAGGTCGACAGGCTGACGCATCCTCTCTCGCTCGACGCCGCTGCCGTTCCAGCTCGACGAGGAGAACGTCGACGAGACGCTCCGGATCAGATATCGATGGCTCGACATGCGCCGCGACCGCATGCAGCGCAATTTCCGTACGCAACACACCGCGATCGCTGCGATGCGCCGCGCGATGGACGACCAGGGTTTCGTCGACGTCTGGACGCCGAGCATGACGCGTGGCACGCCCGAGGGCGCGCGCGATTTCCTCGTTCCGGTGCGGCTTCAGCCGGGGAAATTCTTCGCGCTCGCACAGTCGCCGCAGCTGTTCAAGCAGCTCTGCATGATCGGCGGGATCGATCGCTACTACCAGATCGCCACCTGCTGGCGTGACGAGGACCTGCGCGCCGACCGGCAGTTCGAGTTCCGGCAGCTCGACCTCGAGATGGCGTTCGTCGAGCGGGAGGACGTGCTCGACGTGATGGAGACGGCCGTCGTGGCATCGTTCAACGCGGTCGGGCGTGAGGCTCCGGCGCGGCCCTTCCCACGCATCTCGTTCGACGAGGCGATGCAGCGCTACGGCTCCGACAAGCCCGACCTGCGCTTCGCGCTCGAGATTCAGGATGCAACCGCGGTGACACGCAGCTCCGAGTTCGGCGTCTTCAAGAACGCCGACTCCGTCCGCTTCATCGTGGCGCCGAAGGCCTTCTCTCGGGCCGAGATCCAGCGGCTCGAGGAGCTGGCGAAGGAGTGGGGGGCCAAAGGCCTCGCCTACATCGTCGTCGACGACGACGGCGACGGTGCGCTCGCCGATCGCGAAGTTCCTGTCGCCGCCGGAGCTCGAAGCCTTCGAGGCCCCTCCCGGCTCGACGGTGCTGTTCGGCGCGGGCAATGACGCCGCTGTCGCTGCGGGTCCTCGGCCTCCTGCGCCTCCACCTCGGCCGGGAGCTCGGGCTGATCGACCCCGAGGCGGACGTCTTCCACTGGGTGCTCGACTTCCCGCTCTTCGAGCAGGACGAGGACTCCGGCGCGTGGACGTTCATGCATCACGCCTTCACCGCACCGGTGGCGGGCTCCGAGACCTGGGACGAGTCGAATCCTGCCGAGGTCCGTGGGCAGCACTACGACCTCGTGTGGAACGGCTGGGAGCTCGGGTCGGGGTCGATCCGGATCCATGACGTCGAGTTGCAGCAGCGGGTCTTTCGGACGATCGGGCTGACCGCGGAGGAGGCCGATTCGAAGTTCGGGTATCTGCTCGACGCTCTCGCCATGGGCGCCCCGCCGCACGGAGGGTTCGCCATGGGCATCGAGCGCTTCATCGCGCTGCTCGCCGGCGAGCCCGACATCCGCCAGGTGATCGCGTTCCCGAAGGTCTCGAGCGGGGCCGATCCGCTCACGGGCGCTCCGACACCCATGCCCGACGACGTGCTGCGAGAGCTCGGTGTGCGTGCTCTGCCGCAGGAGGGCTCGACCCCTGCTTGATCGCCGTGGGACGCGGTTCGTCGTCGAGGTCGTGTTCCTCCTCGGGCTGGCCGGCGCGCTCACCCTCGCCAAGCTCGCCGCGCTCGAGATCGCCGGAGTGATGCTGCTCGGGTGGCTGATCGTCGCCGCGCTCGAGTGGGCTGCCTGGCGCGGCGAGCCGCACTACGGCAGCGGGCTGCCGCCGCGCTACTACGTGCCGAGCGTGAGCCTGCCGCCGGCTCAGCCGCTCGAGCAGGTTCAGGTCGGCTACCCCGAGGCGCGCCGGGACGAGGCCCCGACGTGGATCGCGTCCGGCCGCCCTGCGGGCCAGCGTGCTCGGCGCGGACGGGCCGAGCGCCGGCGAGAGCGAGGAGCTCGTCGACTGGCCGCAGCCTCGCGATGCGACCGCCTCCGACCCCTGGACGGTCGCCGAGCTGCCCGCAGCGCCGCTCGGCGAGTCCGAGCTGGAAGCGGAGCCGGAGCCGGAGCCGGCACCGAGCCGAAGCCCGAGCTGCGTCGGAACCGGAGCCGGCGCTCGAGGCAGAGCCGGAGCCGGAGCCGACCGCCGGAGCCGGAGCCGGTCGACGCCGGAGCCGGAGCCCGAGCCGGAGCCGGAGCCCGAAGCCGGAGGTGACCGCGACCCGCTCGGAGCGGCCTCGAGCCTGACACCCAGCGCCTGACCCCGCGCCCGGCCCCGACCTGCCCGCCGCGGTCGCGACCGCGCGCTACAGCCTCGATCCGCTCGCCGACCCGCCGGCCCGGCATCGGTTCGGACGAGGGCGGGCCGAGGTGCCGCCGTCGATCGAGGTGCCTGCGCGGCCCGAGGGCCCGAGGTCGCTCCCGGGCCCGCTGAACCGCCACGACTAGCGTGAGCCTTCTCGCATGAGGCCGCACCTTGCGGCTCGGGAGATTGCCCTTGCGGGCGTCGCGCTGCTCGCAGCCGCGGTCGCGCTCGCGGTGACCGCGCACACTCGCGGGCTCGGACCGGCCGGGACCGCGGCCGGAAGGGTCGTTCGTCGCGCTCGCCGGGTCGGCGGGCCCGGCTGCCTTCGGACGCAGGACGTCCTGCGGTGGCGTGCTGCGGCCCGACACCGAAGGCGTCGCGCACCCGACGTTGCCGTGCGGCGTGCGCCTCTTCATCACCTACAAGGGCACGACGGTGCTCACGCAAGTCGTCGACCGCGGGCCGTACACCGCCGGCCGCCAGTTCGACGTGACCGACGCGCTCGCTCGCCGCCTGGATTTGCGCGGCGTGCAGCAGGTGCGCTGGTCGTACGCCCGAGCGGGTTGATCCCGGCTACTGTCTGCGCGAGTGCTCGACTTCGTTCGCGCGCCGCGTATCCATGTAGAACCAACACCATGTGAAAGGGAGCCCGCGTCGGGCCTAGGCATCTGATGCCGACGGTTCGCACGGCACCCACCTGGCTTGTCCAGGTTCACGTGGACGCGGCACGACCGGCGTCGTCGGAGCATGGTGGGGGGAGCCTCGGCTCCCCCCACGACTTTCCGCGCGAGTACCCTGCGCGGCATGCAGGAGCTCTACGGTGACTCTGCGCGCGGCACCGACTGGGCGGCCGTGCGGTTGCGTGTTCGACGGGACGTGATCGTCGATGCGGACGCACCGGGTATCGACACCGACCTGCGTGGCCTGACGCTGCTCGAGGCGTGCGCAGTGGGTGGGGAGATGCTTCCGGTCGACGCACTCGCAAACGCACTCGCACCGGCCGTGAGCGCTGCGCCCGATCCAGCGCGGATCGCGGTGGCCATGAGCGGCGGTGTCGACAGCGCGGTGACGCTCCTCAAGTCCGGCTCCGCGGCAGTCGGCGTGACGCTCCGGCTGTGGCTCGACCCGCACGGGCCGGATGCCGAACGCGCCTGTTGTTCGCCGAGCGCCGTGATCGCGGCGCGTCGAGCTGTGCCATGCCCGTGGCCTTCCGCATGTGACGCGTGGACCTGCGCGAGGCGTTCCGTCGCGCGGTCGTCACGCCGTTCGTCCGCGGGTACGCGCGTGGGGAGACGCCCAACCCGTGTGTCCGTTGCAACGGCGGTTTCAGGTTCGCCGAGCTGCTTGCCTTCGCGAGGCGCCTCGGCGCGTCGGCGCTTGCCACCGGTCACTACGCGCAGATCGTCGAGCGCGACGGATTGTTGTTGCTCGCGCGCGGCGTGGACGAGTCGAAGGATCAGAGCTACATGCTCGCGCGTCTCGCGCCTCGTCACCTGAACCGCATTCGTTTTCCGCTCGGCGACGCAGACGAAGGACGTGACCCGGGCCGAGGCTGCGAAGGCAGGGCTCGCGGCCGCCGGGCGCGCCGAGAGCCAGGAAGCGTGCTTTCTCGCCGGCGACGACTACCGCTCGTTCCTCGACCGCCAGGGGCTCCCGGGCGGAGCGGGGCCGATTCGTCGACGAGCACGGCTTGCAGGTCGGTGAGCACGACGGGTACTGGCGGTTCACGCCCGGCCAGCGGCGTGGTCTCGGTGTCTCCGCCGCCGAGCCGCTGTACGCCCTGTCGACCGACGCGCGCACGAACACCGTCGTCGTCGGGCCGAAGGCGTCGCTCGCCCGGCAGAGCGTCACGGCGCGCGGGAGCCTCTATGCGCCGGTGTCGCGAGTGACCGCGAAGCTGCGCTACCGCTCGCCGGCCGTCGGGGCGACGGTCGAGGCGACCGCGACCGGATTCCGGCTTCAGCTCGACGAGCCCGCGTACGGCGTGGCGCGTGGACAGGCGGCTGTCCTCTACGACGACGGTGCCGTCGTCGGGTCGGGATTGGTCACATCCGCCGCGGCGGGCTAGTCTGCCGGGGTGGTCGTCGCCTTCTCCTTCGGAGATCTCGCTGATCTCGCCCTGGCGGTGTTCCTCGTCGCTTGTCGGGGTCGGGCTTTCGTGGGCTTTCTTACGGTTGGCCGTAACTTTCGATCGACTTTCTTCGTTGATTCGTGGAGCAGAGCGTGAGGTTCTGCCGGTGATCAACAAGGTCGGGGGTTCGGTGGACCGGGTCAACCTGCAGCTCGACAAGCTCGACACGGCGACGGACAGCGCAGTCGACGCGGTCGAAGCCATGGACGAAGCCGTCCGCGCAGTCAGCTTCGCCGTCAAGCGTCCCGTGCAAAAGCTCGCAGGCCTCTCCGCCGGCGTGTCGCACGGCTGGGCGTCATTCAGGTCGCGCCGCAACTGGCACGATGCCGTCGACGAGGCCAAGGACGCGGCCGAGCGGCGGGAGCGGGATCTCGACGAAGAGCTGAAGGCGACCCAACATCGTGCCTGACGAGATCACGCTCACGCTTCCGCGCGCGCCGGACTTCCAGCGCGTCGCGCATCTCGTGCTCGGCGGGTCTGGCGGCGCGGTTGAACTTGACGGTCGAGAACCTCGAGGATCTTCAGCTGGCGCTCGACGCGGTGCTCGATTCGGTCGACCCCGACGGCGATGACGTGACCGTGCACATGTCGTTGCGAGACGGAGAGCTCGAGACGCGAGTTGGCCCGTTGCCCCCTGCGTTCCTCGACGAGATCGAGCGCGAGACGGACGGCGAGCAGCTGGGTGTGCGCCGCGTACTCGATTCGACTGTCGACGACGTACACGTCGACGGAGAGTGGGTGCGGCTGACCAAGAGGATGGCGAGCGGTGGCTGAGAACGACAAGCTCCTCCTTCGCCGCTACCACGAGCAGGGCGACCTGCAGGCCCGCGAGCAGCTGATCGAGCAGTACATGTCGCTCGTTCGGTCGCTCGCCCGGCGCTACAGCTATCGCGGCGAGCAGCTCGACGACCTCGTCCAGATCGGGTCGATCGGCCTGATCAAGGCGATCGACCGGTTCGACCTCGAGCGTGGAGTCGAGCTGACGACCTACGCGACGCCGAACATCATCGGCGAGATCAAGCGCCACTTCCGCGACCGCGGGTGGGCGGTGCGCGTCCCGCGTGGTCTGCAGGAGCTGAACGTCCAGCTTTCCAAGCTCGTCGAGCAGCTGACCGTCCAGTACGCACGCTCACCGACGATCCCCGAGCTCGCGGAGGCGGCGGGCGTCGAGGAGGAGGAGGTGCTCGAGGCGCTCGAGTCAGGGCGCGCGTACTCGTCGCTCTCGCTCTCGTCGGGCGGAGGCACCGAGGACGGCGAGGAGCTCGACCCGCTCGAGTCGCTCGGTGAGATCGAGCACCAGTACGAGGTCTCCGAGGATCGCGCCGTGCTCGCTCCGGGGTTCAGGGTGCTCGACGAGCGCGAGCGGGCGATTCTCCACCTGCGGTTCTTCGAGGGGTTGACGCAGTCGCAGATCGCACAGCAGGTCGGCATCTCGCAGATGCACGTCTCGCGGCTGATCAGGCGCGCGCTCGAGAAGATCAGGGCGGAGATCGCCGCCGGCGAGTTCGACCCCGAACGCGCAGCCTGACGGGCGGCGATCAGAACCGAGCCTCGGCAGGTCGCTCGAACCGCCGGAGCAGGCTGAACCCGTTGTAGGTACCCGGTAGCCGCGAGCGCTTCGGACAGGCCGCTGCGAGACCAGTCCCGTCGCCAAACGACGTCACGGAAGTGTCACCGACGCTCCACAGGGGGTTTCCCTCAGACGACGGGTTTCGGGAGCGGCGACCGATGGGTTGCTCGATCCTGTCGGAGGGGTTCGCGTCAGACCCGTCTCGTCGCCAAACGACGTTACGGAAGTGTCACGAACGTTCCACAGTTGGTGTTGCGAGACCTGTCCGGCGGCTCAGACTGCGTTCGGAGCGCGGCGGCCGCGGCCGGTTCGGGGCGGCGTCGTCTGATCCAGAGGGCGTCCGTACACTGTTGCACCGTGGCGATGACGACGAACGAGCTGCGCGAGGCGTTCCAGGCCTTCTACGAGGAGCGCGGGCACCTGCGCGTGGCGGGGCACTCGCTGATCCCGCCCGCGGAGGATCAGACGACGCTCTTCATCATCGCCGGCATGCAGCAGTTCAAGCCGTACTTCCTGCGGACGAAGGAGCCGCCGAGCAACCGCGTGGTCAGCGTTCAGCCCTGCCTGCGCGCCGGGGGCAAGGACAACGACCTCGACGAGGTGGGGCGCACCGACCGCCACTGCTCCTTCTTCGAGATGATGGGCAACTTCTCGTTCGGCGACTACTACAAGGACGAGGCCGTCGACTTCGCGTGGGACTGGGTCACTCAGGTGCTCGGCCTCGAGCCGGAGCGCCTCTGGGCGACCGTCCACGAGGGCGATCCGGTGCTGGAGCTCGGCGAGGACACCGTCGCGATCGAGGCCTGGCAGCGGGTCGGCATCCCGAGCGAGCGCATCGTCCGGCTCGGCAAGGACAACTTCTGGCAGGCGGGCGAGACGGGCCCGTGCGGTCAGTGCACCGAGATCTTCTACGACCGCGGCGAGGCGTACGCCTGCGGCGACCCGAACTGCGGGCCGGGTCACTGCGACCGGATCATGGAGATCTACAACCTCGTCTTCATGGCGTACGACCTCCAGCCGGGAAACGTGCTCGTGCCGCTGCCGACGCCGAACGTCGACACCGGCAACGGCATCGAGCGGACCGCGTGCGTGCTGCAGGACGTCAGCTCGGTCTTCGACACCGACGGCTTCCGGGTGATCATGGACTGGATCGAGCGCGAGTCGGGCGTCGCCTATCGCGACAGCGACGTCTCACAGCGCGCGCACCGCGTGCTCGCAGATCATGGGCGCGCCGTCACGCTTCCTGATCGCGGAAGGCATCGAGCCGTCCAACGAAGGGCGCGGGTACATCTGCCGGCGGCTCCTGCGGCGTGCGATCTACCAGGCGAAGCGCATCGGCCTGGAGGGGGTGCACCGGCTCCCGGCTGTCGTCATCGAGCAGATGGGGGACGCCTACCCGATGCTGCGCGAGCACGCCGACCAGATCGAGCGCATCGTGCGCGCGGAGGAGGAGAAGTTCTCCGAGACGCTCGCCCGCGGCATGAAGGTGTTCGAGGATCTCGCGGGACAGTCGGCCATCTCGGCCGACGACGCGTTCGCGCTCGTCGCGACCTACGGCTTCCCGATCGAGCTGGCCCAGGAGCTTGCCGAGGAGCGCGGGCAGGCGCTCGACATGGACGGATTCCGTGAGCTGATGGAGGAGCACCGCGAGGTCTCGCGCGCCGGCGGCGACGACTCGACGCAGCAGATCGCAGCGCAGCTCGTGGGCGCCGGCAAGCGGGCGACCGAGTTCGTCGGCTACGCGAAGACCGACGTCTTCACCGCCGTGGTCGACACCGCCCCGGCGAGCGGCACGCGGCAGTTCGTCAAGCTCGAGCAGAGCCCCTTCTACGCTGCCGGCGGGGGACAGGTCAGTGACACGGGCTATCTCGTCGTCGAGGGCGAGGACCAGCGCCTCGAGGTCGTCGAGGTCCTGAAGTTCGGCGACGACCAGGTGCTGCGTCGTCGAGCTTGCTCGGCCGCGAGCACCTGAAGGCGGACACCCGCGTCCAGGCGGTCGTCAACTGGGGCGACCGCTTCCCGACGCAGGCGAACCACACCGCGACCCATCTGCTCCACCAGGCGCTGCGCGACGTGCTCGGCGACCACGTCAAGCAGGCGGGCTCGTCGGTGCGTCCCGACAAGCTGCGCTTCGACTTCACGCACGAGCGGCAGCTGACCCCGGAGGAACGTGACCGCGTCGAGCGGATCGTCAACGAGAAGGTGTTCGAGGCGATCCCGGTGCGCACCTACGTGACGCCGATCGAGGAGGCGCGCAAGCTCGGGGCGATGATGCTGTTCGGCGAGAAGTACGGCGACGAGGTGCGCGTGGTCGAGATCGGCGACTACTCGGCCGAGCTGTGCGGCGGCACCCACGTTCGCTCGACCGCCGAGATCGGGCCGTTCCTGATCCTCGGCGAGGGCTCCGTCGGCTCGGGTGCCCGGCGCATCGAGGCGGTCACGGCCGGCGAGGCGTGGACGGTTCTCGAGGGGAGCTCGAAGGAGCTCGAGGACCTCGAGGCCGAGCTGCAGCAGCTCAAGCGCGAGGCGAAGAAGCCGAAGCGCGAGGAGTCTGGGCCGAACATCCTCTGGCAGGACAAGCAGGGCAGCGTGTTCGTCGCCGAGGTCGAGGGGGCGCGGGGCAGCGCGTTGCGTGACCTGTCCGACCAGCTCCGCCAGCGCGAGGGTGCAGACGCCGTCGTCCTCGCCTCGGCCGACGACGGCAAGGTCGCACTCGTCGTCAATCTCGACAAGTCGCTCGCGGGCCTCGACGCGGTGGCGATCGTGCGCGAGCTCGGACCGCTGATCGGCGGTGGAGGCGGCGGCCGGCCGACCCTCGCCGAGGCGGGCGGCAAGAACGTCGACGGTGTTCGAGCAGCGCTCGCCGCGGGGCGCGACAGGCTCACCGCCGCGCTCGCGTGACGAAGGTGCTCGCGCTCGACTACGGGTCGGCACGCACCGGCGTCGCGGTCTCCGACCCGACCGGCACGGTCGCCCGTCCTGTCGCGACGGTCGAGCGCGCAACGACCGAAGCCGGGTTTGCGAAGCTGCTCGCCGTGGTCGCGGCGGAGGAGCCCGAGCTCGTGGTCGTCGGGATGCCGCTGACGCTCCGCGGGGAGCACGGCGAGCAGGCGCGCGAGACGGCGGAGTTCGTCGAGCGCCTCCGGGTCTCGCTGGCGGTGCCCGGTCGAGACCTACGACGAGCGGTTCACGTCGGTGCTCGCAGGCGGCGACGACGCCCGCGCCGCCGCTCACCTTCTGTCGAGCTACCTCGAATGGCAGAGCAGCAGGGGCTGAGGCCCGGGCGCCGGCCGAAGGGGCCGCCGCCCGAGCAGGTTCGCCGCCGGCGCCTCGTCGCGCTGCTCGCGATCGTCGGCGCGCTCCTGGCGGCGATCGTCGTGATCGCCGTTGCCTTTTCCCGCACGCACCACGCGCCTGCCGCCCCCGTCGTCGCGGCGGCGCCCGCACCGTTCCGGATCGTCTTCCCGGAGGGCTTCACGCGTGCCCAGATGGCCGTCCGGGTGCACGACGTCGCCGAGATCGCGCGGCGCAAGAGCCACAAGCCGGTGCGGCTGAACGCGACCGCCTACCTCCGCGCGACGCGAAAGGCGTCGATCCCGTGCTTCCGGCCGCGTGTGCAGACCAACCTCGAAGGCTTCCTGTTCCCGGCGACCTACGACTTCCTGAACGCGACGACGACGCCCGCAACTCGTGCACGACCAGCTGCAGGCTTTCTGCGCCAACTGGTCGAAGGTGAACCTCACGTACGCGCATTCGAAGAACCTGACGGACTACGACGTGCTGGTGATCGCATCGATGATCGAGCGCGAGGTGCTCGCACCCGAGGAGCGGCGGCTCGTCTCCGCGGTGATCTACAACCGGCTGCACGCGCGGATGCCGCTCGGCATCGACGCGACGCTTGCGCTACGGGCTGCACATCCCGCCGACCCAGTCGATCCTCCAGTCGCAGCTCGAGAGCGACAACCCGTACAACACGCGCAAGACGACCGGCCTGCCGCCGACACCGATCGCGAACCCCGGGCTCGCAGCGATCGAGGCGGCGGCTCATCCGGCGCACGTCGACTATCTCTACTTCGTCCGCAAGCCCGACAAGATCCACCAGTTCTTCACCGCGAGCGCGCAGGCGTTCGCGCAGTACGAGTGCGCGCACGGGTACGGCTGTTGAACCAGGTCGCCCTGCTCGGCCGGCCGGTCGCACATTCGCTGTCGCCGCGGATGCAGAACGCAGCCTTCGCGGCCCGGGGGCTCGACTGGCACTACACCGCCTTCGACGTCGGCGATGTCGTCGAGGCCGTCGCGGCGCTGCGCACGCTGGGGTTCGCCGGGGCGAACGTCACGATCCCTCACAAGCAGAGCGTCGTCGCGGCCTGCGACGAGGCCGAAGGCGACGCGGTGAACACGCTCGTCTTCCGCGACGGGCGCGTGCTCGGCTTCAACACCGATCGTGAGATCCTCGCCGGCATCGACGCGACCCGCGCCTGCCTGATCGGAGCCGGCGGTGCGGCGAAGGCGCTGCTGCCGGCGCTGCCCGAGGACACGCGAGTCTTCACCCGGTCGGGCGAATGGCCGCCGGACGCGGCGGGCTGCGATCTCGTCGTCAACGCGACGCCCGAGCGGACGAGCCTGCTCGTCCAACCCGAGCCGGGCCAGACGGTCGTCGATCTCGCCTACGGCGACGGTGACACTGCGCTCGTCGCGGCGGCGCGCGCCGCCGGCTGCGTGGTGATCGACGGGCGCGAGGCGCTCGTGCGCCAGGGCGCCGCGAGCTTCCGGCTCTGGACCGGGCTCGAGCCGCCTCTCGACGCGATGCGCGCGGCGGTCAGGCCCTAGGCTTCGTCCGATGACGCTTCGCCTCTCTTCGGCCGGTGAGTCGCACGGGCCGGCGCTCGTGGCCATCCTGAGCGGGCTCCCGGCCGGGCTCGAGCTCGACCGCGACGCGATCGACGCCGACCTGAAGCGGCGGCAGGAGGGCTACGGCCGCTCGCCGCGCCAGCAGATCGAGCAGGATCGCGTCGAGGTGCTCGCCGGCCTTCGGCACGGCCAGCACGCTCGGCACGCCGCTCGCGCTCGTCGTGCGCAACGTCGACCACAAGAACTGGACGTGGGGGATGAGCCCGTGGCCCCCGGAGGGTGAGCCTGCAGGCAAGGGGACGAAGCCCGTGACGCTGCCGCGGCCCGGCCATGCGGATCTCGCCGGCGTGCAGAAGTACGGGCATCGCGACGTCCGCAACGCGCTCGAGCGCGCGTCGGCCCGCCACACCGCCGTCCATGTCGCTGCCGGCGCCGTCGCCAAGGCGCTCCTCGCGACCGTCGGGATCACCGTCACCGGCCGGACGGTGGACGAGGAAGGCCTGCGCACGCGGGTCGACGAGGCCCGCGCCGAGCGCGACACCGTGGGCGGGCTCGTCGAGGTGCGCGCGGCCGGCGTGCCGCCGGGCCTCGGCTCCTACGCGTCGAAGGAGGACCGCCTCGACGGCAGGCTCGCCGCGGCGGTGATGGGCATCCAGGCCGTCAAGGGCGTCGAGATCGGAGACGGTTTCGCGCTCGCCGACCTCCGCGGCTCGCAGGCGCACGACGAGATCGGAAGCGACCGGCGCCGCGACCGGCAACCGGGCCGGCGGCATCGAGGGCGGCATCTCGAACGGGGAGGAGATCGTCGTCCGGGCGGCGATGAAGCCGCTGCCGACGCTGATGAAGCCGCTCGGGTCGGTCGACCTCGAGACGGGCCTGCCCGGGGACGCGCTGGTCGAGCGCTCCGACGTGGCGGCCGTCGAGGCGCTCGCGGTCGTCGCAGAGGCGGCGGTCGCCTGGGAGCTCGCGGTCGCCGCCAGGGAGAAGTTCGGCGGCGACGCGGTCGGCGACTTCGTGGCCGCGCACGCCGCGTACGTCGAGCGCATCGCATGGCGCTGAACGCAGTCGGCAGGCACCTTGCCCTCACCGGGTTCATGGGCGCCGGGAAGACGACGATGGCGGCGCAGCTCAGCCCGAGGCTCGCCCGGCCCGTCGTCGACGTCGACCGTGAGGTGGAGGCGCGCCACGGCGAGTCGATCCCGCAGATCTTCGAGCTCGACGGAGAGGAGGCGTTTCGGCGCGTCGAGGCACACGTGCTCGGGGAGGCGCTCGAGCGCCGCCGGCCGGTGATCCTCGATCTCGGAGGCGGAGCGGTCACGTTTCGCGACAACCATGGAAGCCTGGAGGCCCACGCCTTCACCGTGCTCCTCGACGTCGACGTCGACACCGCCTGGGAGCGCGTCCGCGAAAGCGACCGGCCGCTCGCCCAGGACGAGGCGCGGTTCCGGGCCCTCTACGACGAGCGGCGGCCGCTCTACGGCGAAGTCGCGGACGCCGTCGCGTCCGACGCCGACGGGGTCGTCCTCGCCGCCGCAGGCATTCACCACGAGCTCGGTGCGCTGGAGCGCCTCGGCGAGCTCGTCCCCGGTTCCGGGCCGGTCGCGCTCGTCACCGACTCGACCGTGATGGGGATCCACGGCGCCGCCGCGCAGACGGCGCTCGGTGAGCGCCTCGCTCGACGCACGAGCTGCCGCGCGGCGAGGAGGCGAAGCAGCTGCACGTGCTCGAGCGCCTCTGGTCGGAGCTGCGGCTCGACCGCGGCGGGACGGTGGTCGCGCTCGGCGGCGGCTCGCTCACCGACGCAGCGGGGCTCGCCGCTGCGCTCTACCTGCGCGGCGTCGAGTGGGTCGCGGTACCGACGACGCTCGTCGGCCAGGTCGATGCCGGGATCGGCGGCAAGACGGCGATCGACATCCCGCAGGGCAAGAACCTCGTCGGCGCCTTTCACTGGCCGGCTCGCGTCGTGATCGACGAGGCGCTCCTCGAGACGCTCCCGGAGCGGGAGCGGCGGCAGGGCGAGGCGGAGCGGATCAAGACGGAGCTCCTGGCGGGGCAGCCGCTCGACGTGCGCGGCGCGGCCGCCTACAAGGCCGCGCTCTGCCTGCGCGACCCCCACGACCGCGGGCCGAGGCAGTGGCTGAACCTCGGCCACACGTTCGCCCACGCGCTCGAGGCCGCCGCCGGTTTCGACCTGCCGCACGGCGAAGCCGTCGCACTCGGGCTGCTCGCGGCGCTGCGCCTGAGCGGCCGCGACGTCGCCCCGGTCGTCGACGCGCTCGACCCACAGCCGGTCGCGGTCGATCGAGACCGCGCGTGGGAGGCCCTGCTGCGCGACAAGAAACGAAGCGGCGACGCGATCAACCTCATCCTGCTCGGCGACGACGGCCCGTACGTCGAGGCGCGACCCCCCGGCGAGGTTCGCGCCGCGCTGGATACCCTGATTTCCTGATGCAGGTCCTCGTCCTCAACGGCGTCAACCTGAACGTGCTGGGCCGGCGCGACCCGGCGACCTACGGCGGCATCAGCCTGAACGAGCTCGAGAGCCGCATCTACGGCTGGGCGCACGACCTCGACATCAGCGCCCGGTGCCGGCAGACGAACAACGAAGGCGAGTACATCGGCTGGATTCACGACGCGTACGACAATGTCGACGCGGTGATCGTCAATCCCGGGGCCTGGAGCCATTACAGCTATGCGATCCGCGACGCGCTCGAGCTCCTGACCGTCCCGATCGTCGAGGTTCACCTCTCGGACATCGACCATCGCGAGGAGTGGCGGCAAACGAGCGTCATCGCGGAGCTCGCCGCGCTTCGGGTGATCGGCAAGGGCCCCGACGGCTACCACGAGGCACTCGGCTTCCTGGCCGGAAAGGCCGGCGGATGAGCGGGCGCCTCGACGCACTGGCGGCGCGGCTCGAAGCGCCGTTGCTGGTGACGAACCTGACGAACGTCTACTACCTGACGGGGTTCGAGAGCTCGAACGCGGCGCTCCTCGTGGAGCCCGGCGGTGCGGCCACGCTCTTCACCGATTTCCGGTACATCGAGTCCGCTCGTGAGGTGGTCGGTGTCGAGACGCAGCTGACGAAGCGCGGGCTGATGCACGACGTCGGCGAGCGCCTCTCCGGCAGCGTGCAGTTCGAGGCCGACGTGCTGCCCTACCTCGAGTGGGACCGGCTGCAATCGGGCGGCGCGAAGCTCGTCCCGACGAGCGGGATCGTCGACGCGGTGCGCGCGATCAAGGACGAGGCCGAGGTGGCGAAGCTCCGACGAGCGGCCAAGGTCGCCGACCGGGCTCTCGAAGCCCTGACCGCCGAGACGTGGATCGGGCGTTCCGAGCTCGAGATCGCGTGGCGGCTGCAGGAGCTCTTGCATGCGCACGGTGCCGATGCGCTCTCGTTCGAGTCGATCGTCGCCTCGGGCGAGAACGGCGCGAAGCCGCACGCGAGCCCGACTGACCGAATCGTCGATCGCGGGACCCTCGTGACGGTCGACTGGGGCGCGCGCGTCGACGGCTACTACAGCGACTGCACGCGAACGTTCTCGACCGGCAAGCTGCCCGACCGTCTTCGCGAAGCCTACGACGTGTGCCTCGAGGCGCAGCTGCGCGCGTGCGCGAACATCAAGGCGGGATTGACCGGCGTCGAAGCCGATGCGCTCGCGCGCGATCCCATCACCGACGCGGGCTTCGGGGAGAACTTCGGCCACGGGCTCGGGCATGGGGTGGGGCTCGCGGTGCACGAGGCCCCGCGGCTCTCCACCGAGTCGACCGACGTCCTCGCGGTCGGGAACTGCGTGACGATCGAGCCCGGCATCTACCTCAGTGGGCTCGGCGGCGTCCGCATCGAGGATCTGGCGATCGTTCGGGAGGACGGTGTCGAGCTGCTCACGAGCTTCCCGAAGGACCTGATCGAGGTCAGCTAGCCTCCGCTCCGCTACCCTCCGGCGCCGATGGCAGAGGTCGTCTCAACCAACCAGTTCCGCAACGGGATGCACATCGAGCTCGATGGGCAGACCTGGCGTATCGTCGAGTTCCAGCACGTCAAGCCCGGCAAGGGCGGCGCGTTCGTGCGGACGAAGTTGAAGTCGCTCTCGGCCGGCTCCGTCGTCGACAGGACCTTCCGGGCCGGCGAGAAGTTCCCGCGCGTCCGCACCGAGCAGAAGAACATGCAGTTCCTCTACGACTCGGGCGACGAGGTCGTGTTCATGGACGAGACGAGCTACGAGCAGCTCTCACTCCCGCACGCTCTGATCGAAGACGAGCTGCCGTTCATGCAGGCATCCTCGTCCGTGCAGGTGATGTTCGTCGGCGGGACGCCCTCGGGGATCGACCTGCCGGCCTCGGTCGTCCTCGAGGTGACCGAGACCGAGCCGGGAGTGAAGGGCGACACCGTCTCGAACGTGACGAAGCCGGCCACTCTCGAGACGGGCGCGGTCATCCAGGTGCCGCTGTTCGTCAACGTCGGGGACAAGATCAAGCTGGATCCGCGCGAGAAGCGCTATATCCAGCGCGCCTGAGCCCACCGGGTGGCGTCGGCTCCCGCCGGGCCCAGCCCGGCTCCGCCGTCGCGTCGTGCCGGAGGGCTCAGGACGCTTGGTGAGATCACGATAGGGTCCACCGCCATGCCGCGCCTCGTCGACACGACGATCCGCGTCCTCAGTCAGGACCCGCTTGCCGGCCTGATGCCGACGGCGGATCTCCTGCGCCTCGCCGAGATCCTCGACGAGGCCGGGTTCGCCTACCTGGAGGTCTCGGGCGGCGGCGTGTTCGACAACGCGGTGCGGCGAGGGGTCGAGAGCCCGTGGGAACGGATCCGCGCGCTCAAGGCGCGGACGTCGACCCCGCTTGCGCTGGCTCTGCGCGGCCGCTTCCTCGTCGGCTCGCGACCGGTCGGCGGCGACTTTGCGCGCCGCTTCGTCGCGAGCGCCGCTCAGAGCGGCATCGGCATCTTCCGCCTGCACGACCCGTTGAACGACGTCGACAATCTCCGCGAGGCGGCCGAGGCGATCATCGAGGAGGGTGCGGAGTTCGAGGCCGGCCTGCTCTACGGGAGCGGCAAGCACGAGGCGCTCGTCGATGCGGCGAAGCGCCTCCCGCAGCTCGGTGCCGCGCGCATCCTGCTCAACGATCCCGCCGCGGTGCTGCAGCCGCACCGCGCCAGCGAGCTCGTGGCGGAGCTGCGCGACGTGTCGGGGCTCCCCGTCGGTCTCTACGCGCAGGGCGCGGGCGGGGGAGCGCTCGCGGCGGCGATCGAGGCGGCGCGGGCAGGCGCCGACGTGATCGCAACCGCGGTCTACCCGGTCGCCTTGACGATGCACCGCGTCTCCTCCGAGGCGGCCACCCAGGCTCTCGCCGGGCTGGGCCTCGCGACGGGTGCCGACCTGGAGAAGCTCTGGGCCGCCGCCGATCTCGTCGACGAGCACATCGGCGATGAGCCCGTCTCGCCGGTCGCGCCGCGGATCGCGGTGCGCGCGGCGCAGCGGAAGCTCCCGGTCGGGCTGGTGGCGGCGCTCGACGCGCAGCTGCGCACACAGGCCTCGGGCGATCGTCTCGACGAGGTGCTCGAAGAGGTCGACAAGGTGCGGATCGAGGTCGGCTCGCCGCCGCTCGCCGCGCCGATCGGCAACATCGTCGCGTCCCAGGCGCTCGTCAACGTCCTGACCGCCAACCGGTACTCGACGATGGTCGACGAGCTTCGCGATCTCGTCGAGGGGAGCTTCGGCCGGACGCCTGCCGAGGTCGACCCGGCGCTCGTCCGCGCCGTCGAGCTGATCGGTGCCGGTCGCGAGGACGATCCTGAAGCCGAGCTCGACGCCTTGCGCGTCGATGCGGAAGGGCTCGCCTCGAGCGAGGAGGAGCTCTTGCTGCTCGCTCTCTTCGGCGAGGAGGCCGAGCCGCTCCTGCGCTCGATCCGCGAGCGCTCGGGTGGCGACGAGTCGCTCGGCGCGCGCGGGGTCGACCAGGCACGTGCCGAGAAGATCCGCGAGGTCGTCCGGATCGTGCAGGAGACCGGTGTCGGTGAGATCACGATCGAAGAGGACGGCATGCGCGTGAGCGTGCGGCGGACGGTGGAGCAGGCCCACTCCGCGCTCCCCGGGCCTCCGGCGGCGGGCGGAGATGCTGAGCTGCCGCCGGTCGCCCCGCGCGACGACTCGCTGATCCGGGTCGAGAGCCCGATGGTCGGGACCTTCTACCGCTCGCCCGCCCCGGGCGCCGCCGCGTTCGTCCAGGTCGGCGATGCCGTCGCCGCGGGCCAGACGCTCTGCATCCTCGAGGCGATGAAGCTGATGAACGAGGTGAAGGCCGAGGCGGAGGGGATCGTGCGGACGATCCACGTCGGTGACGCGCAGCCGGTGGAATACGGGCAGCTGCTCTTCGAGCTCGAGCCTGTCAACGGCCGGCCGTTCGACGCGGTCTGATGTTCGAGCGCGTCCTCGTCGCGAACCGGGGCGAGATCGCCGTCCGGGTGATCCGCGCGCTGCACGAGCTCGGGATCGAGGCTGTCGCGATCTACTCGACGGCGGACAGGGACTCGTTGCACGTTCGCCTGGCCGACCAGGCGGTGCACGTCGGCCCGCCGGCCGCCTCCGACAGCTACCTGCAGATCCCGAGCGTGATCGCCGCGGCGACCACGACCGGCTGCCAGGCGGTGCATCCCGGCTACGGCTTCCTGGCCGAGAACACGGCGTTCGTCGAGGCCTGCGTCGACAACGACCTCGTGTTCGTCGGTCCGCCTGCGGACGTGATGGCGACGATGGGCGACAAGATCTCCGCCAAGCGGGCGATGCATGCGGCCGACGTGCCGATCGTCCCCGGCACGGACGGGGCGACGACCGGCTCCGCCGCGCGCGCCGCCGCCGAGGAGATCGGCTTCCCGGTCCTGCTCAAGGCGACGGCGGGCGGCGGCGGCAAGGGCATGCGCCTCGTCTCTGATCCGGACGAGCTCGAGGACGCCTTTGGGATGGCTGCTGCCGAGGCCGAGGCGGCGTTCGGCGACGCGACGATGTACATCGAGAAGGCACTCGTGCCCGCCCGGCACGTCGAGATTCAGGTCCTGTGCGACCACTACGGCAACGTCCTCACGCTCGGGGAGCGCGAGTGCTCGATCCAGCGGCGACACCAGAAGCTGGTGGAGGAGTCGCCCGTCGGCGGCGCTCTCGCCCGTGGCGCGCGAGGCGATGGAGGCGGCCGCAGAGCGTGCGTGCCGCGCCGTCGGCTACCGCAACGCCGGCACGTTCGAGTTCCTGCTCGGCCCGGACGGCAGCTTCTACTTCATCGAGCTGAACGCGCGACTGCAGGTCGAGCACCCCGTGACCGAGCTGTGCACCGGGATCGACATCGTGCGCGAGCAGCTCCGGGTGGCGGCCGGCGAGGAGCTCGGGGTCACCGGGCGCGCGCCGCGGCGCGGTCACGCGATCGAGATCCGGCTCAACGCCGAGGACCCCGAGCACGACTTTCGCCCGTCCCCGGGCCTGATCACCGCGTTCAACCCGGCGCTCGGCCCCGGCGTGCGCGTCGACACGTTCGTCGAGTCGGGAGCGGTGATCTCGCCGTTCTACGACTCGATGGTCGCGAAGCTGATCGTGTGGGACACGGACCGGCCGCGTGCGATCGCACGCGCGGAAGGTGCGCTGCGGGAGACCGTGATCGAAGGGGTCCCCACGACCCGTGACCTGGCCCTGCAGGTGCTCGCAAGCGAGCCGTTCCGCGCGGGCGAGTACTCGACCTCGACGCTCGAGATGCTGCGGGCGGTGGAGACGGCATGACGATCTCGAGGAGGCAGGCGCGCCGCCAGGCGCTCTTCCTGCTCTATCAGTGGGACCTCTCGGGCCAGGAGATCGGCTCGCAGTTCGCGGGCGAGATCGACCCGTGGGCGCGGTGGCGTCGCCGAGGAGGTCTCGCAGCACGCCGCCGAGCTCGACGTGCGCATCACTGCCGCCTCCGACGGCTGGACCGCCGACCGGCTGGGGGCCGTCGAGCGCAGCGCGCTGCGCGTCGCGGTGCACGAGCTCGTGACCAATGAGGTGCCGGTCGAGGTCGCGATCAGCGAGGCGGTCGCCTTCACCAAGCGCTACGCGTCCGACGACGGTGCCAGGCTCGTGAACGGCATCCTGGGTCGTATCCAACGTGAGGAGGCTGCATGATGCATCAGGCCGACGGAGAAGGAACATGAGCGCCGAGGAATCGCTGAACAACGCCGAGAACCTGCTCGCGAGGCTGGAAGCGGCTCGTGTGCGGCTCGACGAGACGCAGGATCCCGACCAGGCGATCGAGATCCTGCAGGAGCTCGCCGACCTCGCGAGGGAGGTCGAGGGAGAGCTGCAGCGGGCGAAGCGCGCGGCCGAGACCGAGGCGGCTGCGCCGCCGCCCGCGGCCCCGCCGGATGCAGCAGCGGGCTGAGCAGCTCCGCGCGCTCGTCGAGTCGTACCTCGCCGACCTCGTTCTGGCCCCCGAGCTCGGGACGCTCGAGCCGGCGATGCGGCACGCGGTCGGGGGAAGGGCATCCGCCCGGTGCTGTGCCTGGCGACCGGCGACGCGCTCGGAGCGCGAGTCGAGAGCCTGCTGCCCGCCGCGGCGGCGGTCGAGCTCGTGCACTCCTTCTCGCTCGTCCACGACGACCTGCCGTCGCTCGACGACGACCGGGAGCGGCGAGGCGCACCGTCGGTGTGGGCCCACTACGGCGAGGCGACGGCGATCCTCGCGGGCGACGCGCTGCTTGCCGAGGCGGTCCGGCTCGCCCTCACCTATCCGACGACCGCGGTGGCACGCGAGCTGATCGACGCGACGCTCGCCATGATCGGCGGCCAGCAGCTCGACCTGCAAGGCGGCGCGCCGCTCGACCGCCTTCACTCGCTGAAGACGGGCGCGCTGCTCTCCGCGGCGGTGATGTGCGGGCTGTGGGCGGCCGAGGTGCCGGTGTCGGAGCATGCGCCGTGGCGTGAGTTCGCCGGCGAGCTGGGGCTGCTCTTCCAGATCGTCGACGACGTGCTCGACGGCGACGGGTACGTCCTCGAGGTCGGCGAGGAGCGGGCCCGCCGCCTCGCGGACGAGGCGGCGGAGCGCGCTCTCGAGCGGCTCGGCCGGATCGACGCCGACACGAGCGTGCTGGCGGAGCTCGTCGGCGAGCTCGCCGTGCGAACCGCCTAGGCCGCCGTCTGGCGACGCAGCACCGTGCGCCCCAGTGCGACGAGTGCGAGCACGATCAGCGCCACCACGCAGAGCAGGAAGCCGAACCAGCCGATCCCGCCGAGCACCCACCGGACGCCGTGCTCGTCGTTTCGAAACGGGTAGCCGAGTGCCAGCAGGACGACGGCGAGCACGCCGATGCCCCCCATTGTCTTGTAGAGCTTCACGAGAGCCTCCCTGGTCGATGACTGACTCGAACGACGGTAGGCGGCAGAGGCGCGCGCATCGTCGGCGCGCAGGTTGATCGTGATCGACCTGGGGGTTGATGCTGCCGGTGCGCAACGGCGGTACCGTCCCTGAGGTGAAACGGCTCGATCTCGTCATCGCTGCCGCCTTGACGGCATGGATGCTCGCCGAGGTGTGGGCCGAGCACCTCACTCCCGTGGCGGTGACAGCGCCGCTGATGGTCGTCGGCGGCGCTTCCCTTGTCTGGCGGAGGAGCTACCCGATCCCCGTGGCGCTGGTGGCGCTCACGTGCTTCATCGGTCAGTCGGCCGCCGGCATGACGATGCACAGCGCGGTGTCACCGGTCGTCGCCCTCTTCCTGCTCTCCTGGTCGATCGGTGCCTACGAAGCCCGCCGGCGCTCGATCCTCGGGCTGGCGGTGCTCGTCTGTGGAGTCTGGGTGTCGATGGCCGTCGACATGTACCGCGGCACAGACCACTACATGGGAACCGACTTTCCGTGGATCGGGGCGTTGCTGATCGCGCCCGGCGTGCTCGGCATCGCCTTCGGGACACGAACCCGGAGCCTGCGTGCCGCAGAGGCTCGTGCGCAGGAGCTCGAGCTCGAGCGGCGCGAGGCGATCGCCTCCGAGCGTGCGCGGATCGCGCGAGAGCTGCACGACGTGATCGCTCATTCGGTGTCGGTGATGACCGTTCAGGCCGGTGCTGCCGAGGAGATGCTCAAGGTTGCGCCGGAGCTTGCGGTCGAGCCGGTTCGGGCGGTTCAGGAGACGGGCAGGCAGGCACTGGTCGAGATGAAACGGCTCGTCGGAGTGCTGCGCGAGGCGGATGAGGAGCTGGGCCTTGCACCGCAGCCGGGCCTCGGAGAGATCGAGCGCCTCGTGGCAAGCGTCCGCGACGCCGGCTTGCGGGTGAGGCTGCAGATCGAAGGGGCTCCTCAAGCGGTTCCGATCGGGGTCGACCTGTCCGCCTACCGCGTCGTGCAAGAGGCACTGACGAACGTCCTGAAGCACGGGAAGGGCGCGCCCGCTGAGGTGACGATCCGCTATGGAGAACGCGTGTTGGAGGTCGAGGTGCGCGACGAAGGACATGCGGCACGAGTTTCCGAAGGGGGGCATGGGCTGACGGGGATGCGCGAGCGAGTCGGCATCTTCGGCGGGACGTTCCACGCCGGGCCGAGCGAGACGGGCGGCTTCACCGTTCGGGCGTTGCTTCCCCTCGAGAGCCCGCAGTGATTTCACTCGTCCTCGCCGACGACCAGGCGCTCGTGCGCGGTGGGTTTCGGCTGATCCTCGACGCGCAGGACGATCTCGAGGTCGTCGCAGAGGCGGAGGACGGCCGGGCGGCGGTCGAACGGGCGCGGGAGCTGCGGCCCGACGTGATCCTGATGGACGTGCGCATGCCGGTGCTCGACGGCATAGCAGCGACGAAGATCGTCGTGGACGAGGGGCTCAGCGGACACGTTCTCGTGCTGACGACCTTCGACGAGGATCGGATCGTCTACGACGCGATGAAGGCCGGCGCGAGCGGTTTCCTCCTGAAGACGGCTCCGCCGCAGCAGTTGATCCACGCCGTGCGGACGGTCGCCGCCGGGGACGCGTTGCTGGCGCCGACCGTGACCCGCCGGCTGATCGAGGAATTCGTCCGGCGTCCCCCACCGGGCGACGCCATGCCGGAGCAGCTGAGCGAGCTCACCGACCGCGAGCGAGAGGTGCTCCTGCTGATCGCCGAGGGTCTCTCGAACATCCAGATCGCCGAGCGCCTGTACGTCAGCGGCGCGACGGTGAAGACGCACGTGAACCGCATCCTGGCGAAGCTCGATCTCCGTGATCGCGTGCAGGCCGTTGTCCTCGCCTACGAGACCGGGCTCGTGCGGCCCGGCAGCTAGACCAACCATCTAGGCTCGACACCATGCCGAAGAAGCGGCTCGACCTCCTCCTCGTGGAACGCGGGCTTGCCGAGTCGCGCGCCCAGGCGCAGGCGCTCGTCATGGCCGGCCGCGTCGCAGGACACTCGAAGGCCGGCGAGCAGGTCGCGGAGGACGCGCACCTCGAGGTCAGCGAGCCACCCCCGTACGTCTCGCGCGCGGGGCACAAGCTCGCGAACGCGCTCGACGCGTTCGCGCTCGACGTGACCGGTCTCGACGCGCTCGACGTCGGCGCCTCCACCGGCGGCTTCACGGATGTCCTGCTGCAGCGAGGAGCGGCTCGTGTGATCGCCCTGGACGTCGGCCACGGGCAGCTGCATTCGAAGATCCGCGACGACCCGCGCGTGACCGTGCTCGAGCGGGTCAACGCCCGCTCGCTGACCGAGTTGCCATTCGCACCGCAGCTCGTCACCTGCGACGTCTCCTTCATCTCGGTGCGGATCGCGTTGCCGCCTGCGCTCCGCCTCGCGGCGCCCGGGTGGCAGGCGCTCGTGCTCGTCAAGCCGCAGTTCGAGGCGGGCCGCGCGGAGACGCCGAAGGGCGTCGTGCGCGACCCCGCCGTGCGCAGGCGGGTGGTGCGCGAGACGGCCGCAGCCCTCGTCGCGCACGGAGCCGAGCCGCGCGGCGTCATAGACTCGGGCATGCCCGGCCCGAAGGGAAACCATGAATTCGTCCTCCACCTCGTCCAGCGAGCAGATGCACGACTCCCAGCCGACTTCGACCGGTGGCTCGACGATGCCGTCGGTTGAGCGGGCCGCCGTCGTCACGATCGAGCGCGACGGCGTCGGCGATGCTCTCGAGCGCCTGCAGGCGATCGCCGCCCGCTGCGGCGTGACGCTCGTCGACGACGACGACGCTGACATCGCCATCGTGCTGGGCGGCGACGGCACGATGCTGCGGGCTCTCGCGCGTTTCCTCGGTACCGGCGTGCCGGTGATCGGTGTCAACTTCGGGCGCGTCGGGTTCCTCACGGCGATCGCCGGGGCGGAGCTCGACCTCGCGTTGCCGCGGGTCTTCGCCGGCGAGTACCGCACCGTCGAGCTCTCGACGCTCGAGGTGACGGTCGGCGGCACGACGAAGGTGGCGATCAACGACGTCGTCGTCGCCGGTGGGACGCTCGGCCGCATGATCGAGCTCGGGTACTCGATCGGCGGTGAGGAGCTCGGCTCGCAGCCGTGCGACGGCCTGATCTGCGCGACACCTGCAGGCTCCACCGCCTACAACCTCTCGAACGGCGGGCCGGTGCTCGTGTGGGGGCTCGACGCCATGGTGCTGACGTTCGTCGCGCCACACGCGCTCGTGATCCGGCCGCTCGTCGTGCCTCGCGGGCCCGACGTCACGATCACGAGCCTCACCGCCGACTTCGGCTCGACGGTGCTCGTGGACGGGCAGGAGGTCGGGAAGCTCGAGACCGGCGCCCAGGCCGTGGTGCGCGTCGGCGACCGTCCGAGCCTGCTCGCGACGCTGCCCGAGGTGACGTTCTTCAGCCGGTACGCCGCCACCTTCGGGCGATAGGAGGCCGACAGCCCTGCTCCGTACCATGGTGGGATGTTGCGCCGCCTGCGGATCTCGAACCTCGTCCTCATCCGGGAGGCCGAGCTCGAGCTCGACGAGGGGCTGAACGCGATCACCGGCGAGACCGGCGCCGGCAAGACGATCCTGACGAACGCGATCGGCCTGCTGCTCGGCGCGCGCGGCGACGCGGCACTGATCGGGGCGGCCGGCGACGAGGCGTACGTGGAGGCCGAGTTCGACGGGGCCGACGACGAGGTGCTCGGCCCGCTCGCCGAGCTTCGCCCGGATGGTGAGGACGGCCTCGTGCTCGCCCGGCGGATCTTCGCCGACGGGCGCACCCGCGCCTACGCGTGGGGGCGCAGCGCCGCGCGCGAGGACGTTGCGAATGCCGCGGAGGCGCTGATCGCGATGAGCGGCCAGTTCGAGCAGCGACGCCTCGCGCGGCCCGCCTACCAGCGCGGCGTCCTCGACGCGTTCGCCGGGCTGGATACCCGCGCCGCCGCCCGTGCGTGGCGGGAGCTCGCGGCTGCACGGCGCGCCTACGACGAGCTCACCCGTGACGCCGCCGCTGCCGAGGCGCGCCTCGAGGAGCTGCGCAAGCTCGCGGCGGACACCGAGAGCCTCGACGCCGGCCGCGAGGATGAGCTGCGGGTGCAGCGCGAGCGGCTGCGCCACCTCGAAGAGCTCGCGGAAGGCGGCCGCAGCTGCGGCCTCCGCCCTCGCGCCGGACGACGGTGCCGGGGCGACCGATCTCGTCGCCCTCGCCGAGCGGTCGATCGCCCCGGTCGAGCGGGTGGCTCCCGAGCTCGCCGCCGTCGGTGCGTCGCTGCGCCAGGCAGGCGTGCAGCTGCGCGAGACCGCGTCCGACCTGCACGCGTTCCTCGCCTCACTGGAGGCCGAGCCGGGCCGGCTCGAGCAGATCGAGGGCGAGCTCGAGAGCTTCTCCGACCTGAAGCGCCGCCACGGCGCCCAGACGCTTCGCGGAGCTGCTCGAGCGCGGGGCGGAGGCTCGGCGCGAGCTGGCGTCTCTCGCCGAGGGCCACGACCCGGTGCGGGCCGCGGCCGACGAGCTCGCCGCCGCCGAGCAGCAGGTCGAGCTGCCTCCACGCCGAGCTGCGTGCCGCGCGCCGGGCCGCCGCGGAGCCGTTTGCGACGGCGGTCGCTGCAGAGCTGCAGGCGATCGGGCTCGGCGACGGGGAGTTCCAGGTCGCCCTCACCGACCGTGACCCCGGCGCGACCGGCGCCGACGACGTCGCGTTCCTGATCCGGCCGAACGCCGGCCTGCCGTTCGGCCCGGTGGCGGAGACCGCGTCCGGGGGCGAGCTGTCCCGCGTCGCCCTCGCGATCGCGGCCGTCGCGGGCGGCGAGACGATGGTCTTCGACGAGATCGATGCAGGCATCGGGGGAACGACCGCTCACGCGGTCGCAGAGACGCTGCGCCGCCTGGCCGCGCGGGCGCAGGTGGTGACGATCACCCATCTGCCGCAGATCGCCACGGTCGCGGACCGGCACTTCTCGGTCGAGAAGGTCGCCGGAGATCCCGACCCACACGCGCATCGAGTCGCTCGACGACGCGCAGCGCCGCGACGAGCTGGAGCGAATGCTCGGCGGGGCGGAGTTTCTCGCCGCGATCGACCGTGGCGCGGGTGTCTGACACCGTGACGGTGTCAGACACCCCTTCGTGGTGCCAACGCCGCCGGCACAAAGCGGTCGGACACCGGCGCTGTCGGACACCAAGCCCTGATGTCTAGTGCGAGCCGGGAGCTGCTCGCCTCCCGCCAGGACGTCTGGCGCGTTTCTCGCCGAGCCCTACCACCTGCCCGACTGGTGGCCGGGAATCACCGGTGTCGAGCCGGACCGGCGCGGCTTCTCGCCCGGGGCCCGCTGGAAGGTGCAGGCGACCCGGAGCAACATCTTCGCCGGGCGGCGCAGCGTCGAGTCGATGCTGATCGTCCGCGAGATCGATCTCTACGAGCGATGGTCGTGGCACCTGCTCGCTCCCGAGACCGACACGGAGGTGCGGCTGCAGGCGATCGCTCCCGACCGCACGCTCGTCACGGTGACGACCTCCGGGCGACTCGCCGGACGAGCCGTGCAGCGCCTCTACGACCTCGTCCAGACCGCGTCGAGCATCTAGCCGACCCTGCCCGTACGATCCCGCGGGTGATCGAGGGGGGCCGAGTGGTAGGATGGAGTTCCGTGAAGCTGTTCACGGAGAAACGAGCGTAGGTGGCCAAGTTCGTTTTCGTCACCGGCGGCGTCGTTTCGTCTCTCGGCAAGGGGATCACCGCCGCATCGCTCGGCCGGCTGCTCAAGGCGCGCGGGCTGAAGGTGCAGGTGCAGAAGTTCGACCCGTACATCAACGTCGATCCCGGGACGATGAGCCCGTTCCAGCACGGCGAGGTGTTCGTCACCGAGGACGGGGCCGAGACCGACCTCGACATCGGCCACTACGAGCGCTTCATCGACGAGAACCTCTCGCGCGCCGCGAACCACACCGCCGGCGGCGTGTGGGACCGCGTGCTGCGCAAGGAGCGCAAGGGCGAGTACCTCGGCTCGACCGTGCAGGTGATCCCGCACATCACGAACGAGATCAAGGCCCGGATCCGCTCGGTCGCCGAGGCGACCGACACCGACGTCGTGATCACCGAGATCGGCGGCACGGTCGGCGACATCGAGTCGCAGCCCTTCCTGGAGGCGATCCGCCAGTTCCGGCGCGAGGTCGGCCCGGAGAACGTCATCTACCTCCACGTCACCCTCGTGCCCTTCATCGACACCGCGGGTGAGCTGAAGACCAAGCCGACGCAGCATTCGGTGAACGAGCTGCGGCGCATCGGCATCCACCCCGACGTGCTCGTGTGCCGCTCGACGGAGTCGCTGCCCCGCGAGATTCGCGAGAAGGTCGCACTCTTCGCCGACGTCGACGTCGACGCGGTGATCACCAACCCTGACGTCTCGGACGTCTACCTCGTCCCGTTGGCGCTGCAGGAGCAGGGGCTCGACGAGCTCGTCTGCCGGAAGCTCGGCATCGACGCGCCGCCTGCCGAGCTCGGCGAGTGGCTCGAGCTGACCGAGCGGATCAAAGGCCGCAAGGAGTCCGTCGAGATCGCGCTCGTCGGCAAGTACGTCAAGCTGCACGACGCCTATCTGTCCGTGCACGAGGCGCTCAAGCACGCCGGCATCCACAACGGCTGCCGCGTGCACGTGCGCTGGGTCGATGCCGAGGACATGACGCTCGAAGAGGCCCGCGCGGAGCTGGCGGGCGTCGACGGCGTGCTCGTGCCCGGTGGCTTCGGCTCACGCGGCTGGGAGGGGAAGATCCTCGCCTGCCGGGTCGCGCGCGAGGATCGCATTCCGTACCTCGGCATCTGCCTCGGCATGCACGTTGCGGTGTCCGAGTTCGCTCGGCACGTCTGCGACCTCGACGGCGCCAACTCGACCGAGATGGATCCCGAGACGCCGTTCCCGGTGATCGACCTGCTTCCCGAGCAGAAGGAGATCGAGGATCTCGGCGGGACGATGCGCCTGGGTGCGCAGGCGGTGGAGCTCGCCGCAGGGCACGCGCACGCGCGACGTCTACGGCGGCGAGACGGTGATCGCAGAGCGCCACCGCCACCGCTACGAGGTGAACAACGCCTACCGCCAGCAGCTGAGCGACGGCGGCCTGGTGATCAGCGGCACCTTCCAGGAGGGGCGCCTGGTGGAGATCGTCGAGCTGCCCGACCATCCGTGGTTCGTCGCCTCGCAGTTCCACCCCGAGTTCAAGTCGCGCCCGACGCGGCCCGCGCCGCTCTTCCGCGAGTTCGTCGAGGCGGCCCTGCAGCGCTCACGCCCGCGCCCGCGCCGGCGTCGAAGTCGCCTAGCGCGCCCGGGGCCATGCCGACGGAGACGTAGACCGGCATCCCGGCCACGACGGTCGCGCCCGCGACGTACTCGAACTCGAGCTCGTGACCCGTCCTTGTGGGTCAAGCGGGCGATGCCCGACGCGTGCCCGGTCTCGAGCATCTCGTCCCACTTCCCAGCGCTCGCCCTCGGCGATGTCCGAGACACGCAGGCGAGAGCAGCTCCTCGCGGGTGTAGCCGACGAGGGCGCAGGCGGCCTGGTTGACCGCCACGTAGTGGCCGTGCTCGTCGGCGACGAACACCGCCGCGGGCCCATGCTCGACGGCTTCGCCGAGCAGAGAGGCCTGGATCAGCGGCTCCGACACACCCATCTGCCGTCGAGACTTCAGCACCTTTGGCGCCGTGGCGCAATAGGTATCTGAAGCTTCGTCGCTAGGCCGATCGGCCTACCTCGATCGATTCGCGACGGTGTCAGCGCGGCGAATCCGATCGCTCGGCGTAGGATCCCTCCCCGGTGCCGCCGGACGTCCTCGACCTCTTCCTCGAGCTTGCCTCGGTGCCCAGCCCGCCCGGGGAGGAGCGTGCCGTTGCCGACCTCGTGCTCGCGCTACCTGCGTGACTGCGGCCTCGAGGTCGACGAGGACGGCTGCGGGCCCGAGATCGGCTCGACGATGGGCAACCTCTACGCACGGCTCGAGCCGACCGCTGCGGGGGAGCCTCTGCTGCTCTGCGCTCATCTCGACACCGTTCCTCCGACCTCGGCGATCGAGCCGGTCGTCGAGGAGGGCATTGTCCGGAACGCCGCCGGGCACGATCCTGGGAGCCGACGACAAGGCGGCGGTCGCGGCGATGCTCGAGGCGACGCGCCGGGTTCTGGCCGAGGGCAGGCCGCACGCCGGCATCGAGCTGCTCTTCACACCGAAGGAGGAGGTGGGGCTCGTTGGGGCGACCGCGTTCGACCACACCCGTCTGCTGGCCCGAATCGGGTATGTCTACGACCAGGCGGCGCCGATCGGCGTCGTGATCCTCGGCGCGCCGTACTCGCAGTCGCTCGAGGTGACGTTCCACGGGCGCGCCGCTCACTCGGGCATGCATCCGGACGACGGCAGGTCGGCAATCGTGGCTGCGGCCCGCGCCATCTCCGAGTTTCGGCTGGGCCGCGTCGACGAGGACTCGACCGCCAACGTCGGCACGATCTCAAGGCGGCACGGCGACGAACATCGTTCCGGAATGGTGCTCCTTCGTCGCCGAAGCGCGCTCGCAGGACGAGCGCAAGCTCGGCGAGCTGATTCAGGAGATGCAGGACGCGATCACCTTCGCCGCGGGCGTGGCCGAGTGTGACGTCGAGACCAAGGCGCGCAAGAGTTACCGCGGCTACCGCTTCGCCAAGTCCGACCGGGCGGTGGCGCTCGCCGCCGAGGCACTTGCACGGCGGGGGCACACGGTGAGCGTACGAGCTCTCGGGGGGCGCGGCCGACGCCAATGTCTTCAACGAGCGTGGCCTCGAGTGCGTGAACCTCGCGAACGGCATGGCCGACATCCATACCTCCGACGAGCACATCGCCGTCGCCGACCTCGAGGCGATGGTCGAGGTGACGCTGGCCCTCGTCGAGACCGCGCTCGCCGCCTAGACGCTCGATGCGCACCTTCGGGCACATGCGGGTGAGTGCGCGCAAAACGCAACAACCGTCGATGATCGTCGGTAGTCTTCCGCCGCCATGAGGATCGGTGTCGCCAAGGAGATCAAGCCGGACGAGTACCGGATCGCACTGACGCCCGCCGGCGCGCTCGAGTTGATCAACCACGGGCACGAGGTGGCGGTCGAGCAGGGCGCTGGGCTCGGCAGTGCGTTCCCGGACGAGGCGTTCGCTCGGGTCGGTGCCGAGATCGTCTCGGTCGACGACGTCTGGCAGCGCAGCGACCTCGTGCTGAAGGTGAAGGAGCCGATCGCGGCCGAGTATCCGCGCCTGCGCGAGGGACTGATCCTGTTCACGTACCTGCACATCGCCGCCGACGAGCCGCTGACCCGCGCGCTCATCGACTCGGGCATCACGGCGATCGCCTACGAGACGGTCGAGGTGGGGCGCTCGCTGCCGCTGCTCGCGCCGATGTCGGAGGTCGCCGGCCGCCTCGCGCCGCAGGCGGGCGCCTACCACCTCGAGAAGCCGGTCGGTGGCCGCGGCCTCCTGCTCGGTGGCGTGCCGGGTGTCGCGCCCGGCCGCGTGGTGGTCGTCGGCGGCGGCGTCGTCGGCTACAACGCGGCGGTGATCGCGCTCGGCCTCGGCGCGCAGGTGACGATCCTCGAGCGCTCGATCGACCGGATGCGTCACCTCGAAGAGGTGCTGTCGGGCCGGGTGTCCCTGTTGATGAGCTCCAGCCTGCAGGTCGCGGCATCGGTCGAGGAGGCCGACCTCGTGATCGGTGCGGTTCTCATCCCGGGAGCCGTCGCACCGAAGCTCGTCACGCGCGAGATGATCACGAGCATGAAGGAAGGCGCCGTCGTCGTCGACGTCGCGATCGACCAGGGTGGCTGCTTCGAGACGTCACACGCGACGACGCATGCCGACCCTGTCTACGTCGTCGACGGGGTGACGCACTACTGTGTCGCGAACATGCCCGGCGCCGTGCCGATCACGTCGACCAAGGCGCTGACGAACGCAACGCTGCCGTATGTCGAGGCGATCGCCAACAAAGGCGTTCGTGCCGCCGTCACCGACGATCCGGCGCTGGCCAAGGGCGTCAACGTGATCGAGGGCAAGCTCACCTACGAGGCCGTCGCAGAGGCGCACGGCCTCGACTACACCCCGCTCGACGACGTCCTGCCGCGCGCGGCCGTCTGAGAGAGCTAATTCGCCGCGGCGTCGGCCTTCGCTGCCTTGGCCTTCTTCTTCGCCGGGCGACGGGCTGACCTGGACGACGACCCAGGTGATGGCCGCCGCGAGGGCGATCACGAAGAGGATGAAGACGGCGATGCCAAAGAGGCCGAGGACGTTTGCCACGGAAGTAGGATAGCCCGATGGCTGCCGCCCCGATTTCGTGCGCCTGGACGCGCTCGGCAGGACCCGTGCGCCCGGCGGCAGTCCGCTAGTGCCGAGGGCGTGCGTGATCGTGCTCGACGCCGTCGGGGCGGGCGAGCTGCCCGATGCCGCCGAGTTCGGCGACGAGGGCTCGAACACGCTCGCCAATGTCGCCCGGGCCGTCGGCGGGCTCGACCTGCCGACGCTGGAGGCGCTCGGCTTCGGCAACATCGAGCCGCTCGAGGGCTGCGCGCCTCAGCCGGGGGCTCCGGCGGTCGCGGGCAGGCTCGTCGAGCGCTCGAAGGGCAAGGACACGACCACCGGCCACTGGGAGCTGATGGGGGTCGTCACGCCACAGGCGATGCCGACGTACCCGTACGGGTTCCCGGACGAGGTGATCGACCCGTTCATGAACCGGACCGGCCGGGGCGTGATCGGCAACAAGCCGGCGAGCGGCACCGAGATCATCCAGGAGCTGGGAGAGGAGCACCAGCGCACCGGCAAGTGGATCGTCTACACGAGCGCGGACTCGGTGTTCCAGATCGCCGCGCACGAGGAGACCGTCCCGCTCGAGGAGCTGTACGACGCCTGCCGCACCGCCCGCGAGATCCTCACCGGCAAGCACGCGGTCGGGCGCGTGATCGCCCGCCCGTTCATCGGCGCGCCGGGCTCCTACGAGCGAACGCCGAACCGGCACGACTTCTCGCTCGAGCCGAGGCGTCCCAATTACCTTTCGCTCGTCCGTGACGCCGGGCACAAGGTCTACGGCGTCGGCAAGATCGGCGACATCTTCGCCCACCAGGACATCGACGAGGAGTTCTCGACGAAGTCCAACGTCGACGGCATCCAGAAGACCGAGGAGCTGCTGCGGACGGTCGACGACGGGCTGATCTTCACGAACCTCGTCGAGACCGACTCGCTGTGGGGCCACCGGAACGACCCGGAGAACTTCCACCGCTGCCTGCAGGACTTCGACCGCCGCCTGCCCGACCTGCTCGATGCGCTGCGGCCGGGAGACCTGTTCATCCTCACCTCCGACCACGGTTGCGACCCGACGACGCCCTCGACCGACCATTCGCGCGAGCATGCGCTGTTGCTCGTGTACGTCGAGGGCAGCAACGCGGCGGGGCGGGTGCACGAGGGCGGCGAGTTCGCCGACGTCGGTGCCACCGTCAACGCCTGGCTCGGCGGACGTGCGCCCGGCAAGGGCATCCCGGGCATGCCGATCGTCGAACGGTCGTGATCGCAAGGTCGTGATCCGGGCCGCGGAGCTGATCCAGCGCAAACGCGACGGCGAGGAGCTGCCGGACGCCGAGCTCGCCGAGCTGATCCTCGGCTATGCCCGCGGCGAGGTGCCCGACTACCAGCTGGCGGCGTTCTGCATGGCCGTCTACTTCCGCGGCCTCTCGGAGCGCGAGACGTATCGTGCTGACGGACGCGATGATCGCGAGCGGCGAGACGATCGACCTCGGTGCCCGGCTCGGCCGCAAGGTCGTCGACAAGCACTCGACCGGCGGCGTCGGCGACAAGACATCGCTCGCCGTCGCCCCGATCGTCGCCGCCTGCGGCGTCCCGCTCGGGAAGATGAGCGGCCGCGGCCTCGGCCATACGGGCGGCACGCTCGACAAGCTCGAGTCGATCCCCGGCTTCCGCACCGAGTTGACGCTCGACGAGTTCGTCGACCAGGTGCGCGACGTCGGTGTCGCGATCATCGGGCAGACCGGCGACCTCGTGCCGGCCGACAAGCTGCTCTACGCCCTGCGCGACGTGACGGCCACCGTCGACCAGCGTTCGCTGATCGCCGCGTCGATCATGTCGAAGAAGCTCGCCGGAGGCGCGCAGGCGATCGTGCTCGACGTGAAGGTCGGGGACGGCGCGTTCATGAAGACGCTCGAGAGCGCGCGCGAGCTCGCCGAGACGATGATCTCGCTCGGCCGGCAGGCGGGCCGCGAGGTCGTCTGCCTGCTCACCGACATGGACCAGCCGCTCGGAGCTGCCGTCGGCAATGCCCTCGAGGTGCGCGAGGCGCTCGACACGGTCCGCGGGCACGGGCCGCCGGACTTCACCGAGCTCGTGCTCGACGCCTGCGGCAAGCTGCTCGCCCTCTCCGACCTCGGGATCGACGAGGCCGAGGGACGACGGCGCGCCGAGGCGGCCGTCGCCGACGGCGCAGCGCCGAGTCGGTCTGGCGGCGCTGGATCGAGGCGCAGGGCGGAACCGCCGACGAGTCGGCGCTGCCGGTCGCCCCGGTGCTCCAGCCGGTCGTCTCGCCCGCGAGCGGGCTACGTCCGCGAGCTGGGCGCGATCGAGATCGGGAACGCTGCCGTCCACCTCGGCGCCGGGCGCCGCACCAAGGACGACGACGTCGACCACGCCGTCGGCATCGTCTGCTCGGCGAAGCGCGGAGCGCGACGTCGAGGCCGGCGACGAGCTCGCCGTCGTGCACGCGCGCACGCGAGCAGCAGGCCGACGAGGCGGCCCGCGAGGTGCTGGCCGCCTACGAGCTCGGCGACGAGCCGCCGGAGGAGCGCCCGGTGCTGCTCGAGGTCGTCGGCTAGCCTCCAGCGAGGGCTCGGCCGCGCCGCTGTTCGACACGGCGTCAGACACCGTCGGTGTCCCGACACCCACGCGCCGGCTGAACCCGCGCGGGTACCGTGGCCGGGATGCCCGAGCTGCCCGAGGTCGAGACCGTTCGGCGCCGGCTCGCACCGGTGCTCGAGGGTCGCACCTTCACCGAGGTGACGATCACCGACCCGCGGCTGACCCGCCCGTTCGACCCGGCCGAGGTCGCGCGGGAGCTCGAGGGCGAGCGCGTCGTCGTCGGTCGACCGCCGCGGCAAGTATCTGATTGTTCGGTTCGAGTCGGGTCGGCGCTCTGCTGATTCACCTCCGGATGACGGGGTCGGTTCTGCACGGCGCGCCGGCGGGAGACGCTGCCGGACGATCCGCATCGCCGTGCTGTTGTCAGGTTAGACGACGGATCGGACGTCGCCTACCGCGACGTCCGCCGCTTCGGCACGTGGCTCCTGCTCGAGCCGGCCGAAGTGGACGCCTACGTCGACGCGCGGGTCGGGCGGGAGCCGCTCGCGGCGGCCTACAAGGCCAAGCACCTCGCGGCTGAGCTCGCGGGCAGGCGCGCGCCGATCAAGGCGGCGATCCTCGATCAGCGCACGGTCGCGGGCGTCGGGAACATCTACGCCGACGAGGCGCTCTGGCGGGCGCGGATCCATCCGCTCACGCCCGCGACCGACCTGGAGCCGGACGAGGTGAAGGCGCTCCACCGCGGCATCCGCGCAGGCGCTGCAGGCCGGCCTGCGGCGCCAGGGCTCGACGCTGCGCGACTACCGGCTCCCGGACGGCGGGACCGGCAGCGCCCAGCAGCGAGTTCAAGGTCTACGGCCGCGGCGGCGAGCCGTGCGACCGCTGCGGCACGCCGATCGACAAGATCCGCGTCGCGGGCCGCGGGACGTGGTACTGCCCGAGCTGCCAGCGCTCTGCCGGCGTAAACGCTAGGCGGCGAGCAGATCCTCGAGCCGCCCCTCGCGGTCGAGGCGCCAGAGCTCGGTGTAGCCGCCGATCGGCCGGCCGTCGATCAGGATCTGCGGCACCGTCCAGCCGCCCGTGCGGTCGTGCAGGTCGCGCGGAAGCCGGGGTCGTCGTCGAGGTTGATCTCCTCGTAGTCGAGCCCGAGGCCGTCGAGCAGCGCCTTCGCGCGGACGCAGTAGCCGCACCAGCGCGTCGTGTACATCTGAATCCGGGCCATCACGCGTTACAACGGAGAAAGCGGCGGATCGGATTCCCCGGGGCCGTCTCTAGACTGGCTCGAATGGGGAGCCGCACCTACAAGAGCGAGGCGATCGTCCTGCGCTCGCTGCGCTTCTCCGAGGCCGACCGGATCCTCCACCTCTACACCGCCGAGCGCGGCCGGATCGGCGCGATCGCGAAAGGCGTCCGCAAGACGAAGTCGCGGTTCGGGGCGCGGCTCGAGCCGCTCTCGCACGTCGAGCTGATGCTGCACGAGGGGGCGGGTGAGCTGCAGACGATCACCGGCGTCGAGCTTCTCCGCTCGCATCACGAGACGCGCGAGGACACCTACCGGCTGAACGTCGGCCTGATCGGCGCCGAGGCGATGCTGCGGCTCTTCGGCGAGCCGGAGGCGAACGAGCGCGCGTTCGGCGCGCTCGCGCGGTTCCTCGACCTGCTCGACGAGGCGCCGCGGGCGGAGAGCCGGCCCGCAGTCGACCCGCTCGGGCTCTCGTTCCAGCTGAAGCTGCTCTGGCTCGCCGGCTACCTGCCGCATCTGACGAGCTGCGTCGAGTGCGGCTCGGCGGCACAGCTGGTCGCGTTCTCGGCGCGGGCCGGCGGCGGCGTGTGCGCCGATCACGCGGCGAACGCGCTGCGGCTCTCGCCGGAGGGCATCGCCGGGATCGAGCGGCTGCTGTCGACGCCGCTCGCCGACGCTTCGGCCGGCGAGCTGTCGGAGCGCGCGCGGCGCGACGCGCTCGCGGTGATCACGTCGTCGTACGAGGAGCACGGAGGCTTCCGGCTGAGGACGCTGTCGGCGTGAGCGTCGTCGACCGGATGCTCGACGCGCTCAATGCGCACGACCTCGACGCCTTCGTCGCCTGCTACGCGCCCGACGCGACGATCGAGGACGGCTACGACCAGTGTGGTCGCGCGCGGGCACGACGGCCTTCGAGCCCGCTACGGGCCGATGTTCGAGGCGCTGCCGGACTTGCGCGTCGAGCCTGTTTCGCGAACCGAGGTGGGAGAGTTCGTCATTCAGGAGGAGCGCGTGACCGGCCGCGGCGAGCCCGGAGCGCCACGTCGCCGTGTACCTGGTGCGAGACGACGCGATCGTGCGTGAGCGTCTGATCCGGTGAGGCGCGAGCTCGGCAACGGGTTCGAGGTCGACGACGACAAGGCGCGGATCGACCGAGCCGAGGTGCACCGGTTCCTCAGCGAGGAGAGCTACTGGGCGAAAGGTCGGCCGCGCGAGACCCAGGACCGGCTGATCGACGAGGCGCACGCGTCGTCGGTCTCTACGACGGCGATCGCCAGATCGGCTTCTGCCGCGCGTTCACCGACGGCCTCGCCGTCGCCTACCTCGCCGACGTCTATGTGCTCGCCGACGTATCGCGGCCGGGGCCTCGGCGAGGCACTCGTGCGCGAGATGGTCGAGAACGGGCCGCACGCGCACGTCAAGTGGCTCCTGCACACGACCGACATGCACCCGCTCTACCGCAAGCTCGGTTTCGGCGAGCCGAGTCAGAAGGTCATGGAGAGGGACTCGACGAGGAACGCGAGCGAGAGCGGGTAACGGCCGCTCATTCCCCGGTGGCCGCCTGCGAAGAGCTCGAAACGCAGCCGCTCCTCGGCCACTCCCGCGCGCGAGCAGCGCGCGGCGAAGCGCCACGGCGCCGAGGTCGAGGAAGTACTCGTCGCTGCGGCCCGCATCGAGCCACACCCCGTGGAGGCCGGCTGCGCGCGGCGGGCTGCTCTGCGACGAGGCGCACGGGATCGTGGTCGAGCCAGCGCGACCACGCGTCCGGCGTCGAGCTGCGCGGTCTCGAGGTCGAAGGGAAGCGTCCCGTCCCCGTAGGCGAGTGCCGCTGCGCCGAGCTCCGACGAGCAGTGCGTCGCCGCCAGAGCTGCAGGCCGTCGAACCCGGCCCAGAACGCGTCGAGCGACCCTCCGAACCGGTCGCGGAGCTCGCGTGCGGCGGCCGGGAAGCTCTGCGCGATCGTCACGTCGAACAGCGCGTCGGGGGCGTGCGCCGCGAACGCGCCGAAGAGATCCGGCCGGGCGAGCGCGTTCACGATCGCGCCGTATCCCCCGAGGACTTGCCCTGGAGGGCCCGCGCGCGGGCCGGTCGGATAGTCGACCGTCGACGAACGGCACGACGTCGTCGCAGAGATAGGTCCCGTAGGCGCCGATTCCCTGCGAGTCGATCCACTGTGAGCCGCCGACCGACGTCCAGCCGTCGACGAGCACGACGACCGCGTCGGGCGCGAGCGCGTCGATCTCGTGTCGGGTACGAGCGCTCGAACGGCTCGACGTTGAACCACGAGGCGGCCGTCCGCATGTGAGCGTGGAGGACGTACACGGTCGGGTAGCGCCGCGAGTCGTCGGCCGGCGACCAGACCCAGAGGTCGCGCTCGTGCGGGTCGCCGAGCGGGTTGCCGCGCAGCGCGTCGGAGGCGAGAGAGTGCTTGCGCCAGCTGGAGTCAAGCGCGGGGCTGCCACGGCTGCTCGAGCTTGTCGAGCAGCAGCTGCTTCGCGCCGTCGATCGGGATGCGCTCCTGCTCGAGCGTGTCGCGGTCGCGCAGGGTGACCGTGCCGTCGGCGAGCGTCTGCTCGTCGATCGTCAGCGCCCACGGCGTGCCGATCTCGTCCTGGCGGCGGTAGCGCTTGCCGATCGCCGCCGCGTCGTCGTACTCGGCCGACATCGACCTGCGGAGCTCCTCGTACAGGCCCCGCGCCTGCTCGACCATCGCCGTGTCCTTGCCGATCAGCGGCAGCACCGCCGCCTTCACCGGGCGCGAGGCGCGGATGGAGGCGCAGGAGCGTGCGCGGCCGGTCGGCGACGACCTCCTCGTCATAGGCGTCGCAGAGGAAGGCGAGCACCGAGCGCACGACGCTGATCGCGGGCTCGATCACGTACGGCACGTAGCGTTCCTCGTGGCCGATCCATTCGAGCGTCGTGCCCGACGCGTCGGTGTGCTGGCGCAGGTCGTAGTCGCCGCGGTTCGCGACACCTTCGAGCTCGAGCCAGCCGATGGGGTAGAGGTACTCGATGTCGCTCGTCGCGCTCGAGTAGTGCGAGAGCTCGTGCGGCGTCGTGTGCCCGGACGCGCAGATGCGATTCGCGCAGGCCGAGGTCGAGGTGCCAGCGGCGGCGCTGGTCGATCCAGTAGCGGTGCCACTCCTCGGCCTCGGCGGGCGGGACGAAGAACTCCATCTCCATCTGCTCGAACTCGCGCATCCGGAAGAGGAAGTTGCCGGGCGTGATCTCGTTGCGGAAGCTCTTGCCGATCTGCGCGATCCCGAACGGCGGCTTCACGCGCATCGACGAGGTGACGTTCTTGAAGTTGACGAAGATGCCCTGGGCCGTCTCGGGCCGCAGGAAGGCGCGTGATGCGTCTTCGCGCACCGGGCCGACGAACGTCTCGAACATCAGGTTGAACTCGCGCGGCTCGGTGAGGTCGCAGTCGGCGATCTCGCCGGGATGCTTCGAGGGCCGCTTGCCGCAGGCGCTCTGCTCGAGCTGGTCGGCGCGAAAGCGCAGCTTGCAGGTCCGGCAGTCGACGAGCGGATCGGAGAACCCCGCCACGTGCCCCGACGCGACCCAGACCTCCGGATTGAGGATGATCGCCGAGTCGAGCGCGACGACGTCGTCGCGCTCCTGCATCAGCGAGCGCCGCCACTCGGCCTTGACGTTGTCGTTCAGGAGGACGCCGTAGTGGCCGAAGTCGAACGACGAGCCGAGGCCGCCGTAGATGTCGGACGACGGGAAGACGAACGCGCGGCGGCGGCACAGCGACGCGACCTTCTCGATCGTCGCCGAGCCTTCGAATTGCTCGAGCATGGCCCGGAAACTAGCTAGTCGTCGGGCTCGCCGTCGCCGTAGGAGAGCGCTTCGATGCGGCCGATCACGCCGAGGCCGCGCCAGGAGATCTTGTTCGAGCGTGGGTACCAGCACATGTCGTTCGAGCGCGCGTGTCCCGTAGATCAGCATCGTGACGCCGTCGGGTCCGGCGACGAACGCGTGCGCGATGCCCGTGCCCGGCGGCCTCGCGACGACGTGCCCGGGCCGGAGCTCGATCGATCTCCGCCGTCGCTCCACGCTCGGCTCGCGAGCGGAGCAGGAGTCGAGGTCGAGCGTCGCCGTTGCCTTCGAGGATGACGAAGATCTCCTCCTCCTCGGAGTGGCAGTGCGGAACCGCACCGCTCTTGCCCGGGGTTCAGCCGCTCCCAGTGGAAGCCCGCGAGGTCGGAGCGCTCGCGCGTCGCGAGCGGCGCGGTCACTCCCTTCTCGCCCCACTGCTCGAGCTCGACCTCGTCGACGTTGACGATGTTCGTCGGGCGCGGGCGCGGGACTGCCGACTGCGAGGGGCTCGGCATCGGCCTCGACGTCCCACGGGTCGTCGTCGCGGCCCTGCGACCCACGGCCAGCCGAAGCGAATCGCGCGCGAGCGAGGCAGCCAGCCGATCTCGGTCGGGTGGCGCGTGCCGAAGACGAGGTAGTCGAGCCCGTCGGGGCCGGCGACGAAGGTGTGCTCGTGCTGGTCCGCGCGGTGGATCACGCAGTCCCGCGGGCCCACCTCGTGCACCGCGCCGTCCTGCCAGGCGAGGCCCGGAGCCGGCGAGCACGTAGTAGATCTCCTCCGAGGCGCCGTGCGAGTGCGGCGGCGTCGGCAGCTTCCCGGGCGCGACGCGCACGCGGTTGAGCCCGACCGTCCGCGCGCCGGCCGGGTCGCCGAGCCTCTGCCAGGTCGCATCCATCTCGCCCTTCGCACGGCGCTGCGGCTCGATCTCGTCCCAGTGCGCGATGCCCACGGCGACGCGAAGCTGCGTGAACGAGCACTCGCGGCGGCTAGGGCTTCGAGATGTCGACCGTGAAGGTTCCGCGCCCGGAGGTGCGGATCACCTTGAGGGTCAGCGAGCGCTGGCCGCAGACCTCGAGCCGCACGCTCGTCCTGCTGCGGGCGACGAGCTGCGACCCGGCGTAGAGCTCGAGCTTGAAGCGGCGCGCTCGACGGGGCGCGCAGGTGGGCCGTGAAGGTCCCGTCGAGCGGCGTCTGCACCGAGATCGTCCGCGACCGACCCGTAGCCGAACGAGCCGTGCACGTGGCGTGCGCGTCGGGCCCGTCCAGGGCGAGGCGATGTCCTCCTGCAGCAGCCGGAGGGCGGTCGCGTCGGGGTAGAACGACCGGCTGACGATGTCCCAGCTGCCGATGGCGTCTGCCCGAGCGCGCTCAGGGCGAGCACGCGGTACGACTCGGCGAACGCCTCGCCGGGGTTCTGGCTGTAGGCGCTGCCTTCGTCGCCGGGCGAGGCCGTGCCGGCGACGGCTCGCGCGCAGATGTGCTCGTACGACGACCAGCGCTTGGTGCCGTAGTCCTCCGCCGACCACGGCGCGTCCGTGCGGTTCGATCGCGATGTGGTGGCCGTACTCGTGCGTCACGATCTCCCGCGCGGGAGGCGCGTCGAGCTGGTCGTCCGGTGTCGCGAAGATCGTCTCGCGTCGCCGGGTCGTAGCACGCGAGCGCCTGGCTGCCGCAGTACCGGCTCGATTGCACGTCGCCGAGCGGCAGCAGGTCGAGCGTCAGACGCGAGAGCTCCGGCCCGTGGGGCAGGGAGCCCGAGGTAGGTCGCCCAGCCCTGCGGCAGCGTCTGGTCGACCGGGTAGGCGTCCGAGACCTCGATGTGCACGGATGTGCCGGCGGCGTCGCCCGTGGGATACGACGCCGTCCCAGGCCAGAGCGGCCGAGCGGAAGCACGAGCGCGATCGAGGCCGCGGCGAGACCGAGCAGGTGCTTCACGGCGCACAGAGTGCCTTCAACCCCGGAGAGGCGCATGAACCGCCGGTTAAGAACCGCACTCGTGAAAGCTTCTAAGGTGCGGCGATGAGCCTCGTCGAGCTGCACATGATCTCCGATTCGACCGGCGAGACGGCGGCGCGGCTCGTGCAGGCGCTCGAGGCGCAGTTCCCCGACCAGGAGTTCAGCGAGATCAGGCACCCGCGCGTCGAGTCGGTCGCCGACCTGCAGCTCGCGGTGGAGCGGATGAAAGGGCGGCAGGCGGTCGTCATCTACACGCTCGTCGAGCCCGAGCTCCGCGAGTCGATGCGCACGCTGTGCCGGAAGGCGAAGCTCCACTACTGCGACCTGCTCGGCCACCCGATCGACGCGGTGGCGCGCGTCTCGGGCCAGTCGGCGCGCATGAAGCCGGGCGCGCGTCCGCCGCTTGAACGACGCGTACTTCAGGCGGATGTCGGCGATCGAGTTCGCCGTGAAGTACGACGACGGCGTGCCGGCGGGGCTCGAGGAGGCCGACATCATCCTCGTCGGAGTCTCGAGAACCTCGAAGACGCCGCTCTCGATCTACCTCGGCTACCTCGGCTACAAGACCGCGAACGTGCCGCTCGTGAAGGGGATCGACCCGCCGCCCGACCTCTTCAAGGCGGATCAGACGAAGGTCGTCGGACTGACGATCGACGCGCAGCGGCTGTCGGAGATCCGCGGCGAGCGGATCCGCTGGATGCGCGGCGACCGCAAGTACGCGAGCCTCGTCGAGATCTACGAGGAGCTCGACTACGCCGAGCAGGTGCACCGCCGGCTCGGATGCCCGGTGATCGAGGTGAGCGAGCTCTCGATCGAGGAGATCTCGCACCGCATCATCCGCGTGGTCGAGCGGCGCCGGGAAGAGGTCGAGAGCGCATGAAGCCCAAGCCGCCCGTCCCGCTGTGGCGCTGGGGCGTCTGGTACTCGGCGCTGGCCGCGGCGCTCGTCCTCTTCTACGGCCTGTTCACGCCGTTCTGGTTCGGGCTGCGCACGCTCGCCTGGATCGCCGAGTTCCGTTCGCGTCGGCGGGCCGACCGCCGGCCCGCCGACGCGAACGTCTAGCTCAGGTTCCCTTCAGGACACAGCCGCGGCTGGCGTTCGAGTACTCCTGCTGGAGCTCGTACGGATGGCCGTTGATCAGCTGGTTGTAGGGCCCGTAGGCCGTCGACCCGATCGACGTGCCGAAGTCCCACGCGCACTTGTCGCCGTTCTCGTACCCGGCGAGGTCGTACCACGCGTTGCCGTTCGGGTCGGTGATCGTCTCGTTGTGCTCGTGGCTGACCACGTTGATCGTCGGGTCGGCCTCGCTGTTGTTCGGGTGAGCCGTCGCGTCGCAGTCCGCAGGCACCGTGTCGGTGTACGGCTGGTTCGCATAGAGGGTCTCGGTGGATCCGCTGCCGATCCAGCTGTGGTAGGCGCAGTACTGGCTGAACGCGCAGCTGGAGGAGTCGGCACAACTGCCCACGTTGCGTGCCGTGAACATGAAGAACTCCTTGCCCGGGCCCTTGCCCCAGCCCTGCGCGGCCGCCACACGCGTCACCTCGGCCTGGATCTGGGCGTCCGACAGGCACACCGTCGTCTGGCTGACGGTGTCGGTGCAGCCGCTCGCCGGGTAGGGGTTGGTATCCACGACCGACCCGCCGAAGCTCGTGGAGTAGGGGACGTGCCCCGAGCCGTCGTAGTACTGCGTGTCGGAGTAGTAGACGTTCGACGTCTTTCCGCTGTCCGCTGCGACATCTGTGAAGTAGCGGTTGATCAGCGACGTGTAGTCGGACGACACCGAGTACCCCGCGGGCACCCAGTAGATCGCATACGTCGTGCTGCCGTGCATGACCGGGCCCGTTGTGGTAGCGAAGCGTGCCGATCCCGCTCGCCCCTGACGCGTTGTGATGCGATACGACCATCCCGAGGATGTGCTGGACCCGGGTCGGAGGACCGCCGTCCCCCGCCGATGCCACGCCGGTGACGCCCGCCAGCGCGGCTGCCGCAAGGAGTAGACCCACCGTTTTCCGCAAGGGAAAACCTCCTTATCGAGTGATATGACTTGTAAAGCATAAGCGGCCTGGCGGTCGGCTGCCGAGGGGTAGTGAACGGCTGCCAGGGGATAGATTGCGCGTCCATGACCGACCGCTACGTCTACGACTTCGACGAGCCCACGACCGGCGGGCGGGAGCTGCTCGGCGGCAAGGGAATCGGCCTCGCGGAGATGACCCAGATGGGCGTGCCGGTGCCCGCGGGCTTCACGATCACGACCGACGCCTGCCGCGCCTACATGGCCGCGCGCGAGCTGCCCGAGGCGCTCGAGGCCGAGGTCGACGAGCACGTGCGCCGGCTCGAGGAGCGCACCGGCAAGCGCTTCGGCTCGAGCGACGACCCGTTGCTCGTCTCCGTTCGGTCGGGCGCGGCCGTCTCGATGCCCGGGATGATGGACACGATCCTGAACCTCGGCCTGAACGACGCCGCGGCCGAAGGGCTCGCGGCGCGCACCGGCAACGCCCGCTTCGCGTTCGACTCCTACCGACGGCTGATCCAGATGTTCGGCGAGGTCGTGGAAGGGATCGACGGGCACCGCTTCGAGAGCGCGCTCTCGTCGCTGAAGCAGGCAGCGCGGTGTCCAGCACGACACCGATCTCTCGGCGGAGGATCTGCGCGAGCTCGTCGAGACGTTCAAGGAGATCTACCGCGAGGAGACGGGCCTCGAGTTCGCGACCGACGCCCGCGACCAGCTGCTCCGGGCCGTGCGCGCGGTCTTCGAGTCGTGGGACACGCCGCGCGCGCAGGTCTACCGGCGTGCCCACGACATTCCCGACGACCTCGGCACCGCGGTCAACGTCGTGCAGATGGTGTTCGGCAACAAGGGCGACCGCTCCGGGACCGGTGTCGCGTTCACGCGCGACCCGTCGACCGGGCGAGTCGGGGCTCTACGGCGAGTTCCTCGCGAACGCGCAGGGCGAGGACGTCGTCGCCGGGATTCGGACGCCGCAGCCGATCGAGGGGATGCGCGACGTGCTGCCGAAGGCGTTCGACCAGCTGGTCGAGACGATGCGGCGCCTCGAGGAGCACTACCGCGACATGCAGGACATCGAGTTCACGGTCGAGGACGAGCAGCTCTATCTCCTGCAGACGCGCTCGGCGAAGCGCACGGCCGCTGCGGCGTTGAAGGCGGCGGTCGCCGATGGTCGACGAGGGATTGATCGCTCGCGAGGATGCGGTCGGCCGCATCGATCCCGCTCAGCTCGACCAGTTGCTGCATCCGATGATCGACCCGAAGGCGGCGCTCGAGGTCGCGGCGAAGGGCCTGAACGCATCGCCGGGTGCGGCGAGCGGCGCGATCGTCTTCGACGCGGATACCGCGGTCGAGCGCGCGAAATCGGGGCCGGTGATCCTCGTCCGCTGGGAGACGGCCCCGGACGACATCCACGGGATGATCGCGGCCGAGGGCATCCTCACCGTGCACGGCGGCATGACCTCGCACGCGGCCGTGGTCGCGCGCGGGATGGGCAAGCCGTGCGTCGCGGGCTGCGATGACCTCACGCTCGAGGGCGCGACCGCGACGATCGGCGGCCAGACGCTGCAGGAGGGCGACGTGATCACGATCGACGGCGGGACCGGCCGCGTGTTCATCGGCGAGGTGCCGCTCGTCCCGCCGCAGATCAACGACGACTTCGAGACGATCCTCGGCTGGGCCGACGCGGTGCGGCAGCCTGCAGGTGCGCGCGAACGCCGACAACCCCGAAGACGCGACGCGGGCGCGGGAGTTCGGTGCGCAGGGGATCGGGCTCTGCCGCACCGAGCACATGTTCTTCGGCGCCCGAGCGGCTGCCGGTCGTGCAGGAGATGATCCTCGCCGACAGCGAGGCAGGCCGCCGCGCCGCGCTCGACCGGCTGCTGCCGTTCCAGCAGGCCGACTTCGAGGGCATCTTCGAGGCGATGGCGGGGCTGCCGGTGACGATTCGCCTGCTCGACCCGCCGCTGCACGAGTTCCTGCCGGACGAGGCCGACGCGACCGACGAGAAGCTGCGACGGCGGATCCGGGCGCTGCACGAGTCGAACCCGATGCTCGGCACCCGCGGCTGCCGGCTCGGCCTGCAGTACCCGGAGATCTACGAGATGCAGATCCGCGCGATCGCGCGCGCGGCGCTCGCCGTGCAGGAGCGCACCGGCGATGCCCCGCTCGTCGAGGTGATGCACCCGCTCGTCGCGCTTCCGCGAGGAGCTCGCGCGGCTGCGCGACCTGACCGAGTCGGTGTGGGCCGAGGAGGCGCCCGGGGTCGAGCATCTCGTCGGGACGATGATCGAGGTGCCGCGGGCCGCGCTGCGGGCCGACGAGATCGCCGAGGTCGCCGATTTCTTCTCGTTCGGCACGAACGACCTGACTCAGACGACGCTCGCCTTCTCACGCGACGACGCCGAGGGGAAGTTCCTGACGGCGTACCTGGAGGACGGCGTGCTCGAGCGGAACCCGTTCGAGGTGATCGACATCGACGGCGTCGGCGACCTGATGCGGATCGCCGTCGAGCGTGGGCGCGGCGCGAAGCCGGCGATCAAGCTCGGCATCTGCGGCGAGCACGGCGGCGAGCCGCGCTCGATCGCGTTCTGCCACGAGCTCGGCCTCGACTACGTCAGCTGCTCGCCGTTCCGCGTGCCGCTCGCCCGGCTCGCCGCCGCCCAGGCGGCGCTGCGGGAGGCCGGCTCCGGCGCGTACGTCGCCGCGGGCGGCTAGAACCTGAGCCTACTGGTAGTTGCGAATCTTCAGGTAGGCGACGACGAGGCTCACCGCGATCGAGGCCCGCGCGTCGACGCGATGCTGTTGAAGGCCGAGCGGCGGAACTGCAGCAGCAGGAACATCAGGATGATCCCGCCGATCAGGCCGCCGATGTGGCCGCCGACGGAGATGTTCGAGAGCGCGAAGGTGAAGACGAGGTTCAGCACGATCAGGCCGGCGACCTGCCCGCCGGTCGAGATGTGCCGCTGGCGCTCGAGCACGAACAGCGCGCCGAGGATGCCGAAGATCGCGCCGGAGGCGCCGACGGTGACGCTGTTCGGGCTCAGCCAGATCGCGCCCGCAGACCCCGCGATGCCGGAGCCGAGATAGAGGAGCGCGAAGCGCCAGCGCCCGATCACCTGCTCGAGGAGCGTCCCGGCGAAGAAGAGCGAGTACATGTTGATCGCGAGGTGGAACGGGCCGTAGTGCAGGAACGCGGCTGTGAGCATTCGCCACCATTCGGCGTGGGCGAGCCCGACGAGGTGGTAGCCCGGCGCCGAGGCGTGGGCGGGCAGTGTGGCGATGCTGCCCTGGGTGTAGACGCCCGACGCGAACAGCGCGCCGTGGTTGAAGAGGTAGTTGGCGACGCCGTTGACACTGCCGCCGGCGGCGAGCTCGGCGAGGTAGACCGCGACGTTGATCCCGATCAGCGCCATCGTGACCGCGTTCATCCGGCGCCCTCCGACCCCCGTGACCGCACGCTGCGCCGAGCTCGTCACCTTGCGGACGCCCTGCGGCTTGCCGGAGTGCTCGGGGCAGCGCAGCCCGACCGGCGCGGGCGTCATGCACTCGTAACAGATCGGCCGGCCGCATTCCGAGCACGAGAGACCTGTCTCCCGGTCCGGATGGCGGTAGCAGTAGCGCGGTGCGTCCACGCGGCTAGCGTATCGGGGTGCGGGTTCACGTTGCGTTCACTCCCGAGGAAGCGGCTGCCGCGCGCGTCGGCATCGTCGTCGACGTGATCCGCGCGACCTCGTCGATCGCCCAGGCGCTTGCCTCGGGCTACGAGCGGGTGCTCTGCTGCGCCGAGATCGACGAGGCGCACGCGCTCCGTGCCGAGCTCGGCGACGAAGCGGTCGTCGGCGGCGAGCGGAACGCCGTGGTCGTCGAGGGCTTCGACGTCGGTGCTTCACCGCGCGAGTTCGCGCAGGAGCCGAAGGCGCGTGCGTTGATCCTGACGACGACGAACGGCACACGTGCGATCCTCACGGCGGCGGCCCAGTGCGAGACCGTGCTGCTCGGCTCGCTCCTCAACCTGTCGGCGCTCGCCGCGCGGTGCGCGGAGGACGGGGGAGACGTGGCGATCCTCTGCTCCGGGTTCAAAGGGGCGTTCGCGCTCGACGACGCCTACTGCGCCGGCCGGATCGTGGCGGCGCTCGGCAGGCGAGCGCAGCGACGCGGCGATCGGCGCCGAGGTGATCGCAGCGGCATGGCCCGACCCCCTCAGCGGCCTCAACGCACGCACCTACGGCCCGCCGGGGCTCGAGGCCGACATCGCCTTCTGCGCCCAGGTCGACCTGCTCGACGTCGTGCCTCGCTTCTCGCGCATGGTCGGCGCGGCGGCTGAGATCGTCGTCTGAGTGCTTCGAAGGCGCGGAACGTTTCCCGCGCTCCGGTCGTTCCACTCCGTACACCAACGTTGGGAGGAACGTCCACATGAGCGAAGCAGTCACGCTGTACGGCAAGGAGCACGTCCGGCGCTACCGGGAGACCGGCGGCGAGGTGGGGCACATCTGGAAGGAAGGATCGACGATCCTCCTGCTGACGACGACCGGCCGCAAGAGCGGCGAGCCGCGGACGACGCCGCTCATCTACGCGGAGGACGGCGACCGCTACGTGATCGTCGCCTCGCAGGGCGGGGCGCCGGACCATCCCGGCTGGTACAAGAACCTCGCGAAGACGCCCGAGGTCGAGCTGCAGGTGCGTGACGAGGTCTTCCCGGCGCGCGCCCGCACCGCCGAGGGCGAGGAGCGGGAGCGGCTGTGGCGGAAGGCCAACGAGATCTGGCCGCACTACGACGAGTACGCGGAGAAGACCGAGCGTCAGATCCCGGTCGTCGTCCTCGAGCGGTCGTCCTAGAGCGAGCGTCCGGCCAGCGTCCCGAGGTAGACGAAGGCGATCCCCGCCGTCACGCTCCCGAGCGCGTAGAGGAGCGTGAGGGCGAAGTCGCGCGCCTCGAGCAGCGTCAGGCTCTCCTGGGTGAAGGTGGAGAAGGTGGTGTAGCCGCCGATCACGCCGACCACGAGCCCGACGCGCAGCCAGGCAGGCAGGTGATGGCGGTCGACGAGGGATGCGCTGATCACCCCGATCAGGAAGCAGCCGGTCAGGTTGATCGTGAACGTCGCCCAGGGGAAGATCGAGAAGCTGCGCTGCTCGATCGCCTGGTCGAGCAGGTAGCGGGCCGAGGCTCCGAGCGCTCCTCCGAGCGCGACGCCGGCGATCACGGGCACGGCTGGCTCCTTTCGTCGTAGGAGCCATCAGCCGTCGTCGGCGGTTGAAGGCGGGCCCCATCGCCCGGATGCCGTGCAGTTTACGTCTCCTTCAGGAGCGCCCGCCGTCGCGCGGGAGGGGAGACGCCGGCGGTGACGACCCGCGCCGAAAACGACGCGGTGAAGTGCTGGGGCTCCTTCAGGAGCGGGTTGTCCTCGGTTCGGGGGCCGGTCGGGAACGCCCCCAGGAGGCCGAAGACCCCGACGCCGGCGTTCCAGAGGTTCCACGAGAGGTCAGTGGTCGCCTTCCCGGGCGGGCTCTGGCCGAGCTCGACGGTGACGGGAAGGCTGCCGTTCATCTCCACCTTCGGGTCGGGGCCGGCGGGGACGATCCGCACCCGTGCGAGCTCGGCCTTCGCGACGAGTTGCCGGCCGATCTGGATACGCGGGTCTTCGATCGCAGTGACGTCCTGCATGGGCACCCACGTCGGCCCGGAGGGACGAAGGACACGCGGCGTGTACAGGGAGGCATGCTTGCGGGCATTCGAGAGCTCGTCGATGAGCTCGAGCCCGAGAACGTCGGCGCCGCCGGCTCGATTGCAGGGTTGCAGGGCCTCGAGCAGGTCGTGCCAGTGCTCCGGAAGCACGGCCAGCTGGGCGGCGCTGCCGGTGAGGTAGTCCGCGAACTTCGTCGGGCTCGTGTAGATGGGAAAGCGGACCGTCCCCTTCGGGCGACCCTTCCGCTTGCGGTTGAACTCCCAGCGGCGTAATTCGGTCAGCCAGAGATCGAGAATCGACCTGAGCTCGTTGACGTAGTCGACGACGAGTGCGCGCAGGCTCGGGCTCGGCTTGGGAGCCCTGCTGATCGTGAAGACGTACCAGCGAGACTCGGCGTCGAAGTCGCCGGTGACGGCATACGGATGCGTCTCGAAGAAGCCGGCGAATTCGTCGTTGATCGAGCGCAGGTGCTGGGCGGCCTCCTCGGCCTTGGCGATACAGGTCGTGAGATCGAGCTCGATCCCGCTGGTGTCGATCGCGACCGGCCCTACACCGATGAAATTTCGCCCCCAGAGGATGCTCGTCATGCGCCCTAGAAGCTCTCACATAGTGAGGTTCTTCGATCCGGTTGCGATGGTCGAGTGCGGTGCAAGGACCCTCACCTGTTCCCTCGATCGAGGGAGGAGTAACCGGAGTAACCGGCCGACTTGACAGGAGAACGTGTGTTCGTGTAGAACATACGTTCCCGTGATCGCTGCAATCGTCATCCCCGCCTTCGATCTACGGGCAGCGCTCCGTCTCCGGCCCCGGCTGCAGGCTCTGCCCGCGGCGCTCGCGCCGCTTCCCGGCAGCGAGCCGCTGATCGGCTCGGTCACCGGGCCGGCCGAGGCGAACGGCGTCCGGCCGGGGATGCGCCTCGGCGAGGCGCTCGCGACCTGCCCGGAGCTCGAGCTCGTCGAGCAGGACCCGGCGACCGCCGAGCAGGCGTGGGAGGAGATCCTGCGGCGGCTCGAGGACGCCGGGTTCGCCGTCGAGGCGGCCGGCCCGGGCACGGTCTTCTTCGACTCGAAGGGCGTCGAGCGCCTCTACGGCGGGCTCGAGCCGGCGCTCAAGCGGGCGCTCGCTGCTGTCGGCTCCGGCTGGGATCCCCGTGCCGGGGCCGCGGAGCGGCGGTTCGCGGCGCTCGCCGCGGCGAACGTGGCCCGTGCAGGGCAGGCGCTGATCGTCTCCGACGACCGCGCGCGCTCCTTCCTCGCGCCGCTGCCGCTGCAGCTGCTGCCGCTCGAGCGGCGCCGCTACGAAGAGCTCGAGGAACTGGGTGTTCGCACGATTGGACAGCTTGCCGGGCTGCCGGGCGGCGCCGTCTCCGAACGGTTGGGGCCGGACGGACGGCGCGCCTGGAGCCTGGCGAGAGGAGAGGAGGACGGGAGGGTCAAGCCGAGACGGCCGGTAACGGCCATCCACGAGACGCTCGAGTTCCCGGAAGCGGTCGGCAACGAGCTGACGCTCCGGCGAGGGCTCGGGGTGCTGCTCGACCGCCTGCTCGCACGCCCGGAACGCGCGGGGCGGCCGCCGAGGAAGGTCGCGGTCTGGGCGCGCCTCGTCGGCGGCGCCTCGTGGCGCCGGACGGTGACGCTGCGCGAGCCGACGGCCGATCCGGCCCGGCTGCGGGCAGCGCTCTCGCCGAAGCTCGCCGAGCTGCCGGCCCCGGCGCTCAAGCTGCGGCTCGAGGTGGTGGAGCTCGCCGAGCACACCGGCGAGCAGCTCGAGCTCGTGGCCGCAGAGGGCGAAGTGCTGCAAGGCCGGCTCCGCGAAGGCCTGCGCCAGGTGCGCGCGGCCGTCGGGGCGGGCGGAGTCTCAACGGTCGTGGAGGTCGCTCCGTGGTCACGCATACCCGAAGCGCGGGCGCTGCTCGTTCCGCGCGACGACTGAACGCACGCCGTCTCAACAATCCGCGGCCCGCGCTCGTCGAGAGCGCATGCCGACGGGACGCCGCGCCGTGTCAACCGGCAGGACGTCGCGGTCGTGCGCGAGGAATGGCGGGTTGTCGACCGCTGGTGGACCGACGAGCCCGTGCACCGCCGCTACTTCGACCTCGTCCTCGAGACGGGGGAGAACGCCGTCGTCTACCACGACGGCGACGCGGGCACGTGGTTCACCCAGCGGGCATGACCCGCCTGAATGCCGGCGCGAGCAGCTGAGCTGCGCGTGACGTACGTCGAGCTGCACGCGCACTCCGCCTACTCGTTCCTCGACGGAGCCTCGCTGCCGGAGGAGCTCGCGGCCCGCGCTGCCGATCTCGGCTACGAGGCGCTCGCGCTCACCGACCACGACGGTGTCTACGGCTCGCTCGAGTTCGCCCATGCCGCGAAGCAGTTCGGCATCCGCCCGATCACCGGGGCCGAGGTGACTCTCGCCGAGGGCCTCCACATCACGCTGCTCTGCGAGACGCGGCAGGGGTACGCGAATCTCTGCCGCATCCTCACCGACGCGCACGCCGGCACGCGTGTGCCGGGGAGGGAACGCGACCTGCTCCCGGCCTCGGCGAGGCTCGAGACCGTCGAACGCCACGCGGAAGGACTGGTCGCGCTGTCCGGCTGTGCGAGGAACGGCCTTGCCGTCGTCGATGCGAAGGCGGCGGCGCGGCTCGCGCGCGCGTTCCCCGGATGCGTTCTTCATCGAGCTGCAGCGACCGTACGAGCGTGGTGACGCGCGCAGGAACGCACGACTCGTCGAGCTCGCCGCGCAGCTCGATGTGGCCACGGTCGCGACCGGCAACGTGCATGCCCACAGTCCGGCGCGCGCTCGGCTGCAGGATGCGCTCGTTGCGATCAAGCACCGCACGTCGCTCGACGGCTGCGAACGCGAGCGCCGCGGAAACCATGAAGCGGTGCTGCTCGCGCCCGACGAGATGCTCGAGCGGCTGCCGAACGTTGCGCGCTCGACGCACCCGCGAGATCGCCGATCGCTGCCGCTTCGACCTGACGGAGGAGCTCGGCTATCGCTATCCCGACTTCTCCGACGGCCGTCGATCCGGCCGACCTGCAGCTGCAGCAGATCTGCGACCGAGCCTTCGCCGAGCGGTACGCGAATGCGAACGGCCACAAGAAACGTGCGCGCGCGTCGTCTCGACGACGAGCTTGCCTTGATCGCGCGACTCGGGCTCTCCGGGTTCTTCCTCCTCCACTGGGAGGTGCTCGAGCTGGCGCGCGAGTGCGCGCTCGAGGTTCGCGGGCCCGGGAGCCCGCGCCATGCATTGCCGCCGGGGCGCGGGCGTGGCTCCAGCGTCGGCTCGATCGTCTGTTACCTGACCGGCCTCTCGCACGTCGATCCCGTCGCGGCCGGCCTGTCCCTCGGCCGGTTCATCAACGACGAGATGGTCGCCGTGCCCGACATCGACCTCGACTTCCCCCGCGACATCCGCGAGAAGCTGATCGTGCGCGTCACCGAGCGCTACGGACGTGAGCACGCAGCCCTCGTCGCGACGTTCGCGACCTACCGCAGCCGCGGTGCGATTCGCGACGTGGGAAAGGCGCTCGGCCTGCCGTTCGCCGAGCTCGAGCGGCTCGCCCGCGTCACCGACGGCTGGGACGCAGCCCGCGTCGGCGACGAGCTCGACGGGGTGCCCGGCCGGCATGCCGGTCCGCGCTGGGCCGCGTTTCGCGAGCTGACGAAGGAGATCGCAGGACTGCCGCGCCACATCAGCCAGCACCCGGGCGGCATGGTCATCTCGACCCGGCCGCTGATCGACCTCGTGCCGGTGCAGCCCGCGGCGATGGCGGGACGGCAGATCTGCCAGTGGGACAAGGACAGCTGCGGCGACGCCGGCTTCCTCAAGATCGACCTGCTCGGGCTCGGCATGCTCTCGGCGGTCGAGGACGCGATCGACCGCATCGCGCGCCTGCGCGGCGAGACGATCGACCTCTCGCGTGTGCCGCTCGACGACGCCGGTGTCTACGAGGAGATCCAGCGCGCCGACACGGTCGGCGTCTTCCAGATCGAGAGCCGCGCCCAGATGCAGAGCCTCCTGCAGACGCGCCCCGAGAACCTCGACGATCTGACCGTCCAGGTCGCGCTCGTGCGCCCGGGCCCGATCCAGGGCAAGGCGGTTCACCCCTACGTGAAGCACCGGCATGCGAAACGCGCCGATCCCACCTTCGAGCCGCCGGTCCTGCACGAGTCGCTCCGCGAGGCTCTGCGCGACACGCTCGGTGTCGTCGTCTTCCAGGACCAGGTGCTCGACGTCGCCATGGCGGCAGCGGGCTTCTCGATCGGCGAAGCCGAGGGGCTGCGCCGCGCGATGAGCCGCAAGCGAAGCGAGGAGGCGATCGAGGCGTTCCGGCCACGGTTCGTCGGCGGCTGCCTCGGCGAACGGCATCGACGACGAGACCGCGCACGCGATCTACGACAAGCTCGTCGGGTTTGCGGGCTTCGGCTTCCCGAAGTCGCATGCGGCCGCCTTCGGCCTGCTCGCCTACCAGTCGGCGTGGTTGCGCCGGTACTACCCGGCGGAGTTCCTGTGCGCGCTGATGAACGCGCAGCCGATGGGCTTCTACCCGCCGTCGTCGCTCGTGCGAGATGCACAGCGGCGCGGAGTGGAGGTGCGTGCGCCGCACATCAACCGCTCCGAGGCGCAGTGCGACATCGAAGACGGGCAGGCGGTGCGGGTCGGGCTCGCCTACGTGCAGTCGGTCGGCGAGGAGGAGGCCAAATCGGTGGTCGCGCAGCAGCCGTATCGCGACCTCGGCGATCTCGCGCGCCGCGCGCCGGTGAAGCAGGACGTGCTCGAGGCGCTCGTCTCGGCGGGCGCCTGCGACGAGTGGGGGCCGCGGCGCGAGTTGCTCTGGCGGCTCGGTGTCACGCCTCGCGGCGAGACGGTCGCCGGCGGAAACCGGCAGCTCGCGCTGCCGCTCGAGCCGACCGCCGAGATCCCGGAGCTGCCGGAGCAGACGCCCGTGGGAGCGGATGCTCGCCGACTACAAGCACACCTCGCTCTCGGTCGGCGTCCATCCGCTGCAGCTGCTGCGCCCGTACCTGCCTGCAGGAGTCCTGACGAGCGCCGACCTCGCAGACACTCCGAACGGCACGCGCATCCAGGTGGCAGGCATGGCGATCGCGCGGCAGCGCCCGGCGACCGCGAAGGGCATCGTCTTCATGCTGCTCGAGGACGAGCACGGCCAGGCGAACCTGATCATCCCGCTCGCAGGTCTACGAGGAGCAACGCGCGATCATCCGGGGCGAGCCGCTGATCCTGGCGCGCGGGAAGCTCGAACGTCACGACCGCAACGTCAACCTGCTCGTCTCGGAGGTGAGCTCGCTCGGCCCGCTCGCGCGCCGGGCGGCGGGCGAGGCGGAGGTCACGCGCGCCCTGCCGCGCGCCCACCACTTCGGCCACCGCTAGACGATCCGGGGCCGTTCAACCGCGGCTCGTGCGCTGGTGCGTCGGGCCCGTGTGGTGCGAGAGGTTGTACGCCGAGTTGACGAGACCGACGTGCGTGAACGCCTGCGGGAAGTTCCCGAGCAGCCGCTTCGCCGACGGGTCGTACTCCTCGGAGAGGAGCCCGAGGTCGTTGCGGATCGCGAGGAGCCGTTCGAACAGCTCCCGCGCCTCGTCGTCGCGCTCGGCCATCAGGAGCGCGTCGACGAGCCAGAACGAGCACGGCAGGAACACGCCTTCGCCGCCGGGCAGCCCGTCGACGTCGTTGTGCGCCTTGGTTCGGTAGCGCTCGACGAAACCGTCGCGTGTCAGGTCGCGCTGGATCGCGTCGATCGTGCCGAGCACTCGTCGGATCGTCGCCGGGCAGGAAGCCGACGAGCGGGATCAGCAGGGTCGAGGCGTCGAGCTCGTCCGACCCGTACGCCTGCGTGAACGAGTTGAGCTCGACGTTGAACGCCTCGCGGCAGACCTCTCGGTGCACCTCGTCGCGCAACCGGCGCCAGCGGTCGACCGGGCCGGGCAGGTCGAAGCGCTCGACCGTGTCGACCGCGCGGTCGAACGCGACCCAGGCGAGCACCTTCGAGTGCGTGAAGTGGCGCCGCGGGCCGCGCACCTCCCAGATCCCCTCGTCCGGCTGCTCCCAGGCGCCCTCGAGGAAGTCCATGATCGCGCGCTGCAGCGACCAGGCATGGTCGTCTGCCGGCAGGCCCTCGGCCCGCGCCTGGTGCAGCGCGTCCATCACCTCGCCGTACACGTCGAGCTGGAACTGCTCGTGCGCGGCGTTTCCGATCCGCACCGGCGCCGAGCCCGCGTAGCCGGGCAGCCACTCGAGCTCGCGCTCCAGCACGCGCCGCTCGCCGGCGACGCCGTAGAGGATCTGCGCGTTCGCGGGGTCGCCCGCGACGGCGCGGAGAAGCCAGTTGCGCCAGGCGCGGGCCTCGTCGGTGAAGCCCGCGTTCATCAACGCGAACAGCGTGAACGTCGCGTCGCGCAGCCAGGTGTAGCGGTAGTCCCAGTTGCGGACGCCGCCGATCTCCTCCGGCAGCGACGTCGTCGGTGCGGCGACGATGCCGCCGGTCGGCTCGTACGAGAGCGCCTTCAGGACCGCCAGCGATACGTGAACCGCCTCGCCGTAGTCGCCCGCGTACTTGCACTGCTCGAACCACGAGAGCCATTGCGCCTCGGTCTCGGCGAGGGCACGCTCGGCATCGACGAGCGGCGGGAGCTCGGTGATGCGAGGGGAACCACGTCAGCACGAACGGCACGCGCTCGCCCGCGTGCACGGCGAACGTCGCCGCGTGGCGCATGCCGTCGGGCTCGAGGTCGACGGGCGTTCGAAGCGCGAGACCATCGGGCCCGCCGACGGCGACGAGGGTGTCGTCGTCGAGCCGGCGGATCCACGGGACGACGGAGCCGTAGTCGAAGCGGATCACCAGCTCGGTGCGCCATCTCGACACGGCCCTCGAGGCCCTCGACGATGCGCACGATGTCGGGGGCGTCGGCCGCGCTGCGGCATGAAATCGATCACGCGCACCCGGCCGGTGGCCGTCTCCCACTCGCTCTCGAGGATCAGCGTGTCCGGGCGGTAGCGGCGACTCGGTCGCCGGCCCTCCTGCCGACCGGCGAGATCGCCCAGTGGCCGTGGTCGTGCGTGCCGAGCAGCGCGCCGAAGATCGAGCCCGAGTCGAAGCGCGGGAAGCAGAGCCAGTCGACCGAGCCTTCGCGGCCGATCAGCGCCGCCGTCTGCAGGTCGCCGACCAGCGCGTAGTCCTCGATCCGCTCGGCCATTGGGCTTACCGGTTCTCGATCTCGAGGGCGAAGGGCGGCAGGCGTCGCTCGACCGCCTTGTTGAACTCGGCCAGGTACCGGTCCGGCTCGTCGAGCGCGCGTGCGTAGTTGTCGCGCATGTCGGCGAGGATCTCAGTTCCGGTCTCGACGGCGTCGAGGTAGTCGCCGTACAGCTCCTCCGCCTCGTCGCGGCCCGCCGAGTTGTACGCATCGAGCCGCGCGTGCGCTTCGTCGATCACGTCGCGGTGGTCGCTGCTCGAACAGATCGAGCTGCGAGTCGATCACCTGGGCGAAGCGTGCGCGGCGGAGCATCAGCCCAGCTCCCGGTACAGCGCCAGGTGTTGTGCGGCCGCCGCGTCCCAGGTCAGCTCTGCACGGGCTCGCTCCGCGCCTGCGCGCGCGGCGGCGAGCGCCGCCCGGTCGGAGAGCAGCTCCGCGACCGCCTCCGTGAACGCGTCGATGTCTCCGGCAGGCACGACCCGGCCCGCGCCGTAGGCGCGAACCGGCTCGGGGAGCCCGCCGACGTCGTAGACGACCGCGGGCACGCCCGCACCGAGCGCCTGCAGCAGCGCTCCCGACTGGTCGAGCTCGGCGCGGTAGGGAAAGACCGCCACCGTCGCCTCGGAGAGGACGGTGTCGAGCTCGGCCGCCGGGAGGAAGCCCAGCCGCCAGTCGACACGCTCGGCCGGGCGGAGGTCGTCGAGCGGCATCGCGGGGTCGCCGGCCACGACCAGCCGCGCGTCCGGCAGTCGGCGCGTCACTTCGATCGCGTCTGCGAGCCCCTTGTACGGGCGGATCACGCCGATCGAGACGAGCGTGGCGCCGTCGTCCGAGCGCGTCGCCTTGCTCGGATACACGGGATGGGGGATCACCCGCGCCTCGGTGCCCAGCTCGGCCAGCGTCTCGCGGCCGCGCTCGGAGTGAACGACGACACGGTCGAACCGCGCGAGCAGGCGGCGCCAGAGGCCGGTGCGGGAGGCGGTTCGCCGCGGCAGCAGGTCGTGCGCGGTGAAGACGGAGGGCGAGCGAAAGCGCAGGTGGACGTCTGCCTGCGGGAGCGCGAGCCACTGCACGTGGAGAACGTCGGTGCGGGCGGCGGCGAGCGAACGCATCACGTCGAGGTGCTCGGCGGCTTTCAGCGGCAGGCGCAGCGCGCGAGCGCCGAAAGAGCCGCGACGAGAGCGGATACCACCGTTCGCTGCGCTCGTAGCCGTCGGCCGCGGGCGCCTCGCCGAAGCGAAACCGGGAGGTCCGAAGCTCCACGTCGGCCCCGGCACGGCTGAGCGCCGACGCGAGCTCGTGGTCGTACCACGGCGTGAAGGCGGGCGGGTCGGCCAGGAGCACGCGCACCGAAGTAGCCTAGATCTCGTGCTCGTCAGGAGCTGGAACCTCTTCCACGGGAACACGGTGCCCCCGCAACGGGCCGGTCACCTCGCCGAGATGATCCGCCTCGCGACCGCCGACGACCCCGACGTGCTCTGCGTGCAGGAGGTACCCGCCTGGGCGCTCGGGCTCTTCACCGCCGGTGAGGTCGCGGCTCGGCCGCGGGTCGGGCCGATCCCGATCACGGCGGCGCTCGGCCACCGCCTGACGCGGCCCAACCAGGGCCTGCTGCGCTCTGCGTTCTCGGGCCAGGGAAACGCGATCCTCGTCGGGCCGGCGCTGCGACTCGTCTCGCGCTCGTCCCTCACCCTGAACCCGCGCCGCTTTCGCGACCGCCAGGCGCGAGCCCTGGGGCTCGGCGCCCGCGCGCGGCTCGCCTGGGCGAAGGAGCGCAGGATCGTGCAGGCGGTGCGGCTCGCGGACTCCACGGGCAGGACCTGCCTGGTCGCGAATCTGCACTGCACGAGCTACGCCCGGGACGAGCGGCTCGCCGAAGCCGAGCTGCTGCGCGCCGCCTGGTTTGCCGTCTCCGAGGCACAGCCGGAGGACGTCGTCGTGCTGGCCGGCGACTTCAACGTGACCGCCGACCGCTCCGCCACCCTGCGCGACCTCGCCGGCGGCGAGTGGGGCTTCTCGCCACCCGGGCCCGGGCATCGACCACATCCTCGTCCGCGGCGCGGCGGCAACGCCGCTCCGGCGCTGGCCCGACGAGCGGCGCGCGCACGGCGGCCGACTGCTGTCGGATCACGCCCCGGTCGAGCTCGAGATCGCATGAGCGTGGAGCGGCCGACGACCTGGCTCGAGGAGCGGGCTCGGTTCCCCGTGCTTCGAGACGTTCGCCTACCTGAACGCGGGCACGTTCGGGCCGCTTGCGCAAGCGACGCTCGCCGCAATGGCCGAGCTGCGGGCGTGGGAGGGAACGCACGGACGCGGCGGGAAGCCGTACTTCGAGGCGATGCTCGAGCGCCGTGACCGCGTGCGAGCGTTGTTCGCCGGCGAGCTCCGGGTCTCGCCGGAGCACGTCGCGCTCACCGATTCGACGACGCAGGGAGTCCAGGTGGTGGTCACCGGGCTCGGGCTCGACGAGCGCGACGAGGTCGTGACGACCGACGCCGAGCACTTCGGCCTGACCGGTCCGCTGATCGGAAGCGGTGCGCGACTTCGCATCGCCAAGGTTCGGGGTGTCGGTGCCGACCGCGTCTTCGACGTGATCCGCGAGCAGGTGACGCCGCGCACCCGGCTGATCGCGACCTCTGCCGTCTCGTGGCTCGACGGCGCGGTGATTCCGTGGCGGGAGCTTCGGGAGGCAACGAATGTCCCGGTCCTGGTCGACGGGGCGCAGGCCGTCGGGGCTGTCGAGGTCGATGCCACGGCCGCGGACTTCTACACGGTGAGCGGGCAGAAGTGGCTCTGCGGCCCGGACTCGACCGGTGCGCTGTACGTGCGCGACCCGGCAACGCTGCGGCCGCGCCTCGTCGCGTACCCCAGCGCCGAGTCGTACGACATCGCGGCAGGGCACCTGGGAGCCGAAGGCCGGTGCGCGCCGCTTCGACACGACGTTCGCACCGGCATCGTCACTCGCCGGGCTCGAGGCTGCGCTCACCGACCTCCCCGCGGGACGGTTCGAACGGGCGCGCAGCCTCACCGAGCACTGCCGTCGCCTCCTCCTCGACCGAGGTCACGACGTCGTCACCGAGCCGGGCCAGGGGACGCTCGTCTCATTCCGGTTTCCCGGCGACACCGCCGAGGCCGCGGCTGCGCTCTACGAGCGCGGCGTCATCATCCGCGAGCTCCCGGGCACGGGACTGCTCCGCGCCTCGGTCGGCTGGTGGAACGACGAGAACGATCTCGACCGGTTGGCCGACGGGCTCGCGACCGGCTAGCCGGTCGGCAGGCCGAGCTCGCCCGCGATCGGCTGGAGTGCGGCGACGACGTTCGTGATGTGCTCGTCGAGGTCGAGCTCGAGCAGCTCCGCTCCCTGGTACACGTCGTCCCGCGAGACCCCCGCTGCGAACGACGGCTGCTTGAGCTTCTTCTTGACCGACTTCGGCTCGAGCCCCTCGAGCCCGGTCGGCCGCACGAGCCCACAGGCGTGAACGAATCCCGAGAGCTCGTCGCACGCGAAGAGCGCCTTCTTGAGCGGGGTATCACGCGGCAGGCCGAGGTGATTGGCATGCGAGAGCACCGTCGTCGATCACCACCTCGGGATAGCCCTCCGCGCGCAGAATCGGAGCCCCGTCCTGAGGATGCTTGTCGAGCGTCGGATGGATCTCGTAGTCGAAGTCGTGGAGGAGCGCGGCGACCCGCCAGAGCTCCTCGTCCTCGCCGAAACGCACGGCGTACGACGCCGTCGAGGCCTCGACGGCGAGCCCGTGGCGCAAGAGCGCTTCGCTCTTCGTGTACTGCGTGAGCGTCTGCCAGGCCTGTTCGCGAGTCGGATTCACGGTGGGGGCCAAGCCTCTAGCATAGTGCCCGCCTTGTCCTCGACCATCGTCAGACCAGTGGCCGAATCGTTCCTGATCGAAGGAGGCCATCCGATCTCCGGTCGCGTGCGTGCCTCCGGCAACAAGAACGGCGCGTTGCCGATCCTCGCCTCCTGCCTGCTGACCGATGAGCCGGTGCTGCTGTCGAACGTGCCACGCATTCGCGACGTCAAGACGATGCTCGAGCTGCTCGCGCAGCTGGGCGCCGAAAGCGAATGGACGGGACAGAACGAGGTGCGCGTCCAGGCGCAGAACATCACGCACGACGTCGACGCGCAGCTCGCCAGCCGCATTCGCGCCTCGTTCCTGCTCGCCGGGCCGCTGCTCGCACGGCTCGGCCGCGCGAACGTTCCACCGCCCGGCGGCGACGTGATCGGACGACGCCGGCTCGATCCCCACATCCACGCCTTCGCAGAGCTCGGCGCCGCGTTCGAGTACCCGGGACGCTACGAGCTGAGCGGGCGGCTGAGCGGCGCGCACATCCACATGGACGAGGCATCCGTGATGGCGACCGAGAACGCCGTGATGGCCGCATCGATCACGCCGGGCAAGACGATGATCTCGAACGCGGCGTGCGAGCCGCACGTGCAGGACCTGTGCCGCTTTCTCGTCTCGCTGGGCGCGAAGATCAACGGCATCGGCTCGAACGTGTTGCATGTCACCGGCGTCGAGCGCCTGAACGGCGGCTCGTACGCGATCGGGCCGGAGCACATCGAGGTCGGGAGCTTCATCGGCATGGCGGCCGTCACCGGCGGAGAGATCACGATCGACGGCATCGTCCCCGACGATCTCTGGCCGGTCCTGCCGGTGCTGAAACGGCTCGGAGTCGAGGTCGAGCTCGGTGACGACTGGGTTCGAGTGCCGGCGAACCAGAACCTGGAGATCAGGGACGACCTCGGCGGTGCGATCCCCAAGATCGAGGACGGCCCGTGGCCCGCCTTCCCGGCCGACCTGACGTCGATCGCCGTCGTCGTCGCCACCCAGTCGAAGGGCACGGTGCTGGTGTTCGAGAAGATGTTCGAGAGCCGCCTCTTCTTCGTCGACAAGCTGGTGTCGATGGGCGCACGGATCATCCTCTGCGATCCGCACCGCGTGGTGGTCACCGGCCCGTCCCCGCTGTACGGCCAGCGGATGTCGAGCCCCGATATCCGCGCCGGCATGGCGATGGTGATCGCCGCGCTCTGTGCCGAAGGCACCTCGACGATCGGCGACGCCTACCAGATCGACAAAGGCTACGAGCGGATCGACGAGCGGCTACGCGCACTCGGCGCGCACATCGATCGCGTCGAGTCGTAGCCGCCCGCCGAAGGGCGTTGACACGTCCGCGGAGGGGGAGGACTATTGAGCGGTCGAGGATCCTGCGAAGGAGGCGGTCGTGTCCTGGAACCTGAAAGGAAGCTACGCGGAGACCTGCTCGTGTGAGCTGATGTGCCCCTGCAACTTCTCGTTCGACCACGGGGCAACCTACGACTACTGTCGTGCCACGCTCGTCTTCAACATCGCAAGCGGCGAGATCGAAGGCACAGATGTGAGCGGCCTCAAAGTTGCGGCGATATTCGACGCACCCAAGGTGATGACCGACGGCAACTGGCGGCTCGGGATGTTCGTCGACGAGAACGCATCGGACGAGCAACTCGAAAAGCTGACGGCGGTGTTCGGCGGGCAGCTCGGCGGCCCGATGGCAGGGCTCGCGCCACTCGTTGGGGAGATGCTCGGCGTCGAGCGCGCGGCGATCGAGATCGTCGACGACGGCCTGCGCCACAGCGTCCGGATCGGAACTGCGATCGACTTCGAGATCGAGGACATCGTCCCGTTCGGTGTCGAGACCGGCCAACCGGTCCGCCTCGTCGGCATGTTCCACCCGGTCTCATCGGAGTTCAACGCGGCCGAGGCCACGAGGTCCAAGATCAGCGCTTTCGGGATCGAGTACGAAGGCAAGACCGGCATCTCGACGGCTGAATTCTCGTGGGCCGCCTGAGCCCGTGAGCGCCGCGCTCGGCGAACGCGCCGGCGATCGCACCGGCCTCGGCCCGGCGCTCGCTGCAGTACGGACGAGGCTCGGCCTCGTCGTCCTGCTGTTCGTGATCGCCGGTCTCGCCTGGCTCTGGACTGCGGATCAGATGCAGGGGATGGACGCTGGGCCATGGAGCGCGCTCGGCACTCTCTCGTGGTTCGTGGCCGTCTGGGTGCTGATGATGGCGGCGATGATGTTCCCGTCGCTCGCGCCCACCGTCGCCCTCTACGCGCGCATGACCAAGGGGCGGTCTGCGACCGCACCGTTCGCGTTCACTTCCGGCTACCTGCTGACGTGGGCGGCACTCGGGGCTTTCGCCTACGGCGTCGCCAGCGTGGGAGGGACGTTCGCGGGTGACGTGCTGGCCTGGAACCGTGCGGGGCGCTGGGTAGCGGGCGCGACACTCATTGTGGCGGCCGTGTACGAGTTCACCCCGCTCAAGAACGTGTGCCTGGGCAAATGCCGAAGCCCGCTGGGCTTCCTACTCGGCTCCTGGCGCGACGGGCCGGTCGGGGGCCTGAAGATGGGGCTGCGGCACGGCGGCTGGTGCGTCGGCTGCTGCTGGGCGCTGATGGCGTCCCTCTTCGCGCTCGGCGTGATGAGCCTCACCTGGATGGCGGTCGTGGCGGGGCTGATCGCTTTCGAAAAGCTCATCCCGTCACGGCGGGCGGCAACGGTGGGAACCGCGGCCGTCCTGCTCGCGCTCGGCGCCCTGCTCCTGGTGGCCCCCGCTGCGCTGCCGGGTCTCACTATCCCCGGCCCGATGTCGCACATGAGCGGGATGAGCCCGTAGCGCAACGCGGCCGAGAGCGCGGTGCCCGGCGCTTGCGCCGGGCACCGCTTCGAGCCTGACGCGACCTAGCCGCGCGCGCGGAGTGCCGCGAGCAGTTCCTGGTGGCGGCGCTCTTCGTCGCTCGGCATGCCTTCCTCGACGTCGCGCTGCGTCCGGCGTGCCAGCACCATCTGCACGGGCTTGACGATGAAGAAGAAGACGGCTGCACCGATCGTGACGAACTGGAGCAGGTCTGTGAGGAACGACCCGTACTTGAACAGCGAGTGGTGGATGCGTGAACGTGAGGTCTCGGAAACTCGGTCTTGCCGACGATCGCGCGAGATGATCGGCATCATGATGTTGGCGACGAGTGAGTTGACGAACGCGGCGAACGCGAGGCCCATGACGAAGGCGACCGCGAGCTCGATCGATGTTTCCCTTGAAGAGGAAGTCCTTGAACTCCTGGAGCACGTGACTCCTTCCAGAGCGTGGGGGGTTCGGGCCACAGTACGACATCGCCGGACCGGCAGTCGAGGCGCCTGCGCAGGCCGGGGCGCGGCCGCACCGGTACGCTCAAGCCGCGATGGACGACAACCCGGCAGGCGGCCGTGTGGCGCTCGCAGCCGAAGGTGCTGCGAACGTGAGCACCGGCCTGCCGGTGCTCGACCACCTCGTGACCGAGCTTGCGCGGGCGGGGCGTTTCAAGCTGTCCCTCGAGGTGCCGCCGGGCGGCGCGGACGAGGCGGTCGTCGCGGCGGGCCGCACGCTCGGAGCGGAGCTCGGAAGCCGGCTCGCCGAGCCCGGGGCCGCCGGCGCCGGCTGGGCGCTCGCACCGGCCGACGAGGCGCTCGCGCTCGCTGCGCTCGAGCGCGCGGACGAGCCACGGCTCGTTGCGAACGTCGACTTCTCGGATCAGCGGGTTGGAGGGCTCGACACCGACGTCGCGTCGCGCTTTCTCTCCGAGCTCGCGGGCTCCGCCGGGCTGAACCTGCACGTCCGTCTGGTCGAAGGCACCGATTCGCAGCACGTGCTCACGGCCATCTTCAAGGCGGTTGGGGCCGCGCTCGGCCAGGCCTGCCGTCCAATTCCAGAGACGAGGGAGGATTCGTGACGAAGGAAGTCGTCCGCACCGAGAAGGCGCCCGCGCCGTTCCAGGGCGCGCCGTACTCGCAGGCGATCAAGGCGAACGGGCTCGTGTTCGTCTCCGGCCAGCTCTCCCTGCGGCCCGGCGAGAAGGACCTCTCGGCCGGCGACATCAAGGCGCAGACCGAGCAGGTGCTCGCGAACCTCGGTGCGATCCTCGAGGAAGCCGGCAGCTCGCTCGACCGGCTCGTGAAGACCACGGTCTTCCTGCAGGACCTCGGCGACTTCGCCGGGATGAACGAGGTGTACGCGAGCCACGTCGGCTCCACGCCGCCGGCCCGGTCGACCGTCGAGGTCGCGAAGCTGCCGTCCGGAGCGCTCGTCGAGATCGAGGCGATCGCCCTCGTCTAGGCAGGTTGAGGACTACGTCGGCTCGCTCGGACTGAACGCCTATGTCGTGGGCGGCGCAGTCCGCGACAGGCTGCTCGGGCACGACGCCAAAGATGCGGATTTCCTCGTTCCCGGCGTCGACATCGACGGGCTCCAGGCGCTCCTCGCCGAGCACGGCCGAACGGAGGAGCTCGTCGTCGCGGGCCGTCCGGTCGGCGTGCGCTTCTTTCCCCGCGACCCGTCGGTTCGGGAGCTGGCGCGCGCCGGGATCGAGCTCGCGCCACCACGGCGGGAGGTCTCGACCGGTCCCGGCCGGCACGACTTCGAGATCGTCGTCGACCCTTCCGCCTCCGTCGAGGAGGACCTGGCCCGTCGTGACTTCACCGTGAATGCGATGGCTCGACGGCTCGACGACGGGACGCTCGTCGACCCGTACGGCGGCCGCGACGATCTGGCGGCGGGGATCCTGCGCACCGTGTCGTCGTCGAGCTTCGCCGAAGATCCGCTTCGCGTCGTTCGCGGCCTCCGCTTCGTGTCCCAGCTCGGCTTCGAGCCCGACGCAGAGACGCTGGCTCAGATGCGTGAGGAGGCGTCGGGCGTCGGGCTCGTCTCGGGTGAGCGGATCGGTGGTGGGCTCGCGGCCGACGGGATGGGTGAGCTCTCGAAGCTGCTGCTCGGCTCGCAGCCGGCGAAGGCGCTGCGGCTGGCCCGCGACACGGGCGTGCTCGTCCAGGTGCTGCCCGAGTTCGAGCAGGCGATCGGCTTCGAGCAGGAGAGCCGCCGGCACGGGCTGACGGTTGACGAGCACACGTTCGAGGTCGTTCAGGCGGCCGCCGATGCAGGGTTCCCGCTGCGGGTCCGGCTCGCGGCGCTCTTCCACGATCTCGGCAAGCCGCACGTTGCCTGGCGGGGCACCGACGGGCGGCTGCACTACTACGCGAAACGCGGCTACTCGGACAAGAGCCACGAGCAGGTCGGCGCGCAGCTCGCGGAGCGGGCGCTCGACCGGCTGCGGTACCCGACAGACCTGCGCAAGCGCGTGGCGCGCATCGTTCGCGGTCACATGATCGACGTCGGCAGGGCCGAGCCGCTGCGCGCGCGGAGGTTGCTCGCCCGCTACGGCAGCGGATTGCTCTTCGACCTGCTCGACCACAAGGAGGCCGACCTGCGCGGCAAGGGCCAGCCCGCAGTCGACGACCTTGCGCGGCTCGAGCGGCTGCGGGAGGTCGTGCGCCGCGAACAGGGCCGGCCGCATCGCCTCGCCGATCTCGCGGTCGGCGGCGACGACCTGATCGCCCTCGGGTACGCGCCCGGTCCGGCGATCGGGCAGGCGCTCGAGACGCTTCTTCGAGAAGTCGTCGACCGGCCCGCGCTGAACACACGGGCCGCGCTCCTCGAACGAGCCAAGGAGCTCGCCGGATGATCCGCTGGGACGAGCCGGGGTACGTGGTCGCCTTCACGACTCGCGACGGGGGCGTCTCCAGCGGCGCCTACGCGTCGTTGAACCTGACCGCCGGCACCGGTGACGAGCCGCCACTCGTGGCGGAGAACCGCCGCCGGGCCTGTACGGCGCTCGGGCTCGACGCAGGTCGTCTGGTGTTCAACCGGCAGGTGCACTCGACGACCGTTCACCGCGCGCGGCCGGGCAGCCGCGGCGAGGCCGGCGACGGGCTCTGGACCGACGAGCCGCAGGTACCGCTGCTGGCGATGTCGGCAGATTGCCTGCCGATCGCGATCGCTCGCCGAGACGGCCCGCGCGCGCTCGCCGTCCTGCACGCCGGGTGGCGCGGCCTCGCCGAGGGCGTCGTCGCCGCGGGAGTCGAGCGCGCTCGGCGCCGGTGACGAAGGCGGCCATGATCGGCCCGGCGATCGGCCCCTGCTGCTACGAGGTCGGCGCCGAGGTGGCCGGGCTCTTCGACCGGGACCTGACCGTCGACGGGCGGCTCGATCTGTGGAGCGCAGCAGAGCGCGCGCTTCGCGCCGCGGGAGTCGACGCGGTCGAGCGTGCCGATACGTGTACGCGGTGCCATCCCGACCGCTTCTTCTCGCACCGGCGAAGCGGCCTCGCGCGCGGTGCGCAGGGGGTGCTCGGTGCTGTCGCCTGAGGCGATCCGGGCGCGGTTCGACGAGGTCACGGCGGCGGTCGGGCCCGCGGTGACCGTCGTCGCGGCGACCAAATACGTCGCGCTCGCCGACATGGCGCGGCTGCTCGACGCCGGGCGTCACCGTGGTCGGAGAGAACCGCGCCCAGGATCTGGAGGCAAAGCACGCCGAATACGGAGACGCCTTCACCTGGCACTTCATCGGCCATCTCCAGTCGAACAAGGTGAAGGTCGTGAACGGCATCTGCACGCTCGTGCATTCGCTCGACTCGGAGTCGGCGGCCCGCCGGCTCGAAGTCCCGGCGCTCGTGCAGGTCAACCTCGCAGGTGAGGCATCGAAGTCGGGAGTGGAGCCCGCGGAGATCCCTGCCTACCTGGGTTACGACGTCCAGGGCCTGTCGACGATGCCGCCGGCCGCCGCCACGGCGGAAGAGTCACGGGCCTGGTTCGCCCGGCTGCGCGGCCTGGCCGAGCAGCACGGCCTCCGCGACCTCTCGATGGGGACGACGCAGGATTTCGCGGTGGCCGCCGAAGAAGGGGCGACGTACGTTCGAGTGGGATCGATCCTCTTTCGAGATTAGGATTCGGAAGCCATGGCGCTTGGAGACCTCTGGAGTCGCACGCTCGTGTACTTCGGCATTGCCGAGGAGGACGACGACTGGGACGACGAGGACGGCTACGCGGCCGAGGAGAGCCTCGAGCAGAGCTATCGCGAGCGCCCGAACGTGCGGAGGCTGACGCCGCGCCGGCGCGGGCACGACTTCGACGACTGGACCGAGTCCGAGGCCGACCAGCCGACGCACCGCGCGCCCGCCGTGCGCCACTCCCGCGTGCGCGAGATGCGGCCGCAGATCGAGGCGGTCCCGGGCCCGTCCAGCGTCAAGGTGCATCTCGTCCTGCCTCGGAGCTTCAACGACGCCCAGCAGATCGCCGACAAGTTCAAGCAGGGCATCCCGGTGATCCTCAACCTCCAGAACGCCGACACCGAGCTCTCGAAGCGCCTGATCGACTTCGCCAGCGGCCTCACCTACGCGTTGAACGGCGGCATGCAACGGGTCGCCGACAAGGTCTTCCTGCTCACACCGCGCAACGTCGAGGTTTCCGCCGAGCAGCGAGCAGCGCTCCTCGAGCGCGGCGGCTTCTTCAACCAGGCGTAGGAAAAGGGCCGATCGGCGCGAAGGGTGCGCCATGCTGCTCGACGCAGTCAGCGAAGTCGAGTTGTTCGTCAACGTCTTCTTCGACGTCTACATCCTGGCGATCCTCGCGTACATCCTGACGTCCTGGATTCAGCTCCCGTACTCGTTACGCCCGATTCAGCGCTTTCTCTATGACGCGTGCGAGCCGTATCTGAGGCTCTGGCGGCGGATCCTGCCGTTCCGGGTCGGGGCATTCGATCTATCGCCGATGGTCGGCGTGCTTGGCGCTGATCGCAATTGAGCGGGTCCTGATCGCCTTGATCGATCGCCTGCATTGAGAGGAGAGGAACTTCGATGAGGTACACACCGGTTGAGCTGAGACACATTCGTGTTGGACGCGCGCTCTTCGGCTACAAACGCCACGAGATCGACAAATTGCTCGAGGATGTCGCCGAGAGCTTCGAGGAGGTCTGGAGCGAGCGTGGGGAGCTCGCCGACAGGCTCGAGGATCTCGAGAAGCTGCTCGCCGACGTCAAGGAGCGCGAGTCGCTGCTTGCCGCCACGCTCGTCTCGGCTGAGCGCGCCGCCTCCGATGCACGCGAGCAGGCGAAGAAGGAAGCCGAGTTGATCATCGCCGAGGCCCACCAGGAAGCCCGCTCGGTCACGCGTGGCGCTCAAGGCGAGCGCGACCGGCTCTTCAGCGAGGTGCGCCGGATCGAGACGCTGCTTCGGGCCGCCCTCGGCATGGTCGAGGAGAGCAAGAGCGAACCAGCCTGCCCCGGACGAGCCCGAGGAGTGGCCGAAGCGCGAGGACACGCGCGAGTTCCAGGCGGCGATCCAGCCGGAGGTCGGGAAGCCAAAGCCGGATGACGCTGGCTCGGCCGACGCGCCGAAGCTCCCGCCGGTGCAGTCACTCGCGGGGCCGGACGGACGACGAGGACGAGGAGCCCCGGCCCGGCCGCGATTTCGCCTGGGAGTAGGCAGCTCCGGTTGAAGCTACCCTCCCGGGGTGAGCTCTCGCCTGCAGCTGCGGGTCTCGCCCGGCGCAGCCACCTCCGGGATCGTCGGCCGGCACGGCACGGCCTGGAAGGTCCGCGTCTCCCAGGCGCCCGAGCACGGGAAGGCCAACATCGCGGTCGTGCGCCTGCTCGCCGACACCCTGGCGATCCGGACGGCCGACGTCGAGATCGTTTCCGGACACGGGTCGCGGGACAAGACGGTTGAGCTGAAGGGCATCGACAACGCCGAGATCGACCGGCGCCTGACGCAAGCGAGCGCCGCGGGAAAGGACGCTGAGTGAGCAGCATCGACACGTCTGAGTTCAAGAAGCTGCTGGAAGCCGAGCAGACGCGGCTGCGGGACGCTGTCGCATTCCTCGAGAAGGAGAACGCCGGCAGCGTGGAGGAGGAGCTCGGCGAGATCAGCGGCCGTGGGGACGACAACCACATGGCGGACATGGCGACCGCGACGTACGACCGCGAGCTCGACGAGGGGCTCGAAGAGGGAGCCCAGCACACGCTCGACGAGGTGGCTGCGGCCCTGCGGCGCATCGACGAAGGAAGCTACGGCGTCTGTGAGGTCTGTGGCGAGCCGATCGGCGCCGAGCGCCTGTCCGCCATCCCGTGGGCGCGTCTCTGCATCGACGACCAGCGCCGGCTCGGTTGACCGAACGCGGCGAGGTGCGCGTCGGCTCGAGGACGAACGGGCTCGAGCCCGTGTCGGTCGCCGAGCGCTCGCTCGCCGCAGGGGCGTGGCAGTGGGCCGGCCTCGCGACGGTTGCGCTCGCTGCTGTGCTCGCCGACCAGCTGACGAAGCACATCGTCGTCAGCACGCTTGCGCTCGACGAGTCGGAGCACGTCATCGGGCCCCTCTCGATCCATCACGTGCAGAACTCGGGGATCGCGTTCGGGTTCTTCGCCAGCGCAACCGCCGTGGTGACCGTCGTGACCGCCGGAGCGGTGATCTGGATGCTGGCGTTCTTCGCGCGCTCCGGCGCGCGCCATCCCGTGCTGCCGGCGGCGCTCGGCCTGCTGATCGGCGGCAGCGTCTCGAACCTCGTCGACCGGATCAGGCTGCACCATGTCACCGACTTCATCGACCTGAAGTGGTGGCCGGCATTCAACCTCGCCGACAGCTTCATCGTCGTGGGCGTCGCGATTCTGCTCGGCGCGCTCATCGCGGCCGACCGGCCGCCCGAGCCGCCACGGCGCGCGCTCGACGTCGCGGCCCGGTGAAGGTCCCGGCAGCCGCCGCCGGCGAGCGCCTCGACCGGTATCTCGCGAGTCTGCCTCGGCTCGCGCGCCGCCGCGGAACGAGCCGTTGAGGCCGGCGCGCTCGTCGACGGCGTCGCGCGCGCCAAGAGCTTCCGGCTCGAGGGCGGGGAGGAGATCGAGCTGCCGCAGGTCGCCGCGGCTCCTCCCGCCGAGCGTCCGCCCGAGCCGGCGATCGTCTGGGAGGACGAGCACCTGCTCGTCGTCGACAAGCCCGCGGGGCTCGTCGTGCATCCAGGGGCCGGACATGCGGCAGGCACGCTCGTCGACGCCCTGGCGGGCAAGATCGCAGGTGGGGAGCCCGGCCGGCCCGGGATCGTCCATCGGCTCGACCGCGACACCTCCGGGCTCATGGCGGTCGCGCGGTCGCAGGAGGCATACGAGCTGCTCGCCGAGCTCGTGCGCGAGCATGCGCTCGAGCGCACCTACACCGCCCTCGTGACCGGCAGACCGCAGTCGCGGACCGGGCCGCATCGAAGCGCCGATCGGTCGCGACCGCGGCGACCCGACCCGGATCTCGCTCGACAGCGACTCGCCGCGCGAGGCCGTCACCCACTTCGAGGTCGTGGAGCTCTGGCCGGAGCGCGCGCTCCTGCAGGTGATGCTCGAGACGGGCCGGATGCACCAGATCCGCGTCCATCTCGCGGCCGTCGGGCTGCCCGTCGTCGGCGATTCGACCTACGGCAGCTCGGAGCCGGAGCTTGGACGGCAGTTCCTGCACGCGTCGGCGCTCGCGTTTCCGCACCCGGTCACGGGAGCGCGGATCGAGACACGGTCGGAGCTCCCGCCCGATCTGGCGGGGTTTCTCGAACGCGTCCGCTCGATCTGACGGCCACGGCTACCATGCGCTCGTCCACGTTCCCTCGACCGGCGGGAACACCTCGGTGGCTGGTGGCCGAAGCTCGTTCGGCTGCCACCGGGCCTCGCCGGAGCAGCGCAATCCAAACCGCAGAAAGGGGCTCCCATGCCCGTCGTTTCCATGAAGGAACTGCTGGAGGCCGGCGTCCATTTCGGCCACCAGACCCGCCGCTGGAACCCGAAGATGAAGCGCTTCATCTTCACCGAGCGCGGTGGCATCTACATCATCGACCTCACCCAGACGCAGGAGCTTCTGGACGAGGCGTACAACTTCGCCAAGGCGATCGCGGAGCGCAACGGCTCCGTGCTCTTCGTCGGCACCAAGAAGCAGGCGCAGGACTCCGTTCGCGACGAGGCGCGCCGCGTCGGCATGCCGTACGTCAACAACCGCTGGCTCGGTGGGCTGCTGACCAACTGGCGCACGATCTCCGACCGCATCCAGCGTCTTCATGAGCTGCGGGCGCTCAAGACCGAGGCTCAGCTCGACCTGCTCCCGGCGAAGGAGCGCATCTCGATGGAGGCCGAGCTCGAGAAGCTCGAATCGAACCTCGGCGGTGTCGCCGACATGCGCCGCCAGCCGGACGCGATCTTCATCGTCGACCTGCGCAAGGAGCAGCTCGCCGTGCGTGAGGCAAAGCGCCTCAACCTGCCGGTGATCGCGCTCGTCGACACGAACTGTGACCCCGACGAGGCGGACTACGTGATCCCCGGCAACGACGACGCGATTCGCTCGTGCCACCTGGTGATCAAGGCGCTCGCCGACGGCATCGAGGCCGGCAAGCGGAAGGTGACCGCCGGGGAGCTGCAGGCTGCGAAGAACGGCAAGACGGCGCAGGCCACGGGCGACGACCAGCGCCTGCCGCGGACAGCGCCCCCGCAGCGCAGGAGGCGCCCGCTGCGAACGCAGCAGCCGGAGGCACCGCCGCGGAAGCGCCGGCTGCGGAAGCGGCACCGGCCGTCGAGGAGCCGGCAGGTGCCCCGGCGGACTCGCCGGACGAGACGACGACGGAGGGAACCGCCGAATGACCGACATCACCGCTGCGATGGTCAAGGAGCTTCGCGACGCGACGAGCGCCGGGATGATGGAGTGCAAGCGCGCGCTCCAGGAGACCGGTGGGGATTTCGACGAGGCGGTCAAGCTGCTGCGCGAGAAGGGAATGGCATCCGCCGCGAAGCGGGCCGACCGGGCGACGAGCGAAGGCAAGGTCGGCGTGATGGTGCGCGACGACGTCGGCGCGATCGTGGCAATCGGCTGCGAGACCGAGCCGGTCTCGAACAACGAGGACTTTCTCGCCTACGCCGAGAAGATCCTTCAGACCGTGTTCGACGGCGGCGATGCGGCGGCCCTCGAGGAGGAGCGCGTCGCCTTGGCGGCGAAGCTCGGCGAGAACATCCAGGTCGCAGGTGCCAAGCGCATGCAGGCAGGAGCAGACGAGCACCTCACCTACTACGTCCATGTTCCCGCCAACAAGGTGGGCGCCCTCGTGCGGACGAAGGGCGGCGACGCGGCAGCAGCGCGCAGCCTCGCCTTGCACCTCACCTTCGCGCGCCCGACCTACGGCACGCGCGACGAGATCCCTCAGGAGCTCGTCGACGCCGAGCGCGACATTCTCTCCAAGTCGGAAGAGGTGCTCTCGAAGCCGGAGAACGTTCGCGAGAAGATCGTCGAGGGCCAGCTGAACAAGAAGTTCTTCGGCGAGTCGGTGCTCAGCGAGCAGACGTGGTACCGCGCCGACGAGACGACTGGGACCGTCTCGCAGTACCTGAAGGAGCACGGCATCGAGCTCCTCGACTACGCCTGGTACGCAGTTTCATAGGCGTGGCACGCTTCAAGCGCGTTCTGCTGAAGCTCTCGGGAGAGGCCCTGATGGGCTCCGGCGAGTTCGGTCTCGATGCCGGCACGGTCGACGAGCTCGCCCGCGAGCTCGTCCAGGTACGCGCAGACGGGCTCGAGGTCGCACTCGTGATCGGCGGCGGGAACATCTACCGGGGAATGTCCGCCGCCGCTCAGGGCATCGACCGGGCGACCGGCGACTACATGGGGATGTTGGCGACGGTCCTCAACGCGCTGGCAGTGCAGGAAGCGCTCGAGCGCAATGGTGCGGACACCCGAGTGCTGTCGGCGATCGACGTCCGGGAGGTCGCCGAGCCCTACATCCGCCGCCGCGCCGTGCGCCATCTCGAGAAGGGGCGCGTCGTCATCTTCGCCGCCGGCACCGGCAACCCGTACTTCACCACCGACACGGCCGCGGCCCTGCGCGCCCTGGAGATCGGCGCCGACGCGATTCTGATGGCCAAGCACGGTGTCGAAGGCGTCCTCGACGGCGATCCGCGCGAGCACCGGGATGCCAAGCTGATCCCCGAGCTGACGCACTTGCAGGCAATCGAGCGAGGCTTGAAAGTGATGGACACGACGGCCCTCTCGCTCTGCATGGACAATCGCCTTCCGATCCACGTCTTCGAGCTCGCGCCCGGCACCATCGGGCGGGTGGTCGACGGGGAGCGGGTAGGCACCATCATCTCTACACCCGAAGGAGACGCACGGTGATCGAGAACTTCATCGGCGATGCCCAAGGACGGATGGACAAGTCGGTCGAGGCGACGCACGAGCATTTCAACTCCGTCCGCACGGGCCGCGCGACCCCCGCGCTGCTCGACCGGATCACGATCGACTACTACGGAACGCCGACGCCGCTCAAGAACCTGGCGACGATCAACTCCCCCGAGCCGCGGATGCTGACGATTCAGCCGTTCGATCCCACGTCGATCAAGCAGATCGAGAAGACGATCCTCGAGTCCGATCTCGGCTTGACCCCGTCGAACGACGGCAAGCTGATTCGCCTGCCCATCCCGCAGCTGACCGAGGAGCGCCGCAAGGAGCTCGTCAAGCTCGTCAAGCAGATGGCCGAGGAGGGCCGGGTCGCCGTGCGGAACGTCCGCCGGGACGCGATCAAGCACCTGGAGGAGCTCGTCCGAAACGGCGACGTCGGGGACGACGAGGAACGGGCCGCAGAAAGTCGCGTCCAGAAGCTCACCGACGAGCACACCGCACGGATCGACGAGCTGCTGAAGCGCAAAGAGGCCGAGATCATGGAGGTCTGAGCGCCTCCGTGAGGTTGCTCGCGCGCATCAGGACGCTCGCTCGAATACGGCCCCTGCCGGATCGAGACCTGCCGGAGGTCGCCGGCTCGGTGGCGATCATCCTGGACGGGAACGGGCGCTGGGCGAAGCGCCGTGGGCTGCCGACGGCAGCCGGCCACCGGGCCGGCGCGCGCACCGTGCGCCGGATCGTCGAGGCCGCGATCGACATCGGGGTGCACGACCTGTCGGTCTTTGCGTTCTCGACCGAGAACTGGTCGCGGCCGCCGGAGGAAGTCGACGCGCTGATGGAGATCTTCGCCGAGACGATCGAGCGTGAGCTGCCTGACCTCGCAGAGCAGGGCGTGCGGGTGCGCTTCATCGGCCGGCGCGACCGCGCCCCGGAGACGCTGCAGCAGCGCATGTCGGCGATGGAGGACCGAACCGAGCTGAACACCCGCATCAATCTCTGGGTGGCGTTCGACTACGGCGGGCGGGCGGAGCTCGTCGAGGCGACGCGTCGCATCGTCGAAAGCGGGGTCGATCCGGACGAGATCGACGAGAACGTGTTCGCCGCCAATCTCTATGCACCCGAGCTGCCCGACCCCGACGTCCTCATCCGGACGAGCGGCGAGCTGCGGGTGTCGAACTTCCTCCTCTGGCAACTCGCCTACTCGGAGCTCGTCTTCGTCGACAAGCTCTGGCCGGACTTCGACGAGCGCGACCTGCGGTCGGCGCTGGCGGACTATGCCTCGCGCCGTCGAAGATTCGGCGGCAGATGACTCCTTTCTGGTCGCGAATCGTGATCGCGCTGGCCCTCGTGCCGGTCGTGCTCGGGGCGGTGTATCTGGGAGGGTGGTGGGTGTTCGCGCTGGTCACGTTCGCCGCCGCGGTTGCGTTGCACGAGTTCTGGCTGCTCGCTCGCCCGCTCGCTCCGCTCGCCCTCGCCGGGTACATCGGCGCCGCACTCGCGCTGGTCGGCGCCGAGCTCTCCGGCCTCGGCTGGATGATCGGCGGGGCGCTGTCGACCTTCGTCCTCGCCTTCGTGCTGCGGGTGATCTCGGAGGCCCGGCAGGCGGCGACGATCGCGATCAGCGGGACGGTCCTCGGAACGGTCTGGATCGGGCTCGGGCTCGGCTTCCTGATCCTCCTGCGCGCACTCCCCGTCCACGGACGGCTCGCGGTCCTCACCGTGCTCGTTGCCGTCTGGGCGGGCGACTCGCTCGCCTACTTCGGCGGCCGGCTCGTCGGCCGGCACAAGATGGCTCCGCGGACCTCGCCGGGCAAGACCTGGGAGGGGTTCATCTTCGGGACGGCCGCGACGATCTTCGTGGCGTTCGTCGCGCTGTACAAGCAGCATTTCCTGACGATCACGCAGTCGATCGTCCTCGGGGTCGTCCTGGCGGTCGCCGCGCCGCTCGGTGACCTCTTCGAGTCGCTCCTCAAGCGCGACATGCAGGTGAAGGACACGGGCACCCTGCTCGGCGGCCACGGGGGCATGCTCGACCGCATCGACGCCCTGCTCTTTGCCGCGCCGGCCGCCTACTTCACGATCCTCGCCTTTACCGGCTAGCCGCCGGGCACACTGTCCGGCATGACACGCGTCGCGCTGCTCGGGGCAACCGGCTCGATCGGCCGCCAGGCGCTCGAGGTGATCGCCGCCAATCCGGCCCTCGAGCTCGTCGCGGCGACCTCCGGCAGCACGCCGATCGACGGGCTTGCACCGCTGACGCAGGTCGGGGGCGATCCGGCGGCGCTCCTCGATCGTGCCGAGCCCGACGTCGTCCTCAACGCGACCCTCGGATTCGCCGGGCTCACAGCCACCATGTGGGCCCTCGAGCGCGGCACGACGCTCGCGCTCGCGAACAAGGAGAGCCTCGTCGCCGCGGGAGAGCTGGCGCTCCGGGCTCGGGGGCGGGGCGGCGGCCTGCTGATCCCCGTCGACAGCGAGCATTCGGCGCTCTTCCAGTGCGCGCAGCTCGGTGAGCCCGAGAGCATCGTCCTGACCGCGAGTGGCGGCCCGTTTCGCGGCCGTTCGCGTGAGGAGCTGCTCGGCGGTCACGCCTGAGGAGGCGCTCGCGCATCCAACCTGGTCGATGGGCCCGAAGATCACCGTCGACTCGGCAACGCTCGCGAACAAGGGCCTCGAGGTGATCGAGGCGCACTTCCTCTTCGGGGTTCCCTACGACCGCATCGAGGTCGTCGTGCACCCGACCTCGATCGTGCACGGCGTCGTCAGGTTCGCCGACGGTGCGTCGCTCGCCCATCTCGGCTATCCCGACATGCGCGTGCCCATCTCCTACGCGTTGACCTATCCCGAGCGCGCACCGACGCACGGTGCCGTCGCTCGACCTCACGTCCGCCGGGTCGCTCGAGTTCTTCGAGCCCGACGTCGAGACGTTCCGCATGCTGGCGCTCGCGCGTGACGCAGGTGAGCGTGGCGGCACGTATCCGTGCGCCTACAACGCGGCCAACGAGGTCGCAGTGGCGGCGTTCCTCGCCGGACAGATCGGGTTCCTCGACATCCCCGCGCTCGTCGAGGGCGCCCTCGAGCAGGTCGACGGCCGCCCGCACGCGACCTCGACGACCTGCGTGAGGCGGACGGCAATGCGCGCCGGCTCGTGAGCGGGAATCTCACTGATCAACCGAAGGTGGATCAATGGGCGTAGTCGCAGCGATCGTCGGGCTTGCCGTGCTCGTGATGATCCACGAGGCGGGGCACTTCTTCGCGGCGCGGGCGGTCGGGATGACGCCGCGGAAGTTCTACCTCGGCTTCGGCCCGCCGATCGCCAAGACCGTGCGGGGCGGAGTCGAGTACGGCATCGGCTCGATCCCGCTCGGCGGCTACGTGAAGATCCCGGGCATGAACCGCCCGTCGCCGGGCGATCTGAAGGCGGCCCTGCAGCCCGAGGCGCGCGAGCAGCTACGAGCAGAGCTGGCGCGACTCGACGTTGCGCTCGAGGCTGGAGACGACGACGCGGCGCGCGCCGCGCTCGAGGAGCTGCGCCCAGACCTCGGCGCCACTCGGATGTGGCAGGAGCTCGAGTGGTCACTTGCGCCCGGACGCGTACTGGCGGCAGACGACCTGGCGGCGCCTCGTTGCGATCGCCGCCGGCCCGGCCGTCAACCTCCTCTTCGCGTTCGTGCTCTTCGCCGCGCTGTTCCTGGTGGCGACGACGCGCGAGACGAACGTCATCGGTCGCGTGGTCGCAGGCACACCTGCCGCGGCCTCGGGGCTGCGCGCAGGCGACCAGGTGCTGCAGGTGGCGGGGGAGAAGGTGACGCCGAAGGAGATTCCCGCGCACATCCGCGCGACGGCAGGGCGGCCGTTCAACCTGATCGTCGTGCGAAACGGGCGGCGTGTGACGGTCGGCCCGCTCAGCGCCAAGCTCACGGGTGGGGCGTACCGGATCGGGATCGCGATCGAGTCCCGCACCGGCCCGGGCGAGTCGGTCCCGGCCGCTGCCGGAGACTCCGTGCGGCTGACCTGGTCGATCACAGCCGACACCGTGCGGGGGATCGGGCGCCTCGCGACCGGCCACGACACCAACCAGGTCTCGAGCTCGGTCGGGATCGTGCGCGTCTCCGCCCAGGCCTGGCGGCAGGGCGCCCGCGACTTCCTGTTCGTCCTCGGCCTCGTCAGCCTGGCGCTGGGGCTGCTCAACCTCCTGCCGGTGCTGCCTCTGGACGGCGGCCACATCGTGATGGCGCTGGTCGAGAAGGTGCGCGGCCGCACGTTCGCCCAGGCCGTCTACGTGCGCTACAGCGTGATCGGGCTCGCGCTCTTCGCGGTGCTGATGTACTTCGGCCTCCGGAACGACCTGTTCGGCGGCGGCGGCTAGCCTCCGGGGTACCCTGAGGGCATGGCCAGCGAGCGCTCGGTAACGGTCGGCGGCGTCAAGATCGGGGGTGGCGCGCCCCCGGTCGTGCAGTCGATGACGTTGACGAAGACGCATGACGTCGAGGCGACGACCGCGCAGATCGCGGCGCTAGCCAGCGCGGGCTGCGAGATCGTCCGGGTTGCCGTGCCGAAGGGCGAGGACGCCGACGCGCTTCCGAAGCTCGTGCGCTTCTCGCCGATCCCGGTGATCGCAGACATCCACTTCAATGCGAGTCTTGCGCTGCGCGCGATCGACGCGGGTGTCGCTGCGGTACGCATCAACCCCGGCAACATCGGGGGCGCGGACAAGGTGGCACAGGTCGTGCGTGCCGCGAAGGCCAAGGGGATCCCGATGCGCATCGGCGCGAACTCCGGCTCGCTTCCGAAGCACCTGGAGGAGCTGGCGCAGCAGGATCAGGCGGAGGCCCTCGTCGAGGCTGCGCTGGAGGAGGTGCGGCTCCTCGAGAGCCTCGACTACCGTGACTTCAAGATCTCGGTCAAGTCGAGCCACGTTCCGACGATGATCCGTGCCTACCGGTTGCTGGCCGCCAAGGTGCCGTACCCGCTGCACCTCGGCGTCACCGAGGCCGGCACGCCGTTCTCGGGCTCGATCAAGAGCGCCGTCGGGATGGGCGCGCTGCTCGCCGACGGGATCGGCGACACGATCCGGGTCTCCCTCACGGCGGATCCGGTCGAGGAGGTCAAGACCGCGTTCGAGATCTTGAAGGCCCTCAATCTGCGCGAACGCGGCCCGGTGATGATCGCCTGCCCGAGCTGCGGTCGCGACAACGTCGGCGTGCAGCAGCTGGCAGAGCGCGTCGAGGCGCGGTTGCGCACGTATCCGCAGGCGTTCGAGGTGGCGGTGCTCGGCTGTGCGGTGAACGGGCCGGGGGAGGCGGGCGACGCCGACTTCGGAATCGCGGGCGGCCGTGACGTGGGCTTCGTCTACGCGCACGGCCGTGTGCTGAAGAAGGTGTCGAGTGACATCCTCGTCGACGAGCTCTTTCACGAGATCGACCGCTGGATCGCCGACGGCATGTACCGCCCGAAGCGGCTGAAGATGGCCAAGCCGGCGGCGCTTGCGATGGCGGAAGCCTCCGCGATTCCGCTCGAATAGTCAGCCGCTGCGACCTGCCAGGCGTCTCGGTAGCCTGGGGCGACAACGCATGATCGCCCGCGCCTCACACCTTTTCCTGCCCACTCTGCGCGACGCCCCTGCCGACGCGGAGGCCGTCAACCACAAGCTGCTCGTGCGCGGCGGGTTCGTCCGCCAGGTCACGGGAGGCGTCTGGACGTTCCTGCCCCTCGGCTGGCGGGTGCACCGGAAGATCGAGCAGATCATCCGGGAGGAGATGGACGCGATCGGCAGCCAGGAGATGCTGATGCCGGTCCTGACGCCGTTCGAGCTCTGGCAGAAGACCGGGCGCGACTTCATTCAGGAGATCTTCCGGCTCAAGGATCGAAAGGGCGCCGACTACGTGCTGCCGATGACGCACGAGGAGACGGTGACGTTCCATGCTCGCGAGCTGCAGAGCTACAAGCAGTTGCCGCAGACGCTCTACCACATCTCGACGAAGAATCGAGACGAGCCGCGCCCGCGCGCGGGATTGATCCGGCTGCGCGAGTTCTGGATGAAGGACGCTTATTCGTTCGACCGCGACGACGATGGTCTCGCGAAGAGCTTCGAGTTGCAGCGGGGCGCGTACCACCGGATCTTCGAGCGGGCCGGCCTGCAGTTCTCCGAGGTCGAGGCCGAGCCGGGGATGATGGGCGGCAAGGAGTCGTTCGACTTTCTCGCACCTGCAGGTGCCGGCGAGAACACGCTCGTCACCTGCGAGAACGGTGATTTCGCCGCGGACATCGAAGTGGCACGCACCGTCGCCCGCCCTGCGGTCCTGCCGGAGCCGTTGGCGGCGCCCGACGAGGTCGAGACGCCCGGCGTGAAGACCTGCGAGGCGCTCGCGCAGTTCCTTTCGATCGACGTCGCCGCGACATCGAAGGCGATGCCCGTGACCACCGACGACGGCGTCGTCCTCGCGCTCATCCGCGGCGACGACCGCATCGAGCCTGCCAAGCTCGACGCCGCGCTCGGCCTGCAGTCGCGGCCGTCGACCGACGAGGAGATCCGCGAGGCGTTCGGTGCGAGTGGCGGCTCGCTCGGCCCGGTCGGCTTCAAGGGCCGCATCGTCGCCGACGAGACGCTCCGCGTAGGCCAGTTCGTGGCCGGTGCGAACCGCGACGGCTGGCACCTGCGCGGCGTCGAGGCCGGTCGCGACTTCCAGGCCGAGCTCGCCGACCTGCGCGAGTCCGCGGAGGGTGATGTCTGCCCGAACTGCGGTGGCAAGCTGACGTTCACGACGGCGATCGAGGTCGGCCACATCTTCAAGCTCGGCACCAGGTACTCCGAGGCGCTCGACGCGCGCTTTCTCGACGAGGACGGGAAGGAGCGGGCGGTGGTCATGGGCTGCTACGGCATCGGGCTCGCCCGCACGATGGCCGCGATCGTCGAGCAGAGCCACGACGAGCACGGGATCATCTGGCCGGCGAGCGTTGCGCCGTACGACGTCCATGTGGTGGCGCTCAGCGGCGCCGAGGAGATCGGGCTGCAGGCGGCGGAGGCACTCGTCGGCTGCCGGCAAGGACGTGCTGCTCGACGACCGCGACCAGAGGCCGGGTGAGAAGTTCGCGGACGCCGACCTGATCGGCATCCCCATCCGCGTCACTGCCGGCAAGAAGAGCCTCGACGACGGCGCAGTGGACGTTCGCGACCGCCGGTCCGGCGAGGAGCGACGTGTGAATGTCGCCGAGCTGGGGAGCATCGGCTAGATGGCGAAGCGTCGCCGCTACGCATCCGAGCAGTTCGGGCCGGCCGTCGAGCGCCTGATGAACGAGACAGGCGTCACATACCGGGCGCTCGCGGCGAAGACCGGCCTCTCGGCCGGATACCTGAACCACCTCGTGCACGGGAACCGCCCGGTTCCCTCGAACGACGTCGTCGAGGTGCTCGCCAAGGCGCTGGACGTCGAGGCCGAGCACTTCCGCGAATATCGCGTGCGCGTGATCACCGACAAGCTCGAGGCGATGCCGGATCTCGTTGATCGTCTTTACAAACGCCTGAACGGTTAGAAGGGCGTCTCTCCTAACACCCACGCGTCGAGGTCGTCTAAGAAGCCAGGACCGGTGGGGTCCCGGCAAGCGACCACTGGGGGGTTAGGGGCCCCACCGAGCCTTTTTCTTCCGCGCGCGGCTTCCTCGGTTGACTACCGTGGCCGCGTGGAGATCGGCGTCTACACCTTCGCCGACCTGCGGACCGACGGACAGACCGCCGAGCAACGGCTGAGCGACCTGATCGAGGAGGTCGAGCTCGCCGATTCGGTCGGCCTCGACGTCTTCGGTGTCGGCGAGCACCATCGCCCCGACTACGCGGTCTCGTCGCCCGCGGTCGTGCTCGCGGCTGCCGCGGCCCGCACGAAGCGGATCCGGCTGACGAGCGCCGTCAGTGTGCTCAGCTCCGATGACCCCGTGCGGGTGTTTCAGCAGTTCGCCGAAGTCGACCTGCTCTCGGGCGGCCGCGCGGAGATCATGGCGGGCCGAGGGTCGTTCATCGAGTCCTTTCCACTCTTCGGCTACGACCTCAACGACTACGACGCGCTGTTCGCCGAGAGGCTCGAGCTCCTGCTCGCGATCCGCAGCAGCGAGCGGGTGACCTGGTCCGGCGCTCATCGCGGGCCGATCGACGATCTCGGCGTCTATCCGCGACCGGTCCAGGAGCCGCTGCCGGTGTGGGTGGCGGTCGGAGGCAACCCTGAGTCGGCGGCACGCGCCGGGACGCTCGGGCTGCCGATGGCGCTCGCGATCATCGGCGGCCTGCCCGAGCGCTTCGTGCCCTTCGCCGAGATTCATCGCGAGGCCGCACGGCGCGCAGGACATGCCGAGCAGGCTCTCTCGATCAACTCGCACGCGTTCGTCGGTGACCCGGACGAGTTCTTCCCGCACTACGCGGCGATGATGAACGCGATCGGGAGGGAGCGCGGCTGGCCGCCCATCGAGCGGCCGACGTTCAACGCGGGAACGACGTTGCGCGGCGCGCTCGTCGTGGGCAGCGTCGAGGAGGTGGTGGAGAAGATCCTGTTCCAGCACGAGCTCTTCGGCCACCAGCGGTTCCTGGCGCAGACGAGCCTGGGCTCGATGCCCCACGCTGCGGTGCTGCGCTCGATCGAGCTCCTCGGGACCGAGGTGGCGCCGCGCGTGCGGGCAGCGCTGGGGAAGAGCGCCTAGGACATGCGTCCCTGCGCGACGGCGACACACGCCTGGCAGGGAGGGAAGCCCTGGTTCCAGGGCACGTTCGTCTGGTCGACACCGCACAGGGCGGTGTCGGGATCGTGATCGTGGACGATGTGCTCGCATTCCTCGAAGGAATGACCGTCGACGCCGAACCGCGGTTCGATCTCTGGCAGCGAGCTCATCGCCGACATGGTAGAGGCGTAACGGCCGGCTCCGGCGGCGGTCTGGGAGGGCGATGATCTTTCGCGCGGCACGTCGGCTCCGTCACTCGCTGGCCCTTCTGGCGGCGGTGACGCTCTTCTGCGTCGGCTGAACGGTCGACCGCGCCCCCGTGCGGGGCGGCCCGATCGCGCTGGCCGAGTTCGGCAAGGGAAGGCGCGACCCCGCGTCATGACCGTCGTAGGCGAGCTGGAGGTGCGGAGGACGCCGGGTCTCCGACCCTGGACCGCAGAACAGGCGCCCGTACCTCTGTTCCCGGTTCGACCGTTTTTGGGTTAAGCGACCAGGAGGTTCAGTGGTGTCGAACTACTACGAGGGCGACGCGGGAGAGGCGGGGCCGCAAACCGGGGTCATGCCGCCACCCGGGTATCAGCAGCCCATGTATCCACCTCCCCATCAGGGTTATGGGTATGGGTACGGGATGCGAGGTTTCGGCCGGGGGCTCCGTCCGATGCACTCGACCGAGACGAAACCCTTCTTCCTCACGAGTGAATTCGGTGTCTCAGTCTTGGCAGCGATTCTCATCGCAATCACTGCTGCGAGCTCGGAGGCCTTCGGCGCCTGGCGCGCGTGGATTCTGATTACAGCGATCGTGGTTGCGTATGTGCTCAGTCGCGGAATCGCGAAGGCAGGCGCGCGCAGCCACGCCTCCGATCCGCGCGATCATCTCGACCCGATGCATCCCCGACACCACCACGCCGACCAGCACAACGCCTAGCGACTCCCGACCTGACCGAAGATCGACGACACGCGGCGACGGCGGCCCAAACCTCTCCCCGGGACCGTCGTTCGCCGCACCTTTCGGCCGCGAGCTCGAGCTCGGTCCGGTGTGCTGCCGGTGCGGATGTTTCTACCCTCCAGCAGGACCGGATTCGTAAGGCCGGCCGATTCGAGACCTTCGGCTGGTGAGGGCCGGCTAGTGTTCTCGCGCCGCCCGATACCGACGAGACCAACGGCGTCACATTCAGGGCGTCATGGCCGTATCTCGATCCGTCGCCGCACGGTTGAAGTCTCCTAGATGTTCAAGTATCTGCTGGTCGACGAACATTGGACATTCGTCGGAGAGTTCCAGGCCGAGATCCCGGACTGGTCAGTCGGCATGGAGGTAACCTCGGCCGGGCGCACGTTCGCGATCGTCGGGGTCGTGCCGAACCCCGACCCCGACGGCGAGTACACCGCGACCTGGCAGGTCGAACCGGCTTGAAGTAGTTCGGACGGGGGGTTAGGCGGAACGAGCCGGCTTAGGTGGTGACCGTGGATCGCCGTTCGGAGGGGCGGGTCCTGGTCAGGCGGTCAACGGTGGCGATCGAGGCGAGCAGACGTTCGAAGGCCGGCCGCCAGGACTCCTGCCAGGAAACGGTGTGTTGGTGCATGTCATCGGTGTTGTTCATGGTTTCCGTTTTCCTCTGATCACATCAGTTCAACCTCACCCGTTCGAGGGATCCGGCGTCCCTGGGGCTCGTGGGCCTGGCAGGCGATCAGGTCGAGGAGCTCGCCCAGTCTGGCGGTCTCCGAGCAGTCTCGTGAGCCGCGAGTCGCAACCTCTGACCTGACGCTGAACCACGGAGACCGGGAAGGGACGCGGGCAACTGGCCCTCGGTCTTTCAGCGCTGCATCGTTGCTACGGTTGCCTCGTCGCGGGGCGTGGCGCAGCCTGGTTAGCGCGCTAGTCTGGGGGACTGAGAGGTCCCGAGTTCAAATCTCGGCGCCCCGATGGACTGAAAGCCCCGCTCCGGCGGGGTTTTCTTCGCCGGTGGGACTGCCTTCATGCTCGAGCTTGCTCCGCGGTACCGGCTCAGGCGACCGAGGCGCGGTTCTTGGGTCGCGCGATCGCCCACAGCGCCGCCGCGTAAGCGAGCAGCGACGCGATCATTCCGTATGCCAGCAGTCTCATGGCGTCAGGTATCGACAAGCGGGCTGAACTCTTGACCGGCCTATCGATCGGCTTCCTGCACGGTCACTCCCCCTTTTGGGGGAAGCCCGAGCGCTCCGCGTTGTCGATGACCACACAACTGTGGCGTCGAGCTCATCAGGAGGAAACGGATTCATGTTCAACCAACTTGCGCAGGCGGCTCGCTGCGGATGACGGCTTCACTCTCATCGAGCTTCTGGTCGTGGTCGCCATCATCGGCATCCTGCTCGCGATCGCCGTGCCGTCCTACCTCGGCACCCGGGACAAGGGCGCTCAGAAGAGCGGCCGACGCGAACGTGCGCTCGACGCTCCCCTCGGTCGAGGCCTACCGCGGCGACAACGGCAGACTACACCAGCATGACGGTCGGCAACCTGCGTTCGACCTACGACTCGGGCCTGAGCTCGACCGTCGTCCCTCTCGGGCGTCGGTGCCAACGTGTACTGCGTCGGCTCGACGGTGAACGGCAAGACCGCGAGCTTCAAGGGGCCTGCCCAGACCTCGCCGTGGTTTGCGAGCGCCGACTGCAGCGGCACCGCCCTCTCGGCCGCTCCCTAGAGAAGAGCCTCCGACCGGACACGCTGGGGGCGCGGGTACGAACCGCGCCTCCGGCGAGGCCGGTCGCCTCGCCCACGCACGCCCTCGCTGTAAGCGGGTTGGGTCGCCCTCTCCACAACCGTCGCAAGCTTCCGACGATCGATGCCGTAGGACCCAACCCTCGAGCCGATCGTACGCCTGCCGCGACTGCAGTGCAAGTGGCCGAGCGGCCGCGCAGCTCACGACGCGGTCCGGACGAGGAACGGAATGAGCCGTCTCGGCCCATTGTCGCCGCCCGGTCGGTGGTCCATGATCGGCTCGACCCCCGATGCGGCGCCTCATCCTCGGCATCCTGCTCTGCCTCTGCCTGCCTGCCTCCGCGCAGGCTGGCGTGCGCGTCTCGGCGTTCTTCTACCCGTGGTACGCCACGACGTCGCAGGACGGCGCGTATGCACACTGGGAGCAGCTCGGGCACGACCCGCCGAACGACATCGCCTCGTCGTACTACCCCGCGCAGGGCCTCTACTCCTCGTCCGACCGGCTCGTGCTCGCACAGCAGATGGACGAGATTCGCGCCGCCGGGATCGACGAGCTCGCCGTCTCGTGGTGGGGCCAAGGCTCTGCCGAGGACCAGCGGCTGCCGGCGGTGATCGTCGCGGCGCGCGCGGACGGGATCGCGGTTGCGGCGCATCTCGAGCCGTATGCCGGCCGCACCGTCGAAAGCACGGTGGCAGACGTCGCCTATCTGAGCCGATACGGCATCTCGTCGTTCTACGTCTACCGCCCGTTCGACCTGGCGGTCGCCGACTGGGCGGCGGCCAAGGCGGCGTTGCATGCCGGAGGCGCCAAGCTGTACGCCCAGACGGGGCTCGTCGGAGACGCTGCACAGGCCGGATTCGACGGCGTCTACACCTACGACATCGTCACCTACGGCGGCGACAAGTTCCGCCGGCTCTGCGCACAGGCGCACGCGCGCCATCTCCTCTGCGCGCCGTCCGTCGGCCCGGGCTACGACGCTCGGCGAGGCAGCGACGACCCGCGCGTCAAGCCGCGGCGAAACGGCGCGACCTACGATGCGATGTGGCGTGCGGCGATCGCGAGTGGGGCGGACAGCGTCACGATCACGTCGTTCAACGAGTGGCACGAAGGAACGCAGATCGAGCCTGCCGCCCCGGCCGGGCGGCACGGCCGCTATCGCTATCTCTCCTACGACGGGGCGTGGGGCCTGCACGGCGTCGCGGCGGCCGACGCCTACCTCGCCCGCACGCGTTACTGGTCGGACGTCTTCCGGAGCACGTCACCCGTGCAGCTGAAGACCAGGGCCTCGTAGATCGACGCCTCGTCTACCCCGCGAAGCTGGGGGTGGGCGACGTCCACCACCGCGTCCGGCCACGCGTCGAGCCCGAGTGCGGCGGCGCCCTCGTCTGCTCCGATCGAGCAGAGCTCGTCGACCGTCAGAACGCCTCGTTTGCCGGTCTGTCGCCGCGCGATCGTCTCGAGCTCGCGCAGCTCCTCGAGAGGATCGATGCGGACGTTCGAGTCCGACCCGATGCACAGGCCGATGCCGCGGTGCCGGACACGCGCCACCGGCAGGAACCCGTCGCCGAGATTCGCCTCCGTGGTCGGGCAGACGCAGATGCGGGAGCCGGAGTCGCGGATCAGGTCGAGCTCGCGGCCGTCGGCGTGCGTGGCATGCACGATCGTCGATCGTGGTCCCGAGGCAGCCTTCGCGCGCGAGCAGCTCGACCGGCCGCACGCCGTGCTCTGCGAGGCACTCGTCGACCTCCCGCGGCTGTTCGCCCGCATGCACGTGGAGCGGCAGCTCGCTGTCGTCGGCGTAGCGGCCGAGCTCGCGCAGCGCCTCCGCGGGGCAGGCGCGCACCGAGTGAGGAGCGAGGCCGACCTGGACGCCCGCGTCGCGGAGCGCTTCCAGGTCACGCAGGTAGTCGGCGACCGATTCCTGACGGAAGCGGGGGATGCCGCCGCGCAGGTAACACGCGTAGAGGCAGACGAACACGACCCCGGCCTCCTCCGCTGCCTCCGCCGCCGCTCTGGCCTCGGCCAGGCCGAGGTAGTGGAACTCCCCGACGGCGGTGTAGCCGTTCGCACGCAGCTCGCGATAGACCTCGCGAGTACTCGCGCCGTACCTCCTGCACGCTCACCGAGCCGGCCAGGGCGATCATCCCGTCGCGCCAGGCCCAGAAGTCGCCACCCCGGCCGCGTCCGCGCAAAGCGCGTTGAAACGCGTGGGAATGGGCGTCGACGAATCCCGGCAGGGTCAGCACGGACATATCCTGTCAGCGTGACCCGTGCCCAGGTGCCGAACGCGCTCACGATCGCGCGCTTCTTCTTGATCCCCGTCTACGTCGTGCTGATCCTGGCCAGCGACGGGGGCCGCTCGTGGGCGGCCGCGATCCGTCTTCGCGATCGCGGGCGTCACCGACCAGGTGGACGGGTACCTGGCTCGTCGTTGGAACGTCGAGTCCGCTTTCGGCAAGTTCGCCGACCCGTTCGCCGACCGGCTGATGATCGACGCAGCGGTGATCCTGCTGATTCACGCCGGCCGCCTCCCGTGGCTCGCCCTGATCATCCCGGCCCGTGACCTCGTCACGCTGGTTGGGACGCCGATCATGCTCGGCCGCGGCTACGAGTTTCAGGTGAACCTCGTCGGCAAGGCAGCTACCTGGCTGCTCTACGCGGCACTCGGATTCGTCATGGTCACGCATGAAGGGACCCGACTGGCCACTCTGGGTCTTCTGGGCCGGGCTGGTGCTCGCCCTGGTGGCGCTCGGGGACTACGCGTTGAAGGCACGTCGTGAGGTGCTCGCATGAGGGCCGTCGTCATGGCCGGAGGCGAGGGGACGCGGCTGCGGCCGTTGACGTCGAATCAGCCGAAGCCGATGGTCCCGATCGTCGGGAAGCCGTGCATGGAGCACATCCTCGAGCTCCTGCGCGACCACGGGTTCACCGACGTCGTGATCACCGTCGCATTCCTGCCGCAGGCGATCCGGAGCTATTTCGGCGACGGAGGCAGCATCGGCGTGAACATCGAGTACTCGGTCGAGGAGAGCCCGCTCGGCACTGCCGGGATCCGTGCGGCTCGCCTCCGACCGGCTCGACGAGACGTTCCTCGTCATCTCCGGCGACGCATTGTGCGACATCGACCTGAACAAGATCGTCGACTTCCACAAGGAGAAGGGTGCGGCTGTCACGATCGGGCTCAAGTCCGTCGAGAACCCGCTCGAGTTCGGGATCGTCGTCACCGATGAGGAGGGCAAGGTCGAGCGCTTCCTCGAGAAGCCGTCGTGGGGCCAGGTCTTCTCCGACACGATCAACACCGGGATCTACGTGCTCGAGCCGGAGGTGCTCCGCCACATCCCGACCGACCGGCCGTTCGACTTCTCCAAAGAGCTCTTCCCGTTGCTCCTCGAGATGGGCCGCCCGATCTACGGGTACGTCTGCGAGGGGTACTGGCAGGACATCGGCAACCTCGACCAGTACCGGCAGGCGAACGCGGACGCGCTCGACGAGAAGGTGCGCCTGAACATCCAGGGGATGAAGATCCGCGGCGACGTCTGGATCGGCGAGGGCGTCGAGATCGACGACGTCGAAGGGGTCGAAGGGCCGACGTTCATCGGCAACTACTGCACGGTTTCGCCCGAGTCGTCAGTCGGGCCGTACACGGTGCTCGGCCCGGGAACCACCCTGCGCGAGCGCGCCCGGGTCTCGCGCTCGGTGATCGATGCGTCCTGCTACATCGGCCGAAGCGTGACGATCGAGGGTGCGATCCTGGGTCGAAACTGCGACGTTCGGCCGCATGCGCGCGTTCACGAAGGTGTCACCGTCGGCGACCAGGTGACCCTCGGCGACCAGTCGGTGGTGTTCCCCGGCGTCCGGATCTATCCGTACAAGGAGGTCGAGTACGGGGCCCAGATCCACGAGAGCCTGATCTGGGAGTCGCGGGGGACGACGAAGGTGTTCGCACAGGACGGCGTCGTCGGCCTCGTCAACGTCGATCTCACGCCCGAGGTCGCGCTGCGGGTCGGTGCAGCCCTCGGCACGGCCCTCAAGCGAGGCGCGCGGGTCGTCGCGAGCCGCGAGAGTGCTCCGGCATACCGCATGATCAAGCGGGCGCTCATCTCGGGCCTGAACTCGACCGGCGTGCAGGTGGCAGATCTGCGGACGCTGCCGGCACCCGTCGGCAAGCACCTCCTGAAGACACAGAACTACGACGCGGCCTTCCACGTGGGCGCCTCGACGACCGATCCGGAGGCTGTCCAGATCCGCCTGTTCGAGCGTCCGGGCGTTGCGCTCTCGGCCGCGATGCAGAAGGAGATCGAGAAGCACTTCACGCGGCAGGAGCTCCGGCGCGTGCCCTTCGGCGCCGTCGGCTCGATCACCTATCCCGCGCGCGCGAGGGAGAGCTATGCGACCGACCTGCTCGGCGACCTCGACGTAGCAGCGATCCGCGAGCGTGGCTTTCGGATCGTCGTCGACTACGGCTTCTCGGGCGGGAGCTTCCTCCTCCCGCTCGTCTTCGGGGAGCTCGGAGTCGAGGCTGTCACCGCCCACGCCTTCGAGTCGGATATCGGCTCGGTGCCGGGGCGTTTCGGTGCGACGCTCGACTACGCGCAGCGCCTGGTGGAGGCCGTGAACGCGGATTTCGGCGCGGTGTTCGACCGCTCGGCCGAGCGGCTGTTCCTGATCGACGAGACGGGCCGTGAGGTGCGTCCCGACCAGGCGCTCCTCCTCTATCTCCACCTGCTGACGCTCGGCACGGTCGGCAAGGTCGCGGTCCCGATCACCGCGACGAGCCAGGTCGAGGAGGTGGTCGGCGACAAGCTCGAGGTCGTTCGCACCCCGGCCACGCTGGCAGGGCTGACGCAGGCGGCGGCGGACGACGGCGTCGTCTTCGCGGGAGCCCCGGGCGGCGGCTACGTGTTCCCGGGGTTCCTGCCGGCCTACGACGCGAGCGCATCGCTCTGCAAGCTCCTGGAGCTCCTCGCCCCGGTCGAGCTACCGCTCTCGAAGCTCGTCGCCGCCCTGCCGCGACCGACGCTGATCCACCGCCAGCTGCAGTGCCCGTGGGCGCTCAAGGGAACCGTCATGCGCGTGCTCAACGAGCGCTTCGCCGACGCGAACGTCGATCTTCGCGACGGGATCAAGATCTTCGACGAGCGTGGGTGGGTGCAGGTGCTTCCGGACGCCGACGAGCCGCTCGTCCACCTCTACGCCGAGGGCGACTCGGCAGAGGACTCCGAGGATCTCGAGACCGAGCTCCGTCTCCTCGTCACCGACGTGATCGAGCGCGAGGAGATCGGCAGCCGCAGCTGAGCGGGGGGGCGAGGCCGGGACACGATCGGCAGGAGGAAGGCGGTGTCCCGGCCCCGCGGAGATCCGGCGCACCTCCAAGCCGACGCCGATGCTCTACGGAGAGGGTCGGGCGATGCGGGCTGCTTGACCCAAGAATGGGTAAAGAAACGCCTCGGCCCACCACGACGAGGCGAATGCGCAAAGGACTTCCCCTCGAGGAGCTGAACCCTTAAGCTGAGGTTGACGGTTTTGGCAGCCTCTGCTGGAATCCGCTCACCTCGACCGACGACGAAAGGCGGCACCGTGCAAACACTCCCCGAACTGGGCTCGCTCTCAGACAGCGACCTGAAAAGCCTGATCGACGAGCTCGAAGCGCAGGAGAACGAGGTCAGCTTTCAGCGCCGGATGCTGCACGGCAAGATCGACATCCTGAGGGCCGAGCTCGTCGCGCGGCTGCAGGCCTCGGGCGGCCGTAGCGTGCTCGACCAGGTCGACGTCGACCGCTTGACCGACATCCTCACGGGGAAGGCCGCGCCGGAGGCCTGAACCGGATGCCCGTGGTCTATTGCCAGGAGTGCGGCTTCCAGAACCCGGAGTCGGCGAATTACTGCTCGCGCTGCGGCGCGTTGCTGTCGCGCGGCGAGCCGGCCGCCGAGACGACGCAGACTTTTTCGCCTGAGGAAGTCGGTGACATGGAGCACGAGGACTTCGGCATCGAAGGCCCGGCGCTCGTCGTCCGAGCAGGCGGCGGCCGGGCGGGGGAGAGCTTCAAGCCGGCGGCCGAACGAACCCGGATCGGCCGGTCGCCGGACTGCGAGATCTTCCTCGACGACGTCACGGTCTCGCGCAACCACGCGGTTTTGGTCGAGCAGGGCGGGAAGTACGTCGTCGAGGATCAGGGCTCGCTCAACGGCACGTTCGTCAACCGGAAGCGCATCGACAGCTCGCCGCTCGTCGAGGGCGACGAGCTGCAGATCGGCAAGTACCGGATGACGTTCATCGCATGACGAGCACGGCGAAGCAACCGGAGCACGCGCCTCAGAAGCCGGCGCGTGAGCGCTTCTGGCGGATCGGCGAGGTCGTGCGCCGGCTGCACGAGGAGTTCCCCGACATCTCGATCTCCAAGATCCGCTATCTCGAGGACGAGGGTCTGCTGATGCCGCGCCGCACGCAGGGGGGCTACCGTCTTTTCAGCGAGACCGATCTCGAGCGTCTGGAGACGATTCTGCGCCTGCAGCGTGATGAGTTTCTGCCGCTGCGTGTGATCAAGGACGAGCTGGACGCGCCGGGCGCCAAGGAGCGGAAGCGCCGACGGCCGACTGCGCTCGGAGCGATGGAGGAGTCCGTCGGGCTCGACGAGCTGTGCGAGCGGGCGGTGATCGATCCATCGCTCGCGAAGGAGCTCGAAGACTTCGGACTGCTCGCGCCGCACGGGAGCGGGGGCGAGAAGCGGTACCCGGAGTCCGACATCGACGTCGCGCTGCTCTGCGCGCAACTCGTGCGCTTCGGCGTAGGCCCGCGCCACTTGCGCACGATCCGCACGGCGACGGCGCGGCAGGCAGCGCTGCTCGAGCAGTTGTTCGCGCCGGCACTTCGCGGCCGCAACAGCGACCGCCGCGCCCAGGCCGTCCGCGACCTGCAGCAACTCGCAGAGCTCGCCGGAGAGCTGTCATCGCTTCTCTACTGGCGCGACCTGCGAGACTTGGCTCAGTGACGGATCTTCGCTCCATGGTGCGGGAGGTGCAGGACTTCCCGACCCCCGGTGTCGGGCTTCAAGGACGTCACACCGCTCCTGGCGCATCCCCGAGTCGCTCCGCCAGACCGTCGGCGAGCTTGCGACCTGGGTGAAGGGGCGCGAGGCGGATCTCGTGCTCGGCGCCGAGGCGCGCGGGTTCTGGCTCGGGTCGGCGATCGCGGTCGAGGCCGGGATCGGGTTCATCCCCGCCCGCCGGCCGGGAAAGCTGCCTCCGGAGACCGTCAGCGCGAGCTACGTGCTCGAGTACGGCGAGAACTCGCTCGAGCTGCACCCCGACCTGATTCCCACCGGGTCGAAGGTGGTGATCCACGACGACGTTCTTGCAACGGGCGGCACCGTTGAGGCGATCAGGAAGCTCGTCGAGCAGCTCGGCGGGGTCGTGGTCGGGGCGTGCTTCATCATCGAGTTGTCGTTCCTCGGCGGCCGGGAGCGGCTGGCGGGAATGGATCTGCACGCGCTGATTGAGTACTGACGCCTAACAGCCGATACCACGGGTAGGACTTCGGCCATGTACGACACGCTGACCAGCACCTACACGTTCTCCTGCCCGATTCACGGGGAGACGCATGTGTGCCTGTCGCGCTTCCGCCGGCTCGAGCAGCTTCCCGGCGCGAGTCATCCCGCGGTGTATCGCATCGAGTTCGCGTGCGGGTGCGGGATGGAGCATCCGGGCCTCGTCTCACACGACGACCTGGACTGGGCGCCGCTCGGCCTGCACGACGAGCTCAGGTTCGTGAACCTGATGACGTCGAAGGTCGAAGCCGTTGCGCACGAGCTCAGCGACGTTGCCGCCACTCGCATCAAAGCGGGGGAGTGGCCTTGGAGCTTCTTCTGTTGGCCCGAGGAGCGGCCTCGCCCGGTGTACCCGTCGGCGTTCAAGCTGATCGTTCCTGCAGCGTCGGGCGACCGCGTCTGTGTCGCAGTGGTGTGTCCCGTCTGCGGCAAGGTCTCGGTCAACGTCGTTACGCGTGCGCATGTCGACGTGCCGTTTGTGAACGATCGCGAGATCGGTGTGGTGGAGCATGTCTTCGAGCGCGACGCTGCCGCCACCGTGGCGGAGTTCCAGGCCGAGCTCGAGTCGGAGTCTTTCGACGCTCGCCGGCTCGGCCTTTAGCCGATCGCCTTCCCTCCCGCCAGGGATCGTGTCCGTCCGACGGCCCTCCGATACTTGGAGCACCGTCATGAGCGTCTTCCAGCCACAGCCGTTGCGCGGTGCCGCGCTGCTTCTCTTTCATTGTGCGACTGTCACGAACGACCGTCCTACCGCGCGTGCACGGCTCGAGCGTGAGATCGGCGGGCCGCTGACGCAGACGCTCGTACGCGCGCTCGTGGCCCCTCAGGGCCTGCGCGGTTCGTCTTCGCCGTAGACACGGACGAAGAGGAACGTCAGGAACCCGACGACGGCGCCGGTGATGAACGTCACCGCCGAGCCGTACCCGACTGCGCTGCCGCCGATCCAGATGAAGAGGCCGAAGAAGAGCGCCCACAGGAACGAGATGACGCCGTGGTCGAAAGCGGGGGGGCGGAGGTGCATCGCGGCGGAGATCCTATCGCGTCGTGCCGGACCAAAAAAAATTCACCGAGCCGGTGGCGCTTTTGTCCACCTCCCCCGTGAACCTTCGGCTTCCGCCTACGGCCCTCGGGAGCGGCTTCGACCTACTCGCGCTCCGTGCTCGGTGCAAGAGCCAACCTACGAGGTGAGCACACCGAGCGCAAGGGGGGCAGACGGGTCTTTGCCGCAATTTGCGGAAACTTCCATGAGCAAAGCCTGATTTAGCATTTTGTGCTCTGCGCTCGAAAGGAGTCGGACCAGAAATTCACCGAGCCGGTGGCGCTTTCGTCCACCTCCCCCGTGAACCTTCGGCTTCCGCCTACGGCCCTCGGGAGCGGCTTCGACCTACTCGCGCTCCGTGCTCGGTGCAAGGAGGAAGCTAACGTGCCGGTCCTGTCCAGACAAGAGGAGCAGCCCACGAAAAAGCACGCTCTTTGCGGCTCTCGCCTGGGGAAAAGCTGTGGAAGACTCACGCAGCCTGACGCGGCGGCGCCGGCGGGCGGCGGATTGTGGCGAGCCCCTTGTCCGGCTCATTGTCCGGCTCAGGTGATGTAGCTGTACATCTACATCACCTGGCTCGACGGGACGAGGGCGGGGCGGCGGCGGACTGGATCGACTCAAGGCCTCGGGCCGGCCGTTTGCCGCCCGACTTGACATAACTCTCATTTGCGTGCAGAGGCCGCGAAAGCCGAAAGCAGCGGGTTTGGGCGGTTCTTCGAGTGGCTAGATGGTCTGTGGGTGGCGACGGAGACGGACATCCTGCTCCTGAGCGACGACCTGCGCCAGCTGGTCGACGCGTCTGAAGAGCGCGGAACGGTGCTCCAGTCGGAGCTGAACGACGTGCTCGAGCCGCTCGGGCTCGACGCCCTCGAGATCGACCTCTTGCAGCACGAGCTCGAGACGCGTCAGATCGACGTCGTCAACGACCTCGGCGACGACGGCGAGCCGGCCAGGAAGGAGTCGCCCGATCAGCCGGATCAACTTTCGCCGGAGCCTCCGGCTCCGCTCCAGATCTCGTGGGAGACGACGACCGACGCCTTGCAGCTCTTCCTCCGCGAAGCGGGCCGCCATCCGCTCCTGACCGCCGCCCAGGAGGTGGAGCTCGCGAAGCGGATCGAGAGCGACGACCCGCTCGCCAAGCAGCGGATGATCCAGTCGAACCTCCGCCTCGTCGTCTCGATCGCGAAGAACTACCGCAACCAGGGCCTGCCGTTCCTCGACCTGATTCAGGAGGGCACGCTGGGGCTCATCCGGGCGGTCGAGAAGTTCGACTGGCGCCGCGGCTACAAGTTCTCGACCTACGCGACCTGGTGGATTCGCCAGGCGGTCGCACGAGCTCTCGCCGACAAGGCGCGCACGATTCGCATGCCCGTGCACATCGTCGAGCGGTTGCAGAAGATGAATCGCGCGGAGCGGAACCTGTGGGCCACTCTCGGGCGCGAGCCGACCCTGGACGAGATCGCCGACGAGGCGAACCTGCCGCTCCAACAGGCGAAGGAGGTGCGTGCCGCCGCCCGGGCGTCCAGCTCGCTCGATGCCCCGATCGGGGAGTCGGAGGACGCGGTGCTCGGGGACTTCGTCGCCGGCGAGGGGCCGCTGCCCGACGAGCAGGTCGAGAACTCGCTTCGCTCGGAGATCCTCGCCGTCGCGCTCCGCTCGCTACCCGACCGCCACCGGGCCGTCGTGATCCTCCGTTACGGGCTCGACGACGCCGAGCCGAAGACGCTCGAGGAGATCGGCCGCCGGCTCGGGCTGACGCGCGAGCGCGTCCGCCAGATCGAGGTCGAAGCGCTGAAGCGGCTCGGCAGTCTCCACGAGATGGAGTCCGTCGCCTTCACGCGATAGCAGCGGGCAAGCTAGCTGCGGAGGTAAAGCTGCAGTCCCGGTGCGAACGCGCGCAGCTCGCGCAGCGCCCTCGTCTCGAGTTGGCGCACACGCTCGCGTGTGATGCCGAGCTCCATCCCCACCTCTTCCAGGGTCTGCGGAGGGCGGCCGTCCAAACCGAACCGGCGCTGAACCACGTGCTTCATGCGCGGGTTCAGGTGCTCGATCGCCTCCGCGAGCTCGGCCGAGCGGGCGTGGTCGGCGGTGGCGCCGTCAGGCGACTCCGACTTCACGTCCTCGATCAGGTCGGCGACCATGCTCTCCCCATCCCCCACCGGTGTCTCGAGCGAGATCGGATCCTCGACCAGGTCGAAGAGCTCCCGGACGCGCTCCTCGGGGAAGCCCGAATCGGTGGCGATCTCCTCGATCGAGGGATCCCTGTTCAATTTCTGAGCCAGTTGCCGGCGTGAGCGCTGGACGCGCCGGACCTGCTCGGCGACGTGCACCGGCAGGCGAATCGTCCGGCCCTGGTCGGCCAGCGCGCGGGTCACGGCCTGGCGGATCCACCAGGTCGCATAGGTCGAAAGCTTGTAGCCCATCTTGTAGTCGAACTTCTCGACGGCCCGGATGAGGCCGAGGTTGCCTTCCTGGATCAGGTCGAGGAGCGGCACGCCGGCCTTCGTGTAGTTCCGCGTGATCGACATGACGAGCCGCAGGTTGCATTCGATCAGACGCCGCTTGGCACGCGGGTCTCCGAGATCCTTGAGGCGCGCGAGCTCGCGCTCCTCGGCGGGCGTCAGGAGGCGACCGTCGCCGATCTGGCGGACGTAGAGCTTCAACGGGTCGGCCGTCTGCAGGCGCTCGTCGTCGGTGAGGAAGGCGTTGTCCGGCTCCTCCTCGACCTCGTCTTCGATCTCGTCGAGTGCCGGCAGGAGCCCGAGCTGGGGCTCGGCCGTCTCTGCTTCCGGCGACGCCTCGGGAAGCGGGTGTTCCATCAATCTTCCTATCGGCCGAAGGACCGAGACCCTTGAGATGTAAAGAGTCCGTGCCGATGACAACCTCAGGTCGGTTCGTCCGTCTACGATCATAGGATCCAGTTATGTGCGGTATTGCGGGATACAGCCTTCGGTCGCGCTCAGGTGTAGAGCGGACGCTGGCTGCGCAAGCGCTGCTGGCAGCGATCGCCGAGCGTGGCGCCGACGCCGTCGGATACGCCTACCGCTCCGGTGACGACACGTACGCCACCGTCGTGAAGCAGCGAACTCCGGCGTCGAAGCTCCTCGAGCGCGTATCGGTGCCGGCCGAGGCGAATCAGCTCCTCGTGCACGTGCGGGACTACACGAAGGGGCATCCGTCGATCGCTGCCAACAACCACCCGGTCCGCCACGGCCCGGTCGTCGGGATCCACAACGGGATCATCGTCAACGACGACGAGGTGCTCGCCCCCCACTCCTGCGCCCGTGCGGAGCCGCGGATGACCGTCGACTCCGAGGCGATCTTCGCCGTCGCCGCGCATTCGCGAAACGATGCGCACGCGCTGGAGCACCTGCGCGGCGCCATGGCGACCTCATGGCTCGACGAGCGCGAGCCCGGCGTCGTGTTCCTCGCCCGCGGCAGCGGTCGCCCGCTGTGGATCGGCGAGGGTCGCGACGGTGTCTTCTTCGCCTCCACCAGGGTCGCGCTCGAGGTCGTCGAGCGCTACTGCGCCCTCAAGCTGCGCAAGCGCGAGCTCCGCGAGGGCACGTGGCTCGCTCTCGAGGACGGACAGATCGCGCGGCGGGCCCGCTTCCGGCCGGATGTCTCCTATCACGAGGACAACCCGCTTCCCTCGGTGCGCGCACCGCAGGAGCGGGACTTCTGCTTGACGCGCCTCGCGGCGCTCGCGGCCGCCTAGCTCGGACACTCACCGCAGGCCGAGGGGTGAGTCTTATCCGACGGCTCCCTCGGCCGAGACCTGCTCCCCTTCCTCGAGCAGCCGCTCGCGCACGAGGTACTGAAAGGTCGCCCACGCGCCCCTGCGGGCTTCGAAGAGACGGTAGACCTGCCACTCCGTCAGCAGCTCGGGGTCGGCCCGCCGGGCGGCCTGCCAGTCGCCGAACTTCGGCAGGCGGCCGAGCCGCCGCGCGAGGTTGCTTCCTTGCACGATTGCCCGCTCCAGGCGCTCCTCGCCGACGGCGACGTCGAACCCCGCCTCGCGCAGCGCAGTGGCCAGCGAGCCGAAGGTGTGCCAGTAGAGCGACGTCGACGGCATCGTCCCTCGCCGCTCGCGGATGTCGTGCGCGGTCGGGGTGCGGCCGAGCTCGGCCCCGAGAGCGCGCAGCTGCTCGACCAGCTCCTCCCGCGTCGCGAACCGGCGCGGCATCAGCCCCGCCGCCCGCTTGGCGGCGTTCCACGTCCCGAAGTGCTCGATCACGGTCTGCGGATGCAGACCGGCCTGCGCATCGGCCGCGAACTCCTTCATCGTCGGAGAGCGGCCGAGCCGCTCCGCCGAGGCCCGCAGCGCCTCGAGGATCTGGGCGTCCGAATAGCGGCGCCTGATCCCCGCCTGGAACTCGGCCAGGGCCTGCGGGTCGATCTTCGTCACAGCGCGATACGGTCTCCGCTGCCACACCAAGTATGGTAGAGCGCATTAGAAGAACCGCAAGTGCGGGCGAGTCGGTGGGCCGTGTCGACGGGGCAGGCAACCGGAGGCGGCTACCGTTCGCCCCCGTGCGCCCTCCGATCACGCTCTCGCTCGAGGCCGCCGTGCTGCGCGCGGCCGGGGCGCTCTCTCGAGTGGCGGGGCGCGGCGGAGGCACGACACTTCCCGGAAAGCTCCTCTGGAAGCTCGACCCCGGGGCGATCGACCTCCTCGCGGCACGCCTCGAGCGGGGCTCGGTGATCGTCTCGGCCACCAACGGGAAGACGACGTCTGCCGCGATGGTCGCCGAGATCCTGCGCCCGCGGACGCGCATCGCCCACAACAGCTCGGGTGCGAACCTCGTGTCCGGCGTCGCCTCCACCCTGCTCCGCTCGGGCGGCGCGGAGCTCGGTCTGTTCGAGGTCGACGAGGCGGCGCTGCCCGAAGTGGCCCGCCGCGTCCGGCCGCGGGCGCTCCTGCTCGGGAACCTCTTCCGCGACCAGCTCGACCGCTACGGCGAGCTCGAGCTCGTTGCCGCCCGCTGGCGCGACGCCGTCGCATCCCTCCCCGACGCCGAGCTGGTCGTGAACGGCGACGACCCGCAGGTCGGCGATCTGGCTCACGGCCATCGAGGCCGGGTCTTCGGTGTCGACGATCCCCGGCTGGCGCGCCCGGCGCTCCAGCATGCGGCCGACTCCAAGTACTGCCTCCGCTGCGGCACGCCGTACGACTACGCGGCTGCCTATGTGGGCCACCTCGGCGACTACAGCTGCCCGAACTGCGGGCATGCTCGACCGCCCCTCGACGTGACGGCGCGCGAGATCGAGCTGCGCGGGCTCGAAGGCGCCGGGTTCACGCTCACGGCAGCCGAGGGATCCGCACGCATCGAGCTTGCCCTGCCCGGGCTCTACAACGTCTACAACGCGCTCGGGGCCGGGTCCCTCGCGCTGGCGCTCGGAGCGACGCTCGACGAGGTCGTCGCCGGGCTCGAGGGGTTCTCGGCGGCGTTCGGCCGGTTCGAGCGCATCACGATCGCCGACCGCCGCCTGCTGATGCTGCTGATCAAGAATCCGGCCGGTGCGAACGAGGCGGTGCGCACGCTCGTCGAAGGCCGAGCCCCGACGGTCGCCGTGGTCGCCCTGAACGACGAGATCGCCGACGGGCGTGACGTCTCGTGGATCTGGGACGTCGACTTCGAGCCGCTCCTCGCCGGCCTCGACCGCCTGGTCGCGACCGGCACCCGGGCCGCCGAGCTCGGGCTTCGCTTCGCCTATGGTGGGCTGGCACGCGAGCGGATCGAGGTCATCCCCCGGCTCGAAGCGGCCCTCGACCGGGGCCTCGAGCTGACGCCGCCCGGCGGCGAGCTCGTCCTCCTCCCCACCTACACCGCCATGCTCGCCCTCCGCAAGGTCGTCGCCGGCCGCGGTCACGTCGCGAACTACTGGGAGAGCGCCGCATGAGAATCCGGGTCGGCCACCTCTACCCGGACTACCTGAACATCTACGCCGACCGCGGGAACATCGCGGTGCTGGCCGAGCGCGCCCGGCTGCGCGGCCACGAGCTCGACGTGCGCGCGATCGGCATGCACGAGCCGGTGCCGGCAGGCGAGATCGACCTGTACTACGTCGGAGGCGGCCAGGACCGCGAGCAGGCGCTCGTCGCCCGCGACCTCGGAGAGAAGGCGGCCGCGCTGCACGAGGAAGCAGAGGCGGGGACTGCATTTCTCGCGGTGTGTGGCGGCTACCAGCTGCTCGGGCGTTTCTATCGGGACGTGGCGGGCCAGGAGCTGCCCGGGATCGGGCTGCTGCCGTTGCACACGATCGCCGGGCAGCGGCGGATGATCGGTGACGTGCTGCTCGAGTGTGAATGGGCCGGCCAGGCGCTGGCCGGGTTCGAGAACCACGCCGGCCGGACGGTCCTGGACGACGGTGCGGATGCCACTCGGCCGCGTCGTCTTCGGCTTCGGCAACGACGGCGCGAGCGGCGCCGAGGGCTGCCGTCGGCGGCGGGTCTACGGCACCTACCTGCATGGGCCCCTGCTGCCGCGGAATCCCTGGTTCGCGGACCACATGCTGGCCGAGGCGCTCGCGCATGCGGGCGGCCCGACCGAGCTCGAGCCGCTTGCCGACGAGCTGGAGCGCGAGGCCCAGCGCGTCTCCTCCGAGCGCGCACGGTCGCGCGGCGGCCGGTACTAGCGCGCCCAGAGGGCGCCGAGGTAGACCGCCGGGTCACCCGGCTGCCAGCGCTCCAGGAAGCGCTTGATCGGCGGATGAACCACGACGTCCTGCAGCTCGTCGTTCGAGAACAGGCGGGCTCCCTTGACCGCCGCATCGCGCGTCTCGACGTCCTGCAACGAACGATGCGAGAGATCGGCCGAGAAGATGATGTGAACCACGTGCTTGCGCGTCAGCGGCGATGCGGACTTCGGCGCGATCGAGTCGACGATCGCCACGGGTCCTTCGAATTGCACGTCCGCCTCGACACCGAGCTCCTCGCGGAGCTCGCGGCGCAGCGCCTCGATCAGCGACTCACCGCTGTCGACACCACCGCCGGGGAGCAGCCAGTACTCCTTGCCCGGCTTCTCCTGGCGGCAGAGCAGCACGCGGCCCTGCCAGCGCAGGATCGCCGAGACCCGGATCCGCGGCTCCATCAGTGCAAGGACGAGCCGTGTCCGCGCACGCCGCGCTCGCTCTCCGGTAGCGCATCGACCTCGACCAGCTCGACGTCGGGCAGCTCGAGGATCACGAGCTGCGCGATCCTCATGCCCTCCTCGACGACGAACGTCTCGTGACGGTCGGTGTTGACGAGGTTGACGAGGAGCTCGCCTCGATAACCCGAGTCGACGAGCCCCGGTGTGTTCACGATCGAGATGCCGTGCTTGGCCGCGAGCCCGGAGCGCGGCTGCACGTAGCCCGCGTAGCCTTCGGGAATCGCAACTGCGAGACCGGTCGGGACGAGCGCCCGCTCGCCGGGCGCGAGCTCGAGGCGGTCGCACGACGACAGATCGAGCCCGGCGTCGCCGGAGTAGGCGCGCGCAGGCACCACAGCGTTCGCGCGCAACTTCTGGATCGGCAGCTCGATCAGGCCGACTCCCGGTTCGTCTCGGTCGCCTCGGCGACGAAGAACGGTGCGAAACGCGGCAGGTCGCGGCGGGGCAGCCGGGCGATGATCAGGACGCCCTCGGCGGTGTCCTGCCGGTCCTCGATCGGCGTGCCGAGCGCGTAGAGCTCCGACAGCCTGCCGCCGTCCTCGTAGGGCACGAGCAGGCGCACGCGCTCCCAGCGATCGTCGAAGCGCCGCGCGAGCTCGGCCTGGAGCTCCTCGAGGCCCTCGCCCGTCAACGCCGAGACCTGTGGCGCGGCGGGGAACCGGTTGGCGAGCCGCCGCCGCCCGAGGGGGTCGACGCAGTCGATCTTGTTCAACACGAGCTCGACCGGCAGCTCCCCCGCCCCGATCTCGTGCAGCACGTCGTCGACGGCCTCGCGCTGGCGATCCTGCTCGTCGTCGGACGCCGCGGCGTCGACGACGTGCAACACCATGTCGGCGACCAGCGTCTCCTCCAGCGTCGACGCGAAGCCCTCGACGAGCTGATGGGGCAGGCGCCGGATGAAGCCGACCGTGTCGGTGACGAGGTAGCGGCGGCCGTCGTGCTCGAACCCGCGTGTCGTCGGGTCGAGCGTATGGAAGAGCTGGTTCTCGACCGACACGTCCGACCCGGTCAGGCGGTTCAGCAGCGTCGACTTGCCGACGTTGGTGTAGCCGGCGAGGGCGATCGTCGGGGTCTCGGTGCGACGCCGTTCCTTGCGGCGCGTCGCCCGCTGCCGTTCGAGGTCCTTCAACTTGCGCCGAAGCACGGTGATCCGGTGGCGCGCGAGCCTCCGGTCGGTCTCGAGCTGAGACTCACCCGGGCCGCGTGTCCCGACACCGCCGCCGAGCCGCTCGAGGTGCTGCCACATCCCGCGCATGCGCGGAAGGTTGTACTCGAGCTGGGCCAGCTCGACCTGCAACTTTCCCTCGGCGGAGGTCGCATGCTGGGCGAAGATGTCGAGGATCAGCTGGGTGCGGTCGATCACTCGCGTGTCGAGCGCGTTCTCGAGGAACCGCTGCTGGGCCGGATCGAGCTCGTCGTCCACGAGCAGGCTCTCCGCCCCGGACGCCCGGTAGAGCTCCTTCAGCTCCTCGAGCTTGCCCTTTCCGACATAGGTTCGCTGGGCGGGCCGTGCGCGATGCTGCACGATCTCGCCGATCGGCTCGACGCCCGCCGTGCGTGCGAGCTCCTTGACCTCGGCGAGCTCCTCCACCACGTCTGCACCCTGGCCGAGCACCGCGAGGACGAACCCGCGCTCGGGCTCCGGGGAACGTGGAATCATCGGTCTCGATTATGGCACTCGCCGAGCGAACCCTGGACCTCGTGAACATCCCGTCGGAATCGGGCAATGAGCAGGAGCTGTACAGCTACGTCATGTCGGCCGTCCCTCTGGCGCAGGCCTGGACGGACGGCGAATCGGTGATCTTCGCCAGCCGGAGCGGCAAGCCGCTCGTTCTCCTCGCCGGCCACACGGACACGGTCCCGGCCCAGGGCAACCTGCCGGGCCGCATCGAGGACGGCTCCGTGGTCGGCCTCGGCGCGAGCGACATGAAAGGTGGCCTCGCCGTCATGATCGAGCTCGCGCGCTGGGCGGCGGAGGCGGAGCTCGCCTTCGACCTGGCCCTGCTCTTCTTCCCCCGCGAGGAGCTCGGGCCGGCCGAGAATCCCCTGCCGCGCGTCTTCGAGCACACGGGCCTCGTCGACGAGGCTCAGCTCGTCATCTGCCTCGAGCCGACCGACAACACGCTTCAGCTCGGCTGTCTCGGCAACCTGAACGCGCGTGTCGCCTTCGAGGGACGCTCCGCCCACTCCGCTCGCCCCTGGCTCGGGGTCAACGCCATCGGCGTCGCGCTGGCGGGCCTCCAACCCGTCCTCGAGCGCGAGCCGCGTGACGTGGAGATCGAGGGTCTTCGGTTCCGCGAGGTGATGTCTGTGACGCAGCTCCAGGCCGGCATCGCCTCGAATGTGATCCCGGCCCGCGCGGAGGCAACGGTCAACTTCCGGTACGCGCCGGATCGCACACCGGAGTCAGCCGCAGCATTCGTGCGCGAGCTCTGGCCGAACGCGGAGCTCCTCTCGAACTCGCCTCCGGCACATGTCGCGCTGCGCTCGCCGCTCGTCGAACGGCTGCGCGCGAGCGGCGGGCTTCCGGTTGAGCCCAAGCAGGCGTGGACGAACGTCGCCGACTTCGCGGCGCGCGGCCTCGATGCGGTCAACCTCGGTCCCGGTGCCACCCGCTACGCGCACGCGGTCGACGAGCGCATCGAGATCAGTGCGCTCGAGCAGACGTTCGCCGTCCTCCAGCGCTTCCTCGCCGGTAGCGTCTGAGCGTGGAACTGTCCCCCGTCCTCGGCGAGCTCGCGCAGTACCCGTTCGCCCGCCTCGACGACTGGAAGGCCGACGCCTCGGCTCGCGGGATCCAGCTGATCGACTTCGGCATGGGCGACCCTCGCGAGCGGACCCCGGCCTTCATCCGGCAGGCGCTGCTCGACTCGGTCGACGAGGTCTCGTCGTATCCGCGCGCCACCGGCCTCCCCGCGTTGCGCCGGGCCGTGGCGGGCTGGATCGAGCGCCGTTTCGGCGTCGAGATCGACGCCGACGCCGAGATCGTCCCCACCCTCGGCTCGAAGGAGGCGATCTTCTCGTTCGCCCAGATCGCCCTCGGCGAGAAGCGGCTCGTTGCGATCCCCGAGCTCGCGTACCCGGTCTACGAGCGGGGAGCCCGCTTTGCAGGAGGGACCGTCGTCGGCGTGCCGCTTGCGCGAGGAGCAGGGATGGTTGCCCGACCTGGATGCCTTCGACGCCTGGGACGAGATCGCGCTCTTCTGGGTCTGCTATCCGAACAATCCGACGGGCGCCGAGGCGCCGCTCTCGTTCTACGAGGAGCTCTCGGCACGCGCGCGTGAGCATGGGTTCCTCGTGTGCTCCGACGAGGCCTACTCGGAGCTCTGGTTCGACGAGCCGCCGACGTCGGCGCTGCAGTTGGCCGACCGGACCAACGTCGTCGTCTTCAACACGCTGTCGAAGCGCTCGTCGATGACGGGCTATCGCTCTGGCTTCGTTTGCGCCCCGGTGGAGATCGCCGATGCGCTGCGTCGCTTCCGGCCGAGCGTCGGCACCGCGCCGCAAGAGTTCGTGCAGCTCGCCTCGGTCGCGGCCTGGTCCGACGACGCTCATGTCGAGGATGTCCGCGCGATCTACCGGCGCAAGCGGGAGACCCTCCTGCCCGCACTCGAGGCCGGTGGGCTGCGACTTGCCGGTTCGACTGCGACGTTCTACCTGTGGCTGCACGTCGGCGGCTCGTCGGAGGAGTTCGCCCACCGGCTGCTCGACCACGGGGTGGTCTGCGCGCCGGGATCGTTCTTCGGACAGGCAGGCGAGGGCTACGTGCGCTTTGCCCTGGTACCGACGCAGGCGGAATGCGAGCGCGCGGCAGAGATCGTGCGGGCCGTCCTGTGACGACCGAGGAGACGATCGCCGCACTCGACCGTGGCGAGGTGCGCGTCGCCGAGCCGGACGGCGACGACTGGCGCGTCAATGCCGACGTGCAGGCGGCGATCCTCGACTACTTCCGCCGGCGTGACCTGGAGCCCACCGAATCGGGGCCGTTCTCCTACCACGACAAGATCCCGCTGAAGAGCGGCTACGAGGAGCTCGGAGTCCGCGTCGTGCCTCCGGCCGTGGCTCGATACGGGGCGTTCCTCTCGCGCGGCGTCGTCCTGATGCCGTCGTACGTGAACATCGGTGCGTGGGTCGGCGAGAACACGATGGTCGATACCTGGGCGACCGTCGGCTCGGGGGCGCAGATCGGCGCGAACGTCCACCTGGCAGGAGGCGTCGGGATCGGCGGCGTGCTCGAGCCGGCCGGCGCGCGCCCCGTGATCGTCGAGGACGGTGCCTTCGTCGGCTCGCGCTGCGTGGTGGTCGAGGGGGTGCGGGTCGGGCACGAGGCGGTGCTGGCACCGAACGTGACGCTGACTGCGAGCGTGCCGATCATCGACGTCACGGGCGACGAGCCGATCGAATATCGCGGTTTCGTCCCGCCGAGGTCGATCGTCGTCCCCGGCACGCGGCCGAAGGAGTTCCCAGCGGGGACGTATCACCTCGCGTGCGCGCTGATCATCGGCCGGCGAAGCGCCGCGACCGATCTCAAGACGTCGCTGAACGAGGCGCTGCGCGACTTCGGGATCGGCGGCTAGCGCCGCACCGCGGGCCCGGTCAGAAACGCGCGGGTGCCCTCGAGCCGCACGTGGAGCTCGCCGCCGGGGAATCGCACGACTGCAGGCGAAACCCCGAGCGCTGCGGCGACGGCGACTGCGCTCGATCCCGACGATGCGGTCTCCCCCGCGCCGCGCTCCCAGACTCGGGCCTCGATGGCAGGTCCCCCGAGTGCGCGGGCGACCTGCACATTGGTGCGCCGGGGGAACCGCTCGTGCAGCTCGAGCAACGGGCCGATGCGCGGCAGCTCGGCCGGGTCGCCCTCGACGACTGCATGAGGATTCCCGACGTCGACGGCGACGAACCGAATGCCCGCGGCCTCTTCCGGCTCGGAGACGACCACCTCGCCGAGGTCCTGCTCCACGTTCGCGCCGTCCAGCATCCGCGCGGCGACCTCCCGCGCACCCACGCGGACGACGACGTCGGAGGCGCCCGTTCGATCGGCGAGCCACCGCGCGGCGATCCGCGTTCCGTTCCCCGACATCTCTGCCTGTGATCCGTCGGGGTTCCAGATCGCGATCTCGAGCCAGTCGTCACCCGACCGAACGACCTCGAGGATCCCGTCGGCATCCCCCACCTCGGCCCGCACGGACTCGGCCGTCAGACCGTCGTCATCCGTGACGAGATAGATGTTCCCCTGAGCGTCCCAACGCGACGATCTCATGCGCAAGCTCCTCCGCAGGCCGGGTGCCGTCGAGGATGGTCACGCCCGGCATGCGGCGCAACCATTTTCGCTGATAGCGGCCGAGTCTACGCGTGGCCCGCGCCACCGCCTCCACGGCGTCTGCCGACGGGCAAGGTGGCGAATTCCTCGAGGCCGAGCACCTTGCGCGCCGTGGCCGAGAGCGGCCGGCCCCATGCCGCCGCGGCCTCGGCCGGCGCGCCTGCGCCCGCCATCGCACGCGTACGCTCGTCGATGCGCCGGTCGAGCTCCTCGAGCGGGACGTCGAGCGCGAGGATGAGGGTCGGAAGCCGCGTCTCGCTCGTCCAGAGACGGTCACCGGCGGGGGCGAGCGACGACCCCGCCTCGGCGAGCTCGAGCGCACGGACGAGACGCTTGCGGTCGTTCCGGTGGACCCTTGCACCGGCCGCAGGATCACGCTCGACGAGGAGCGAGTGGGCGGCCGCAGGCCCGAGACGCTCGACCTCCTCCTGCCAGTGCTTGCGCCGGCCCGGCGCGGGTGGCGGCGGCAGCTCGAGCGCGGCCAGCGCCGCGCGAAAGTACAGACCCGTACCGCCGACGAGGAGCGGCACGTCTGCCCGGTCGATCGCCGCGTGCGCGAGGCGCTGGTAGGAGCCGACCGAGACCTCCTCGTCCAGAGGGATCACACCGACGAGCTCGGCCGGATACGACGGTGCCGCCGTCAGCACGGGGAGCCCCTCGTACAGCGCCGCGGAGTCGGCCGAGATGACCGTCGCTCCGAGCAGTTCGCGGAGCTTGCCTGCGACCGCCGTCTTGCCCGACGCGGTCGGCCCGAAGAGCGCGAGCGCCCTAGGCCCCGGCGCGGGCCGGCTGCTTGAAGCCATGCGGGATGTCGGTCGCCGTGCGATCCGGGTCCTCGATGACGGCGACCTCCTCCTCGGGATGATCCGCGCGCCACTCGCGGAACCAGGCGACGGAGCGCTTGATTCCCTCCTCGAGCGGCACCTTCGGGTCGTAGCCGAGAACCTCCCTCGCCTTCGTCACATCGGCGACGTAATGAGTCACCTCGCCGAGGAGCGGCGGCGCGACCGTGATGTCGGGTTCCACACCGAGCTCCTTCGCGATCAGCTCCGCCGCGTGCAGGAGGCGGTTGCCGTGACCGTACGCAAGGTTGATCGTCCCGCTCGCCACTCGTCCGGAGGCCATGGCCTCGATGCCCTTTGTGATCCCGTCGACACAGTCGTCGACATAGGTGAAGTCGAGCGTCTTGGTCTCGCCGTACACGGTGATCTGCTCGCCGCGCGAGAGCTTGTGAATCCACAGCGGCAGCACCCGCACCATGCGATGGAGATCGTTGTCGAAGCGTCCATAGACATTCGAGAAGCGGAAGACGAGGTAGCGCAGCCCGTAGCAGCGTGCATACGAGTAGATGAAGGCTTCCCCCGCGATCTTCGAAGCGGAGTACGTCGACTCGGTGAACGCGAAGTCCGCGACCGTCTCGGCGTACTCCTCGAAACGATGAACGTCGCCGTAGACCTCGCGGCTCGACGAGAAGATGATCGGAAGGTCGAGCCCCCGTGCGTACTCCAGGACGTTGAACGTCATGATCGCGTTCTCGAGTGCGCGATGAGGTTGTCGCACGAGCTGGTGCACCTTTGCGTGGGCCGCGAGATGCACCACCAGATCGACGGCGGGGTACTCGACGCCGTTGATCCCGCCGGGAAACGACGAGTAATGGCCCGCGAGGTCCTGAAGGAGTGTCGGGAACGCGTTGCCGACCCATGGGTTCGGGCGCTTGTCGACGCCGAACACCTCGTGGCCGTCCTTCAGCAGGCGGAGCGCAAGGTTGGTGCCGATCTGGCCGGACGAGCCGGTGACGAGGATCCGCATGGGCCCTAAGTCTGACGGAAGGATGTGATGGACGAGATCACGCCGCGACGAGAGCTTGCTGTGCCCCACGCAGGGTGGTCGAGGTCGCCCCCTCGACGAGCACGTCGACGACGTCTCCGGCGCCGGCGTCCCCGCTGAAGTTGATTGTCGTGTTGCGGCGGGTACGGCCGCGGAGCAGTGTCGGATCGGTGCGCGACGCGCCCTCGACGAGCACCTGCTCGACACGGCCGACACGCGCGTCGTTCCGCTCCTTGGCGAGGCGATGCGTCAGGTCGACCAGCCGCTCCATGCGCTCGATCTTGACGTCGTGCGGAACCTGATCCGGCAGTGCTGCGGCCTCGGTGCCCGCACGCGGCGAGTACACGAACGTGAACGCGCTGTCGTACCCGACCTCTTCGACCACCTCGAGCGTCTGCCGGAAGTCCGCCTCCGTCTCGCCGGGAAAGCCGACGATGATGTCGGTGCCGAACGCGAGATCGGGGATCGCCGAGCGCATCTTCTCGGCCAGCGCGATGTAGCGCTCACGTGTGTACGTCCTGCGCATCGCCTTGAGCACGCGCGACGAGCCGGACTGGAGCGGCAGGTGCACGTGCTCGCAGACCGATTCGCACTCGGCCATCGCGGCGATCACCGGATCGCGAAAGTCCTTCGGGTGCGGGCTCGTGAAACGGACCCGCGCGATCCCGTCGACCGCGTCGCAAGCGCGCAGGAGCTCGCCGAACTCGGTGCTGATCCCAGGCAGGAGATCACGTCCCCACGAGTTGACGTTCTGTCCGAGCAACGTGACCTCCTTGACGCCCTGCGCGGCGAGCTGCTGCACCTCGGCGACGATCTCGCCGGGCCTCCGGCTCCGCTCGCGGCCGCGCACAGCGGGGACGATGCAGTACGAGCACTTGGAGTTGCAGCCCATCGACACCTGAACCCAGGCCTGGAACGAGCGCTCGTTGTGCGCCGGGCAGCTCGGCGGCGAACTCGCGGTCGTCCAGCCCGAAGCGTCCGCGCGCGACACCCAACCCGCCGGCGCCGAGCCACTCTCCGAGATGCGCGATCGATCCAGGCCCGAACGCGACATCGACGGCGGGGTACAGCTCGAAGATCCGCTCGCGTTGGGCCTCGGCGTAACAGCCGCCCACGGCGATCACGCGGTCGGGCCGCTCGCGCTTGCGTGCGGATGCCTCGCCCAGGTAAGCGGCGAGCTTCGTGTCCGGCTTCTCGCGGATCGTGCAGGTGTTGAAGACGACCACGTCCGCCTCGTCGGGGGTCGGCGACTCGCCGAGCCCGAGCTCCTCGAGCATCCCCTTGATCCGCTCCGAGTCATGGGCGTTCATCTGGCATCCGAAGGTCGTGACGAAGTACCTGCGCACCGCCACAGGGTAGCCGTGCCGCCCGTGGGGCAAGCGCTTCAGGGCCCGACCGGCGCAGCCGTCTGATATGTCTCGTCTGATGAGCTGGCGGATTCGCGGCAGCTATTTCGAGTCGTGCAACTGCGACCCGATCTGCCCCTGCCGGCGTATAGACGGCACCTCTGGCGGACGTTCGACGCATGGGGTCTGCCTCGGCGTTCTCTCGTGGCTGATCGAGGAGGGCACGGCGGACGGGGTCGACCTCTCCGGCCTGCCTGTCGCGCTTGCGACCCGCTACAGCGACGACGAGCCCGGGTCGCCCTGGAGCTTCATCCTCTACCTCGACCGGCAGGCACCACCCGCGGCCAACGCCAAGCTCGAGGCGATCTTCACCGGCAGGCTCGGCGGATCCGTGACGAGTCATTTCCCGTGGGTCTGGAAGGACGCCACGCAACTGGCGGCGCGCGAGGTCGACATCGAGGTCGATCACACTCCTCGGCGCCAGTGGTTGCGCGTCCGGGACCAGGTCAGCGTCCGGATCCGTGATCGCCACGACGACGCGGCCACGGTCACGTGCGTGATTCCCGGTCATGAACGACGCGGAGAGGAGCTGGTCGCGGCTGAACTGCTCGTCGAGGACGACGCGCTCGCGTTCGCGTATCGCGGAGTCTGCGGCTTCGGCTCGACGTTCGACTACGCAGGCTAGGAGCCCGGTCAGGCGGCGTCGAGCCGCTCGACCCCGCGGCGCGGCTCCTGCTTGTTCGAGGCGACGTCGATCGCGCGGCTCTCGCGGATCACCGTCACCTTGATCTGACCCGGGGTACTCCAGGTGACTCTCGATCTCGCGCGCGATCTCGTGCGAGAGCAGCACCGCGCCGTCGTCGTCGATCTCCTGCGGCTTCACGAGCACCCGGATCTCGCGGCCCGCCTGGAGCGCGTAGACCTTCTCGACGCCGGGGTGCCGTGCCAGCCAGCTCCTCGAGGGCCTCGAGCCGCTTGACGTAATGCTCGAGCCCTTCTCCCCGCGCTCCCGGCCGAGACGCGGAGATCGCGTCGGCCGCGATCAGCAGCACCGCCTCGACAGTCTGCGGTTGCACCTCGTAGTGGTGCGCCTCGATCGCGTGGCAGACGGCCGGGCTCTCACCGTGGCGGCGGGCGAGCTGGGTCGAGATCTGGGCGTGCGAGCCCTCGACCTCGTGCGTCATCGCCTTCCCGAGATCGTGCAGCAGCGCGGCGCGCTTCGCGGTCTTGACCGATGCCTCCACCTCCGCGGCCATGATCCCCGCGAGCTGCACGACCTCGAGCGTGTGCTTGAGCACGTTCTGCCCGTAGCTCGTGCGGTAGCGGAGCCGGCCGAGGATCTTCACGAGCTCCTCCGCGAGGTCGCCGCAGTTCGCTTCGAACACCGCCTGCTCTCCGGCCAGTCGAATCTGCTCGTCGAGCTCCGCCTTCGACAGGTAGTACATCTCCTCGATGCGGGTCGGGTGAATGCGGCCGTCTTCGATCAGCTTCACCAGCGTCATCCGCGCGATCTCTCGGCGGAGCCCGTCGAACGACGAGAGCACGACCGCGTTGGGTGTGTCGTCGATGATGAAGTCGACGCCGGTGAGGTGCTCGAGCGCACGGATGTTCCGTCCCTCGCGGCCGATGATGCGCCCCTTCATGTCGTCCGAGGGAAGCTCGACCAGCGTCACCGTCGTCTCGGCCGCTGCGCTCGCCGCGACTCGCTGCAGTGCGTCCGCGACGAGGTTGCGCGCACGGCGCTTCGCCTCGACCTGCGCCTCCTCCTCGAGCTGACGCACCCGGCCCGCGAGCTCATGTCGGACCTGCTCCTCGGAGTCCGCCAGGATCCGCTGGCGCGCCTCCCCCGTCGTCAGCGAGGCGATCCGCTCGAGCTCGGCGCGCTCGCTGTCGCGCAGCTGCTTCATCTCCTCCTGGAGCTGGCGCAGGTGAACTTCGCGATCTGCGACTCCCTGCTCGCGGCGGGCGAGCTCGGTGAGCTTCCGGTCGAGATCGCCCTCTTTCGAGAGGATTCGCTCCTCGATCTTCAGGACCGTGTCGCGCCGCTCCCGCAGCTCCGCCTCGAGCTCGGCACGGAGCTTCACCGCCTGTTCGCGGGCTTCGATCGCCGCTTCGCGCCGTGTCGTGTCCGCCTCGCGCCGCGCGTCGGCGAGGAGTGTCGCACGCGAGGTGTGGGCGCTCTTGAGCCCGGACCGGCCGAGCAACCTGAGTGCGAGCAGCGTTCCGGCCGCTCCGGCTGCAACTGCGATCACGACTGCCACGGAAACGAGCATGCGCACTCCTACGGGCTCGGTTGCCCGCACGCCGCAGTTCCGGCCGATCGGCGTCTCCCGGCGCGCCCCACGCGCGCGCCTTTTTTCGCTCAGCTCAGGGTTTCTGTCTGGGTGGGCGCTGGCGCTGCCAGGCGGATCGATGACTGAGGACGAGATTCAAGAAACGTGTGTGATCGGAAGAAACGGTGTTGTGCAGGCAAAAAGCGATTGAGTTCGAGCTGAACACTCTACAACTCAGCCCTCTCCCTGCGCAACGTCAGGCCCCATCGCCGCTGCGACCGCGTCCTCTCCGAAGCCTTTCCGCATCAGATGGCGTGCCGATTTGGGCGAGCGCCCGAGCCGGCCGACGAGCAGCAGAGCCCGCTCGAGCTCGGGGACGAGGGCGGCAATCGCCCCGGCGGCGGTCTCGTCCGCGATGCCGTGGCGCGGCAAGGTCGTGCCGGATCGCCTCGTCGCCGAAGCCCCGCCCCGCGAGCGCCTCCGCCCGGCCGGCCGCGAACCTGGCGTCGTCCAGGTACCCGACGCGCTCGAGTGTCTCGAGCGCGTCGGCCCGCTGCTCCTCGTCGACGCCCGCCCGGGCGAGGCGCTGGTCGAGCTCCTGCCGCGACCGGTCGCGATGGCGCAGCGCCGAGGCCGCCAGGTCGATCGGGTCGCGGTCGGCCGGCATCCGCAGCGCCGCCTCGTCCGTCCTAGGCCGCCGCGGTCGCCTTCTCGTCGGCTTCCACGAGCACCGGCTTGGCCTCGGCCGGTGCCTCACCCTCCGGCAGAAGCCGGGCCGAGATCACCTGCTCGGCCGGCGCCTGCTGCTGGATCGCCTGCAGGATCGCCTGGACGACGTCCGGGTGCTCCTTGAGGAAGGCGGTTGCGTTCTGGCGGCCCTGGCCGAGGCGCTCGTCTCCGAACGAGAAGTACGAGCCCGATTTCTGGACGACTTTCCGGTCGAGGCCGGTCTCGAGCACCGTGCCTTCCCAGGAGATCCCGTCCCCGTAGATGATGTCGAACTCGGCCTGCTTGAACGGCGGCGCGACCTTGTTCTTCACGACCTTGACGCGCACGCGGTTGCCGTAGGCCTCCACGCCGTCCTTCAGCGTCTCGATGCGGCGAATGTCGAGCCGTACCGAGGCGTAGAAGCGCAGAGCACGGCCACCCGACGTGGTCTCGGGATTGCCGAACATCACGCCGATCTTCTCGCGCAGCTGGTTCGTGAAGAGGCAGATGGTGTCGGTGCGGTTGAGCGTGCCCGCGAGCTTGCGGAGCGCCTGGCTCATCAGGCGGGCCTGGAGACCGACATGCGAGTCGCCCATCTCGCCTTCGATCTCGGCTTTCGGGGTGAGCGCCGCGACCGAGTCGATCGCGACGACGGCGAGCGCGCCCGAGCGGACGAGCAGCTCGCAGATCTCGAGCGCCTGCTCGCCGGTATCGGGCTGCGAGACGAGCAGATCGTCGATGTTGACGCCGATTCGCTTCGCGTAGGCGGGATCCATCGAGTGCTCGGCGTCGATGAACGCGCAGATGCCTCCGCGACGCTGCGCCTCGGCGATCACGTGGTAGACGAGCGTCGTCTTGCCCGACGATTCCGGCCCGAAGACCTCGACGACGCGGCCGCGCGGCAGCCCACCCACCCCGAGCGCGACGTCGAGCGAGAGCGACCCCGTCGAGACGGCGCCGATCGCGACCTGGGCCTGGTCGTTCATCTTCATGACGGCGCCCTTGCCGAACTGACGCTCGATCTGTCCCAGCACCGTGTCGAGTGCTTGCTCGCGATCCATCTGTCTACCGACCTCCTAGGGCTGCCGTTACAAGTGCCTCGTACTGCGCCCCACCGGGTCGCAGGGTTGAAGAGTAGAGCGCAGTCCGGACGGCACGGAACGAACGTATGTTCGTGAGCGCCGGGGCGAGTCCTGCCCGCGTTCCGAAGCGCACGACGGTGACGTGCGGCAGCCAGGGCCGCGCTCGGCCCGGTAGACGCCGAGCCGCTCGAGCCTTCCGGCGAGCGCTTCGGCGAGTGCCGTCGCGGTCCCGGCGGGGTCCGCGTAGACGATCATCCCGACGCTCCGGGTCTCGCGGTAGGCGATGGGTTGCAGCTCGGCCGGGCTTGCCTCCCGGGCCGCCTCGGCGAGGACGGTGGTGATCGCCGGCACCTCGGCGGCGGGCCGCCACGCCGAGGAAGGCGAGGGTGACGTGCAGGTTCTCGGCCGGGACGAGCCGCACCGCGCCGCCGGCCTCCCCCGCTCGACCCTCGCCACCTCCGGCCGGCAGGTGCTCGCTCTGCCAGTCCGCGAGGCTCGCGGCGGCTGCGGGCGGCAGCTCGAGGGCGCAGAAGAGGCGGATCCGTGCATCGCCCGCCACGCTAGACGAGGCGGTGTGCCGTGTCTGTCACGTCTCCGTCACAAGTCGACGCACGAGGTGCAGCGCGGCTACGGTCGCGCGCTGGCGGATCGTCTCGCGGTCGCCGGGGAAGTCGATGCGCCGGGCGAGCTCGCCCGCAGGCCCGGACGCGTGGAGGAACACGAGGCCGACGGGCTTCTCCTCCGTCCCGCCTCCCGGGCCGGCGACACCCGTGACCGCGACCGCCACCTCCGCTCCGAGCCGTGCCCTGGCGCCCGCTGCCATGGCCGCGGCAACCTCCTCGGACACGGCGCCGTGCTCGAGCAGCAGCTCCTCCGGCACCGCGAGCTGCTGCGCCTTCACCCCGTTCGAGTAGGCGACGACCGAGCCGACGAACACGTCGCTTGCGCCGGGCAGGTCGGTGAGACGCGCCGCGACGAGCCCCCCGGTGCACGATTCGGCAGTGGCGAGTGTGAGGCCCTGCGCCCGCAGCAGGTCGAGCACGAGCTCGGCGGTCGTGCGCTCGTCGCGGGAGAAGAGATAGCGCGCGTTCGCCTCCGCCAGCGCCTGTTCGAGCTCGGCCGCTCGCGCGTCGGCGCCGGCCTCGACGAAGAGGTCGACGTGGATCTCGAAGTCCCGCGCGCAGATCGTGACCGTGACGCCGTCGCCGTCGCCGCCCGCTGCCTCGAGTGCCTGGGCGACCGCCGACTCCGAGACGCCGAACAGCCGCAGGACACGCCGCTCCGGGGCCTGCGCCCGGGCGCGCAGAGCCCTGAGGGGCCCCGTCTCGATCACCCTGGGCCAGAGCTCCTGGAGCTCGCGCGGCGGCCCGGGGAGCGCCACGGCGACGCCTGCTCCGGTCTCCAGGACGACCGCCGGCGCGGTGCCGACGAGGCCCACCCACTCTGCGCCGGCCGGCAGCGTCGCCTGCTTGCGCACGCCTGGTGCGAAGTCGGTGTAGGGCCGGTTCAGGCGCTCGGCGACCCGGCGAGAGAGCGCCTCGATCCCGGCCGCGAGCTCCTCGTCGACCGCGAGCGGGCGGCCCGTCACGCGGGCGAGCAGCTCGATCGTCCGGTCGTCATGCGTCGGGCCGAGCCCGCCCGAGACGACGAGCAGGTCCTCGTCGAGGCCCGACCGAAGGGCGGCTTCGAGCTCTGCGGGCTCGTCGCCGACGACGACGATCCGGACGGGATCGATCCCGAGGCGCAGGAGCGAGCCGGCGAGGAACGGGCCGTTTCGGTCGTGCCGGTCGCCGCGAACGAGCTCGGAGCCCGACGCTACGACGACGGCCCTCAGGCGGGACGCCAACCGGTCGCGGTGACGATGATCACCCGCGGCTTCAGGCCTGGCACGTGCACGAGCCTGCCCCGAACCTGGATGCGCAGGTTCTCGGGCGAGTCGATCTGCACCCATAGCCGCCTGGCGTTCAGCGCGAGCGGCGATTCCCCCTTGGTGATCGAGCCGTCGAACTTGACGTTTCCGGACGCGCTTCCGATGCGCGCCGCGACGTGCGTCGAGCCGCGCAGCCCGGTGAGCGTCAGCAGGGCGGCGGGCGCGCGGTGCGTCTTCACCGCCGGGGGCTTCGCAGCCGGCGGCGTGCGCGACGGTCCGCTGCTCGCCTTCCATGCGGCGACGCTGACGATCACGAGGATTGCGATCACCACGAGCACGACGAGCACGACATTCGTCTCGATCCGGCGGTGCCCGCGCTGCGGCCGCGCAGCCGAGCGGCGCGTCCGCGGTTCGTGGTCGTCGCCCGATCCGACGAACCGCGAGTTGTACTCGTCGACGTAGAGCTGGCCGTCCAGGCCGAGGTACTCGGCATACGTGCGCAGGAAGCCCTTGACGTAGGTCTGCGCCGGGAGCACGTCGAACTGCTCGTCTTCGAGCGCGCGCAGGTACTTGCCTCGCACCTTCGTCGCGAGCTCGGCCTGGGCGAAGTCGACGCCTCTGCGCATGCGGGCCTCACGAAGGCTGTTGCCAATCTCGAACACGGATCACCAAGGGTAGCCGCGTCGTGCGGGCTCGGCTACTGCGCCCAGCGAAGAGCGCCGTAGACGGCGAGTGCGAGCGCTGCCGTGAACCCGAGATAGAGGCCCGTCCAGGCCAGCGAGCGTGCCACCCGGCCCGCGCCACGCGCGTCCGGCCGGACACTGCGGGCCGCGGCGAAGTGCGCCCGGCGCGCAGAGACCACCGCCAGCAGGCCGAGCAGGCAGGCGACCGGGACCGCGACGTAGAGCGCGCGGAGCAGCGTCACGCCGCTCAGATAGCGGGCCGCGACGACGCCGCCCGGGACTGCCAGGACCGCGAGCGCGCCGAGCACGGCCGCGGCCCGGGCGGCGCGCCTACTGCCGGGCATACGGCCGTCCCGCCGCCGCGGGGCCGATCGAGCGTCCGACGACCCCGCCGACCGCGATCAGGGTGAGCAGATACGGCAGCGCCTGGAAGAGCGTCCCCCACTGGTTCCCGTAGGCGGCGGGCAGCCGGTCGGCGAGAGCGCTCGAGAAGCCGAAGAGGAGCGCCGCGCCCCAGGCGGGGAAGGGCCGCCACTTCCCGAAGATCAGCGCGGCGAGCCCGATGAAGCCGATCCCGTTGGTCATGCCCTGGTTGAACGAATGGACGAAGCCCAGCGACAGGTAGGCCCCTCCCAGCGCCGCGATCGCCCCGGACGCGATCACCGCGAGATAGCGGGTCCGCACCACCGAGACTCCGACGGTGTCCGCTGCTCGTGGGTGCTCCCCCACCGAGCGGAGACGCAGACCCCAGGGCATCCGGAACACGAACACGTAGGTCGCAACGAGCAGCACGAACGACAGCCAGATCATCAGGTTGAGCTGGCCGAAGATCGGTCCGATGAGAGTCCAGTTCTGCAGAAAATGGAGGTGGATGTCCGGGATGCCGTAGTCGGTCACGTTACCGGGAGTCCCGGTATCTCCGTACCTGTCCACGAACAGGTAGCCGGTGACGCCGAGCGCCAGGAAGTTGAGCGCCGTCCCGGCGATGATCTGGTTGGACTTGAACGAGATCGCCCACACGGCGTGGACGGCGGCGAGCACCATGCCCGCGAGCGCGGCCACTGCGATGCCGACGACCCAGGCCAGCCCGCCGGCCCACGAGTGCGCCCAGATCGCGCCCCAGATGCCGAAGAACGCGCCGGTCAGGAGCATCCCTTCGAGGGCGACGTTGATGACTCCGCTGCGCTCGCAGTAGAGGCCGCCGATCGCAGCGAAGGTGAGCGGGGTCGCATACCGCAGCGTCGCCGCGCCGAGCGCCCCCCAGACGACGACCGTGTCGAGGTGCGCGGTCGACGACCGCGTCGCGAGCACCCCGAAGGCGATCCCGAGCAGTCCCGAGGCGATCGCCCCGCCGCCCGACCGGCGCGCCTGCCGGGAGGCCGCCCAGATGCCCGCCGCGACGGCCAGGAGGCCGAGTGCGAGAGGTAGCACGGCCGTCCGCGCTGCGAGCGGCGGCAGCGCGAGCCAGAAGGCGAGCGCGCCGAGGGCGATGCCGACGATCCCGACCGTCCTCGGCTGCGTCCAGCTGTTCATCGGCCTACCTCCTCCTCCGGCTGCGCAGCCACGCCCACAGCCCGCCGAGATTGAGGCCGACGAAGAGGACGACGAGCCCCTGGATGATCGTGGTCAGGTTGCCGGCGAGGTCGGGGCGAAAGACCGCCGGATCGAGCTGGCGGCTCGAGGTGCCGGTGATCAGGGCGCCGAAGAGCAGCGAGGCGAATCCCGCGCCGACCGCCGTGTTTCGGCCGAGCAGCGCGGCGGCGAGGCCGATGAAGCCGATCTGGCTCGCCTGCAGGTCGGAGGGGCCGACCTGATACTCCCAGCCGGTCACATCGAGGGCGCCGGCGAGCCCGGCGAAGGCACCCGCGATCGCCATCGCGACGAAGTAGTTGCGCGCGACGGAGATGCCGCCGTACCGTGCGGCCTCCGGGTTGAACCCGACGGCGCGCACCGCGAATCCGAGCGTCGTCCGATTGACGACGATCCAGTACACGACGAGCATCGCGATCGCGATGAAGATCCCGATCGACAGCCCCTGCAGGAGCTTGACGCCCCAGAAGACGGGCAGTTTCGCTCCGTCGAGGATCGTGCCCGAGACGGGGATCGACGTGCGAGATCCCTGCAGCGGGCCGCCTTCGCCGACCAGGTAGGACCCCACCCAGATCGCGACCCAGTTGAGCATGATCGTCGAGATCACCTCGTGCGCCCCGACGGTGGCCTTGAGAAGGCCTGCGACGCCGGCCCACACGGCGCCCGCAAGTGTTCCGGCGGCGAGGCACAGCACCACGTGCGTCCAGGCAGGCAGTGTCGCGAGGGACGAGCCGAGCCAGACGGCGACGAGCGTGCCGACGACGTACTGCCCCTGGCCGCCGATGTTGAACATGCCGCAGCGGAAGGCGAACGCGACGGCGAGCGCCGTCAGGACGATCGGTGTCGTGAAGAGCAGCGTCTGCTGCAGGTTCGCGGCGGCGACCGACCCCGTGTCCCACGGGAACCACATGTGCCCGGTCGCAAACGGGATCCGCGCCGAGTGGTTCCCGACCTGGAAGAACCAGCCCAGGCCCGTGCCGGTGAAGATCGCGTGGTAGACGTGCCACGGGCTCTTGCCGGTGAGGGCGACGACGAGCCCGCCCATGAGGAACGCGACCGCCGTCGTGACGAGGGGTGTCAGCACGCCGCCGAGGCCGCGACGCAGCTGCTGCACCCGCACCGGGGCCACGCCGTTCATCTGCCTCCGCTCTGCGAGCGCCTGCGCGGCCGCCCGCGCGCGCACGACGGCATCGAGCGGGATGCGCGGGTCGAGGATCCCGACCCCGATGGCGCCGCTCGCGGCGCCGAAGATGAGGTCCTCTCCGCCGCGGAACACACCCGCGACGGCGTCACGCGCGATCAGGTTCGCCGCGACGGCCGGGAACTCGAAGTCCCCGAGCTGGAGCCCCGCCACATTTTGCTGGCGCGCCCCGGCGATTGCCGCCTCGGCGCAGATGCCGTCGTGCGCCATCACGACCATCGCGCCGCGCTCGATCGCCGTCAGCGCCGCCTCCTTGCACCGCGCCGGGATGGATCCTCGACCACTGGTCGAGAACGACCGCCCCCGGGAGCGAGCGGTGGACACCGCGCTCGAAGGAGCCCGCCAGGACGCGCTCCTCGGGCCCGACCCAGGCGACGCGCGGGGCGCGTTCCACCGAGGTCGGCCGCCGCGTAGCCGGCGACGATCCCGCCGAGGAGGGCCGCCTGGTCGTCGCTCAACACGAGCCCGACCAGGTTCTTCACCCGGTCCGGCTTCGTGCTGTGCCCGACGAGCGCGTAGTGCGTGGACGGGTGCGCGCGAGCGGCGGCCGCCACCGCCGTCAGGTTCGCCGACTGGGCCGGACACGATGACGAGCGAGGTGGACGCGACCTGTGCGAGCGCCCCGCGCTCGATCACGATGCCGGCCGTGTCGAGCCTGAGCGGGCCGACCACACCGACCCGCAGCCCCTCGGTCGCCGGGGCCCGCAGGGTGGCCGCGGTGGTGGCGGTGGTCGTGACGCTCTTGCGCGCGCCGCCGCACGCCGCGCCCGCCAGCATGAGGACGAGACCGAGTGCCGCTGCGAGCCGCATCATCCGGCGTAAACGTACTCGGCGGGCGAGCGCACTTCGAACGTTTCTAGGGCAGCGTCGTCGGGATGCCGGCGATCTTGCCGGCGCGCAGGAGCGCCAGCTGGCCGGCGACTGCCCCTCGGATCGACGGCGGCACCCGGCGGCTCCAGGTGCCGATGTCGATGCCGCCGTTGCGTGCGTCGAAGAAGACGTTCGTGCCGCCGGTGAGGGTGCCCGGCGCGCGCCGCGCGCACGGCCGCTGCGATCGCGACGTCCGCCCGCTCGACCGCGCGTCGTCAGCACCTGCGGCCCGGGTGCCGGCCGGTCTGCACCGAAGCCGATTCCCATCATCCCCTTCGCGCGTGCTGCAGCGAGTACGCCTGTGCCGCAGCCGCCGGCGACCGCGAACTCGACAACCGACCCGTTCGCGATCTGGGCGAGTGCCTGGTGACGGCACTTTGCGGCAACGGTGAAGTCGCCTGCGTACGCGTTCAGGACCCGGAGGCCTGGCTGTGCGCGCTTCGCACCGAACCGGAAGCCCGCGAGCGCCCGCTCGACGGGCGGGATCTGGAGCCCGCCGACCGAGGCGACGGCAGCGCCGTGCCGCCGCGCCGCCCAGAGCCCCGCCGCATATCCGGCCAGGTAGCCCGCCTCCTGCTGCCTGAACACGAGACCTGCGACGTTCGCGGGCCTGTGAGCCAGCGTCCTCACGTCCACGTCGAGGATCGCGAAGGCGGCCCGAGGATAGACCGTGGCCACCTGGTCGACGGCGGTTGCCATCGCGTACCCGACGGCGATCGTGATCCCGGCACCGTCCCTGGCGCAGGCGCCGAGCTCGCGCAGATAGTCCTGCTGCCGGCTGCCCGAGGTCACACGGGTCACCACGCCGCGCCCTTCGACGCTCTGCAGCCCGGCCGCCGCGAGCCGCGTTGAACGCAGCATCGGTCGGCCCGCCCGTCCCGGTGACGAGGCAGGCGACGAACGGCGCCTTCACCGCGCCGGCCGGGCTGGGAACGAGGATTGCCGAGGCGACCGCCAGAGCGGCCAGCGCCACTCTGGGGACGAGCCCCCTATTGCTTGCGATACGGCTTCCCATCGGCCGCGGGCGGCCACCGTGCGGCCGATCACGCCTGCCACCGCGATCAGCGTCAGGACGTACGGCAGCACGTTGAAGAGCGTCGAGGCCGACGCCGAATAGACCTGCAGTCGCAGCGCGACGGCGCTCGAGAAGCCGAACAGCACCGCTGCGGCGAACGCCCCTGCGGGCCGCCAGTTGCCGAAGATCATCGCCGCAAGGGCGATGAAGCCGCGGCCCGCGGTCATGTTGTCGGTGAACGCGCCCCCGCCGAACCCGTCGGAGAGATAGACGCCGCCGGCGGCGGCCAGAGCGCCCGAGAGGACGACCGCGCCGTAGCGCACGGCGTACACGTTGATCCCGACCGTGTCCGCGGCGCGGGGATGCTCACCGCAGGCGCGGATGCGAAGCCCGATCGGCGTCTTGAAGATCACCACGTAGGAGGCGATCACGAGCAAGAAGCTCAGCCACACCATCAGGTTGAGGTTGCCGATCGCAGGCCCGAGGAAATGGAGATCGGCGATCCAGGGCAGGCGCACGTTCGGGATCGTCGAGACCCCCTGCGGGACGTAGTTGCCGCCGTAGAGCTGGAAGAAGAAGTAGCCGGTGATCCCGAGCGCCAGGAAGTTGACCGCGGTGCCGCCGACGATCTGGTCGGCCCGCAGGTGGATTGCGAAGTAGGCATAGACGAGGGAGAGGGCTGCACCGGTCGCCATCCCGATCAACAGGCCGACCGCCCAGTTGCCGCCGATGTCGGCGCCCCAGACGCCCCAGAACGCGCCCATGAGCATCATGCCCTCGAGGCCGATGTTCACCACGCCGCTGCGCTCGGAGAACATGCCGGCGATCGCGCCGAACACGAGGGGCGTCGCGAACGCGAATGTCTGCGCGATCAGCGACGCGTTGAAGACGGCGTTCAGGTTGCCGACGCCCGAGTGAGTGGCGAGGATGCCGAGCCCGATCCCGGCGAGACCGGCGACGACCGCTCCGATCCCGAGGCGCGTGCCGGCCGCGGCTGATCGTGGCGACGCCGAGCAGCACCGCGACGATGCCCACGATCAGCGGCCACGTGGGTGTTCGCGCCTCGAACGGTGGGATGCCGAGGAACGCCGCGAACGCTCCGAGTGCGAGGCCGGTGTAGCCGGTTGCGCCGGGATCACGCAGCCAGTTGCCGATCGGGTTCCGCGCCGCCATCGACGTCCAGCTCATGGCGTCACTCCGGCGGTCTTGCCCTTCACGGTCGGTGGACGGAGCTTCCGGCGCGAGTTCCAGATGTAGAGGATCAGCACGTCCGCGCCGACGAAGAGCACGACGAGCCCCTGGATCATGTAGGTGAGATTGCCCGCGAGCGCCGGCTGGATGACGTTCGAGGTCAGTCCGTGCGTCGTCCCGAAGAGCAGCGCGCCGAAGAGCAGGGCGCCGAAGCCGACCCCGACCGCGGTGTTGCGACCGAGCAGCGCCACCGCGATCCCGAGGAAGCCGACCGAGCTGACCGGGATGTCGGAGACGCCGAAGTGGTAGAGGTAGCCCAGCATGTCGAGGGCCCCGGCGAGGCCCGCGAACGCGCCCGAGATCGCCATCGCCCGGATGAGGTTCTTGCGCACGCTGATCCCGCCGTACGACGCAGCCTCCGGGTTGAAGCCGACCGCGCGAACCTCATAGCCGAGCGTGGTGCGGTTGAGCACCAGCGCGAAGACGACAAGCCCGGCGAGCGCGACGAAGAAGGCGATGTCGAGGCCCTGCAGGCCCTGCACGCCCCAGAAGACCGGCAACTGTGCGCTGGCTGCGACATCGTTCGAGATCGGCACCGACTTGTTGGCGGCGTTCTGGAGCGGCCCGCCGTCGCCGAACAGCCAGATCCCGCCCCACACCGCGATCCAGTTGAGCATGATCGTCGTGATCACCTCGTGGGCGCCGACGGTCGCCTTCAGGAAGCCTGCGATCCCGGCCCACGCCGCTCCGGCGAGCGTGGCGCCTCCGACGGCGATCAGGATGTGCGGCAGCGGGCTCATCCCGGCGAAGTCGTAGCCGAGCCAGTTGGCGACGTAGAGGCCGATCAGGTACTGGCCCTGCCCGCCGATGTTGAACATGCCGCAACGAAATGCGAAGGCGACCGCGAGCCCGCACAGGATCAGCGTGGTCGTCTGCAGCAGCGTCTGCGTGAGGTTGTAGGCCGACGTCGTCGCGATGTCGGTCGTCGGATGGAAGATCCAGTTGAGACCGGCACCGTTGAAGATGTCCCGGTAGGCGAGCAGTGGGTTGTGGCCCGTCGCGAGCACGACGATGCCGCCGATCAGGAACGCCAGCACTCCGGTGAGCAGCGGCACGACGAGGCCTCCCGCGCGCTGCTTGAGCGCAAACCGGGCGGCCATCGTGCCGGTCTCGGCCGCCTCCTCGGGCGTCTCCGGCGGGATGTTTGGTGATTCGGTGCTCATGCCGCCGGCCGCTCGCGGCCGCCCAGCATCTCGAGGCCGATCTCCTGCTCGGACACGTCGGTGCCGTGCTCGCCGACGATCTCACCCTCGTAGATGACGAGGATGCGGTCGGAGAGCGACAGGATCTCCTCGAGCTCGAGCGACACGAGCAGGACTGCGCGGCCCTCGTCGCGCTCGGTGACGATGCGCCGGTGGAGATACTCGATCGCTCCGACGTCGAGGCCTCGCGTCGGCTGCGCGGCGATCAGGACTTTCGGGTCGCGTGCGATCTCGCGTGCGGCCACGACCTTTTGCTGGTTACCGCCCGAGAGCCCGCCGGCGCGCGCGAGTGGACCGCCGCCGCGCACGTCGAACTCCTGGATCAATCGGCCGGCACGCTCGACGAGTCGGGCAGGAAACAGCCAGCCCCACTTTGCCGACGGTGCCTTCGCGTAGTCGTGGAGCGCGATGTTCTCCGCGATCGAGAACTCGAGGACGAGACCTCGGCGCTGGCGGTCCTCCGGGATGTGGCCGACACCGGCGTCGAGCATGGCGCGCGCGCTCGCGTGGCGGAACTCGCGGCCCGGCGACCGTGATCGTCCCGCTCTCGGTCTTCATCAGACCCGTGATCGCGTCGATCAGCTCGGTCTGGCCGTTGCCGTCGACCCCTGCGATCCCCACGATCTCGCCCGCGCGCACCTCGAACGAGATTCCACGCACCTTCTCGATCCCACGCTCGTCACGCACATGCAGGTCGTCGACGGCGAGCAGCACGTCACCGGGCTGCGCCGGCGTCTTCTCGACGCGCAACAGCACCTCTCGGCCGACCATCGCGCGTGCGAGCGACGCCTCGGTCGCACCCTCGCGCGGGACGGTCTCGATCTTCTTGCCGCGCCGCAGGACGGTGATCCGGTCGGCGATCTCGAGCACCTCGTTCAGCTTGTGGCTGATGAAGATGATCGACTTGCCGTCCGCCTGCAGGCTGCGGATGATGTCGAAGAGCTCCTGCGCCTCCTGCGGCGTCAGGACCGCGGTCGGCTCGTCGAGGATCAGGACGTCGGCGCCGCGGTAGAGCGCCTTGAGGATCTCGACACGCTGTTCCTGCCCGACTGTGATGTCGCTGACGAGCGCAGACGGGTCGACGGCGAGCGAGAACCGCTCCGACAGCTCGCGCACTCGCTTCTCGGCTGTTCGCTCGTCCAGCAGCAGCCCGTTGCGCGGCTCGACACCGAGCACGATGTTCTCGGCCACCGTCATCACGGGAATCAGCATGAAGTGCTGGTGCACCATGCCGACCCCGGCCGCGATGGCGTCGCGGGCCGACGAGAACTCCACCGGCCTGCCGTTCAGGAGCAGCTGCCCCGCGTCGGGGCGGTAAAGCCCGTAGAGGATGTTCATCAGCGTCGACTTGCCGGCGCCGTTCTCACCGAGGAGCGCATGCACCTCGCCGCGGCGGACGTCGAGGTCGACGTCGTCGTTTGCGACCGTCCCAGGGAACTCTTTCCGGATCCCCCGCATCTCGAGTACGAGCTCGTCGGCCATCGCGAGTGATCCTAAACAGAACGAGAACGGGCGGGCACCTGGCCCGCCCGTTCACATTCCTGTCCTTGCGTCGGCTGCTACAGGCCGGTCGGGACCTTCAGCTTGCCGGCGATGATCTTCGCCTTGTAGCTGTTCATGAGCGTGATCCACGCCTTCGGGACGGACGGGTTGATCTTGCCGACCCCCATGCCGCCGTTCTTCAGGTTGAAGACGAGGTCGGAGCCACCCTGGAACTTGCCGGCCTTCGCCTGCTGGATGGCCTGGAAGACCCCGTTGTCGACGCGTTTCACACCACTCGTCAGGACGCGCTTCGCATCCTTGTACTGGTCGACGTCGACACCGATGCCCCAGATCTTCGCGTCATCGGCTGCCTTCAGCGTGCCGAGGCCGCAGCCGCCCGCGACCTGGAACAGCACCTTGGCGCCCTGGGCGATCTCGTTCTGGGCAACCGTCTGGCACTTGTCCGTCGCAACGAAGTCGTTCGAGTACTGCACGAGCACCTTCAGCTTCGGTGCGACCTTGTGGACGCAGTACTTGTAGCCCGCGATCCAGATGTCGACCGGCGGGATCTTGAGGCCGCCGACCGCGCCGACCGCCGTGCCGCCGTTCTTGACGGCCATCTTGGCGGCGAGCACGCCGACGAGACAGCCCGACTCGTTCGCGTTGTAGGTCAGGCCCTCGACGTTCTTGAGGAGGACGTTGCCCTTCTTGTCCGCGAACGGCGGGATGTGGACCGTGTAGTCCGTGATCGCGAAGTCGACGTTCGGGAACTTCTTCGCGTACGTCGCCTCGGTCGGAGCGAGCAGGAAGCCGGCCGCGACGACGAGCTTGGCGCCCTTGCGAATCGCCTGGTTGAAGTTCGGCGCATAGTCGCTCGTCGAGTTCGACTGCAGCGCGATGGTGCTGACACCGAGCTTCGACTTGGCGTCCGTCAAGCCCTTCAGCTGGTTCTGGTTGAAGCCCTTGTCGGTGAACTTGCCGATGTCGCTCACGAGCGCCGCCGTGAATGACGCCTTCTGCGTGGCCGGCGCCTTCGCTCCGCCGAATGCCGTGGCCGTGACGACCACAGCGGCGAGTGCGACGACGCACGCCAGCATAATCCCGTGAGAAAACTTCACGTACCCTCCTCTAATTGGTCTGTCCGGGGGGACCTGCGGCAGTAGCGTAGCCCCTCAGGAGGCCGGAGGCTAGTCCGCGGCGACGCGCTCGAGATCGTGCTCGGTGAGGAGCACGCGGCGCGGCTTCGAGCCCTCGTACGGGGAGATGATCCCCCGCCGCTCCAGCATGTCGACGAGCCGCCCCGCCCGCGTGTATCCCACGCGCAGCCGGCGCTGCAACAGGCTCACCGATGCGGTCTGCGCGGTCACGACCACCTCGATCGCCTTGTCGAGCAACGGATCCTCGTCGGGGTCGAACTCCCCGTCCTCGGAGTCGGATTCGTCGGCGAAGACCTGCGGCAGCTCGAGGAAGCTCTCGTCGACGAGTTGCTCCCGCTGTGTCCGCGTCTGCTCGACGATGAGGGCGATCTCGTCCTCGGTCACGAAGGCACCCTGGACGCGCTGGAGCCTCGAGGTGCCGAGCGGCTTGAACAGCATGTCGCCCTGGCCGAGCAGGCTCTCGGCTCCGTTCTGGTCGAGGATCACGCGCGAGTCGGTCTGCGAAGAGACTGCGAACGCGATCCGAGACGGGACGTTCGCCTTGATCATGCCGGTGATCACGTCGACCGACGGCCGCTGCGTCGCCAGCACGAGATGGATGCCGACGGCGCGCGACTTCTGTGCCAGCCTGATGATCGAGTCCTCGACCTCCTGGGGGCTGACCATCATCAGGTCGGCGAGCTCGTCGATCACGACGAGCAGATACGGGAGCTCCTCCTCCCCGCGCTTGCGGAACGCCCGGTTTGCCTCGGCGAGGTTGCGCGCACGCACCTGCGAGAGCCGCTCGTACCGCCGCTCCATCTCACCGACGACGTTCAGGAGGACCGCGCTCGCTTCCTTCGGGCTCGAGACGACCGGCGTCAGGAGATGCGGGATCGACTCGTAGTAGTTGAGCTCGATCTTCTTCGGGTCGATCAGGATCAGCCGCGCCTCGTCCGGTGTTGCGCGCAGGAGGATCGACGTGAGGATCGCGTTGATGCAGCCCGACTTGCCCGAGCCGGTCGTGCCGGCGATCAGGATGTGCGGCATGCGCGCCAGGTCGGCCCAGACGGCGGCGCCGGAGATGTCCTTGCCGAGCCACACGCTCAAGCGGGCTCGCGGTGGCGGGCAGGTCGTCGTAGATGTCGCCGAGCGTGACGAGGTTCGGGCTGAGATTCGGCACCTCGACGCCGACGGCCTGCTTCCCCGGGATCGGCGCGAGGATTCGGATCTCGGTCGTCGCGAGCGCGTAGCTCAGGTCGTCCTTCAGGTTCGCGACCTTGCCGACCTTCGTGCCGGGCGCGAGCTGCAGCTCGTACCGCGTGACCCGCGGGCCGGAGATCTGGCCGACGACGGTCGCATCGACGCCGAAGTGCGCGAGGCAGGTGACGAGGGCCTCGGCCACACGCGCATTCGCCTCGCCGGTCGGGCCGCTGCCGGGCTTGGACTGCTTCAGAAGGCCGCGGTCCGGAAGCTTGTAGTCGGCTACCGGCACGGACGTCTCGAACAGCGTCTCCTGGGTGTGCTCCTCGTCGAAGGCGTGCGCCGGCTCGTCCGCCTCTTGCATGAAGAGGACAGGCGGCGGGCCCGAGATCGAGTCCGAGACGAGATCGGGGTAATCCTTTCGCACGTCGACCGGCGGCTCGAGCGCGTGCTCGGCAGGGGTCAGCTCGGCGACCTCGTGCACGCGCTGGGCGCGCTCACGCCGCACCCGGGTGTGCGCGCGATGGAGCTCGTGGCCGGTGCGGCGAAGGATGGCACCGAGGCTCGCCCCGGTCAGGAAGAGCGTTCCGGCGATCGCCAGTAGGACGCCGAGGATGGTCGCGCCTGTCGTGCCGAGCCCGAGTGCGACGAGCGACTCGAGCCCGTCGCCGAGCAGGCCGCCGTGCGCGGTGCCGAGCGTCAGCATCAGGCCGGTGAGGGCGACGATGAGCCCGAGCTGGAAGGGACGTACGTCGATCAGTGCGCTCTTCGTGACCATCAGCGCCTCCGAGCGGCACGAGGACGACGGGAGCGAGATAGGCGGCGGTGCCGACGCCGCTGCGCACGAGGTCGGCGACCGGCCCGCCGCTGAAACCGAACCAGAGCACGGCGGCGAGGAAGACGCCGACGGCGCCGAGGGCGAGGCCGATCAGCTCGGGGTGCTGGTGGGCGTGCGCGAGCGGCTTCCCGCGGCGCTTGCGCACCGTCCGCTTCTTCACGCGGCTGGGCGTCTTCGGGGAGGCCTTGCGGGGCCGCTTGCTGCGCGCCATGAGGGCGCACTTCGCGGTCTCGCCGGTCAGTCCTTCCGGCCTGCCCGCGGTTGGAACGCGGCTGTCAGCATTCCGAAGTAGGTCGGCACCTCGTACGAGAGGAGCTCGACGTCGAAGTCGTCCCCGAGCGCCCCGTGCAACATCAGGAGCTGCCAGAAGCTGTCTGCTTTCGCTGCCACGGCGAAGCCGGGATCCCAGGCGCGCAGAGCAGCAAGCCGATTGTCCCGCACGATCGACTGGATCTCCTCGTCGTACTCGGCCGACTCGGGTGCGAAGCCGTACGGCCCGTCGGGGGCATGGCCGTGCCCGTGGTCGGCGCTCGCGACGAGCGCCGCCCGTCGCGAGCCCGTGGCGGCTGCGAGTGCATGGCCGGCTCGCACGTGCTCGTCGTTGGACAAAACGCGACACGGGCTGACGACGACGGCCGGAGCTCGCATGAACCAGAGCGGGATCAGCGCGCCCCAGTCGAGCGGCATCGTCGACGACCCCGCCGCGGTTGCGCCGAAGGTGATCCCGAGGGCCGGCAGGCCGGCATCCTGGAGCGACCGGACGCAGGCGTCGGCGAGCTCGGGGCTCCCGGGCCCCTCGTAGCGTGTGTCGACGTCCGTCCACTGGGCGGCATCGCCTGCGAGCCGAACGGAGCGCACGACCGCGAAGTGCCCGTCGATGTGGACGCCGTGCGGGGTCAGGACGATCACGGCCTCCGGGTGGGCCGAGGCGAAGCGTCGGCCGAGCTCCTCCATGCCCCTGCGCGTCGGTGCGCCCGGCTGCTCGAACACCGGCGCGCCGTGCGGGGCGATCGCCGCGAAGACGATCATCCGAGCGAGCTGATGCGCTCGACCACGAGCTCGCCGAACCGGGAGCCGTCGATGTCGAGGGCCACCTTCGCGTTCGGAGCGCCGAAGTGCTCGCGGCCTCGCCAGTCGACGTTGGTGCGGCCCCAGCTCGGCCCGGTCGTGCAGTCGACGTCGATGAAGGCGGCGCGAACGTCGAGGAGGGTCGGGTCGATCAGATGCGCGATGCAGACCGGGTCGTGCATCGGCGAGCCGTGGAGATCCGGGTAGCGCGCCCTGTGGAAGCGGGCATAGAAGTCCATCAGCTCGGCGACGACGCGCCCGACCCTGCCCGCGGCGCGCATGCGCTCGGTGTGCGCATCGGTGATCAGCGCGCGGTGAGTGACGTCGAGACCGACCATCGTGGTGTCGAGCGCCTCCGCGAAGACGCGCTGGGCCGCCTCCGGGTCCGCCCAGATGTTGAACTCGGCCGCCGGAGTGCGATTTCCCTCGCCGATCGCGCCGCCCATCAGCACGATCCGCTCGGGCGCGCACGTCGGGATGCATCGCGAAGGCGAGCCCGACGTTGGTCAACGGGCCGGTTGCGACGAGGGTCGTCTCCGGAGCAGCGCGAAACTGCTCCGCGAGGTACTCGACCGCGTGCTGGGCCTGCGCGGCGCCGGCGGCGGGCGGGAGATCGGGGCCGTCGAGCCCGGACTCGCCGTGCACGTGGGCCGCCACGTCCCGGGCACGCAGGAACGGCGCGTCCGCCCCGGCAAAGACCGGGATGTCGCTGCGGCCCGCCAGCTCCAGCACCCGCAGCGCGTTCGCCGTCGTCTTGTCGAGCGTCTGATTGCCCGAGACGGTGGTCACTCCGACGAGCTCGACCTCGGGTGAGGCGAGCGCGAGCAGGATGGCGATCGCGTCGTCGTGGCCGGGATCGCAGTCGAGGATGATCGGTGTCGGCGTCATGCCGCTGAGTATCGCCTCAAGCTCAGCGACCGTGGGCAGGGACGGCTGAGCTCCGTGCGCGTGAAGCCGCGAGCGCGCCCGCTGCGCACGCGCGCCGGAGCGCCTCGCCGTGGGAGCGCCCGTCGAGGAGAGACACGACGAGGCAGGCGGCGAACGCGTCGCCGGCGGCGGTCCCGTCGACCGCGACGACGCGAGGAGGCCTCGCCCGCGCGACCTCGACGCCGTCCTCGTAGAGCGCTGCGCCTTCGGCGCCGAACGTGACCGCCACGAGCTTGCCGCGCGAGACGAGCTCGCGCTCGAGCCGGTTCACGATCAGCAGGTCGGGCACGAGCTCGATCGGTCGGGCCGGCGCGGCGTTCAAGCGCGAAGAACGTTGCCTTCTCGGGCCGCTGCCACCACGACGTGATCGGGCACTTCCAGCTGGCACAGGACGGCTCCGGACGGTGAGGCGGGCTCGACCGCTGCATTCGCGCCGGGCACGACGACGATCTGGTTCTCGCCGTCCGCTGCAACGAGGATGAGTGCAAGCCCCGTGCTGCCGCTGCGCGTGAGCTCGAGGTCGACGCCTGCCGCGTCCAGCCCGGCGAGCGCCTCGGCGGCGAGTGAGTCGGTGCCGACCGCACCGATCAGCCGGACCGCGCGCCCCGAGCCGGGCCGCGGCGACCGCCTGGTTCGCGCCCTTGCCACCGGGCACCCGGTCGAAGGCTGCGGCGGCGATCGTCTCCCCCGGCCGCGGCAGGCGCTCGACCCGGGCCACGAGGTCGAGGTTGATCGACCCGACGACGGTGAGCTCGACCGGCATGCCGAGAAGCGCGCGTCGCGCCGGTCAGGCGGCGATCGCCCTGAGCTCCTCGTGGGCGCGGCCGAGGAGGTTCTCGCGCAGGTCGAAGAGGCCCGCCCAGAGCGAGCTCTTGTCGATCGACGACTGCCAGCGTGCCTGCGCCGACAGGCCCTCGAGGGCGCGCACGAGCACGGCGAGCTCCAGGTAGGCGGCGGCGACGCGGTGTGGTGCGACCCGCACGCCGGCGCGCTCGAGCACCGGCTGCCAGTCGACGAGCTCGGCCGGCCCGGGCTCGCCGAACCAGGATCGTCCTTCGGCGTGGTCGGCCTCGAGCTCGAGCAGGTAGCGCCCGAGCGGCCGTTCCAGCCCCGCGAGTGCCGTCTCGACCCGGTCGGCCGCCCGGCGCAGCGCGGCCTGGCGGCGGCCCGGCGTGCTCGGGTCGGCCTCGCCGCTGCGCCAGCGCTCGAGGAGCCGGCAGAACGCGAGCGACGCGACCTCGACCGAGACGAGCTGTCCGATCAGCTTGCGGGCGGTCTGCTCCTCGACGGCGTGCTCCGAGATCAACGCGGCCCACTCGGGACGGATGCTCAAAGGCGTCGTCATACCTCGATCACCACGGGCAGGATCATCGGGCGGCGGTGCGTGCGGTCGTAGACGAGCTGGCCCAGGCCGTCGTGGATGTGCTCCTGCAACAGCTTGATCTCGCGCATGTCGTCCTCGAGCAGCTCGCGAACGATCTCGTGAGCTTCCTGGCGCATCTCGGCCAGCAGCTCGTCGCTCTCGGCGAACCCGCGCGTGATCAGCTCGGGAGCGGCCGCCCCGCCGTCGGACAGCGTCGTGACGACGATCAGCACACCGTCCTCGGACATGTGGCGCCGGTCGCGCAGCGCGACGTCCGAGATGTCGCCGACCCCGAGGCCGTCGACGTAGGTCACTCCGGACTCGACATGGCCGGCGATGGCGGACGCCGGCACTCGAGAGCTCGACGACGTCACCGTTCTCCACGATCACGATCGAGCTCGCAGGCACCCCGGCATCCTGGGCGAGCCGCGCGTGCGCCGCCTGCATCCGGTACTCGCCGTGGATCGGCATGACCGCCTTCGGGCGCAGCAGGCTCAGCAGCGTCCGCAGCTCCTCGGCGCGTGCGTGGCCGGAGACGTGCACGTCGGCGTTCTCCTCGTGCAGCACCTCGGCGCCGTTCTTCGTCAGCCTGTTGATCGCGTCGTGGACGCGGAGCTCGTTGCCGGGGACCGGCCGCGCCGAGATGATCACCGTGTCGCCCCGCTCGACCTGCACCGCCGGATGGTCGTTGTAGGCGATCCGCGTCAGCGCCGAGAGCGGCTCGCCCTGTGAGCCGGTGCAGATGATCAGCTGCTCGCCGGGAGGCACGCCGTCGAGGTCGGCGGGCTTCACGAGCACGTCGTCCGGCACCTCGACGTAGCCGAGGTTGCGGGCGACGTTCATGTTGCGCCGCATCGAGCGCCCGACCACCACGACCTTGCGCCCGGCATCGACGCCGACGTCGATCGCCTGCTGCATCCGGTGGATGTTCGAGGCGAAGCTCGAGATGAGGATCCGCCCGCGGCGCACCGGGATGATCTGGCGAAAGGCCTCGCCGACGACGCGCTCGGAGCGCGTGAAGCCGGCGCGCTCCGCGTTCGTCGAGTCGCCGAGCAGCAGGTCGACGCCCCGGTTGCCGAGCGCCGCCAGCCGCCCGACGTCCGTCCGCAGCCCGTCGACGGGCGTGTGGTCGAGCTTCCAGTCGCCGCTGTGGAAGACGAGCCCGGCTGCCGTCTCGATCGCGATCCCGACCGCGTCGGGGATCGAGTGCGCCATGCGGATGAACTCGAGGGTGAACGGCCCGAGCTCGACCGGTCCCTTGTCCGGGTCGGCCTCGCGCAGCTCCGCCGCGCGCAGCAGCCCGTGCTCGTCGAGCTTCGACTTGACGAGCCCGAGCGTCAGACGCGTGGCCCAGATCTCCTGCGACGCGGATCTCGCGCAGGAGGAACGGCAGCGCGCCGACGTGATCCTCGTGGGCGTGGGTCAGGACGACGGCGCGCACGCGCTTGTCGCGCAGGTAGCCGAAGTCGGGGAGGATCACGTCGACTCCGAGATGCTCGTCGCGCGGGAACGCCATGCCGGCGTCGACGACGATGACCTCGTCGCCGAGCTCGTAAACGGTCATGTTCTTTCCCACCTCGCCGAGCCCGCCGAGCGGGATCACGCGTAAGACGTCGTTTGCCATCCGGCAGGCAGTCTAGGCGGCGACCAGGAGGCCGAGCCGTTCGAGGCAGGCGCGCACCGCGGCGACCTCGTCCTCCGTCGGCGCAGGCAGGGGCAAGCGGTGCCCTCCCACGCCGTGGCCGAGCAGGTTCAGCGCGGCCTTGATCGGAAGCGGATTCGTCTGGATCTTCAGGAGCTCGTAGGCCGGCTCGAGCTCGCGGTCGAGCTCCCGGCCGCGTTCCACATCGCCGGCGAGCGTGGCCCGCACCTGCTCGGCGACCTGCGGCCCGACGACGTGCGTGTGGACGCAGATGCCGCCGATCCCGCCGAGCTCGACGAACGGCTGCACCAGCGCGTCGTCCCCCGCGTAGAGGGCGAGACCGCTCTCGACGATGTGGCGCGCCTGAGCCGAGGTCGTCGTGCGCCTGCTTCACCGCGGACACGGTCTCGATCTCGGCGAGCCGGGAAATCGTCTCGGGCTCGATGTTGACGACCACCCGTGAAGGGATGTTGTAGACGACGATCGGCTTGTCGCTCGCACGCGCAATCTCCTCGAAGTGCGCGACGATCCCTCGCTGCGGCGGCTTGTTGTAGTACGGCGTGACGACGAGCAGGCCGTCGGCACCCAGCTCGTGCGCGCGCTCCGAGAGCAAGACCGAGTGCCGCGTCGAGTACGTCCCCGTCCCCGCGACCACTGTCGCGTCATCGCCGACGGCTTCGATCGCGGCGCGCACCAGGTCGAGGCGCTCCTCGTCGGACAGGTTCGGGCTCTCCCCGGTCGTGCCCGCGACGACGATGCCGTCCGAGCCGTTCTCGACCAGGTGGCGTGCGAGCCGCTGGAACGACGCGAAGTCGATCGACTCGTCCTCGTGGAACGGCGTGACGATCGCCGTGAGGATGTTGCCGAGCATCGCCTGCAGGATACTCCGGCGATCACACGGGGCGCCCGATGCCGACGACGCGGTCGGCGACCTGCTCGACGTTCCCGGCAGCCCGGAGAAACTCGGCCTCGTACGGCCTGCCGGCGAGGCCGACGAGCGCGCGGGGCGCGAGCTCGGTCAGGCGCGCGAGCACGGGCTCGACGTTCCGTTGCTCGTAGAGAACGTCGGCGGCGAGTGCCAGGTCGAATCGCTCGGCCCACGGCAGGCGCCAGTCGTGCACCACCGCGGTGACCCGCAAGCCGGTTTCTCGCCGCATTCGTGCGGAGCAACTCGATCGCGTCCTCCGACCAGTCGCTGGCCGTGACCTCCGCGCCGCGTGCGGCCGCGACGAGCGACGGCAGCCCGAGCCCGCAGCCGAGCTCGACGACGCGGAGCCCGGCGACGGCCGGCAGGGCCTCGGCGAGCGCGGTCGCCGCCGGCCAGAGCTCGGCCCAGTACGGCAGGAACTCGTCGTGTGCGAATGCGTCCTCGTCGATGAGCGCCTCGGGTGAGGCGGGGCGAAGCAGTGTCAGCTCGAGGCCGGCGACGCGACGAGTGTCAGAGCAGAGCGTCAAGGCCCACCGTCAGACCGGGCGGGAGCGAGCCGACGCGCGCGAGCGCGAGCAGCACGCCGGGTGTGTACGCCTGCCGCGACGTCGCGTCGTGGCGGATCGTCAGCACCTCGCCGGGCGCGCCGAGGATCACCTCCTGGTGGGCGCCGAGGCCCGGGCAGACGCACCGAATGGACCGGCACGCCGCCACCCATCAGCTCGGCCGTGAGCTTGGCGGTGCCGGACGGCGTGTCGAGCTTCTCAGCGTGATGCAGCTCGACGATCTCGGCGTGCTCCAGGTACTGCGCAGCCTCGCGGGCGAAGCGCATCATCAGCACCGCACCGATGGCGAAGTTCGGCGCATAGAAGACCGGCACCGGGGCCGTCGTGAACTCGCCGGTCTCCCAGCCCGGTCGTGCCGACGATGCTCGGCACACCCGCGGCAACCGCGGCTCGTACATTCGCGGCGGCCGCGTCGGGGCGAGTGAAGTCGACCATCACCTCGGCTGCGGCGAGGTCGTCGACCAGAGCATGACCTGCTGCCTCGAGATCCGGCCCGAGCACGGAGCCGACCCGGCCGCGCCGCCCGTTGAGGAGGATCTTCACGCTGCTCGGGCGAGGTCCGGCGCGATCCGCCCCAGTGCCTCCACGAAGCGTTCCTCGCTCGGCCCGATGCAGGCGGCCGAGAGCCGCTCGGAACCGAGTAGCGCCGCCGCGAGCTCGCAGACGAGCGGCGCATCGACGGCGTCGATCTCGGCCACGATGCGGTCCAGCGACAGCAGCTCCGAGTCCGTGATCAGCGATTTGCCGAGCCGGTTCATCCGGGCCGACGTCGATTCCATCGACAGCAGGATGCGGCCCTTGAGATTCTCCTTCGCCCGCTCCAGCTCGCGCTCGGAGAGGTTCCCGCCGGCGATGTCCGCGATCTGCTCGGCGGTGATCGCGAGGGCATCACCCAGGTTGTCCTCGCGCGTGCCGAGGTAGATGCCGATCTGGCCGGTGTCCGTGTACTGGGAGACGAACGAGTACACCGCATATGCCATCCCGCGCTTCTCTCTGATCTCCTGGAAGAGGCGCGACGATGCCGAGCCTCCGAGGATCGCGTCGAGCAGCGAGGCTGCAAAACGACGGCGGTCGGAGCGCGAGATGCCGGGGGCCGCAAGGCAGACGTGGTACTGCTCGGTGTCCTTCCGGTGGAAGCGCAGTTGCGGCGGCGGCTCCTGGATGAGCGGCGGGCGCAGGTTCGCCCGCGCCGAGGCGTTGCCCTTGCGGCGCTCGAGACCACGCTGCACGAGCTCGACGATCTCGTCGTGCTCGATGTTCCCCGCAGCGGCGACGACGATGTTCGACGGCGCGTACATCTGCTCGGTGGTAGCGCGCGATCGCGGTCGAAGGGATAGACGAGATCACCTCCGCCGTCCCGATCACCGGCCGGCCCAACGGGTGGTCGCCGAACACGGCGTCGGAGATCAGGTCGTGCACGAGCTCCTGGGGCGCATCTTCGTACATGGCGATCTCCTCGAGCACCACCTCACGTTCGGTCTCGAGCTCCGCGAAGGCGGGTGCAAACACCATGTCGCTCATCACGTCGACGGCCGTCACCAGATGGTGGTCGGGGATTCGGGCATAGACGAGCGTGTGCTCGCGTGAGGTTGCGGCATTCAGCTCGCCTCCGAGCCCGTCGAAGATCTCGGCGATCTCGAGTGCGCTGTAGCGATCGGTGCCCTTGAACAGCAGATGCTCGATGAAATGCGAGACCCCGGCCTCGGCGGCCTCCTCGTCCCGGGACCCGGCGCCGATCCAGTAACCGACGGCCGCCGACCGGACGTGGTCGAGTCGCTCCGAGATGACGCGCTCACCCGAGTCCAGCTCGGTCAGCATCCAGTTCTGCACCGGGGTAGCGTAGAGGCTCACCGGGGATCGTCTGGCAACAGCGACCACGACGAGCGCGTCGTGCCGCCGCCCGTGGAGCCAGATCGACTTCCGCTCGAGACCCTCGCGCAGAAAGCCCGCGCGTTCGGCGAGGCGCTGGGACGGCTCGTTCTCGGGGTGCGTCCGGAGCTCGAGGCGGCCGATGCCCTCGGCGAAGAGCCAGTTGCAGAGCACGCGGACCGCTCGGGTCATCAGCCCCCTCCCCCGTCCTGCAGCGCCCGCGAGGTACGCGATCTCGTAGTTGTCACGTGCACGACGCGACGCGATCACCGCACCAAGCGCGACGTCGTGTCCGTGCTCGGTGACCGCGTAGTCGATGCGCTCCCCGCTTGCGCGTCCCGCACGCGCGCTGCGGAGAAAGGAGGCGAAGTCGGCGTCGCGGGGCTCGTTGGGCATGTTCAGCCACGAGCGGACCAGCTCGTCGCCCATCGTCTGAAGGACGGCGGCGCGGTCGTCCTCGCGAAACTCGCGGAGGACGACCACGCCGTCGGTCAGCGTGGCGGGCGGCCTCATGCCGCCGACCTTACTTACTCGCTGCGCGACCCCTCACGCTCGCGGCGGGGCCCGCGGCTGCCGCCGCGAGCGCCGTCACGGCGCGGGCCGCGGTCCTCGCGGGGCTCGCGAGGCGGAGCGTCCTTGGCACGCTCGATCAGCTCCTCGGGGCTGACCGTCGCCTCGCCCTCGTGCTTCTGCACGAGCTTCAGGCCGATGCGGCCACGCGCCTTGTCGACCTCCTGGACGACCACGTCGAGGATGTCGCCGCGGGCGATGACGTCCTCGATGTGATTGACACGGCCGGGGCCGACGTTCGAGACGTGGAGCAGCCCGTCGGTGCCCTTCTTCAGCTCGACGAACGCACCGAAGTCGGTCGTCTTGACGACGCGACCCGTGTAGGTGTCGCCGACCTCGGGCTCCTTGGTGAGGTTGCGAATCGCCTCGATCGCGGCGTCGCCCTTCGTGCCCTCGGTGGCGTAGACGAGGATCGTGCCGTCCTCCTCGATGTCGATCTGCACCTCGTACTCGGCCTCGAGCGAGCGGATCGTCTCGCCGCCCTTCCCGATCACCATGCCGATGAACTCGGGGTTGATCTGGATCGTCGAGATCCGCGGTGCATGCTCTGCGAGCGCCTCGCGCGGTGCGGAGATCGCCTGATTCATCTTCGCCAGGATCGCGATGCGGGCTTCCTTCGCCTGGGCGAGGGCCTGCTGCATGATCTCGCGGCTGACGCCGGTGATCTTGATGTCCATCTGCAGGGCGGTGATCCCCTCCTGCGTGCCGGCGACCTTGAAGTCCATGTCGCCCAGGTGGTCCTCCGCGCCCTGGATGTCGGTGAGGATCTCGTAGGCGTCGCCTTCCTTGACGAGGCCCATCGCGATTCCGGAGACCGGAGCCGTGATCGGCACACCGGCGTCCATCAGCGCGAGGGTCGAGCCGCACACGGATCCCATCGAGGATGAGCCGTTCGACTCGAGCGTCTCGGACACGATGCGGATCGTGTACGGGAACGTCTCGGTCGTCGGCAGCACTGCCTCGAGTGCCCGCTGCGCGAGTGCACCGTGGCCGATGTCACGCCGCTTGGGCGAGCCCATCCGACCTGTCTCCCCCACCGAGTAGGGCGGGAAGTTGTAGTGGTGCATGTAGCGCCGGTCACGCTCGAGGGAGAGGTCGTCGATGCGCTGCCCCTCCTTGGCCGTGCCGAGCGTCAGCAGCGACATGATCTGCGTCTGCCCGCGGGTGAAGAGACCGGAGCCGTGGGTGCGCGGCATGACCGACACCTCGACCTCGATCGGGCGGATCTGGGTTGCAGTCCGGCCGTCCGGGCGGCGCTTGTCGACCGCGATCTTCTGGCGGACGAGCGTCTTGTAGATCGACTCGCACGCCTTCTTGACGTAGCCCTTCGTCAGTGAGTCCTTGACGGCCGGCTCGCCGTCGACGGTGGCCGGGCCGACCGGGAAGGGCAGCTCGACGCTCTCGACGATGTGCTCGAAGAGCAGGCTGCGCTTGGCGGACTTGAGCTCCTTGGAATCCTGCTCCGCGTCGGTGAGGCCGCGCAGCTCGTTCTCGAACTTCTCACGGACGACCGTCTCGACGGCCACCGAACGCTGCTTCTCGAGAATCTGCGCAAGCGACATCCGAACCTGAAGCTCGCCGAAGACCTTGGCCTCGTTCGCGTCGAGCGAGGGAGCTCCGACCTCCTTCTCCACGATCTCCTCGACGATTGCAGCGGCCTCGCGGAGGCCCTGCTGCTGGATCCGCTCCCAGATCTGGTGGCCGTAGGTGCCCTCGAGCCGCTCGGTCACGGCTGGGTCGAGCCACTTCGTCTTGCCCCGCTTCGCCCGCAGCTCGAGCTGGGCGTCGCAGAGCTTCACGATCTCGCGGTGGGCGATCTCGAGCGCCTCGAGGAGCTTGTCCTCGTGCACCTGCTTCGCGCCGGCCTCGACCATGGTCAGGCCGTCCTTGGTTCCGACCACGATCAGGTCGAGATCGGATTCCTCGATCTCCTGCAACGTCGGGTTGACGACGAGGTCGCCGTCGACGATGCCCATCCGCACTGCGCCGATGGGGCCGAGGAACGGCAGCGGCGACACGGTCAGAGCCGCCGAGACCGCGTTGATGCACAGGACGTCGTGCGCAGTCATCATGTCGGCCGAGAAGACCGTGGCGACGCACTGCGTCTCGTTGCGATAGCCCTTCGGCCAGAGCGGCCGGACGGGGCGGTCGGTCATGCGGGCGGTCAGGATCGCCCGTTCCGTGGGGCGACCCTCGCGCTTGAAGAACCCGCCCGGGATCTTCCCGGCGGCATACATGCGCTCCTCGACATCGACGGTCAGCGGGAAGAAGTCCGCGCCTTCGCGGGCCTCCGTCCGGCCCTGCGCCGTACCGAGGACGACGGTGTCGCCACTGCGGACGAGCGACTGCCCCGTCGGCCTGCTTGGCGATCTTCCCGGTCTCGAACGAAATCTCCTTGCCGCCGACTTCGACGGACACGGAAACCGGCACCCCTGCGGGGTGCTCAGCTTCAACAATGGTCATGTTTCTCCTATTCCTCCACTGTGCAATGTGAAGGGTGGAAGTTTGAGCCAACGCTCTGCGCCTGTTCGGCGCGCGAGCGCTCGCCCAAACTCCACCCTCCGTGACTTTGGAGCTAGCGCCGGAGGCCCAGCTCCTTGATGAGGGCGCGATAGCCCTCGAGGTTTTTGCGCTGCAGGTAGTTCAGGAACCGGCGGCGGCGACCCGACGAGCTTCAGCAGTCCGCGACGCGAGTAGTGATCGTGCTTGTGCGTGCGGAGATGCTCGGTCAGCTCGTTGATGCGCTGCGTCAGCATCGCGATCTGAACCTCCGGCGAACCGGTGTCAGTCTCGTGCTTGCCGAACTTCTGAACGTGCTCCAGCTTCTCTTCCTTGGTGAGGGGCATCTTTCTCCTCTCGCTGTGAATGTCACCCAGGTCTCAGCTCGCCGCGAAGGAAGAACGCGAGACGGCCGAGGCCGGGCCTGCCAGTAGGGTAGCGGATTCCCGATGAATGCGCGGTTTCAGAGCCAGGTCGAGGCGGCTGCGGCCTCGTTCGGCGTGCCTGCGCTGAGCGCCGGTTACACCGTTGCCGGCCGGTCCGTGCGGGCGGCCGTCGGCTGCGATCCGGACGCGGTCTTCCGCGTCGCATCGATCACGAAGCCGTTCACGGCGTTGCTGGCGCTCGAGCTGCTCGACCTCGAGGAGCCACGGAAATCTGGCCCGACGACGTCCGCATCCGCCACCTGCTCTCGCACACGAGCGGTTACGACTGCGAGATGCGGCGATCTTGCGCGCTTCGGAGCAGGCGACGATGCGCTCGCCGCGGCCGTCTCGGAGCTCCCGGGGGTGCGCCGGTACTTCGGCGTCGAGCAGGTGTGGTCGTATGCGAACACCGGCTACTGGCTCGCCGGCCACCTCGCGGCCGAGCGCGCCGGAACGTCCGTACGAGGATGCGCTGCTCGATCTCGTCATCCGCCCCGCCGGGCTCGAGTCGACCTCCTTCGGCGAGCCGGAGCTCGCAGGCACCGGCTCAGCTGCCACGTCGGCCCCGTACCCGCGGGCCCGCCGCCCCTCGGGCGGGCTCGTGTCGACCGTCTCCGACCTGCTGCGCTTCGGTGCAGTGGCAGCTGGCACGTCCGGACACCGCGCAGCTGCGGGTGCGTCACGCGAAGCCCGTAGGCGGCGTTTACGGGCTCGGGCTCTTCGGCGAGCGTGTCGGCGGGACGGAGGTCTGGGGCCACGGCGGCTCGTACGGCGGCTTCGAGTCGTCGCTCCTGCTCGTGCCCGAACGCGAGGCGGTCTTCGCCGGCCTCACGAACAGCAGCCGCGGCAGCCGGGCGCTCAGTGTCGTCGAGGACGCGTTCTTCGAGGACGTGCTCGGCGCCCGTCGCCGAGTCGCCCCCACGGTCGAGCTTCCCGCTGCGGCGCTCACCCAATTCGCAGGGACGTACGCCAACGCGGACGCTCGGTTCGAGGTGGCGCCGACCGAGACGGCGGGCTCGTGGTCACCTTCGAAGGCGATGTGTTCCCCGCGCGCCCGATCGGCGAGCGAACCTTCGAGGTGACCCAAGGCGACTGGGAGGGCGACCGCTTCGACTTCCCGCTGCCCGGCTTCGGCCGTTTCGGCAGCCGCCTCGCCGAAGCCCTCGCGAGATGAGACCCACGGTCGCGGCCGGTCATCCGGCAACAGCGGCCGCGGGCGCCGGTGTCCTCGCGGCAGGTGGCAGCGCCGCCGACGCGGCGGTGGCCGCAGCGCTCGCCTCCTGCGTCGCCGAGACCGTCATGACGGGGCTCCTCGGCGGCGGGCATGCCGTCTACTACGACGCGGCGACGGGATCGGCACGCAACCTCGACTGCTTCGTCGCTGTGCCGTCCGGCGAGGGTGCGGCCGCGCTCGAGGAGTTGCCTGTGCGGTTCGGCGAGGAGGTCGTTCAGTACGCGGTCGGGGCGTCGTCGTGCGCCGTGCCCGGGCTCCCAGCCGGCCTCGATGCGCTGTGGCGGGCCCACGGCCGCCTGCCGTGGCGCGACCTCGTCGAGCCCGCCTTGCGCGTCGCGCAGTCCGGTGTCCCGATGCCGAGTGCGCACGCGGCGTGCCTGGCCATGCTCGAGCCGGTGATGACGCTTCGCGAAGGAGCCGCGATGTACGCACCGGGCGGCACGTTGCTCCGTGAGGGAGACCTGCTCCACCAGCCCGGCCTCGTCGCGGCACTCGAGCTCGTTCGCGACGAGGGAGCGGCAAGCGTGTACACGGGCTCGATCGCTGCCTCACTGCTCGAGCTGATGCGCGAACGCGGGGGCGCGATCACGCCGGGCGACCTCGCCGGCTACGCAGCCACCTGGTCGGAACCGTCCGAATGCACCTTCGCCGGTCGACACGTCGTGACGCGAGGCGGCCTGTCCGGCGTGCCCGAGACGCTCGCGCGATTCGACCCGGCGGGCGGCGCCGACGCGCTGCTCTCAGCACTCGAGCACGAGGTCACGATCGACGGCCACACCACGAACATCACGGTCGTCGACGGCGAAGGCAACGCCTGTGTCCTGACGTCGAGCCTCGGCCTGGGCTCGGGCGACTGGCTGCCCGGGCTCGACGTGCATCTCAACAGCATGCTCGGCGAGACGGATCTCGTGCGGGAGCCGCTGCGAGCCGGGACACGAATGGCGAGCATGATGGCGCCGACGCTCGTGTTCGACTCCGACGGCCTGGAGCTGGCACTCGGCGCGGCAGGCGGGACGCGGCTCCGGACCGCGCTCGTCGGTGTGCTCGCCGCGATCCTGCACGAGGGCGCCGCGCCACAGGCCGCGATCGACCGTCCGCGCTTCCATCCGGCGGACGGCGTGGTGAACGCCGAGCCGGGCGTCGACGAGGCTTGGCTTGCGCGCCTCGAGGCACGCGGCCGCGTCGTGCGCCGCTGGCCCGCGCTCCACCACTTCTTCGGCGGCGTCAGCGCGGTCGGTCGCGCAGGTGCAGGCGCGGACCCGCGCCGCAGCGGCGCCGTGCAGACCGCCTGACTGCCCTCAGACTGGGCGCTGCGCGGCACGGGTCTCGGCCACGTCACGGGCGATCTGGTCGACCAGGTCGGCGTCACTCGCAAACGCGCGCTCGTCCCGCAGGCGCCGCCAGAGCTCGAGCACGATCCGGTCGCCGTACAGGTCGCCTTCCCAGTCGAGCAGGTACGCCTCGATGCGCAGCTCGTTTCCGCCGTAGTGCGGGTTGACGCCGATCGAGACCGCGGCGCGGCGCTCGCCCACGGCTCCTGCGTAGATGCCGAAGCCGGGTACGAGCACGTCGGGGTCTACGGCGAGGTTTGCGGTGGGGAAGCCGAGCGTGCCTCCCGCGCCGGTCGCCGCCGACGACGGTTCCTTCCACCTCGAGCGGCCGGCCCAGCAGCAGCGCTGCACCTTCGACCTCGCCGGCCCGTGCGAGCTGCCGGATCCGTGTCGACGAGATGCCTTCGACGAGCGGCACGGGACGGACGTCCAGGCCGAGCCCACGCAACAGCTCGAGGTCGCCCTCCCGCCGCCTTGCCGAACCGAAACCCGGCGCCGGCCACGACCACCTGCGCGCCGATGCCGAGCAGATACTGTCGCGCAAAGGTCTCCGGCTCGAGGTCGGCGATCTCCGGGCTGAACTCCACCACGAGCACCTCTTCGACACCGGCCTCCTCGAGCAGCTCCAGCCGCCGCTCGAGCGTCGCGAGCAACTCGACCTCCTTCGCGAGGACCGTCCGCGGATGCGGGTCGAATGTGACGACGGTCGGCACGAGCTCGGCGCCGAGGCGCGCGTCGACGGCCGCCCGGACGACCGCTCGATGCCCGAGATGCACGCCGTCGAAGGTCCCGATGGCAACGGCGCGCGGCGTCACGGCCAGCTCGTCGGCCGAGCGCGCGACGTTCATGCGACGCTGCTCCCGCTCGCCCCGGCCACCGCGAGCACGCCGGCCCGGATCGTGCCGTCCACCTGCTCGAGCGCGTCGACGGGTAGCCGCCCGAGGGCCTCGGCCGGCGGCAGGATGACCGCGTCGTCGACACCGCTCGACTCCTCGACGCTGAACGGCCCGACCGCTGTCCGTCGCAGTGTCGTGCAATGGCCGTCGAGCTCGGCGGCGATCGCCCGGACATACGTCCCCGAGCTGACATGCATCTCGAGGCGGACGCTGTCGCCGCTATACGCGATGACGTCGAGCGAATGCACCAGCGAGCGGCGCACGGGCATCTCGACGGCGATGCCCCGGCGTGCGAGCTTGTACGCGCGCTCGCCACCGATCTTGACCGCCGAGGCGGCGGGGATCGGCAGCTCGACCTCACCGCGGAGGCGCTCGAGGGCTGCATCCAGCTCCACCTGCGAGGGAGCGGCGTGACGCTCGACGATGTCTCCTTCCGGGTCGCCGGTCGACGTCGTCGAGGTCAGGTCGACGTCGGTGACGTACCGCTTGTCCAGCCCGACGAAGCACGGGGCCAGTCTAGTTGCCGCTCCGGACAACAATACGAGCAGCCCGGTCGCAAACGGGTCGAGTGTCCCCGCGTGACCGGTCCGGGCGCGCGTCCTGCGCCGAAGGGCCGCGACGAGCGCGAACGAGGACGGGCCCGCCGGCTTGTCGACCAGCGCGACGCCGGCCGGCCTAAGACCGCGGGGCGGCACCGTCGCCCTGCGTCGCCAGTACGAACTCGCGACGGATGAACTCGATGATCTCCCCGATCGGAAGCTCCGACGAGAACCCTGCCGCCTGGCGATGCCCGCCGCCGCCCGAGGCTCTCGCGATCGCGGACACATCGACCTCGTCGTGCGACGAGCGCAGCGAGATCCGCCGCGCCGGCCCCTCGTTGCGGGGCGGCTCGCGGATCAACGCGACGAGCTCCGACCCTTCGACCGCGCGTAGGTAGTCGATGATCCCTTCCGAGTAGGGCTCCTCGGCGCCGACGTCACCGAAGTCGTCTCGGAGGAGGTACGAGACGACGACACGCCCGCCCTCGAAGAGCTGGGCGCGCTCGAGCGCTCGGGCGAGCAGCTTCAGCTTCGCGAACTGCACCGTCTCGTAGACGTGGCGAAAGATGCCGTGCACGTCGGCGCCCGACTCGACGAGCTCGGCAGCGAGCCGCAACGCCTTCGGTGTCGTGTTCGTGTACTGGAAGCGTCCGGTGTCGGTGACCAGCCCCACGTAGAGCCCGGCGGCGATCTCCGGTGTGAGAGGAACGTCGAGCTCTTGGAGCACATCGCGCACGATCTCGGCCGTCGATGAAGCTCCCGCGACGATGAGATTGACGCCGCCGAAGGTCGAGTTGTCGTGGTGGTGATCGATATTGACGACGAGCTTCGCGCCTTCCACCAGCGCCGGGTCGGGCCCGATTCGCTGCTGCGTTCGCGCAGTCGACCGCGATCAGCACGCGCTCGCCGAGGTCCACCGGCAGTTCGCGCTGCAGGCCCGAGAGATCGAGGAAGCTGTACTCCGCGGGCGTCGGCGCGGCTCGCCGAGAGGTACATCACGACGTCCTTCCCGAGCGTCTCCAGGCCAAGAGCCGTGGCGAGCATCGAGCCGAGCGCGTCACCATCGGGATTCTCGTGGGCTGCGATCACGAAACGCTCGTTGGAGCGGATCGCGTCTGCGACCGCCTGAACGTCAGTCGTGCTTGTCTGGCTCATCTTCGGGCATCCCGGTGATCGGAAGGTCTGCCGCAACGTCGTCGATCAGCTTCGTCATGCGAACGCCCCGCTCGACCGAGTCATCGTAGGTGAACGTGAGCGCCGGCGTCCGGCGCAGGCTCAGCTCCCGGTTGATCTTCGCCTGGAGCACGCCACGCGCCGACTCGAGCCCCGCGAGGCTTGCCCGGCGCGCCTTCTCGTTTCCGAAGACCGACACGTAGATCCGAGCCTCACCGAGATCGGGCGACACGACGGCGCCGGTGACGGTCACCATGCCGATGCGCGGGTCCTTGAGGTCACCGAGACCTTCCGCTACGACGGTGCGGACCGACTCGTTCACGCGGCGCATGCGCTCGGACACGCCCGGAGCCTAGACGGTCGATCACCTCGTCGTCGGGCGAGACGAGCAGCCGGTCGCAGCGCGTGAGCACCCATTCGCCGGAGGCCAGCCAGCGCTCGGCCCCGTCGGCGAGGTGCTCGACGTCCTGCGCGGAACGCGCGACCAAGGCGACGCTCAGGGTTGCGCGCTGCCAGAGATCGTGGTGGTCGACCTCGGCGACCGCGGCGCCGAAGCGGTTGCGCAGGTTGTCCTTCGCCGACCGCACGAAGTGGCGCTTGCCCTTGAGGGACGACGCCTCGGGGAAGTGCAGCTCGACGGTCAGGATCGCGACGAAGCCCGACGCCATCAGGCGCGACGGCGCTACGACGCGTCGGCCGAGCTCGAGCCGCCGGCCGGCTCGTCGAGCGAGGTGCGCTCGACTTCGCGCGTCTCGAACACTTCGAGCACGTCGCCTTCGCGCAGGTCGTTGAAGCCCTCGAGCAGGATGCCGCACTCGAATCCCTCCGTCACCTCGCGCACGTCGTCCTTGAACCGGCGTAGCTGCGCAACGGTCGTCTCGTGGATCCGGGTCCCGTCGCGGAAGAGCCTGACGGTCGAGTTGCGCCGGACGAGCCCGCTCGTGACCATGCAGCCGGCGATCGTCCCGAGCCGCGAGACCTTGAAGAGCGCCCGAACCTCGACCTCGCCGATGATCGCCTCGGTCTCGACCGGGGTGAGCATGCCGACGAGCGCCTGTTCGATCTCCTCGGTGAGCTGGTAGATGACCCGGTAGAGGCGGATCTCGACGCCGGCGCGCTCGGCAACCGCGCGCACCTCGGCCGACGGCCGCACGTTGAAGCCCACGATCATCGCTGTCGAGGCGGCGGCGAGGTTGACGTCGTTCTCGGTGATGCCGCCGACGCCGGTGTGGATCACGTTGACCCGGACCTCGGGATGCTGGATCTTGCCCAGCTCGGAGACGATCGCCTCGACCGAGCCCTGCACGTCGCCCTTGATGACGATGTTCAGGTCCTGCACGCCGCCCGCCTGCATCTGCTCGAAGAGCTTGTCGAGCGAGACGCCGCCGCTGCGCTGCTTCGCCATCGCCTCGCGGCGCAGGCGCTCGCCGCGCTGCTGCGCGAGATCGCGGGCGCGCCGCTCGTTCTCGACGACGCGGCCGAGCTCGCCCGCCGGCGGCGGACGGTCGAAGCCGAGGATCTCGACCGGCTCGCCCGGGTCGTGCAGCCTCGATCCGCTCGCCGCGATAGTCGTACAGGGCGCGGACCCGGCCCCAGGCGTCACCGGCGACGATGGCGTCGCCGACCCGGAGCGTCCCGCGGTGAATGAGCATCGTCGCGACGGGGCCGCGGCCGACGTCGAGCCGTGACTCGATGATCGGGCCGGACGCGTCGGCGGAGGGATTCGCGCGCAGGTCGAGCTCGGCGTCTGCCACGAGCAGGATGCGCTCGAGCAGGTCGTCGAGGTTCTCGCCCTGCTTGGCAGAGACGCGAGCGACCTGAACGTCGCCGCCCCACTCCTCCGGCTGCAGTCCCTCGGTCGCCAGCTCGCTGAGCACGCGGTCGGGATTGGCGTCGGGCAGGTCGATCTTGTTCACCGCGACCACGATCGGGACGTCTGCCGCGCGAGCGTGCGAAATCGACTCCTTCGTCTGCGGCATCACGCCGTCGTCGGCGGCGACGACCAGCACGGCGATGTCGGTCACCTTGGCGCCGCGTGCGCGCATGGCCGTGAATGCCTCGTGGCCGGGCGTGTCGAGGAACGTGATCCGGCGGCCGTTGTGGTCGGCCTGGTAGGCGCCGATGTGCTGCGTGATCCCTCCGGCTTCCGTCGAGACCACGCGCGTCTGGCGGATTGCGTCGAGCAGGGTCGTCTTGCCGTGGTCGACGTGACCCATGATCGTCACGACCGGCGGACGTGCCTCGAGCGTCTCCTCCGCGTCCTCGAACGCCTCGGGCTCCACGTCCTCGTCGTCCGCATGCTTGATGGTGACCTCGCGCTCGAGCTCGGCCGCGATCAACTGCACCTCGTCGTCGGTGAGCGACTGGGTCGCGGTCTTCATCGTGTTGAGGTTCATCAGCAGCTTGATGATCTGGGGCATCGCGACGCCGAGCGCCTGCGAGAAGTCGCGCAGCGTGACACCCGACTCGACGGTGACCGGGCCGGTCGGCGCGACGACCTCGCGGGGCTGGCGCGGGCCACGATCGGCCGGACGATCGCCGGGACGCTGGCGCTGGCCCTGCCCGGGCCGGCCGCCGCCCTGGTCGATCACGACCCGGCGCCGTCCCTTGGGGCCGCCGCCGCGTGGTCTGATCGGTCTGTTCGGTTTGCCGTTAGCCATGCGTTCGTCAAGTGTAGAGACGGGAGAGTTCCGGGTCGACGACCACGTTCGCGCGGAGGATCCGGGCGAACGCCCTGCGCGACGCAGCGCGATCGAAGCACTGCAGCCGCCGGCAGGTGTAGGCGCCACGCCCCTGGCCGGGCCCCGCGACGAGCGCGCCACCGCGTGCGTGGAAGCGCTGCAACTCGCGCTGGGGCGCCTTGCGGCCGCAGCCGGCGCAGGTGCGAACCGGGTCTCCGCTCGTTACTCGGCCTCCTCGATCGGGATTCCGTCGTTGGGATCGTCCTCGACGCGCCGCGGGGTCGCAGCGCCGGACTCGAGCGTCTGGTCCTCGCCGCCGACCGGTGCGTCGCCCGGCCCGGCCGCGAACCCCTCGGGCTCGGAGTCGCCGAACGCGGCCGCATCCTCGGTGACGGGCTCGGGCGCGGCGGTGTCGGACAGCAGCTCCAGCTCCGGCTCGGATTCGGCGACGATCGGGTTGTCCTCGTCGTCGGTCTCGTGCAGCGCGAGCTCCTGGTGGGCGGGCACGCCGCAGTACTTCGAACCGGGAAGCGCCGCGTTCGGGCAGCGCTTGCCGTTGGAGAGCACCGCAGCGCACCGGCCGGAGACGTCGTTCTCGTCGCCCGGCTCGCCGCCGCCGAAGGCCGCGTCGGCCTCCTGCTGGGCGAACTCCGTGTCGGAGGTGATGTCGATCTTCCAGCCGGTCAGGCGTGCGGCGAGGCGGGCGTTCATGCCTTCCTTGCCGATCGCGAGCGCCAGCTGATCGTCCGGCACGACGACCGTCGCCTCTCTGCCCTCGTCGTCGAGGTAGACCTCGCGGACGCGAGCCGGTGACAGCGCCTTCGCGACGAAGCGGGCCGGCTCGTTGTTCCACGGGATGATGTCGATCTTCTCGCCGCGCAGCTCCGAGACGACCATCCGAACGCGCGAGCCGCGAGGGCCGACACAGGCGCCCACCGGGTCGACGCCCTGGGCGTGCGACTCGACGGCGATCTTCGAGCGGTACCCGGGCTCACGGGCGACGCCGCGGATCTCGACCAGCCCGTCCGCGATCTCCGGCACCTCGAGCTCGAACAGCGTCTTGATCAATTCCGGGTCGCGGCGCGAGAGGATGACCTGCGGCCCCTTCGTGCCCGTGCGCACCTCGCGGATCACGGCCTTGATGCGCGAGCCCTGCTCGTAGCGCTCTCCGTCGACCTGTTCAGGCCCGGGCAGAAGCGCCTCGACCTTGCCGAGGTCGACGAGGATGTTCCGGCGGTCACCGGTCTGCTGGACGATGCCCGTGACCACCTCGCCGACGCGGTCGATGTACTCGTCGTACATCATCTCGCGCTCCGCTTCGCGAATGCGCTGCAGGATCACCTGCTTCGCGGTCTGGGCGGCGATCCGACCGAAGTTGCTCGGGTGTGACGTCCTCGCGCTGAACGAGATCCTCGGGCACCTGCGACCAGTCGATCTCCAGGTCGTCGTCGGAGAGCAGCGTGTGGTTCTTCTCGCCGGTCTCCTCCTCGATCCGCTCGAGATCGTCGATCGCATGCTCGCGCGCCTCCTCGAGCAGCCGCAGCTCGAGGTCCTCGGGCAACTCGATCGCGAACACGCGGAAATCGCCCTTGTCGTCGAGCTCGACGGTCGCATGCCGTGAGGCACCCGGGGTCTTCTTGTACGCCGCGAGCAGCGCGTCCTCGAGTGCTGCGACGAGCGTGCCGCTCTCGATTCCCTTCTCGCGCTCGATCTCGCGAACGGCGTCAACGATCTCCTGGCTCATAGTCCCGACCTCCCTTCGTCGATCAGATTTGCCCGCACGATCGCGTCGTACGGTATGTCTGCCGGTTCGGCGCCGTTCTCGATGCGGGCGGACCGTTCTCCGGCCAAGATGACCGTGCCGCGCACTCGGCCGGTCTCGGTCTTCACGCGCACGCTCTTGCCGACGGCGCGCTCGAAATGCGCCTTCGTTCGCAACGGCCGCTCGAACCCCGGCGACGACACTTCGACCGAGTACTGGTCGAGGTACGGGCGGAGCACTTCGGTGACGCGCTCGCAGAGGGCGTGATCGACGCCCTGCGGGTGGTCGACGTAGACGCAGAAACGCTCCTTGCCGGTCAGCTCGAGTGCGAGCACCTCGACTCCAGGCAGAGCCGATTCGACCGTCCGTGCGACGTCGCGCTGCAGTTGCTTCTCCTTGGTGTGTGTTGCCGAGGCCATCTTCGACCAGCCCCCAATAATGAAAAATGGGCGCCGCGCGCCCATCTCGAACGTGCTCGAAATGTCGCATGCAAGGTAGCAGAAACGGGGCTATTCCAGGAGGATCGTGACGGGCCCGTCGTTCACGAGCTCCACCGACATGCGAGCCCCGAAGACGCCCGTCTCGACCGGGACGCCGAGCTCCCGCAACCCGGCGCAGAACCGCTCGTAGAGCGGCTCCGCCTGCTCGGGAGGCGCGGCGCCCGTGAAGCTCGGGCGGTTGCCCTTGTCGGCGTCGGCAAGGAGGGTGAACTGGCTGACGACGAGCGCCGCACCGCCCGTCTCGAGCAGCGAGCGGTCGAGCTTGCCCTCCTCGTTCTCGAAGATCCGGAGCCTGGCCACCTTGCCGGCGAGACGGGCAGCGTCGCCCTCGCCGTCTGCGCCCGCGACACCGAGCAGGATGCAGAGGCCGGGCCCGATCGACCCGCCGGGAGTCACCGCCGCGCTCGAGACACGCTGCAGGAGGGCTCTCACCCGTCGCCGTCGAGATCGAGGATGCGCGCGGCGTAGGTCTCGGAAGCCGGCTCCATCGAGCTCGCGAGCTTGTAGTGGCCGTTCGCCTCGGCCACACGACCCTGCTGCTCGAGCGCACGCCCGAGGGCGTAGTGGGCGTAGTGGTCGGTCGGCGAGAGCTCCTCCACGATCGTGCGGAACTCCCGCTCCGCGTCCTGCCAGCGGGCGAGCCGAAAGTAGGCGATCCCGAGTGCCTCCCGGATCGACGCCTGCTCCGGCTCGAGCCGTTTCGCCTTCTCGAGCGGGACGGTCGCCTGAGCCGCCATGCCGGTGCGCAGGCGCTTCTGGCCTTCGCGGAAGAAGGTGTACGCGTCACTCATCGAAGCCTCAGCTCCTCGGGCCCGGCTCGCAGGACCGGCCTAGGCCAGGAGCCTCTCGACCTCGTCGAGGATCGCGGCTGCGATCGCCGGCTTCGACCGTTTCGTGACGGTGCGATCGGCCTCGCGTGTCACCAGCACGACCTCGTTCTCGGCCGACGTCGAACCCGATGTCGGACCGGCCGACGTCGTTGAAGACGACGAGGTCGGCGTTCTTCGAATCGAGCATCGCCCGCTTCCGCGCCAGGCCGTCCTCCCCGTGCTCCGCGCCGAAGGCGACGAGCACCTGGCCGGGCGTCTTCCGCTCGCCGAGCGCCTGGGCGATGTCGCGCGTCGGCTCCAGCTCGACGGCCCACGGATCGCCGTCCTTGGGGCGCTTGCCCGCGAGGGCCTCGGCCGGGCGGTAGTCGGCGACGGCTGCTGCGAGCAGGGCGACGTCGATGTCCGGTAGTGCGAGCGCAGCATCGAGCATCGAGCCTGCGGTGGGGGTCGGGATCACTTCGACGCCGTGCGGTGCGGGAACCGAGAGGTTGGCGGCGAGGAGGATCACCTCCGCGCCGCGCCGCCGCGCCTCCTCGGCCAGCGCGGCGCCCATCCGCCCCGACGAGCGGTTGCCGAGGAACCGGACGCTGTCGAGGGGCTCTCGCGTTCCACCGGCCGTGATCAGCACCCGCCGCCCGGCGAGGGAGCCGGGCGCGAGCAGCTGCTCGACCCGCGCGGCGATCTCGAGTGGCTCGGCGAGCCGGCCGACTCCCCACTCCCCCTCGGCGAGCTCGCCCTCGTCGGGCCCGACGAGCTCGACGCCGCGCCCGCGCAGTGCCTCGACGTTCGCGCGCGTCGCCGGATGCGCCCACATCCGCGGGTTCATGGCCGGTGCGACGAGCAGCGGCCCCCGGTGAGCGAGCGCTGCCTCGGTCAGGAGGTTGTCGGCGATCCCGTGTGCCAGCTTCGCGAGCGTGTTCGCCGTGCAGGGCGCGACGACGAGCAGGTCGGCCCGCACGAGGTGCGGATAGCGATCCGCTCCCACCGGCCGCCGCGCAAGCGCGAGAAACGTCTCCTCGCGTGACGAAACGCTGCGCGCCCGGGGTGACGAGCGGAATCACGTCGTGGCCCGCCTTGACCAGAAGCCGCGTCAATTCGCAGGCCTTGTACGCGGCGATGCCACCGCTGACCCCGAGCAGGACCCTGCTCATGCTCCACCCATGGCGGTCATGCAGGCATTGTGCCTGCCGAGCGCCTACTTCTTGGGGTAGTCGTAGACGATCTTGCCCTCGGCGATCTCTTCAAGGGACATCGTCAGATAGTTCTTGGAGCGCGACTCGATCAGCGGCGGGGCGAACTCGTCGAACGTGCCCTCACCGAGCTGGTGGTGGTAGTTGTTGATCTGCCGGGCGCGCTTGGCCGCGACGATCACCAGCGAGTAGCGGGAGTCGACCTTCTCCATCAATTCATCGATGCGGGGGTGGATCATGGTCGCGGCATGGTAGCGGTCACGCCGAGCTCCTGGGCGACGATCTCCGCCAGGCGCCTCGCGGCCGCGTCCCGATCGTCGTTTTCGACCACGTAATCGAAGTCGTCCCGCTCGGCCAGCTGCTTGCGGGCGGTCTCCATCCGCTCCTCGATCACGCCTGAGCTCTCCGTCGCCCGTTCGCGCAGCCGCCGCTCGAGCTCCTCGACCGGAGCGGTGACGAAGATCGTCACCGCCGGTGTGACCCGGCGCTTCACGCGGTGCGCACCCTCCGTCTCGAGCTCGAGGAGTGGCGACTTGCCGCTGCTCCGGAGACGGTCGATCTCGGAGAGGAGGGTGCCGTAGCGGTTCCCGACGTAGTCGACCCATTCCAGGAACTCCCCAGCGCGTTCCTTCTGCTCGAACTCCGCCGGGGTGAGAAACCAGTAGTGCAACCCGTCTTCCTCCCCGGGACGTTGCGCGCGAGTGGTCGCCGAGACGGCGAGCTGGAGCTGCGGGAACCGCGGGAGGACGAGCTGAATCAGCGTCCCCTTGCCGGCGCCCGACGGCCCGGTGACCACGAAGACGGGCCTGGGAGAGTTAGCGGTGGTTGAAGAGGTCAATCAGCTCGTGCCGCTGGCGGTCGGAGAGGCCGCCGACCGTCTTCGACTGGCTGATGCGGCACTGGTTGAGCAGGCGGGCCGCCTTGACACGGCCGAACTTCGGAACGGCCATGAGCATGTCGAAGACCTTCGCCGTCGAAACGTACTCCGGCGGCTGGCCGAGGATCTGTTCGATCGAGACGTTTCCCGACTTCAGATCCTTTTTCAGCTGCGCTCGTTTGACCCGAATGTCATTCGCCCGCTTGAGTGCTTCCATCCGCTGATCCAACGAGCGGACCGGAGCTTGTACCTGAGTCTGGGGAGGCACCATGAGCGCAGCATCCTACCAACCTGTCGGCGCCGTGCAACTGGGACCGATTTGGGCTAGTTGGCCAGTTTGGCAACAGATTCGAGCGCCGCACCGAAGACATCTTCAGGCTGCTCGAAGCCGGCCCGTCGCGCTTCGTCCACGAGCTCGGTTCGCACGCGCGCCGGCGCATCGGGATCGGAGAAGAGGACAGTGCCGAGCGCAACGTGTGTCGCACCGCACGCGATCAGTTCGAGCACGTCACGTCCGGATTGCACGCCGCCCATCGCGACGATGGGCAGCGCTGTGACCCGTCGCGCCGCCAGCACCGCGGCAAGTGCGACCGGCTTCAGCGCCGGCCCGGAGTAGCCGCCGGCACCGCGCGCGAGCGTCGGGCGCAACCGCGCGTCGAGCGCGACGCCACGCAAGGTGTTGACCATGCTCACACCGTCGGCGCCCGCCTCCTCGACCGCCCGAACCGTTTCGCCCATATCCCAGCTATGGGGAGAAACCTTGGCGTAGAGCGGGTTTGCGGTCACCGCCCGGCAGGCACGAACGATCTCGGCCGCCGACTCCGGGCGCCTCGTCGACGTTCGGGCAGCTGAGGTTCAGCTCCACGCACGCGACGTCGTCGCGGTCGAGCTGCTCGCACGTCTCGACGTAGTCGCGAACGGAGAAGCCTCCGACCGATACCCACACCGGGCGTTCGATCAGGCGTGCGATCCGCGGCAGCGTCTCGGCCAGGAAGACGTCGCGGCCGGGGTTGGCAAGACCGATCGAGTTCAACATGCCGTGCGCCGTCTCGGCGATGCGCACGGGCGCATTTCCCTCGCGCGGCTCGGGCGTGATCGTCTTCGTCACGAACGCGTCGAGTTGCACCGCGACGTCCGGCGCGGTGAGCGCGTCGAGGCAGCCGCTGGCGTTCAGGAGTAACAGAGAACCGGTCCTTCGACACACAACCTCTTCAGTTCTCCCTCGATCTCGACCACGCAGCCGTAACATGCGCCGTAGCCGCAGGCCATCGGAGCCTCCCATGCGAGCTGCGCGTCGGGGCAGCGTGCTCGGACCGCCTGAAGCATCGGCTCGGGCCCGCACGCGAGCACATCGCGGTCGTCGGGCATCACCTCGGTGACGAGGACCGGGTCGATCACGACCTCGGCGTTCGGGACGAGTGCGGCAGCTTCGGCATGGTGCTCGGACCGGAAGCCGAGCACTGCCGGCGGCCGCTCGAGCGCTTCCGAGAGATACGGGAACGGAGCGATCCCGATGCCGCCGCCGACGAGCAGCGGCCGGTCGAGGTCGAGCCGGAACCCGTTTCCGAGCGGTCCGAAGACGTGAATCGCATCGCCGGGCGCGAGCGCTGCGAGCGCGCGCGTGCCCGGCCCGATCGGATCGAGCAGGAAGGCGAGCTCTCCGGCCGGGGCGAGGCAGAGTGACATCGGACGAGGCAGCACGCACCCGGGAGCCTCGAGCATGAAGAACTGTCCCGGGGCGCCGGGCTCGATCCCTCCTCGCCGCAGGCGGAGGAGCACGTACGGCCCGACCGCCTCGACGGCGACGACGCTACGACGCTCGCGCCGAGGTCTCGACATCGATTCGCTCCTGCAGGGAGAGCGCCGTCTCGGCCCGGGCGTTCGCGATCGCGTGGACGGCCGCGGCTGCGCCCGCGATCGTCGTGATGCAGGGGATCCGCGCCGCGAGCGCGGCCTCCCTGATCAGGTAGCCGTCGGAGCGGGGCCCGGAGCCACCTTCGGGTGTGTTGACGACGAGATTGCAGCGGCCGCGGCGGATCAGGTCGACCACGCTCGGCTCGGTGCCCGGAATGCTGACCTTGCGCACCTCGTCCACTTCGAGCCCGGCCCGGCGCAGGGTCGCCGCGGTTCCGCGGGTGGCGACGAGCTGGAACCCGAGGCCGACGAGCGCGGCCGCAACGGGGACCGCGGCGGCTTTGTCGTCCTCGCGCACCGACAGGAAGACTGCCCCGTCGCGCGGCAAGGGGCGGCCGGCGGCGCGCTCAGCCTTGGCAAATGCGGTCGGCAGGTCGCTCGCGCTCGCCATCACCTCGCCGGTGGCGCGCATCTCGGGGCCGAGCACGGGGTCTGCGCCGGGGAACCGGGCGAACGGCAGGACGGCGGCTTTGACGCTGACCTGGCGCGGCGGGCGCTCGGCGGGCAGGCCGAGGTCGGCGAGCCGCTCCCCGGCCGCGAGCCGGCACGCGGCGGCCACGAGGTTGACGCCCGTCGCCTTCGACGCGAACGGCACCGTTCGAGACGCGCGTGGGTTGACCTCGAGCACGAACACGACGTCGTCGACCACCGCGAGCTGAACGTTCAGGAGCCCGACGACGCCGAGTGCCGGGCCGAGCCGCCTGACGATCGAGGCGATCTCCGCCGATGCCGCCGAGCCGAGTGACTGTGCGGGAAGCACGCACGCGGAGTCACCGGAGTGAACGCCTGCCTCCTCGACGTGCTGCATGATCGCGCCGATGTAGGTGCTCTCGCCGTCGCACAGCGCGTCGACGTCGATCTCGATCGCGTATTCGAGGAACCGGTCGACGAGGGTCGGTCCGAGGACTCCGTGAAATGCCTCCACCACCTCGTCCTCGCTGTGGCAGACGCGCATCGCGCGGCCGCCGAGGACGTACGACGGGCGCACGAGCACCGGGTAGCCGATCCTGCGCGCAGTCTCGGCCGCCTCGGCTCCCGACCGGGCGATGCCCCAGTCCGGGCAGCGGATCCCCAGGTCGGCGAGCAGGCCGCCGAAGCGCTCGCGGTCTTCCGCGAGGTCGACCGCGTCGAACGGCGTGCCGAGGATCGCGAACCCGGCCGCTTCGATCGCCCGGGCGAGCTTGAGCGGGGTCTGCCCGCCGAACTGGATCACCACGCCCTCGGGCTGCTCGCGCTCGCAGATGGCGAGCACCGACTGCGCGTCGAGCGGCTCGAAGTACAGCCGGTTGGAGGTGTCGTAGTCGGTCGAGACGGTCTCCGGGTTGCAGTTGACCATCACCGCCTCGTACCCGAGCGCGCGGAACGTCTGAACGGCGTGCACGCAGCAGTAGTCGAACTCGACGCCTTGCCCGATGCGGTTCGGGCCGGAGCCGAGGATGACGACGCGCCTGCCCTCGCCCGGCGGCGCGGCCTCGTCCTGCTCTCCCCACGTGGCGTAGTAGTAGTTCGATGCGGCTTCGACCTCGCCGGCGACCGAGTCGATCCGCCGGTAGACGGGCGGCAGGGTCTGCTGGCGCTCCTCCTCGCGCTCCAGCTCGGCGAGCTCGCGCCGGAACCACGGATGCAGGTTGTCGGGATGCCATTCGAAGTCGCCTTCGAGCCCGCGCTTCGCCTTCACGAACGCCTCGATGAAGGAACGGCCGATCCCCATCGTCTCGCCGACCGACTTCATCTGCGTGCCGAGGGTGGTGTCGGCGTTCGGGAACTTCTCGAATGCGAATCTCGGGATCTTGACGACGACGTAGTCGAGGGTCGGCTCGAAGCTTGCCGGTGTCGTCCCGGTGAGGTCGTTCGGGATCTCGTCGAGCGTGTAGCCGACGGCCAGCTTCGCCGCGACCTTGGCGATCGGGTAACCGGTCGCCTTCGACGCGAGCGCGGACGAGCGCGAGACCCGCGGGTTCATCTCGATCACCCGGATGTCGCCCGAGAAACGATCGCGCGCGAACTGGATGTTCGAGCCGCCCGTGTCGACACCGACGGCGCGGATCACCGAGATCGCCGCATCCCTCAGCTCCTGGTAGGCCTCGTCGCTGAGCGTCATCTGCGGTGCGACGGTGACGGAGTCGCCGGTGTGCACGCCCATCGGGTCGAGGTTCTCGATCGAGCAGACGATCACGACGTTGTCGGCATGGTCGCGCACGACCTCGAGCTCGAACTCGTCCCACCCGCGCACGGACTCCTCGACGAGCACCTGGTTGATCGGCGACTCCGAGAGGCCCCGGGCGACCTGGCTGTGAAGTTGCTCGGGCGTGTCGACGAAGCCGCCGCCGTGACCGCCGAGCGTGAAGGCCGGCCGCACGACGGCGGGCAGAGCGACCCCCTCCAGGTCATCGGTCGAGGTGACGATGCGAGAGGTCGGAACGCGGAGCCCGCAACCCTCGACTGTCGCCTTGAAGAGCTCGCGGTCCTCGGCGCGCTGGATCGCGTCGAACTTGGCTCCGATCAGCTCGATCCCGAGCTCGTCGAGGACTCCTGCCAGCTGCAGCTCGCGCGCGAGGTTGAGCGCCGTGCCGCCGCCCATGGTCGCGAGCAGCGCATCGGGGCGCTCGCGGCGCAGGACCGCCGCGACGCCCTCGACGTCCAGTGGCTCGAGGTACGTCCGGTCGGCGAAGCCGGGATCGGTCATGATCGTGGCCGGGTTCGAGTTCACGACGATCGTCCGGAACCCGTCCTCGCGCAGCACCTTCAGGGCCTGAGAGCCCGCGTAGTCGAACTCGGCCGCCTGGCCGATCACGATCGGGCCCGACCCGACCAGGCAGATCGACTTCAGATCGAGGCGCCTAGGCAGCGGTCTTCAACTCCCCTACCCAGCCGGCGATGATCGACGCCGCGTCGTGCGGTCCCGGCGCCGCCTCGGGATGGAACTGCGCGGAGCGAGCCCTCAGCTTCGGGTAGTCGAGCCCCTCGACGGTGCCGTCGTAGAGCGAGCTGTGCGTCACGCCCGAATCGTCGCCGGCGGCGACCGCGAAGCCGTGATTCTGCGAGGTGACGAGCACCCTGCGCGTGCGATGGTCGAGCACGGGATGGTTGGCGCCGCGATGGCCGAAGGGAAGCTTGAAGGTCTCCTTGCCCGTCGCAAGCGCGAGCAGCTGGTGGCCGAGGCACACACCGAGCACCGGTGTCCGGCCGAGGAGCTCGGTGAGCATGCCGGTCTCGGCCGTCAGCGGAGCGGGGTCGCCCGGGCCCGGCGAGAGCAGCACGCCGTCGTAGCCTGCGACCGAGTCGGCGTCGACGTCGTGCGGAAAGACGTCGACCGCTGCACCGCTCCCGGCGAGCCGCCGCAGGATCGAGCGCTTGCAGCCGTAGTCGACCACCGCCACCCGCACGGCTCCCTCGGCTGCGAACGTGTAGCGGTCGTTTGCGGAGACACCCGCAACGAGTGCCGCCCCGGCCATCTGCGGCTGCGCCTGCACCGCAGCGAGCACCTCGTCGACCGGTGAGTTGCCGACCACGGCGGCCGCGCGCATCGCACCGCGGTCGCGTAGATGCAAGACGAGCGAACGAGTGTCGACGCCCGTCATGGCCACCACCCCGTGCTCGTGCAGCCAGTCCGTCCAGCCGGGACCGCGGGCGTCGCGCATCACAACCGCCTTCGCGTGCGCCCGCTTCGACTCGTTGCGCGCTTCGTCGACGCCGTAGTTGCCGACCATCGGCGCCGTGAAGCAGACGATCTGACCCTCGAAGCTCGGGTCGGTCGCCACCTCCTGGTAACCGCTCATCGACGTCGTGAAGACGGCCTCGCCGAATGCAAATCCCTCGGCGCCGACCGACTCGCCGCCGAACACGGTCCCGTCCTCGAGAACGAGCGCAGCGTTCGTCATAGCTCGAACGCCACCCGCCCGGCGGCCATCGTCAGCTTGACTCGACCGTGCAACCGCTTGCCGAGCAGCCATGAGTTCGTGGAGCGCGAGCGGAAGTTGGCGGGCTTCACGCGCCAGGTCGCATGCAGGTCGATCAGCGGCGAGGTTCGCCGTCGCCCCCAGCCCGATTCGCGGACGCTCGAGCCCGAAGATCGCCGCAGGGCCTGCGGACATGCGCTGGAGAAGTGTCTCGAGCGTGAGCACGCCGGGCTCGACGAGCTCGGTGTACAGCGCGGCGAAGGCCGTCTCGAGGCCGGTGACCCCGAACGGGGCCGACTCGAACGGGACATCCTTTTCCTCCGGCGAATGCGGCGCGTGGTCGGTCGCGATCGCCGCGATCGTGCCGTCCTGCAGCGCCTCGATCAGCGCACTCCGGTCGTCCTCGGCACGCAACGGTGGATTCATCTTCATGTTCGGGTCGAGCGTGCGAACCGCCTCGTCGGTCAGGCAGAGATGATGCGGAGTCGCCTCCCCGCTCGCGCGGACGCCCAATGCCTGCGCCCGGCGAAGGTGGTCGACCGACTGGCGCGCGGAAAGATGCATCAGGTGCACCGGCTGGCCGGTATCGGCCGCGAGCTCGAGGTCACGCGCGACCATCAGGCTCTCACCGAGCGACGGCCAGCCGCCCAGCCCGAGCTCGGCGGCCACGAGGCCCGCGTGCGCGTGTCCCCCGCGCGTCAGCGACTGCTCCTCGCAGTGGACGGCGATCATGCGTCCGGTGATCGCGTTGTACTGGAGCGCCCGGCGCATGACGCCTGCGGCCGCGACGGGGCGCCCGTCGTCGGTGAATGCCGCCGCGCCTGCATCGGCGAGCGCTCCCAGCTCGGCGAGCTCCGAGCCGTCCTGGCCTCGTGTGAGCGCGGCCATGAAACCGACGGGCACGTGCGCCTCGTCGACAGCGCGGGCGCGCAAGCCCCGCAGGAGGTCGGCATCGTCGACGACGGGATCGGTGTTCGGCACCGCGAGGATCGCGCAGTAGCCGCCAGCCGCGGCTGCGGCGGTGCCGGAGGCGATCGTCTCCTCGTCTTCGCGTCCCGGGGTGCGCAGGTGGACGTGCGGATCGATCAGCCCGGGGACGAGCGTGAGCCCACCGGCGTCGATGACGCGGTGCTCGTTCGTCTCGAGCGCCTCGCCGATCTGCGCGATCACTCCGCCGTCGATCCGCACATCGAACATCGCGTCGAGCCCCTCGCAGGGGTCGAGCACCCGCGCGTTGCGGATGACGACGTCCTCGCGACCGACCGGCCCAGCGAGCATCACGCCACCCCCACGGCTGCTTCGACGGCCACGGGGCCGGTCGTGAGCAGGTCGTACAGGACGGCCATCCGGACGACGAGACCCGACCGCACCTGGTCGGCGACGAGCGAAGCGGCGGAGTCGGCCACCCGTGCGTCGATCTCCACACCGCGGTTCATCGGTCCCGGGTGCATGACGCGCTGCCCGTCGTGCACGCGTTCCGGCGTGATGCCCCAGCGGGCCGCGTACTCGCGGAGTGACGGCACGAAGTTGGCGCCGGGAAGCATCCGCTCCTGCTGCATGCGCAGGACGTAGACGATGTCTGCGTCGGCGATCGCACCGATGTCGCTCGTGCCGGCTGCGAGCCCGGCGGGAAGCAGCGTCGGGGGCCCGACCAGGATGACGCTCGCGCCGACCAGGCCGAGGGCCTGAACGAGCGACCGGGCGACGCGCGAGTGCGAGACGTCACCGACGATCGCAACCTGCAATCCGTCGAGGCGTCCGAACGCCTCGCGCATCGTGTACAGGTCGAGCAATGCCTGGGTCGGGTGTTGGTGCTTTCCGTCACCGGCGTTGACGATCCGGGCGTCGGTGGCGTGTGCGACGAACTGCGCAGCGCCGACCTCGGGATGACGCAGCACGATCACGTCCGGGTCGTACGCGGACAGCGTCAGCGCGGTGTCCTTCAGCGACTCGCCCTTGTCGACCGACGACCCGACGGCCTTCAACGTCATCGTGTCGGCGGACAGCCGCTTGGCGGCCAGCTCGAACGAGGACGAGGTGCGGGTCGACGACTCGTAGAAGACGTTCAGGACGAGACGTCCTCGGAGGGTCGGGAGCTTCTTGTTGTCCCGCTCCTGCGAGTGCGCGAACGACCGAGCGATCGTGAGCAGACGGTCGACGTCGTCGCGCGTCAGGTCCCCGATCGAGAGCAGGTGGCGGCGTTCGTCACCGGGAGGACGGAGGTCGCTGCCGACGACACGGAGATCAGTCAACGTCGCCCTCCTCGGGGTCGGAGATCAGGATCACCTGGTCGATCTCGTCGACCTCCATCAGCTCGACCTGCACGCGCTGGCTCCGCGTTGTCGGGAGGTTCTTGCCGACGTAGTCGGGCCGGATCGGAAGCTCGCGATGCCCGCGGTCTGCGAGGACCGCCAGTTGCACGCGATCGGGGCGGCCGTACTCGAAGAGGGCGTCGATCGCAGCTCGGATCGTGCGGCCCGTGTAGAGGACGTCGTCGACGAGGATCACCGTGCGGCCTTCGAGGTCGAAGTCGAGCTTGGTGTCGCGCACGAGCGGCTGTGCTCGGCGCGGCGGCTGCCCTGCGCGCACGTGCACGTCGTCGCGGTGAAAGGTGATGTCGAGCTGGCCGAGTGCGAGCTCGTCGCCGGAGCGCTCCTCCACGAGCTTCCGAATGCGGTGCGCGATCGGGACGCCGCGGGTGTGGATGCCGACGAGCGCGACCGTGCCGAGGTCCTCGTTGCGCTCGATGATCTCGTGCGCGATCCGCGTGAGCGTCCGGCGAATCGACTCTTCGTCGAGCAGGACGCGCTGGGACCGCGTGACGGCAGGGTGCGACATTCGACTCCTTTCCGGCCTCGCTGGACCGGGTTAAAGGGGCGGTGCGGGTCGCACTGTAGACGATTCGGTCGGACGGATAGTCTCTCGCGTTCGTGGACGACGAACTCCTCCGCCGGTACGCCGACCTGATCGTGGAGGTCGGGGCCAACGTCCAGCCCGGCCAGACGGTCTGGATCGTCGCCGAGCCGCGGGCGGCCCCACTGGCCCGGCTCGTCGCGGCGGCGGCCTTTCGCCGCGGCGCCCGGTTCGTCGATCCCTGGTACTTCGACCCGCACGTCAAGCGGATCCGGCTCGAGCACGCCGCCGAGGACACTCTGGGCTTCGTGCCGTCGTGGTACGGCCGCCGCCTGGTGGAGCTCGGCGAGGGTCACGGCGTCCGGATCTCGATCACCCCGCACGTGCCGCCGGGGCTGCTCGCGGGCATCGACCCGGAGCTTGCGGGCCGGGACGGCCTGCCGGGGCTGGCGGAGAACTTCGACGTGATCAACGCCAAGACGACGAATTGGACGGTCGTTCCCTGGCCGTCGCCGGAGTGGGCGCGCGTCGTGCACCCCGGCCTCGACGACGAGGCTGCGATGCAGAAGCTGTGGGAGGAGCTCATCTATGTGCTGCGACTCGACGAGCCCGACCCCGCGGCCGCCTGGCACGCGCGGCTCGCACAGTTGCACGAGGCCGGCAAGCGCGTCGACGCATGTCGTTTCGAGGCACTGCGTTTTGAGGGGCCCGGGACCGACCTGACGGTCGGCCTCCTCCCGACCTCGCGCTTCGCGTCGGAGACTCCCGGCATGCAGACGGTGGACGGTGTCGTGCACGCCCCCAACCTGCCGACGGAAGAGGTGTCCACCTCGCCGGACCCGACCCGGGCGGAAGGTGTCGTCACGGCGACGAAGCCCCTCGACGTCGGGGGCGCGGTCATCCGCGACCTGCGCGTTCGCTTCGAGGGAGGCCGTGCCGTCGAGATCGAGGGTGAAGGCGCGGGAGCCCTCAGGTCCAGGGTCGCGAAGGACGAAGGCGGCTCGAGGCTCGGCGAGGTCGCCCTCGTCGATCGTGCGGGCCGCATCGGCCAGACGGGCACCGTGTTCTACAACACGCTGCTCGACGAGAATGCTGCCAGCCATCTCGCACTCGGCAATGCCTATGCGATCTCGGTCGGCCCACAGGATCGGGAACGCATCAACAAGAGCGCGATCCACATCGACTTCATGATCGGTTCCGACGACGTGGCCGTCACCGGCGTGCAGGCGGACGGAACCGAAGTGCCGGTGTTACGCCGGGGCGACTGGCAGCTCTGACGACGACGGAGGTCGTTCGGGGCGCGCGCCGGCCTTGACGAGCCGCGGCTCCCCCCGCTCGGCGAACGGAACCTCGATCACGTCGAAGTCACGGGGCACCACGGTCGCCGGGAAAGCCTCGGCCGCCTCGGCTGCCAGCTCCTTGCCGAAGTAGCGCGGCGAGATATGGGTGAGTGCGAGCAGCCGCACGCCGGCGGCCTGCGCCACCTCTCCTGCCTGTCGCGCGGTCGAGTGCAGCGTCTCCTCGGCCCGGTCGCGCTCCTCCTCCGAGAAGGTCGCCTCGTGCACCAGCAGGTCGGCGCCTTCCGCGAGGACCCGCACCGTCTCGACCGGAGCGGTGTCACCGGGCAGCACGATCCGGCGTCCGGGCCGGGCCTCGCCGAGGACCGAGTCCGGAGTCAGGACGCGCCCGTCCGGGAGCGTCACCGATTCGCCGCGCTGCAGCGCCCCGCGTTCCGGGCCCGAGGGGACGCCGAGCGCATCGGCGGCTTCGACGTCGAATCGGCCTGGTCGCACGTGCTCGACGACGGCGTAGCCGAGAGCCGGCACGCCGTGGTGCACCGGGAAGACGAGGATGCGGTAGCCGTCCCGTTCGAGCGCCTCGCCGGCGCGGAGCTCCTCGAGCTCGACCGGGTAACTGAGCCGGCCGATCACACGCTTCAGGGTCCCGTAGAGCTCACGCAGCCCGGGCGGCCCGTAGAGGGTGAGCGGCAGCTCCCGCTGGCGCAGCGAGAACGTCTTCAGCATGCCGGGCAGCCCGAGGTAGTGGTCTGCGTGGAAGTGGCTCAGGAAGATCTCCTCCAGGTCGGGGAGGCCGATCGTCGAGCGCATCAGCTGGCGCTGGGTGCCCTCGGCGCAGTCGAAGAGGAGGCGTTCACCGCCGCGGCGCAGGAGGATCGCCGCCGGGGCGCGCCGCGCCGTCGGCGCGCTCGCCGAGGTGCCGAGGAAGACGAGGTCGAGATCCATGCTGTCGCACAGTCTCTCAGGCGACACAGTCTCTCAGGCACATTCTCCAGACACCGTCTCTCAAGGCGGCACGGCCGCCGAGGCCGCGCGGTCTCGGACGCCGATGCGCGTCTCAGCCGGGGCCGGCGCGAGCCGGTGGGCTCGAGCTACGGGAGGACGAGCGTCTGGCCGACCCGGACATCGGCCCCGCGCAGGTGGTTCGCCCGCTCGATCCGCCAGACCGCGTCGCGGACATCGCCCCCGTAGGTGCGCTGCGCGATCGACCACAGCGTGTCGTACGGCCGAACCGTCACCACCTGCTTGGGCCCGTGCGCGGTCGAGGAGCGCGCGGCGGCGCTCCAGGCCAGGACGGCGATTCCCACGATGAGTGCGATCCGAACGAACATGTGTTCGCCACTCTAGCGAACAGGTGTTCGTATTGTCAAGGGCCGCTTTTCACGAGCGGTGATCCGGCCAGAGCTCGAGGGCATCCACGAGCCTCCCCGCACCGAACCGGACGGGGTCGTCGGTCGGGAGGCCGGTCTCCGCCTCGGTCTCCTCGATCGCTCGCCGTGCCGCCGCCTCGTCGAGGTCACGCGTGTTGAGTGCGACCGCCCGCACCCGTGCCGGCCGGGCGAGCAGGCTGATCCGCTCGTGCAGGTCGGCGAGCGCGGAGAGCGGCGGGATCGGGTAGCGCTCGTTCTCGTCCACGTAGCGCTCGCCGGCCTTGTGGCAGAGCACGTAGGCGTGTGGCGCGGCCCCGTGGATCAACCCCAGCGTGACCCCGGAGTAGCCGGGATGGAGCAGCGAGCCCTGCCCTTCGACGAAGAGGACCTCGCCCCCACGCTCGACTCCCTCGAGCACGAGCTGCTCGGCGGCACCGGCGATGAAGTCCGCGACGACGGCATCGACGGAGATGCCCCAGCCGGCGATTGCGATCCCTGTCTGGCCCGTGGGCACGAACTCGCTTCGCCACCCACGCCGCTGCGCTTCCCGGTCGAGCTCGAGCGACACCGTCATCTTCCCGATCGCACAGTCCGAGCCGACGGTGAGGATCGTGGTTGCTCCGTGCGTCAGGTTCTCGCCGGTCGGGACGTTCAGCCCGGGCGGGGGCATCCGCAGGTCCCGGAGCTCGACTCCATGCTCGCCCGCCAGGGCGGCGAGCTCCGGGTCGGTCGAGACGAACTCGTGCAGCCCGTTCTCGACGTCGAGGCCGGCCCGGATGCAGTCCTTCAGAAGCTCGCGCCACGCCGGCGGGAACCGGCCGCCCTGGGTCGCCACTCCAACGAGCGCAGTCGTCGGCTCGAACCGTCGCGCGTCCGCGACGGTATGGACGAGCGGGAAGCCCTCGTGCTCGCTCGCCGCCGACTCCGAGTCGAGGACGGCGACGACGTCCTGCGGCCGGTAGCGCAGCACGCCCCGCGCGGTCTTCCCGTAGTGCGGGTCGGCCGACCTGCCTTCGGCCAGGATGAGCAGCCTACGCGGGCGCAACACCCATCCCCGGAGCATCCGCCGGGAGCTGAACCCCGTCGACGAGCTCGACTCCCGGCCACGGGTCGTGGGCGAGAAGGAGGTTACCGTCGAGGTCGACGTGGTCCATGAGAGCCGAGATGTGCGCCCCGGGCGCGATCCCGAGCCCCGACTCGACCATGCAGCCGAGCATCACCTCGAGCCCGAGCGCCCGGGCCGCCTGCACCATGCGAATCGCCTCGCGGATGCCGCCCGACTTCGCGAGCTTGATGTTGATCCCGTGGGCGCGCTCGGCACAGGCGGCGACATCGGCCAGCGTATGGCAGTCCTCGTCGACGTAGATCGGCACCGGCGAGCGCCGCTTCAGCTCGGGCCCATCCGGGTCGCCGGCCTCGAGCGGCTGCTCGCAGTACTGGAGCTGCAGCTGAGGGAGGTACTCGAGCGCCTCGTCCAGGCTCCACGCCTCGTTGACGTCGCACTGCAACGGGAGGTCGGTCACCGCCTGCACGGCGCGCACGCGCTCTGCGTCGAGCCCGTCGCGGCCGCCGAGCTTGAGCTTCAGACGCTTGAACCCGCGCCCCGCGATCTTCTCGGTGCGGCGGGCCATGTCGTCGGGATCTCCGAGCCAGATCGTCCACGACGTCGGAGGGCCCGCCCGCCGGAGCCCGAGGAGCTTGTACACCGGCAGGCCCGTCAGCTTTCCCTGCAGATCGTAGAGCGCGTGGTCGACCGCTGCGCGCGCGGCATGCTCGCCGGGCGGCAGCTTCGCACCGATCTCGTCGAGCGCGAACGGATCGTCACCGAGCTCGACCTGTGCGAGCCACGCCAGCGCGGACGCGGCTGACTCGCGATAGCGCTCGATCGGCGCCGCCTCGCCGAACCCGCGGCGGCCGTCGTGCTCGATCTCGACCTGGACGACCTCGGCTTCGTCCTCCGAGCCACGCGAGATCGTGAACGTCTCCGCAAGGTGCACCGTCGCCTGGCGGGCCGTCAGCTTCACGAGACAAGATTAGTGCCGGAACGAATCCCGTCGAGCGTGGTCGGGCGACGCGGGTCTCAGTACCGTCTTCCGTCCCGCTTCTCTTCGTCTTCGAGCCGGAAGAGGACCCACTCGACGATCAGGCACAGCCCGACGAAGGCGGCGACGGCGAAGAGCAGGTGACCCATCCCGTGACCGTAGGGCCGGGCCGGCCCCCGCGCACTGAACGTTCGGGTTGTTTTCCCTTGCCGGTGGTCCCGGTCGGGGCACGTGAGCGCACTTCCGGCACCCTGCTAGATTGGCTCGCCGTAGGGCAACGCGCCCGTAGCTCAGGGGATAGAGCGCTCGCCTCCGGAATATCCCAAGTGGGCGCACGGGCACAGTACTTATTAAGCCGTTTACCTGCCACTCCGAGGGCCTCGTGGGCGCTCGGGGCAGTGAGTCTGACCCAGCTCTGACCCAACCAGCACCTAGCCCCGATGATCCGCCGCCGCGACGAAGCCGCGACTTGCGCGGCCCCGACGGTTTCCGTTGCCCGTCTGCACCCTCGTTAAGGGGCTGCGAGTCAGATCGCGTCAGAGAGCGTATTTGCGGGTAGGTTCATCTTGATGTTCGCCGTATCGGCATCCTCATTGCCACGAGCTGCGCCTGTCTTGCAGTGGCAGCTCCGCTTGCGTCGAGCCGGCCGGATCTGGGAGATTCGACGCCGATCCAGGCATGAAGCTGGTCGCGACGGCGATCCGGTGACGGAGGGCAGCTCGCAGCCGAGCATCGTCCTCTGGGGGAGCAGCTCCACCGCAGCCCGAGGGTGCTGCATGCATCATGGATAGCGGGGCTGTCGGTGCTGCTGGTAGGCGTCACCGCTGGCGGGTTCAGTGTCGCCGGCGTCATCTTCCTGGCGGTGCTGTTCTCCCCGATCTACGTCGCATACCGGCGTGATCGCCTGCTCCTTCCGCATCTGCTTTGCCTGCCTTTTCCTGCCCGCCTGGCCATGGGCGGCGTACAAAGCGTTCTCACGATAGGAGGAGCGGCCCCGGGCTGACCGGGGCCTTCGCCGTCTTGGCTTACACTCAGGACGCGCCCGTAGCTCAGGGGATAGAGCGCTCGCCTCCGGAGCGAGAGGTCGCAGGTTCGAATCCTGCCGGGCGCATGCAAGGCTCGGGCCTTGTTGGCCGTCCCTCGATCGAGGGATCAGCGCCGCCGCCTGACGTGCTTCTTTGCCCCGGCGCACGTCGGGCAGTAGAAGCCGAGCTCCGGCGGGGTTGCCCGGCCGTGTTCCTCGACCCTGTAGGCGAGCCAGCCGCGCCAGTCGAGCCCGCTCGAACTGCCACACCGAGCGCAGATGACAGCGTCGGTCAGGCGTCCAGCGATCTCGGTCTCTCTCGGTTCGCTTCCGGCCATCTCGCTCACTCTGCGCCTTGCGCTGCAGCGGGCCACTGGCCTTTCGGCGCATTGTCGCTCCCCGTCCGTCTGGTAGCCGCGGGGCCCGGTCTGGCGGTCGCCACCTGCTCGCAATCGGCTCCGCGGTGTGAGAGGTTGCCGCACGACGACCTTCCCCTGTAGCCGTCGTTCTCGAAGAAGGGACCGCCGGCGCATCTGCGGCATCGGGATGCGCCGGCGGAGCCTCCTCGGATCAGGCCGTTTTTGCACGGAGAACCCGGCTAGAATCACGCTGTGCCGCTGTTGCCTGTGATCGAGGACCCACTCAGTACCGATGCCGAGCCTGCCTCGCATCCGGCGCACCCACGCGCGCGACACGGTCGTCGTTGCGACGGCTCAGCCGACGCCGCCCGCTGAGCTCAACGCCGCCGGGCTCACCTGGATTCACCTCGACGCCCCGGACGCGCTCTACGCGGGCATGCTCGCAGGCCGGTTCGGCTGGCACCCGCTGGACGTCGAAGACGTCCTGTCCAAGCGCCAACGGCCGAAGGTGGACGACTACGCCGACGAGGGCTACCTCTTCGGCGTCCTCCACTTCCCCGTCTACGACCGCGCCGTCCAGCGGCTGAACGCCGCCGAGCTCGACTTCTTCATCGGCCCCGACTACCTCGTCACGCTGCCGACGGTCGAGCTGCGGCCGGTCACCCGGCTCTTCCGCCGCTGCGAGGAGGACCCCGCCTTCCGGGAGCAGCTCTTCTCGAAGGGCTCCGGGCGCCTCCTGTACGAGGTGCTCGACGATCTCTTCGACTACTGCTTCCCGATCCTCGACAAGATCGGGCACAAGCTCGACTCGCTCGAGGACGACGTGTTCGAAGGACGTTCGGAGGAGGTTGTCCGTGACATCTCGAACGCGAAGCAGGAGATCATCAGCTACCGGAAGATCGTCAAGCCGGAGCGCTCGACCCTCCGGCTCCTCGAGCGCCACGTGGAACGGTTCCTCCCCGAGGAGCTCGACCTGTACTTCGACGACATCGTCGACGCTGCCGAGCGGATCTGGGACATCCTCGACAACTACAAGGAGGTCGTCGAGGCGCTCGAGTCGACGAACGAATCGGTCATCTCGCACCGTCAGAACGACGTGCTGCGGATCCTCACCGTCTTCTCCGTCGTGCTGCTCCCGCTCACGCTGATCACCGGCTTCTTCGGGATGAACGTCCACTTCCCCGGGTTCGACTCGGTCTGGGCGTTCTGGGTGATCTTCGTGGGCATGGTCGTGGCGCTCGTCGGGATGCTCGCGTTCTTCCGTCTCAAGCGCTGGCTGTAGACATGCCGCAGCCGCTGTGGGCGCCGTGGCGTCTCGAGTACGTTCAGCACGCCGACGAGCTCGTCGGTTGCATCTTCTGTGACCCGCAGCCGGAGCTCGCTCATCCACGCCGACGAGCTGGCCCTCCTCGTGCTGAACAAGTTCCCCTATTCGTCCGGGCACCTGCTCATCGCACCGAGGCGCCACGTCGGCGAGTTCGGCGACCTCAGCGAGGACGAGGCGCTCGCGATCCACCGGCTCGCAACCCGCGGCATCGATGCACTCCGCGCCGACTACGGGCCGCACGGGTTCAACGTCGGGTGGAATCTCGGCCGCACCGCGGGCGCGGGCATCGAAGAGCACGTGCACATGCACGTCGTGCCGCGTTGGAACGGGGATACGAGCTTCATGCCGGTGCTCGGTGACGTGAAGGTGCTCCCCGAGGCGCTCGAGCGGACGGCGGAGAGGCTACGTCCGCACTTCTGACGATTCGCAACCGGGTCGACGCCGGCCTCAAGCGAGTCGAGGAGAAGCCGCTCGTCGTCGTGATCGCCGCAGCGGGCGCGACCGTCGGGACGGCCCTCGCGCTCGCCGCCTATGCAGGCTTCCCCCGGGTCACGCGCCTCGATCGACACCCGCCACTCGTGGCTGTGGCTCGCCGCCTGCTTCTTCGCGGAGCTCGTTGCCTATGGCGGCTATGTCCTGACCATCCGGGACATGGCGCGTGTCGATGAGGGGCCCGAGCTCGAGGTCGCCGTGTCGGTGCAGACGGTCGTCGCCGGCTTCGGCGTGTTCGCCGCGACGAGGTCGTCGGGCGGCTTCGCGGTCGACTACTGGGCGTTTCGCCGCGCCGGCGCCCGCCGGCGCGAGGCGTGGGCGCGCGTCCTCGGACTCGGCTTCCTCGAGTACGTCGTGCTGTCGGTCGCTGCCCTCGTTGCCTCGGCGGCGCTCTTCTTCCACCTCGACGGCCACGCCAGCCTGGGGGTGACACTGCCGGCCTTGACGATCGTCCCGGCGTTCGCAGTCGCCGCCTGGGCGACGTCTCCGAAGCGCGTCGAGAGGCTGTCCCGGCCACGCCACGGGCTGCGCCGCGTCCTGGCCGACGCGGTCGCCGGGGCGAGTTACGTGCGGCAGCTGCTCGCAAGCCCGCGCGAGCACGGCCTGGGAGTCGTCGGCAACGTCCTCTACTGGGCCGGCGACCTGTCGTGCCTGTGGAGCGCACTTGCGTTGTGCGGGGTCGAGATGTCGCTCTCGAAGCTCGTCCTCGCCTACTCGGGCGGCTACGTCCTGACGCGGCGCGCGCTGCCGGCAGGCGGGGCAGGCCTCGTCGAGGTGGCGCTGACCTTCGGGATCGTCGCGATGGGCGCGCACCTCGTCCCCACGCTCGTCGCGGTCGTGATCTACCGGCTGTTCAACTTCTGGCTCCCGATCGTGCCGGCACTCGCCCTCATGCCCGCGGTCCGCGAGTTGCGGGAGCGCTTCCGCGACGTCGATCGCCGCGCGACCTGAACCCTCTCGTCGTGTCACGGCATGGCGAGATCCACCTCCCGGGGAGAGAAGCGGAACCGTCGCCGCAGAGGGCCTTTCGTCTCAGCGCCTCGTACGAGGAACGCAGGCAGTCGGCCAGTCCACTCATCGACACCGACTAGCCGCGCGCCCCATCGCCCGAAAGGGTGAGGATCCTGACCTTGAGCCGAGCTCCAATCCATGATTCGATACAACCGCCGCGAAGCGTCCCCCCGCTCCGCGGCGACCCCGGTCTGATCGGCCCGTGGCGTTGCGGCGGGAACAAGCTCTCACTGATGATGCCACGGGCTGATCGACCTGCTGAACCTCTGTTCATCCCGTAAGCAACTCGTAAATTGACCTCGGCTGCGTGCGTCGGCAGCGCCCTCCCGGGATAGAAGCGGCACGAGGCGGGGCCGGGTCCCGGGAGAGATCATTCGGGAGTCGGCCCCGCCTCGTCGACCCGAAGGTCGGATCGCGCGTGACAAGCGCCCACCGCGGCCGTACGATCGGGCAGATGAAACCGGTCCGGCTCGTCCTCGCAGCCGCGTTCGCCGTCCTCGCCTTCGATCTCGGTCGCGCGCTCGTCACGCACCAGGGGGTCGGGGTCGCCGAGTGGATCATCGGAGTCGCGTTGGTCGTGCTGCTCGCAGGCGGCGCGGCAACGTACGGCCGCCGGTCTCGTCGCGCCTAGCGCTCGCCCCTGTCAGGGGCGAACGGGCGCCGAGGGCCGGCCGAGCCACGTCCCGGCGCCGACGAGCGCCGCGCAGACGACGAGCCGGAGGGCGAGCTGCTCGCCGAGCAGGACGATCGCACCGGCGGCTGTGAGAACGGGCACGACGAGTTGCACGGCGCCGGCGGTCGTGCCCGAGAGCGCCCGCTGGCAGGCATACCAGGCCACGTAGGCGAGCGCGGTCGTGCCGGCGCCCATCGCCGTCGCCCAGGCGAGGCCTGCGGCGGTGACGTGCAGGCCTGCCGCGAAGCCCGCGGCGGCCGGGACCGCCACCACCGCGGCGAGAACGACGAAGTGCCCGGTCGTTGCGGCTCGAGGATCGCTTCGACCCCGGCCCGCGGCCGTGTAGAGCCCCCATGCCGCTCCCGTCAGCGCCAGCAGCACGACCCCCAGCACCGTCACCGTGCGGATCGAGCCGCTCGCGAGAACGGCGATCCCGGCGAGCGAGATCGCCGCGCCGGCGGCGCGCCGGGGTGGAATCGCGTCGCCGTGGAGAACGTCCCACAGGACCAGCGTCAGCAGAACTGTGGCGTAGAAGACGAAGGTTCCCGCAGCGGCGCCGATGTGCCGGTAGCCGTACGAGATGCAGACGGCGTAGACACCGAGCCACAAAGCGGGGCGCAGGTTGGCTGCGGCCGACCACGATTCGCTCTCGCCGCGCGACTGCGAGCGCCGCGAGCGCGACCGCGCCGGCGATGAAGCGCACCGCCGAGAGCAGCCCCGCGTCGAGCAGATTTCGTGCAACGACGTGACGCGTGATCAGCGAGTTGGCCGCGAACGACACGAGCACGAAGACGAGGAGTAACGTCGTCGTCGGATCGCTCGCGGAACGCTCGTGCACTCCGACTGTCCGCTGCGCCGTCAGGCTCCCGCGGGATCGCGCGTCATCGAGACGCACGTCCCCGCGAGCGGGCCAAGCGGGCGATGAGACTCGAACTCACGACCCTCAGCTTGGGAAGCTGATGCTCTACCAACTGAGCTACGCCCGCGGGTCGAGCTCGATTGTAGCCGCGCCGGTCGCGCGGCCCACCGTCACGGCTCAGGCGACCGTGATCTCCGACGCGAGGTAGACATCCTGAATCGCGTTCAGGAGCTCGATCCCGTCGGCGGTGGGGCGCTGGAACGCCTTGCGGCCGCTGATCAGGCCGACACCGCCGGCACGCTTGTTGATCACCGCGGTGCGAACGGCCTCGGCGAGGTCGCTCTCCCCCGACGAGGCGCCGCCGCTGTTGATCAGCGGCGCGCGGCCCATGTAGCAGTTGGCCACCTGGTAGCGCGTCAGGTCGATCGGATGGTCGGTCGTCAGCTCCGAGTAGACCTTGGCGTTCGTCTGCCCGTACTTGACGCCGTCGGTCGAGAGCGCGCCGTACCCGTTGTTCACCTCGGGCAGCTTCTGCTTGATGATGTCGGCCTCGATCGTCACGCCGAGATGGTTCGCCTGGCCGGTCAGGTCGGCGGCGAGCCCGTAGTCGACGCCGTCCTTCTTGTACGCCGAGTTGCGCAGGTAGCACCACAGCACGGTGAACATCCCGAGCTCGTGCGCCTCCTGGAAGGCAGCGCTGACTTCGACCAGCTGGCGCCTGCTCTCCTCGCTGCCGAAGTAGATCGTCGCGCCGACCCCGGCGGCGCCCATCTGCCATGCCTGGCGCGCAGCTGCCGAACATCGTCTGGTCGAACGCGTTCGGATACGTCAACAGCTCGTTGTGGTTCAGCTTGACGATGAACGGGATCCGGTGCGCCCAGCGGCGCGAGACCGCGCCGAGCACGCCGATCGTCGAGGCGACGGCATTGCAGCCACCCTCATGCGCGAGCTCGACGATCTTCTCGGGATCGAAGTACGCCGGGTTCGGCGCGAAGCTCGCGCCGGCGCTGTGCTCGATCCCCTGGTCGACCGGCAGGATGCTCAGGTAGCCGGTGCCACCGAGGCGGCCGTGCGTCGAACATCGACTGCAGGTTGCGGAGCACCTGGTTCGGCCGGTCGTTGAGCGCGACGACGCGGTCGACGAAGTCCGGCCCCGGAAGATGCAGGAGCTCCTTGTCGACCGTCTGGCAGCTGTGGCCCAGCAGGGACCCGGCCTCGTCGCCGAGCAGCTCCTCGATCCGTTCGATTCCCTCGTGCGTGGCGACAGCCATGGTGATCCCTCCGTCTCAACGCAGTATCCGACTCCGTGAAGTGTAGGCCGGTCGGGCCGGCCGCGGTCAGTACTCCCTCCCGGTGAAGTGGCGGAGCTTGCTGAGCCGGTGGCGCGCCTCGATCCGCCGCACGGTGCCCGAACGCGACCGCATGACGATCGAGTCCGTGACCGCGCCGTCGTTCACGTAGCGAACGCCGCGGAGCAGGGCCCCGGTCGTGACGCCGGTCGCCGCGACGAAGACGTCCTCGCTCGCGACGAGATCGTCGGTCAGGAGCACCCGGTCGAGGTCGTAGCCGGCGTCGAGGAGCGACCGGCGCTCCTCCTCGTTGCGCGGCCAGAGCTTGCCCTGGATCCCGCCGCCGACGCATTTGAGGGCAGCCGCCGAGATGACGCCCTCCGGGGTCCCCCCGATCCCGTAGAGCAGATCGACTCCGGTGCCCGGCCGTGCGGCAGCGATCGCCGGTGCGACGTCGCCGTCCCGGATCAGGTTCACCCGCGCGCCCGCCTCTCGCAGCTCCTCGATCAGTGCGTCGTGACGTTCGCGCTCGAGCACGACGACCCGGACGTCGGTGACACGACGCCCCTTCGCCTTCGCCACCGCCTGAACGTTCTCGGTGGGAGTCGCGTTGATGTCGATCGCGTCGACCGCATCGGCGCCCACGGCGATCTTCTCCATGTAGACGGCGGCACCCGGAAAGAACATCGAGCCGCGCTCGGCAACCGCGATCACGGCGATCGCGTTCGGTTGCCCCAGGGCCGTGAGGCGGGTGCCCTCGAGCGGATCGACGGCGACGTCGACCTCCGGCCCACCGCCCTGGCCGACCTGCTCGCCGTTGTAGAGCATCGGCGCCTCGTCCTTCTCGCCCTCGCCGATCACGACGATGCCGTCCATCACGACGGTGTCGAGCATCGCGCGCATACGCGTCGACCGCGGCCTGGTCGGCCGCCAGCTTGTCGCCGCGTCCTACCCAGCGGCCCGCTCCCATGGCGGCGGCCTCGGTCACCCGGACGAGCTCGAGCGCGAGGTTGCGGTCCGGACTGGAAGTGCCCATCGACCGGGGATCCTAGAGTGGAAGCGTGAGGCTCGACTGGGAGATCGCGAAGCGCGGCTGGCGCCGGTACGCCGCCTATCCCTGGGCGACGGCTGCCGGCATCTTCACCAACACCATCTTTGGCTTCATCCAGGCGTACATCCTGCTTGCGGTCTACCGGCAGCGCACCCACGTCGGCGGCTACGACATCGGGGACACACTGACCTACGTGTGGCTCGCCCAGGCGCTGATCATGACCGTCTACATGTTCGGCTGGCAGGAGCTCGCGCTGCGCATCCGCGACGGATCGATCGCCACCGATCTCGCCCGGCCGCTCGACCCGCAGCGCTACTGGCTCGCCTACGACCTCGGTCGCGCGCCGTACCATCTGATCTTCCGGGGCCTCCTGCCGTTCGGCGTCGGCGCGCTCGTCTTTCGGCTGCACTATCCAACTCCGGGGAATGCGCTCGCGTTCGTCGTGAGCGTCGCGCTGGCGGTCGTTCTCAGCCTCGGCTTCCGCTTTCTCTACAACTCCTCGGCGTTCTGGCTCGTCGACGTGCGCGGCGTGATGACGGTGTCGCTGACACTCTCGCTGTTTCTCTCCGGGATGGTGATGCCGCTCGCGTTCTTCCCGGAGTGGCTGAGAGCACTGGCTCACGTGCTGCCGTTCGCGTCGCTCATGCAGACACCGATCGACATCTGGCTCGGCAAGCATCACGGCCCCGGTTTGCTCGGCGTGCTCGCGCTGCAGGCGTTCTGGGCCCTCAGCCTGCTCGCGCTCGGACGCCTGGCCCTGCAGGCCGGCAGGGGAAAGCTGGTGATCCAGGGTGGTTGACACCGTCCTGCTCTGGCGGCGGCTCGTCGGCGCGCAGGTCCGCTCTCAGCTCCAGTACCGGGTCTCGTTCACGCTCGACCTGGCCGGCAACTTCCTGATCTCCTTCATCGACTTCCTCGCCGTGCTCGTGATCTTCCACAACGTCCGGCAGCTCGGCGTTTGGACCGTCCGCGAGGTGGCGTTCCTCTACGCGTTCTCGTCGATCTCGTTCGCCGTCACGGACCTGCTGATCGGGCATCTCGACCAGTTCCCGCAGAAGATCCGCGACGGCAACTTCGACATCCTGCTCATCCGGCCCCGCAGCACGCTGCTGCAGGTGATCGGCTCTGACTTTCAGCTGCGCCGCCTCGGCAAAGCTGTTCAGGGAGCGATCGTGCTCGCCGTCGTGATCGGTGCGCTCGGCGTTCATTGGGATGCCGGCCGCATCGCGATGGTGGTCGTGATGATCCCTGCCGCGATCGTGATCTTCGGCTCGGTGTGGGTGGTCGGCGGATGCCTCGCGTTCTGGACGGTCGACGGCGGAGAGTTCACGAACGCCTTCACCTACGGCGGCAACTTCCTCGCCCAGTATCCGGTCGACATCCTCTCGACGTGGTTGCGGCGCTTCCTCGCCTACGTCGTCCCCCTGGCCTTCGTCTGCTATTTCCCGGCGCTCTACGTGCTCGACAAGCCGGACCCGCTGGGCCTGCCGCGGTTCGTGGACGTTCTCTCGCCGGTCGTTGCGTTGCTCGCGGCGATCGTGGCGGGCGGCGTCTGGCAGTACGCCGTTCGCCGCTACCGGAGTGCCGGCGGCTGATCGACGTCGACCACCTCAGCAAGCAGTTCGTCGTGCGGCGCGGCCGCTTTCGCCGCGAGCGACAGATCGTCGAGGCGGTGAACGACGTCACGTTCCGCGTCGAGCGCGGCGAGCTGCTCGGCTACCTGGGGCCGAACGGCGCCGGCAAGTCGACCACGATCAAGATGCTGACGGGCATCCTCGTCCCGTCGGCCGGACGGGTCTCGGTTGCCGGCCTCGATCCCTCCCGCCGCCGGGTCGAGCTCGCGCGGAAGATCGGGGTGATGTTCGGCCAGCGCGTCCAGCTCTGGTGGGACCTCCCGCTCCAGGACTCGTTCGACCTCTTGCGACACATCTACAAAGTGCCCGCCGACCGCTACCGGGCAAGTCTCGCGCGGTTCCGTGACGTGCTCGACCTGGACCCGTTCCTGCAGACCCCGGTGCGCCAGCTCTCATTGGGGCAGCGAATCCGTGGCGAGCTGACCGCGGCGATGCTGCACAGCCCCGAGCTGCTCTTTCTCGACGAGCCCACGATCGGGCTCGACGTCGTCGCCAAGCAGCGCGTGCGCGACTTTCTCGTCTCGATCAACCGTGACGAGGGCGTCACGATCCTGCTCACGACCCACGACCTCGGCGACATCGAGCGGCTCTGTCACCGCCTGCTCGTGCTCGATCACGGCAAGCTCATCTGGGACGGTGGGATCGCGGAGCTGAAGCAGCGCTACGGCGCAGAGCGAACGCTGATCGTCGACCTCGAGGAGCCGGCCCCACCGCTCGAGATCGCCGGTGCACGCGTCGAGCGCGTCGACGGGCCCCGCCAGTGGCTGCGCTTCCGCGGGCCCGCCGCCGAGCTGACCGCGCGCGTGGCCGCCGGCTCGCGTTTGGTCGACCTGCAGATCGCCGAGCCCGACATCGAGGAGATCGTGCGTCGGATCTACTCGGGCAGCGACTGAATCCGATTCGGCGTCAGCCGAACCAGACTCGCGCGTGGAACTCGGCAATCTGGTTCCGCCTGCGGCGGAATCAGATTGCATGTGCTGCGCGGCCTTCGAGGCCGCGCATCACATGCGCTCGGGGGCCTCGACTCCGACCAGGTCGAGGCTGCGGGCGATCACCTGCTGGGTCGCACGGCAGAGACCGAGGCGGAACGCCTGCGCCGGATCACCCAGCACACGGCACTCGTGGTAGAAGCGGTGGAAGTCGTCGGCGAGGCGGATCGCGTACGACGGCAGGAGCTGCGGCCCGCGCCGATCCGCCGCCTCGCGCACCGTGCCCGGGAAATCGGTGAGGCGCTTGATCAGCTCCTTCTCCTCGCCGGCCAGCGGGCCCGGCGGCGGCCCGCCGATCGGGGCCGACTCGGCGTTGCGCAGGATGGCCGCGATGCGCGCATGCGCGTACTGGACGTAGTAGACCGGGTTCTTCTGGGATTTCTCGGCGGCGAGATCGAGATCGATCTCGATCGTCTGGTCGGGGCCGCGGTTGACGAGATACCAGCGGGCGGCATCGACGCCGATCTCGTCCATCACGTCGTCCAGGAACACCACGTTGCCCGCCCGCTTCGACGCCTTCGTCGATTCGCCGCCTCGTGTCAGATGCACGAACTGGTAGAGCAGCACCTCGACCCGGTCCGGATCGAGCCCGAGCATGCGCGCGATCGCCGCGTACCAGCGCGCCGTCGCATGATGGTCTGCTCCGAGCACGTAGATCGCCCGGTCGTACCCACGGTCGAGCTTGTCGACGAGGTACGCCACGTCCGCGGCACGATAGGTCGGCGTCCCCCCTTTCTCGGCCGAGCGGACGAGCACCCAGTCCTGCTCGTCGCCGTAGGCCGACGAGCGCGCCCAGAGCGCTCCGTCCTGCTCGTAGGTGTCGAGCTTCGGCAACAGCTCGGGCAGACGCAGCTCGAGCTCGCTCTGCAGCGCCCAGCTGTCGAAGTGGATCCGGAAGCGCTCCATCGTGTGCTCGATCGATGCCAGCATCTTCGGGACCGGGTCCCCTTCCGCCTGTGCGAGCTCCTCGACGTAGGCGCCCCGGTAGCCGTCCTCGGGCACGGGCTCGCCGCGGCGGAGTGCGTCGATCGACGCGCGAAAGCGCTCCATCTGGGCGCCGGAGTCGTTGTAGTAGTACTCGCGCGCGACCTCGTGCCCGGCGAAGGCAAGGAGCCGCGCGACGCAGTCGCCGAAGGCACCGTTGCGAGCGGCCGAGACGACGACCGGGCCGGTCGGGTTCGCCGAGACCATCTCCACCTGGATGCGCTCGCCGGGAGCCACCCAGCCGCCGCCGTAGCCCTCGCCGACCTCACCGAGGGCCTCGAGGAAGAACGTATCGGCGACGCGCAGGTTGATGAACCCCGGGCCGGCCACCTCGGCCGACGTGACCTCGGGGAGCTCTGCGATCCGCTCGGCGTAGCCCTCCGCGAGCTCGCGCGGCGACCGTCCGGCCGCCTTGGCGGTCCGCATCGCGACGTTCGTGGCGAAGTCGCCGTGCGTGGGGTCCTTCGGACGCTCCAGCTCCACCTCAGCACCGATCGCCTCGCCGACCCGCGCCGCCAGGCGGTCGACCGCGCTAGGCAACGACTTCCCGAGGCTCGAACATCTGCTCGAGCATCCGGATCTCGTCGGGCGAGCCGACACCGACGATCACGTCGTCCTCCTCGAGCAGCGTCTCCTTCGTCGGCCGGACCTCGAGGCGGCCGTCGTGCTTGCGAACAGCGACGATGTTCGCCCCTGTCTGCTTCGCCACCTCGAGCTCTCCGATCGTCAAGCCGACCGCGCCGCAGGTCGACTTGACCTCGATCTCCTCGAAGCTCATCTCGGGCTGGTCGCTGGAGGTGAGGCTGTTCAGGAAGGACGCGACCTGCGGCTTGATCATCAGCTGGGCCATCACGCGGCCCGCTGTCGCGTACGGCGTCACGACCCGGTCGGCGCCGGCCAGCCGAAGCTTGCGCTCGGCCTCCTCGGTCGAGGCTCGTGCGATCACCGGCAGCTCGGGTCGCTGCGACTTCGCCGAGAGCGTGATGTACATGTTGTCGCCGTCGTCGTCCGAAGCGATCAAGACACCGCGGGCCCGATCGATCCCGGCGCGGGCCAGATCCTGGTCCTCGGCGCCGCTACCCTCGATGAACAGGTCTCCGATCGACTCGGCCGACGCCCTCGCCTCGTCGCTGAAGTCGAGCACGACGTACGGCACCCCGGCCTGGCGCAGCTCCTCGGCGGCGCGCCGCCCGACGCGCCCGTAGCCGCACACGATGATGTGGTCGCGTAGATCGTCGATCATCTTCCGTCGTTTCTTCTCCCTCCACGCACCACCCAGCAACCTGTGGGCGATCGAATCGAAGATCTGGGCCGCGAAGTACCCAAAGATAGCCACCCCCGAGAGCACCACTGCGATCGTCAGCGCCTCGGCGCTCAGGCCCTTCGGCGTCGTGTCGAGCCCCGTGAGCGAGGCCGTGACGATCGTCCGGTACAAGGCTGCGTGCCACGACTCGTGCAGGATCGCCATGAAGCCCGCGGTGCCGCCGGCGAAGACGACGAGCACGGACCCGAGCAGGAGGGCGACCTCGCGCCGGCTGAAACCTTCCACGTCTCTAGTATCGTCGAGGCAGATGGACGACTCGCCCGAGCGCCAGCTCAACATCCACATGGACCCCGCGAACCTCGCCGGCGTCTACGCGAACTTCGCCAACATCACGTTCTCCGACTACGAGTTCACGCTCACCTTCGCCCGGATCGACCATGAGGTCGAGGAGGGCGACGTGCCAGGAGTCGTCGTTGCGCGTGTGAACATGTCGCAGCAGTTCATGAAGGAGCTGCTCGCGGCGATGCAGGACGCCTACTCGAAGTACACGACGGTCAAGGGGATCCAGGACCTCCCCGAGACCGAAGACCGCTAGCCCCGCCTGCGCCGCGAGCGCCGCCAGCGCTCGGTCATCGCGATCCGCTGCATCAGCGTCGGGTGGTTCTCGAGCCAGAGGTAGTCCAGCAGCGGCGGGCTCGGTTCCTCGAGGCTCGTCCGCTCTGCCTTGCTTGCTGCTCGCGGTCCTCCCTGCCCCGGGACCAAGATCGGCAGCTGCAGCCACCGCGCCCTTGCAACGTAGATCCAAGGCGCCAGCCCGAGTCTCGTGCCTTGGCTCAAGTGTGAGGCAAGTGCGCGAGGAACCGAAGCACGCGCGGCCAGGCATCGGCGCGTGCAGCTTGATCTGCTTTCGGAGTCCCGCCACTCTCCCCATAGACACCGAAGATCGTGGTGGTGATCGGGATGTTGGGGACGCCGAGGCCGATGCCGTGCCCCGCCCGCGGGTAGAGGAGCATCACGTCCCGCGGGTCGTGGCCGCGGAGCTGCTGCTTGAGGTCTGTCACGTAGAAGCCTGAGGGCCAGATCAAGTCGGATCCACCGCCGACCGCAAAGACAGGGCCCGAGATCCGCGTCAACGGCATCCACACGGGAAGCGCCTTCCCCCGATATGTCCACGCTGGCAGGTTCCTGTTTGCGGGCGATGCGACAACTGAGTCGGCACCGACGAACGAGATCGCGCCGTGGACGAGGTTCGGAAACTCGCTCGCCAGCAACAAGGCGAGTTCGCCGCCTCGCGAGACGCCATAGGGCACGACGTGTGCCGGGTCGACCTGCGGTTGGGACCGCATCCATTCGATGGCGTGCTCGAAGTACTCGAGCCGGATCCGGAGGAGCGTGGGCGGTAGGCCCGGGACGCGGAAGTAGGCGAGCGCGAGCACCGGATAGCCGTGCGCCGCGAGCAGATAGGCGGCCGGGTAGAGCGGCAGTCCGCCCTCGGAGCCGCCGAGGAGAAGGATCCCCGGGCGGTGCTTCATGCCCGGGGAGGTGAGCCAGGCGCCGTAGAAACCAACACGGTTGGGCCGCTCGTCCCTGATCGACACGGACGATGGTTGAAGGCTGCGCCGGGCTCGCGTCGTCACCTCTGTCTTGGTGGTGCGGGCTGTGATCGTCAGCCGTCCTGCCCACGGCAGGTAATCGTCGGCTGCCGGCTTTCGAACCGGCCTGAGGCTGTCCATCAGATAGCGGTCACGCAGATAGACGCGGCCCTGGGCGTCGGCCCGCGCCGCCAGACTTGCCGTCCAGAGACGGCCGAGGTGCGAGCGGGCCGACACCGCGAAAGCGACCTGCTCGTTTCCGTGCAGGCCGCTGACCCGCAGCTCGAACGGTCGATCGAGAAGCCCGTCGGAGGGCGTCACCCTGAGGACCAGATGGCGGCCGCTGCCGCATCCGGCCACCACGACCGCCAGCGCCAGACCGAGACCGATCCTGCCTGCCCTACGCATCACCGAGAGCTGTCCCGTCCGCGAGTTGAGCCTCTGGGCGGCACGTCTACCAATTCGCAGAACCCCTAGCCCCGCCTGCGCCGCGAGCGCCGCCAGCGCTCGGTCATCGCGATCCGCTGCATCAGCGTCGGGTGGTTCTCGAGCCAGAGGTAGTCCAGCAGCGGCGGGCTCGGTTCCTCGAGGCTCGTCCGCTCGAAGCTCTCGAAGAGCTTGCGGGCCGACGCAGGGTCACGTGTGGCGTTCAGCGCGCGCCAGTCGGCCTCTGCCTCGTACCGGCGCGAGACGAGGTTCTGAGCCGGGGCCGTCAAGAGCGCCAGAACGGTGAGCGTCAGAATCACGAACGGCAGGTTGGCCGGGTCCCCCACACCGCCGCGCCGCCGCGTGACGAGGGCAACGAGCCACAAGGTCGGCAGGACGAGGAGTGCTGTCCAGCCGAGGCCCTTCAGGATGTGCCGGCTCCGCACGTGACCGAGCTCGTGGGCGATGACGACGTCCACCTCCCCACGCGAGAAGCGGCCGTCGAGCAAGGTGTTCCAGAGGACGACGTGCGTGGCCGGCCCGAAGCCGATCGTGAACGCGTTGGCCTGGTTCGTCCACGACGAGACGTCCTGAACGCGCACCGGCGTGCCGCTCACTCGCTCGACACGCTCGATGCGCACCACGTCGGCCTGGAGCCTCGCGTCTTTGAGCGGGTGGGCCGCAGCGGCGCCCAGCCAGCCCGAGACGAAGGCGAACCCGACCGCGATCAGGACGACCACCGGCCAGGCAAGGAGCCACCAGCGCCGGTACCGCTGGGCGAGCCCTACGAGCAGGACGATCGTCACCATTGCGGAGACCGCCTCCGGGGCGAGCACCGACCACTGCGCGCCCAGCCAGGCGGCCACGTCGAACGGGCCGAGCCCCCAGTGATGCTGCCACCACAGGTCCGCGAGGCTGAACGGCAGCGAGACGAACCAGAGCGTGACCAGGAGGACCATGCCGGCGACGATCGCGCTCGAGATCGAGCCGAGCCCGATCTCGCGGATCGAACGCGGCAGGCGCCAGGCGAGGACACCGAGCGCAACCAGCGCCGCCGCGGTCCCGGCCAGCCACAGTGCCTCCTCTCCCCGTGAGTAGCTTCGCGCCCGCGCCAGGGCGTGAGCGGAGAAGTAGCGGTGCTGGTCGAACCCCGCGAGCTGGAGCGAAGGCACGCTCGTTCGCCAGAGCAGGAACGCTGCCCCGCACCACACGAGCCCGCCGACGGCTAGCGTGGCACCCCTCCCGATGCGCGTCGCTGTCCTCTCAGACATCCACTCGAATCTTCCCGCACTCGAGGCGGTGCTCGCAGACGTTGCCCGCGAAGCGCCCGATGAGGTTTGGTGCCTCGGCGACATCGTCGGTTACGGGCCGCAGCCGAACGAGTGCATCGACCTGGCCCGGGAGCGCGTCACCCTCTCGCTCTGCGGCAACCACGACCTGGCGGTGCTCGGCGCGATCGACATCGCGGAGTTCGCGGGCGACGCCGGTGCCGCGGCCCGCTGGACGGCGACCGAGCTCGGTGCGCCGCAGGCCGCCTGGCTGAAAGAGCTCTCGCCCTCGGCCGAGCGGGGCGGCGCCGAGCTCTACCACGGCAGCCCGCGCGATCCCGTGTGGGAGTACGTGCTCAGCGAGCAGGTGGCACTGATCAGCATCCTCGAGACGACGGCGCCGGTCGTGCTCGTGGGGCACAGCCACGTGGCGCTCGCGCTCGGGTTCCATGACGAGACGCTGACGGGCGGCCTCGCCCCGGCGGAAACGGCGATCGACCTGACCGCCGGGCGCTGGCTCCTCAACCCCGGCTCGGTGGGGCAGCCTCGCGACGGCGACCCACGCGCAGCGTGGCTCCTGCTCGACGATACCGCCGGCGCGGGTTCGTTTCGCCGCGTGCCCTACGCGATCAGGGAGACGCAGGACGCGATCCGCGCGCGGGGCCTGCCCGACGCGCTCGCCGCCCGCCTCGCGCTCGGGGTGTAGCGCCCGGACCGGCTAGCCGGTGACGACGCCGAACTCGGTGGCGACGCCGAAGGTGAAGCCCTCCCGCGCGAGCGCCAGCTGGACGTCCTCGCGGGCCTTGAAGATGCGCCACTTGACCGTCGCGAGCGTCACCTCCAACGAGTCGGCTATCTCGTTGTAGGAGAGCCCGACCACGTCGCGCAGCAGCAACGCCATCTTCAGGTCGACCGGTAGCGCCTCGATCGTGCGCCAGAGAGCCTCGATCACCTCAGCCTGCTCGGCCGGTTGATCGAGCACCTCGAGCTGCGGGGCATCGTCGAGGTTGACCGGCGCCAGCGGTCTTCGCTCCCGCTCGCGAAGCTCGTCGAGCACGCGGTTCTTCGTCACCTGGAAGAGCCACGTCGTGAACTTGCAACGCAGCGAGAACCGCGGCAGCCCCTGGAAGACCCGCATGAACACTTCCTGGGTCAGATCCTCGGCGAGCGACTTGTCGCCGTTCGTCAGGCGGAGCACGTAGTTGTACACCGGCGTCTGGTAGGCGTTCACGATGATCGCGAACGCCCGCTCGTCTCCCCGCTGGGCCTTTCGCAAGATCGCCAGATCTGGCTGGGGGAGCGACAAGGCGGCCGCAGTATATCCCCGTTTGCGGCGATTTCCCGAACCCTTACGTACGATTTACGAGTGATCTGCCGGTCATCTCCGGCGGCGGCTTCAAACCAAGGAAATCGAGGACGGTCGGGCTCAGGTCGGCCAGCTCGCCGCCGTCGCGCAGGGCTGCCCCGGACGCGGTCACGACCAGCGGGACCGGGTTCGTGGTGTGTGCGGTGTGCGGGCTCACACCGTCCGCCTCGAGGAGTTTCTCGGCGTTGCCGTGGTCGGCGGTGATCAGGCACACCCCGCCGAGCTCGCTCACCCGGTCGACGACCCGACCGAGGCACCGGTCGGCTTCCTCGACCGCCGACACGACTGCGGGGATCACCCCGGTGTGGCCGACCATGTCGGGATTCGCGAAGTTGACGACGCAGAACCCGAAGCCGTCGCCGACCGTCTCGACGACCTTGTCCGCGACTCCTTCGGCCGACATCTCGGGCTTCAGGTCATAGCTCGGGACGTCACGCGGGCTCGCGACGAGGGCCCGCAGCTCGCCCGGCCATGCGTCTTCACGTCCCCCGTTGAAGAAGTACGTCACGTGGGCGTACTTCTCCGTCTCGGCGACGTGCAGCTGCTTCAGCCCTGCGGCGGAGAGCACCTCGGCCAGCGTCGCAGGCACGTTCTGCTCCGCGAAGACGACCGGCGTGGGCAGATCCGAGGAGTAGCGCGTCATCGTGGTCACGTCGAAGCCGGCGTCGAGCAGCATCCTCGTCAGCTGTCGTCCGCGGTCGGGGCGGAAGTTGAAGAAGATTGCGGTGTCACCAGGCTCGAGCCGCGGCGTTCCGTCGACCACGATCGGCTCGATGAACTCGTCGGTGACCCCGGCGGCGTAACTCGCCGCGATTGCCGCCGGCAGGTCGGTCACCACGCTTCCGGCGCCGAGTGTGATCGCGTCGAAGGCCCTCTGCGTGCGCTCCCAGCGCTGGTCGCGGTCCATCGCGAAGTAGCGGCCGACGACGGTCGCAATCCGGCCGGGCGGCAGCTCCCCGAGATCGGCGAGGGCGGCGTGCGGCGAGACGTCGCGTCCATCCGTGAACGCGTGCAGCCACGTCTTCTCTGGAGCGAACCGAAGGAGCGCCCGGACGTGGTCGATGTGCGAGTGGACGCCCCCGTGAGAGACGAGGCCGAGCAGATGGACTCGCTTGCCCCGCTCGAACGCCGACCGCAGGATCGGGCTCTCGAAGAACGAGCCGTCCTCGATCGACTTGTTGACGCGCATCAGGTCCTGGTAGAGGCGGCGCCCGGAGCCGATCGTCAGGTGGCCGACCTCGCTGTTCCCCATCTGGCCGGGCGGGAGGCCTGCAGCCTCGCCCGAGGCCTCGAGCGTCGTGTGCGGGAACTCGTGCCACAGCCGGTCGAAGACCGGAGTCTCAGCGAGACGAACGGCGTTGCCCGGCCCCGGCGGCGCGCAGCCCCAGCCGTCGAGGATGACGAGCGTTACGAGTGGGAACCGCACCGGCAGATCGCTGCGAACGATTCGACGTCGAGCGAGGCACCCGCCGACGAGCGCGCCGTCGACCGCGGGCTGAGCCAGGAGCTCTGCGGCGTTCTCCGGCTTGACGGAGCCGCCGTAGAGGACGGGCAGGTCGAGCAGCGCCTTGATCGTCTCGTGGGCCTGCTGGGCGAGATCGGGCGTGGCGGTCCTGCCGGTGCCGATCGCCCAGATGGGCTCATAGGCGATCACGAGATTGTCGTCTGCCTCGAGCACACCGACCTGCCGGCGCAGCACGTCGTTCGTCGCACCCGCCTCACGCTCCTCGAGCGTCTCTCCGACGCACGCGATGACGTGGAGCCCTGCGTCGAGCGCCGCGCGGCATCGTTCCGCAACGGTCGCGTCGGTCTCGCCGAAGAACTGTCGTCGCTCCGAGTGCCCGACGATCGTCCCGTAGACGCCGAGCTCGCGCAGCATCGGCGCCGAGACCTCGCCGGTGAAAGCGCCCTCGCTCGCCCAGTGACAGTTCTGGGCGAAGACACCGATCTCGGTCCCCGCGAGGGCCTGGACGGAGGCGGCGAGCGAGACGAACGGCGGCGCGACGACAACGTCGACGTCGTCGGGCAGGGCCGCGTCCCTGAGCTCGCGGCAGAAGCCGCCTGCCTCGTCGGGCCCCTTGTACATCTTCCAGTTGCCTGCGACCAGCATCAGTCGGGGATCGCCGCCACGCCCGGCAGCTCCTTCCCTTCCAGCAGCTCGAGCGAGGCGCCGCCCCCGGTGGAGATCCACGAGATCCGGTCGGCGACACCGGCGTCGTGCACCGCCCGCACGGAGTCGCCGCCCCCGATCACGGTGAACCCGTCGCACTCCGCCAATGCGCGCGCGACGGCGAACGTCCCCGCGGCGAACTTCGGCCACTCGAAGACGCCCATCGGCCCGTTCCAGAACACGGTGCGTGCGGCGGAGATGCGCGCGGCGAAGTCCTCGCGCGTCTGCGGGCCGATGTCGAGCCCGAGCCAGCCCTCGGGCAGGGACTCGAACGGGACCTCCCGCGTGTCGGCGTCCTCGGCGAACGCAGAGGCTGCGACGACGTCCGTCGGCAGGATCGCCTCGAACGAAAACGGGTTCTGCGCGCGCACGTCCTCCGCCATCTTGCCGCCGATCAGGACCGTGTCCGCCCGGCCGCCCAGGCTCTGCAGGACGCCGACCTTGTCCTCGACCTTTGCCCCACCCGAGACGATCACGAACGGCCGCTCGACGTCGCCGAGCAGGGCGCCGAGATGGCGCAACTCGTCGAGCAGGAGGAGCCCGGCAAACGCGGGCAGCAGCCGGGCTACGCCCACGGTCGACGCGTGCGCGCGGTGCGCCGAGCCGAATGCGTCGTTCACGTAGAGATCGCAGCCGTCGGCCAGCTCGCGTGCGAACGCCTCGTCATTGGCCGTCTCCCCGGGGGCGAAGCGCGTGTTCTCGAGCACGGTGACCCGCTCGTCGCCGACGAGCTCGGCCACGCGCGCGCGCACGGGCTCCATCGAGTATCTCGCACGGTCCTCATCGGTCTTGGGCCGCCCGAGGTGCGAGCAGACACGCACCTCGGCTGCACCGCGTTCGAGCAGCAGCCGCAGGGTCGGCAGCGATGCACGGATCCTGCTGTCGTCCGCAACCCGGCCGTCGTCGAGCGGCACATTCAGATCGGAGCGGACGAGGACGACCTTGCCGTTCACCTCCGCGGAGTCGACGGAGCGCGGCAGCCTCACAGGACCTTCGCAACGAGGTCGACGAGCCGGCACGAGTATCCCCACTCGTTGTCGTACCAGCCGAAGACCTTGGCCGAGGTCCCGTTGGCCATCGTCAAGTCGCTGTCGAACGTGCACGACGCCGGCGAGTGGACGATCGCGGTCGAGACGAGCGGCTCGGTCGAGTAGTCGAGGTACGCCGCCAGCGGCCCGCTCGCCGCGGCAGCGGCGAACACGTCGTTGACCGCCTCCACCGTCACCTCGGCCCGCAATTCGACGACGAAGTCGGTGATCGACCCGGTGGCGACGGGAGCGCGGACCGAGATGCCGTCGACCTTGCCCTTCAGATGCGGCAGGACGAGGCCGATCGCACGTGCTGCGCCGGTCGAGGTCGGGATGAGGTTGATCGCTGCAGCGTGGGCGCGGCGGAGATCCTTGTGCGGGAGGTCGAGCACCTGCTGGTCGTTGGTGTAGGCGTGAATCGTCGTCATGTAGCCGCGCTCGATGCCGAAGCTCTCGTCGAGGACCTTCGCCATCGGCGCAACGCAGTTCGTGGTGCACGACGCGTTGGAGATGATCGAATGCCGGTCGGCGTCGTACTGGTCGTCGTTCACTCCCAGCACGAGCGTGATGTCGGGATCGGTCGCCGGCGCCGAGATGATCACCTTCGTGGCGCCGGCGTCGAGGTGCTTCTGTGCCGACGCGCGGTCGGTGAAGAACCCGGTCGACTCGATCACGACATCGACGCCGAGCTCTCCCCACGGGAGGCTCGCCGGATCTCGCTCGGCGAGGCCCTTGATCTGCTTGCCGTCGACGACCAGCGACCCGCTCTCGGCCTGCACGTCGCCGTCGAACGGCCCGAGCACGGAGTCGTGGCGCAGGAGGTGCGCCATCGTCGCGACATCGCCAAGGTCGTTGAAGGCCACGATCTCGAAGTCCGCACCCCGCTCGCGGGCAGCACGGAAGAAGTTACGGCCGATCCGGCCGAAGCCGTTGATCCCTACGCGTGTTTTCGCCATGCGGGCGACTCTAACTAAGCGGAGGTGGCGGTGATTCCGTAGATCGCCGCGAGCTTCTCGCGTAGATAGCGCACGTACGGCTCGGGATCGATCTGTGACGTGCCGACGACGCGTTCGAGCGTCTCACCCGGGGTGTACTTGCGGCCGTGCCGGTGGAGGTGCTCCCGCAGCCAGTCGCGGAGCGGCCCGAACTCACCCTGCTCGAAGCCTTCGTGGAGGTCGGGCACATCCGCCGTGATCCTCTCCCAGATCTGAGCGGAGATCAGGTTGCCGAGCGCATAGGTGGGGAAGTAGCCGATCGAGCCGCCCGACCAGTGGACGTCCTGGAGGACGCCGACAGTGTCGTTCGGCACCTCGATCCCGAGGTAGTCCCACATGCGGCGGTTCCATTCCTCGGGCAGCTGCTCGAGCGGGAACTCGTCGGCCAGCAACGCCTGCTCGAGCTCGAAGCGCAGGATGATGTGCAGGTTGTACGTCGCCTCGTCGGCTTCGACCCTGATCAGCGACGGCTCGACGGCGTTCACCTCGCGGTACCAGCGCATGTCGTCGTAGGCACCGAGCTCGTCCGGGAACAGCTCCTGCAGCCGCGGGAAGAAATGGCGCCAGAAGGGCAGCGAGCGCCCGACGAGGTTCTCCCACATGCGGCTCTGTGACTCGTGCATGCCGAGGGAGACACCCCGCGCGAGCGGCGACCGCTCGAGAGACGGATCGATCTGATTCTCGTAGAGGCCGTGGCCGAACTCGTGCATCGTCCCGAACAGACCGCCGAGGTGCTCGCTGAAGTAGCGGGTCGTGATGCGGATGTCGGTGACGCCGGTCCCCGACGCGAAGGGATGGACGGTCGGGTCGAGGCGCCAGGCGTCGTCGTTGAAGCCGAAGGCCCGGACGACCTCGAGCTCGAACACCTTCTGCGGCTCGATCGCGAAGTCGTGGTGATGCGGCTCGTTCCCGCCGCGCGCCGCGACTTCCTTGACGAGCGGGGCCTGATGCTCCTTGAGGTAGTCGAAGATGCCGCGGACTTCTTTCGTCTTCATGCCGCGCTCGTAGTCGTCGAGCACGATGTCGTACGGCTCGTCGGCGACGTCGAAGCAGTCGATGTAGCGCTTGCGCAGATCGAGGTTCTGGCGCAAGACGGGCAGGAACGCGGCGAAGTCGTTCTGCTTGCGGGCATCGACCCACACGGCGTTGGCGAGCGCGGCGGAACGAGACATCTCGGCGCGCAGGTCGGACGGGACCTTGCTCGACTTCTCCCAGTCGAGAGCAGTGACCCGGATGAGGCTCGCCTCGAACGAGTCGTAGTCGTGCTGCTCTCCCCAGCTGCGCAGCCCGTCGATCAGCTTTCCCACCTCGGGCGAGGTGAACTTCTGGTGCGCGATGCGCCCGATCGTGCCCATCTGCTCGGCCCGGAGGAGCGCCCCGCCGGGCGGCATCATCACGTGCTGGTCCCAGCCGAGGAGCGCAGCGGTCTTGCCGAGATCCGCGATCTCGGCCAAGCGCTCCCGCAGTTCGTCGAACCTCGCCTGGCTCACAGCGGCGAAACGTAGCTGAGCGGGAGCAGCGGGCGCGACGCCTCGGTCGGGGCAAAAGGCTGGCGGGCCGGAGGGAGAGCTCCGAGGACGACCTCTCCCTCCGGTTTGCCGGATTCGAGCGTTGACGGTGGACGGGGTCTGTATCCACCGTCGGCCGAGCCCGGACCCGCCAACGCTTGAGTATGGGGACACGGACATTTGTTTCGCTAGAGCAGTTGCAAATCGCACAACATCAGTTTTCAACCAGCCGGGTGATTGCTCGTAACCGGCGCTGCGCAGCCGCCTTGCTGATCGGGGGGCGGGCCTTGGCCGCCAGCTCGCGCAGCGACGCAGAGGGATGGCGCAGCCGGAGCTCGGCGATCTCGGCGAGCTCCGGCGGCAGCGCGTCGAGCCCGACGCTGTTGATCGCCTCGACCTGGGCGTGTGCGGCCCGGGCGGTGCGCGCCAGGTTCGCCTCGTCGGCGTTCGCAAGCCTGTTCGCGTCCGACCGCAGACCCGCGAGGACGCTGTGCTCCTCGAGCCGCAGGGCGGTGTCCCCCGCACCAGCCAGGGCGAGGACGTCGGCGATCGCCTCGTGGCTCTTCGCGTACGCGACGGCGTGGCTGCGCCGCTCGGCGACGTGCAGCGTCACGGCTTCGCGAGCTGCGACCTCGGCGATGAAGCGGGCGCCGCCGCTGCCACTGGCGCGCAACTCGAGATGCGGATCGCGCGGGCCCGACAGCGATCCCGCGCCCAGGATCGCTCCCCGCAGGTAGGCGCCACGGCAGCACGAGCGCCCGACGACGCGCTTCGGGGGATGCTCCAGCGGCGCACCCGACCCCGAGAGCACCCCGGCCTCGCGCAGCACCTCGAGAGCCCGGTCGTCGACGTCGACGTGCAGCTGGTACCGGGTCGAGCGCTCGAAGGCCCGGCGGGCATAGGTGCGGATCTCGGAATGCACCTCGAAATCGCGCAGGAGGACGAACGCGCGTCGCGCAATTGCCGAGCCGACGAGGTCGAGGTGCACGGCCACGCTGCCCGACCGGAGGTGCCACGCACCGGAGGCGTGGAAGAGCGCGGACAGCTCGGCCCGGCGGCAGCAGGGCCGAGCCGGAGCGATCTGGGCGAGCTCGTCGCGGAGGTCGTCAGAGAGCAGCTTCGAGCTCCAGCAGCCGGCGCTTGTACTCGACCCCCAGGTCGCCCCAGCTGCCGAGGCCCTGCGCCGAAACGACCCGGTGGACCGGGAGGAAGGGCGCGAGGTCACAGCGCGCACAGAACGTGCCGGCGGCGCGTGCCGCCCGGGGACGGCCCGCGAGCGCGGCCAGCTCGCCGTAGGTCACGACCTGGCCGCGCGGGACGCCGAGCAGGGCCCGGGCGCAGTCGCCGTAGAACCCGTCCGGCAGCACCAGCGGCACATCGGCGAACGACACGGGGGCGCCTGCGAAGAAGGCCTGGAGCCGGGCGGCCAGCTCGCGGGCCGCGTCCGAGCCGGTGCCGGCCCGTCTCGAACGCCGCGCTCGGGGCAGCTCGCTGTGGAACACGCGTCCGTCCTCGTCGAGCCAGACCTCCCCCACGCCCCAGCCGGGCGCCTCGTACTGCACCAGCGTCGGCTTCATGGTCGATGTTGTAGCTTCGCCGCGTGACGCGGGCGCAACTGCCGGCACTCGGCTACCTCTACGTGGCGCTCGCGCTGCCGGCCCTTCTCCTCGGCGCCGGTCACGTGGGCGCGACCTCCGCGCTCTTCACCGCGGCCGCATTCGCCTTCTTCTGGTTTCTCGCGAGCCTGCGGGCACTCGTCATCCGGTTCGACCCCGACGGCTTCTTCGCAAGCGTGGTGGTGATGGGCGGAGCGACGTTCATCGCGCTCCAGGGCCTCGCCCTCGCGCTCGCCGATCCACGGCTCGCCGCGCCGTCGGCGGCCGCTGCCGCGGCCGTGATCATCGGCTCGTCGTCGGCCGCGTCGCGCGCGCGAAAGATCCCCAAGTGGTTCGGGCGGGCCGGGATCGCCGGTGGTATCGCCGTCCTCGGCGTCGGCATGGCCGAGGGCGCAGCCGACTGGACCTTCGCAGGCCACACGGTCTTCGCCTCGTCGCTCGGGTTCATGGTGTGGGTCGTCGTCACGGCGACCTATCTTCTGCGGCGCTGATCACCAGGCGTGCGATCGGTCCGCACCCGTAATCTACGACCATGAGCACTCACGCGATCTTCCGTCCCCCGGCGCCGCGCAACGAGCCGATCAACGACTACGAGCCGGACAGCCTGCAGCGCGAGAGCCTCCAGCGCCGCATCAAGCAGATGCGCGACGAGCGCCTCGAGATCCCGATGGTGATCGGCGGCAAGGACGTGACGACCGGGGAGCTGAAGCAGGCCGTCATGCCGCACGACAAGGAGCACGTGCTCGCCGACGTGCACCAGGGAAACGCCGAGCATGTGCAGCGGGCGATCGACGCGGCTGCGACTGCCTGGACCGACTGGTCGCGCTGGCCGTGGGAAGAGCGCGCCGCCGTCCTGCTGCGCGCCGCGGAGCTGCTCTCGGGGCCTTGGCGCGACACGCTGAACGCCGCGACGATGCTCGGTCAGTCGAAGACGGCCCACCAGGCCGAGATCGACGCCGCTTGCGAGTCGATCGACTTCTTCCGCTTCAACGTCGAGTTCATGACCCGCGTGTATGCGGAGCAGCCGGTCTCGTCGCCGGGCGTCTGGAACCGGCTCGAGTACCGGCCGCTCGAGGGCTTCGTCTTCGCCGTCTCGCCCTTCAACTTCACCGCGATCGGCGCCAACCTGACGAGCTCACCCGCTCTCATGGGCAACACCGTCGTCTGGAAGCCCGCGGGCACGGCGATGCTCTCGGCCTACTACCTGATGCGCCTGTTCCAGGAGGCCGGGCTGCCGGACGGCGTGATCAACCTCGTCTACGGGCCGGGCGCGACGATCGGCGACGCCGCCCTCGGGAGCCCGCATCTCGCCGGAATCCACTTCACCGGCTCGACGCCGGTCTTCAACGGCATGTGGCGGACCGTCGCCTCGAACATGGAGCACTACCGCAACTATCCGCGCATCGTCGGCGAGACCGGCGGGAAGGACTTCATCCTCGCCCATCCCTCGGCAGACGTCGATGCGCTGGCGACAGCGATCGTCCGCGGCTCGTTCGAGTACCAGGGACAAAAGTGCTCTGCGGCTTCGCGCGTGTATGCGCCCTCCAACCTCTGGCCCGCGCTGCGCGAGCGGCTGCAGGAACAGGTCGCATCGATCGCCATGGGTGATGTCTCCGACTTCCGCAACTTCATGGGCGCGGTGATCGACGACTCCGCCTACCGGACCCAGGCCGAGGCGATCGAGGAGGCGAAGGCGAACGCGCAGACCGACATCGTCGTCGGCGGTGGCTACGACGACTCGCGCGGCTACTTCGTCGAGCCGACCGTGATCGAGACGCGCGATCCCGAGTTCCGCACGATGCGCGACGAGCTGTTCGGCCCCGTCGTCACGACCTACGTCTACGACGAGGCGAAGTGGGACGACACGCTCTCGGTCGTCGACAGGACGGCGGCGTACGCGCTGACAGGCGCCGTGTTCTCAGAAGATCGCGCCGCGGCGGCTCATGCGCAGGAGCGTCTTCGCTACACCGCCGGCAACTTCTACATGAACGACAAGCCGACGGGGGCCGTCGTCGGCCAGCAGCCGTTCGGCGGCGCGCGCGCTTCCGGCACGAACGACAAGGCAGGCTCGATGTGGAACCTGATCCGCTGGGTCAGCCCGCGCACGATCAAGGAGACGTTCTCGCCGCCGACCAACTACCGCTATCCGTTCATGGACTCCGGCTCCGACGACGCCGGTACCTGAACGCTCAGCCGGTAACGAACGTCCAGGCGACGGCGGTCGCGTGGCCGGCGCTGCGGGCGTAGGCGACGGCCGTGTGCCTGCCGGGAGCAAGCGGCTTGCCGGGGGCGCCGTAGATCGTCCCGCGTTTCGGTGTCAGCCCGCCTCCCTTCTCGAGCAGCTCCGTTCCGTCGACCCAGAGGCCGCTCTCCACGAGCGGCCCGGTCGCCGAGAGCTCGACCGCGACCTGCGGCGTCGCTGCCGCGGTTCCGTGCGGGCCGAGGATCGAGATCTTCACGAGCCCGCTTCGGTCGGTCCGCCACGTCCCGCCGACCAGATGCTGCGCGTGAGCCTCGTTCCCGGAGACGGTGACCGCCCAGCCGCCGCTCTCGTAGAGCACCGTGCCGGGGCCGGGCCGGGCCAACGGCGCCGTGGTGACGACGGTCTTCGACGACCCCCCGCAGCCTGCGAGCACGGCGGCGGAGAGCGCGAGCGCGATCGGGCTGCGCCGGCGGAGCGCCGGATTCACGCGCCGCCCGTCCGGTGCAGCTGTGCGTAGATCGACCGGGCCGTCTTGGCCGGCACACCCGGCACTCCTTCGAGCTCCTCGCGGGTCGCCGAGACGACACGTTCGGCCGAACCGAAGTGCCGCAGGAGCGCGCGGCGGCGCGACGGCCCCACGCCCTCCAGCTGGTCGAACATCGACTCCCGCGCCGACGCCGCGCGCCGCTGTCGATGGAACGTGATCGCGAAGCGGTGCGCCTCGTCTCGGATTCGCTGCAGGAGCTGGAGTCCCGGTGACTGCGGCGACAGCAGGATCGGCTCGGGCCGCCCCGGGACGAAGACCTCCTCGATCCGCTTGGCGAGCGAGATCACGGCGACCCGCGGCAGATCGAGCTCCTGCATCGCAGCCAGCGCCGCGGACAGCTGACCTTTGCCCCCGTCGATCACGACGAGGTTCGGCGTTTCGGCGAACGACTCGTTCCACTCCTCCGAGCCGGGCTCCGCTTGGAGACGGGTGAAGCGCCGCTCGATCACCTCGCGCATGGCGGCGAAGTCATCCTGGCCGTCGAGCCCGCGCACCGTGAACTTTCGGTAGTGGCCCTTCTTCGCGACGCCGTCCTCGAAGACCACCATCGACCCGACGATCTCCTGGCCCTGGATGTTCGAGATGTCGAAGCATTCGATCCGGATCGGCAGCGACTCGAGGTTGAGCGCCTCGCGCAGCTCCTCCAATGCCTCCAACCGGCGCGCCCGCTTCGTCTCGGCCTGAAAGGTCTCGGACGCGAGGGCGAGCTCGGCGTTCTGCTGCGCCAGCTCCTGGAGCCGCCGTTTCTCGCCCCGCTCGGGAGCTCGCACCTCGACGTGCGACCCGCGTCGCTCGGAGAGGAACGTCTGCAGCGCCGCAGTCTCGCCCGAGCCGCGCGGCACCAGGATCTGCGGCGGGATCGACGGTGCCGAGCCGTAGTACTCGAGACAGAACTGCTCGATCACCTCACCGATCTCCTCACCTGCCGCATTCTCCAGGTGGAAGGCGTACCGGTCGACCATCCGCCCTTCTCGGAGCGGGAACAGCTGCACGGCCGCACGCTCGGGTGACACCGCGACGCCGATCACGTCCACCGACCCGATCTCGCGCCGCTCCACCGCCTGCCGCTCGGAGAGGCGCTCGATCGCCTTGAGGCGGTTGCGATAGCGGGCAGCGTCCTCGAAACGCTCCTCGGCTGCCGCCTCCTTCATCTGCTCCTCGAGCCGCCGGCGAATCGGCTTGTCGTCACCCGACAGGAACTCGATCACCTGGTCGATCAGCTCGCGATAGTCCTCCTTGGAGATGTAGCCCACGCACGGTGCGTGGCACCGCTCGATGTGGAAGTCGAGGCAGGGAATGCCGCTGTGGCGGCCCGGTTGAGGGCCCTCGCACGGCCGGTAGCGAAACACGCGGTTCAGGACGTCGAGGGTCTCGCGCACCTTCTTGGCATTCGCGTACGGCCCGAAGTACTCCACCCCGCGCCGATGGCGCTCCCTCGTGAACATCACGCGCGGGTAGTCGTCCTCCACGGTGACGGCGATGTAGGGGAACGACTTGTCGTCGCGCAGCCGCACGTTGAACGGCGGTCGATGCCGCTTGACGAGATTCTGCTCGAGGTGCAGAGCCTCGACCTCGGTCCGCGTCACGATCGTCTCGATCGTCTCCACCCTGCTCGCCATGTGCCGGATGCCCTGACGCGTGTCGCTCGAGCCCGCCTGAAAGTACGAGCGGACCCGTGGGCGGAGAGATTTCGCCTTGCCGACGTAGAGAACAACTGCGTCGGCGTCGCGGAAGAGATAGACGCCGGGCTTCGCCGGGACGCTCTTCAGCTGGCTTTCGATGCGGTCTGCGGCCACAGGCGCCAGCGTATCCAGCGGGTACTCTGCGACGCGTGCGGCGACTCGTGGTCTTGTTGCTGGCGTTCTTCGCGTGCACCGCACCGGCCTACGCGGGCGGTCCATACATGATGATCGGCGCGGCCGAGGACGTCGGCAAGACGCCCGACTACGCATTCGCGAAGGCGACGATGGACGAGGCAAAGCTGGCCGGCTTCAGCTCGATCCGGATCACCCAGACCTGGACGAGGGATCAGACGAAGCTCGGGCCGTACGACCAGGTCATCCTCGGGAACGCGGTCGCCGCAGCCCAGTTCACCGGCGTCCGCGTCGTGCTGTCGCTGTATCCGCTCGGATCGAGCGTGACGCCGTTGACCGACGACCAGCGTGCGGACTTCGCCGCCTTCACGGCCGACGTGGCCAAGCGCTACCCGTTCGTGCACGACTTCATCGTCGGTAACGAGCCCAACCTCAACCGCTTCTGGCTGCCGCAGTTCAACGCGGACGGCACCGACGCGGCCGCGCCGGCCTACGAGCAGCTGCTCGCCGCCGCCTACGACGCGCTGAAGGCCGTTCGCCCCCACTCGACCGTCTACGGCGGTGCCCTGGCACCGCGCGGCGTCGACAAGCCCAACACCGGTCGTGACACCCACTCGCCGACGGCGTTCATCACCGACCTCGGCGCCGCGTACCGCGCGAGCGGCCGCCAGGTTCCGATCATGGATGCGTTCGCCTTCCATCCGTATCCCGAGACTTCGGCAACCGGGCCGGCGTTTGCCCACCCGAACGGGACGGCGATCGGTCTCGCCGATTACGGCAAGCTCGTCTCGCTGCTCGGAACCGCCTTCGACGGAACCGCCCAGCGGGGCTCGTCGTTGCCGATCCTCTACGACGAGTTCGGGATCGAGACGCAGATCCCACCGGCGAAGGCGCTGCTCTACGTGGGCACCGAGCCCGCGACGACCAAGCCGGTGACCGAGGCGGTCCAGGCCCAGTACTACCTGCAGGCGATGCAGATGGTGTTCTGCCAGCCGACCGTGCTCGGGCTGCTGCTCTTCCACGTCCAGGACGAACCGGCGCTCTCGGCGTGGCAGTCGGGCGAGTTCTACGTCGACGGGACGCCGAAGGCCTCGCTCGCTCCGGTTCGCGCGGCCGCGATGAGCGTCCGGCGCGGGATCGCCGCCTCGTGCCCGGGCTTGCTGCTCACTCCGAAGCTCAAGCTCGCCGCGGCCCGGCTCACCAAGGCGGGCCCGCGCGTGAGGCTCACGTGCTCGCTGGATTGCGTGTACTCGGTCCGGCTCGACGGTGCGAAGACGCTCACGGGCACCGCCGTCGCGAACGTGCCGAAGATCCTGCGTTCTTCCTGGCACGCTGGCCAAAGGCCGTCACTCGCTCAGCGGCAGCGCAACGGCGGCACTCAATGCCGGGCCACCGGGCAGCGCCGCGCTAACGTTCCGGTTGTGAACGGCCAGTACGTCGCCTACACCTTCTTCCGCGCGGACTCCGCCTGGCGGCGGCTGCCGGTCGAGGAGCGCGCCGCCGCGAAGGATGCCTTCGCAGACGTGATCGACGAGTTCGCGCCGCGGTTCGAGCACCTGCGCACCTACTCGACGACCGGCGTCCGGCCCGAGACGGATTTCTTCCTCTGGAAGATCACCGACCGCTACGACGACCTCGGCGAGCTCGGCGCGGCGCTGAACGCGACTCCGCTGGCAGGGTGGCTCGAGACGCCCGTACTCGTACCTCGCGACGACGAAGGCCTCCCAGTACACGTCGGCCCGCAAGGCGCGAAAGATCACCCCGAAGAACCTGCCCTACCTCGTCGTGTACCCGTTCGTGAAGGTGCGGCCCTGGTACTCGCTCACCGAGGAGGATCGTCAGCGGGCGATGGACGAGCACATTCGCATCGGCCGCGAGGAGTTCCCGGGCATCTTCAACCACACGACGTACTCGTTCGGGATCGACGACCAGGAGTTCATGACCGCCTTCGAGTGCGAGGATCCCGCCGACTTCATGCACCTGATGCTGCGACTCCGCGATTCAGAGGCCTCTGCCTACACGGAGCGCGACACCCCGATCTTCGTCGGACAGCACATGTCGATCCGGGAGGCGCTCGACCGGCTGGACGGCGTCGGCGCGCTCACCCCGTCGACCGCCGACTGACCGGCGCCCCCTCCTTCGGCCGAGGCCGCACTGGTCGTGGCCGCTTGCTGGGTGGCAGCCACCGTCGTGTGGAGACGACAGGTTCGACAGGTCTAGACGAGCCGGCGCCCTTCGCGCCACGTGCGAACGGAGACGTAGACGCAGACGGCGGCGACGACGAACGACACCAGCGCATTCGGGCCCGAGGGCCTGCCGAAGAGCCACCAGCCGATGTCGACGACGCCGAGGGCGACCGAGGCGTAGAACAGCCAGGCCGAGCGCGCGGGCCACGTCTCGATCTCACGCCTGCCGATGTCCCGCCAGAAGAAATACGCCACCACCGCGATGGCGATGAAGAACGCGAGTCGCAGCAGCACACCGACCGTCGCCAGCGCGATCTCGAGATTGAGGAGCACGATCACGAGCGCGAGCGACGGCCAGAATCGCCAGGTTGCGCAGGAACGGGTTGACGTTCCTCATGCCGTCATCCAGGCGCGCACGCCGAGAGCGGCGGCCACGAGCGTCGCGATGCTGAACCAGGCGAGCCGCGCGCGCGGCTCGGTCGGCGCATACAGCCACGGCGAGAGCACCGCGAGGAGCGCGAACGTCCCGTAGGCATAGTGGAGATGGTCGGCCGCGCGCTTGTGGTCGGACAAGAGCAGCAGGCCGAGCGCGACCTGGGCGACGAGCAAGGTCTGGGCGAGGGCGAGCAGTTGGGCGACCGCACTGCCGGCCCGTCGCCGTCGCGCCCAGAATGCCGCCGCCGACGCAAGCACGCAGACCGCGATCAGGAGGAATGCGTTCACATGGTGGGCCGTTAGCATCGAGGTCGAAACCTACCGAGAGGATTCCCACGTGGTGGAAGAAGGCACGCCGGCGCCCGACTTCGAACTGCCGTGCGACACGGGAGAGACCGTCAAGCTCTCCGACCTCCGCGGCAGGCAAGTCGTGCTCTACTTCTACCCCAAGGACGACACACCGGGCTGCACGACGCAGGCGTGCGGGATACGCGACGTCTTCGGAGAGATCGAGCGTGAGGATGCGGTCGTGCTTGGAGTCTCGCCCGACTCCGAGCGCTCGCACGCCAAGTTCAAGCGGAAGCACAACCTCCCGTTCACGCTCCTGGCCGACGTCGACCATGCGGTCTCCGAGCGATACGGCGTCTGGCGCAAGAAGTCCTTCGCCGGCAAGAAGTACATGGGCGTCAGCCGCGCGACGTTCGTGATCGGCGCGGACGGCACCGTGAAGCGCGTGCTCGACCCTGTCAAGCCGGCCTCGCACGCGGACGAGGTGCTTGGCGGCGCTGCGGGGCTGAGGCTACGCCAACGCGACGGTTGATTCGTCGCGCGACGCGGCGTAATCGTCGCCGAGCTTCTCGCGAAGTGTCTGCTCGAGGTCGCCGCTCTGTTCGAGCTCCTCGACGATGTCGGCACCGCCCACAAGCTCGCCTTTGACGAAGACCTGCGGGATTGTCGGCCAGCCCGAGATCTCGGTGAGCGCCTGCCGGATCTGCGGATCCGGCAGCACGTCGACCGCCGTCACCGGAGCGCCTGCTCGGCGCAGCGCCTGCAGAGCACGGTCGGAGTTGCCGCACATCACGAATGCGGGCGTGCCCTTCATGAAGAGGGCGACGTCCGAGCCGTCGATGACTTCCTTGATCTTGTCGGTGTAGCTCATGCCGCCCCCTTGGTCTTGATCCGAAGTTCATGGATGGTGCCGTCACCCAGCGGCGCCGAGAGCGCCTCGTAGACCCGCCGATGCTGCTCGACGAGTGACAAACCGCTCAGAGACGGCGACGTGACGACCACCTGGAAGTGGTCGCCACCGCCCGTGCGGTCGATCACGTCGAGCTCGGTGGCATCGGGGAAGGCGCTCTCGAGCAACTGGCGCAACGGCTGTGTGCTCACGCGTCGATCCTAGCGAGCGAGAGGTGGTCGCCCGGCCGGACGCCGGCCGCGGCGCCGTCGGCGACTTCGATCACGACCTTCGCCCCGCGGCGCGAGGCGATCTTCCAGGGACGCAGGCCACGCTCGACGTCGATCACCTCGAGCTCCTTGGTGCAGAAGACGGCGTCGATCGCGAAGCGCATGAAGAACATGTGGATCGACCCGCCGGGCCGGAAGAGCATGCCCTCCCCGGGCTCGAGCGACTGCCGCCCGAGCAGCCCCTTCATGCGGGCGAGCGGCGACACGGCCAGGTGACAGCGCTCGCACAGGACGGTTCCGTCCTGGGTCTGAACTGCGGCCGTCTTCATCGCGCCGGACACGGTACCGGCCGGGTCGGCGTGGCCCAGCCCGCGCGGGCCGCGTGGCTACAATGCCGCCCCACCGGCGGATGTGGCGGAATTGGTAGACGCGCACGGTTCAGGTCCGTGTGCCCGTAAGGGCGTGGAGGTTCAAGTCCTCTCATCCGCACTCTCTGAAGAGGGTCACACTCCTATTCCTGATGGCGGCGATCGCCGCCATCGCCCTCTCCGGCGACGTGCAGGGCGCACGTCCCGACCCGAGCACCGAAGTCGTGGTGACGCTGCAAGGGCAGGCGCTCTCCGCCTTCGTCCGCGGGCCGCGGCCTGCTCTCGATCTCGCACAGCAACTACCTCGCACGGATCGACGCCGAGCAAGGAGTCGTCGAGCGCCGCATCGAGTCGGCCTTGCCGGCGGCGCGGGTGCGCTGGCACTACCGGATCGTCGCGAACGGCCTCGCCGTTGTCGTGCCGCGGTCGCAGGTCGCCGAGCTGGCACGGGTCCCCGGGGTCGCCCAGGTCTGGCCGAATGTCCGGTACCACGCGGCGCGTGTGTCTGGGCCGGGGCAGATCGGCGCCGACCAGCTCTGGGGACCGAGCTTCGAGACCGCCGGCAACGGGATGAAGATCGGGATCATCGACGACGGCTTCGACGCGACGCACCCCTATTTCAACCCGAGTGGGTTTCAGTATCCGCCGGGCTTTCCCGAAGGGCCTGACGGCCTACACGACACCGAAGGTGATCGTCCAACGGGTCTTCACGCCCGTCTCGCCGACGTCGAAGTACGCGCGTCTTCCCTTCGACCCCGAGAATTCGTTCCATGCGACCCACGTCGCAGGCATCGCCGCCGGAGTGCACGGCGCGAACGCCAACGGCGCAATCATCTCCGGCGTTGCCCCAACGCCTACCTCGGGAACTACAAGGCGCTGACGATCCCCACTCCTGGGTTCGGACTGGACGGAAACAGCGCCGAGATCGCCGCGGCGATCGAGGCCGCCGTGTCGGACGGGATGAACGTGATCAACCTGTCGCTCGGCGAGCCCGAGGTCGAGCCCTCTCGCGACATCGTCGTCCGTGCGATCGAAGGAGCGGCCGCCGCAGGGGTCGTGCCCGTCGTGGCGGCCAACAACGACTTCGCCTCCTTCGGTTACGGCTCGGTCTCCTCACCGGGCAACGCACCCGACGCGCTGACGGTTGCCGCCGTCTCGTCGAGTGACGTCATCGCAGACTTCTCGTCGGCGGGGCCGACACCGCTGTCGCTCCAGATGAAGCCCGACATGTCGGCACCCGGCGTGAGCATCCTGTCGTCGCTCCCCCGAAGCGAGGGGACCTGGGGCACGTTGAGCGGCACGAGCATGGCGGCACCGCATGTCGCAGGTGCCGCAGCCCTGCTCAAGGAGCGCCATCCGGCCTGGACGGTGGCCGAGATCAAGTCCGCGCTCGAACAGACGGGCGATCCCGTGAAGAACGGCACCGGCTCGGAAGCACTCGCGATCCGCCAAGGCGGCGGGCTCATCGACCTTCCACGCGCAGACAACCCTCTCCTCTTCGCCGCGCCGAGCGGCCTCTCGTTCGGCCGGCTTGCCCCGGGGGCGACCGCGACCCGCACCGTCACTCTGACGGACGCCGGGGGAGGCGCGGGGACGTGGTCCGTTGCAGCATTGCCGCAGCAGGGCAGTGGCACGGTGACCGTGCCTGCCACCGCCGAGGTGCCGGGGACTCTGGTGGTCGCTGCGACCGGTGGCTCCGCCACGGGCGACGCCACAGGTTTCGTCGTGCTCACGCGCGGGGCCGACTCGCGGCGCATCCCGTTCTGGTTCGAGACGTCGGCGCCCAGGCTGGCCGGAGAGGCGAAGGTGCCGCTCCGCAAGCCCGGCTCCTATCGCGGCACGACGGCGGGCGGCCCATCGCTGATCAGCAGCTACCGGTACCCGACCGCCGGCGACGGGACCTACGCCGGCCCGGAACGCGCGTATCGGGTGACGATCAGCGGCCACCCGGCGAACTTCGGCGTCGTCGTCACCTCGGGACGCGCCACGCCTCACGTCACGTTCGACGGCGCCGAGGATCACCTCGTCGGGTACCCCGGCCTGCCGATCGACATCAACCCCTATCGCGAGAGCTACGGCAAGAGCGTTCGCGTCGCCGGCGCGGTCCTTCCTGCCGTCGGCGCCTACGACGTCGTCTTCGACACACGCAGCGCTGCCGATGCCGGGCCGTTCACGTTTCGCTTCTGGGTCAACGACGTGACTCCGCCGACTCTCCGTGTGACCGGCCTCAAGGGACGGATCACCGTCGCCGCGACCGATGCAGGATCAGGGGTCGACCCCAGCTCGATCTCCGCGACCCTGGACGGCAAGGCGGTGCGGGCCGCGTATTCGCGCGGAACGATCCGCATCGCCGCCGGCAAGGGCCTGCACCGCCTCGTGCTCAGCGTCTCCGACTTCCAGGAGACGAAGAACATGGAGGACGTGCCCCCGATCCTGCCGAACACGCGCACCCTCGCCGGCACGGGTCCGCGTCCGCTAGCCGGTCAGTCGCGTTTGGCGCGCGGGTCGTACGTCGGCAGGCTCGCGAGATCGCGCTCTACGGCCTTCGCGAACTCGTCCGAGTCGTCGTCGACGGGATCGACCACCCGCAAGTGCGATCGCTTCCGGGCCCTCGCCCGCTTCTGCAGGCCCGTCCGTTCGCTGACGCGCGGCCACTCCGCCACGGCCAGGAGGGCAACGGCCGCCACCAGCATGACGAGGGCGATCACACTCACGCTCGAAAGAATACGGGTGCCGGCCTCAGGCGGTGTTCGAGAATCGTCACTTCCGTGACGGCGTCGGAAACGGCCGAGGGCGCTCGCTACAATGCCCGCCGCTGAGCGATCCCCGGTAGCTCAATTGGCAGAGCATCCGGCTGTTAACCGGAGGGTTGTTGGTTCGAGTCCAACCCGGGGAGCTCCGGCTTCGCCGCCGTTTCCGGTGCGGCTCAGGTGTCGCGGCGGACGAGCAGGATCGCCGCGACGGCCAGCGCCGCCGCCGTGTAGCCGCAGAGGACGCCGAACCCGACCCACGGCGAGAGACTGGCGGCATCCGGCTTGATCGCGAGGATCGCGCGGCCGGCGTTGCTCGGCAGATAGCGCGACGCGGCGTCGTTCCAGCTCGACGGCAGCACGTTCATCAGCGGCGGGATCACGAACAGGATCGCGGCGAACGCAGCGATCCCTCCTGCGGTGTTCCGGATGATCGCTCCGAGCGCCAGGCTGAAGAGCGCGATTACGGTGAGGTAGAGCGCAGCGCCGATCACGGCGCGGGCGACATGTGGATCCGAGAAGGCGACGTTCGCGTGGTGCCTCGAGAGGATCGACTGGCTGGCGAAGAACGCGATCAACACGGCCGGCAGCATCAGGGCGAACGTCACGCTGCCGAAGACGACCGCTTTCCCCCACAGCACCGGCAGCCGCTTCGGCACGGCGGTGAACGATGCGCGGATCATCCCGGTCGAGTACTCGGCGCTGATCACGAGCACTCCCAGCACGCCGATCGCCAGCTGCGCGATCTGTGAGCCGACGAGCGCCGGATCGAGCGCGTTGAAGTGCGCACGTTCACCGGGGCTCCGGTGTCCCCAATGCGCCGAGATGACCGCCGACGCGAGGATCGGGAAGCCGATGGTCAGGACCGTCGCCGCGAAGAGCGACCAGCGGGTCGAGCGCACGCTGCGGAGCTTCGTCCATTCCGAGACGAGCACACGCAGCTGCGTCACCCGCGTGAGGGGTGCGACGGTGGGAGCGACGACGGCGCTCACGTTGCCGCGTACTCCAGCTCGCCGCGCGTCAGATCCATGAACGCCTCCTCGAGCGATGCCTGGTGCGGGCTGAGCTCGTGCAGGACGAGGCCGTGTGCGGCAGCAGCCTCTCCGACCTGTGCGGCGGTGAGGCCCGCCACCTCGAAGAGGCCGGGCTCAACGGTCGTGAACGTCACGTCCGGCCCGACGAGCACGTCGCGCAGCTGCTCGGCCTGCGGCGAGCGCACGTGCACGAGCGCCTTCGATGCGCCGGCGAGGAAGTCCGTCACGCTCGCGTCGGCGATCAGGCGTCCCCGGCCGATCACGATCAGATGGTCGGCGGTCAGAGCCATCTCGCTCATCAGGTGCGACGAGACGAACACCGTCCGTCCCTCGGCCGCAAGCCCCTTGAGGAGCGTCCGGATCCACTGGATGCCTTCCGGATCGAGCCCGTTCACGGGCTCGTCGAGCATGATCGTCCGCGGGTCGCCGAGCAGCGCGGTCGCGATGCCGAGGCGCTGGCCCATGCCCGAGCGAGAACTTCCCGGCGCGCTTGCGCGCCACGTCGTGGAGACCGACCTGGTCGATCAGCTCGTCGACGCGCTTGCGGGAGATGCCGTGCGTCTGGGCGAGTGCGAGCAGATGGTTGCGGGCCGAGCGACCGGTGTGCACCGACCGCGCCTCGAGCAGCGCTCCCACCTCGTGCAGCGGGGCCGGATGGTCGCGGTACGGCCGCCCGTTGACGGTCACCTGCCCGGCGGTCGGCCGGTCGAGCCCGAGAATCAGGCGCATCGTGGTCGACTTGCCGGACCCGTTGGGGCCGAGAAACCCCGTGACGATGCCGGGCCGAACGACGAACGAGAGCGCGTCGACGGCGCGCTTGTCGCCGTAGTCCTTCGTCAGGTTCTGCGCCTCGATCACGGCTTCAGCTAAGCAGCGCTACCTGAGAGTTCTCTGAGTGCAGAGCTTCGGATCATGTTAAGAGAGCGCCGCGACCCGGGCGAGCAGCCGCTGCAAGGCCTCTTGCAGCTCCTTCGTGCGAAGCGGATCGGAATGCTGCAGCTCACGGCGCATCTCGCGCTCACGCAGCCTCAGAAGCAGCTCGGTGCCTGTGCTCTCGTCGATTCCCTCGGCAACGGCGCGCGCGTCGAGCTCGGCGAGCAGCCCGACCTCTTCGGGCTCGAGCGGCGTGCCGTCGACGATGTGCGCACGGAGCGAACGGAGGCCTGCGTCATAGAAGTGCTCGGGCGTCAACTCGGCGAGCAACGGCCGCAGATCGGGATGCGCGAGCACCCCGGCGAGGGCGTTCCGCTCGAGCTTGGCGCCCGCGTCGAGGACGCGCTGGGACGCGGGCGCCGAGGCGCGCGACGACCCGCCCGCGCGGAGCTGCACCGTCATTCCAAGCTTGTCGTTGGCGAACCGCCAGGCATCGTGGCGCTCTGGCGAGTCCGGCGCCTCGTCGAGCAGCGCCTTGACGGTGCGGAACGACACCTCGCGGTCCTCCCCACGTTCGAGCTCGATCCGCACCCGGTAGAGCAGGTACGGCTCCGCGCCGGCGAGCTGCCGCTGAAACGCGTCCGGATCGTCGGCCGGATCGATCCCGGGCGGTAGCGCCACGACCTTCACGTCGAATCCCTGCTTCGCTGCGAGCTCCATCCCGCGCAGCGTCGCCGTCTCGCCCGCGGCGTCGCCGTCGAAGGCCAGCCACAGGCGCTTCGTCAACCGCCCCAGCTCCTTCAGCTGCTGCTCGGTCAGCGCTGTGCCCATCGACGCGACGACCGGCTCGAACCCCGCCTGCCGCAGCGCGATCACGTCGGTGTTGCCCTCGACGACGCAGGCACGGTCCTCGCGGGCGATCGCCGCGCGCCCCTTGTCGAGCCCATAGACGATCGAGCCCTTGTGGAAGAGCTCCGACTCGGGAGTGTTGACGTACTTGGCCGGCAGCGAGTCGTCCTCATGCAGCTTCCGTGCCTGGAAGCCGAGCACGCGACCCTGGCGGTCGGTGAGCGGAAAGAGGAGGCGCCGCTGGAAGTAGTCGTCACCGCGTTGCCGGGTCAAGCCGGCTGCGCGCAGCTCCTCGCGGGTGAACCCCCGCTCGAGCGCCTTGCGCGCGAGCGTCGTGCCCCCGAGCGCGAGGCCGAGGCGGAACTCGCGGCAGATCTCCTCCCCCAGGCCGCGCCCCTTCAGGTAGTCGCGGGCCATCCCGCCGGCCTGAGACTCCCAGAGCGTGCGCTCGTAGAACGCCGTCGCCTGCTCGAGCAGGGCTGTCAGCCGTTCGCGCCGCTTGCGAGCGGCGTCCTGCGCGGGTGAGCTCTCCTCGTACTCGATCGGGACCCTGAAGCGCTCGCCGAGCCATTCGATCGCGCCGACGAAGTCGAGCCCCTCGGTCTCGCGGACGAACGTGATCAGGTCGCCCTTCGCGCCGCAGCCGAAGCAGTAGTAGAGCTTGTCGACGGGATTGACGGAGAACGACGGCGTACGCTCGTCGTGGAACGGGCACCTGCCCGAGTACCTTCCTCCGGCTTTGCGCAGTTGCGTGCGCCCGGAGACGACGTCCACGAAGTCGGACGCCGCCTTGACCGCTTCCACCGAGCTGTCCTTGATGCGTGCCATCAGATCGTCGCAGCGTACGACAGCGCGAACCGGTCGGTCATCCCGGAGATGAACTCGACGGCGTCGTCCTGGCTGTCGCCGCGCGCGATCAGGTGCTCGTAGATCCGCCGGATCGCGGCGTCGGCGCGCTCGTGCTCGGGCCGGGTGACCGGGGCGAGGTAGACGTGATCGAACATGAACCTGCGCAGCGAGAGCATGGCGCGCCGATCTCGTCGCTCTGGACGATGTCGCCGGCCGCCGAGGAGGTCTCGACGAGGTCGTGCACCAGCCTGTCGATCCGCTTGGCACCGGAGGGCCCGAGTGTCTCGATCTCCTCCCGGGGCAGCTCGGCCTCGTCGAGGATGCCGTAGCGGATCGCGTCGTCGATGTCGTGGTTGATGTAGGCGACCCGGTCGACGATGCGCACGATCTTCCCCTCGAGGGTCGCCGGCGCGAGGTCGCCCGTGTGGGTCAGGATGCCGTCGACGACCTCGGCGGTGAGGTTCAGCCGGCGTGCGATCTTCGCCGACTGCTCGTTGTGGCGGAAGCCGTCGTCGAGCAGCGAGTCGAGCGTCGTCTCGCCGGCGTGCCCGAACGGCGGATGACCGAGATCGTGGCCGAGGCCGATCGCCTCGGTGAGGTCCTCGTTCAGTCCCAGAGCGCGCGCGACCACCCGGGCGATACCGGTGGTCTCGAGGGTATGGGTCATGCGGGTTCGGTAGTGGTCACCCGCCGGGTCGATGAAGACCTGCGTCTTGCCCTTCAGGCGCCTGAACGGCTTCGAGTGCAGGATGCGGTCGCGGTCGCGCTGGAACGGCGTCCGGACGCTGCACTCCTCCTCGGCACGTTCTCGCCCGCGCGTCGCGTACGAGTGCTGCGCGAGCGGCGAGAGGGCGTGCTCCTCCAGCTCCCGCGTTCGCGCGGCGAAGGCGTCACCAACTCTCCCGGCCAGTTCGGGCATTCCGGGCTTACGGTATCGGCCGAAGCGGTCGTCGACGGCCGTCCGGCGGGCGGCCGGCGGAACGCTAGGTTAGGCGGGTGACGACGATCTTCCTCGCGCGGCACGGTGAGACCGACTGGAACCGCGAGGGCCGCTGGCAGGGGTGGGCCGATCCGCCGCTGAACGAGCGCGGCCGTGCCCAGGCGCGCGAGCTCTCGGAGCAGTTGCGGGCGACGCCGTTCGATGCCGTGTACTCGAGCGACCTGGCCCGTGCTCACGAGACCGCGGAGATCGTCGCCGCGCCGCACGGAGTGCCCGTGGTCGCAGACCCCGGCCTGCGCGAGATCGACGTCGGCTCGTGGTCGGGACTGACGCGCACGGAGCTCGACGAGCGTTTCCCGAACGGCGAGCGGCCGGACGGCGAGACGCGCGATCAGCATCGCGCGCGCGTTCAGGCCGCCGTCGAACGCATCGCCCGGGCCAACCTGGGCCGGCGGATCCTGATCGTGACGCACGGCGGGACGATGCGCGCCCTGCGCGGCCAGGTGAGCGACGGCCCGCAGCATCCGATCGCGAACTGCGGCGTCATCGAGCTCCACTTCCGCGACGACGTTCTCCAGGCCCCCATCGGATAACCTCGCCTGGATGGAGGACTACACCAACAAGTACAAGGGCGAGCAGGTCGAGATCGCGCTCTTCGGCGGCGAGTACCAGGATGGCGTCCTCACTGCCTACTGCTACCTGGAAGACGTGGCGCACGTGGAGCTGAACGGCCACATCCTGATCCCGCTCCAGAATGTCGCCTCGCTTCATTGCTCGAGCCGCTGCGACGCCCCCGAGCCGGACTGGCCGCCGCGCGGCCTCGCCGAGGACGATCCGGACTCGACCGACGACGAGGCGTAGCACTCCGGCGCGCGTGCAGCGGCGGCTTCTGATCCTCCGGAACGTCCTCAAGGCCTGGGCCGTCGTGACGGTGACGGCGCTCCTCTTCGGAGCCCTGGGCTGGCAGCTCGGCGGCTACCAGGTGGCGCTCCTCTTCCTCGGCTCGATCGTGCTGCTCGCGGCCGCGGTCTACTGGTACGCGGAGCGGATCGTGATGGGCATGGTCGGCGCCCGCGAGCTGCTCCAGGGCGAAGCGCCGGCGCTGCACTCGACCGTCGAGCGGCTGGCCGCGCGGGCGGGCGTCGTGAAGCCGAAGCTCTACGTGCTCGCCGACAGCTATCCGCGCGCGCTCTCGTCCGGCCGCGGGGCGGGCGGCGGCACGGGCCTCGCCCTCTCGGTCGGCCTCCTGGGCGTCGCCTCACCCGCCGAGCTGGAGGGGATCGTCGCGCACGAGCTCGCCCACCTGCGCAACCGCGACGTCCTCGCTCCAGACGATCGCCGTGATCGCAGCCGCCGTGATCATCGAGACCTCCCGGATCGGCGGCTTCCTGCAGCGGGCGTTCCTCTTCGTGCTCGGCCCGATCGCCGCCGCCGTCGTCCACCTGCTGCTCTCGCACAAGCGCGAGTTCGAGGCCGACCGGTTCGCCGCCGAGCTCTGCGACTCGCCGCACGGCCTGGCCGACGCGCTGGTCCGCCTGGAGAGGCGATGGAGCTCGTCGGCTTCGAGGCGAGCCCGGCCACCGAGCCCGCTCTACACCACGAACCCGTTCGCAGAGGAAGGGCTTGCGGCGCTGTTCAACTCGCATCCGCCGGTCGGCGAGCGGGTGCGCCGCCTGCGCGAGCTCGACCCGGACTGGCGCGCGAAGCTGGCCGCCTAGCGTACGAAAAAGGTGCCCGACACCGTGTGCGTCGGGCACCTGAAGTAATGGGCGGCGTCCTACTCTCCCGGGGGATTGCTCCCCGAGTACCATCGGCGCTAACGGGCTTAACTTCTCTGTTCGGAATGGGAAGAGGTGTTTCCCCGTCGCTATGACCGCCCAATTGTCGAGGCGCAGCCGTTGCCGGCGCGAACCCTCAAAACTCCATAGCAGCGAACATGAGTTCAAAATCAAGACCTCGAGCAATTAGTACGGGTCCGCTGAACACATTGCTGTGCTTGCACGTCCCGCCTATCAACGTGGTGGTCTCCCACGGCTCTTACTCTCTCTAGGAGATGGGAGGCTCTCATCTTGAGGTGGGCTTCCCGCTTAGATGCTTTCAGCGGTTATCCCATCCAGACGTGGCTAATCAGCAGCGCTCTTGGCAGAACGACTGATACACCAGAGGTCCGTTCGTCTCGGTCCTCTCGTACTAGAGACGACTCCTCTCAAAGCTCCAACGCCCATGGTGGATAGGGACCGAACTGTCTCACGACGTTCTGAACCCAGCTCGCGTACCGCTTTAATGGGCGAACAGCCCAACCCTTGGGACCTACTCCAGCCCCAGGATGCGACGAGCCGACATCGAGGTGCCAAACCCTTCCGTCGATGTGGACTCTTGGGAAGGATAAGCCTGTTATCCCCGGAGTACCTTTTATCCGTTGAGCGACGGCACTTCCACTTGTTACCGCCGGATCACTATGGCCTGCTTTCGCACCTGCTCGAGCTGTCGCTCTCGCAGTCAAGCTCCCTTATGCCATTACGCTCTACGCACGATTTCCAACCGTGCTGAGGGAACCTTTGCGCGCCTCCGTTACATTTTAGGAGGCGACCGCCCCAGTCAAACTACCCACCAGATGCTGTTCCCGCCCCGGATCACGGCAGCGGGTTAGAAGCCCAGAACACGAAGGGTGGTATCCCAAGGTTGGCTCCACCGACACTGGCGTGCCGGCTTCAAAGCCTCCCACCTATCCTGGACAACGTACCCCGAACTCCAACATCTAGCTGTAGTAAAGGTTCACGGGGTCTTTCCGTCCAACCACGGGTACTCGGCATCTTCACCGAGACTACAGTTTCACCGGATCCCTCGAAGAGACAGCGCCCAACTCGTTACGCCATTCGTGCAGGTCGGAACTTCGCGTTCATCCTCCATTTCTGGAGGCGCAGACTATCCCTTCACCTTGACGAAATGCTCGCGAGTATTGCCTCAGCGGCGTAACGCCGGCGCCCGCTCGGATTCATCTCCCGAGCGAGCTCGACGATCTCGACGAGACCGTCGCGACGCAGGTGCGCACCGTCCGCCATCAAGCGGCAGACCGATGCGAACCGCTCGAAGTCGTACCGCTTGCCTGAGAGAAGCGGAAACCGTTCGAAGTGCGGGATGACGCGCTCGAGGATCTCCTCGAGGCGCCGAGTCTCCCACTTCAGGGTCTGATCGCTTCGGTCGGGCCGGATGCTTCCGCATCCGAAGTACGCTCCGATCGCATGAAGCACCTCGGCACGATCACCGTTCTGACTGACCGAGAAGCCCGGCCTCACCTCCCAGCCCACGAGCAACGTGGCTCGTGGAGCAGATGGAAACGGTGAAGCAGCCTTCTCCGTCGACGTACCCGGAGATGTATGCCGAGAGGAACTCGCGACTGTTGTGCCAAGGGCCGGCGTCTGATCGCACTCATAGATTTTCCGGCATGCGCCGGAAGGAGATGCGATCTCACGGTCACAGATGTGGCTCGACTTTGAGTCGATCTGTGCCGATCAGTCGTTACGGGGTCAACCTTGCCTGTCAGTGACAGGAGGCGACTTCCCACGGGATTACCCTTTCGCTGCTACGACGTCCTTGAAAGCGTCGCGTACGAGGAGGGCTTCCCCGTTATTAGCCGGTTTGTCCGCCAGGATCACTCCTGACTCGGGCAATTCAATTACCCGACAAGGAATTTCGCTACCTTAGGACGGTTATAGTTACCGCCGCCGTTTACCGGGGCTTGGATTCAAAGCTTCGCCCGAAGGCTAACCTCTCCTCGTGACCTTCCGGCACCGGGCAGGCGTCAGCCCCTATACGTCGTCTTACGACTTCGCAGAGACCTGTGTTTTTGGTAAACAGTCGGTTGGGCCGTTTCACTGCGGCCATCTCGGGCTTTAATCCGCGAGGGATTATCACCCTACCATGGCGCCCCTTCTCCCGAAGTTACGGGGCCATTTTGCCGAGTTCCTTTTCGAGGGTTCTTCCGATCGCCTTGGTATTCTCTACCTGCCTACCTGTGTCGGTTTTGGTACGGGCACGTCCGACCTCCCTAGACGCTTTTCTAGGAGGCATGGTTGCGGCCACTTCGAGCTGAGCGCTCTCGGCATCCCGTCTCAGGCTATGTGAGCCACGGATTTCCCTATCGCTCGCCCTACGCGGTTACCCCAGGTCGACCATCGCCTGGGTTGGCTTAGCCTACCCCGTCCCGCCATCGGTGATAGCGGTCGGTACGTGGTACTGGAATATCAACCAGTTGTCCATCGCCTACGCCTTGTCGGCCTCGGCTTAGGTCCCGACTAACCCTGAGCAGATTAGCTTTACTCAGGAACCCTTAGGCATTCGGCGGACGATGTTTCTCACATCGTCTTTCGTTACTCGTGCCAGCATTCTCACTTCCCAAGCCTCCACGGCTGGCTTACGCCGCCGCTTCGCTGGCTTGGGAACGCTCCCCTACCACTCCATCCGAAGATGAAGTCCGTGGCTTCGGCTCCATGCTTGAGCCCCGTTACATTGTCCGCGCCCGACCACTTGACCAGTGAGCTGTTACGCACTCTTTGAATGGTGGCTGCTTCTAAGCCAACATCCTGGTTGTCTGTGCAATCGGACATCGTTTCCCACTTAGCATGGAATTAGGGGCCTTAGCCGACGGTCTGGGCTGTT
>CAWJMP010000006.1:0-387500 GCA_963844075.1 uncultured Thermoleophilia bacterium | reverse complement strand
CAGCGCCGCGCAGATGAAACCCGCCGAGGCGGCGCTCCTCGCCGGCATTCCCGAGGATCCGAGCCTGTGGGACCCGGTCGCCCACCCGAAGACCGCGAAGGCGCGGCGCAACCTCGTCCTGAAGCAGCTCTACCTGCAGCACTACCTGACCACGAGCCAGTACCTCGACTCGACGGTCTACCCGATGCCGGACCCCGCGAAGGTCTCCCTGCCGTCGACGCAGGGGGTCGCAGCGCCGTACTTCGCGAACTACGTCGAAGGACCAGCTCGTGCACACGCTCGGGCCGCGCCGCACCTTCGGCGGCGGCCTGCGGGTGACGACCACGCTCGACGTCGACCTGCAGCAGGCCGCCCGGCAGGCGATCGCTTCGGTTCTGCCCACCGGCTCGGGGCCCGACCGCCGCGCTCGTGGCACTCGACGCGCAGTCCGGAGCCGTGCTCGCGATGGTCGGCGGCGAGAACTACCACCAGAACCAGTTCAACCTTGCGACCCAGGGCGAGCGCCAGCCCGGCTCGGCGTTCAAGCCGTTCGTCCTCGCGACCGCGCTCTTGAAGAACATCGCCCCGTCGAGCATCTTCACATCGTCGAAGCAGGTGACGATCAATGCCGACGGCCGGTTGTGGCAGGTCAACAACTACGAGGGCGAGGCGCTGGGGCCGATCGACCTGACGAAGGCGATCGCCGTCTCCGACAACTCGGTCTTCTCGCAGCTGACCGCACTCGTCGGCCCGCGCAGCGTTCGTGACACCGCGAAGGCGCTCGGCATCACGACGCCCCTTCAGGGGTACTTCGCGATCGGGCTCGGTGCGGAGCCGGCGACGCCGCTCGAGATGGCACGCGCGTACGCGTCGTTCGCCGACGGGGGCAAGCGCATCGACGGCTCGATCTTCGGCAACGAGCCACGCGCGGTCGAACAGATCAAGTCGGGCGGCACGATCGACGTGAACCGGCCCGTCTACAGGCCGGTCCTCAGCTCGAACCAGGCGGACGTGATCAACCAGCTCCTGCAAGGCGTCGTGCAGTCCGGGACGGGCACCGCAGCGGCCATTCCCGGCCGCGAGGTGGCCGGCAAGACCGGCACGACCGAGAACTACGGCGACGCGTGGTTCGTCGGCTACACGCCGCAGTTCGTCGCAGCGGTCTGGGTCGGCTATCCGAACAAGCTCGTGCCCGATGCTGACCGAGTTCCACGGGCACGCCGTCGCCGGCGGCACGTTTCCCGCGCTGATCTGGAAGGCGTTCATGCAGAAGGCGCTCGCGCTGAAGCACGTGCCGCCGGTGAACTTCGAGGCGCCGACCTCGCCGTACGCCGCACCCGTGAGGGTCGTCAACCGCGGCGGCCTTCTGGAGCGAGACAACGGCGTGTGCAAGAACTCCTACGTGCTCGAGTTCTACGGAGGCCAGGGGCCGGCGCGCACGGCGACCTGCAAGCACAACGAGGTGGAGATCCCCGACGTGGTCGGACAGAGCATCGCCGCCGCCAAGACGCGTCTCGACGGCCAGCCGCTGACGCCCGCGGTCGTCTACCGGCCCGCCAAGACCGGAGACCGGGTCGGCTACGTGGTCGGTCAGTTCCCGCGCAACGGGACGGCCTCCGCGTACGACAAGATCACGCTCGTCCTCGCCAAGTCGCTGCACGGCGTCGTGCCGCGCGTGATCGGGCTGCAGCTCCCGAAAGCCGAGCGAATGCTCGCGCACCTGCGCCTGAAGGAGATCAAGGTCGTCGGCAACAGGGCGGGCCGAGTGGTCGCGCAGTCGCTCCGCGCTCACACCGCGTCGGCACCGGGCCTCACGATCACGTTGACGCTCAAGTAGGACGCGCTCGTGGCGCGAAGCGGCGGCTCAGGTACGGCGAGCCGGCCAGCCCGTACCGCCACGGCCGCTCGACTGCCTTCGTGATCCCGATCCGCGGGCCCGTCACCACCTCGACCGGCGCCCGGCGGGGAAGCAGCCGGAACGGAGGCTCGTCCACCGGGAGCCCGTCGTGCTCGCGCGTGACCCCGAGGGCCTGGCAGAGCCGTCCCGGACCGGAGCAAAGGAGACGCGGGTCGGCGACCCCCCGCCGGACCCGCATCTCCTCAAGCCCCTCGGTCGGCTGCAGCGCGCGTAGCAGCACCGCGCCTGCGACACCTTCCTCTCCACAAACGATGTTCAGGCACCAATGGATACCGTAGGAGCGGTAGACGTAGGCGGCGCCTCCGGGCAGGAACATCGAGGCGTTGCGCGCCGTTCGGCGGTTTCGGTACCCGTGGGCTGCCGGATCCTCGTGGTCGTAGGCCTCCACCTCGACGATCACCCCGCCGACGCCGTCGACGAAGAGCTCGGCGCCGATCAGCTCCGGCGCGACCTCGTGCGGGCTACGTCTCAGGTTCACGGCTGTCGTAGTGCAGGTAACCGGGCAGTGCAAGCGTGGTGACGACGCAGCCGACGATGCAGAGCACGCCGCCCGAGACGACGGAGAAGCGCAGAGACGTCAAGGAAGCGAGAACGCCCGACTCGAAGTCACCGAGGTTCGGCGCGCTCGCGACCTGCATGAACTCGATGCCCTGCAGGCGGCCGCGCAGATGGTCGGGCGTCGAGCGGAGCAGCATCGTGCTGCGCAGCACGGCGCTGAAGAAATCCGCCCCGCCGGCGATCGCGAGCAGGACGAGCGCGGGCCACAGACTCGTCATGAACCCGAAGGCGGCGATTGCGCCGCCCCACAGGCACGCCGCGATCGTCACCGCCACGCCCTGCCTGCGGACGTGCGACGTCCAGCCCGACACGAGCGAACCGATCAACGCTCCGGCGTACGGGGCCGCATAGAGGTAGCCGACCGTCGACGCGTCACCGCCGAACCGGTGCAGCGCAAACGCCGGGAACAGCGCGCTCGGCATCCCGAACACCATCGCATTCGTGTCGACGAGGAAGATGCCGATCAGCGCCTGCCGCCCTCTGAGGTAGCGGAAGCCGTCGACGATCGAGCGCAGGCTCGGCCGGTCGACCTCGCCGAGCGGCGGCAGCTTCGGCAGGGCGGCAACAGCGACCAGAGAGGCGGCGAAGGTCACCACGTCGAGCCCGTAGGTCCAGGGGACGCCGGCGACACTGATCAGGATGCCGCCGACCGCCGGGCCGCCGACCGCGGCCAGCGAGCCGTAGACGCCGTCGATGGCTGCGGCCGCGGCGATCTCGTCGTCGGGCACGAGTCGCGGTGCGAGCGAAGCGAGCGCCGGCCGGCCGAGGCTGTAGATCGCGACGTAGAGCGAGTCCAGGACGAACAGCGCCCACACCTGTGGATGCGGGAGCAGCGAGTTCGCGAGCAGGAGCGCCGCGACCACCGCCATCCCGGTCTCCGTGCGCAGGAGGATCGTGCGGCGGTCGAGTGCGTCTGCGATCGCGCCTCCGACGAGCGGGACGACGAGGAGCGGCACGAGCGAGGCGAGCCCGAGCAGCCCGACGAGCGCGGTCGAGCCGGTGAGCTTGTACACCTGATACGGAATGGCGACGGTGCCGATCTCGGCACCGATCGTCGAGATCGACTGGCCGAGCCACAGGTTGCGGAAGTCGCGGTGGCGCAGCGGCCGGGTGTCGACGTGCAGGCGCCGGAAGAAGCCGGGCGGCCGGTCCCCGCCGTGCAGCGGGTCGATGCCCATCAGTCGTCCGCCAGGCGTTCCCAGAGTAGATGGTCGACCCACACGCCCTGCAGGAGCAGGTGGCGCCGCAGCAAGCCGACCCGCGTGAACCCGTTGTGCTCGAGCACGCGCTGCGAGGCGATGTTCGAGATCGCCGTCCCCGCCTCCAGCCGATGCAGCCCGAGCTTGCCGAAGGCGTAGGCGGTCACCTCGGCGACCGCCGAGCTCGCGAGGCCCCGATTCGCGCGTGCCGCGTCGACGAAGTAGCTGACCATTGCGCTCTGGAACGCACCGCGGCTGACACCGGTCACGGCGACCATCCCCGCGACCGCCCCTTCATCGAGGATCACGAACCGATGCTGCTCGTCGGCGATCCACGCAGCGACGCTGTCGTAGGTGTACCAGCGCTCCGGGTCATCGGAATCCGGCTCCCAACGCTCGAACTCGTCGCGGTTCGCGAGGCGAAGCTCGAGCACCGCCTGGGCGTCCTCGGGTCGGACGGGACGAATCCGCGCCATCGGCTCGTCGTCAGGCGATGGCGGAGCGGAGCGCGTCGGCGACGCGCTCCTGGTCTTCGCGGTCGAGCCGCGCGTGAAACGGGAGCGCCATCGTCCGCTCGCTGCAGTCCTCGCTCACGGGGAGCATGCCCTCGCGAAAGCCGTACAGCTCGCGCATGTAGGACTGCAGGTGGATCGACGGCAGGTACGGCGCCGTCGCGATCCCGGCGTCGGCGAGCCGCGCCATCACACGCACCGCGATCGACGCCCGCCGGCAGCTTGACCACGTAGACGAACCACGAGCGCACGTGATCGTCGTCGTCCGGCAGCGGGGTCTCGACGTCGACGTCGCGCAGCAGGTCGTCGTACCGGGCGGCGACCGCCCTGCGCGCCTCGAGGATCCGGTCGAGCTTCTCGAGCTGGCCGATCCCGAGCGCGGCCGAGAGGTCGTCGAGGCGATAGTTGTAGCCGAGCCGTCCGTGCTGCAACCAGCTCGACGTCTCCAGCCGACCCTGGTTCCGCAACGACACGAGCAGCTCGTGCTCGTCCGGGCGAGCCGTCGTGACGGCGCCGCCCTCACCGGTCGTCATCTGCTTGTTCGGATAGAAGGCCCAGACCGCCGGATGGCCGTGCGAGCCGAGACGCTTGCCCTTGTACGTCGCGCCGAGGGCCTCGCAGGCGTCCTCGATCAGCGCGATCCCGTGCTCGCTCACACAGCGGGATCAGCGCGTCGTACTCGGCCGGATAGCCGAAGATGTCGACCGCCACGAGCGCCTTGGTGCGAGGCGTGATCGCCGCCTCGACCGCCGCCGGATCGAGATTGAACGTCGTCGGATCGATGTCGGCGAAGACGGGCGTCGCACCCTCGTAGATCGCACAGTTCGCCGACGCGACGAACGAGTACGGCGACGTGATCACCTCGTCGCCGGGCTCCGACACCGGCAAGCCGCATGCAGAGATGCAGACCGGCCGTCCCGGACGAGACGGCCGCGCAGTGCGGCGCTCCCACTGCGTCCGCGAAGAGCGCCTCGAAGCGCGGACCGGTCGGACCGAGAGAGAGCCAGCCCGAGCGGAGCACTTCGAGCACGAGCTCCTCGTCGCGCTCGTCGATCCACGGCGCGCTGAGATTGATACGGCTCGTCGCGGTGCTCAACTGCGCGCGAGCTGCGGCACGAGGTCGAGCCAGTGCGCCCACCGCTCGGTCTGCCCGTGCACGGTGTCGAGGTACGCCTTCTGGATCGTCCGCGTCACGTCGCCGACGCCGATCTCGTGGTCGTCGACCGAGCGGAGCGGGGTCACTTCGGCCGCGGTCCCGCACATGAACACCTCGTCGGCGAGATAGAGGTCGGAGCGGATGAGCGCCTTCTCGACGACCGTGTACCCGAGGTCCGACGCGATCTGCTTGACCGTGTCACGGGTGATGCCCGGCAGGATGCCGGTCGCGAGGTCAGGGGTGTAGATGACGCCGTCACGGACGACGAAGATGTTCTCACCCGAGCCGTCGGCAACGGTTCCCTCGGGCGTGAGCAGAATCGCCTCGTCGTACCCCGCGTTGTTCGCCTCGGTCACCGCCAGCATCGAGTTGATGTAGACCCCCGTCGCCTTCGAGACGTGCGGGACGATGTTGGGCGACACGCGCTGCCACGACGAGATCTTCGCCCGGATCCCGTTCGTGAGGTTCTCCTCTCCGAGGTACGAGCCCCACGGCCAGCTCATGATCACCGTCTCGACCGGGTTCCCTCGCGCCGCCACTCCGAGCTGCCCGTAGCCGTAGAACGCGATCGGCCGCAGGTAGCACTCCGGCAGGCCGTTGGCGCCCACGAGCTCGTTGCAGGCGGCCTTCAACTCGTCGACCGAATAGGGGATTGCCATGTGGAGCAGGCGCGCAGAGTTGTGCAGGCGCTGCATGTGCTCGCCCAGCCGGAACACCGCCGGGCCCTTCGGTGTGTCGTAGCAGCGAATGCCCTCGAAGACGCCCGAGCCGTAGTGCAGGCCGTGCACACCGACGTGGACCTTTGCATCGGCCCAGTCGACGAGCTCGCCGTTCATCCAGATCTTCTCGGTCTCCTGCACCGTCGCGCTCCTTTGCCTCGGCCCTTGGAGGTTCGGATTCTACCCGCGGCGGACGAGGTCGACGGCCCGCGCGCCCGAGAGTCGAAGCAGCTCGGCGGGCTCGATCGACGCCATGTGGGTCGGCGACCCCGCCCCGATCCAGACGACGCTCGTGCTCGAAGAACGATCGGTCCATGAGCGTCTGCGTGACGGCGCGCTGCGGAAACGGCGCGACCGCCGCCCGGCTCGAACCCGGTTGCGTGGACGACCTCGTCGGCGCGCGCGACGCGCACGTGCTGGGCCGAGACGGCGGCGCCCACCGCCGACTCGTCGGCCCGCCGGTCGCCCGGGACGAGGGCGAGGACGAAGCCTCCGTCGCAGACGAGCACCAGCGACTTCACGATCTGGGCGAGCTCACAGCCGACCGCCGCTGCCGCCTCACGTGCCGTCGGCGTACCGTCGCTGAACTCCTCGATGCGCGCGTCGACCGCCGCCGCGCGCAGGACGGCCGCGACGCGCTCGACGGGCTCCGGCCAGGCCATCCCTCTACAAGATCACGTACGCGTCGTCCATGCCCTCGCGGAGCTCCTCGACCAGCTCCGGCGGCGGCGGCGAGTCGATCGACAGCGCCATCAGCGCCTTGCCGCCCTCACGGGTGCGCGAGACCGCCATGTTGGCGATGTTCACCCCCGCCTCGCCGAACAGCGTGCCGACCCGGCCGATCACACCGGGGATGTCGTCGTAGAGCAGCAACGCCATGCGCGGGGCGAGCTCCATCTCGAGCCCGAAGCCGAGTGCACTGACGAGCAGGTGGCGGGCGTCGGTGCCGATCGTCGTGCCGGCAACCTGAACGTCGTCCACGGTCACCGCGACGAGGTTCGTGTAATCCCGCGATGTGCGCCGCTTGCCCTCCGTGACGTCGATCCCCCGGTCGGCCGCGATCACGGGCGCGTTGACGTAGTTGACCGGCTGGTCGGTGTGGCCCTGGAAGGCGCCGTTCAGCGCGGCGACGGTGAGCAGCCGCGTGTCGTAGTCGGCGAGCTCGCCGAAGACCTCGATCGCCATTCGGCGCACGTCACCGGTCGAGAGCTCCATTGCGAGATGCCCGAGCTTGGCGGCAAGCGGCACGTACGGCCCGAGGACCTCGAGGTCCTCGGCGCCGACCGTCGGGATGTTGACCGCGTTCGTGACGAGCCCGCCGTCGAGGGCGGCCACGACCTGCTCGGCGACGATCACTCCCGCGCGGTCCTGTGCCTCCTCCGTGGAGGCCGCGAGATGGGGCGTCACGACGATGTTCGGCGCCTGGAGGAGCGGGCCGTCGTACGGCTCCTTGGCGTAGACGTCGATCGCGGCGCCCGCCACCTTGCCGGATTCCAGCGCCGCGATCAGCGCGCCCTCGTCGAGGAGCTCGCCCCGGGCCGCGTTGACGATCCGCACGCCGTCGCGCATGCGAGCGATTGCCTCGGCGTCGATCGCACCGCGCGTGTCGTCGGTCAGCGGTAGGTGCAGCGTCACGAACTCCGCGCGTGCGAGCACCTCGTCGAAGGTCGCGCTGTCCACGCCGAGCTCGCGAAAGCGCTCGGGGGAGACGAACGGATCGTAGGCGACGACCTTCATCTGGAGGCCCAAAGCGCGCCGTGCGACCTGGCGTCCGATGCGTCCGAGCCCGAGCACACCGAGCGTCTTGTCGGCGAGCTCGATCCCACCCCACTTCGAACGCTCCCAGCGTCCGGCCGTGAGGGCTGCGTGCGCCTGCGGGATGTTGCGCGCCAGCGCGAGCAGCAGGCCGATCGTGTGCTCGGCAGCGGAGACGACGTTCGACTCGGGTGCATTGGCGACGACGATGCCCGCGCCGGGTGGCGGCTTCGACATCGACGTTGTCGACACCGACGCCTGCGCGCCCGATCACCTTGAGCACGGTGCCCCGCTCGATGATGTCCGCCGTCACCTTCGTCGCGGAACGGACGATCAGGCCCTCGTAGCGCGCCGATGATCTCCTCGAGCGGCGAGCGTGCCGTCGACGTCGACGTCGAAGCGCGAGCGCAGCAGCTCGACGCCGGCGTCCGCGATCTGTTCGCGGACGAGAATCCTCATCCGCCGGTCACGCCGTGACGGGGCTCTCGTACGCCTCGAACCCGCGCGCCACAGCGACGCCGCGCTCGATGTCCGCGCCGAGCTCGGTGAGCGAGAGCTCGATCGCGGCAAGCGCAGTGGCGATGTCGAAGACGTCGAACCAGCCGATGTGCCCGATACGGAAGATCTTGCCCTTCAGATGCTGCTGGCCCGGCGCGAGCGTGACGCCGTGGCGGTCGCGCAGATGGAGCAGCAGCTCGTCGCCGTCGACGCCGTCGGGCGCGCGCACCGCGGTCACGACCGCTGCAGAGTCGTCGTCGGGCGAGAAGAGCTCGAGCCCCATCGCCTTCACTCCCGCGCGCGCAGCCCGTCCGAGCCTGATGTGCCGCTCGAAGGCCGCCTCGAGGGTGTCGGTCAGGATCATCCCGAGCGCGACGTCGAGGCTGCGGATCAGCGAGACGGCCGGTGTGAAGGCCGCGTCGAGGCCGTCCTGGGCCTTCTTCGTCCTGCCGCCAGTCGAAATAGAAGCTCCGCGACGCCCCGCCGCGCTCCAAGGCACGCGGCCGTGACCGATGCCATCGCGAGCCCGGGCGGGCACATCAGCGCCTTCTGCGACCCGGACACGACGACGTCGATTCCCCAGGCTTCCGTCTCGAGAGGCACGGCGCCGAGCGACGAGATCCCATCGACGACGAGCAACGCGTCTCCAACCGCCTCTTTGATCGCCCGGACGTCCGAGACGACACCGGTCGACGTGTCGGACTGCTGGCAGAGCACGATCTCGGCACCCGATTCGCGCACGGCCGCACCGACCTCGTCCGGATCGGGCACCTCGCCCCACTCGTAACGGAGCGAATGCACGTCGAGGCCGTACTGCTCGCAGATCGCGATCCACCGCTCACCGAATGACCCGTGGCTGACGACTGCCACCCGCTCGCCCGGCGAGCAGAGGTTGGCGACGGCCGACTCCATCGCACCGGTTCCCGAGGCGGTGAAGAGCAGGACGTCGGAGCTCGTGCGAAACACGTCCTTCAGCCGGTCGAGCGTGCTCGCGTAGACCTCGCGAAAATCCGGGCCGCGATGATGGACGATCGGCTCCGCGCCGGCGGCGAGCACCGCGGGCGGCACAGGTGTCGGCCCGGGCGTGAAGAGGTAGCGCTTTTCCACGGGCCCAGCGTAGCGACGGCCGCGGCCGCCACCTGCGCTCATTCCGGCCCTCAACTCGTGTCCCTGGGCGAGCTCGACGCCGTCCACGGCGGTTGCCGTCAATCGCAGGACGAGCACGTCCCGCGCGGCCGGCTCCCGCCGCAGCGTGTCCCGTCGCCAAACGAAGGCTTGACGAAGCTCGTGCACGCGGCGGGGACAGGCGTGGCTCGACGCCAAACGTCGTCACGAGAGTGCAACTTTCTGTCCACAGGCTGCTGGGCCACGGGCCGAGCGCGCGGGGCTCGTTGGCAGCAAACTGTCGCCGTGGACGTCCTGCTCTCGTTTGCGGCAGCGCTGCTCTCCCTGCGGCTCGCGGGGCTGCTCGCCCGCTCCCGCCACTACGCGTGGGCCGGCGGCGTGCTCTCGTTCGCGGCGGCCGCCGCCGCGATGGCCTGGGGCGCCGCGCACGGCTGGGACGGCCGGTCGTTTCGCGTGTGGTACCTCGCCGGCGCCCTGCTCTCGGCGCCGCTCCTCGGCATCGGCTCGCTGCAGCTCGTCCACCGGCGCTGGGCCGGGCCGCTCGGCCTCCTCTACTCGGGCTTCGCGGTCGGTCTCGCGGTGGCGGTGCCGGTCCACGGCGCCTTCGACTCGACAGCGGTGCCGCACGCCCAGGACCACCTCGACTCGCTGCCCCGCGCCGTCGCGATCGCGGGCAGCTCACTCGGCACGGTCGCCGTCCTCGCGGTCGCAGCGCTCTCGTTCAGGCGGCGGCCGCTCGCCAACGCGCTCGTCGCGGGCGCGATCGGTGCTGCCGCCGCGGCCTCCGCGCTGACGCAGACAGCCGTAGCGGCGGCCGCCGCGTGCTTCGCCCTCGCGGCGGTGCTCCTGTACGCCGCGGTCCGGGCGCCTGGCGCCGCTATGACCCCGAGAGCTTGGCGCGAACGCGCTCGTTGACGACGCGCGGGTCGGCCTTGCCGCCGGTCTCCTTCATCACCTGGCCGACGAAGAAGCCGAGCAGGCCCTCCTTGCCGCTTCGGTACTGCTCTGCCTGGCCGGGATTCGCCGCGATGATCCCGATCGATCACCGGGTCGAGCTCGCCCGCGTCGGCGACCACCTTCTGCTCCAGATAGGGCGCTGCGGCGAAGCTCTCGTCTCCCGAGTGTGCGAGTGCCTCGTCGAACGCCGCCCGGGGAATCTCGGCGCGCGCAGAGACGAGCTTCGCCAGCTCCTTCGCGTTGACGGCGTCGGGAGCGATGCCCGTTGCCACGAACTGGTTCGCGAGGACATTCGCGGCTTCCTTGGCGTCGGCCCCCGCGTCGACGAGCGCCGACCACAGCCGGTCGAGACCCCCGGTCACGAGCACGTCCGCGTCGTAGAAGGACAGCGTGTCGGCGATGCGGCGGATACGGGCGCCGGGCAGCTCGCCGATCTCGCCCCGCAGCCGCTCGACCAACTCACCGGGCGGGTGCACCGGCACGAGATCGGGCTCCGGGAAGTACCGGTAGTCCTGCGCCTCTTCCTTCGAACGCGAGGGCGGCGACTCCTCGTCACCCGGCACGAAGTGCAGGGTCTCCTGCTGCACCTCCCCACCCGACTCGTAGATCTCGATCTGACGCGCGATCTCGCGCTCGATGCCCTTCGCGGCGAAGTTGAACGAGTTCATGTTCTTCAGCTCGGTGCGCGTTCGCAACTCGGAGGTCCCCGCGGGTCGCACCGACACGTTCACGTCGAAGCGCATCGAGCCCTTCTCGAGCTCGGCGTCCGAGAGCCCGAGCTCGACCACCGTCTGGCGCAGCAGTTGCAGGAAGCGCTTGGCAGTGTCCGCGTCGTGGAGGTCCGGCTCGGTGACGATCTCCACGAGCGGCGTGCCGCCGCGGTTGAAGTCGACGAGCGTCGCCGTCGCGCCGTGGAGGCGCCCCGACTCGGCGACGTGGACGTTCTTGGCCGCGTCCTCCTCGAGGTGCGCGCGCGTGATCCCGATCACCACGTCGCCGTCGGGCGTCGGGACGGCCAGCCGGCCGTTCGCGCAGAGCGGCTCGTCGTACTGGCTGATCTGATACGCCTTGGGCAGGTCGGGGTAGAAGTAGTTCTTGCGGTGGAAGACGGCGCGCTCGGCGATCGCGCAGTCGAGCGCGAGGCCGAGCTTGATCGTCTCCTCGATCGCCCGCCGGTTCGGCACCGGCAGCGCACCGGGAAACGCGAGGCAGACCGGGCAGGTCTGCGTGTTCGGATCGCCGCCGAAGCCGTTGCGGCAGCGGCAGAACATCTTCGTCTCCGTCTTCAGCTGCACGTGGATCTCCAGCCCGATCACGGCCTCCCAGTTCTTTGCTCCGGCGCCGGCCAGGCCGCCGCCTCCGCTGCTGAGCGGCTCCGTCGAGCCTACGCCGCCTGATTCCGAGCTACGAGTCATCTCAGCCTCGCCGGGACGACGTCGAAGCCGATTGCCTGCTCGAGGACGTGGGCGGCCTTGAAGAGCGTGTTCTCGGAGAACTGCGGGCCGATCAGCTGCAGGCCGACCGGAAGCCCGTCGCTGAGGCCGCACGGGATGTTCAGGCCCGGGAGCCCCGCCATGCAGGAGGGGATCGTGAGCAGGTCGTTCAGGTACATGGCGATCGGGTCTCCGGCCTTCGCGCCGAGCTCGAACGCCACGGTCGGGCTCGTGGGCGAGACGATCAGGTCGAAGCTCTCGAAGACCGCTTCGTGCTCGCGCTTGATCACCGTGCGCACCTTCTGCGCCGTTCCGTAGTAGGCGTCGTAGTAGCCGGACGACAGGGCGTACGTGCCGATCATGATCCGCCGCTTCGGCTCGTCGCCGAAGCCCGCGTCCCGGGTGCGCATGACCATCTCGCGAAAGTCCTCGCCGTCGGCGCGCAGCCCGTAGCGCACACCGTCGTACCTGGCGAGGTTCGACGATGCCTCTGCCGGTGCGATCAGGTAGTAGCAGGCGACGCCGTACTCGACCGAGCGCGGCAGCGAGCACTCCCCCACCTCCGCGCCGAGCGACTCGGCGAGCTCGATGGCGGCCCGCACGGCAGACGTCACGCCCGGCTCGATCCCTTCTGCGTCGTTCATCTCGCGCGGCACGCCGATCCGAACGCCCTTCAGGCTGTCGCCTGCGGGCAGCTCGACGGCCGGCACATCGACGGTCGTCAGGTCGTTCTCGTCATGCCCGGCGATCACCGAATAGAGAAACGCGCAATCACGGACGTTCTTCGCCACCGGGCCGACCTGGTCGAGCGACGAAGCGAACGCGACGACGCCGTAGCGCGAGACGGTCCCGTAGGTCGGGCGCAGGCCGACGTTCCCGCACAGGGCGCTCGGCTGCTTGATCGAGCCGCCCGTGTCGGAGCCGAGCGCCCACGGCGCCAGGCCGCCGCTGACCGCGGCGGCGCTGCCGCCGCCCGACCCGCCGGGGACGCGCGACGGATCCCAGGGATTGTGCGTCGGCCCGTAGGCGGAGTTCTCCGTCGAGGACCCCATCGCGAACTCGTCGGTGTTCGTCTTGCCGAGCAGCCGCAGGCCACGCTGCTTGCAGCGCGCCGCCACGGTCGCGTCGTAGACCGGCACGTAGCTCTCGAGGATCTTCGAGCCGGCGGTCGTGGGCACGCCCTTGGTGCCGATCACGTCCTTGATCGCGATCGGGATGCCCTCGCCTGGACTGCCCTCGTCGCAGACGTGCAGGTACGCGTGCAGCTCGGGGTCACGTTCGTCGATCGCCGCGAGATAGGCCGTGAAGAGCTCGTCGCTCGAGACCTCTCCCGCGTTCAGCAGGTCGTTCGCCCGCTCGGCGGTCAGGCGTCAGGACATCGATCATGCGGGCGGCACCTTGAAGTGATCGTCCTCGCGGTCCGGAGCATTCGCAAAGACGTCGTCGAGCGCGAGCGACGGCACCGGCACGTCCTCGGCCCACGCATTCGCGATCGCGAGCGGATGCGAAGTCGGCGGCACGTCGGAGAGATCGAGCTCCGAGACCTTCGAGACCGCCTCGAGGATGTCCGAGAGCTCCTCCTGCAGCCGTCCGACCTCGTCGTCCGTCAACTCGAGCCGCGCGAGGCGCGCGACGTGCAGGATCTCGTCTCTCGTGATGCGTGCCATCTCTCGCTGCCTCCCACTAGACGACGAGAGGCTCCTTTCGGAGCCTCCCATCCAACTTGGTTCCGAAAGGGTCTAGAGCGCCGTGACGTTCGAAGCCTGCAGGCCTTTGTCGCCCTGCACGACCTCGAACGCGACGCGCTGACCCTCGGTCAGCGACTTGTAGCCCTCACCGGCGATCGCGGAGAAGTGGACGAACACGTCCGCCTCGCCGTTGCCGCGCTCGATGAAGCCGTAGCCCTTCTCGTTCGAGAACCACTTGACCGTGCCTTCAGCCACTTGCGACTACTCCTTGCTGGATGACTACAAGTCCGCCTCTACCGACGGAGCGCGCGCAACATTAGCACCGAATTACCCCGCATATGCAAGGTCTCTCACCCTGGATAGGCAAGCTCGCCGCGCCGGTAGCGGGCACAGCGAACGGCGTTCTGCAGAAGGCAGGCGATCGTCATCGGCCCGACCCCGCCGGGGACCGGCGTCATGAACGCCGCGACCTCCGCGGCGCCCGGGTCGACGTCGCCGACGATCCCCGCCTCGGTGCGGTTGATGCCGACGTCGATCACCACTCCACCCGCCTTCACCATGTCGGGCGAGACCATCGTCGGCACGCCCACGGCGGCGACGAGGATGTCGGCGTCGAGCGTGTGCCGCGGCAGGTCGGCCGTGTGCGAGTGGCAGACCGTCACGGTCGCGTTCGCCTGCAGCAGGAGATGGGCCATCGGCTTCCCGACGATGTCGCTGCGGCCGATCACCACCGCTCGCGCGCCGTCGAGCTCGATCCGGTGCTCGCGCAGCATCTCCATCACCCCGACCGGGGTAGCGCCGACCAGCGTCGGACGGCCGAGGAAGAGCTGCCCCGCGTTGAACGGGTTGAGGCCGTCCACGTCCTTGGCAGGCGCGATCGCCCGCAGGATGCGCGCCTCGTCGATGTGATCCGGCAGCGGCAGCTGCACGAGGATCGCGTCGATCTCCTCGTCGGAGTTGAGCGCTTCGACCTGCGCGAGCAGGCCGTCCTCGGACGTCTCCGCCGGCAGCCGCACGTCGTGCGCTGCGAAGCCCGCCTCGAGCGCCGCCTTGTGCTTGAGCCGGATGTACACCTCCGAGGCCGGGTCTTCGCCGACGAGCACCGTGACGAGCCCGATGTGGCCGATCGCCCGCACCTCCTCCGCCACCTCGGCCCGAATGCGCTCCGCGATCGGCTTCCCCTTGATGAGCGTCGCCGACATCTATGCGAGTCTATGCACACGATGCGCTGGCCCCGGAAGAACGACGCCGCATCGATCGACGAGCGGCGAAAGACCATGGGCATCACCGGTGGTCTCGTCACGTCGGTCGACCTCGAGCCGTTTGCAGGCGCGGCCGAATCACTCGTCGGCGTCGCCGTGATCCCCGTCTCGGCCGCGCCGGTCGAGATCGAGCTTGGGACCTACGAGTTGACGGATCAGGGTGACGTCGTGGAGCGCGGCCGCGCGGCCGAGACGGTCCGCGTCCCACTCGCGCACACCGAGGGCGGGCTGACGGCATCGATGACGCGGGGCGCCCTTGCCGCAGGCGCGATCCGCACCTACGTGCTCCACGACCGCATCACGCGCGCCTCCTGTTTCGTCTGCAAGGAGACGGCTGAAGCGGTGGCGCTTTCCGCCTGGGTCGAGGCGGAGCTGCCGGGGATGCGCGCGTTTCTCGAGGCGGCCGACGACCCGTCGCTCTCGAAGCGGGCCAAGCTGCGCGGAGTGAAGACGCACGTCGTCGGCCCGATGTGCCACGTCCTCTGGCAGTGGACGACCGGCGATGCAGTCGGGCCGAACATGATGACGCGCAACTCCTATGCGCTGAACATGGGCTACGTCATGCAGCGGGCGCCGGTCAAGCCCGAGCGAGCGATCCTCGAGGCGAACATGGGCGGCGACAAGAAGCCTTCCGCCGAGTACTTCCAGAGCGGGCACGGGAAGACCGTGCTCGCGGAGGCGTTCCTCTCGGACGAGCAGATCCGCCGCGTGCTGCGGACGACCGCCGAGGATCTCGAGGCGCTCTCGTGGGCGGGCACGCACGGCTCGGTGGCGAGTGGGATGCAGTCGGTGGCGTTCACCCCCGCTTCTGCGGTCGCCGCGATCTTCGCGGCGACGGGCCAGGACCTCGGCATGGTCGGCACGAGCTCGATGGCCCACGGCACGGCCAGGCGGGTCGAGGGCGGGCTGCAGGCGACGATCCGCTTCGGCGGGCTCGAGGTCGGCACGGTCGGCGGCGGCACGACGCTGCCCTCGGCCCGCGACTGGCTCGCCTCGATCGGCTGTGCCGGCGCCGGTCAGGTCTACCGGTTCGCGCAGATCGTGGCGGCTGCGGCGCTCTCCCTCGAGATCAGCGCCTCGGCGGCGATGGCGACCGCGGGCAGCGAGAACTTCTTCAAGGCCCACCACGAGCGCGGCGGCCTGCGGTGAGCCGTTGATCGCACTCGTCTTTCGCTACGAGGTTCGCGACCCGGCCACGTTCGAGGACGCCTATGGGCCCGAGGGCGAGTGGGCGCAGTTCTTTCGCTCCGGCGAGGGATACATCGGCACCGAGCTCCTGCGCGACGTCGAGGAGCCCGACCGGTACCTCGTCGTCGACCGCTGGGAGTCGGCGGACGCCTACAACGCGTTTCTCGCCACCCATCAGGCCGAGTACCTCCGCCGCAGCGACGAGGCGCGCTTCCACTACATCCAGGAGCTCCGCTTCGGGACGTTCGAGAACATCTGGCATGCGGATCCCCCCTCACCATGATCCCCGCTGCTGGGGCTGCGGCGACAACCCCACGGGCCTGCATCTGGCGCATCCGGTTGCCGAGGGACTGACCGTCTACGAGACGACGTTCTCGTTCGACGACCACCACCAGGGCGGGCCTGGGATCGCCCACGGCGGCCTGGTGGCAGGCGCGCTCGACGAAGCCGTCGGCCTGCTCGCAACGTGGTACGCGTTCCCGTCGGTGACGGCCCGGATCTTCGTCCGCTACCGGCGGCCCGTACCGATCAACGCCGAGCTCCGGATCCACGCCTCCCTCGAGGAGGCGCGCGGCCGCAGGCTGCACGTGAAGGCGTCGATCAGCGACGAGGTCAGAGCCGCTCGCCGAGTGCAAGGCGGCGCTCCTGCACGTGCCGCTCGAGCACTTCCTCCAGACCCCCGAGGGCCGCGCCGCCGCAGACCGCTGGCGCGACATGACGACGTTCACGCTCGAGCGGACACAGATCGTCTCGGCCCCGGTCGAGCGGGCGTGGGCGTTCTACGCCGATCCGCAGAACCTCGAGGCGATCACGCCACCGTGGCTGCGCTTCAGGATCGACGAGGCTCCCGAGCAGCTCCTCGCCGGCTCGCTCCTGCGCTACCGGCTCCACCTGTTCGGCGTGCCGATCCGCTGGTTGACCGAGATCCGCGTCGTGGCAGCCGCCCCGGTCGTTCGTCGACGTGCAGCTCCGCGGCCCGTACCTCCTCTGGGAGCACACCCATCGCCTGGCGCCGTCCGGGCGGGCACCGAGATCCACGACCATGTGCGCTACCGCGTCCCCGGCGGCCGCCCCGTCGACCTCGTCGTTCGCCGTCTGCTCGCTGCGATCTTCGATTACCGCGCCCGCCGGACCGCAGAGCTCTTGTCGAGCACCTCGTAGACGCCGCGGACGCGTGTCGAGAGGAGCGCCGCCGCTCGCGAGCTGTCGAGCGAGACATCCGGCGCCCGGTCGGGCGTCGTGTGCGCGGCCTCGAGCCCGCGCCGGGTCGGCACCGAGCAGGACGGCGAAGTCGAACCGGGAGACGGCGTCCGCCCCGGCGAGGTGCAGCGGCCCGGCGACGGGATCACCAGCAGCTCGAGCAGCGCGGCCGCGAGATCGCCGACGTGAACCGGGCACCGGATCTCGTCGACGAAGAAGCGGCGGTTCTCGCGGGCGAGGCGCTCCTGCGGACCGGGCTCCGTCCCGCCGTAGATCAGCGAGGTGCGGACGATCGTCGCCTCGGGGTGCGCCTCGGCCACGCGCCGCTCGGCTTCCGCCTTCGAGCGCCCGTAGGCGTTGACCGGCGCAGTCGCATCCTCCTCGCGGTAGCGGCCACGCGTGCCGTCGAAGACGACGTCGCTGGAGAGGTGGACGAGCCGGGCTGCCGGCCGCAGCCTCGGCCACGACCGACGAGCCCTCGGCGTTCACCTCCCACTCACCGGCCCCCTGGACGTAGGCCGTGTGGATCACGGCGTCGCAGCCCTCGACGGCCCGCCGCACCTGGTCCGGGTCGCGGACGTCGGCCTGGAGCCACTCGGCGGAGAGGGCGAGCGGCTCCCGCCGCCACCAGGTCGCGCGGACCTCCCACCCCGCCGCGGGCGCGAGCCGGACGAGCTCTCGGCCGAGGTACCCGTACCCGCCGGTGACCAATAACCGTTGCATTCGCGGAATCCTGCCTTGACCGATCAACCGAACCCACCCAACCCACCCGACAGCTGGCCGACGCCGGAGGGCCCGACGCTCGTCACGGAACGTGACACCGTCGTCGCGCCGCCCCCGCCTCCGCCGGTCGCGCCCGTCGACCCGCTCGGGCCGCCGCCGCCCGACCGGCGCGATCGGTGCCGGGATGCTGCTCGGGCTCGGCGCGATCGCGCTCGTCGCGCTCGGCGTCCTCCTGGCCTGGCTCCTCCTCCACCGGGGGACGACGCAGCCCGCAGCAGACGGGCACGACCGTGGTGATCACGACGGCGCCGCCCACCTCGACGGCCGCGGTCACGCCGCCTGCCGCCCAGAAGCCCGTGCCCGATCTGACCGGGCTTGAAGGCGGCCGATGCCGCAGGCCCGGCTCTCCGCGATCGGGCTGAAGACGACGACGACGCCGGTGACCTCGACGGCGAAGCCCGCCGGCACGGTGGTCGACCAGTCCCCGAAGGCCGGTGCCAAGCTGGCGAACGGCTCGACGGTGACCCTGTCCGTCGTGAAGGCGCCTGCAGGCGCCACCACCACCGCCCCGGCAACGACGACCGCGCCCGCAACGACCACCGCCCCGGCAACGACGACCGCGCCCGCGACCACGACCGCGCCGACCACCACCGTGTCGCAGCCCCAGAGCGCGACGGTGCCGGACGTGCAGGGCCAGACCGAGGCCGCTGCTGTTCAGGCGCTCGGCCGGGCCGGGATCCTCGCCAGCCTCTCGTTCGTGCCCGGGACGGAGACGCTCGGGACGGTGCTCGAGCAGGCGAAGCCCTCGGGAACGACCGTCCCCTACCACGCGCACGTCCAGATCAACATCTCGCGCGGCCCGAACGACAACCCGCTCGAGCAGGTGCCGAACGTGGTCGGCAAGAGCCTGCAGGATGCGGTCTCTGCGCTCCAGGGCGCGCAGCTGCGGCTGATCTACCTCAAGTACCCGGTCACGTCACGGGCGCAGGCGGGGAAGATCGTGCAGCAGTCGCCGCTCGGCGGCGGACAGGCGCCGCAGAACGCCCAGGTGCTCGTCTTCCTCGGCGCCTACCGCGCGGGCTGAGTCGCAGCAGGCGGCTCGAAAGGGTGCTCTGACACCGTGGGTGTCAGACACCAGCGAGCGCGGCTACCAGCCGCGACGTTCCAGCAGGTCGCCGGGGTCGAGCGACTGGGTCGAGATGCCCACCATGGCCTCACCGAGATTCGCCGAGACGCGGGCGAGGACGTCGGCGTCCATGTAGTGGGTCGTCGCCTCGACGATGGCGCGGGCCCGCTGCGAGGGATTGCCCGACTTGAAGATGCCAGAGCCGACGAACACTCCGTCTGCGCCGAGCTGCATGCAGAGCGAGGCGTCGGCGGGGGTCGCAATGCCACCTGCCGTGAAGGTGACCACGGGCAGTCGGCCGTTCTCGGCGACCCAGCGAACGAGCTCGTACGGTGCCTGCAGGTTCTTGGCCTCGGCGTAGAGCTCCTCGCCGCGCAGCGACTGGAGCCGGCGGATGCCGCCGAAGACGGCGCGCATGTGAGTGACGGCGTTGACGATGTCGCCGGTGCCGGCCTCGCCCTTCGTCCGGATCATCGCGGCGCCCTCGGCGATGCGGCGCAGCGCTTCGCCCAGGTTCGTGCAGCCGCAGACGAACGGGACGGTGAAGGGCCACTTGTCGACGTGATGCTCGAGATCGGCGGGCGTCAGCACTTCGGACTCGTCGATGTAGTCGATCTCGAGCGACTGCAGGATCTGCGCCTCGGCGAAATGGCCGATGCGGCACTTCGCCATCACCGGGATCGTGACGGCCTCCTGGATGCCCTTGATCATGTCGGGATCCGACATGCGGGCGACGCCGCCGTCACGGCGGATGTCGGCGGGCACACGCTCGAGCGCCATCACGGCGCAGGCGCCGGCCTCCTCGGCGATCTTCGCCTGCTCGGCATCGACGACGTCCATGATCACGCCGCCCTTCAGCATCTCCGCAAGGCCGCTCTTCACCCGCATGGTCCCGAACTCGCTCATCGTCGCTGATCGTAGCTCAGGGCGCGCGGGTGAACCCGTGAATCGGGTCGCGTCAGGCGAGCTCGCGGGCCAGGACGGCCGCGACCGCCCGCAGCGCGACCTGGGTCTCGGCCAGGGTCGGCTCGCGCGTCGTCAGCCGCTGCAGGGCGAGCCCCGGCAGCAGGAACACCTGCCAGAGCCCGCGTGAGGAGCGCTGGACGATCCGCCACAGCTCCATCGTCAGGGCGAGCGACAGGACGAGCACCACGAGTGGAGACCAGAAGGCGGGCGTGAACGGCAGCAGGCGGTCGGCGACGACCGTCACCGGCGCTGCGAGAGCCGCGAAGTTGGTGCCGCAGCGCGGCGAGAACCGCGTCGGGCGAGCCGTGCCCGTCCAGGTCGAGGCGAGCCGGCGCTCCTCCGCCGCCGCGATCGCGCGGTGCTCCGCGCCGTGCAGGTGAAGTGCCCGGCCGCGCAGGATCGTGCAGACGAGCAGGACCGAGAGCGCGATGCCCGCCGCCGTCGACCAGGGCCCGTGGATGAGGGCGAGACCGACGGGTGCGAACACCGCGGTCAGGATCAGCCAGCGTTCGCGACGGCGTGCGACGCCGCCCGGCTTGAGAACCGGGGCGAGCGAGGCCCACAGGCGGACGAGCCCGCGGGCGAGCGGCAGCCGCTGGAGCGCCTCCGGCGGCTGCGGCATCGCCCTTCCCGGAGCGAGCCGTCGCTGCCCGCGAAGGCCCAGAAGCGCTCGCTGACGATCACGACGCCGTTCGGCCGGGCCATGCCGCCGAGCCGCGGCAGCTCGTCCCGCTCGTCGGCGCGCGTCAGGAGGGCGAGGGAGTCGCGCACACTCCCGGTTGTAGCGCAGAAAGGGCCGCCCCGCCTGAGCGGGACGGCCCATCTTCTGCAAGCAAGCGGTCCTAGAGCGGTCGGTCTACCAGACGCCGCGCGAGAAGAAGCCGAGCAGCGCGAGCACCAGGATGACGATCAGGACGATCCAGAGAATTCCCATTTGAGCCGGTACCCCCTTTCAGATACCGGAGAAACGATGCGTCAGCCCGATTTGGATACGGGCAGCTCGAGCAGTCGCCCGATCGCCGGTTCCACACCGAAGCGGTCGCGCAGCTCGCGGTACTCGGCGGCGGCCCGGCGGGCCCGCGACTGCGACGGCGAGCGCTCCGCCCGGAGCATCACGTTCTTCGCCGTGTGCTCGGCCGAGATGAACTCGATCACGTCGACGCGGTAGCCGAGCATCTCGAGTGCCGCTGCGCGGAGCGCGTCGGTGACGAGGTCGGCCTGCCGCCCGAGCAGCAGGCCGTGCCGCAGCAACGCATCCTTGTCGCGTGCCGCGATCTGCGCGGCAAGCTCGTGGTGGCAGCACGGCGCCACCACGATCGCCTCCGCGCTCGAGTCGCACGCCCGCGGCGATCGCCTCGTCGGTCGCCGTGTCGCACGCGTGTAGCGACACGAGCAGATCGACAGGCACGTCGCTCTCGTAGTCGGCGATCGCCGTCGCCTCGAAGCTCGCCTCGTCGTAGCCGAGCGTCTCGGCGACGCCGCGCACGGTGTCGATGACCGATTCGTTTCGGTCGAGCCCGACGAGCTCGACGCGGGTGCCGGTCTCCCTGCCGTAGGCGACGAGCGCGAGGCTCATGTACGCCTTGCCGCAGCCGGCGTCGACGACCCTGATCTGCTCGCGCTGCCACAGCGGCAGCGTGCGGAGAAGCTCGACGTAGTGCTGGACCTGGCGCTCCTTGTCGCGGGAGACCCTGGTGGCGCGAAAGAGTGGATGGTCGGCCGCCAGAGGATGACGAGCAGTCCGGTCGTGCTCGCGGGTCGGCAGCGCGGCCGACGAGGCTTTGCCGGCCGAGACGAGCCACGCCCCCTTCTTCGACCGCCGTGCGTGCACGTCGCCGTCCGGGGCGAGGAGATGAACGTTGCGCGCGCCGTCGAGCAGCTCGTCGAGCCGCGCCGGCCAGTCGGCCCGCTGCACCGTCTCGGTGCGTGGGCCGTCGACGACCTTCACGGCCGAGCCGCGACGCACCTCTACCGGCGTCGCCGTGACGCCGTCGACGACGAGCTTCCGCCAACCGTCGCCGAGCGCGCGCTCAAGCAGCTGCTCCATGCGCCAAGTGTGCCAACCGAACGACCTCGAGCTCCGGCGGAGGCCGGCGGATGAACGCGGCCACCGCACGTAGCTCGTCGGCCGCTTCAGGAGCAAGCGTCGGCTCGGCCCGCGCGACCGCTGCGAGACCGGCCTGCCATTCCACCCCGTGTGGTCCGATATAGGGCCGCGAACACACAACCTGGCCCTTGGCGACGAAGAACGCGCGGTGCGTCCCTTCCCGTTCGCCGGGCACGACGATGCACACGGACATCGCCCGTAGCTGTTGCATCCGGCGAATGTCGCGCGCCGCGTCCTCGAGCGCATCGATGCGGTCGCGCAGGCGCGCAGCGTCCTCGAAGCGCAGGTCCCGGGCCAGTCGCTTCAGCTTGGCGCGCAGCTTCGGCAAGGCGTCGTCGAGCGTCTCCCACTCCACGCCCTGCAAGGCGCGTGCAGCGAGCTGAGCTCGCTTGCGGCTCGTCAGCGGACCGAGCTCGGTGGGCTGCGAGGTGCAGACGACACTGTCGCCGCGACGCCGGAGGTACAGGTACCGGTCGGGGCGCACCGAGCGCGCGTTGGCGGGCGGGCGCAGCTCACGAATCAGGCGCAGCTCCTCGAGCGCGGCCTCGAGCTCGGAGCCGAGCACCCGCCACTCGACCCGCTCGAGCGCCGCGAGCGCGGCCTCGACCGCCGGGCGCTGGCGGTCGGAGCGGAAGTACGAGCGCAGGCGGGCACGAAGGTCGCGGGCCCGCCCGACGTAGAGCACCTGGTCGTGCCGGTCGCGGAAGAGGTAGATCCCGGGACGTTGGGGCGCGCCGAAGGCCAGGCTGCGCTTGCGGTAAACACGGCGCGGCCGCGTCGCGGCCAGCTCGACGAGGTCAGCGACCGTGCTCGCGCCCCGCTCCTGGGCCAGCCCGATCAGGCACAGGAGGATCTCCGCTGTCGCCTCGGCGTCCGGCAGTGCCCGGTGGCAGGGTCGCACGTCGGTCGCGAACCGGTACGACAGCGCGGCGAGATTGGCGGGCTGGCGGCCGAGCAGGCGGCGTGCGAGCCCGACGGTGTCGACGACCGTCGCCGCGACGCGCTGACCGGTGAGGCGCCTCGTCTCGTGATCGAGAAATGCCATGTCGAACCGCGCATTGTGGGCGACCAGCACGGCGTCGCCCGCGAACGCCAGAAAGCGGCGCACAGCTGCCGCGACGGGCGGCGCACGCCGAAGCTGCTCGTCTCGCAGGCCGGTCAGCGCGGCGACGCCGGGCGCAAGCGGCATGCCGGGGTTGGCGAGCGTCTCGAACCGGCCGACGAGCTCGAGGCGCTCGACGGCCACGGCGCCGAACTCGCACGGCCGGGCGGTTCCCGGGCGTAGGCCGGTCGTCTCGAGGTCGAACACGACGAACCGCGCCTCCTCGAGCAGCAGGCCCTCCCCGGGTGCGCCCGCGAGCCCGATCAGGTCGCCCGACCAGCGCAGGCGAGCGTCGGCCTGCACGGCCTCATCGAGCAGCGAGCGCGCAAGACCGACAGGAACGGCCGTCCCGAGCTTGAGGACGACCCGGGCAGCCTCGTCGGCTGCGACCGGGCCCCGCTGCTCCTCGACGAGCTCCACGAGCCGGTCGGCGGCGTCGAGACGAAGCTGCACCGGCCGGATCGTAGTACGAACGTATGTTCGTGTCTAGGTCGACCTGCGCCGAAGCGCCAAGCCCGTGAGCAGCTCCCGCACGACGCGCTCGGCGACGAGGGCGGTGATGTCGGCCGAGCCGATCCCCGTCGGCAGCACCTCCACGACGTCCGCGCCGGCGAGCTCCACCGAGGCCGCGATCGTCCGCACGGCCCACAGCAGGTCGACGGAGCTCATGCCACCCGGCTCGGGGGTGCCCGTCCCGGGAGCGAAGGCGGGGTCGAGGACGTCGACGTCGACCGTCAGGTAGACCGGCCCCTCCCCCACGTGCGCGAGCGCCCGGGCGACGACCTCCTTGATCCCGAGGTCGCGCACGTCGTGCATGAAGAAGCTCGCGATGCCGCGGCCTCGCTGCCAGTCGAACTCCGCCGGGCCCGGCCAATAGCCGCGCAGGCCGACCTGTGCATACCGCGTTCCGTCGACGCGCCCGCTCTCGACGAGGCGAAACATCGGCGTCCCGTGCGAATGCGCGACACCGAACACCTCACGGCCCGTATCGGTGTGCGTGTCGAAGTGAATGAGGCCGACGGCGCCGCGGCGCGCCGCGACGGCGCCGATGCACGGCTCGGTGATCGAGTGGTCGCCGCCGAGCGTCACCGGCAGCGCGCCCGCATCGACCACCTCGCCGATTGTCCGCTCGATCGCAGCGTGAGACGCCACCGGGTCGGCGGGCACCACCGGCGCGTCGCCGTAGTCGACAATGCGGAGCACGGAGAACGCGTCGATGCCGGCCTCGAGGTGCGGCCCGGGCGGGCACGACGCACTGCGGATGGCACGCGGTGCGAACCGTGTGCCCGGCCGGTCGGAGACGAGGTCGTCGGTGGGTGCACCCACGATCGCGACGTCGACACCCGCAAGCTCCCCGGGCTCCTGTGTCAGCGGCACGCCGCCGAACGAGAGGAACCCTGCGTAGTCGGGCTTGTCCGGGAGCGGGCGCCAGCGTTTCTGCGGGTCGAGCATCAGACTTGTACGCGGCGGCGCGTCTGCACGACCCGCTCGACCCACGGCTCCGCCCCGAGCCGCTCGAACGTGTCGAGCGCCCCCGCCAGCAGCGGCTCGGCTTCGGAGTCGCGCCCATCCGCGATGAGCCACTCCGCGAGCTCGAATCGAACGACGGCCAGGTCGAACGTCATCTCCAGCTCATCGAAGATCCGCTCGGCGGTTCGGAGCTCGAATTCGGCATCCACTTCTGGCAGCCGGGCCCGGAATCGGGCGGTGTAGGCGCGGGAGGAGGACGTCAGCTGCCCTGGGCGCAGAGACTCGAACCGTGCCAGGTGCCGCCGCAGCAGTTCGAGGTCACCGCGGGCTGCAGCCACCTCCAGCGCTTCGATACCTGCAAGCGCGCCGGGCCCACCCACCGGAGGCGCCTCGAACGCGAGCGCGCGCTCAACGGCGGTGAGCGCGTCGTCGAGCTTTCCCTCCGCCCGATAGAGCGCCGACTCGACCAGCGCGTAGCCCGTTGCGAAATCCGGGTTCTCCGAATCGGCGATACTCGCGTTCTCTTTGAGCAGCTGCCGCGCGCGTTCGAAAGAGCCACGTGCGGCATGAATCCGCACGATGTACAGCATCAGCCCGCGCGCGAATTCGAATCCTGCCGTCTCGTCGGCCTCCGCTGCACGGGCGAGTGCCTCGTCCCAGCGGCCGAGCGCGTCGAGCGTTCCGATCGAGCCGGCAATGAAGTTCGCCTCCCAGTTGCGGTAGCCGACCCGGCGGGCCAAGTCAAGAGCCTCTTCGACGTTCGCGAGGTTCTCCCGCCAGCGGTCCGTCGACCAGAGCGCAACCGCGCGGTTGTTGTACGCGCGGAAGGCCGCGTCGTGGAGACCTTCCTTGAGCGCAAGCGCGAGGGCTCCTTCGAGCAGAATCAGCGACTCGCGGGGACGGTCGTGCTGCAGCGCGATGATCGACTTGCTGTTGAGCGCCTGCACGAACGTCTCCGGCAGGTCGAGTAGCTCGGCCAGCTCGAGCGCCTGCTCGAGGTACGTCGCTGCTCGCTCGTGATCACCGGTGAAGATGAGAAAGCGGCCGATCTGCGCTGCCACCTCGGCCAGCACCGCATCCGGCTCGCCTTCGGCCAACGCTGCGTGCACGGGCTCGAGCAGGGCGACTGCGCGTGGTGGATGGCCTCCCTCGAACTCGATCGTGGCGATCAGCGACGTCGGTCGCGCGCTGCCGCGCGCATCTCCGAGCTTCGTGAAGATGGCCAGCGCTTCCTCGAGCAGCGTCCGGCTCTGGTCGCGCAGCGAGGCGTTGTACGCCATCTCTCCCGCCCGTGCAACCAGCCGTGCGCGGTCTGCCTCGTCGGGTGCGAGCTCGGCCGCCTGCTCGAAATAACGGAACGCCTCGGCGGACGCCCCGAGGGACGCAGCGCGTTCGCCGGCGCCGACCAGAGCTTCGCCGGCTCGCGCGCGCAGCTCCCCTGCGTCGTCGGCCTGTGGTGCCGCCTCGAGGGCAGCGACGAGATGCGAGGCGATCACCTCGGCGAACTCCTCGTCGTTTCCCCCCGCACCGATCAGTTCGGCGGCCTGCAGGTGGAGCGCCTTTCGCTCGCGCCGTGCGAGCGTGTCGTAGGCGACTCGGCGGACGAGATCCTGGAGAAAGCCGTACTGGCCGTGCTCGGGCGAACGGGGGTCGGCCTGGAGAGACAGGACTTCCTTGCGCGCGAGGCCGGACAGAACCGACTCGAGCGACTCCTCGTCTCCCCCGAGCAGACTGGCGAGCGCGGGACGCGTGAAGGTCTTGCCAAGGACGGCCCCGACCTGCAGCAGCCTGCGTTCCGGCTCGCTGAGACCGTCGAGGCGTGCGGCGATCAACGCCTGCAGTGTCTCCGGGATGTCGTGCAGGACGAAGCCCGGCGTCTGCCGGTAGACGTCACCCTCCCGGACGAGAGCCTGCCGGTCGAGCAGCATCCGCACCGTCTCGACCGCGTAGAGGGGAACCCCTTCGGCCCGGGCGAGGATCGCTCTCAACACATCCTCGGGCAGCCCCGGGACGAGCCCACCGAGGAGCTCGGTCATCGCCTCCTCCGGGAGCGGGTCGAGATAGATCGACGTGAAGTTCCGCTGGCCGGCGCCCCAGGTCGAACGCGCTTCCATCAGCTCGGGCCGGGCGAGGGTGACGACGAGCAGTGGGTGGTTGCGCGACCAGTCGAGGAGGTATTCGATGAAGTCGAGCAGCGACGCATCCGCCCACTGGAGATCCTCGAACAACAGCACCACCGGGTTCGAGTCGGCCAGCCGCTCGAAGAAGAGTCGCCAGGCGGCGAACAGATCGTGCTTGTCGCTCGACTCGGCCTCTGCAATCCCGAGGAGCTGTGCGAGGCGCGGTTCGACGAACCGCCGTTCGTCCTCGTCGAGCAACTGCTCGCGCAGCGTCTCGGAGAGCTTCCGGCGCGCATCATCGGTCGCCTCGTCCTCGGCGATGCGGCAGCGCATGCGAATCATGTCGGCGAGCGCCCAGTAGGCAACCCCTTCGCCGTAGGCGAGGCATCTGCCTCGATGCCACCAGACCTGTTCGACGATCCCGTCGAAGTACTTGTAGAACTCCCAGCCGAGCCGCGACTTGCCGATGCCTGCGATCCCGGTCACGGAAACGAGGTGCGACCGCCGCTCGTCGGCGCAGGCGTGGAAGGTCTCCTTCATCCGCTGCAGCTCGCGGTCGCGGCCGACGAACGGCGCTTCGAGGCCCTGCGACCGCAGCTGGCCGCCGACGCCCGAAACCACTCTCAGCGCACGCCACAGCGTGATCGGCTCGGCCTTGCCCTTCAACTCATGCTCCCCCGCCGCGACGTACGCGATCGAACGCTCCGTCGCGCGGCGTGTTGCATCGCCGACGAACACCGTTCCCGGCTCCGCTGACGACTGGATCCTCGACGCCGTGTTGACGAGGTCGCCGGCGACCATTCCCTCTCCGGCCGCTCCGACGGTCACTGCGGCCTCACCGGTGAGGACACCGGCTCGAGCCTGCAGCGGAGCAGCGAGCTCGTCGCCCAACGACGAGATCGCGGCGACGAGATCGAGGGCCGCCCGCACGGCGCGCTCGGCGTCGTCCTCGGTCGCGACGGGTGCGCCCCACACGGCCATCACCGCGTCGCCGATGAACTTCTCGACGGTACCCCCGTAGAGCGCGATCAACCGTTTGCACGTGTCGAAATAGCGCGACAGGATCTCGCGCACGTCCTCCGAGTCGCGTGACTCCGAGAGCGTCGTGAACCCGACGAGGTCCGCGAAGAGGACGGTGACGAGCCGCCGCTCCGCCACCACCGGCGGCGCCGGCGTCGCAGGCTCCTCCGCGGTGAGCGGCTGCGCGCACGCCCCGCAGAAGCGCATCCCGGGCTCGTTGGCGGTGCCGCAGGCGGGGCAGAGAAGCTCGAGCAGCGCGGCGCAGCCGCCGCAGAACTTGCGGCCTGGGCTGTTCGACGTCCCGCAGCTGGGACAGATCACGCGCGGAGCCTATCGGCAGCGGAGCGGTTATCGAGTCGCCGGATCCCTGATCGGCTCGCCACTCGCGAGGGGCGTGAAAGGGCCCGCCTGGATTCGAACCAGGGACCAAGGAATTATGAGTTCCCTGCTCTAACCGCTGAGCTACGGGCCCGGATGCGCTCTCACTTGCAGCCTACGCATCGCGCCAAGCGGAAGCCCGGCCCGACGGTACTGGCCTTTCGGCTCAATCGACCCCCCGGTCAGTCTGGAGCGCGGGCCGTTCGAGCGGCCTAGAACGTGACCGGGGTGGCGCGTTCGGCACTTGCGCGTGCTCGCTGCCGCCCCCCGGGGGCAGTCGGTAGGGCCGCTTGGGGAGGGCGGCCCTGCCGAAAGTCCCCTACGAGCAACCCGCTACCACCCGTAGGTCGCCTGCTCCGCCGTCGTCATCGCAGGCACCGGCCTGCGAACAACCTCACGCACCGGCTCGCGCCGGGTCTGCGCGGACCTGTTCGCGGGCCTCGCCGGCTTGCGCGCGGGTCGGGCCGCCCGTCGCCGCCGGGCGATCGCGACGCTCGCGCAGCTCACGGGCCACGAGATCCTTGCTCGCGACGACCGCACCGAGCCGGCCCTGCTCGCTGAGCAGGACGACGACGTAGCCGAGCCCGGCTGCGGCAATGCAGATCAGAGCCGACCCGATCCCCGCCGTCACCCAAACTGCGGCGAACGCGAACCCGAGCGTCCCGCCGATATAGCGCTTTGCACCTACGGACATCTGTGACTTCCTCCTCGTCGCCTGCACGTTCGGAAAGGGACGCTCAGCTTCGCCCTGAAGGCCCCGCCTCCTGCAGGTGGACTAGGCCGAATCGGCGAACGACCAGCGGGCGACGACGCGCGGCGCGCCCGCGTAGAGCCCAGCCGCCCACACGGTCTCGACCCCGCTCTTCAGAAGCCGGCACGGGCGCAGCTCGCCCGGCGGCGGGCAGTCGGTGCGCGTGCCGGTGATCAGCCGCGACGACCATGTCACCGTGTGGAGGCTCGCGTCGATCCCGCCGACCTGCTCGACCGACCCGCCGAAGCCCGCGATCGTGCGGGTGCGGCGGCGGAGATCCATCGAGACGAGGGCTGTCCGCGAGCCCGAGCGCGGTGAGACGAAGACGAGCCGGCCGCCGACGAGGCGAACGGCGGGGCTCGTCGGCGGCACGGCGACGGCCACCGTGGTGCGCTTGAGCGCTGCGCCGGGTGAGCGCCAGGCCAGGAGGTCGCGCCCGGTCGTGTTGCGCCCCAGCACGACCGCGAGCGTGCCGTCGTGCTGGACGTCGAAGGCTGCGATCTGCTCCCCCGTTGGTGTACCGGTCGTGGAGACGAGACGCCGCGTCCGGAGGTCGATCAGGTCGACCACCACGTCGCTCCTGAACGCGAGGTACGGCCACGCGAGCGAGACGTCGCAGCAGGACGCCGCGTGGCGGTACACCGTTCGCCCCGACTTGCTCACCAGGACGCTCGAGGTCACCGACGCACATGAGATGCCGAGATAGGCGACGTACGAGCCTGAGACGGCGAGCCGCCTGCCGCGGCCACCGGTCGTGCAGCGCTCGATGGGAGCGAGCGGACGCGGAGCACGGCCTTGCGGGCCGGAGACCGCCTGCGTCTCGACCGGGCAGGCGACCCCGCTCTGGGTCGGGCAGCCCGGGAAGCTGCGCGTGAACGCGATCAGGCTCGCCGAGGCAGCGAGCGGGCCGTTGAACCATTGCGGCGTGCTCTGCCAGACGGGAGCCGCGACGCCGGCGAGCCGCAGGGCGCTGACCCCGTCCACCTGCTCGCCCCAGGCGATGCGCTCCCCGGCCAGAACCGGCCCGGCCGTCAGCTGGTGCTGGGGCGCAGCCGTCGCCGAGGAGCGCCGCGACGGCAGCGAAGGTGGCAAGGCCGGGGCCCATTCCGCTAGTTCTACGCCACCGGCCGGTCGCAGGTCACGGACGCGCCCGTTCGGAGGGGGCGGTCGCTCTCACCGGACTTGTTACCCTCGTCGGCAATGAAGGTGTTCCAGGCCGAGCGGCACTTCCGGACGACCGGGGGCCTCCACGTCACCGACATCACCGCCGAGGTGGCCGAGATCGTCCGCGAGTCCGGCGTGGTCGACGGGATCTGCTGCGTGTACTCCCCTCACACCACGTGCTGCGTCCGCGTGAACGAGTACGAGCGCGGCATGTTCGAGGACTTCAGCACGCTGCTGCGACGCCTGGTGCCGGCCGAGACCTACTACGCGCACGACGACTGGGACCGCCGCACCGAGAACATCTGCGAGGAGGACATGGAGGCCGCGAACGGCCACGCGCACTGCATGTCGATGATCCTCGGCTCGGCGGGCGAGTCGATCCCCGTCGGTGACGGCGAGCTGTGCATGGGCCAGTGGCAGCGGGTGCTCTTCATCGAGCTCGACCGGTCACGACCGCGCCGGTGGATCTGCAAGGTCGTCGGCTCCTAGTTCCCTAGGTCTCCTCGACCGCGAGCGGCGGTGACGGCGCGCCCTGCTGCGCGTCGAGCTCGAAGACCCAGAATTCTCGCCCGATCACGTGCACCGCGACGTTGTAGACGGGGACGCCGTCGATCTCCCCTTCGAACGATCCGTGATGCGCGTGCCCGTGCAGCACGAGGTCTGGACGGTGCTGGCGGATCGGCCCCGCGAGCCGGTCGGCCCCGAGCACGAGCCAGAGGCGCTCGGGCTCACCGCGCAGCGTCGCCTCGACCGGCGAGTAGTGCAGCAACGCTATGCGGAGCGCGCAGGGCTCGATCGCGCCGAGCCCTCGCTCGAGCCCGTCCACGTCGCGGGTCGTCTCGCCGTAGGCCTCGCGAAAGAGCGGCTCGCCGAAGTTGGCCCACTGGTTGCCGAAGCCTCCAACGAAGCCCTTCACACCCGCGATGCCGACACTGACACCGCAGACCGGAAGAATCGTGTGCGTCCGGTCGAGGACGACGACGCCTGCCTCCGCCAGCGCCCTGGTGATGTCAGCCGGCCGGTCCGACTGCCAGTCGTGGTTACCGAGCACCGCAACGACCGGGATCTCGAGCTCGCGGCATGCGTCGGCGACGACGCACACCTCGTCGACCTGGCCGTGTTGCGTCAGGTCGCCCGCGAGCAGGATCAGATCGGCCTGCTCCTCGACGCGGCGGAACGCCTCCCGGACGCGGTCGCCATCGGCCGCGCCGGCGTGGATGTCGCCGGCTGCTGCAACCCGGATCCGCCTGGCCATGTGCGAGGTCTACCCGATGACTGGAACCCCCACTCCTGGGTATCGAGGGCTGCATGACATCGGTCAGCTTCACCCAGATCCTCGATGCCACGAGGCGGGCGGCAGCCGTCCTGCGCGACAACGACATCCCGTTCGCGCTGGCCGGAGGCCTTGCCGTCTATGCGCGCGGCGGGCCGCCGACCGAGCATGACGCCGACCTGGTGCTCGGCGCGGACGACGCCGACCGAGCGCTCGAGCTGCTCGCCGAAGCCGGGTTCCGCACGGAGCGCCCGGCCGAGGGGTGGCTCTATAAGGCCTTCGACGAGCAGGGAGTGATGATCGACCTGATCTTCGCGCCGAACAACCGGCCCGAGATCGTGCCGCAGGTGCTCGAGCGCGCCGACGAGATCGAGGTGTACGCGATCACCGTGAAAGTGATGAGCGTGACCGACGTGGTCGCGTCGAAGCTCCTCACGTTGAAGGAGCACGAGGTCGACTACCAGGACGTGCTGGAGGTCACGCGCGCCTGCCGCGAGCAGATCGACTGGAACCTGCTCCGCCGCACGACCGAGCCGAATCCTTTCGCGAAGGCGTTCTTCACGCTCGCAACCGAGCTCGGGCTGGCTCCCAGCCCGCTCCTTAGTTCACGCGGCCTGCATCGCGGCGATCTCACGCCGCTCGGCGAGCCGACGAAGGGCGACGGCCTCGAGCTGGCGCACCCGCTCACGCGTGATCCCGAGGATCCGGCCGATCTCCTCCAGCGACTTCGGGTCGTTGTCGCTGCCGAGGCCGTAGCGCAGTTGAATTATCCGCCGCTCGCGTTCGGTCAATTCGGCAACTGCGGCGTGGACTGCCCGCTCCGTCAGCTCGACCTGTACCTGCTCGTCGGGAGACGCCTCGTCGCTCGCGAACAAGTCGCCGAGCGACGCTGTCTCGTCCTCGCCGACCGCCTTGTCGAGCGACGCGACAGCCCGAGCTGCGGTACGCACCTCTCGGACCTGCTTGACCGGCAGCTTCGCCTTGTCCGCCAGCTCCTCGTCGGTCGGAGGCCGCTCGAGGGTCGCGATCAACTCGCGCTCGGCACGCGAGATGCGCTGCTCGCGCTCGACGATGTGCACCGGGATGCGAATTGTGCGCGCCTTGTTGGCGACGCCGCGCTGCACGGCCTGGCGAATCCACCAGGTTGCATAGGTGGAGAACTTGAAGCCCTTGCGCCAGTCGAACTTCTCGGCGGCGCGAATCAGCCCGATGATGCCTTCCTGGATCAGGTCGAGGAGCGTCAGGCCGTGACCCTGGTAGCGCTTGGCGATCGAGACGACGAGGCGCAGGTTCGAGTTGACGAGCAAGTCCTTCGCACCCTTGTCTCCCGCTTCGATCCGTTTGGCGAGCTCGACCTCCTGCGCGGCGGTGAGCAGCGGGTAGCGGCCCGCCTCGTTCAGAAAGAGCTGCAGCGAATCGGTCGTGGCCGACGCGATCTGGTCATTCGTGTACGAGACGTCTTCTTCGATCGCCCGTGAGCAGTCGTCGGTGAGAGCGATGCCGTGCGTCTCGAGGCGCTCGAGCAGAGCCTCGATGTCCTCGTCCTCGAGCTCGAGTTTCGCGACCGTCTCGTAGAGCTCCGTCATGTGGACGCAGCCGTGCTCCTCGCCGTGCTCGAGGAGAACGGCGATCAGATCCTGGGACATGACAATGGGATTCCCGCGAGACCGTCAGCTCTAACCGGATTTGAAGGAATGCTTACAGGCTGGGCACTGCAGCTTCACTCCGGACGGGAACCCTGTCCGGGGTGCTCGCTCCAGCCCTCTACGCCGACAACTTCTACCCCGTCCCTGCCGGCCCGGTTCCGAGCGGCTCGATGACGGTCTGGATCTGGCTGGTGGTGGTGCTCGCGGTGATCGTCGCCGGCGGAGTCGTTCTCTCCTCGCGGCGCTAGAGGCTAGGTACGATCGAGCCGCATGTGGTGGCTCTGGGTACCCCTCGGGATCGTCGGCGTCGTCGTCGTCGGCTTCGGGCTGCTCGTCCTGCTCGGCCGGTTCCGAAACGGCGCGCTCCTGCGGCCGCTGGTCACCAACCTCTCGCGCATCGGCTTCATGCGCCGTTTCTTCACACGCGTCAGCACTGCTGCGATCGAGCGCCAGAACCCGGAGCTCGCGAGTGCGCTCAAGAAGATCAACCCGGTGGCCTCGAACCCGAATCCCCAGGCGGTGCAGAAGGCGATGAGCCGGCTCACGCCCGCCGAGCGGCGTGCCTACATGGAGGCTGCGCAGGAGCAGGGCGCGGTGCCGGACAGCGCGAACCGGCAGATGCGGCGGCAGGCCGAGCGCATGCAGCAGCAGACGCGCGGCGGCAGCAGCAGGCCGGGCAGCAGCAGCTCACGCAAGCGCAAGCGGCGCTAGCCGCCGCTAGCCTCCTCCTAGCTAGGGGCGTCCGTAGGCCGAGAAGAGCAAGCGGCCGTGCTCGCAGACCGGGGTTGGCGGCAGCACCTTGGCGGCCGTCGTCCCGCCCCCCTGACCGGTGACGTGGAAGCTGTAGGCCGTCGGCTCGCAGCGGCCCTTGGCCTGCTCCCCCTGGCCCGGCACGTCGGGCGAGAATCGCGCCGTTGCCCTTGTCGCCTGCCCCGGCCGGAGTGTGACGAGCACGGCCGCGAGTGCCCCCGGGAACGCAGCGCGCACGTGCGTGGGGAGCTTTCCGCCGCGACGCCCGATCAGCCGGCCCTGGGGAAGGCCGGTCACCTGGCAGGTGGTTTTCGAGGTGTTCTTGAGCCGCAACGCGTAGGTGATGTTCCCGGCCCCTGCACTGCCGGGAACAACGGCGAACGTGCCTGCAAGCTGTGAGCCCTTGCACGAGACAAGGCTGCTGCGACCGCTCGCGGTCACCGTGACAGCGAGGACTGCGATACACAGCGTGAGCGTCAATACGGTCTTCATGGGATCTCTACGCCACCGGTGCTACCCCGGGTCACAGCGGACCTAACGCGCGTTGATGTACTCGGTCAGGTACTGGATCTGGACGCTCTGCTGCTTCGACTGGAACTTGACGACGTCACCGATCGACACCACGCCGACGATGTCGCCGTGCTCGGCCACCGGCAGATGCCGGACACGCTGATCGGTCATCAGCGCCATGCACTCGTCGATCGTCGTCTGCGGCGTGACGACGATCAGAGGCGAGGACATGATCTCGCGCACTGCCGTCTCGCGGTCGGTTCTTCCCTCGAGGGTGACGCGGCGAAGGTAGTCGCGTTCCGTGACGATCCCGTTGATACGGCCGCGGGTCGAGACGAGCATGGCACCGACGTTCGCGTCGATCATCTGCTGTGCCGCCTCGAGCACGGTTGCCTCTGCGTCGATCGAGAGGACGCCCCGGCCCTTACCGGCGAGGATCTCCGCCACGGTGCTCATACCCGGCACCATGCCAGGCCCGGGCCCTCGCGTCAAAGGTCACAAGGAGCTGTGAGAGTTGCTCAGCCGGCCTTGAGCTCGCGGCGCGCGACCTTCCCGACCGTGAGGTCGAGCAGAAGGCCCGCGAGCGAGAGAATGATCGCCGCCCAGATCGCGGTCCACCAGAACGAGTCGATCGTCAGGTGACTCGAAAGATGGTCTGTGAGCTTGAGCAGGAGGGCATTGACGATCACCGAGAAGAGACCCAGGGTCACGATGAGGAGCGGGAACGTGAGCACCCGCAGCACTGTTCCGATCACTGCGTTCACGATGCCGAAGAGCGCCGAGACCCAGATGTAGCCCCACACCCCGCCGGACACGGTGACGCCCGAGAGGATCTTCGCCGTGAAGACGAAGGCCAGGGCGAGCAGGGCCCAGCTGATCAGCAGTGAGCGCATCGGCCCGGTGAGCTTAGCGCAGCTCTTTCACACGAGTCCGCTGTTTTTGCATGCGGGTCCGTACTAGGCTTCACCCGAGGCGAATGCCGTCTTCGAAAGTGACCGTGTCCGAACTGGGAGGTGACCTCCTCGAGCGGTTGGAGGGGCTTTCGTCGCTCGCCGATTCGCTCGCCGCGGTCGCCGCCCAAGGTGGCGGTCGCGTAGCGCTCGTCCAGGGAGAACCGGGCGTCGGCAAGACCACGCTCACCAAGCGGTTCTGCGACATGCAGAACGAGGCACTAGTTCTTTGGGGAGGCTGTGACGCGCTCTTCACTCCACGACCACTCGGGCCGTTCCTCGACATTGCCCGAGTCCTCGGCGGTGAGATCGAGTCGGTCGCCCAGAGCGGCGCGCCGCCGTACGAGTTCGCCGAAGCACTGATGCGCCGGTTGGCCGAGCCGGGCCTGGCGATCATGGTGATCGAGGATGCGCACCTGGCGGACGAGGCCACCTTGGACGTCCTCCGCATTGTCGCGCGTCGCATCGACCTGCTGCCGGCACTCATCGTCGTCACGTTTCGGGACGACGAGCTCGATCGGCGGCACCCGCTCCGGGTGCTCCTCGGTGAGCTCGCTCTTGGCAACCGCGCTGTGCGCATCCAGGTCGAACCGCTTTCGTATTCAGCCGTCGCTGCGCTCGGCGAACCGCACGGCGTCGATATCCACGAGCTGTACCGAAAGACGAACGGCAACCCTTTCTTCGTCACCGAGGTCCTCGCGGCGGGCGACGCCGAGATTCCCGACACCGTGCGGGACGCAGTGCTCGCACGCCTGTCCCGGTTGCCCCCGGGCGCGCAGGAAGTGCTCGAAGCCGTCGCGATTGTCCCGCCCCACTGCGAGCAGTGGCTTCTGGAGGCTCTCGTGCCTGATTCAACCTCGTCGCTCGAGGACTGCCTGGCAGCCGGGATGTTGCGCGCCGAGCCCGACCGGGTGCGTTTCAGGCACGAGCTCGCACGCAGAGCTGTCGAGGACTCCCTCCCCCGCGCCAGTAGCGTCGCGCTCCACCGTCGCGCGGTCGCTGCACTCTCCGAGCGGTCGCCTCTGGATCTCGCGCGTCTCGTTCACCACGCCGACGCGGTCGCCGACGCGGACGCGGTGCTTCGCTACGGTCGACCCGCCGCCGAGCGTGCAGCGTTGGTCGGCGCACACCGTGAGGCCGCCGACCACTACGCCCGCGTGTTGCGGTTCCGCAGCCTCATCCCTCGGGCCGAGCAGCTCGAGCTGCTCGAGCGTCGCGCACATGAGTGCTACCTCACGGATGACAACTCCGAGGCGCTCGCGGCCATGCAAGCGGCACTCGAGGGGTATCGCGACCTCGGCGACGTGCTCGGGGAGGCGAGATGTCTGCGGCGGCTGTCGGAAATGCTCTGGTGCCCGGGCCGAGTGTCGGAAGCGGAGGAGGCCGGCCGGCTCTCGATGTATCTGCTCGAGCGTTCGGGACCCGGGACGAAAGAGCTCGGGCTGGCCTATGCGAACTTGTCGTTCCTGGGGAGCGCGGCGTCCAACAGCGAGGCGGCGCGGGCGTGGGGCCGGCGCGTGATCGACGCGGCTGAACGGCTTGGTGACTCCGAGCTCCTGGTTGTCGGGTTGTTCCGGCTCGGAGAAGTCGAGACGCTCGCCAACGACCCCGCGGGGCGGGCAAAGCTCGAGCGCGCGCGTGAGCTCGCCGCAAAATCGGGGCACATCGAGGCCGCCGCATGGATTCCGATGGCGACCGCCCAGATCCTGCTGCGACGCCGCGAGTACGACGATGCCGCTGAAGTACTCGACTCGGTGCTCACCTTCTGCAGCGAGCACGGCTTCGAACTCTTTCGCCACTACCTCCTCGCGTATACCGCGCGTGCCCACCTCGACCAGGGCCGGTGGTCGGAGGCCGCCGACTTCGCAGGCCAAGTGCTCAACGTTCGTCGTGCCTCCACGATGCCGACCATTGTCTCGCTCGGCGTCGTGGGTCTCCTGCGCGCCAGACGGGGCGATCCGGACGTCTGGGCGGCGCTCGACGAGGCGATCGAGCTCGCCGCCCCGACCGGCGAGCTCCTCCGGAGCGGCCCGATCGCGGCCGCGCGCGCGGAGGCCGCGTGGCTCGAGGGGCGGCCGGAGCTCGTCGAGCCGGCCACGGACGCCGCGCTCGCCCTGGCGCTGGAACGGAGGGATCCGTGGCTCCTGGGCGAGCTCGCGTGCTGGCGCCGGCGGGCAGGTGTGCCGGGCGACCCGCCGCCCGGTGTGGCTGAGCCGTTCCGGCTTCAGTTCGCCGGGGACTGGAAAGGGGCTGCGGGGCTGTGGACGGAGATCGGCTGCCCGTACGAGGCGGCGATGGCGCTTGCCGAGGCAGACCAGGAAGAGCCCCTCAGGCAGGCATTGGCGCAGCTGCAGGCACTGGAAGCGTCATCTGCCGCAGCGATCGTCGCGCGCCGTCTGCGTGAACGTGGTGCCCGCGGGTTACCGAGAGGGCCTCGCCGCGCTACCAGGCAGAACCCGGCGGGCCTGACGCCGCGGGAAGCCGAGGTGCTCGAACTCGTCGCGGATGGGTTGCGAAACAGCGAGATCGCCGACCGCCTGTTTCTCTCCGGCAAGACCGTGAGTCACCATGTGGCATCGATCCTGCGGAAGCTCGGCGCGCGCAGCCGAGGCGAGGCCGCCCGCGCCGCGATCGAGCAGCAGCTCTTACGCCAAGATCGGTCGGCCTCTCCTCCAATCTAGGCACTTCGGCCGATGCCGTTTCCGCGCTTTGCTCGTAGCGTCGAAGACCGACGCGACTACGAGTAAAGGAGGAAGCAATGAGCATCACCAGATCGACCACGCTGGTCGTCTGCATTGCCGCCCTAGCGGTCGTCGGTGCCTCGGCCGTCGGTGCCACGAACCGGTCCGGCGGAAGCGCCACGCCGTCGCGCACGGTTGCGCGCACGACCAGCTCGCCGCTGGTCGCGGATCTCGCCAAGGCCCGCGCAGCCACGGCGAAGTACGCGACGAATCTCCAGCTGGCGAAGGCAAACGGGTACGGGATCATCACGAAGATGATTCCCAACATGGGCTACCACTACATGAACCCGAACGTGAAGGGGTTCGACGTGCGTAAACCGCCGATTCTGGTCTACGAGCACCAGGGTGGAACCTGGCAGCTCGGTGCCGTCGAGTGGGTGTTCACGGCCAAGCCGGCGACGCCGCCGCTTCCGGGAGCACGGTACGGCTCGTTCGGGGCCGGCTGTCATTACGCAGACGGCACGTTCGTTCCCGCCGAGACCCAGGATGCCTGCCCGAAAACCGCACCCCAAAGCGGCGCTGCGTTCGGCTTCTGGCATCCGTTGCTGATCACGCTGCATGTCTGGCTCTGGTACCCGAACCCGACCGGACTGTTCGCAAGCACCAATCCGCTCGTCTCGCCGTTCAACAACGGCTGAGGGGGGACAGCGGGCGCCGCGGCCGTCGCCGCGGCGCCCCTCGAAACGACGAGCCAAGACCCTCGAGGAGAATGATGCCCCGCTACGTGATCGAGAGAAGCTTTCCCGATGGGTTCGGCATCCGCTCGACCCTCCAAGGAGCGATCGAGTGCAGAGCCCTGATCCAACTGAACACGGAAGCAGGAGTCACCTGGCTCCATTCGTATGTCAGCGCCGACGAAAAGACGACGTTCTGCGTCTACGAGGCCCCGAGCCCGGAGGCTCTGCGGCGGGCGTCCGCACGAAACGGTCTCCCAATCGGCCGGATCACCCGCGTTCGCGTGCTCGACCCGTCCTTCGCCGCCTGACCCAACGGCCGGGGGCCTGGCGGTAGGATCTTGCCTCGGACGAAGAGGACGGTGGAAGCATGGATCGCGCACAGCTGCGCAGCGTTCAACAACCGCTGAAGGATCAGTACCGCGAGGACCCGAGAGCGGCGCTCGTGACGCTGAAGGCCGCAGCGACGCTCGGCGAGGGCATCTCGTGCTCGGTGGACACCGGGTCGCGCGATCGCAACCGCGGGCCTCCACCCGGCGAGCGGCGGCGACGGGTCGTTGCTCTGCTCGGGCGACCTGCTGCTCCAGGCGCTCGCGGCCTGCGCGGGCGTGACCCTGCGCGCGGTAGCAACCTCGCTCGAGCTCGAGATCGAGAACGGGTCGGTGCATGCCGAGGGCGACCTCGACTTCCGGGGCACACTTGGTGTCGACCGCGAGGTCCCGTCGGGTTCGAGTCGGTTCGCGTGCGCTTCGATCTCGACACCGCTGCCTCCGAGGAGGAGGTCGAGACGTTGCTACGCCTGACCGAGCGCTATTGCGTGGTCTACCAAACGCTTGCATCGTCGCCCCGGCTGTCGTTCTCCTGGGGCCGAGCCGGCAGCACTGCCTAGGTCGTCGCGATGGTCACGTGTCCATCCTGCGGCCAGGACAACCCCGAGGTCGCGCGCTTCTGTCTCGCATGCGGGTTCTCCCTCACCACGGAGACGGCGCCGCGGGACGAGCGCCGCGTCGTCACCGTCATCTTCGTCGACCTCGTCGGGTTCACCGCGAAGGCGGAGCAGCTCGACCCCGAAGAAGTGCGCGCAGTGCTCGCGCCGTACCACGATCGCGTGCGGCGCGAGATCGAGTCGTTCGGCGGCGTCGTCGAGAAGTTCATCGGCGATGCGGTCATGGGAGTGTTCGGAGCGCCGTTCGCGCACGGAGACGACGCCGAGCGAGCGGTGCGCGCCGCACTGGTCGTGCGCGACAGCGCCGGCGAGCTCGCAGGTGGCGGCCTGCAGATCCGAATCGCGGTCAACACCGGCGAGGCGGTCGTCTCCCTCGGGGCGCGTCCCGCGCTCGGCGAGTCGATGGTCGCGGGCGACGTCGTGAACACGGCCGCACGGCTGCAAGCGGCCGCGCCGGTGAACGGTGTCGTCGTCGGCGAGGAGACGTACGTCACGACGAGGGATGCGATCGAGTACGAGACGACCGAGCCGGTGATCGCCAAGGGGAAGGAGCATCCCGTCAAGGCGTGGGTCGCAGTGCGGGCGCGTCACCGTGGCGGGCGAGCGGCCGCTCGCGTCGTCGTCGATCGTCGGCCGCACGTCCGAGACCGCGATCCTCGAGGCGCTCTGGCGACGAGTGTCCTCGGAATGCGTCCCGCACCTCGTCTCGATCTTCGGGCCTGCAGGCGTGGGCAAGTCGACGCTCGCGGCCGAGTTCGGCCGGCTCGCCGCCACAGGCGACGCGCGGGTGGTTGTGGGGCGCTCGCTCCCCTACCGGGAGAGCGGAGCCTACGGCTGCCTTGCGGCGCACGTCATGAAGCTCGCCGGCGTGTTCGAGAGCGACCCGGCGCCGGTCGTCGCGGAGAAGCTCCGCGCGAGGACGGCGGCTCTGCTGAACGGGGCCGGCGCCGACTCGGTGGCCGGGCACCTCGGCGTGCTCGTCGGCGTCGATGCGGGTGCCGAGGCGGCCGACCGAGACGCCCTGTTCCGCTCGGTGCGTGAGTTCCTGGAGGCGGTCGCCCGCGAGGAGCCGACGATCCTCGTCTTCGAGGACATCCACTGGGCGGACGCCAACCTGCTGGACCTGATCCGCGCGCTCGCCACCAGGATGGGCGGGCTGCCGATCCTGCTCCTCACCCTCTCCAGGCCGGAGCTTCTCGACGCCCAGGCCGACTGGGGATCGGGCATGGCCGGCTACACCGCGTTGACGCTGACTCCCCTGGGCGAGCGCGACGCGCGCGAGCTTGCGGTGCGGAAGCTCGGGGAGAGCGACCAGGCGGACGAGGTGATCCGGGTCGCGGAGGGCAATCCGCTCTTCATCGAGCAGCTCGCGGCGAGCGTCGGCGAGTTCGCCCCCGGGAAGCTCCCCACGACCGTCCGCGAGATCGTGGCCGCCCGCCTCGACGCCTTGCCCGGCGCCGAGCGCTCGCTACTCCTCGATGCAGCCGTCGTCGGCAAGGTGTTCTGGCCCGACGCGCTCCGGGCACTGAGCGCCGACGACCGCGACCTCGGTCATCTGCTCGACGAGCTCGAGCGGCGCGACCTGATCCGCCGCGAGCCGTCGTCGATCATCGAGGGCCAGCAGCAGTTCGCGTTCACCCACGTGCTCATCCGAGACGTTGCCTACGACCTGCTCTCGCGGGCCGACCGCACGCGCCGCCACGCCCTCGTCGCAGAGTTCTTCGGGGACACGACCGGCGCGTCGGGCGAGGCAGTCGGCGCGATGGCCCGCCACTGGCGGGCCGCCGGCGACAACGCGCGCGCGGTCGAGCAGCTCGTGCGCGCGGCCGAGCAGGCTGAGCGCGGCTGGGCCAAGGACCACGCGGCGCTGCTCTACCGCGAGGCGTTCGAGCTCGTGCCCGCAGAGGACACAGAGCAGCGAAACCACCTACGCCGCCGGCTCGCGCTGGCGAGCTCGGCGTCCTTCCACGTGCCCGACGTCAGGCGGCGGGGAAGTCCGCCGGCGTGACGTCGCCGACGATCTCGTCGAGCGAGTCGATCGTGTGCTGGCCGAGCCGGCTCGAATGCTGCCGGACGACCTCCTCGCTCGGGGCGGCGTAGATGCAGAACGTGCGCACGAGCCCCGTCTCATCGACGACGACGTGGCTGTGCTCCCAGGTGATCTCGGGGAACTCACCCTCGACGAGCTCGCGCGAGCGTCGGCCGACGCCGCGGCATCTGGCCCTCGCCGACGTCGAATGAGCGGACGACCATGTAGCGCGGCATCGCGCGATTCTAACCGGTTGCAGGAAAGGTTGTCGCAACTCCGACTCACCCAAGGGGCGGGCAGCTCGCCCTGCCGGTAGGACTGCCGAGATCTGAGAAACTCGACCGACCGTTTGAAGGAGACGGCGTGCGCCGCGAACTGCTCTGCACGATCTCGATGCGATATGCGGAAGGCAGCTGGCACCGGCCCTACGGCTCGGGCGACGATGGCGAGGGCCTCGGCTTCGGCCACGGTGACGGCTCCGTCAGCGGCGAGATCGAGGGGACGATGACCTGGGCGAACTACCCACGCCGCCGTCAAGACGGCGTGTGGACACCGAACCTGCGGGGGAGGATTGCCCTACGCGACGGGAACGAGCTCCTCGTCGCGATCCACGGCCAGAGTGTCGAGGAGCGCGCGCCCGGCCACCGCCGCGCAATCCTCGCGCGGGTCGAACTGACCACCGAGGCAGAGCCGTACCGCTGGCTGAACACCACGACCCGCCCGAGCGTTTCCGTCAGCGCGGCCGCCAGGCTGAGTCGGCCTGATCCGTTGAACGGGACGGCGCAACCACTTCGGGTCGGCCCCTAACGAATCGAGCTCGCGGCTACGCACTCACGGTTGCCCTCGAGCGGTATGTGGTGATGCTTGCGGCAGCCGTCCACGTCACGAGCGACACGGGGCCTGGCAAGAAACCGTAACCGAAGAGGCTTCCGTCGGTCGTCCCGTCTAAGCAGCCGGTCGGCTCCGACCTCTGGCCCGCGCTGGCCTGGTGCGGCGGGATCATGATCGTCGCGTACCTCTGGGCGATGTCTCTGTACCGCCGCCACATCGCCTAGCCCGTCATGGCCCGCTCGTGGGGGAATCGCGGAAGGAGAGCCGCCCGAGCGCAGCTCTCCTCGGTTTCGCTCTCGAACACAGTTGACCTCGGTACCAGCCAACTGAAGGGGCCGCCTACCGCAGGCGTGATTCGCTCCGGAGCGACGGACGGCCCCGGAGGGCCGTTCGTTCCCAATTTCTGAGCCGAAGAAGAGGTGGAGGCGGCGGGAATCGAACCCGCGCAAGATTTCAACCGGCCAGCGGCGGCTGATACCGCGGCGTGCGGCGACGCTAGCAATAGGTGAAACTCTCGGCGTGCAGCCACCCGAAGTGAGCTATGCGCGCAGCGGTGAGGTCTCTGTCGCCTACCAACTCGTCGGCACCGGGCCTCCCGACTTGGTCTTCGTCCGCGGCATCGCCGGGGATCTGCTCTCGTCCTGGGAGCAGCCTTGCTCGTACGCCACGTCGAGGGTCTCGCTGCTCACAGCCGTGTGCTGATGCTCGACAAGCGCGGAACAGGTCTCTCCGATCGTGTGCGGGAGGTGCAATCGCTCGAGACTGCAATGGACGACGTTCGAGCCGTGATGGATGCGGTCGGCTCCAAAATGCTGTTCTCTGGACGGGCACCAGCAGCACGGGCCTCGGCGTGCTCTTCGCAGCGACGTATCCCGAGCGGTGTACAGGTCTTGTCCTCTTCGACCCGACCACGAAAGGGATCCGTTCCGCCGACTACCCGTGGGCGCCGACGGAGGAGGAATGGCGCCAGAGGCTGATCATGTGCGCGCTGGATGGGGCGAGCGAGGCTACCTGGAGGACCTCGCAGGCGAATGGGCGCCCGAGGTCGCCGAGGACGAGGGCTTCTGCGCTGGTTCGTTTGGCACATGCGCCGCAGCCTCAGCCCCGGCGCAGCCTCGACTGCTTCCGGGCCGCGATGGAGCTCGATGTCAGGGATGTCCTCTCGGCCGTCCGCGTGCCGACGCTCGTCATCGCCCACCCAGCACGTCCCGGCCCGGCTCATTACATCGCCCAGCGGATCCGAGGCGCCGAGATTGCCGAGCTGCCCCCGCTACAAGGTCTCTATACCTGGGTCGATGACGACGCACACCGAGCGACGATGGAGGCGACGGAGCGGTTCGTCTCGCGCCTCGCCCGACCAACCGGCTCCGAGCGCGTGCTCGCCACGATTCTCTTCACCGACATCGTCGGCTCGACCGAGCTGTCCGCACGCATCGGTGACGCAGCTTGGCGAGATCTCCTCCAGCGTCATCACGCGATCGTCCGTCGCGAACTCGGGCGGTTCCAGGGTCGGGAACTCGACACGGCGGGCGACGGATTCTTCGCTTCCTTCGACGGGCCGGCGCGTGCAGTCCAGGCTGCCTCTGCCATCCGCGACGCGCTGCGACCACTCGAGATCCAGATCAGATCCGGCCTCCACACCGGCGAGTGCGAAGTGAGCGAGGGCAAGATCGCCGGGATCGCCGTCTCGATCGGAGCGCGCATCTCTTCCCTTGCGGCTCCCGGCGAGGTACTCGTTTCGAGCACGGTCAAGGAGCTCGTCGCCGGCTCAGGTCTCGCGTTCGAGGATCGGGGCGACCACCTACTGAAGGGCATACCCGAAGAGTGGCGCCTCTTCGCACTTTCCCCTGAACGCACGCCGTAGCGCGTTGTCGAAGCGACAACAGAAATGGAGGCGGCGGGAATCGAACCCGCGTCCGCGGACGCACCGGATTGAGCGTCTACAAGCATAGGCCGCCGTTTGGATTCGCTCGCCGGCCGGTTGGCGACCGACCTACCGTCGAGCTAGCCCTCCTGAAATGTCGCGCCGCCGGCGAGTGGCTCTCCTTTGGCGCCGAGCCTGCTAGTTGATGCCGATCCCGGGCCGCAGGCAGCTCCCGGGGCGACACGCTCCACTAAGTCGCTAGGACTTAGGCAGCGAGTGCGAGATTGTGATCCGCACTTGCATTGGTTCCGGTGGTTTTACGAGGCCGACCGGAAACCTCGGCTTGCAGCTCAACCGGAGAACCGACCACGTCGAAGCCATGGCGCCCCCGTATGTGTTTCCCAGATTGTAGCGCTCCCTAGCGGCGGCTCTTGAGCGCGCGCTCCATCTGGCGCTTGGCGTCACGCTCGACGACGTCGCGCCGCTTGTCGCGCTGCTCCTTGCCGCGGGCGACCGCCAGCTCGATCTTCACCCGCGAATCCTTGAAGTAGAGCCGGGTGGGGACGATCGTCAGCCCCTTCTCGCGCACCTTGCCGTAGAGCGAGTCGATCTCGCGGCGGTGCAGAAGGAGCTTGCGGGCCCGCATCGGCTCGTGGTTTGCCCGGTTGCCCTGGTCGTAGGTCGAGATCTCGAGGCCGTTCAGCCACGCCTCGCCGTCGCGAATGTCCGCGTAGGCCTGGGCAAGCGTCGCCCGTCCGTCCCGGAGGGACTTCACCTCGGTGCCGGTGAGCACGAGCCCCGCCTCGAACCGCTCGAGCAGGTGGTAGTCGTGCCGCGCGCGGCGGTTCTCGGCAATCAGCTTCTCGGCCATGGCAGGTCGAGAGTAGCGTTGAGGGTCGGACCAGGGTGATGCCGGATAGCCCCGGCGCACCGCTGCAGGCAGTCTCGAGCCATGAGCGAACACATCACACACACACCCAGCATCAAGCGCCTCGAACGAAGCGCGAACGACAAATGGCTCGCGGGCGTCTGCGGGGGGCTCGGCCGCTACTTCGACCTCAACCCGGCCGTCTTCCGCCTGGGCCTCGTCGTCCTGACCCTCCTCGGAGGCGCAGGCATCCTCATCTACCTCGCCGCGCTCCTCGTGCTGCCCGCCGAGGGCGGGCAGTCGATCGCCGCGGAGGTGCTCGCAGGGCGGCGCGAGCACCCATGGCAGCTCGTCGGCCTCGGCCTCGCGGTCGCCGCCATCGCCGCCCTCCTCTCCCGTGCCAGCAGCTGGCCGTCGATCGGGGCCGGCTGGATCGTGATCCTGATCGCGGGCCTGGCCGTGCTCTGGGTCTCGCGCAAGGAGCGCCGCGGGCGCCGCATCGCGGTCGCGCTGACCGCGCTTCTGGCCACGCTCGGCGTGCTCGCTGGCGGCAGCCACCATCGCTGCCTTCTCGTGGTTCGACGTCAGCCTTGGCGACGGCACCGGCGACCGGGTCTATTCGCCGCGCGACCGCCGCGGCAGTTCAGCCGCTGTACAAGCTCGGCGTCGGGAACCTGCGAGTCGACCTGTCGCACCTCACGCCCGACGAGCCGGTCCACATCCGGGCGCGGCTCGGGATCGGCGAGCTGAAGGTGATCGTGCCCGCGCGGCGCCTCCGTGATCGTCGACGCACACGCGAAGGTCGGCGACCTGTACATCCTCAACCGCCACGACGACGGACGGAACGCCTCCGTGCACACCGGGTCCGGCAACACTCTCCTGACGATCGACGCCCGGGTCGGAGCCGGACGGATCGACGTGATCCGGGCGGGATGACGCAGAGCCCGGCCCTCCCCTTCGCCCGCAGCGACGACGACCGCGTGGTCGCCGGCGTCTGCGGCGGCGTCGGGTCGGCGCTCAACGTCGATCCGACGCTTGTCCGGCTCGTCTTCGCCCTGCTGACGCTGGCCGGCGGCGCGGGGATCCTGCTCTACCTCGCGCTCTGGGCCTATTCGCACGGCAGGCGCCCCCGGCTCGGACTGGGGCTCGTCGTCTTCGCAGCCGCCGCGCTCCTGCTCGCGATCGGCTTCTCGGGGGCAAGCGTCTTCGGCGTCGCGGCGATCGTGGCGGGCCTCGTCGTCGCATCCCGCCGAGGCGGATCGCTCCGGCCGGGCGGACACCTGCCCGTGCTCGGGATCGTGCTGGTGATGGTCGGGGCCCTGACCCTGCTCGACCAGATCGGCGCCTCACACACACTGATCGGGCCCGGAGCGGTCGGCGGCGCTCTCGATCCTCGTGCTCGGGCCCTGGCTCTGGCAGCTCTCGGCCGAGCGCACCGAGCGCATCCGCCTCGCCGAGCGCGCCGAGGTCGCCGCACGAGTCCACGACTCCGTCCTGCAAACCCTGGCGCTCGTGCAGCGCCACTCGACGGACGCGCCCCGCGTGACCGCCCTCGCCCGCCGCCAGGAGCGCGAGCTGCGCCGGTGGCTGTACGGCAGCGGCTACGGCACGTCGGCGTCGTTCGCGGACGCGCTCGCCGACGCCGTCGCCGACGTCGAGGAGGCACACGGGGCACGGATCGAGCTCGCGAGCGCCGGGGATGCCCCGCTCGACGAGCCGCTGGCCCAGCTCGTCCTCGCAGCGCGGGAGGCAATGACGAACGCGGCCAAGCATTCGGGGGCGGACGAGATCTCCGTCTACGCGGAGGCAGGTCGGGAATCGGTCGCGGTGTTCGTCCGCGACCGTGGAGTCGGCTTCGATCGCGGCGGGGTCGCCGACGACCGGAGAGGAATCAGCGACTCGATCGAGGCGCGCCTGGCCCGGGCGGGTGGGAGCGCCCGCCTCGTCACTGCGCCGGGAGCGGGCACCGAGGTGGAGCTGACGATGCCGAGGCCCACGCCGTGATTCGCGTCGTGCTCGTCGACGACCACGAGCTGTTCCGCGCAGGCGTGCGCGGCGAGCTCGGCCACGGCGTCGAGATCGTCGGCGAGGCCGGCAGCGTCACCGACGCCGTGCCGCTGATCCGCGAGCTCGACCCGGACGTCGTCCTCCTGGACGTCCATCTCCCGGACGGCGGCGGCGAAGCGGTGATCGCCGGCGTCGCGCAGGAGCGGCCCGGCGTCAAGTTCCTCGCCCTCTCGGTCTCCGATGCGGCCGAGGACGTGATCGGCGTGATCCGCGCCGGCGCCCGCGGCTACGTCACGAAGACGATCTCCAGCGAGGAGCTGACCGCTGCGGTCGCCCGTGTCGCCGAAGGGGACGCGGTCTTCTCCCCGCGGCTCGCCGGCTTCGTGCTCGACGCATTCCGCGACGGCGACGGTGTCGCGCCGGACGCGGAGCTGGAGACACTGACGCCGCGCGAGCGCGAGGTGCTGCAGCTGATCGGGCGCGGCTACCGCTACAAGGAGATCGCCGGCCGGTTGCATCTCTCGGTGAAGACCGTCGAGTCGCACGTCTCGAGCGTCCTGCGGAAGCTCCAGCTCTCGTCGCGTCACGAGCTCACCCGCTGGGCGCACGAACGCCGGCTGATCTAGCGTCGCCGCGGGGAACTCGTGAATCTGGTTCGGCTTTGCCGAATCAGATTCAGCCGAGGGCCAGCTCGACCTTGCCCTCGTTCCGGGCGATCGACTCGACGCGCACCTCGATCGCATCGCCCAGGCGGTAGGTGCGGCCGGTCGTCCGGCCGGCGAGCGCAGTCCCGAGCTGGTTCAGCTCGAAGAACTCGCCGTGCAGGCGCCGCGCCGGCAGGAACCCCTCGAACACCTCGCCGAAGCGCACGAAGAGCCCGGAGCCGATCATCCCGGTGATCTCACCCGTGAACCGCTCGTCCCACCCGAGCTCGTACAACCGGCGCTCGAGGAGCCACGCGAGGCAGATGTCGTCGGCCAGGTACTCCAACTGCCCGGCCTCGCGCTCGCGCGCCGAGCAGTGCTCGGCGACGTGCTGGAGATCTCCCGGCAGCGGATCGTCGGACAGGCCGAGCTCGCGCAGCAGCGCGCGGTGGACGATGAGGTCGGGGTAGCGGCGGATCGGCGAGGTGAAGTGGCAGTACGCGGTGCTCGCGAGCCCGGAATGACCGAGGTTCCTCGGGTCGTAGCGCGCCTGCTTGAGCGCTCGCAGGACGAGCGCGGGGAACGCCTCCCTCCCCCGGGCCGCCTGAGCCGTGTACTGCGCGACGCGCTTGGACGTCTCGCCCGCAACCTTTACCGCCTGGTCAGGGGTCATCCGCTCCGGGGCGGGCGGTGTCGGCACGCCGAGGTCCGCCAGCTTCGCGAGCAGGTGCTCGACCGCCTGCGGCTCGGGACGTTCGTGCACGCGGTAGAGCGCCTCGCGCCGGCGGCCTGCGAGGAAGGCGCCGACCTGCTCGTTGGCGAGGATCATCAGCTCCTCGACCAGCATGTGGGAATGCGCCTCGCCTTCGAGCCACGCATCGGCGACGCCGCCCTTGCCGTCGAAGCGAAAGACCTCCTCCGGCGTCTGCACCTGCAGCGCGCCGCGCGCAAAGCGCCGTTCGCGAAGCTGCGTCGCGAGCTCGTCGTTCAGCGCCAGCTGCTCGAGGAGCTCCGGCGGTGCCTCGCGCCGCTCGGCCTCCCGTAGGTGAGCCGCGCATCGGAGCGGATCACCGAGCGGTAGAACTGCGGCTCGCCGTCAGGCGGGATCTCCACCGTGACGCAGAGCCGATCGAGGTGGGGGCGCAGTGAGCAGAGGTCGTCGGCAAGCTCGTGCGGCAGCATCGGGGCCACCGCTCCGGGGACGTACGTGGAGAACGCCCGCTCCGAGGCGCCATGATCGAGCGGCGTGCCTGCGCCGACGAAGAACGAGACGTCGGCGATGTGCACCCAGGCGCGGATCCCTCCCTGCTCCCGGCGGAAAGACAGCGCGTCGTCGAAGTCCTTGGCTGTATCGGGGTCGACGGTGTATGTCGGAAGGTCGCGCAGGTCGATGCGCCCCGCGCCGTCGGGCTCCGGTGCAGCATGCGGCTCGAACGGCTGCCTCGCGCCCCGCTCGACGAGGAGCGCCTCGAGGACGTTCTCGATGTGGTCGGCGGGGCCGAGGGCCTGCTCCAGCCGCGCCCGGCCGCGTCCCGTGCGGACGACGGCGAGGTCACCGGGAGCCAGGTCGCCGATTCCCTTCGTCTCCAGGACGACCGGCACACCCGGCGCGAAGTACGGCTCGCCGACGGTCAGCTTGCCGCGGCGGCCGACCTCGACGACGATGCGCTGCTCTGCCGCCAGCTAGACCTTGAGGAAGCGGCGCATCGTGATACCGGAGCCGAACGCGCCCACACCGAGGCCGAACAGGAGCACCACGAGCGCGATCAGCGGAAAGCCCCACGAGTGCACTTCAGGGTCGTTGGTGAGCCGCGGAACGATCGAGGGCAGGATCGCCGCCTTTCCGATCACGAGGAAGAAGATCGCGAGTAACGCGCCCGCGAGGCCGCAGAAGACGCCTTCGAGCATGAACGGGCCGCGCACGAACCAGTTCGTCGCCCCGACGAGCTTCATCACCTCGATCTCTCGTCGTCGCGAGAAGATCGACAATCGGATGGTGTTCGAAATCAGAAGCACGGACGCGATCAGCAGGACGCCGGCCGCGAGTATGAAGAACACGTCGATGTAATGGGCGACACGCAGGATCGCGTGCGACTTCTGCTTCGCGTCCTGCACCTTGGCGACGCCCGGTGGCAGCTTCGGCGTGACGATCGCCTCGTAGAGCTTGTCGATGTCCTCGCCGCGCTTCGGCTTCACCTGCAGTGAGTCGGGCAGCGGGTTGTACGCGACGCCTGCGACGAGCGCGGGGAAGCGGCGCTTCATGTCGGCCAGCGCCGCTTCTTTCGAGACGTACTTGACGCCGTTCTGCAGCACGTACTGATTCTGCTGCAGCTGTGACGCGAGCGTGTTCTTCTCCTGGATGGTCGCGCTAGGTGAGAAGTAGACCTTCACGAGCAACTCGCTCTTCACGTGCGTCGACCACGAGTCCATCCAGGTGCCGAATCCGATGAAGAGCCCGAGGAGGAACATGCTGATCAGCACCGTCATCGTCGCCGCGACGGTCGTCGAGAGGTTCGCGCCGAGTGAGCGCCACGCCTCTGTGACGAGCAGCTTCAGCCGAGCGTTCATGCGTCACTCACCCGCGTAGCCTCCGCGTCGCTCGTCGCGCGCCAGGCGCCCGTCTTCCAGCTGAATGACCCGCTTGCGCATCTTGTCGACCATCTCCCGGTCGTGGGTCACCATCAGGATCGTCGTGCCGCTGCGGTTGATGCGATAGAGGAGCTGCATGATGCCGACGGAGGTATCGGGATCGAGGTTGCCGGTCGGCTCGTCGCAGACGAGAAGCGGCGGATGGTTGACGAACGCCCGCGCGATCGAGACCCGCTGCTGCTCGCCTCCCGAGAGCTCGTCGGGCAGCGAGTTCATCTTGTGCGAGAGACCGACCATCGCGAGCACCTCGGGGACCTTCTTGCGGATCGACGAGGTCGACTCGCCCTGCACCTTCAGCGCATAGGCGACGTTCTCGGCCGCCGTGCGGCGCGGCAGGAGCTTGAAGTCCTGGAAGACGCAGCCGATGTTGCGGCGCAGCCTCGGGACGTTCGAATGCTTGAGCCGACCGAGCTCTCGTCCACCGACCACGATCTTGCCGTTCGTAGGCTCGAGCTCCTTCAGCAGCAGCCGCACGAGTGTCGACTTGCCCGAACCGGAGGCGCCGACGACGAAGACGAACTCGCCCTTGTCGATGTGGAAGGTCACGTCGCGGAGGGCGACGACATCGGGCTCGTAGACCTTCGTCACCGAGTCGAACACGATCATCGACCCGCGCGCCCGGCGTGCCGGGTGCGGCGGCCGGGCCGGTCGACTCGATCAGCTCGTCCACGACGGCGGCCGGTTGGATGTCTGTCAATTCGGGTTCCTGCACGGTCATTCTGGTGGGGCGTCGCCTACCGAGGCGCCCGGGTGCGAAGGGAGAAGCCCAGTGTACCCCACCCCCTAGACGGCCCTTCCGGCGGCGCGGGCGAGCAGGTACTCGCGGATGAACGGATCGAGCTGGCCGTCCAGGACTGCCTGCACATTACCCATTTCGTAACCGGTACGCGTATCTTTCACAAGTTGGTATGGCTGGAGGACGTACGACCTGACGGACTCGCCGCCGAAGCCCGTGTCGGCGGAGCCTCCCCGCTCCTTCGCCATCACCGCTTCCCTCTCCTCTTCGGCCTTTTCGGCCAGACGCGCCCGGAGCACGCGCATCGCGGTCTGCTTGTTCGCCGACTGCGAGCGCTCGTTCTGGCACTGCACGACGATCCCGCTCGGGAGATGCGTGATGCGGACGGCGCTGTCGGTCTTGTTGACGTGCTGGCCGCCCGCTCCCTGCGCGCGGTAGGTGTCGATCTTCAGGTCGCCGTCGTCGATGTCGACAGCGGCATCGTCCGGCAGCAGCGGAGCCACGATCACCGTCGAGAAGGCGGTGTGCCTGCGGTGGGCCTGGTCGAAGGGGCTCAGGCGCACGAGCCGGTGCTTGCCGCGCTCGGCCTTCAGGATCCCGTAGGCGTTCTCGCCTGCGACGGTGAAGGTGGCCGACTTGAGGCCGGCCTCCTCGCCCGGGCTTGCCTCGAGCAGCTCCACCTCGAAGCCGCGATTCGCCGCCCAGCGCTCGTACATGCGCAACATCATCTCGGCCCAGTCCTGCGCGTCCGTGCCGCCGGTGCCCGACTGGAGCGTCACGACCGCGTCGCCGGTGTCGTACTCGCCGTTGAAGAGCGCGGCCTCCTGCAGCCGCTCGAGCTCCGTGCGGAGCGGCGCCAGCCCCGTCGCGATCTCGTCGTCCATCTCGCCGCCGTCCAGCCCGGCGAGCTCCTGCGCGTCCTGGTAGTCCTGGGTCAGCTTGCGGTAGCCCTCGAGGCGCCGTGAGACGCGGGCATGCTCGGCCGAGACCCGTGCGGCGGTCGCCTGGTCGTCCCAGAACCCCGGCGCGTTCATGCGCTCTTCGAGTGCTACGACTCGCTGTTCGAGTGAAGCCGGGTCAAAGGTACTCACGGACCCAGTCGAGCTGGGCCCCGAGCTCGGAGAGCTGGTCCGAGAGTGATTTCCCGTCTTCGTTCATGCCGGGATGGTACCCGGGGCCGAGCGCCGGGCTCAGTTCGAACAGACGCGCTTCGGCGCAAGGCCGGTGAGAGTCTCGAGGCCGCGCGTCACGTTCACCGTGATCCGCAGGTCGACGAGCCCGGCGCGTGGCGCGAGCAGGCGGAGCATTCCGTCGGGCCCGCGCCAAACGCAGCCTGCAGATGCCCGCCAGTACGGCGACCAGCGCACGCGCAGCTTGTAGCGCCCGGGGCCGTCGACGACCGCGACGACGTGGGTCGGGAACATCCAGAGCACGCTCGCGTCGGCGCGGCCGGTGATCAGCGGCGTTGCGTCCGGGAGCTGGTAGACGACGATGTGCGCAGACCGAAACACCGGTAGCAGCGACGTCTTGCCGGAACGGATCAGTGCGGCTTCGTTCAACGCGCTGTAGTCGGGCCGAGCGTCGGAGAGCAGCACGTAGCGGACTCCCTGGCTGCGGAGCCAGGCCTCATACGCCTTCGCGCCGAGTTTCTTGTCGTACAGAAGCTCGTTCTGCGGAAAGTCGCTCTGCCGGTACCAGCCCCTGACGATCGGGATGCCGGCGTCGGGAAGGTAGGCGGCGGCCCAGTGCTCGGCGGTGTCGACCGCCTCCACGCGGTACGACGCGCTCAGGTGCAGGTGCAGATAGCGAATCGCGGGAGCCCAGTAGCTCGTCGTGTGGGCGGGGTCGGCCGTCGCGCTCTTCGCCGTGTGGGCGAGCGCGGAGATGTTCCAGAAGCCGGCCACACCCACGAGCGCGACGGCGAGCACGATGCGATTGCGGACGGTGAGCGCAGCGGCCAGGAGCGCGATCGGGATGGCGGCGTATTTCAGGCGCTCGACGTTCGAGCCGAGGTCGCTCGGGATTGCGAACGCCAGGAGAATCGCGCCGAGAAAGACTGCGAAGAGACCGAGCAGCCGCCGCGCGCGTGGCACACGCGCGGTGACGAGGATCCCGAGCACGGCGAAGGCGACTCCGGGAACGAAGTCGGCCACCGAGAACGGGAACTGGCCCTCACCGGGAAAGAGGCGGCGGAGGACGAGCTCGAGCAACCCGGCAACGCCGACCACGGCAACGGTCGCGACGCGCGGGCGGCGTTCGAGCGAGCTGCCCGCCAGGACGAGCGCCAGCAGCAGAAACGCGAGCGGGCTCGCAAGCAGCGTGAGAAAGACGAGCGCGGCAAAGATCCGGTGGCGGCCTTGCTGCAACGCGCTCAGTGCGAGGAGTGCGAGCGCCGCCCCGAGCGCGAACGGGAACGCCGCCGACAGAGCAGTGCCCGCCCACAGAACGGCGAATGTCCGGCTCGAGAAACGGGCTGCCGGGCCCCACTCCTGCCAGACGACGAGCGTGAACGCGAGCGCCGCGGCGCCGATCGTGGCCACCGCCAGAACCTTGATCCCGACCAAGGCCGCCAGCGGGTAATAGAGGAAGCTGTACGTGACGAACGAGTAGCGGCCGCCGTACCAGAAGTTGTTCCAGAGCGCGAAGCCGTGCTCGAGCAGGAACGTCCGCTGGTAGGCATGCGCGGCCAGATCGACGCCCGGTGGGCCGAGCCAGACGATGAGTCCGGTGAGCGTCGCGGCAACCGCCGCAGAGACCATCGCTTCGCGGGCGAGGAGGCGCCGCTCGACTGTTCTCACACCGCGCAATCTACGGCACCGGGGGATCGTCACGCAGGCGGGACCAGACGCCGACATCGGCACGGCGGCCCTCCTTGAAGTGGGCGGAGCGGCGGATGCCCTCCAGGCGGTACCCGGCCCTGCGCGCGACCTGCACCGACGCGTGTTCTCGACGTCGATGTCGAGGACGAGCCGGATCACGCCGAGCTCGTCGAAGGCCCACCGCGTCAAGAGCTGCACGCAGCGACCTGCAACTCCACGGCCGCGCGCGGCCGCAGCGACCGCGTAGCCGAGCTCGCCCTGCCGGGCGTCGAGGTCGAGCCGGACAATGGACGCGAACGCGACGAAACCCGCCGTGATCGACGGCCCGGGCGACGAAGCCCGCGCAGCTCGAGTCCTCCCACCCTCGCTCGTAGCGCGCGATCCAGCCGGACACGAAGTGTGCGTCGGCGCCGGTCGGGACGTGTGTGAAGGCGGCGACCGCGTCGTCGGCGACGAGTTCGAGCAGGTCCGCGTGGTGCGCCTCGCCGATCGGCTCGAGCCGGATGAGATCGTCCGCGAGCGGGGGCTCCGGCGCCGTCAGGCGCCGTGGCACTTCTTGTACTTCTTGCCGGAGCCGCACGGGCACGGATCGTTGCGGCCCACGCTCTCGAACTCGGTGTTCACCTTCGGCCGCTGGGCGACCGGTGTCGCCACCGAACCACCGCCGCCGCCGGTCGCATACGTCGACGAGCCGCCGGCCGCGAGGATCGCCTCGGCACCGGCGAGCGACTCGTGTTCGTAGGTGAGGCTGCCATTCCCCACGTTCCCTTGCTGCTGCAGCGCACTGCCGTCGTCGGGAGTCACCTCGGCATGGAAGAGCAGCGTGATGACCTCCTCGCGAATCGAGCGCGTCAGGTCCTGGAACATGATGTGCCCCTCGTTGCGGTACTCGACGAGCGGGTCCTTCTGCGCAAGCCCGCGGAGCCCGATCCCCTCGCGCATGTAGTCCATGTTCTCGAGATGCTCGCGCCAGCGTGTGTCGACCGTCTGCAGGACGATGTAGCGCTCGAGGTCGCGCATCAGGCCTTCCTGGATCTCCTCGATCTCCTTCTCGCGCTCTGCGTATGCGTCGAGGGCATCGTCGAGGAACTCCTGTACCACGGCAGGGCGATCGAGCCCCTTCAGCTCGTCCTCGGTCACCCCGGTGCCGTAGAGCGCGTCCATCGCCCCGACGAGGTCGCCGAGCTCCCACTCGCTCGGAGAGCTCGTCCGCGGTGTAGTCGGAGACGACGTTCGAGATCACCTCGGGCAGCCACTCCTCCCGGATGTCCTCCGCGAGGTCCTCTCCGTGGAGCACCCGGTTGCGCTGCTCGTAGATGACCTGCCGCTGCACGTTCATCACGTCGTCGTACTTGAGGACGTTCTTGCGCGCGACGAAGTTCTGCTCCTCCACCTTCTTCTGGGCGTTCTCGATCTGGCGCGAGAGGATGCCCGCCTCCATCGGCTGGTCGTCGGGCAGCTTGAAGCGCTCCATGATGTTGTGGATGCGGTCGCCGGCGAACAGGCGGACGAGGTCATCGTGGCCGGAGAGATAGAAGCGCGTCTCGCCCGGATCGCCTTGGCGCCCTGAGCGGCCGCGCAGCTGGTTGTCGATGCGCCGCGCTTCGTGCCGCTCGGTTCCGAGCACGTAGAGGCCGCCGAGCTCCCTCACCCTGTCGTCGATCTTGATGTCGACGCCGCGGCCGGCCATGTTCGTGGCGATGGTGACCGCCCCGACCGAGCCGGCGTCCTTGATGATCTCGGCCTCGCGCGCATGCTCCTTGGCGTTCAGCACCGTGTGGGGCACGCCCTGCCGCTTCAGAAGCTCGCTGAGGTACTCGGACGTCTCGACGGCGATCGTGCCGACGAGCACGGGCTGGCCCTTCTCGTGGCGCTCCTTGACGTCGGCTGCGACTGCGTTGAACTTGGCTTCGACGGTCTTGAAGATCAGGTCGTTCTTGTCGTCGCGCGCGACCGCCACGTTCGTGGGTATCTCGACGACACTCAGGTTGTAGATCTCGACGAACTCCTTCTCCTCGGTCTTCGCCGTGCCCGTCATGCCGCCGAGCTTCTCGTACAGGCGGAAGTAGTTCTGGAGGGTGATCGTCGCGAGCGTCTGGTGCTCCTCCTGGATCGAGACGTTCTCCTTCGCCTCGACTGCCTGGTGCAGGCCCTCACTCCAGCGCCGGCCCTCCATGATGCGGCCGGTGAACTCGTCGACGATCTTCACCTCGCCGTCCTGGACGACGTAGTCGACGTCGCGCTTGTACAGCGCCTCCGCCTTGAGCGACTGGATCAGGTGGTTGACCAGCTGGACGTTGCCCGGGCTGTAGAGGTTCTCGACGCCCGCCGCGCGCTCGACCTTCTCGATCCCCGACTCGGTCGGGGAGATCGTCTTGTGCTTCTCGTCGTACAGGTAGTCGTACTCCTGCGCGAGCGCCTCGTCGTCGAGCTTCGTTCCTTTCGACTGCGCCCCATTCAGTCCCTTGACGATGCGGGCAAAGTCGTAGTACGTCCGAGCAGCAGTCGTCGGCTCGCCCGAGATGATCAGCGGCGTGCGGGCCTCGTCGACGAGGATCGAGTCGACCTCGTCGACGATCGCGTACGTGTGGCCGCGCTGGACGACCCCTTCGAGGCTGATCGACATGTTGTCGCGCAGATAGTCGAACCCGAACTCGGAGTTCGTCCCGTAGGTGATGTCGGCGTTGTACGCGTCCTTGCGCCGGTCGAACGGCATGTTGTTCTCGATGAAGTCGACGGTCACGCCGAGCCGTTCGAAGACGCCCCGGTTCCACTCGGCGTCGCGCTGGGCGAGGTAGTCGTTGACCGTGACGAGATGGACGCCGTTCCCCGGCAGCGCGTTCAGATAGAGCGCCAGGCTGGCGACGAATGTCTTTCCCTCACCGGTCTTCATCTCGGCGATGTCGCCCTCGTGCAGGACGATGCCGCCCATCATCTGCACGTCGAAGATCCGCTGATCCGATTCGCGGAGTCGCGCCTCGCGCACCGCCGCGAACGACTCGAACAGCAGATCCTCGAGCGGCTCGCCGTTCTCGAGTCGCTGGCGGAATTCCGCCGTCTTGCCGCGGAGGTCGGCGTCGGAGAGCTTCGTGAACTCCGGCTCGAGCGTCGCGATGAACCCCGCCTGCTCGGCGAGGCGTTTCATGCGCCGGCCCTCGCCGAAGCGAAGTGCCTTCTCGAATGTGCCCAGAGCCGACGACATCGGGTACAGGGTACCGGCCTCCCCGGAGGCCTCGCCGTGCCTGGAGCGACGCCTAGAGAGGCGTCGCCTCGACCTCCCAGAGGTCTCCGTCGACGCGCTCCGCTCGAACCACGTACTCCGCTCCCTGCGCCTGGCCGAGCCGCTCCAGCGCGGGCTCGTGCCCGAGCGTGGCCCGTCCGTCGACCGTCAGCGCGCGGCCGTCGCGCGTCACGACGAGCTCCGCATGGTCGCCTCGGAGGCCGGGCACCGCGAGGACGGCGATCCGGGAACCGGCGACCGCCCAGGCATCAGCCCCCCGCCGGACGGCCTCGGCCCGATACGGCGGCGGGATGCTCGCCTCGACGGCATCGGCCAGCGGTGCCAGTGCGTCGTCGGGCTCGTCCTCCTCGACCACGAGCGTCCCGTCCGAGAGGGCCACGAAATGCACGGCATCACCACGGAGCCCCGGCGCGGTGGCACTCGCGACGGCGTCCCAACGGCGTGCCCGCGGCACGCCGTGGATGCCGGCTTCGCCCCGCTGCTCCCCGCTCCAGCCGGGCGGCTGCGCTGCCAGCCCGGCCGGCGCGCCCGTGGGGAACCCGAATGGGAGGTCGCCCGCTTCGGCGAGCCGCTCGTGCAGCGGCTTTCGCCGCCCGAACAGCCCCACCTACGCGGCGTCGCCCGGGCCGGAGCTGCCGTTGTGCTCGGCGTGCCGCCTCGGCTCCACGCGCCGCATCTCGCGGTAGCGCTTGACCTGCCGTTCGAGCTTGTCGACGAGCTGGTCGATCGACGCTCTCATGTCGGGCGAGGCCTCCCGCGCCCGCAGGGTCGGCCCCTTCGTGAAGATCGTGGCCTCGGCGACGTGGCTTGCGGCGATCGACGGGTTGCGCTGCTCCGAAAGCTCGACCTCGACCTGAGTCTGGTCGGCGAGCTGCTTCTCGAGCTTCGCAAGTTTTCGCTCGGCGTATTCGCGGATCGACGGGCTGACATCGACGTTCTTGCCCTTCACCTGAAGCCTCACGTAGCTGCCTCCTCCGGTGGTGGTCGATACCCGATGCTCACCCTAGCGGACGGCCCGGGCGAAGGTGACCACCTGCACCCCGTGGGCGCCTGCCGAGCGCAACGCCCCGGCTGCCGACGCCACGGTCGCGCCGGTCGTATAGACGTCGTCGACAAGGAGGACTCGCGGCGGCGGTTCGCCGGCCGCCAGGAACGCTCCGCGCACGTTGCGGCGCCGCTCGGCAGCACCGAGCCCCGCCTGGCGCGCGTGCGGCCCCTGCCTGGCGAGGAGCGGCGCCGCTGCGACCTCCCAGCGCCGGGCCAGCTCGGCCGCGAGCAGAGTGGCCGGGTGCTGCCCGCGCTGCAGCTGCCGAACCGCGTCGGCGGGAACCGGTGTGATCACATCCACGGCCGGCCGCTCGACATGCTCGACCACGAGCTCGGCCGCAAGCGGCGCAACCCGGCGGAGGCCGCCCTCCTTCCACGCACGGACGAGCGCGCGCGCGGGGCCGGCGTAGGCGACCGCTGCGCGCGCCGTGGTGAACGGGAGCCGACGCCCTGTGCACTCGCGGCAGCGCGAGACGCTCCAGACGGTTGGTGCACCACAACAGCCGCAGCACGGCCCGGCGAGGAGCTGGAGCGCGACGCGACAGGCGGAGCAGAGCACGTCTGCAGCGGCGCCACAGGCGACACAGCGCTGCGGGAGGAGAAGATCGATCAGCCACGCGAATGAGCCTAGAGGCACTCGTATCGCGTGTCTGTCACGGAACTGGGACAAAAGTCCCAATTCGTCGGCGGCTAGTCGGGCGCGTAGCTTGCGCGGGGCGCCAGCCCGGCAGCGACCCGCAGGCGGTTGTCTGCCTCGAGGAGTTGCTCGTGGTTGCCGATGTCGTACCAGTCCGAGTCGAACACCCAGCCGTACACCGGCTCATGACGTTGCAGCCAGCCGACGAAGCGGCCCGGCTGGTCGGCACCGTGCTCCCCCGCAAGGTAGGCCTCGATCAGCCGTGCGTGCTCGCGGTGGAAGACGTAGGTGGCGGTCGCAGCGAGCGTGGACGGCGGGTCGGCGGGCTTCTCCTCGAAGTCGACGACTCGACCGTCGGCCGCGAGCGCGACGATCCCGTAATGCGACGCCAGCTCGAGTGACCCCACGTCGCGCACGGCGACGGCGCTGGAGGTTCCCTTGGAGCGCCAGAACGCCGCGAATTCCGCCAGGCTGAAGTCGAAGAGGTTGTCTCCTGCGATCACGAGCAGGTCGTCGTCGATCTGCGCGTGCTCGATCACGAACTGCATGTCGCCGATCGCTCCCAGCCGGTCGTCATTGGAGGTCGTGCCGTCGTCGTGGACCGTGACGTCGCGCCCTTTCGCCCACCGCGCGAATGCGGGGAGCTTGTGCGTGTTGGTGACGACGTGCACCTGATCGACGGCCTCCACCTGGGCGATCGCCTCGACGATCCGGTCGAGGATCGGCCGTCCCCCGACCGGCAGGAGCTCCTTCGCCCATGTGTCGGTGAGCGGCCGGAGCCGTGTCGCGTAGCCCGCTGCGAGGATGATCGCTTTCACGCGGTCGTCTCCGCCCTTGCGAGCGACTCGGCGTACGGTGCGCGATGGACACCGTTCTCGGTGACGATGGCGCTGATCAGCGTCGCCGGTGTGACATCGAAGGCCGGGTTGCGTGCCGGGAAGCGCCCTGTGATCTCTGCCGGATCGCGCTCCTCGACCGGAATTGCAGCGCCGTCCTGTGCCTCCGGGTCGAGGGTGGTCGTGGGTGCGACGATGTACAGCGGAATCGCGTGGTGACTCGCGAGCACCGCGAGGGAGTACGTTCCGATCTTGTTGGCGGTGTCGCCGTTCGCAGCGATCCGGTCGGCGCCGGTGACGACGCAGTCGACCTCGCCGCCGGCCATCAGAGAGGCGGCCGCCGAGTCGACGATCACGGTGTGCGGGATCCCCGCGGTTTCGAGCTCCCACGCCGTCAGGCGAGCGCCCTGCAGCAACGGGCGGGTCTCGTCGACCCACACGTGCTCGAGCCGCCCGCGTTCCCACGCGGCGATCAGCGCACCGACTGCGCTGCCGTAGCCACCGGTGGCGAGGCCGCCGGCGTTGCAGTGGGTGAGTGCCCGCGTCCCGGGCGCGAGCAGCTCGACGGCGTGCGCAGCCATGCGCCGGCACCGCTCGACCTCGTCGGCGTGGATCCGGCGTGCGTGCTCCGGCGACGGGTCGTGACGCATCTCGTCCAGCGCCCAGCCGAGATTGACCGCCGTCGGCCGCGAGGCGCGGAGCACCTGCTCCGCCTCGACGAGATCGGCGCCGGCCGAGGCCGCGAGCGCCATCCCGTAGGCGGCGGCGACGCCGATCGCAGGGGCGCCGCGGACGACCATCGCCTTGATGGCCGCCGCGACCTCACCCGCGTCGTTGCAGCGAACGTCGGCCTCGACATCGGGAAGGCGGCGCTGATCGAGCAGGACGACGGCATCCTCCTCGAGGCGGAGGATCCGCTCAGGCTCGAGCATGTCGGACGTGCCGGCCGCTCAGGTGCCTTCGTCCCAGGATGCGAGGTACTTGGACTGCTCGTCGGTCAACTGGTCGATCGTGACCCCCATCGTCGCGAGCTTGAGCCTCGCGATCTCCTCGTCGATCTCGGTCGGCACGGGATACACCTTCTTCTCGAGCGACGCGGCATGCTGAACTGCGTATTCAGTGGCGAGTGCCTGGTTCGCGAAGCTCATGTCCATCACGATCGCAGGATGGCCCTCGGCAGCGGAGATGTTGACGAGCCGGCCCTCGGCCAGCAGGAAGATCAACCTGCCGTCCTCCATCTGGAACTCCTCGACGAAGCTGCGCGCCTCGCGCGTCTCGACGGCGAGCGACCGGAGCGCCGGGATGTCGATCTCGACGTTGAAGTGCCCGGTGTTGCAGATGATCGCGCCGTCCTTCATCACCTCGAGGTGCTCACGGCTGACGACGTGCTTGTCGCCGGTGGCAGTGCAGAAGATGTCGCCGATCTTGGCGGCCTCGAGCATCGGCATGATCTCGAACCCGTCCATCAGCGCCTCGAGCGCCCGCATCGGATCGACCTCGGTGACGATGACGTGCGAGCCGAGGCCCTTCGCGCGCATGGCCACACCCCGGCCGACCCACCCGTAGCCCGCCACGACGAATCGCTTGCCGGCGAGCAGGACGTTGGTGGCCCTGATGATCCCGTCGATCGTCGACTGTCCCGTGCCGTAGCGGTTGTCGAAGAAATGCTTGGTTCGGGCGTCGTTGACCGCGATCACGGGGAAGGCAAGCGCACCGTCGGCCTCCATCGCCTTCAGGCGGATCACACCTGTGGTCGTCTCCTCCATGCCGGCGATGATGTCGCCCAACTGCTCGCGGCGTGCGCTGTGCAGGACGCTGATCACGTCGGCGCCGTCGTCCATCGTCAGTTGCGGCTTGTGGTCGACGGCGGCCTCGATGTGCGAGTAGTAGGTGTCGTTGTCCTCACCCTTGATCGCGAACACTGCGATGTCGAACTCGTCGACGAGCGCTGCGGCGACATCGTCCTGCGTCGAGAGCGGGTTCGACGCGCAGAGCACGACATCCGCGCCGCCCGCCTTCAGTGTCCGCATCAGGTTGGCGGTCTCGGACGTCACGTGCAGGCAGGCGGCGATGCGGTAGCCGGCAAGCGGCTGCTCGCGCTCGAACCGCTCGCGAATCGCCTGCAGGACCGGCATCTGCCGGTCGGCCCACATGATGCGCCGGACGCCCTCGGGGGCGAGGGTCAGGTCTTTGACGTCATGTCGCTTGGTGGTTGCCATGAATCCTTCCTCTTCGAGTCGCGGGGAGTGTAGTCGGGAGGTTCTCGATCAGGCTGCGAGCAGGCGCTCGTGCTTTCGCTGCTCCCATTCGACCCAGGAGCGCGCATCTTCGCCGGCCGCGAGAAATGCATCGACGGCGGCGCGCAGGTCCGGGTCGCGTCTCAGCCGGCGCGCGAAGACGAGCTCTGCGAGCTCGAGCCCGAACCGCTTGCGCAGCTCGCGCAGGGCGCGGAGGCGGTTGACCTCCGACAGGCCGTACAGCCTGTAGCCGGAGGCCGTGCGCTGGGGCGCGACGAGGCCGCTGTCCTCGAGGTAGCGAAGCATCCTGGCCGACCACCCCGTCTCGCGGGCGGCAGCTCCAACGGTCAGCGGCGCCGGCACGCGCACAACCTTACCACAGATCTGTGAAGGTTGGCTCAGGCGGTCGAGGTGCCCTCGCGGCCGTAGGCGTCCTCGAGCCGGACGACGTCGTCGAGGTGCGGCGTCGAGACCTCGAGGATCGTCGTGTCCTCGAGTGCGGTGACGCGATGCACCGTGCCCGGCTCGTAGTGGAACGCGGCGCCGGGGCCGACCACCTCCTGCTTCAGCACCGTCTGCCCCACGTCGCCCAGCTCGAGCTTGGCGCGGCCCGACTGGATGAGCCACGACTCGTCCTTGACGTGGTGGAACTGGAGGGACAGGGAGTGGCCCGCCTTGACGAAGAGCACCTTGCCGCAGTAGACGTCGGTGAGGGCCCAGATCAGCTCATGGCCCCACGGCTTCTCGACCTTCCTCACCTCGAAGGCCCAGCGGTCGAGCGTGTCGATGTTCGGCGAGTCGACGCCCATCGACGCTGATCCTTTCAGGTCAGCCACTCGGGATGCGACTCGACGTGCTCCGACGCGGCGCGGAGCTCCTTCGGCGTGTTGACGGTGAGCCACAGCCCCGCGTGCCGAAAGGCCCGCAGCCGGCCCTCGGCGGCGAGCTCCGGGAACGTCGACGACTCGTGGTCGCCGCGGTCCGGGAACCGCTCGATCGCCTCCGGCGACAGGACGTAGTTGCCGCAATTGACCCAGAACGAGACGAGACCTCCCTCGCGGAACCCGCTGGACGAGATCGTCGTCGCCGATGTCGACCAAACCGAACTGCGATTTCGGCCGCGCGACCGTGATCGTGGCGAGGGCGCCGCCGGACCGGTGCGCCGCCAGCAGCCCGTCGTAGTCGACGTCGACCAGCTCGTCGCCGTTCAACGCCAGAACGTCTCCCTGCTCCTGCCGGAACGTCGCACCGAACTTGATCCCGCCACCGCGGCCCAGCCGCTCGGGCTCCTCCGCCGTGACGATCTCCGGGCCGAGCCCTGTCAGCTCGCCCCGAAAGAGCGAGCCCTGACCGGCGGCACAGGCGAAGATCACGCGTGTCACACCCGCTCTCGCGAGGCGCCCCACCTGGTAGGCGGCCAGCGGCTTGCCCGCCACCTCGACGAGCGCCTTCGGCTTCCCTCCCGCAGCGTCACCCAGGCGCTCGGCCTTCCCGCCGGCGAGCACGATTGCCTCCACGAGCGTCAGGCCTCCTGTGCGGCCTGCGGCTCCGGCGCCTGCGGCAAGACGTCGGTCGGCGACGTCGGGCGTCCGATGCCCTCGTAGGCGAAGCCCGCCCGCCGGGTCTCTTCAGGATCGAGCAGGTTGCGGCCATCGATGATCAGCGGATTCGCCATCGCCGTCCGGGTCTCACTCGTCGCGAGACCCCTTCAGCTCGTCCCACTCCGTCACGATCACCGCGGCGTGGGCGCCACGCACGGCGTCGGCGACGCTCGACACGATGTCGACCCCTTTCGGCAGCTTCGTTCCGTCCGCGACGGGATCCCACGCCCGCACCTCGGCGCCTTCTGCAAGCAGGCGCGACGCGAGGACGATCGACGGCGCTTCACGCATGTCGTCCGTGTCGGGCTTGAAGGCGAGCCCGAGCAGGGCGACCTGCTTGCCCCGCAGCGACCCGAGATGTCGCTTGAGCTTCCCGATCACGCGCCGCTTCTGCAGCTCGTTGACCTCGATCACGGCCGAGAGCAGCTGGAAGTGGTACCCCGAGTTGGACGCGAGCTGCTTGAGCGCCAGGGAGTCCTTCGGGAAGCACGAGCCGCCGTAGCCGATGCCGGCGCGGAGGAAATGCGGCCCGAGCCTGCGGTCGAGCCCGACACCTTCGGCGACCTTGACCACATCCGCCCCGGTCGCCTCGCAGACGTTCGCGATCTCGTTGATGAACGAGATCCGCGTCATCAGGAACGCGTTCGCCGCGAGCTTGATCATCTCGGCGGAGTTGACGTCCGTGCGCACGATCGGGGCTTCGATCGACTGGTAGAGCCCTGCCACCGCCTCCGCATCCTCGGGGTCGAACGCGCCGATCACGATCCGGTCGGGCTGCATGAAGTCGCGCACCGCCCGGCCCTCGGCGAGGAACTCCGGGTTGGAGACGTAGCCGACGTGGTCGAGGCCGCGCTGGTCGAGCCCTGCGCGCACCTTCTCGCCGGTGCCCACCGGCACGGTCGACTTCATGACGAGCACGGGGCGTCCCGGCAGCTCGGGCAGCTCGTCGACCACCGTCCAGACCCGGGAGAGGTCGGCGTCACCCGAGTAGGTCGGCGGCGTGTCGACGCACACGAACAGGAACTCGCAATCGACGACGTCCGCCACGTCGAGCGTGTAGGTGAGGCGCCCGTCATGACGAGCGAGAAGCTCCGGCACGTCCTCCTCGTGGAAGGGAACGTGACCATCCTTGAGTGCCGCCGACCTTCTCCGGGACGACGTCGCGAATGACGACATCGTGACCAAGCTCGGCGAAGCACACACCCGTGACGAGGCCGACCCAGCCTGCTCCGAAGATGCCTACCTTGCTCATCGCGCGCCCGAGTCTACTTTCCGCTTGTTAGGGGTTTGAGACCCTTGGCGATCGCCAGCATCGTCTCGTTGGACAGATCGTCGAGCAGCGTGTTGACGACCCAGTACGTCGCACCGTGTGCGCGCAGCACGACCATGTGCAGGTGCGCACCCGAGTAGTAGAGGTCGAACTCGCGGCCGCCCAGGTCGTGCCGGAAGCTCTTGTCGGCGAGGGCCGGCGCGCCGTCCCAATCGGTCTCCTGGATGCCCCAGTACGTGTTGCCGTTGTGGAAGACGAGCCGCACGGCGCGGTGGCCGCCGCGACGGTCGATCCAGTACTGGCGGACCGGCACGTCACCGGGGAGCGTGTCCGGATACGAGTTCCGCTCGAGCACGGTCGGGACCATCAGCGGGAACTTGAACTTCGTTGCGAGCGGCTTCAGCAGGTCGGTGGCCGGGGCCGCGTCGTAGCGCACGAAGGCGGGCTGATGCACCGGGATGTTCGCCTTCGGGACCGCGGCAACCGTTCCGTGGAACGCGCTGCCGAGGACGACGAGCAGCATCGAGCCCGGGATCGAGCGCGAGCAGGCCCGGTCGACGGGGCAGCTTCGCGACGTCGGCGGGCTGGATGAGGTTCTGCATCGCGGTCGCAGCGAGCTTTGCGCCCTTCTGCGCGGGGTCGTAGTAGACGACCGAGTGGAACTTGGCCGGGCCGTTCGCCGAGATCCCGTTGGGCGGTGTCTGCGTGATGTAGCCACGCTGGGCGAGCAGATACGACGTGTTCGCCGCGGCACCCTGGATTCCGCTGCCGTTCAGCACCGTGACGGTGACCGACGAGGGAGGCGGTGTCTTCTGCTTCAGCTTCCTCCCGAGGGCGGCCGCATTGGCGGCCTTCGATGTCGTGACGTCGGGGTTCGCAAACTGGTCGACCGCCGCCTGGATGTCGGACGACGACGCGCTGCAGCCGAGCGAGCACTGCACGTTCTCGATCTTCTGCTGGAACAGGTGCCCCGGCGGGAGCGATTGGGCGAACAGGGCGTAGGAGATCACCTGGTCACCGCCGAGCGCGTGCCCGCCCTCGCCGACCTCGATGTTGTGCGTGATCGTGCTGACGAGGCTCGGGAGCTCGGTGAACGAGAAGTTGTGCGCGACCTGATCCTTGAAGGCGCGCACGAACTCCTGCTGGCGGGCGAGCCGGTAGAGGTCGGAGTCGGTATGGCGGAAACGGACGAAGTCGAGCGCCTGCTGGCCGTTCAGCCGCTGGTAGCCCGGCTGGAGGTCGATGTTGGCGTAGTTGTCGGAGGCCGAACCGGTGTTCTTGTTGTAGTAGCGGCGGTCGATGTCCATCCAGACGCCGTGCAGCTTGTCGACCACCTCCTTGAAGCCGTGGAAGTTGACCGTGATCAGGTAGTTGATGGGTAAGGACGTCAGATGCTTGATCGTGAGCACCGTGCCCTTCGAGCCGCAGCGCGAGTACGCGGAGTTGATGCGGTCGGTCGTGACGACATGGCCCACCGAGTCGGAAGCCGACGACCCGCAGTAGATCGGCACATCGAGGTCTCGCGGGAACGAGAGCAATGAGATCGTCTTGGTCTGCGGGTCGGCGCGAATCAGCATCAACGTGTCCGACAGCGACGGCCGGTTGGCCTCGATGCCCGCCCGGTGGTCGTAGCCGATCACCAGCGCAATCGCTGCTTTGTTGGCGACGGGAATGTCGAGGCTACGCGCTGCGCGCACGACATCGGGAGTATGCGCGCGCACGGCCGCGACCGACTGGTGGAAATAGAGATACGAGCCGCCTGCGACAGCGAGCACGAGCGAGACGATGCCGAGGAGCGTCGCAACCAGGATGCGCCGCACGAGTGTGAGCCCGCTCCGGGCCGGCGGCGGCGGCTGGCGATAGCGGGTTACTGCACTGACCGTCCCGGGCGGGAAGACAGCCTTGCCATTGCCGTTTGCGCTGGCAGCTCTGCCGACGCCTCTCTTCAATGTCGTCCGCATGAAAACGTGTGCGGCGCCCTCGAGGGCGCCTGCCCGGTCAGGATAGCCGAGTCGCCGGAGCGCCTAACCCAGGGCGTGCCCGAGCCAGCGTTCCGCCTCGGAGAGCGCGATTCCCCGTGCGGGCCGCGTAGTCCTCCAGCTGGTCCCGCCCGATCCGCCCGACCGCGAAGTACCGCGATTGCGGATGGTGGAAGTAGACGCCGCTCACCGCTGCTGCCGGCAGCATCGCGTAGCTCTCCGTGAGCGCGAGCCCGACGCTCTCGGCGTCGAGCAGGCCGAACAACTTGCCCTTCTCGCTGTGATCGGGGCACGCCGGATACCCGAAGGCCGGGCGAATGCCACGGAAGTTCTCCTTCAGCAGATCCTCATCCGACAGGTGCTCGTCTGGCGCGTACCACTCCCGACGCACGCGCTGGTGCAGGAACTCGGCAAACGCCTCAGCGAGGCGGTCGGCCAGGGCCTTCACCGCGATCGACGAGTAGTCGTCGTGCGCGGCCTCGTAGCGGGCGGAAAGCTCCTCAGCCCCGTGAATACCGACCGCGAAACCACCCATGAAGTCGTCCGTGGCTGCGACGTAGTCTGCGAGACACCGGTTCGGACGCGTGTCGCCGTGATCCGCCTGCTGGCGCAGGAATGAGAAGCGCTCCGCGCCGATCACGACATCGTCACCCTCGGCATGAGCCGGCCAGAAGCCGTAGATGCCGACGGCGCGCAGAGACGCGCCCTGCAGGATCTCCCGCAGCAGGGCCTGGGCGTCGTCGTAGAGCTCACGCGCCGCGGGGTTCTCGAGAATCGCGGGGAACTTGCCTTTCAGCTCCCAGGCGTGGAAGAAGAACTGCCAGTCGATGAACGGGACGAGCTCGGCGAGTGGAGGCTCGACGCGACGCGTCCCGAGGAACGGCGGCGCCGGCGGCTCGCCGTGCGCAAGCTTGGCACGGTTTGCGCGGGCCTGGGTGATCGGGAGAAGCGGCTTGCGCACCTTTTCGGCATGCTGCACCCGCAATCGTTCCTGCAGCTCGCGGTTCTCGGCGTCGAGCTCGGTCCGGCGCTTCGGATCGATCAGCGCCGCCACGACATCGACGACGCGACTCGCGTCGAGCACGTGAACCGTCTCGTTCTCGTACTCGGGCGCGATCTTCACCGCAGTGTGCTGGCGCGAGGTCGTCGCGCCGCCGATCAGCAACGGCAGCTCGAGCCGGCGGCGATCCATCTCGCGGGCGACGTCGACCATCTGGTCGAGTGACGGCGTGATCAAGCCGGAGAGCCCGACGATGTCGACGTTCTCCGCCTCGGCCGTGTCGAGGATCCGCTCGGGCGGAACCATCACACCGAGGTCGATCACCTCGTAGTCGTTGCAGCCGAGCACGACCCCGACGATGTTCTTGCCGATGTCGTGCACGTCGCCCTTGACGGTTGCGAGCAGGATCTTGCCCTGGGCTCCGTGCGTCCCGTCCTTCTCGTCCTCCATGTAGGGCTGGAGGTAGGCGACTGCGCGCTTCATCACACGCGCCGACTTGACCACCTGCGGAAGGAACATGCGCCCAGAGCCGAAGAGGTCGCCGACGACGCGCATGCCGTCCATCAAAGGGCCCTTCGATCACGTCGAGCGGCCGTGCCGCTTCCTGCCTCGCCTCCTCGGTGTCGGCTTCGATGAAGTCGACGATGCCGTGAACGAGCGCGTGTTCCAGGCGCTTCCCGACGCCTGCCTCGCGCCAACGCAGGTCGAGCTCACGCTTCGTGCCCTCCCCGCGGAACCGGTCGGCGATCTCGACCAGGCGCTCGGTGGCGTCCGGACGACGGTTGAAGAGCACGTCCTCGACTCGCTCCTTGAGCTCCGGCTCGATGTCCTCGTAGACCGCGAGCTGCCCGGCGTTGACGATGCCCATGTCGAGCCCCGCCCGGATCGCGTGGTAGAGGAACGCCGCATGCATCGCCTCGCGGACGACGTCGTTGCCCCGGAACGAGAAGCTGAGGTTCGAGATGCCGCCCGAGGTGCGCACGCCGGGGCAGCGCTCCTTGATCTTCGGGAGAGCCTCGAGGAAGGCACGGGCGTAGTCGTTGTGCTCTTCGATCCCGGTCGCGACCGCCAGGACGTTCGGATCGAAGACGATGTCCTCGGGTGGGAAGCCGACGTCGTTCACGAGCAGGTCGTAGGCACGCCCGCAGATCGCGACGCGATGCTCGACCTCGGTCGCCTGTCCCTGCTCGTCGAACGCCATGACGACGACGCCCGCCCCGTAGTCCCGGATCCGCCGGGCCTGGCGCAGGAATTCCTCCTCCCCCTCCTTCAGCGAGATCGAGTTGACGATGCCCTTCCCCTGGAGGCATTGCAGGCCCGCCTCGAGCACCGTCCACTTCGAGCTGTCGATCATCACGGGCAGACGCGCAACCTCGGGCTCCGTGGCGATCACGTTGAGGAAGGTGCGCATCGCCTGCTCGCCCTCGAGGAGGTCCGCATCCATGTTCACGTCGATCAGGTTCGCGCCCCCTCGCACCTGCTCGAGCGCGACACCGACAGCCGCGTTGAAGTCGTCGGCTTCGATCAGGCGGCGAAAGCGCGCCGATCCGGTCACATTGGTGCGCTCGCCGATCAGGACGAAGCCTGTGTCCTCGCCGATCTCGAACGGCTCCAGGCCGCTGAACCGCGGCGATCGCCGCGGCTGCGGCACCAGGCGCGGCTCCAGCCCGCGCACAGCCGCGGCGATCGCCTTCGTGTGCTCCGGCGTCGAGCCGCAGCAGCTGCCGGCGATGTTCAGGAAGCCTTCCCGCGCATACTCGTGCAGCAGTGCGGACGTCACGTCGGGTGTCTCGTCGTAGCCGCCGAAGGCGTTCGGCAGCCCGGCATTCGGATGTGCGGAGGTGAGGCAGGACGCGATGCGCGAGAGCTCGGCGACGTACGGCCGCATCTCGCGCGCGCCGAGCGCGCAATTGACTCCGACGATCAACGGGTCGGCGTGCTCGATCGACGTCCAGAAGCCGTCGATCGTCTGTCCGCTGAGCGTTCGGCCCGAGAGGTCGACGATCGTGACGCTGATCCAGAGCGGCAGTTGCGGGCGCGACCTCGCGAGCCGCTAGCAGCGCCGCCTTGGCATTCAGGGTGTCGAAGATCGTCTCGATCAGAAGCAGGTCTGCGCCGCCGTCGGCCAACCCGCGTATCTGCTCGGCATAGGTCTCGACGACCTGGTCGAACGTGTGCGTCCGGTAGCCCGGATCGTCGACGCGTGGGCTCAGTGAAAGGGTGATGTTGAGCGGCCCGACCGAGCCCGCGACGAAGCGGTCGGGCCCCGCCGCCTCTCGGGCGATGCGCGCGCCGGCGACGTTCAGCTCGTAGACGGCGTCCTCGAGGCCGTAATCGGCCTGGCCGATCGAGGTCGCGGTGAACGTGTTCGTGGTGGTGATGTCGGCGCCCGCGGCGAAGTACGCGTCGTGCACCGAGCGAACGATCTCCGGCTGCGTCAGGTTCAGCAGGTCGGGGTCGTTGAGCAGGTCGCGCGGGTGCGCGGCGAACCGCTCGCCGCGAAAGTCGGACTCGTTCAGGCCGCGGTTCTGCAGCAGCACACCCCACGCGCCGTCGAGCACGAGGATCCGCTCCTGCGCCAGCTTCCTGATCTCGCCTGCGACGTCGCGCGCCGTTGCCGTCACGTCCACCTCCGGTTGCCTAGAGAGAACGCTGGGGCCTAAACGGCCGCACGCGGGCTCTTTAGGCGTTTGGTAACCCGGTCGCCAAGCTGCCGTTCAAAGCTCTCCGGTGCGGAAAGCGTACCGGCGCGGGCAAGCCTGCGGAGGGCGAACGCTCGAGGCTCTAGCTCACGGTCGCGGACGCCGCCGAGGTGGCGGCGCTCGACCCGATGGTGTTGGTGGCGGTGACACGCGCGCGCAGCCGATGCGCACGGTCGATCGACTTGAGGGCGTACTTCGAAGTGGTTGCACCCGAGATCGCGCTGCAATTGTTGCCGGCGCTGTCGCAGCGGAGCCACTGGTAGGCGTAGGTGATCGGCTGGGCCCCCGTCCACGTTCCGGTGCTCGCGGAGAGGGTCGCACCGACCCGGACAACGCCGGTAACGCTCGGCAGTGCGGTATTCGTCGGGGCCTTGCCGGATGCCAGCTGCCAGCTGACCTTGGCCACGGCGCTGACCGTGTTGTCGTAGTACTCCACCCGCACCGTATGACTCCCCGCCGTCAACACCACCGGCGCCGTATACGTCGTCGCCGACTGATCCTTCCACCCATCAATCACCTTCGCCCCATCCACAAACACCCGAATCCCGTCATCACCCGTCGCCGTGAACGTCGTCGTCCCCGCAGCAAACGAAAACGACCCATCCCACGACACAGAAAACCCATCCGCATTCACACCAGCAGCAGGACTCGCCGTACCCCAATCATGATTCACCGCCGCCTCACACTGATCAACCACCGGCGACCCCGACAACGTCATGTTGTTGAAGTACTTCGCCTCAAACTGACCAGCAGCACAACTCGCACCGCCGCCGCCTTCCGCGGTGTAGGTGGCGGTGTAGGTCGTGTCACCGGCGGGCGCGATGATGTTGTGCGTTGCTGCGCCGTTGTCGGACCAGGACGTGAAGTCGTACGTGGTTCCGCCGAGCGACTGAGGGGTGGCTGCGCTCAGGGAGTTGCTCGACTTCACGATCACCGTGCGGACGAACGGCGTCACCGACGTCGTCGCTCCCACCGTCAGGCTCAGGCCCGACGGAACCGAGGCGAACGTGAGGTTCACCGTCTTCGGGCTCAGCTGGACGCTCGCGGTGCCCGTCGTCCCTCCGGAGTCCGTCGCCGTCAACTGCAACTCGAGATACGACGGATAATCGTGATCCGGCGCGTTGAGCGTGCCGCTTGCGACGCCCTGCCAGGTTTGCACCAGGTGGGTGTGGCAGTTTCCGGTTGTCGGGCAGTGATGGATGATCAGCGTCCAGGTCAACGCGGAAGCGGGGAGCGGACCGTCCTGTGGGTCGGTGGCGTGGCCCGAGAAGTTGATGGCATCGCCGACGGCATACGTCACGCTCGCGGCGGGCGAGTCGATCACGGGCGCCGGAGCGGTGCTCGAGTCCGTCGACCAGCTGACCTTGGCCACGGCGCTGACCGTGTTGTCGTAGTACTCCACCCGCACCGTATGACTCCCCGCCGTCAACACCACCGGCGCCGTATACGTCGTCGCCGACTGATCCTTCCACCCATCAATCACCTTCGCCCCATCCACAAACACCCGAATCCCGTCATCACCCGTCGCCGTGAACGTCGTCGTCCCCGCAGCAAACGAAAACGACCCATCCCACGACACAGAAAACCCATCCGCATTCACACCAGCAGCAGGACTCGCCCGTACCCCAATCATGATTCACCGCCGCCTCACACTGATCAACCACCGGCGACCCCGACAACGTCATGTTGTTGAAGTACTTCGCCTCAAACTGACCGGCGCACGAACCGCCGCCACCACCACCGGACGACGTCAGCTGCCAGCTGACCTTGGCCACGGCGCTGACCGTGTTGTCGTAGTACTCCACCCGCACCGTATGACTCCCCGCCGTCAACACCACCGGCGCCGTATACGTCGTCGCCGACTGATCCTTCCACCCATCAATCACCTTCGCCCCATCCACAAACACCCGAATCCCGTCATCACCCGTCGCCGTGAACGTCGTCGTCCCCGCAGCAAACGAAAACGACCCATCCCACGACACAGAAAACCCATCCGCATTCACACCAGCAGCAGGACTCGCCGTACCCCAATCATGATTCACCGCCGCCTCACACTGATCAACCACCGGCGACCCCGACAACGTCATGTTGTTGAAGTACTTCGCCTCAAACTGACCAGCAGCACAACCCGCACCACCGCCGCTGGAGTAGCTGATTCGGTGAATCGCCCCGCCCTCGAGGTCGGCGTAGAAGATGTCCCCGCCCGGGCCCGTTTCGAGGTCGACCGGGTTCGACGCGCCGCCGACCAGCAGCTGCGCTCTCAGCCGGATCCGGGAGGCCGTTCGAGCCGGCAGGCATCGCCCAGATGCAGTTTCGAGTGTGGTCGGCGAAGATCAGCGCGCCGTCGTAGAGAGCCGGATACGTGCCCCCGGCGTAGAACGCAGTGCCGGTCACCGACGACCCGTTCGCGGTCGGGCAGCCGTCGCCGGACGCGACGGCGCTGCCGTGCGAGTACGTGAAGTACGGCGGCGACGGCGGTCCCCGCCGAGTAGAGGGTCGTGCAGAGGTTGAGATTGGCGGCCTGGTAGGCGGCCTGAACGCCGTTGCCCTCGTAGCAGGGCCAGCCGAAGTTCAACGACGGCGAGCTCGTCGGTGCGGGAATGCGGTCGATCTCCTCCCACGTGTCCCACCCGACGTCGCCGACCCACAGCTCACTCGTCCCTGGGCGGAAGGTGAAGCGGAAGGGATTTCGGAACCCGTAGGCGATGATCCGCTTCGCGTTGGGGTCGGCAGCGCCGCCGTTCGGGTTGCCGGAAGCGGCGAGGCCGGTCGCCGGATCGATCCGGATCACGGAGCCGTTGAGGGTCACCGGCTCGCCGGCAGCGCGACGCAGGCTCTGGCTCCGCAAGGCCCCGCCCTCGGCGGTCGGCGGCGTCTGCGTGCCCCCGGCCCCCGTGGGAGGGTCACCACACGGGTTCTTCGCCGTCGGAGAGCCGGCGCTTCCACCCGCCTGGCCGTAGTCGGCGAAGTTGAAGCTGGCGCCGTCACCGCCGCTGGCGTAGAGGGCGCCGTCGGGGCCGAAGTTCAAGTCGCCGATCGAGTGGCTCGGGAACTGCTGGCACCACTGGTCACTGACGAGCACCTGCGGAGATCCCGTCATCACATCGCCCGCCAGCTGAAGACGGACGATCCTGCCGCTCACGACGCAGCCGTCGGTGGTCGGCCCCGGCGGGGATGGGCAGGCGTCGTTCCACGCCGGAGCCGTGCCGCCCGGCGGGGTATCGGCCGTGTAGAGCAGGTAGGCATACGGGCTGGCCGGGAAGTTCGGGTCGAGTGCGAGCCCGAGCAGGCCTCGGTCCCAGTAGTCGTCGACCTGCGAACGTAGGTCGGCGACCACCGTCGGGGTGGGATCGGTGAGGCTGTCGAAGACGACGAGCAGCCCGCTCTTCTCCGCGACAAAGATGCGCCCGTCGGAGGCGAACCGAACGTTGGTCGGGTTCGTCAGGCCCGTGAGCACGGTCGTGTCGGTGAACCCCGCGGGCAGCGTCGCCGCGGCAGCCGCAGCCGGGGCGGCGCCGCGGCGCCGGGCCTCCCTGGCCCGTCAGGAACGGCGGCGGGCCCGCGTCGTGGGAGCGCGCGGGCACCGCGCCCGGGAAGAGCAGGACGGCAGCCGCGACCGAGGCAGCGACGAGCCACCACCGGCGCAGGCACAAGCCGACGCTTCTGGACACCGCACCTCTCCCCTCGTTCTCCCCAGACGACCCGAGACTCCATGCTGTCTCAGCGATCTCACCCTTCCAGCGGGGCCTGCACGTGTCAACGACCCGGAAGGATGGGATTTTCGACGAAGGCAGTCGGGGCGGAACGGCGGCTGAGCCCTCAGGAACGGCCGGCGACCGCGAGCTGGTTCTCGGCGTGCCGCACGCGCTGCTCGATCTGCCAACGGTCGGCCGTGGACTCGCCACGGTCGATCGCCTCCAGCTCGGCCTGCGCCTCCTCGAGCTGCGTGCGGGCGCGGGCATCGTCGATCGCGGCCGCCTCGACGGCGTCGTCGACCAGCGCGATCGCCCGGTCCTGCAGCACCTGGAAGAACCCCGGCCCGGTTGCGAACTCGAGCACCTCGGTGTCGCTCACGTGAACCCGGGTCGAGCCCGCCTTGAGGGTCGCGATCAGCGGCGCGTGGCGGGCCAGCACGCCGATCTCGCCTGCGGCGCCGGGCACGATGATCATCTGGGCATCCCCTTCGTAGGCCGGGCCGTCGGGCGTGACGACGGACACCGAGAACTCGCGACGGTCGGCCATCTCCTAGGCCGCGGCGCCGGACATCTGCTTCGCGCGTTCCACCGCGCCCTCGATCGGCCCGACCATGTAGAACGCCTGCTCGGGCAGGTCGTCGTGCTGGCCGGCGAGGATCTCCTGGAAGCCGCGAATCGTGTCCTCGAGCTTCACGTACTGGCCGGGCGTGCCGGTGAACTGCTCGGCGACGAAGTTCGGTTGCGACAGGAAGCGCTGGATCTTGCGCGCCCGCTGCACGATCAGCCGGTCTTCGTCCGAGAGCTCCTCGATACCGAGGATCGCGATGATGTCCTGAAGGTCCTTGTAGCGCTGCAGCACTTCCTGCACGCTCGTCGCGGTCGCATAGTGCTCGTCGGAGACGATTCCCGGCTGGAGCGCGCGCGAGGTGGAATCGAGTGGGTCGACCGCGGGGTAGATCCCCTGCTCGACGATCGCACGCGAGAGCGTCGTCGTGGCGTCGAGGTGCGCGAAGGTCTGCGCCGGCGCCGGGTCGGTCAGGTCGTCCGCGGGAACGTAGATCGCCTGGACCGAGGTCACCGCGCCTTTGGTCGTGGACGTGATGCGCTCCTGCAGCTGTCCCATCTCGGTGGCAAGCGTCGGCTGGTAGCCGACGGCACTCGGCATGCGGCCGAGCAGCGCCGAGACCTCGGAGCCGGCCTGCACGAACCGGAAGATGTTGTCGATGAAGAGCAGCACGTCCTGACCCTGATCGCGGAAGTACTCCGCCATCGTCAGGCCGGACAGGCCCACCCGAAGACGCGCCCCGGGCGGCTCGTTCATCTGGCCGTAGCAGAGCGCGACCTTGTCGAGCACGCCCGACTCCTCCATCTCGAGCAGCAGGTCGTTGCCCTCGCGGGTGCGCTCCCCGACCCCGGAGAACACCGACACCCCGGAGTGCTGGCGGGCGATGTTGTGAATCAGCTCCTGGATCAGCACCGTCTTGCCGACTCCGGCACCGCCGAACAGGCCGATCTTGCCGCCGCGAACGTATGGGGCGATCAGGTCGATCACCTTGATGCCGGTCTCGAAGATCTCGACCTTCGGGGTCAAGTCCGAGAAGAGCGGCGGATCGCGGTGGATCGACCAGCGCTCCGCGTCCTTCGGCGCCTCCTTGTCGTCCACCGGCTCACCGAGGACGTTCCACACCCGGCCGAGGGTCACGTCACCGACCGGCACCGAAATCGGGCCGCCGGTGTCGAAGACGTCGGTGCCGCGGGCGATGCCGTCGGTCGCATCCATTGCCACGGCACGCACGCGGTCGTCGCCGAGGTGCTGCTGCACCTCTGCGATCAGATCCGTGCCGTCGGGCCGCGGGATCCGCAGAGCCGAGTAGATCTCGGGCAGCTTGCCCGGGAAGACGGCGTCGACGACGACGCCCTTGATCTCGAGCAACTTGCCGGTATTCGAATGGCCATTCGTCGACACGTCTAGGGCTCCTGGACGGGGAAGGGTGCGGGATCGGCCCACCACCGGGCGCGAACGGCGCGCGCCGCGCGGCGAAGCAGCCGGAGATTACCGGAATGCTGCTGCGAACCGGTCTGGTTCAGCATGCCGGCGATCTCTGCTCGTCTCAGCCCGTCCGCCACGCGGTCGGCGTGAGCGAGCGCTCAGCAGTGGGACGCGAGGGGCGGGTGGAACACAGCCCCAGAGTACGCGACCGCAAGGTCGTGACGGCTGCGACCTCCTACGACCCGAACGTGAAGCGCCCGCCGGGCACGAACTGCACGATCTGGGTCGCCCGCGGCGGGCCGGACGCCCAGTCGAAGCGGTCGTTCGACGCGCGCACCGCCGCGGTGCGGGTCGGCCCGCCCAGGGCCGACGGCCCTGGCCCGGCGGTCGGAGCAAGCCCGAGCCAGCCGGCGACGACCGCGACGGAGACGACGGAGGCGAGCGCCAGGGCGCCCGCAGCGCGGCGCGTGCGGAGGGCGCGGCGCGGCCGCAGCGGCAGGCCCGGCAGCTCGATCGGCTCCAGCGGCTCAGAGCGCAGCAGCCGGGTGACCGCGGTCGTCCGGCGGGCCTGCTCGGCGCAGGCGGCGCAGCGCACCAGGTGGTGCGCGAGCAGCTTGCGCTCGAAATACGAGAGCTGGCCGTCGAGATCGAGCGAGACGAGCTGCGCCGTCCGCTCGCAGGTGGTGGGCCGAACGTTCATCTACGGTTTTGGGACGCCTCTTCGGACGAAGAGTTAGGAGGGCTGCACACGATGATCGATCGTGTCGATCCTCCAGGGCCCGGCAGGCGGCCCGACACGCTCGGGCAGCGGCTCAGAGCGCCGCGTCAGCTGGCGACTGCGGCCGTCGTCGGCTCCGAGGGCCGCTCGGCCATCTCGCTCCCCGTCATCGGCCAGCGCTCGAGCGGGAAGAAGCACTTCGCCAGGTGACCGTTCCCGAAGTCGTACGGCGGCGGATCGTTGGCGTCGCAGACCCCGGGCACGAACCGGGGGCAGCGCGGGTGGAACACGCATCCGGCCGGCGGGTCGATCGGGTTCGGGACGTCGCCCTCGAGCACGACCTGCTGTCGGGCCCGGCCGAGCTTCGGGTTCGGGATCGGCACCGCCGAGAGGAGCGCGCCCGTGTAGGGGTGCTTCGGCTCGGTGTAGGCGTCCTCGCCGTTCGCGAACTCGGCCATCTTCCCGAGGTACATCACCATCACCCGGTCCGAGATGTAGCGGACGACGTTCAGGTCATGCGCGATGAAGATGTAGGCGAGGTTGAAGTCGCGCTGGAGGTCCTTGAGGAGGTTGAGGATCTGGGCCTGGACCGAGACGTCGAGCGCGGACACCGGCTCGTCGCAGACGATCAGCTTGGGGTTGAGGGTGAGCGCGCGCGCGATGCCGATCCGCTGCCGCTGGCCGCCCGAGAACTCGTGCGGGAACCGGTTGTAGTGCTCGGAGTTGAGCCCGACGATCTCGAGCAGCTCCTGCACGCGGCGCTTGATCGCAGCCTCGGTCATCTTCTCGTGCACCTGCAGCGCCTCGCCGACGATGAAGCCGACGCGCTTCCGCGGGTTCAGGGACGCATACGGGTCCTGGAAGATCATCATCATGTCGCGCCTCACGGGACGCATCTGCGTCCGGGAAAGGCGCGTGATGTCGCGTCCCTCGAAGATGATCTTGCCCTCGGTCGGGTCGAGCAGCCGCGCAACGCAGCGCGCCATCGTCGACTTGCCGCAGCCGGACTCGCCCACGACGCCGAGCGTCTCGCCGCTTCGCACCGTGAAGCTGATCCCGTCGACGGCCTTCACCGAGGCGACTTCCTTCTGGAAGACGATCCCGCGCGTCACCGGGAAGTGCTTCTTCAGGTTCTCGACCCGGAGGAGCTCTTCGCTCATTGGCTCGCCTCCGTCGACGCGTCCGCTCATGCCGACACCTTCTCGAGGGTCTTGGCCGCTTCACGTGCCTTCGTCTCGTCATCGAGGAAGCACGCCTGGAGATGCGTCGCCGAGGTCGCGGTGGGCATCAGACGCGGATCCTCGCGCACGCAGCGGTCGAACCGGTACTCGCAACGCGGGTTGAACCGGCAGCCGTGCGGTGGCGAGAGCAGGGACGGCGGCTGCCCTGCGATCTGCACGAGACGCTCGCTGCTCGGCATCGAGGCGGGGCAGTGACCCCAGCAGCCCCCAGGTATACGGGTGGCGCGGAGCCTCGAACAGCTCCTCGACGCCGGCGTGCTCGACGACGCGCGCGGCGTACATGACGACCACGTCATGCGCGATCTCCGCGACGACGCCGAGATCGTGCGTGATCATGATCACGGCCGTCCCGTGCTCGCGCTGCAGATCCGCGATCAGGTTGATGATCTGGGCCTGAGTCGTCACGTCGAGGGCCGTCGTCGGCTCGTCGGCGATGAGAACGGCCGGGTCGTTGATCAGCGCCATCGCGATCATCACGCGCTGGCGCATGCCGCCCGAGAACTGATGCGGGTAGTCGTCGATGCGCCGCTCCGCCTGCGGGATGCCGACCTCCTTCATGGCCTCGACGGCTCGCTTGCGCGCCTGGGCCTGCGAGACGTCGGAATGGAGCAGCACAGCCTCCTTCAGCTGGTCGCCGATGCGCAGCACCGGGTTCAGCGACGTCATCGGGTCCTGGAAGATCATCGCAATCTCGTTGCCGCGGATCTCGCGCAGCCGGTGCGACGAGGTCGTGAGCAGGTTCTCGCCGCGGAAGTACGCCTCCCCCGACCGCCGGGCGGACTTCGGGTTCAGGCCCATGATCGAAAGGCAGGTGACGCTCTTCCCCGAGCCGGACTCGCCGACGATGCCGAGCGTCTTGCCCGCCTCGAGCGAGAACGAGACGCCGTCCACGGCACCGACGATGCCGTCGTCGGTGACGAACGACGTTCGCAGGTCGCGCACGTCGAGCAGCAGCTCGCCGCTCGCCGCGGCGGCGGCGTGTCGACCTGGGTGTCTTCGATCACGAGAGCCTGATCCGTGGGTCGATGAACGCGTAGAGCACGTCTACCAGCAGGTTGAAGATGATGATCGAGAGTGTGGCGAAGACGACCACGCCCTGCACGGTCGGCAAGTCGAAGTTCAACGTGCTCTGAACCGCGAGCCGGCCGAGGCCCGGCAGGCCGAAGATGGTCTCGGTGAAGATGGCGCCGCCCAGGCCGATCGCGACGTCCATGCCGAGCATCGTCACCACCGGGAGCAGCGCGTTGCGCAGCACGTGGCGGACGATCACCCGCGGCTCGGGTGCGCCCTTGGCGCGCGCGGTGCGCACGTAGTCCTCATTCATGGTGTCCATGACGTTCGCCCGAACCATCCGCACGTAGATCGCCGTGAAGAGGATCGCGAAGGTCGTCCAGGGCAGGAGCATGTGAGTGAACCAATCGACGGGCCCGCCGCAGTTCGACCCGGCCGGCGGGTTGATCACATTGCAGTAGCCGGCGTTCGGCAGGATCCCCCACTTGAAGCCGACCAGCCACTGAAGGATCAGGCCGATCCAGACGACGGGGAGCGAGATCCCGATCAGGACGAACACCATTGTCGATCGGTCGATCAGCGATCGCGGCCGCAATGCCGAAAAGATCCCGATCGGAATCGCGAGGAGCATCCAGAGGATCGCCCCGCCGAAGACGAGCGACGCCGTGACGGGCGCGGACTGGTCGACCATCGTCCGCACGTTCCGGCGGTTCACGAACGACTCACCGAGGTTGCCGTGCAGGACGAGGCGCTTGACGAAGATCCAGTACTGCTCCGGGATCGACTTGTCGAGCCCGAGGTAGTGCCGGACACGGACGATGTCCGCGGGTCTGGCGTTCTTCCCCGCCGCGAGGGTCGCCGGGTCGGACGGGATGACGAAGAAGATGATGTACGTGATCACCGTCACGGCGACGAAGAGCACGACGGCCCACATGAGACGCCTGACGATGTATCTCAGCATTCGCTCAGAAGCCTAACGCCAACGGGATCAGGAGGGGCGGCGCCGATCGGCGCCGCCCCTCCAGCCCACTCCGGCCGCCTACTTCCTGCAGGCCGCCGCGTAATCGACCTCGAACACCGGGTTGTAGGTGAAGCACCCGAAGTGCGAGGAGACGAAGAGCCGCGCGGTCCGGTTCAGGATCGGGACCCACGGCGGGTTCTCCGCCATCATCGTCTTGTCCAGCGAGTCGTACGCCTTCGTGCGCGACGAGCCGAACAGGAGCGACGCCTTGTTCATCAGTGCGTTGAACTTCGGCACGTTGTAGTAGGCGTCGTTGTTGTTCGCCGTCGGCCCGATGTTGTTGCCGTCCAGCAGGATGTTGATGAAGTCGTACGGGTCGTTGTAGTCGGCACCCCACGCAGACCAGTTGATGTCGTACGTGGCCTGGCTCCGGTTGCGTGCCGTTGTGAACTGCTGTGCACGCGGGAGGAGCTTGAGGTCGACGTTCAGACCGAGCTGCTTGAGGTCGTACTGCACGATCTGGCCCTGCTGCGGCCCAACGCCGCCGCTCGGAGCCCACATCGTGATGTTGCCGTTACCCGTATGTCCGGCAGCCAGCGCCTTCGCCTTCTTGATGTCTCCGGCGGTGACGTTCTTGGTCGGATAGCTGTTCTTGACGACCTGCGTCGCCTTCGTCACGCCCGCCATGCCCGGAGGCAGGATGCGGTTCGTCTGGCTACCCGCGAACGCACCACGCTGAGCGGTGTACGCGTGGCGGTCGACCGCGTAGTTCACGGCCTTGGCCAGCTGCGGGGTTGTTGTTGAACGCGCGCCCTGGATCGTGGTTCAGCGCGAGGTAGTCGACCTCGAGCTCGGGGCGGGTGAAGAACTGCTTCTTGTTGACGCCGTACTTCGCGGCGACACCGGCGATGTTGGCCGGCGGGATGCCGCCTGCGGCGTAGTCGGTCGTGCCCTTGACGACGTTCTGATAGATGACGTCGAGGGAGTTACCGATGTTGACCTGGACGCCGGCAACGCTGTGGGGACGAGTGCCCTTGTAATACGGGTTCGCCTTCAGCGTGATCGACCGGTTCGGTGTCCGGCCCGAGATGTAGTACGGGCCGCAGCTGGCGTAGGTGTTCACGCCCTGCGGGTCGATCGTGGCAGCCGTCTTGGCGTCGATCGCCTGGAAGAACGGCATGGCGAGCCGGGCGAGGATGTCCGGAGCCGGGTGGATCAGCTTGATGGTCAGCTTGTTCCCCTTGGCCGTGACGCCACTGACGCTCGCGGCCTTGCCGTCGATGCGGTCCTGGGCGCCGACGATGACGTCACCCGCGAACCCGGAGCCGGTCGAGGCCATCTTCGGGTTGGCGAGCCGCTCGATCGCCCGCTTGAAGCTGAGTGCGGTGACCGCCTCGCCGTTCGAGAAGCGGAAGCCCGACTTGACCGTGAACGTGTAGGTCTTGCCGTCCTTCGAAACAACCGGGAGCCCGGCCGCCACTTCGGGGACGACCTGGCCGCCCACGGGGGCTTCCTTGTCCGGGTAGTTGAACAGCTTGCAGGCGGTCGCGTACTCGATCTCCCACATCGGCTGGTAGTACGACAGCTGGGGATCCGTGTAGTCGACGTCGGTATCGAGCTCGCTGACCAGCGTTCCGCCGGCCGCAGCCTTCGTCTGCTTCTGGGACTTTGCCGGGGCCGCCGTAGCGGTGGCCGCGATCAGCAAAGTCGCCCCGATTGCCGCCATGGCAATCGAGAGCAGGACCCTTCTCTCCATGTGCTCTCCTTTCGAAAAACCTCTCATGGGCTGGGACAAACCGCTTCGTTCAGTTCCCTGTTGCCTGAATGTTCTCAGGGGCGGGGCAGCGTGTATGACGACGGATCGGGAGTCTAGTTAGTTCGCTCTTTGCAGGCGCGAGACCGGAGTTCAGCGACCACCGCGCGGGTCGAACGCGTCGCGGAGGCCGTCGCCGAGCAGGTTGAAGGCGAGCGTCGTCAGGACGAGCGCGATGCCCGGCCAGATCAGAAGCACGGGTCGCGTCGTGATGAAAGCCGTCGCGTCGCTCAGGAGGTTGCCCCAGCTCGCGGTCGGCTGCTTGATCCCGAGCCCGAGGAAGGAGAGACCCGCCTCGGCCAGGATGAACTGCGCCACGTTGAGCGTCGAGAAGACGATCGTCGGGCCGACGAGGTGCGGGAGGATGTGCGAGCGGATGATCCGCCGTCGCTCGCACCGATCATCCGCGCCGCCTCGACGAACTCCTTTTCGCGGAGTGACAGGACGATGCCGCGGAAGACCCTGGCTGGGTAGAACCAGCTGAAGAGGCCGAAGACGATGATCAGCGTGATCACGCCCTGGCCGAGAAAGCCCAGTGTGACGCTGTCGAGTCTCTGGCCGACCGTGGCGGCAAGGGCGATCACGAAGAGCAGATACGGGAACGCCATCACGATCTCGGTGAGACGGGAGATGATCGTGTCGACCCAGCCGCGGAAGAAGCCCGCGATCGACCCGAGCAGGAGGCCGATGGTGATCGACAGCAACGTGGCGCCGACACCGACCTCGACCGAGATCTGCGCGCCGTAGAGGAGCCGCAGGAACTCGTCGCGCCCGAGGGTCGAGTCGCCGCCGAGGATCAGGAGCTGCGTGCCGCCCGAGAGCGACGGGACGTGCGTCCAGGGCTTCGCCGGCAGGAGCGTCGTCTGGTCCACCCCGCCGAGGAAGAACTGGTCGTCCGGCCCGTGGCCGAGGAAGTGCGCGGCGATCGGCGCTCCCGCGAACGCGACGAGGACGAGGAAGACGATGAAGCCCGCGCCGACCAGGGCCAGCTTGTCGCGCCGGAGACGAAGCCAGACGCTCTCCCAGTACCCGCGTGCGCGAACGTTGACCGCACCGGGCTCCGCCGGCACCTCGGCGTTCGCCCGAGACCTCTCCGACGCCGGCGCCGGCTGGGATCGCCAGCTGCTTCTCGATCTCGGTGGTCATCGGCTCAAGGAGTATAAGGGGGTCGTCGACGGGTACGTGCAGGCGATGGACAGTCGACCGCGCTAACTTGGACGCCGCGCACGGCCCTTTTGTTAGCGCTGACCTGCTAACAACCCTTCCCTGAACGGAGTCTAAGACGGAAATGGCGACCCGCTCCGAAGCCCAACGCCACCCCCGGAGGAGCACCCGGTACCGGCTCCGGGTCCTCGGGCCGTGGCTCGGCGGCCTCGTCCTGGCCGCGGGCGTCGTGGCCGCGATCATCGCGGTGCTGCCCTCCCACCACGCCCAGCCGGCGGCGGCGACCGCACCTCTGACGGGCGCGACGGCCTCGAAGCCGGCGCCGACCCCGAAGACGGTGCCGCTCGGCAAGGACACGACGGCGGTCGCGCGGACGTTCGTGACGACGGCCGTTGCGCGCAAGAACCTCGCAGCGGCCTGGAAGATCTCGGACGTGAACATCCGGGGCGGCCTCACCTACAAGGAATGGCTGACCGGCAACATCCCGGTCGTCCCGTACCCGGTCTCGTCGAGCGCGGTGGCGCGGTTCAAGATCGACTACTCGTATGCGAACGTGGCCGGCCTCGAGATCCTCCTCGAGCCGCAAGCTGCGAGCACGGTGAAGCCACAGGTGTTCTTCATCCGCCTGAAGAAGGTGGGCGCTCCGGGCAACAAGCACTGGGTCGTGGACACGTGGGTGCCGCACTCCACCCCACTCGTCCCGCTCGGAGCGAACCACTAGACGCATGCGCGGGGCCGTCTCGCATCGCTCGAGACGCCGTCTACGCATCGCCGCCGCATGCGCGGTCGTCGCCGGCGGCGTCGCCGCAGCGATCGTCTTCCTGCCGAGCCCGAACGGAGGGAGCAATGCACCCGCCGCGGCGTCACCGGCCGGCGCGGTCGCCGCTCCGCCTCCGGCCGCCGTGAAGGAACTGCGGGCGCGCGACGTCAGCCGGGCCGACCGACGCGCGATCCTGTCGGCGCTCTCGCTCTTCATCTCGTCGTCCGTTGCGCGCCATCACCCGGAACGGTCGTTCGGCGTCGTCCACCCGAGCCTGCGCGAGGGCCTGACCCGCGCCCAGTGGAGCACCGGCAACATCCCGGTCGTCCCGTACCCCGCAGCCGGTATCGATTTCGTCGGGTTCCAGACCTTCACGGGCAAGCACGCCCTGATCGAGATCCTGCTCGAGCCGACGAAGGGGTCGACGCTCGTGCGAAAGACGTTCCAGGCGGAGCTGCGCCTGCTGCCCCACCACCGCTGGACGATCTCCTCGTGGGTGCCGGAGGGCGTGTCGGAGAGCCAGTACGCAGCGAACGCGTCCACCGAGTCGGCCAAGGTCATCGCGGAGGCGGCGAATCCGCACCGGCTGTCCGCGAGCCTGGATCTTCGTCCCGCTGGGCGGGCTGCTGGCGGCGCTCATCCTGACCCCGGCCGCGATCTTCGGCCGCCAGTACATCGCCGGCCGGCGCGCCGATGCACAGGCGCGCCGCTCCAGCTAGGTCGTGCAGCCTAGGTCGTCAGCGCGTCCGCGCCGGCGACGACCTCGAGGATCTCCTGGGTGATCTCCGCCTGGCGCGCCCGGTTCATCGCGAGCGTCAGGCTGTCGATCAGCTCACCGGCAGCCTTCGAGGCGTTGCGCATCGCAGTCATCCGCGCGCCCTGCTCCGAGGCCGCCGACTCGAGCAGGGCCCGGTAGAGCTCGGTCTCGACGTAGACGGGCAGCAGCCGGGCGAGGATCTCCTGCGGCTCCGGCTCGTAGATGAAGTCCGGGGTGTAGCGGGGCGCGTCGTCGGGCTCCGCGGCCTCGACCGCCTCCTGAATCAGCTCCTGCGAGATCGGCAGCAGCTCGCGCACCGTCACCCGCTGGGTGAGCGCGGAGACGAACGCGTTGTAGACGACGACCACCTTGTCGACCTCGCCGTTGACGAACGCCTCGGAGACGGCATGGGCCAGCGCCTGGGCGTCGCGGTAGGCCGGCCGTTCGCTGAAGCCGGTCCACGACTGGATCACGTTCAGCCGCCGGAAGCGCAGCGTCGAGGCCGCCTTGCGGCCGGTGCTGAACCAGAGGACCTCCTGGCCGGCCGCCTCCGCCTCGCGCTGGAGTGCAAGCGAGCGCCGGATCACCTGTGCGTTGAAGCCGCCCGCGAGACCGCGATCCGCCGACACCGGCACGATCGCGATCTTCTGGACGGTCTCACGACGCTCGAGGAGCGGCAGCCGCACCGCGCCGGCTGCCTGCGAGACGCCGGCCATCAGCTCGAGCATCCGGTCTGCGTACGGCCGCATCGCCTCGATGCGCATCTGCGATCGCCGCAGGCGCGCGGAGGCGACGAGCTCCATGGCCTTCGTCACCTTGCGGGTGTTCGTGATCGAGCGGACGCGCCGCTTCAGGTCCTGCGTCGACGCCACTACGCAGCGTTCTCCTCCGACGTGCTGAACCGCGCCTTCAGCTTCTCGATCTCGGCGTTCAGCTTCTCCGACAGCTCGTCCGAGAGGTCGCCGCTCTCGCGAATCGTCTTGTAGATCGACGCCTCGTCGCGCAGGTGCTCGCGCAGCTCGTCCTGGAACCGCGCGATGTCCGAGGTCGGGATGTCGTCGAGGTACGAGTTGACGCCGGCGTAGAGCGCGACCGCCTGCTCCTCCATCGGCCACGGCTGGTACTGCGGCTGGTTGAGCGTCGCGACCATCTTCTCGCCGCGGTTCAGCGCCGACTGGGTCGCCTGGTCGAGCTCGGAGCCGAACTGCGCGAACGCCTCCAGCTCGCGGTACTGCGCGAGGTCGAGCCGCAGGCGGCCGGCGACCTTCTTCATCGCCTTGGTCTGTGCCGACGAGCCGACGCGCGACACCGAGGTGCCGACGTTGACCGCGGGGCGCACACCGGAGAAGAAGAGGTCGGACTGCAGGAAGATCTGGCCGTCGGTGATCGAGATCACGTTGGTCGGGATGTAGGCCGAGATGTCGCCCGCCTGCGTCTCGATGATCGGCAGCGCGGTCAGCGAGCCACCGCCGAGCTCGTCGCTCAGCTTGCACGCGCGCTCGAGGAGCCGCGAGTGCAGGTAGAAGACATCGCCGGGGAATGCCTCGCGGCCCGGCGGCCGGCGCAGGAGCAGTGAGAGCTGGCGGTAGGCATCGGCCTGCTTGGTCAGGTCGTCGTAGATGACGAGAGCGTGCTCGCCCTTGTAGAGGAAGTACTCGGCCATCGCGCAACCGGCGAACGGCGCCATCCACTTGATCGGGGCAGCCTCGGCTGCACCTGCGACCACGACCGTCGTGTACTCCATCGCGCCTGCCTCGCGGAGCCGCTCGACGACCTGGGCGACCGTCGAGGCCTTCTGGCCGATCGCGATGTAGAAGCACTTCACGTTCTGGTCGTGCTGGTTCAGGATCGTGTCGATCGCGATCGCCGTCTTGCCGGTCGAGCGGTCGCCGATGATCAGCTCGCGCTGGCCGCGGCCGACGTTCGTCATCGAGTCGATCGCCTTGATCCCCGTCTGCAGCGGCTCCTTCACCGGCTGGCGCTGGATGACGCCGGGCGCCTTCCATTCGACCGGCCGGGTCTCCGTCGTCTCGACCGGGCCCAGCCCGTCGATCGGGTTCCCGAGCGGGTCGACGACGCGGCCGAGCAGCGCCTCGCCGACCGGAACGGATGCGACCTTGCCGGTGCGCCGAACCGGCTCTCCCTCGGTGACCTTGTCCCAGTCGCCGAAGAGCGCGGCGCCGACGTTGTCCTCCTCGAGGTTGAACGCGAGCCCGACGACGCCGTGCTCGAGCTCGAGCATCTCGAGCGCGAGGCAGTTCTCGAGCCCGTGGATGCGCGCGATGCCGTCACCGACCTGCAGCACGGCGCCGACCTCGGCGAGGTTCGACTCGGTGTCGAAGTTCTCGATCCGTTCCTTGAGGATCGACGTGATCTCTTCTGGGCGAAGCTTCAATGCGGGCTCCTTGGTTCATGGGTGTCACTGACTCCTTGCGTGCGTCAGGTCGTGTCGAGACGTTCGAGCCGCCCGCGCACACTCGCGTCGAGCCTCATCGAACCGGCCTGGAGGACGATGCCTCCGATCAAGTCTGGGTCCACCTTGCGCTCGGCCTGCACCTTGCGGCCCGAGGCGGATTCGATCCGGCCGAGGATGCGGCCGAACTCCTCGTCGCTCAGCTCGTGCGCCGTCGTCAGCTCGACGTCGAGCACCCGGTGCTCGGCCGCGACGAGCGTGTCGAGCTCCGCGACGATCTCGCCGATCTCCCCCGCGCGGCCCTTCTCGGCGATCAGCCGCAGGAAGTTGACGACGGTCTCGTCCGAGCCGGCGGCGACGCGGGCGAGCACGTCCGCTTTCACGCGCGAGTCGACCTCGGGGTTTTCGAGCAGCGCCTCGAGGTCGGGCGCCTCGGCGAACGCGTCGCGGAGCTGCTGGAGCTCCCCGTGCACGGCGTCGAGCTTGCCGGCGTCCTGCGCCGCCTCGAAGACGGCGCGGGCATAGATGCGGTGCGCGACGGCTACGACGGGCTCCCTTCCAGCTAAGCGCCGAAGTCGATCTCGGCGAGCGCCTCGTCGATCAGCCTGCTCTGGTCGGCGCCGGTCAGCGACTTGCGCGTGATCTTCTCGGCCGCGAGCAGGCTGAGCTTCCCGACCTCCTCGCGGATCTGGCCGAGCGCCTGGTGGGTCGCCTGTTCGATCTGGCGCCGCGTCTCCTCGAGACGGCGCTGGCGATCCTCCTCGGTCTCCGCGCGAACGCGCTCGCGCTGCGACTCCGCGATCCGGCGAGCCTCGGCGAGGATCTCCTCCGACTCGGACTTCGCCTCGCCGATCAGCTTGCGGTGCTCCTCGAGCAGGTTGCGCGCCTCGTCCCGCGCATGGTCGGCCTCGGCGATCGCCTGCTCGATTCGCTCACGCCGCTGGTCGATCATCTGCTGGATCGGCCCGAACGCGTAGCGCTTCAACACGAAGAGGACCACGAGGAAGCAGACGATCGTCCAGATCATCAGCCCAGGCGTGACCTGGATCAGCGGGTTGGACGGCGAGCATCCGCTAGACCAGGACGTAGGCGAGGATCGAGCCGAGGAGGCCGTAGAACACGACCGCTTCGGTGAGTGCGAAGCCGAGCCACTGGATCCCCTGCAGCTCGCCGCGCAGCTCCGGCTGGCGGGCGACCGACTGGATCATCGACCCGAAGATGTTGCCGATGCCGACACCGGCGCCGAGGGCGCCGAGACCGACCCCGAGGGCGAGGCCGATCGCCTTGCCGGCGTGGGTGATCGGCGAGTCCGATGTCGCACTGGCAATCAGGTGGAACATGCGATCTCCTTAGTGTTCAGGCTCGATGGCCGAGCCGATGTAGATGGCGGACAGAGCAGCGAAGATGAAGGCCTGGATCCCGATGACGATGATGACCTCGAAGAGGTAGAAGAGGATCCCGACCGGCACGACGACGATCGCCAGGATCCAGCTTTGCAGGATGAAGATCAGGCCGATGAACGTGAGGATCAGGATGTGCCCGGCGAGCATGTTGGCGAAGAGACGGACGGAGAGCGAGATCAGGCGCATGAACTGGCCGAGGATCTCGAGCGGCACGATCAGCGCCGAGGAGCGGCTTCGGCGCCTCCGGGATCCAGCTCTTGAAGTACCGCACCGGGCCGTTCCAGCGGATGCCTTCGAAGTGCGTGAAGAAGAAGGTGAGCAGCGCGAGCGCGAGCGTGACCGAGATCGAGCTGGTCGCCGCATAGATGCCCCAGACTGGGACACCGTGCCAGGTCTCGCCGGTCAGCGGCAGCGGGATGAAGCCGAGGAAGTTGACGACGAAGATGAAGAGCATCAGGGTCGCGACGTACGGGAACCAGCGTCCGATCGCCTTGGACGGAAGCCCCTGCTCGGCGATCTGCGTCTGCGCGATCTCGTAGACCATCTCGCCGACGGTCTCGCGCCGGCCGGGCTTTCGCCCGATCTTCGTGCGCATGAAGAAGATCCCGAAGAGGATGGTCAGCACGCTCCCGAGCATCAGGTAGGCGACGGCCTTCGTGATCGAGAGATTGAGCGGGCCGAGGTGGATCGGCACCCACTCCTTCTGCTCGAACTCCGTCGTCGGGTCGAAGGTCCCGCGGGCGAAGGCGTTCGCCGGCAGCAGGAGCGCGATCGTGCCGAGCGTGACGAGAAGGCGCCTCACGCCTCGACACCGGCCTTCGGGCCGCTGTAGTAGGCGACGAGCTGCAGTCCCGAGCACGGCCGAGTAGCCGGCGGCATACGTCAACGCAGCCGCCAGCCCGAGCCATTTGTCGGAAACGGCGACGGCGAAGACGACCACCATCACGGCAATCGCGCGAAAGAGCATTCCGAAAGCGACCACGCCTGCGGCGGCGAGGTTACCGGTTCGCGTTCGCAGGTGTGAGAGGACCGCACCGAACGCCTCGCTGCCGAACCAGAGGACGGCGCCGATCGCCCAGCCGGAGACGCGCCAGCCCGCGAGCAGGAACAAGGGCAGCGCGATCCCGATGACGATCGCACCCGCGATCGTGGGCAGCAGGGTCGGCGGGGCCGTGCGTGGCTCGGTCCAGGAGTTCGGCATCAGTTCAGATGTTGCGGTAGCGAATCACGGTGACGGCGACGCCGACGGGGATGCCGACGACCGCACCGAAGGCGAGCCCGAGACCGAGGTGCCCCACCGCCCAGCCGACCAGCGTGCCCGCAACGACACATGCTGCGGTGAAGCCTATGAGCACACTGCCGGCCCCGGCGAGGGAGAACGTCGATCGCGGGGGCTGCACCGGCCGGGAGCATACCAGGGCTTGTGACAGTCGTTTCCGCCTCGTCTAGCGAAGGCGGGTGGCATTTGTGACGCGGCTCAGGCAGCCTTGGAGGCGGCGTCGCGCCGGCGGGGCCGCCGGTTCGCGAGCTTGACGATCTCGAGCAGGTAGACGACGTAGAGCGAGAAGGCGAGGGCCGCCAGGCCGGCGGCGGCGTCGACCAGGAGATTGACGGTGCTCCAGTGGCCGTGCTGATGCGGCGGGGCGAAGCGAGTTGCGAGCGCGGCCAGTGCGAGGGTCGCGCACCAGGTCCAGAGATAGACGACCGAGCGGCGCTCGGAGAACCCGAGCCGCATGAAGCGGTGGTGCAGGTGCCGCGCGTCGGCCACGTAGATCGGCTGGCCGCTCTTCAGCCGCTTCGCGACGACAAAGGACGTGTCGAGCACCGGAACGGCGAGGACGAGCAGCGGCAGCACGAGCGTCGCCAACGCCGCCGTCTTCAGGAGGCCCTGCACGGAGATCGTCGCGAGCGTGAACCCGAGCAGGAGGGCTCCGGAGTCGCCCATGAAGATGCGGGCCGGGTAGAAGTTGTGGCGCAGGAAGCCGAGACACGCCCCGCAGACGATCGCTGCGAGCACGGCTGCGCCGATGCGGCCGAGCGAGAGCTCGATCACGGCGAACGTCAAGCCGGAGATCGCGCAGACGCCCGCCGCGAGCCCGTCGAGGCCGTCGAGGAAGTTGACCATGTTCATCACGGCGACGATGCCGAGCACGGTCAGCGACGCACCGAGCCAGACGGGCACGTCCTGGCGCCCGATGAACGGGAACGTGAACGTATGCAGGTAGATGCCGAAGCCGACGGGAATCGCAGCGGCGAACGCCTGCCCACCGAGCTTCTGCCACCAGCGCAGATGGCGGAAGTCGTCGATCGCCCCCACCGTGGTCGCGACGGCGGCGCCGAGGACGACCCCGCGCAGCTCACCGCCGAGCGGCAGGAACGCGAGCGACGGAACGAGCACACCGAGGAACAACGCGAGGCCGCCGAGCCGTGGGATCGCCGGGCGCTCCCGCTCGCCTTCGCGGGGACGCTCGATCAGGCGCAGATACCGGGCGCTGCGGCCGACGGCCGGCGTCAGGAGCAGCACGATGACGAGCGCGGCCACCGCGCCGTAGAGCACCTGGAGGTGGTCTGTCAGTTGGCTCCAGACCATCTGCCCAGGTTACTTCGTCCCGTAGAGCCTGTCTCCCGCGTCGCCGAGGCCCGGAACGATGTAGCCCTGCTCGTTGAGGCCGCGGTCGACGGCGGCCACCACGATCTGGACGTCCGGATGGCTGCTCGTCACGTTCTCGATCCCCTCGGGCGCGGCGATGATCGCGATCAGCCGGACACTCGTTGCCCCCGCATCCTTCACCAGTTGCACCGCGTGCACGGTCGAGTTGCCGGTCGCGAGCATCGGGTCGAGCAGGATCACGTCGCGGTCCGCGACGTCGGAGGGGAGCTTCACGTAGTACTCGACCGGTCGCAGCGTTTCCTCGTCGCGGTAGAGCCCGATGAAGCCGACGCGCGCGCCCGAGATGAGCGTGAGCACGCCGTCGAGCATTCCGAGCCCCGCGCGCAGGATCGGGCACACGGCGACCTTCTTGCCGGAGATGCGCGGGAACGGGTGCACCTCGAGCGGTGTCTCGATGTCGACGTCCTCGGTCGGAAGATCCTTCGTCGCCTCGTAGGTGAGGAGCAGGGTCACCTCCTCGACCAGCTTGCGGAAGTGCACCGTCGGCGTGTCCTTGTCGCGCAGGTACGACAGCTTGTGCTGGACGAGCGGGTGGCGGACCTCGGTCACCGACATCGCTTTTGACGCCCTAGGCGACGTACGTCGTATAGCCGCGGAAGCCCGGGTAGAGCGGCCGCTTGTCGCAGAGGGCGAGCGCACGGGCGCGCAGCTCCTCGACCCCGGCGCTCTCGTTCAGCGAGTCGACGATGATCGAGCCGACCTCCCGGAAATCGGACTCGTCGAAACCACGCATCGTCGCCGCCGGCGTGCCGAGGCGCACACCCGAGGCGACCATCGGCGGCCGCTCGTCGAACGGCACCGTGTTGCGGTTGGCGGTCAGCCTGCACTCCTCGAGCCGCTCCTGGGCGGCGAGACCGGTCCACTCCGTCGCGCGCAGGTCGAGCTGCACGAGATGCGTGTCGGTGCCGCCGGTGAGGACGTCGTAGCCGCCCGACATGAGCGTCGCCGCGAGAGCGTCGGCGTTGGCGCGGATCTGCGCCTGGTAGTCCCGGAAGGCCTCCGTCGCGGCGATGCGGAAGCAGGCCGCCTTCGCGGCGATCGCATGCATCAGGGGCCCGCCCTGCATACCGGGGAAGTTGGCCCGGTCGACCTTCGCTGCATGCTCCTCGCGGCAGAGGACGAAGCCGGCCCGCGGCCCCGCCAGGGTCTTGTGGCTCGTCGAGGTGACGAAGTCGCTGTGCGGCACCGGGCTCGGGTGCAGGCCTGCCGCGACGAGCCCCGAGAAGTGCGCCATGTCGCACATGAGGAGCGCCCCGACCTCGTCGGCGATCTCGCGGAACTTGTCGGCCTCGACGGTTCGCGGGTACGCGGAGCCGCCGCAGACGATCAGCGCCGGGCGAACCTCCTTGGCCTTTGCGAGCACGTCGGCGTAGTCGACCTGCATCGTCTCGCGCGACACGCCGTAGTGGTGGAACTCGTACAGCTTTCCCGAGAAGTTGACCTTCAGGCCGTGCGTGAGGTGACCGCCATGGTCGAGCGAGAGCCCGAGCACCCGGTCGCCCGGCTTGAGCACGGCGAAGTAGACGGCCATGTTCGCCTGAGCCCCGGCATGAGGCTGGACGTTCGCGTGCTCGGCACCGAACAGCTCCTTCGCGCGCCCGCGCGCGAGCTCCTCGATCTCGTCGACGACCTCGCAGCCGCCGTAGTAGCGCTTCCCGGGGTACCCCTCGGCGTACTTGTTCGTGGGGACCGACCCGACGGCCTCGAGAACGCTCGGCCAGGTGAAGTTCTCGGAGGCGATCAGCTCGATCTGGCCGCGCTGGCGCTCGACCTCCTGCCCGAGGAGCTGCGCGATCTCGGGGTCGACCTCGGCAAGGCCTGCCGTCCGGAGCTCCTCGAACGTCTGGTGCGCGACCGCCATCGAGGCGGATCGTAGTGGCTCAACCGGCCAAGAGGTGACGGACCCGCTCGATCGCGCCGGCGGCGGGAGCCGCGCCGTCGCGGAGCACGGCCGGCCGGGCACCGGTGAAGTCGATCACCGTCGACGGCGTCCCCGGCAGCGGCCCGGCGTCCAGCTCCGCCCCCACTCCGGCGCGGATCCGTGCGGGCACGTCATCGAGAGTGACCGGGTTCGGGCCGCCGGGGTCGTTGGCGCTCGTCGCGAGCACGCATCCGACAGCCGCGAGGACGGTTCGCGCGTGCGCCGGCAGCTCAGCCACGCGAACGCCGATCGTGTCGGCGCGCGCACCGCTCAGCCACGGGTAGCGCCGCGCGGGGTTCGGCAGCACGAGCGTGTACGGGCCGGGCAGCAGCTCGCGGGCGATCGCCGCCGAGCGCGCATCGAGCTCCGGGATGCAGCGCACCAGCGTGTCGACGTCGGCCGCGAGGAGCGCGCTCGGCTGCTCCGGCCTCCGTCCCTTGAGGCGATAGAGGCGGACGGCATCGTCCTCGCTCGCCGCATTCGCAGCGAGACCGTAGACGGTGTCGGTCGGCAGCAGCACCGGCAGGCCCTGCCGGAGCGCGGCGATCACCGCCGTGGCTGCGTCGTCTCCCACCATGCCTCCACGTACCGCTCCTTCCCGGCCAGATCGTTGCCGACCCCGACCCGCGTGTATCCCTGCTCCTCGAGCGTGCGCGCCAGGGCTTGCGCTCGATCCTCGTGCACCTCGACGACGAGCCAGCCGGCCAGCACCGCCTTCGCCTCGTGCACGAGGCGCTCGGTCTGCCCGTCTGCAACCAACGCCTCGGCCGGCTCCCAGTCGCGGACCTCCGGCTCGAGCGCAGGAAGCTCGGCAGCATCGACGTACGGCGGGTTCGAGACGACCAGGTCGAACGGCCCTTCGAGTCCGCCGAACAGATCGCCTGCGCGAAACTCGACCTCGAGATCGTTCGCCGCCGCGTTCTCCCGGGCCAGCTCGAGTGCCGCCGGCCGACGAGTCGGTCGCCTGGACGACTGCGCCGGGCAGCTCATGAGCGATCGCGAGGGCGATCGCACCGGTCCCGGTCCCGACATCGACGACGCGCGGCGATTCGATCCCCTCCAGCAACGCCAGAGCGCGCTCGACGACGATCTCCGTCTCCGGCCTCGGCACGAGCGCACGTGCATCGGTCTTGAGCGTCAGGCGGCGGAAGTCCCAGTCACCGAGCACGTAGGCGAGCGGCTCGCGGCGACCGCGGCGCTGCACGAGCTCACGGGCGGCCGCGCGCTCGGCTTCGGTGAGCGGGCCGGTCGTGCTGTGTGTACAGCTCGATGCGAGAGAGACCGAGCGCCCGGGCCAGCAGGCGCTCCGCGTCGAGTCGCGGGTGCTCGACACCGCGACCCGCGAGGTAGTCGGCCGCGCCCCGCAACACCTCGGCGAGCGTCACCCTTCGAGCGCGCGGCGCTGCTCGGCCGAGATGAGCGCGTCGGTGTAGTCCTCGAGATCGCCCTGCAGCACCTGGTCGAGGCGATGCGTCGTCAACTTGATGCGATGGTCCGTGACGCGGTTCTCGGGGAAGTTGTAGGTGCGGATCTTCTCCGCCCGCGCGCCGGTACCGACCTGGGCGCTCCGCGCGGCGGCCTGCTCGGCCGCCTGGCGCTCACGCTCGGCCTCGAAGATGCGCGCGCGCAGCACGCGCATCGCCTTCTCACGGTTCTGCAGCTGCGACCGCTCGTCCTGCATCGCGACGACGATGCCGGTCGGCACATGGGTGATCCGCACCGCGGAGTCGGTGGTGTTGACGGACTGCCCGCCGGGCCCCGAGGAGCGGTAGACATCGATCTTCAGGTCGGTCTCGTCGATCTCGAGGTCGACGTCGTCGGCCTCGGGCATCACCGCCACGGTTGCGGTCGAGGTGTGGATCCGCCCGGCCGACTCCGTCTCCGGCACGCGCTGGACACGGTGCGTACCGCCCTCGAACTTGAAGATCGAGTAGGCGCCGTCGCCCTTGATCGCGAACACGCCTTCCTTCAGCCCGCCGCCCTCGTTGGCGTTCGTCTCGATCTGCTCGAACTTGAACCCGCGCTTCTCGGCGTAGCGCTGGAGCATGCGCTGCAGCTCGGCCGCCCAGAGGGCCGCCTCGTCGCCGCCGACGCCCTGGCGGATCTCGACGATCACGTCCTTGTCGTCGGCCGGATCGCGTTCGGCGAGCGCGAGCTTCAGCTCCTCCTCGAGCCGCTCGACCTCCGCCTCGTAGTCGCCGATCATCTCGGCGAGCTCCGCGTCGGCGCGGGCGGCGGCGAGATCCTCGCGGGCCTGCTTCCACTGCTGGGCCAGCTTGTAGGGGCCCTCGAGCTCCTTCAGCCGCCGGCCGACCTCGGCCGCCTCACGATGGTCGTTGTAGACCGCAGGGTCCGAGAGGCGCGCCTGCGCCTCTTCGTAGGAGCGGTCGAGCTCCGCGATCAGATCGTCGAGTGCGGCCATTGCCGCCGAGGGTAGCTACTGCGCGAGCGATGCTTCGAGCGTGACCTCGGGAATCCCGGCGAGCGCCTTCGACACGGGGCAGTTCTGCTTCGCCGCCTCCGCGGCCTCGCCGAATGCGTTCGCGTCCATCCCGGGCACCGTGCCCCGGACGGTGAGCGCACCCTTCGTGATCCCCTCGCCCGGCTGGAACGTCACCGTCGCCGACGTCTCGAGCTTCTCGGGCGGGTTGCCGCCGCGCGCGAGCGCCCCCGAGAGCGCCATCGAGAAGCACGACGCCCACGCAGCGGCGATCAGCTCCTCGGGGCTCGTCTTGCCGTTCGGCGCCTCGGAGCGCGCCGCCCACGACACGTCGAGCGGCGGCAGCGCCCCGCTCGTGACGCTCTCGATCGTCCCGCTGCCGTTCGTCAGGTCGCCTTGCCACACGACCTCCGCCTTGCGTTCTGTTGCCACTACGCCATCACCTCCACTCGCCGGTCTGCCGGTTCGGCCCGCCCCTCACGCTCGAGGACTTCCCGCAACGCACGGATCGACACCTCCAGCTGGTCGAGCGTCGGCTCGCGCGTCGTCAGGCGCTGCAGCCAGAGCCCGGGAGCGAGCAACGTCATCAGGAGCCGGTTGTCCGAGTGCCGGCCCGCGAAACGAATGAGCTCGTACGCGATCCCGGCGATCACCGGCAGCAACACGATGCGACTGACGATCAGCCAGTACCAGACCGGACGGCCGAGCAGCGCGTAGACGAAGACGCCGACGACCATCACCCAGAGCAGGAAGGCCGTGCCGCACCGCGGGTGGATCAGCGAGTGCCGCTGCGCCGTCTCGGGTGTCAGCTCCTCGCCCGCCTCGTAGGCGTTGATCGCCTTGTGCTCGGCGGCGTGGTACTGGAAGACGCGCCGGAGCGACGGAATGAAGCTGAGGACGGTGAGGTAGACGACGAATACCGCAACGCGCACGAGGCCCTCGACGAGGACGAACCAGCCGCCGTTCGAGATCGGCAGCAAATCGGTGAGGAGCGCAGGGCCGACCTTGAAGATCATCACGGCGAAACCGATTGCGACGAGAAACGCAAACGCGAGCGCCCAACGTCCGATCTCTGCCGGCTCGCCGTCTCCTTCCGATTCCTCGGCGGCGGCATACGTCGCCGACACGCTCAGCGCGCGGAAGCCGATCGAGAGGCTCTCACCGAGCGCGACGACGCCGCGAACGACCGGCAGCCGCAGCAGCCAGTGGCGCGCGGCAAGCGGATCGATCGTGCGGGCGACATGGGCGATGTCGCCGTCGGGCTTTCGCACGGCGACCGCCCAGTTGCGCGGTCCGCGCATCATCACGCCCTCGAGGACGGCCTGTCCTCCGATGGCCTGTGCCATGGCTTAGGACGAAGCGCGCGCGGCGCGCTCGGCCTTCTCGAGCCGGCGCTGGAAGCGCTCCACCCGGCCGCCCGTGTCGACGAGCTTCTGCTTGCCGGTGTAGAACGGATGGCAGTTCGAGCAGATCTCGACGTGCAGCTCGGACTTGGTCGAACGCGTGGTGAACGTGTTCCCGCAGCTGCAGTGCACGGTGGCGAGGACGTACTCGGGATGGATGTCCGTCTTCATTGCCGGGCCAGGATAGCAGCGGCCGTTTCCCTGGCGACGTTGCCGCCGGAGACCAGAAGCACCGGCCGCTCGGCGTCGATCTTGCCCGCGAGCCAGGCCGCGGCCGCGGCCGCGCCGGCCGGTTCGCAGGCGAGTTTCGTCCTCGCATAGATGAAATCGGAAGGCATCTTCGATCTCCTGCTCGGTGACGAGCACGCGCTCGAGGCTGCTTGCGTGATCTCGAGAGCCAGCCGTCCTGCAAACGGTGCGTTCAGCCCGTCGGCGACCGACGTGGGACTGACGTGGGTGGGCTCGCCGTGCTCCAGGCCGGTGTGCAGAGCGGTGCTCGTGTCCGGCTCGACCGCGATCACGCGCATACCCGCCGCCGATCGCGATCTGTATGCCCGAAATGAGCCCGCCGCCCCCGACCGGGACGACGATCGCGTCGGCGTCGGGTGCGTCCTCCTCGATCTCGAGCCCGACCGTCCCGGCCCCCGCGATCACGAGCGGATCGTCGAACGGATGCACGAGTGTCCGGCCCGTTTCTGCGAGCAGCACGTCGAGCCGGTCGAACGCGTCGCCCGGCCCGCTTGCCTCGAGGTCGACGGTCGCGCCGTACCCGCGCGTTGCATTGATCTTCTGCTCCGAGGCTCCCTGCCACATGACGACGAGCGCGTCGATTCCTTCAGAGGCTGCTGCGTAGGCCGTCGCCTGTGCGTGGTTGCCGGCGCTGATCGCGATCACGCCGCGCCCGCGTTCCTCGGCCGTGAGGCTGCTGATCTTGTTCAGAGCGCCGCGCGCCTTGAAGGAGCCCGTGCGCTGGAAGAGCTCGCACTTCAAGCGCGCGTTCAGCGTTCGGCTCGAGAGGAGCGGTGTTCGAGGCAGCCGGCCCGCGAGGGTCGCGCGCGCGCGCTCGGCGTCGTCACGGGTCGGGATCACAACCGAACCGTAATCGGCTGAGGGGCGAATGAGCTTCGTCAACCACCTCACTTGGGAGCGAACCTTGAAGAATCTGAAGATGTCACTCGCGCTGCTCGTCGTCCTGGCTCTAGCCGTGGCGGCAGTCGCATCGGGTGCCTTGACCCGCTCGAAGCACAGCGGTCAGGGCGCCATGGCAGGCATGAACATGAACATGAACATGACCCACTCGACCGGCGCTGCCTCGTCGAAAGCCGTTGCGCTCCGCGTCGCGCTGAACGAGCTGCTCGGCGAGCATGCGATCCTCGCGATCCAGGCCACGCAGCGCGGCCTCGTCGGCGGCAAGGACTTCGCCGCCGTCGCGAAGCAGCTCGATGCGAACAGCGTCGCCATCTCCAAGGCGATCGGCATCGGTCTACGGCACCGCTGCCGGCAAGCAGTTCCTGAACGGCAAGAACCTGTGGCGCGCACACATCAACGACTTCGTCGCGTACACCGTCGCAACCGCGAAGCACGACAAGGCCGGACAGAAGAAGGCCGTCAACGCACTCCTGACCTACGTTCAGGTGCAGGCCGCCTTCTTCGCCAAGGCGACCGGACTGCCGAAGCAGGCGCTCGTCAACGACCTGACCGCGCACGTCTTGCAGCTCAAGGGCCAGCTGGACGCGTACGCGGCAGGGCAACTACACGCAGGCGTACACCCTCACCAACGCCGCGTACAACCACATGGGCATGACCGCCGACGCACTCGCCGGCGCGATCGCCAAGCAGAAGGGCCTCGGCTCGATCTACGGCCCGAAGGCGAATCTCCAGGTTGCACTCGACCGCCTCCTCGGTGAGCACGCGCTGCTCGCCACGTGGGCGACGCAGGCCGGCGTGATCGGCGGGAAGAACTTCCCGGCGCTCGCCAAGGCGCTCGACAACAACTCGGTCGCGATCTCGAAGGCGATCGGCTCGATCTACGGGGCGTCCGCCGGCAAGGCGTTCCTGAACGGCAAGAACCTGTGGCGCGCACACATCAACGACTTCGTCGCCTACACGGTTGCCACCGCGAAGCACGACAAGGCGGGCCAGCAGAAGGCCGTCAACAGCCTCCTGACCTACATCCAGGTGCAGGCCGCCTTCTTCGCCAAGGCGATCGGGCTGCCGAAGCAGGTGCTCGTCAACGACCTGACCGCGCATGTCCTGCAGCTCAAGGGCGCGCTGGACGATTACAACGCCGGGCGTTACGCCAAGACGTTCGCACTCGTGCACGGTTCCTACGAGCACATGTTCATGACGGGGGCCGCACTCGCCGGCGGGATCGCGGCGCAGAAGAACCTCAAGTAGTCGAGGAGTCTCAGGTGGCCGCGCGCTGGCGCACGGCTTCGAAGAGCAACACAGCGGCGGCGGTGCTCGCGTTCAGCGAGTCCGTCGCCGCTCCTTTCATCGGGATCGTCACCTCGGCGTCGGCCAGCTCACGCCACGTCTCATCGAGGCCGGCATCCTCGGCGCCCACGAGGAACGCTGTTCGGCCCGTGTAGTCGACGTCGGTGTGGGCCTTCGGCGAGCCAAGGACCGCTGCGACTCTTCACGACTGGCAGAGCAGCGACGTCGTCTCTCGTCACCTCGACGATCGGAAGCGTGAAGACGGCTCCGGTCGAGGCGCGAATGGCGTTCGGGTTCCACGGATCGAAGTTCGGGACCGGCGACGAGCAGCGCGTCGGCTCCTGCGGCGTCCGCGGTGCGGGCCATCGCACCGAGGTTGCCGGGCTTCTCGATCGCTACCGCGACGAGGACGAGCGTCGCGCCGGCCGGGAGCTCGCGTTGGGGGGCCTCGAAGACGCCGAGCAGCCCCTCGGGCTCGCCGCGGTAGGCGAGCTTGGCAAGGACGCGCGCGCTCACCTCCTCCGCGGCTGCGCCGGCCCACTCCGGAAGCAGCTCCGGGCGCGACGTAGATCGCGCGCGGCACGAGCCCGGCCGCAAGCGCGCGCTCGACCTCCCGCACGCCTTCGGCGATGAAGAGCCCGTCCCGCCGCCGCTCGCGAGCCTTCCGCAACCGAAGAACGTCCTTGACCCGAGGATTCTCCAGCGAGGTGATCACGACTTGCCGAATCTAGCCACGTCCGGCGGCTGCCACCGAATCCGAAGTGCGACAAGAGTGAATCGAAAGTGCGAACGGCACAGACTCGTCACATCCTCGCTGCCTAGCGTGCTGTCATGTCCACGCAGCTCCGCGACCAGAGTCCTGGGTATCACCACGTCGTGACGCGCGGGAACAACAGACGCACGATCTTCCTGGGCGATCGGGACCGGTGGTTCTTCTGCCAAACGGTCGACCGGGTTTCGAAGAAGTTCGGCTGGACGGTACTCGCCTACTGCCTCATGGACAACCACTATCACCTGGTGATCACGGTCGGCGACCGCGGGCTCTCCGCAGGCATGGGGGAACTCAACACCGCATATGCAGTCTGGTTCAACCAGCAGCACGGGCGCGTGAACCATCTCTTCGGCAAGCGCTTCTGGAATCGCCGGCTTCGGACCGACGGATCGGTGCTCAACACGATCCGCTACGTGATTCAAAACCCGCGACGTGCCGGTATCCCCGGCGAGCTCGAGTCACATACGTGGACGAGCTACGCCGCCACCATCGGGCTCGCGTTCGCGAGGATCAAGGTCGATCGAGACGAACTACTCGCATTCTTCGGGAGTTCGCCGGCTTCCGCCGTCGAGGAGTTCCGTGCCGTTTGCGCCGAGCCCGTTCCCCGCGAACCTCCCGGGTGGCAGCCGCCGTGACGAGACGCGCGCCCCCGAGCTACGTGATCGTGTACTCGGGGCCACTGCCGCCTTCGGGCGGCGTGAGGCGACCGCCCTTGGCCGTGATGGCGCCGCACTGGACGCAGTTCGACGGGGCGATCTTCACCTCCACCGTCCCGTCGCCCGCGTCGGTGCCGACCTCGTACACCTGCGCAGGGCACATCCGCGTCCACAGCTCCGCGATCTCACGCGGAACGCTCCTCTGCACGCGAATGTGGTTGGGCTGATCGTCGCGAGTCCGGTTCCCCGAGGCAAACACGCTCGACAGCTTGTCGAACGTCAACACACCGTCGGCCACCGGATACGACGCCGCACGGTCGGTGGCGATCAGCGACTGGTCGGCGTCGCGCTCGGTCGCCAGATCGCCCGGCGGGAACCTTCCTTTCGACGCCGTCATCGCGCTCGGCGAGCGCTCCACCGACATAGAACCCGCGCCCGAACGCCTGGCGCATGTTGCGCACCTCTCGCAGATCGCTCCAGATGAAGGAGTCGCGCACGGCGCCGTCATAGGAGGCGAGCGCCTCACGGGACGACGCGCCCGGCGCGAGCGTGCTCCACGCAGCCTCGGCGGCCAGCCGACCGGACTCGATCGCATAGTGAATGCCCTTCAGCGCCGGCACGTTGACGAACCCGGCTCCGTCGCCGCACATCAGGAGGCCCGGCGCGTGCAATCGCTTCGGCAATGCGACGAAACCGCCCTCCGGAATCGTCTTCGCGCCCCACTGAAGCCGCTCGCCGCCCTCGAGCAGCTTGCGAACACGCGGATGTGTCTTCAGCTCCTGCAACAGATCGTGCACCGACAGCTCCGAGTCGCGGTAGTCGAGGCCGACCACCAGGCCGATCGTCAACATGTCGTCGCCCATCGGATAGATGAACGAGCCGCCGAATTCCCGATACTTGCGCCCGGCTCGCAGCGGCCAGCCCATCGTGTGCACGACCTCCCGGAGCGGCTTCGCGACCCTCCACACCTCCTTGACGCCCAGCGCCCAGACCTGCGGGCTCTCGCCGCGCAACCCGAAGCGGTCGAGCGCCGCGCCGGTGAGGTGCCCCTGGGTCCCCTCGGCGAGGATCGTGACGCGGGCACCGATGTCCGATCCCGGCTCGAAGTTCCCGAGCTGCTCGCCTTCGCGCCCGCGCCCGCGGTCACCGCTGCGCACACCCACCACTCGGCCCCCGTCGACGAGAAGCTGTGCAGCCGAGGTCTCCGGCAGAATCGTCACGCCGAGGGCCTCGGCCTCTTCACCGAGCCAACGGCCGAGCTGCGACAGCGACGCAATCTGGTTGCGGTGGTTGACCATCGTCGGCGGCGTGGGGATGCGTACCGCGTGGCGTCTGGTCAGAAAGAGCACCGACTCCCCGTGCACCTCCCCGTAGAACGGCATCTCGTCGATGCGCTTGCGGCCCTTGAACAGGCGCTGCAGCCCACGCGGGTTGACGACGGCGCCCGACAGAAGATGCGAGCCCGGCGCCTTTCCCTTCTCGAGCACGGCCACGGGCACGTCGCCAAGCCGCTCGGCCTGCTCCGGATGCTCCTCGAGCAGCTGGCCGAGCCTGATCGCGGCGGCGAGACCGGCCGGACCGGCGCCCACGATCAGGAACCCGACCTCGATGCGCTCGTCGGCAGGATCCGACGGCGCGGCGATCGCCTCCGCCGCGGACCACGGAGGCGGGAAGTCAGCCGGGCGAACGCTCACGACGCGCGGGCGCGAACGAGCTCGACGAGCTTCGGGACGATCGCATGCAGGTCGCCGACCACGCCGAGGTCCGAGAACTCGAAGATCGGCGCGTTGGGATCCTTGTTGATCGCCACGATCACGTTCGAGCCCTGCATCCCGACCTTGTGCTGGATCGCCCCCGAGATGCCGAGAGCGACGTACAGCTTCGGCGACACCGTCTTGCCCGTCTGGCCGACCTGCGACGAGTACGGGTACCAGCCTGCGTCGACGACGGCTCGCGTCGCAGCCACGGCTCCGCCGAGCGCCCCTGCCAGCTCCTCGGCGAGCGCGAACTTCTCCGGCTCGCCGAGTCCTCGGCCGCCCGCGACGATCACGTCGGCATCCTCGATCGACGGCCCCTGCTGCTCCGCGTGCGCCTGCTCGACCATCTCGACGAGGGTCGAGAAGTCCTCCAGGTCGACTGCCGCGTCCTTGACCTCGGCGGTCCCGCCCGTCTCCGCCGCATCGAACGTCCCCGACCGGAAGATCGCGAGCTTCACCTCGCTCGACCACCCGACGTCGACCACGACCGAGTCGGCGAGCGCCGGCCGCTTGCCGACGCCGTCCGCGCTCAGGTCGACGAGATCCCAGTTCAGCCCGGCGCCGAGGCGCGCAGCGAGGCCGGCAGCCACGTCGGCGGCGAGCACCGACTGTGCGAACAGCACCGTGTCGAAGCCCTCGTCCCGCACGAGCTTTGCGAGCACGTCGACCCGTGCCTGTGGGAGCGGCGCGCCGAGACGTTCGTCGTCGGCGACGAACACCGTCGTCGCGCCGAACGCCCCAGCAGAGTCGGCGAGCGGCCGAACCCCGGAACCGATGAGCACGCCCGGCGACGTCTCCACCCAGCTGCGCTGCTTTCGCCAGGACTCCGAGCGAGCCTTTCTGAATCGCATCCTCGTGGTGCTCGAGAAAGACGAGTGCTCCGGCCATCAGACGAGCCTCTTCTCGACGAGGAACGCAACGATCTGCTCGGCGGCGCTGCCGTCGTCCTCGATCTTGCGCGCCTCACCGCGCGCAGGCGGGGGCCCGAGCGCGACGACGGTCGTCCCGGAGGCGGAGGCCCCGCCGACATCCGCAGCCGTCAGCGTCTCCTGCGGTTTCTTCTTCGCGCCCATGATCCCCTTCAGCGACGGATATCTCGGGGTGTTGATCGCATCCGACACCGCGATCACGGCGGGCAGCGGCGCGCGGATCGTGTCGTAGCCGAACTCGGTCTGTCGCTTGCCGGTCACGGAGCCGCCGCTCTGCTCGAGCTCGCTCACCTGCGAGATCGACCGGCCGCCGCAGCCGTTCCGCGACCGCGGACCACAGGCACGCGCCACCGCCGTCGGCCGATTGCTGCCCGAAGAGGACGAGGTCGGCGGCCTCCCGCTCGATCGCGCCGGCGAGCGCGCTCGCCGTCCCGAGCAGATCCGACCCCTCGAGAGCCGTGTCCGTCACGAGCACCGCACGGTCGGCGCCCATCGCAAGCGCCTTGCGAAGCGCGTCCATCGCCTTCTCCGGCCCCATCGAGATGACGACCACCTCACCGTCGCCGGTCGCCTCTTTCAGACGGAGGGCCTCCTCGACCGCGTAGGTGTCGAAGTCGGAGATCGCGAGCTCGACCGACCGGTCGAGACGGTTCGTCGACGGATCGATGCGCCGACCGGCGGCCGCATCCGGAACTGCTTTCACACAGACCGCGATCTTCATGCGCGCAGGACTCTAGCGGGCACTCAGACGGGGACGCGGCTCTGCAGGAAGTCGACGATGTCGCTCGTCGGAGCTCCCGGCGTGAAGACCTCGGCCACACCCTGCTTCTTCAGCTCGGTCACGTCGTCCTGCGGAATCGTTCCGCCGACGAGCACGAGGAGGTCCTCCGCTCCCTGCCCTCGCAGCAGCTCGAGGATGCGAGGCACGAGCGTCATGTGGGCGCCCGAGAGGATCGAGATGCCGATCGCGTCGGCGTCCTCCTGGATCGCGGTCTCGACGATCTGCTCGGGCGTCTGATGGAGACCGGTGTAGATCACCTCCATGCCGGCGTCGCGCAGAGCGCGCGCGATGATCTTCGCCCCTCGGTCGTGCCCGTCCAGCCCGGGCTTCGCGATCACGACTCTGATCTTCCCTGCCACGGACGCCAGTATAGGAACGCTCAGAACACGGGCGTCTCGCGCCAGGTTCCCCAGACCTCGCGGAGGGCGTCGCACATCTCGCCCATGGTGACGTAGGCACGGGCGGCGTCGACGATCGGGCCCATCAGGTTGCGCCCCTCGTGAGCAGCGTCGTCCCGCAGGCGTGCGAGGGCCTCGCTCGACGGCCGCCGTGTCACGCCGGGCACGGAGGGCCTGCACCCGCTCGATCTGCTGCCGCTCGAGCGCCGGGTCGATCTTCAATGTCTCAAGCTCAGGTTCACCTTCAAGCTTGTAGCGGTTGACGCCGACGATCACCCGCTGCTCCGCCTCGACCTCCCGCTGGTAGCGGAAGCTCGCCTCCGCCAGCTCGGACTGGAAGAAGTTCTCCTTGATCGCGGCCACCACCCCACCGAGCCGCTCGATGCGGTCGAAGTACTCGTAGGCCTGCCGCTCCAGCTCGTTCGTCAGGTGCTCCACGTAGTAGGAGCCGCCGAGCGGGTCGGTCGTGTTCACGACGCCGGTCTCGTGCGCGATCACCTGCTGGGTGCGCAGCGCGATCCGCACGGCATCCTCGGTCGGCAGCGCGAGCGCCTCGTCGAAGCTGTTCGTGTGCAGCGACTGGGTGCCGCCGAGCACCGCAGCCAGCGCCTCGATCGCGGTACGCACGATGTTCACCTCAGGCTGCTGCGCGGTCAGCGAGACCCCGGCCGTCTGCGTGTGGAAGCGCATCAGCCACGACCTCGGATTCTTCGCCCCGTACTTGTCGCGCATCAGTGTCGCCCAGATCCGCCTCGCCGCGCGGTACTTCGCGATCTCCTCGAAGAAGTCCAGGTGCGCGTTGAAGAAGAACGACAGCCGCGGCGCAAAGTCGTCCACGTCGAGACCACGCTCGATCGCCCACTCGACGTACGTGAAACCGTCCGCCAGCGTGAACGCAAGCTCCTGCGCCGCCGTCGAGCCCGCCTCACGAATGTGGTAGCCGGAGATCGAGATCGGATGCCAGAGCGGCATCTCACGGCTGCAGAACTCGACCATGTCCGTCACCAGCCGCATCGACGGCTCCGGCGGGAAGATGTACTCCTTCTGCGCGATGTACTCCTTCAGGATGTCCGTCTGGATCGTCCCGCGCAGCTGCTCACGGGCAACCCCCTGTTCCTCGCCGACGCACAGATAGAACGCCAGCAGAATCGCAGCCGGCGAGTTGATCGTCATCGACGTCGACACACCGCCGAGCGGAATCCCGTCGAACAACGTCTCCATGTCCTCGAGGGAGTCGATCGCCACTCCTTCGCGACCTACCTCACCCTCCGAACGCGGATGATCCGAGTCGTAGCCCATCAGCGTCGGCATGTCGAAGGCCGTCGACAACCCCGTCTGCCCATGCTCGAGCAGATACCGGAACCGCTCATTCGTCTCCGCCGCCGTCCCGAACCCCGCGAACTGCCGCATCGTCCACAACCGGCCGCGGTACATCGTCGGATAGACGCCCCGCGTGAACGGAAACTCCCCCGGAGCGCCGAGATCGCGGTCGTAGTCGACCTCCACACCGGAAGGCGTGTACACAGGCTCGTTCTCCACCCCCGAGATCGTGGAGTGGAGCGGCGCCGGCGGCTTCTCGGTGGTCGCCACGTCTGGAGTTTGCCCGATCGGCTCGCCTGCCGCGGCGGCTCAGCGCTCTCCGCCGGGGAGCCACAACGGCTCGTCGCCACCTGCGTTCGCCGCCCGGGAGAGGATGAAGAGCAGATCGCTGAGGCGGTTGAGATACCGGATTGCGAGCGGGTTGACGGGGCGCGTGGCGGCGGCATCGAGCACGTCCCGCTCCGCGCGCCGGCAGACCGCCCGCGCGATGTGGAGGCGCGCCGCTTCCTCGGAGCCGCCGGGCAAGACGAAGCTCTTCAGCTCGGCAAGGCCCTCGTTGGCACGATCACAGTCGGCTTCGAGCCGGTCGATCGCCGCCTGCTCGATCCGGAGCTTCCCGTCGTCGGCCGCGTACGGCACGGACAGGTCGGCCCCCAGGTCGAAGAGCTCGTTCTGGATCCGCATCAGCCGGTCGTCCTTGGCCTCGACCTGCACCCAGCCGACGACCGAATTGAGCTCGTCCACCGCCCCGTAGGCCCGGACGAGCGGGTCGAGCTTCGAGACGCGCGACAGGTCGCCGAGCGACGTCTCCCCCGTGTCGCCGCCGCGCGTGTAGATCCGCGTGAGGCGGACCGGCTCGTCGGGCCGCCTAGGCACGGGCCCGGCTCTCGAGAATCTCGCGTGCGATCACGAGCCGCTGGATCTCGCTCGTGCCCTCGTAGATCTCCGTGATCTTCGCGTCGCGGTAGTACCGCTCCACGGGAAACTCCTTGGTGTACCCGTAGCCGCCGAGCACCTGTATCGCCTCCGCCGTCTGGCGGCGGGCCATCTCCGAGGCAAAGAGCTTTGCCTTGGCACCCGCTTCGGTGTGCCCGCGTCCTTGCGCCTTCAGCCACGCGGCACGCCAGGTGAGGAGGCGTGCTGCGTCGATCTCCATCGACATGTTGGCCAGCTTGTGCTGGATCGCCTGGAACTGGGCGATCGGGTGCCCGAACGCCTCACGCTCCTTCGCATAACGACGCGCGACGTCGTAGGCCGCCTGGGCGATGCCGACCGCTTGCGCCGCGATGCCGATCCGGCCCCCGTCGAGCGTCGCCATCGCGATGCGAAAGCCGTGATTGAGGTCGCCGATCAACCGATCCGCCCCGACGTGCGAATCAATCGCGATGTCGTTCGTGACCGACGAGTTGAGGCCGAGCTTCTCCTCGGTGCGCGTGATCGTGACCTGGTCGGTATCGACGATGAAGGCCGAGACACCGCGCGCGCTCTTCGTCTCGGGATCGGTTCTCGCGAACAGCAGCACCGTGCCGCCGAACGCCGCGTTCGTGATCCACTGCTTGGCGCCTGACACGCGCCAGCCGTCGCCGTCCGCGTCAGCGCGGGTGACGAGCGCGCCGGCGTCCGACCCCGAGCCGGCCTCGGTGAGCGCGAAACACCCGATCGCCTCCCCTCGGGCGAGCGGCGGGACGAACCGGTCCCGCTGCTCCTCGGTCCCGAACTGCAGCAGCGGCAGGGTGCACGCAGATGTGTGGACCGCCACCGTGACCCCGACGCCCGCATCGGCGCGCGACAGCTCCTCGAGCACCAGGATGTACGACAGGAAGTCTGCCCCCGCGCCGCCGTGCTCCTCCGGGACGCACACGCCGAGCAGGCCGAGCTCCCCCAGCCTGGCAAGCAGGTCGCGTGGAAACCCGTGCGCGCGATCCCACTCCGCGGCGTGCGGTGCGATCTCCGCGTCCGCGAACTCTCTCGCAACGGACTGGATCTCCCGTTGCTCAGCCGTCAGGTCGAAGTCCACGGCGGGCAGACTATCCGCATGAAGTTCGCGGCGATCCTGATCGTCCTGCTCGCGCTCACCGCCTGCGGCGGGCGATTCCGCGGCCTCGCCGCCGGACGTCGTACGCGCCTGGAGCGCGGCACTCGACCGCAACGACAACGAAGCCGCGGGCCGCCTGTTCGCCGCTGCGGCAGAGGTGATCCAGAACGGCGGCCTGACGACGTTGCCGAGCGCCACGCCGACGCGGTGCGCTGGAACTCACTCCTGCCGTGTGGGGGCGACATCACCTCGCTGACGCTGCAAGGAAAGCAGGAGGTGGTCGCCGTCTTCAAGCTCAAGGAGCGGCCGGGGCACTCCTGCGATGCTCCCGGGCGCGCAAGCGGCGGCGATCTTCGAGGTCAAGGGCGGCAAGATCGTCGTGTGGCACCAGACCGCGGTGCCGGCGCCCGCTGCCTCGGGACTGTTCGCCTAGGCCTTGAGCTCGGGCTCGAGCTTGTAGCCGACGCCGAACCGGGTCTGGATGAACGAGTGCTGCGAGGCGTTACGGTCGATCTTCTGGCGGAGCCGCCTGACGAAGACGTCGACCGTCCGGTCGCGGTGCGTCTCGCGGCGGCCCCAGACCTTCTGCAGCAGCTCGTCGCGCGTGACGACGCGGCCGCGGTCGAGCGCGAGCGTGTAGAGCAGCTTGAACTCGGTGGGCGTCAGTTGCGCGCTCTTGCCGTCGACGAACGCCTGTACCTCTCTCGGGTCGATGCGCAGCTCCTCGATCTCGATCGCGTCGCCGCGACGCTCCTCCTGCGGGCGCACACCACGGCGGGCCGCCGCGCCGACACGCGCCACGAGCTCTCGCATCGAAAACGGCTTGACGAGATAGTCGTCGGCGCCGATCTCGAGCGCGTGGACGCGGTCGTGCTCGGTTCCCCGCGCCGAGACGACGACGATCGGAGTGCCGATCCCCTCTGCGCGCGCAGTCTCGATCAGCTTCCAGCCGTCGAGCTCGGGCAACATCAGATCGAGCACGCAGACATCCGGGTTCTCGAACCGGAGCCGCGCGAGCCCCAGCTCACCGCGACCGACGACGATCGGGTCGAAGCCTGCCGCCACGAGATGCTTGGCCATTCCGTCCGCGATCACGTTGTCGTCTTCGACGATCAGGATCTTGGCCACGGCCCTTACGATAGACCGGGACTCGGTTCTCTCCGGGTTTCGGAATGGTGACGATCTGGTGTATGACCGCAGCTTCGATGAGCTCCGCACGGGCTTCACGGCCGCGGTCTCGCATGAGCTGAGAACCCCGCTCGCACGCATCCTCGCTCTGCTCGACTCGGCCGACCTCCCCGGCGCCGACGTCGACGGCGCTGATCGAGCAGGCGAAGGAGGAGGTCGAGAACGCGGGCGATCCTGATCGACGAGATCCTGTTTCTCTCGGAGCTCGAAAGCGGCAAGGAGGTGGTCTCGCTCGGTCACACCGCCGCGCTGCCGGTGCTGCGAGGGGTGCTGGAGCGCCTCGAAGATGCCGCGGCGCGCGCAGGGGTGGAGCTCGGCGTCCAGGGCGACGACTCGATCGAGCTGCCGCTGCGGCCCCGGATGCTCCGGGTTGTCGGGGAGAACCTCGCGGAGAACGCAATCCGTTACGCGGGTCACGGAGCGCGCTTCACGTTCGACGTTCAGCAGGCGGGTGACTTCGTGGTGCTGACGGCAGCGGACGACGGGAGCGGTGTTCCCGCCGAGACTCTTCCGCGGCTGTTCGAACGGTTCTACCGGGCCGATTCCGCACGTACCTCGCGCGGAACGGGCCTCGGGCTGGCGATCGTGAAGCACGTCGTCGCCGCCGCGGGAGGCGACGTCGAGGCCGACGGAGACCGCGGACGCGGCTTGCGCATCCGCTGCACCTTTCCCGCTTAGACAGCGAAGGCGCCCCGAAGGGCGCCTTCGCGTCGAATCCGGTTCGGTGATGTTCCTACGTGTGGATCTGCTTCAGCGTCTTCTCGGCTGCAACCAGCACCGACTTCACGGTCGACATCTTCGCGAATGTCAGCTTGGCCGCGTACTGCGGCGCCTGCCCCTGAGTGAGCGACCAGAAGATCAGCTTCCGCAGCTCGGCGGCGTGCGAGCTCTTCTTGTGCACGATCACGTACGTGTAGGTGCTGATCGGGTACGCAAGCGCCGCCGACTTTGGCGGATCGACGATGTGCAGCTCGTTGTTCGACGGCACCTTGGGATAGGCCAGAGCGGCCGCCTCGATGCGGCGCAGGCTCGGGAACAGGAACTTGCCCGCACGGTTCTTGACCGCGGCGAAGTGAATGTGGTTCTTGATCGCGTATGCCACGTCCACATAGCCGATCGCCCCTGAGGTGCGCGAGATCAGGCCGGCGACCCCACTCGAGCCCTTGGCGCCCTGTCCGGCCGGGAACGCCGGCTGGGTGGAGACACCGATCTTCGTCTTCCAGGTTCCGTTCACCGACGACAGATAGTCGGTGAAGTTGTACGACGTGCCCGACCCATCCGAACGAAAGACGGGTGTGATCTTCAGGTCGGGAAGCTTCGCGCCCTTGTTCAGTGCGGCGATCGCCGGATCGTTCCAGTTCGTGATCTGGCCCAGGAAGATCTTCGAGATCGTGTTGCCGTCGAGGTTGACATGGACGGGCGCACCCGGAACGTTGTAGGCGACTGCCGTCGCGGAGAGCGCCCACGGGATTTGAATGCAGTCGGGACAGGCGGACTGCTGCGCCGGGTTCAGCGGCGCGTCGGATGCTCCGAAGTCGACCTGATTGGCGGTGATCGCAGCAATGCCCGCACCCGAGCCGACCGCCGAGTACTGCACCGAGTAGCCGAAGGCGGAGCCGAGCGCCGGTGTCCACGCGCCGACGAGCGGAGCGACGAACGTGCTGCCGGCGCCGGTGATGGTGGTGTCGCTGCTCTTCGCGCTGGCGGCTGCTACCGCGAGAAGCGAGAAGAGACAAGCGGCGATGAGCGCAACTCCTCTGTTCATGAAAGTCCTCTCCTTGTCCCTGTGGTGTTCCAGTTGGCTGACGCTGTCATTCCAGCCGGGATCGACTCACGCGTGGGCTGACGCCGTGTGACGTGTCGGTGACGGAGTGGTGAACGCCGGAATCGCTAGCGCGAGTGGCCGAGCTTCCGGCGTGAGCGTTCGAGTAGCAGCCGGGCCGACAGGCTGGTCAGCGAGGACGAACAGGATCAAGACGAACGCGGCTGCCCACGCCTGCTGGTGGAGGTTCGGGTCGGCCGACTCGGAGTATTGGAAAATGGTCAACGGGATCGACTGGACGGAGTGCGAAGGATTCCAGTCGACCAGCTGCCCTGCGATCGAGCACGTGAAGAGGAGAGGCGCCGTTTCGCCGGCCGCCCGGGCAATCGCGAGCGTCGTGCCCGTCAGGATTCCTCCGAACGACGTCGGCAACACGACGCGAAGCACCGTCTGCCACTTCGAGACTCCCAGCGCATAGCTCGCTTCCCGTAGCTGGTTGGGAACGAGGGCGAGGACCTCCATCGTCGAGCGCGCCACGAGCGGAAGCATGATCACCGCGAGCGCCACGCCACCGGCGATCGCGCTCTGGTGCTGTCCGATTCCGAGAATCGGCACCTTGACCTTGACGCAGATCGTGAAGACGAAGATGCCGATGACGATCGAGGGAAAGCCGTTCAGGACGTCGAGCCACAACCGAATCTGTCGGCCGGCACGAACCGGGCGCGAACTCGCTGACGAAGATCGCCGTCAGCACTCCGACGGGTAGGGCGATCACCGTCGCGACCGCGACCAGGAGCAACGAGCCGGCGATCGCGGGCCCGATGCCTCCTCCTGACTCTCCGAAGAGCGCCGGCCCTTTCACGAAGAAGTCGAGGTTGATCGCACCGATCCCACGACTGCCGACCGACCAGATCACGAGCGCCAGAGCGGCGACCGCGAGCAGTGCGGCGCCGATCGCTGCGCCCTCGGCCAACCGGTTCACGAGCAGGCGACGACGGCCGCGTCCACTCGCCCGCAAGTCCGTCGCCGGCTCTTGCAGCTCAGTCACCCCCGGTCTGAAATGCAAATCGCTTGATCACACGTTGCGCGGCGAAGTTGGTCAGGAAGGTGATCACGAGCAGGATCAGCGCCAGGTAGATGAGCGCCGAGATCTGAATGTTGCTGACCGCTCCCTGATATTGGTTCGCAACACGGCTCGCGATCGTGTCTCCCGGCTGGAAGATCGACAGTCGCAGCGGAACGAAGTTCCCGATCACCTGGGTCACCGCGATCGCCTCACCGAGAGCGCGGCCCGAGACCGAGCATGATCGCCGCGACGACGCCACCGCGCACCGAGGGCACGACGACGGTCTTCACCATCTCCCAGCGCGTCGCCCCAAGGCCGATCGATCCCTCCTCGAGCTCGGCCGGCACGCCGAGGAAGAGCTCGCGGCAGATCGACGACGTGATCGGGATCGCCATGATCGTCAGCACGATCATCGCCGTGAAGATCGTCGACTCGGTCTTGTCCTGGCCGCCGGCGAAGATCGGGATCCAGCCGAGGCCGCGCGAGAGGAACGGCTGAACGTGCTGCGCGTCGAACGGCGCGAGCACGTAGATACCCCAGAGCCCGATCACGACGCTCGGCACCGCCGCGAGCATGTCGATCAGCGTGCCGACCGGGGTGCGGACGAACGGGCGGTGCGAGCTCGCTGAGGAAGAGGCCGATCGCGACCGAGAGCGGCGCCGCCAGCAGCATCGCCCCGAATGAAGTGACGAGCGTGCCGATGATGAAGTCGCGCGCGCCGAACTTGCTCAACGGCGCGTTCCATTCGTTGTGCCAGAGGAACGCGAGGTGGTAGGCCTTGATCGCGGGCCAGGCGCCGTCCGCGACGCGCCAGATGATCGCGAACACGACGATCACGGCGACGATCGCGGCAATCGCCGTCAACCCGTAGAGAAATCCGTCGCCGATCCGGTCGCCCACGTGCCGTGTGCGCGGCAGAACCGGTTTCTGCACGGCGGCGGCTTCCATCAGGACTCGCAGCATTCCAGGCCGTGGCCCCGCTCGGGATCGCTGTCACCACTCCGTCACGAGACGTTCACACCGTGTGTACCCCGCGACCGGGGATCGCGCGGGAGACTTCCGCGGTGACCACCATGGATATGGATTCACAACGCAAGAGGGAGTCGACGCGCGATCGGCATCGCATCCCCTCCTTCGGCCGCGAACGTCAGCCGGCAGGTCGTCTTCGACATCAAGGATCTGAGTGTCCACTACGGCAAGGCGCCGGCCGTGAAAGACGTGAGCCTCGACATCCACAAGAACGCGATCACCGCGTTGATCGGCCCGTCCGGCTGCGGCAAGTCGACGGTTCTTCGCTGCCTGAACCGCATGAACGACCTCGTACCGAGCGCCAAGGTCGATGGTCGCCTGCTCTACCACGGCGTCGACCTGTACGGCGACCAGGTCGACCCCATCGAGGTGCGCCGCCGAATCGGGATGGTGTTCCAGCGGCCCAATCCGTTTCCGAAATCGATCTACGACAACGTCGCATACGGCCTGCGCATACTCGGGATGCGCGACAATCTCGACGACCGGGTCGAGCAGGCGCTCCGGAGCGCCGCGCTCTGGGACGAGGTGAAGAGCAGGCTCAAACGCTCCGCACTCAGCCTCTCGGGCGGCCAGCAGCAGCGGCTCTGCATCGCGCGAGCGATCGCCGTGCAGCCGGATGTGATCTTGCTCGATGAGCCCGCGTCCGCGCTCGACCCGATCTCGACCTCCGCGATCGAGGATCTGATGCACGAGCTGAAGAGTGAATACACCCTCGTCATCGTCACGCACAACATGCAGCAGGCGGCACGCGTCGCCGAGATGACGGCCTTCTTCAGCCTCGAGGTGAAGGACGACGGCTCCCGTCACGGGATTCTCGTCGAGTACGACGCCACCGAGAAGATCTTCACCCACCCGGCTGACGAGCGCACCGAGGGTTACGTCACTGGACGGTTCGGCTGAGTGCGCATCTCGTTCACCGAAGAGCTCTCGCAGCTCGAGGCCGCAGTCCAGGAGGAGGGCGATCTCGTCCTCCGCACCTTGCGCTCGTCGCTGAACGCGCTCGCGCGCGCAGACGAGGAGCTCGCCGACGAGGTCATACGCTTCGACGACGAGATCGACCGGCGGTACGTTGCGATCGAGGAAGGCGTCCAGTCGCTCCTCGCGCGACAGACTCCCGTTGCCGCCGACCTCCGCCTCGTTCTCGCCATCCTGCGCGTGAATCTCCATCTCGAGCGCATGGCCGACTATTGCGTGACCGTCGCGAAGCTGACCAAGCTGATGGGAGACCTCAACGTCTCCGACGAGCGGATCGCGCAATCGATCGAAGACATGGGCCAGCGGGCCGAGCAGATGATCCGTGTCTCGCTCGAAGCGTTCTCGACGCGTGATGCGGAGAAGGCTCTGACGCTCGTCGAGCTCGATGAGCTGATCGACCGGGCCAACCGAAACGCGACCGAGAACGTGCTCTCGCTCGGAGATTCGCCTCAGGAGCGCGAGTACGGCCTGCGCATGCTGGTCGTCTCGCGTTGCGTCGAGCGGATCGGCGACCACGCCGTCGACATCGGCGAGCAGGTGTCATATCTCGTCACGGGCGAGTTTCGCGAGTTCAGCGACGCCTCGCACCCCAGCGCACCGTAGCCTCGGGGTCGCGTCAGGCGTTCTTGACGAGGATGTTCCCGACGCGGCTCGCCGCTGTGTCGCACGCATCGATTGCGTCCTCGAGCGCCTCGTAGATGTCCTTCCAGCGGATCACGATTCCGGGGTCGATCCGATCGTCCTTGAACAGGCTCGCGCGCGCCGCACGAGCGACGTCGTCGCCTCGATCCTCGAGCTCCTTGATCGCGACCACCCGGGGCGAGAACCCGTGCACGCCCTTGAGCTCGCCCAGCAGTGCCGCGAGCTCCTCCGTCGCTCGAACGAGGATCTCGCAAAGCTCGAGCGCCTGGCGAGTGGGCGACTCGATCCCGTAGAGCCCGAGCAGCTCCGCCGCGTTCTCCGCGGCGTCGGCGACGTCGTCGATCTTGAACGCGAGAGTGATCAGATCCTCTCGGTCATATGGCGTGACGAACATGCTGTTCGTGGTCGAGATCAGCTCGGAGATGACGCGATCCGCTTCGTGCTCGAGCTCCTTCACCTCGTCCTGAGAAGGGCCGGACGGCCATTGCCCGGAACCGGAGGTCGACCGCCCGCGCGACGTCGAGCACAGCCTCGCCCGCCTGCCGGAGGAGCACGTGGATTTCGCCGCTGCCTCGGCCCGAGCCCGAGCCTCATCCGAAGATCGCCTTGATCGGCCACCACATGATCGCCGCGACGAGCGCGGCCGCCGGGATGGTGAGCACCCAGGCGAAGACGATGTTGCCGGCGACGCCCCAGCGCACTGCCGACAGTCGCTTCGTCGCCCCGGACCCCATCACGGCGCCCGAGACGACATGCGTGGTCGATAGCGGATAGCCGTATTTCGTCGAGGCGTAGATGACTGCACCGGCCGTCGCCTGCGCTGCGAAGCCCGCCGGGGGGTCGATCTGGAACACCCTCTGGCCGAGCGTGCGCATGATGCGCCAGCCGCCCGCGTAGGTCCCGGCCCCGATCGCGACACCGGCGGCGATCTTCACCCAGGTCGGGATGTAGAAGGTGTCGATCGACCCGTGCGCGTAGAGCGCGAGCGCGATCACCCCCATCGTCTTCTGCGCGTCGTTGGCGCCGTGCGTGAACGCGACCCAGGTGCCGCTCGCCAGCTGGCCGAGCCGGAACGACCGGTTCGCCACCCCTGGCGTCAACCATTGGAACGCCCAGTAGATGCCGAGCAGGAGCAGGAACGCGCCGATGAATGCAACCGTCGGCGACCAGAGAGCGGGCAGTGCGACCTTGTGCACGAGGCCGTGCCACTGGACTCCCTTTTCGCCCGATTGTGCGAGCGCGGCACCCACCAGGCCCCCGATGAGCGCGTGCGACGACGACGACGGCAGCCCTTGCCACCAGGTCAGAAGATTCCAGACGATCGCGCCGACGACCGCGGCGAGAACCGTGCGGGGATTGGCGAGACCCGTATCGATGATCCCCTTGCCGATCGTCTTCGCGACGGCCGTCGTCACGAACGCTCCTGCGAGATTCGCGAGCGCCGCGATCAGGACGGCGAGACGGGGCGAGAGCGCACGCGTCGAGACGGACGTCGCGACGGCGTTCGCGGTGTCGTGAAAACCGTTCGTGAAGTCGAAGACCAGCGCGAAGACGATCGTGACGACGAGAAGCGTCACGGCTTACCGATTCTTGACGAGGATCGCCTCGAGGACGTCGGCCGCGTTCTCGCACGCGTCGACGGCTTCCTCGAGCTGCTCGTGGATGTCCTTCCAGCGAATGATCGTCAGCGGGTCGGCGCCGGAGCGAAACAGGTCGGCAATCGCCTCGCGGGACAACCGGTCGCCTTCGTCCTCGAGCTCCCTGAGCGCGGCCAGCTCGCGTTTCGAGTCCTTGAACCCCTGCAGCACGCTCACGGCGTCGTGCAGTCGCGAAGCGGCTCGGTAGATCACCTCAGCCTGCTGCCGCGCCTTATCCGGGCACGTCCCGGACCTCGTAGGCGTCGATGTTGTCCGCCGCCTCGTCGACGTGGTCGCAGACATCGTCGATCACCGAGATCAGGCGGTACATGTCGTCGCGGTCGAACGGCGTCACGAACGTTCGGTTGAGGAGGTTGATCACCTCATGCGTCAGCCGGTCCCCTTCGTGCTCGCACTCGCGAATGTCGCGGAGCTTCTCGCGGCTCTCGGGCCAGCTCTCGAGCAGCTCGACGAGCGCGCGCGAGATGTCGCGGGCGTTCGAGGACGCCTGCGTGTAGAGGTGGAAGAACTCGCGCTTCTGAGGAGTCAGACGAAGTGCCACGGCCGGGCCGTTCTACCAGATCACCTGTTGGCGGAGCGCCCGCGCCACAACAGCGCGAGCACGGGATCGGTGACGCGCTCGGCGAGCCGCACGAGCCAGGCTGATCACCGGCCGGCCGAGCCGAACGACGATGTAGTGCGGAGATCGTCCCGATCACGGCTCCAGTGATGACGTCGCCGGGGTAATGCTCACCGACCACAACCCGTCCGACCCCGATCAGGACTGCGAGCACCAGGAAGAGCACACCCGCGACCGGATCGAGCAGCGCGACGGCGACCGCAATCCCGAACGCCGCACTCGAATGGTCACTCGGGAACGATGCGTCGGTCTTTCGCGGGCCCCAGATGTGGGCGACATGGTGCACCTGGAAGGGACGGTCGCGGTGCCACGACGACGAGATCACCTTGTTGACGAGAAGCCCGAGCGCGGCCGCGCCGAGGGCAGAGCCGGCAGCGAGCTTCCATTTGCGGTCACCGCCCGGGCGCGCAAGCAGCCAGAGGCCGAAGGCAGCGACCCCGATCAGGATCGTCCCGTACGTCTCGATTGCGTGAAAGGCGCGCCCGAGCCAGGTGTGGTGCGAGACGAAGGTGTTGATCGCGTGGTAGATGCGCCAGTCCACAGCCGCCCACCCTACTCGTACTCGTAGAACCCGCGACCCGACTTGCGGCCGAGCCGGCCCGCCTGCACGTACTGGCGCAGCAACGGGCAAGGCGCATATTTCGGGTTGCCGAGCCCACGCTGCAGCACCTCCATGATCGCGACACACGTGTCGAGCCCGATCAGGTCGGCGAGTGCGAGCGGTCCCATGGGGTGGGCGAAGCCCGAGCTTCGCAATCGTGTCGATCGCCTCCGGCTCGGCGACCCCCTCCATCAGCGCGTACACCGCCTCGTTGATGAACGGCATCAGGATCCGGTTCGAGACGAACCCGGGGAAGTCGTTGGCCTCCGCCGGCTCCTTGCCGAGGTCGCGCGCGAGCTCGACGATCGACGACGCGGTCTCGTCCGAGGTCTGCACCGCGCGGATCACCTCGACGAGCTTGAGCACCGGCACCGGGTTGAAGAAGTGCATGCCGATGACGAGCTCCGGCCGTTCGTGACCGCCGCCAGGGACGTGATCGGGATCGAGCTCGTGTTGGACGCGAGCACCGCTCCGTTCGGCAGGACCTCGTCGGCGCGTCGGAAGAGCTCCTCCTTGGCGGCCGCGTCCTCCGTGATCGCCTCGATCATCAAGTCGGCGGAGACGAGGTCGTCGACGCGCTCGATCCGCGCGAGTGTCGCTTCGACGTCGGCGCCGAGCCTGCCGAGGCTCTTCTCGATCGCCGCCAGCCCCTTGTCGACGCCCCGGGGTACGGGTCGTGCAGCGACACGCGGCGCCCCGACGCCGCGACGACCTGGGCGATGCCCGCGCCCATCTGTCCCGCTCCGACGACGACGATGTGCTCGAACTTCACGGCGGGGGACCCTACCCTTCACGGCGATGGAGGTCAGACTGGCAACCCGCGGCGACGCCGAAGGGATCGCGCGCGTGCAGGAACGCAGCTGGCAGGCGGCGTACCGTCACGTCTTCCCTGCCGAGGAGCTCGACCGCGGCGGCTTCATCCGGCCGGAACGATGGCGTGACCGCATCGCTCGGCCGCCGACCGGGTGGACGACGATCGTCGCCGTGCGAGGACGGTGCCGTGACGGGTTTCGCCTCCGTCGGCCCGAGCCGCGACGAGCGCGGCGTCGGCGAGCTCTACGCGATCTACGTCGAGCCGTCGCAGTGGTCGACCGGGACAGGACGGGCGCTGATCGAGCGGGCCGAGGCAGAGCTGCGAGCCGCCTACACCGAGGCGACGCTCTGGGTGCTGGAGGACAATCCGCGTGCCCGAGCGTTCTACGAGCGCGGCGGTTGGACGCCCGACGGGAAGCGAAAATCCGAGGAGCGTTGGGGTGTGCGCGCTCCCGAGGTGCGCTACCACAAGCACTTCGGGACGGGCAGCTGATCAGATTCAACGCCTCAGGAATCGGGTGCGAGCAGTCTCGAGAGCACCTCGCGGTCGCGCGCGTTCGTGAGGAGGCTCCGTGCCTCCTCGAACGGCGCCCAGCGCACCTCGTCGACCTCGTTCCGAGCGCGCGGCTCCCCGGCGCAGCTCATGCGGTAGTAGCGCACTTCCTTCGGCCCCTGCAGGACGGCGTAACGGGTGGAGTCGACGAAGGCGCCGAGCTCGCAGCGAAGCCCGGTCTCCTCCTCCACCTCGCGCAGGGCGGCGTCCTCCCACGACTCGTCGTCCTCGAGCTTGCCCTTCGGGAACGACCAGTCGTCGTACTTCGGCCGGTGCACGAGGAGGACGGCGCCGTCCCGGACGACAAGGCCGCCGGCCGCGCGGACGGCGGGGCCCATGCACTAGACCTCGATCAGCAGCGCGTCACCCTGGCCGCCGCCGGAGCAGATCGCCGCGAGGCCCAGCCCGCCGCCGGACCGGCGGAGCTCGTGCACCATCGTCGAGACGATGCGACCACCCGACGCGCCGATCGGATGCCCGAGTGCGATCGCGCCGCCGTTTGCGTTCACGAGCGCCTCGTCGGCACCGAGCAGCTTCGCCGAGTTCGAGGCGACGGAAGCGAACGCCTCGTTGATCTCCACCCGCTGCACGTCCCCGATCGTCTTCCCCGCGCGCTCGAGCGCCATGGCGCCCGCGTTCGCCGGCGTGCGCGCGAGGTAGGCGAAGTCGTCGGCGACATAGCCCTGCGCCAGGATCGTCGCGAGCGGCTCCAGCCCACGCCTGGAGGCCCACTCCTCGGAGCACACGATCACGCAGCTCGCGCCGTCGTTGACACCCGGCGCGTTGCCGGCCGTCGTCGTCCCGTCGGGATCGAAAACCGGCTTGAGCGACGCGAGCTTCTCGATCGTCGTGTCGCGACGGATGCCCTCGTCGGCGGACAGGTCGCCGACGGCGACGATCTCGTCGTCGAAGCGCCCGGCGTCCTGCGCGGCGGCGGCACGCGCGTGCGACCTCGCCGCCCAGGCGTCCTGCGTCTCACGTGAGATCCCGAGCTCGCGCGACACCTGCGAGTTCTGCACGACCATGTGCAGCTGGTCGAAGGTCGACGTGAGCCCGTCGTAGACCATCGAGTCGAGCAGCTCACCGTGACCGAGCCGGTAGCCGAAGCGGCCCTTCTTGAGGAGATACGGCGCATTCGACATCGACTCCATACCGCCGGTCACGACCACGTCGGCGTCGCCGGTGCGGATCATCGAGTCGGCGATCTCGATCGCGCGGATCGAGGACGCGCAGACCTTGTTGATCGTGTCGGAGGGCGTCTCCTTGGGCAGGCCGGCTGCGATCGCCGCCTGGCGCGCAGGCGCCTGGCCCGCGCCGGCCTGCAGCACCTGGCCCATGATCACGTACTGCGGCTCGTGCGGCTCGAGCCCGATCCGCTCGAGGGCAGCTCTGATCGCGATGCCGCCCAGTTGCGTCGCTTCGTAGGTTGCGAGGCCGCCTCCCAGCTTGCCGAACGGCGTGCGGAGCGCGCTGACGATGACACTGCGGCTCGCCATCAGCGCCGGAAGGACAGGTCGGGGGTCAGCCGCCGCGCGAACGCCACGATCAACCGGATGATCGACTCCATGTCGGAAAGGTCGCAGATCTCGGTGGGTGTGTGCAGGTAGCGCATCGGGATCGACAGCAGTCCCGTCGGGATGCCCGAGCGCGCCGGATGGATCCCGTCCGCGTCGGTCATGGTGATGCGGGAGTAGACCTCGTAGGCATGCGGGATGCCCTCTGCCTCCGCGACGTCGTCCAGCAGCTCCGTGACGTGCTTGTTCAGGGTCGGCCCGCGGGCGATCATGGCGCCCATCCCGAGCTCGACCCGGCCGACCCGTCGCGGGTCACCGCCCGGATAGTCGGTCGCCGGCGTCACGTCGACGACGATGGCGACGTGCGGCTCGAGCCCGAACGCCGCGGCGCGAGCGCCGTAGTCGCCGATCTCCTCCTGCACGGCGGCGACGGCCACGACGTCGAACTGTGTGTCGCCCGACTCTGCGACACGCCGCGCCGCCTCGAGCGCGATGTAGGCACCGAGCCGGTTGTCCAGCGACTTCGACAGCAGGCGGTTGTTCGGCAGCTCGGCCGGCGCGCCCGACCACACCGCGGCATCGCCGACCCGCACGAGGCTCTCGGCCTCCGCGCGGCTCTTCGCGCCGATGTCGATATGCAGGTCGGCCAGCTCGAGCCGGGGACGGTCACGGGGCTGCTCGGGCTGCAAGCGGCGGCGCGAGATCGCCCCCGGGATGCGCCCGGCTTTCGTCAGCAGGTCGATGCGCTGTCCGTGCAGGGCCTCGGGAGAGATGCCGCCGATCGTCGTGAAGGAGAGCAGGCCGCTCTCCTCGATGTTCGTGATCGCAACACCGACCTCGTCGATGTGCCCCACGACGGCCAGCGTCGGCGCTCCCTCGCCGGCGCTCACACGCGCGAACGACGATCCGAGCGTGTCGGAGGTCACGTCGGCGAAGGCCGCAGCGGCCTCCCGCCAGATGCGAGTCGCCTCCTCCTCGTGACCCGAGGGCCCGGGCGCGGTCAGCAACGCGGTGAGGAGCTCAGGGGTCGCCATCGGCTTGCGCATTGAAGCAGGAGCGCTACGCTTCGTCGGAGATGACGCTCTCGACTTCAACCTGGTGGGCGTGGCGCAACGAGCGGGACGGGAGCCTGCGCGCGTAGACGACGCGCCGATCAGCCCGAACCGCTCCAACCGAACGACCCGAGAGGGTCGTTTTTCGTATCCGTGAACAATCCGACAGTCCTCAACACCGATCTCATCACCCCACTCGGGGCGTACCTGCACCTGCGCGCAACCGGGCGAGCGGCGTTCTTGCTGGAGTCCGTCGAGCAGGGCCGGCTCGGGCGGTACTCCCTCGTCGGCAGCGGCGACCGGCTCGTCACGTTCGCGGAGGCCGAGGCGCTGCCCGAGCCGGTGGTCGGCTACCTCGGCTACGACCACGTCTCGACGCTCGAGCCGACCGTGCAGCTGCCGAGCGCCGGGAGCGGTCTGCCCGAGAGCCGGTTCGTCGTGGCCGACACGCTCGTGCGCTTCGACCACGGCCGGTCGGTCGCCGAGGTGCTGGCGGGCGACGGAGCTGCGGTGACCGCGCTCCTCGAGAGCGCAGTGCCGCCCCCTCCCCCTTCTGCGCCCGGTGCCACCGGCCGCACACGCCGCCTGCCGGCGCAGGCCGACTACGAGCACGGCGTCGAGCGCTGCCGCGAGCACATCCGCGCGGGCGACGCGTTCCAGATCGTGCTCTCGCAGCGGGCGGAGCGCCGCACCGGCGCCTCCGCGCTCTCGATCTACCGGGCGCTCCGTCGCGTCAACCCGTCGCCGTATCTCTTCCTGCTCGAGCTCGACGGCGTCTCGCTGATCGGCTCCTCGCCGGAGACGCTCGTCCGGCTCGACGGGACTCGTGCCTCGGTGAACCCGATCGCCGGCTCGACGAGCCCGGGCGAGGGCGACGCCGAGCGCCTGCTCGCCTCTCAGAAGGATCGTGCCGAGCACGTGATGCTCGTCGACCTGGGCCGCAACGATCTCTCGCGCGTCTGCCTGCCGGGCACCGTGACCGTGGAGCGGTTCCTGGAGGCGGAGCGCTTCTCGCACATCACGCATCTCGTCTCCGAAGTCGTCGGCGAGCTCGCTCCAGGCGTCTCCTCGTTCGACCTGCTTCGTGCGACGTTCCCGGCGGGAACCGTGTCGGGTGCCCCCAAGGTGCGGGCCATGCAGATCATCTCGGAGCTCGAGCAGTACCGTCGCGGCCCGTACGCGGGCGCGGTGCTCTACTCGTTCCCGGGCGGGCCGCTCGACGCGTGCATCGCGATCCGCACGGTTGTCCTGCACGACGGCGTCGCCCTGCTGCAGGCGGGTGCGGGCATCGTGGCCGACAGCGATCCGCGCGCCGAGCACGAGGAGTGCCTGCGCAAACTCGCAGCCCTCGAGAAGGCGATCGACCTCGCGGAGGCAGAACGGTGATCCTGCTGATCGACAACTACGACTCGTTCACGTACAACCTGGCGCACCTCTTCGGCGAGCTCGGAGCAGAGGTCGTCGTCCACCGCAACGACGCGCTCACCGCCGGCCGAAGCGATCGCCCTGCAGCCGTCGCACCTCGTCATCTCGCCCGGGCCCGGGCGGCCCGAGAATGCCGGTGCCACTCCCGAGATCCTGCGCGGGCTCTGCGAGCGCGTGCCGACGCTCGGTGTATGTCTCGGGCACCAGGCACTCGTGCAGTGCTACGGCGGCGACGTCGGTCAGGCCCGCGAGCTCGTGCATGGGAAGGCCACCGTGGTCGAGCACGACGGGCGTGGGATCTTCTCGGGCTTGCCGGGCGACTTTCTCGCCGGGCGCTACCACTCGCTCGCGGCCACGTCGGTACCGGAGTGCTTCGAGATCTCGGCGACGGCGGCCGACGGAGAGGTGATGGCCGTTCGCCATCGAGAGCTACCGATCGACGGAGTGCAGTTCCACCCGGAGTCGGTGCTCACTCCCGTGGGTCGTGACATCGCGAAGAACTTCCTGCAGGGTGTGCGGTGATGATCCAGGACGCGCTCGCACGGCTGCTCGACGGAGAGGATCTGACCCGCGAAGAGGCGCGGCGGGTGATGGACACGATCATGTCGGGCGAAGCCACACCCGGCCAGATCGGAGGGTTTCTCGTCGCTCTGCGCCTGAAGGGCGAGACGGCCGACGAGATCGCCGGCTCTGCCGAGGCGATGCGTGCCCACGCGGTTCCGGTGCATCCGCAGACGCGACGACCTCGTCGACACGGCAGGCACCGGTGGAGACGGCGGACGGACGTTCAACATCTCCACGGCGGCGGCTCTCCTGGCGGCGGCAGCCGGAGCGGGCGTCGCGAAGCACGGCAACCGTTCGGTCTCGTCGGCGTCCGGCTCCGCCGATGTGCTCGAGGAGCTCGGCTTCCGGCTCGACCTGACTCCCGGACGCATCGCGCAGTCGATCGACGAGCTCGGATTCGGGTTCATGTTCGCGCCGACCCACCATCCCGCGATGAAGCACGCCGGCCCGGTGCGCCGCGAGCTCGCCGCACGTACGGTCTTCAACGTGCTCGGCCCCTTGACGAATCCGGCCGGCGCGCGCGCCCAGGTCGTCGGCGTCTACTCGCCGCTCCTCGTGCCCGTCATCGCAGACGTGCTCGCGCAGCTCGGCGCACGGCGAGCCTTCGTCGTCCACGGCGCGGGCGGCATCGACGAGCTCTCGCCCGCCGGGCCGAATCTGGTCTGCGAGGTCGTCGCCGGCGACGTGCACCGTCGCGAGATCGATCCGATCGACCTCGGCATCGAGCGGTGCGACCCGGCGGAGCTGCGCGGCGGCACCCCGGCCGAGAACGCCCGCAGCATCCGCGAGGTCTTTGCGGGCCAGAACGGCGGCCGTCGCTCTGCGATCCTGCTCAACGCAGCCGGTGCGATCGCCGCCGGCGGTCATGCGAAGGACTTGAAGGAAGGCATCGGGTTGGCCCGCGAGGCGATCGACAGTGGTGCGGCGGCAGAGCGCCTGGACGCGCTCGCAGCGTTCTCTCGAGGCGAGCCGGGCTCATGAGATTTCAGACCGCGCTCGAGCAGGAGGGCTTCGGTGCGATCGCCGAGTTCAAGCGGCGCTCTCCGTCGGCAGGCGACATCCGCCCCTTTGCCGATCCGGGTGAGATCGGCCGGGCGTACGAGCAGGCCGGAGCACGCGCGATGTCGGTGCTCGTCGACGAGCGCTTCGGAGGCACGTGGGACGACCTGCGGGCTGCACGGGCTGCCACGTCGCTGCCGCTCCTCGCGAAAGGCTTCTTCTCGACGCCCGAGCACCTCGAGCAGGCGCGCGACGCGGGCGCCGACGCCGCGCTGCTCATCCTGCGCGATCTCGACGACGCGGCGGCACGCTCGCTGATGACCTCGGCGCGCTCCCTGGGCCTCGACGTCCTCGTCGAGGCCCACGACGCGGACGAGCTCGCGCGCGCGGTCGCGCTCGACGCGCCGGTGATCGGCGTCAACGCGCGCGACCTCGCGACGTTCGAGATCGACCGGCGTGGCCAGCTCGATCTGCTCGCGGGCGCTCCGCGCGACCGCGTCGTGGTTGCCGAGAGCGCGATCGCGACCCGCGCGCAGGCGGCAGCGGCCGAGCTCGCAGGCGCCTGCGCGATGCTGGTGGGCTCGACGCTGATGCGCTCGCCCGATCCGGGCGCGAAGCTGCGCGAGCTGCTTCGGCGCCCGCTCGTCAAGGTCTGCGGCTTGACGCGCCAGGAGGACGTCGACGCCGCGGTCGCGGCCGGAGCCGACCTCGTCGGGTTCATCCTGGCGCCCGAGAGCCCGCGCCGCGCGGACGCGATGCTCGCTGCACCCGACACCGTGCTGCGCGTCGCCGTCTTCGTCGGCGAAGAGCAGGAGAACGACGCCGACCTCGTGCAGCTCTACGAGCGGGTCGACGGCCACCGCGCGCGCGACGCCGTGCTGCTCTCGCGCGGTGAGCGCGTCGGCACGGTCGTCGACCTCCCCTGGGAGGAACGGGATCCCAGCCACTTCGACCGCGCTCGTGCAACGCCCGGGCGCGTGATGCTCGCCGGAGGCCTGGGGCCGGAGAACGTCGCCGAGGCGATCGAGGCGGTGCAGCCGTGGGCGGTCGACTCGGCCCGCTCGACGGAATCCGAGCCGGGCGTGAAGGACCACGGCACACTACGACGCTGGGTGGAGGCCGCGCGATGAGTGAGACATTCGGTGTCTACGGCGGGCGTTACGTACCGGAGACCTTGATCCCGGCCCTCGACGAGCTCGAGGCCGCCTGGGCCGAGCTCCGGGACGACGACGCGTTCCAGGCGGAGCTCCACGAGCTGCGCACGAACTACGCCGGCCGCCCCACGCCGCTCACGAGAGTCGCGCGCTTCGCCCCCGACCAGCGGATCTACCTGAAGCGCGAGGACCTGATGCACACGGGCTCGCACAAGCTGAACAACGCGCTCGGGCAGGCGCTCGTCGCGCGCCGGCTCGGCAAGCGGCGGATCATCGCCGAGACGGGCGCCGGGCAGCACGGCGTCGCGACGGCAACCGTGTGCGCGCACTTCGGGCTCGAATGCATCGTGTACATGGGGAGCGAAGACATCCGGCGGCAGGCGCCGAACGTCGAGCGGATGAACCTGCTCGGCGCGGAAGTGCGCCCGGTCGAGTTCGGCACGCGCACGCTGAAGGAGGCAACCAGCGAGGCGATTCGCGATTGGATCGCGAACGTCGAGACGACGTACTACCTGATCGGATCGTGCGTCGGCCCTGCGCCGTACCCGGAGCTCGTGCGCGAGCTGCAACGCGTGATCGGCCGCGAGGCGCGCGAGCAGTTCCTCGCCGCCGAGGGCCGGCTGCCCGAAGCCGTGGTCGCGTGCGTCGGCGGCGGGTCGAACGCGATCGGCATGTTCTACGACTTCGTCCCCGACGAGTCCGTCCGCCTGATCGGCGTCGAGGCCGCCGGGGCAGCCTCGCTCGGCAGCGGCCGCCCGGGGGTGCTGCACGGTGCCCGGTCGTCGCTGCTGGCCGACGCGGACGGCCAGATCCTCGATGCGCACTCGATCTCGGCGGGGCTCGACTACCCGGGGGTCGGGCCCGAGCACGCCCACCTCCGCGACACCGGGCGCGCCGACTACGTCACCTGCACCGATGACGAGGCGCTCGCCGCGTTCCACCGCCTCTGCGAGACCGAGGGGATCGTGCCCGCGCTCGAGTCGTCACACGCACTGGCACGCGCGCTCGATTGCGGCGCCGAGCTCGTCGCCGTGTGCCTCTCGGGTCGCGGCGACAAGGACCTCGCCGAAGTCCTCGCCCGATGAGACGGACGCTCGTCATCTACCTGATGGCGATGCCCGACACGCCGGCGCTCGCCCAGGCGGCCGTGGAGGCCGGCGCGGACATCATCGAGGTCGGCTTCCCGTTCTCGGACCCGCTCGCCGACGGCCCGATGATCCGCCGGGCCGGCGAGCGAGCGCTCGCGGCAGGCATGCGGACGGCGCAGTGCCTCGAGGTGCTCGCCGAGATCCGGTCGCGCGTCTCCGTCCCGCTGGTCACGATGACCTATGCGTCGCTCTTCGACGCCTACGGCTGGGAGCGGCTCGAGCGCGATGCCCGCGCACGCCGGGGCCACCTCGTTCATCGTCGTCGACCTGCCCTCCGACGTTCGTCCCGAGCTGCGCCGGATCCAGCTCGTCGCCCCCACCTCCACCGACGAGCGCATCCGCCTCGCCGCCACCGTCGACCGACGGCTGGCTCTACCTCGTCACCGTCACCGGCACGACGGGAGCACGGGCCGACCTCGCGCCCGAGCCTCGCCCCGCTCGCGCGAGCGGGCCCGCGCCGTCACGGACGTACCGCTCTACGCCGGCTTCGGCATCTCGACCGCCGAGCATGCACGGGCGGCCGCGGAGCTCGTCGACGGGATCGCCGTCGGCTCGCGCGCGGTCGAGGCGGCCGAGACGGGCGAGGCCGAGCTGTCGAAGCTCGTGGCGTCGCTCCGGGCCGGGCTCGACGCCGCGTAGGCTCTACCCCATGAACGGCCAGGTCCGCGTGGCATGTGTTCAGGCCGAGTCGGTCGTGTTCGACCGCGAGGCGACGATCGCCAAGCTCGGCGCGCTCGCCAAGGAGGCCGCCGCGGGCGGTGCGAGGCTCGCGCTCTTTCCCGAGGCGTTCGTGCCGGTGTACCCGTCGAACCGGTGGGCCCGTGAGCTGGCCCACGGAACCGAGGGTGCGAAGCTCTGGGCGCGGCTCGCGCAGGAGTCGGTGACGCCTGCCCGACGAGCTGCTCGCGGCGGCGGCCCGCGACGCGGGCATCTGGCTGGCGATCGGAGTGAACGAGCTCGAGCGTGGGACGATCTACAACTCGCTGCTTCTCTATTCGCCCGAAGGCGACGCTCGCGCTGCACCACCGCAAGCTCGTGCCGACGAACCACGAGCGCCTCGTCTGGGGCCAGGGCGACGGCCGCGGGCTCGAGGTCGTCGAGACGGACGCCGGGCTGACGGGCGGGCTGATCTGCTGGGAGAACCTGATGCCGCTCGCGCGCTTCGCGCTCTACGAACGCGGTGTCGAGATCTATCTCGCGCCCACGGCCGACGACAGCGAGGACTGGCACGACTCGCTGCGCCACATCGCGCGCGAGGCGCGGGCGTTCGTGCTCTCCTGCTGCGTCTTCCAGACCGCGGCGAGCTATCCCGCCGACGTCCCACTGGCGGCGGGTGACCCGCTCGTCGGCCGCGGCGGCTCGGCGATCGTGGCACCGGACGGCGAGTACCTCGCAGGCCCGCTGTGGGACGAGGAGGGCATCCTCTTCGCCGACCTGGATCCGGCAAGGCTGTACGCGGCGCGCCAGCGGTTCGATCCGGCCGGCCACTACCATCGCCCCGACGTGCTCTCGCTCAGGGTGACGCCGAACACGTGAGCTCGGCATGCGTCGTCGGCGCGGGCGTCTTCGGCGCAGCTCTCGCACGCGAGCTGGCGTTGCGTGGCTGGGACGTGACGCTCGCCGAGCAGCACGCGCCGGGGACGACCCGCTCGGCGTCGGGAGGAGACACGCGTCTGCTGCGCGCCGCGCACGGCGCAGCCGAGTGGTACACGGCGAGCGCCGCGCGCGCACGAGTCCTCTGGCTCGACCTCGAACGTTCGACGGGCACGCGGATCTGGGAAGGCGTCGGGCTGGCCTGGCTCGCCCGGCGCGGCGACGGGTTCGAGGCCGAGAGCATCCCCGTGCTCGAGCGCCTCGGGATCCCCCACGAGTGGCTCGCGCCGGACGACGCCGGCGATCTCTTTCCCTCGCTTGCGGTCGACGACCTCCACGGGGTGCTCTTCGAGCCCGACGCCGGTGTGCTGCACGCCCGGCGGGCGACCCAGCTGCTCGCCGAGGACGGACAGCGGCACGGCGTCGTCGCCGCAGGAAGCCCGCTTCACGCCCGCTGGAACCGCCGCCCGGCGACGTGGTCGTCTGGGCCTGCGGCGCGTGGCTACCGCAGCTGTTTCCCGAGCACGTCGCCGTCGAGGTCTCGCGTCGCGACGTCTTCTTCCTCGGCGGCGACCGGACCTGGCGCGGGGCGCCGGGGTTCGTCGACTACGACGGCGGGTTCTACGGGCACGGCGACATCGGTGGGCTCGGCGTGAAGATCGCACCCGACTCGGCGAGCGACATCGTCGATCCCGAGACGCTCGACCGCACGCCCTCGCCGCACTGGCAGGCGAAGGCGCGCGACTACGCAGCGCGTCGCTTCCCCTCGCTGGCGGAGGCTCCTGTCCTCGGCGGCCGGGTCTGCCAGTACGACCTCTCGTCCGACACGCACTTCATCGCCGACCGTCATCCGGAGAACGACCGCTGGTGGCTCGTGGGCGGCGGATCGGGCCACAGCTTCAAGCACGGCCCGGCCCTCGCCGAGTACGTCGCCGACTGCATCGAGGGCCGGCGGGAGCGAGAGCCGTTCCACGCGCTCGGGCCGCGCTCGGGCGACGCGGGGCTGCGCACCGGCAGCAGCGATTGGTATCCCGAATCGTGAGCGGCTCACCGCGTCGGTCCTCGTCGTCGCGATCGCTGTTTCCTCCTCAGCGGTAGCGCAGGCGTACGTCTATGCGCCGACGCCTCAGGCGGCGGCGCTCGCGGCGGCCAAGAAGCTCGCGATGCACGAGGTGCATGCGTGGAACCAGCCCCATCGCTCGGGACCTGCCGGGTGCTCCACCGGAGACCGTGGCTCGCCTACGCCTGCGGGTTCGAGCTGCACGGCGTTCCCATGTACTGCCACTTCACCGTCACCGTCGGCGTGAAGCGCCTCGCACTCCGCAGGCACCGCGGACAGGAAGTCCGTCACTGGCCCTCGACGGCACCGGCTGCTGAGGGCCTCGGAGCTGGTGTCTGACACCGATGGTGTCGGACACCGGTTCGACACTTTCGCGCGTTTGCCGGAGTGCCGCGGCAGGGAACTCGTGACTCTGGTTCGGCTACGCCGAATCAGAGTCGGTGCGATCCTCAGAGGCCGTATTCCCGAGGCGTTCGAAGGCGAGCATCAGCTTTCGCAGCAGGTCGTTCAACTGGTGCTGCTCCGGTTTTGAGAGCGCGGAGGCGAAGAACGCCTCGCGACGGCCCTGCACGCTCGCAGCGGTGTCCCACGCCCGTCGGCCGGCCTCGGTCAGCTCGACGATCACGCCGCGCCGGTCGCCGGGCGCCGGCAGGCGCCGGATCAACGCCGCCCGTTCGAGGCGGTCGAGCCGGCTCGTCATCGCACCGCTCGAGAGCTCCAGGTCTCCCGCGAGCTCGCCCGGGGAGCTGCGGTAGTCGTCGGCCAGGCGCAGTGACGTCAGCACCTGCCAGTCCGGCCAGGTGAGGCCGTGCTCGGCGAGCGTCGCCTCCATCCCGCGCTTGAGGCGCCGGTTGATGCCGCCGATCCGGCCGACGATCGCCTCGACGTCCGGGTCGATCTCGACCTCGCGCGGCAGCACCGAGAGCCGCTTCAGGAAGCGGTCGACGTGATCTTCCGTGGTCTCCGGCACTGCACGCAGTTTGACAGCGAAAGTCTTGACGTCAAGAGATTTGTCTGTTAGTCTCTTGATATCAAGATATTCGAGGCCGAGAAACACCGGCTCGAGAGAAGGGAGAGGTCATTCATGTTCAGGCCGTCCGACCCGATCAGCACCAAACTGCTCACGGAAGCGCACATCGAGTTCCTGCGGGGACGGCGCAAGCCGGCGCCGCGGCCTTCCCCGCGCGGGAACTAGCCCGGCTCCGCCACCCCGGGTCTTCGGGCCCTCGGTCACTCCGGCCAGAAGTTCTCGATCGTCTCGGTATCTCCCCGCGCGTCGTCGAGTCGCTTCGAGACGATCACGAGCTCGGCGTCCTCCGGCTCGTCGTTCCAGACGCCGCGCCACGTCCCCGGAGGCACGCGAACGGCCTCGTGCTTTCCGACCTCGACGATCTCGTCGCCGAGCTTGAACTGCAGCTTGCCGCTGAGCACGAAATAGAGCTCCTCCTGCTCCTTGTGCCGGTGACCGTACGACCCCTTGCTCCCGGTGTGCTGCGGCATTCGCCGGTAGGTCAACGCCGCCTGCTCGGCCCCGATCGCATAGGTGATCCCTCGCATCTCGCCCGGGTAATCACCGAGCCAGTCGTCCACTTCGTCGAGCCTCACGATCTGATACTCGGCCATCGCGTCCCTCCTTCGGTCTGCGAGTATCGAACACCTGGAGCCGCCGCCCCGCAACCGACTGGTGCTCGTCGCCTGCATCCTCGGCTCGATCATCGTGTTCGTCGACTCGACGGTCGTGAACGTCGCTCTGCCCGCGATCCAGCGCGACCTCGGCGGCGGCCTCGCTCTCCAGCAGTGGGTCGTCGACGCCTACCTGCTCACCCTCGGCTCGCTCCTGCTCGTCGGGGGCTCGCTCGGCGACCTCTTCGGGGCCAGGCGCCTGTTTCTGCTCGGGATCATCGGCTTCGGGATCACCTCGGTGCTGTGCGCCGCCGCCCCTGACGGAACGACGCTGATCGTCGCGCGCGGCCTCCAGGGCGTGCTCGGAGCAGTTCTCACACCCGCCGGCCTGGCGGTGATCGCAACGACCTTCACCGGCGAGGCGCGCGGCGCAGCGATCGGGACGTGGACGGCCTGGACGGGCATCGCTTTCGTGATCGGGCCGCTCGTCGGCGGCTGGCTCGTCACCCACGCGAGCTGGCGCTGGGTGTTCATCATCAACGTCCCGTTCGCGATCGGCACGGCGGCGCTCGTCGCCTACGCCGTTCCACACCGCGCTCCACGCAAGGAACGCGCACGCGTCGACGTGCTCGGTGGTGTGCTCTGCGGGCTCGGGCTCGGCGGGCCGGTGTTTGCGCTGATCGAGGAGCCGAAGCGCGGCTGGGGCGACCCGCTGATCCTGATTGCACTGCTCGGTGGGATCGCCGTCTTCGGCCTGTTCGTCTACTGGGAGAGCCGGGCTGCGCAGCCGATGCTGCCGCTGCGTCTCTTCCTGCGGCGGAACTTCTCGTTCGCCAACCTCGAGACGCTCACCGTGTACGCGGGGCTCTCGACCCTGACGTTCTTCCTCGTCCTGTTCCTCCAGCAACTGGCCGGGTACACGGCTTTGCGCAGCGGCCTGGCTCTGCTTCCCGTCACGATCGTGATGTTCGCCCTCTCGCCGCGCGTCGGTCGGCTGTCGATGCGCTACGGGCCACGCTGGTTCATGGGTCTCGGCCCCTTCGTCGCAGGCGGCGCCGTCTTCGGCCTGATCAGGCTGAAGCCCGGCTTCTCCTACTGGGGCGAGTTGCTGCCGGCACTGCTCGTCTTCTCGGTCGGCCTCTCGCTGATCGTCGCGCCGCTGACGGCGACGGTCCTGGCGGATGCGGGCGAACGGGACGCCGGGATCGCGAGCGGGGTGAACAACTCCGTCGCCCGGGTGGCCGGGCTCCTCGGCATCGCGGTCGTAGGCGCAGCGGTCGCCGGCGCACAGAACCGCCTCGACGTCGCGGGCTTCCATCTCGCGATGTGGATCACCGCAACGCTCGTGCTCGCGGGTGGTTTCGTCGGCGTCGCCGGGGTTCGGAACGCCTGATGGACCACGCCGCCGCCGAGATCGTCTTCGACCACGTGACCAAGCGCTACACCGGGCGTGACGCAGCGGCGCTCGACGACCTGTCGCTCGAGATCCCCGCCGGGACGTTCTGCGTCCTGGTCGGGCCGTCCGGCGGCGGCAAGACGACGGCCCTGAAGATGGTCAACCGGCTGATCCCCTTCGATTCGGGCGACATCCGCATCGACGGGCGCAGCGTGCGCGACCTCGCACCGACCGAGCTGCGTCGGGGAATCGGCTACGTCATCCAGCAGGTCGGGCTCTTTCCGCACCAGACGGTCGGCGAGAACATCGCCACCGTCCCGCGCCTCCTCGGGTGGCCGAAGAGCCGCATCGCGGGGCGCGCGACCGAGCTGCTCCAGCTCGTCGGCCTCGAAGCCGACGACGCCGAGCGGTACCCCGCCCAGCTCTCCGGCGGCCAGCGCCAGCGAGTCGGGCTTGCGCGGGCGCTCGCCGCAGATCCGCCGGTTCTGCTGATGGACGAGCCGTTCGGCGCGCTCGATCCGATCACACGGTTTCGCCTCCAGACCGAGCTGCGCCGGCTCCATCGCGAGGTCGGCAAGACGGTGATCTTCGTGACCCACGACGTCGACGAGGCGATTCAGATGGGCGACCGCATCGCGATCCTCCGCGAGGGCGGTGTGCTCGCGCAGTACGACACGCCGGACGCGATCCTGGCCCACCCCGCCGACGAGTTCGTCGCGCAGTTCGTTGGGGAGGATCGCGCGCTGCGGCGGCTCGCGTTGAAGACGCTCGCGGACGCGCGGCTCGCCCCCGCCTCCGACGCCGCGCACGGCACCCGCGTGCCGCCCACGACCACCGTCCGGAATGCCGTTTCGCTCATGCTCGAGACAGGCGAGGAGCAGCTCGTCGTCGTCGACGGTGACGCGGTGCTCGGCGTGTTCCAGCTCCACGACGCGAGTGACCTGCTGTGATCGGCGACGTCGTCATCCCGAAGTTCGGCCAGGGCAGCGCCTGCGTCAAGGGCGACCACACGTTCTGCTGGGACTGGGTGAAGGCCCACTGGGGCGACACGCTCCAGCCCGCGCTCGTGCAGCACGTCGAGCTGACGGCGATCGCCGTCGCGATCGGGTTCGCCATCGCGTTCCCGCTCGCGCTCCTCGCCCACCGCTACGCGCGGCTGGAGCACCCGATCGGCGTTTTCTCGGCGTTGCTCTACACGATCCCGAGCCTCGCGCTCTTCCAGCTGCTGATCCCCTTCAGCGGGCTCACGTGGACAACGGTCGAGATCGCCCTCGTCGCCTACACCCTCGTGATCCTCTTTCCGAACATCGTCGCGGGCCTCGCACAGCGCTCCCGACGAGGTGATCGAGGCGGCGCGCGGCATGGGACTGACCCGGATGCAGACGCTGACCCAGGTCGAGCTTCCCCTGGCGGTGCCGGCGATCGTCGGCGGACTGCGCGTCGCGGTCGTCTCGACCGTCGCCATCGCGACGATCGCCGCCTTCCTCCTCCCCGCCGGCCTCGGCTACCCGATCGTCGTCGCCCTCAAGAACCCGACACCGTTCAAGACCGAGATCTACACCGCAGGGAGCCTCGCAATCGCGTTCGCCCTCAGCTGCGACCTGCTGCTCGTCGCGCTCCGCCGCGTGCTCGCACCATGGGCTGCGAAGGGGCTCGCATGACCGTGCCGACCGTCGCCGACGCTGCGAACCTCCACACGTTCGTCGACGCGGTGCGCTTCATCGGCGACCATCCGGGCTTCCTGGCCCAGAAGGCGCTCGAGCAGCTCGAGCTCTCGGGGGCCGCGCTCGGAATCGCAGCAGGGATCGCACTGCCGCTCGGCGTCGTCCTCGGGCACTTCCATCGCGGGTCGGGCATCGCGATCGGGACGTCGATCATCGGCCGCGCTCTCCCGAGCCTCGTCCTGATCGCCGCGTTCCTGACGGTGCTCGGCATCGGCTTCGTGAACAACATGGTCGCGCTCGCCGTGCTGGGCAGCGGGCCGATCCTCACGAGCAGCTACGACGGCATCGACCGCGTCGACAAGGACATCGTCGAATCGGCGCGCGGCATGGGGATGACCGGCTGGCAGATCGTGCGCCGGATCGAGCTCCCGCTGGCGATTCCCCTGCTCTTCACCGGAATCCGGATCTCGGCGGTCACGATCGTGGCGACCGCGCCGATCGCCGCGATCGCAGGCGGAGGCGGGCTCGGCGACGTGATCGTCAACCAGGCGAGCTACCGGCTCTCGGGCGTGCTCGGCGCCTCGCTCTGCGTGATGGCCCTCTCCGCCGTCGTCTTCGCGGCCCTAGCTGGGATTCAGATCGGAGTAACGCCCAGGGGGCTTCGGAGGACTAGCGTTATCGACGACCACTCCCGAAAGGAGCAGCAGTGATCCGCAAACACACGCGGCGGGCGGCCAAGGCGGCGTTCGCGATTTCCCTCGGGGTCGCGATTGTCATCGGCTTGTTCGCGGCCGCCCTCGCGCGGCCGGCGCACGGAGCTACGACGATGGGCCCGACCGTGATCATCGGGACGAAGAACTTCCCGGAGGAGTTCATCCTCGGCCAGCTGTACAAGCAGGCGCTCGAGGCCAAGGGGTTCCACGTCTCTTACAAGGAGAACATCGGCTCGACCGAGCTGATCCAGACCTCCCTGACGAGCGGCAAGATCAACATGTATCCCGAGTACACGGGCGTGATCGTGCAGGACGTCTTCCATCACGCGGTGTCGGCGAAGACGGCCGCCGGCACGTACCAGCTCGCGAAGCAGCTGGAGGCGAAGAAGGGCTTCACGGTCCTCAAGCCGACGCCGTTCTACGACACCGACGTCGTCGCCGTCACCAACGCAACGGCGAAGAAGTACGGGCTGAAGTCGATCGGCGATCTGAAGAAGGCGGGAAGCTTCAAGCTCGGCGGCTTCCCCGAGTGCAAGACACGCAACACGTGCTTCGTCGGCTACACGAAGCAGTACGGGCTCACGAAGGCGTCGTTCCTGCCCCTCGCAGGGATCTCGGCGTATGCGGCCCTCGATGCCGGCAAGGTGCTGGCAGCCGACGTGTTCTCGACCGACCCGCCCCTCGGGAAGGGGTCGAAGTACACCGTCCTGAAAGACCCGAAGCACGTGACCGGGTTCCAGAACGTCGCACCGATCGTCAAGACGACGGTGGTGAAGGCACTGGGATCGAAGTTCACGAGCACGGTGAATGCCGTCTCGGCGACACTCACTCAGAACGCGATCGTGGCGATGAACAAGGCCGTGATCGTCGACAAGCAGAGTGCAGCGAAGGTCGCGAAGGCGTTCCTGAAGGCGAACCATCTCGCCTAAGACGCACGTCGTCGTTCTCGGTGGAGGGTCGTCCGGCGAGCATTTCGTCGGCGCCCTCCGCCGGCTCGACCGCGATTCGCAGGTGACGGTTATCGAGCGGCGACTCGTCGGCGGCGAGTGCTCCTACTGGGCGTGCATGCCGACCAAGACGATGCTTCGCGCTCCGGAGCTCGCCGCCGCAGCCCGGCATGCGCAGGGCGCGATCGACTCCGTCACCCTCGACGCACAGAAGATCTTCGCCTGGCGCGACATCGTCGCCGAGCGCGACGACTCCTCACAGGTCGAGTGGCTCGCCTCGCAGGACGCCGAGCTCGTACGCGGCGACGCCGTCGTGCCGAAGCGCGGGGTCGTGCAGGTCGGAGACGACGAGCTGCGCTACGACCGCCTGGTGATCGCCACCGGGTCGTCGCCGGTCGTGCCGCCGATCGAGGGGCTCGACCAGATCGACTACTGGACGAACGTCGACGCGACCGAGACCCTCGAGGTGCCCGAGCGTCTGCTCGTCCTTGGAGGCGGGCCGGTCGGGTGCGAGCTCGCCCAGTTCTTCCAGCGAGTGGGCTCGCAGGTGACGCTCGTCCAGGGGGACTCACGCCTGCTCTCACGCGTGGACGCCGATGCGGCGACGCTGGTGGAGGACGCGCTGCGCGAGGACGGCGTCGACATTCGGCTGGACGCGCGGGCGGAACGCGTGACGGCGGGGTCGCTTTTCCTTGCCGACGGCGCCGAGATCCGCTTCGACCGGCTGCTGATCGCGACGGGGCGGCGGCCGAACGTCGACGGGCTCGACGCGCTCGGCCTGGAGATCTCGCGACGCGGGATCGAGGTGGACGACCGTCTGCGCGCCGCCGAGAATGTCTGGGCGCTGGGTGATGTGACCGGGATCGCGCCGTTCACCCACGTCGGCAAGTACCACGCCCGCGTGGCGGCCTACGACCTGGCCGGACGGGATGTCCACGCGGACTACCGCGCGATTCCCGCGACGATCTTCACCGACCCCCAGGTGGCGATGGTCGGGTCGACCGAGGGCGGCGTCAGCTCGACCTGGCAGCTCACGTCGGTGCCGCGTCTCTCGACCTACGAACGGCCGAAGCGGCCCGGCTTCATCAAGGTCGTGGCCGACCCGGAGCGGAAGGTCTTGACGGGTGCGGTCGCCGTCGGGCCGGAGTCGGGCGAGTGGCTGCAACAGCTCACCCTCGCGATCAGGGCGCGAGACACCGATCGACGTGCTGCTCGACGTGATCCAGCCGTACCCAACGTTCAGCGAAGGCGTGTTCCTCGCGCTGCGCGAGCTGAACCTCGACCTCTAGCCTTACGGCAGCCGCTCGCCGGTGACACGGGCCGCGCCCAGCGACCCGACGAGCAGCAGCGCAGCGAGACCGCTGAACCACGACGAGATCTCGCGGGTCGACTTGTGGTGCGCGAGGGTCTGCCCGAGCTGCTTGTAGACGGCGTCGACCTTGGCGGCGCTCGTCGCGCGGAAGGCCTTTCCGTCCGTCACCCGGGCGATCGCCGCGAGCGTCACCGGATCCGGCCGGACGGGGAAGCGCCGGCCGCCGCCGCCGTTGCCGAAGCCGCCGCCGAACCCGTAGCCGCCGAATGGGCCGAAGCCGAGCGTGCCGTGATCCGTGCCGAGCACGACGGTGAAGATGCGGATCCCGGCGGCGCGTGCCCGCTCGGCGCCCTGCAGCGGGGTGAGCACACCGCGCGTCTGCGCGCCGTCCGAGAGCAGCACGATCGCGCCGGGAAGCTTGCCGTCCTTGCCGCGCGCGGCGTCCGCGACGGACGACTTGACCACTCGGACTGCGACCTCGATGCCGTCGCCGATCGCCGTGCCTGCCTCGGGAGCGAGCAGGTCGATCCCTTCCTGAAGCGTGTCGCGGTCGGTGGTCGGCACCACGAGCACGTCGGGGCCGGTGCTGAACGACACGAGCCCCAGCTTCACCACCTTCGGGATCCGGCTCGAGAAGAGATCCATCGCGTGCTGTGCAGCCCCGAGACGCGTCGGCTTCACGTCGGACGCACGCATCGACCCGGAGACGTCGACGAGGAGGACGATCGTGGCGCGGCCCGAGGCCACCGACACCGTCGCGCGCGGCCGGGCGAGCGCAGTCGACGCGGCGGCAAGTGCGAGCAGGAACAACGCCAGCGGCACCCAGCGTCGCCACGGCCGCCGGTGCTGCTCGGCCACCGCTGCCAGAACGTCGAGATTCGTGAAGGCGACGGCGTGCCGGGCGGGCCTGCGGTCGAACCAGAGTGCGGCCACGAGCACGACCGGCACGATCAGCAGCGCGAGCAGGAGCAGGGGCGAGCCGAAGCTCACGGGGCGCACTCCGCGCCGACCTGCACGATCGCGTGCGCGTCGATCGACAGCGCGTCGCCCGCCGAACCGGTGACGACGACCTTCTTGCCGACCACCACATGCTTTGCCCGCACCGAGGCGGCACTCGACACGGAAGGTGGCTGTTTCGTGCGAAACGCGACCGCGTGCCAGGCCCCGACGAGCCGCTCCGACGACAGGCAGGAGACCCGGCCGAACCGCACCGTTCCCGGCCCGATCACGACGATCCGCGACCGAAACTCGAGCGAGGCCCCGGGCGAGCGTCACGCGCGCCGAGACCGTCGACCGGCCCCCGCCGCCCTGCTGCGGCACGCAACCGAGGAGCGGCTGGAAGAGCTGTGTCCGGGTCGAGGTCGAAACGGCGCGAAAGAGGGCGTACCGGGTCGTCGTGGCACCGGGCGAGACCGGCGCGCCGAGCCGTCCGACGAAATCGACCCGGACCTCACGCGAGGTCGTTTGAGCGTCGAGTCCGGCGACGACGCTCTTGCCGCCGGGACAGGTGAGCAGGTACTGGGCGGTGCCCCGCGCGGGCACGACCACCCAGGGGCCGGGAACCCGGATGCACGCCTGGATGCCGCGGCACTCGTTCGTCGCGCCGCCGGCCGCGGCGAACGCCGCGGCGACGACGAGCGACACGACGACCGTCACGACGAGCACTCTCATGGGAACCTCCGAAACCAGATGCCGGAGAGGAGCCCGCCGGCCAGCATCAGGGCGATGCCGCCGCCGGCGGCCGCGGCGGTCACCTCCTGCGTCTTGTGCGTCCTGCCAACCCGCGAGCCGAGCGCCGCGTACGTGGACTTGACGTCGACCCTCGCCGCTCCCGCGGTGAACCTGCCGCCGCTCGCACTCGCGATCGCCTGGAGCACGGCGGGCTCGGCGGGAACCTGAATCCGCTCGGTGTACCCGCCTTTCAGGGGCTGGAGGACGACGCCGTCGGGTGTACCGAGTGACACCGTGGACACCGGGATCCCCGACTGCTTCGCCCACGCGGCCGCCTGCTTCGGGGTGAAGCGACCGGCCGTCTGCCCGCCGTCGGAGAGCACGATGATCACCGCAGGCGGTCGTGTGCCCTGCTTCTCGCCCTTCACGGAGCGGCCGACGTTGACCGCGGTGACGACTGCATCCGCCAGCGCAGTCCCCTGACGGCCCGCCGTGGCTCCGTTGATCGCCGCCCGCACCTGGAGGAGATCATGCGTCGGTGCGGCTGCGACGGCGGCATGGTCGGAGAACCGGACGACCGCCATCCGATAGCCGCTCGGCAGGGAATCGACGTAGCGCAAGGCGACCGCCTTGGCAGCGGCGAGCCGGGTCGGCTGCGAGTCTCGCGCCGCCATCGAGCCCGACACGTCGAGCACCAGGACGACGGTCGCCTCCTGCCGTTTCACGGTCACGGTGCGGCTCGGCCGCGCGAAGCCCACGAGCAGCAGCGCCACCCCGACGAGCAGCAGCCCGACGGGCAGGTGGCGACGCCACGCAGGCGGCCGGCCCACCATGTTCGGAAGCAGCGCCGGAGCGGCCCACGCAGCCGCCCGCGCGTCGCGACGGCGGTCGAACCACAGGTACGCGGCGACGGCGACCGGCACGACCAGGAGCCAACCGAGCAGCGCGGGCGCGAAGAAGCTCACCGCGCGCGTCGCCCCCTGCGCAGGAACGCGGCGAGCGGCCGCAACCAGTCGCCTTCGGTCGAGAGCGCGACGTGGCGCACGCCTGCTGAGGCAAGCGAGGCCACGAGCGTCCGGCGCTCGTCGGCGGCGACGGCGGCGAACCGCTCGCGGAGGCGTCGGTCGCCCGTGTCGACTCGTACCTGCCGCCCGGTCTCCGGATCGACCAGCCGGAGCTCGCCCACGTCGGCGAGCTCCTGCTCACGCGGGTCACGCACCTCCACTGCGAGCACCGCGTGGCGGCCCGCGAGCCGCAGCAGTGGCGGCCGCCAGTCGATGGGGCCGCGGAAGTCCGACACGACGACGATCAACGCCCGCTGTTTCGTCACCCGGTCGGCGAGCTCGAGTGCCTCGCGCAAGGTTCCGGTCCCCGCCGGCGGCAGGTCGCGCAGCAGCCGAAGCGTGTCGAGCAGGGCGCGGCGGCCCTGGCGTGGGCGCTCGACGACGGGCTCGGTTCCGAAGGCGATCGTGCCGAGACGGTTCCCGCGGCGGGTGGCCGCATAACCGACGGCGATCGCGACGCCTTCGGCGACGTCGGCCTTGCGCCGGTCTCCGGTGCCGAAGGACATCGACGCTGACGCGTCGAGGACGAGCCACGTGACGAGCACCCGCTCGGCGAGCTCGACGCGAACGTGCGGCTCGCCGGTGCGGGCCGTCACGTTCCACTCGATCCGGCGCACGTCGTCACCGGGCTCGTAGGGACGGACCTGCCACAGCTCGCTGCCGACGCCCGCGAAAGCCGAGCGGTAGTCCCCGGCGAGCAGGCCGTCGACCCGCCTGCCGACCGACAGCTCGAGCGCGCGGAGCGATGAGGCCGAGAGCGGCCCGGGCCCGGGCTGGCCGGGCGTGCGGAGCGGAGCGAGCGGGTCGTCCGACACTCAGACGGCGTGCGCGCGGCCGAGGTCGATCTGCGGGACCGGCAAGGCCGCGAGCACCTGGTCGAGGAGCGTGTCCGGCGCGACCTCTTCGGCGAGGGCGCGGTAGGAGAGCACGAGCCGGTGTCGGAACGCGTCGCGGACGAGTGCCTGGAGGTCACCCGGGACGACGTAGTCGCGACCGCGGATGAGCGCGAGCGCCCGGGCGGCCGAGACGAGGCTGATCGGGCCGCGGGGGCTCGCGCCGAACGACACGTAGTCGGCGATGTCTCCGAGCCCGTGCTCGGCCGGCCGGCGGGTCGCGGTCGCGACGTCGACCGTCCAGCTGATCAGCGCCGGATCGACGTAGACCTGCGTGGCCTGGTGCTGCAGCGCAGTGAGCTCCTCGAGCGACAGCACCTGAGCGAGCTCCGGCGGGGTCTCGAGCGAGCGCGCCACCACCGTCAGCTCTTCGTCGTGGGCCGGGTAGTCGACGAGGATCTTCAGCATGAAGCGGTCGATCTGCGCCTCGGGAAGCGCATAGGTTCCCTCGGACTCGATCGGGTTCTGGGTCGCGAGCACGAGGAACGGCTTGGGGACCGGGAACGTGTTGTGGCCGATCGTCACCTGGTGCTCCTGCATCACCTCGAGGAGCGCGGACTGAACCTTTGCCGGAGCACGGTTGATCTCGTCGGCGAGCAGGAAGTTGCAGAAGACGGGACCGAGCTCGGTCTCGAAATCGCTCTTGTCGGGCCGGTAGACCCGCGTCCCGACGAGGTCCGACGGGACGAGGTCGGGCGTGAACTGCACCCGGTGGAACGAGCCGCCGAGCACCGCCGCCGTGGTCTTGATCGTCAGCGTCTTGGCGAGGCCGGGCACACCCTCGATCAGCACGTGCCCGCCGGAGAGCAGGCAGACGAGCACCCGCTCCAACATCTCCTCCTGACCCGCGATCACGCGCCGAATCTCGAACAGCGCCTGCTCCAGCTTGCCGCCGACCTCGTCCACCAACGCCTCCTCGCTCGGGTTTCGATCCTTAGCTAAGAATGCATCGCCGACCTAAGAAGTTCCGGTTAAGTTCGAGATCGCATCAAAGCGCCGTGCCAGGCCTCGCGCTGTGCCAGCGCCGCGTCGCGGGAGAGCGCCGGCTCGTAGGTCCGGCCCACGGCGACCCGGCCCCTGCCGCCGGTCGCGAGCGCAGCGGCGCCGAGCGCCGTCGTCTCGCGCTCCGCGGCCACCTCGACGGGGATACCGAGCAGATCGGCCTGGAGCTGCATCAGGAACGCGTTCGCCGTGGCTCCTCCGTCCGCCCGCAGCACCGAGAGCGGTGCCGGCAGCGCCTCGACGACGTCTGCCACCTGGTGCGCGATCGCCTCGAGCGCGGCCCGGACGAGGTGGGCGCGCGTCGTGCCCCGCGTGATCCCCGTGACCAGCCCACGGGCCTCGGCGTCCCACCACGGGGAGCCGAGCCCGGTGAGCGCCGGGACGAAGAAGACGCCGCCGGTCGACTCGACGCTGCGGGCGAGCGCCTCGCTCTCCGCAGCGTCGCCCAGCACGCCGAGCCCGTCCCGGAGCCACTGCAGCGCGGCACCGCTCGTGAGCACCGACCCTTCGAGCGCGTAGCCGTCGGCGGCCGCCGTCTTCAGCAGCCCGTGCGGCGCCGGCGCTCGCGTCGTTGCCTGCGTGCACGAGCACGAAGCTGCCGGTGCCGTAGGTCGCCTTTCCCTCCCCGGCTGCGTGGCAGCCCTGCCCGAAGAGAGCCGCCTGCTGGTCGCCGGCGATCCCGCGAACCTCGAGCCGCGCGCCGCCGAGCTCGCCCTCCCCCACGCTCTCCGTCGACCCGACGATGCGCGGCAGCAGCTCGCGGTCGACGCCGAAGAGCGCCAGCAGCTCGTCGTCCCAGTCGAGCGTCTCGAGCGATGCGAGCAACGTGCGCGAGGCGTTCGTCGTGTCGGTCACGTGCACCTCGCCCCCGGTCAGCTTCCACACGAGCCAGCTGTCGACCGTGCCGAAGGCGAGCCCCGGGCGGCGATGTTCGCGCAGCAGCCACTCGAGCTTCGTCGCCGAGAAGTACGGATCGGGTACGAGCCCGGTGCGCGAGCGGATCAGCTCTGGATCGAGCTCGCGGCAGCGCTCGGCGGTGCGCCGGTCCTGCCAGACGATCGCAGGCGCGACCGGCCGGCCGGTCGCTCGGTCCCACAGGAGCGTCGTCTCGCGCTGGTTCGTGATCGCGATCGTGTCCGACGCCGCCGAGCCCGGCCTGGGTCGCTGCGGCGAGCACGCTCTGCCAGATCTCCTCGGGGTCGTGCTCCACCCAGCCCGGGCGCGGGAAATGCTGCGGCAGCTCGGCGTAGCCGCGCCGCACGACACCCAGGTCATCGTCGACCACGAGGCACGTCGTGCCGGTCGTGCCCTGGTCGATCGCGAGGATCACGAGTGCTGCGCGATGAACGCGAGCGTCCGCTGCCAGGCGTCGTCGGATGCCTCGGCGAAGTCGTGCTGCTTGCGGTCGAAGAAGCTGTGCGGGGCTCCGTCGTAGACGACGAGCTCGTGCTCGATCCCTGCCTCGGTGAGCGCGCCTTCGAAGGCGGCGTTGTCCTCGGCCGGGATCGACGGGTCGTCACCTGCCTGCAGCGCGAGAATCGGGCACTCGATGTCCGAGATCCGCTCGACGACGCTCGGGCCGCCACGCTCGCGCGTCGGCGAGCCGTAGAAGCCGATCGAGCCGGCGAGGCCGTGCCCGGATGCGGCAGCGACCCACGACGCTCGGCCTCCGAAGCAGAAGCCCACCGAGAAGATCGAGGTCACGCCGCGTGATCGAAGCTCGGCAACTGCCGCGCTCGCGTCGGCCTGCACCCCTGCATCGGTCGTCTGCTCGACGTGGGGCTGGTACTCCCAGTCGGCATCGCGTTTGGCCACGCCCGCAGTGCGCCCGAAGTAGTCGAAGGCAATCGCGGCATGGCCGCGCTCGGCGAAGCGCAGCGCGAGCTCCTCGTAGAAGTGAAAGAGCCCTCGCACGTCTGGGAAGATCACGACCCCGGTCTCGCCGGTGTCCGGCTCGGCGATGAACGCGGCAAAGTCGTTGCCGTCGGCGGCGGTCCAGTACGAGCTCGTCGTGCGAGACCGCAGCCCCGGCGATGCGCGCGACGGGCGGCTCGGAGTCGAGGTCGAAGCACATGAGCCCGACCCTACCGAGTCCGATGAGTAAGCTCGCGCCGAGGGAACAGGGGGACTGCGGTGGCCGACTACGAATACGAGCTTCGGCGCGACGGCGCCGTGATCGCCACCGGGCGCCTTCAGCTCGACGTTGCGCCGAGCCCCGGCGAGACGCTCGCGCTCGGCACGCAGCAGGTCCGAATCGAGGACGTCCTCAATCTCGCCGCGTCCCGCCGCCTGATCCTCGACGCGGGCTGACCTTTCGCCGGAGTCGCCCGCAACTCCGTGAACGCCGCCGCGCGATAGCCTCGCCCGGGTACGCGCCAACGACAGCACCGCCGAGCGGTCACGGGTAGCGAGCTGCCGCATCGCGAGGGACGCGCAACCGTCGGGCTCGCTCGCGGCCTCCGACTTCTCCCCCCTCCGACGCCGCGAGGTCGCCTTGCCTCCTCGCGCCCCCTCTCTTCGTTCATCCCACTCTCTCTCCTCCGCCACCAGCTCCGCTATCTACACCCGACAACCGACGCAACTCGACGCCTCACAACCGAACCCTAAATCAGCTCATCCGGCAACTCGATGCCGCTCGGGTCGATCCCGAGCGACTTCGCGAGCCGGATGCCCTGCTCGAGGTCGTCGCGCAGCATGCGAATGTCGGTCTCGCGCATCAGAGCGCCGATGAACTCGCGCGCCTTGGGCCGCCACAACGCGTGCTGGGCGAAGATCGGCAGCAGTCGGTTGGCCGCATCGACGAGCCTCGTCTTCACCCGCTTCCCCGCGCCCTCGAGCAGCACGCGCTCGTAGGCCATCCCGGCGCCGTGGTGGATGCCGTCGTCGATCGTGAGTCGGTTGCAGATGTCCTCCAGCACGGTGCCGCGCGACGAGCGGGCGATCATCCGGAAACGCGGGATGATCAGGCGCTCGTAGAAGACCTGCATCAGGAAGACCTTCTCCTCCAGCGTGTCCGCCTCGAGGACCTGCTGGGCGAGCTGGTCGAGGTACGGGATCACGCTCGGCCATGCCGCCGGCCTCGTGGATCAGCTTCAGCCAGGCCTCGGTGTGGCGCGACTCGTCCTGCACCATGGTCGTGTAGTAGAGCTTGGCCTCGTGGTCGGGCGCGATCGCGAAGAGCTGCGTCGCCATCTCGACCGCGAGCTCGTCGGCCTGCAGCTGCTGGGTGACGACCGAGCGCCACAGGTCACGGCGGCGCGCGAGCTTCTGCGGGGAGCCCTTGTACTCCGGGATCGGCGGCACCTCGCCCCACGGCAGATCGCGCACCTGCCACTCGGCGCGCTTGGCGAGCTCGTAGTAGCGGTAGACGCCTTGGAGGTCGCGGACTTCCTCCCCGGCCGGCGCGTCGACGTGCTCTTCCAGCTCATATTTAGCTCCATCGCATCACAGCCTAACGATCGGTCGGATCGAACCGCTCCGGGTCGGCGCGCTAGCGCACAACGGTCTCGGCGAGCGAGGCGACGAGGAACACAGTTGTTCCGGTGAGCACGATCGTGCCGCCGGGCGGGAGATTCCCGTAGTACGACACCGTCAGCCCGACGAGGACCGAGCCCAGGCCGAACCCCATCGCGATCCCCATCGTCGAACGGACGCTCCAGGCGACACGCTGGGCGGCGATCACAGGCAGGACCATCAAGGCTGCGATCAGCAGGATCCCGACGATCCGCATGGACACCCCGATCGTCAACGCGGCGAGCATCGACACGAGCCCGTTCAGAGCCGCGACCGGCAGTCCGGCGACGCGCGCGCCCTCCTCGTCGAGCGCAACCGCGATCAGCCCGCGCAGAAGCACCGCGATCACCATGAGTGCGCCCAGCCCGAGCATCGCGATCACAGCCAGGTCGCTACGGGTGACGGTGAGGATCGAGCCGAAGAGTACGCGAACAGGTTCGCGTTCAATGCGCCCGCCGCCGAGATCAGCACGACACCGCCGGCGATGCCCGTGTAGAAGACCACGGCGAGCGCCTGGTCGCCTGCCGCCTTGCGACGGGCTCGCAGCCACTCGATTCCTGCCGCGCCGATGATCGCCGCCGCGAGCGCCGTCCAGACCGGCGAGACGCCGATCAGGTAGCCGACGGCCACGCCGGCGAACGCCACGTGCCCGATCCCGTCTCCGATCAGGCTCATCTCCCGCTGCACGAGGAAGAAGCCGACCGCAGGCGCCAGCACGCCGACGATCGCGCCGGCGGCGAAGGCGAGCCGCATGAACTCCAGGTCAAGCATGCGGATGCGATGGGTCGTGCCAGTGGCCGGGCAGTCGGAAGGCCGTCCGTCGAAGACGATCTGCTCACGCACCAGCACGAGCCGCTCGACGTACGCCTCGACCGAACCGAACTCGTGCGAGACGTAGAGGATCGTCACGCCGAGCTCCTCGTGCAGCCGGTGCAGCAGCGCACCGAGCGCGTCCTGCGCCTCGACGTCGACTCCGGTCGTCGGCTCGTCGAGCACGAGCAGACGCGGATGCGCGGCGAGCGCCTTCGCGATGAATGCTCGCTGCTGCTGGCCGCCCGAGAGCGAGCTCAGCCGGCGGCGCGCGAGCGCCTGCAGTCCGACGCGCTCCAGCGCCTCGTCGACGCGCCGTGGTCCGCGTGCCGCAGCCGGCCGTCGGCCGCAGGCGGCGCGTCCTGCCTCGACGACGTCACGGACGGTCGCGGGCGCGTGCAGCCCGATCTTCGTGCGCTGCGCGAGGTAGCCGATGCTCGTGCGCTCGTGGTAGCTCCGGGCCGGCTCGCCGTAGAGCAGGATCTCGCCATGCGTCGGCCGCTCGAGCCCGAGCGCCAGCGTAGCAATGTCGTCTTGCCGCCGCCGTTCGGACCGGCGATCGCGACGAACTCTCCCTGCTCGACCTCGAGATCGACGTCGGTGAGCACCTGCGGCCCCTGCCGTAGGCGAACTCGACGCCGCTCAGCTCGACCGCTAACGGCACCCGAGCTCCTGCCTAGCGCCTGCAGGTTCTGCCGCATCAACGTCAGGTAGTCGCACCGTGTTCTGCCTCGCTCGGCGTCAGGCCCTCGATCGGATCGAGGACCGCCGTCTGCGCGCCTGCCTCGCGGCGACCGTCTGCGCGAGCCTTGGCGAGACCAGCCGCTCGAAGAAGACGGTGTGGACGTGCTCGCGACGCACGAGCCGAGCGAGGCAAGCGATCTTTTGGCGCGGGCTCCGATTCGGGGTCGATTCCCGTGATCGCGACCTCTCAGCCCGTAACGTGCCGCGAGGTAGCCGAATGCCGCGTGACTCGAGACGAACTTGCGGCGCGCACAATGCGCGAGGCCGCGCGGTAGTCGCGGTCGAGTCGCAGGATCTGGGCGGCGAGCTTGCGGCCCGCCGCGGGCCGGCCGAGCACAATGCCCATCCGCTGGACGATTCCGGCGAAGCGCACCGGGTCGAGCCACACGTGCGGATCGCCGGGACGCAGCTGCAGCCCGGCAGCACGTCGATCGTGCGTCCCGTCGCGCTCCGGGCGCGTCGGCGACCGCCGGCTGGAAGTCGTGCGAGAGGTAGAAGACGAAGCGCGCGCTCTGGATCTCGGCCACTGCCTTCGGGGTCAGCTCGATGTCGTGCGGCTCTGCTCCGGCCGGGGTCAGGTTGACGACCGAGAGCTTCGGGCCGCCGATCTGCTGGGCGGCCTAGGCGACCGGATAGAACGCGGCGACCACCGAAGCGAGCCGGCCCCACCCGCTCCGCAGCCCGCAGCACAGCTCACCACGACAAGCACGAGAACGATTCTCATTGCTGGACGATAACGATTCTCGTTATCGTTTGTCCAGTGACCTGGGCCGGCCAAGCCGAGCAGGAGCTGCGCGCCGCGGGCTACCGCCCCGGGGGCGCGGGCACGCTCGTCCTCGGGTATCTCGAGGGGCAGACGTGCTGCCGCGGGGCGCAGGAGATCTACGAGGCGCTCGACCGCAAGGTCGGGCTCGCGAGCGTCTACCGCATGCTCGACCGGCTCGACGAGCACGGACTCGTGCAACGGATCGACCTCGGCGACGGGATCGTCCGGTACGAGCCCGCTCGCGAGGCCCACCACCACCATCTCGTGTGCGGCGAGTGCGGCAAGGTCGAGCCGTTCGCCGACCAGAAGCTCGAGCGGGCGATCGAGGCCGTCGAAGAGCGCAGCGGCTATTCGGTCGTTGCGCACGAGGTCGTGCTGCGCGGGCGTGCGCCGACTGTCGGGACTGATGGAGCTCACGCGGGTCGACAAGTGGCTCTGGGCGGCGCGCTTCTTCAAGACGCGAAGCGCCGCGACCGACGCTGTGCTCGGGGGCCGGGTGCACGTGAACGGCGAGCGGGTGAAGCCGTCGAAGGACGTGCACGTCGGCGACACCGTCGAGGTCTCGATCGGCACGCTCCGCCGGACCGTCGTCGTCACCGGCATCGCGGACAAGCGCGGCTCGGCCACCGTCGCCGCCAGGCTCTACGCCGAGACGCCCGAGTCGGTCGAGCGCAACGAGCGCGACCGGCTGCAGCGCCGCCTCGCGCGACCGCTCGGCGCCGACCTCGGCGAGCGCCCGACGAAGCAGGCGCGGCGACGGCTCGACGCGTTGCGCCGCGGCCGGGGCGCGGCCGAGCGCAGCGCGCGCCTAGGCCGCCTCCAGCGCCTCCTGCCCGTGAAGGCGGCGCCGGTGCAGCAGCCTGCCGAAGAGCAGCCCACCGATAGCGGCGGCGGCACCGGCAAAGATCGCACCGACGAGGAACGCCGCGTGATAGCCGCCGGTGAGCGCCGCGAGCGGCCCGGCGCCGCCGTCTGCGAGCGAGTGCGTGCGCGACGTCGCGATGCTCGCGAGCACGGCCAGCCCGAGCGCGCCTCCCATCATGAAGGCGGTGTTGACGACACCGGATGCGAGCCCGGACTCCTCGGGGGCGACATCGCTCATCGCCGCGAGCAGCATCGGGTTGAAGGCCATGCCCGCGCCGAATCCGAGCAAGATCATGCTCGGCAGCACGTCGACCACGAACGACCCGGAAACCGGCGCGCGCACGAAGAGCAGCAGACCGGCCGCGGCGAGACCGAGCCCGACCGCAAGCGGGGGCGAAAGCCGAACCGCAGCACGAGCTTCGCCGAGAGGCCGATCGAGAACGCGCCCATGATCAGGTTCGCAGGGAGAAACGCAAGCCCGACCTGCAGCGGGCTGTAGCCGAGCACGAGCTGCAGGTAGAGCGCCGACAGGAAGAACCACGCGAACATCGCCGCAGCCCAGAGCACGCCGACCACGTTGGCCGTCGCGACGTTGCGCCGGCGAAAGAGACCGAGCGGGACGAGCGGGTCGTCGAGCCGCGACTCGAGCCAGAGAAAGACCCCGAGCAGGGCAGCCGCGCCGGCGAGCAGCCCGAGCGTCTGGCCGGATCCCCAGCCGCTCTGATTGCCGTTGACGATCGCGTAGACCGCGAGCACGAGGGCCGCGGTGACCGTGACCGCGCCGGCGACGTCGAGCCGCCGGCCGCTCGCCGACGGCTGCGCCTGCGGCAGGAGCCGCAGCGAGAGGGCGAACACGGCGACGCCGATCGGCAGGTTGACGAGGAAGATCCAGTGCCAGTCGAGCGAGCCGGTGAGCACGCCGCCGAGCAGCACGCCGATGCTGCCGCCGCCCGCCATCACGAAGCCGAAGACACCCATCGCCTTCGCCCGCTCGCCGTGGTCGGTGAACAGAACCATGATCAGCGAGAACGCCACGGCCGACACCACCGCGCCGCCGAGGCCCTGCACCGCCCGCGCCCCGATCAGCAGCCCCTTCGAGTCGGAGAGCCCACAGGCGAGCGATGCGACCGTGAAGAGCGCGATCCCGGCCAGGAAGAGCCGGCGATGGCCGAAGAGGTCACCCAGCCGCCCGCCGAGCAGCAGAAAGCCGCCGAACGTGAGGATGTAGGCGTTCACGACCCACGCGAGAGACGTCTGCGAGAAGCCGAGGTCGGTGCGAATCGAGGGCAGCGCGACGTTCACGATCGTGGTGTCGAGAACGATCATCAGATCGCCGAGGCACAGGACGTAGAGCGCGAGCCAACGAGTCCGGGCGGTCATGGCGGGCAATTCAGCTCCTTTCGTTCGGTTCAGTCATTCGACCGGTGCGACGCCGGAACTCATCGCCCGCTGACCGATGAGTTCAAGCCCTCCTCACGGTCTACTCGATAGATGGCCGCCGTGCCCCCGAAACCGCTCGTCTGCGATGCCGGCGGGCTCAGCGGCGCAGATCTCCACGCGGTCGCGGATCTTGCGCGCCTGCACGCCGCCGCCCGTCGGCTGAATTTGCAGCTCATCGTGCGCAACGCCTCGGCCGAGCTCGTCGAGCTGGTCGCCTTCGTCGGGCTGTCGGATGTCCTACGGCTCGAGCTCGAGGGGCAGTCCGAAGAGGGGAAACAGCGTCTCGGTGTCGAGGAAGAACGTCAGCTCGGCGATCTTCCCGGCTGAGAGCTCGACCACCTGCAATGCCCACGGCTCGTAGCCACCCTCCGGACGCGGCTTGTACTGCCCGAAGGCCGGCGAGCCGTTCGCGGAGCGGGTGGGAATGACGCGCGAGCCCCTGCACCCGATGCCGGGGCCGAGCCACCACGTGAAGATGTCGTCGCGACCGGCGAGCCACAGGTCGAAGGGCGGCATCGATTGAATGGCGTCCTCACGGATCAACGATGTGAGCGCCTCGATGTCGTACCGCTCGAAGGCCTCGACGTAACGGGCGAGCAACGCGCGATCGGACTCGTCGAGCTCTCCTGCAGCCGGTGACAGATCGCTCGCCGAGAGCGTCGCGCGTGCGCGCTGCAGAGCGCTGTTCACCGATGCGACGCTCGTCTCGAGCAGCTCCGCGACCTCGGTCGCGTGCCACTTGAGCACCTCGCAGAGAATGAGCACGGCACGTTGCCGAGCCGGCAGTCGCTGCAGCGCGGCGACGAACGCGAGCTTGACCGTCTCGCGATCGACCGCGACGTCGGCCGGATCGGGAATCGGCTGGATCCACGTCACCTCGGCCGGGATGTTCAAGTTCGCCTCGATCGGCTCGCGCGCCGGCCCGAGGTCCATCGGAGTGGCGCGCCGCTCGCGTCCGCTCAGCAGGTCGAGGCAGACGTTGGTCGTGATGCGGTACAGCCACGACTTGAGGGCGGCGCGGCCCTCGAACCGCTCGTACCCGCGCCAGGCACGAATGAACGTCTCCTGGACGGCGTCCTCGGCCTCGAACGGCGAGGCGAGCATCCGATAGGCATAGGCGGTCAGCTCGGAGCGGTGCTGCTCGAACTGGCTCTCGAGCTCCGGGGCGGGCGCAGGGGAGGTCTCCGGCATCGGCCGTCATCCTAGTGGCGGAGGTGTAGGCGGCGAGCCTGCTGCCGCTCACGAGCCGGACAGCGGCATCGGTACCCGCCCGCAACCCATCCGCGAGCTATCGCAGATGCGAGACCGGGAAGGGAAAGCCAGGCTGGACGAGGGATGTCCACGGCCCCGGAGCTCGACGCCGTCGCCCTGCGCTGGCAGCTGGCGCGCGAACTCCGATCACGGCGCTGGCGTCGGCGAGCAGCCCGCTCGAGATCGAAACGACGCGCACGCGCCGCGAGCTCGCGCCGGACGGCTGCTACAGCATAGCCGCTCGCACGGCTCGGACGGAAGACCGGCGTGGAGCCATGGCTCTCCCCCATGCTGGTGACGACGAAGATCTCGGGTGCCGCGGAGCACCGCCTGTCTGTACGACCTCGACGGCGTCCTACGACCGCGGCGGGTGCACGCCCTCGCCTGGGCCGAGATCTTCGACGGTTTCCTGCTCGGTCTCAGCGGCGGACGGGCTGGCAGTTCCTCCCTTTCGACCGCGACACCGACTAGCGGCTCTACATCGACGGGCGGGCCCGGCTCGAAGGAGTGCATGCGTTCCTGGCAAGCCGGGCATCGCATCCCCGAGGGGCGCTCCGACCACCCGGCCGGCGCGAGACGGCGTGCGGCCTCGCCCGTCGCAAGGGTGAGGCCATGGCCCGTGCGCTGCATCAGCGAGGTGTCTACGCCGCGGCCGGCGCGCGGCGTCATCGGAGGCGACCGGCCATGCCGGCCTGAAGCGGGCCGTCGTCTCGACGAGCTCGAGCACTCCGCCGATGCTGCAGCTCGCGGGCCCGCGAGCGTCGGCGGCGAGCGGTGGACGCCGAGGTGTTCGCCCGAGAGCCTTCGTTGACGGCCCGAACCGGAACGGCCGTTCGAAGCCTGCCGCCGGCTCGGCGTCCACCCGGAGCAAACGGTGACGCTCACGCACAGCGCGGCAAGATGTCGCCGCCGGACACGGCTCGGTCATGACGGTGTCGGCGTCGGCGAGGGTGAACAGGGTGAGCTGCTCGCGGGGTTCGGCGCGGACCGGTGGTACGTCCCTGCGCGCGCTCCTCGACCCGCGGCTTCAGGCTCCGCCCGGCCGGACGAGCCCGTTCTCGTACGCATAGCTCACCGTCTGGCTCCGATCGCGAAGTGCGAGCTTCTGGCGGATGCGCGCGACGTGCGTCTTCGCCGTCGCCTCGCTGATGACCGGATCGGCGCGTGCCGGGCTGCCACCACGGGCGGCTCGGCACGCGCGGTCAGCCGTCGTCGACAGCACGGTGCTCGGCGAGCGGCAGATCGACGAAGAAGGCGCTGCCGCGACCGTGCTGGAGCAGCCCGATCGTTCCGTTCATCCGCTCGACGAGCTCACGGGCGATGTAGAGGCCGAGCCCGGTCCCGCCCACTCCGCGGCTCTGGGCAGGATCGAGGCGAAAGAACTTCTCGAAGATCCGCTCACGCTCTGCCGCGGGATTCCCCGGCCCATCGTCGCTGACGGTCACGCGAGCGAAGAAGTCGCGCTCTACGACCGACACTCGCACGAAGCCGTTCGAGTACTTCAACGCGTTGTCGATCAGGTTGGCGAGCACCTGCCGCAGTCGATCAAGATCGGCGCGAACGAGCACGCTCTCGGGCGCATCGACGACGATGCGGGCAAGCAGCTCGGAGCCGACGGCGCGCACGACCGGGTCTACAGCCTCTCGGCAGTCGAACACGTGCACACTCGAATCGAGGTTGTCGGTGTCGATCCGGCTCGCCAGGAGAATCTGGTCGAGGATCGTCGACAGACGGGTCGCCTGCTCGACGATCATCGCCAGGAACTGGCGCCTCTGCTCGTCCTCCAGGTGGTCGTAACGGGCGGCGAGGGTCTGCGCGGCGCCGAGCGTGCCGGTCAGCGGCGTTCGCAGCTCATGCGACACGATCGCGATCATGTCCGACTGGATCCGGTCGATCTGCCGTTCGGCGGTGACGTCGCGGACGGTATACACCGTTGCGCCGCCCGCGCTCGATGCGGAGACCGACAGCCACAGCTCGCCCCGTGGCCGAGGGAGCGGCACGACCTCAGGTGCCTGCACCTCGCCGGGTGCGGCAATCTGGATGCGGGCCACAACGTCACGCCAGCCTGGCACGACCGCTGCGGCCGGCTGCCCCGCGACCGCGGAGAGATCCACGCCGAGGATTCGCTCCGCCGCGGGGTTCAGCAGCTGCACCTCGCCATCCTCGCCGAGCAGGACGACTCCTTCGGCGATATGAGCGAGGGCCAGGGCTGCGCGGGCCCGCGACTCGGCCTCGGTCCGCGCCCGCAGAAGCTCGCGCTCGTACCGTCGACGCTCGGACGCGTCGAACGCCGTCGTTCGGACGAGCCGCGGGGCCCCGTCCTCGTCGCGGACGACGATCGAGTTCATCAGCACGGGTAGGCGGCTGCCGTCCGCGCGGACAGCTCGACGGCGATCTCCCTGACCTCGCCTTGCATCTGCAGCAGCGGCGCGTAGTGCGTCTCGTAGTAGATGCGCGCGCCGGGAGGCAGGAGATCGTGCAGGCGCTTGAGGCCGACCAGCTCCTCGGTTCGATAGCCGGTCCAGCGCAGAAGCGTCCCGTTCACCCGGACAAGCGTGCCGTCGAGAAGCGACGAGAAGTACGCCGTCGGGGCGTTTTCATACAGCTCCTCGGCGCTCTCGTCGAGCAGGCCGGCGTCGGTGAGGGCGTCGATCAAGTCACCCATATCTCCGCGACCGGCCACGCGACGAAGCTAGAGGAAGCTGCGAATCGCGTCGAGCGTCTCTTCCGGCGCGCTGAGATTCGGGCAGTGGCCGGTGCGTCCAGGTACACGAGCTCGCTGTTCGCCGAGCTGAGCGTGCACGTACTCGCCAACGACGGTCGGCGCGATGATGTCGTCGCTGCACTGCAGGACGAGCGCCGGCGTTGTCACACGCCGCAGGTCGTCGCGGTTGTCGGAGAGGAACGTCACGCGGGCGAAATGCCGGGCGATCTCCGGGTCGGTGCGGCAGAAGCTGTTGGTCAGCTCGTCACCCAGCTCGGGTCGATCGGGCCTGCCCATGATCACCGGCGCATACGTGCGTGACCAACCCAGGTAGTTGCTGTCGAGGGAATCGAGGAGGCCGTCGATGTCCTCCCGCGTGAAGCCGCCGACGTACTCCGTCGTCGTCGATGTAGCGCGGCGAGGGGCCGACGAGGACGAGCTTCGCGAACCGCTCGGGCTCCTCGGCGGCTGCGAGCACGCCGATCATCGAGCTGACCGAGTGCCCGACGAAGATCACGTCGCGCAGATCGAGCTCGCGGCAGATCTCGAGCACATCTTCCGCATATCCCGCCAGCGAGCTGTACTTCGCCCGGTCGTACGCACTCAGGTCGGACCCACCTGCCCCGACGTGGTCGAAGAGCACGATTCGGTACTCCGCCTCGAAAGCCGGCGCGACGTACCGCCACATGTTCTGGTCGCAGCCGAAGCCGTGTGCGAACAGCATCGGCTGGCCGTCGGCGACGCCGCCGAGTGACACGTTGTTGCGCTCCAGTACACCCACGAGGCCGGTGATCGTAACGCGGATCGGAGGCAAGGGAGCGGGTGAGCCCAGCGCGGCGAGCGGGCTCCACTCGTATCCTGCTGTCGAGGCAGGCTCGAACAACATGACCTTCTCGCCAACCGTCGCGATCCTGCTCGTCCTACTCGGCTTCGCGGTGGGCGTTTTCGGCACCCTGCTCGGCGCGGGCGGCGGCTTCATCCTGACGCCACTCCTGCTCCTCCTCTACCCGCACGACCGCCCGGCGACGCTCACCGCGATCAGCCTGACGGCGGTGTTCTTCAATGCCGCCTCGGGCACCGCGGCCTACGCCTACCAGAGGCGGATCGACTACCGAAGCGGCGCAGCCTTCGCCCCTGCGGCACTGCCCGGATCCGTGGTCGGAGCTCTGCTCGTCGGCTCGGTCTCGCGTGCGCTCTTCGACGTGGTCATGTCCGCCGTGCTCTTCGCTCTGGCGGCTTGGCTCCTGGTCGGCGAGCCGGCGGGAAGCGCACGCCGCGGGGCCGGCTCAGCCGCCGCGTTCTGACCGACCGTTACGGCGGCAGTACCGCTACTCGGTGCCGGTGCGCCGCGGGATCGTCTACAGCACGGTCGTCGGCTTTGGGTCGAGCTTTCTCGGCATCGGCGGTGGGATCATTCACGTCCCGCTGCTCGTCCGTGCGCTCGGGTTCCCGACGCACCTCGCCACCGCCACCTCGCACTTCGTCCTTGCGCTCATCGCGGGCACGGGGTCTCTGACGCATGTCTTCTCGGCAGCTTCGCCGGCGGCCACGGCCTCCGCCGCGCCGCGGCGTTGTCCATCGGCGTCGTCGCAGGCGCGCAGCTCGGGGCGCGCGTCTCGCTGCGCGCCAGCGGTCGCCTTGTGGAGGTGCTGCTGGGGGTCGCCCTGCTCGTGCTGGCGGGTCGAATTCTCTACGCCGCCATCTAGCTAGGTGAGCGGCAGCGCAATCCAGGCATCGGTTCCTCGAGGATCGGCGTGGTCGAGGTGCGCCGTGCCGCCGTGTGACTCGGCGATCGTCCTGACGATCGCCAGCCCGAGCCCGGCGCCAGTCTCCGGTCGAGCCGAGTCGCCGCGGGTGAAGCGCTCGAAGGCACGGGACGCGAAACCGGCTTCGATCCCGTCACCGTCGTCGCGGACGTGCAACTCGACGCAGCCGTCTCGAACCTCGGCGCCAAGCGTGATCTCGTCGCCACCGTGCCGTAGTGCGTTGTCGACGAGGTTGGCGAGAGCCTGTTCGAGCCGAAGCGCGTCGCCGGTGACGCTCACGCCCGGCGCTGGATTTGCCTGCACGCTCTTGCCGAGCTCCTCGGCGCGCCACTCGAATCGGCTCCGAACCGAGACCAGCAGGGAATCGACCGCGACCTGCTCGAGTCGGAGCGGCAGGCGACCTCCCTCTGTGCGGGCGGTCAGCAGGAGGTCCTCGGCGAGCTGCGAGAGCCGGTCTGCCTCCGATGAAGACCGGCGAACCGCCTCGCGCAGCTCCTCCGGGGTATGCGCTTGGCGGAGCGCGAGCTCGAGCTCGGTACGGAGCAGCGCGAGGGGCGTCCGCAGCTCGTGCCCCGCGTCGGCGACGAACTGGCGCTCCCGCTCGAGGGTCGCCTCGAGCCGCGCAAGCATCTCGTTCAACGTCTCGCCCAGTCGTTGCAGCTCGTCGCCGGTCGGCGGCACGGGAAGCCGCTCGCCGGGCGTCTCGGCGGAGATCGCGGCAGCCCGGCTGCGCATCGCCTCCACCTGACGTAGCGAGAGCGCCGGCGAGCAGGTAGCCGACTCCGCGAGGCGAGCATCAGCGCGATCGGCCCGGCGAGCAACAGCTCGTCGCGAAAGCTGGAGAGTGTCTCGGCGTCGTTCTGCTCGCGTCGCGCCGACGACCAGCACTAACCGCTGCCCGTTTCGCGCCACCGCGGTCGCCAGAAGTCGTGAGCCCTCGTCCAGGCCCGGCACGACCGTCTTGTCGAGGTACACGATCCGGCGGAGCGGCTAGCCGACGCTCGTCGGCTGCTCAGCAGCGGGCTCCGGCCAAGTGGCGGCGTCGCGTCGAGCACCCGGCCGTCGACCGTGAGCAGCTGGGCGTAGCTCTCGCCGCGCTCGACAAACCGGCCGCGCTCTCCCGCTGGAGGGAGGCACCCGGCTTGCGGACGAGCGCTGCGAGGTCCTGCGCCCGCAGTTGCAGCTCACGGTCGAGGGCAAGCTCGAGATGCTATCTCGAGCTTCGCATAGAGATACGCGCCCGACCCGGCGAGGACCACGGCCATCGCGATCGCGAACGCGGCGGTGATGCGCAGGCGGATCGGGCAGACGGCTCATGCGCCAGCCGTCGGGGCGCAGCCGGTAGCCGGCGCCGCGCACCGTCTCCAGCGACGCTCCGCCCGAAAGGCTCGTCGATCTTTCGCGCAGCCGTAGCTCACGTAGACGTCGACGATGTTCGAGCGGTTCTCGTAGGCGAAGTCCCAGGCGTGCTCGAGGAGGTGCAGTCTCGTGAGGACGTCACCGGGCCTGCGCATGAAGATCTCCAGCAGCGCGAACTCCTTCGTCGAGAGGTGAACTCGGTGTCGACCCACGCGCCACGCCACGGCTCGCCGGGTCGAGGATCAGGTCCCCAACCACCAGCACCGTCGGCCGCTCCGGGTCTCGCCGCGGCGCTCGAGCGCGCGCAACCGGGCGAGCAGCTCGGCGAAGGCGAAGGGCTTGACGAGGTAGTCGTCGGCGCCACTGTCGAGTCCTTCGACCCGGTCGTCGACCGCGTCGCGGGCGGTGAGCATCAGCACCGGCGACCAGACGCCTGCGCCGCGCAGCCGCCGGCAGACCTCGAAGCCGTCGATGTCCGGCAGCATCACGTCGAGCACGACCACGTCGTACGGGTGTGCCTGCGCGAGCCAGAGCGCATCCTCGCCTTTGGCGGTCACGTCGGCGGCGAGGCCCTCGTTGACGAGGCCGCGCCGGATCAGGCTCGCCATCCGTAGCTCGTCCTCGACGATCAGCACTCGCACACGCCCGATCATCCCGTATCAGCATGAACCGCAGATGACTGTTCGATGACGCCCGGTCATCGCAAGTTCATGTGCGCCACCTAGCGTGCAAACAAACGAACGATGGAGGAGACATGAATCGGCGCATTCTGTATCTCTGCTGCACGCTCGCGGCTGCCTCGGCTGCCGCTGTTGCGATCGGCGCGTCGGCGATGCCCCCGGCGTCGAGCTTCACGGCCCGCGTCGACAACCAGTGGTTTCCGCTCAAGCCGGGCACTAGGTACGTGTACACGGGTGTGAAGGACGGGAAGCCGACGCGTGATGTGATGACCGTGTCGCACCGAACGAAGCTGATCGAAGGCGTGCCCTGCGTCGAGGTCGACGACAGGCTGTACGAGAGCGGCCGCCTCGAAGAGCGCACGACGGACTGGTACAGCCAGGACGGACACGGGAACGTCTGGTATTTCGGCGAGCGGACCGCCGAGCTCGACGCGAAAGGCAACGTCAGGAGCACCGAAGGCACGTGGACGGCCGGCGTCGACGGCGCGCAGGCGGGCGTCTACATGCCGGCGAGCCCACGGGTTGGAGCCTCCGGGCGCCAGGAGTACTACAAGGGCCACGCGCAGGATCACTTCAAGGTGATCAGCCGGTTCAGCAGCGTTCTCGCTCACTCGACGAACGCGGTGCTGACCCAGGAGACGACGCCGCTCGAGCCGGGCACCGTCGATCACAAGCTGTATGTGCGCGGCATCGGGGTCGTGCTGGAGCAGACCGAACGAGGCCCCGCCGAGCGCAACGAGCTCGTCTCGGTGACGAGCGGCTGAGCCGCGCGGCGAACGGACTAGGGGCCGTTGCGCAGAAGTGACGCGCCGGTCGCCGTAAGTCGAGGCAAGTCAAGCCGGGACGCTCAGCCCCTTCTGAGGGGCCTCCAACCACCCTCCCACGGCGCGGCCGGAACCCTGATCGGTGAACCCGGGCTGACCCGGTAGACGAAAGGAAGCAACGATGTTCACCAATCTCAAGAGGATCCTCGCCGGCGTCGTGGCGGTCGCGGCGCTTGCGATCGGCGGCTCGGCGATCGCGGGAGCCGCGAACTCGAGCTCGACGACCACCGCCACGACGACGGCACCTGCCGCGACGCCCTCGACCCCGCCCGCGTTCAACGGCCCGGCGCACGGCACCGCCGCACACGAGGATGCCGAGAAGGCGGTCACCGGCGACACGGCAGCGAAGGCGCAGGCCGCCGCGGTCAAGCTCGTCGGTAGCGGCACCGCCGGCGCCGTGACGACCGACATGGCCGGTACCGGGCTACGAGACGACCGTCACGAAGTCCGACGGCAGCACGGTCGAGGTTCACCTCGACAGCTCGTTCAGTTCCTTCCAGGGCCCGGGCGGCTTCGGCGGTTGACGCGACCGAGCGGGAGAACACGGTCAGGGCGGGGCGCACGCGCCACGCCCTGACCGATCTCCTCTACGGCGTCTCGAGCAGAAGCGCCCCGAGGCTCTGGGCGAGCCAGTCGCAGTAGCGCTTGCGCGACCAGCCGCGCATCCGAACGAGCAACTGGTGCAGCTCGGGGCTGGTGAGCGCCCAGACGGTTTCCACTGCGTTCTTGCGGTCGAGGCGGAGGGGGCCGTTTGCAGCGAGTGCATCGACGAGAACGCCGAGGTTCCGCAGGCGATCGCCGTGCAGCCGTTCGAGGAGCTCCGACAGCTCGGAGTCGGAACGCGACGCTTCGGCCATGGTCGCGACGAGCGGCGCAGCACGTTCGAGACGGAGGACGACATCCGCCGCGAAGAGCCGCAGCTGCTCACGCTGGTCGCGAGCCTCCGCGAGTGCGCGAGGGCCCTCCTGTTCGGTCACCGGCCGCTGGTCGCGGCCGCGCACGGCAGCGGCGACGAGCTCTCCGAGCAAGGCGCGCTTGGTGCCGAAGCGGGCGTAGACCGTCTCCTCGGAGACGCCCGCCTCGGCCGCGATCGCCGCGATGGTCGTTCCGTCGTAGCCACGGGCGCCGAAGAGCGCCGCAGCGGCTGCGAGCACGTGCGTCCGGGTCTCCTCGGCCTGCTCCCGACGCCGCTCCGCCCGGTAGGGACGGCGCTTGACAGGCTCCGTCATATCTGACACGGTACCACCGTATTCAACAAAGTCATACTTTATTGAAAGGAGAGACCATGAGCACACGGATCCCGGCACGGTCGTCCGGCGGCTGATCGAGGAGGGCTTCAACTGGGGCGACCTCGATGTCGCCGGTGGAGATCGTCTCGCCCGACGCTGGTCGAGCATCAGAACTTCGGCCCCGACCATGCGCCCGGCGCCGAGGGCGTGAACGCCGTGATCAGCTCGCTGCGGCGCGCGTTCCCGGACTTCCACCTCGAGATCGACGACCTGGCGGTCGCCGGTGACACGGTCTGGTTGCGCATGACGGCGACCGGCACGAACGACGGCTCGTTCATGGGCCATCCGCCGACCGGCCGCACGATGCGAACCGACGTCTTCGATGCGCTCCGCGTCGAAGACGGCCTGATCGTCGAGCATTGGGGCGTGCCCGACCGGCTCGGCACGCTGTTTCAGCTCGGGCTCGCGCAGCCGCCTCAGCCGGCGCAGGCCGTCGTCGCCGGCTGAGCGCGGTGCGGACGGGGTGCGTCGGCAGCGTCGGTGCGGATGGCACAGTGGGAGGGAAACCCGGGGCGGCGGCAGCGCCCCGGCGATGTGCTTTCGCTCGCCCTTTGTCGATCACTGGAGGCCTCTGCAGATGCGTGCGACTCTCATGTACGGCGCCGGCGACGTCCGCGTCGAGAACGTCCCCGACGCCCGGATCGTCGAGCCGACCGACGCCCTGCTGAGGGTCACGCGGGCCTGCATCTGCGGCAGCGACCTCTGGCCCTACAACCAGATGGAGCCCACCGAGCACGGCCGGCGGATGGGACACGAGTTCATCGGCGTCGTCGAGGACGTCGGTGCCGACGTTCGCACGGTCAAGCCCGGCGACCTCGTGGTCGCTCCGTTCGCCTGGTCGGACGGCACCTGCCTCTTCTGCCGGGAAGGGCTCCAGACCTCGTGCCTGCACGGCGGCTTCTGGGGCGGCGACCTCGACGGCGGGCAGGGCGAGGCCGTGCGTGTCCCCCAGGCCGACGGCACCCTCGTCACGCTCCCGGTCGGCGAGGACGATGAGCTGATGCCGTCGCTCCTGACGCTCTCCGACGTGATGGGGACCGGCCATCACGCCGCACTCGCCGCGCGCGTCGCTCCGGGCCACACGGTCGCAGTGGTCGGCGACGGCGCCGTCGGACTGTGCGGCGTGATCGCCGCCAGGCGGCTCGGTGCCGAGCAGATCATCCTGCTCGGCCGCCACGAGGATCGGATCGCGCTCGGCCGCGACTTCGGCGCCACCGACATCGTGAGCGACCGGGGTGACGAGGCGATCGAGCGCGTGCGGGAGCTGACCGGCGGTCTCGGCGTCCAGTCGGCCCTCGAGTGCGTGGGGCACGACCTCTCGATGCAGACGGCGCTCGGCGTCGTCCGGCCCGGCGGTGCGGTCGGCCGCGTCGGCGTGCCGCAGCACGAGCAGATCCCCACGACCCGCGAGATGTTCTTCGAGAACATCACGATCAGCGGCGGCCCCGCCCCCGCTCGGGCCTACATCGAGGAGCTGCTGCCGGACGTCCTCGAGGGACGCATCGAACCGGGCCGTGTGTTGGATCGCGTCACCAACCTCGCGGGCGTCCCCGACGGCTACCGCGCGATGGACGAGCGCGAGGCGATCAAGGTCATGGTGACGTTCTGATGGAAATGCGCACGCTCGGAAACGACCTCGAGGTCTCGGCGGTCGGCCTCGGCTGCATGGGCATGAGCGCCAGCTTCCCGCCCTTCCCCGAGAAGCACGAGATGGTCTCCATGCTGCGGGCGGCCGTGGAGCGCGGCGTCACGTTCTTCGACACGGCGCAGGTCTACGGCCCCTTCACGAACGAGGAGCTCGTCGGCGAGGCGCTCGAGCCGGTGCGCGACCAGGTCGTGATCGCCACGAAGTTCGGCTTCGAGCTGTCGACCGGCGAGTCGCGGGGGCCCGACAGCCGCCCCGAGACGATCAGGCGCTCCGTCGAGGAGTCCCTGCGACGGCTCCGCACCGACCGGATCGACCTGCTCTACCAGCATCGAGTCGATCCGAACGTGCCGATCGAGGAGGTTGCAGGAACGGTCCAGGAGCTGATCGAGGCGGGCAAGGTGAAGCACTTCGGCCTCTCCGAGGCCGGGGTGCGGGACGATCCGCCGCGCGCATGCCGTGCAGCCGCGTGACGGCGCTGCAGAGCGAGTACTCGCTCTGGTGGCGAGAGCCGGAGGAGGAGATCATCCCGGCCCTCGAGGAGCTCGGCATCGGCCTCGTCCCGTTCAGCCCGCTCGGCAGAGGCTTCCTCACCGGCAAGATCGACGAACACAGGACGTTCGAGGACGACGACTTCCGCAACACGTCGCCACGCTTCACCCCGTCAGCGCGCAAGGCGAACCACGCGTTCGTCGAGCTGCTCGAGCGAGTCGCGGTCGCGAGGGCCGCGACACCCGCGCAGATCGCGCTCGCGTGGATCCTCGCGCAGAAGCCGTGGGTGGTGCCGATTCCCGGCACGACGAAGCTGCACAGGCTGGAAGAGAACATCGCCGGCAACCGAGATCGAGCTGACGGCCGACGATCTGCACGAGATCGACGAGGGCGCCGCGCAAGATCACCGCTCAGGGCCACCGGTATTCCGAGGCCCACCAGCGCATGATCGACCGCTGACAGGGACGCGTCTCCGCGTTACACGGCGAGGCCCAGGAGAAACCCGCTCGGCGAGTCGGCGGTGCCGGAAGACGAGGAAAGCCCCGCGTTGACGGGGCTTTCAATAGCGGGGGCAGGATTTGAACCTGCGACCTCCGGGTTATGAGCCCGGCGAGCTACCTGACTGCTCCACCCCGCGTCGCGGCGCCGATTGTAGCACTGCCGAACTGCCGAAAATGCGGGCGGACGGGCGTCGTTACCATGCCCTCGTGGCCGTCGCAGCCTGGATCGCACTCGTCTTCCTGGTCGTCGCGCTGGGCGTCTCGCTCGCGGTGGCGGTCGTGCATGGGCTGCGCCTGTGGCGGACGTTCCGCCGGTTCTCACGCGCCACCACGAGAGCCCTGGACGACGTGCTGCGCAAGACCGCGACGACGGAGGAACGCGTGACGGCGCTCGCAGCCGCGCCGGAGCGGGTCGGAGCTGCGACCGAGCACCTGCAAGGCTCGCTCGCCGAGCTCGCCGCCCTGCGCGCTGCGGCGTCCGAGGCGAACGCGGTCGTCGCCCGGCTGCGCGGCGTCGTGCCGGCCAAGTGACGCGCGTCGGCGCGATCGACCTCGGGACGAACGCCACGCGCCTGCTCGTCGCAGACGTCGAGGACGGGCGGGTCGAGGAGCTCGTCCGGCGTACGCGCATCACGCGGCTCGGCGAAGGGGTGGACGCACGCCGGCGCCTCCTCCCCGTCCCCGTCGCACGGGTACGGAACGTCCTCACCGAGTACCGCCGTGAGCTCGAGGAGCTCGGCGCGGAGCGCACGCTGGCCGTCGCCACGAGCGCGGTGCGCGACGCCGAGAACGGCGAGGCGTTCCTCGGCGAGATCGAGTGGTCGTACGGCTTCGCGACCCGGCTCCTGACCGGCGACGACGAGGCTGCCTTGACCCTGCGCGGCGTCGGGCCGCTGGAACCGGGCACGGTCGTCGTGGACGTCGGCGGCGGCTCGACCGAGCTGATCACCGAGGGCTTCCGGACGAGCATGGACATCGGCTCGGTGCGGCTGACCGAGCGCCACGGAACCGACTGGGACGCAGCCAGGGCCGAGATCCGGAGCATCCTGCCCGAGCTCGCGGCGGAGCGCCTGGTCGGCGTCGACGGGACGACCGCCGAGCTGGCCGCGCTCGAGGCGCTCACGCTCGACGGCATGGGCCGCGTGCTCGGCTGGCTCCGCACCTCGACCGACGCCGAGCGGCGGGAAGCCCTCCTCCAGCCCGACCGCAGCGACGTGATCGCCGCGGGCGTGCTGATCGTCCGCGAGGTGGTCGCGCACCTCGGGCCTCGACCGGATCGCCCCCTCGGAGCGCGACCTGCTCGACGGCGTCGCCCTCGAGGCGGCAGCCCTGCCGGCCCGGGCCGAGGGCGACGCCCCACCCGGCGCCTACACCTGCTGCTGAGCGGGTATCTCCCGGTTGCGGAGTGATATTTGCGCCCGCAATCTTTTCTTGCTACGATGCTTGCGTCAATCAAGTTTCCAGCAGAAGGAGCAGAAAATGAGCACCACGATCGAGACCCAGACCGCGGTTCCGACCGGCACCTGGCAGGCCGACACCGTCCACTCCAGCGTCGCCTTCGAGGTTCCCTACGCCGTGGCGACCTTCACCGGCCAGGTGACCGACTTCGACGCCGCGCTCGTCGACGGCAAGCTCACAGGCTCGGCCCGGATCGAGAGCATCCAGATCAAGGAGGAGAACCTCCAGGCGCACCTGCTCTCCCCCGAGTTCTTCGACGCCGAGCGGCACCCCGTCGTCGGCTTCTCCGGCGAGTTGCAGCGCGACGGCGACTCCGTCGAGATCGACGGCGAGATCACGCTCAAGGGCATCACGCAGCCGGCCGTGCTCAAGGGCACGATCGTCGGCCCGGCGGTCGACCACTTCGGCGCGACCCGCGTGGGGCTGAAGCTCGAGACCACCGTCGACCGCACGAAGTTCGACATGAACTGGAACATGCCGCTCCCGAACGGCGAGCCCGCCCTCGCCAACGAGGTCACGCTCAAGGCCGAGCTCACCCTCGTCGCTCAGGAGGCGTAGCCCGATGCGCGTCCTCGCGATCAGCGGCTCGCTCCGGGCTGCTTCGAACTCGACGGCCCTCCTCCGCGCGCTGCGCGAGGAGGCGCCGGAGAGCGTCGAGGTGATCGTCTGGGACGGCCTCAAGAGCATCCCGCCGTACGACAACGACGACGACGTCGAGCCGGCGCCCGCCACGGTCGCGGCGCTCCGCGAGCTCGTGCGCGACGTCGACGCCGTCTTCTTCGCGACACCCGAATACAACTCGTCGGTGCCGGGCGCGCTCAAGAACGCGCTCGACTGGGCCTCGCGACCGCTCGCCACGAACTCGTTCCGCAACAAGCCCGTCGCCGTGGTGAGCTCGAGTGCAGGCGCATTCGGCGGCGTCTGGGCCGCTGCAGAGCTCCGCAAGGTGCTCGCGGCGATGGGCGCACGGGTCACGGACGCCGAGCTGTCCGTCGGCCATGCAGGCGAGAAGATCGACGAGGACGGTCGCCTCACCGACGACGACGTTCGGACGGGTCTTCGCGAGGCGCTCGAGACGCTCCTCGCGGAAGCCGCACCGGTCGAGCTCGCAGCCTAGAGACCGGTGTCAGACACCGTCGGTGTCTGACACCTCTTCGTCCTCGGCGAGTCGGCGCTGCACGACCGCGCGCGAGAGGACGCCGACGAGCCTGCCGTTCTCGACCACGGGAACACGCTCGTAGTCGTGCTCCTCGAGGTACGCGAACGCGTCGGCAAGAACCGCCGACGAGTCGATCGTCGCGTTCGGCGCTTCGGCGATCGAGCCGAGCGTCGTCGTCTTTGGATCGAGCCCGGGCGCCACCACCTCGCGCACGAGGGTCTTGCGCGTCACGACGCCGACGAGCCGGCCGTCGTCGCAGATGAACACCGCCCGCACGTCCGGCCGGGCAAGCGCCTCCCCCGCCTCCTGCGACGAGGCCGAAGCCTCGAGCGAGAAGGGCTCGGAGACCATCGCGTCCTTGACGAGCTGCTCGGACATCCTCTCTAGGGGTAGACGCCGCGCGCCTCGAGCGCGGCCGAGACCTCGTGGATGGCTGCGACGAGCGCGGCGTCGCGCAGCAGGATGCCGCGCTCGTGCGAGACGTTCCAGACACGATCGAACGCGTCCGACATCTTGTCGGCGAGACGCCGGCGGATCTCGTCACGGTCCCAGAAGAGCCGGCCGAGGTCCTGCACCCATTCGAAGTACGACACCGTGACGCCGCCGGCGTTCGCGAGGATGTCGGGCAGCACCCGGATACCGCGCTCGGCCAGGATCCGGTCGCCCTCGTTCGACGTCGGCCCGTTCGCACCCTCCACCACGAGCCTGCAGCGAAGGTTGCCCGCATTCGCGCCGGTGACCTGGTCCTCGCGCGCGGCCAGCACGAGGATGTCGCAGTCGAGCTCGAGCAGCGTCTCGTTCGTGATGCGCTCGACGCCCTTCTCGTAGCCCTCGAGCGAGCCGTGCTCGGCGACGTAGGCGTGCAGCGTCGGGATGTCGAGGCCGTCCCGGGCGAGAACGCCGCCGGAGATGTCGGACACTGCGATCACTCGCGCGCCGAGATCGTGCAACTCGGTCGCGGCGATCCCACCGACGTTGCCGAACCCTTGCACGACGCAGCGCTGGTCGGTGAGCTTCCAGCCGAGCCGGTCGCACGCGCGCCCGATGCACATGACCACCCCGGCTCCGGTCGCCTCGTGCCGAAAGAGCGAGCCGCCGATCGACACCGGCTTCCCGGTGACGATCTCGGGCACTGCGTAGCCCTTCTGCATCGAGTACGTGTCCATCATCCAGGCCATCGTCTGCTCGTTCGTCGCCATGTCGGGCGCCGGGATGTCGAGCTCGGGCCCGATGAACGGCGCGAGCTCGGCGGTGAAGCGACGCGTGATACGCGAAAGCTCGCCCTGGGAGAGGTTGCGTGCGTCGCAACGCACACCGCCCTTCGCGCCCCCGTACGGCAGACGCAGCAGCGCGCACTTCCAGGTCATCCACATCGCAAGCGCGGCACACTCGCCCAGATCGACCGCCATGTCGTATCGAACACCGCCCTTCGTCGGCCCGAGCACCGACGAGTGCTGGACGCGGTAGGCCGGAAAGATCGAGTAGCTGCCGTCGTCCAGGCGCACCGGCAGCGTCAGGATCACGGCACGCTCCGGAGCCCGCAGACGCTTGGCGACGAAGTCGGGCACCTCTGCGAGCTCGAGCGCGTGGTCGAGCTGCGTCAGCGCCTGCTGGTAGAGCGGCGTGTCCCACTCGAGCTGCATTGCCGGATGCACCGCCTTGGCCACGGCCCGGAGGGTACGCGAAACGCCTGGGACATCCGGTCCTGAACCATGGGCCGGGCGGCCCATGCGCGCGCGCCGGGGAACGTCGAAGATCGTGGAGTGAGGCACGTCGAGCTCCTCCCCGCGTTCTGCATCGCCCTGGCGATCGAGCTCGCCCACCTGCGCTGGATCGTCCTCACGCAGTGGACCTGCCGCGGTTGTGGCGATTCGCACCTCCAGTGCGAGTGCAAGCCCGCCTGGGTCAAGCTCCTCCTCTAGGGGCTGAGCTCCCGTTCAACCGTCGAGGAGCGAGCGCAAGAACGCAAGCTCCTCCGGGTCGGTCGAGCAGATAAGCGCCGCGAACGACCGCCCAGATGCGGATCCTCCGGTCGTCGAGCCCGGCGGCCACGAAGGCAGCGATTCGACGCTCCGTCCGCTCGCGGTCGACCATTCGATCAGGAGAGCGGGTTGCGGAGCCACGTGAACACGTCGTACTCGCGGTCGGACAGGTACGGCTTCGGATCGATGGCGACGTGCCTGTCGCCGTGGCGCAGGATGTTGTGGTGGTGAAAGTCGCCGTGCACGAGCCACTCGTGCCCAGGCTCGAACCGAGACCAGAGCGCGCGGGCAAGCGACGTCAGCTCACTCGGGCCGTTGTCGAGCCACCGCGGCACCTGCTCCGCGACTCGCCGAAACGGCGCGCCTGCCGGGCGCCAGAGACGTGTCGCGACGTCGACGGCGATTCGCGTCGCCTGCTCGTCCGGCAACCCTGCGATGTCGTCTCCCGGCGACGCCCGCTCGAGAAGCAGGACGCGTCGCGACTCGTCTGCACGGAAGACGTGCACGGCCCCGTCGCCCGCCCAGCGCTCGAGCGCGGCGGCCTCGTGCAGCGACTCGTCGTCACCGGCGAAGGCCACCTTCAGCACTGCATCGTCGCCGGCCGGCGCGACGTACGAGAACCGCGACATGACGAACGGCTCGCCGAGGACGACACGCCACTCTGCCGCGACGTCCCTCGCCAGGCGGGCGGCGGCGGTCAGATCGACGGACACGCCTGAGACCTAGGTGGGGCCGGAGCTGCGGCACTCCGGCCCCGCGCGCGAGAGTAGCCGTCCCGCGCCGAGGCCCGGCAGGTCACCTGACACAGAGCGCGAGACCGTCGACGCCGAGCACGTCGCGCCAGCCCGCAGGCGGACGCACGACCGCATCGGGGCGCACCGCGGCCGCCGCGAGCACCTCCCCTCCCCGGATGAACGCGCAGACATCCGTGCCCGGCGTCGACCGGCTCGTAGGAGCCGGCGAACGCTCCGGGACGCTCGGCGCGGAGCGCTGAGTGTCTTCCAGATCACGTAGAGCTTCGACGGTGTCGGCGTCGGGGGACGCGCCGTCCTGCAGGCGGCGCAGCGCGGCGATCCTCGCGGGCCAGTCGACCTCCCGGCGATTGTCCGGATCGACGAGCGACAGGTCCTCGAGCTCGTCGCCCCGGTAGAGATCCGGCAGCCCCGGCGAGGTCAGCTTCAGGAAGAGCTGCACGAGCGCGAGCCGCCGGCCGATCGTGCGCACGCGCTCGAGAAAGGGATCACGCTCGATCAGCGCGGCCGCGCGAGCCGCGAACTCCTGCACCGCACGCTCGTGCTCGACGTTGGGCGTGAGCCAGTTCGTGTTCACCTTCGCCTCGCGCAACGCCTTCTCGAGATAGGCGTCGAGGCGCTCCCGCTCGATCGGCAGCGCGCCGGCGAGCGTCTGGTAGACGAGCAGCTCCTCGGTCGGGTCGGGAAGCCCACCCAGCTCGTCGTGCCACGCACCGACGCGCTCCCGCCACTCGTCTGGCAGCCACGTCAACGCTGCGATCCGCGACCGAACATCCGGCGAGCGCTTGGTGTCGTGCGTGTAGGTGGTCAGCATGTGCAGCGGGAACCGCTCGGCGCGCCTCGCGTTGCCCTCGTGAAACTCGGAGACGGCGAGCCCGAAGCGCGCCGGATTCCCACCGACCTCGTTCAGAGCGGCCAGCCGGAAGTACCGGTAGAACGCGGTGTCTTCGACGCCCTTGGCCATCACCGGCCCGGTCGTCTGCTGGAAGCGAACGACGAAGTCGTCGTTGCCCGGCTCTTGCAGCAAGAGAATCCGCCGTAGCTCCTCGCTCACGTTCGCGCGTCCGATCTCGACCCGGTCGGCCTCTTCGACGATCCCGGCCGCGGGCTCGATGTACGTCCGGTACACGTGGAACGAGGCGAGTGCGCCGGGCAGGTTCTCGATCTGCGACTTCCTCGTGCAGCCGGCGGAGCTCCGGCTCGAAGATGTTCACCGCCACCTCGAGCTTGGCGAGCGACGCAATGTCCTCGAAGCGGCGCCGGTCGCCGGTGAACTCCTCGTAGAACGACGTGAACGCGTCCTCTGCCTCCGCGTTGACACAGAGCGCGAGCACGTCGTTCAGGAACTCGTAGCCGGTCGTTCCCTCGACCGGCCACTCGCGCAGCTCTTCGCCGGGCTCGAGGATCTTCTCGACCCACACGTGCTCGACACCCGCATCGCGCAGCCGCTCGAGATACTCGGCTGGGTTCGCGAGCCCATCCGGATGGTCGACCCGGACACCGTCGACCACCCCTGCGCGGACCAGCTCGATCACCTTGGCGTGCGTCGCCCAGAACACCTCCCAGTCCTCCTGCTTGACACCGCCCAGCTCACCGACGTCGAAGAAGCGGCGATGGAACCCCGTGCGGAGATCGACGTCGAAGAACATCTGGCGCAGCTCGAGGTCGTGCCAGAACGGGTTCTCGTCGACCGCCGCCATGTGGTTCGGGACGATGTCGAGGATCACACCGAGGCCGGCGGCGGCGAGCTTCCGGAACTCGTCCTCGCCACCGAGCGCCGGTGAGATGTGCCGGGGATCGACGACGTCGTAGCCGTGCTGCGACCCCTCGCGCGCCTGCAGCGACGGCGAGAGATACAGGTGCGAGATCCCGAGGTCGCGCAGGTACGGGACGAGCTCGCGAGCCTGCGCGAACCCGAACTCCGGCGTCAGCTGCAGACGGTAGGTCGCCCTCACAGCCGCCGGAAGAGAGCGAGCGACCGCGACTCGACCGTCACGTCCTCGCCCGGCACGAGCCGGTCGAACCGGCAGGTCCCGGTCGAGAGAACGAGCTCCCACCGGGTGCCGAAGCGACGCGCCGGCAACCGGAACTGGATCTCCTCGAAGAACGCGTTGAAGAGGAGCAGGAACGAGTCGTCGCGCAGCTCGTCGCCCTGCGGCGATTCGGTGCCGAGCTCGTCACCGTTCAGGAAGACGCCGATCGCCCGCGACTCGGTGTTGTCCCAGTCGCGCCTCGTCATGCGCCGCCCGTCCGGCCGCATCCACCAGACGTCCGGGAGATGCTCGCCGGTTCCGTCGAAGAACCTCGTGCGGTGGAAGACGGGATGCGCGCGCCGCAGCTCGATCAGCTGCCGGGTGAACGCGAGTAGCTCCTCGTCGCACGAGGCCCAGTCGACCCAGGAGATCTCGTTGTCCTGGCACCAGGCGTTGTTGTTGCCTCCCTGCGAACGGCCCATCTCGTCACCGGCAAGCACCATCGGGACGCCCTGCGACAGGAGCAGCGTGGCCAGGAAGTTGCGCTGCTGGCGGCGCACGGAGGGCAGCGATCGACGGGTCGTCGGTCTCGCCCTCGGCGCCGCAGTTCCACGAACGGTTGTCGTCGGTGCCGTCGCGGTTCCCCTCGCCGTTCGCCTCGTTGTGCTTCTCGTTGTACGAGACGAGGTCGCGCAGTGTGAAGCCGTCGTGGGCGGTGATGAAGTTGATCGACGCGAACGGCCGCCGCCCGTCGGTCTGGTACAGGTCGGCCGAGCCCCCGAAGCGCGAGGCGAAGTCGCTGAGCGGCGCGCTGCCGCGCCAGAAGTCCCGCATCGTGTCGCGGTAGATGCCGTTCCACTCCGACCAGAGGATCGGGAAGTTCCCGACCTGGTAGCCGCCCGGCCCGACGTCCCACGGCTCGGCGATCAGCTTCACCTGGGAGAGGATCGGATCCTGGTGGATGATGTCGAAGAACGCGGACAGCCGGTCGACCTCGTAGAACTCCCGCGCGAGCGCCGAGGCCAGATCGAAGCGGAAACCGTCGACATGGCATTCGGTGACGAAGTAGCGCAGCGAGTCCATGATCAGCCGGAGCACGGTCGGATGCACCGGGTTGAGCGTGTTGCCGGTGCCGGTGTAGTCCATGTAGAAGCGCGGGTTGTCGGGGACGAGGCGGTAGTAGCTCTGGTTGTCGACGCCGCGGAAGCTGAGCATCGGGCCGAGGTGGTTGCCTTCCGCCGTGTGGTTGTAGACGACGTCGAGGATCACCTCGATCCCGGCGCGGTGCAGTGCCTTGACCATGCCTTTGAACTCACGCACCTGGTCGTTCGTCGACGCGTACAGCGAGTGAGGCGCGAGATAGCCGATCGTCGAGTAGCCCCAGTGGTTGGTGAGCCCGCGGTCGTGCAGGAACCCTTCGTCGGCGATGTGGTGGATCGGCAGGAGCTCCACCGCCGTCACTCCGAGCGACTTGAGGTAGTCGATCGCGCCGGCGCTCGCGAGCCCGCCGTAGCTGCCGCGCAGATCCTCGCGCACCTGTTCGCGCAGCTTCGTGAAGCCCTTGACGTGCAGCTCGTAGATCACGGTCTCGTGCCACGGGGTGCGCGGGCGCACCCAGTCGTCGTCCTCCCAGTCGAACGCCGGGTCGATCACGACCGAGCGCGGGATCGCAGGCGCCGAGTCCGTCTCGTCGATCGTCAGGTCGGCGTCGTCTCCACCGCCCGGGACGTACGGCAGCGTGTTTGCAGCCTCCCACGCGACTGCGCCGTCGATCGCCTTCGCATACGGGTCGATCAGCAGCTTGGCGGCGTTGAACCGCTTGCCCGACTTCGGGGTCGTACGGACCGTGGACGCGATACCCGTAGCGCTGCCCGGGGCCGACCCCAGGCAGGTAGCAGTGCCAGTTGAAGGCGGTGCGCTCGTGCAGCTCGATCCGCTCTTCTGCCCCGTCGGGGCCGAAGAGGCAGAGCTCGACGCGTTCCGCGTTCTCGGAGAAGAGCGCGAAGTTCGTGCCGTTGCCGTCCCAGGCCGGGCCGAGCGGGAACGGCTCGCCCGGCCAGACGCGGCGACTCACCGGCGCAGCTCCACCGTTTGCCGGTCGAAGTCGGCCACGAGACTCGCCGACCCGCGCCTCAGCGTGAGGACGCGGCCCGCGGCCGTCGCCTCGAGCTCGTGCGGGAGCTCACGGCGCAGCCGGATCAGCTCCGCGTAGAACGGGTCCGGGCCCGGGTGGGAGACCCGCGAGCGCTCGAAGGTCGAGAGGGCCTGGGGGTCGGGCACTTCCTCACCGGAGAACGCCGCGAACGCCGCGAACTCCTTCCTGCGCCCCTCCCGGGTGGCGTCCGCGATGAATGGATCGATGTGATCCGTGAAGAACTGGAACGGCGCGCGCTCGTCATGCTCCTCGCCCATGAAGAGCAGCGGTGTCGACAGCGAGAACAGCACGATCGCCAAGGCTACGCGGTGCGCAGTCGGGCGGCAGGCGGTCACCGGTCGCCCGGTTTCCCACCTGGTCGTGGTTCTGGGCCGCGACGATCAGCCGCTCGCGCTGCGGCCGCGTCAGCTCCCGCACGACCCCCTCCAGGGACCCGAAGGGGGCGTAGTAGCCGTCGTGCTCGCCCGTGAGCAGCACGTGCAGCTCGTGATGGAGGTTGTCGAGCCACATGGCGTCATGGCCCCACTCCTCCAGCGGCCGGAAGTCGTCGTGGCCCATCTCGCTCGTCACGAGCCCGTCGACCCGCTCGCGCAGCTCCCGTAGCACGTGCACCGGCGAGTCGTCGTCGAAGATCGCATGCACCGCATCGAGCCGAAGCCCGTCGATGCGGTAGTCGCGCGTCCACATGATCGCGTTCTGAATCGCCCACTCCCGCACGCCACGCTGCGAGTAGTCGATCGCTGCGCCCCAGAACGTGTGGTGGCGGTCGGTGAAGTACGGCCCGAACGCGCCGATCGCCTCCGAGCCGGGCCCGATGTGGTTGTAGACCACGTCGAGCACGACCCCGAGGCCCGCCTGGTGCGCTGCATCGACGAGGCGCGCGAGACCGGACGGGCCGCCGTAGGCCGGGTGCGGCGCGTACGCATAGACCCCGTCGTACCCCCACCCGCGGTCGCCCGGGAACGTGGCGACCGGCATCAGCTCGATCGCGGTGACGCCGAGCCTGCGTAGACGTTCGAGCTGCGGGATGACACCCTCGAACGTCCCCGCCGTCGTGAAGGTCCCGACGTGCACCTCGTAGAGGACGAGGTCGTCGAGCGAGTAACTCCGGGCCGGGAGCGACGTCGAACCTGCGCGGGTCGACGATGCGAGACGGGCCTCTGACCCCCTCCGGCTGCCAGCGCGAGCACGGGTCGGGCAGGGCCGTCTCGCGGTCGAGGACGAGCAGGTAGTCGTCGCCCTCCGCCGCTTCCACGCGGCCTTCGTGGACTCCCTCGCCCACGGCCTCGAGCGCCTGCTCGGCGCCGCGCACGCGCACCGCGACGCTCGCCGCCGCCGGGGCCCAGACGCGGAACTCGACCATGTCCCCGTCAACCGGAACGGCCCCGAAGGGCCGCATGTCATTCCTCGACATCGCGGGCAACGGTACCCGGTGTATCCAGCGCGAATCCTGGGAACGACCGCACCGTGATCGTCGAGGAGCTCCGCCGCCTGCTCACGTGGGAAGAGCGCCACCGCCGGCTCGCCAGCCGGCTGCTGCTCGTGCTCGCTCTGAGCGCGCTGATCGACGCGGTCGGTACGGTGGGGATCTACCTCCTCGAACGCGGCCCGAAGAACGGGCGACATCCACACCTTCGGCGATGCGTTGTTCTTCAGCACGGTGCAGCTCCTGACTGTGTCGTCCTCAGATCAAGAACCCGCTGACGCCGTGGGGCCGCGTCGTCGACGTGGCGCTCGAGCTCTGGGCGGTCATCGTCGTCGCCGGCTCGGCCGGTGCGATCGCGACCTTCTTCCAGAGCGGCGATTCCTAGAGCGGTCGACGGGCGAAGCCAGACAACCGACAGCGGCGGCAGCGTCAGCGACGCCGAGAACGGCTGGTCGTGCCAGGGCCGCGCTTCCGCCTGGACGACACCGAGGTTCCCGACCCCGGTCCCGCCGTAGAACGACGAGTCGGTGTTGAGAATCTCCGTCCAGGCTCCCTCGACCGGCAGGCCGACGCGGTAGCCCTCGCGCGGGACGGGTGCGAGATTGGCGATGCACACGACCTGGCGCTTGCCGTCCTTCGACAGGCGCGCGAAGACGAGCACATTGTTGAGCGCGTCGTTCGGCTCGATCCAGCGGAAGCCCTCGTGCGAGAAGTCGACCTCCCAGAGCGCGGGCTCCTCCCGGTAGACGTGGTTGAGGTCGCGCATCAGGTCGCGGATGCCTGCGTGCTCGGAGTGGTCGAGCAGCCACCACGGCAGCTCGTCCTCGTGCGCCCACTCCCACGGGTTCGCGAGCTCACCGCCCATGAAGATCAGCTTCTTGCCGGGATGCGCCCACATGTACGCGTAGAGCGCGCGCAGGTTCGCAAGCTGCTGCCAGCGGTCGCCGGGCATCTTCGTGAGGAGCGACCCTTTGCCGTGCACGACCTCGTCGTGCGAGAGCGGTAGCACGAAGTTCTCGTTCCAGGCATAGACGAGCGAGAACGTCAGCTCGTGATGGTGGTAGCGCCGGTGAATCGGATCGTGCTGGAAGTAGCCGAGCGTGTCGTGCATCCACCCCATGTTCCACTTGAAGCCGAAGCCGAGGCCGCCGAGGTACGTCGGCCGAGACACGCCGGGCCACGCCGTGGACTCCTCGGCAGCCGAGATCACGCCCGGCTCGCGCGCGTGGATGAGCTCGTTCATCTCCTTCAGGAACGCAACCGCATCGAGATCCTCGCGGCCGCCGAACTGATTCGGGATCCACTCGCCGTCGTTTCGTGAGTAGTCGAGGTACAGCATCGAGGCGACCGCGTCGACGCGCAGCCCGTCTGCGTGGTACTCGCGCAGCCAGAAGAGGGCATTCGCGAGCAGGAAGTTCTGCACCTCGGTGCGGCCGAGGTTGAACACGAGCGTGCCCCAGTCGGGATGCGCGCCGCGCCGCGGATCGGCATGCTCGTAGAGCGCCGTGCCGTCGAACTGCGCGAGCGCCCATTCGTCACGCGGAAAGTGCGCGGGCACCCAGTCGAGCAGCACGCCGATCCCGTTGGCGTGCATGTGGTCGACGAAGTAGCGGAAGTCGTCGGGCGAGCCGAGCGTGGACAGCGTGGCGTAGTAGCCCGTCACCTGGTAGCCCCACGAGCCCGAGTACGGGTGGTGCATCACCGGCATGAGCTCGACGTGCGTGAAGCCGAGGTCGCGCACATACGGCGCGAGCTGGTCGGCAAGCTGCCGCCAGCCGAGCCCCTTGCGCCACGACGGAGCATGAACCTCGTAGATCGTCATCGGCTGCTCGAGCGTCTCCTCCGATCGACGCCGGGCGATCCACTCGTCGTCCTGCCAGCCGTGCTCCGACTCGAAGACGATCGACGCCGTCTTGGGCGGCACCTCGGCCTCGAAGGCGATCGGGTCGGCCTTCTCACGGCCGTCGAGGTGGAACTTGTAGTGCTGGCCGACGGTGGCACCGGCGACGATGCCCTCCCAGATCCCGGTGGAGTCGACCGGCTGCAGCTCGTCGGCGGCGGGGTCCCAGTCGTTGAAGTCGCCGACCACGCTGACATACCGGGCGTTCGGCGCCCAGACGGCAAAGCGCACTCCGCCCTCGACCGCGTGCGCGCCGAGCTTCGCGTAGAGCTCTTCGTGGCGGCCCGCACGCGCGAGCCAGATGTCGATCTCGCCGAAGGCCGAGCCTTGCCGAGGGCGCGTCATACCGGCAGGTCCTCCTCGAGCATCCGCAGGATCCCGGCCACCGGGATCCCCACCCAGTCGGGTCGGTTGTTCAGCTCGTAGCGCAGCTCGTACACCGCCTTCTCCAGCTCGAACACACTGAGGAGCCTGTCCATTCCGCTCCCCGACGGAACCAGCGACTGCTCCACGGTCTCGCGGTAGCCGGCGAGGAACTGCTCGCGGACGCGCGCTTCCCAGTCCGCCGCCGGCTCCGTGCCGCGCAGCAGCGGGCTCGCCGACGCCGCGTAGGCGAACGAGCGCAGCATCCCCGCGACGTCGCGGAGCGGGCTCCGCTTGCGGCGCCGCTCCGGAAGCGACCTGGCGGGCTCCCCCTCGAAGTCGAGGATCACCCAGTCCCCGTTCGCGAAGAGCGTCTGCCCGAGATGGAAGTCGCCGTGGTGGCGAATCACGCGCCCCGCACCGCCGAGGTTCGTCAGCAGGCGCAGCCGTTCGCGTACCTCCTCGCCGCGGCCGCGAATCGGCTCGAGCTCCGGGACGTCGTCGGGCAGGTCGAGGAACACCGCCTCGATCTCCTCGTCGACCGTGGCGGTCAGGAGCCCGAGCGACTCGGCGGACGTCTCCTCGGGGCAGAAGCTCGGGTCGCGCGCATCGATACCGAGCGTCGTGTGCATCTGCCCGGTCACCTGGCCGAGGCGCCGTGTGCTTGCGATGAAGTCGTCGGCGCCGTCGGCCATCGTGTCGAGGGCGTGCTCCCACCCGTCGCGTCCGGCGACGAATCGCTGGAGGACGCCGAGCGTGGCGTCCATCTGCCGACCCGCGTACGAGTACCACCCGAGGAGCTGCGCGATGTTCTCGAAGCCGTGCTCGGTCAGGAAGCGCAGCAGCTCCAGCTCCGGGTTGATCCCGGCCTCGAGGCGACGGAAGACCTTGAGGATCACCTCCTCGTCGAAGACGATCGAGGTGTTCGACTGCTCGGCCCCGACGGGCCGCGCTTCGCGCAGCTCCGCCCCGAAGCCCGAGGCAGCGCCGAACTCGACGACGCCGTCGCCCGCCGGCAGCTTGGCACCCTGGCGCATCATCGATACGAGCTCGCGCACGCTGCGCGGGTCGGCGAGCGCGTCGAGAGTCGAATCGGCGAGCAGCTGGTAGGTCTCGTGCGTCCCGGTGTCGAAGCGAATCTCCACCAGCAAGAGCTCGAGCCGGGGGTCGTCCTCGCGCAGCACGGCCCGGTCGACGATCTGCGAGTGGGAGACGTCGCGTCTCTTCGAGGCGTACCAGCGCTGGTGCGTGACGAATTCGATCAGCTCGTTCTCGTGCGTCACTCGGGATCGTCCCTCTTCAGTTGAAACCAGAAGAAGCCTCGCGGAGCCATGGTGAGCAGGTACGGCAGCTCTCCGATTCGGGGAAACCGCGTACGGCCGAACATCTCCTCCGGCACGAGGCCCTCCCAGCGGGAAAGGTCGAGCTCGACCGCCTGGGCCGAGCGCGCGAGGTTGTGCACGCAGAGCACGATGTCGTCCTCGTAGGTACGCAGGTGGGCGAAGATCCGCGGGTTCTCGGGCCGAAGCGCCTCGTAGGTGCCGAGCCCGAACAGCGGATGATCCTTGCGCAGCGCGATCAGCCTGTGCAGCCAGCGCAGCAGCGAGTTCGGCTGCCGCAGCTGCGCCTCGATGTTGACAGCCTGGAAGCCGTACACCGGATCCATGAGCGGCGGCAGGTAGAGCTGCTGGAAGTCCGCGCGAGAGAAGCCGCCGTTGCGGTCGCCCGTCCACTGCATCGGGGTGCGCACGCCGTCACGGTCGCCGAGGAAGATGTTGTCGCCCATCCCGATCTCGTCTCCGTAGTAGAGGACGGGCGAGCCCGGGAGCGAGAAGAGGATGGCGTGCATCAGCTGGATCTCGTCGCGGCCGTTGTCGAGCAGCGGCGCGAGCCGCCGGCGGATGCCCAGGTTGAGCTTCATCCGCGGGTCCTTCGCGTACTCCTCGTAGAGGTAGTCGCGCTCGTCGTCGGTGACCATCTCCAGCGTCAGCTCGTCGTGGTTGCGCAGGAAGAGGCCCCACTGGGCGTTGTCGGGGATCGGCGGTGTCGACTCCAGGATCTCGACCATCGGCAGCGCGTCCTCGCGGCGGATGGCCATGAACATGCGCGGCATCACCGGGAAGTGAAAGGCCATGTGGCACTCGTCGCCGTCGCCGAAGTACTCGACCACGTCGGCCGGCCACTGGTTCGCCTCGGCGAGCAGCACGCGGTCGGTGTAGCGCGCGTCGACCTCCGCCCGCACCCTGCGCAGGAACGCATGCGTCTCCGCGAGGTTCTCGCCGTTCGTGCCGTCGCGCTCGTACAGGTACGGCACGGCGTCGAGACGGAACCCGTCGAGGCCGAGGTCGAGCCAGAAGCGGAGCACGTTCAGCATCTGCTCCTGCACCTCGGGGTTGTCGTAGTTCAGATCGGGCTGATGGCTGAAGAACCGGTGCCAGTAGTACTGACCGCGCACCGGGTCCCACGTCCAGTTGGACGGCTCGGTGTCGAGGAAGATGATGCGCGCCTCGCTCCACCGTGTGTCGTCGTCACCCCAGACGTACCAGTCACCGTACGGCCCGGTCGGGTCGTTCCGGCTCTCCTGGAACCACGGATGATCGGCGGAGGTGTGGTTCATCACGAGATCGGCGATGACCCGCATCCCTCGCTGGTGTGCCTGGTCGACGAAGTAGGTGAAGTCCTCGACGTTGCCGTAGTCGGGATGGATCCCGAAGAAGTCGGCGATGTCGTATCCGCCGTCGCGGAGCGGGCTCGGAAAGCACGGCAGCAGCCACAGGCAGTCGACGCCGAGCCACTGCAGGTAGTCGAGCTTCTCCGCCAGGCCGCGGAAGTCACCGGAGCCGTCGTCGTTGCCGTCGTAGAAGCCGCGCAGGTGGATCTCGTAGAAGACCGCCTTCTTGAACCACAGCGGGTCGCGCTCGAACCAGTTCCCCGGCTCGGTCATGTGTCGACCTTGATCAGGTGGGCCTTACCGGGGCCGAGCTTGACGTAGTTGCGCCCGACCCGCCACGTGAATGCGCGGTCGGCCAGCAGGTCGTGCGCGTCGAACGCGGGCGGCAGGCCGAGCGCGACCGGGATCACGCACGCGCCCTCCTGCTCCACGAACGGATCGAGGTTGACGATGCAGATCACGCGCCCCTTGGCGTAGGCGATCAACTGGTCGTTCTCGGTCTCGAGCCAGCGCAGGCTGCTCCAGCCGCTGCAGTGCCGGCTCGGCTCGGCGCACCGCGTTCAGCCGCTGCACGAGTGGCAGGAGCGGGCCGTCGAGTGTCCGCTCCCGCACCTGGTACTTCTCCGAGTCGAGGTATTCCTCCGACCCGGGTGCGACGGCGCGTTCGCTCGAACGACTCGAAGCCCGAGTAGATGCCGTACGAGGGCGAGAGGGTCGCCGCGAGCACGAGCCTCGCCTCGAACGCGGGCGGGCCGCCGACCTGGAGGTACTCGTGCAGGATGTCCGGCGTGTTCGCGAACGCATTCGGGCGGTAGAACTGCGACCAGGCAAGCAACTGCTCGACGTACTCGACCAGCTCGGCCTTCGTGTTCTTCCAGGTGAAGTAGGTGTAGCTCTGTGCGAACCCTGCTTTCGCCAGCGTCGTCATCATCGACGGCCGCGTGAAGGCCTCGGCGAGAAAGATCACCTCGGGATGCACCGCGCGCACGTCCTCGATCAGCCACTCCCAGAACGGCACCGGCTTCGTGTGCGGGTTGTCGACTCGGAACACTGTGATGCCCCGCTCGACCCAGTGGAGCACGACGTCGCGCAACGCCTCCCACAGCGCGGGCCAGTCGTCGGACTCGAAGTTGACGTTGTAGATGTCCTGGTAGCGCTTCGGGGGATTCTCGGCGTACTTCAGCGTCCCGTCGGGGCGCCGGTTGAACCACTCCGGATGCTCCGCGAGCCACGGATGGTCGGGCGAGCACTGGATGGCGAAGTCGAGCGCGAGCTCGATGCCGGCCGCACGTGCCGCGGCCACGAGCGCGTCGAAGTCGTCCCACGTGCCGAGCTCCGGGTTGAGCGCATCGTGGCCCCCCTCGGCCGACCCGATCGCCCACGGCGACCCCACGTCGCCCGGCTCCGCGACGACGGCGTTGTTGCGGCCCTTGCGGTTCGACACGCCGATCGGGTGGATGGGAGGCAGGTAACAGACGTCGAAGCCGAGCCGGGCGAGCTCGGGAAGCACCTCCGCGACGCCGCGCAGCCCGCCCCACGAGCGGGGGAAGAGCTCGTACCACGCGCCGAAGCGCGCCAGCTCGCGGTCGACGTCGACGCGCAGGGGCGGCGGAGCGGACCTCGCCGTGGCGGTCTCCCGCGGGGGCCGCCAGGCCGTCGGCGACCGTCGGCACCGCGCGTCCGAGCAGCACGGCACCTTCCGACAGCTCCCCGGTGAAGTCGCTCTGCCCGGCAGCGGTCTTGCGGCGCAGCTCGTCCTGCCAGGTCGCGACCCGGTCGGCCCAGGCGGCGACAGCGAACTCCCAGCGCCCGGGACGGTCGACGGTGAACGCCCCAGCCCACCGGTCGTTGCCGAGCGGCTCGAGCGGGACCTCGCGCCAGTCCCGATCGCCGGGGCCGCGGACCCGCACCGCGCCGGCGAGCGTGTCGTGCCCGTCCTTGAAGATGGTCGCGTAGACCTCGACGGGATCGCCGACCGTGCGCTTGACGGCAAAGCGGCCGCAGTCGAGAACCGGCTCGACCGCCTGGACCTGGATGCGTGGTTGGGAAGTCTTCGGAAGGGGCACGGTGTGAGATTCTCAGTCGGCGGGTCGCCCTAAACTCATGCAGCTCGAACGCGCATCCGGAATCCTCCTCCATCCGACCTCGTTGCCGAATGGAGTCCTCGACCACCACGCGTTCGCATTCGTGGACTGGCTCGCTGCCGCCGGCCAGTCATGGTGGCAGGTCCTGCCCCTCGGGCCGCCGGAAGGGCTGACCGGGTCGCCGTACATGTCGCCGTCGGCGTTTGCCGGCTCTCCGGCCATCCTCGCCGATCCTACGGCGCCGGTCACGCACGCAGAAGCCGAGGCATTCAGCGCCCGCAACGCGTACTGGCTCGACGACTGGCTCGCCTACGGCGGCACCGTCGACGACCAGGTGCGCTTCGAGCGCGAATGGCAGGCGTTGCGCGCCTATGCCGCGGAGCGGGGCGTGCGCCTGTTCGGCGACATGCCGATCTACGTCGCGCACGACGGCGCCGACCACCGGGCCCACCCGGAGCTCTTTCAGACAGGCGCCGTGGCGGGAGTGCCGCCCGACCTCTTCGCGCCGACCGGCCAGCTGTGGGGGAACCCGCTCTACGACTGGACGGCGATGCGCGCCGAGGGCTACCGCTGGTGGATCGAGCGTTTCCGCCGTGCCTTCGAGCTCGTCGACCTGACGCGCGTCGACCACTTCCGCGGGTTCGTCTCGTACTGGGCGGTGCCCGAAGGCGAGCCGACGGCCGAGCACGGCCGCTGGCGGCGCGGGCCCGGGGCACGCGTCTTCCGGGCCGTCGCCGCGGAGCTGGGCGAGCTCGCCGTCGTCGCAGAGGACCTCGGCGTGATCACCGAGCCCGTCGTCCGGCTCCGTCGGCAGCTCGGCTTCCCCGGCATGGCGGTGCTGCAGTTCGCACTCGGACGCGACCCCTCGAATCCGCATCTGCCGGAGAACCACGTCGAGCAGTCGGTGGTCTACACCGGGACGCACGACAACGACACGACGCGCGGCTGGTGGGAGTCGCTTGGCAGACGACGACCGTGCCTGGACCGGGCTCGACCCCTCGGCTCCCGCCTGGTCGCTGCTCGAGATCGCGTGGAGCTCGCGCGCTGCGCTCGCAGTCGCGCCGTTGCAGGACGTGCTCGGCCTCGGCTCCGACGCGCGCATGAACCTGCCGGGGACCGAGGAGGGGAACTGGCAGTGGCGCTACCGGGCCGAGGAACTGACGGACGAGCTCGCGCGGCGTCTACGCGCGGTGACCGAGGCCTCATACCGCGGGCCGCATTCGAGCTGAGTGCCGGGGGAGGGTCTCGAACCCCCAAGTCCCGAGTCGGGACGGCCGGTTTTAAGCCGGCTGCGTCTACCAGTTCCGCCACCCCGGCGGGTGGCTCAGTCTAAGAGCCTCATTGGCCGGGGGCGAGATACGACTTGGGGAACTTCTCGGGCGCCGCGGTAGCGGAACACCTTGAACGCGTTCGCGGCCTTCGCATCGAAGCCGGTGCACTCCGCCCAGTAGGTCCATGCCGTCATCGCGACCTTGTCGCCGAGCTTCGGGAGCGGCGCCACGACGATCGCGTTCGGATCCTTTCGATACCACGTCGTGATCTCGTCGACCTGCGACTGCGGAACCTTGTCGCCGTACTGCAGGATCATCGCGCCGTGCTCGAGGTTGTGAACGGCCTGGATCTCGGCGACCGGCTGGCTGTACTGGTTGAAGATCAACGGCTGGAAGTAGTGCCGTCCGCTCGTCGGTGGGAACGAGTTCCACTTCGGCGCGGGCGACGGTGTCAGCGTCGAGTAGTGCGGGGTGCGTGCGAGCGCCGGATACCGCTTGTAGGTGCAGCCCTGGTTCTGGATCGTCGTGGCCGCCGAGGCAAGGTTGGCTCCCCCACCCGAGCCGAAGGCGACGATGCCGACGACCACGACGATCGCCAGCACCCCGAGGCCCGCGGCCCCGTAGAGCAGCTGGCGCCGGCGGGCAGCGCTCGTCGGCCGGGCTTCTCGTGTTCGTGCGCGTCTTCGGTGCCTGGACGCGCGGCGGCGGCGGTGTGCGGGGCTTCTTCTTCGCCATCGGGAGCGCGTATTCAAGCGGAAACGGCCAGCGATCCGGCGAAGAATTCGGCGACCGCAGCCGGATCCTCCGCGAGCGGGCACCGCGGAAGTGCTGCGAGGAACGCGCGACCGTAGGGGCGCGTGCGCAATCGGGGATCGAGGATCGCGACGACGCCGCGGTCGGCGTGCCCACGGATCAGGCGCCCGAAGCCCTGGCGCAGCTGCAGCATGGCCGTCGGCAACGCGTAGTCCCGGAACCAGTCGCCACCGGCGCGCTCGACCGCCTCGCATCGCGCCTCGTGCAACGGGTCGCCGGGCGCGGAAAACGGCAGCTTGTCGATCACGAGCAACGACAGCGACTCGCCGGGCACGTCGACGCCCTGCCAGAACGTCGAGGTCGCGAGCAGCACCGACCCGACCTCGTCGCGGAACCGTTCGAGCAGGCGCTCTCGCGGGGCATCGCCCTGTACGAGCACCTCGTAGGGAACGCGGCCGCGAACGCATTCACGGTAGACCTCGAGCGCCCGGTAGCTCGAGGTGAGGACGAGCGCCCGCCCTTCGGAGAGGGCGAGCAGCGAGACGATCTCTTCGGCGGCGCGGGCCGTGAACCCCTCGCCGCGCGGATCGGGCATCTCGCGAGGGACGTAGAGGAGGGCCTGCTCGGGGAAGTCGTAGGGTGAGCCCACCACCGCCTCGCGTGCGTGCTCGAGCCCGAGCCGCCGGCGCACGAACCCGGCGTCGTCGCCCGTCGTGAGCGTGGCAGAGACGAGGATCGCCGTCGGCCCGTCGTCCCAGAGGCGGTCGCGCAACTCGGACGAGACGTCGACCGGCGCCCAGACGAGCGCATCCGGCTCGGCCCAGACGACCCGCTCGAGCTCGCCCGGCTCGAGGCACTGGCCCACCTCACCCGCTGCGGCGAGCGCCCGGCGCGAGAGCGCGTCGAGATCCTCGCCCTGGCCCTCGAGCGCGCCCGCCAGGTCTCCGAGCGCGTCGTGGAGGACGAGCGCGGGCTCGGCCGGGACCGCCCGCAAACGCTTGCGGCCCGACGCCGGCGCAACCAGCCGCAGCAGCTTGTCGCCGGTGCGCTCGACGCGATCGACCTGCCGCGCGGGAAACGGGCGCTGCGCCTCGCGGCACGCGCGCTCGATGTCGGCGGCGAGGCGCCGGAGCCCGGCGCGGGAGACGCGGCCTCCGAGCCACGACGCGGCGGACTCCTCCAGCCGGTGCGCCTCGTCGAAGACGACCGCGTCGTGCTCCGGCAGGACACCGCCGCCGGAGGCGAGATGCGCGAAGTACAGCGCGTGGTTGACGATCACGAGGTCGGCGGAGGCGGCGCGCTCGCGGGCAGCCTCGGCGAAGCACGCGGAGACGAACGGGCAGCGGCGCCCGGAACAGCGGTCGGGCCCGACCGCGAGCTCCGACCAGAAGGCCTCGGTCGGCTCGAGCTGGAGCTCGGCCCGGTCGCCGGTCTCCGTGGCGTCGAGCCATTCGTGCATCGCCTCCCAGGCGCGGGCGTCGCGGCCCTCGGCGAGCAGAAGCGGCTGGAAGCCCTGGAGCTGGCGGCGGCAGAGGTAGTTGGCGCGTCCCTTCAGCACCTCGACCCGCACCTCCCGTCCGAGCGCGGCGGCCGCGATCGGGACGTCCTTGGCGAGCAACTGCTCCTGCAGCGCCTTCGTCGCGGTTGCGACGACGACGCGACGCCCCGACTCGAGCGCGGGCACGAGATAGGCGAGGCTCTTCCCCACACCCGTGCCCGCTTCGGCGACGAGGTGCTCGCCGGTCGCGAGGGCGTGCTCGACGGCTAGCGCGAGCGCAGCCTGCTCGCGCCGCGGCTCGTACCCGGAAAGCGCATGCTCGAGCGCCCCACCGGGGCCGAAGACGTCTTCCATCATCTTCACCCTACGCGAGCGAACGGACGTTCCCCAGCGCGCTCGAATCACGCGTGAAAACGCGCAATTTGCGGCCTTTCACGCGCGGCGGCGGCTTGACGCCCCGCTTGCGCGGCCGAGTAGGTTGCGCCTCGTCGGATCCGGTAGGTCTTCGGACTCGCTGGATCCGGCACTCAGCTCCGGTAGGTCTTCGGACTCGCCGGGGCTGATTTTTTTGGTCCCGTGCCGTCCGACGGCCGCACTAGCGTTCGTCGGCCCATGACAGCGATCGCCTTTCTCCTGCTCGGCCTGGCCCTCGGCGGCGGTGCCGTCCTGCTCTGGGCCCGGGAGCGGCTCGGCCGGGCGCGCGACGAGCTCGCCGCCGTCGAGCGCAGCCACGGCCAGTGGGAAGACCGCCTCAAGGCCGCGACGGGCGACGCGCTGCTGAAGAGCCAGGCATCGCTGCTCGAGCTCGCCGAGGCGAGGCTCGCGCCGATCAAGGAGACGCTGACCAAGTTCGAGGCGCAGTCGCAGGCCCTCGAGGAGAAGCGCGCACGCGAGGTGACGGCGATCGGCGAGCGGCTGCGGGAGGTCGCGGCGGGGCAGGAGAAGCTGCGCTCGGAGACCGGCAGCCTCGTCACGGCGCTCCGCGCCCCGCATGTGCGCGGCCGCTGGGGTGAGGTGCAGCTGAAGCGCGTCGTCGAGCTGGCCGGGATGCTCGAGTACTGCGACTTCCGCACCCAGGCGAGCGAGCGGGACGACGACGGCCGCCTGTTGCGCCCCGACCTGGTGGTGAAGCTCCCCGGCGGCAAGTGCATCGTGGTCGACTCGAAGGTGCCGATCGAGGGCTACCTCGACGCCGTCGAGACCGACGACGCCGACCGCAAGCGCGCGCACCTCGCCCGCCACGCGCTGCAGGTTCGCGAGCACATCAAGAAGCTCGGTCAGAAGCGGTACTGGGACCAGTTCGAATCGACCCCGGAGTTCGTCGTGATGTTCGTCGACGAGGGGCTCTATCGCGCGGCGCTCGACCAGGACGGCTCGCTGTTCGAAGCGGGCGCCGCGGCCGGCGTGATCGTCGCCTCCCCCGCGACCCTGATCGGCCTGCTCCGCACGATCTCGTACGGCTGGCAGCAGGAGACGGTCGCGGAGAGCGCCCGCGAGATCTCGAGCCTCGGCCGCGAGCTCTACGACCGGCTCGGCGTCTTCGCCGGGCACTTCGCGAAGGTCGGCCGCGGGCTCGACACGGCCGTCGGCGCGTTCAACCAGGCGGTCAGCTCGTTCGAGACCCGCCTGCTCGTGACGGCCCGCAAGTTCCCCGAGCACGGCGTCACGAACGACGAGCTGCCCGAGGCGAAGCAGATCGAGCGGAAGCCGGTCGTCGTCAGCGCGCCGGAGCTCGTCGCGCTGCCGCAGCGCGACGCCGACGCTGCCTAGGGCCCGTGCGCCTGCCTCGTTCTCCCCGCCGCTCGACCGGGAACGTCCAGCCGCCCTGTGACGTTTACTAGGGTGCACACTTTCTCTGAGAGGAGCGCCTTGAGCGACCAGAACGTCCGCGAACTGATCATCATCGGCGGCGGCCCCGCCGGCTACACGGCTGCGCTCTACGCCGCGCGTGCCGACCTGGAGCCGCTCGTGATCGAGGGATTCCAGTGGGGCGGCCAGCTGATGATCACGAGCGACGTCGAGAACTACCCCGGCTACGCCGACGGCGTGATGGGGCCCGAGATGATGTCCGACTTCCGCCGCCAGGCCGAGCGCTTCGGCGCGGACTTCGTCACCGACGACGTGACGAAGGTCGACTTCTCCGAGCAGCCGCTGCGCGTGTGGGTCGGCAGCGACGAGTACCAGGCCCGGGCGGTGATCGTCGCGACCGGCGCGAGCGCACGCTGGCTCGGGATCGAGTCCGAGGAGCGGCACAAGGGACGCGGCGTCTCGGCGTGCGCGACCTGCGACGCGGCGTTCTTCCGCGACAAGGATGTGTACGTGGTCGGAGGCGGCGACTCGGCGTTCGAGGAGGCGCTGTTCCTGACCAAGTTCGCCTCGCGCGTGCATCTGGTGCATCGCCGCGACGAGTTTCGCGCGTCGAAGATCATGATCGACCGCGCCGAGCAGAACGAGAAGCTCGACTTCGTGCTGAGCGCAGTCGTCGAGGAGATCGTCGGAGACACGAAGGTCGAAGCGCTCCGCCTGCGCAGCACGGCCGACGACAGGACGTGGGAGGTGCCGGCCGACGGGCTCTTCGTCGCGATCGGGCACGATCCGAATACGTCGCTCTTCGTCGACCAGCTCGAGCACGACGAGAACGGCTACCTGGTCACGAAGCCCGGGTCGACCGGCACGAACATCCCCGGCGTCTTTGCCGTCGGCGACGTGCAGGACCACACCTACCGCCAGGCGATCACCGCGGCCGGGTCGGGCTGCATGGGCGCGCTCGACGCCGAGCGCTTCCTCGCCACCCTCGAGGGCCATCCCGGCACCGCGCTGACCGCGAACCGCTAGTAGGCGCCGCGCAGCGCGGGGCCAGCCGACGCGGAGGCTAGCCTCGGGTCGTGCCCGAGTGGATCGACCTGATCGACCCGTCGCCCGCGGAGCTGCACAAGGCCCTGCCGGAGAAGGTGCATGCGACGGCCTTCGAGGCGCTGCTCGCGCCGCACGTGCACGACGACGAGCCACGGCCGCGCATCGCCGCCCAGGGCAGCTACGTGCTCGGCATCTTCCTCGTGCCGATCGCCGTCCCGGACGAGGACCGCGTCTACTACCAGGAGATCGACTTCGTCGCGACGGCGGACGTCTTCGTCACCATCTCCAAGACTCCGCCCGGCGAGGAGCCGTTCGACCCCAAGCCGGCGAAGGAGGCCTGCCGGGCGCACGAGGAGGTCGGGATGTACGCCTACCACCTGGTCGACCACATCGCCGAGCGCTTCCTCGATCTCGTCGACGACCTCGACGACGAGATCGACGAGCTCGAGGACATGGTCGCGGCGGAGTCGTCCGCAAGTCGTCGGCAAGCGGCTGCGCGAGCTTCGCCAGGACGTGCGCGGCATCCGCCGCACGCTCACGCCCACCCGAGACGCGGTGCACAGGATCGTCGACGACCGCGTCGAGCTCGACGAAGGCGAGCTCTTCCCGCGCGACGTCGAGATCGCGTTCGGCGACGCCTACGACAAGCTGCTGCGAGCGACCGAGGCGCTCGAGTCGTCGCGCGACGCGCTCGGCGGCGTGCGCGACTACCTGCAGGGCAAGATCGCGAACGACCAGAACGAGGTGATGAAGCGGCTGACGGTGATCGCGTCGCTGCTCCTCGTCCCCACGTTCATCGTCGGCCTCTACGGCCAGAACTTCCACCACATCCCCGAGCTCGGCTGGGTGTGGGGCTACTGGTGGTCGTGGGGCTGGATCCTCGCGACGACGGTCGGCCAGCTGCTCTTCTTCCGCTGGAAGCGCTGGCTCTAGGCACCGCGGCTACCCTCCTCGCGCGTGCCCTACTACATCTGCCCGCAGTGCAAGGAACGCTCGCTCGACATCGACGCGCGTGAAGGCTTCTCGGCGCAGGCACCCGCCTGCCGGCACTGCGGCTTCGGCTTCCTCTTCGAACTGCTCGACGACTACTACCCGGCTCCCGACACCGGGCTGCTCGTCACCGACCGTGACCGGCGCGTGCTCGCGATCGGTCGCGGTGTGTTCGAGCTCACCGGGTTCCCGGAGGCCGATCTGATGGGCCGCGACGTGGTCGATGCGCTGCAGTTCTCCGACGCGAAGCCGGTCGAGCTCGCCCGCGAATGGGGCGTCAGGCGCCTCGGCGAGCAGCTGTCGATTCGCACGCGCGGCGGGAACGAGAAGCGCGTGGTGGCCGACGTGTTCCCGGCGTACGACGACGACGGCGGGCTGCTCGTCGCACTGACACCGAAGCGCGGCTGACGCACCTGGTCAAAGCCGGCTCGCCGGGCAGAGGTCGGCCGCGAGCGGGCAGTCTTCGCAGCGGGGTCGCCGGGCGTCGCAGATCCGGCGGCCGTGCCAGATCAGGAGGTGCGGGAAGCGGGCCCAGTCGGCGCGTGGGACGAGCCTGACGAGGTCCTGCTCGATCTTCACCGGGTCCTCCTTCCGCGTCAGACCCAGTCGCTGCGACAGGCGCCGGACGTGAGTGTCGACCACGATCCCCTGCGCCTCGCCACGCTCCGCCGACACCACGTTCGCCGTCTTGCGCGCGACGCCGGGCAGCTTCAAGAGCGCCTCGAAGTCCTCGGGCACCTCGCCGTCGTGCTCGGAGAGCAGCCGCTGCATCGTGCCGCGCAACGACTTCGTCTTCTGGCGGTAGAAGCCGGTCGCGAAGATGTCACGCTCCAGCTCTGCTACCGGCACGGCGAGGTAGTCCTCGGGCCGCTTGTACTTCGCGAACAGCTTCTCGGTGACGCGGTTCACGTTCACGTCGGTCGTCTGGGCGCTCAGCATCACCGAGACGAGCAGCTCGAGCGGGCTCGAGAAGCTCAGTGCGATCCTCGCGTCCGCGTGCTCGACGGCGAGGCGCGCGATGATCGGGCCGATGCGCTCCTTCTTCGGAGCCACCTTCTTGCGCCGGGCCTCGGCCACGTAGCTGCGCGCCATCAGTGGAGGATGTTGACCGCACGGGCAGCGACGAGCAGCAGTGTGAGCAGCGAGATCGCCGACTGCACCAGCATCGCGAGCTTGGCCCAGCGGGTCAGGGGCATCGTGTCGGTGGGGCTGAACGCGCTGGCGTTGGTGAACGACACATACAGGTAGTCGACGAACCGCGGATGCCAGCCGGGGGCCGCGACCTCGGGATCGGTCATCTGGACGAACGCGAAATCGCGTGGCGCCTCGGGGTCGGACAGCCGCCGCGGCGGCCCGCCGCCGTCGAGCTCCCAGAACCACAGGGCGAACGCGATCACGTTGGTCGCCCAGATGTCGAATGCGCCGTAGAGCAGCGCACGACCACCGACCCCGTTCACGTAGACGAGCTGATGGACGAGGAACGCGAGGGCGACCGCGTTCGCGAGGGTGATCAGCGCGGTGAGCGTCATAGCGGCGCGCCGCCGTGCTCCGGACTCCTCGAGCTGCCGGTGCGGCGCGGTGACGGCGAGCGGCACCAGAACGGCCAGAAACAGCGCGGGCACCACGAACCGCACGGCAGGCGGCCCCGGGACGAGCTGATCCGGCAGGGTGGCGTAGAGACCGGTGGCTGCGAGCACGGCGAGCGCCGAGGGCCACCGCGGCTCCTTCATGCCGTTGCGACCAGGCGCCCGGGCGCCTGCCGCAGGTTCGGCCCCGCGCAGACGAGGTCGAGGGCCGGGCAGCCAGAGCAGACGAAGTCGCTCGGGGTCGGCACGAACTCGCCCGCGTTGATCCGGCCGATCGCGGCGGAGAGCTCGTGCTCGAGCACCGGCAGCTCGATCCGCTCGAACGTCGTCGACACGACCGCGTCCGGCCGCTCGAGGAAGTGGTAGACGACCTCGACTTCGTCGGCACCTGCGCGGAAACAGGCCAGCGCGTAGACGAGGCGCTGCAGGCGGTAGTCCGCCTCCACGATCTCCTCGGGCGCCCCCTCCGCCAGCGAGTTCGTCTTGTAGTCGAGGACGAGCGCCCGAGCGCCGTCACGCCACAGCACATCGAGGCGCCCGTGCAGGAGGACGCCGTCGTGCTCGAAGGCGAAGGGCCGCTCGACCTCCGCTCCGGCGAGCGCCGCGATGCGCCGGGCGAGGTCGGACTCGCAGTACGACTCCACGAACCGCCCGATCCGCTCGAGCTCCTCGTCCGTCACCCCCGGATACCAGACGCGGACGAGCTCGATGTCCGGTAGCGCGGGCGCCTGCAGGTCGACGAGCTCGAGCAGGCGATGCACCGCATCGCCGATCTCGGTCGCTTTCAGGCCGTGCGAGCCGGGGACGGTGCCGCGCTCTTCACGCAGCCCTGCGATGCGCTCCACGTAGTAGCGGTACGAGCACCGCTCGTAGAGCGCGAGCGCCGAGTACGAGAGACGGCGCACCCGGTGGAGCGGCGGCGGCCGGCAGCGGCGGCAGGTCGGGAAGCCGGTACCCGCGCGGCGCCGGCGCGGTGGGAAGCTCGGCGAAGAGCGCGAGCTGCCCTGCATCGTCGACCGGTGCGGCGACCGGCTCGACCGACGGCTGCGGCGTGAAGCGGTGTGCCCCGACGACGAAGCGTGCCTCACCCCGCTCCAGCTCACCGCTCTCGATCTCGCCCTCGAGCCCCAGCCGCTCGAGCACCCAGCCGATCGGCGTCTCGCGATCCTGCCGGCGCTCCGGGTCGATTGCGCCGGAGACGATCAGGCGGTCGATCGCGCGCGTCATGGCGACGTAGTAGAGGCGAAGCCGCTCGGCCGTGTCCTCCTGCTTCTCGGCCTCGCGTACCTGCTCGTAGCTGAAGACTCCCCGCTTCTTGCCCGATCTCGGGTCGGTCACGCGGAAGCCGAACGTGCCGTCGGGGCGCACGAGGATCTCGTCGGCGGACTGGATCCCGCCGGTGTCGCGGCCCGCGTCCGCCACGATCACGACCTTGAACTCGAGCCCTTTCGCGGCGTGAATCGTCAGCAGGCGAACCGCGTCGCCTCCCTCCTCCTCCGACACGGCCTCGAGCTGCGACGCGCCGACCGCCTGCTGGTCGCGGATGAAGCCGACGAAGCCCTCGATGTCGGGCCCCCGCAGGTCCTCGTAGGAACGCGCGAGGCGCATCAGCTTGCGCAGGTTCGCGTAGCGGCGCCGGCCGTCCCACTGCGCGAGCACGGCGAGGTCGTAGTCGTGCGCGGAGACGATCTCCTCACAGAGACGCTCGAGCGACAGCCGCGCCGACGCAGCTGCCAGCCGGTCGTACCGCTGCTTGAAGGCGCGGACGAGACGCTGGTCGTTCTCCGAGAGCGGGTCCGGCAGAGAGCGCTCGATGCCGGTGAAGAGCGGGCGCTTGCCGGCATGGCGGCGTACGTGCACGAGCCCGTCGTTCGAGACCCCCACGAAAGGTGACGCGAGCACCGTGACGAGCGCCTCGTCGTCGTAGCGGTTGTGGAGCAGGCGGAGATACGAGAGCAGATCGACGACCTGCTGCTGACCGTAGTACCCGCGACCGGTGGCTCGATAGGTCGGCAGGCCCTGCGGCGCGCAGCGCCGCCTCGTAGCGCTCCGCGTCGGTGCCCGCGGCGAAGAGGAGGACGATCTCACCCGGCGCGGCGACGTTCGAGTCGACGAGCTCCCGCACCCGGCGCGCGATCACGCGGGCCTCGCCGTCGCGCCAGCTCTCTCCCGCCTCGCGGTAGCTCCGCTTGTCGCTGACGAGCAGCTCCACCGGATGGCCGAACACCGGATCGGAGAACTCCCCGGAGGCCGCCAGCGGCTGATAGCCGTCACCGAACTCCTCGCCGAAGAGATGGTTGACGGCAGCGAGGACCTCCGGGCGGGAGCGATAGTTCTGGGAGAGCGGCAGACGCAGCGCCGCGCGCTCTCGCCGCTCGCGGAAGACGGCGACGTCGGCATGACGAAAGCCGTAGATCGACTGGAACTCGTCACCGACGAAGAACACATCGGGCGCACCCGCTCCGGCGCGCAGCAGGTCGACGATCTCGCACTGGAGCCGGTTCGTGTCCTGGAACTCGTCGACCATGATCGCGCGGAAGCGCAACTGCTCCGTCTCACGAATGTCGGCATGGTCGCGCAGCAGGTCACGGGCATAGAGCTGGAGATCCTCGAAGTCGAGGGCCGACTCGCGCGACTTCGCAGCGAGATACTCGGCTGCGAACAGGTCGAGGAGCTCCTGCAGCAGCTCGCTGTCACGGGCGGCGAGCTCGTCGAACGCCGCCTGGTTGAGGCGGTCGCGCGCGTCGCGGAACTCTGCCGTCCGGTCACCGCTGGCGGCGAGATGGGAGAGGTCGAGGAGTTGCTCCGGATTCGAGCCGAGTGCGAGTGCAGCGTTGGCGGCGGCCAGCTGCTTGTCGGTCACCTCGGGGTCGGCGGCCAGTGCCTGCGCGGCAGCGCGAAGCTCCGCCAGCCGTTCAGGGATGCCTACGTGCGCGCCGAGCTCCAGGTCGAGCTCCCGCCCCGCCGAGCGCAGGGTCTCGTAGACGCCGGTGAGCATCCGGCGGAGCCCCTGGGCGCCGTAGGTCGCGAGCAGCCGCAGGCGCTCGGAGTCACGGCTCGCGCAGAAGCCGGCGAGCGCCCGCTCGAACGCCTCACTGCGGATCACCGCCCCGTGCTCGTCGTCGAGCTCGCGGAAGCGCGGGTCGATCCCGGCCGCGAAGGGATGGGCCCGCAGGAGCCGCGAGCAGAACCCGTGGATGGTCGAGACCCAGGCGCCGTCGAGCCTGCGGGCGAGATCGTGTCGGCCACGCGCATGCAGCGCCGCGCGGATGCGGGCGCGCAGCTCCCCCGCCGCCTTGCGGGTGTAGGTGATGACGAGCACCGACTCGACGTCGAGCCCCTGCTCGCAGACTGCGCGGACGAACCGCTCGACGAGCACCGAGGTCTTGCCCGTGCCTGCCCCGGCCGAGACGAACACCTCGCCCGTCGCCTCCACCGCTGCTCTCTGCTCGGAGTTCATCTCCGGCCGGCACCACGTTGTGTCGTCGAGCTGACCATCTATGGACGCTCCACCCGGCACATCGTCCAGAGGTCGCACCAGGACGGGCAGGTGCCGCCCTTCGGGTCGTGCCGCACGTCTCCCGCCCGGATGCGTTGGGCGTACCCGCGAGCCCGCTCGCGCGCCGTCTCGACGAGCGACCAGAACTCCTCGCCCTCGAGGTAGTCGTTGCGCTGGTAGCCGGGCAGGTCGTCGGCCGCGCCGGCGTGCAGGAGCCCCCGCGTGACACGGGCGCCTGCCAGTGCCCGGTAGACGCCGCCGAGGGGCTCGATGCCGACGAGGTCGCGCAACACGAGCATGTACAGCGGGATCTGCAGCTTCAGCTCCTCGTCGATCTGTTTCGCCGAGTGCGCGCTGCGGCCGGACTTGTAGTCCTGCACGATCCCCCGCGCGCTGTACGGGTCGACATCGATGCGGTCGATCTTCCCGCTCAGGTAGAGGCCGTCACCGAGAGGCAGGCCACGCTGCAGCTCGGGGGCCGAGCGATCGGAGCCGAACGAGACCTCGAACCGGCGCGGCACGAACTGCAGCTGCGATGCCGCCTCGTCGCGGACGAAGCCTTCGAGGTCGCGGAAGAGACTCTGGTCGAGCTCGGCCTCCTGCAGGTCGGTGAGCTCGAGCCGCACCCCGCCGCGCAGCGCGTCGTCGAGACAGCGGCGGAGAAAGCCGACCGCCTGCTCGACGTTCTCGGGCGTGACGCGGTCCTGTCCGAGCTCCTTGGGCAGCCCCGCGTAGAACTTGTGCAGCGTGCTGTGCGCGACCGAGCCGCGGAGCATCGGGTCGACCTCTGCGTCGATCGTTCGCGGCGAGATGATCCGCTCGAAGAGCCAGGCCGAGGAGCAGTCGGCGAACCGCTCCAGCTCGGTCACCCCGAAGGTCGTCTTGGCGCCGTACACGCCGAGCAGCACGTCGCTCGAGAGGCGGGTCTCGCGCCGCAGTGCCGAACGCGCGCGTGCGAGCCTGCGGCCCCAGTCATTCGCGTCGGCAACCGCTCTGGCTCCCTCCGGATCGGTGACGGAGAGCAGCGCGAGCGCCCGCAGCCGCTCACGGTCGGAGGGCGCCGCCTCGAGGCCCCACGTCAGCGCGGAGAGCGGCCGACGCACCGTCGCCCGGGCGACGTCGTCCTCGTCGAAGATCGCAGCGACCTCTTCCCAGAACGGGCTCGGCTCGCGCACGCCGCCGTCGTCGGTGGCCGCCTCGCGCACGAGGTAGAGCCTGCGGGTGGCGCGCGTGCAGGCGGTGTAGAAGAGATAGCGGTCGCGGCTGACCTGATCGGGGCGCTCGAGGCGCCCACCGAGCTCTCGGCGAGCATCGTCGTCGAGAAACGGCGACGTGCGCGAGCGCCGGGGCAGCGAGCCTTCCTCGAGACCGAGCAGGAAGACGACGTCGTACCGGCGAGTTCGGGCACGGAGCAGATCGACGACGGCAACACGGCCGGCCTCGCTCGCGGACGCCAGGCGAACCTCTGCGCGCTCGAGCGCGGCGACGACATCCTCCTCCTGGATGCTCTCGCCGAGCGCCGCGAACGCGTCGAGCTCGTCGAGGAGCCGCAGCGCAGCGTCGTAGGCCCGGAGGTCGAGGCGCGAGGTCTCGCCGGCCGGAGGCGCTTCGGTGCCGTACGCGAAGCGCAGCATCGCCCGGATCAACGCCCGCACCGCAATGACCGGCGTCTCTGCGCCGCGGAGCTCGGCCAGCGCAGGCACGGGCGCCTCGCGCAGCTTCTCCGCCTCCTCCTCGACCCGCGCCGGCGTGTGGATCGCGCGCCCGCGCAGCCTGCCTTCGACGAAGTCGACCGACGAGCGCGCGAGCCCCGAATAGGGAGAACGCAGGTACGCGAACAGCTCGCGCCTGCCCGCGTCGAGCCAGGCATAGCGAAGCAGTTGCAGGAGCGCATGCCCGAACGGCGTCGCGCCGAGCCGGACGCGCGACTCCACCGCGAACGGGACGCCGAGCCCGCCCAGCACCGTCTCGAGCGGTGCCCGCCACTGCTCGACCGACGGTGCGATCAGCGCGATCTGCTCGGGCGGTGTGCCACCGCGAATCAGCGCGACGAGCTCCTCGCCGACCAGCTCGAGCGTCCCGCGCGCCCCCGCCCCTTCGAAGAAGCGCACTCCGGCGTCGAGCTCCGGCGGCGGTGGAACCGACTCGCGGAACAGCGCACGCTCCAGGTGGGCGAGCGCCGGGTGCGCGTACTCCGCCGAGCGAGGCGGCAGCTCCTCGATGCGGCCGTCCGCGAGCGCGGAGAGATCGTCGACGGTGCGTGCGAGCGAGGCGAACGCGACTCGGCCCGGCTCGTAGGGCAGCGACACCTGCACCTCGGTGCGGCCTGCGAGCGCCTCGAGCAGCGACCACTCGGCGCCGGTGAGGTCCTCGAACCCGTAGGCGAAGACAGGCTCGCCGTGCCAGGCGTCGAGATCCGACTGCAGCCGTTCTGCCGCGCGGCGGCGCAGCAGGTCGCGATCCCAGAGCCGGAGCCGGTCGAGCTCGGAGCGGTACGCGGCGTAGAGGTCGCGCGAGCTCCCCCGAGAGGTCCTCCGGGTCGAGCATCCCCTGCTCGAGCTCGCCGAGCGTCTGCAGCAGCGTGTCGGCGAACCCGCCGGTCCGGGCCGAGCGTGTGAAGCCGTTCAGGGAGGCCGAGGCAAGGGCACGCCGCACGACGAGCGCCCGCTGGGCGTCGGTTGCGACGGGGCGCTGCTCCGTGTCGGCGGCGAGCAGGCGCCGGAAGAGATCGTCGAAGGTGCCGATCGAGCCGCTGAACAGGCAGCCGCACCGCGCGAGCAGGTCACGCTCGACGCGGTCGACGTCCGACGCGTTCGGCACGATCAGTGTCGGTTCGTCGTCGAGGCGCGCCAGATAGCGCTCGAGCAGAAGCGCGACCTTGCCCGCGTGCGCAGGCCCTGCGAGAAGGGATAGCCCCACCTTCCCATCGTAGAGCGGCCGCAGGACGTGTCCCGGGGCCGCTCTCGAGGGAAACGGCGCTCCGAGCGGCTCTAGGCGGCCGGCGCGGCCTTCGGCCGGCGCCCGCGGCGGGCGGCTGCGCGGCCCGGCATCTTCCCTGCGCAGTCGTCGCAGAGGTCGGCCACCTTCGAGCCCTTGCGGGCGTCTCCGTAGGTCACGCGGAGCGTGGCGCCGTGCGCCTCGTCGACCTCCTTGCCACAGCTGTCGCAAACCAGAATGGTTTTCCGAGCCAATTTCGCCTCCCGAGATGGTTTTCTCGAGCCAGTTTACGCTGCAGCTCGCGCAACGCGAATTCGCCAGGAACGCAACAGGCTCAATGTCGCGAGTTCTTCCGGATCGAGGCCGGTATCCCGCGCGCCAACGACGCGCAAATGGCGAGGGCGAAAATCCTCGATCGTGCGCCCGTCGAGATACTGCTCGACGACCGCCGGGCTCACGTACGAGGAGCGCGCGACGGCGGGTGTGTTTCCGAGCTTCGCGCCGACGGCCCGCATCACCGCGGCGACCCGCCGCTTCGCGTCGGTCTCCGAGGTCGGGGGATCCTGCTCGGCCAGCGCGACCGCGGCGATGAGCGTCCCGCCCCAGGTGCGGAAGTCCTTGGCGCTGAACTCGTCCCCGAGGTGCTCCTGGATGTACGCGTTGAGACGCCGGTTGTCGAGGTTGCAGCGGCCCCCGTCGGGGAGCTCGAACTTGAAGAGCCGGCTGCCGGGGAGCGCGAGGAGTTCCTTCATCGCCGCGGCGAGCTCGCGGTCGACGATCGCGCTGTGGATCATGATGCTGTGCTTCCCGCGGTAGCGAAACGAGATACGAGATCCGCGCACCGCGACGTGGCGTTTGTGCAGCGTCGTGATCCCGAAGGTGCGTGACGACTTCGCGTAACGGTCTGACCCGACCCGGAACCAACCCAGGTTGATCAGCCGCACGGCGATGGCCGCCACCTTCTCCTCCGGAAGGCCGTCGAGAGCGGTGTGCTGCGCCATCATCAGGCGGAGATCCGGCAACCGCTCGGCGAAGCGAATCAGCTTGTCGTACTTCGCCTGCTCCTGTCGCGCCCGAAAGTCGGCGTGGTAGAGGTACTGCTTGCGTCCTGCGGCGTCGTGGCCTGTTGCCTGCAGCTTGGCGCGCGAGCCCGGCGAGATCCAGACGTTCTTCCAGGCGGGCGGGATCGCGAGCGCGCGAATTCGCTCGAGGTGTGCCTCGTCGGTGATCTTGCGCCCGTCGGCGTCGACGTAGCGAAACCGCCCCTTCGACCCCTCCCGGCGCCAGCCGATGCCCTGCGCCATGCGAACGCACCTTCCCGTTTCAGGGGCATCGCTAATCTTCTGCCGCCGTGGATCCGAAGACGATCGTCGTCCTCGAGGGCGACCAGACCGGGCAGGAGCTGCTCGAGGAGGCGCTGCGGGTGCTCGCGCCCGCCGTGATCGGGCTCGAGGTCGCCCTGCCCCGCTTCGATCTGTCGCTCGCGAAGCGGCGCGCGACCTCCAACGGCGTCGTGCACGAAGCGGCAGCGGCGATCCGCGAGCACGGCCTGGGGTTGAAAGCGGCGACCGTCACGCCCGAGGCGCGGGGTGACATCGGCTCCCCGAACCGGATCCTGCGCGAGGAGATCGGCGGCAAGGTGATCGTGCGAACCGGCCGAAGGATTCCCGGCGTCGTGCCCTTCGGCGGCGTGCATGCGCCGATCTCGGTCGTCCGCATGGCGGTCGGCGATGCCTACGGTGCGAAGGAGTGGCGCGAGGGCGAAGGAGAGGACGAAGTCGCATTCCGCACCGAGCGGATCGAACGGCGCGTCTGCCGTGCAGTGGCCGAGTTCGCCTTCCGCGAGGCGGAACGCACCGGGGCGAAGGTCTTCGGCGGCCCGAAGTTCACCGTTTCACCGACCTACGAGGGGATGCTCAAGGAGGAGATGGACGCCGCGGCGGCCCGCCACCCCGCCGTCGCCTACGAGCCGCAGCTGATCGACGCGACGTTCGCGCTGCTCGTGGCCTCGACGGGTGACCCGCTGGTGATTCCGGCACTGAACCGCGACGGCGACATCCTCTCCGATCTCGTGCTGCCGTTGTTCGGCTCGATCGCGGGCTCGGAGTCGATGCTGGTTGCGTTCGACGACGACGACCTCGAGCCGACTGCGCTGATGGCCGAGGCTGCACACGGCACCGCCCCCGCACTCGAGGGCAAGAACATCGCGAACCCCATGGCGATGATCCTCGCCGCCGCCGCACTGCTCTCGCAGTCGGAGCTCGGCCGCGTCGCGGGCCGGGCGATTCGCGAGGCCGCTCTCGAGGCGGTGGCGCAGGGCACGAAGACCGCCGATCTCGGCGGCGGCGCCTCCACCACGGAGTACACGGACGAGGTGATCCGGCTCACCCGCACCAAGCTCGAGATCTGGGCCTCGCTCTAGGAGTCAGGCAACCGTGCGCTTGTGCCAGATGCGCAGGGCGAGGAAACCGAGCACCCCGAGCACGAGCAGCGCGACGACCGCGTACAGGCCGTACTTGCCGACCGCCTCGGCGACCGCCTTGCCCGCCCAGTAGGCGAGCAGCGAGACGCCGGTCGCCCAGATGATCCCCCCGGTCGCATTCCACACGAAGAACCGCCACCACTGCATGTGGCTGAGCCCGGCGAGCCACGCCGCGGTGACGCGGAGCACTGCGATGAAGCGGCCGAAGAAGACCGCCTTGGCCCCGTGCCTGGCGAAGAAGCGCTCGCTCGGTGGAAGTGTCCTCTCCGCATAGCGGCGGATCGGCCCCCACCGCTCGATCAGCCTGCGGCCCCCGTAGCGCCCGAGCGCGTACCCGACGTTGTCGCCGACGATCGCGGCCACCGAGGCGACGACGATCACCGAGACGAGCGAGTAGTTGTGGTGCTCCGGCCGCGAGAGAACGGCGGCGGTGATCAGGAGCGTCTCACCCGGGATCGGGACGCCCGCCGATTCCATCGCGACGAATGCGAAGAGCAGGACGAGCCCGTAGTCGAGAAGCAGCTTCGTCAAGGCGCACGCAGTCTAGGCGGGACGATGGAGACTGCCGGTCGCCGCGATGCGATAGCGTCGCCAGTCGATGCAACTGGGTGTCCCAAAGGAACTGGCTGCCGGCGAGCGCCGGGTCGCGCTCATTCCGGAGACGGTCGGCAGGCTCGGTGACGGCGTGACGGTGCTCGTCGAGGCGGGCGCGGGCGAGGCTGCCGGCTTCTCGGACGAGGACTACCGCGCGGCGGGTGCGACGATCGGCGACCCGTGGGGAGCGGACGTCGTAGCGAAAGTCGCTGCGCCGAGCGCCGCCGAGGCAGCACGCCTGCACGACGGGCAGGTCTTGATCGCCTTCCTCTCGCCGCTGACGGACGCTCGCAGGCGTGGAGACGCTGGCAGCGGCGGGCGTCCATGGGTTCGCGCTCGAGTCGGTGCCACGCATCAGCCGCGCGCAACCGATGGATGCGCTCTCCTCCCAGGCGACGGTCTCCGGGTACAAGGCGGCCCTGATCGCAGCCGATCGCATGCCCCGGTTCTTCCCGATGCTGATGACCGCCGCAGGGACGATCCCGCCCGCGAAGGTGCTCGTGCTCGGTGCCGGCGTTGCGGGGCTGCAGGCGATCGCCACGGCGCGGCGGCTGGGCGCAATCGTCTCCGGGTTCGACGTGCGGCCCGCGGTGCGCGAGCAGGTCGAGTCGCTCGGGGCGACGTTTCTCGATCTCGGGGTCGAGGGTGAGGAGACGGCCGGAGGGTACGCAGGCGAACTGACGCCCGAGCAGCAGGCGGCGCAGCAGGCCGAGCTGCAGGCCCGGATCCCGTCGTTCGACGCCGTCATCACGACGGCCGCGATCCCCGGTCGGCCCGCTCCGAAGCTGATCACCGCCGAGGCCGTGCACGGGATGCGTTCCGGCTCGGTGATCGTCGATCTCGCCGCCGAGACCGGCGGCAACTGCGAGCTGACGCGACCCGGCGAGGAGGTCGTCGACGGCGGCGTCACGATCGTCGGCACGACGAACCTGCCGTCGACGATGCCGGCGCACGCGAGCCAGTTGCTCTCACGCAACATCGCGGCGCTGCTTGGGCTGATCGTGGTCGACGGCGCGGTGTCGCTCGACTGGGACGACGACGTCGTCGCAGGCACCTGTGTGACTCGTGCGAAGGTCGCAACGTGAGCCATAACGCGCTCCTCGTCTTCGAGCTGACGATCCTCGTGCTTGCGATCTTCCTCGGGTTCGAGGTGATCTCGAAGGTGCCGACGCTGCTGCACACGCCGCTGATGTCGGGGACGAACGCCATTCACGGGATCGTGATCGTCGGAGCGATGCTCGTCGCCGGCGAGGGCCACAAGGACACGCTCACGCTGATCGTCGGGCTGGTTGCGGTCGTGCTCGCGTCGGCGAACGTCGTCGGCGGATTCGTCGTCACGGACCGGATGCTCGAGATGTTCAAGAAGCGCGAACCGCCGAAGGATGCCGATGGGAGCTGACGCGACCCGGCTCGCGTACCTGGTCACGATCGTGACCTTCATTCTTGCGTTGCGGTTCCTCGCCTCTCCTGCGCATGCGCGCCGCGGCAACCAGATCGGGGCCGTGGGGATGCTGGTGGCGATCGTCGTGACCTTCGCCCAGAGCTCCGTCGTGAGCTACTGGGAGATCGCGGTCGGCATGGTCGTCGGCGGCGGCTTCGGCGCGATCGCCGCGCGCAAGGTGAAGATGACCGCGATGCCGCAGATGGTGGCGCTCTTCAACGGCGTCGGCGGCGGCGCGGCCGCGCTGATCTCCCTGGCGGAGTTCCACCGGCTCGCCCCTCCCGCCGGGGATCTCAAGCGCGACATCAGCATCTCGGTGATCCTCTCGGCGCTGATCGGCTCGATCTCGTTCTCTGGGTCGATGGTCGCGTTCGCGAAGCTGCAGGAGCTGATCCAGGGCCGCCCGATCACCTACCCGGGGCAGAAGGCCGTCAACGGGCTCGTGTTCGCGGCGTGTCTCGCGGCCGGGGTCGTGATCGTGGCGGGGCACGAGGCCCAGTGGCTCCTCTGGGGCATCATCGTCGCCGGCTCGCTCTTCGGGATCATGTTCGTGCTCCCGATCGGCGGCGCGGACATGCCCGTGGTGATCTCGCTGCTGAACGCGTTCACCGGCATCGCCGCAGCCGCCACGGGGTTCGAGCTGCAGAACAACGTGCTGATCGTGAGCGGGATGCTCGTCGGAGCGTCGGGGACGTTGCTGACCCTGATGATGGGTCGAGCGATGAACCGCTCGATCACCAACGTGCTCTTCGGTGCGTTCGGCCAGGTGACCGCAGGCGCAGGCACGGGCGCGGCAGCAGGCGGCACGGGCTCGGTGCGGCCGACCACGGCCGACGACGTCGGCGTGATGCTCGCGTACGCACAGAAGGTCGCGATCGTTCCCGGCTACGGGATGGCGGTCGCGCAGGCCCAGCACGATGTCCGTGCGCTCGCCGACCTGCTCGAGGCACGCGGCGTCGAGGTGACCTACGCGATCCATCCGGTCGCAGGACGCATGCCGGGCCACATGAACGTCCTGCTCGCCGAGGCGAACGTGCCGTACCCCGCGCTGAAGGAGATGGATGAGGCGAACGGTGAGTTCTCGCGGACCGACGTCTCGCTCGTGATCGGCGCCAACGATGTCGTCAATCCCGACGCACGCGAGAACCAGGGCAGCCCGATCTACGGCATGCCGATCCTGAACGTCGACCAGTCGAAGGCAGTGATCGTCCTGAAGCGCTCGATGAGCCCCGGCTTCGCGGGGATCGACAACCCCCTCTTCCTCGAGCCCAACACGATGATGCTGTTCGGCGATGCGAAGGAGTCGGTTGCGAAGCTGACCGCGGCCGTCAAGGCTCTGTGACCGCCGTCCCCGTCTTCTCGGGCCCGCTCGTCGAGCGCGCAGTCTCACCGGAGCGGGCAGTCGACGTGGTGCGTGACGCGTTCATCGCGCACGCACGGGGCGAGTGGACGATGCCGCCCAAGGTGTACGTCACGAACTACCCGGCAGGCGACTTTCGCGCCATGCCGGCGCTCGGCGCCGGGCACGCGCTCCTCAAGTGGGTGACGTCGTTTCCCGGCAACCCGCAGCGCGGCCTCCCCACGGTGACGGGCATCGTCCTGCTCTCGGACGCCGAGACCGGCGAGTTGCGGGCGGTGCTCGACGCCGCAGCGGTGACTGCGCTGCGCACCGGCGCGGCGGCCGTGCTCGCCGCCGAGACGCTCGGCCGGGCCGATGCCGCGACCGCGGCGGTGATCGGAGCCGGGGTCAACGGCCGCGCAACTGCGCGGACGTTCATCGCGCGCGGGCGCCGGGTGCTCCTCTGGGACGTCGACGAGCAGCGTGCGAGAACGGTCGCCGGCGAGCTCGGCGCCGAGGTCGCGCCGTCGCTCGCCGAGGCGCTCGCCGCGGATCTGCTGGTGACGGTCACGCCGGGACACGAGGTCGTGCTCGCCGCGGGCACGCTCCAGCCCGGCCAGCACGTCTCGCTGATGGGCGCCGACGGGCCGGGGAAGGCCGAGGCGGCCGATGCCGAGCTCCTCCGCGCGCACCTCTTCTGTGACGACTGGGAGCAGGCCTCACACGGCGGTGAGCTCGCTCACGCAGTCGAGAGCGCGCTGATCGGGCCGGCCGACGTGACCGCGCTCGGTGCAGTGCTCGCGGGAGCAGCCGCCGGCCGCGGCGCCGCCGACGAGATCACGGTCTTCGACTCGACCGGGCTCGCGATCCAGGATCTCGCGATCGCTCTCGCCGCCGTCGAGGCTGCGGCGGAGCTCGACGAGTTGCCGCACCTCGAGCTCTAGGCAAACCGCGCCGGGTCGAAGACCTCGAGCTCGGGTGGCCGCTCCCCGAGAATCGCGCGTGCGACCAGATCGCCGCAGGCAAGCCCGAGCGCGTTGCCGTGGCCCGAGTAGCCGCCGGCCACCCAGACGTCCTCTCGGCCGGGGACGGGGCCGACCAGCGGCTCGAGGTCGGGCGTCGTCCCCCAGATGCCCGCCCAGCGATGGGTGACGCGCGGGCGGTGCCCCACGAGCCTCTCCACGAGGGCGTCGATCCGCTGCTGCACGACATCGGTCGTCTCCTCGACGTCGGTCTCCTCGGTCTCGAGGGAGGCGTCACGGTTGCCGCCGATCACGAGCCGTCCGTCCGGCAGCTGGTGCCAGTAGTCGTAGCCGGCGCGCGCGTAGTGAGGCCGCTCGTACAGGCGCTCCGCGAGCGGCTCGGTGGCGAGCACCTGGCCGCGGGTCGGCCGCACGAGCGCCGGCAAGCTCGGGCAGGAGCCCGGCCGTGAACCCGTCGCCCGCGACGACGACCACGTCCGCATCGGCCTCCTCCGGTCGCACCGCCGTCCCCTCACGGATGTCCGCCCCGGCAGCGGCGGCGTGAGCCGCGAGCCTGCGGACCCAGCGGGCGGGCTGCAGCGCGCCGTCCGGAGGGTGGTGGATCGCTCCGCGATAGAGCCGGTCGAGCGGCGGCGCGAGCTCGTCGACCCACTCGACCGCGAACCCGTCCTCGAGAAGCGCGTCGTGCTCGCGGCGCAGCGCCGCACGCTCGCGGTCGTCCGCAGCGAGCCGCAGGCTTCCGACGCGTCGGAAGGCGTCGCCCGCCAGCTGCTCCATGCGGTCGAGCGCGCGTTCCGTGAGGGCCATCACGAGACGGGCACGTTCGACGCCGAGCAGCCGGCGGGCCTCGTCGTACGGCGGCGTGGCACCGCGCAGCGCGAAGCCTCCGTTGCGGCCGCTCGCGCCGCCGGCGATCTCCCGGGCCTCGTGGAGCCGCACGCGAACGCCGCGCTCGGCGAGGGTGAGCGCACACGAGCAGCCGGTCACGCCGCCCCCGATCACCGCGACCTCGGCACGTCCCGCGAGTTGGCGCAGCGGCAACTCGTCACGGGGCTCTGCGAGCCAGTATGAAGTTGTGCTCACGACGGCAGAGACTACGTCGACGGCATCACCTCCCGGTACAGCCCGTCGGCCTGCGTGACGAGGCCGAGCAGCTCGAGCTCGGCGAGCGCCGCCGCGAGCTCGCCCGGAGCGAGCCCTGTGCGCCGGATCAGCTGGTCGGCCGCGACCGGTGCGTCGGCGACCACGGCGTGCACGCGGGCCGCAGGCCCTGCGAGCGAAGGCGGCTCCGGCGCGGGACGAGGCTCGATTCCGATCGCCTTCAGCACGTCGGCCGTGCAGGTGACCGGGGTCGCACCGAGGCGGAGCAGCGCGTTCGTCCCCTGCGACAGCTGTGAGGTGATCTCGCCCGGGACTGCGAGCACCTCACGGCCCTCGTCGAGGGCAAGGTCGGCGGTGATCAGCGCCCCGCTCCGCTCGCGCGCCTCGACGACGACGGTCGCCAGGGCCAGACCGGCCACGATGCGGTTCCGGGCCGGGAAGCGCCACGGCGCCGGCTCGACACCGGGTGGGTACTCCGAGGCGATGAGCCCGGTTTCGGCGACTCGCCGGGCGAGCTCGGTATGCGCGCGCGGGTAGTCGCGATCGATGCCGCAGCCGAGCACTGCGACGGTGCAGCCGGTCTCGAGCGCGCCGCGATGCACCGCGGCGTCCACCCCGCGGGCGAGCCCGGAGATCACGACGACCCCGTGCGCGGCCAGCTCCCGGCCGAGCGAGCAGGCGACCGAGGAGCCGTAGGCGGAACAGGCACGTGCGCCGACCACGGCGACCGACGGCCGCTCCAGGAGATCGATCGCCGCGCTGCCCCGCAGGAACAGACCAGCCGGCGAATCGTGGATCTCGCGCAACCGCCGCGGGAACGCCGGCTCGTCACGACCGACCCACCGGAAGCCGGCCGAGGCCAGCCGTCGGCGGTAGGCACTGCTCGTCGAAGCCGCGCAGGAACGCCGCGAACCTGGCCGTCCGAGGCGCCGCGAGCAGGTGGGAGCCCTCCTCGGCTGCGAACACCGCCGTCGCGAGCCCGCTCATTCCGTCAGCTCCACGGGCGGCCGGTAGGAGAGCGCCTCGGCGAGGTGCTCGGCCTCGACCGGCATCCGCGCCGGCCAGCCCGGCGATCGTCGCGGCGACCCGGGCCACTCGCTCGCGGCCCCGTCCGGAGAGCGGCAGTCGTTCGACAGCGCGTGTCAACAGCTCGTCGCACGCCGGCGTCCGCGCCGGCAAACCTCGCTCGCAGCCGCCGCCGGCGCGGCGAGCACCCGTTCGCGGACGGCCGCCGAGCCCTCGGCGGGCGCGCCGGCGAGATCGCCCGCGCGGGGCCGCGGGACGGTGAGGAGCAGGTCGAACCGGTCGAGGAGAGCGCGCGACAGCTTGTCGCGGTAGCGCTGGACCCGTTCGGGCGTGCACGAGCAATGCACGGCGCCGTCGCCGCGCGCCCCGCAGGGGCAGAGGTTCATGGCCGCGACGAGCTGAAAGCGTGCGGGGAAGACGACGCGTCCGGCGACGCGAACGACCGAGACGAACCCGTCTTCGAGCGGCTGGCGCAGCGCCTCGAGTGCGGAGCGCTGGAACTCGGGCAGCTCGTCGAGAAAAAGCACGCCTCGATGGGCGAGGCTCACCTCGCCCGGCCGCGGGATGCCGCCGCCGCCGCCGATCAGCGCCGGCAGGGACGCCGAGTGATGGGGAGCGCGAAACGGCGGCACCCGCACGAGCCCGACGCCCGGTGCGAGCACGCCGCTGACCGAATGGATCCGTGTGACCTCGAGCGACGCCTCGTCGTCGAGCAGCGGCAAGATCCCGGGCAGCCGCCGGGCGAGCATCGTCTTGCCTGACCCCGGCGGCCCGGCGAGGAGCAGGTTGTGCCCACCCGCGGCGGCGACCTCGAGCGCCCGCCGCGCCCGCTCCTGTCCGCGGACATCCGAGAGGTCGGGAACCGCCGCGAGCGACTCGAAGTCGTCGGCGGGCAACGGCGGCTCGGGGGGATCGCGCTCTCCGCGAAGGTACGCGACCGCCTCGGCCAGGTGATGCACGCCGACGGGAGCGACGCCTGCGAGTGCCACCTCCGCCCCGGATTCCGCCGCACAGACGAGGTGCGTCAGCCCGGAGCGCCGTGCCCCCTCGGCCGCGACGAGCGCGCCCGGGACCGGCCGGAGCCGCCCGTCGAGCGCCAGCTCGCCGACCGCGGCATGCCCCTGGAGCGCCTCGGCCGGGACCTGGTACGAGGCGGCGAGCACGGCCAGTGCGATCGGCAGGTCGAAGCCCGACCCTTCCTTGCGCAGGGCCGCCGGCGCGAGGTTGACCGTGATGCGGCGCTTCGTCGGCCAGACGAGCTCGGCCGAGGCGATGCCGCTGCGCACGCGCTCCTTGGCCTCCTGACACGCACGGTCGGCGAGACCGACGATCGCGAACGACGGCAGGCCCTGCTGGAGATGCGCCTCCACCTCGACACGGCGTGGGTCGATGCCGACGAGCGCGTGCGTGACGGTGCGGGCAAGCACGCCGGCAACGGTAGGCGGAGCCGCGTTACGTGTCTGTGCCGGCTGTGTGCCGGAAGTGGATCAGTTCACTTCCGGGCGACGAGCACGTCTTCGAAGTACTCGCCGGCCCGCCGACCGGTGCGGCGGTTGACATGCCGCTGGTAGCGCTGCTCGAGCACGAGGCCTGCCCGGTCGAGGATCTCGGGATAGAGCGTGCGACGATCGTTGACGACGATCACGACCCGGCCGCGCGGCTTGAGGGCGCCCGCACACGACGCCGAGCACCTCGGAGATGCCGTCCACGTACGACGCGATCGCCGCCTTCGAGGTCCCGCGTGCGGCGGCACCGATCTCGCGCTCCCGCAGATCGTCGAGCCCGAGCAGCTCGTACGCGTAGCGGTGCTGCTCGTGATAGTCGATCAGGCCGGGGTACGGCGGCGAGGTCACGACCGCATCGAACGGCGCCGGCAGGTCGAGCGTGCGCGCGTCGCCGTGCAGCACGAGCGCCGACCGCCGCGAGCGGATCCGGGCGAACTCCTTCAGCCGCGTCAACGTGTCGAGCGCATAGCGGCGGATGAAATGGTCGGCGCGCTCGACGGGCCTGCATTCGCGCCGGTGCTTGTGGCACCAGTACGGCTCGAGCTGCGGCGCTCTCGGGAAGTCGAGGTCGAAATGAGTCGTCCGCCGGGCCGATCGGGCCGCGCGGGTGAGCACGACCCGCAGGACGTCGGCGTGCTCGTAGTCGCCGGCGAGCGAGCAGAAGCGGAGGAGCTGCTTGCGGGCGTCGGGCGCAAACCACCGCCGCACGTACGGTGTCGCGGCCGTGACGCTGCCTTCGCCCCGCTCGAAGCGCGCGAGCGCGTCGCGGAGGTCGTGCTCGAGCCCGAACGGGTTGTGCGAACCGGTCTTGACGTTCATCAGGAGGCAGTTGAACGCGGCGACGTCGACGCCGACCGAGTCGAGGCCGCTCTCGAGCGCCTGGACGAGCGTCGTGCCCGAGCCGGCGAACGGGTCGAGCACGCGCCCCCGGGCCGGAACGTGCCGGCGGAAGAGCTCCTCGACGAGTTGCGGAACGTACTTGCCGAGATACGGATGGAGCCGGTGGACGTGCTTCGTCCGCACGCGTTCGGGAAGCTCCCGCTCGGACCAGGAGAGGTCGAGGTCGAGGCCTTCGTACAGGGTCTCCTGCGTGCTGCCCACGACCCACAGTTCGCCGCGGCTCGGCCGCCTCCTAGAACGCGTCGGCCAGATGCTCGGTGCGACCGGCGCGCTCGGCGATCACGTCGAAGCGCACGTCGAGGCCCTCGACCTCGGGATGGCGCGCGAGCCAGGCCGAGGCGGCGCGGCGGATCCGCGCGATCTTCCGCGCGTCGACCATCTCGAGCGGGTCCCCGAAACCCGCGCCACTCTTCGACTTGACCTCGCAGAAGACCACGGTCCTCCCTCGGCGGGCGACAACGTCGATCTCGGCGCCTGCGAGCCAGCAGTTCGTCGCGAGGATCCGGTAGCCGCGCAGGCGGTACCAGCGGGCCGCTCGTCGCTCCGCATTCGTTCCTAGGCTGCGGGGAGGTAGGCACGCGCGCGCCACGACCTACGGTGGATCTCGCACGGTCCCCGCTCGCGCACGATCTTCGTGTGTGACTGCGTGATGTAGCCGACGTGGGATGCGAAGCCGTAGCCGGGGTAGAGCGCGTCGGCGGTGCGCATGTAACGGTCGCGGGTCACCTTGGCGACGATCGATGCCGCAGCGATCGCGGCGCTCTTCGTGTCGCCGTCGACGATGGCGCGGTGCGGCGGTGCCGTCGCGCCGAGCTTGAACCCGTCGACCAGGCACACGTCTGCCGGCTGGCACGCCCAGAGCGCCTCGCGCAGGCCGCGCAGGTTGCATTTGTGCAGGCCGTCGCGGTCGATCACGGCTGCGGGGAAGACCCGCACCGCGACGACCTCGGCACAGGCGATCACGGCGCGGTAGAGCTCGTCGCGCGTCGCCGAGTCGACCTGCTTCGAGTCGTTCAGAAGCGAAAGCGGGCGCACGCGGTGGTCGCGCAGGCACTCGTAGTCGAGGAGGACGCCCGCGACCACGAGCGGCCCGGCGAGGGGGCCACGCCCTGCCTCGTCGGCGCCGGCGACGAGCCGGGCGCCGAGCGCGCGGTCGAAGCGGAGCAGCTTCTGGCCGGTCTGGCGGCGCTTCGGGGGCACCCGCCGAGGATAGCCCGGGCCGCGGGCGGCCTCGGCCAGCGCGACGCCGGAGTTTGCGAAGAAGTTACGACTGGCGGAGCTCGCGGACGCGAGCCTTCTTGCCGACCTTGCCGCGCAGGTAGTAGAGCTTCGCGCGGTGGACGTCGCCGATCTGGACGACCTCGATCTTGTCGATCTTCGGCGAATGCAGCGGGAACGTGCGCTCGACGCCCACACCGAACGAGTTCTTGCGAACGGTGAACGTCTCGCGGGCACCGGCGCCCTGCCGCTTGATCGTGATCCCCTCGAAGACCTGGATCCGCTGGCGTGCGCCCTCGATCACCCGGAAGTGGACTCGCACGGTGTCGCCCGCCTTGAAGCGCGGCACTTCGCGCAGCTGACGGCGCTCGATGTCCTGGATGATCGTGCTCATGTCAAAAGGGGCCGGGGGCCGGGCGGAATCGTAGCAGCCGACCGCCGCTACCGAATCGAGATCCGGCTGGGCGGCCAGTAGGTGGCGATCACCTTGCCGATCAGGTTCGCTCTCGGCACCGTCCCCCAGGACCTCGAGTCGCACGACGACCCGCGGTTGTCGCCCATGAAGAAGTACTGCCCCTTCGGCACGATCCATTTCTGGTTCCGTTTCGAGTCGGCCTGGCGTCGCGGGGGCTTGATGTACGGCTCCGAGAGCTTCTTGCCGTTGATCCAGATGTAGGCCTGGTTGTCCTCGTACACGGTGTCGCCGGGGAGACCGATCAGGCGCTTGACGAAGGTCCCGCCCGCCCCGCAGCGCACGGCGGCGAGCGGCGGCGTCTTGAAGACGATGATGTCGCCGCGCTTGGGCGACCAGAAGCGGTAGCAGAACCGGCAGGCGAGCACCCGGTCGGAGAAGCGGGCTTCGCATTCCGAGCCCGGCCGGGCGCAGTGCAGCGTCGGCTCCATCGAGCTCGAAGGGATGCGGTAGGGGTTGATCACCCAGGCCTTGATCGCCAGCACGATCGCGATCGCACCCACGATCGTGACGAGCCAGTCGATCGTGACGCGCCAGCCGTGCGGCAGTCCTTCGGTCAGGTGATCGATCGGATTCCTCAGCGGACTTGCTCCCTTCGCCAGCCTTCGATTCGTGCGTGGTCACCCGAAAGCAGCACGTCGGGAACCCGCCAGCCCCGGTATTCGGCGGGCCGCGTGTAGTGAGGGTACTCAAGCCCGCCGCCGAGCTCGTCGGAGAACGACTCGAGCTCGCCCGAGCCCTCGCTCAGCGCCCCAGGGAGACGGCGCGCGATCGCATCGACCAGCACCATCGCGGGGAGGTCGCCGTTCGAGAGGACGTAGGGGCCGATCGAGATCGCATCGGTGGCGAGGTGCTCGAGGATGCGCTCGTCGAAGCCCTCGAAGCGGGCCGAGAGAAGCGTCACATGCTCGGCGGCGGCCAGCTCCTCGACGACGCGCTGGGTGAGCTGGCGGCCCTGCGGGCTGAGCGCGATCACGGGATGCGTCGGGCAGGCCGCCGTAGGCGGCGTCGAGCGCTGCGGCGACCACGTCGACCCGCAGCACCATCCCTGCCCCGCCGCCGTAGGGCTCGTCGTCGACCTGGCCGTTCCGGAGCGGCGTGTGGTCGCGATACGAGAAGAGCCGCAGGTCGAGCTCGCCGCCGAGCACGGTGGCAACCGGCCGCTGCTCGGTCAGCCAGGCGAAGGCGTGCGGCACGAGTGTGAAGACGTCGAGCTGCATCAGTCGGCAAACCCCTCCGCGACGGCGATGCGCCCGGCCACGAGGTCGATCTCCAGGATGCACTCCTCCACCATCGGCAGCAGCACGCCGGTGTCGAGCTCGAGCACGTCGTTGGCGACACCGGAGGTCACGGCCTTCACGGTTCCGAGCGCGCGGCCGGTCTCCTCCACGACCGGCAGCCCGACGAGCTGGAACGCGTAGTACTCGTCGGGCTCGGTGGGCGGCAGCTGCTCGCGCTCGACCTCCAGGATCGTGCCCGCGCTCGATCGGCCGGTCGAGCCTCACGACCGGCCGGCCGGACGAGCGCCGGTGCGCAACGACCTCGACGTCCTGCCCGCCGGCGAGAAAGCGCGCGCCGGTCTTCCACCAGCGGTCGTCGTCCGACGGCTGCTCGACGAAGAACGCGCCGTCGATCCCGTGCGGGCGGCCGACCCTGCCGATCGGCACCCTCACCTCTGCGACTCCAGAGCGGCGATCGCCTCGTCGCGGGAGACGGCGACGAGGAGGTTCTCCGCGATGAACTCCTCGCCCGCGGGCCAGCCGCTGGCACGGATTCCGTCGATCGCCTGCTGGATGTCGAAGAGGGTCCTGCGGAAGGTCGGCTCGCCGTCCTCGACGAGCGTCCAGAACGCCGCAACCTCCCCTTCGTACGCCATCCCGACCGAGCCCGCGTTGATCACGCGAAGGCCTTCGATCCGCCTGTCGAACTGGTGATGAGTGTGGCCGATCACGAAGGTGCCGGACGCGTCCCCGAATGCGGCGCGCACCGCGTCATCGGGCGTGATCGCGGTGGTGATCGGCAGATTGCTCGTCGGCGTCGCGTGGCAGAAGGTGACGCCGTCGAGCTCCACCGACAGCGGTAGGTCACCTGCGAAGCGCGCCTCGTCCTCCGCATTGCCGCGAAGCAGCGTCGCATTCGGAAGCCCATCGAGGATCGCCAGCGTGCCCTCCGGGCAGGGGCCGCCGAGGAAGTCCCCGCCCACCACGATGACGTCGGCGTCGACCTCCTCGAGGACGGCCTCGAGCGCCCACGTCATCGCATGAATGTCGTACAGAGCCGCGACGCGCATTCTGTCTCTAGGCAGGGTCTGCGATCTCGACGAGCACGCGCCGCCCTTCGCGGGCCGCGCTCGCGCGCACGAGGGTGCGCAGGGCACGCGCGATCCTGCCCTGCCGGCCGATCACCTTGCCCACGTCGTCGGCGGCGACATGCAGCACGAGGACGAGCGTGCCGTCACGGTCCTCCGTGTCCACCCGAACCGCATCCGGGTCGTCGACGAGCTCGCGCGCGAGGTACGCGAGCAACTCAGCCATTAGGAGACCAGCTCTACTTCTCGATGCCGGAGATCTTGATCAGCTTCGCGACCGCCTCGGTCGGCTGTGCGCCCTTGCCGAGCCAATCCTTGACCTTCGCCTCGTCCAGATCGATCGTCGAGGGGTCGGTCTGCGGGTTGTAGCGGCCCACGATCTCGAGAAACTTCCCGTCACGGGGCGAGCGCGAGTCGGCCGCCACCACGCGGTAGATCGGGTTCTTCTTCGAGCCCACGCGAGTGAGCCTCAATTTGACTGCCATGCGATTCCTTTACCTCCGTCCGGCCCGTTTCTTCTTGCGCTTGACACCCGTCTTGCGCCCTGCGGACAGTGCTTCGGGTGCCTGTTGGTTCGGGAGGGCCGGCATCTTCCCCCGCCCCATCTGCTTCATCATCTTCTCCATCTGCTTCCGGGCTTCGAGCAGCTGGTTGACCTGCTCGACGGTCGCCCCGGAGCCCTTGGCGATGCGAATCCGCCGCTTGCCGTCGATCACGATAGGCGAACGGCGCTCCTGCGGCGTCATCGAGAGCACGATCGCCTCGACCCGGCCCAGCTGGCTCTCGTCGACGTCGACGTCTCCGAGCTGCGCCTTCATGCCCGGAATCAGCTTGAGGACGCCCTGCAGCGGCCCCATCCGGCGCAGCATCTTGTAGGCCTTCAGGAAGTCGTCGAAGGTGAACTGGCCGGCGGCGAGGCGCTTCTCCATTTCCGCCTGCTCGTCCTCTTCGACGGCAGCCTCGGCCCGCTCGATCAGGGTGAGGACATCGCCCATGCCGAGGATGCGCGAGGCCATGCGATCGGGATGGAAGACCTCGAGCGCGTCGACCTTCTCGCCCATCGACGCGAACTTGATCGGCTTGCCGGTGATCGCCTTCACCGACAGCGCCGCGCCGCCGCGGGCGTCGCCGTCGAGCTTGGTGAGGATGACGCCGTCGAACGCAATCCGCTCGTCGAAGGCCTGCGCGACGTTGACTGCCTCCTGACCCGTCATGGCGTCGAGGACGAGCAGGATGTTGTGCGGCTTGGCCTCGTCGCGGACGCGTCCGAGCTCCGCCATCAGCTCCTCGTCGATCTGCAGCCGCCCGGCGGTGTCGACGATCACGGTGTCGAGCCCCTCGGCCCTGGCCCGCTCGATCCCACTGCGAGTCGCTTCGACCGCGTCCTTCGTGTCGGTGCGGTAGACGGGGACCTGAATCTGCTTGCCGAGCTGCTCGAGCTGGTCGATCGCAGCGGGACGCTGCAGGTCGGCGGCGACGAGACCCGGCTTGCGGCCCTGCTTGCGCAATGCGAGCGCGAGCTTGGCGGACGTGGTCGTCTTGCCGGAGCCCTGGAGGCCGGCGAGCAGGATCACGGTGAACTTGCCGAACGCGAGCCCCGACGAGCCCTCGCCCATGAGCGCGGTCAGCTCGTCGTGCACGACCTTCACCACCTGCTGGCCCGGCGTCAGGCTCTTGAGAACCTCCTCGCCGAGTGCCTTCTCGCGCACGCGGCCGACGAAGTCGCGCACGACGGTGAAGTTGACGTCGGCTTCGAGCAGCGCGAGGCGGATCTCGCGCATCGCACGCGAGATCGACTCCTCGTCGAGCTTGCCCTGCTTGCGCAGGTCTCCGAGGGCGCCTTGGAGCTTGTCTGCGAGGCTGTCGAACACGACCGCGCATGGTAGCTCGCGTCTCTAGGATCCCAACCGTGCCGTACGCCGCCGCCGCCGACCGTTACGAGCGCATGCGCTACCGCCGCTGCGGGCGGAGCGGGCTCAAGCTGCCCGCGATCACGCTCGGGCTCTGGCACAACTTCGGCGGCGACCGCCCGCTCGAGACGAGCCGCGCGATCCTGAGACGCGCGTTCGACCTCGGCGTCACCCACTTCGACCTGGCGAACAACTACGGGCCTCCCTACGGCTCCGCCGAGGAGACCTTCGGACGGGTCCTCCACGACGACCTGCGTCCGCTACCGCGACGAGCTCGTCATCTCGACGAAGGCCGGCTACGACATGTGGCCCGGCCCATACGGTGAATGGGGGTCACGCAAGTACCTGCTCGCGTCGCTCGACCAGTCGCTGCGCCGGATGCAGCTCGACTACGTCGACATCTTCTACTCGCACCGCTTCGACCCCGAGACGCCCCTCGAGGAGACGATGGGCGCGCTCGACTCCGCGGTGCGTTCCGGGCAAGGCCCTCTATGCCGGCATCTCGTCGTACTCGCCCGAGAAGACGCGCGACGCTGCGGCGATCCTCCGTTCGCTCGGCACGCCGCTTCTGATCCACCAGCCGTCGTACTCGATGCTCAACCGCTGGATCGAGCCCGAGCTGCTCGCGACGCTCGACGAGCTCGGCGTCGGCTGCATCGGCTTCTCGCCCCTCGCCCAGGGGATGCTGACCGACAAGTACCTGAACGGGATCCCCGAGAGCTCGCGCGCGGCGGAGGGAAGCTCGCTCTCGCCCGACCTGCTCACCGAGGAGACCCTCGGGCAAGATCCGCAGCCTGAACGAGCTTGCCGCGACCCGCGGCCAGTCGCTCGCGCAGATGGCGCTCGCCTGGACGCTGCGCGATCCGCGCATGACCTCGACGCTGATCGGCGCCTCGTCCGTTCGCCAGCTCGAGGACTCGCTCGGCGCGCTCGCAGCGGCTCGACTTCTCCGACGGCGAGCTCGCCGAGATCGATCGCTACGCGACCGACAGCGACATCAACCTCTGGTCGCGCTCGAGCTCGTAGCGACGGCCTCGATCATTACTCGGCGACGAGCGCCCGGGCGAAGTCCTCCGCGTCGAACGGGCGCAGATCGTCGAGGCCCTCGCCCACGCCCACGAGCTTCACGGGCAGACCGAGCTCGTACGCGATCGCGACCGCGATGCCCCCCTTCGCCGAGCCGTCGAGCTTCGTCAACGCAACGCCGGTCACACCGACGGCCTCGCTGAAGAGCCGCGCCTGCTGGAGGCCGTTCTGCCCGGTCGTCGCGTCGACCACGAGCAGCACCTCGTGCGGAGCACCGTCGAGGCGCCCGCCGATCACACGGCGAACCTTCGCGAGCTCGTCCATCAGGTTCGTCTGCGTATGCAGACGCCCAGCGGTGTCGACGATCACCACGTCGGTGTCCGACCCAACCGCGTCATAGGCGACCGCGGCCGGGTCACCCCCTCGCTCACCGCCGACGAAACGGGAGCCCGACCGCTCCGCCCAGATCTCGAGCTGCTCCTCGGCGGCGGCGCGAAAGGTGTCGGCGGCGCCGAGCGTGACCGTGCGGCCGTGCTCGCGCAGCTTGTTCGCAAGCTTGCCGATCGTCGTCGTCTTACCGGTGCCGTTGACGCCGACGACCAGCAGCACTGCCGGCTCGTGAGCAAGGTCGAGCGTCGCCGGCTCGCCGAAGAGCGCCGCGATCTCGCCGGCGAGCGCGTCGCCGAGCTCGGTGAGCTCCTGCCGCGCCTCCAGGCGCCGGATCAGCTCCGCCGTCGCACGCACCCCGACGTCCGCGTAGATGAGCGCCTCCTCGAGTCGCTCCCACGACGCGTCGTCGCCCGGGTCGAACGCGGCGACCGCGAGCTGCTCGGTGAGCGCCCGCCGCGACTTGCCGAGCGATTCGCGGAGCCGTCCGAAGAACCCGCGCTGCTCGACCTCGCTCTCGGCGGGCGCGTCGGAATCCCCGAGCAGTTGTCCCCAGCTCCGTGCCATGACCGGGCACGGTAGCCGTCAGGCCGTCGCTGCGACCTCTTCGTCGCGCGGGAGCCGGCGCGACACGATCTGCGAGATCCCGTCGGTGCCCATCGTGACCCCGTAGAGGACGTCGGCAGCTTCCATCGTGCGCTTCTGGTGCGTGATCACGATGAACTGCGCGCGATCGGCGTAGGTGCGCAGCAGCTCGGTGAAGCGCCCGATGTTGGTGTCGTCGAGCGCCGCCTCGACCTCGTCGAGCAGGTAGAACGGGCTCGGGCGGGCCAGGAAGAGCGAGAAGAGGAACGCGATCGCGCCGAGCGCCTTCTCGCCACCGGAGAGCAACGACAGCCGAGTGACGCGCTTGCCCGCCGGGCGAAGCTCGACTTCGATGCCGGGCTCCTCGTCCTCGTCCTCGGGCTCCGTCATGCGCAGGCGCCCCTCGCCGCCGGGGAACAGCGTCGTCGCAACCTCGTGGAAGTGCTTCTCGACCGCCGCGAAGGTCTCGGCGAAACGCGTCTCGACCGTCGCCGTGAGGTCGTCGCGCAGTTTCTCGAGCTCGTCGAGGCTCTGTTCGAGGTCGGCCCGCTGGACGGCGAGCTCCTCGAGCCGCTCTTTCTCGGCGTCGTACTCCTCCTTGGCGAGCGGGTTCACCTGCCCGAGCTGCTCGCGGCGCTTCTCGTAGCGGGCGAGCTTCTCGGCGAGCTCGTCCCGGTCTTCGCCTTCGGCCGGCTCGGCGGCTGCAGCGTCGAGGCGCCGCTGGGCCTCGTCGCGCTCGGCGTCGGTTCGCGCGAGCTCGACGTCGATCGCAGCGAGCTGCTCTCCGGCCGTGCTCGCCGCCTGGCGCAGCTCGACCTCCTCCGCCCCGAGCCGCCGCAGCGCGGCGCCGAGCTCGGTCGTGCGGGCAGCCTGGGCTTCGGCGCGCGCGCCAACGGGCGCCTCGAACCGCCGGCTGTCGATGGCGAGGGCCTGCTCGAGCCGTTCGGCTCCGCAGGTCAGCCGCTCGAGGACGAGCTCGTTCGGGCGGCGGGCGTGGGCCGGATCCGCGTCGGCGAGCGCGCGGGCAGCGCTGCGCGCGCGCTCGGCGGCCTCCTCTGCGATGCGCGCCGCTTCGAGCGCCCGAGCCGACAGGTCCTCCGCCTCCAGCCGGAGCTCGGCGATCGCTCCGGACGGCTGCCCGGCGCGTCCCGGCCGCACGGCGCTCTGCGGTCAAGCGCGCGCGCGTCTGCCTCGGAGACGGCCCGGCGCAGCTCCGCCTCCCGGGAGGCGATCTCGCGCAGCTCGCCGGCGAGTCGGCCGGTGCGCTCGGCGAGCGGCGCTTCGAGTCGTCCGGCTGCAGCCGCCACAACCCTCAAGGTCTCATCGAGCGTTTCGGCGCCGCGGACGATTCGCGCGAGCGCGGACGCGTCGGCGCGGCGCAGGTTGCGCAGGTGCGCGACGGGTGCGAACCGTGCCGCGGCGCTACGGGCCAGCTCTGCCGTCTCCAGCGTGCGCGCAGCGGCCGCCTCCGCTCGGGCCTGCAGCTCGGCGACCTCGGCGCGCAGCTCCCGCCTGCGCGCGTCGAGCTCGAGGAGGACTGCCTCGGCCGTTTCGCCGGCGAACCACAGCTCGCCGCGAACCGGGTCCCAGCCGATCCCGTCCTCTGTCACGGCAGGCACCGTCGAGGCGAGCAGGTCGGCCCGCGCGAGCACGGGCACATCGACGAGCTTGCGCGGGTCCTGGCCGATCAGCACGAGCACCGAGCCGAGCCCGGCCGACTTCGCCTTCTCGATGAGCTCGAGGCCGCGGGCGGGATTCGCAGCCAGAACGGCCGAGGCGCGGTGCCCGAGAGCGGCGGCCGTCGAACGCTCGGCTCCTTGCTCGACCTCGAGGAGCTGCAAGGCGAGTTGCTCGCCCTCCTCGGCGAGGGCGCGCGCAGCCGGGGGCAGCCCTTCCCGCTCTGCGAGCGACTGCTCCAGCGCGACGAGGCGCTCTCCGGCGAGGCGCACGCGCGCGTCGAGGTCGTCCTGTTCGCGGACAGCGGTGCGGGCCGCAGCGTCGGCGTCGTCGGCGGCGCGGCCCAGCTCGGCAGGCGAGGGGCCTGCAGGCACGTGGCGTGCCTCGGCGAGCTCCGTGCGCAGCTCGGACAGGAGCCGCTGGGCGGACTCGTGCCGCACGCCGAGCGTCTGTGTGGCGCTGCGCAGGGCGAGCAGCGCGTCGCGGCCGCCGCCCGTCAGGTGAGACTCCGTCTCGGCCCGGCGGGCGAGCACGTCGTCGAGCTCGGCGGCGAGAGTCGCCTGCTCGCGGCGCTCGATCGCCGCGACTGCGGCCCACCGGCCCTCGGCCTCGACCTGCAGCCGCGCCCTCTCACCGGCGGCCGCCTGAGCCGCCGCCGCGGCTTCACGCGCCCGGGCCTCCAGCCCGACCGACGCGGTGGGGTCGTACGAGCGCGCCGTCTGCAGCTCCGCCCGCAGCGACGCGGTCAGCGACGCGGCCGATTCCCGGCGCAGCGCGATCCGCTCGCCCCCGCTCCGGAGCCGGTACAGCGCCGCGGTCGCCTGTTCGCGAGCGCCTGCGGAGTCCGTCAGCTCCTCCTCGGCGCTCTCGCGTTCGGCGACGAGCGCCTTGATCTTCTCGTCCAGCAGCCGCCGCTCCTCGGCGCTCGCCGCCCGACGTGCTTCGGACTCGGCGCGCCGCTCCGCGAGCCGCGCCAGGTCGAGCGTCGCGATCGCAGCCTGCAGGCGCGCAGATCTCCACGCCGAGCTTCTCGGCGCGCTCGGCGGCAGTCGCCTGCAGCGCCAGCGGGCGCAGCCGCTTCTTGACCTCCTCCTCCAGGTCGCGCGCACGCTCCACCTGCACCGCGACGCGCGCAAGCTTCAGCTCGGCGCGGTGCCGGCGCCGCTTGAAGCGGCCGAGGCCTGCCGCCTCCTCGATCAGCTCGCGGCGCTCGGCGGGCTTCGAGTTCAGCACCGTCTCGACGCGTCCCTGCGAGATCACCGAGCGCAGGCCGCCGCCGAGACCGACATCCGAGAGCAGCTCGACGAGGTCGATGCGCCGCACCGGCGTCCTGTTGACGAGGTACTGGCCCTCGCCGCCGCGGTTCAACCGCCGGGAGACCGACACCTCGCTGTACGGCAGCTCGGGCCAGGCACCGTCGGCGTTGTCGAACAGCAGGTCGACCTCGCAGAAGTCCGTCGGCTGGCGGCCGGCCGAGCCCGCGAAGAGGACGTCGTCGGGTTTCTCCGCCCGGAGCTCGCCCGGGCTCATCGACCCGGTCGCCCAGAGGATCGAATCCGACACGTTCGACTTCCCGGAGCCGTTCGGCCCGACGACGACCGCCACTCCCCGTTCGAGGTGGATCTCGACGGGATCGACGAACGACTTGAAGCCGCGCAGCTTGATCGCTTTCAGGTGCACGCGTGGAGCAGGCTATCCGGTGGCCAGGACGCCGCCCTGCCGGCCTCCTTCGTGCCTGCACCTACCGGCGTTTCGCAGGAGCCGCGGAGACATCCCGCCCTCGAGGTCAGACCTCCTCGATCCAGCCCACGAGGTCCGCGTCCGACACCTTGTCCACGAGGTCCGGGTGGTCGGCCCGCATGTGCTCGCGCGCGCCCTGCACCACCTCGCCCTCGCTGGAGCCGCGAATCACGTACCCGCACTCACAGGTGATCTGCTTCGACATCACAGCCTCCGTTTTCGATTGTCTGCGCTCGTTGTACGGCGCGGGCGTTGGGTCTATGTTGGCGCCAGGTTGTCGCACGCGAAGGTGCAGCTCTGCGGCCGGTTCGTGGTCGAGCTCGACGGCCGCCGGGTGGAGGCCGAACTGCCGGGACGTCAGGGCCGGTTGCTGCTCGCGTACGTCGTCGCGAACCGCCGGCGGACGATCTCGCGGGACGAGCTCGTCGACGCCCTGTGGCCGTCGGGCCGGGACGGCGGGCTCGCACCGCTCCTCTCCAAGCTCCGGCGGATCGTCCCGCTCGACGGCCTGCAGCCGGCGGTCGAGGAGCTCTCGGTCGACACCGAGGCGGCGCTGGCGGCGGTGCACCGAGCCGAGAGCGCACTCGCACTCGGCAACCCGCACGCCGCCTGGGGGCCCTCGCAGATCGCCATGTTCGTCACCGGCCGGCCGTTCCTCGCCGGAGAGGAGGCCTCGTGGATCGACGGCGAGCGGCGGCGTCTCGAGGCCGTCCACCTCCGCGCGCTGGAGGCGTACGCCGGAGCGACGCTCGGCGTCGGCGGCACCGAGCTCGGAGCGGCCGTGCGCGCGGGCCGGCAGCTGATCGCGCTCGAGCCGTACCGCGAGTCGGGCTACCGGATCCTGATGGACGCGCTCGATCGGCAAGGCAACGCGGCCGAGGCGCTGCTCGTCTACGACGCGCTACGCACGAAGCTGCGTGACGACCTCGGCGTCAGCCCTTCGCCCTCGACGCAGGAGCTTCATCGCCGGTTGCTCCGGTGACCGACTCGAGCGCCTCCCTGGCGGCGAGCTGCTCGGCGTCCTTCTTCGAGCGGCCGGTGCCGGTGCCGGCGACGCGATCGCCGATCACGGCGGCCGCCGTGAAGGAACGGTCGTGCGGCGGGCCCTCGACGTCGACCGTCCGGTAGGTGACGGAGCGGCCGGTGCGGGCGAGCTGCTCCTGCAGCTCGGTCTTGTGGTCGACGAACGTCGTCAGCGCGTAGTCGATTCTCGGCTCGAACGCCTGGACGATCGCAGGCTCGATCGCCTCGAAGCCGTGCTCGAGGTACAGGGCTGCCAGGGCCGCCTCGAGCAGCGCGGCGAGCACGTTCCGGTTGCGCGAGAGCCGCTCGGCGTCGTCCGAGCCCTCGCCCCTCAGCCGCTCACCGAGCTCGAGCTCGGCCGCGACCACCGCGCAGCTCGCCCGGGAGACGACGTGGGAGCGGATCTTCGCCATCCGGCCCTCCGTGAAGTCCGGGAACCGGTCGAAGAGCGTGCGCGCGACCACGAGCTCGAGGACCGAGTCCCCGAGGAACTCGAGCCGCTCGTACGAGGCGGTGCGGTCGGCGGCCCACGAAGAGTGGGTGAAGACCGCCGCCGCCCGGTCTGCGGGGAGCTCGTCGATCAGCTCCCGCAGGGATCTCTGCTTCTTACTGGTGCGAGGTGACGTAGTCGACGGCCTGCCCGACGGTCGTGATCTTCTGGGCATCCTCGTCGGAGATCTTGATCCCGAACTGATCTTCGAGCTCCATGATCAGCTCGACGAGGTCGAGCGAGTCGGCGTCCAGATCCTCCTGGAACGACGCCTCCTCGGTGATCTGGTCTTCCTCGACTCCGAGCTGTTCCGTCAGAACTTCCTTGACGCGCTCGAGGACCTCTTCACGCGACGCTGCCATGTCACCTCAATATTCGTAGGGGGAGAAAACCGGGCGATCATACACCGACCCGCTCCGGAAGCCGCTCGGCCAGCCGCTCGACGACCCGGTGCTCGGCTCCCCGGGCGGCCAGGCGGATCGCGTTGGCGACGGCCTGACGGCCCGAGTTCCCGTGCGCGATCACGGCCAAGCCCCGCAGCCCGAGCAGGTATGCACCGCCGTAGGTGTCCGGATCGAGCCGCTTGCGCAGGCGCCGTGCGGCAGGCCTGATCAGCAGGCCGCCGAGCTTGCCTCCGATCGTGGCGCCGATCTCCTCGCGCAGCTCGGCGAGCAGCTCCAGGATCGTCCCCTCGAGCAGCTTCAGCGCAACGTTGCCGGTGAAGCCGTCGGCGACGACGACGTCGGCGATGCCTTGCAGCAGGTCGCGGCTCTCGGCGTTCCCGGCGAAGTTCAGCCGGTCGTCCTCGCGCAGCAGCCGGTGCGCCTCGATCGTCAGCTGATTGCCCTTCTCGTCCTCCTCGCCGATCGAGAGCAGGCGTATCTCGGGACGGCGGACGGAGAGGATCTCCTCGCTGAAGACCGAGCCCATGTGGGCGAACTGGACGAGGTGCTCCGGCCGCGCGTCGGCATTCGCGCCGGCGTCGAGCAGGACGCTCGGCCCCCGGCGCGCCGGGATCGGCACGGCGATCGCGGGGCGCATCACCCCCGGAAGGCGCCGCATGTGCAGCAGACCGGCGGCGAGCATCGCGCCGGTGTTGCCCGCGGAGACGGCCGCGTCGGCGGCGCCGTCGGCGACGGCGCGGACGCACGCGACGAGGCTCGAGTCCGGCTTTCCGCGCACCGCCTCGGCCGGCTTCTCCGCCATCCCGATCTCCTCGGTCGTCTCGACGAGCGGCAGGCCCTGCGTGTCGAGGCCCTGCGGGCCGTACAGCGTCACCTCGATCCCGCCCTCGGCGGCCGCCAGAGCCCCGAGGATCACCTCGCCGGGCGCGTTGTCGCCACCGAGTGCGTCGACGGCGACGCGAGTCACGGCTTCGAGGCTCTCAGGGGACGTCGAGGCGGAGCGGCTCGACTTCGCGGCCCTTGTACGTGCCGCACGTCGGGCAGACGCGATGCGCGCGCTTCGGCGACCCGCACTGCGGGCAGGTGTTGACGCGCGGAGCCTCGAGCTTGTGCGTGGCGCGGCGCTTGTCGCGGCGCGACTTCGACGTTTTCCTCTTGGGGACAGCCATGGCGGCCGCCCATGATAGCGACGATCGCCGTCGAGCCCTCCGGGGCTCGCTCCCGTGACGGACCCGTACGATCCACGGATGACGATCGACGCGCTGCTTCCCGCAGACTGGCCCGCCGTCCGCGCGATCTACGAGGAGGGCCTCGACATCGGCACGTTCGACGAGCTCGTGCCGACGTGGGAGGAATGGGACCGGGGCCACCTGATCTGGCCCCGCCTCGTGGCCCGCGAGGCCGGGGCCGTGGTCGGCTGGGCCGCCCTCGCCCCGTACTCGGACCGCTCCTGCTACCGCGGCGTGGCCGAGAACTCGATCTACGTGGCGCGGAGCGCGCGCGGTCGCCTGGTCGGGCGGGCACTGCTCGAGCGGCTCTGCCTGGAGGGCGACGCCGCCCAGATCTGGACGATCCAGGCGGGCATCCTCGCCGCGAACGAGGCGTCGATCAAGCTGCACGCCGCCTGCGGGTTCCGGCTCGTCGGCGTCCGCGAGAAGCTCGCGCGCAAGCGCGGCGAGTGGAGCGACGTGGTGCTGATGGAGCGCCGCTCCCGCAGCGTCGGTTGACCGCTCAGGGCCGTTCGCGGAGCGCGTCGAGCGCCGCCCAGCGTGGGTCGCCGTGCTGCTCCTCGTGCGTGTGCGGCTCGTCGTTCAGGTTCTTGCCGCATTCCGCGCACAGGCCGGCGCAGTCGCTGCGGCAGACGATCTGCTCGGGCAGCGCGAGCGCAATCGCGTCGCGCGCCCAGGCCGAGAGGTCGATGTTGTTGCCGTCGACGTACTCCGTCCGCATCTCGTCGTCCTCGGGCGCCTCGTCCTGGTACTCGCGGGCGCGGATCGGCAGCTCGAGCACGGCGTCGCCCAGGCAGCGGTAGCACGGCCCGTAGAGCCGCGCGCGTGAAGGCGAGCGTGAACACCGTGCCCGTCAGCGCACGCGTGATCTCGAACGCCGCCGGGACCGTGCCGGGCACGGGCAGATAGCGCTGGCCGCCGAACTCGAAGGCGGACAGCTCGAGGTCGACCTCGTCACGGTGCTGCTCCCCGGGACGAAGCTTCACCTGCCTGAGACTGAAGCTCGTCACGCAGACCACGGTAGCGCCTACGATCCGGCCATGCCGCAGGAAGCCCGCCTGGAGCACGTCGCGACCGGGCTCACGCCGGTCACGGACGGCTGGTTCGTCGTCAACGCGCGCGAGGCGGCGTGGATCCGCAACGACACGTTCGGGCTGCGCTGCCCCTTCGAGGCGAACGGCCCGGTCGCCCGGGGTGGCGAGGGCGTGGAGGAGCGAACCTTCTCCCAGCTCGGCTTTCACCTCGCGGTGCTCGAACCGGGACAACCGAGCTCGCTCTACCACTCCGAGCCGAGCCAGGAGGACTTCCTCGTCCTCTCGGGCGAGTGCATCGCCGTGCTCGAGGAGGAGGAGCGCCGGCTGAAGCCCTGGGACTTCGTCCACTGCCCGCCCGGCACGCGGCACGTCTTCGTCGGCGCGGGCGACGGCCCCTGTGTGCTCGTGCTGGTCGGAAGCAGGTTCGGGGAGCGGGCGTTCGCTACCCGGCGTCGGCTGCCGCCGCCGCGCACGGCGCCGCGGTCGAGACCGAGACGGAGTCGGCCGAGCGAGGCGTACGCCCCGTTCGACCACTGGCGGAACGAAGGCCCGCCCAACCCGGCGGCGCTCTAGAGCCTGCTAGTAGTTCGAGCCGTTGTCGGAGAGGTCGACCGGGCCGATCCCCGCCACGACCGATTCCTGCGAGCGCTCGTGCAGCCGCTCGCGCCCGCGGCGCACGGCGACGAGGAACTTGTCCAGGTTCGTCTCGAGGGTGGCGAGCATGCCGTCGGCCCAGTCCTCCATCTCGAGGCGCATCTCGCGCGCCGAGCGCCGTGCCTCGTCGATGATCTCCTGTGCCTGCCGCTCGGCGAGCTTGACGATCTCGGTCTGCGACGCCTCACGCACGGCCTGCTCGCGCGCCTCCTGCAGAAGACGGTCCTGCTCGCGCTTCGCCTCGGCCAGCATTTCCTGGCGTTCCTTGACGATCCAGCGCGCCTGCTTGATCTCTTCCGGGATCGTCGCGCGCATCTGGTCGAGGATGTCGTAGATCTCCTCGCGGTCGATTCGAACCTGGTCGGTGAGGGGCACGGCCTTGGCGTTGTGCACCAGGTCGTCGAGCTTGTCGATCAAAACGAGGACATCCATGGGGTTCAGTCTACTCCTGGTCGGACAACGGAGCGCCGCCACGGCCGTTGGGGAACATCGCCTTCAGCCGGGCGGCGACGGCCTTCGGCACCAGCTCCTCGACATTTCCGCCGAAGGAGGCAATCTCCTTCACCCCGCTCGAGGAAACGAAGCTCACCTCGGCGCTGGCCATCACGTAGACCGTCTCGATGTCGGGGGCGAGATGCCGGTTCAGCTGGTTCATCTGGAACTCCCACTCGAAATCCGAGACGACCCGAAGCCCCTTGACGATCGCCGTCGCGTCCCAGCGCCGGGCGAAGTCGACCACGAGCTCGCTGAACACGTCGACCTCGACGTTCTCGACGACGCCCGCGAGGGCGTCCTTGACGAACTGGACGCGCTCCGGCACCTCGAACATCGGGCTCTTGTGGTGGGGATTGCCGACCACGCCGACGACCACGCGGTCGAAGATCCGGGCCGCGCGCTTGATCACGTCGACGTGCCCGTTCGTCACGGGGTCGTACGTTCCGGGGTAGATCGCGGTGATCACGTCTCGTACAGGGTAAGCCGTGCGGAGCCGTACTTGCGGGAGGTGCGGACTGCGAGGCCCGGCAGGTCCGGTGGATCGGCCCGGCCGGAGCTCTCGTAGACGAGGAGGCCGTCCGTCGGTGAGCAGGCCCGGCGAAGTGCGGGGCGATGCGCGCGGGGTCGTAGTCGTAGGGCGGATCGCAGAGCACGAGGTCGTAGCGGCGTCGGTCCCGTTGGAGCGCCCGGGCAGCGTCCTGGCACAGGACGGCGCCGCGCAACCGCAGCTTGTCGAGGTTGGCGTTGATCGTGCGGCAGGCCTCCCGGTCCGACTCGACGAACGTCGCCGAGGCGGCACCGCGTGAGAGCGCCTCGAGCCCGAGCGCTCCGGAGCCGGCGAACAGGTCGAGCACGTCCGCGCCGTCGACGGGGCCGATCAGGTTGAAGGCGTTCTCGCGCACCCGGTCGGAGGTCGGGCGCGTGTCCCGCCCCGCGGGCGCGACGATCCGGTGGCCTCTATGCGAGCCCGCGATGATCCGCATCGCCGGACATTCTGTCGGCCTCGTCCTGCCACGGGCCGTCCTGGCCGTGCAGCTCGGCGGCGATCGCACGGGCGCGCTCGATCAGGTCCCGGTCGGGACGGAGCTTCGTGAACTGCAGGTCGCTCCAGCCGGACTGGCGTGTGCCGAGCAGCTGGCCTTCGCGACGGAGGTCGAGATCGATCTCGGCCAGCTCGAACCCGTCGGTCGTCTCGACGAGCGCCTGCAGCCGGCGCTCGGCCGTCTCGGTGAGCTCGTCGGCCGGGCGCGAGACCAGGAGGCAATAACTCTGGTCGGCACCCCGCCCCACCCGGCCGCGCAGCTGGTGCAACTGCGCGAGCCCGAACCGGTCGGCCTCCTGCACGATCATGATCGTCGCGTTCGGAACGTCGACACCGACCTCGATCACCGTGGTCGCGACCAGGACGTCCAGCTCGTGCGCTTTGAACTGACGCATCACCTCGCGGCGCTCGCCCGTCTTCAACTTGCCGTGCAGAAGCCCGACGCGGTAGCCGCGAAGCTCGGCACGCTGGAGCCGCTCAGCCTCCGCCTCGGCCGCACGCGCGAGACGCGTCTCCGACAGCTCGATCAACGGGCAGACGACGTAGGCCTGCCGGCCCGCGTCGAGATGCACGCGAAGTCGCTTGTACGCCTCGCTCGAGCGCTCGGCGCCGACCCGCGCGGTGATGATCGGCTTGCGGTTCGCGGGCGGCTTCGCGATCTCGCTCACCGCGAGGTCGCCGTAGATCGTGAGCGCGAGCGTGCGAGGGATCGGCGTCGCGGTCATGTGCAGCACGTGCGTCGAGCGATTCTCCGCGAGCGCGGTGCGCTGCTCGACACCGAACCGATGCTGCTCGTCGACGACCGCCACGGCGAGGTCGGCGAACTCCACATCGCGTTGGATCAGCGCGTGTGTGCCGACCGCGATCTGCGCGACGCCGTTCGCGATCTCGTCCCGGATCTTCTTCGAGCCGACCGACCCGGTGAGCAGGACGCAGCGCACCCCGAGCTGCGCGCAGAGCGGCTCGAGGGTCAGGAAGTGCTGCTCGGCCAGCGTCTCGGTCGGCGCCATCAGCGCGCCTTGCCGGCCTGCCTCGACCGCCCGCAGGAGCCCGTACAGCGCCACCACCGTCTTGCCCGAGCCGACATCGCCCTGGAGCAGGCGGTGCATCGGGGTCGTCTGGGCCAGGTCGAGGTCGATCTCGGTGATCGCCCGTTCCTGGTGCTCGGTCAGCTGGAAGGGCAGCACGCCGCGGTAGCGGTCGATCAGCTCGCCGGGCTGGGCGAGCGACGGCGCCACCGCATCCGTGTCGCGCAGCCGCGCAACGATCAGTTGCAACGTGACGAGCTCGTCGAGGGCGAGCCGCCGTCGCGCGTCCTCCGCCTGCTGCTCGTCGAGCGGGAAGTGGATCGCTGCGATCGCATCCCGGCGCAGCGGCAGCTCGAGCTCCGCGGGCAACGCATCGGGGATGCTGCGGGCGTTCTGGGCAAGCGCCGCCCGCACGAGCTCGCGCAGCCGCGTCGACGGGATCTGCTCGCCGGCCGGGTAGACGGGCGCGTGGTCTGCTGTGCGCTTCGCCTCGCCGATGTCGTAGCTCTTGACGTCGAAGCCGTAGCGGCCCAGCTTGCCGCGCAGCCGCACAGTGGTTCCCGCCACGAGCTTCTCGGCGAGCCAGGGCTGGTTGAAGAACGACGCGCTGACCTGGCCGCCGCTCCCGTCACGAACGGTCGCCGTGACGAGCGACCGCCTGCCCCGCAAGGGGCGCGCGCGAGCGCTGACTATTCGACCCTCGATCGCGACTTCGCCGTCGGCGAGCCCGAGCTTCGAGATCGGAACCTGGTCGACGGCGCTCTCGTACCGGCGCGGCGCATGGAAGAGCAGGTCGCGCACCGTTTGGATCCCGAACGTGCGGAGCCGCCGGGCCATGGTCGCGCCGACCCCCGGAAGCGTCAGGACGTCGAGCGTGTCGAGTCGTTGCGGCGGCGCCCAGCCGCGCGGCCGCGGCCAGTCGTGCTGGACCACACCTGTGAAACCCGCGTGCATTCGGGTCATTGTCGCCACCGGACCGGAGCTCAGGACCCGGACCGGACGGCGCGCGCGTCAGGCGCGGCGCTCGGGGTAGCGAACGACCGCGTCGATGCCGCCGGAGGATGCGGCACGCAGCTCGATCGTCCCGCCGTCGAGCTCGACGAGCCGGCGGGCGATCGAGAGCCCGAGGCCCGACCCCGGCCCTTGCGAGGCTCGCCAGAACCGGTCGAACGCGCGCTCGCGCTGATCGGCTGTGAGACCGCCGCCCTCGTCGACCACGTGCAGCTCGCCACCGTCGGCCGTGACGGTGATCGTCGAGCCGGCCGGCGCTGCGTCGAGCGCGTTCGAGAGCAGGTTGTCGAGCACCTCGACCACGCGTCCCTCGCCCGCTCGGATCCTGCCTCCGTCGGTCCAGGCCTCGAGCCGGACACCGCGCTCGTCGGCCAGCGCCGACCAGAGCTCGACCCTGCGCTCGACGATCTCGCCGAGCGACAGGTCGCCCGGGGGATCCCCGGACGCATCGGCGCGCGCGAGCTCGAGCAGCTCGTCGACGAGCCCGGCCAGGCGCTCCGTCTCGACGAGCGCGGCATCCGTCTCGCCGTTCTCGAGCCGCAGCCGCAGCGCGGTCAAAGGGCGTGCGCAGCTCGTGCGACGCATCGGCGACGAACTGCTCCTGCGAGCGGAGCAGAGCAGCCAGCTTGGCCGTCGCGCGATTGAACTCACCGGCCAGGCTGCGCACGTCGGACGGGCCGTCCGTCTCGCTCGCGCGGGCGCTCAGCTCACCCGCCCCGACCCGGGCGGCGATCGTCTCGAGCCGCCGCAACGGCCGCGAGATCGAGCGCGCCAGCAGCAAGCCGATCAGCGCGGCGACGGCAAGCACCGTCAACGCGACGGCGACGAGCGCAAGCCGGTAGCGGTTGATGCGCCGATCGAGCGTCGAGGTCGGGTAGGTGATGCGAACCGCTCCGAACACCTGGCCGCCCGAGGCGACCGGCACCGCGACGTAGAGCAGCTTGCGGTCGAGTGTCTCCGAGTTCCGGATCCCCGGAGACGGTGTTGCCGCGCAGCGCGGCAGCGATCTCGGGGCGGGTCGCGAAGACCGTCTCGCCGGTCGCGGTGTGCTGCGAGTCGGCGATGCTCCGTCCCCGCCGATCGACGATCACCACACGTCCCCCGGTCTGCGTCTGGTAGGTGAGAACGAACTTGGTCAGATGGCGAGTCACTCCGCCGGACTGCAACGCGTCCTCCGAGAGTGATGCCGCGACGAACGCGTCGCGCTCGACCTTGGCGATCAGGTCGTTCCGCTCGTTGCGCGCGTTGACGATCGCCAGCGGCACTTCGAGCGCCAGGAGCACGACGACGGTGAGCGCGAGGTAGCTCGCGAGCAGGCGCCGGGTCACGCCGCGAGGCGCAGGCCGATCCCACGCACGGTCTCGATCAGCCCGGGGTCGCCGAGCTTGCGCCGAAGCGCGGCGACGTGGACGTCGACCGTCTTGGACGATCCGTACCACGTCGTGTGCCACACCTCGCGCAGGATGCGCTCGCGGTCGACCACGGCACCGGCGTTGCGGGCGAGCACGGTGAGCAGGTCGAACTCCTTGCCGGTCAGCTGCACCTCACTCCCGTCCACCATCGCGCGATGACCTCGCAGATCGATGCGCACGCGACCGGCGTCGATCTCCTCCGTGTCATCTCGCGGAGCGGCGGTTCGACGTGCCACGGCCCGAATTCGCGCAACGAGCTCACGCAGGCCGAACGGCTTGACGACGTAGTCGTCGGCCCCGAGCTCGAGACCGATCACTCGATCGACCTCCTCGCCCCGGGCGGAAACGACGATGATCGGGACGAGCGAGCGAGCCCGGAGCTGGCGGCAGACCTGGAGCCCGTCCATGTCGGGCAACCGGAGATCGAGGAGCACGAGGTCCGGCTCGTCCGCTGCAAGAGCTTCCTCGCCGGTCGCCGCCCGCACGACGGTGAAACCTTCGCGTCGCAGGCCGTCTGTGAGTGGGATCGCAATGGAGTCGTCGTCTTCGACGAGGAGGACGTTCATGAGCACATCGTTACAGGACGGCCAGTCGATGCCTCCGTGGTTTCACGGATTCTTTGCGGAGGCCCCCGGGCTCCGACCTCGAGGCGTCATGGACACCGGCCGGCGGCGTACGCCGCGAGGTCGGCAGGCTGCAGCATCCAGTGCCAGCGACCCCCGATCTGGATCGCGTGCATGGTGGCCGTCGTCACGCCGTCGTCGGAGGTGACCTGCACCGTCACGGCGGTCGACGGTGTCCGGCGGCCCTCGACGTCGACCGCCTCGCTATAGGTGTCGAGCACCTTGAAGGACCGGAGGCGGAACCCTCCGTTGCGCCGGCACGCGAGGTAGCGCGCCCGGCCGACGATGCGCTGCTCGGCCGGCACGAGGCTGTCCCAGAGACGCCCCGCCTGACCGCGCGAGAACTCGGTGGTCAGCCGCTGCATGAAGGCGTCGGCCGACTCCGCCTTCGGGGCCGCCGCGCCGCCGCAGCCCGTCAGCAGCGCAGCGAGCAGGAGAAGCAGGATCGATTTCACAGGATCACCTCGAACGAGACGGGACTGGGCACGAAGTCGATGGCGCCGAAGCTCTGCGGAGGCCCCGGGCTGGAGACGACCAGCGCTCCCAACCCCGGCCTCGTGCTCGTGTAACCGGCTGCGTCCCCGGAAACCGCGAGCGCGGTCGCGTGGGCGTCGGCAGCGGCAGGGTCGAGCGCGACGACCGTGACCGCGAGTGGTGCCCGGTCGGACGACTCACCGGTCATCGGGTCGATGAGGTGGTGGCGCGCTCCCCCAGGTCCGAAGCGCCGGTGGGCCGGTCCCGAGGTCGCGACGCCGCCGGCCCTCAAGAAGATCGTGCCGAGCGGCGTCTCCGGTCGCCACGGGGTCTCGACGGAGACGAGCCAACGGTCGCCGTCCGGCGGCCGCCCGGCCACCGCAATGTCGCCGCCGAGATCGACGATGGCTCCGTGCAGCCCCGGCCAGGCGATCAGCATCGCCTCGAGCGCGCGCCTCGCAGAGAAGCCCTTACCGATCCCGCCGAGATCGACTGCGGCCCCTCGCTCGAGACGGACACGCTTGTCCAGCGGGTCGAGCTCGATCGTCGCACCCGTCCGGCTCTGGAGAGCCCCGCGCGGCCCCGGCTCGAGCAGCTCGAACGACCGGTCATAACCCTGCGCGACGAGGGCCGGCAGAACGGTCGGATCGAACAGGCCGTTCGTCTCGAGCCGAAGGCGTACCGCGGCTGTGAGTGCCGCAAAGAGGCGCTCGTCGACGCGTAGCCAGGTTCCCGAGCTGCGGTTCAGCTGGGAGAGCCGGCTTGCTGGATCGAAGCGCGACAGGATGCCCTCGCACATGCGCACCTCGTTCCAGGCAGCCGAGAGCGCGAGACGGGCTACGACGTGCTCGGACGAGTCGGAGGCAACTGCAAGTGAGCACGCGGTACCCATGGCCCGGAAGCCCATCCTGGTCAGCTCCCGCCTCATGCCGCACCCGGTGCCGACTGCCGGCGTGCCGGCTTTGGACGTGGGACGAGGATGCGTGCGTACACAAGCCACATCGCAGGCGCGACGAGGCTCCCGACGAGGATCAAACCGGTTGCGCCACGCAGATCGGTGCCCGCGGTCAGACCGTGACCGAGCGCGAGAGCGAATGCTGCGAAGCCCGAGTAGTGGATCAAGCGCCAGCGGCGCTGCGTGATCCGCCGGCGAACGTGGAAGGACGACGCGAGCGCGAGCATCAGCCAGGCGGTGACGACCCCGGCGCTGACGGCGAGCGGCCGCCAAGGCGCAAGGCCGGGCACCAGAAGGACGCCGAGTGAAAAGCGCAGCACCGGATCGAGCAGCAGCGCGCTGCCGTGCAGCCCCACCATCGCGAGCCCGCACCACATCAACGTCTGGTGCCAGCCGAGCAGGTTCTTCTGCCGGCGCGGAGCGAGAAGACGGACACTCATCGCAAGTCCAAGCCACAGAGATGCGCTCAACAGTGCGAGTGCCGTGAGGCCCGCGGCGCGCGCGACGAGCCACGCGATGGGTACCGTCGTGGATGTCACGGCGCCGATCATCCGGCGGGCACCGGTGAGGTGCGCGTGGTCGCATGTGTCACCGACGCAGACGCGGGCACGAGCGTCGAGACGCCGTTCTTCCCCTTGACCACGATCAGCGGCGGCTGGGTCGGCGCGGGCTGCTGGCGGGTCCAGGCGAGCACGGCGACGACGGCGAAGAGCAGCCAGACGGACAGCAACGTCGCCCAGATCGAGCGCATCATCCTCCCGGCTCCTGAGGTTCCCGGAAGTGGGTCGCGGGTGCCGGCTGCACCACGGTGGGGACGATCTGCACGGGGACGGACGGCTTGCGTGCGAGGCCCGCGATCGCTGCGGCTGCGGTCAGGGTGACTGCCGCAAGCGCTGCTGACAACACCAGCAAATCCTTGCGCGTCGGAATCGCTTTCGCAGTCGAAGACATGTGTGTTCCTTGCTCTTGGCCTCTTGCTCTAGGAGTAACGCGGCGGCCCGAGCACGGCATCAGGGCGAACGCTGACAGCGCTCGGGAGTTACCACCCGGCGGCCAAACCGAGCAAACCCGAGCCGATGCGCAGGCGCTTCTCAGCGAACGCCCAGCTCTGCCGAGGTCGTTCCGTTGTCGATTCTTTGCCAACGCTTCAAGCGCCGATGTCCCGCCGCTTTCCATTCGGCCTCTAGCTTCGGAGCTATGAAACGGACACACGCTCTCCTCATCGTCCTCGCGCTCGGGGTGGCGGCCGTCGCCGGGACCTACGCAGCTCTCCGTTCGTCGCAACTGCGTGCCAACGCGGCGCCCAAGGCGAGCGCCGCCGACATCCAGCGGCAGATCCAGGCACTCGACCGAGCCGAGGCGACGCTTCGCACCCAGTTGAATCGAAAGCCACCGAAGCTGCCGCCGTTGCCGCGCCCGCAGCCTGCCCTCTCGGTTCCTGCCGCTGCTGCGCCGTCGGCGGCCGCGAGCGCTTCGACTCCCCGCGTGACTTATGTCCGCCCCGCGCCGATCGTGCACATCGTCCACCGTCACGGCGGAGAGCCCGGCGACGACGGGGAGGGTGGCGGAGCCGCCGCCCCGTCGGGAAACGGGAGCACCTTCGATGACTAACCAGATCGCGCGCCTCTGGACGGTCGTCGCGGGAGTCGTCGTCTTCTTCCTCGCCTGGGCAGCGATCGCAGCCCATCCGTGGCGGCAGGCAGACTCGGTCGACCCTCGACTCGCAGCGCTCGCCGCCCGCCAGCAGGTGCTGGCACGGCAGTCCGTGCAGGTGCAGCGACTCGTCGACCGGCGCTGGGCTGCCTATCGCGTCGCGCTCAAACAGAGGCAGACGGCAATCCTGCAGGCGAACACCGCCGCTGCGGCGGCCACGCAGGCCCAGGCACAGGCCCAGGCCCAGGCCGTCTCGGCAGCGGTACCAGCGGCCGCGCCGCCCGCACGCGTGGTCACGCTACCCCCCCTCGTGATCACCCGGACGTCGTGATGCAGCAGCGCACCTTTCACGCGATGGGCACCACGTTCGAGCTCGCAGTCGAAGCACCCGACGCGGACGCAGCGTTCGATCGCGCCGAGGAGGAGGTCGAAAGGCTCGAGCAGATCATGTCGCGCTTTCGACCCGACTCCGAGCTGTCGCTACTCAACGAGGCAGGTGCGCTGGATGCGTCTCCGGACCTGCTGGAGGTGGTCGAGCTCTCGCTGGCCGCCCGGGCCCGCACCGGCGGCCGCTTCGACCCGACGGTGCACCAGGCACTCGTCGTTGCCGGCTACGACACGACCTTCGACGAGGTCACCGACCGCGCCGATGCGGCGGCCCCGGCCCCCTGCGGCGGCGGCGTCGCCGTCACCGGCGGGCGGATCGAGCTCGAACCAGGGTTCAAGCTCGATCTCGGCGGCATCGGCAAAGGCTTTGCGGCCGAGCGGGTCGCTGAACAGCTCGCGCTGACCGGCCCCTCCCTCGTCAGCGCCGGTGGGGACGTCGCGATTCGCGGCGTCCCCACCGAAGGGACCTGGGCAATCGCCATCGACGGCACGCTGACCCTCGGGTTGAGCAAGGGCGGCCTCGCAACCTCGGGTCGCGACCGGCGTCGTTGGCTCCGCGCAGGGATCGAGCAGCACCACCTGATCGAGCCTGCGACCGGACGACCGTCGACCAGCGACCTGCTGCGGGTCACCGCGATCGGTACCGACGCCGTCGACGCGGAAGTGCTCGCGAAGGTCCTCTTCCTTGGCGGCTCGGCCGAGGCGGTTGCTCGAGACATTCCCGCGGTGCTCGTCACTGCCGACGGTCGAACCATCACCACGGGCGGGCTTGCCTGATGCATCACGACCCCACGTTCTGGTTGATCGCTCGCTCCGCCGGTCTCACCGCCTACGTGGTGCTGACCCTCTCGGTTCTCGCTGGGCTCGTGTTGAAGTCGCGCCCGTTCGCGCGACTCAAGGCGGCACACGTCACCGAGATTCACAGGACCCTCGCACTCACCGGCCTCGGCGCGCTCGCGTTGCATGCGGCCGCTCTCGTGCTCGACACGACGGTCAAGGTGAGCCCCGCCGCGCTCGTGCTGCCCGGCCTTGTTGCCTATCGGCCCGCCGCAGTCGCCGCCGGCGTGGTCGGCGGCTGGCTCTTCGTCCTCATCACCTCCTCGTTTTGGCTGCGCCAGAGGATCGGGGCGCGCGTCTGGCGCCGGCTGCACTGGTTCACCTACGCGCTCTTCGGCCTGGCGACGATCCACGGCATCAACGCCGGCACGGACACCGCGCAGCCGTGGGCCCGGAATCTCTACCTCGGCGCCGTCGGCTCGGTTGTCGCCGCGACCGCATGGCGCGCACTCGTTCCCCCCGCCCGCCGGGCGGTTCCCAAAGGAGAAGCGACATGAGCAAGTACGAGATCACCATCGATCAGTCCCTGTGCAGCGGCTACGGCGCGTGCGTCGACGCCGCCCCGAAGCTGTTCCGCCTCGACAGGGGAGGCATTGCGAACGCGGTGGTCCTGGTCACCGACGACCCGTCCGCACTCGACGCCGCCGACGCGTGCCCGATGGGCGCGATCTTCGTGCAGGAGGTGAGGGCGGCATGACCAAGGTCGCGTTGATCGCGGGCGCCGGGCTCGCCGGCGCCCGGTGCGCCGAATCCCTGCGAGCGTTCGGCTGGAGCGGCCGGATCGTGCTCGCAGGCGACGAGCCCCATGCCCCGTACGAGCGGCCGGCCCTCTCCAAGGATCTGTTGGCGGGTGACCGCTCCGACGTCAGCCTTCGGCCCGATTCGTTCTGGCCCGAGCAGGAGATCGAGCTCCTGCTCGGGCGGCGGGTCAGCGAGATCGACGCGACGCACAGGACCGCAATCGTCGGCGAGGAGGTCGTCGAGTGGGATGCCTTCGTGCATGCAACCGGAGTCGCTGCCCGGCGCCTGCCCGGCCCACCGGGCGTGCATCACCTCCGTTCGCTCGACGATGCACGCGCCCTGGTGGCGGACCTCTCGCCGGCGAGTCGTGTGGTCGTCGTCGGCGCAGGCTTCATCGGCGGTGAAGTGGCTTCGACGCTCGCCTCCCGCGTCGGCTCGGTGTCGGTCGTCGAACCGCTGTCCGTCCCCCTCGAGCGCGTGCTCGGGCTCGAGGTCGGCGACCTGCTCGCGGCCCGCTACGCCGCCCACGGCGTCGAGCTACGGCTCGACACGGGCGTCGAGGGCTTCGACGGCACCACGCGGCTTCGGGCTGTTCGCCTCAGCGACGGCACAACCCTTCCCGCCGACGTGGTCGTGGTCGGGGTTGGCACGATCGGCGAGACGCTCGAGGTCGATGCATACGGTCGCACGGCGACGCCCGGCGTCTACGCGTGCGGCGACCTCGCGTCGTGGTGGCGGCCGTCACTACAACGTCACCTGCGGGTCGAGCATTGGACGAGCGCGGCCGGGCAGGCTCGCGCGGTGGCCGCCGCGATCGTCGGAGAGCCGACGCCCTATGACGAGGCCCCGTACTTCTGGTCGGACCAGTTCGGGCTTCGGCTCCAGCACATCGGGCACGGGGGAACCTGGAATGCCGTGGAGATCGACGGCAGCGACGACTCCTTCACCGCGCGCTACCTCGATGCAGAGGGCAGGCTGCTCTCGGCGCTCGCCGCGAACAGCTCGTCCCAGCTCCGAGCCTTGCGACTGGAGCTCGCGGCATGAGATGGGCGATCGCCATCCTCGTAGCCGCGCTCACGGCGACGATCGTCGTCAACGCCGTGCTGCTCGGCCAGGTCGCGCCGCGCAACGATCCTGTCGGTCGCTTGAGCCCGATCGCCTATATGCCGCCGCCGGTCGCCGCTGCGCAACCGATCGTCCACCCCCCCAACGCAAACGAGGCCCACCGGCAAGCCGACGACTGACTCGCTGTGCTCCGACCGCCGGGAGCTCGTCCTCGTACCAGAAGAACCCGACCGTTCCCGGCCCGGCGTGGGTGCCGACGACGGGGCCGAGCGGAGCCGCGATCTCGATCTCGGCCTGCGGCCGCAGCTCGCGAACAAGCTCGCGCAGCGCCTCGAGGCGCTCCGGCGCCGCGGCGTGTGCGATCCCCACCTTGAGGCTCGGCGAGTCGGTCGAGGTGGACTCGAACAGCGCCCTGAACTCGGCGAACGCCTTCGCATTGCCCCGCACGCGCTTGACCGGAACCACCTCGCCGTCGCGAATCGTGAGGATCGGCTTCACGTTCAGGAGGTTCCCTGCGAATGCGGCAGCTCGTCCGATTCGCCCGCCGCGGGCGAGGTACTCGAGGGTGTTGACGGTGAAGAGCAGGTGATGTGCCTGCCGGTAGCGCGCGACGTAGTCGTCGATCTCCTCGTCCGTCGTGCCGCGGGCGAGCCGGCGCTGGATACCGATCCCGAGCATCGCGAGCGAGGCCGAGACGGTTTGTGAGTCGATCACGCGTACCGACCCGCCGCCGAGAGACTCCGCCGCGGACTGCGCGCTCGCAAACGTCCCGGAGAGCGTCGAGGCGATCTGCACCGAGAGGATGCGCTCGTACCTCGGAGCGAGCTCCTCGAAGACGGCCAGGAAGTCGGCGGGTGTCGGCTGCGACGTGGTCGGCAGCTCCGGGTCGGCCTGCAGCCGTTCGTAGAAGCGCTCGGGCGTGATGTCGACGTAGTCCCGGAAGCTCTCGTCGCCGAACCGGACGTAGAGCGGCACGATCCGAAAGTTCGGGAAACGCTCCTGCGCGTCGGGGAAGTCGGCGGTCGAGTCGAGGACGACCGCGGTGTTCTCGCGTCGTCAGCCTCATCGTCCCGCAGCCTCGCAGAGGACGGCGACGAGCCGGTCGAAGTCCTGATCCTTCGTGATCACGGCGACCGCACCGGCGGCTTGCACCTCGGCGATCTCCTGCGCCGTCACCGAGGCGCTCAGGCAGACGACGCGCGCGGCCGGGTCCGCCTCGAGCACGAGCCGCGTCGCCTCGGCGCCGTTCAGGCCCGGCATGCGGTAGTCCATCAAGCACGACGTCCGGCCGCAGCTCACGGACGACCGGTGGCGCCTCGTCACCGGTCGCGACGCTTGCGACGACCTCGATCTCGTCGCGCAGCCCGAACAGCAGCTCGAGCGTCCGGCGGAACGTCTCGTTGTCCTCGACGAGGAGGACCCGGACCGGCGTCATTCGGCGGCCAGGAGGAGCGGGTAGTTCGGCTGGTCGCCCTGGTGGACGTCGAGCTCCAGGTCTGGATGGTCGGCCTCGAGCCGGAGCAGCAGCGCGTCGAGCGACGGCGGGCGCTCCCCGGTGAGCAGGGTCAGTACGCCACGCGGTTCGCCCAGCAGTCGCTCGAGCACCGCGTCGTGCGACGTCGTCGAACGACTCGCCGCCCGCAATCGCCACGCCGTCCGCGAGACCGAGCCACATCCCTTCTTGGACTGCGACCCCGTTCAGCTGCACGGCGCGCGAGGCGATCGTGACCGCGCCCGTCGCGACGCCGTCCGCCGCCTCCTGCATCGCTGCCAGGTTGTCGTCGGCGGTGCGACGTCGCATCGAACGCGACGAGCGCCGCCAGGCCCGGCCTGCAGCGACCGGGTGGGAACGACCCGCGCCGTCTTCGAAGCATTCTCGGCGGCATGCTCGGCGGCGAGGATCACGTTCCCGTTGTTCGGCAGCACGATCACCTCCCGAGCGGCCGCCCGCTCGATCGCGGCAAGAAGCTCCGACGGTCGATGGGTTCATCGTCTGTCCGCCGTCGACGACGAGTGCACCGAAGCTCTCGAAGAGCAGGCGGTTGCCCGCCCCCGATGAGACCGCGACGACCGCACAGGCAGCGTCGCCGCCGGGCACCGCATGCAGCAGGCGCTCCTCTCGCTGCTGGGTCTGGACGTGCATGTTCGCGATCTCGACTCCTCCGATCGCGCCGCGCGCAACGCCGAGCGACAGCGCACGACCGGGGTCGTCGGTGTGCACGTGCACCTTGAGTGCGCTGCTGTCGCCGACGACGAGCAGCGAGTCGCCCAGGCGCTCGAGCTCCGCTTCGAGCTCGTCGGGATCGAGGCTGCTCGCCCTCGACGACGAAGACGGTGCAGTAGCGATAGCGCGAAAGCTCCTGGTGGATCGCCTCGAGCCCGAACGCCGCGTCGGGCTCGACCGCCGGCGGCGGCAAGCGCCTCTCCGGTGATCGCGGCCTGCAGGCCCCGCACGATCTCGACGAGCCCCGCCGCACCGGCATCGACGACGCCGGCCTCCTCGAGGACGGGAAGCATGGTGCGCGTCTGCGCCACCGTGTCGTCGCCGCGCGCGATGATCCCGGCCAGGTCCGCCCCGTGCTCGGCCGCGTCGGCCATCGAGCGAATCGCGGTGAGCATCGTCCCCTCGACGGGCTTCTTGACCGCGCGGTAGGCGGCATCGCTCGCGGAGCGGAACGCCCGCGCGAGGTCGTCGCTCTCGGCCAGAGACTCGGTCGCACCGCGCACGATCTGGGACAGGATCACGCCGGAGTTGCCGCGCGCGCCCATCAGGGCGGCGCGCGAGACCTCCTTGGCGATCCCGGCACGGTCGTCCGGGCCGGCCTGCGCGAGGGCCTCGTCGATCGCACGCACGGTCAGCGTCAGGTTCGTCCCCGTGTCGCCGTCCGGGACTGGGTAGACGTTGAGGTCGTCGATGCGCCGGCGGCTCGCCTCGATCGCGGCGCGTGCGCCCTGAACGAGCTCGTGAATGCGCTTCCTCGTCACTGCGGCCTCAGGCGCTCTGGCGCACGCGCTCGATGACAACCTCGACCGCCGCGACGGTCAGCCCGGTCAGACGCGACACTTCGTAGGCGACCTGCGACCGCACCGTCGCCGCCACCTCGGCCAGGTTGAGCCCGTGGGCGACGACGATGTGCACCTGGATGCGCAGCGCTGCGGCATCGCCGTCGATCGAGATCCCTTCGCGACGGAGGATGCGGCCCACCCGGGTGCCGGCGGAGAGCCCGACCACGCCGTAGCAGCTGAGCGTGCGCTCGGCCACGATCTCGGCGACGGCGTCGCGGGCGATCGTCAGCCTGCCGTGCTCGAGCTCCAGGGAAAGGTCGTCTGCCACGGCTCTCGATTAGACGCGAAACGCGCCGGTCAAGGTTGCGAGGGGTCTAGACGGCTTTGGTGACTTTGCCCGCCTTGAGGCAGCGGGTGCACACGTACGCGCGCTTCGGCGAGCCCTTGAGCAGGATGCGGACCCTCTGCAGGTTCGGATCGAAGCGGCGCTTGGTCGCGACCATCGAGTGCGACCGATGGTTGCCGAAGGACGGCTTCTTGCCACAGATTGCGCAGATCTTGCTCATCGCGGTCGGCAGTGTAGCGGCTCGAGCCCTCGTGCTTTCCGCTATTTCTTGGCGCTCGCCCTGAGGCGCGCGAAGAGGTCGGCCATCTCGAGCGCCGAGCGCACCGCCTCGGCGGCCTTGTGGATCCGCTCCTCGGCCTGTTCGACGGTGTCGACGGTCAGGACGCCGAACGCGACCGGCACGCCGGTCTCGATGCCCGCGAGCTGCAGCCCCGAGGCGCACTCGGACGCGACGTAGTCGAAGTGCGGCGTGTCGCCTCGCACGATCGCGCCCAGCGCGATGATGCAGGCATACCGCCGGGTCTTGGCGAGCGCCATCGCCGCGAGCGGCAGCTCGAACGCGCCGGGCACCGGCATGACGGTGATCGCGTCCTGCGAGACACCGGCCTCGGCGAGTGCATCGAGCGCGCTCTGCAACATCTTGTTGGTCACGCCGCCGTTGAACCGTGAGACGACGACGCCGGCCGAGCGGCGCTTGCCGAGCGGCGTGCCCTCCAGCACGGTGTACCCGTCGGGAACGTCGATCTCGCCGCGCACGTGCTCGACGCTTGCCCCTTCCGCGGGCGCGTCCTCGATCACAGCCGCAGACTGCGCGGCCGGCCAGCCCGCAAACGGGTCTCCGCCATCCTCGTCCTCGGACACCGACTCCCCACTCGGATCCGTGTCCTCGCCTGCGGGAGCCTCGTCGGCCGGCGCCGGCACCGGCGGGTCGTCGATCGGGTCGTTGGGCTGGTCGTCGAGCTCGGTCACGGGGCCTCCGGTTCGTATTCGAGGTTCTTCAAGTCCTGGTGATGCAGGCGATGGCCGAGCTTATCCCGCTTCGTGCTGAGATAGCGCTCGTTTTCGGCGTGCGGCGCGACCTCGATCGGCACCTGCTCGACCACGACCAGGCCGAAGCCGTCGATCCCGGTCAGCTTCTTCGGGTTGTTCGTGAGGATGCGCAGCGTCGTCAGCCCCAGGTCGGCGAGGATCTGGTTGCCGATGCCGTAGTCGCGGGCGTCCGCCGGGAAGCCGAGCTCGAGGTTCGCCTCGACCGTGTCCAGCCCCTGCTCCTGCAGCTCGTAGGCGCGCAGCTTGTTGAGCAGGCCGATGCCCCGGCCCTCCTGCGCCATGTAGAGCAGCACGCCGGTGCCGGCGGCCTCGATCTGCGCGAGCGCCTGCTCCAGCTGCTCGCCGCAGTCGCAGCGCAGCGAGTGAAAGACGTCGCCGGTGAGACACTCGGAATGAACGCGCACGAGGACGTTCTCCGCCCCGTCGACGTCGCCCTTGACGAGGGCGACGTGCACCTTGCCGTTCAGCTTCTCGCGGAAGGCGACGGCCGTGAACTCGCCGAACTCGGTCGGGAGCTGCACCGAGGCGCCTCGCTCGACGAGCTTCTCGTGGCGGCGACGGTACTCGACGAGGTCGGCGACCGTGATCATCTTCAGCCCGTGCCGCTCGCAATAGGGTGCGAGATCGGGCACGCGCGCCATCGTCCCGTCGTCGTTCATGATCTCGCAGACCACGCCCGACGGGTCGAGGCCCGCGAGCCGCGCCAGATCGACGGCGGCCTCCGTCTGGCCGATGCGTTCGAGCACACCGCCCCGCTTTGCGCGCAGCGGGAACACGTGACCCGGTTGGACGAGGTCGTGCGCGGACGAATCGGAATGGATCGCGACCTGAATCGTGTGGCTGCGGTCGGCGGCCGAGATCCCCGTCGTGACGCCTTCCCGCGCCTCGACGCTGACCGTGAACGCGGTGCCGAGCGGAGCCTCGTTCCTGTCGGTCATGGGGCGCAGGCCGAGATGGTCGGCGCGGTCCTCGGTGAGGCAGAGGCAGATCAAGCCGCGCGCGTGCGTGGCCATGAAGTTGATCGCCTCGGGCGTCGCGAACTGCGCGGCGATCGTCAGGTCGCCCTCGTTCTCGCGGTCGGGGTCGTCGACGACGACCACCATGCGGCCCTCGCGGATGTCGGCGATTGCCTCCTCGATCGTCGCGAATGGCGTGGTCACGGCCATCCTCGAACGTTAGCGGGGGAGCAGCCGCTCGACGTATTTCGCGAGCACGTCGGTCTCGAGGTTCACGCGATCTGCAGGTTGGAGCGTCCCCAGGGTCGTCGAGGCGAGCGTGTGCGGGATCAGCGCGACGGCGAAGCCGCCGCCGTCGGTCGTCGGCGACGGTGAGGCTCGTCCCTTGCACGGCGATCGACCCTTTCTGGGCGACGTAGCGCAGCAGGCTCGGGCGGTGCGTCGAACCAGATCCGCTTTCCGTCGCCCTCCGCCTCGACGCTGCGCACGGAACCGGTCTCGTCGACATGGCCCTGGACGTAGTGGCCGCCGAGAGCGTCCCGCCGGCCCGCAGGGCCGGCTCGAGATTGACCCTCGACCCGGGCTCGAGGGTCCCGAGCGTCGTCCGCTCGAGCGTCTCCGGAACCGCGTCGAAGGCGACCGCGTCGCCCGCAACGGCGACGACCGTGAGGCACACACCGTCGATCGCCACCGAGTCCCCCGGGCGCGCCTCCGCCGCCGTGCCCGGTGCCGCAACCTCGAGGCGCACACCGGCGGAGCCGCCCTCGTGCGAGACGATCTCGCCAACCTCTCGAATGAGGCCGGTGAACACGTCAGTCCCCGTAGACGAGCGTCTCGACCGTCTCGCGGACGATCACCTCGAGTTGCGCGCGCTCGCCGGGAACGGCGGTCGCGAGCTCGGCGAGCAGCTCGTTGACCGCGTCGCGACCGGCGGGTGCGAGCTCGTCCGTGCCGATCTCGGCGATCTTGCGGCGCAGCTCGTCGTTGCCGAGCTGGCGCGTCAGCCAGTGGCTCAGATGGGTGACGAGCTGGTCGTCGGCGCGCTGAGATTCAGGGTAGGTGGACATACGCCTCGAGAAGCACGTCGTCACCGACCGGCGTCGCCGTGAGCTGCGACAGCGTGCGCGGGGAGGGTAGCGGAGCGACGAGGCGTGGCCCGCCCCCTGCCAGGACTCGGTGCGACGAACACCTGCACCTTGTCGACGAGATCGGCCGCGAGGAACGCTGCGGCGAGGGTCGGGCCACCCTCCAGGAGGAGCGACTGGACACCCTCGCCGGCGAGCGCGCGCAGCTCGTCGGCAAGCGCGCCGCTGCGGAGCTCGAGGTCGAGCCCGTCGGGAAGAGGCCCTTGCGAGAAGACGAGGCGGCGGGGCTGGCCGCGCGGCGTCTCGACATCGCGCGCGTCGAGGCGCGGCCGGTCTGCGCGGGCCGTGCCCGCCACCGACCGCGACGGCATCGACCTCGGCGCGCAGGCGGTGGACGAGCCGCCGGCTCTCCTCGCCGCTCACCCACCGCCGGCCCGGAACGGCGAGGCTGCCGTCGAGGGTCATCGCCGCCTTGTAGATGACGAAGGGCCGCTGCAGCGAGACCCAGGTGCGCCACGCCTCGTCGAGGGCCCGCGCCTCCGCGGAGCCGGCGTCCTCGACGTCGACCCCGGCGGCCCGCAGCACCTCTCCCCCGCCGGCCGCCTCGGGGTTCGGGTCGCGGGCGCCGTAGACGACGCGCTCGACGCCTGCCGCGATGATCGCTGCGGCGCACGGCGGCGTCGTGCCGTAGTGGGCACACGGCTCGAGCGTCACGTACAGCGTCGCACCGCGCGCGTCCTCTCCGGCCGCCTGCGAGCGCAACGATCTCGGCATGGCGGCCCTGCCGCCTCGGTCGCGCCTTCGCCGACGTTCCGCCCCTCGCGCACGAGCACCGCGCCGACGGTCGGCTTCGGATAGGCCCGGTGGCGGGCTGCACGGGCCAGCTCGATCGCGCGGGCGAGACTCACGCGAGCGCGTGAACGAGCCGGCGGTAGGCGCGAGGCAAGTCCTCTCGCCCGAAGATCGCGGTCGCGGCGACGAGCAGGGTCGCGCCGCAGTCGTGAATCTGCTTGATGTTGTCGTCGCCGACACCCCCGTCCACCTGGATGTAGACCTCGTCGGCAAGCGCAGCGCGCAGCCGGCGCACGCGGTCGTAGGTCGTCTCCATGAACGCCTGGCCCGAGTAGCCGGGGTGAATCGCCCATGCAGAGGACGAGGTCGGCCGCGCCGCTCACGGCAGCGACGTCTTCCGGCTCGCTCTCGGGGTTGAACGCGACGCCGACCTGGATCTCCAGCTCCCGGGCGGCGCGGATCGCCGCGGGGACGTCCTCGACGGCTTCGTAGTGAAAGGTGACGCTGTCGCCGCCGGCGGAGGCGACCGGCTCGAAGTACTTGACGGGATTCTCGACCATCAGGTGCACGTCGATCACGCCGCCGCGTGCGTGGATCAGCGGTGCGATCGACTGCAGGACGATCGGCCCCATCGTGATCGGCTCGACGAAATGCCCGTCGCCGACGTCGAAGTGGAAGATGCGGCAGCCCGCGGCCATGAGCTGCTCGATCTGCGAGCCGAGATTCGCGAAGTCGGCGCCGTACAGGGACGGTTCGATCTCGACCGTCCGGATCCAGTCGCGCCAGGCCATCGCAGCGATCCTACGCCGCCAACCGGGCGATGAAGAACCCGCTCGTCCGGTCGCGATGCGGCAGTGTCAGCAGGAACTCGGGCCGCGTCGGGTGCGCGTACTGCGGCCAGTCCCCGCCGAGCGGCAGCGGCTCGAGGCCCGAGGCGTCGACGATCGCCTCGTTCTCGTCCGCGTTCAGCGTGCACACCGAGTAGACGATCGTGCCGCCCGGCTTCGTGCGCTCGGCAGCGGCCTGCAGCAGCTCGCGCTGAAGCTCGGGCAGCGGCCTCGCCCGCCAGCGCAGGTCGGGACGCCGGGCGAGAACGCCGAGGCCCGAGCACGGCGCGTCGACCAGGGCCCGGTCGAAGCCGCTCTCGCCGAACGTCCGCGCATCTGCAGTGACGACGCGCACGTTCGGGCCGACGCTTCTCGCGAGTGCCTGCGCGCGCCCGGGGTGCAGCTCGACGGCGGTCACGTCGCCTGCGAGCATCATCGACTTGCCGCCGGGTGCCGCACACAGGTCGAGGATCCGCTCTCCGGGCCGAGAGCCGACGACGATCGCCGCGAGCTGCGACGCGCGGCTCATCGGGCGCATCCGCTCGATGTCGACGGACTCGACCACGTAGGCGCCCGGCACGTCGGTCGGACGCCCGACGGGCTCGGTCGCCCGGACCTCGAGCCCGGGCGGCTCGTTCTGCGCCCGCATCAGCTCGAGCGCGACGACGGCACCGAAGTCGCGCGTCCAGGTCTCCGCGATCCAGTCCGGATAGGAGTGCTTCACCGGGCCTTCCGGAAGCGAGGCGACGAGGCCCTTGAGGCCCTGCGCGAGCCTGCGCATGACGGCGTTCGTGAACGGCACGGCGCGTTCGAGCCGGGCCGCGCGCACGAGCTCGACCGTGTCGTCGACGACGGCGTGATCCGCCTGTTCGGTGAAGGCGAGCTGGTAGCCGCCGAGCCGCAGCGCCGCGCGCACCGGCGGGTCGAGCTTCCGCACCGGCCGCTTGCCGAGCTGCTCGATCCCGAAGTCGAGCGTGCGGGCCATCTGAACCGTGCCGTAGGCGAGGCGCTGCGCGAGCGCACGGTCGCGCGGGTCGAGCCCCTCGACGGCCGAGGCGAGCGCGCGGTCGGCGTACGCCTCCTCCTCGAAGACGCGCCGCACGACGTGGTAGGCCGCCGTGCGCGCCGGGGCGATCAACGCGCTCCACGGGCGAACTCGTCGTAGCTCATCGTGCCGCGCCCTGCCGGCTGGACGAGCTCCGGCACGAAGGCTCCGTCCTCGAGTCGCGCCCGCCAGATCGTCACCCGCCGCCCCAGGAGCATCGTCCAGGCGCCGATGTGCGGCGAGAGCGCCCGCACCCGGCGCCACGCGTCGAGTGGGTCGTCGAGGTTCAGCTCGCGGTCGCGCGGCGGTGACCTTCTCGGCGTAGGTCGCGCCCTCGCCGGGCTGGGGCGTGAACGACGGCGATTCGATCACCGCGTCGAGGAGGCGCACCGCGACCTCCGCCGAGCGTGCGAAGACGCCGCCGGCATCGAGGTCGTCCGACGGGGAACGCCTCCTGCGCGGCGATCGGCCCGGCATCGAGCTCCGCCACCGTCTCGTGAATCGTCACCCCGGTGTCGGCGTCGCCGGCGAGGATCGCCCGCTCGACCGGGGCGGCCCCGCGCCAGCGTGGGAGCAGCGAGGGATGGACGTTGAGCCAGAGGCTCGTCGCCAGGAGCGGCGGCGGGATGTAGAGCCCGTAGGCGCAGACGACGACCCGTTCCACGTCGGCAGGGAGCTCCGGCTGCTCGGGCTGGTGCACCGGGACGCCGAGCCGGAGCGCGGCGGCTTTCGCGGGAGGGGCGGCCAGCTTGCGGCCGCGGCCTTGCGGTGCATCCGGACGCGTGAGCAGCCAGGCGACGTCGTGCCGGGCGGTTAGCCGCTCGAGCACGTCGGCGCCGAGCGGCGCCGTCGCGGCGACGCCGATGCGCATCAGCGCAGGACGGCGCGGGGCCGCAGCGTCGAGAGCGCCTCTTTGCGGTGCTCCTCGTCGGTGCGGTCGATGATCAGCACGCCGTCCAGGTGATCGAGCTCGTGCTGGACGATCCGGGCGCCGTACTCGTCGAGCTCGAGGCGCACGTCGTCCCCGTTCTCGTCCTTGCCCTCGACCGTGAGCTTCGTCGAGCGCTCGACCGGCACACGGACACCCTGCAACGAGAGGCAGCCCTCCTCGTCGCTCGCGGTCTCGTCGGCCCGTTCCACGACCACCGGATTCACGACCGCCCGTGGCCCTTCCTCGCCCGGCTCGAACACGAAGATTCGGCGCAGCACACCGACCTGGGTCGCTGCGAGGCCGACGCCCTGGGCCTCGTGCATCAGCGTCGTCATCCGCTCGACGAGCCTGCGCAGGTCGTCGTCGAACTCGGCCACCTCGTGCGCGACGAGCCGCAGCGCCGGGTCGCCGTACTGGCGGATCTGGCTGAGTGCGAACCGGCGGCGTGCGTCGGCCTCCGCCTCGGCGCGCGCCTCCTCGAGCGCCGCAGCGTCGTGCTCGTGCGCGTGACCGTCCTCGTGCCCATGCGCGTGGCCGTCGTCGTGGTCGTGCTCGTGCTCGTGGTCGTGGCCGCTCACGGCGACGCAGTGTAGGGGAAGCGCTCGAGGATCCAGCCGGCGTCGAGTGGCTCACGGCGATAGGGCCGGCCGCCGACCTTGACGTAGTCGCGTGTCCTCGGGTCCATGGCGAGCCGCGCCTCGACGGGGTACCAGCGGTTGTGGCGCTCGATCAGGTCGTTGACCTCGCTGAAGTTCCACGACTCGACGGTCTGCCGCCAGGCCGCTTCGTCGGCGCCGTGCTCGGCGTAGGCGACGGCCGAGCAGGGCCTGGTGCCGTTCGGTCTCGTCGTCGATCTGCTTCAGCCTCTGCATGTAGGGCAGCGGGCCGCCGAGCGAGGCGAAGTACCGGTCCGCCTCGACCCGGAAGCGCCGGATGCGGCGGCGCAGCGGCCGGCCGGTGAGCGGATTCAGGTCCTGCTCGGCCTCGAGCCGGCGCCGTTCCGCCAGCGACGGCGGCGTCACGTCGCGGATGCCCCACTCGCCGATGATGTCCTCGGGCCGGCTCCTCACTGCGCCGTCAATGGTGCCCGAGCGAGCTCCTCTGCTGCCTCCCGTTCGGTCAGCCGGTGACGAGTGCGGGAAGGCGCTCCGCGTACCAGGGCTCCCACGGGCCTTCGGGAGCCGCGGCGGTGTAGTCGCGGTCGAGCTGGACGAGAGCGTGCACGAGGTGCGACCGGACCGGCTTTGCCCCGAGCAGGTCCGGGAGCTCCGAGAGCCCGACCAGCCAGTCCGCATACCAGGACGCCCAGTCCGGGTCGTCGCCGTCGACGATGCGGTACACGATGTGGTGCGTCTCCGCCGCTTCGTGCAGCAGAGCGCTGATGCGTTCGGTGGTTTCCATGCCGACATCGACCGGCGAGAGCGCCGGTCGTTACGCCGTCTCTCAGAGGCTTTGCGGGTCGACGTCGACGACCGCGGTCAACTTGGCCCTGCGCATGTTGGGCGCGGCCGCAGCCAGGAGGCGCGCGGCCTGCGAGGCGATGCGGCGCGGCTGCGTCGTCTTGGCGACGAGTTGCGCGCGGTGCTTGCCTCGCAAGCGCAGCAGCGCCGCGGGGCCGAGCAGGTCGGCACCGGTGATGCCCGCCTTCAGCTCCTCGAGCGCCTGCACGACCGGCTCGAGCTCGGGCCCGGTGACGACGATCCGCACCAGGTGCGCAAAAGGCGGGTAGCCGAGTTGCTCCCGTCGCTCCAGCTCCTCGGTCAGGAACCGCTCGACGTCGTGACGCGCCGCATAGACGATCGGCCGCGCGTCGGGCTGGAACGACTGCACGAGCACCCGACCCGGTGCGTCACGGCCGCTGCGGCCTGCGAGCTGCGTGATCAGCTGGAAGGTTCGCTCCTCCGCTCGGAAGTCCGGGAGCCCGAGCCCGGTGTCCGCATCGATGACCGCGGCCAGTTCGACGCCGGCGAAGTGATGGCCCTTGGCGACCATCTGGGTGCCGAGCAGCACCGCACCGTCCGTGTCGCGGAAGCGCGCCAGCAACTCGGCGAGCTGCTCCGGCTTCGACACCGCGTCCGCATCGAGCCGGATCAGCTCGAGCTCCGGCAGTTCACGCCGGAGCTCGCGCTCGAGCTTCTGCGTGCCGGCCCCGAGCCGGGCGAGGTCCGGCGAGCCACACGCCTCGCAGGTCGACGGCGCGGCACGCTCGAACCCGCAGTGGTGGCAGCGCAGCGAGGTGTCTCCGTGCAGCACGAGCGAGACGTCGCAGTTCGGGCAGCGGATCGTCGTGCCGCAGGCGCGACAGTGCAGCGCAGGCGAGATGCCGCGGCGGTTCAGCAGCAGGATCGCCTTGCCACGGCGCTCGGCGACCCCGCGGAGGGCGCGGAGCAGCGGCGCCGACAGCGGGTAGCCCGCCTCGCGGCGCAGGTCGATCACCTGCACGGCCGGCAGGTCGGCTCCGATGCGCCCGCCCAGCTCCAGATGCTCGAGCGCCGCCCAGCTCTCCGGCCGCGGTGTCGCCGAGCCGAACACGGCGACCGCACCCTCGAGCGCAGCTCGTTTCGCCGCGACCGTGCGGGCGTCGTACCGCGGATCGGAGTCCTGCTTGTAGGAAGGATCGTGCTCCTCGTCGACGACGATCAGGCCGAGGCCGCGGATCGGCGCGAAGATCGCCGACCGGGCACCGACCACGATGCGCGCCTCGCCGCTCGCGATCCGCTCCCGCTCGTCGCGACGCTCCGCGTCGGTCAGCCCCGAGTGCAGGATCGCCACGCGGTCGCCGAAGCGTGCGCGCACGCGGCCGACGGTCTGCGGCGCAAGCGCGATCTCGGGCACGAGCACGATCGCGCCGAAGCCCGCGCTCGAGCATCGCTGCACACGCCTGCAGGTAGACCTCGGTCTTCCCCGAGCCGGTTGCGCCGTAGAGCAGGAAGTTGCCGCTGCCCGAGACGATCCGCTCGACCGCCGCGATCTGCGACTCGGAGAGCTGCAGCGGCTCCGCCTCACCCGTCAGAGCCTGCCGCTCGGCGGGCGGAGCCTGCTCCTTGCGCCGCTTCGGCGTCTCCGGCGCCACGAGGGCGAGCGCGCGCGCCGGCGTCGAGCCGTAGTAGTCGGCGATCCAGAGCGCGAGCTCCACCAGCGTTGCCGGCACGGCTCCCGAGCACCGACTCGATCGGCCGTGCGTCGACGCCCTCCGGCGGCGCGTCGTGGAGCGACACGACGATCCCTCGAGCGCGCGACCGGCCGAACGGCACGCGCACGATCGCGCCCACCTCCACCCCGTCTGGAACCTCGTACGTGAACTCACGTGCGACGGCCCGCGCCGTCACGAGCGGGTACACCGCTGCGTAGCTCACTAGACCGTTTGCTCTTCGGCGCGGGCGTTCGACCGCAGCCGCTTGAACGACAGCGTCTTCGCCATCAGACCGATCGCGATCAGGCCGGTCACGAGGTTCACGACGACGAGGGCGATGTTCATGCCGACGCTGAACGCGAGCAGCAGCGTGTGCGACACGCCGCGCCCACGGAAGAGGAACTCGGTCAGCCCCTGCTTCGTCCCGGCACCGCCCGGGGTGGCCGGGAACAACGTCGACAGGGATTCGACGACCTGCGCAACCAGCGCGTTGTGCACGTTGGCGGTGACGCCGAATGCGCGCAGGAAGAAGAAGACCGAGGCGATCCGGAAGACCCAAGAGAAGGCCTGCGGCACGAGCACCGCAAGCACGAACCGGCGGCGGTTGCCGAGGATCGCGAAGCCCTGGCGCACATGCACACGGAACTCCTCGTACCGGCGGCGCGCCCAGAAGAACCCGATCGTCGCAGCCACGAACAGCACAGCGAGCACGATCCCCGTCGCCCGCTCATGGCGCAGGAAGATCCGCCAGTCGACGGCCGGCAGTCGTGAGTACAGCTCGTGGGTCGGCAGCACGCCGGTCGCGAGCGCCCACACGACCAATGCGCCCGCGATCACGAAATCGAACATCGTCTCCACGATCAGCGTCGGAGCGAGCGCCGCGTACGAGGCGTCGGACAAGCCGGTGCTTGACGAGGTACAGCTTCACGACGTCGCCGCCGCGCGCCGGGACGACGGAGTTCACGCCCACGCCCGCCGCGTAGGCGCCGAGCACGCTGCGGTACTTCAGGCGCTGGCCGGGATACGCCGCTCGCACGATCGCGCGCCAGGCACCCGCGCGGAGCAGCAGCTTGGTGACATGGCAGGCGATCGCGAGCCCGAGGAACTCCCAGCGCACCGCCGCCAGGTGGTGGAAGAAGACCGCGACCGCGTGAAAGAAGTGGCCCAAACCGAAGGGCCTACGCTAGATCAGGCTCCGGCGGCCACGAGCACCCAGTCGGTGCCGAAGCCGAGCAGGAGGCCGAGCAGGAGCATCCAGGCGACGAGCTTCGGCATCGAGAAGCGCTTGCAGACCTCGAAGAGCTGGATGACGACGTAGAGGATCGAGCCGCCGGCCACCGCGAAGAAGACGACCTCGAGCGCCGGGCTGACCCACGCCTGCCCGATCAGCGTGCCGAGGAACGTCGGCCCGCCGCCGATCAGCCCCATCAGGCCGAGGAAGCCCCAGCTCGGCATCTCGGCCTCGCCGGACATCGGGCCGACGATGCCGAAGCCCTCCGTCATGTTGTGCAGACCGAAGCCGATGATCAGGACGAGTGCGAGCGACAGCTCGCCGGCCGCAGCCGACTGGCCGATCGCGAGGCCCTCCCCGAAGTTGTGCAGCCCGATGCCGGTCGCGATCAGCAGGGCGAGACGGCGGCCCGGCGTGAGCGCCTCGAACCACGAGCGATGCTTGAACTCGTCGACCGCAGCAGCGCCGGGACCGACGAGCGGTGTCGCGCGCTTCGCTTTCAGCCACGCGTCGTAGTAGACGAGGCTCATCATCCCGGCGGCGAAGCCGACGGCGAGCAGCGCGGCATACCCGACGAAGCCCGCCCACTTGTGCGCCTCGAGGTGGGTGTCGACCGGCGCGACGCCGTGCGAGACGACGTCCCAGAAGAGGAAGACGAGGATGCCGGTGGCGAGCGAGCTGAGCGACGCGCGGAGCGCGACCGAGTTCGAGCGAACGCGCCCCATCGGGAGGCCGACGAAGATCGTGAGCCCGGCGATCGCTCCGAGAATGAGGGTGTTGGCGGTGCTCATGCGAAGTTGTAAGGGTCACCTTACACGAGGTTCCGTCACTACGATCGGAAGGAGTGGCCGGCGGACACGGAATCGACGAGTACCTCGAGACGATCTATTTCCTCGCATTCCCGATCGGCGAATACCGGCCGGCGGTCACTGGATCCTCACAAACAATCGCGTCGCGTGTCGCAGAGATGCTCGGCGTTTCCCGCGCCTCCGCAGGCGAGATGCTCAAACGCCTCGAGGCGGAGGGGCTCGTCGAGCGAGGCGAGCGCAAGGAGGCGATCCTCACGCCCACCGGCGCCGAGCGGGCGCGGAAGGTCGTTCGCAAGCACCGCATCATCGAGCTCCTGCTGACGGATTTCATGGGCTACACGGCGGCGGAAGCGCACGTCCACGCCGACGAGCTCGGCGGGACGTTCAGCGACGACATGGTCGAGCGCATCGAGGTGAAGCTCGGCCACCCCGTCCGCTGTCCTCACGGGTGGCCCGTCGACCCCGACGTCGAGCAGGCGGAGAACCGAGAGCTCGAGCCGTTGTCGACGCTCGAGCCGGGCGTGCAGGCGACGATCGTCCGGCTCGCCGAGCACGACGGCGACCTCCTGCACTGGTTCTACGGCGAGGGCCTGACGCCCGGCACGGTCGTCGAGCTGCGCGCGGTCGAGCCGGCGGCCGGCCAGTTCCGGGTGGCCGTCGACGGCAGCGAGAAGGCGATCGGCGAGAAGGCCGCAGCAGGCCTGTTCGTGAAGCGCGCTCCGGCGGGTGTCTGACACCGAAAGGTGTCAGACACCTTTGCGAGTCGTTACACGCCTCGGCGGCTTCTTCGCAACCATTGATCCATCGGTCGTGACCCCCGCACATATGACTCGAGCCACGTCTATCACCTGACGAATCACGGAGTCGACGATCGTCCGATCTTTCGTGACGACACTGACTTCCAGGACTTTGCACTGCGGTTGCGCCGCGTCGCCGTTCGCGAGCACTGGGAGTGGCAGGCGGTCTGCCTGATGAGCACCCACTATCACCTCGTCTTCCGTCCGACCCTCGGACGTGTCTCCGACGGCATGCGCGACCTGAGCGGCGCGTACGCGCGGGCCTTCAACAAGCGCCACGGCCGTCGAGGAGCGGTGTTCGAGTCGCGCTACACGGAGCGGACGGTTCGCGACGAGGAACATCTGCGCGAGACCATTCGCTACGTCGAGTTCAACCCGGTCGCCGCGGGAGTCGTCAGCGACGTGGCGGAGTGGCCCTGGACGACATACGGCGACTCGGCCCTCAAACGGTGTCTGACACCAAAGGTGTCAGACACCACGCCGACCCGCAGCGCGAACCAAAAAGGTGTCTGACACCAAAGGTGTCAGACACCACGCCGACCCGCAGCGCGAACCGAAAGGGTGTCTGACACCAAAGGTGTCAGACACCACGCCGACCCGCAGCGCGAACCGAAACGGTGTCTGACACCAAAGGTGTCAGACACCACGCCGACCCGCAGCGCGAACCGAAACGGTGTCTGACACCAAAGGTGTCAGACACCACGCCGACCCGCAGCGCGAACCGAAAGGGTGTCTGACACCGAGGGTGTCAGACACCGGTACGAGGCGCGGCGCGCGAGGAGTCGGTCGTCAGACGCCGGCGGCGGCGAGGCCGGCGGCCTCGCGCAGCGCGTCGGCCTTGTCGGTGCGCTCCCACGAGAAGTCGTGGTCGTCGCGGCCGAAGTGGCCGTAGGCGGCAGTCTTGCGATAGATCGGCCGCCGCAGGTCGAGGTCGCGCAGGATCGCGGCCGGCCGCAGATCGAAGTGCTCCCTGACGAGATCCTCGATGCGCGTGACCGAGACCTTCTCCGTGCCGAAGGTCTCGACGAGGATCGAGAACGGGTGCGCGACCCCGATCGCGTAGGCGACCTGGATCTGACAGCGGTCGGCGAGACCGGCGGCGACCACGTTCTTGGCGACGTATCGCGCCGCGTAGGCCGCCGAGCGGTCGACCTTGGTCGGGTCCTTCCCCGAGAACGCCCCGCCGCCGTGCGGGGCAGCGCCGCCGTAGGTGTCCACGATGATCTTCCGGCCGGTCAGGCCGGTGTCGCCCATCGGGCCACCGATCACGAACTTCCCCGTCGGGTTGACGTAGACGAACTTCGGGTCGTCGAGGCTCTTCTCGTCGTAGAGATCGCGCGGCAGGATCGGCCGCAGGACGTGCTCGATCAGATCCGGCTTGATCATCGTGTCCGCGTCGAGCCCTTCGCGGTGCTGCGTCGAGATCAGCACCCGTTCGATCTGCACCGGTCTCTGGTGGCCCTCGGCAGTCGACCTCGTAGCGAATCGAGACCTGCGCCTTGCCGTCGGGCCGCAGGTACGGGAGCACGTCGGATTTCCGGACCTCCGCGAGACGCTTGGTGATGCGGTGCGCGAGCATGATCGGAAGTGGCATCAGCTCTCGAGTCTCGTTGGACGCGTAGCCGAACATCATCCCCTGGTCGCCCGCGCCGACTCGGTCGAGTGGATCGTCGTCGCTCGGATCGTGCTGCAGCTCGTACGCGGTGTCGACGCCCTGGGCGATGTCGGGAGACTGCTCGTCGAGCGTGACGATGACGCCGCACGTGTCGGCGTCGAAGCCGTACTTGGCTCGCGTGTAGCCGATTCCCTTCACCGTGTCGCGCACGATGCTCGGGATGTCGATGTATGTCTCGGTCGTCATCTCGCCGGCGACGACGACGAGGCCGGTGGTGATGAGCGTCTCGCAGGCGACGCGGCTCAACGGATCGTTCGCGAGCGCGGCGTCGAGAACCGCATCCGAGATCTGATCGGCGATCTTGTCCGGATGTCCCTCGGTGACCGACTCCGAGGTGAAGAGGAAGCTGCGCTCAGCCATCGACCGGCGAAGCGTAGCGCGAACCGCCGCGCTCATTCCTCGGTGGGACGCCGCCCCATCAGCGACCCGGCGAGCTCGTGCAGCGACGTGCCCTCGAGCACCGAGCAGACGGCCTCGGTGATCGGCAGCTCGACGCCGATCCGACGCGCGAGGTCACGCAGGACCGGTGCGGTCGTCAGGCCCTCGACGACCTGCCCGATCTGCGCCCTCGCCTCGTCGGGCGTCGCGCCGCGGGCGATCAGCTCTCCGGCCCGGCGGTTGCGCCCGAGCGGGTGGAAGCAACGTGACGATCAGGTCGCCCATGCCGGCGAGCCCGGAGAACGTCTCCGTCTCCGCACCGCAGGCCTCTCCGAGACGCGCCATCTCGACGAGGCCGCGGGTGATCAGCGCGGCCTTGCCGTTGTCGCCCAGACCGAGGCCGTCGACCGCTCCCGCGGCGAGTGCGATCACGTTCTTGGCCGCACCGCACAGCTCGACTCCGATCACGTCCGGGTTCACGTAGACGCGGAAGGTGTTCGAGTTGATCGCCTCCTGCAGCCGGAGGGCGAGCTCCTCGTCCTCGGAGGCGATCACCGCCGCTCCCGGCAGGCCGGTCGCGACCTCCTCCGCCATGTTCGGGCCCGAGAGCACGGCGACCGGGCGGCCGGTCACGACGGTCGAGAGCCGGTCACCGCTCGTCGGGTCGAGCCCCTTGGCCAGGCTGAGCACCGGCGCGTCACCACGAAGATGGCCGAGGACGTCGCGGAAGGCGTGGCTCGGCACCGCAATGACGATGAGGTCTGCTTCCTCGTAGGGCGCGTCGTCGAGCGTCGTTCGCGTGGCGACTGCGACGTCGTGGCCGCGGTCGCGCAGGAGCCGTGTGAACGCCCCGCCCCACGCCCCCGCGCCGACGACGACGCACCTCATGAGCGTGCGCGGAAGTCGACCACCACCGGGACACCCTGGAGGTCGAACCGCTCGCGGAGCTGGTTCTCGACCCAGTAGCCGTAGTCGCGCGTGACGAGCCCGGGATCGTTGACGGTGAAGCGGAAGCGTGGCGGGCGCGTCGTCACCTGGGCGCCGTAGAGCAGGTTCAGGCGCCGCGTGCCCTTGGACGGCGCCTGCCGCATCTCCTTCAGCTCTGCCAGGAACTTGTTCAGCTCGGCGGTCGGGACGCGCGAGACGTAGCGGTCGTAGAGCTCCTCGACCTTGCCGAGCAGACGTGAGACACCGCGGCCGGTCAGTGACGAGATCGTGATGAAGTCGGGGCGCTGCCGCAGCCGGCGCGCGAGCTCGGGGCGCACATCCTCGATCGTGATCTCGGAGATGTCCCACTTGGAGAGAACGATGAGCGTCGCGCAATGCGCCTTGCGCGCGACCTCGACCGCCGTGATGTCTCCCTCGACGATGCCCTCTCCCGCGTCGATCAGAACGAGCGCGACGTCCGCACGCTGCGCCGCCTCGAGCGCGCGCAGCTCGGAGTAGTACTCGATGCCCTGGCGTTGCTTGCGTTTGCGGCGCAGCCCGGCGGTGTCGATCAGCTGGAAGGTCCTCTCGTCGTGCTGGATCACCGTGTCGATCGTGTCGCGTGTCGTTCCCGGCACCTCGGAGACGATCGTGCGCTCCGACCCGACGAGCTTGTTGAGCAGGGAGGACTTGCCGACGTTGGGCCTGCCGAGGATCGCGACGCGGATCGCGTCAGCCTCGATCGTCCGGGCCGACTCCCCGGGCAGCAGGTCGAGGATCTCGTCGAGGAGGTCGCCCGTGTTGGAGCCGTGCAGCGCCGAGATCGGGAACGGCTCGCCGAAGCCGAGCCGGTGGAACTCGAGCGCCAGGCTCTCCTGTGCCGGGTCGTCGATCTTGTTCGCGAGCACGAGCACGTTGCGCTTCGCCTCGCGGAGGATCTGGGCGAGCTCCTCGTCGCCCGGGGTGACGCCGGCGCGCGCGTCGACGACGAAGAGGACGAGGTCGGCCTCGGCGATCGCCGCCCGCGCCTGCTGGGCGATCTGCCTCGTGATCGGGCTCCGGTCGGCGATGTCGACGCCGCCGGTGTCGATCAGGAGGAAACTGTGACCGTTCCACTCGCACACGAGCTCCTTGCGGTCGCGTGTCGTTCCCTGGGTCTCGTGCACGACGGCCTGGCGGGTCGCGGTCAGCCGGTTGACGAGGGTCGACTTGCCCACGTTCGGGAACCCGACGATGGCGACGGTGCCTTCGAGCTTGACGGCGGTCGCGCTCACAGCGGCGGTATAGCGCCGGCGGGCCGTCCCTGCGCGTGGATCTCGGCCAGCCAGTCGAAGAGGACGTTGATGCGGCGTTCGATCTCGGCGGTCGCTTCCTTGTAGCCGCGCCCGCCCTTCGGCAGGTTCTCGAACCGGACGGGCTCGCCGAACGCGACCGAGCACGGCGCGAAGTTGCCGGGCTTCCAGAACTGCGTGCCGTAGATCGCCATGGGGATCACCGGGACCTGCTCCTGCACCGCCACCATCGCGGCTCCCGGCTGAGCCGGGCCTCGGGCGTCCGAGCTTCAGGCGCGTGCCCTCGACGAAGAGCCCGACGACGCCTCCGTCGCGGGCCGTGTCGCGCATCAGCCGCACCGCGTCCCGGTCAGACGCGCCGCGGCGAACCGCGATCGTGCCGTGCCAGCCGACGAAACGTCCCAGGCCGGGGAACTCGAGCACCTCCGACTTCGCGACGAAGCTGATGTTGCGCGGCGAGAGCGCTCCCAGCACCGGGACGTCGATCCAGTGCATGTGGTTGGCGGCGTAGACGAGGCCGCCCACCGACGGCACGCGCTCGCGGCCGTAGGCGCGTGCGCGCGTGACGAGCCGCGTCGGCCAGCCCATGTACCGCCGGCCGAGCGCCCACGTGAATTGCTGAACGGTCACGACTTGGCGAGCGAGCGCACGCGGATCAGCTCCTCGATCCGCGACACGACGTCGTCGACCTCGAGGTCGGTCGTGTCGATCAGCTCCGCGTCTTCCGCCGGCTGCATGCGCACACGGTCCGACGCGTCGCGGATGCGCAGATCCGTCGCGAGCGCGTCGGCTCCGATATCGGGCCGCTCGGCCTGCCGGCGGGCTGCGCGGATCTCCGGGTTCGCGTGCAGGTACACCTTCACCTCCGCGTCCGGCGCGACGACGGTGCCGATGTCCCGCCCCTCGATGACGACGTTGCCCTGATGGCCGAGCTCGCGCTGGCGCTCCCTCATCACGTCGCGGACGCCGTGATGACGCGCGACAACCGGGACCATGCGGTCGATTCGCGAATGCCTGATCGCCGACGTGACATCGGTGTCGGCGATGAAGACGCGCCCGGCGTCGTCGAATGTGACCGGGTTCTTGCGCGCCAGCTCTCCGAGCGCATCGGGCTCGGCGAGCGGCAGTGCCTCGCGCATTGCGAGCCAGGTCAGGGCGCGGTACATCGCCCCCGTGTCGAGGTAGCTGAAGCCCAGCCGCTCCGCGACCTTGCGGGCGACCGTGCTCTTGCCGGCGCCTGCCGGTCCGTCGATGGCAACAATCATCGGTGTGTGATCTGCTCCAGGAGGTCGAAGAAGCCGGGGAAGGATATCGCCACGGTCTCGGCACCCTGCACATCGACGCCCTCGCGGCTCACCAGGCCTGCAACAGCCCCGAGCATGGCGATCCGGTGGTCGCCGCGGGCATCGACCCTGCCGCCCTTCGGACGCGTCGGAACACCCGTGACAGAGAACCCCTCGTCGTGCCCCTTGATGCGACCGCCAACCGCGCGCAGCCCGTCGACGACCGCGTCGATGCGGTCTGTTTCCTTGTGGCGCAGCTCCCCCGCGCCGTACACCCAGCTCTCGCCGCGGGCCTGTGAGGCGAGCAGGGCGAAGAGCGGGAGCTCGTCGACGAGGCGCGGCACCTCGGCGGAGTGGATGGTCGTCGCCGTCAGCTCCGCGCCTCGCACTTCGAGGTCGCCGACCTGCTCGGCGCCGACGCGCCGGCGCTGAACGATCCCGACCCGTCCGCCCATGCGCTCGAGCACGTCGAGCAGCCCGGTGCGCCGTGGGTTGAGACTGACGTCGTGAATCGTGATCCGCGACTCGGGCACGAGCGTCGCCGCGACGATGAACGGCGCGGCCGACGAGAAGTCACCGGGCACGTCAACCGAGCCGAGGCGCAGCCGCTCCGGCGGATCGACGCTCACCGAGCTCGGCCGGATGGTCACGGCGGCCCCCGCGTCCCGCAGCATCAGCTCGGTGTGGTCGCGGGTCGGGGCGGGCTCGACGACGGTCGTCCTGCCCCGGGCGCCGAGGCCGGCGAGCAGGATCGCGGACTTGACCTGGGCGCTCGCCACCGGCAGCTCGTAGTCGATCGCCTCGAGCGTCGTGCCGGTGATCGTCAGCGGCAGGTGCCCTTCGGTGGTCTCGATGCGTGCGCCCATGCGGCGGAGCGGCTCGGCAACGCGCTCCATCGGCCGGCTCGAGAGCGACTCGTCGCCGGTCAGCGTGAAGGTCCCGTCCTGGAAGGCGAGGAGGCCGACGACGAGCCGGGCCAGCGTCCCTGCATTGCCGCAGTCGATCGCCCCCGCCTGCAGGCCGCGCAAACCGACGCCGTGCACGACGAGCCGCTCACCGTCGTCGTCGACCTGCACGCCGAGCGCGCGCATCGCCTCGAGCGTCGAGGTGGTGTCGCCCGACCGCCCGAAGCCACGCACGACCGTCTCCCCGTCGGAGACGGCGCCCAGCAGGAGCGCACGGTGCGAGATCGATTTGTCCCCGGGAACCGCGAAATGCCCCGCGAGCGAGACCGCGGGCTCAACCCTCATCGATCACCGCCGAGATGACGACGCTGTAGCCCTGCGACTCGAGCAGGGTCGCGGCGCGCTGCGCTTCCCCTTCGCCCTCGACCAGGAGCGTCAGCGTGCCGCCCCGCTCGGGTGAGAAGTGATGCAGCTCGAAGTCCTCGATGTTGATCCGTTCTGCTCCCAGTGCCTGGGTGATGCCCGCCAGGACCCCGGGACGGTCCGGGCACGTGCACGCGCAGGCGCTGGAGCGAGCCGGGATCCGGGTACTCGCGCTCGAGCATGCGCCGCCGGTTGCCCGACGCCTCGCCGATCCACCGCGCGAGGAAGCCCGCATCGCCCTCGGCGAGCGCCGCTTCGACCTGCTCGATCAGCCGGCGGTGCTCGGCGAGCGCACCGCGGATCGCACCGGCGTTGTCGAGGAAGATGTCGACCCAGATCCGCGGGTTCGCGCCCGCGATGCGGGTCATGTCCCGCAGCGAGCCGCCTGCGTGCGCAAGCGGCTCGTGCCCGTCGACGCGGGACGCGCCGGTCTGGTTCGCGACGATGTTCGCGAGGACGTGAGGCAGGTGACTCGTCATGGCGACGAGCCGGTCGTGCGCGTCGGCGTCGATCGCGACGGGCGTGGCGCCGAGGTCGGAGATGAAGCCGTGGACGAGCCGGTGCCGCCCGGGGTCGGTGTGCGCCACGGGTGTGAGGAACCAGGTCGCGCCTTCGAACAGCCCGGCGCTCGCGTTCTCGGCACCGCGCGTCTCGGAGCCGCAGATCGGATGGCCGCCGACGAAGCGGGGCGAGCCGTTCGCGGCCTTCACCACCGAGGCCTTGGTGGAGCCCACATCGGTGACGGTCGCCTCCCCGCTCGCGGCGAGAACGGCTGCGACCGTCGCCGGCAGCTGCGCGATCGGAGCCGCGACGACGGCGAGCTCGACGCCGGCCAGTGCCTCGTCGAGGCTCGCGGCGCCCGCGACCGCGCCGCGCTCGACCGCGGCCGCGAGCGCGGCGGGATCGGGGTCCCAGCCGACAACCGTGTCGCCGCGCCGCGCAGCCGCGAGCGCAACGGAGGCGCCCATGAGCCCGGTCCCGACGATGGCGATCCTCATCGAGCGACTCTCAGCGCGGCGCGCGCATCAGCTCGGCCAGTCGAAACGCGAGGTCGAGCGACTGGCGCGCGTTCAGGCGAGGATCGAGCAGCGTCTGGTAGCGCGAAGCGAGATGCTCCTCGAGCACGTCGTCTGCACCGCCGAGGCATTCGGTCACGTCCTCGCCGGTGAACTCGAGGTGCACGCCGCCCGGCCAGACGCCGACCTCCCAGCAGGCGTTGAAGAAGCCGTCGAGCTCGGCCATGATCGCGTCGAAGCGCCGCGTCTTCACGCCGTCGCCCGTGCGGATGCCGTTGCCGTGCATCGGGTCCGACGCCCAGAGCACGGGGTGCCCCTCGTCGCGCACCGCGCGCAGGAGCGGCGGCAGCAGCTCACGGACGTGCTCCGCACCCATCCGCGCGTAGTAGGTGAGGCGACCCGGGACGCGCAGCGGGTTGAGCCGCTCGGCGAGCTCGACGACCTCCTCGGGCGTCGCGGTGGGGCCGATCTTGACGCCGACCGGGTTGTGCACCCCCGAGAAGAACTCGACGTGAGCGCCGTCGGGCTGACGCGTGCGCTCACCGATCCAGAGCAGGTGGGCGGAGCAGTCGTACCAGTCGCCTGTCAGCGAGTCCTTGCGAGTCAGCCCCTCCTCGTAGTCGAGCAGGAGCCCCTCGTGACTCGTGAACACATCGACCTCGTGCAGCCTGCGCTCGCTCGCCAGGTCGATGCCGCAGGCCGCCATGAACGCGAGCGCGCGCTCGATCTCACCGGCCAGCTGGTCGTATCGCCGTCCCTCGGGCGAGGTGGCCACGAAGTCCTTGTTCCACGAATGCACCTGCGTCAGGTCGGCGTAGCCGCCCTTGGTGAACGCCCGCAGCAGGTTGAGCGTCGCCGCCGACTGGTTGTAACCCTCGACCATTCGTCGAGGGTCGGGGACGCGAGCCTCGGCGGTGCGCGCGTCGTCGTGGACCATGTGGCCGCGGAAGCTCGGCAGGTCCTCGTCGCCCACGCGCTCGAACGGCTCCGACCGCGGCTTGGTGAACTGCCCGGCGATCCGCCCCACCTTCACGACCGGCAGCGTCGCGCCGTAGGTGAGGACGGCCGACATCTGCAGCATGATCTTCAGCTTCTCGCGGATGCGCATCGTCGAGAGCTCGTTGAACGACTCGACGCAGTCCCCCGCCTGGAGCAGGAACGCCCGGCCCTCGATCACCTTGGCGAGGTTGTCGCGGAGGGCGCGCGCCTCGCCGGCGAACACGAGGGGTGGGCTGGCCTTCAACCGCTCCACCGCAGCCTCGGCTGCACCGCTCTCGGGCCACTCGGGCTGCTGGAGGGCGGTGCGCTCACGCCACGAGCGCGGCGACCAGGTGGAAGGCGTGATTGTCATGAGAAGCCCAGTGTAGTTGCCGTTTTGCTCTATTCTGTGGCGGTGATCTTCGCCTCCCGAATCGGTTGGTCCTGGCGCCGCGGGCGAGGCGGAGACCTGCGCTAGAGCCGCCTCGTCCGCTGATTCGACCGAGCGCTCCTTGACGACCGACGAGAGGTGACTTCCATGCGCGTCTTCTCCGGCATCCAGGCGACGGGTGCCAAGCACATCGGCAACTACATCGGCGCAATGCGCCAGTACGTCTCGACCCAGGACGACGGTGACGCGTTCTTCTGCATCGTCGACCTCCACTCGATCACCGTCGAGTACGACCCGCGCGATCTGCACGACCGCACGCTCGACCTCGCCGCGCTGCTCTACGCGGTCGGCCTCGACCCGGAACGGTGCACGCTGTTCCTTCAGAGCCATGTGACCGCGCACGCCGAGGCTGCTTGGCTGCTCTCGGCGGTTACCGGGTTCGGGCAACTCGGCCGCATGACGCAGTTCAAGGAAAAGGGCGAAGGCAAGGAGTTCGTCTCGGCCGGGCTCTTCACGTATCCCGTGCTGATGGCGGGCGACATCCTGCTGTACCAGGCCGACGCCGTCCCGGTCGGCGACGACCAGCGGCAGCATGTCGAGCTGGCCCGCGACGTCGCGCAGCGCTTCAACGCGCGCTTCGGCGAGACGTTCACGATTCCTGAAGGCGTGTACCCGACGGTCGGCGCGCGGATCATGGACCTGCAGGAGCCGTCGAACAAGATGTCGACGACGGGCGGCACCGGTCAGGGAACGGTGCTCGTGCTCGACGAGCCCGACGCGATCCGCAAGAAGTTCAAGACCGCAGTCACCGACTCCGGGCGGGACATTCGCTACGCGCCGGACGAGAAGCCCGGTGTCTCGAACCTGATCGAGATCCTGTCGGTCGCCACCGGACAGCCGATCTCCGACGTCGAGTCGGCGTACGACGGCCGCGGCTACGGCGACCTGAAAGGCGACGTCGGCGAAGCGGTCGTCGAGCTGTTCCGCCCGGTGCAGGAGCGCTACGCCGAGCTGCGTGCAGACGAGCGAGAATTGCGCAGGCTGCTGGAGGTCGGGGCAGAAAAGGCGCGTCAAGCCTGCGCAGGGACGCTTGCGCAGATGTACGAGCGGATGGGGTTCGTCCGACCGTAGAGCGCCGGCGTTTCGTACGATCGCGCCGTCAGTTACTCGACCCGGGGGGCGATCGTGGGGAGCACTGACTGCGGCAACTCCAACCTGTTGCGGGACCGCACGGTCCCGGACACCCCTGTGTCGGGAATGCCGATCGAGTTTCGGCACCGTCAGCTCAACGACAGGGAGATTCCCAGATGCAAAAGTTCGTACGTCGATCAGCGGTCATCGCGGTGCTCTCGGCCACGTGCGCCGTGGCCGCACTCGCAACCGGGGCAGTCACGCATTCCACGGCCAGCGCGAATGCCGCGGAGCCGTGCCGGCTCGGGAACAAGGACGGGCAGATCAAGCACGTCATCTACCTGCAGTTCGACAACACGCATTACCGGCGCGACCGCGCCAACGTCCCGTCCGATCTCGAGCAGATGCCGCACCTGCTCAACTTCCTCAAGGGGAACGGGACGCTTGCGACCAACGACCACACGATCCTGATCTCGCACACCGCGGGCGGCATCGTCTCGTCACTGACGGGCCTCTATCCCGACCGGAACGGTCAGACCGTGTCGAACAGCTACGACTACTTCTCGAGCACCGGCGCGCCGCTCTTCACGAGCTCCTTCAAGTACTGGACGGACACCGTGGACGGCTCCAACGAGACGCTGCCGAACATGGTGGGCGACGGAGGCCAGACCGCCCCTGCGCCGTGGCTGACCTACACCGCCGCGGGCTGCAACGTGGGCGGTGTGTCGGCGGCCAACATCGAGCTGGAGAACAACTCGACATCGGCGTCGGGTGACATGACACGCGTCTTCGGCAGCGGATCACCCGAGTGGAACGAGGCGAACAACCCCGCCACGAAGTCGCTCGCGCTGACCGACTACATCGGCATCGCAGTCCATTGCGCCCAGGGTGCCGCTCTGTGCAACACGCCGAACGCGAAGCCGGACGACGCGACGACCGTTCCCGGCTCGGACAACGGGTACAAGGCGCTCTTCGGCGCCAAGTACGTGAACCCGGCCATCACCGGCGGCCAGCCGTGCGTCAAGGCGACCGACGGCACGAACATCACCGATCCGGCCGGCAATTGCGGCTTCCCCGGCTTCGACGGGGCGCTTGCGAAGAACACGCTGGGCGAGGTCGCCCAGATGCAGGAGAACGGCGTGCCCGTGACGTTCGCCTACATCTCGGACGCGCACGACAATCACACGCTCGGCCGCGCCTCCGGACCGGGTGAGGCCGACTACCAGCAGCAGCTCAAGAGCTACGACCAGGCGTTTGCCGCCTTCTTCGCACGGCTGCAGCACGACGGGATCGACAAGCACAACACGCTCTTCGTCGTGACGGTCGACGAGGGCGATCACTTCGCCGGCGGGACCGGGACTCCCGATCCGTCGAACCCCGGCGCGCTGACCTACAACCACACCAACTGCCTGACCCCGACCTCGTGCCCGTCGAACCAGATCGGCGAGGTCAACGTGAACATCAACTCGGCCCTGCCCGCGGGCGAGCCGAGCTTCGACATCCACTTCGACGACGCGCCCACCTTCTATGTGGCGGGGCAGCCGGAGCGGACGAACCCTGCGTTGCGCAAGCTCGAGCAGGATGCGGGTGCGGCAACGCTGCCCGACCCGTACAAGGGCGGCGCACAGACGCCGATCGCCCAGCGGCTGGCCGACACGGTCGAGGAGGCGACGCTGCACATGGTCAACTCCGACCCGAAGCGGACGCCGTCGTTCACGATGTTCGGCGACCCCGACTTCTTCTTCCAGATCGGGAACGTCTGCAAGGGCCCGTCACCCGACCCCGGCGTGGCCGAATGCGTGAACACGAAGTTCGCGTGGAACCACGGCGACTCGCAGGACGAGATCGGCAACACGTGGTTCGGCATGGTCGGACCGGGCGTCGAGGAGCACGGTGTCGACGCGAAGACGTGGACCGACCACGTCGACCTCCGGCCGACGATCAACGCTCTCCTCGGCCTGCACGACAACTACCTCGACGACGGCCGCGTGGTCACGCAGGTCCTCGACAGGCGCGCCGTGCCGAAGGGCCTGGACACGGGCCACCGGACGGAGGATCTCGGAACGGCGTACAAGCAGCTCAACGCGCCGTTCGGGCAGTTCGCCTCCGACACGCTCGTGGCGTCGACCGCAGCGCTCAAGACCAGTGACGCGCTGAAGTACGACTCGATCGAGGCCTCGATCGCCGACCTGACCCTGAAGCGCAACGTGCTCGCCGGGCAGATCCGCCAGGCGCTGAACGACGCGGCGTCGGGCGACGGCAAGCTCGACGAGCATCAGGCGAAGGACTGGGTCAAGCAGGCCCAGAGCCTGCTCGACCAGGCCCACGCGCTGGCGGCGGCGAATCCCGCGTCGTAGCACGGCGTAACCGCTCCACCTCGGAGGGCTCGAGCTCGCGCCAGTCGCCGGGCTCGAGCCCTTCGAGCGTCAGCGGGCCGTAGCGGCTGCGGTGCAGCGACCGCACCCGATGGCCGACCAGGTCGAACATGCGTCGGACCTGACGGTTGCGGCCCTCGTGGATCGTCAGCTCGATCCGCGCCCCGTCGAGGCGGCGCACGCCCGCCGGAGCGGTCGGCCCGTCGTCGAGCTCGACCCCCGTGCGCAGACGCTCGAGGTCGGCATCGCTCGGCTGTGTCCACGTCTCGACCTCGTAGACCTTGTCGATCTCGTACTTGGGGTGCGCCAGGTGGTGTGAGAGCGCGCCGTCGTTCGTCAGGAGCAGCGCACCGGTGGTGTCGACATCGAGGCGACCGACGGGCACCACGCGGGACGGGTGGCCGACGAGGTCGACCACGGTGCGCCTGCCCTGCGGGTCGCTCGCGGTCGTGACGGTGCCGCGAGGCTTGTGCAGGAGGACGTAGGCCAATGCCTGCTTCGCGAGCGGTTGGCCGTCGAGGCTGACCTCGTCGTTTCTCTGCACGAAGGTGTTGAGCTCGCCCACGGCTCCGTTGACGGTGACGCGACCTGCCTTGATCAGCTCGTCGGCCTTGCGGCGCGAGGCGACTCCGGCACGTGCGAGCCAGGCGTTGAGGCGCATGGCGCATTATCGGCGACCGGGCTCGTACCCGGTTCGCCCCGAGAGCGTTCGCCGGGCCGCGGTTATGCGCGCTTGAGCTTCGGCAGCACGTGCTCTCCGTAGACCCTGATCGCGCCCTCGGGATCGGCCCCAGAGCAGTTCATCACCGCGATCGTGGTCGCGCCGAGCTCGACCAGCTGCTCGAGCCTGCGAACGTGCTCGGCCGGATCGGCGGAGATGATCGCGCCCTGGCGGTATTCCTCGTCGGAGATCGTCTCCTCCGCGTGCTCGTACATGCGCTGGGGGTCGTGCCAGTCGTCCACGTAGTACTCGGGCGGTTGCGCCCCCTTCCACTTGCGGGCGCCTTCGAGCGCGGCCTCGTCGGTTGGCCCCCAGGAGACGAGTGCCTGCAGGATGATCTCGCCCCGCCCGCCGGCGCCGCGATAGGTCTCGATCAGGCCCGGCACCGACTCCGGGTCGCCGAGCGTCCAGAGCCCGTCTCCGTACTCGGCGGCTACCTTCGCGGCGCCTTCATGGAAGGCGGAGATGTAGAGAGGCGGCGGCCTGTCGGGCCGCGAGTGCAGCTTCGCGTCCTTGGTCGGAAAGTGCTTGCTGCCCGTCGAGATCGTCTCGCCGTTCCAGAGACGGCGGATCATGTCGAGCGCCTCGTCCATCAGCTCGAGCTGCTCGTCCCCCGACGGCCAGTCGTACCCGAACGGCGACTCGTTGAGCGATTCGCCCGAGCCGTAGCCGAGGAAGACGCGGCCGGGGAAGAGGTCTTCAAGCGTGGCGAAAGCCTGCGCGACGAGCGCCGGGTGGTATCGGCGCACGGCGGGCGTGACCGCCGTGCCGAGTGCGATGTCCTGCGTCGAAGCGCCCAGCGCTCCGAGCCAGGGCCACGCGTGCCCGGACTCGCCGGGCTCCCACCACGGCTGGAAGTGGTCGCTGCAGGCGACGCCGTCGAACCCCACCTCCGCGGCGAGCTGCGCGTGGCGTAGCAACTCGCGCGGTGGAAACTGCTCGTGCCCGGCCCCGTAGTAGATCTTCACGCCGACCGGTCTACCGATTCTCCAGGCGCGAGAACATCGGACCCAGGGCGCCTCGACCGAGGAAGATCGTGCGACCGCGCGAACACTGGACGGATGCTCCGCTTCATCCTGGCGGGACTGCTCGGGCTCGTCGTCGGTGTCGTCCTCGCCGCGCTGGCCGTCCATCCGGGCGCCGGCAACGCCATGACGGCGACGCCGGCCCCGCTGAAGATCTCGTCCCGGCTGCCGGGGTGGGTCGCACCGGGCGTCCGGGTGATGATCTCAGGATTCGGGGGCAGCCATGAGGTGGTGCAGGCCCGACTCGGCGGGCGGATCGTTGCCACCGCGCAGACCGGGCCTCTGGGCGGATTCCACCTCGCCCTCACCGCACCGACGTCGGGACGGTATGTCATCTCGGTGAAGTCATCCTCCGCCGTTCTCTCCGCCGGCGTGCTGCGCGTGCGGCCGGTGCTCCTCGCTGCGGTCGGCGATGTCACGACGGGCGAGCAGGTCGGCGCGAGCGTCACGACGCTCGGCAGCGACTACCCCTGGTCGCGTGTCGGGTCGACCCTGCGCGCCGCCGACATCGCCACCGCGAACCTCGAGGGCGCGGTCACGGCACGCGGCAGCGCGGTGCCCAACAAGGAGTTCCACTTCCGCGGGCCGGCAGCGCTCCTGCGCAGCGCGCGGGTCGCAGGCGGCCTCGACGTCGTCACCGTTGCGAACAACCACTCGGGAGACTTCGGCTCCGTCGGCCTGCTCGACACGCTCAGGCTCGCTCAGGGCGCCGGCATCGCAACGGTCGGCGGCGGCGCGAACGCCGCTGCAGCCCTTCGGTCCGTCGTGATCGTGGCGGGCGGCCTACGGATCGGCTTCGTCGGTCTCTCCGACGTCAATCCGCTCGGGTTCAACGCGACCGCCGATTCGCCGGGCACGGCGAAGGCCGAGCCCGAGACGGTCGCCGCCGCCGTCCGTGCGGCACGCCGCAACGCGGACGTCGTCGTGTGCTGGTTCCACTGGGGCACCGAGCTGCACCCCGACCCTTCGTGGCGGCAGCAGCAGCTGGCAGCTGCCGCGCTCGACGCCGGCGCTCAGGTCGTGCTCGGCGCCCACCCCCACGTCTTCGGCCGTGTCGTCTCGCCGACGCGCCGGTCTGTGGTCGCCTGGACGCTCGGCAACTTCGTGTTTCCCTCCGGCATCACCCGACACCGAGCGCACCGGGATCCTGACCGTCGCGCTCGGACGTGACGGCGTCCGCGGCTGGCGGGTCGTGCCGGCGACGATCCACGGCTTCCGGCCGGAGCTCGACTCCGGTTCGAAGCTCGCGAGGTATCGCTCAGTAGATCGCGGTCGCGAGCCGCCGGCGGTACCGGACGGTCAGCGGATGCTCGTGCCCGAGCTCTCCGAAGAGCGCGACCATCACCGTTCGCGTCCCGTCCGGATCCGCGTCGACCCGGCCGAGCAGCAGCTCGAACGCCTGCTCGTAGTCGCCGCGCGCGAGCGCGGCCTGGAGCTCCGGGTCGTCGACCGAGTCGACGACCGGCGGCTTCGTCAGCTCGTCGAGGAACGCTTCGACCGCTGCGCGCCCCTGCGCGCCGACGAACTCGGCCACGACGTGACCGTTCCTGAACGCCTTGACGGCGGGGATGCCGCTGATCCCGTACTCGGCCGCGAGCGCCTGGTTCGCATCGACGTCGACCTTGGCCAGCGTGACGCCTTTCGCGGCCGTCGCCTCCTCGAGCACGGGGCCGAGCGACCTGCAGGGACCGCACCACTCGGCCCAGAAGTCGACGACGACCGGCGCGTCCTTCGATGCCTCGATCACGTCCGCCTCGAAGCTCCGCTCGGTGACGTCCACGGGCACAAGGTAGCCCGGCCGACCTGTCGCGCGCTGAGGCGAGGAGCGCCGGCGCTACGCCGGGCGCTTCTCCGCGACCGCTTCGAGCCGCTCGCGAATCTCGGTCACGTCGGCGCCGAGGTCGTCGACGCGCGGGAGCGCGGCGAGCGACTCGAGCCCGAAGACGCGCTCGAAGAGCGGCGTCGTGCGATAGCGGATCGCACCGAACTCGTTCTCGCGGCCGCCCTCGCCGATCAGCCCGCGCTCGGCGAGCCCGGCGACGACGCCGTCGACGTTGACGCCGCGGATGCGCGCGATCTCGGGGCGGCTGAGCGGCCCCAGGTAGGCGACGATCGCCAGCGTCTCGAGCGCAGCCTGCGACAGGCCCTTCTCGGTCGGCTTCTCGAAGAGGCGCGCGCAGGCCTCGGACGCGGCGGCCGAGGCGCGGAAGGCGTACCCGCCGGCCACGTGCTCGAGCACGATCCCGCTCGTCTCCTCGGAGTAGCGCTCGCGCGAGGATCTCCAGCGCGCTCGGCGACGTGCTCGACGTCGGCCTCGGCGGCGGCCGCGAGGTCCTCGACCGGCAGCGGCTGCGACGCGACGACGAGCAGGGCCTCGACGACCTTGGCGAGCTCGGAGGCCGGCGTGGCCTCGGTGGTGATCAGGCGGAGTGGGCTGTCCACGAGAGACTCCTTTCAGCGTCGGCGCGAGAAATCCTTATCGGCGCGAACGGCGAGGCCTGCCCGATCGCGATCTCGTTCTGCTTGCGCAGCTCGAGCAGTGCGAGGAAGGCGACGGCGATCTCGACGCGCGAGAGCCCCGCGACCTCCTGGTCGAAGTCGAAGCGGCTACGGCGGCGGAGCAGCGAGCGCCAGCGGTCGAGAAACAGCGAGACGGGCGGAAAGCGCAGCGCCATGTGCGCCGTCGAGGGCGCAGGCGGCTCGACGGCGAGCACCCGGAGCGCGGCGGCGAGCTTGTCGGCGCTCTGCGGGGCGAGCTTGCGCTCGGGCCGCGGCGCGAGCGGCGCAGGGCCGAGCCGGAAGAAGAGGTCGCGCCGCTCGTCGAGCCGGCCGCGCAGGAACTGCGCCGCCTCCTTCGCGCGCCGGTACTCGGCGAGACGCCGCGCCAGCTCCTCGGCCGCCTCCTCGGGCTCGAGCTCGGAGAGCTCCGCGTCCTCCTCCGGGAACATCGCGCGCGCCTTCAGCTCGAGCAGGGCCGAGATGAGGACGAGAAACTCGCCGCATGCGTCGAGGTCGAGGTCGCCCTTGCCGGCGAGATGCTCGACGAACGCGATCACGATCTCGGCGAGATCGACCTCCTGCAGCGGCAGCTCTTCCCGCAGGACGAGCGAGAGGAGCAGGTCGAACGGGCCCTCGAACGCGTCGAGGTCCAGCTCGAGTTCCCGGACGGCGATTGCCACCCAGGGCAGGCTAGCGCCGTTACCGGACGCGGCCCTTGGGGATCGCCATCGCGGGCCCCTTGGGCGGGTCGCGGCGCGGCTCGCGCACGCCCCGGCCCGGGTCGCGCCGCTGTCGCCAGACGAAATAGACGACCGCGGCGACGAACACGATCGCCGAGACCCACGCGTTGAGGCGCAGCCCGGCGATGTGGTGCGCGGGATCGACGCGCAGGAGCTCCTCGAAGAAGCGGCCGAAGCAGTACCAGGCGACGTAGAGCGCGAAGAGGCCGGGCGGCCTGATCGAGAAGCGGCGGCCCACGTAGAGCAGGAGGGCGACCCCGACGAAGTCCCAGATGAGCTCGTAGAGGAACGTCGGGTGGAATGTGGCGCGGTCGAGGTACTGGAGCGGCCGGTGATCGGCCGAGATCTTCGAGCCCCCAGGGCAGCCTCGTCGGCTTGCCGAAGAGCTCCTGGTTCCACCAGTTGCCGATCCGCCCGATCCCCTGCGCGAGCAGGAGCCCGGGCGCCGCGGCATCGAGGAACTTCGCCACGTCGTAGCCTGAGCGCCGCACGACGACTGCGCCCGCGAGCGCGCCGAAGAGGATGCCGCCCCAGATCCCGAGGCCGCCCTTCCACACCTCGAAGATGCCCTGCCACTTCGGGCTCGGCACCTCGCTCCACGACGTGACGTCGTGGTAGGCGCGCGCGCCGACGACGCCGAAGCCGACCCCCCACACCGCGACGCGCGTGACGAGGTCCCAGTCGCCGCCGAGCGCCTGCCAGCGGCGGCCGGTCAGCCAGATGCACGCGAGGATCGCGACCAGCAGCGTCAGCCCGTACATGTGCAGCTGCAGCGGCCCGACGTGAACGACGCCGGTGTGCGGCGACGGGATGAAGAAGAGCACGGGCTGACGCTATCGAACCTGATTCGGCGGCAGCCGAACCAGTGTTCGCGTGTCCGCCTAGAGCAGGATCGAGGCCGCGAGCTCGGGCGAGCAGCCCCGCTGGAGCAGCTCGGCCGCGCGATGCAGGTCGACGTCGGTGCGCGTCGCGAGCTCGGCAGCGAGCTCGGCTGGGTAGCCGGCCCGCTCCAGCTCCGACGAGCGCCAGTGCTCGACGAGCTCCTGTTCCGTGAGGGCTAGATTGGTTTCCGCAGTTGGCATCTTGTTCGTTCTCTCCCCCTTCATTCGGTACAACGAACGCGATGGTTCTCCCCACACCGGGGGATCTTCGGAATTTACGGAATCCAAACGCTCGTCACCTTTTGTTCTACCACGCCCGGCCCGCCGCGTTCTTCCGCCGGATGGGTGGAAGAGGCCAGTCTTTTGGCCTGGTACCTAACCTAGCCCCTACGCCGAGCCTGGCCGAACGAGACCCGACTCGTAGGCGAACACGACGGCCTGGATCCGGTCACGCAGGCCCAGCTTCGCCAGGATCCGCGAAACGTGGCTCTTGACGGTCGTCTCACCCAGGTAGAGCTCCTTGGCGATCTCGGCGTTCGAGAGCCCGCGGGCCAGCAGCTGCAGGACGTCGAGCTCGCGTTCGCTCAGCACCGAGACGAGCTCGGGTCGAGCCGACTCGGGGTCGGGCCGGCTGCAGAAGTCCTCGATCAGCCGGCGCGTCACCGACGGCGCGAGCAGCGCCTCCCCACCCGCCACGGTGCGCACGCCACCGGCGAGCTGATCCCGGGTCGCGTCCTTGAGGAGAAAGCCACTGGCCCCTGCCTGCATCGCGCGGTACACGTATGCGTCCAGGTCGAATGTCGTCAGCACGAGAATGCGCACGCGAGCGCCCGCGTCGGTCAGCCGGCGCGTTGCCTCGATGCCGTCGATCCCGGGCATCCGGATGTCGAGCACGAGAACGTCCGGGTCGTGCTTCCGCACGCCGACGAGCGCCTCGCCGCCGTCACCGGCCTCGCCGACTACGCTGATGTCGGGCTCCGCGTCGAGCATCATCCGCAGCCCCTCGCGCACGAGCTCCTGATCGTCCGCGATGAGCACGCTGATCATGCGGCACCTGCGGCGAGCGGCAGCCGCGCCCGCACGACGAATCCCCCGTCGGCGCCGGGGATCGCGTCCAGGCTGCCGCCGAACAGCGCGACGCGCTCCTGCATCCCGACGAGCCCGTGCCCCGTGAACGAGGGCGTTGCGTCGCTGCCGCAGCCGTCGTCTGCCACCTCGATCGTGACCGCGTCCTCCCCGCACCGGATGTCGACGCGGGCTGTCGCCGGCCCCGCGTGCTTGAGCACGTTCGTCAGCGCTTCCTGAACGATCCGGTAGACCGAGAGCTCGAGCGCCGGGCTGAGCCCAGACCGGTCGCCGTCGATCGACACCTCGACCGGCAGCCCTGCCGCTCGGACGCGGTCGACGAGCGGCGCCAGCTGCGCCAGCCCGGGCTGAGGCGCGACCGTGGCGACCTCGTCGTCGCCACGGAGCACGCCGAGCAGCCTGCGCATCTCGAAGAGCGCCTCTCGGCCGCTCCGCTCGATCTTCTCCAGCGCGGCGGGCGCCGCGGCGCTGCCCTGCGCCCGGGCGCCGCCGGCCTGGAGCACGACGACGCTGAGATTGTGAGAGACGATGTCGTGCAGCTCACGCGCCAGACGTGATCGCTCGTCGGCCACGGCGAGCTCTGCCGCCCGCCGCTGGCCTGCGGCCTGCGTCTCGAGTGCCTTCTGGGTTCGCCCGCCACGCACGAAGCTCCCAACGAGCCAGGCGACGATGAACACCGCCCCGTAGAACGCGCCTGCGTAGAGCTCACTCGTCCTGCCGCTTCGAATGTTCCGGTCCTCGAGGGCATAGATGCCGTACCCGGCGGAGACGATGCCGAGCCCGATCAGGGCACGTCTCGGGCCGGCGTATGCGGCGACCGAGTAGGCGGCCACCGCGACCGAGAAGTTCTGCAGCCCCTCGGCGGCATCGCCGCTGACGATCGCCTGGAGCACCAGGCCCGTCGTCACGAGCGCCATGGAGAGGAGCGGCCTCGAGCGCCGCCAGAGAAGCGGGACCGCGAGCAGCAGCGGGAGCAGCGTCGTCAGCCAGCGCGGGCCGCCGACCGTCCCGAAGACCCAGGTGTTCCATTCGGCCACGGAGCCGAAGCAGAGGACAAGCCCGAGATCGAGCGCGAGAGCGGCCTTCGACCGGTTTTCCACGGTCGAAACGTACAACTCGGCCGGCCGAGAGACATCGTCCGCCGGGCGCAAACGGTTCATCCCCGAGGAGGAGCCGTTCGGTTCTCGCGGCCGCTGACGGCACGACTCTCCGCTCCTATGTTCGGGGCCTCAACTGACAGGAGGAGGCGTCATGTCCGGCACTGCGAATCGACTCATCGGCAACCGTCTAGCGCTCACCGGCGCGGTCCTGTACTTCCTGGAGTGGGTCGGCATCTCGCTCGCGCCGTCGCTGCCGACCGACAAGCTCGGGACGAACGAGGGGACGATCATCGCGAGCTATGCACAGCACCCTGCGAAGACCGCATTCCTCGCCGGCTGGCTCAGCCTCGTCCTGCTCGGGCGGATCGCGTTCTGCGTCGGCCTGCGCGACGCATTCCGAGCCTCGCCGCGCTCGCTGCGCCTCGCAGACCTCGCGATCGGCTTGATGATCGTCAGCGTCGTGATCGAGGTCGTCGACTACGGGCTCGTCGCGACCGGGGCGTGGCTCGCCCACGCGGGCGCGACCCCCGGCACGGTTGCCGCGTTCGACACTGCCGGAACGTCTCTGTTCGCGTTGATCTTCGCGCCCGCCGGTGCTGCAGTGTTCTGCGGGGCGCTCGCGATGCTCCTCTCGGGCCTCTTCGCCCGCTGGCTCGCCTGGCTCGGGATCGTCGCCGGCGGCCTGCTCGCCCTCGGCGGCGTCGAGGTGAGCGCGGCCGCGGGCACGAGCGGGACGCTGCACGATCTCGGGAGCCTGCCGCTCCCGCTCGTCTGGATCTGGCTCATCTCGACCGGGGTCGTCCTGTTCCGCGCCGCGCCGTCACGTCATCGCCCGGCCGAAGCTGGTTCGGCCCAGCCGAGCCAGCTCCGCGAGTCTCTGGTCTAGGCGCCACAGCCGAAGCTGGTTCGGCGAAGGCCGAACCAGCTTCGAGGGTGCCTGGTCGGCTCTAGCCCTTGATCAGCTCGTGGACCGGGAACTCCTTGATGTCGGGCGGCCCCTGCGGCTCGACGCCGGCGGCTGCCATGCCCTCGCCGATCCGCGCGGAGAAGGCATCGAAGTCGGCCCGCGACTCCCAGAAGTCGATGATCCCCCAGCCGCCGTCGATCGGGCCGGACGCGTGGAAGACGAGCCCCTTGGGAGCCGAGCGGTCGGCGTTGATGTGATCGTGCGCCTGGTCGAACTGCTCCTGGGTCACGCCCGGGAGCTTGATGCGAATGCCGATGGTCATCGAGAGTCCTCTCGTTGTGGATGATCCTACGACTCTATTCCTCCACCGAATCTGATTCGGCGCAGCCGAACATTCCCACCGATCTGATTCGGCACAGCCGAACATTCCCACCGAATCTGATTCGGCGCAGCCGAACATTCCCACCGCATCTGATTCGGCGCGAGCCGAACCAGATTCGCGAGTCGCTGATCTAGGCGACCGCGGACTCGCCGAGCAGCATCTTCACCTCGGCGTAGAAGTCCGGCGCGGGCTTCACCTTGTACTGCGGGCCGAACGCGTAGACCTTCTTGCCCTGCGAGGTGATCAGGTCGGCGTAGACCGGCGACTCGCCGGGGAAGTCCTTGATCAGCTGCGCGAGCTCGCGGATCGTGCCCGCGCGCGGCCTTGGTCGCGTCGATCACGAGCCGCACCTCGCGCTTGTCGGGCACCGCCTCGAACGCGCTCAGCTCGAGCGCGACGAGCTTCGTCTCGCCTTCCTTGCGGTCGATGCGCGCCTTGACGATCAGGATGCGGTCGGCCGTGCACAGCTCGCGTGCCTTGTCGTAGGTCTGGTTGAAGACGACGGTCTCGACGCTGCCGGTGATGTCCTCGAGCCGCAGGAACACCATCGCGTCGCCGCGCTTCGTGGTCATGTGGCGCACGCCGGCGACGATGCCGCCGATCGTCACGACCTCGCCGTCGCGGCGGCGGTCGAGCTCGGCGACGGTGGCGTCCGACTTGCGGCGCAGCTGGTCGCGGATGCCCGACAGCGGATGCTCGGAGACGTACAGACCGAGCACCTCCTTCTCGAGGCGCAGCAGCTCGTTCTTCTCGAACTCGTCGGTCGGCGTCGCCGGGTGGTGCTTCGGCTTCGTCTCCTCCGCAGGCCCGAGGTCGAAGATCGAGCCCTGGCCGGCGAGCCGGTCGGCCTGCTGCTTCTGCCCCCAGCCGACCGCCTGCTCCAGCACGTCGAGGTTGCCCTTGCGCGAGCCGGGCAGCGCACCGCACTTGACGAGCGCCTCGAGCACGCGCTTGTTCGAGACCATCGGGTCGACGCGCTCGGCGAAGTCCCAGATCGACTCGAACGGGCCGCCTTCGGTGCGCGCGGCGATCAGCGCGCGCGCCGCGCCCTCCCCCACGCCCTTCACCGCGTTGAGGCCGAAGCGGATCTTGCCGTCGACGACGGCGAAGTCGACCTGCGACTCGTTCACGTCGGGCGGCAGCACCTCGATCCCGAGCTCGTGGCAGGCGTTGACGTAGATCGGCACGCGGTCCTTGGTCGACATCACCGAGCTGATCAGCGCCGCCATGTACTCGCACGGATGGTTCTGGCGCAGCCAGGCGGTCTGGTAGGCGATCAGCGCGTAACACGCTGCGTGCGCCTTCGGGAACGAGTAGTCGGCCGCCTTCTCGACGTCCTCCCACAGCTGCTTCGCGACGCCGGGCGTGACGCCGTGCTCCGCGGCGCCGTTCAGGAACTTGTCCTTCAGCGACGCCATCAGCGCGCGGATCTTCTTGCCGATCGCCTTGCGCAGGTCGTCGGCCTCGGTGATCGAGAAGCCGGCCAGCTCGCGCGCGATGCGCATGTACTGCTCCTGGTAGACGCAGATGCCGTAGGTGTCGCGGAGGATCGGCTCGAGGCGCTTGTCGAGGTAGGCGACCTGCTCCTGGCCGGCCTTGCGCTTGCCGTAGGACGGGATGTAGCTCATCGGCCCCGGCCGGTAGAGCGCGACGAGGGCGATCAGGTCCTCGAACACGGTCGGCTTCACCTGGCGGAGCGCGTCGCGCATGCCCGACGACTCGAACTGGAAGACGCCGGCCGCGTCGCCCTTGGCGAGCATCGCGTACGTCTTCTTGTCGTCCATCGGGATCGCCGCGATGTCGAGGTTGCCGATCAGCCTGCACGCCTTGTCGATCACGTCGAGGTTGCGCAGGCCGAGGAAGTCCATCTTGAGGAGGCCGAGCGCCTCGATGTCCTTCATCGAGAACTGCGTCACGAGCTCCTGGTCGGCGCCCTTCTGCTGCAGCGGCACGACGTTGATCAGCGGCTCGGCGCCGATCACGACGCCGGCGGCGTGGATCGAGTCGGCGCGCGTCAGGCCCTCGAGCGGCTGCGCGAGCTCGATGATCTCCTTGGCGACCGGGTCGGCGTCGATCGCCTTGCGCAGCTCGCTGCCCGGCTTGAGGCAGTCGTCGAGCGTCTGGCCGGGCCCTTCCGGGATCAGCTTCGCGATCTTGTCGACGACGCCGTAGGGCACCTCGAGCACGCGGCCCGCGTCGCGGACGGCGGCGCGGGCTGCCATCGTCGAGAACGTGATGATCTGCGCGACGCGGTCGGCGCCGTACTTCTCGCGCACGTAGTTGATGACGCGCTCGCGGCCTTCGACGGCGAAGTCGATGTCGATGTCGGGCATCGACTTGCGGCCCGGGTTGAGGAAGCGCTCGAACATCAGGTCGTAGCGGATCGGGTCGATGTCGGTGATCGCGAGCGTGTAGGCGACGAGCGATCCGGCGGACGAGCCGCGGCCCGGCCCCACCGAGACGCCGTTGGTCTTGGCGAAGCGGATGAAGTCCCACACGATCAGGAAGTAGTCGGTGAAGCCCATCTCCTTGATCGTCTTGAGCTCGTACTTGAGCCGCTCCTGCAGCTCGGCGGTCACCTTGTCGTAGCGCTTCTCGAGCCCGCGCTCGCACTGCTCGACCAGGTAGTCGAACGCGTCGCGGCCCTCGGGCACGTCGAAGCGCGGCAGGTGGATGCGGTCGAGCTCGATCTCGACGTTGCAGCGCTCGGCCACCTCGAGCGTGCGCCGCATCGCCTCGGCCTGCCCGGGGAAGTCGAGGGCCATCTCCTCGGGCGACTTGAAGTAGAAGTGGTCGGTCTCGAAGCGCCAGTGGTTCGGGTTCTTGAGCGAGTCGCCCGACTGGATGCAGAGGAGCGCCTCGTGCGCGCGGGCGTCGGTGTCGCGCAGGTAGTGCACGTCGCCGGTCGCGACCGTCGGCAGGCCCGACTTGACGGCGAGCTCGGTGAGCTGCGGCAGGATGCGCGCCTGCACCTCGAGGTGCGCGTTCTGCAGCTCGACATAGACGTTGTCGCGGCCGAAGACCTGCGCCAGCCGGTCGAGCTCACCCTCGGCGTCGGTGACGCGGTTCTCCTCGAGCGCCTTGCACACCCGGCCCGAGAGGCAGCCGGAGAGGGCGATCAGGCCCTGCGAGTGGCTCTCGAGGAGCTCCCAGTCGACCCGCGGCTTGTAGTAGTAGCCCTCGAGATAGCCGAGCGAGGAGAGCCTGATCAGGTTCGCGTAGCCGGCGTTGTCGGCGGCGAGGAGCGTCAGGTGCGCGTTCCCCTTCTCGTGCGCCTTGCGGTCGCCGGCGACGTAGACCTCGCAGCCGATCACCGGCTTCACCCCCGTCCCGCGCGTCGCCTTCCAGAGCTGCACGGCGCCCGCCATCGAGCCGTGGTCGGTGAGGCTGACCGACGGCATCTCGAGCTCTGCGGCCCGCTTGACGAGGTCGGGGACCCGGCACGCCCCGTCGAGGATCGAGTACTCGGAGTGGACGTGGAGGTGGACGAAATCTGCCTGGGCCATCGCGGAGGGGTCATAGTACGCCGGGGTCCAGACGCCTCCCGGGAAGCCCGCTCCGAGCAGGGAACTCGTCCCTGGGGCGCGCCGGGCCCGGCCCGACCGGCACTCTTCCGGCGTGCCGCTGCCGCCACTCTCGGTGCTCGACCTGGCCCCGATCGTCGAGGGCTCGAGCGCCGCGCAGGCGCTTCGGAACTCGCTCGACCTCGCCCAGCACGTCGAGCGGCTGGGGCTACAACCGCTTCTGGCTCGCCGAGCATCACAACGCCATCGGCATCGCGAGCGCGGCCACCGCGGTCGTGATCGCGCACGTCGCGGGCGGCACCTCGACGATCCGCGTGGGCGCCGGCGGGATCATGCTCCCGAACCATCCGCCGATCGTGATCGCCGAGCAGTTCGGGACGCTCGAGGCGCTGCATCCGGGCCGCATCGACCTCGGCCTCGGCCGCGCGCCCGGCACCGACCGCCTGACGATCCACGCGCTGCGGCGCGAGCCCGAGAGCGCCGACACGTTCCCGCAGGACGTGCTCGAGCTGCAGCGCTACCTCGCCGATCCGCAACCGGGCCAGCTCGTGCAGGCAACGCCCGGCGCCGGCGCGCGCGTGCCGCTGTGGATCCTCGGCTCGAGCCTCTTCGGCGCGCAGCTCGCAGGGCTGCTCGGGCTCCCGTATGCGTTCGCCTCGCACTTCGCGCCCGAGGCGCTGCTGCCGGCGCTCGAGACCTACCGCTCCACGTTCCGGCCGTCCGAGCAGCTGCAGGAGCCGTACGCGATGGTCGGCGCCAACGTGATCGTCGCCGACGACGACGAGACGGCGCGCAGGCTCTTCACCTCGGCGCAGCAGTCGTTCACGAACATCCTGCGCGGCACGCGCGGGCCGGCTGCCGCCGCCGATCGACGACATCGAGGCCTACTGGACACCGCCCGAGAAGGAGCGCGCCTCGGCGATGCTGCGCCGCTCGTTCGTCGGCTCGCCCGAGACGGTGCGCGCGGGGCTCGACGCGTTCGTCGCCGAGACGGGCGCCGACGAGCTGATCGTCGCGGCCGCGATTCACGACCACGACGCGCGGCTGCGCTCGTACGAGCTGCTCGGCAGCCTCGCCGGAAGCTGACCGCGGCGGCACGCGCGCTGTAGGGTGGCCCGGTGCCGCCGAACATTCAGCGCTACCTGCCGATGCTGCTGCTGGCCGCGGCGCTCCTCTTCATCCTGCCCCAGCTGACCAAGAAGCACTCGAGCGGGCCGAGCACGAACGACGAAGGCCGCAGAGCACGCAGCAGGCGATGAGACCAGGTGGGGACGGCCGAGAAGAGTTACCTCGCCAGCGCACGGGCGCTACACGGACAAGCTCGCAGACCTGGTCGCGTTGTCGCCCGCGCTCGCCGGGAACCTCGGACTGCGGCGTCGCCGTGGCGATCGATGTCTCGACCGACGGCAAGACCTACGTCGCGCAGGTGGCGAGCGACTCGCTCAGCCTCACCCGCGCGCGCAATCCGAGCAAGCTGCTGTCGCAAGGCTGCGTGTCGCTGAAGAGCGGCGCGAAGTGCCCCGCCGCCTGAGCCACCGGGCGCGCCGGCCGGCGCGCAGCTTCGACCTGCACCAGCAACTCTCGACGCTTCTTGTCTGCGCGGTCGCGACGGTGGTGTTCACGCGTGCATTCCTCGCGGCGACCGGCTACCCGCAGGTCGGCGGCGGCTCGCTGCACATCGCCCACGTGCTCTACGGCGGCCTGCTGCTGACGGCCGCAGTGATCACGGCGATCGCCTTCCTCAGCCCGGCTGCCAAGTCGACCGTCGCCGTTCTGGGCGGCATCGGCTTCGGCCTCTTCATCGACGAGGTCGGCAAGTTCGTGACGAAAGACGTGAACTATTTCTATCGCCCGGCGATCGCGATCATCTACATCTGCTTCGTCGCGCTCTTCGCGGTGATTCGCCGGCTCGCACGCGCGCGCTTCAGTGCGCAGGAAGCAACGTTGATCGGGCTCGAGTCGCTCCAGCGCGCTGCCGTCGGCACCCTGAGCGACGAGCGTCGAGTTCGCGTCCTGCACCTGCTCGCGAGTACCGGCACCGCAAGCCCGCTGGCGGGCGAGGTGCGCGAGCTCCTCACCCGGAGCGCGACGACCGAGACACACCCGTCGCCCGCCCAGCACCGGCTGCCGACGCCGGCACGTTCGTGCTCGTCGCCGAGCGGCATGCCGGCGATCCGCTGGCTACGCTGCGCGACGGCTTCGACCTGTCGTTCCAGCGCGTTCGCCCTGAACGCTCGCGCCGAAGCTGCCGAGAGAACGCGCGGCTCGTCGAGAGCGCGTATGCCGCCCTAGCCGAGGCGACGATCGTCGGCTCCTACGGGCTCCCGGCATGAGCGCCGGGGGCAGCGGCACCCGCGAGGATCCCTGGCGGCTCCATACGCCGCCCGGCAAGGCCGCCTACGAGATGTGGCGCGACGAGGAGGCCGACCCCCCGGCGCTCGTCTGCCAGGTCGGCGGCACGCAGCTGCGCTACCACCTGCGCGCGATCGACGACCTGCACGCGATGCTGAAGGCGCACGGCGACTGGCTCGACCTCGGCGGCGCCGACGAGCAGAAGCCCGCCCCGGAAGGAACCGTCGAGGCCTGGGGCCGCGCGCCCGACAACCCGGTCGGCGGCTGGTACGGCCTCAAGAAAGGGCTCCGCGGCCGCTTCGGCGTCTACCTGCCGCCGCTCCTCGAAGCGCTCGGCCTCGCCGAGCTGACGCACGAGCCGCGCAACAACCGCATGCGCGCGCTCTAGGCCGAACTCGCGAATCTGGTTCCGCTGCGCGGAATCAGATTCGTCCCTTGCTGAATCTGATTCGCCGCAGGCGAACCAGATTCACGAGTCTCGCCCTGTCAGCCGCGCTCGACCTGGCTGCCGCCGACGATCGCGTCGCGGCCGTCCGGGTAGCGCACCCAGGCCTTGTGCGTGCCGTCGTAGTCGGGCCCGAAGAGAATCGAGCGTCGCCTCCTCCCCGCCCACGCGGCACTGCTCGGTTCCCTCCGGGATCGACGCCGCGCCAGATGCGGATGAACGGGTTTTGCTCCCACTCCTCGCCGACCGTCGAGGGCAGCGTGTGCCCGGGATGGATGCGCGTCTCGTGCGGCAGGCTCATCAGCCGGTTCATGATCGAGTTCGACCTGGTCGGCGTACCCGGTCGGCCCGCCGCCGCGCGTGCCGCCGACCGTTCCCTTGAAGAGGCAGTCGGCGGTCAGGCAGTCGGTGCCGTTCACGAGCAGGGCGAAGTGGTCGGGGCAGTGGCCGGGCGTCGCGATCGCCTGGATCTCGAGCGAGCCGGAGCGGACGACGTCGCCGTCGTCGAAGGTCTCGTCGATCGGCACGCCTGCGTCCTTCGTCAGCGCGCTGCCGACGACCGGCACGCCGAAGCGCTGCGCGAGCCCCGCCAGGTCGACGACGTGGTCGCCGTGCTGGTGCGTGACGAGCACGTGCGTGATCGCGATCCCGCGCTCCTGCGACGAGAGCGAGCAGCGGCTCCTCGACGCCGTTCGAGTCGACGAGCACCCCGCTGCCCGCCGTCGCCCTCGGCGACGAGGTAGGCGTTCGACGTCCACGTCGGGATGCTCGGCGCGCTCGACGATCATGAGAACTGAATCACGCTCCGGATCCCGTCCTGCGCCTCCATCAGCTCGAAGCCGCGGTTGACCTCGTCGAGCGTCAGCCGGTGCGAGATGAACGACTCGGCGTCGATCTCGCCCGCGAGCCAGCGCTCGACGAGCGCCGGCACGCCGTCGCGGCCCTTGACGCCGCCGAACGACGAGCCGGCGACGCGGCGGCCGGTGATCAGGTAGCGCGGCACGATGTCGAGCGTCTCGCCCTTGCCGGCGACGCCCGCGACCGTGCAGAGCCCCCACCCCATGCGCGCCGACTCGACCGCCTGGCTGCATCACGGTCACGTTGCCCGTCGCCTCGAAGGTGTAATCGGCGCCGAAGCCGCCGGTCGACTCGACGATCCGCTCGACCGTGTCGGGCCCGCCGACCATCGTCTCGGTGGCGCCGTGCCTGGTCGCGAGCGCGAGCCGCTCCTCGGAGAGGTCGACACAGACGATCCGCTCGGCGCCCTGCAGGCGGCAGCCGATCACGGCGCCGAGCCCGACCATCCCGGCGCCGAAGACGACGCACGTCGAGCCGGCGTCGACCTTCGCGGTGTTCATCGCCGCGCCGATCCCGGTCGAGAGCCCGCAGGCGAAGAGCGCCGCACCCTCGAGTGGTGCTTCAGGGTTGATCTTCGCGAGCGCGATCTCCGGCATGACCGTGTACTCCGCGAACGTCGAGGTGCCCATGAAGTGGCGCACCGGCTCGCCGCCCGAGCGAGAGGCGCGTCGTGCCGTCGGGGAGGTAGCCCTGGTTCTGCTGCTCGCGGATCGCGAGGCACAGGTTCGTGCGGTCGCTTCGGCAGTGGATGCACTCGCGGCACTGCGGCGAGAAGAGCGTCACGACGTGATCGCCAACAGCGAGCGAGCTGACGCCCTCCCCCACCCGCTCGACGACGCCGGCGCCCTCGTGCCCGAGCACGGTCGGCGCGTAGCCGGAAGGATCGGCGCCCGAGGCGGTGTAGAGGTCGGTGTGGCAGACACCGCACGCGACGAGCCGCACGAGCACCTCGCCCGCCTTCGGCTCGGCGAGGTCGAGCTCGCGGACGACGAGCGGTGACCCGAACTCCTCCAGGACGGCGGCCTTGATCTGCATCGGCCACGATCCTACGACAGGCATGCTTCGCCTCGGATGTCCGCGGAGCTGAACCCACTCGAGCTCCACCTGCTGGAGCAGCTCGCGCCGCTCGAGGCGGCCGGGCCGGCGGGCGAGCGCACCGACCTCGAGGCGGTCTGGCGCGCGCAGGTCGAGAGCCGCCACTGCGACTTCGCCGCGCGCTACCTGCAGTCGACCGGGCGCAGCTTCTACACGATCGGCTCGGCGGGCCACGAGAGCAATGCGTGCGTCGCGCTTGCGCTCCGGCCGACCGACCCGGCGCTCCTCCACTACCGCTCGGGTGCGTTCTACCTTGCGCGCGCCGCGCAGGCGGGGCGCGACGGCGTGCCCGACATCCTGCGCGGCATCACCGCGTCGCGCGAAGAGCCGATCGCGGGCGGCCGCCACAAGGTGTTCGGCAACGCCGACCTCGCGATCATCCCGCAGACCTCGACGATCGCCTCGCACCTGCCGCGCGCGTTCGGGGTCGCGTTCGCGATCGAGCGCGCGAAGAAGCTCGGCGTCGAGTGCCCGTGGCCCGAGGATGCCGTCGTCGTCTGCAGCTTCGGCGATGCGTCGCTCAACCACGCGACGGCGCAGGCGGGGCTGAACAGCGCGGCGCACACCGCCTACCAGGGACTGCCGCTGCCGCTCCTCTTCGTGTGCGAGGACAACGGCATCGGCATCAGCGTCCCGTCGCCGCCCGGCTGGGTCGAGCAGGCGCTCCGCTCGCGCACGCAGCTGCGCTACGCGACCGCCGACGGCTCCGACCCGGAGGAGGTGCTCGCGACGGCGCGCGAGCTCGCCGACTGGATTCGCACGCAGCGCCGTCCCGCCGTCCTGCACCTGCGCACGGTTCGCTTCCTGAGCCACGCGGGTGCCGACGTCGAGACCGCGTATCGAACGCCGCAGGCGATTCGCGCCGACTGGGATCGCGACCCGATCCTCGGCACCGGGCGCACGCTCGCCAAGACGGCCGGCTGGAGCGGCGAGCGGCTCGTCCGCGACTACACCGAGACGGCCGCGCGGGTGCGGACGATCGCGGAGGCGGCGGCGCGGCGAGCCGCAGCTCGACTCGGCGGCGGAGATCGTCAAGCCGCTCGCACCGCGCAAGGAGCTCGCGCCCGCGCGCTGGCCGGCCGCGAACGGCGACGGGCCGACGACGCTGGCGCTCTCGATCAACGCGGCGCTCGCGGACGCGCTCGAGCGCGACCGCTCGCGTGCTCCTCTTCGGTGAGGACATCGCGGTGAAGGGCGGCGTCTACGGTGTCACGCGCGGCCTGCAGAAGCGCTTCGGCGCGGGCCGCGTCTTCGACACGCTGCTCGACGAGACGTCGATCCTCGGGCTCGCGCTCGGCGCGTCGCTCAGCGGCTTCCTCCCGGTCGCCGAGATCCAGTACCTCGCCTACCTGCACAACGCCGAGGACCAGCTGCGCGGCGAGGCGGCGACGCTGCAGTTCTTCTCGCAGGGCCAGTACCGGAACGGGATGGTCGTGCGCGTCGCGGGTTACGGCTACCAGAAGGGCTTCGGCGGGCATTTCCACAACGACAACGCGGTCGGCGTGCTGCGCGACATCCCGGGCCTCGTGATCGCCTCGCCCGCGCGGCCCGACGATGCCGGCGCGATGCTCGCGACCTGCCTGCAGACGGCGCGCGAGAACGGCAGCGTCTGCGTGTACCTCGAGCCGATCGCGCTCTACCACACGCGCGACCTGTTCGAGGAGGGCGACGAGCTGTGGCTCGCGCCGCACGCGGCCCGCGACGTCGCGCTCGGCTCGGCGCGCACCTACGGCGGCGGCGAGGACCTGACGATCGTCACGTGGGCGAACGGGCTGCGCATGTCGCTGCGCGTCGCGCGGGCGCTCGAGCAGCACGGCGTCGGTGCGCGCGTCGTCGACCTGCGCTGGCTCGCGCCGCTCCCGGTCGAGGACCTTCTGCGCGAGGCGAACGCCACCGGCCGCGTGCTCGTGGTCGACGAGACGCGCAAGACGGGCGGCGTCTCCGAGGGGATCGTCGCAGCGCTCGTCGACGCGTCGTTCGAGGGGCAGATCGCGCGCGTCGCGAGCCGCGACTCGTTCATCCCGCTCGGCGATGCGGCGACGCTGGTGCTCGTCTCCGAGGCCGACGTCGAGCGGGCCGCGTTGGAGCTCGTCGGGGAGCGCGTCTGATCCGCGTCGTCCTCGCGCTCATCGCCGCCGCGGTCGTGGCACTCGCGGCCGCGGTGATCTGGTGGTCGGGTGCGACGCTCGCGGGTGACGACGTGGCGCTCGCGAAGGTGGAGGTGCAGCCGCTCGGCGGCTCGCTCGTCTCGGCGAAGGCGTTCGGCCCGGGCGGTGCGCCGATCCCGCTGACGGTGTCGAAGGGCCGGCTGACGCCGCGCGCGCAGCTCGAGCCGGGGCAGCAGATCTCGGTGGTCGTCGTCGTGCGGCGTCCGAGGCTTGCTGCGCTGGGCGCTCGGCTCCACGCGCACCGAGCGCCTGACGGTGAGCGCGCCGGTCGCGCAGCTGGCGCAGCGCTGGCCGACGGTAGGCGCGCACGCCCCGCTGCAGCTGCGGTTCGCCGAGCCGGTCGACCGCGTCTCGTTTCGGGGCCGGGTCGTGCAGGCAGGCGGTCGCGTCGTCTCGGTCGGGCAGCAGGCGGCCTCGGGCAGCGCGCTTGTTGCGAGCGCCGCGCGCTCGTGGGAGCGGCTCGGGTCGCCGGTGCGGGTGACGTGGTTCCCGCGGTCGCAGCAGCCGGTCGTGCTGGTCAGTCCGGCGGCGAAGGCGCTCGCGCCGCTCGACCCGATCCGGCTCACGTTCTCGCGGCCGGTCGACCAGGCGCTCGGCTCGGCGCGGCCGCGGTTCTCGAAGAGCGTGCCCGGCAGCTGGCGCCAGACCGACAGCCACACGCTGCAGTTCGAGCCGGGCGGCTTCGGCTTCCCGCTCAACGCGCCCGTCCACCTCGAGCTCCCGCAGGGCGTGAGTGTCGCGGCCGGCACGGTCGACTGGCAGGTCGCGGGCGCGGACTTCGTGCGGCTGCAGCAGCTCCTGGCCGAGGCGGGCTACCTGCCGGTCGCCTGGCAGCCTGCCGGTGAAGACGTGGCGCGCAACCGGCGGGCCCAGGTCGCGGCGGCGGTGAGCCCGCCGGCCGGGAGCTTCGCGTGGCGCTATCCGAACACGCCGCACGAGCTGCAGAGCCTGTGGGTCGTGGGGCAGCCGAGCCAGATCACGCGCGGCGCGGTGATGATGTTCGAGCACGACCACCAGCTCGCGGTCGACGGCTCGGCGGGCCCGCAGGTGTGGCATGCGCTGATCACGGATGCGATCGCGGGCAAGAAGAAGACCGACGGCTACAGCTATGTCTATGTGCATCGCAACGTGCCGCAACTGCTGACGCTGTGGCACAACGGCCAGGTCGTGCTGACGTCACCGGGCAACACGGGCGTCCCGGCGGCGCCGACGGCGCTCGGCACGTTCCCGGTCTTCGAGCACATCCCTGTCGGAACGATGAGCGGCACGAATCCCGACGGGTCGCACTACCACGATCCGGGCATTCGCTGGATCAGCTACTTCCACGGCGGCGAAGCGCTGCATGCGTTCAACCGAGCGTCGTTCGGCACGCCGCAGAGTTTGGGTTGTGTGGAGCTGCCGCTCGAGACGGCGGCGAAGGTGTGGCCTTACACGCCGATCGGGACGCTCGTCACGATCGAGGACTGACGCTTCGGTGGGGTTTCGTCGGCGTCTTGCGATCGGATCACCAGTTGCCCCAACCGGCGTCTGCGGGTCTGCTGCAGTGGGCGGCGCGGTGGCGGAAAGCGCCTGGAAAAGCGCCAAGGTTCCGAGAGGAGCAGAGGTCGGCTCGAATGTGTGACGAGTCGCAGCTCTCCAAGTCCCCGGGGCAGCTGAGAAGTCCGCGCCCTCCCTGGTAGCTGCTTGCGCAGCCGTCAGTACGACATGCACAAAGCCGGCGACCGTCCGACTGCCGGCTGGTTAGCCCGCCGGGGAGAGGCCTAGCGCCCGCATACGCTTTGCAGTAACGACCTGTCTGTGCGCCGGCGAGGGACCCAGCTCGACGACCGCCGCCTCATGCCCACGCGTGATGTAGCCCTTATGCACTGCGAACCCGTAGCCGGGGTAGTCCGCGTCGAGCTGTCGCATCAGCCAGTCGCGAGTTTCCTTGGCGACGATTGCCGCGGCCGCGATCGCAGCCGATATCTCGTCTCCGTGCTCCAGCGACCGCGGAGAAACCTCGTCACTCTTGAGCTCGAACCTGTCTACCAGGTTCTGCGACCCGTCTACTAGGTTCGTCGACCCTGCGATCGCCACCGCCTCAAGCGCGCTGGCAAGCGCGCGTATGTTCGACACATGCAAACCGTCCCGGTCGATCTGGCCGGCCGGGATGACCACGGACACGGCCATGTCCGCCACGTCGAGAACGACCGGTAACAGCGCCGCCCGCCGCCGTGGAGAGAGCTTCTTGGAATCGTTCAGATCTTCCAGCCGTGCGAACGCGTCCGCGTCCAACCTCGCATAGTCGAACCGGACGGCTGCGGCGACCAGCGGCCCGGCCATGCAGGCACGCCCCGCCTCATCCGCGCCGCACACATACTGGGCGTTTTGACCAAGATCGAACGAAAACAGGGGATTGCTCATCGCCACGCTCCTCAATTGCGGGTCGCGGCCGCCGGCGCGACCAACACTCTTCACGGGTTATCGGCACGGCGCAGAGATGCTGAAGCGCATGAGCTTCCCTCCCTTGGCGCGCCGAGGAGGCATGCCACTCGCCTTCAGGACGGGTTGGAACCCCAGTTTGCCCGACCTTGGCAACCCAACTTCTGACGCCCGCGACGGGCCGCGCGTGAAGAACGTGGAAACGTACGCGCGAGTTTGCGAAAGCCCCGGCTCTCCCAACAGTTGAAGTGCTAACTTCTCGCCCGTCTCGGGGTAGAGCCTGAACTTGAACGCCATCCTCGCGGCCTAACCCGTTTCGAGTTGGGGCCCCGCCCGTCTTCCCGAACTAACCGGACCGCCGTCGCAGGCGACGAAGCCGACAAAGCGTCAGGCGGGCAAAGGCGTAAATCGACACATGGCAAACACGGAACCGGGGCTGGAACGCCAACCAGCATTCGGTGGACGAACTACGAGTCGTGCTTCAACCGCTAACTTGCGCTCGAGGGCGATGTCGACGTGCTGGGGCTAGTTGCCGCCGACAAGCTCGACAACGTACGGTCGATTGCCGAGACGTTGGAGTACCTCGGGCACGACCAGACGTGGGCGATCTTCAACGCCAAACAGAACGAGCAGCACTGGTACTACAGCGAACTGGCCAGGATCCTGATTGGCAAGGATCCCGAAAGTACGCTGTTTTCAGTCGTTCTCGACCGAGAGGCTGCGCGTCTTCCCGGAGGCGTAGCGACTACGAGCGTGACCGCGCCGGTGGAGTCGTCGCGTCAGACTCCGGCGCCGCCGTGAGGTTCTCGACGAGTGTCCTGTATTCGGCCCGCAACAGATCGTCGTGGGTCTCACCGGTCTCCGAATAGGACTCCGAGTAAAGGCGGAGGGCAGCTCGAGCGAACCTGTAATCGGGCTCGAAATACTTCACCGAATCACGCTCGACGATCTTGCCCACAGAGTGCTGATGCAGGTCGCAATGAGCACCGATCGCGGAGGAGAACATGGCCCGTTCAGTTTTGGGTTCGTGTCCGAGGAAGAACGCCTCGTCAAGCACCCGCAGCGCCACCGTCGGTCTCCCGGCCGCACGAAGGTCGGCTGCCAGTCGGACGAGCGCCCACGCTCTCTGGTCGGAGGTCGTAGCGAGCGCCGCTTCCAGAGCGCGCGCGACAAAGTCGGGCTGGCGTCCGGCCGCAGACTCGAGCGCCGCGCTCGCGGTATCGCCGTGCTGGCCGTTTAGGAGGTCGGACATGCGGCGGATATCGACACGCGGCCCGTGATCCTTGAGCAGCCTAAGGTTTTTCCTGCGGCAGCCGATTATTTTGAAGTGCTGCGTCGTCGCCCGTCAAGATTCGCTGGAGCTGGTGGCTCTGCTGAGCGCGAGTTCCGCCGGCTGCTCCGTCAGAACATTCGCGAACAATGGAAGGTGTGGCTGTTCGGCACGGCGATGATCGCCGGGGCTGCTGCTTCTGCCCTTTACCTGGACGGAATCGCCGCCCGATTCGTCGCCGCGACCGGTGGCTTCTTGCTCGGCGTGTTCTTCGTGATGTTCTCCCTGGGCGGTCACATCTCGGCGTTTCGCTGGTGGCTCGGAGCCGAAGGCGAGCGCGAAACGGGCAAGCAGATCGAGAAACTGGGGCCGGAGTGGCACTGCGAACACGATCTCGAACACGGACGCGGGAACTGGGACCACGTCCTCGTCGGACCGTCGGGTGTCTTCCTGCTCGATTCAAAGCTGCTACACGGAACCGTCGCCGCTGGCGGGGACGCTCTGCGCTCAGGACGGATGGTGTTTAGTGGAGCCCGTTTCCGCTCTAGCGCCAAGCGTGTGAAACACGAGCTCGAAGCCCGGCTTGGCTTTCGCGCGCCATGGGTGCAAGCGGTGGTCGTGATCTGGGGGGACTTCCCTCAGACGCTCCACGACGAAAGGGACGTCATCTATGTCCAGGGCGAACACCTCGTATCATGGCTTTCGGATCTGCCCGCAAAGGCCAACGCGCCCCAGCGCGCCGCGTATTCAACAGCTCTCCAGGAGGTTCGCTACGCGCTAGCAGCGGAAGGTGCGACGGCGTGACCGAGCCCTGGCGCAGGTTGAATCTCGGCCGACATGTTTCCCGCACCTCGTTGGGAAGCGGATGAGCATTCCAGCTCTTCGCGCCGGATGGTGCCCTGTCTGCGGCAGCCGCTGGTCCGCAGGGGACAAGATCGCAACAGATGACGAGCACCGGTGGGTGCACGCGCGCTGCAGCAACCTTCCGGAGTGGACACCACCGGCGCGAACCGATTTCGCTAAGAAGGCCCTAAGCGAGGAGGCGCGACACCTGACGTGCCCTGAGTGCGGCTTCGCCGGCGGACGCCACTCCCGCACCTGCAGTGGCTGGCTGTGCGCGCCATCGAACTAGCGAGTGCGAAGCGCGTCGTAGGCGATACGGAGCGACGTCGCGAGGTCATCTGTGCCCAGCTCAATACCGACCGGGCCGAGGCGCTTCAAGACAGCGTGCTCCGGCATCCTGCGCGGCTTCGCCGCATCGGTAAGGCTTCTGCCTCGCCACGGATCGCCCGCGGTCGCGACGGCTGAGTCGAGGCCCCCCGCCACGCCACGCCAATGCAGGATCACCCGTGCGGAACGTTCGACCTCGTCCGCGACGGCGATACGCAACCGCAACCACGTGCTCGCACGCCGCGTCCTCGTCACACGAACACGACCGAGCAATCGCCCGCGGCCGCGGAACGAGCTGCTCCCCCCAGTCCTCCTCCAGCAGATGCTCCAGGTGCACCGACTGCACCCGCCCCTCAACCGCGTCCTCCAGCTGGCCCATCCCCTTCGCGTAGCGGGTCATCGCCGTCCAGATGCGTTGCGGGATCGGCGCCGCGGTTAGCGTCACCTCGCAGCCTTCGACTCGCGCGCTGATCACGCCCGGCTCGATCCGCAGATCCGAGACCTCCAGATCAGGCCGCTCGGCATTGCCCGCGACCGCCGCGAGGAACGACCTCGACCACGGGCCCATCAGGCTGCCTCCTCCACCACGCTCGGCGCGAGCGACACCGCTGCACGGATCGCGCCCAGGTCGAGATCGCCGAGCCAGTCCTCCGAGCGGCCGGCCATCACCTTCTCGACCAGCTCGCGCTTCGAGTCGAGCAGCTGGTCGATCCGCTCCTCGAGCGTGCCCGTGCAGATCAGCGAGTGCACGAACACCGGCTTGTGCTGCCCCAGGCGATGCGCACGGTCGGTGGCCTGCTGCTCGACCGCCGGGTTCCACCAGCGGTCGAAGTGGAAGACGTGATTCGCCGCCGGCAGGTTGAGGCCGCGGCCGCCGGCGCGGATCGAGATCACGAGCACCGTCGGGCCGCCCGGCTCCTCGCTCGCGAACGCGGTCAGCAGCTCGTCGCGCTGCCGCGCGTTCAGCCGCCCGTGGAAGAAGCCGACGTCGCGGCCCAGGCGCTCCGCGAGATAGGGCACGAGCCGGTCGAAGCTCGGGTACTGCGTGAAGACGAGCGCCTTGTCGTCGGCCGGCATCGCCTGCAGCAGCTCGACCAGTCGCTCCAGCTTGCCGGAGCGGCCGTCGAGCGGCGCGCCCGTGTGCATCAGCATCTCCGGGTGGTTGCACACCTGCTTCAGGTGGCCGAGCATCGCGAGCACCGCGCCGCGGCGGCCGAACCGGTCCTCGTGCTGCTCGATGCGCGGGAACCAGCGGTCGACCGTCGCCTGGTAGAGGCTCGCCTGCTCGATCGTCAGCTTGCAGTACTCCTTCTCGACCGTGATCGGCGGCAGGTCGAGCTCGACCTCCGGCTCGTCCTTCGCCCGCCGCAGGATGAACGGCCGCACGACCGCGCGCAGCCGCTCGAGCGCGGCCTCGTCCTTCTCGACCTCGATCGGCGTCGCGATCGTGCGCGCGAACCACTCGCGCGAGCCGAGGAGGCCCGGGTTGAGGATGTCCATGATCGCCCACAGCTCGCTCAGCCGGTTCTCGATCGGCGTGCCCGTCATCGCCACCCGCCGCCGCGCCTGGAGCGCACGCAGCGCACGCGCGCGCTTCGTCTGCGGGTTCTTCACGTCCTGCGCCTCGTCCATGATCAGCCGGTCCCAGTCGACCTCGGCGAGCGCATCGACGTCGCGCGTCGCGATGTCGTACGACGTGACGACCACGTCGACCGAGTGCGCCTTGCGATGCAGCTCCTCGTTCGCCAGCCGGTCGCTCCCGTGATGGAGATGCACGCGCAGGCCCGGCGCGAAGCGATGCACCTCGGCCACCCACTGCCGCGCCACGCTCATCGGGCACACGACCAGGGTCGGCCCGAACGCCTCGGCGCCGTGCTCCTCGCGCTCCGACACGAGCATCGCGATCGCCTGCACCGTCTTCCCCAGGCCCATGTCGTCGGCCAGGATCGCGCCGATCCCGAGGTCGCCCAGCATCCGCAGCCAGCCGTGCCCCTTCTCCTGGAACGGGAACAGGTCGTGCCGCATCCCGGCCGGCGTCCCGCGCGGCTTGAAGCGCGCGTCCTTGCCGGAGAGCAGCTCGTCGAGCGAGCGGTCGAGCTGCACCGTCCCGAGCTCGAGCCCCGCCTCGTCGGTCTCGAGGCCCGACACCGCCCGCACGAGCTGCGACGAACCCGACCCCCTGCTGGCGCCGCTCGAGGAAACGCAGCGCGCGCTTCACGTCCGCGGCACGCACCGCCTGCCAGCGCCCGTCGACCTGCACGACCGGGCTCTTCGCCGCCGCGAGCGCGCGCAGCTCCTCGTCCGAGCAGCTCGGTGTCGCCGACGGCGAGCCGCCAGTCGAACGACGCGAGCACCGACGTCGAGAGCAGTCCGCTCGAGGCGGCCGGCTCGCTGCGCGCCGTCACGTTCGCCCGCAGCCTCGTCGGCGCACGCAGCCACGCCGCCGGGAGCGCAACCTGCACGTCGCGCGCCTCGAGCTGCGGCAGCAGCGCGCGCAGGAAGTACGAGACCGTCTCGGCGTCGAGCTCGGTCGCGAACGGCTCGTCCTCGGCGAAACTCGATGCCCTCGGTCGCGAGCAGGGGCCGCAGCTCGGCCAGGTCGCGTTCGAGGTCTGCCAACGGATCGCCCGAGCGGACGAACGCGAACGCGTCGTCGCCGCCCTCCCACAGCAGCGACACGGGCAGGCCGAGCGACGGGTCGTCGTCGGCATGCAGCCACAGCTCGAGCGCGAGCGCGTCGCGCGGGCGCTCCTCGAGATGCAGGCCGAGCCGCCACGTCGTCTCCTTCAGCTCGGCGAGGCCGTTGTCGACCCAGCGCGTCAGCCGCCGCTCGAGCGACGCGTAGCTCGTGTTCGCGCGGCAGCTCCGGGTCGGGCGAGCTGAGCCCCGCGAGAAACGCATCGACGGCGGTGCGACGCCCGAGCCGCGACGAGTCGCCGAGCCGCACGCCGGCGGCGACGAGCCGGTCGCGCGCGATCTGGTCGACGAGCTGCGGATAGAGGTCGGCGACCGTCGCCTCGCGGTCGTCGTGGAACCCCTCGGCGCCGACGAGCGGGAGCGCCGCGGAGATCTCCGCGAGCGACCGCTGGATGTGATCGTCGAGCGTCGCGCCCCAGAACGCGTACCAGCTGCCGCCGCCGCGCTGGAGCTGCGGGTGCACCATCCCCTCGCTGACCGAGCGCTGCGCGAGCGCGACGAGCGCGAAGAGCGTGCGGGCGCTGTCGCCGAGCTCGAGCTCCGGCGGCTCCGCGGCCAGCTCGAGCAGCTCGGGCACCGAGAGCAGGCGCGCGGCGATCTCGTGCTCGAGCACGTGCACCGTCGCAGGCTCGCCCAGGCGAAGACCACCGTCGGTGAACGACTCGCCGTCACGCGCGAACGCGTACGCACCGGCGCTCCGCCAGATCACTTCCAGAGAAAGCACGACCTAACAGAGTAGGCACTACAGTGGCTCTCGTGTTGCCTCTTCACCTGATCGAGTTCCCCGCAGACGATCTCGAGCGAGCGACCCGCTTCTGGGAGGGGCTCCTGAAGGTGCAGCTCGGCGAGCGCACGGCGGCCGAGGGCTCGGGGCGCCAGTCCCATCGAGGAAGGGCCCGCAATCGGTGTCCACGAGCGGGGTGCCGGGCCGGGCGACCGCTTCTCGCTGCCCTACTTCCACGTCGAGGATCTCGCCGCCGCGCAGGAGCGCGTGACCGAGCTCGGCGGCAGCATCGTGCACCCGGGCGAGCGGTTTGCGATCTGCCGCGACTCCGAGGGCAGCCCCTTCGGGCTGGCCGGGCCTGACGGTGTCTGACACCGGTAGCGCGACCGGTGACGAAGCTGCTGGCAGGGTGACGGAGCAGCCTCTCGCGCTGGCGGAGCACGCAAAGGTGTCTGACACCTTGGTGTCAGACACCAGGAAGTACCGCCGCCGGACGCGCAGCGCGCAAAGGTGTCTGACACCTTGGTGTCAGACACCGGGTAGCGCCGCTCAGCGCGAGGCGACGCGCAGGCCGAGCAGCTCCGGCAGGCGGGCGACCGCCGAGGCGAGCCGCGGCGCCGGGCGGCCCGACGTCTCGGCGTCATCGACCGCAAGCAGCGCACGCCGCACCACCTGCGCGCCGAGCGTGCGCAGCGGCTCCGGCGGCAGTGACGGCACACGGCGCGTGTAGAGCGGCGAGGTGACCTGCTCGCCGAGCGCGAGCGAGGCCAGGATGCGCGCCGCCGAGCCAGCTCGGGCCGACGCCGTTACCGGTGTACCCGAGCCCGTAGTGCACGCGCGTCCCCGGCACCGTGCCGAACACCGGCAGCCGGTCGCTCGAGACGTCGATCGCCCCCTCCCACCGCGCGGCGATCCGCACGCCGGCGAGGGCCGGGAAGATCTCGCGCAGCGCCGACTCCGCACGCGCGAGCGAGCCAGACGCGCTGCCCATCAGCACGCGGCGGTCGTTCGTCTGGCGGAAGTAGTTGAGATAGGTGCGCGCGTCCGAGATCGCCTCTCCCCCCTCCCAGCCGACACGCTCGTGCAGGTCGTCGACCGGCTCGGTGAGCACGATCGCGCTGCGGAAGACCGCCACATTGCGCGCCGCGGGCCAGCGGGCCGCCGACGCATTCGTCGCGACGACGACCTCCTCGGCACGCACGGCTCCACGCTCGGTCTGGACGACGCCTCCGTCGATGCCCGTCACCGTCGTCCCCTCGTACAGCGTCACGCCGGCGGCGAGCACCCGTCGCCGGAGCGCGCGGACGAGCCGCGCAGGCTGCACGGTCGCCCCGTCGCGGCAGAGGACGCCGCCGCGAAAGACGGGCGAGCGCACGCCCAGCTCGTCCCGCCGAAGCAGCACCGCCTCCTCGGGCGCCCCGACGCGGGCGGCCGACCGACGCCTCGCGCTCGAGAAGCGCGTCGTGCGCCGCCGCGGTCGCCACCGTCAGCATCCCGCCCTCCCTCAGCCACACGTCGTCGCCGAGCGCGCGCACCGCCTCGTAGACGCCGGTCGCCTCGCGCGCGACTGCGACGGCCGCCTCGTCGCCGAGCAGCTCGACGAGCCGCGGCAGCGCCGCCCAGAAGCCGTGCAGAAAACCGCCGTTCCGCGCGCTCGCGCCGTCGCCGCAGTGCGCCCGCTCGAGCACGACGACCCGCGCCCCGGGCCGCCGGGTGCGGAGCTCGAGCGCCGTCCAGAGGCCGGTGAGGCCGCCGCCGACGATCGCCACATCGGCGTCGACCGTCCCCTCGAGCGCCGGTTCGGCCGGATCCGGCGGCGCCTCCTCCCGCCACCAGGGCTGCGTTGACCCGTGCACCCCGGCGTCGTAAAGGTGCTTCATCCTGCCGAGATCGACGGCGACGGCCGGGCGAAGTCGATCAGCTAGCTCAGCGGAGGATCGTCGCCGCCGGAGCGCTTCTTCCAGAACGTCAACACGCCGGCCGCGCTCGCGACGAGCAGCGCGATCGCGCTCTTGTTCGGCTTCTTCGACGTCGCGTCGATCGTGGGCACCGCGCTCTTGGCCTTCTTCTTCATGACGCGCTTGCCGGCCGACCAGGCGAGCCAGCCGACGACGGCGTTTCTGCGATTGATGACACTCATGAGCTGAACCCTACCCCGTCGGCTGCCGCCGGCAAACGGCAAGGGGAGGGCTCCACCTCAGGTCGTGCGAGGCGGAGCCCTCGGGGAGAGGGCCGGGAGCCTGCACGCGGGCGAGCCCCCGGCAGGACGATGCGCGTCCTGCGCTCCACCTGCCCGATTGCAGGGAAAAACGCCGCCTGAGAGCGGCATTTCGTCGAGCCTTAACAATCGCCGGCGCGGATTTCCCCGTTCTGAGCCGAATCGCGGCCGCTGCGGCTACGAGGCGTTGTCGTCGACGAGCCGCGAGGTGCCGTGCAGGATGTCGTTGGCGATCGCGGTGTAGATCGAGTTCAGCTGGGCCGCGTCCGGCTGGTTGTAGAACTGCGACGGGTCGCTCGCGATCCCCTTGAGTGCGTCCTCGGCGAAGATCGCCGGCACCTCGTTCGACCGGTTCTGGGTCGCCTTGTCCTCGCTCTGACAGCGGTCGTGGCCGGTGTCGTAGCCGATCGAGTAGACCGACGTGCCGGCCGCGGTCGCGACCTGAGCCGACGTGATGCCCTGGTGGCACGGCGTCGTCAGGTACGGCGAGTTGGCCGGGTAGTAGAGCGGGCCCGGTGTTCGCAGCGCCGTCGGAGAGGCAGGATGATCACCTTCTCGCGTGCCCGGCCGCCCGTGCGCTTGCGAGCTCGGCCTGCGCGGCATCGATCGCGTTCGCGTACGCAGTCGAAGCCGTTCGCCTTGACGCAGTCGATCGTCGAGACGAGGTCGGACGAGCGGATCGAGCTTCCCGCCCGAGCTGTAGTCGCTCGAGAGCGGCACGAGCACGTACGGCGACGCCGGGTCGTCGTAACTCGCCGAGTTCGGCGGTTTGTGCACTTCGTCGCCAGGCTGACCGCCGGCGGAAGCACGGCGAGGCCAACGTGGTCGAGCGCCGGGTTCATGAAGCCGAGAAACGTCTTCATGCCGTTGCGCGCGTTCTCCATGTCGGTGCACGCCGGATCCTGGTTCCCGTTCGAGTCCGTGCACATCGAGCCGGTTCGGTCGAGTACGAGCATCACGTCGAGCGGCTTCTGGCCGCACGGCGAGCAGGCCGTGGCCGACGCATGCACGGTGAAACTGGGCACACCGAGCAGCTTCGCGAACGTCGTCGAGACCGTGCCCGTCTCCTTCACCACGACCGCGTTCGCGGGAGCGCAGCCGGGAGCCGACGCGATGCACCGGGTCGAGACGGTCATCGTCACGTTGTCGAGCCCGTCCGGCGAGTTGCTGCCGCCGGCGCCGTAGGTGTTCGCCCACGTCGTCGCCGAGGCGATGTCGGGCAGCTCCTGGGCTCCGGCGAGCGCCGCAGCGTCGACCGAGGCCTGCAGCCGCCGCTGGGCCAGGTAGGCATGCCCGACGTCGAGGCACAGGGCGCAGAACCCGAGCAGGACGACCAGGAAGAGGACGATGATGACGAGCGCCTGGCCGTCCTCGGAATCGATTCGACGGCCGGGCCGCGTCATCCCAGGTACTTCCCGAGGGCCAGCACGGCCGGGCCGAGGATGATCATGAACAGCGCCGGAAAGATGAAGAGCGCTGCCGGGAAGAGCATCTTGATCGGCGCCTTCGCCGCGGCCTCCTCGGCCAGCGAGCGGCGACGGCGACGAGAGTCGTCGGCGAGGTTGCGCAGCGTCTGGCCGAGCGACAGACCGAGCTGCTCGCCCTGGATCAGCGACCGGACGAACGAGGTCACCTCGGCGCGTGTCGAGCCGCTTCGCCATGCGCTTGAGCGCGCGGTCGCTGCTCTCGCCGACGCGAAGCTCGGTCAGGACGAGCGAGAACTCGTCGGCCAGCGGGCCGCTCGTGCACTCGACGAGCCGGGCGATCGCACCGTAGAGCCCGAGCCCGGCCTCGACCGTGACGGCGAGCAGGTCGAGCGCGTCCGGCAGGTCCTCGCTGATGCGGGCGCGCGCGAGCCGCCGCGCGACGGGCGAGGAAGAGCCTCGGCATGAGGTACGCCGACGAAGCCGAAGAGCAGCGCGAGCAGCAGCGCCGCACCGGCCGTCTGGCCCGTGATGCCTCGCGATCAGCAGGCCGCGAAGCACGCCGCCGACGACGAGCAGGAGCCGGTAGACGACATACGCCTGCGTCGTCACCCGGCCGGCGAGGCCGGCGGCGGCGAGCCGCTGCGGCAGGACGTCGGCGAGCTTCTCGGTGAGCAGGCGCCGGCCGATCCGGTCGGTCAGCCGCCCGCAGCCGCCCGTCCGCGCCGTGCGCCGCGAGTCGTCGCCGGCCGCAACCGACCACTTGCGGACGACCGCGACGGCCATGTGCCGGCGCCGGGCCGAGAGCGTGAGCGCGCTCGAGGCGACGAAGATCGACGCCGAGAGCATGAGAGCTGCGAGAACGAGAATCAGCATCGTTACCACCTCACCGCCCCGACGCGCCGCAGCACGAAGGAGCCGCAGAGGACCATTCCAAGGGCAACGAGAGCGAGGATGTGGCCGCTCGAGGTGTGCCAGAGCGGGCTCATGTAGTGCGGGTTGACGAGCGTCAGCACCAGCGCCGCCACGCCCGGCAGAAGCGTCAGGACGTTGGCCGAGATACGAACCTGGCCGGTGACCGCCCGGAGGTTGCGGCGGAACTGCTCGCGGGCCCGCACGGTCTGTGCCACGAGCTCGAACAGCTCGGCGAGGCTGCCGCCGACCTGCCGCTGAATCGCGATCGCGTCGAGCACGAACTGCAGGTCGGCCGACCGGATCCGGCGGCCGAGGTCGGCGAGGGCGTCTTCGAGCGACCGGCCCAGGTGCACCTCGGCGACGACCCGCTTGAACTCACGGCCGGCAGGCTCGCCGACGTCGGAGGCGACCGTCTGAAGGCCGTGATCGAAGCCGTGACCTGCGCGCAGCGAGGCTGCGAGCGTGTCGAGGATCTCCGGCAGTTGCCCCTCGAACTTCCGCGCACGCCGCAGCGCGAGCACGTGCAGGACGACCCACGGGGCCGCCAGTGCGAGCAGGCCGCCGAGCACCGCCGAGGTGAACCCCTTCGCGGAGAGCAGCAGCACGAACGCGCGCGAACCCGACCAGGCCGTCGAGCGCCGCGAAGGCACCCGCCCTCGCTTCGATTCCCGAGCGGTCGACGTGCAGCTGCACCCGCTCGTGCAAGCCGACCCGGGTCAGCAGTTCGGCCGCGCGTGCGCCGATCCGCTCGACGATCACACTCGAGCGCTGCGCGGTCCGCGCCAGCTCGGCTTCGGCGAGATACGGGCTGAGCTGACGGCGCACCTGCTCGCGACGGCGGGTCGCGAGCAGGATCCGCGCCGCGTAGAAGATCAGCGCAGCGACGGCGACCGAGAAGACGACGCCGATGAGGACGGAGGTCATGACCGCCTCCGGTCGCCTGCCGCAGCGAGCAACGGCACAGACGGATCGAATGCGTCCGCCGGGATGGTCACGCCGGCCGCCGCGAGCTTGTCGGCGAAGCGCGGCCGGATCCCGGTCGCCGTCGCCGCACCCTCGCCGGGCCGCGCCAGGAACAGATCCTGGATCGTGATCACGTCGGACTCCATCCGCAGCACCTCCGTCACGTGCGTGACGATCCGGCTGCCGTCGACACCCCGCGAGAGCTGGATGACGACGTCGAACGCACTCGCGATCTGCTCGCGGATCGCCCGCAGCGGCAGATCGACGCCGGCCGTCAGGACGAGCACCTCGAGCCGCGCGAGAGCGTCACGAGGCGAGTTCGCATGGATCGTGGTGAGCGAGCCCTCGTGACCCGTGTTCATCGCCTGGAGCATGTCGACCGTCTCAGGGCCGCGAACCTCGCCGACGATGATGCGGTCGGGCCGCATGCGCAGGGCGTTGCGAACGAGATCGCGAATCCGGATCTCGCCCTGGCCCTCGATGTTGGACGGCCGCGACTCGAGCGACACGACGTGCTGCTGGTGCAGCTGCAGCTCGGCGGCGTCCTCGATCGTGAGGATGCGCTCCGACCCCGGGATGAAGCTCGAGAGCACGTTCAGCATCGTCGTCTTGCCGACGCCGGTGCCGCCCGAGATCAGGACGTTGAGCTTGCCACGGACACAGCTCTCGAGCACGTCGACGAGCTCGGGGGTGATCGAGCCGAGGTCGATCAGGTCGTCCGCGGTCAGGGCTTCCGCCGAGAACTTGCGGATCGTCAGGATCGGGCCCTTCAACGCGAGCGGCGGCACGATCACGTTCACCCGCGAGCCGTCAGGCAGGCGTGCATCGACCATCGGCGAGGCCTCGTCGACCCGGCGTCCGACGCCGGAGACGATGCGCTCGATCACGCGCATCAGGTGCTCGTCGTTGGCGAACTGGACGTCCTCCTCCCAGAGGATGCCGTGGCGCTCGACGAAGATCTGGTCGTGACCGTTCACCATCACCTCGGTCACCTCGTCGTCGCGCAGGAACGGGTCGATCGGGCCGTAGCCCGAGCACCTCGTCGATCACGTCCTCGACGACCCGCTGGCGCTCGTCGGAGGTGAAGCGCTCCGAGCGGCGATCGAGCTCCGCCTCGACAACGGTCGTGACGCGCGCCCGAAGCTCATCCGGAGAGGAGCCGAGGGTCTGGAGCTCGGGTCCCAGCTTCGTGACGCACGCGTCGTGCAGCGACGCGCGCAGCTCGGCGAAGCGGTCGATCGGACGACCGCTGCCGACGCCGATGCGAGGCTGAAGCGCTCCCGGCTCCTCGAAGCCGTCGGCACCGTTGATGCGCTGCTGCAGAGACATGTTCAACTCCTCCCGAAACTGAAGATCCGCGCCGCCCGGTGCTGCAGCTGTGCTGCGGCTGCTTGGTGGCCCAATCGCCGCCGGCAGTCGCACGGGCGAGCTCCAACATCGCGATCCCGAACGGTGCATCGGGCCGAGCGAGCACTGCCGGGCTCGCACCGTTGACCGCCAGCGGCACCGACGGGTCGAGCGGCAGGACCCAGTCAACCTTGCGGTCGAGCGCCGCTTCGACGTCGCCGCGGTCCATCAGGTTCGCGCTCGCGCGGTTCAGCACGATGCGCAGCCGATCCTCGGGGAACGACAGCAGCTCGAGCGTCTTCAACGTCAAGCGGACGTTCTTCAGGGTCGGCACGTCGGGGTTGCAAAGCAGCAGCAGCTCGTCCGTCTGGTCGAGCGTCGCGAGCATCGGCCCGTAGAAGAACGGCGCGGTGTCGACGACGACGAGGTCGTAGGTCTCGCGTGCGACCTTGAGCAGCGCACGAACGGCCTCTTCGCCGACGAGCTCTGCGTCCTCGGGGTTCATCGGTGCAGGCAGGACGTCCACGCCGGACGAATGCCGCTCGGTGTAGACGCCCGAGCTTCTCGCCGTCCAGCTCGGTCGGCGTGCCGAGCAGCTCGCGCACGGTGTTGTCCGGGGCGAGGCCGAGCATGATCGCGGCGTCGCCGAACTGCAGGTCGAGGTCGATCAGAAGCGTCTTCTTGCCGGCGTGCGTGGCCGCAGCGACGGCGAAGTTCGTCGAGACGACCGACTTGCCCGAGCCGCCCTTGGGCGAGAACACGGTGACGACGCGACCGGCGCCCGTTCCCGCTCGAGCTGGCGTGCGGTCTGCGCGGCCTTCTCGACCACGAAGAGCACGCTCTCGGGGGCAGCGGGAAGCGACAGGACGTCGGAGATCCCGGCGTCGAGCGCCCAGCGGACGAGCCCGTTCGACGGCGCCGTCGTCGCGAGCACGACCGGCGCGCTGGTGTGCTCGCGCAGCTGCGCCAGCTCCTCGCGAGGCTCGGGAGAGCCCTCGTGCACGAGGACTGCGACGTCGAGCGGCTCCGACTGGTCGCGGCCGGCGAGCTCCTGGACGCTCGAACGCGTCGATCGCCTTGAGCTCGGCGCGCAGCGTCGCGGCCGCCTCGCCGTCGCCGGCGAGCGCAACCTGTGAGGCGCGGGTCAGCGGCCACTTGCGGCCTGCACGATCCCGGTCGCCGTCGTCGGCGCCGTGCGCTTGTCAGCGGCGTGGTTGGAAGGACGAAGCAGCAGCGACCAGTCGCCGTTCTTCTGCAGCCAGTACAGGCGCTGAGCCTGCTCACCGGTCAGCTGCAGCTCGACCGACAGGTTCTGGTCGCTGGAGATGCTGGTCGACGGCGTACCCGGCGCCTTCACCACGAGCAGGTTCCGCAGCGCGACGAGCGTCGAGTGCATCTGGCCCCCTTCGGGCACCTGCACGTTGCCGACGACGTCGACGCGGTTGCCCTGCTTGAGCGTGCCGGCGAGCAGCTGATGTGCGTCGCCCGGAAGCTCCATCACACGCGAGGTGCCCCTTCAGGTCGCTGAGCAGGCCCTCCTGCTGGGTGGTGCCGAAGCGGCGGGCGACGATCTGCTCGCCTCTGTAGGTCGGCTGAATCGCAACCTCGTTCGCGAGCTGCGCAGGGCTCGTGACAGCGCCTGCAGCCACGCTGTCGCCCGGCACCTTGCGGGTCGTGAGCCACCCCGAGCCGGCGAGCTTGGCGCCCGTCGTGCCGATCGGGATGTCGCGCGTCGCAACGAACACCTGAACGTCCGACGCGGCCGACGCAGTCGAGTGCGTCTTGGCATGGGAGGCGTAGACGAGCATCAGCGCGACGGCACACACGGCGAGCGCGCCGGCGATGATCATGTTCCTGACTCTGTATGAGATATCCAGCATCTGGGTCCCCTCGCTAGTACTCGACACGCTCGGTCGTCGCGCTGTGCAGGTCGCCCGAGGCGACGACGATGCCGAGAATGTTGATCTGGTATGGATAGGTCGCAGTGACGGTCACGGGGGCGCCCGGCTGCCAGGGCGTCGCCGTCACGGTCACGTTCAGCTTGGAGGTGTCGAGGTCGGTCGCCGCCCCGACGACAGCCGCTGTGGTCGCTGCCGACCGGGTCGGCGGCGCTGCGGCTGACGGTGGCCTTGCGAGCACCGGTGCGCACCGCGTCGGTGAGTGCGATCGAGTCCTTGAACGCGATCCCGAACTGGATGATCCCGAAGAGGATCAGAAAGAGGATCGGCGCCAGCAGCGCGAACTCGACGAGCGACTGGCCGTCCTCATTTTTTCTGATCCGCTTGATCATTTCGTTTGCTCCTCCGGGTCGGCGGCAGGCGATCGCTATGGATCACCTGCCGCCAGTCGATCGGTGCTTGGTGCTAGAGCTTCGTCGCCGATGGTGTCCAGCGCGCCCGCGATCTTGCCCTCGAAGGTGACGAGGATCGCGGCGAGCACGACCGCGACGAGCACACCGATGAGCGAGTACTCAACGAACGTCTGACCCTCTTCACGCTTCAGCTGCAGGTAGACGCGCGTCATCACGCTGTTGATGGCATCCGAAAACATTTCTTGCCCTCCTTGAATTGTTTGCCGGCCGGTAGGGAACCGACCTGCTCCGCTCCTCGCGGAATTCCGAGAGTGGAAACCGCTTTCGCATCACCGTAGGGACGCGTCCACGGCGAAACACACCCGTAGGGATAGGTGGGGTCCTACCTTGGTCAAGTTGCCAGCCCTGCAATCACTCGGACGAGTTAGGTCTCGTCGATCCGAGCGGCAAACGGCGGTTCGAACTCGCGAAACTGGTTCGCTGACGCGAATCAGTTTCGGAACAAGCGGAATCTGATTCGGCGGCAGCCGAACCAGATTCCCGAGTTCCACGGAGGGCCGCGGCGCTTCGAAACTCGCGAAACTGGTTCGCTCGCGCGAACCAGTTTCGACCAGCGGCGCTAGGCCTTCGCGGCGGCTTTCTTCTTGTTCGGCAGGTGGATCGCCCGGCCGAGCGCCACGAGGCCTGCTTCCTTGATCGCCTCGGAGAGCGTCGGATGCGCCGCCATCCCGTCGGCGACGGTCTCGACCGTCGACTCGGCGTCGATCGCGACCGTGCCTGCCTCGATCAGGTCGGTGACGTGCGGGCCGACCATCACCAGCCCGAGCAGCTCGCCGTAGCGCGTCTCGTGGATCGACTTGACCCAGCCGACCGTCTCTGCCTGCATCACCGCGCGGGCGTTCGCCTGCCACGGGAAGACGCCGACCGCGACGTCGTCGCCGTACTGCTCGCGCGCCTGCGCCTCGGTGAGCCCGACGCCGGCGATCTCCGGATCGGTGTAGATCGGCCGCGGTACGGCGCGATTGTCGACGACCGCCTCGTGGCCCAGGGCGTTCTCGGCCGCCACCTCGCCCTCGCGGAACGCCGTGTGGGCGAGCTGCCAGTAGCCGGCGCAGTCGCCGACCGCATAGATGTGCGGGACGCTCGTGCGGCGGTGCGCGTCGGTGGCGATGCCCTTGCGCTTGTCGAACTCCACGCCCGCGGCGTCCAGGCCGAGGCCCTCGACGAGCGGCGCGCGGCCGACCGACACGAGCATCAGGTCGCAATCGACCGTCTCGCCGTCGCCGAACGAGACGGTGAGCGAGTTGCCCTTCTGCTCGACCTTCGTGCACTGCTTGCCGAGCTGCAGCGCGATGCCACGCTTGCCGAACGCCTTCGCGAGCTCCTTCGCCGCGTCGGCGTCCTCCTGCGGGATCAGCGTGTCGAGCATCTCGATGATCGTCACCTCGGAGCCGAAGCGGTTGAAGATCGAGGCGAACTCGGCGCCGATGATGCCGCCGCCGAGGATCACCAGGCGCTTCGGCACCTCGGTCTGCGCGAGCAGGCCGGTCGAGTCGACGCAGAGGTCGGACTCGAGCCCCGGGATCGGCGGCCGCAGCGGGAACGAGCCGGTCGCGATGATCGCGGAGCGGAAGGTGACGTCCTCGCCGCCCTCGACCGCGATCGTGTTCGCGTCCTTGAACGTGCCGACGCCCTTCACCCACTCGACGCCGTTCGCCTTGAGCAGGCCGGCGACGCCGCCGGTCATCTGCTTGACGACGCCGTTCTTCCACTCGTCGGCCGCGCCGAAGTCGAGCTGCGGCTCTCCGACCTTCACGCCGAGCTTCGCGAACGTGTCGTTCGCCTGGTGCAGGAAGTGCGCCGTCTGCACCCAGGCCTTGGTCGGGATGCACCCGACGCGCAGGCACGTGCCGCCCAGCTCGGGCTCCTTCTCGATGCACGCGACCTTCGCGCCCAGCTGGGCGGCGCGGATCGCTGCGGTGTAGCCGCCGGGGCCACCGCCCAGAACTGCGATATCGACATCCATGGGGCGATCGTACCGAGGCTCTAGGTGACGATGACGATCTTGCCGAACTTGCCGCCGGCGGCGAACCGCTCGTAGGCCTCCGTGGCCTGCTCGAGCGGGAACGCCGCCTCGACCGGCACCCGGACGCGGCCGTCGGCAAGCAGCGGGCACGACCTCGTCCTCGCAGCCGCCGGATCACCTCCGCCTTCTCCTCGCGCGAGCGCGGCGCGCAGCGTCGAGCCGTGGATCCGCCCCCGCCTGCGCATCAGCAGGCCGAAGTCGATCTCCGCCCGTGCGCCGGCACCGGTGCCGATCACGGCGATCCGGCCCCGGAGGGCGAGCCGCTCGAGGTTCGCGGCGAGGTTGGGGCCGCCGACGAGCTCCAGGATCACGTCGTACTCACCGCTCGGGCTCGTGGCGGCGCCGAGAGCCGTGAGCTCCGCCAGGTGGTGGCGGGCGGTGCCGGTGACCTCGGCGCCCGCGGCGACGCCGAGCTGCACGGCGGCCACCCCCACCCCGCCCGCAGCGCCGTTCACGAGCAGCCGCTCGCCCGGCTGCAGCTGCGCCTGGGTGAACAGGGCGTCGTGGGCGGTCGCGAACGTCTCGACGAAGCCGCCCGCCTCGGGCCAGGTCGACGTTCGCCGGCACCGGCAGGACGTGCGACGCGTGCACGGCGGCGAGCTCGGCATGGCCGCCGCCCGGCAGGAGCGCCATCACCCGCTCGACCGTCGGCTGTCTCGCCCGCACATTCCATGCCGGGGATGTCCGCGGGCGCACCCGGCGGCGCCGGGTAGCGGCCTGCCCGCTGCAGCAGGTCGGCGCTGTTCACACCGGCGGCGCGAACCCGGATGAGGATCTCTCCCTCGCCGGGGACGGGATCGGGGCGCTCCTCGATCCGCAGCGCCCCTTCCACGATGACTGCCGCCCGCATTCCGGCATGCTACGAACGATGAAGCTCGAAGGGGTCCACCACGTCACGTGCATCACGGGCGATGCCCCCGGCAACGTCGCAGTTCTACGCCGGCGAGCTCGGGTTGCGGATGGTCAAGAAGACCGTCAACCAGGACGACCCGACCGTCTACCACCTCTTCTACGCGGACGAGCGCGGCTCGTCGGGCGCCGACATCACCTTCTTCGAGTACCCGGGTTCACCGCCGCGGACGCGCGGGCGACGGGATGGTGCATCTCGTCTCCTTCCGGGTCGCGTCCGAGGAGTCGCTCGAGTTCTGGCGGGCGCGTGTCGGCGGGGCGATCTCCGGCGGGTCGCTCGTGTTCGAGGATCCCGAAGGGCTCGCGCTCGAGCTCGTCGTCGACGACTCGGGCGAGCCGCCGCTGACCGCCGAGGCCCCGGACATTCCCGAGGAGCATCGGATCCGTGGCTTCGCGGGCGTGCGCGCCTACGCGGCGCAGCCGGAGCGAAGCAACGAGCTGCTGCAGGCGCTCGGGTTCGAGCCGGGCTGGGCGGCCCGCGGCGACTCGCGCAGCGGGTTCTACCGCTACGACCCGCCGCCCGCCGAGCGCGGGCTGCAGGCCGCGGGCACGGTGCACCATGTCGCCTGGTCGTCGCTGCCCGAGGAGCACGAGGCGTGGCGCGCGCGCGTGATCGAGGGCGGCGGCCAGCCGACGCCCGTGATCGACCGCTTCTACTTCAAGTCGATCTACTTCCGCGAGCCGAGCGGCGTGCTGTTCGAGATCGCCACGATCGGCCCGGGGTTCACGGCCGACGAGCCGTTCGAGACGCTCGGCGAGTCGCTCTCGCTGCCGCCGAACTACGAGCAGTACCGCGAGCAGGTCGAGCGCGTCCTCACGCCGCTCCCCAACCCGCGCGCGGAACGCTCGGCGTGATCGTCCGCGAGCGTCCGGCCGCGGGCGAGGCGGCGGGCGCGCTCGTGCTCTTCCACGGGCGCGGCGCAGACGAGCACGATCTCTTCCCGCTGCTCGACGTGCTCGACCCGGAGCGGCGCCTGCACGGCTACTGCCCGCGCGGGCCGCTCTCGCTGCCGCCCGGCGGCGCGCACTGGTACGTCGTGCCGCGGGTCGGCTACCCGGATCCGGCGACGTTCGCCGCGTCGTACGCCGAGGCGGCCGAGTGGCTCGACTCGCTGCCGCACTCGCGCGTCGTCCTCGGCGGCTTCTCGCAGGGCTGCGTGATGTCGCTGGCGCTCGGCCTCGGCGCGGGCCGGCCGCGGCCGCTCGCGATCTGCGGCTTCTCGGGCTTCATCCCGGTCGTCGAGGGGTGGGAGCTCGACACGTCGCGGCCGCTCCCGCCCGTCGCGCTCGGGCACGGCAGCCTCGATCCGGTGATCCCGGTCGAGTTCGGCCGAGCCGCCCGCGACCGGCTCGACGGCAGCCGGCGCCGAGGTGCTCTACGAGGAGTACCCGCTCCCCCACACCCTCGACCCGGCCTTCCTCGCCACCGTCGAGCGCTGGCTCGGGGCGAAGGCCTAACTCGCGAACCTGGTTCCTACGCCGAATCAGAGTCGGACACCTGAATCTGATTCGCGTAGCGAACCAGATTCACGAGTTTCACAGTTGCGTTGCACATCGCTCTCGAGGAGCAGGCAAGCTTGGTTCATGCGCCCGACGCACGCCGGAACGTTCCACGTCACCGTCGAGGTCGATCGCGCGAGGAGCACATCTTTCGGGATCGACCGCGACTACCACCACGGCATTCAGATCCTTGCCGAGCTCGTCGGCGAACGATTCCTTGACGTGCCACGGCTTCTGCTTCATGCCGACCCACTACCACCTGATCGCCTCGTTCGAGGAAGACATGCTCACGCCCGCCATCCGCCGCTTGCACCGGCGCTATGCGGGAGGCTTCAACCGTCGCCACAGCCGGCACGGTCACGTCTTCGACTCTCCATTCACGGCGACCGAGGTTGTCGCCGAGAGCCACGCAGCCCGCCTGCCCGACTACATCGCCGAGAATCCGACCGCGGCGACCGTGGCCGTGGAGCAGCTTCGACATGCCGTTCTCCTTCGTCGAGCCGTTGCCGTGGCTCGAGACCCGCGAATCTGGTTCGGCTGCGCCGAATCAGATTCGAGCTAGTCGGCCAGCCCGTTCTCCCTGAGCTCGGCGAGCGCGGCTTCCGTCTTGCCGAGGGTCAGGCCCATGCCGTCCAGGATGCGGTCGGGCTTCGTGAACTGGATCTGGTCGTACTGGACGACCTGCACGCGGTTGCCGGACGGGTCGCGGAAATCCAGGCGGCGCCCCGGCAGGATCTCCACGCCGGCCTCGATCAGGGCCCGCCGCGCCGCCTCCTTGTCCTCGACGACGAGGCCGAAGTGCGCCTCTTCCTCGCGCGAGCCGCGTTCGAAGAGGGCGATGAACTGGTCGCCGATCTCCAGGAAAGCCGCGTCGTGCTCGCTGCGGTCGACGCCCGTGGGCTGGAAGAGCGCGCAGTAGAACTCGACCGCCTCTTCGAGATCGTCGACCTGCAACGCAACGTGGTTGATCCCGACGAGGCGCCCGTTCACAGCGTCCGCCGCATCACGAGGCCGCCGTCCGACTCGCCGACCGGCTCGAAGCCGTTTCGCTCGTAGAACGCGACGGCGGGCGATCCCTTCTCGACCGACAGCGACAGGGCGGCGTGCCCGGCCGCTCGCGCCTTGGCGAGCAGCGCGTCGAGGAGCTCCTGCCCGACGCCGTGGCGGCGCCGAGACGGGACGACCGAGATCGAGAGCTCCGGCGTCTGCTCGTCGACGAAGCCGTAGCCCGGCTCGGCGGCCGGAAAGAGCGCGGAGCCACGCCGCGCCGACCCGGTTGCCGGTCTCGTGGGCGATCAGGACGAGATCGCCGGCGCGCCCCCAGTTCTCGACGTAGCGCGTCAGCGGGATGTCGGCGTCGAGCGCATTCACGCGCCAGCCGTAGGCGTGCGCGAGCATCGAGCGCATGAACGGGACGTCGGCCGCCGAGCCCTTGCGGATCATCGGCCGGTCTGCTCGGCGAGCTGGATGCGGTTTCCGTCCGGGTCGAACACGTCGACGATCCGCATCTGGCCGGCGAGGTCGAGCACCGTGCCGACTTCGACGCCCGCGGCGCGGAGCCTCTCGGCGTCGGCCTTCACGTCGTCGACGTCGACCATCGCGACCCCCGCCTCGGACGGCTCACCCTCCGACAGAGCGATGCGCATGCTGCCGTGCTCGAGCTTCGACCACTTGTCTTCCCAGTCGACATACGTCTCGTCGAAGCCGAGGAGGCGCTTGTAGAAGTCGCGGCCGCGGTCGAACTCGCGGACGAAATACCACACGCGCGGCGGGGTCACAGCGCGAGCGCTGGCTCTTCCACGAACTGCTTGACGCGTGCGCAGGAAGTCGGCTCCCTCTGCGCCGTCGACCGCACGATGGTCGACGGTCAGCGTCATGCTCATCATCGGCCTGATCTCGACCGAGCCGTCACGCGCGACCGGCGTGTCGACCGTCGCCCCCACGGCCAGGATCGCAGCCTGCGGCGGGTTGAGCACGGCGACGAATTGCTCGATCCCGAACATGCCGAGGTTGGAGATGGTGAAGGTGCCGTCCTCGAGATCCTGCGTCGTCAGCTTGCTCTCGCGCGCGCGGCCGACGATCTCGCCGCGAGCGGCCGCGACCTCGGCGAGGGTGCTGCGCTCGACGCTCCGGATCACGGGCACGATCAGCCCCTGAGGCGCGGCCACGGCGATCCCGATGTTCGCGGTCGGGAACTTGAGCAGCGCGTCCTCGGTGTACTGCACGTTCACGTCGCGATGGCGCATCAGCGCGTGCGCGCACACCTTCGTGAGCAGATCGGTGACCGTCACCCGCACGTCGGGGTTCAGCTCGCGCGCCCGCGCGACGAGCTCGTTGGCGCGAGTCATGTCGGCGCTCACCGTGAGCTGGAACACCGGAGCCTGCCAGGCGGCGGTCAGCCGGCGCGCGATCGTCTTGCGGATCGACGTGAGCGGCACGGATTCGACCTCGCCGGCCGGCGCCGACGGGCCGGCAGGCGCTGGCGCAGCCGCCTGTCCGCGCTCGACGTCCTCGGCGACGATGCGGCCGTCGGGGCCGGTGCCCTGCAGCGCGCGCAGGTCGATGCCGCGCTCGCGTGCGATCCGCCGGGCGAGCGGCGAGGCCTTGATCCGCCCGCCGTTGGTGTCTGACACCACGGTGTCAGACACCGTTTCGGGCTCGGGCGCGCTGCTCGGCCTTCGGCGTCTTCTCGGCCTTCGGCTGCGGCTGGTCCTCTGCCTTCGGCTCGTCCGCCGCCTTGACCTCTTCGCCCGCCTCACCGATGTAGGCGATCGTCTGGCCGACCGGCGCCTCGCCCGAGGCGAGCACGATCTTCAAGCAGCACGCCGGCGAAGTCGGACTCCACCTCCTGCGTCACCTTGTCGGTGTCGACCTCGAACAGGGGCTCGCCCTTCGCAACCGTGTCACCCTCGGACTTGAGCCACTTGTTGACCGTCCCGGCTTCCATGCCTTGACCGAGGCGCGGGAGCTTGACCTCGTTCGCCATTACTTATTGACGGTCCGCCGGATCGCTGCCAGCACGTCGTCTGCGTCGGGAACGACGAACTGCTCCATCACGGGCGCGAACGCGAGCGGTGCGAACTTGGCGCCGACGCGCTCGATCGGCGCATCCAGATAGTCGAACGCCTGGTACTGCAGCACCGCCGCGACCTCGGCCCCGAAGCCCATACGGGTGACGGCCTCGTGCGCGACGACGGCGCGATTCGTCTTCTTGACGCTCGCGACGAGCGCCGGCTCGTCGAGCGGCTGCAACGTGCGCGGGTCGATCACCTCGACCGAGATGCCCTCCTCTTCGGCGCGTTTCGCGGCCTCGACCGACCGGTGCACGAGCGGGCCGATCGCGATCACGGTCACGTCGGTGCCCTCGCGAATCGTCCGCGCCTTGCCGAGCGGGATCGGCTCGATCTCGTCCGGGACGTTGCCCTTGACCGGGTAGAGCAGGCGGTGCTCGAAGAAGATCACCGGGTTGTCGTCGTAGATCGACGACCAGAGAAGACCGCGCACGTCCTCGGCGGTGGAGGGATACGCGACCTTGAGGCCCGGGATGTGGACGAGCCATGCCTCGAGCTGCTGCGCATGTTGCGCGCCGGGCGACCAGCCCGCGCCGCCCTGCGTTCGAATCGTCAGCGGCACCTTGATCTGGCCGCCCGACATGTAGCGATGCTTTGCGGCCTGGTTGACGATCTGCTCGAGCGAGAGCGTCAGGAAGTCCTCGTACATGATCTCGACGACCGGACGCATGCCCGCCATCGCCGCGCCGATGCCGGCTCCGACGATCGCCATCTCCGAGATCGGGGTGTTGCGCACGCGCTCGGGGCCGAACTCGTCGAGCAGCCCCTGGGTGACGCCCATCGAGCCGCCCATCTCGGCGATGTCCTCGCCCATGATGAAGACGTCGTCGTCCTTGCGCATCGCGCCGGCGAGCGCATCGCGCACCGCTTCGCGATAGGTGATCTCAGGCATCCCGACGCTCCTGACGCGTCGCGAGCACGTCGCGGAGGCCGGCTCCGCCGGCCGGGACCGGCGTGCGGTCAGGGACGTCAGGCATAGATGTTCTTCATCGCGTCTTCGGGCTGCGGATCGGTGCCGTTCTGGGCGAACTCGAGCGCGGCGTCGACGACCTCGTGCGCCTGCGCGTCCATGGCGTCGAACTCGTCGTCGGGCAGCGAGAGCCGTTCGCGCAGCCGCGTGATCGGATCCTGGGCGGCCGCCTCGTCGCGGTCCTCCTTCGAGCGGTAGACCTGCGGGTCGCCGATGTAGTGGCCGTGCATCCGGTAGGTCTCGACATCGAGGAACACGGGCCCTTCGCCGGACCGGGCGAACTCGAGCGCCTCGTGCGCCGCCTCGTGGACCGCCTCGACGTCCTGGCCGTCGACCTTGATCGAGCGCATGTCGAACGCGAGCGCCCGCTTCGACATGTCGTCCCACACCGGCGAGTGCTGCCAGCCGGGAGTCGACTCGGCCCAATGGTTGTTCTCGCAGACGAACACCGTCTTCGTCTTCCAGAGTTGAGCCAGGTTGAGCGACTCGTGGAACGTGCCGATGTTGGTGGTGCCGTCGCCGAAGAACGCGAGCGCGACGCGCGGCTCGTCGCGCAGCTTGTACGCGAGACCCGCGCCCGTGACCGCCGGCAGGCCGCCACCGATCACCGCGTTCGCGCCGTAGTTGCCGCGCTCGACGTCGTAGAGATGCATCGAGCCGCCGTAGCCGTGCGAGCATCCTTCGATCTTCCCGTACAGCTCCGCCATGAGGGCGTTGGGCGACGTTCCGCGTGCGAGCGTGTGACCGTGGGCGCGGTGGGTCGATGCGAAGGTGTCGCCGTCCTCCATCGCCTGGCAGACGCCGACCGCGACCGCCTCCTGGCCGATCGCCACGTGCAGGAAGCCCGGCAGCTCTCCGGCGCGGAAGCGTTCCTCGACCTTCTCCTCGAAGCGCCGGATGAGGAGCATCTCGCGCAGGAAGTCGCGGAGTGTCTCCTCGTTCAGGGCGCGTTTCTTCTCGACCTTGGCCAAAGCTCCGGCAGTGTACGTTTTGAACCATGAACGTTGCGCAGCAGTGGAAAGTCATTGGATCCAAGTTGCCGGAGACGTGGGCGCGCGCATCGCTTCGCCTCGAACTGCCAGACCGCGCAGCGGCCGACCAGGCCGCAGCAGCGCTGGGCCCAACAGGGCCGTACCGTGTTTCCCCGAAGATTCTGCAGTTCTCGGTCGCGCGCGACGGGAGCGCTCTCGGACCCGACGGGGTTGCAAAACTTCTCTCCCGCATCGCAAACGGCACGCTGTCCCTGACGAAATCGCAGCTCGCAGCCGCTCCTGTCGAGCGCGAAGTCACCTCACTCGTCGAGTCCTGGGACGCGGCGCTCGCCGGTCTCCCCTCCGACTGGAGCGATCTCTACGCCGAGGTCGAGTTCACCTCGAGCGACTTCATCGAGCCGGCCGCGGTGCTCTGCATCCAGATGAACCCGAGGCGCGACGGGACCCGTGCAGCATTCAACTTCCGCGCCGCCCGCAAGGCGGGGTACGGCGTCGCGCCCGGCATGGCGCGCCGCTGTTTCGAGCGCTGTGACGAGAAGGGAATCAGGGGATCGATCAGCGTGCTTCGCGCACTCAGCGACACGCACCTCGTCTCGACGCAGGGGCCGGTGTGGCTCTCCGGCGGCAAGACGCTGTAACCCGAGACTCCGTGGCTTGAGCGACGCGCTCGGCCTCGCAGCTCGCGTTCGCGCCGGCGAGGTGTCGGCCCGCGAGCTCATCGAGGAGTCGATCAGCCGGATCGAGAGGACGAACCCGCAGCTCAACTTCCTGGTCACGGACTGCTTCGAGCAGGCACTGGCGACCGAACCGCGAGAGGGGCCGTTCTCCGGCGTTCCCATCCTCATCAAGGACCTGACGGAGACCGCGGGCGTTCGCACGACCTTCTCATCGCGCGCGTTCGCCGACTACGTGCCTGTGCACGACGCAGCAGTCGTGCGCCGGATCAAGGATGCAGGCTTCGTCGTGCTCGGCAAGTCGAACACACCCGAGTTCGGCAGCACCGCCGTGACCGAGTCGGAGTTGAACGGCCCGTGCCGCAACCCGTGGAGCCCCGACCGCACACCGGGCGGCTCGTCGGGCGGCGCGGCGGCGGCCGTCGCCGCTGCGGCGCTGCCGCTTGCACACGGCAGCGACGGCGGCGGCTCGATTCGCATCCCCGCCTCGTGCTGCGGCCTGTTCGGGATCAAGCCCTCGCGAGGCCGCGTCTCGTCGGCGCCCTGGGTGAGCGGGTCACTCGAGCTGTCGCAGAGCGGACCGCTCTCCGTGAGTGTCCGTGACGCTGCTGCGTTTCTCGATGCGATCGCGGGCTACGAGCCCGGGGACGCCCACTGGGCGCCGCCGCCCGAGCGTCCGTTCCTCCAGGAGGTGGGTCGCGACCCGGGCCGCCTGCGGATCGCCTTCACGGCGACGCCGCCGATCCCGGTCGACGTCGACCCTCGCGTCGTCGCGGTCGCCCGGGCCGCGGCGGACGCGCTCAGCGAGCTCGGGCACGACGTCGTCGAAGGCGGGCCGGCATGGGCCGACGAGGCGCTGCTCGGAGAGTTCGCGAAGCTGTGGCAGATCGGGCCGGCCCTCTACCCCGTGCCGCGTTCGTCGCTGCTCGAGCCGCTCAACCGCGCCCTCGCCGAGGCCGCGCACGCAACGTCGAGCGTCGAGTTCGCCCGCTCCGTCTCCGGGCTGCAGCAGACGGCTCGCCGCGTCGTCACGTTCTGGGACGACGTCGACCTGGTGCTGACCCCGGGCCTCGCGAAGCTGCCGGTCCCGATCGGCTGGGTCTTCGAGCCCGACGATCCCTGGGAGCAGTTTCGGCGCGGCGGCGAGTTCACACCGTTCACGCCGCTCGTCAACGTCACGGGCCAGCCGGCCGCGACGGTGCCCTTCGGCGTCGTCGACGGGCTGCCCGTCGGCGTGCAGCTGATCGGGCGCCCGGCCGGCGAAGCGACGCTCTTTCGCGTGTCTTCCCAGCTGGAGGAGGCGCACCCGTGGGCGGAGCGCCTCTTCAGCCGATCGCAGCGTTGAGCTCGGCCGCGAGCTCGGCCGCGCCTCGGGCGTCGGCGGCCACCGCCAGGCAGGTGTCGTCGCCGGCGAGCGTCCCGAGCAGCAGCGGATGCCCGCACCGGTCGAGCGCGCGGGCGATCGCGGGCGCCGACCCGATCTCCGACTGGAGCACGACGATGTTCTGCGCAGCGACCGCGCGACGGCCGAACTGTGCAGAGGAGCGACCTGAGCGTCTCGCGCGGGTCGACTCGGCGCTCGCTGTTCGGCAGGACGTAACGCAACGTCCCGAGCGCGTCACGGTCCTTGGCGAGGCCGAGCTCGTGGATGTCGCGCGAGACGGTGGCCTGCGTCACCACGCAGCCCGCGTTCGTCGAGGGCCTCGAGCAGCTCCTGCTGGGTGCCGATGCGGAGCCGCTCGACCAGGCTGACCACGAGCTTCTGCCGGTCGCCTTTGCCGAGTGGACGCTCGCTTTCCACGGCGTCAGCATTCCCGTTCGCGTTTAGACCTGCAACCACGAGGGATACGAGGATCTGTGACGGCGACGGACCGGCTCGAAGCAATCGTGCGCCAGGCCCAGCAGCGGACCAGGGCGAAACCGGCCACTCCCCCGGCTGCGCCGACGGGCCCGCAGATCGTCCGTGACCGGCCGGCCGAGGCGGCGAAGCCGCGGCCGTGGGCGCTGCTCGGCGGGGCGGCCGGTGTCGGCTACCTGCTGGCCAAGGCGATCGACTGGAGGGGTCATGCGCACCCCCGGCGCTGAGCGCGCGAACGGCGGCCTGAGCGGAGCTGCGAAGCGAGTCGCCGAGCATGTCTCGGCGATCGCGAAGCTCGAGCTCGAGCTCGCCGGCCTGGAGCTGAAGAAGAAGGTGGCGTCGCTCGGCATCGGGGTCGGGCTGGCTGTCGGGGCCGGCGTCCTGGCCTTCTTCATGGTCGGCTTTCTCTTCGCGACCCTCGCCGCCGCGCTCGCGACGTTCCTCGCAACCTGGCTTGCTCTCCTGATCGTCACCGCGGTGCTCGCCGTCCTCGCGGGCATGCTCGGGCTCGTCGCGCTCGCGCTCTTCAAGAAGGGCTCGCCGCCGGTTCCCGAGCAGGCGATTCGCGAAGCCAAGCTGACGAGCGAGGCGATCAGGCGCTGATGCGGACCGAAGAGCAGATCCAGCAGGAGATCGTCGCCGAGCGGGCGCAGCTCGCCCAGTCGGTGGAGCATCTGCGCGAGTCACTCGGCGAGGCGACGAACATCGCGGAGAAGGTGCAGGCGAAGTTGCCGGTCGCCGTGGCCGGTGCCGCGTCCGTCGGCTTCGTGCTCGCCGGCGGCCTCGGCGCGACGATGCGGTACCTCGCGCGGCGCGGCCGCGAGCGGCGCTGAGCAACGTCGGGCACGCACCGCGGAAGCCGCAGCGGCTGTCCCGCCGCGAATGGCTCGACGTGGCCAAACGGACGGGCTCTCAGTTCCTCGCCGACGACTGCATGGGTCTCGCCCAGCAGGTCGCCTACAGCTCGCTGCTCGCGTTCTTCCCGGCCGTGATCGCGCTCGTCGGCCTGCTCGATCTCGTCAACGCCTACGACTCGTTGCAGAGCTTCCTCGATCCGGTCGCCCCGAAGGCGGTGTCGGACCTGATCCGGTCCTTCCAGCAGGACTCGGGCGGCTCGGGCTCGATCGTCGCCCTCGTGGTCGGATCGCTCGCGGCGATCTGGGCGGCGTCGGGAGCGATGGGTGCGATCGTCAAGGCCGTCAACCGGACGTACGACCGGCTCGAGACGCGCCCGTTCTGGAAGCTCCGGCTCGTCTCGATCGTGCTCGTCGTCGCATCCGGCGGTGGTGCTCGCGGGCATGCTGCTCCTGATCGTGCTCGGCGGGACGCTCGGCCATGCGATCGCGCGTCAGGCGCATCTCGGCGGATCGTTCACCTGGACGTGGAACATCGCGCGCTGGCCGATCGCGTTCGCGGCCGTTCTCCTGCTCTTCGCGTTGATCTACTACCTCGCGCCGAACGACAGCCAGCGCAACTGGCGGTGGGTGACGCCCGGCTCGGTGACGGCAGGGCTCATGTGGGTCGTGTTGAGCGGGCTGTTCGCGCTGTACACGTCGTACTCGAGCTCGTACACGAAGACCTACGGCACGCTCGCGGGCGGGATCATCCTGCTGCTCTGGCTGAACTACTCCGCGTGGGCCGTTCTGCTCGGCGCGGAGCTGAACGCGCAGCTCGATCGCCAGGCGGACATCCATGCCGCGGGCGGCGAACGCGCCGGCCTGATCAAGCCCGCGCGCCGCACTCGCTGAACGTCAGGCGCGCAGTTCGGCGCCGAAGCGCTCGGCGAGGCCCGCGACGATTGCGCCGCGCAGCCTCGTCGCGTCCTCGTCGGACAGCGTGCGCTCCGACGACTGGAACGCCACCGAGAACGCGACGGACTTCTTGCCCGGCGGGATCTGGTCACCGCGGTAGTCGCTGAGGAACCGCACCTCGCGCAGCTCCTCCCCCGCGAGCTCGCGGGCGGCGGCCAGCAGCCCGCCCGCCGGCACCCCCTCGTCGACGACGAACGCCAGATCCTGGCGAAGCGGCGGGAACGTGATCACGTCGCGGTAGAGGATCCGCTCGGGCACGAGCGCGAAGAGCTCCTCCAGGTCGAGCTCGAATGCGCTCCACTCGCCCTCCAGCGCGACCGGGCCATGCTGGGCCACCCAGCCCGACTGGACCAGCGCGCCGACCGGCGCACCCGCCAGCACCTGCGCGCGCTCGAACACCGGCTCCACCTGGAGCGCTGCGAAGACGGCCTCGACGATGCCCTTCGCGCGGAAGAAGCCGCCCTGCAGGATCCCGCCGAGCCGCCACCGCTCGTTCGGCACCTTCGAGCCCGCCTGGGGCAGGTAGACGTGCGCGACCTCGAACAGCTCGACGTCGCGATTGCCCATGTCGACGTTGTGCCTCGCCGCTCCGAGGAGCCCCACCGACAACGTCGTGCGCAAGAGCCGCTGCTGCGAGCTGAGCGGCACCGGCAGCTCGAGCGCCGCCGGATCCGGGTCCTCCGGCTGCAGCGAGTAGGTGTATGCCTCGTGCAGCCCGGCGCCGACGAGCACGTCCTCGACCTGCCTGCGCAGCCGCTGAAAGTGGTTCAGCCTGCCGAACATCGCCTGGCGAACCGGCAGCGTCGCAGGCACGTCCTCGAGCCTGAAGCGCGCCACCTCCTCGACGACGTCGATGTCTCGGCGCACGTCGCGTGCACGCCACGTCGGCGTCACCACGGTCCAGTCGGCCTCGACGTCGAACCCGAGCCGGCCGAGCCGCTCGCGCTGCTCGGTCTCGGGCACCTCCAGCCCGAGCACCTCGCTCGCGTACGCCGGGCGATAGGGGATCCGCGGTGGCGGCGGCAGCTCGGCCCGCACGTCGTTCTCGCCGGTCCAACGCGCGCCGAGCAGCTCGGCGAAGAGCTCCGTCGCGTACTGCGCCGCGATCGGCGCCAGATGCGGGTCGACGCCCTTCTCCCAGCGAGTCTGGCTCTCGGACCGCATGCGATGGCGCTCGCCGCTTCGCAGCACCGTGAGCGGCTCGAAGTTCGCCGTCTCGAGCACCACCGACGTCGTCGATGCAGAGACCTCGGTGTTCTCGCCGCCCATGACGCCTGCGAGGCCGATCGCACGCTCGGCGTCGGCGATCACCAGATCGGCTGGATCGAGCTCGCGGCGGGTGCCGTCGAGTGTGACGAGCTCCTCCCCGGCCCGTGCGCGCCGCACGACGATCCGCCCGCCGGCGAGGGTGTCGGCGTCGTAGGCGTGCAGCGGGCTGCCCAGGGCGAGCATCACGTAGTTCGTGATGTCGACCGCGTTCGAGATCGGCCGCATCCCCGCCCCCGTCAGCCGCGCTTTCAGCCACGCGGGCGACTCGCCGACCGTCACGTCGCGCAACACGCGCGCGATGAACCGCGGGCACGCCTCGAGGTCGTCGATCGTGATCTCGAACGGCTCGTCGCCGTCGCGGGCCACACCCGCGCCAACCGTCCCGGGCATCGGCTTCAACTCGCCGCCCGTCAGCGCCGCGACCTCGCGGGCGATGCCGTAGACAGAGGTCAGGTCGGGCCGGTTGTACAGCGTCTCGATCTCGAGCACGTCGTCGCCGAGCGGCAGCACGTCGGCGAGAGGAGTGCCCGCGACGAGCGCGTCGTCGAGCAGCATGATCCCGCCGTGGTCCTGACCGAGCTCCAGCTCACGCTCGGAGAGGATCATCCCGTCGGAGACCTCGCCGCGGAGCTTGCGCCTCTCGATCGTGAACTCGCCGCCCGGCATCACGCCGCCCGGCACGACGACGGCGACCGTGGCGCCCGCGCCGAAGTTCCAGGCGCCGCACACGATCGATCGCGGCTCGCCTTCGCCGACGTCGACGCTTCGTGAGCTGCAGCTTGTCGGCGTTCGGATGCTTGCCCGCCTCGAGCACCTTGCCGACGACGAAGTGCCGCAGGTTGTCGCCCGCAGGAACGCCCTGCCGCACGATGCGATCGACCTCGCAGCTCGTGAACACGAGTTGGCGTGCGAGCTCCTCGACCGGCAGGTCGAAGTCGACGTACTCGCGCAGCCAGGAGACCGGGACCTTCATCAGAACTGCCCCAGCACGCGGAGGTCGTTCTCCCAGAACGCGCGTAGGTCGGGCAGCCCGTGGCGGAGCATGGCGATGCGCTCGATGCCGAAGCCGAACGCGAAGCCCTGCCACTCGGCGGGTCGAGGTCGACGTTGCGGAACACGTCGGGGTCGACCCAGCCCGCGCCCCCCATCTCGATCCAGCCGGACTGCTTGCACGTCGCGCAGCCCTGGCCGCCGCAGATGAAACAGGTGACGTCGAACTCGACCGACGGCTCGGTGAACGGGAAGTGGCTCGTGCGCATGCGCACCTCGCGCTCCTGACCGAACAGCGCGCGGAAGAACTGCAGCACCGTTCCCTGCAGGTCGGCGAGCGTGATCCCGCGGTCGACTGCGAGACACTCGACCTGCAGGAAGATCGGCGAGTGGGTCGCGTCCGGCGTGTCGCGGCGGTAGCAGCGGCCCGGCGAGACCATGTAGATCGGCGGCGTGCGCTGCTGCATCGCCCGGATCTGGTCGGGCGAGGTGTGCGTGCGAAGAACGGTGTCGTCGTCGAGGTAGAACGTCTCGAACTGCGACCGCGACGGGTGATTCTGCGGCTGGGTGAGCGCGTCGAAGTTCTCCCAGACGGTGGCGACCTCGGCGCCGTCCCACACCTCGTAGCCCATGCCGAGGAAGATGTCCTCGATCTCGCGGCGGATCTGGGTGAGCAGATGGAGGCGCCCGCGGCGAACCGGATGCCCGGGGATGGTCACGTCGATCCCGGAGTCGGCGGCCGCCTCGTAGGCGAGACGCAGCAGGTCGCCTTCCCGCGCGCGCACGGCGTCCTCGAGTCGCGCCCGGACGCCGTTCAGCAGCATCCCGCTCTCCCGGTCGCGCACGGCACGCAGGCCCTGGGCGAGCTCCGACTTGCGACCGAGGTAGCGCACGCGGGCCTCGTCGAGCTCGCTTTCCGAGAGCGCGGCGCCGAGCGCCGTCAGGGCTTCCGACTCATACGCAGTCCAGTCCACGCGGCGAGACTATCGATAGGCAGCATAGGCGCATGTCCGCCTACGACAAGATCGCCCGCGTCTACGACCCCTGGTCGGTGACCGTCGTCGAGGACGTGCCGTTCTACCTCGCCGAGGCGCGGCGGTTCGGCGGCCCCGTGCTCGAGCTCGGAGTCGGGACGGGCAGGATCGCCATCCCGATCGCCGCGGCGGGCCTCGCCGTGGTCGGCGTCGACCTGTCGGCCGGGATGCTCGAGGTCGCGCGCGAGAGCGCCGCGCTGGCCGGTGTCGACCTCGACCTCCGCCACGGGGACATGCGCGACCCGCCCGTCGAGGAGACGTTCCCTCTCGTGATCGCGCCCTTCCGCTCGCTGTTGCACCTGGAGAGCGACGCCGACCGGCGCGCGGTTCTGCGCGCGGTCGTGGCCCGCCTCGAGCCGAACGGTCACTTCATCTTCGACGTCTTCACCCCGAGCCGCGAGGACATCGAGGAGACGCACGGCCGCTGGCTCGAGCGCGAGCCGGGGATCTGGGAGCGCGCCGACTGGCACGAGGCCTCACGCACGCTGATCCTGCGCGTGCGCGGCGAGACGGGCGAGTCGGAGATGTCGCTGGCCTGGCTCGACGTCCGTGAGTGGAAGGCGCTCCTGCGCGAGGAGGGCTTCGTCGTCGAGCAGGTCTACGGGTGGTTCGACCGCAAACCGTGGCGCGGCGGCGAAGACTCGATCTACATCTGCCGCAAGCGGAAAGGCGCCTGACCCCACCGGCGCCGGGCACCGGACCACGTCTGACACCGGAACGACGTCTGGCGGACGGTTCGTGCGGCTCGAACAGCGGCCGCGGCACGTGCTGGGGAAAACTCGTCGCAGTTTCGTCACGTCGTTTGGCGACGGGTCGTGCCGGTCGAGCCCCGGCCAGGCCCGGGTTGGGGAAAACGTGTTTCAGTCTCGTTACGTCGTTTGGCGACGGGCCCTGGCGAGATGGGGCTTGGCTACGGGGTGCCCCTGCGATGGGGGCCCGTCGGGGTCGGACCAACCAAGGTCGGGTCGGACACCCGACCAGGTCAGGTCACTGCTCGAGCTGCCGCCCGCGCTCGTAGAGCGCGAGGGCGCCCGCGACCGCGACGTTCAGCGACTCGGCGCCGCCGATCGGGATCGTCGCATCGACGTCACGGTCGACCTCGGCCGGCAGCCCCTCGCGTTCCGCGCCGAGCAGAAACGCCACCCGCCCCGTCAGGTCGAGCGACGAAAGCGACGCCCCGCCGCGGGCCACGAGCGCCACCCTCCGGCCGGCGAGCTCGTTCCACGAGCCGAGCGGCACTTGCCAGATCGAGCCGGCGCTCGCCCGTAGCGCCTTTGGCGAGGTCGGGTCGGCGCAGCCGTCCGACAGCACGACCGCCGCCCCGAAAGCCTCGGCCGTGCGGATCAGCGTCCCCACGTTGCCCGGATCGGCGAGGCGCCACAGCGCCAGCGTCACGTCGCGTTTCTCCCACGTCGGCAGATCGGAGCGCCGGTAGACGCCGATCACCCGGGGTGGGTGCGGTGTGCTGGCGACGGCTGCGAGGAGAGCGCGCTCGACGTTCTCCTCTGCGCGCAGCAGCTCGACGGGTGTCGCCGTGGCAGCGGCGACCGCATCCTCGCCCTCGACGAAGAACAGGCCGAGCTTGTCGCGCCAGCGCTTGTCGTGCAGCCGGCGGACAGCACGCGCGATGCAGTGGCGAGAAGAGCAGGGCAGGCCCAGCCTTCCGCATTGTCCGTTTGCCAGTGAGCAGCGCGCCATGCGCCCGACGCTACCTGGCAGTGCACTCAGTGCTGCACCTGGTAGTCGAGCACCAGGTAGCCGCCCGGGGAGGCGATGCTGCGTGTCAGGACGAGCCGCTTGGGCTTGCCCCCGTCGAAGAGCTTGCGCCCGCGCACGTGCAGGTCCGGGGCGACAACCAGGCGGAGCTCGTCGACGAGCTCAGCGTCGAGCAGCGCTCGAGCCAGCGTGATGCTCCCGTGCACGCCGATGTCGCCGCCGGATCCGTGCTTCAGATCGGTGACGAATGCCGCGAGATCGCTGTCGACGACGGCGGCGTTTGCCCACTCGCGGTCGGGTGTTGTCGACGTGAACACGAACTTCTCGACCCCGTTGATGAAGCTCGCGAACGGCTCGATGTCGCTGCCGGGCCAGAACTCGGCCCAGGCGTCGTAGGTCCGACGCCCGAGGAGCACGGCATCCTGGGAGGCGATGACGCGGCCGAGGTTCTCCTCCATCACCTCGTCGAAGTCGGTGATGAACTCGTCGGGCCGCTCCGCCACGCCGTCGAGCGAGAGCAGCTCGTAGAGCACCACCTTGCGCATTGGTCGCCTCCTGATCGCTTTCAGCTGAGACTCGTAGCTCCGCCGGAACTCATCGCCGCGGCCGAGCTTCCCAGACGTTCGTGTCCTCGCCGGCGATCAACGGCCCCACGCCAGCCACTCGCCGTGGAAGTCGAGCAACCCGAGCCTCGTTGCGTGTCCCTCGGGATAGCGCTCGACCTCGAGCGCGTAGCCGTTGTCGTCGGGAGCCCGTCCGGTCGAGACGAAGACGAGCGGTTCGGCGGCGCCGGCCTCCCGCATCGCGACCCTGATGTGGTCGAGCCCGGCCGCATCGAGGTACTGCGTCGAGGCCGACTGGAAGACGAGGAGCTGCTCGCCCTCGCGCCGGTCTGCGAGCAGCACGGGCAGGAGCTCGACGTAATCGCCCCGGAGCAGCTCCGGCGGGTCGGCGCGGACGACGTCGATCGCGCGGCGCAGACGGTCGAGCCTCCCCGGCTGGTCGGGCCAGACGAACGCTTGCAGGAGCCGTGAGCCGTGATCGGTCGTGACGTCGACCGGGTTCAGGTCGACACCTCGCCGCCGCGCGACCGAGACGTGCCGCTCGAAGGAGCGCGGCGGGCGGCGGCACCCGGTCGTCCCCGGTCAGCTCGAACGCGCCCTGACCCCACGTGCCGGTCGAGTAGTGGTAGCGATAGCGATCCCAGAGCAGGTTGAGTCCCGCCGACGGCCCCAGCTCGAGCAGGTCGAACGGGCGCCCGTCCGAGACGGAGAGGAACGCCGGCAGAAGTCCCCACGAGCGCTGCACCTCGTTCGTCTGCACGTCCTGCTCGGTCATCCAGCGAGCGAGGAACTCCGCCTGGCCTTCGAGTGCGTCACCGATCCCGTCCCACGACGCGAGGTTGGCGAGCACGAGGTAATGAAGGCCGCCGAGCAGGCGCAGCGGGACATCCCAGGAGAGGTCGGGAGCGATGTCACCGACCCGCGGATCGTCCGCGAGCCGGCGACACAATCGCGCGTACAGCGGTGACCGGCCGTCGCAGTAGACGGCCTGGCGGTTGAAGATCTTCGGCTTGCCGGGTTATTTGGCTGCGCCGGCGAGAGCCGACTTGGCCTGCTCGACGATCTCACCGAACTTCGCCGGGTCGGCGACTGCAAGGTCTGCGAGCACCTTCCGGTCGAGCTCCACGTTCGCCGCCTTCAGGCCGTGCATGAACTGGTTGTACGAGAGGCCGTGGGCGCGGGCACCGGCGTTGATGCGCATGATCCAGAGCTTCCGGAACTCGCGCTTCCGCACCTTCCTGTCGCGATACGCGTACGCGAGTGAGCGCTCGACCTGCTCCTTCGCGTACTTGTAGTTCGACTTCTTGAGTCCCCAGTAGCCCTTGGCTTCGCCGAGGACCTTGCGCCGCTTCTTGCGGGCGTGAACGGAGCGCTTGACGCGGGCCATGAGTTACCGCCTGCCCAGCATCTGGTTGACGGTCTTCTCGTTTGCGGGGTCGACCGGCTGGTCCTTACTGAACTGGCGCTTCTGCTTCGGCGACTTGTTCATGAGCTTCCCCGACATCTGGCTGCGCCGCATCAGCTTCCCCGTGCCCGTCACCTTGAATTTCTTCTTCGCTCCCGAGTGTGTCTTCTGTTTGGGCATCTCGTTTTGCTCCTGCGTTTTTCGTTGGGCCGAGCACCATGGTCATGTTCCGCCCTTCGAGGAGCGGCTGAGTCTCGATGAGACCGATGTCCTTCACGTCGTCGGCTAGACGCATCAGGAGGTCACGCCCGCGGTCCGGATGCTCGCGCTCGCGGCCCCGGAACATGATCGTGACCTTGACCTTCGCGCGCTGGTTGAGAAAGCGCGCGACGTGGCCCTTCTTGGTCTCATAGTCGTGAATTCCGATCTTCGGCCTGAGCTTGATCTCCTTGACGTTGATCTGTGTCTGGTGCTTGCGGGCGAGCTTGGCCTTCTGCTCGAGCTCGTACCGGTACTTCCCGTAGTCCATGACCCGGGCAACCGGCGGGTCCGCCTGGGCCGCGACTTCGACCAGATCGAGGTTCTTCCCGTACGCGTACTCACGGGCGTCATCGGTCGTCTTGATTCCGAGTTGCTCTCCGTTCTCGCCGATCAACCGGACCTTGGGGACGCGAATCGCATCGTTGATGCGCGTCTGGGGCTCGGGACGGCGCGGCGGTTCGAATCCGGAACGCCTGCGCGGCCTCAAATGATCTCTACCAAGCTCGTGTTGACCTCCCTGTGAACGACAAAAACCGCTGGCACGCAGCGGCGAGGGATCTCAGACAACCGGCTCGGTTGAGCCATCGGTTGAACCCCCGAAGCTCTCGCTAGGAGGTGAGAGACGGTTCCGCCCCTGCTTGCCAGGGACTCAGGGTAGCAAGTTTCGCCCGGAAATCCCGAAGCGAGAGCGTTCCCTGCTCCCCGCCGTGCTCCCGGATCGCGAGGGAGTCGTCGGACTCCTTGTCCCCGTAGACGACGACGAACGGCAGCTTCTCGATCTCCGCGTTTCGGATCCGTTTGCCGACGGTGTCGTCGGAGTCGTCCACATCGACCCGGTACGGGGCGAGCTTGGCCGCGAGAGCGTGCGCAGCGTCGCGGTGGCCCTCGCCCACCGGGAGCACTCGAACCTGGACCGGCGCGAGCCAGAACGGGAAAGCGCCGCCGAAGTCCTCGATCAGGATGCCGATGAAGCGCTCGAGGCTCCCGAAGAGCGCCCGGTGGATCATCACCGGAGTTGCCTCCCGGTTCTCGGAGGTCATGTAGGTGAGACCGAACCGCTGCGGCATCTGGAAATCGAGCTGCACGGTGCCGAGCTGCCAGCTACGCCCGAGCGAGTCCTCCATGTGCATGTCGATCTTCGGGCCGTAGAACGCACCTTCGCCGGGCATCTCGACGAACTCGATGCCGCGGTTCGAAAGCGCGTTGCGCAGGCCCTCCTCGGCGAGGTCCCAGTCCTCGTCGCTGCCGAGCCGGTTGTCGGGCCGCAGCGACAGCTCGACGCGAATCTTCAAGCCGAGCAGCTCGTAGACGAAGAACGCGTGGTCGAGGCAGTTGAAGACCTCCTGCTCGATCTGCGAGCGCTCGCAGAAGATGTGGCCGTCGTCCTGCGTGACGTGGCGCACCCGGAGCAGACCGTGCAGGGTGCCGGACGGCTCGTTGCGGTGCAGGGTTCCGGCCTCGGCCATGCGGAACGGCAGCTCCCGGTAGCTGCGTGCCCGGCTGCCGAAGACGACGCAGTGCCCCGGGCAGTTCATCGGCTTGAGGCCGAACAGCTTCTCGTCGGCCTCGTCGTTTTGCAGGAAGAACATGTTGTCGCGGAACTTCTCCCAGTGGCCCGAGGTGACCCAAAGCTCCTTCTCGAAGATCAGTGGCGTCTTCACCTCGTCGTACCCGCGCCGTGCGTTCTCGCGGCGGCGCAGGTCCTCGAGGACGTTCCAGATCACCATCCCGTTCGGGTGCCAGAACGGCGAGCCCGGCGACACCTCGTCGAAGTGGAAGAGGTCGAGCTGCACGCCCAGTTTGCGGTGATCGCGCGCCCGCGCCTGCTCGAGGCGCTCGAGGTAGGCGTCGAGGTCGGCCTGCGAGTAGAACGCGGTGCCGTAGATGCGGGTGAGCTGCTTGTTGTGCTCGTCGCCGCGCCAGTAGGCGCCCGCCAGGCTCGTCAGCTTGAACGCCTTGATCGGTTTCGAGTTCTGCAGGTGCGGGCCGCGGCAGAGGTCGGTGAAGTCACCCTGCGTGTACAGCGAGATGTCCCCCTCGGCGGTGTCGACGAGCTCGACCTTGTACTGCTCGCCCTCGGCGGCGAAGCGCGCCTTGGCCTCGTCGCGGGAGATCTCCTCGCGGCTCCATTCGCGACCCTCCTTCAACTCACGCTTCACCTCGTCCTCGATCCGCGCGAGATCGGCATCGGTGATCGGCTCCGGGAACTCGAAGTCGTAGTAGAAGCCGTTCTCGACCGGCGGGCCGATCGCGATCTTCACACCGGGATAGAGCCGCCGCACTGCCTCGGCCAGCAGGTGAGCCGCGGAATGACGCAACACGTAGAGGGCGTCCGGGTCAGCCGTATCGCGCGTGGTCAGGAAGTGGATCTGCACGCCGTCGGCGAGCGGCAGCCGCAGATCCTGCACGGAGCCGTCCACCCGCACGAGCACCGCCTGCTCGGCGAGCTTGGCCCCGATCGCCCGCGCGGCGTCGAGCCCCGTGGCGCCGTCGGGAAGTTCAAGCTGCGAATTGTCGGGTAGGACGACGTTCATGGAACCGGACAAGAGTAATCACCCCCGCGAAGACGATCGGAACGACGAGCTGGACGAGTCGCCGGTCCCCGACCCGGAGGCCACGGACGGTTCAGCTGAGGACGATCCTCAGGCCGATTAGAAGGCCACGCGCGAGCCGGCGACAGTGTGTGCCCGCGCGTGGCAGCGCGTCGTCGTCCGGTTCGCGTTCATGCATGGATGCTAGCCGTGGAACGGGTCGAGCTCGCCGATCGTCGTTTGCTCCTCGCGAATCGTGGAAAGACCAAGATTGGTTCCGAATCGTAAGGAGGGGTCATGCCTGGCAAGAGTGCACACGTGAAGAACGAGAAGCAGTACGAGGCGCTCAAGGACAAGGGAATGTCCAAGGAACGCGCGGCGAAAATCGCCAATTCGCCCGATGCGTCCAAGCATGGCGGTGAGAAGTCCCACTCGGGCTCCGGCAACCCGTCGCAAGGGGGCACCCACGCCCAAAAGGTGGCAGCAGGGCGCAAGGGCGGCAAGGCAACCGCGGGCAAACGGTAGTAGGGTCGTCCGATGGGGCAGATTCGCGATCTGATGACCGTGCTGCCACGGACGGTCAAGCTCGGTGACTCGATCGTCGATGCGGCCAAGGTGATGCGCGGCGAGGATGCAGGGATCGCCCCGATCGTCGAGGGCGACCGGCTGGTCGGCGTGATCACGGATCGCGACATCGCGATCCGTGTTGTCGCCGCAGGCCGTGATCCGCAGGAGACGAAGGTCGAGGAGATCGCCTCGACGACACTCGTCACGATCGATCCGGAGCAGGGCCTTGACGAGGCCCTGCGTCTGATGGCCGAGCACGAGGTGCGCCGGCTGCCCGTCGTCGAGGAAGACGGCCGGCTCGTCGGCATCGTCGGCCAGGCCGAGGTCGCCAGGCATGCGGGGCTCCGCGAGGCCGAGCTTCGTGAGGCCCGCGTCGCCGTCGGCGAGCTTTCGCAGTAAAGAGCGATCTTTTCGTGTGCGCACCCTTGCACCAGGGTGCGCGCACGTCATACATTGCGGCTCCCGCCGGGTGCGGCGCGTGAGTAGGTCGAAGCTCCACCGAGCAGTTGTGAAGGCGCAAGCCCGAATCGGCCGGTCGGTGAGGTGGACGAAAGCGCTCACCGCACCAGGCGGGATTTTTTCCGGTCCCGCAGGCCTGTCTCGAGGTTCACTAGGCCTGGAGGATCGCTCAGCGCTTGAGGTGGAACGGGGCGGAGCGCCAGGCGGCCCAGCGCCAGTACCACGCCGGCGGCTTCTTTGGAGCCTTCGCAGGCCGGACGCCCCGGCCGCGCTGCGAGTCGTAGAGGCCCCAGGCCCAGCGCGGCAACGCACGCGGGATGCCCGTCGGCCGCTTCGTCGGCAAAACGACGAGCGCCTTCGACGGCGTGCTGACGTTGCCCACCGCATCGACGGCCTGGACGCGGTACACGGTCGGGCCGTCCGGGTGGAAGGAATGGACGATCGCCCGACGGCTCGCGCCCGTCACCGTCTGGAGCGGCAGGCCGTCCAGGAGCACGTTGTACGACGCGACCGGGCCGGCGTTGTCGACCGCGGCCCCCCAGTTGAGGCGCAGCGACCCCTTGACGAACCGGCCGGTGACGCCGTCGGGCCGCGAGGGCGGAACGGTGTCGGGCAGCAGCCCGAAGTAGCCGGGAACGGTCGTCTGAATGTCGACGCCGCCGTCGGACGCCGCAGTGAAGCTCGATCTCGGCAGCGGCGCCCAGGTCACCCCGTCCGTGGAGAACGACGGCACGAGGCCCGTCGCGAGCGTCAGGTGGAGCCGCACAGGCGCACCGAACGTGGTCACCGGCGTCGAGGTGTCGGTGTCGGTCACCGTCAACTGCACCGCGTAGCCATTCGGCGGCGGCGGATTCAGGGGCGTCAACGCCACGGAGACGGAGGTCGGGAACGCACCATCGGGCCACGAGACGTTCGCGCGGTTGTCACCGGAGCCGACCGAGCCTGCGGGCGGCGGCGGCGGCGGCGGAGGCGGCGTGAGACCGCCGAGCACCGGGCCGTCGACGTAGTTGCTGTCGATGTTGATCGTGACTCCGCCCCACGTCTCCCTGTGCCCGCCCTTGTACTGATGGACTCGCTGATGGTTCGCCCACAGGCTGTTGCTGACGTACGGGTCGTCGAACACGCCTTCGACGCCGTTCCAGTTCGCGATCCACGCCGCGTCCGGAATCGATGATCCGAGCGCGGCGATGTCACGAATCGTCGACGCAGCGCTGCCGTACACGCCCGCGACGAAGCCGTTCGCGTGGAGCTCGTTCACCCACGCGCCTACGAAAGCCTGAACCGCCTGCGTGCACGCGGCGTTTTTCGTCGAGTAGCCCTCCATGTCGAAGTAGATCGGGGTCCCGCCCGGCAGCCCGAACTTCGCTGTCAGCGAAACCGCGTCGTCAGCTGCCGCACGCCCTTGGTTGGCTGCGGTCGTCGGGCTCGAGGACATCTTCGCCAGCTTGGGGGCGACGCACGGCGCCTGCAGGCCCACGTAGAGCGGCATGAGGCTCCAGCCTGCGGCCAGTGTCGAGGTCACCCAAGACGCGGTGAGGTTCCCGTCGGAGCAGGCGCGGTTGACACCGCCCAGGTAGATGCCGAGCGCACGGTACGGCGATGCGCTCCAGGCGTTCAGCGCAGAGGTCGAGGGGGCAGTGCAAGCATCGAATCCGTACCCGGTGAAGACGCCCGCCCGCGCGACTTTGTCCGCCGCGGAACCGCTCGACGGCAGCAGGACGAGCAAGACCGCTGCGAGGACCCCCAACCTGCGCACGGCGACAGGATGACCGACGACTGTTAGCGAAACGCAAACACAGACGAAACCCACCGATCGTGGTTTGGCTCAGCCGAGCCACGATCACCAGCCCAGCGCGGTTCGGTGAGTCGTTCAAAGGGGTCGCGTCTGCCCGAAACAGGCGCCGAACCGACCGGTCCCTCGTGTCGTCTCCGCACGACCGTCGTTTGGCGTCGGGACACGTAGCGCCGGGACACGCGCTAACCCGACCAGTCCTTCGTGTCGTCTCCGCACGACCGCTCGTTTGGCGTCGGGACACGGAGCGCCGGGACACGCGCTAACCCGACCAGTCCTTCGTGTCGTCTCCGCACGACCGTCGTTTGGCGTCGGGACACGCGCCAACCCGGCTAGTCCTTCGTCTCGTTTTCACCCGACACTCGTTTGGCGGCGGTGTTGGCGCCGGCCGCCGGAAGTCAGCTTCGGAGGGCGGCGAGCTCTTCGAGCAGCCGGTCGACCTCGGCGCGCGTGTTGTAGTGCGCGATCCCTGCCCGCAGAGACTGCTCCGGCAGATGCGGCCCGAGCGAGACGCAGTACCAGTTGTCCGCGTACCACACGCCGATGCCGCGCTCGGCGAGCCGGTGCGCAGCGTCGACCGCCGGCACCCCGTCGACGTTGAAGAGGAACGTCGGCACGCGCCCGCCATCGTCGGAGGGCCGTAGAGCGTGACGTTCTCCGGCAGGTTGTCGATCAGGTGCGCGCCCAGCTCGCGCTCGTAGTCGCGAATCGCCGCGATGCCGCCGATCGAGTCGAGGTAGGCGATCGTCGCGCTGAAGCCGGCGAGCAGCTCGTACGGGAGCGTGCCCGTCTCGAACCGGCGCCCGACCGGTGTCGCGGCCGACGGTCGCGCCTTGTACGGACGCCACGTCTCCGCGAGCTCACGCCGGACGTACGCGATCCCGAGATGCGGACCGCAGAACTTGTACGGCGAGCAGAGCAGCACGTCGCAGCCGATCTCCTCCACGTCGATCGGCTCGTGCGCTGCGTAGTGGACGGCGTCGATCCAGGAGATCGCGCCCGCCTCGCGCGCGAGCGCGCAGATGCGCTTCGCGTCCGCGAGCGATCCGGTCGCGTTCGATGCGAGCGCGAACGCGACGACACGCGTGCGGCCGGAGAGCTGACGCTGGAGGTCGTCGTAGTCGACCGTGAGCTCATCGGTCGCCGCCGACGACGCGAACCTCGAGGCCCTTGTCGGCGGCCAGCTCGACCCACGGCGCGACCCCGCCGTCGTGGTCGAGCTCGGTCGTGAGCACCTCGTCGCCGGCGCCGAAGTCGCGCCCGGCGGCGCGCGAGATCGCGAAGTCGAGCGTCGTCATGTTCATCCCGAACGAGATCTCGTCGGCGGTCGCAGCCGAGGAAGCGCGCTGCGTCTGCCTTCGCCCGCGCGAGGATCGCCTCGACGGCGCGGCCGGTCGCGTACGGCGCACCGAGGTTCCCCGACGCCTCGCGCAACGCGTTCGCGATCGCCTGCCCCACCTCGTCGGGCACCTGCGTGCCGCCCGGCGCGTCGAAGAACGCGAAGCCCTTCTGCAGCGACGAGAACCGCTCCGCGCACGCGCCTCGACGTTCACGGTTCCTCACCGACGAGGATCCGGCTCAGCACGGCAGGGTCGATGTTGCCGCCCGAGACGATGCAGACGACCTTCTTCGCTTCGCCGCCGAGGCGGCGCCGACAGCGCGGTCGCGACGGCGAGCGCGCCGGCACCCTCCGCGATCACGCGCGCGCGCTCCGCGACCAGTCGCACCGCAGCGGCGACCTCGGCGAGCGGCAGGGCGAACGCCCCGTCGAGCAGCTGCGACGCCTGCTCCCAGACGCGCGGGATCAGCTCACGGCTGCCCGAGCCGTCGACGAAGGACGCGATGTACTCGACGGCCGTCGGCGTGCCGGCGCGCGAGCGTCGCCGCAACCGGAGCGCCCGTCTCGGGCTCGGCCGCGTAGAACCGCACCTCGGGCCGCGCGGCCTTCACCGCGCTCGCGATCCCGGTCAGCAGCCCGCCGCCGCCGTAGGGCACGACGACGGTGTCGAAGTCGGGCGACTGCTCGAGCAGCTCGAGCCCGATCGTGCCGTTGCCCGCCATCACGCGCGTCGTTGTCGACCGGGTGGATGAAGAGGCCCGTCGACCCCGTCGTAGCGTCCCGTGACGAGCACCTGCCACCACTCCTCGTACGGCACCCGGATCGACGCGGCCGCCGTAGCGCTCGATCGAGTCGATCTTCGTCTGCGGCGCGTGCTCGGGAACGACGATCGTCGCCGGCACGCCGCGCAGGCGCGCCGCGTACGCGACGCCCTGCGCCATGTTGCCGGCGCTCGCGGTCAGCACGCCGCCGCGCGAGCTCCTCGTCGGTCGCCTGCAGGATCGCGTTGCCGGCGCCGCGGATCTTGAACGAGCGCACCGGCTGCAGCACCTCGAGCTTCAGCCAGATCTCGGCGTCGGAGTCGACGTCGAGCCGGACGAGCGGCGTGCGGATCGCCGTGCCCGCGAGCACCTCGCGGGCACGTCGATCTCGTCGAGAGCGATCACAGCGAGACGACCTGGCCGACGTTCTCGGCCTCGGCGCGGCGCACGACGTGCTCGGCGGCGGCGAGATCCTCGACGGCGAGCCCGAGCGACTTGAACACCGTCAGCTCCTCGTCCGAGCGGCGGCCCTCCGCCGCACCGATCAGGAGCTCGCCGATCTCGGCGCGAATGTGCTCCGGGCCGATCGCGCCTTCGCGCTGCGGGAAGAGAAAGTCGCCGGCCTCGTTGATCGTCGACTCACGCCGGTCGACGAACAGCGCTGCGTCGCGCATCGTCGTCGGAGTCGAGCTCGCGGGTCGTCGGGATGCTCGACCCGACCGCGTTGATGTGCGCACCGGCCTTCAGCCAGCCGCGCTCGAGGATCGGCTCCGCGGCAGACGTTGCCGTCACGACGACGTCGGCGTCGCGCACCGCCTCCTCGGCCGATCGCCGCCTCCTCGACTCCGTCGATGCCGACCGGGCGTTCGGCTCCACACGACGACGCGCTCGAAGTCGCGGACTGCGCGCATCGCCTCGAGATGCGAGCTGCGCCTGGATGCCCGCGCCGAGGATCGCCAGCGTGCGCGCGCTCTCGCGGGCGAGCAGCCGCGTCGCGACCCCCGAGACGGCGGCGGTGCGCACCGCGGTGATCGCGCCGGCGTTCAGGATCGCCCGCGTCTCGCCCGTCTCGCCGTCGAAGAGCGCGACGAACCCCTGGTGCGAGTCGAGGCCGCGCGCGCTGTTGCCCGGGAAGATCGCGACGGTCTTCAGCGCGTACAGCGGCGACGAGCCCCCGCGGTGCGCCGGCATCAGGCCCATCAGGCTCGACTCGCCGGGCGGCCGCACGACGAAGCGCAGCGGGTTGTGCACCTCCCCGCGCGCGAGCGCGGCGAGCGCCGCGGCCATCACCTCGATGCACTCGTCCATCGGCAGCAGCCGCCGGACATCGTGCTCGTCGAGGATTCTCACGTCATGCTCCGCTCCGGTGCCGGCAAAGCCGGCACCTCGTCTTGGTCGCATCCGTCAAGCCTACGGCTCATTGAAAAACGACCCTATGCGGTCGCGGTCGGCGGGAGAGAGCGCGAGGTCGCGCGCTTCGAGGATCGGATCGAGCTGCTCGGCGCGGTTCGGGCCGCACACAGCGCCGTCGACGGCGGCGAGCACCCACGCGAACGCGAGCGCCGCCATCGTCGACGCCGCGCGCCTCGGCTTCCTCGCGCAGCAGGTCGAGCCCGTCGAAGACGCGGTCGTCGACGAACTGCTCGTACGGCCCGGGCCGCATCGTCATCCGCGAGCCTTCCGGGAACGGCTCGCCGCGCCGGTACTTGCCGGTCAGCCAGCCGCCGGAGAGCGGGCCGAACGGGACGTAGCGAGATCGCGTTCGCCTCGCAGAGCGGCAGCACGCCGTCCTCGTCGGCGCGGTCGAGCAGCGAGTACGGATTCTGCACGAGCGCCGGCTGGCCGTGGCGAAGCGCCTCGGCCACGCCGGCGTGGTCGTAGTTGCTAGAGCCCCCACGCGCGCGATCAGGCCTTCCTCGTGGAGCTGCTCGAAGCAGGCGATCGTCTCGGCGAGCGGCGTCGCGCGGATCAGGCTCGTGCGCGAGGTAGAGGTCGACGCGCTCGACGCCCAGGCGCTCGAGGCTCGCCTCGATCTGCCGGCGGATCCGGTCCGGCGCGAGCCCGGTGTCGGCGGGGTCGCCGGCGGTCGAGTGGAAGACCTTCGTCGTCAGCACGAGCCCGTCCGGCTTGCGCGCCTCCGCGCCACCGCCGATGCACGACTCGCTGCGGCCGCCGCCGTAGGCGTCCGCGGTGTCGAACCAGTGGATGCCGTTCTCCCAGGCGCGGTCCATGATCGCGAACGCCTCGTCCTCGGGCGATCCCCTGCCCGAAGAACGCGGGCGCCGAGCCGATCCCGCCGAAGTTCCCGCAGCCGAGTGCGATGCCTCCGAACGTCACATCTCGGGCAGGTTCATCCTGGTCAGGTCGTTCCGCACGTCCCACAGCTCGGGATAGAACGAGTGGTGGATCAGCCGGCCCATCACCTCGACCGGCGTGCCCTGCGTGCCGATCACGTCCGCGCCGATCACGCGCTGCACGACTTTGAAGTGCCGGACGCGCCAGACGATGATCCGCTCGTCGACCTCGATCAGCTGCTCGGCGAGCTGGTAGAGCTCCTCGAGCTCGCGCCCGCGCGTGTACACCTCGACCAGCGACAGCCCCGCGCGCTCGTGCGCTGCATGGAACGCCTCGCCGAGCGGCTTCGCCACCCGCCGCAGCTCCCGGAAGCCCGGCGAGTCGAAGCCGCTGCCGTGGCCGAGCACCTTTCGCACCTCGGTGTACTCCCACGGCGACATGTGCTCGAGCATGTCGAGCGCCTGGGTGACGAGCTTGAAGCAGTCGTTCGCGCGGCGCAGGAGCCGCGTCGCGGCGGCGAGCTCGTCGGCGGCGACGAGCCGGCTCGCCTCCTCGATCTCGTTCCACGCGAGCTTGAGCCAGATCTCCGAGGTCTGGTGCACGGTCTGGAAGAGCAGCTCGTCGCGGTGGATCCACTCGTCCGCGGTCTTCTGCAGGCGCAGCAGCTCGTCCGTGCGCAGGTAGCGCTCGTAGTCCGAGCCGCCCTCGCCGGGGAGAATCGGCTTTGCCAGCTCGTTCACGGCCTCTCCTCCGTCCCGTCGAAGATCTTCATCGGCAGGTCGGCGAGCGGCACGCCGCCGTCCGCGGTGACGAGCCAGGTGTCCTGCATGTAGAGGCACGCCTGCCCGTCCTGCGAGATCGCGTGCGGGTGCATCGAGAACACCATGCCCGCCTCGCAGCTCCGTCTCGTCGCCCTCGCCGATCTTCGGCCACTCGATCATCGTCATCCCGATCGAATGGCCGGTGACGTGGCCGAGCTTGAACCCGCGGTCGAGGAAGCCCTTCGAGACGGCGCGGTGCACGTCGTGCGCGGTGGCGCCGTGCGCGGAGCGCGCCCTTCGCCGCCTCGTAGTACTCCTCGTAGGCCTCGAGCATCTGCCGCGTCTCGGCGCTCGGCTCGCCGGGGCAGATCGCCCGCGACACCTCGACCCAGTGGCCGCCTGCGCCCGCGATCTCGAGCGACGGGAGCACCATGTCGGTTGCCTGGATCACGGTAGTCGCCGGCGATCTTGAACTCGGGCAGCGCGCTGCCGTTCGGCCCCGTCAGCACCATGTCCATCGTCAGCCGGCCGCAGCCCTGCTCGACGAAGTACTGCTCGCAGTGCGCGAGGATCTCGCGCTCGGTCTTCCCGGGTGCGAAGTGCTCGAGGAAGATCCAGAAGCCCTCCGTGTTGATGCGCACGCTGTCGCGCACCGACTCGAGCTCGAGCTCGCTCTTCACCGACGCGGGCGTGGTCGAACTGCGACGTCCCACGGCACGATCTCCGCCGCGCCGTCGAGGGCGCGGAAGTCGCGCACCGTCATCACGTAGTCGAGGCCGTAGACGCCGACTCGCTGGCCGCGCACGCTGTCGGCGAGCCACTCGCCGGGCTTGTCGACGAACACCTGCTCGTCGATCCAGGTCGTGCCGTGCTCGCCGACGTACGTCGCCTCGCGCGGGAAGACGATCGCCGGCTCGCCCTCGAGCGGCAGCAGCACGTACGCGTAGCGGTGCACGATCACGAAGCCCGACATGTAGGTGACCGCGCCTTCGAAGCCCGAGTACTCGTTGCCCGAGACGATCACAGCGTCGAGGCCGTCGCGGGCCATCGCCTCGCGGACGAGGCCGTAGCGCCGCTCGATCTCGTCCTTCGGCATCACTGCTCCCACGCCGCCTCAACCCCTTTCACCAGTGCCCAGATGGATTCGTGCGTCGGCGTCGGCACCCCGAGTCGCCGGCCGAACTCGGCGATCCCGCCGTTCAGGTAGTCGACCTCGGTCTGCCGCCGCGCCTCCACGTCCTGCAGCATCGACGCCTTGTGGCCGTAGGCGACCTCGGGACGTGCGGCGTAGTCGATCAGCTCCTCGGGATCGGAGTCGAGCTCGATGCCCTGCGCCGCGGCGACCGCCTTGCCCTCGTCGACGAGCCTGCGAGGCGAGCGCGCGGAGGTCGGGCCGCTCGCAGACGCGGCCGTGGGTCAGGCCCGGTCAGCGCGCCGAGCGGGTTCGTCGCGGCGTTGAAGATCACCTTGCGCCACTGCGGGCCGCGCGCGTCGGCGACGGCCGTGGTCGGCATGCCGCCGCGCGTGCACGCCTCGGCGAGGCGCTCGACGTCCGCGAGCGGCGCCGGGCTGTCCTCGAACGGGCCGAGCGTCGTGTCGCCCTGCACGTCCCACTGGACGACGCCGGGCGCCGTGATCTTGCCGGCAGGAAACGTCGTGCCGCGGATCACGCGCTCGACGTGCCGGGCGAGCACTTCTTCGTTGCCGATCCCGTTCTGGACGGTGGCGACGCAGCCGCCGGCGAAGGCGTGCGCAGTCGCCGCGATCGCGGAGTCGGTGTGCATCGCCTTGGTCGCGACGATCCCGAAGTCGCACGGCGGCAGCTCGGCAGCGTCGCTCGTCGCGTGCGGCCGGCCGAGCACCTCGCCGGCGCCGGTCAGCCGGAGCCCGTCGCGGTTGATCGCGTCGACGTGCGCCTGCGCGAGGTCGTAGGCCCAGACCTCGACGTCGTCGAGCGTCGCGAGATTCGCCGCGAACAGCGAGCCCACCGCACCGCAGCCGACGACGCAGACTTTCATTGCCACGCATCCTCCTTCGCCTTGATCAGCCGCTGCATCGTCTCGTGCAGCGGCACGGGGACGCCGACGCGGTGCGCCTCGCGCACGAGCGAGCCGGTGATCATGTCGATCTCGGTCCGGCGGTGAGCCTCGACGTCCTCGAGCATCGAAGGGTAGTGGGCGCTGCCGCGCTGGGTCGCGAGCACGTTCATCTCCCAGGGATCCTCCCCGAGCGTCACTCCCGCGGCCGCCGCAACGGCCTTGCCCTCGTCCATCAGCGCGCGGACGAGATGCCCGAGGTCGCTCGGGGTCGCCGAGCGCCGCGAAATGCGCATCGTGCGGAAGGCCGGTCAGCGCGGCGACGGTGTTGACCGTCGCGTTGAAGATCAGCTTCGACCACTGCGCCGGACGCAGGTCGTCGAAGCTCTCTGCCTTCAGGCCCGACGACTCGATCAGCTCCGCGACGGCGCGCGCGTCGGCGGGCGTCGTGCCGCGCGCGGGCCCGATCCACGTCGCCGTGTCGAGGACGTACTCCACCTCGGTGTCCGAATGGCGCGTGCCGCTCATGAACGTGACCGCGGCGAGCAGGCGCCAGTCGCCGTGGCGGCCGACGACCTCGTCGGCGCCGATCCCGTTCTGCACGGTCATCAGCGTCGCGCTCGGCCAGTGACCGGCGAGGCGCGCCGCGACCGCTTCGAGGTCGGTTCCCTTGCACGCGACGATCACCAGGTCCGGCTCGGCGAGCGCGTCCGGCGAGGTGGCCGCCGTCAGTCTCCCGACGAAGTCGCCGCTCGGCCGCTGACCCGCAGCCCGCTCTGCTCGAGCGCGCGCGCGTGCTCCTCGCGCCGCACGAGCGCCGACACCTCGGCGACCCGCGAGAGGTGCGCGGCGAAGAGGCTGCCGATCACTCCGGCGCCTGCGACACACACGCGGGTCATCGCCGCCGCACCCTGAACTCGCGGCCGCCCGTGAGCCCGGACGGCCGGAGGATCAGCACGACCGCCATCAGCGCGCCCACGACGATCACGCGCGTCCCCGCCGGCAGGTCGATGTGCCAGCCGAAAAACGACGTCCCGTTCTCGGCGACCGCGAGGTAGGAGTCGAGCGCGCTGACGGCCAGCGCGCCCACGACCGCGCCCCACAGGCTCGTCGCGCCGCCGACGACGAGCATCGCCAGGGTGATGAAGGTGAGATCGAGGTACACCGTCTCGGTGTTGAGCGGCAGGAGATGGACGTACAGCCCGCCCGCCAGCCCGCAGAGCGCCCCCGAGATGGTGAACGCAACGAGCCGCAGGCGGTAGACCGAGGCACCGACGGCGCGCGCGGCGGCATCGTCCTCGCGTGTCGCGCGCAGCAGGCGGCCGAAGCGGCTGCGGCCGTAGGCATAGGCGACCACCACCACGAAGAGCGCGCCCAGCGCCGCCTGGCGCAGGCCCGTCGTCTCGGGCACCGAGGAGAACGTGTTCAGGCCCGGGCCCGATCCGCTCCTCGTAGCGCAGGAGGTTGTGGGTGATCTCCAGCACCGCGAACGTCGCGATCCCGGCGGCGAGCCCCGAGAGCCGCATCAGCGGCAGCGCAACGACGAGCGCGCAGACTCCGCCGACGACGGCGGCGAGCGCGAGCGACGAGAGGTTGCCGGTGGTGCGGTCGCGCAGGAAGTGCGCGAGGTTGGGCATGATCGCCGGCTTCTCCGCCGCGGGGACCGAGAGCACGCCGGCCGTCCAGGCCCCGAGCGCGACGAAGCTGATGTGGCCGAACGAGAGCACGCCCGAGTTGCCGACGAACACGTAGAGCGCGACGACGATCGCGACCTTCACGAGTGCGTCGGTGAAATAGCTCTGGGTCGACAGCGAGACCGTCGTGCCGAGAAGCGCCGCAGCGACGACCAGCGCGGCCGGGCCGACGAGCGTCTGCAGGTCGGCAACGCGCCTCATACGCGCTCCACCGTTCTCGCCCGCGTGAACAAGCCGTTCGGCCGAACGAGCAGGACGACGATCACGGCCGCGAAGATGAACGAGTCGATGTACTGGCTCTGGTTGGTGGGCAACGCACCGCCGAGCAACCCACTCGCAAAGCCGATCGCGAAGCCGCCGAGGGTCGCCGGCACCGGGCGGTTCATCCCTCCGACGACGACCCCTGCGAGCACGACGATCGTGTCCCTCAGCGCGAAGTCCGGCGTCACGAGCGGGTTCTGCACGGTCAGCATCACCGCCACGACCGCAGCGAGCGCACCCGAGAGCAGCACTGCGACACCGATCACGCGATTGGCGCGCACTCCGAGCAGCCTCGCCGTCTCGAAGTCCATCGACGACGCTCTCATGTGCAGCCCGATCTCGGTGCGTTCGAGCAGCTGGTAGAGGAGCAACAGGCACAGCGCGGCGACGACCACCGCGACGATCGTGATCTTGCGGATGTCGACCGTGGAGATCGTCCACGGCCGGTTGAGATACGCGAGAGACGTGGCGATCTTGCCGAGCGAACCGAACCAGAGCAGTGCGATGCTCTGCAGCAGAAATGCCACCGCGAAGGTCGCTACGAGCATCACCGCCGGCGAGTGCCCGCGCAGCGGCCGGAACACGAGCCGATCCATCGCCAGCGAGAGCGCGAGCACGACCGCGAAGCACAAGCAGGATCGCCGCCCACACCGGCCAGCCCCACTGCGAGGCGAGGGCAAGCGCGAACCCGCCGGCCATCACGAGCTGGCCGTAGGCGAAGTTGACGAGGCGCAGCACGCCGAAGACGAGGCCGATCCCCACGGCCATCAGGGCGTAGATCGAGCCGAGCGCGACGGCGTCGGCGAGCGTCTGCCAGTCGATGTTGAGGAGCCCCAGCATCAGGAGAAGTACGCCTCCACGAGCGCTTCCGTGTCGCCCGCCTGCTCGGGCCCGAGCGTCAGTCTCAGCTCTCCGTTTGCGAGCACGTGGCAGCGGTCGGCGGCCGCGACGGTGCGCTGCGCGCGCTGCTCGACGAGCAGCACTCCGAGACCACGCTCGCGGATCGCAGCAAGCGCGCCGAAGACGACGTCGACCACAGTCGGCGCGAGGCCGAGCGAAGGCTCGTCGAGCAGCAGCACGTCCGGCTCGGCGACCAGCGCGCGCGCGATCGCGAGCTGCTGCTGCTGGCCGCCCGAGAGCGCACCGGCCTGCCGGCTGCGGAACTCCTCGACGATCGGGAACAGCTCGTAGACGCTGCGGAAGACCGACTCGCTGCTTCCGCGCGTGCGCCGCGCCGCGAGGCCGAGCCGGAGATTCTCCTCGACGGTCAGCTCACCGAAGATGCGCCGGCCTTCGGGCACCAGCGCGACCCCGTCGCGAGCCACGTCCTCGGGCCTCAGGCCGAGCAGCGAGCGGTCGCCGAGCCGGACCTCGCCGGTCGCAGGCGCGAGCCCCATGATGGCGTGGAGCGTCGACGACTTGCCGGCGCCGTTCGCGCCGATCAGCCCGACGATCTCGCCCGGCGCAACCTCGAACGAGAGACCGCGCACGGCGTGGACGCCCCCGTAGCGCACGTGCAGGTTGTCGACGCTGAGCGTCCTCACTCCTCCGACACCGCCGTCTCCCCCAGGTAGGCCGCCGCCACGTCGAGGTTGCCGCGGATCGACTCGGGCGTCCCCTCGGCCAGCGTCCTGCCCTGGTCGAGGACGTGAATGCGGTCCGAGACCTCCATGATCAGCGTCATGTTGTGATCGATCAGCAGCACGCCTGCGCCGTGCTCGTCGCGAACCGAGCGGATGACCTCGGCGAAGGCCGGCACCTCTGCCTCCGGCAGCCCCGCCGCCGGCTCGTCGAGCAGCACGAAGCGCGGCTCGGTCGCAAGCGCACGCGCCACCCCGAGCCGGCGCTCGTCGCCGTGCGCGAGCGAGGCGGCCGCGACAGCCTGCGTAACGGGCAAGGCCGAGCGTCGCCAGCAGCTCGTCGGCACGCCTGGCCGCCTGCCGCGGGCCGGCACCGACGCCGAGCGCCGCCACCTCGACGTTCTCGCGCACCGAGAGCCCGCGAAAGCCGCGCGCGTGCTGAAACGTCCGCGCGAGCCCGTGCCGCCCGCGGCGATTCGGCGTCCAGCGCGTGATGTCGACCCCGGCGAGGGTGACAGTGCCGCTGTCCGGCCGGTCGAAACCGCTCAGGAGGTTGACGAGCGTCGACTTGCCCGCGCCGTTCGGCCCGATCAGGCCCACCACCTCGCCGGATCGCACGTCGAGGTCGACGCCGCTGAGCGCCTGAACCCCGTCGAACGATCGCGAAATGGCGGAGGCCCGGAGTGAATCTCCGGGCCTCCGCTCCGACTGCAGATCGTCGGCCAAGCGTCTAGATCTTCGGGACGACCTTGGCGACAACCGTGCCGACGAGCCGCGCCTTGTTGTTCTGGATCTTGATCACGCGGTACTGCCGGCCGAACACGGTGTGCAGGGTCGGCGAGAAGCTCACGAGGCCCGAGAGTGTCGGCACCTTCTTGAACTTCACGAGCTGCGCGGCCAGCGCGGCGCCGTTCGTCGAGCCCTTCGCGCGGTTGATCGCCGTCACGACGCCGTCGATCGCCGCCGAGCCGGCGATGAAGCCGCCGGTACCGGCCTTGACCTGCTTGGCGAGCTTGTTGATCGCCTTGTTCGGGTCGTCGCCGAAGATCGATGCGTACGTGACGAAGTAGTAGTTCGTCACCTGCGGGCTCTTCGGCAGCCAGTACGTCCCGTCACCGGCCCACGAGTTGAGGATCGCGGTGTCGTTCCCGAGCGAGCGGAGGCCCGAGATGAGCGTCGAGAGAGCGCCGAACGCGCCGGCGGTCGAGGTGACGATCACATCCGCCTTCTTCGCGTTGAGCCGGCTGATCGCGTTCTGCACGTCGTTCCCGCCGAGCGAGTGGTAGGTCTCCTGGTCGACGATCTTCCCGCCCAGCTGCAGCCAACGCGCCTTGAACGCCTGGACGACGTTCTTGAAGTAGACGATGACCGCATCGGTCGCGAGCGACGCCGTGCGCCAGCCCTTGGCCCACGCGTACTGCGCCATCGCCGAGCCTTCGTCCTGTGCGACGTTGCCGAAGCTGAACGCCAGCTTGCCCTTGGCGCCGAAGCGCTTCGGACCCATCTGATCGGTGCCGATGCACGGTGCGATCGCGAGCACGCCGCGGTTGATCGCCTCTTGCACCACCGGTGCCGCGTAGTCGACGTCGCAGGTGGTGAAGATGATGTTGGCGCCCGCCCCGAGCAGCTTCAGCGCGCACGCCTTGGCGATGGCGGGCTTGTTGCCCTGGGTGTCACACGTCTGGATCTGGAGCTGCCGCCCTCCGACCCCGCCGCGGGCGTTGACCTGCTTGACGCGCAGCTGGGCTGCGGCCAGCGCCGGCCCGTCGAACGGCGCCATGGCGCCCTTGCTGTCGAACGCCCAGCCGATCACGATCGGGCGGGCGTGCGACGTCGTCGTCCGCGCCGCTGCCGTCGCCGCGAGCACGACGAGCGCGAGCGCCGCGACGACCACGGTGAGCCCTGTACGGGAACCCAGTCTCTTCATCTTCTCTCCTTCGGTGTCGGGGGTCGTGGTTCTCACTTCGCGACGGCGCCGCGCGACGCGGGGGTGCGGCTCCTCGCCGATGATCCTCTCATGACGTTTGACATCTGATCAAGGGTTATGGGACGGTCCCCGGGATGCCGAGGATGGGACAGGCCGAGCCGAAGGGGCGGATGCGGCACCGGACGATGGCGGAGTACGCCCTCGAGCAGCTGCGCGAGGCGATCATCCTCGGCGAGCTGCCGGCCGGAACACCGCTTCGGCTCGACGATCTGGCCCGCTCGCTCGGGATGAGCATCTCGCCGATCCGCGAGGCGGTCCGCCAGCTGGAGGCACTGGGGCTCGCCAAGCACGTGCCCCACCAGGGCGCCAGGGTGCTCGACTTCGACGTCGACGAGCTCCGAGACCTCTTCCAGGTGCGGCTCGCGCTCGAGTCGCTCGCGGTGCGCCGGGCGGCGGAGCGGTTCACCGACGGCGACCTCGCTGCCGCCCGCGGGCATCTGGAGCGGTTCGACGACCTCCGCGGCTCGGGTGACGTCCGCGAGACCCTGCGGGCCCACACCGACTTCCACTTCACCCTGTACGAGGCGGCGCAGACGCCGTGGCTCGTGTCGCTGATCCGGCCCGCCTGGGACCGTTCCGAGCGCTTCCGCCCGGCGCTCCTCGCCTCTGCCGGCGACCCGCAAGACCTGCACCGCACCCTGGACGAACGGCTGCTCGCGGCGTGTGCGGCCCACGACCCTCAGGCTGCGGAACAGGCGCTGTACGAGCACCTCGAGCTCGCGAGCGTGTTCTTCAAGACGGAGCTGGGCGGCCAGGGCATCTTCGACCCGCGGTGAGGGTCGTCGCTTACGACCCGGAGTGGCCGCACCGCTTCGAAGTCGAGCGTGACGTGCTCGAACGCGCGCTTGCCCGATGGCTCGCCGCAGGGGTGCACCACATCGGTTCGACTGCGGTACCGGGACTTGCCGCAAAGCCGATCATCGACATGATTGCCGGCGTTCGGTCGCTCGAGGAGTCGCGGGCCGCGTTTCCCGTGCTCGAGGAGCTCGGCTACGTGTACCGGGCCCATCGGCCCGAGGCGCACCTCTTCGTCCGCGCAGATTGCGGGGTCCACCTGACGGAGCCCGGCAGCGCCCTCTGGCGAGAGCGGTTCGCGTTTCGGGACGCTCTGCGGGCCGATCCGGGCCTGTGCACCGAATACGCAGCCTGGAAGGAGGCGCACTTCGTCGGCGGCGAACGCTGGTACGACGCCGACAAACGACCGCTCGTGCTCCGTGTTCTTGCCGCGCAGGGGATCGGACTCGAGCCGGACGCACAACGCCTCTCCTGACCACGCGGCCTACCATCCCGCGCATGCGCAAGCGCAAATCGGAGCCGGAACTGCCAAACGACGGCGTCGTCCGGATCTTCCGCGGCAAGGGCGGCCGCGGCGGGAAGGCCGTCAGCGTCGTCCGCGGGTTGCCCCGGCGTGAGCTCGAGACGGTCGCGCGGGATCTCAAGAAGCACTGCGGCTCGGGCGGGACGGTCAAGGACGGCGCGGTCGAGATCCAGGGCGACCAGCGTGAGAAGATCGCCGAGCGGCTGACCGCGCAGGGGTACACCGTCAAGCTCGCCGGCGGCTGATCCGCGCGGCAGCGGCCCTAGGACGTCGCGAGGCGCTCGAGTGCACCCACGGCCGGCTGATCTTCGTCGGTGCGCCTGATCGCCGCACCGAGCCGTTCCGCCGCAGCGCGGTAGCTCGGACGGCCGGTCACCCTCCGGACGGCGTCCGGGATCTCCCCGGGGCTCCCGACGGCGACCCCACACCCGAGCCTGACAACGTGCGCGGAGATCTGGTGCTGGTCGCGTCCCATCGGGAGACAGACGAGGGGGACGCCGTGGGCGAGCGCAGCCATCACGGTGCCGTGGCCGGCGTGTGTGACCATCACCGACGCGGTCGGAAGCAGCGCTCCGTGCCGCAACTCGTCGTAGATCGTCACATTCTCCGGTGCGTAGAACCGTTCGCCGCGCATCGCCGGGCCCAGCGTGACCGCGACGCGGAGCGGGAGCTTCGCGACTCCGTCGAGAACATGTTGCAGCGTCTCCTGCTGGCGCATGTGTCCGGTCGAGAAGCTGATCACGACGTCGGCCGGAGGTGCCGCCGGCACGGGATCGTCCAGCGGGGGACCGACATAGCGGATGTTGGGCGAGAGCTCGCCCGGCTCGTCGAGCTCCGCAAGTGTGAGCAGGAGCACGAGGTCCATCCGGTCGTGCTGCTCGAAAACCGAGACGAGTGGTGCGAGCCCGAGCGCAACTCGTGCATCGTTCAGCTGCGGCAGCCCGGCTTCCCAGAACGCGCGGTAGGGATCCCCGGGAGGCAGCCTGGCGGCTCGAAGCACGACCGACCACAGGGTGGCCCAGAGGGCCGCCGTCGGGAGGCCGGACGCCTCTCCGCCGACCATCGCGGCGAAGAGGAGAACGTCGCCGACGACCACGTCTGCCCCTACGTCGCGCGCGAGCTCGGCGACTTCGGTCGCCTGCTCCTCGGCGTGGCCGAAGAAGAGGTTGTCTCGAAGCCACAGAACCTCGTCGTCGGGCGGCTCGGCAAGACCGTCGTACAGCGGGGCCGCAGCCGAGATGACGAAGTCACAGCCCGTCCACTCGAGCCGGCCCTCGATCGACGCCGCTCCGAGCACGGTCACCTGATGCCCACGGCGCCGCAGGCGGTCGACCAGACGGGCCGCCACGGTGACCGCCCCCGCCCCGTCCCACATCACGAACAGGAACCGGGCCACCGTTACCTCCGGAAACGGTTCGCGAGCCGCTTCGCGAGCGGCGGCTCGAGCAGCTGCGCGGCGACGAGCGCGCCTGAGCCGCCACCGAGGCCCGGCCCCGGATGCGTCGACGCCCCGACGAGCCAGACGTGCTCGACCGGCGTCCGGTGCTGCGCACGCCAGAGGAAGTTCTGGTCGAGCGCGAGCGAGCCGCCGTAGGGGTCGCCGTGCACCAGGTTCACGTTCGCCGCCTGCAGGTCGGCGGGCGAGAGGCACGTACGCCCGAGCACCGCCGAGTCGAGGTTCGGGATGTGCTCGGCGAGCCTCGCCTGGATCCGGTCGGCGTAGCGCTCGCGCAGGTCCTCCGTCCAGGTGCCGTCGCCGACGTCGAGCTCGCCGGCCGCGTCGCCCTTGATGTGCCACGGCAGCTCCTGCAGCTGGATCCACAAGATGCCCTTGCCCTCCGGAGCACGCGACGGGTCGATCGCGAGCGGTTGCCCGACGACGACCGTCGCCTCGGCGGGCAGCAGGCCGCGCTCGGCCTCGTTGACCGCGCGCGAGACGCCGTCGAGGCCCGGCGTCAGGTGGACGATCGCCGTGCGGCCGAGCCGCTCGTCGCCTTTCCACTGCGGCGGCTCGCTCAGCGCGAAGTGGATCTGCATCTCCGAGCGGCCGTAGCGGAACCCCGCCGCCTTGTGCTCGCAGGCCGTCGAGCAGCTCGGTATAGAGCTGCGTCGGGGTGACGTTGCAGATCACGGCGCGGGCGGCCGTCAGCTTGCGCCCGTCCGAGATGCGCACGCCGCCGCTCGAGACCCGCTCGACGTGAGCGCCCGTCTCGCAGGTCCCGCCGTGGGCGCGGATCGTCGCCACGAGAGCGTCGGCGAGCTTGGCGCCGCCGCCGCGCGGGATCGGCATGCCGCCCTCCTGCACCGCGACGGCGATCACCTGCGCCATGTAGCCCGAGCCCGGCGCTTCCGGGCCGAGCCCCGTGTGCAGCACCCAGGGCGCGATCACTCCGTGCGCCCTCGGAGACGCGAAGGTCTGCTCCAGCCAGTCGCGCGCCGAGATCAGCAGCCTCCCGGTGAAGTCGCGCGCTCCGGCCCGGCCGTGGCGCCGGATCGCCTTGAGCGCGAGGCCCGCGCCCTGGCGCGACCACAGCTCCGTGCCGAGGATCCCGAAAGCGAGGTCGGCGTCCGGGAAGAAGCCGTCGAGCATCGGCCCCCACTCCGCGCCGAGCTCAGCGGCATTGCCCTCGGCGGTGCGCAGGAGAAAGGCGCTGTCGCCTTCGGGGAACGCTGTCGCCGTGGGATGCTCGGTGTTCAGATACTCGAGCCCGTGCCGCGCGAGCTCGTCGCCGAGCTGCGCGTGCGCCGGCCCGCCCACCCACAGCGGATGCCAGGCGCTGAACACGTCGTGCTGGAACCCGGGCACGGTGATCTCGGCGGTCTTGATGGCGCCGCCGAACCAGTCGTTTCGCTCGAGCACGCACACGTTCCACCCGCCCCGCGCGAGGAGAGCCGCGCACGCGAGGCCGTTGACGCCGCTCCCGACGACGATCGCGTCGTGGTCAGCCAACGATCGCCCGAAACTCGTCGTCGGTGACGAGACGCCGCTCGTCCGCGCCGAGCTTCTTCACGGCCGCCAGGATCTCGCCGCGGCGCTCCTCGGGGACGTCGAGCCCGAGCTCCTCGGCCTTGATGCGGATCGAGTCGAGGCCGCTCTTCTTCCCGAGCACGATCGAGCGCTCGGTCGCGACGAGCTCCGACGAGTACGGCTCGATCGACTGCGGGTCGTGGAACTGCGAGGCGACCGCGCCCGACTCACGACGGTAGAGCGTCTCGCCGGTCAGCGGCTTCCACGGCTCGAGCTCGTACCCCGACAGCTCGCGGACGCGCGCCGAGACCTCGCGGATGCGCTCGAGCCGGAGGTTCGACTCGACGCCGTACAGCGCGCGCAGCGTGAGCGCGACCTCGCCGAGGTTGGCGTTGCCGGCGCGCTCCCCCATCCCGTTGATCGTCCCGTGCACGTAGGCGGCGCCTGCGCGCACCGCCGCAACCGCAGAGGCCGTGGCGACGCCGAAGTCGTTGTGCCCGTGGAAGTGCACCGGCACATCGACCAGCTCGACCGTGTGGCCGACGAGCTCCGCCACCGCCTCGGGCGAGGCGATCCCCAGCGTGTCGACGACGACGACCTCTTTCGCGCCGGCCTCGACGGCAGCCGAGTAGACGCGGTCGTAGAAGTCGCGCTCGGCCCGCGTGGAGTCGACGCCGAAGAACGCGGCGTGGATGCCGTGCTCGGCAGCGAAGCGCATCGCACTCGTGATGCGGTCGAGCATCTTGTCGCGCGACACGCCGATCGCCGTGAGCTTCAGGTCTGAGATCGGCGACTCGATCACCGAGAACGAGACGCCGAGCTCGACGAGCGCCTCCAGGTCGGCGGGAACCGCCCGCGAGAACCCCCACACCTCGGCCCGCAGGCCGGCCGCGGCGATCTGCTCGACGGCCTGCCAGTCGTCGTCGGAGACGCGCGGGAAGCCCGCCTCGATCCGGTCGATGCCGAGTTCGTCGAGGAGGCGCGCGATCTCGAGCTTCTGTGCAGGGTCGAGCACGACGCCGACCGTCTGCTCGCCGTCGCGCAGCGTCGTGTCGTAGAGCCCGACCCGGCCGCCGATCGCGAAATCGTCGTTCAGCGCCCCGGTCCAGATCAGGTCAGACAATGACCACCCCGTCGGGGAAGGGCGAGAGCTGCTCGGCCCCCGTGGACGTGATCAGGAAGTTGTCCTCCACGCGCAGGCCGCCGCCGCCCTCCCAGTAGCACCCCGGCTCGAGCGCGAGCACCATGCCCTCCTCGAACGCCCCGCCGGCCGCCTGGTGCGGGTACGGCGGCTCGTGGGCGCGCGCACCGACGCCGTGGCAGATCGGATGGGACGGCTGCCCCTCGTAGCCGAGCTCCGCGAGGCCGTTTCGCACCAGAACGTCGAGCTCGGCCATGCTCGCGCCGGGCTCGCAGTGGTCGATCGCACTGCGGTACACGGCCAGCAGGCCCGCCTCGAGCTCACGGTAGTCGGAGCGCAGCTCGCCGATGCAGAGCAGTTTCGTGTGGTCGGCCCAGTAGCCGTCGGCGCACACCCAGATCTCGAACAGGGTCGGCTCGCCCTCGACGACCGGCAGGTCGCCGGTTGCGGTGAAGGTCTTGATGCCGCGGCCGGCCCAGATCAGCGAGAAGCCGAACGCCAGCTCGACCCTGCCCGTCCCAGCCCGTCCCCTGCCCGTGCACGAAGCCCTGCCAGTGCGCGGCCACCTCGCTCTCCTTCATCCCCGGCTCGATCAGGCCGCGCACGTGCTCCATCGCCGCGGCACAGATCTCGTTCGCGAGGCGCAGCCGCTCGACCTCCTGCGCGGTCTTGAGCGAGCGCGCCGGGACGAGGACGCTCATGGCGTCCTGGGCGTCGGGCCACGCGTCGAACCAGGCCTTCGTGAAGGTGGTCGGCTCGCCGACCATGCGGTCGGTCGCCTGCGTGCCCATGGAGAGCTCGAGCCCGACCCGCCCGAAGCCCGCCGCCGCGGCGAGCGCAGCATCGAGCGTGCGCGCGGGCACCGGCCTGGGGTCGTCGGGTGCGTAGCCCTGGACGTAGCGAATGTCCTTCGTCCAGGCCATGCGCGCCGCATCCTCCGCCGATGCCTCGAGGCAGATCAGCACCGGCTCGCCCTCGAGCGGGAATACGCATGCGTCGTACCCCTTCATGCCCCAGAAGTTCGTCAGGTAGAGAACGTTGTCGGGGGCGCGCACGACGAGCGCGTCGAGCTCGCGTTCCGCCATCAGCGCGCGGACGCGATCGAGCTTCGGACGGTCTTCGGGCCAGCTCATCGCAGGCCCGGGTCAGGCGTCCTCTCCCCACGGGCGAATCCGCGGGCGTGCGGGCTCGCCGTGACCCTCCTGCCACGAGACGACGGGGTTGCGCAGCACGCCGATCCGCTCGATTTCGGCCTCGACCACGTCGCCCGGCTTCAGGTAGAGCCGTGCGCGTTCCTCGGGCGACTTGAAGCCGGCGACGCCCGCCACCGTGCCCGTCGAGAGCACGTCGCCCGCCGAGTATCCGAGCGCCGAGAAGTTCGAGAGGATCTCCGGAATCGTCACGCTCATGCGGCTCGAATGCGACTCCTGGCGCCGCTCGCCGTTCACGCGCAGCTCCATCGCCAGGTCGTGCGGGTCGGGGATCTCGTCGGCGGTGACGATCCACGGCCCCAGCGGGCAGAACGTGTCGATCGCCTTGCAGAAGCTGAAGACGCCGGACTTCATCTCGCCGCGTTGGATGTCGCGGGCGGTGATGTCGTTGAAGATCACGTAGCCCGCGATGTAGTCCTTCGCCTCGTCCGGCGAGAACCACTTGCCCGCTTTCTTCAGAACGACTGCGAGCTCGAGCTCGTAGTCGAGCTCCTCGGTCAGATGCTCGGGATAGATGATCGGCTCGTCGGGCCCGACGATCGCATCGACGTTCTGGAAGAAGTTGATCCACGGCGCGATCGCATGCGCCCAGTTGACGTTCTTCGACTCCTCCTCGTGCTCGCGGAAGTTGCCGGCCGTATGGAAGAACTTCTTCGGGACGATCGGAGCCCGCAGCCGCACGTCGCCGAGGGCCGTGCGCTCCGCGGTGTCGTCTGCGCCCCCGCGCTCGAAGTACGCGCGCATCGTCGGCACGTCGAGCCGCACCACTTCCTCGCCGTCGATCCGCCCGACCTTGCCGTCGTCGTAGGTGACGAGCTTCATGCGCAGATCCTCTGCGCCACGAGCGCGTAGGTCTCGGCGGTCTTGACGAGACCGTCGATGTCGAGGTTCTCGCCGAGCTCCACGTCCATCAAGCCTGTCGACGTGCCGTAGTTGAGCGTCGGGATGCCGTAGCGCGTCAGGGCCGACGCGTCGCTGAACCAGCGCGTCACATCGCGCGCCGGAACGCTGCCGAAGACCTGCTCGTGCGCGGCGTCGACTGCCTGCACGAGCTCGTGGTGCTCGTCGATCTCCGCCCCCGGCGCGGTGACGTAGACCTCGCCTTCGATCCCGTAGCCCGGGAAACGCGCACCGAGCGTCCGCACGAAATCGAGCACCTCGCGTCGCGCCACACCCATCTCCTTGGTCGGCGGCACGCGGATGTCGAGATGGAGGTCGGTGTGGTGCGGCGTGCGGGAGACGCGCCAGCCGAAGCCGCCGCGGACGGCGCCGACGTTGACGATCGCGTTCGTCCCGCGGTAGCTGTTCGACGGATCCTGCTCCCAGGTGGGGATCCACTCGAGCACCGCGCTCGTCACCTCGTGCATGCGCAGGATCGAGTTCTCGCCTCGCTTGCCCTCGCTGAACGCGGTGTGGATGAAGTTCCCGTGCACCCGGATGCGCAACCAGAGCGCGCCGAAGTGGCCGAGCACGACCTTGCCTTCCGTCGGCTCCCCGAGGAGACACATGTCGGCGACGCCCCCGTGCGAGACGAGGTAGCGGGTTCCCGCCGCATAGCCGCGGTACTGAGCGCCCTGCGCCTCGGCGTGCTGCGTCTTCTCGATCTCGCCGCAGACGGCCGCGATCAGCACGTCGCCGCGCAGGACGACCCCCGCGTCCTGCAGCGACCGCACCGCCTCGACGTAGCACGCGAGCGCGCCCTTCATGTTCGAGATGCCGAGGCCGTAGAGACGGCCGTTCTTCACGAATGCGCTCGGCTGAAAGCCGGGCACATCTCTCAGCCAGGGCTCACGGCCGGAGTACGAGGTGTCCATGTGCCCGTTGAACATCAGCGTCTTGCCGCCGCCCGAGCCGCGCCAGGTGCCGAGCGCGTTCGCGCGGCCGTCCTCGACCTGCTGCCACTGCACCTGCAGCCCCATCTGCTCGTAGAGGCCGGCCAGCAACTCGGCCATCTTCTGCTCGGCGCCGGTGAAGCTGTGCACGTCGATCATGGCGCTCGCCGTCTCGACGAGCCGCGACTTGTTGATCCTCATGCCTCCCCACCTCGACCCGAACCGAGCCTTGAACCAAGCCTGCGCCCCAGGCAAGCGCTTCTGGTCGGAACGCCCTTGCAGAGGAGCCACCCCCGGCGGCGGCGAAGTCACCCAGGGTGGCAGCCACCGCCACGAGACTGTCACGGTCTTTCCACAGCTTCCCCGGAACGGCCTGCTCCCGGCGATTCCTGCCCCTGCGCGCCTGGCTGGCCGCGCGGGTGGCAGCCACCGGCACGAAACGGTCGCGTTTTGCCCACAAAGGCATCGCCCGGTCAGTCGCGTACATGTGGCAGCACGCGCTCGCCGAAGAGGCTGGATCTGCTCATGGCGGTCTGCGCCCCAGAGCTCGAGCATCACGTGGGTGCAGCCCGCGTCCTTGTACTCCTCGATCGCCGCGATGCAATCCTCGGGAGTCCCGGCGATCGGCTTGCACTTGTCGAGGATCGCGTCCGTCACGAGCTCCTTCGCCGCGAGCCTCCCTCCACGCTCCATCGCCTCGGCGACCGGCCGGATCTCCTCCTGCTCGAGCCCTGCGAGGTCGAGGAGGGTGTCGGCAGAGCCCTGGATGTTCTGCACCTTGTTCGCCAGATACATCCCGGCGATCTCGCGCGCGCCGTCGCGGCCCCGGTCGCGGTCGGTCGCGTGGATCGAGGCGACCACGGTGCAGCCGATGTCGATGTCCGACTTCACGTTTCCGCAGGTGTAGCGAACGAACGCCGGCGTCGTGATCGACGGCGTCAGGCAACCGTCGGCGATCTCGCCGGCGAGGGCCTGCATCTTCGGTGCCGTTGCCGCCACGTACACGGGCGGCACGTCACGGGGCGTGTGCGCCTCTGCCTGGAGGGCGGGGACGTCTGCGCTCCAGGTGTCGCCGTCGTACTCGAACCGCTCTCCTCCGAGCACTCCGCGCACGATCTCCACCGCGTCGCGCATCGGGCCGAGCGTCTTGCGCGTCTGCATCTTCGTGTTGTTGAGGAAGATCTTCGACGTACCGAAGCCGACGATGAAACGGCCGGGCCCCGCCGCCTCCTGAACGACCCGCGCGTCCATGGCGACCTGCACCGGATGCCTCGTCGAGGCGGCGATGATCCCCCAGCCGATCGTCAGCCGCTTGGTCTCGCGGGCCATGAGCGCGGAGACCACGGTCGAGGAGCGCGCCTCCATGCCGTGCTTGCGCCACCACGGGTACGCCTCGGCGAGCCAGATCGTGTCCAACCCCGCCTCGTCCATCGCGCGCGCCGACGCAAGCATCTCGTCGAGCGGCTCCATGGTGAGCTGCATGACGCCGATGCGGAACGGCACCGCCATCAAGCAGCTCCGCCTGCGACCGCGTCCTGCACCTGGCGGTCGAGTGCGGAAAGCACATGCTCCACCTGCTGGTTGACGATCGGCTGCAGCACCCGCTGGCCCATCGAGCCGACCGGCCCGGCGACCTTCACGTCGGCCGCCCACTTCATCGCCGTGCCGCCGTCCACCTCGCCGAGCTCGAACGACGTGACCATCGAGAGCATCGCGCCGACCCCTTTGCCGTTGATGTTCAGCTGGGCGTACTCGGGCTCGCGTTCCTCGGTCTTGTCCATGTCGATCTTCAGCTTCAGGCCGCCGAGCCCGAGCGGGATCTTCACGTTCGCGGTCCAGCGGCGTTCGTCGTGCACGTCGAAGCTCTCGACCCCAGGCATCGTCTTCGCCATCGAGGCGGGGTCGTTCAGCACCTGCCACACGACTGTCGCGTGGCGCGGCGAAGGTGCGCTCGCCGGAGACATTCATGCGAGACCCGCCGAGCCTGCGCCGGACTCCGTCACGCTGACGCGGCCGCCGGCCTCGGCCGGCTTCTGCAGCAGCTCCCAGACCCGGTGGTAGGGGTTGCAGCTGTCCGAGACGATCGCCCCGCCGTGCCCGCGCAGCGCGTCCTGCACCGCGGCACAGACGGCGTGAATGCCGGCGCCGCCCCCTTCACCCATGCCCTTGGTGCCGAGCGGTGTGAACGGCGACGGGCTCTCGGTGGCCGCGGTCTTGAGCGGCGGCATGTCGAGCGCATGCGGCACGTGGTAGTCGTAGAAGTTCGGTGTCAGCAAGTTGCCATCCTCGTCGTAGGCGAAGTGCTCATGTGTGGCTGCGCCGAGCGCGTGCGCGGTCGCGCCCATTACCTGACCCTCGACGATCTGAGGGTTGATGCGCCTGCCGCAGTCGTCGACGGCGGCGTAGTCGATGATGTCGTACGCGCCCGTCTCCGGGTCGATCTCGATCACGGCGACGTGGATCTGCGTGGCGTAGGTCAGCGTGAGGTTCCCGAACTTGCGCTCGATGTCCGGGACCTGGAAGGGCGGGCGGTAGACGTAGCGGCAGTTCAGCGTCACGCCGAGGTCCTCGGGAAGGCCGGCGTTGTTCGCGTTGATGATCGCGCCGCAGGCCATGAAGGGCAGGAACGCGTCGGGGTTGTCCTTGATGCGCACCCCGCCTTCGGCCAGCTCCAGCGCCTCTTCGGGCACCCCGCCGAAGACGGCGCCGGCCAGCTTCTTGATCTCGGCGGCGAGCAGGTCGGTCGCGCCCTTGACCGCGCTCAGGCCGGTGACCGCGAACTGCGAGGCGTAGGTGCCCGAGAAGCCGGCGTGTGAGTTCCAGTACGAGTCGTGTCCGGAGCGGACGTGCACGTCGTCGACCGAGCAGTGGAGGATGTCGGCGACGACCTGGGCCGCCGTCGTCTCGTGACCCTGGCCCTGCGGCGTGGTGCCGAGGGTGACGACGATCTCGCCGAAGATGTCGAGCTTGACCGTCGCTACCTCGTTGTTGCCGGAGAACTGCAGCTCGGGGTTGATCATCCGCGACTGCCCGAAGTTGTTCGTGCCCGAGTCGAGAGTCGAGCCGATGCCGACCCCGAGCAACTTCCCGCGCGACTCGGCTTCGGCCCGGCGCCGGTCGACGTTCGCGTAGTCGACGAGCTCGAGCCCGAGGTCGAGCATCCGCGAGTAGTCGCCCGAGTCGTACACGCAGCCGTTCGGCGTCTCGTACGGCATGTCCTCGGTCTTGATGTAGTTGCGCTTGCGCATCTCGACCGGATCGATGCCGAGCTCGTGGGCGACGATGTCGACGACGCGCTCGGTGAACCACAGGTGCTGCATGCGTGAGTAGCCGCGGTTGGGCGACACGGGAGCCTTGTTCGTCGCGACCTGCGTGAAGTCGACGCGGATGTTGCGCCACTTGTACATCCCCGGCGTCACCTGAGCCCAGATGACGCCTCCCAGCGGCTCGTACCGGAGCCAGGCCCCCGCGTCGTCGAGCGCCTTCGTGCGGAACCCGAGCAGGGTCCCGTCGTTCTTGACAGCCACCTCGGTCTCGTGGAACCAGCGCTCGTTGCCGTGCGACATCGACATGTGGAAGTCGGTGCGCCACTCGGTCCACTGGACGGGCCGTCCGAGCTTGCGCGCCAGCAGGCAGCAGGCGACGAGCTGGGGATGCGAGGTGATCTTGTTGCCGAAGCCGCCGCCGATGTCCTGCGTCACGAACCGCAGCTTGTCGAGCCCCGTCCGCATGGCGGGGCCCATCATGATGGCGGCGAAGCCGGGGAACTGGTTGTTCGTGTGGATCGTCCACTGCCCGATGCCCCGGTTGTACTCGACGAGCGCACCGTCGCACTCGAGCGGGGTCGAGTTGAAGCGATGGAAGTGCAGCTCGTCGATCTTCACGATCTTGTCGGCCTCGGCAAAGGCAGCGTCGAGGTCGCCCCATTCGTAGGTGCCGTGCCACATCAGGTTGCCGCCTGCGTCGTCGTGGATCGCCGGGACGCCGTCGCCCTGCGCGTGACGGGCGTCGGTGATCGCTGCGAGCGGCTCGTACTCGATCTCGACGAGCTCCGACGCGTCGCGGGCGCGCTCGCGCGTTTCCGCCACGACGGCGACGATCGCCTCCCCGACGTAGCGCACCTTGCCGACTGCCAGGGCGTAGTCCTTCAGGTTCGCTCCGGGCACGGAGGCGATCTGGAAGAACGGATCGGTGAGCGAGGCGACCTCCTCGCCGGTCAGCGTCCCGTAGACGCCGGGCAGCTCCTCCGCCTTCGAGACGTCGATCGAGGTGATGTGCGCATGCGCGTACGGAGAGCGCACGAAGTGGATGAAGCCCATCCCGTGCCGCTTGACGTCGTCGACGAAGACCCCCTGCCCCTGAACGAGGCGCCGGTCCTCCTTGCGCGGGACGCTCTGCCCCTTCCAGGACTCGGCCGGAGCCTCGACCTCGGTCTTCTCGGGCGCAGTGGTCGTCGAGAAGGGCTCCGTCAAGGCACGCCGGTCATTGCGCCGCCGCCTTGACCGCCTCGATGATGTTCCAGTAGCCGGTGCAGCGGCAGATGTTCCCCTGCAGCCCCTTCTTGATCTCCTCGTCGGAGGGGTGGGGGTTCTCACGCAGGAGGGCAGTCGCGCTCATCAGCATCCCCGGCGTGCAGTAGCCGCACTGCAACGCGTGGTGGTCCTTGAACGCCTGCTGCAGCTTCGAGAGCTCGTCTCCGTCGGCGAGGCCCTCGACCGTCTCGACGGTCGATCCGTCGGCCTGGACGGCGAGCAGCATGCAGCTCTTCACGAGCGAGCCGTCGACGATCACCGAGCAGGCGCCGCAGTTGCCGGTGTCACAGCCGATGTGGCTGCCGGTCAGGTCGAGGTCGTCGCGGATGAAATGGATGAGCAGCTTGCGCGCCTCAACCTCGCGCTCGTACGTCGTGCCGTTGATCGTGACCGTGATCGACCTGGAGGTCGTGACAGTGCTCAATCTCAGCTCCTGGCTTGGTTGACTGCGCGGACAGCGAGGACTTCGGCGAGGTGGCTGCGGTAGTCACCCGAGGCGTGCACGTCGGACGGCGGATCGAGGTTCGCGCCGCGGACCGCCTCGCGCACGGCGTCGGCCTCCGCCGAGGCCGGGTGGAGGACGACGGGCACGGCGTCGACGCAGCCGAGCGCAATCGTCACACCGCCGTTCACCGATGCGGCAGCGCTCACGAGGCACGTTCCTTCGACCCCGAGCGTCACGGCCGCGAAGCCGTCGTCGCGCCCGGCGGGGACGGTGATCTTCGTCAGGACCTCGCCCACGCCGACCGCGGTCATGTAGACGCCGAGGAAGAACTCCGCAGCAGGGACGCGGCGCTCACCTCCCGCGCCTGCGATCGTCATCTCCGCCCCGAGCGCAGCCATCAGAGGCGGCAGGTGGTTCGTCGGGTCGCTCGTGCAGAGGTTCCCGCCGATCGTGCCGCGGTTGCGCACCTGCACGTCGGCGATCTGCGCGCACACGGCGCCGATGATCGGCCGCGCGCGCGCCTCACTCGACTCGACGAGCTCGGTGTACGTCGCCATCGCCCCGATCTCGAGCGTGCCGTCGGCACCCAGCTCGATGCCTCTCAGCTCCTCGATTCCCGCCAGGTCGATCAGCGCATCGGGCGAGCCGGCGCGTGCCTTCATCACGTTGATCAGCGTCTGGCCGCCCGCGAGGGCCCGCGCGCCGTCGTCGGCGGCCAGCAGCTCGATCGCCTCTCCAAGCGATCCCGGCCGCGCATATCCGACCTCACGAAGAAGCATTGCTAGGACTGTCTTATAAAATGTCAGGTGGCCCGAGCGCAAGTCGGAACCGCGCCGTGAACGAATCCGATTCGCGGCAGCGAACCAGATTCGCGAGCCCGCGGCCTCGTGAGACTCGCGACCCGGTTCCGGCCGCGCCGGCAATCAGGGTCGAATCAGCTCGGGTGGCGGGCGAGGGCGGCGAGCACCGCATCGATGTCGTCCTGCGGTGTTGTAGGCGTGCGCCGAGACACGCAGGTTGCCGTCACGCTCCGAGGTGACGATCTGCTCTTCCCCAAGCGCAGCAACGAGTTGCGGGGCATCGGTCGACCGGATGCAGACGAGCGCGCCACGCCGCTCGGGGTCGCGCGGCGTGACCACCACGCCCCCGAGCTCGTCGACGCCGGCGATCAGCCGCTCGTTCAGCGCGGTCACGTGGCGGCGGGTCTCGGCGACGCCGATCTCCTCCATCAGCTCGAGGCCGGCGATGCCCGCATAGATCGAGGGGATCGGCGGCGTCCCCGACTGAAACCGCCGCGCAGTCGGCGAGGGCGAGTAGTCGCTGATGTCCATCTCGAAGATGTTCTGGTCGGCGAACCAGCCGGTCTGCGTCGGCAGGAGCTCTTCCGACAGGCCGGGCCGCGTCCACATGAACCCGAGGCCGGCCGACCCGAGCAGGTACTTCAGCACCCCGGCTGCGAGCACGTCGACGCCGAGCTCGCGCACGTCGAGCGGATAGGTGCCGATCGCCTGGTAGGCGTCGAGCACGACGAGCGCGCCACGCTCGTGGGCGATCTTCGCGATCTCCTCGACGGCGAGCCGAGAGCCGTTCCGGTAACAGACGGCGGCGATCGAGACGACGGCTGTCTGCTCGTCGATCGCGGCGTCGAAGCGCTCGACCGGGATCTCGGCACCGTCGGCAGGGACGTGGACGACCTGCGCGCCGCGCAGCTCCTGCGCGTGCCAGATCTGCCCGATCGTCGGGAACTCGAAGTCGCTGATCACCACCTTCGAGCGCTTCGTGAAATCGATCGCGCTCGCGAAGGGGCTGATCCCGGCCGAGAGCGACGTCGTCACCGCGACGTCGTCGGCCTCGCCGCCGACGAACCGGGCGAACGTCGCGCGAGCGGTCTCGGTGCGCTCCACCCAGTACTCCCAGGGCGCCCCGCGCTCGTCCCAGCCCGTCAGGTAGTGGTCGTAGGCGGCGCGCACCGAGTCGGAGAGCGCGCCCTGCGAGCACGAGTTGATGTAGGTGAGCCGCTCGAAGATCGGAAAGCGCGAGCGGCAGTCCCTTGACGGACTCGCGAACCCGGTTCGGCGTCGCCGAACCAGGTTCGGGTGTGGCCTTAGCGCCCAAGGTAGGCCTTGCGGAGGTTCTCGTCCTCGCGGAGCTCGGACGCCTTGCCTTCGAGCACGAGGCGCCCTGTCGAGAGCACGTAGCCGCGGTCTGCGATCGACAGCGACACGTTCGCGTTCTGCTCGACGACGAGGATCGCGACACCCGACTCGTGCACCTGCTTGATGATCTCGAAGTTGCGCTCGACGAGGATCGGCGCGAGCCCCATCGACGGCTCGTCCATCAGCAGGAGCTTCGGCCGGGACATCAGCGCGCGGCCCATCGCGACCATCTGCTGCTCGCCGCCGGACAGCGTCCCGGCGAGCTGGGAGCGGCGCTCGTGCAGCAGCGGGAAGAGCTCGTAGACGCGGTCGAAATCCTCCTTGGCCCCGCCGCCACGCAGGTACGCGCCCATCTCGAGGTTCTCGAGCACCGTCATCGGCGCGAACAGGCGGCGGTTCTCCGGGCACGATCGCGAGCCCGCGCCCGATGCGGTAGCTGGTCGGGCGCTTGGTCACGTCCTCGCCGTCGATGCGAACCGCGCCGTTCCGCGGTCGCACGATGCCGAGGATCGTCTTCAGCGTCGTCGACTTGCCGGAGGCATTGCCGCCGAGGAGGCACACGAGCTCACCCGGCTCGATCGTGATCGAGAGCCCTTGCAGGATGTGGATCTGGCCGTAGTAGGTGTCGACGGCGTCGAGCTCGAGCAACGCGGTGGACTCGCTCATTTGCGCTCCATCGTCCCGAGACCGAGGTAGGCCTCGACCACCTTCTCGTTGGTCGCAACCGACTCGTAGGAGCCTTCGGCGATCTTGATGCCGTGGTCGAGCGCGACGACGCGATCGGAGATGCCCTTCGACGACGTGCATGTCGTGCTCGATCACGAGGATCGTGTACCCGCCCTCTTCGCGCAGCTTGCCGATCAGATCGGTGATCTCGTGCGTCTCCTTCGGGTTCATGCCTGCCGCGGGCTCGTCGAGCAGCAGGATGCGCGGGTTGGTCGCGGTCGCGCGCGCAATCTCCAGTCGGCGACGGTTTGCGTACGAGAGCGAGTACGCCGGCTGGCTCCACCGGTACCCCATCAGCCGCTCGCCGAAGAACGCGAGCTTCTCGTGGGCGAGCTGCTTGATCGCCAGCTCCTCGCGCCGCATGCCCGGTGTGCGCAGCATCGAGCGGAAGATCCCGGAACGGGTATGCCCGTAGGCGGCCGTCATCACGTTCTCCTCGACCGACATGTTGAGGAAGAGCCGCAGCGTCTGGAACGTGCGCGAGATGCCGCGGCGGCTGATCTGGTGCGGCTCGAGCCCGACGATCGTCTCGCCGTCGAGCAGGATGTCGCCCGACTGCGGGCCGGTAGATGCCCGTGATCAGGTTGAAGAGGGTCGTCTTGCCCGCCCCGTTCGGCCCGATCACGCTGACGATCTCGCCCTCCGCGACGTGCAGGTCGAGCCCGTCGACGACTTTCAGACCGCCGAATGCGAGCGAGACGCCCTTGAGCTCCAGCGTCGCCATCAGATGATCTCCACGCGACGCTCGCCGAGCAGGCCGTTCGGGCGCAGGATCATCAGGCCGATCAGGATCAGGCCGAGCACGATGTAGCGCGTCGGCTCCGGGTTCGGGAGCATGACGTTCTCCCAGACGAATGCGGCGAGATAGAGCGTCGGAACGAGCAGCACGATGCGTAGACGGCCGCGGACCAGCGTCAGGAGGAGGGTCATGACGATCAGCCCGATGTACGAGGTCGGCGGGATCCACCGCGCGAGCTGCGCAGGCGCGACCACCCAGTGGTCGACGAGCCCTTCGAACCCTCCGGAGTGCTCGCCGGCCACCCACGAACGGTGGATCGCTCCCAGGGCCTCGTGGACCACGAACCCGAAGAGCAGCGTCGAGCCGCCGACGATCGCCAACCGGCGCCGCCGGAACACGAAGAGCACACCGACGACCAGCGCGGCGAAGAAGAGCACCCGCGACTTGCCGGGGTCGCGGAGCATCTCGAGGAGCGGGCTGATGATCACCGCGCCCATCACCACGCCCGTCTGGTTGCCGGAGCCTCCGAGGATCACCATCGTGTACACCGTGATCAGCAGCACGAAGTAGAACGTCAGCGGGAAGACACTCGCGTTGAGGGCGGCGAACAACGTGCCGGTCAGCGCGGCCACTGCTGCACCGAACGAGAAGCTCATCAGCTTCAGCCAGTTCACCGGCATGCCCATCGCCTCGGCGGCAAGCGGGTCTTCACGAAGCGATCGCCAGGCGCGTCCGGTGCGCGACTCGTTGACGAAGCGAAGCGCGACGAAGACGACCGCGAAGAACGCGAGCGCGACGTAGAGATAGGAGACCGAGAAGATCCCCTGGTGCTCGACCGCGAGCCGGTGGCCGAAGAGGCTGAACGGATCCACGTTCAGGATGCCGTTGGGCCCTCCGGTCAGGTTGTGGCCGAACGCGCTGTCGCCGTTCGTCGTCAGCGTCTGGAACAACTGCAGGAAGAACAGCGTGACGATCGCGAGGTAGTCACCGGTCAGGCGCCGCGAAGGCAATCCGAGGAGGAACCCGACCACGGCGCCGATCGCGACGACGAGGGGGACCGAGACGATCGTCGGCAAATGGATCCCGAACTTGCCGGAATCGAGGATCGCGTACGCGTACGCCCCGATCCCGTAGAACGCCACATAGCCGAGATCGAGCAGGCCGCCCCACCCCACGACGACGTTCAGCCCGAGCGCGAGCAGCATGTAGAGCACCGTGTCGAACGCGACGCGACGCACGTAGCCGCTCGACTCGACCAGCGGCAGCAGCGAGAACACGGCGATGAAGAGCACGAGCCAGGCCCACCAGGGCACGCGACGAAGCCGTTCCTCGACGATGCCGAAGCGGCGGCGCTCGGCGTGGCGGGCGACCCATTCGTCCTGACCGACAGCGGGGCCGTCGGCGGGGACGTGCGATCCGTGTGGCGTCGAGTCGGTCATCCAGTCACACCTTGCGAATGTCGGCGCGGCCCAGGAGGCCCTGCGGACGGAAGATCATGAAGCCGATCAGGATCGAGAAGACGACGAGATCGGACCACTTGGTCGAGATGTAGCCCTGGGTGTAGGACTCGGCGAACCCGAGCAGCAGGCCGCCGGCCATCGCGCCCGGGATCGAGCCGATCCCGCCGATGACGGCGGCGGTGAAGCCCTTCAAGCCCGCGATGAAGCCGATCGCGACCGTGGTCGGCACGCGGAGGGCGAAGAGCACGCCGGCTGCCCCGGCGAGGGCGGAGCCGAGCACGAACGTGAAGACGATCACGCGGTCGATGTCGATGCCCATCATGGCGGCCGCCTCGCGATCGAATGACGTGGCGCGCATCGCCTTGCCGGTCCTCGTCCGGTTGACGAGGAACCAGAGCAGGAGCATCAGGACGAATGCTGCAACAACCGTGATGATCCGCAGGAGCGGCACACGCACGTTGCCGATGTCGATGCCCTTCAGATAGAGCGCTCCGTTCGACAGGCTGAACGTGTTGTAGTTACGCGGCTCCGCCCCGAAGAGCAGCTGCATCGAGTTCGCGAGGAAGAACGAAACGCCCAGAGCGCTGATCAGCGGCGCGATTCGAGGCGCATCCCGAAGCGGCCGGTAGGCGAAGCGCTCGATCACCACGCCGAGCGCCGCGCAACCGGCCATTGCCGCGGCGGTGACGAGCACGAGCAGGAGCCAGACCGGCACGACGGGGTTCGACACCCCGCCGAGCAACTGCAGGACTCCGAAGCCGATGAACGAGCCGACCATGAAGACGTCACCGTGGGCGAAGTTCAGGAGCTTGAGAACGCCGTACACCAGCGTGTAGCCGAGCGCGATCAGCGCATAGACGCTCCCGAGCGTGAGCGCGTCGACTGTCGAGCTGGATGAACGTGTCCATGGTCTCTCGTTATGTCAGGGGCGGCCCGGAAACCCCGGGCCGCCCCTGTGTGGTGCCGTGTCGTCTCGTCGGCTAGCCGACGAGCTTGTACGAACCGTTCGACTGAATCTGGAAGATGTAGAACTTCGCGTTCAGCGGGTCGTTGGACTTCGTCGACCAGCGGAAGTTCCCACCGAGGATCCAGTTGTTGATCCTCACCTTCTTGATCGTCTGGAACACGGCCTTGCGAGTCGTGCTCCCGTGACCTGCCTTGCACGCCTTCGCGATGGCGGTCATGGCGATCTGGGCTGCGCCGTAGCTGGGCGGCCCGAAGGAGCCCACGGTCTTCCCGGGGTTGGCCTTCTTCCAGCCTGCGATCAGGGCGGCGTCCGCCTTGATCCCAGTGATATCCGGAGCGAAGTTCGACACGTACGAGCCCGGCACCTTGAACTGTGTCGAGTCGTTCGAGCCGTCGCCGCCGAACACCTTGGCCTTCTTGCCCTGCTCGAGCAGCTGCTGGGCGAACGTCTGAGCGTCGCCCGGCTTCTGCGTCGGGAAGAACACGATGTCGGCGTCACTCGGCACCTTGGTCACGTAGGCCGAGTAGTCGGTCGTCGTGTTCGGGGCCGAGAGCCGGATCGTCGTGACGCCCGCGGCCTTCAGGGTCGTATCGACTGCCGACGCGAGGCCGGTCGAGTACGGCTCCTGGAAGTCCATGATCACGACCTTCTTCACCTTCAAGGTCTTGATCATGTAGTTGGCATCCGTCGGCCCCTGGATGTAGTCGCCCGGAACGTCGCGGAAGAACGCCGGGGTGCCCTCGTACTTGCCTCCAACGGTCTTCGTCAGCGTGGTGCGTGTGGCCGACGGCGACAGGTGCGGAAGCCCGGCCGCGAAGTAGGCCTGCGTCGAGGCGGCGACGGCGCCCGACGTTGCGGGGCCGAGCACCATCGAGCACGCTCTTGTCCGCGATGTACTTCTGTGCGAGTGCCTGCGCGGGCGCGGGACCCTGCTCGACCGGCGTGTCGCCGAGCACGAACTTGACCTTCAACCCGAGCTTGGGGGCCAGGGTCTTGACCGCGTACGTGGCCCAACTGCCCTGCTCGGCTCCGAGGAAGCCCGCGCCGCCGGTGACCGGCGTGACGAGCGGGAGCGTGATCGTCTTCTTGCAGTTGAAGCTCGCGACGGTCGTCGTCGCAACCTTGTGAGCGCCCTGAGCGCTCGCAGCCACGACCGAGGTCATGAGAGCCGCGAGGGCGAGGCCGATCGCCTTCTTCATCTAGGTGTCCTCCTTGGTGGGGGCACGACGTTTCGTTGCCGGGGGGTTGGCGCTGAAGCCGTGAGTGTCATGCGTGACGCCCACGGTGTCAATGATCAAATCCCGAGCGCCTCGATCCAACCCGCAGCGTCGAGGCAGTTTCGGAACCGAATCGCCGTTCCGTCGCGCTATTGTGGAGATATCGACGAAAGGAACGGCCAGAAGTTGGTGGAACCGGGCGAACGGCCCAAGACGGGCCACGATTCTCGGGCGGGCTCGTCCACGTAGGTTACGGAAGCGATGCAGTACGCCCTGCACGAATCCGAGCGCCCGGACGGGCGCCTCTTCGAGTGCCCCGAGCTCACCCAGCGCGTTCATGGCGTCGCGGGCGAGCATCTGGAACCTGACTGTGACGAGGTGCTGTACATCCTCGACGGCTCCGGCAGCGCCACGATCGACGGCCACCGCCACGAACTGGGGGCCGGGACAGCGCTGTTCGTCGCCTGTGGCACACCGTGGTCGGCGGCCGGCGATGCCCGCGCCGTCTCCGTGCTGGTCCACGACCCGCGTCCGGCCTGCTCGACCCACGCAGTCGTCGACCTGACCGCCGTCGAGGCGGGCAAGGCAACCGCGGGCCGCTCGTTCCTGCTCGGCGCGACGCCCGAGGTCGGCTGTGCCTCGGCAACGCAGTTCATCGGGCTCGTCCCGCCCGGCCGGGCCCCCGATCACTTCCACCGCTACGACGAGGTGATCTACATCCTCGACGGCGAGGGGCTGCTCGAGATCGGCGGCGAGCAGGCGCCGCTCGTCCCCGGCACCTGCATCCACCTGCCGCGTACGCTGGTGCACTGCCTCGCCAACACCGGCGACAGGGAGCTGCGCCTGCTGGGGGTCTTCACGCCGGCGGGCTCCCCGGCCGAGGCCTACTACCCCGACGGCACGCCGGCCGTCCCGCCCGAAAGGAACTGACGTTGCCGAGAATCGAACGGACGGTGGCTGTCGTCTGGGAAGGAAACGTGGCCCGCGGTGCCGGGACGATGACCGCCGGGACCGGAGCGTTCAACGCACTGCCGTTCTCGCTTCCGAGCCGCATCAGCAAGACCGAGGGCAAGACGAGCCCCGAGGAGCTGCTCGCCGCGGCACACGCCGGCTGCCTGACCATGTCGCTCGCGACCGAGCTGACCCAGGCGGGCACGCCTCCGACCCGGCTCGACCTCACCTGCCGGATCGTGATGGACGAGGTCCCGGGCAACGGGCACCAGATCGTCGGGTCGCAGGTGACGATCCAGCGCGGACGTCGAGGGCGCCGACGACGCGGCGCTCCAGGCGGCGATCGAGCTCGCCGACGAGCCCGTTCTCGACCCTGCTGCGAAACGCCGGCGTCGCTCGCTGGTTCTGCGAGGTCGGCGGCACGATCTTCGCTTCGAGGATCGTGCCTTCGCCGTCGATGCGCGTAGCGGTGGTAGAGCATGCCGCGCGGCGCCTCGGTGCAGCCGTAGCCGATCGCCTGCGCGCGGCTCGACCTCGACGAGGGCGCGTCCGGCTCCTCGTACTCGTCGATCAGCCGCAGCGCCTCGTCGCACGCGTACACCAGCTCGACGCTCGCGCACAACGATGCTCCGGAACGGGTTGCGGCACGACGGGCTCCAGGCCGGCCTCCGTGCGCCGCTTCGCGGGCGAGCGGCGACAGCGCGGTCGAGCGCAGCGCTGTAGCGCGCCAGCGGGCCGCACGAGGTAGGTGCCTCGCTCGTTCAGCCGCGAGTGCAGCGCGTTCGAGCGCGCGACCTGCTCCTCGACGAAGTGCTCGTCGTACTCCGCGACGGCGATGTCCAGGCCCGCGGTTCGAGACGACGCGTCCGCGGTCGATCGGGTATTCGTCCGGGTCGGTCGAGCGTGACCAGCTCGTAGTCGACGCTCGAAGTCGGGGAAGTCGAAGCGCGGCCGTCCAGCGCACCGTCGTCGAGCGCGATCTCGCGTGCCGCGCTCGAGCGGCTCGACGAGCGGCGCCAGCTCGCGCTTCGGTCGGGGCGCGGTAGAAGCCCCCGACCCTGACGTTGATCGGATGGATCTCGCGGCCGCCGACCACCGTCATCAGCTCGTTGCCGGCCTTCTTCAGCTGCGAGCGCCTGCTCGACGAGCTCGGGTGGTCGCGGGCCAGCTCGATCGCGCTCTGCGTAGCCGAGGAAATCGGGCGCGTGCAGCATGTAGACGTGGAGCGCGTGGCTCTCGATCCACTCGCCGCAGTAGAGCAGCCGGCGCAGCGTCGCGGATCGGCCGTCGTCGACCTCGACGCCGCAGGCGTCCTCCATCGCCTGCACCGCGCTCATCTGGTAGGCGACCGGGCAGATGCCGCAGATGCGCGCCGTGATGTCCGGCGCCTCGGTGAACGCCGCGGCCGCGCAGGAAGGCCTCGAAGAAGCGGGGCGGCTCGAAGATGTGGAGCTTCGACGTCGCTCGACCTCGCCGTCCGTCGATGCGCGACGTGCAGCGCGCCCTCGCCCTCGACCCTGGCGAGGTAGTCGGTCTTGATCGTCTTCGTCCTGGCGCTCAGCCATGGCTCGCCGCGCCTCCTCGGAACGGCTCGCGTCGACATTGAAGGTGCGGAAGACCCGCTCCACGTCGCGCGTCGCTCATGCCGAGCACCTGCAGCCAGCGGGTCGAGCGACGCCGGTGTTCGGCGTCTCCATCGGCCCGAAGCAGCCGTAGCAGCCGCGGTCGTAGGCCGGGCAGAGCGCGCCGCAGCCGGCGTGCGTCACCGGGCCGAGGCACGGCGTGCCGTGGGCCACCATCACGCAGACCGTGCCGCGCGCGCTTGCACTCCGATGCAGACGCTCGTGCGCGCGGATGCGCGGCCGGCGGCCGTGCAGGTAGCGCCGTGATCACCTCGAGCAGCTGACGCTTGTCGATCGGGCAGCCGCGCAGCTCGAAGTCGACCGGCACGTGGTCGGCGATCGGCGTCGAGGTCGCGCAGCGTCGAGATGTACTCGGGCGTGGCGTAGACGAGCCGAGATGAATTCGTCGACGTCGGCGAAGTTCCGCAGCGCCTGGATGCCGCCGGCGGTGGCGCAGGCGCCGATCGTGACCAGCGTGCTTCGAGCTGCGCGCGGACCTCGCTGGATGCGCTCGGCGTCGTGCGGCGTGGTGATCGAGCCCTCGACCAGCGAGAGGTCGTACGGGCCCTCGACGGTCGCGCTGATCGCCTCGAGGAAGTAGGCGATCTCGACCTCGCCCGGCCAGCGCCAGCAGCTCGTCCTCGCAGTCGAGCAGCGACAGCTGGCAGCCGTCGCACGAGGAGAACTTCCAGACGGCGAGCGTGGGCTTGCCGCGTCGGCGCTCACAGCTCCCGCACTCGCCAGCCAGCGCCGCGATCGCGTCCTAGCGGTACACGGGGCCGTCCCGGCAGATGAACGTCGGGCCGAGCTGGCAGTGCCCGCAGTGGCCGATGCCGCAGCTGCATGTTGCGCTCCATCGAGAGGTAGATCGGCTCGGTCGGCGACGCCGCGCTCGCGCGAGCGCGCGCGGCCGCGAAGCGCATCATGATCTCCGGGCCGCACACGCATCGCGACCGTCGCGCGCCGGGTCGAACTCGGCGCGTGCTCGATCGAGCTGCGGTCACCACGCCGACCTTGCCGTGCCACTCCGCGTCCGGCGGTGTCGACGGTGACCTCGACCTGCAGGTCGAACCGAGCACGCCAGGCGTCGCAGCTCTTCGCGGTAGAGCAGGTCGGCCGGCGTGCGCGCTGCCGTACAGCAGTGCGATGTCGCCGTAGTCGCTCGCGCTCGCGCGAGCAGCGTGCAGGATCGCCGGGCGCAGCGGGGCCAGGCCGATGCCGCCGGCGACGATCGACGACGTCGCCGCCCGCGGCCTCGCCGAGCGGCCAGGCGTTGCCGTACGGGCCGCGCACGCCGAGCACGTCGCCCGGCTCGCGCCGCGCAGATCGCCCGCGTCGACCGGCGCCGACGGCGCGGACGGTGTGCACGAGCGGCGCCGGCGCCGGCCGGGTCGCCGCTGATCGAGATCGGCACCTCGCCGACCCCGAACGCGTAGAGCATGTTGAACTGGCCGGGCGCGAACTCGAGCGCGCTCGCCGGGGCGCGGCTCGAGCTCGAGCGTCCACGTGTCGGCCGTCTCCTGGCGTGCTGCGCGGCGACCCGGAACGGCGCGCGGCGTCATCGGCCCGCGCGCGTGCGGGGCTCAGCTGCGCGGCCATCGCCGTAGACGTCGAGCAGCTGCAGGCGGGTCGCACTGCAGCCGGTCGATCAGCGACCTGCGGCGAAGCGGCGACATCATCTCGTAGCCGAGCTCGTGGATCGTGCGTCGCACTTGCCGCGCAGGCAGGCGCCGTCGAACGCGATCGCGCGCACGAGCGTCGAGGGCGCGCGCGTCGAGATGCCAGCGGTACGGCGGGAAGAGCCACGACCAGCCGACCACCTCACCGGCGTCGATCGTCTCGATCGTCACCGGCGCCGCGCGCCGGGCACGAAGGTCTCCAGCGCCACCGCTGCCGTGGCGGAGGACGTAGAACGTGTCGGCCGGCGTCGCCCTCCCGGAACAGCAATCTCGCCTTCGGCGAAACTGACGTTGCGCCGCGCAGCCGGCGATCAGCTCCAGCTGCGTCGCTGCGTCGAGCCCGGCGAAGAGCGGCACGTCGACGAGCAGGATCGTTCAAGCGTCTGCATCGATCGCCTCCTCCGTCGTCGCGGATCGCGGCGCAGCTCCTCCGTCACGTCGATGCCGACCGGGCACCAGGCGATGCAGCGCCCGCAGCCGACGCAGCCGGAGCTGCCGAACTGGTCGTACCAGGTGCCGAGCTTGTGCGTCATCCACTGGCGGTAACGCGAGCGGCCGGACGGCCCGAATGCTCCCGCCGTGGATGTAGGAGTGCTCGAGCGAGAAGCAGGAGTCCCAGGTGCTGCGTTCGCTCCGCCTGATCTCCGGTCAGGTCGGTCGACGTCCTCGACGCGTCGAGCAGAAGCAGGTCGGGCAGACCAGCGTGCAGTTGCCGCAGGTCAGGCAGCGAGTCCGCGACCTCGTCCCAGCGCGCGCTGCTCGAGGTTGCGTTGCGAGCAGAGTCGCGGATGTCACTCGGTGTCGACGCTTGCGACCCATGCGCTCTACCGCGCCGGCGCCACCGACGTCTCGGCCGCCTCCAGGTCGGCTTCGCGGCCGGCCGCTGTGGACGGCAGTTCGCGCGAGCACCTCGGCTCCACGTTCGCTACCCGCCTCGACCAGCGAGGCGGTGGGTCGCCGTCCAGGATCTCGGTCAACGACAGGTCGTAGCCCGCCTCGGCCTTTGGGCCCGCGTCCATCGACGTCGCAGAAGCACGTGCCGGCGGGCTCGTAGCAGTTGACCGCGACGATGAACGCGTCCTCGCGCTGCGCGCGGCGTAATCACTCTCGGTGTGCTTGCCGCCGAGGAACACCCTGTCCTGGATCGCGATCGCCGCGCAACTCGCACGGACGCACACCGAACAACGCGAGCGGCTTGCCCTCGCCCGGCTCCTCGTCGATCGCAACGGTTTTCCGTCGACGCGTCGACGTCGGGCGGATCACGCGTGGCGGGCTGCCCGTTCTCGACCTTGTTGCGAAACGCTGGGGCCTCGGTCGAGATCGGCCGCTCCTGAGCGAGCAGCAGGCCATGGTGGACGACCCCAGGGCGGGCATCGACAGGCGGGCGATGACCGCGCTCGCGAGCGGGCACCTCGCCGTCGACTTCGCGTCGGGCAGCGTGCCCGCCCTGATCCCGTTCATGACCGACCGGTTCCACCTGAGCTATGCCCTGGCGGCGATGCTGCTGCTCGCCGCCACCGCCTCGTCGTCGCTCGTCCAGCCCCTCTTCGGGCTCTGGTCGGACCGGCGTGGCGCTCTCTGGCTGATCCCGGGCGGCACGCTGCTCGCGGCCGTCGGAGTCGCCGGGGCGGCGATCTCGCCCGCCTACCCCCTCGTCCTGCTGCTCGTCCTCGCGGGCGGGCTCGGCGTGGCGGCCTTCCACCCCGAGGGCGCCAAGTTCGCGGCGTATGCGAGCGGCCACAAGCGGGCGAGCGGCATGTCGTACTTCAACAGCGGCGGCAACGTCGGGTACGCGCTCGGCGCATTCGCCACCGGCCAGCTCGTCGTCTGGCTCGGCCTCGTCGGCGGGCTCGTCGCGATGGTGCCCGTCTTCGTGGTGGCCGTCGTGCTGGCCCGCGTGGCGCCGCGGCTCTCCGTCCTCGCGCCCACAGTCGCGCTCCGCCGGCTACGTCCGAGGCGACGACCGGCGACGGGCCATGGCCCTGCTGGGAGTCGTGATCGCGCTCCGCAGCGTCGCCTGGTTCACGCTGCTCGCCTTCGTCCCGTTGTGGGTGGTCTCGCTCGGCCACTCGAAGGCCGACGGGAGCCGGCTGCTCTTCCTGATGCTGCTCGCAGGTGCGGTCGGGACGCTCGTGCTGGGCGCAGTCGCCGACCGGATCGGGCTCCGCACGACGCTCGTGATCACGCAGGCGCTGATCGCGCCGCTGATCCTCGTCTTCGTCTACGTCGGCGGTGTCCCGGGCGCGATCGCGGTGATGCTGGTCGGCGTGTGCGTCGTCGGGACCTTCGGGGTGACCATGGTGCTGAGCCAGCTCTACCTTCCGCGTCACGTCGGCATGGCGTCGGGCCTCTCGATCGGCCTCGCGATGGGGGTCGGCGGAGTGGCGGCGGTGGTGCTGGGCGCGGTCGCGGACGCCGTCGACCTGAAGACCGCGCTGACGATCTGCGCAGTCGCCCCGGCGCTCGGCGTGATCGGCTGCGTGAAGCTCCCCGCCCCGGCGACGCAGGCCCGACAGCGGCCTGTCCCCGCCGGGACGCTGGAGCCGACTGCCTACACGCCCGAATAGAGCAGCGAGCCCGGAGTCGTCAGCGACTCCCCGGTCTCGAGCAGCGTCTTCAGGCCCGAGAGAATCTGCGGCCAACCGCCGTACAGCTCGTTGTTCGCGCCTTCCGGAAGCTCGTCGTGCGTGACGGTGAGACAGCACGAGTCACCGACGGGCCTGATCTCCCAGGTGACCCGCGAGGTCCCGGCGCTCCGCACCTCGTCGCTCCAGAGGGCGGTGAAGCTCTGGACGAGCCGGCGCGGCGGGTCGACCTCGAGGTTCTCGCCCACGGCGATCGCGAGCGGCCCGTCGGGGGTCTCGGCCGAGGCCTCGTACGTCGAGCCGGCGGTCCAGTCGGACCGGGTGCGCACACCGAACGAGTAGCGGGCACGCTGCTCGGGGTCGACGATCGCCTCCCAGAGCCGCTCGGGTGTCGTCTTGATGTAGATCTCGAACACCTTTTCCATCGTCTCCTCCAGTCGAGTCTTGAGCTCGCTGAGCCCCGCGGCCCAGGGCTCGGCGTACTTGCTCACCCAGCGGTCGTGGACGAGCCGGATGGGGACGGGGTTCAGAAAATGCAGCTTCTCCCGGCCGTGCCTTCTGGTCACGACGAGCCCGGCCTCTTCGAGCACGCGGAGGTGCTTCATCACACCGAAGCGCGACATCGGCAGCCGCTGCTCGAGTGCCCCGAGCGTCTGGCCGTCCTCGCGAAAGAGCTCGTCGAGGAGGCTGCGGCGGGTCGGGTCGGCCAGCGCCTTGAACACCGTGTCCATCGGCCCGAACTATATGTGACCTAATGGTCACATGTCAACAGCTACGCTCGCTTGATTAGTCGAGAAGCTCCGCGTGCTCGTCCTCGGGCGGGGTGCCGTAGGCATAGACGAGGAGGTCGTCCTCCCCTTCGTTGACCGTCTGCAGAGCGGTACCCGGCTCGACGTGGATCAGCCCACCGGCGGCGACTTCGTGACGCGTCGGCGGCTCGCCCAGGTACATCGTGAGCGTCCCGGCAAGCGCGACGAAGGTCTCCTCCTGGATCGGGTGGCGATGTCGCCGCCCCTTCGCCCCCGGCTCGTAGCGCCAGAGGTTCGCCCGCGTGTGCTCGAAGCCTGCGAGGTCGCTCAACTCGGCCACGTGACGAGCCGGCTCACCAGGGATATGGGGCCGAGTGATCCAGGCGAGCTCCTGCGGGCGGATGAGGTTGAAGCCCATCCACCGCAGGCTAACGGCGTGGTGGCGGCCCCGCGCAGGCATCCCTGCTGCAGGGCCGCCGCCAGGCGCGTTCAGTGGCTCTCAGACTCGATCGTCGGGTGCGACCCGTCGATCGCGACCTCGATGCGCTTCGGCTTCTGCTGCTCGGGCTTCGGGACGCTGATCTCGAGCACCCCGTTGGTGTACGAGGCGGAGATCGCATCCTCCGCCACCCCCTGCGGCAGTCCGATCGTCCGCGAGAACGTGCCGTAGCGCCGTTCGAAGCGCCGATAGAGGCGGTCGTCGTCCTGCGACTCGGCCCGCTCGCGGGTCGCCGTCACCGTCAGCGCGCCGTCTTCGACCTCCACGTGGATCGCGTCCTGGGAGAGGCCGGGAAGATCGAAGGCGTAGTGAACGCTGTCATCCGCCTCCCAGACGTCGAGCGCCGGCACCCACGCCTGCTGCTTCTGTCCGTTGCCCTCGAACAACCCGTTCATCAGGCGGCTCAGCTCTGTGTGCATGGCCGCGGCCTCGCGGAGCGGATCCCAGCGAACCAGCGTCGTCATGGCGTACCTCCTTACGGTCGTACCGTACCTAACTCATCCGCAAGGATATAATCTCAGTCGCGCCATGTCAAGTTTGATCGAGGCGGCACGAGCCGCGCCGTGGCACGTACGGTGGGGGCATGGCGCGCTACGTGACGACGATCCAGTCCTCCCTCGCCCCGGCCGAGGCGTTCGCCTACATGGCCGACTTCTCGAACGCGCGCCACTGGGATCCCAGCGTCGAGACCGCCTCGCGGCGGGACGACGGCCCCCTCGGGACGGGAACCTCGTTCGACCTCGTCGTCGCTTTCGGCGCGCGCAAGCTCGCGCTGCGCTACGCGATCGCGGAGTACGACGAGCCGCGCTCGTTCGTGGTCGAGGCGACGCAGCCGACGTTCGTCTCGCGTGACGAGATCACTGTCGCACCGTCGGGCGAAGGGTCGACCGTTCGGTACGACGCGGCGCTCAACTTCAAGGGCCTCGGGCGCGTGCTCGATCCGGTCATGCAGCTCCTCTTCAACCGCACGGGCGCGAAGGCCGCAGCGGGCATGCGCGCGGCCCTCAACCCTTGAGGGCGGCACGCGCCGCCGACGCCCTGCTCGAGGCGAGCGTCGTCGGGAGCTTCACGCGACTCGGTTACGCCGCGAGGCGTCGCCTCTACGGCTGGGAGCCTCTCGATGCACTGCGGCTCGACGGCAAGACGGCAATCGTCACCGGTGCCACTTCGGGGCTCGGTCGCGAGGCGGCAGGGCTTCTCGCGCGCCAGGGCGCACAGGTCTGCGTCGTCGGCCGCAACCCGGAGCGCACAGCGCGGGCCGCTGCCGACATCCCGGGCGCCGAGTCGGACGTCGCCGACCTCTCCTCGCTCGCCGAGACCCGCGCGTTCGCGGAGCGGTACGCGACGAGACACGACCGGCTCGACGTGCTGGTGCTGAACGCAGGCGCGATGACCCATGAGTTCACCGTCACCGACGAAGGCTACGAGGTGACCTTCGCAACGCACGTGCTCTCGCAGTTCGTCCTCCTCGGGGCACTTCGACCGCTGCTCGAGGCGGCCCCGGCGGGACGCGTGATCGTGGTTGCCTCGGGCGGCATGTACCTCGAGCGCCTCGATGTCGACGCGCTCCAGCCGACACCTGAGACCTACGACGGCGTCAAGGCCTACTCCCGGGCGAAGCGAGCACAGGTTGCACTCGCCGAGGAGTGGACGCGGGAGCTCGCCGGCACGAGCATCACGGTGAACACGATGCACCCCGGCTGGTCGGACACGCCCGGCCTGCGCACCGCGCTGCCGGGCTTCAGCAGGGTGCTGTCACCGCTCCTGCGCTCGGCGCACCAGGGCGCCGACACGATCGCCTGGCTCGCCGCGTCACCCGAGGTCGAAGGACGGAGCGGCCTGTTCTTCCTCGACCGGCAGGAACGGCCGACACACCGCAAGCCCGGCACACGCCGGCTCGACGAGGCTGCCGAGCGGGCGAAGCTCTGGGCCGTCTGTCAGACCGCGACGGACTCGTTGAGCGGCCGCGTCAGCGTCAGCTGAACGTCGCGCAGCGCGCGCACGCGAAACGCGGCCTCGCAGAAGGCGAGATAGAAGTCCCACGTGCGCTCGAACGTCGCGTCGTAGCCGAGCGCGCGCACCTCGTCGATGCGCTCCGCGACATTTGCCCGCCAGCGGCGCAGCGTCTCTGCATAGTGCGGGCCGATCTCGTCGACCTCGTGGACGAGCAGGCGCGACGAGCTGGTGGCGGCAACCGTGAGCGCCGTCAACGACGGGATCAGACAGCCGGGGAACACGTAGCGCTCGATCCAGTCCGGCGTCTTGCGGTACCGGTCCCAGCGGTCGTCGGGGATGAGGATGGTCTGCACGCACGCGATGCCGGCCGGCTCGAGCACGCGGTCGATCGTCGCGAAGAACGTGCCGAACTGCCGCTCGCCGATCGCCTCGAGCATCTCGATCGACGCGACCTTCGTGTAGCGCCCGTCGTGCTCGCGGTAATCCTGCTCGAGGATCGTCACACGATCGTCGAGCCCGGCGGCGGTGACCCGCTCACGCGCGAGCGTAGCCTGCTCGCGCCGAGATCGTCAGCCCGGTGACGCGGCACCCGGTTTGTCGTGCAGCGTGAACTCGCGAAGCCGCCCCAGCCGCAGCCGATCTCGAGCACGTGATCGTCGGGGCCGAGGTCCAGATGGGCGCAGACCCGGTCGAGCTTCGCGCGCTGGGCCTCGGCAAGCGTCAGCTCGGGCGTCTCGAAGACCGCGCACGAGTAGGTCATCGTCTCGTCCAGCATGAGCTCGAACAGCTCGTTGCCGAGGTCGTAGTGGTAGGCGATGTTCCGCCGGGCGCGCAGCAGGCCGTTGCGGCGGTTGAGCCTCGGCCTCGCCTCGAGCAGGCGCCGGAGCGCGCGATGACGCTGCGTCGCACCCTCGGCGTTGCGCAGGAGCAGCTCGAAGAACGCGACGAGATCGTCGCAGTCCCACTCACCGGCGGTGTAGGACTCGCCGAGACCGAGCTTGCCGCCGGTCGCGAGGCGTCGAAAGAATCGCGCATCGTGGATCTGCAGCCCGACGGCCTCCCCGATTCCGAAGCGGCGGACTGCCCCCTGCGGAAGCGTCACCTCGAGCGCCCCGCCTTCGAGGTGCGCGAGCTCGCGGGTGAGGACGGCGACCGCAATCCGGTCGACGAACGGCAGGCGAGCAGGAGGCGCGCTCCGAACGGTGCGAGTCGTCGACACTCATCCGCGCACCGAGCCCTCGCCGGGCACGAAGGCCGGCTTGCGGTGGAACGGCACGCGCTTCAGCCACAAACGAAGCGCCTGCCGGTGGATGAGCGCGGTGACCTGCAGCGGCATCAGTGGATACCGCGCGAGGGTCCGTGCGACGCTCGCGTTCGTCAGCTCGCGTCGCGTGCCGTGCAGGACCGCGGTGAAGGGCCTGTCGGCGTCCTCGCGCACGTGGATGCGCGCCCAGATGCGAACCGCCGGGCTCCGAGAACGCCCATTCGTAGCTCTGGTCGAGCCCGAAGAAGGGCGAGACGTGCAGCCGCTTCGCCTGCTCGTACTCGAGGCTCGGGCCGCGGAGCACCTCGGGCAGGCGCTCGCCGAAGGTGTTGTTCAACTCGGCGACCATGCAGACGAGCGAGCCGTCGCTCCGATAGCACCAGTAGAACGACACTGGGTTGAACACGTAGCCGAGCACCCGGGGCATCGTCAGCGCCACGACCCGCTCCACGTCCGGGCTCGTCGACGAGGTCGAGCACCGCCTGCTTGCACGAAGGGCCGCCGTCGAAGTGGTCGCGGTCCCAGAACGACGCGACGTTCGGCCGGTTGACCGAGAAGAGCCGGAGGCGGCGGTCGAGCTCCGGCAGCTCGTCCAGGTCGAACAGCCAGTACGAGACCGGATAGCGAAAGACGTTGCGCACCGGCTGCCGCCGCACGTGGATCAGCGTCCCTTCGTAGAGCGCCGACCTCACCAGCAAGCCCCGAGCCCTTCGGCGGCGGCGACGCCCGACGCCAGACCGTCCTCGTGGAAGCCGTTGCCGAAGTGGGCGCCTGCGTACCACGTCCGCCGTTCGCCCGAGAGCTGACGGAGCTCCGACTGCGCGGCGACGGTGTCGGTCGTGAACAGCGGATGCTCGAACACGGTTCTGTCGACGACGTGCTCGTCCGCGATCTCACCGTTCAGCGTCACACACCAGTCCTTGTCCGACTCGAGCCGCTGCAGCCGGTTCAGGTAGTAGGTGACCGTCGGCCGGCCGTCGTCGCCGAGCCGGTAGTTCCAGGCGGCCCGGGCCGCGCTGCGTCGCCGGCAGCCGCGACGCGTCGGTGTGGAGGATCGTCTCGTTCCGCGTGTAGCGAAACGCGCCGAGGACGCGGCGCTCTGCCTCCGAGGGGTCTTCGAGCAGCCGCAGGGCCTGGTCTGCGTGCGTCGCGACCACCACCGCATCGAAGAAGCTGCGCCCGCCGTCGGCCGTCGCGATCTCGACCCCGTCCGCGAGACGGCGAATCGACCGGGCGCCCGAGCCGAGCCGGAGCCGCCCTCCGAGCCGCTCCGAGATCTTGCGCACGTACGCGTCGTTGCCGCCGCTGAGCGAACGCCAGCGGAAGCGCCCGAACCCGAGCATGCCGTGGTTGTCGAAGAACCGGATCGCCGAGGCCGCCGGGTACTCGAGGGCCCGCCCCGGCGCCGTCGACCAGAGCGCGGCGGTCAGCGGCACGAGGAAATGCCGGCGAAAGCGCTCCGAGAACCTGCGCTCGTTCAGGTACCGCTCGAGCGACCACTGCTCGCAGTCGAGCTCGTCGAGCGAGCGCCGGGCCGTCCGCAGCCAGCGCCCGATCTCCCAGAGGAGCCGCAGGTGCCTGCGATCGAGCGAGCGGCCGGGTTGCGCGAAGGGCCTCCGGCCGGAGTACTCGAGCCCGCAGGGGCACGAGACCGAGAACGACATCTCGGACTCCTGCGATGCGACACCGAGCTCGCGGAAGAGCCGGGTCAGAAGCGGGTAGTTCGTGTCGTTGTGGACGAGAAAGCCCATGTCGAGGGCAAGCCCCGCATGGCGCACCGTGCGTGTGTGGCCCCCGGCGCGCGCCTCCTGCTCGAAGACCTGCACGTCGTGCGTTCGCGTCAGGAGGTACGCAGCGCCCAGGCCCGAGATCCCGCTACCGACGACTGCGACTCTCATCGAACCTTCTTCGCACGACCGGCGAAGAAGGTTCGATAGACTCCTACGAACCTGGGACAAAACATGGACAATATCGTACAGATCGGCACCGTCCGGCCCGGCAGCAGCACGATCAGCAAGGTCGTGACCCTCGTCGCCGTGGTCGTCCCCCCGCTCGGCCTGCTCTCGGCGATCGGGCTCCTCTGGGGTGTCGGCGTCCACCCGGTCGACCTCGTCCTGCTCGTGAGCCTGTACGTGATCTGCGCCTTCGGCACGACGATCGGGTTCCACCGCTACTTCACGCACAAGAGCTTCACCGCGCACACCTCGGTCAAGGTCGCGCTCGCGATCCTGGGCTGCATGACGATGCAGGGCCCGATCACGCAATGGGTGAGCGACCACCGCAAGCATCACGCGCTCTCCGACCAGCCTGGCGACCCACACTCGCCGCACGCCGGGCATGACGACGGCTTGTTCGGGATGGTTCGTGGCTTCGCGCACGCCCATGTCGGGTGGCTCTTCTCGAACCTCGGCATGGAACAGGGCCGTGCGTACGCCAAGGACCTCTACGACGACGTGGTCATCCGCTGGATCGACCGGCTGTATCTCGTCTGGGTGATCCTGACGCTCGGCATTCCCTTCGCGATCGGCTACCTCGTCGGCGGCACCTGGCAGAGCGGCGTCGAGGGCCTGGTCTGGGGCGGCCTCGTGCGCATCTTCGCGTACCAGCATGCGACCTTCAGCGTCAACTCGATCTGCCACATGTTCGGGCGGCGCGACTACGACTCGCGCGACGAGTCGCGCAACAACTGGTTCGTGGCGGCGCTCGTCTTCGGCGAGGGCTGGCACAACAACCACCATGCATTTCCCGCCTCCGCACGCCACGGTCTGCGCCGCTCGCAGGTCGACATCTCCTGGTGGGTGATCCGGGGCCTCGAGCGCATCGGGCTCGTCTGGAACGTGCACGTCCCGGACGAGGCTCAGCTCTCACGCCGCCAGAAGGCCGCGGCGGCCGCCTCCTGAGCCGGCGACAGGGTCCGTTTCCGACGGGCGAAAAAGAGGGAACAGACGTCTCGCCCTCAAGAACTTCCCCTGTTCGGACGATGGAGACCACACGATGTTGAAGGTCGTAATCGCGGATGACCACCGCCTGATCCTCGCTGGCATCAAACGCAGCCTCGAGGAGGACGGCGGATTCGACGTCGTGGGCGAGGCGAGCACCGGCGAGCGCGTCCTGCCGCTCGTCGCCCAGACCAGCCCCGACCTCGTCGTCCTCGACCTCCGGATGCCCGGCATGGACGGCCTGATCTGCCTCGACCAGATCAAGAAGCGCCACCCTGCGGTCAAGGTCGTCGTGCTCTCGGTCTCGACCGACGAGAAGCTGATCGAGAACGTGCTCAAGCGCGGGGCGAGCGCCTACATCGTGAAGAGCGTCAACCCGGTCGACCTCCCGGGGGCGCTGCGCCAGGCAGTCGAGGGAAACGTCTTCAGCACGATCGGGATGCCCGACGCCACCGCTGCCGGCGCCGCGAAGGCGGCGGGCCTGACCGATCGCGAAGCGGTCATCCTCGGAGCGCTCGCACGCGGGCTCTCCAACGAGCAGATCGCGAAGGAGCTCTGGGTCGCCGAGCAGACCGTCAAGTTCCACCTGACGAACGTCTATCGCAAGCTCGGGGTCTCCAACCGCACCGAGGCTGCCCGGTACGCGTATCAGCAGGGGCTCGTCGAGAGCCCGCTGTACGAGCACGAATGACCGCCGCGGCCTCGCCGGTCTAGCGGACGTCGACGCGGATCAGCCGCCCGGCTGCGTGCTGGGCAGCCTCCCACGCGCGGACGCGCAGGTCGATGGCCAGACGCATCGCGTCGAGGTTGTACGAGCCGAGCAGAGAGACCTCGACCGTGTCCTCGCCCACCTGGGCCACCACGAGATCGGCGCGCGACTGAAGGTCGGCGACCAGATCGTCGACCAGGCCGGGATCACTCAACCGGATCGTCGCCATGTGCTTCCTCTCGTCGCGCGGTCGGCCCGCCGAACTGGCGTCGTGAGCAGGTCGGACAGAAGAACGCGAGTGCCGGAGGCTCATCTGTTCCAGGCTCATCGACCCGGTAGGCGCGCCATCCCTGCCAGTACAGGCCGCTCGAGGTCTCGCACTCGACGCATTGGACGGTCGTGGCCCTGTCGTTGTGATGACCCCGGCTACTCGCGTTCACTGTTCCCTCCACACCCGGTCACCTTGCGACCGCGAGCCCCCTGGAGCCACCGACGATGGACTTGACTCCTTGGGACCAACGGTGTGCCCCGATCGAGGGATCGCTCAGGCGGCGCGTGCGTCGCCTGCGTCGCGTCCGGCGGGCGAGAGCGCCTCGGCCAGCTCGCGCAGGTGCGGGTGGCGTGCAAGCCGCTCGAGCTCGCGCGCCTCGGAGCGCCTCAGCGTGACGACCCGCGGCGTGTTCAGCGCCCAGTCGAGGACGAGTGCGAGATCGCGCAGCCGGGAGGAGACGCCTGCCTGTTCGGACGCGAGTCTCTTGCGCCCGCTCGGCCTGCGCGCGCGGTAGAACGACGACCTCTCCCCGGATCTCGAGCCTGACCATCTCCCGCGGAGCACGGTAGAGACCGGGCCGGACGGATTCCCCCAAACCGGGGAGGGCGGAACCGCCCGGCCGAGACTACGGTGAGGGAGGGCCGGGATCGAGAGCAGGGGGGCCGCAGCCTTCGTTCTCTCCCGGCCCTCCCCCCTCTCAACAGGCGATCGAGATCCCTGATCGGGAGAGGAGTTTGGCCGGGCACAACGTAGGCGGCACCTGCGTCGGCGGTCTTTTCCTCAAGAACGACGGCTGCAGGGAACACCGCCGGCGCTACCCCTCCACAAAGCGAGGCGAAAGAGCGATACTCGGCGAGCGGCGCGCGGCTGCGGACTGGCGGCAAGTTCCCCCCGCGCGCCGCATTCTCGCCGGGCCGGGCTTCGTCAGGTGAGAGCGCGCTCGCGGAGAGCGACCCGGACCGAGTCGTCGAAGGTCGTGCGGCGCGACTCGACGAGCTTCCAGATGCGGTCGTCGTGTGCGACGGTCGGGATCCTCAGCCCCTCGACGAGCGGTCGCGCAACCGACACCTTCGCCGGCGTGACGAGGTAGAGCCAGAGCGACGAGAGCCGAGGGGTGAGGAAGGGAACCTCGACGAGGATCGGGTGCTTTCCGCGCAAGCGTGCCGTGCGCTCCATCATCTCCCGGTAGGTCATCACCTCGGGGCCGCCGAGGTCGAAGGTCTCGCCGAAGGTCGCAGGGCTCGCCGCACACCGCGGCGAGGGCGTGCAGAACATCCTCGAGCGCGACGGGTTGCGTCTCGACCGAGACCCAACGGGGGCAGATCATCACCGGCAGGCGCTCGACGAGCGCGAGGATCGTCTCGAAGGCCGCGCTGCCCGGGCCGACGATCATCGCGGCGCGGAGGATGGTCACCGGCACCGGCCCGCCGGCCAGGATCTCGGCCGTCTCGGCTCGGCTGCGCAGGTGCGGTGAGAGCTCGGAGGCCGCCTCACCCAGCCCGCCGAGATAGACCACCTGGCGGCAACCGGCGGCCGCTGCACCAGCGGCGACGGCCGCCGCCGCGGCCCGGTCTCGCTGCTCGAAGTCGGCACTTCCGAGCGAATGCACCAGGTGGTAGGCGACGTCGACTCCGGCGAGCGCAGCCTCGATCGCAGCCGAGTCGGTTGCGTCCGCCGCGATCCACTCCGCACCGTCGGCGTCTGCGGGCGGCCGGCGGGCCACGCCGACGACGTCGTGGGCTTCGGCGAGGAGCGAGACGAGCGGCCGCCCGATCGTCCCGGTCGCACCGATCACGGCGACGCGCATTCAGTGCGTCTCCCGCGCCACGCGCGCCAGGAAACGCCGGCCGACCAGGTCGTGCACCCACGCCTCGAGCCGCCACAATGGACCGCCGAGCAGGGGAGCGAATCCTTCGACGCTGACCAGCGTCCCCTCCCCGATCGGCCTGCCAGCTGATCGTCCCGCCCGCATGGCGCGCGAAGAGCCCGCCCGAGATCGCCCGGCGCCCCTCGACGAGCGGCCCGAAGCGGAGGATCGCGGGCCAGAGACCGCCGACGCGAATCGCCCCGCGCGAGAACCTCGCCGCTCCGAAGCGTGAGACGGCGGATCTCGTCCCAGTACAGACGTTCGAGCTGGGCGGGGTCGAGCTCGCCGCCGACTCGGGCACGCTGAAACGAGTCGATCGTCCCGTCGTCGTGCTTGACGCTCACGCTCTCCATCGGCTCGACGATACCCGCGCCTTGTCGCATGCGACGCGACGCCCTATGCTCGCGACGCAGAGCGCGGCGCCGAACCGCGCCCATCCAGGTGAGGAGCTCGAATGCCCACGATCATGGCCTATCACGACGTCAAGGACACGGAACACTGGCTCGCCTCGCCGAAAGCGCGAGGAAGTATTCGGACCGCTCGGAGTCACGAACATCCGGACATTCGTCGACCCGGAGCAGTCGACGCGGGTGGGGGTGCTGATGGATGTCGCCGACATGGATGCACTCATGGCGGCGATGCAGAACCCCGAGATGGCGGACGCAATGAGCTACGACGGCGTACTGCCCGAGACGCTCGTCCTTCTGATCGAGGCGTAGGGATGTGGGCGCGAGTCGCGACGTTCGAGGGCGACCCGGAGAGCATCGACACGAGGGTCGAGAAGCTCCGTGCCGCCCTCGAGGCGAACGAGTTTCCACCCGAGCTGGCGGACGCGACGTTTCTGATGCTCGTGAACCGGGAGTCGGGAAGGGTTCTCGGTGTGACGCTGTTCGAGCAGTGAAGAGGCCATGCGTCGTGGCGGATACCGCCATGAACGCCGGACCCGGCCGGGCCGGCAGTCGCTCGGCGGTCGAGTTCTACGAGGTGCCGCTCACCACGCTCTAGGTCCCCGTACGTCCGTGGTTTACGCCTGGCAGGACCGGCAAGAACGACGCTTCGTGATGGCACCGTTCGGGCTCGGGATCCTGCTGCTCGTCGTTGGCCTGGCGCTCTTCTTCGTGCCCGGTATCGGCATCCTCGGCGTCGTCCTGCTCGTCGTCGGCGTCCTGCTGCTCGCCGGCTCGTTCGCCTCGGGGCGCCGGCGGCGGAGCGCACAGCCGCCCGCCTGAGCGGGCTCTCGAGCCGTCTGCTCTACTGAGCTGACGACCTACTCGAGCTGTCGCCGTTCGGCGTCGAGCAGTTCGACGCAGACACGATGGGCGACGAAGAACGCGACGACCGGCGCGACGACCACGAGCACGCGGTAGATCCAGATCTGCGTCACGTAGTCGAGTCCGAGGAAGACGTCGACCCGGTCGGCCGACCCGGACATGAAGACGAGGAAGATCCACGTCAGAAACGCGGCGCCCAGCGACGTGCGGAGAGGGTTGTCGCGTGGCCGCTCGAGCAAGTTGTGAAACGCGTGGTCGCCGGAGAGCTTCCGCTCGGCCCACGGCCACAACCCGAGCACTCCGAAGACGACGAGCGGGAAGAGCAGACCACCCCAGAACGGACCGGGCACGAGGGTGTAGCCGCCGATCGTCACATCGAAGCCCGGTACGAGGCGCAGCGCGCCGATCAGCCAGCCCAGGTACCAGTCGGGCTGGGCGCCGTTCGTCGCGTCGCCGACGTGGTAGGGCCCCCACAGCCAGATCGGGTTGATCTGAACGAGGCCGCCGAGCAGGAACAGCACCGACACGACGGCGAACAGCAGCCCGAGTGAACGCGGCGCCTGCCCCGGGAAGGTCGGCACGCCGATCACGCGCTTCTCCGTGTGGCGTCGGGAAGCGCGAAACTGGGTGTGGTGCCGCGAGGCAACCAGCGCGAGGTGCAGGGCGAGCAGCAGCGCCGATCGCGATCGGGATGATCAGCACATGGGCGATGTACATCCGCGGCCAGAACGACGGCGAGCCGGGGAACGCGCCGCCCCAGACGAGACCGCCGAGGGCGGCCCCGACGATCGGCAGCGAGAGCGCGACGCTGTAGCCGATCGCCAGGCCCATCCCGGACAGCAGGTCGTCGGCGAGCGAGTAGCCGAGGTAGCCCTCGAGCAGAGCAAGGCACGAGCATCGCGAGCCCGATCAGGTACGTCAGGTCGCGCGGCTTGCGGAAGGCGCCGGTGAAGAAGACGCGGAGGACGTGCAGCACGATCGCCGCGACGAACACGTTGGCCGCCCAGTGATGGGTCTGGCGGATCAGCAGCCCGGCTTTGACCTGGAACGAGATGTGCAGGACTGAGGCGTACGCGTGGCTCATCGTCGCGCCGTCGAGCGGCTTGTACGGCCCGTGGTAGGTGGTCGGAGCGCGCGAGTCGTCGAAGAAGAAGGTCAGGTACGTGCCCGTGGCGACGAGCACGATGAAGCAGTAGAGCGCCACCTCGCCGAGCAGGAACGACCAGTGATCCGGGAACACGTAGCGCAGCGCCTTGCGCAGCAGCGGCGCACTGCCCGTTCGCTGGTCGAGAAAGCGGACGAGCCGGCGGATCACGACGTCGCCTTGCGCTTTCGCACGCCCCACCAGGACGGACCGACGGGACCGTTGAAATTGCCCGCTGCGCGCAGGTTCCCTTCCGAGTCGATCTCGAGCGGCAGACGCGGCAACGGCCGGCCCGCCGGCCCGAAGAGCACCTTGCCGTCGGCAGCAGGATCGAAGGTCGAGTAGTGGCACGGACAGACGAGCGCCGGTCTCGGCTGCGTCGGCGCGAACGTCGGCTTGCGATAGAGCGCGATCGCGCAGCCGGCGTGCGTGCAGATCTTCGAGTAGGCGACGATGCCCGAGTCGATGCGCACCACGACGACGGGCGAGCCGATCAGCTCGCGGTCGGCCCCTTCCGGATAGGCGGTGTAGAACGCCTCGGCCTCGATCTCGCGGGCGGCGAGCGGGCGTCCGTCCTCGCCGACGAGCCGGCGTCCCCGTCGCCACGGCGTCTTCGTCAGTCCGCTCCAGTCGACGGCCGGGCCGAGCGACACCGCCGGCGTCGAGCGCCGCGAGGCCGAGCATCCCTGCGGCGCCGGTGCCCGCGAGCGTGACGAGGCGCTTGCGCGTGAACCGCGAGCCGCTCTCCTCGACGAGCTCGGCGATCGCGTCCTGATCGTCCGGCGACCCGGGCTCGGGGTAGCTCTCCTCGAGCTCCTCGGTCACGACGAGCCGCCGCGCGATCACCCCGCAGGCGACCGCGAGGAGCGCAAACGACGAGCCCGAGGGCGAGGCCGAGCCACTGCGTCTGGTGGGAGAGGCGGTCGAGCGCGTAGATCGCGATGAACGCTGCGGCTGCGACCGACGCGAGCACGAACAGTGCGATGACGACATTCTCGGCGCGGCGGTCGGGAGCCCCGGGCGGAACGATCCTTCCTTCTCGGCGTGACTCGGGCGGCCGCGGTCGCCGGCGGCCGGCGAGCAGCACGGCGGCGGCGACGAGCCAGTCCTTCAGCTTGGTCATGACTTGAGCCTCTTTCCCAGGACCACACAGACGGCAACGAGCACCGACACCGCGAGCAGCCAGGTCGACCATTCCCTCGGGCCACGGGCCGAGCCGGCCGATCGGCTCCCCGCCGGGATCCTGAGGATGCTTCGTGTACTGGACGTAGGCGACGATGTCGTTCAGCTGAACGGGCGAGATCGTGGCCGGGGAGAAGCGCGGCATCAGATACGGCCCGATCCGCACCGCTTCCGCGATCTGCCGGGGCGTTGCGTTGCCGAGCGGCGGCACCCGAGCGCCGGTGACGTAGCCCCCCTGGGCGGCGATCTGGTGACAGCCGGCGCAGTGGTCGGTGAAGAGCTTCATTCCGGCCGCAGACGCTCGCGGCCCGCCACTGCGGGCTGGGGATCGCCGGGCCACGACCGAGCGCGGCCACGTACTTGACGATCGCGCGGATCTGCTCCTCGTTGTAGAGCACGCGCGACCGCTCCGGCTGGTCGGCCGAGTTGCCGAGTGGCATGTAGCCGGTGCGCAGGTAGAAGTCGGCGGCCCGCGCCCCGACGCCCTCGAGCGACGGCCCCTTGCCGGGCAGCCCGGCCCCGGTCGACCCGTGGCAACGGCTGCAGTCGGCGGCGAAGAGACCGGCCCCGTCCGCGCTCCAGGCAGCCGGGGCGCCGGCGACGAGCAGAAGCAGGCTGAGTAATAGCACCCGCCTCATGCGGGGCCACACGGGAGGAAGTAGGTGGTCGCGACGGTGGAGAGCACGACGATCACGAGGAAGAGGACGTTGCCGATCAATGCGGCCTGGGCGAAGAAATGGAGTCTCCCCTCGGGGCCCGGCGCGTCGCGGTCGACGCTCCGCGTGGCGCGGAAGACCACGAGAGCAGCGGCCTCGGCCGCGACCACGACGGAACCGGCGAGTGCAGCCACGACGATCTGCCAGGTCGTCGCGGCGAGGTGCCATTGCGAGCCTGCGACATGGCAGCGGGCCTCGCTCACGCCGTACCCGACAACGTGCTGCGTCGCCCAGGCGAGCGGGCCTGCCAGGAGGGCGAACCACTGCAGGATCTCGAGCCGGGTGCGTGTCATAGGTGCGGCGAGATCTGGACGAGGAGGACGAGGGCCGTGATCGTGTTCACGGCGTGCCAGTAGAAGGTCGTCGCCTGCAGCCCCACCAGGCGGTACCGCGTCAACCGCGAGGAGATGCGCAGCAGGAGCCACGCGTCGAGCAGCACCCCGGCCAGGACGTGCAGGTGGTCGGCGCCGAGCAGCGTGAGGTAGACCGAGGAGTACGCACTTGCCTGCGGGTGCATCGCGTGCACCGCCAGGACATAGTCGTGGAGCTGCCAGAAGAGGTAGCCGAGCTGGACGGCAAACGCGACCGCGAGCCAGCGCCACGCCGCTGGCCGGCGCCGGTCTCGGCCCGCCCGCCAGGCGAGCTGGACCGGGATGCTCGTCAGCACGAGCGCCAGGGTCAGCAGTGCGGGCGTCAGCACGGGCGGCTTGGCGACGTGCGCGGGCGGCCAGTGGGCGTTCTGGAAGCGGAGGTAGAGGTAGGTGCCCATCAGTGTCCCGAACAGCGTTGCCTCCGCCGCGACGAAGACCGCCATCCCCCACCAGCCGTTCGGCCGCGCCGACCGCTCTGCGACAGCGCTCATGTCGCCTCCTCGGGCTCGTGCGCGTGCCAGGCGGCGAGCGAAAGCAGGGCGAAGACGAAGAACGTGATCGCCGTCAGGAAATGCGAGGTGAGAAGAAACGCGAACACCGATCGTCACGAAGAACGCGAGCACGATCGGCCAGGGCGACTCGGAGGGCATCTCTGCGACCGCGTGGAACCGCGCATCGTTGACGGTCGAGGCCGGGGTCTCGTGCCCTTCGTCGAGGACGAGCTCGCCCGCTGACAGCTTGCGCAGGTCCTCTGCGCGGTCGACCTCATCCCAGTTGGGGTAGGGGCTCGTGACCGTCGGGATGACGGCGAAGTTGTAGTGCGGCGGCGGGGACGGGATCGTCCACTCCAGCGTTCCGCCGTGGAACGGGTCGCGGGGAGCCGGCTCCCCGTGGCGCGTGCTGCGTACGAGGTTGACGGCGATCATCACGAGCCCGCCTGCAAGCACGAATGCACCGATGGTCTCGGCAAGGTTGTAGGCGTCCCAACCGAGACCCGAGTTGTAGGTGTACACGCGCCGCGTCATCCCGAGCAGCCCGACGATGTGCATCGGGAAGAACGTCAACGCGGTGCCGAGGAAGGTCACCCAGAAGCTCCACTGCGCGAGCCGTTCGTCGTACATGCGCCCCGTGACCTTCGGGAACCAGTAGTACATCCCACCGAGCAGCGGGAAGACCGCGGCTCCGAAGATGATGAAGTGGAAATGGGCGACGACGAAATAGGTGTCGGTGGTCGCCTGGTCGAACGGCACGGCCGCGAACATGATGCCGCTGAGCCCTCCGAGAACGAAGAACACGATGAAGCCGCCGATGAACATGAGGGGTGCGCGGAAGACCGGCGTGCCGAGATTGACCGTCAGCACCCACGCGTAGATCTGAATCGTCGACGGGATCACCACCATCATCGAGGCGGCAGCGAAGAAGACGAGTGTCGTCGGCGCAATGCCGGTCGCGAACATGTGATGAGCCCAGACGCCGAACCCGATGAACGCGACGAGCAGCTCGGCCATCGCGACGAGCGGGAACGCAACCATCCGGCGCCGTGCGAACGTCGGGATGATCGACGTGGCTATGCCGAACGCGGGCAGGACGATGATGTAGACCTCCGGATGTCCGAAGATCCAGAAGAGGTGCTGCCACAACAGCGGGTCACCGCCGTGGGCGACGTCGAAGAAGTGAAATCCGAGCTTGCGCTGAAGCTCCAGGAAGATGCAGTCGGCAGTGAGCGCCGGCAGCGCGAACACGAGTGACAACGCGGCCGCCAGCATGGCGAAGCAGAACAGAGGCATGCGGTTCCACGACATGCCGGGCGCGCGCAGCTTGAAGATCGTCACGATCAGGTTGGTCGCGCCGATCGTCGACGCGATGCCGTTGAAGATCAGCCCCAGCGCGTAGAAGTCGATGTTGAGACCGCCGTCGTATCGCTTCAGCGCAAGCGGGACGTAATCGAACCACCCGGCGTTCGGCGCATCGTGAAACGCGAAGCTCGAATAGAGGAACAGCCCGGAGCCGAGGAACAGCCAGAAGCTGAGTGCGTTCAGGCGTGGGAACGCCATGTCGCGCGCGCCGATCATCAACGGGACGAGGTAGTTGCCGAACGCCCCGGTGGTCATCGGGATGATGAAGAAGAAGATCATCGTCACGCCGTGCATCGTCAGAAGCTCGTCGTAGGAGCCCGGCCCGACGAATCGCTCGTTCGCCTGGGCGAGCTGCGACCGCATCAGGAGCGCCTCGACACCGCCCGCAGCGAAGAACGCGAGCGTCGTCCAGAAGTAGAGGATCCCGATGCGCTTGTGGTCGACCGTCGTCAGCCAGCCGAGCACGCCGGGCTGCGCTCACGCCACGAGCGCTCGAGCCGCTCCACACGTTCGCGCGCAGGCACGGAGACGGCCATCAGCGCAGCGACTCCAGATAGCGAACGAGTGCCCCGGCGCTCGGTCACGCTCAACCCGAGATCGGGCATCTTGTTGCCCGGCTTGACGTGCTGTGGATCTGCAAGCCAGGCGTCGAGATAGCGCGGCGTGTTCGGTGACGTGAGCGCAGCCAGTGTCGTGCGCGAGCCGAAGTGCGTGAGGTCAGGACCCACGGCTCCGTGGGCAGCAGTCCCACGGATCATGTGACACGAGCTGCAGTCACGCTGGAAGACAACGTTCGTGCGCGTCGCCGGCCGGGCGTTGCGCGCGAGCCATGCGTCGAACTGCGACCGCGGCTGCGCGATCACCTCGACCGACATGTGCGCGTGCTGCAGTCCGCAGAACTCGGCGCACTGGCCGCGATAGACGCCGGGCTTGTCGGCGTCGAGCAACAGGCGGTTCTGGAGGCCGGGGATCATGTCCATCTTCCGGTTCAGCTCCGGGATCCAGAAGCTGTGGATCACGTCAGCCGTCGTGACGACGACGTTGACGCGTGTTCGGACCGGGATGTGGATCTCGTTCGCCGTGACCGCCCGCGAGCCGTCGTAACGCACCTCCCACCACCACTGATGACCGATCACGCGGATCGTCATCGCCGTCGTATTGGCCGCGGGTGCCGACGTGGCCTTCAGGACGAAGAAGTCCGACCAGACGAACAGGGCGACGAGCAACACGACCGGCAGCGCAATCCCCATCCCGACGACCGCGACCGTCGCCGCCCGCTCACCGCCTCCGAACGGAAGCGTCGCACTGCCGCGGCGCGCCCAGCCGAGGAACAGCAGAAACACGATCAGCCCGAATCCCAACACACGAGACTCCGAACATCACCCAGAACAGATGCGTGATCGAGCGCTCCGGTCGCCCTCCGGGCGCGACTGTGTTCTGGTTCCCGCCGCAGCCCGAGAGCAACAGCACGGGCACGACCACCAGGGCAGCCTTCCAGACGGAGTTGCGCGTCATCTCCCGCGCATCGAGTCCCCGCTCGCGGACGCGCGAAAACCAAGCGGCGACGCTAAAATTCGCAACCGCAGTTTGCAGGCATTCCACGAGAGATTGCAGAACCCGTGACCATGGCCGCTCGGGACGAAGTTGCTGGGCACGCCTGTCGATGACGTTCCGCTACCGACTGATCGACGAGGACGGAGTCGACCTCGGACCGCTTGCGTCACATCGTTCGGAGTGGCAACCGGGCGAGCGGCTGTCGCGCTGGCACGGCGAACGGCTCGAGGTGGTCAACGTCGTCGAGGCCGACGAGCAAACCGAGCTCTTTCGGGCCTACATCGTGGTGCGGCCCGCGTAGGACGAGGCGAGGCGGGAACGTCGCAGATCCCCGGCCCGGGAGATTCGAAGCCGAGCAGGAGGTTTCGACCGGGCAAGGGCTGGAAACACGGCCCCGCCGCATCGGGCCCGCTTGGGCCCTCACCCGGTCACATCGCCTCCATCGGCAGAACGGCCACGTAACTGAAGAGCAGGCTGACGCGTTGGCCGGCGGCCGGCTCCTGGGGAGAGGATCGGAGCCTGGCCGCCAGGCCGCAGCGCAGTCTCCGACTCCCCCGGAGACTGGAAAGACCATTCGTCGAGCCGGCCGAATGTCCTCCGCGTCAGCGGTGGTCGGCGAGGTCACCTCGAGCGCCCGCCGCGACGGCTGCGGCCGCCGTCACCGGGTCATCTGCGAGGTAGCCGGCTCCGGCCTCAGCGGCGAGGGCGGCGCTCGCCCGGGCCCGGCAAGAAGGAGCGGTGCGGCCAGGTCGAGCTCCGCGAGCGCCGCGCCGGCTCGCGCGTGTCACCGGCCGTGAACGCGATCACCACGACGTCGGGCGCCAGCGAGCGTGCCGCCTCGGCGACCGTGGTGAACGGCGTATCGGCACCGAGGAAGGTGATCCGCCAGCCGAGCCCGCGGAGCGAGAGCCCCAAGCAGATCAGGCCGAGGTCGTGCTGGTCACCCGGCGCGCACGCGAGCAGCGCTCTCGGGCCGCCGCCGCCGTCCCAGCCGCGGGCGAGGCCGAGCAGCCGGCCGCGGATGAAGGCGCTTGCGAAGTGCTCCTGCGCGACCGAGGCATCGCCCCGTTCCCACTGTTCGCCGAGCTGCCTGAGGCACGGCAGGACGACGTCGCGCAGGACGGTCTCGAGTGCGAAGGCGGCCAGCAACCGGTCGAAGGAGGCTGAGGCGGCAGCCTCGTCGAAGCGCTCGAGCGGGATGCGCAGCACCTCGCCGGCCGGCTCGGGCAGCAGGCCCACCGGCGCACCGTCCCCCTCTCCCCTCCTCGGCCAGAACGAGCCGGGCCGCCTCGGCCGCCGACACGCCCGTGTCGAGGTGGCGCAGCATCCGCAGCACGCGGCGCTCGTCGCCTTCGCCATAGAGACGAAAGCCGCCGGCCGTCCTCGTCGGCGAAAGGAGCCCGTACCGGCGCTCCCAGGCGCGCAGGAGCTCCGAGGTGACGCCCACCCGGCGGCTGAGCTCACCGATCCGCAAGTAGGGAGCCGGGTC
>CAWJMP010000005.1:0-102789 GCA_963844075.1 uncultured Thermoleophilia bacterium | reverse complement strand
GGGGCGATCGCGACGCTGGCCGTCCGGCGGTCCGCGGTTGGAGAGGCGCTTCGTGTCGCCTGAGCCTGCGGTCGTTCTCGAATCGGTCACGAAGCGGTATCCCACTGCCGGTGGGATGGTCGACGCCCTGGACGCAGTCGATGCGCGGATCGCCTTCGGCGCCGTTACCGCTGTCGTCGGGGTCTCAGGGACCGGCAAGTCGACCCTGCTCCGACTGGTCGCCGGGCATGACGTTCCGACTACGGGACGAGTCACCGTGGCAGGTCGCGAGCCTTGCGGACTGTCGGGTCGGGAGCGGAACCGCTTTCTCGCCGACATCGTGACCTATGTGTCTCAACGGTCGGCAGACAACCTCTTTCCGCACCTGCGCCTGTCGGAGCACCTGCCCCGCGGGGCCTCGCACCGTCCGTTCGAACTGCTTGGAATTGCTTCGCGGATGTCTGCGCGCGCCGACGAGCTTTCCGGCGGCGAGCTCGCCCGAGCGTCATTCGCGGTCGCGCTGGCCAAGGGCTCGCCGATCGTTGTCGTCGACGAACCGACCGCCGAGCTCGATCGTGAAACCGCGGCCGAGGTTCTCGCCGCGCTCCGGGACTGCGCTTCGCGTGGACAGACATTCTTGGTCGCAACGCACGACGCGGACGTGATCGAGCTTGGCCGACGACGTCCTCGACCTCACGCGCCGGAGACCGGGATCGGCGGCACCGGCCCGTGGGAGATCGCCGTCGGATCAGGTCGCGCTCCGGCTGCGTGACCTGACGAAGAGCTACGCGGGAACGGCGAGTCCTCTCAGCAGCTTCATTGGCGATTCGTGCCGGCGAGCTGGCCGTGGTCGTCGGCCGGTCGGGCTCGGGGAAATCCACGCTGCTGATGGTCGCGGGCGGTTGGGTCGAACCGGATGCCGGAACGGTCGAGCCGTCGCTCGACCGTTGGGCGGAGCTTGGCTACGTCCCGCAGCGCTTCGGTCTCGTCCCAGAGCTGACGGTGGAAGAAAACGTCGAGCTCCCTGCGCGGCTTGCCGCGGCGCCACCGGCGCCGGTGCCAGACCTCTTTGGGCGTCTTGCCATCGATGAGTTTCGAGCTCGGCGGCCGGGCGAGATCTCGATCGGCCAGCAGCAGCGCGTTGCGATCGCGCGCGCGCTCCGACTTGCGCCCGCCGTGCTCTTGGTCGACGAGCCGACGTCGCATCAGGACGCAGCACATGCCGAGCTCGTCTGGGCTGCGCTCAGCGACGCGGCAGCCTCCGGCTCAGCCTGCCTCGTCGCGACGCATGAGCTCGACGCACGAGCGCGCGCCGACCGCTCGTGGCAGATCGAGGACGGCCGTCTCGCAGGTCTCACACCATGAAGGTGACGTCGCCCGGCCGAGCCGACCGGCGGGCTTGTCAGCTGTGAGCTTCCTCGGCAGCGGGGCGCTCCCCGAGCCGTTTCGCGAGGCCGTCGAGCCCCAGGCTGCGGGCGTGCGCGGCCGCGCGCGCCCAGTCGGGCGGGGTGGGGCCGAGCTTCGGCAGCGGTGCGGCCGGATCCATCGTTGCGATGTCGCGGTAGAGCAGCAGGTCGTCGGCGATCTGCGGGAAGCGTCCGTCCGCGAGCGCCTGCGCGAGCGAACCGTGCTGCTTCAGCACGTCGGCGGCCTTCTTCGGGCCGACGCCGGGCGCGCCCGGGATCTTGTCCGACGGGTCGCCGCGGAGCGCGATGAAGTCCGGCACCTGCGCCGGCTCGACGCCGTACCGCTCGCGCACCTCGGGCGGCCCGATCCGCGCCAGCTCGGAGACGCCCTTGACCGGCTGCAGGATCGTCACGCGGTCGGAGACGAGCTGGAACGCGTCCCGGTCGGAGGTCGCGACGAGCACCGGGCCGCGCCAGGCATGGGCGGCGGCCGCGAGGAAGTCGTCGGCTTCGTACCCCGGCGCTTTCGCCGCCTGGAAGCCGAACGACTCGACGAGCGCCGGCAGGAGGTCGAGCTGCTCGACGATCGAGTCCTCGAACACCCGCCCCGACTGGTAGGCCGGGAGAGCTTCGTGCCGGTAGGTGGGTGTGTCGAGGGAGTCCCAGCCGACGAGCACCGCTTCCGGTTGCTCGCTCTCCCAGAGCCGCTGCAGAAAGCCCGCGAAGCCGACGAGGGCGTTGAGCCGAATCGACTTCGGCAGGGCGTGGTAGGCGCGGTGTGCGAGCGAGTCACCGTCGATCGCGAGCAGGAGGCCGCTCACAGCGACGCCTCCAGCTCGAGGATTGCAGCCATCAAGCGGGTGGTGGCCTCGCGCGCGGCCTCGGCGCCCTCCTGGTCGCGGAGGTCGCCGAGCTCGATCGGTGCGCCGTAGCGCACGCGCCAGGGGGCGAGCCGGCGCAGCCCGTCCGTGCCCTTGATCCCCGCAGGGACGAGCGGCACGCCCGCCTCGAGGGCGATCCGGGCGGCCCCGGTGTGCGCACCCGCTTCGTACTTCTTGCGCAGGCCCTTCCGGCGGCGGGTGCCCTCGGGGAACATCGCGATCACGTTGCCCTCGCGGGCGAGCCGCACAGCCGTGTCGATCGCAGCAGAGTCCGCCTGGCCCCGGTTGACCTTGAAGGCGCCTGCCCCTTTCGCGACCAGCCGAGAGCGGGAACCAGAAGAGCTCCGACTTCGCCATGAAGCGCAGGAACCGGTCGGGCCAGATCGCCAGGCCGAGCGCCCAGGGGTCGAGGTTCGAGACATGGCCGGCCGCCAGCACGTACCCGCCGGAGGCAGGCAGATGCTCGGTTCCGGCGGCCCGGTAGCGGAACGCGAATCGCAGCACCGGCCACGAACACACGGCGACGAACGAGTACAGCGGCGTGGGCCTCGGGGGACGGGTCACGGGCGGCGAGTATCGCTGATCTTGCCCACGGCGCTATGGTGGCGCGCTAAATGGCCGGTTCAAACGGGAAGAAGCTCGTGATCGTCGAGTCGCCTGCCAAGGCGAAGACGATCGCGGGTTACCTCGGCTCCGACTACCTCGTCGAGTCGTCGATCGGCCACATTCGTGACCTACCTCACAATGCGTCCGAGATCCCGGCGAAGCTCAAGGGCGAGGCGTGGGCGCGCCTGGGGGTGAACGTCGACAAGGACTTCGAGCCCCTCTACGTCGTCGACGCACGCAAGAAGAAGGTCGTCTCCGACCTGAAGGCGAAGCTCAAGAACGCCGACGAGCTCCTGCTCGCGACGGACGAGGACCGCGAAGGCGAGGCGATCGCCTGGCATCTGCGCGAGGTGCTCGACCCCAAGGTGCCGGTGCGCCGCATGGTGTTCCACGAGATCACCCGGCCGGCGATCGAGCGGGCGCTCGGCGAGACGCGCGAGATCGACCACAGGCTCGTGGACGCGCAGGAGACGAGGCGCATCCTCGATCGCCTCTACGGCTACGAGGTCTCGCCGGTCCTCTGGCGCAAGATCATGCAGGGCCTTTCGGCGGGGCGCGTCCAGTCGGTCGCCACGCGGCTCGTCGTCCAGCGCGAGCAGGAGCGGATGAAGTTCGTCGCTGCCGACTACTGGGACATCGTCGCGACCTACGAGCCGGGCGGGTTCACGGCCCGCCTCACCGCCGTCGACGGCCGCCGCGTCGCCCAGGGCCGGGACTTCGCACAGGACGGGACGCTGCGGAACGCCGACGCCGTGCAGCTGACCGAGGCCGAGGCGCGCGCGCTGGCCGACGGCCTGGCGGGTGCCACGTTCCAGGTCTCGTCCGTCGAGGAGAAGCCGTACACCCGGCGGCCGGCCGCTCCGTTCATGACGTCGACCCTGCAGCAAGAGGCGAGCCGCAAGCTGCGGCTCTCGTCCCAGCAGACGATGCGCGTCGCCCAGCGCCTGTACGAGAACGGCTACATCACCTATATGCGCACCGACTCGACGACGCTGTCGGAGTCGGCGCTCGCTGCCGCCCGCGATCAGGCGCGCGAGCTCTACGGCGCCGACTCGGTGCCTGCGCAGCCGCGCCAGTACACCCGCAAGGTCAAGAACGCGCAGGAGGCGCACGAGGCGATCCGCCCGGCCGGCGACCGGTTCCGCACCCCCGACCAGGTGCGGCGCGAGCTGACGGCCGACGAGTTCAACGTCTACGACCTGATCTGGAAGCGGACCGTCGCCTCGCAGATGGAGGACGCACGCGGGCAGACGGTTTCGGTCCGGATCGGGGCGACCGCCGCCGACGGCCGCGCCGCCGAGTTCTCGACCGCCGGCACGGTGATCACCTTCAGGGGGTTCCTGCTCGCCTACGAGGAGGGGCTCGACGAGCCGTCCGGAGATGCCGAGGAGAAGGTCCTGCCGCCGCTCGCCGAGGGAGACGCGCTGACCGCTGCCGCGCTCGAGCCCGACGGCCACTCGACCTCGCCGCCGCCGCGGTTCACCGAAGCGAGCCTCGTCAAGGCGCTCGAGGAGCGCGGGATCGGCCGGCCTTCGACCTACGCCGCGATCATGGGCACGATCCTCGACCGCGGCTACGTCCGCAAGCAGGGCCAGGCGCTCATCCCGGAGTTCCTCGCATTCGCGGTCGTGAAGCTGCTCGAGAACCACTTCCCCCAGCTCGTCGACTACGAGTTCACGGCCCGCATGGAGGACGACCTCGACGAGATCGCATCCGGCGACGAGGCACGCACCGCCTGGTTGCAGCGGTTCTACTTCGGCGAAGACGGCGATGCCGGCCTGAAGGAGCTCGTCGAAGGGCGCCTCGCCGAGATCGACGCGCGCGAGATCAACACGGTCGAGCTGCCGGGCACCGACATCGTCGTCCGCGTCGGCAAGTACGGCCCGTACCTCGAGCGCGGCACCGACCGTCAGACGCTCCCGCCGGACATCGCCCCGGACGAGCTGACCCCCGCCCGCGCGGAGGAGATTCTCGCGCAGGGGAACCAGGAGCACGAGCTCGGGGTCGACCCGGAGAGCGGCCGGACGATCGCCCTTCGCTCCGGGCGGTACGGCCCGTATGTCACGGAGGTGGTCGAGGGAGACGAGAAGCCGCGGACGGCGTCGCTCTTCAAGACGATGTCGCCCGAGACGGTGACCCTCGCCGAGGCTCTCAAGCTCCTGACCCTGCCCCGCCCGCTCGGGGAATCCGACGGGGAGGAGGTGCTCGCCGCGAACGGCCGCTACGGCCCGTACGTCAAGCGGGGCAAGGAGTCGCGCTCGCTCGAGAGCGAGGAGCAGCTCTTCTCGATCACCCTGGACGAGGCCGTTGCCCTTCTCGCCCAGCCCAAGCAGCGGGGCCGCCGCGCCGCCGCGCCGCCCCTGAAGGAGCTCGGCGACGATCCGGTCAGCGGCAAGCCGATCGTCCTCAAGGAAGGGCGGTTCGGGCCGTACGTGACCGACGGCGAGACGAACGCCAGCCTCCGGGCCGCCGATTCGATCGAGTCGATCAGCCCCGAGCGGGCTGCGGAGCTCCTGCAGGATCGCCGGGATCGCGGCCCCGCTCCGAAGCGCAAGCGGGCCTCCAAGAAGCGGTCGTAACAGAGCTGCAACAAGTACGCCAACATCGTCGGCCCAAAACCGTCCATAATCAGGCTCCCTCGCACGGAATGGGCCCGCCGCGGTGCGCGTTGGAATGGGCGGTACCCTGGTGCGGGAAGGTGTGCACGGCCGGTCGCAGAAACGAAAGGACATCGATTCCGAGTTGACTCAGAGCCAGCTGAACGAACTGCTTGAGACCGAGAGCGCTCGCACCCTGCTTGATGCGGGTGAGGAGCGCGGCTGGATCGAACCGGCCGAGCTCGAGGCGTTTGCGGTCGAAAACGACCTCGGCGAGCCCGAGGTCGCCGATCTCGTGAAGGAGCTCGAGCGGATCGGGCTCGAGGTGCGCGAACCGGTCACCGAGGAGAAGAACACCAAGGCGCAGGCGGAACCGGTGATCTACGAGGCCGACGCCCCGTCGGGCGCCGGCGACAGCCTGCAGCTGTTCCTCGCCGACGTCGGCAAGCACAAGCTCCTGACCGCCCACGAAGAGGTCGTGCTGGCGAAGGCGATCGAGCGTGGCGACGGCCGGGCCAAGCGCCGCATGATCGAGTCCAACCTGCGCCTCGTCGTGTCGATCGCCAAGGGCTACCGCGGCCTCGGGGTGCCGTTCCTCGACCTGATCCAGGAGGGCACGCTCGGCCTGAACCGCGCGGTCGAGAAATTCGACTGGCGCCGTGGCTACAAGTTCTCGACGTACGCAACGTGGTGGATCCGCCAGTCGGTGCAGCGCGCGGTCGCAAATCACGCCCGCACGATCCGGGTCCCGGTGCACGTCGTCGAGCGTCAGCAGAAGCTGTCGCGCGCCGCGCGCCGCCTCGAGGTCGAGCTGGGCCGCGAGCCGACGAAGGAGGAGCTGGCCGAGGCCACCGGCCTTCCGCTGCAGCACGTCGAGGAGGCCCTTTCGGCAGCATCTGCCTCCGTCTCGCTCAACCAGACGGTCGGCGCCGACGACGAGGGCGAGCTCGGCGATCTCTTCGCAGACCGGGAGGCTGCCGATCCGTTCGACGAGGCCGAGGAGTCGCTGCGCCGCCAGAACATCCGCAAGGCGCTCGACGCCCTGCCGGAGCGTGAGCGGCGGATCCTGGAGCTTCGTTTCGGGTTCGAAGGCGAGCCCTGGACGCTCGAGGCGATCGGGCACGAGCTCGATCTGACGCGGGAACGCGTTCGCCAGCTCGAGGGCCAGGCCCTCTCACGCCTCGCTGCGTTGCGCGAGCTCGCGGGCCTCGCGGCCTAGACCATCTAGCGTCGTCGTAGCGGTGTCTGGCACCGGCCGGTGTCAGACACCCGTGTCGTGAGCCACGCCTTCGAGGTGCGGCTTGTCGGCGCGCTCGGCGCCCTCGGCCTGGCGGATCTCGTCGTCGGTCATCGGCCAGCGTTCGAGCGGGTAGTGGCAGGCCGCCTCGTGCCGCGGCTCGAGCTCGCGCAGTTCCGGCGTCTCGACGTCGCAGTGGCCCCGGTGGAAGCGCGGACAGCGCGGATGGAACACGCACGCCGCCGGCGGGGCGACGGGCGACGGCACGTCTCCCGAGAGCACGATTCGCTCCCGTCCTGCCGCGGCGGTCGGCCGCGGCACGGCTGAGAGCAGCGCTGCGGTGTACGGGTGCTTCGGGCTCTCGTAGATCGACTCGCTGTCACCGATCTCCACGATGCGGCCCAGGTACATGACGGCGATGCGGTCGGCGATCTGCCGGATCACGGACAGGTCGTGTGAGATGAAGACATAGGTGAGGTTGAAGTCGTCCTGCAGGCTCCGCAGCAGGTTGAGGATCTGGGCCTGGATCGACACGTCGAGGGCCGAGACGGGCTCGTCGCAGACGATCAGCTTCGGTGAGAGCGCGAGGGCGCGCGCAACACCGATGCGCTGGCGCTGCCCGCCCGAGAACTCATGGGGGTAGCGGTTGAAGTGCTCGGGATTGAGCCCGACCGTCTCGAGCAGGTCCTGCACCCGCTGCTTGCCGCCCTTCACCTTGTGGATCTCGAACGGCGCACCGACGATCTGGCCGACCGTCTTGCGTGGGTTGAGCGAGGAGTACGGGTCCTGGAAGATCATCTGCATCTCGCGGCGCAGGGGGCGCAGGGAGCGCGCCGACAGCTTCGAGATGTCCTGGCCGTCGAAGCGGATCGTGCCCGCCGTCGGGTCGAGGAGACGCAGGATCAGGCGGGCCGTCGTCGACTTGCCGCAGCCGGACTCGCCGACGATCCCGAGCGTCTCGCCGCGGCGGACGTTCAGCGAGATGTCCTCGACGGCGTGCACCTCGGCCTTGCCGCGCGCGAAGACGCCCTGCTTCACGGCGAAGCGCTTCGTGAGGTGGTCGACCTCGACGAGGTTGTCCGCGCTGGTGACGGGGTCGGTCGTCGTCATGCGGCGTCTCCGAGCCGCGCGATCGAGCGCTTGGAGCCTTCGCGCTGCTTTTCCTCCCACGACAGGTGGCACGCGTCCGGATGGGCGTCCGGCGCCGGGGCGACGAGGGGCGGCCGCTCGGTCGGGCAGGGCTCGAACCGGTAACGGCAGCGCGGATGAAAGGGGCAGCCGGACGGCGGCGCGAGGAGCGACGGGGGTGAGCCTTCGATCGGCACGAGCGCCGACAGCCGCTTCTCGACGCTGGGCATCGAGTCGAGGAGCCCCCAGGCGTATGGATGCTGGGGCCGCTCGAAGATCTGGTTCGCAGGCCCGTACTCCATGATGCGGCCGGCGTACATCACCATCACGGAGTTGGCGGTCTCGGCGACGACACCGAGGTCGTGTGTGACGAGGATCACGCCGATGTTGAACTCGCGCTTCACCTCTTCGATCAGCTCCAGGATCTGCGCCTGCACCGTGACGTCGAGAGCAGTCGTCGGCTCGTCGCAGATCAGGATCGACGGGTTGTGCACCAGGGCCATGGCGATCATCGCCCGCTGCCGCATGCCGCCCGAGAACTGATGCGGATAGTCGCGTGCGCGTGACGTCGCGTTGGGGATGCCGACGTGGTCGAGCAGTTCGACGGCGCGCGCCCAGGCGGCCTTGCTGTCCGCGTCCCCGTGCGCGGTCACGGCCTCGGCGATCTGGGTGCCGACGCGATACATCGGATGGAGGCACGCGAACGGGTCCTGGAAGACCATCGCAATGTCCTTGCCGCGGATCTTGCGCAGCTCGTCCGGCGGGAGTTTCAGCAGGTCGCGGCCCATGAATTCGACCTCGCCGCCGATCTCGGTGCGCTGCCGGTTGAGCAGGCCCATGATCGCCAGGTTCGAGACGCTCTTGCCCGAGCCCGATTCGCCGACGACGCCGAGCGTCTCGCCGCGCGAGAGCGTGAACGTGACGTCCGAGACGGCCTGGACGACGCCGTCCGCGGTCGGGAAGCGAACCGTCAGCCCGCGAACGTCCAGGAGCTGCTGCCCGGGCTTCACTTCGGTCACGCTCATGCTTCCGCCTCGCTCACGCGTACCGGACGCGGGGGTCGATGAACGCGTAGAGGATGTCGACGACGAGGTTCGCGAGCGCCACGGCGACCGAGGCGACGAGCACGACGCCGAGCACGACCGGGAGGTCCTGTTGCAGCGCATCGTTGATCGCGAGGTACCCGAGACCTTGCAGGTTGAACACCGACTCGGTGATCACCGCGCCGCCGACGAGCAGGGCGATGTCGAGGCCGAACATCGTCACGATCGGCGTCAGGGACGCGCGCAGTCCGTGCTTGAAGATGACCGTGCGCTCGGGCAGTCCCTTCGCCCGCGCTGTCCGGATGTAGTCCTCGCCGAGCGTCTCGAGGAGGTTGTTTCGCGTCATCCGCGCATAGAACGCTGCGTAGAGCAGGGCGAGCACGATCCAGGGTGTGATCATGTGGGAGAAGAAGCCGGTCAGGCTGTCGGACGGCGACACGTAGCCGCTGCCGCCCGTCCAGCCGAGCTGTCTCCAGAAGATGTACAGCGCCATCAGGCCGAGCCAGAACACCGGCGTCGAGATCCCGAAGAGCGCGAAGCCCATGGCTAATCGGTCGGTGATCGATCTTCGCTTGACGGCGGAGAGCACGCCGATCGAGACGCCGAGGACGAGCCAGATGATCGCGGCCCCGGCGATGAGCAGCAGCGTGCGTGGAGCCCGTTGGATGATCAGGGCCTTGACGGAGCTGCCGCTGGCGTATGTGTAGCCGAGACCGGGCCAGCCGTACTTGTCGCCGGCGGCGAAGCGCCACGTGAACTTGCCGAACTGGACGTACCACGGCTTGTCGAGCCCGAGCCGATGGTGGATCTGGGCGATCTCCTGGTCGGTCGGGTTCTTGCCGGCAAAGCGCAGCGCCGGATCGCCGGCGGGCAGGAGATAGAACACCGCGAACGTGATCGCGAGCACGCAGGCCACGACGACCAGCGTCCAGACGAGTCTGCGTGCGATGTAGAAGGCCATGTCTCGATTCTGTTGGTGTGACCGGGAGGAGGGGCGGGACACGTGTCCCGCCCCTCGCTTCCGTTCCTTGCTACTTGACGGCCACCGACGAGTAGGCGGGGCCGTCCGTGAACTGGTCGTAGTTCCAGTGTGTGACGTTCGGGCCGATGATGAACACGTTGTTCGGCCAGAGGTACGGCACCCACGGGACAACCTTCTCCATCAGCTTCTTGTCGAGGTTCTCCCAGCAGGTGATGCGGTCTTGCGCCAGCTTGGCGCTACAGGCCGCGATGTCGCTGTCGACGCTGGGCACGTTCGTGATGTTGCCCGTTGCGCCGACCTTCTTGGCGATCGCCGGCGTCAGGCCGACGAGTGAGTAGTTCGTGTTACCGGACTTGATGATCGCGCCGGAGTCGAACAGTTCCGCGAAGAACGTGTACGGGTCGGCGTAATCCTTGCCCCAGCTCGGCCGCTCGGAGAACGGGACGTTCTTCGACGGTGTCTGGATCGTGGTGTATGCGCCGTTGATCGAGCGCACCTTGAGGGTGATGCCGATCTTGGCTGCGTCGCCCTCGAGCACCGGGATCATCCGGGTGTCGACGCCTCGGGTGTCCGCGATCGTCAGGACGCCCTTGCACGCCGACGCGGTGCACTTGCCGGTCTTTCCCGGGTCGTATTTCGACAGCTTCATCTCGGCCTGTGCCTTGGCCAGGTCACCGGCCGAGTTCGGCGTCGAGTACGGGTCGTATTCCGTGAGGCCGTTGTTGTAGAGCACCGGCGGAACGATGTGGGTTGCGATCGATCCGGGGATCGGGCCGCCCCATGCCTTCTGCAGCGCGGACTTGTCGACGATCCAGTTCATCGCCTTGCGAACGTGGACGTCGTCGAAAGGCGGCTGCGTCAGGTTCATCGTGAAGTAGTTGGTGCGGTCCCCGACGTTCGGGATCATCCGCGGCTTCAACGTTGCGTTGGTTGCGTACTGGCGGATCGTCTTCGGCGCCGGGCTCGACACCTCGTCCTGGTACGCGCCCGACTGCACCTTGGCGAAGATGTCGTCGGCGTTCGAGTTCACGAGGAACTTGAACGTGTCGATGTAGTTCTTCCGGTACGGGTCGGTCGACTGGTCGTACGTCGGGTTGCGGACGAGGATGATGTGGTTGCCGTTCGCGCCGTCGTAGCCGTTCATCGGCTTCATCGGGCACGTGGCGGTCACCTTGTCGGCGCCCCGCAGCATGTACGGGCCACTCGAGACGACGTCGCGGCCGTAGTCGCCGGGCTTCCCTTCGAAGCATTTCCCGACTTCCTCCGGGATCGGAGCCGTCGCCGGCATCGACATGCGGAGGTTGAAGTCGCCGGCCGCCTTGGTGAGGTGGAAGACGATCGTCGAGTCATCGGGCGTCGAGATGCCGGAGACGGTCTTGGCCGTGCCGTTTGCGACCGCGTCCCAGCCCTTGATCACGGTGTAGTAGAACGAGTACTGGCCGCCGTCCTTCGGGTTGGCGAGCCGGTTCATCGCGTACGCGACGTCCTTGGACGTGACGGCGCGATTGACGGGCGGGCCGAACTTCACGCCGCTCCGCAGCTTGTACGTGTACGTCAGGCCGCCGTCCGTCGGCTTCGGAGCGTCGGTGGCAAGGTCGCCGACGAGCTCGTTGCCGGCCGCGCCGGGCTGGTGCTTGTACCCGACGAGGGCGCGGAGCATCAGGTTCGAGTAGAGGCCCCAGGCGTTGCCGAGGTACTCGCCGGTCGGGTCGAAGTTGTTCGTGAAGCCGAACGACTGCTCCCAGCCGATGGTGTACGTGCCGCCCTTGGCCGGGGTGCCGCTGCTGAACGACCCGGAGCCGACGACACCTCCACCGGAGCCTGAGGATGTCGTGGTCGTGGTGGAGCCGGAGCTGGACTTCTTCGAGCCGCACCCGGCCGCCAGCGCCGCGAGCGCGACAACGGCCGCGGCCATGAGCGCGAGCCGTAGGAACTTCGTCATGCGGGACTTCTCCTTTCTGGGGGGTGCTTGTAGCTCAACGTTCAGACCTCACGTCGAAGGCGTCGCGGAGACCGTCTCCGAGGAGGTTGAACGCGAGGGTCGTGATGATCAGGAAGGCGCCGGGGAAGAGCATGAGCCACCAGGCGACGTCGTACAACTGCGAGGCGTCGCTCAAGATCGAGCCCCAGGACGCCTCGTCGGCCGGAACGCCGAGGCCGAGGTAAGAGAGCGCGGCCTCGAAGAGGATGTTGGTCGGGATCAGGAGCGTGGTGTAGACGATCAGGGGCCCGATCAGGTTCGGGAGGATCTCGGAGGTGAGAATACGCAGGTTGCTGGCACCCGCTGCCCGCGCGGACTCGACGAACTCCTTCTCGCGCAGCGACAGCGTGTACCCCCGCACGATTCGCGCGATGTAGGACCACGAGAACAGGGTGATGACGGCGATCACGACCGTGAGCCCTGGTTGGATGAGGCCTCCGAGACAGCCGTCCTTGCTTGTCGAGCACGCCGCGACGATGCCCACGGCGATCAAGATCTGCGGAACTGCAAGCAAGACGTCGGCGAAACGCGAGAGGCCCGAGTCGACCCAGCCTCCGAAGAAGCCTGCTGTCAGCCCGACGATCAGGCCGATCAGCACCGCGAATCCGGACGCGACGATGCCGACGAAGAGCGAGGTGCGCGCGCCGTACATCGTGCGGACGAAGAGGTCACGGCCGGCCGCGTCGGCGCCGAACCAGAACTGTGAGTTCGGCCCGAGTGGGACGCCGTAGGCATCGGTCATGTTGTTGTACGTCGTGTTCTGCGGGTGGCCGGTGATGTTCGATGCGACCGGGCCGCCGAAGATGGCGATCACGATCAGGAGGACGATCACCACCGCGCCGACGAGCGCCGCCTTGTCCTGCTTGAAGCGGTCCCAGAAGAGACGTCTCGGCGTCTTGCGCGTGACAGCGGCGGCGGGGAGGGCGACTGCGCCGCCGGCTGTCACCTCGAAGTCGGGTGGGTTCGTCATTCTTCGTCCGCAAGCGTAATACCGTCGCGTTTTCCCGTGCGGCAATACTCTTGAATGTGCATCGCCCCGATCTCAACCCGCACGGCCCGCTCGAGGGCCGGATCGTGCGCCTCGAGCCGATCGAGGAGCGACACCGCGAGGGCCTCAGGGCGGCTGCGGAGCGCGACCCTCAGATCCACCGCTACACGAACATGTACACCCTTGGCTTCGACCGGTGGTTCGACCTTGCGCTGGACGGCACGAGCGAGGTGCCGTTCGTGGTCTGCGTCGACGGTCGGCCCGTCGGCTCGTCGCGGTACCTCAACATCGAGCCCCTCCACAAGCGCGTCGAGATCGGCTGGACCTGGCTCGAGCGGGCGCAGTGGGGGACGGGGGCGAACGTCGAGGCGAAATACCTCCTCCTGCGAAATGCCTTCGACCGCTGGGGCGCGATGCGGGTCGAGTTCAAGACGGACGCCCGGAACCTGCGGGTCCGCGGGGCGCTGCTCGGCGTGGGGGCGAGCTTCGACGGGATCTTCCGCAAGCACATGATCCTCCCCGACTCGATCCGTGATTCTGCGTGGTACTCGGTCCTCGACGACGACTGGCCACGGGTGCGGGCGATGCTCGAGGAGAAGATCGAGCGGCACGCGCCCGGGCGGTGAGCGCGGTGCGGTGCAGCGTGACGTCGCGCCGCTGCGGGCGGAGCCCGACGAGTCGGCCGAGCAGGTGACGCAGGCCCTACGCGGTGAGCCGCTGTTTGTCGAGGAGCGCCGCGGCGGCTGGGCCAGGGTGCGGACGGCCTACGACTATCCGGGCTGGGTGCGCGCCGACCAGATCGAGGACGGTCTCGGGGCCTTGCCGGCAGACGGAACGGGAACGCCCGTCGAGGTCGCGCGCTCATATCTCGGCGCTCCGTATCTCTGGGGCGGCCTCACCGAGCAGGGCATCGACTGTTCGGGGCTCGTTCATATGGCCTACCGCCGGCTCGGCCGGCTCATTCCGCGCGACGCGGCCCAGCAGGAGCGTGCGAGGGTCGCGCGGTGGCGGCGGCGGAGCTCCTCCCGGGCGATCTGATCTCCTACGGCGATCCGGCCGATCACATCGCCTTTTGGCTTGGAAAGGGGCGAATTCTCCATTCGACCGGCCGCGAAGGCGGTTTGGGGGTGGTCGAGGAGCGAGAGCCGGACGACCTCAAAAACCGGCGCCACAGGCTGATTCGGCTCTGAGAGCCGAACCGCGGTGGTCCGGGTTCACTCTTTTGGGGGGAATCGGCCTAATGTGGTTTTCAATCGCAGCCGATAGCTGCCTAGATGGATGCTGCTCAGCGCGACGAGATCCTCACTCGCTACCGGGAGCATTCGGCTCGATTCGAGTCGGTTGCGGCACGCCGGGATGCGGTAGCGGAAGTGATTCCGTTCCAGCAGCCGCTGCGCGAGCTGGAACAGGAGCCCACGGCCCGCGAGCTGGAGGTGCTCCAGTTGATCTCCGACGGGCTCGTCAACCGCGAGATCGGCGTGCGGCTCTTCCTCTCCGAGGAGACGGTCAAGAGCCATGTTCGCCACCTGCTCGCCAAACTCCAGGCCCGCAGCCGCGCGCACGCAGTCGCCGTCGGCTTCCGCCGCGGCCTGATCACCTAGCGGGCAAAAAGAAGGGCCGCCCTGTGGACGACCCTTCGAAAAGCCCTGCTCCGAGCCCGACGCGCTGTGGACAACTCCCCCGAAGGGGTGAGGCCGACCCGCGTCGAACTCAGTTAACTACGACTACCTGTTACCAGGAGCAGGAACCGCCGGCGATGGCGGCCTTGCGGAACAGCTTCGCGAACTTGCTCATTTCTTCCCCCGTTACTGATTGGGACTGACGGCGTGACGAACCATATAACCCCTTTGGGGGATGCGCAAGTCCACCGGCGAATTCGGCTCCTGCTTTGCGGACGTCAGTACGCCCGTTGGCGCTGTACATGGTCGCGGCCGGGACACTGGCCGCAGTCGTCGCCGCGGCGCTTGCGCTTGCGGAGGGATCAGGCTTGGCCCCTTCGCGGCCGTCGGGCCTCTGGCCGCCGTCGCGGCAATTAGCGAGTGGCGGGGTCGGATCGACCTTCGAGGGGCAGCGCACCGATCTTACGGTTTCGATCTCACTGTTTCCCTCAGTTTTCGCTGCCGTGCTGTTCGGGCCGCTCGCCGGGATGGCGGTCTTCGGTGCCTCGGCTCTGGGTTGCCGTATTCCACTCGCCTGGGCGGGTGCACATATCTCTTCAATCGTGCGCTAGTCGGGGCTGCGGCAGGCGGGGCGGTGCGGTGGCGTAGTCGCGTCTGCTTGCCGGAGGGCCCGGGCGAGGTCTTGATCGCGGCGACCGTGGCCGCGACAGTCGCTGAGGTCGCCGACACCGCGCTTACCGCAACCGTCTATTCGCTTCGCGGCGTTGGGCGTTGGATCGAAGCCGTTCAAGATCTCCTTCCGGTCGTCGTCGCTTCGGTTCCGTTCTACGGCCCGGTCGTTGCGGTGCTGGCGCTCGCTTATCGCGACATCTCGCCGTGGACGCTGCCGCTCTTCTTCGCCCCGGCTCTTGCCGCGCAGCGCTGGTTCCTCATGTATCAGGAGCAGCGGCGCCTCGCGACCGACCTCGGGGAGGCCAACGCCCAGCTGCGCGCCGCGAACCTTTCGTTCGCCAAGGGACTCATCGCGACGCTTGATGCCCGCGACCAGTACACCGCCGGCCATTCGGCCGCGGTCGCGGTCTACGCTCGTGACATCGCGAAGCGGATGCAGCTCGGAGCCGAGCAGGCCGAGCTCGCCCACCTGTGCGGCCTCGTGCACGACATCGGCAAGATCGGTCTGCCGGCCGGCCTGCTCGAGAAGCCCGGTGCGCTGACCCTTGAGGAGCGGCGCGAGATGCAGAAGCATTCCGAGATCGGCGAGCGGATCCTTGCCAACGTCGACAGCTACGCCGAGATCGCGGCGATCGTTCGGCACCATCACGAACGAGTCGACGGGCAGGGCTATCCGGATCAAGTTGCCGGGCGAGGAGATCCCACTGCTCTCGAAGATCATCGCCGTCGCCGACGCTTACAACGCCATGACCTCCAATCGCCCCTATCGTGATGCGATGGAGAGCCGGGTCGCGCGCCACCGCCTCGCCCAGGCGGTTGAGTCGCAGTTCGACACGAGTGTAGTTGTCGCGTTCGAGGCGATCCTCGCCGGCGCGACCGAGGATTACCGCTGCGGACGCGGGGCCGAGTTCAACCTCCTGCCGGTGGAGTCGACGGAGGAGGCTCAGTTCGGCCGAGGGTAGAGTCCTCAGCGACGCTGCGCTCGTCAGCCTGGGCTGAAAAAAGATCGAACCGCGTGATCGCCTCGGCGCGGGTTCGGACGCCGAGCTTCTCGAGGACGTGGCGGACGTGAACCTTCGTTGTCGACTCGGAGATGACCAGCGCGTTTGCGATCTCGCGATTGCGGAACCCTCGCGCCATTAGGCCGATCACCTCCTGCTCGCGCGGCGTCAGCAGTTCGTCGAGGCAGTCGGTGCGAGCGTGCGCGGATTCCAGCCCGACGTGCGAGAGCGAAGTCGTTCGAGCGCTCGTACAGCCGCTCGAGCGTCGGGTCGTAGCGCAGGCAGGCTCGCGGCTGCGTCGCTGAGCTCGGGTGAGCAGCGGAGGGCAGTAACGACCGGATCCCATGTCCCGAGCGCCGTCGGCGCAGTCGAAGAGCGACTTGCACTCACTCTCCCGCCGATCCTCATCTGCGCCGACCGCTCTCGCTGCAAATGCCAGGACTCGTACTTCGACTGCGCGACTTCGCTCTAGCCGCGGCCGAAGCCAGAGCGGCGGCTCGGCGCTTGTCGCCGGCAGTCGCATAGGTCAGAGCCTGAATCGCGAGGAACTCTGCATGAATCGGCGGAACCGCCACCTCGGTCGCCGGTCGCGCGACCAGTTCGAGGGCGCGGTCGAGTTCGCCGGTTTGCAGTGCCATGCGGCAGCGAAGCATCCTCGCGTTGAGGATGTTGATGCCGATCGCGCTGATGGTCCGTGGCGTCCTCGAGCAGTTGCAGGGAGCGCTCGGCTGCGCCGAACTGCCGGAGGCCCATGTGAATGAGGGCCAGAGTTGCATTGACGTACGGGCCGCGCGAACTCCAAGCCGAAGGCGTTCGACCTCTGCCTGCGCCTGGCGCGCAAGATCCAAGCCTTCGCGATACTCGCTCATCAACACCGTGCGCATAGGCGAGCGAGTATGTCAGTGCACTTCGGGCGCGTGGATCGTCGAGCGCCGCGAGGGCGTGCATCGATTCATCGACCTCCAACGGATCAGCCATCCCTTCCGCGAAACGTCGCCGCGTCGATCTCAACCGCTCCCCAGCGGACGAGATCCAACGCCGATTTTCTGCGCCGGCGTGCAAGCTGGCGGAGGATCGGAGCAGGATCTCCGATCTCGCCCTGGATCGACGCGAGTGCCTGGCCGTAGAGCGCCTCGGCGCGGTCCTGGTCGTCGGTCGCCGTTCCGTGCGCGCGACGGTAGGCGGCCTCCGCGCTCTCGAGGTCTGCCTGCGAGAACGCGCAGTACGCGACGATCGCGTGTGCACGCGAGGCGAGGGCGTGGGTCGCGGGGAGCTGCGAGCCGACTCGATCGGCGAGATCGAGCGCGAGTTCGTATGCTCCGTCGCGGCTCGCGACCTCGGCGTCGACCAGGTCTAGAGTCGCTAGGCAGGCCGTGGGCGGGAGCAATCCTCGCGCACTACGCGCGAACGTCAAGCAGTGTCGCCAGATGGCCTGAGCGGGCCAGGGGCTTGTACGCCGACATCGAGCACCGGCTCGACCAGGTCGCTCAGTTCGAAACGCAGAATGAGCTCGAACGCCCGATCCCAGCGCTCCTGCTCAACGCAGGCCGCCACCGCCGCGCGAACCTCCTCGCCGGCCTCGGCGCTTTCCGAGAGCTTCTCGAGCAGGAACTCCCGGACGAGCGGATGAAACTCGACGCGCTGATCCGAGGAAAGGAACCCGATCTCGCGCGCCTCGCAGGATCACCTGGTTCGCCGTCCTCGCCGAGGAGATCGGTCACCTCGTCGGGCGACATCTCCGGCGTGAGGGCCAGCTGCACGAGTTGGCTCCGAAGCGTTTCCGGCACCGACTGGAAGAGCTCCTCGGCGATGAAGGCGTACAGCTCTTCCGGCATCGCTCCGCCCGGGAGGCGCAGCCGGCCCGTCCCGGCCGCCAGCGCAAGCACCGCGGGCCAGCCCTCGGCCTGACCCGCCAGGCCCTCGAGGTCGGGTCGCTGCCCGAGCACGAGCTTCGACTCGCTTTCGTCCATTGCGAGGTCGTCGCGGCCGAGCTGCTCGACCTCCCGGTAGAGGACGCGCCGTTGCGACGTCCACGCCGGCCGCCGCCGGGAGGCGACGAGGAGTCGCACGGTCGAGCGGTCTTCGATCACCGAGATCAGCTCGGCCAGCTCGGGGGACTCGTTGACCTCGTGGTAGTCGTCGAGGATCACCCACTGTGCCCGGACGCCGTCGAGCAGATCGGCAAGGGTGACGCCGAGGTCGCGAGCGGCCCGTTGGGGGTTGCTGCGCGCACGCAAGTACTCGCCGACGAAGCGCGAGGCGTTGCCGCCCAGGCTGTCGATCCCGGAGGCGAGGTCCTCGGCAAATCGCGCGACGTCTCGATGAGCCGGCGTGAGCGTGACCCAGACAGCGCCGTTCAATCCCTTCGCCCATTGACGAGCCAGGGTGGTCTTGCCGTAGCCCGCCGGCGCGAGCAGCAGGATCACGCGCGCTTCGCACTCGTCGAGCCGCTTGGTCAGGCGGGGTCGCTCGATCAGCCGCCGTTTGCGGCGGGCCGGCGTCGATTGTCGCGTGCTTGCGGTCATGCCTGCCCTGACCCTGTCGAGACGCCTCGTTCCAGCCGTGAACGCTACGCCTATCGCACAACAATGCAAGGGGGCCGGGCGTCCGCGGCGGAGGGTTCGCCGCAGACGCCCGCTTCGCCGTCAGCCCCCGTTGTCGGCCCTCGCCGACTCCAAGCGGGTCGCCAGCGGGTCCTCGCCCGTCAAGAGACGAAACGCGACCGGGATCTGGCGCCGGCGCGGAACGCCGAGCTTCTGACGCAGAACGTCACAATGCGCCTTGGCCGTCCGAGGAGAGATGCCGAGCTCGAGCCCGACCTCGTCGTTCGACAGGCCCTGCGCGATCAGCTCGACGACCTGCCGCTGTCGATCCGTGATGCCTGATGGGTTTTGGAGTGCCTGCATGCCGGCCAGGCTAGGACGAAAACGCCCGCCGGAATATCGGCCAAAGGGCGTATCCGTCGGCCGGAGCTCGGCTGCCTACGTCGTGAGCACCGACACGACGTCTCGCACTGCGTCGGCGCTCTTGCTGAGCGCCTGCTGCTCGTCGTCGTCGAGATCGACCTCGAAGATGTGCTCGATCCCTGCGGAGCCGAGACGCACGGGAACGCCCATGTACAGGCCGTCGATGCCGTACTCGCCCTCGAGCAGGGCGGTGCACGGCAGCACTCGCTTCTCGTCCAGCATGATCGAGTCGACCATCTGCGCCGCGGCCGCGCCGGGCGCATACCAGGCCGACGTGCCGAGCAGTTGCACCACCTCGCCGCCGCCCTTGGCGGTGCGGTCGACCATCGCGGCGATCTTCTCCTCCGAAACGAGCTTGCGGATCGGCACGCCGCCGACCGTCGTCGCGGAGATGACCGACACCATCTGGTCGCCGTGGCCGCCGAGCACCACAGCGCTCACGTCCTTGATCGACGCGCCGGTCTCCCAGGAGATGAACGTCTGAAGGCGGGCCGTGTCGAGGATCCCTGCCTGGCCGAAGACGCGCTCCTTCGGGAAGCCCGACACGTTCTTCGCCACGTGGCACATCGCATCGAGGGGATTCGAGACGACGATCAGGATCGTGTCCGGGCTCTCCGCAATCACCTTCTCGGTGACGTCCTTGACGATCTTCTCGTTCGTCTGCACGAGGTCGTCGCGGCTCATCCCGGGCGAGCGCGGCAAGCCTGCGGTGATGACGACGACGTCGGATCCGGCGGTCGGCGCATAGTCGTTCGTCCCGACGACGCTCGGCTCGTAGCCGAGCACAGCGCCCATCTGGTTGATGTCGAGCGCCTTGCCCTGCGGCAACCCCTCCTTGATGTCGACCAGGACGACGTTCGCGTAGTCGCTTTGCGCCAGGACCTGCGCGCAGGTCGCGCCGACATTCCCTGCGCCGACAACCGTCACCTTTCTCCTCGTGCTCACTCTCAAGCCTCCAGTTTCTCGATGATCGCGTCTGCGTATTCGCTGGTGCCGACTGCTGTCGGGTCGTCACGCGACGCCTTCATGTCATAGGTCACGTTGTCGCCCTCGCGAATCACGTCGGCGACGGCTTGTTCGAGGCGCCGCGCGGCGTCGCGCTCGCCTAGATGGTCGAGCATCAGGCTGGCCCGAGAGGATCATGGCGGTCGGGTTGACCTTGTTCTGGCCCTTGTACTTGGGCGCCGACCCGTGCGTCGCCTCGAAGACCGCGACGTCGGGCCCGATGTTTGCGCCCGGAGCAACGCCCAGCCCGCCGACGAGCCCGGCGGTGAGGTCGCTCAAGATGTCGCCGTAGAGGTTCGGCAGCACGAGCACGTCGAATTCCTCGGGACGCTGCACGAGTCCCATGCAGGTGGCATCGACGAGGTTCTCCCACGGCTCGATGCCGGGAAAGTCCTTCGCGACCTCCCGGAAGACGTCCAGGAAGAGACCGTCGGTGAACTTCATGATGTTCGCCTTCGTCACGCACGACACGCGCTTGCGGTCGTGCTCGACGGCGTACTCGAACGCGAATCGGATGATCCGTTCCGACGCGGCTCGGCTGATCGGCTTGACCGAGATCCCCGAGCCGGCCGCAATCTGCTTCGGCTGCAGCGAGTTGAGCTCGGCGATCACGCGATCAGCCTCCGGCGTGCCGGCCTCATACTCGATCCCGGCATACAGGTCCTCGGTGTTCTCGCGCACGATCACGAGATCGACGTTGTCGTATCGCGAGCGCACGCCGGCGAACGTCTTGCAGGGACGCAGGCAGGCGTACAGGCCGAGCTCGTGGCGGAGAGCGACGTTGACCGAGCGGAAGCCCGTGCCGATCGGCGTCGTGATCGGCCCCTTGAGCGCCACCTTGTTCGCCTTGACCGACGCGAGCGTCTCGTCGGGCAGCGGCGTGCCGGCTTCCTCCATCACGTCGACTCCGGCGTGGCGGACGTCCCAGTCGAAGTCGACCCCGGTCGCTTCGAGCACCCGGCGCGTGGCCTCCGTCAGTTCCGGGCCGGTTCCGTCGCCGGGAATGAGGGTGACACGGTGCGCCATCGCGCGGGCCAGCGTACACACCGCGACCGTGATTGACCCGAAACAGTTCGCTGACCGCCGACGGAGAGCGCTTGTGTACCGTTCTCGGCGGATGAGCGCAACCAGCGACTTTCGCCCCGGGCTCGAAGGCGTCATTGCGTTCGAGACCGAGATCGCCGAGCCCGACAAGGACGGCGGGGCGCTCCGCTACCGCGGCGTCGACATCGAGGAGCTCGTCGGCCGCTACCCGTTCGAGAACGTGTGGGGGCTGCTCGTCGACGAGGACCTCAACTCGCCGCTGCCGCCGACCGAGGCCATCCACCTGCAGGATCCGAGCGGCTCGGTGCCGGCCGACCTGCAGGCTGCGCTCGCGACGCTCGGCCCCAAGTGGTCGATGCAGAAGCTCGTCGACATCGACGACAAGCAGGCGCGGGACGACCTTGCGCGACTGTCGTCCGCCACGCTGACGATCGTCGCGCAGGCGGCGCGCGGGCGGCAGCCTGCCGTGCCGGAGTCCGAGATCCAGCAGGGCGAGAACGCCGCCGCCAAGTTCCTGATCCGCTGGCGTGGGGAAGCCGACCCCCGCGCGGTCAAGGCACTCGACACCTACTGGATCTCGGCGGCGGAGCACGGCCTCAATGCGTCGACGTTCACGGCCCGCATCGCGGCTTCGACCGGCGCCGACTGCGCCGCCGCGATGTCGTCGGCGGTCGGGACGCTTTCGGGGCCGCTCCACGGCGGCGCCCCTGCCCGCGTGCTGCCGATGATCGACGGAGCGGCGGATGCGGGCGATCCGGAGCGCTATGTCAGAGACATGCTCGATCGTGGCGAGCGCATCATGGGCTTCGGGCACCGCGTCTACCGCGCGTACGACCCGCGCGCGACAGTGCTGAAACGCACGGCGATGGAGCTCGGCTCGCCGCGCGTCGAGGTGGCCGCTGCGCTCGAGGAGGCAGCGCTCAAGGTGCTGCGCGAGAAGTCTCCCGACCGTCAGCTCGAGACGAACGTCGAGTACTGGGCCGCGGTCGTCCTCGACATCGCGCAGATCCCGGCCGACCTGACGCCGGCAATGTTCGGCTGTGCCCGCGTCGCGGGCTGGTCGGCTCATATCCTCGAGCAGAAGCGCACGGGTCGCCTGATCCGGCCGGGGGCCCGCTACGTCGGCCCGGCGCCGCGGCCGGTCTCCGACGTCACGTAGTCCGTCGTGACGCTCGCAGAGGCCGCGACTCAGGCTGACGCGCTCGCCGAGGAAGGCAACGAGCGGGACCTCGCCAAGCTGCGGGCCGACTGGGACGACGTGCTCGAGGCGTCGGCACGCGGAGCAGATTTTCGCGACCGCGCCGTCGCGTACCGGGCGATCGGCCAGTTTCGGTTTCGCACCAAGAGAGAGCTGCTTCGACGCGGGCTCGAGGACGACAGTCCCGCGGTGCGCGGCTCAGCGCTGCTCGCACTCGAGCGGCTCTCGCGCGATCACCCGGGCGACATCAACGACGTACGACCGCTCCTGCACGAGCTCGTGACCCACGACGGGAACGAGGCGGTGCGCAGGCTCTCGGTGATGGCGCTCAAGAACGGGTCGCCGCGCCCGGACACGATTCAGATCCTCGCGTCGCTCGGGGACGACGAGGAGCAGCCCCGCGAGTTGCGCGACGCCGCCGCGAAAGTGGCTCAGGGGCTACGCCGCAAGGGCTCGAAGTAGAGCGCTACCGGCACGAGCAGCCGTCGTGGCGGCCGCACGACGGGCACACCGACCGCCGGCGCTTCAGCTCGAGTGCGTTCTTGGCGAGCCCGGCCTTCATCATCAGCCAGGCCGCCGCCGACGCCAGCGCTATGAAGAGTTCGACGTGCGGATCGATCGACAAACCGTTTCCTTCCGTTATCGCTTGCGAGCGTGGGGATGCGCCTGGAAATACAACTCCCGACGCCTGCGATCGGTTACGTGGGTGTAGAGCTCGGTAGTCGATAGATCGGCATGCCCCAGCATTTCTTGAACGGATCGCAGGTCGGCGCCTCCTTCCAGAAGGTGGGTCGCGAAGGAGTGGCGCAGGAGATGCGGGTGCACCCGCTGCGGCTCCAGCCCTGCTTTCTCGGCCAGTTTGCGCAGGATCAGAAAGGCGCCGGCGCGCGTCAAGGGCCCGCCGCGGGCGTTCAGGAAGAGCTCCGGCCGGTGGCGGGCGTCCAGGAACGGCCGTCCGCGCGAGAGGTAGCGCCGCAGCGACTCGGTTGCATGACGGCCGATCGGGACGACCCGCTCCTTGCCGCCCTTGCCGATCACACGCACCAGCCGGTCGTCGAGGTCGATCCCGGCGCGGTCGAGCCCGACCGCCTCCGAGACGCGGAGGCCGGCCCCGTACAGGAGCTCGACGAGAGCCTGGTCGCGGAGCGCGCGCGGCTGCGTGCCGGCGGCCGCCTGGATCAACCGCTCCGCCTCTCCCGGCGAGAGCGTCTTCGGGAGGGGCTTGGCGCGGCGCGGCAGCGCGAGTGCAGCCGCAGGATTGTCGCCGCGCGCTCCCAGGAGCTGCTGGTGGCGAAAGAAACTGCGAGCCGAAGCCGTGCGCCGGGCAATCGTCGAGCTCGCGAGGCCGTCTGCCCGGAGCTGCGCGACATAGCGCTCGAGCTCCTCCAGCGTCGCGGCGCCGACGGGCTTCCCGAGGTACGCCGCCAGCGCTCGGAGATCGCGGCGATAGGCGTCGACCGTGCGCGGAGAGCGCTGCGCCTGAAGCAGCGCGAGGAAGCCGTCGAGCTCGGGGTCGCGCGGGCGCGTCAGGACCTGGGATGGGAGCGGTCATAGACCTTTCGGAGTCGCTTTGCATCCACATGGCTGTACATCTGCGTCGTCGACAGGGATGCGTGGCCGAGCAGTTCCTGGATCGTTCGCAGGTCGGCGCCTCCCTCGAGGAGGTGCGTCGCAAACGCATGACGCAGCCGGTGCGGGTGAGGGACGAGCCGCCGGAGCGTCGAGGTGTCGAGCCGCCGTCCGCGCGTCGAGAGGAACAGCGCGTTCTCGGCGCCGCGCGCGAGCTGCGGACGAGACTCTCGGAGGTAGCGCGCGATGAGACTGGCCGCCTCCTCTCCGAGCGGCACGAATCGATCCTTGCCGCCCTTGCCGAGCCGGACGTGCACGGTCTCCTGTTCGAAGTCCACATCACCGAGGTCGAGCCCGATCGCCTCGGCGCTGCGCAGACCTGCCGAGTAGACGAGCTCGACGAGCGCCTGGTTGCGCAGCGCGAGCGCTCCGTCGCCGGCGAGCCCGTCGACGAGGCTCTCGATCTCGTCCTGCTTCGGTGCGTCCGGCAGCCGGCGGGGGCGCTTGGGTGCGAACGACCCGTCCGGGACGTGCTCCGGCCCGAGCGCGAACCGGACGAGCGAGCGAACCGCGGTCAGCTTTCTGGCGATCGTGGCCGGCGCGAGCCGGCCGCCGGGCCGCGCGTGACCGAGCTCGGTCACCCAGTCGGCGAGCACCCGGACGTCCACGTGCTCGATCGGGCTGTCGGGGCCGAACCAGCGGCCGAACTCGCGCAGATCCGCCCCGTAGACGCGGCGCGTCCCGTCGCCGATGCCGGCGGAGGCGAGGAAGCGCTCGGCTGCGGTCTCGAAGGTCACTCGGTGGAGTTCGCCGCGAGCTATAGGATCGCCTGCCGGATGGCCGATCGCTGGACACGCCTCGCCGAGCTCGCAGTCCATGGGGCGAACATCCAGGCCGGACAGATCGTGATGGTCACGGCGGAGATCGGCCAGGAGGAGACGGCGCGCGCGGTCGCGGCCGCCGCCTACGACCGCGGCGCCAAGTTCGTCGACGTCGACTACTTCGATCCGTGGATCAAGCGCGCCCGCATCGAGCACGCAGATCCGGCGACGCTCGACTTCGTCCCTCCGTGGTACGGGCACCGAATGGTCGCGCACGCCGATCAGGGTGGAGGGAGGGTGACCCTCGCGGGAATCGTCGCCCCGGACGCTCTCGACGGCCTCGACATGAGCCTCGTCGGCAAGGACATGCTGCCGCGCGTCAAGGAGATGACGCAGATCGTCGGCCGACCGGCTCGACCAACTGGTGCATCGTGCCTGCCCCTCATCCCGAGTGGGCGAAGCTCGTCTATCCGGATCTGCCCCAGGACGAGGCCTACGAGAAGCTGTGGCGCGAGCTCGAGCACGTGCTGCGCCTCGACGAGCCCGACCCGGTGCAGGCGTGGGAGGAGCGCATCGAGGTCCTCAACGACTCGGCGAGGCGCCTCGCCGAGCATCGGTTCGACTCGATCGAGCTGCACGGGCCCGGCACCCAGCTGACGGTGGGGATGCTCCCCTCGCATACGTGGTGGGCTGCGGACTTCACCACCGCCGACGGGCTTGCGGCACCTACCGAACCTGCCGACCGAAGAAGTCTTCACGACGCCCGACCCGCTTCGCACCGAAGGTCACGTGTCGTCGACGAAGCCTCTCGTCCTGCGCGACGGCACGATCATCCGGGGATTGCGGGTTCGCTTCGAAGGCGGGACGGCGGTCGAGATCGACGCCGACGAGAACGTCGAGGCGCTGCGCTCGCAGCTCGCGCTCGACGCCGGCTCGCTGCGCCTCGGGGAGCTCGCGCTCGTCGACCGCCAGGGGCGCATCGGCCCGCTCGGCACGGTGTTCTTCAACACCCTGCTCGACGAGAACGCAGCGAGCCACCTCGCGTTCGGCAGCGGCTTTCCGTTCCTCGTCGACGAGCACGACGTCGAGCGGGTGAATGACGCCGCCACCCATATCGACTTCATGGTCGGCTCGAGCGAGCTCGAGGTCGACGGCCTCACCGCCGACGGGCGTCGCGTGCCGATCCTTCGCGGCGGCGACTGGCAGATCTGAGCGGCCCCGTGCCGCACCGGGCCGAACGCCTCCTCCGGCCGTCGAGCGGCCGAAGTCCGTACCATGCATGCGTTCGGCGCGCCTGTGCGCGACGCCGGCGGCTTTCATGACAGCGATCTGGCCGACACCTTCAAGGAGGCGCTCCGGATGACAGCCACCGAGCTTCCCGGCCGTGTGGACCTCGCGGAGCACGGGATCGACGCGTCCGGCGACGTCTATCGGAACCCGACCACCTCCCTGCTCTACACGCACGCGCTGCGCCGCGGCGAGGGCAAGCTCGCCGAAGGCGGCCCGCTCGTCGTCGACACGGGGGCGTTCACGGGCCGCTCGCCCAAGGACAAGTTCCTCGTCGACGAGCCGTCCTCGACCGACCGGATCTGGTGGGGCGACGTCAACCAGAAGCTTTCCGAGGATCACTACGACGGCCTGCGCGAGAAGGTCGTCACGCATCTCGCACTCGCAGACGCTCTCTACGTCATTGATGCCTGGGCGGGTGCCGACCCGGCGCACCGGCTCGGGGTGCGCGTCATCACGGCGCACCCGTACCACGCGCTCTTTGCGCGCACGATGTTCATCGACCTGCGGCCCGAGGAGCAGCTGAGCTTCACGCCGCAGGCCGTCGTGCTGCACACGCCGGACCTGGAGGCCGACCCTGCCGAGGACGGCACGCGGACCGGCACCTTCGTCGCGCTGCACCCGGGGCGGACAGAGCTGCTCGTCGGCGGCACGTACTACGCAGGTGAGATCAAGAAGTCGATCTTCACGGTCATGAACGACCGCCTCGCACTCGAGGACATCTTCCCGATGCACTGCTCGGCGAACGTCGACGAGGAGGGGCACGTCGCGATCTTCTTCGGCCTTTCCGGCACGGGCAAGACCACGCTTTCCGCAGACGCCGAGCGTTCGCTGATCGGGGACGACGAGCACGGCTGGGGGGACAGCGGTGTCTTCAACATCGAAGGCGGCTGTTACGCGAAGGTGATTCACCTTTCCCCGGTGGCCGAGCCCGAGATCTTTCGCACGACGAGGACCTTCGGCACGATCCTCGAGAACGTGACGATCGACGCGCAGGGCCGCCTCGATCTCGACGACGACTCGAAGACCGAGAACACCCGCGCCGCCTACAAGCTCGAGCAGATCGGCAATGCGCTCCACGCCAAGCGCGCCGGCCATCCCGACTCGGTGATCTTCCTCACCGCCGATGCATTCGGGATCCTGCCTCCGATCGCCAAGCTGTCGCGCGAGCAGGCGCTCTACTACTTCCTCTCGGGGTTCACCGCGAAGCTGGCCGGTACGGAGATCGGCGTGACCGAGCCGCAGCCGACGTTCTCGACCTGCTTCGCCCAGCCCTTCCTGCCGCAGCCCCCGGCCGTCTATGCGCACATGCTCGGGGCGAAGCTCGATGCGCATGACGCCGACGTCTGGCTCGTCAACACCGGCTGGACCGGCGGGCCGTTCGGCGAAGGACAGCGAATGCCGATCCAGGCGACGCGCACGATGCTGCGCGCGGCGCTCTCCGGCAAGCTCGACGACGTCGAGTATCGGACCGACGCGACGTTCGGTTTCGAGGTGCCCGTCCGCGTGCCGGGTGTGGACGCGAAACTGCTCGATCCGCGCTCGACGTGGCGTGACCCGGATCTCTACGACCGCAAGGCGAAAGAGCTCGCTGCGCTCTTCGTCGAGAACTTCGCCAAGCGGTTCGCCGAGGTCGACGAGCAGATTCGCGCGGCAGGCCCACGCCTCTGATGTCCGCGGCGCCGCCATGGCGCGTTGCGATCATCACGGTGCTGCCTGCCATCGCGCAGGAGTACGCAAGAATCCTCCGGTCGCTAGGCCACGAGCCTGTCGCGGTGATCACGCCGCGACGACGCGTTGCCGGTGCCGATCCGATGCCGTTCGCCGCCGCGCACGTCGCCGACGATCCCGAAGAGCTCGACATCCTGTTCCCGGCCACGAAACATTCGCTGGCCCGCATGCTGCGCGCCTACGACGTCGACCTGGGGCTCTGCACCGGCTTTCCGTGGCTGATCCCGGCGGAAGCGCTGGCAGTCCCCCGACTCGGGATCGTCAACGGCCATCCGTCGCTCCTGCCGCAGTACCGCGGCCCGTTCCCGATCGCGTGGGCGGTCCGGAACGCCGAGACCGAGATCGGCCTCACCTACCACCTGATGGACGCCGAGTTCGACACCGGGAACGTCCTCGCGCAGGGCCGGATACCGCTGGCCGAGGACGAGACCGAGGAGACGCTCTTCGCCAAGCTCGGCGCGGCGGGCGCGGAGCTTCTGCCGGTCGCGCTCGACCGGCTGGCCCGCGGTGACGCGGGCGACCCGCAAGAGGGCGGCGAGTACCAGAGCATCTTCGAGGACGAGTACTGGACGATCGACCCGTCGCAAACGGCGGCCGAAGTGCACCGCCAGGTACGCGCCTGGAGCTTCATGCCGCCGATCGGAGAGTTCGGCCCGTTCATCGAGCGAGACGGCCGGCGCCTGAAGGTGACCCGCTCGAGCCTTCAGGAGGTCGCAGGCGCCTGGCGTCTCGATTGCGCCGACGGCCCGCTCTGGATCGTCGAGAGCCAGCCGGCCTGATGCCGCGCCCGGTGATCTGGAAGCCGCGGTATGCGACCCGGCGGATGCGCGAACGCGCGTGGGCGCGGGCCGACCTCGAACGCGACCGCGCCGCCCGTGCGCGGCCCGCAGCGCCATCGCTTCTCGCCCGGCTGCTCGGCTTTCTTCGGTAGCGTCCCTCGACGTGGAGGCAACCCACGACGTCCTGGTCGTCGGCGCAGGCTGCGCCGGCATGCGCGCAGCCATCGAGGCCCACGATGCGGGGGCGGACGTCGGGGTGATCTCGAAGCTGCACCCGACCCGCAGCCACTCGGGCGCCGCTGAAGGTGGCATCAATGCAGCGCTCGGGAACGCGGCGGAGGACTCGCCGGAGACACACGCGTTCGACACGGTCAAGGGCTCGGACTACCTCGGAGACCAGGACGCGATCGAGATCTTCACGCGCGAGGCGCCCGGCGACATCTACCAGCTCGAGCACTGGGGCGCGTTCTTCTCGCGGCGCGACGACGGCAAGCTCGCGCAGCGCCCGTTCGGCGCAGCAGGCTCTCCGCGCACGGTCTTCGCAGCGGACATCACCGGGCACGTCCTGATCCAGGTGCTCTACGAGCAGCTGGTCAAGCGCGACATCACGGTCTACGAGGAGTTCTTCGCCTGGAAGCTCGTGGAGAACGACGGCCGCTGCCAGGGCGTCATCTGCTGGGACCTGCTGAACGGGGGCATCCAGTCGGTGGGCGGCAAGACCGTCGTGCTCGCGACCGGCGGCCAGGGCCGCATCTATCGCACGACCACGAACGCCTACGCGTGCACCGGAGACGGTGCAGCCATGGCGCTGCGGCTGGGGCTCCCGCTCAAGGACATGGAGTTCATGCAGTTTCACCCGACGACGCTCTACCCGACCGGGATCCTGCTGACCGAGGGTTGCCGAGGGGAGGGCGCGTACTTGATCAACAGCGAGGGCGAGCGCTTCATGAAGCGCTATGCCCCGAACGCGATGGAGCTCGCGTCGCGCGATGTCGTCTCGCGCTCGGAGCAGACCGAGATCGATGCGGGGCGAGGAATCAACGGCTCGGTGATGCTCGACATGCGGCACCTCGGCGCCGAGCGGATCATCGAGCGGCTGCCCGGCTCTCGCGAGCTGTCGATGACGTTTGCGGGCGTCGATCCGATCTACGACCCCGTGCCGGTCCGGCCTGGCGCCCACTACCACATGGGCGGCGTCGAGACCGGGAACGACGGCGAGACGGAGCTCACCGGCCTGTACGCGGCCGGCGAGGTCGCCTGCGTCTCGGTGCACGGCGCGAACCGGCTCGGCGGCAACTCGCTGATGGAGACGATCACGTTCGGACGGCGGGCCGGCCGAGCGGCGGCCGAGTGGGCGCTCTCGCACACGACGATCGACCTGCCGCGCAGCGCCGAGGCCGACGCCGAGCGTGAGCTCAAGGACTTGCTCGACGTCTCCGACGGCGAGCGGCCGTGGCAGATTCGCAACGACCTCGGCACATCGATGCTCGAGAACTTCGGCGTGTTTCGCCGCGAGGATCAGATGACGACCCAGATCGAGATCCTCGCCGAGCTGCGTGAGCGCTACAAGCGCGGGGTAGTCGTCGAGGACAAGGGCGAGGTCTTCAACAGTGACCTCACGCAGGCGATCGAGCTCGGGAACATGCTCGACCTGGCCGCGTGCATGCTGCAGGCGGGTGTCGAGCGCAAAGAGAGCCGCGGAGCGCATGCGCGCCCGTATGACTTTCCCGACCGCGACGACGAGAACTTCATGAAGCACTCGATCTCCCGTTGGGTCGACGACGGCCCGGAGCTGTCGTGGAAAGAGGTTCGCTACACGAAGTACGACCCGATGGAAAGGAAGTACTAGTCGTGACGATGCAGGTCGGCCTGAAGATCTGGCGGTTCAACTCGCGCAGTGGTGAGCGAGAGCTGCGCGAGTACGAGATCGCCGCGCCCGAGGAGGCGACGCTGCTCGACTGCCTCGACATCGTCAAGGACCAGCACGACGGGACGCTCGCCTATCGGAAGAGCTGCCGCATGATGATCTGCGGCTCGTGCGGGATGCGCATGGATGGCGCGGCCGTCCTCGCCTGCAAGCAGCGAATGTACGACATCGCGCAAGCCGGCCACGTGCCCGTGATCGCTGCGATGGGGAACCTCCCGATCGTCAAGGACCTCGTCGTCGACATGACCCCGTTCTGGGACAAGTTCAACTCCGTCAATCCCTATCTGCAGCCGGGCTACCAGGAGCCGCCCGACGGCAAGGAGCACCTGATCACGCAGGCTCGTATGAATGTCGTCCACAAAGAGGCGCTCTGCATCAACTGCGGCTGCTGCGTGTCCGAGTGCAACGCGATGGAGGCCGATCCCGCTGTTCACCGGCCCGCAGGCGCTCGCCAAGGCGATGCGCTTCGTCGGCGACCCTCGGGACGGCCAGAAGCTCGCGCGCCTCGAGAAGCTGAACGGCGAGCACGGCATCTGGGAGTGCACGCGCTGCTACTTCTGCAACGAGCGCTGCCCGAAGGGCGTCGACCCTCGCGACGCGATCGCGAAGCTGGGCGCCGAGTCGATGAAGGAGGGGATCGACCGCGACATGGGCGCGAAGCACGCCAAGTGGTTCGTCACCTCGGCGAAGACCACGGGCTGGCTTCGCGAGACCGAGCTCGTGCCGAAGACGCAAGGAGTGGCGGCTGCGATCAAGCAGACGCGCTTTGCGCTCGATCTGGCCCGGAAAGGCAAGGTGCCGCCGCCGTTCCCGCCGCACGTGGCGAAGGACGTCAAGGAATCGCGCCGGCTGCACGACCTCGTGCGCGACCAGGGTCGGAGCGGGTACGCGGGCATCGTCCAGGGCGAGCATGCCCTGGCCCGGCTCGCACACGGGCACACGGGCGAGGAGACGCTCGAGGAGATCTATGCCAGGCCGGGGGCGTACCACCGGCCGTACATCGCCGACGATGAGATTCCCAGCGGCAGCGCGGGCGGCCAGGGGTCGCTCACCCAGGCGGACGTCACGCCCGGCGCCACGCCGACGAAGAAGCCGGAAGGAGGTGCGTAGACATGCGGAAGGTGGCGTACTACAAGGGCTGCCTCGCGTCGCTGTCGGCGAAGGAGCTCGACTCCGCGACGCAGGCGTTGGCGCCGAAGGTCGGGCTCGAGCTGGTGGAGCTCGAGTCGGTCACGTGTTGCGGGGCCGGCGACATCCATGAGGCCGAGCCGGACTACTACCTCCACCTGAACGCGCGGATCCTGGCGTATGCAGCCGCGGAAGGCGTCGACACGCTGTTGACCGTCTGCAACGTCTGCACGCTCAACCTGCGCCAGGCGAACTTCATGCTGCTCGGTGACACCGAGCTGCGCGCGCGCGTCAACGAGAATCTCGTCTCGGTTGGGGTGCCCGCATACGAGACGGATGTCGACGTTCGCCACCTGCTCTGGGAGATCGCGGAGGGCGAGGGGTACGAGCTCTTGAAGGGCGCGGCGCACAAGGGGCTCAAGGGGCTCAAGATCGCGCCGTTCTACGGTTGCCAGATCCTGCGGCCGTCGAAGATCCAGGGCTTCGAGGATCCCGACCGCCCGTGGTCGCTCGAGCGCATCATCGAGGCGTGCGGAGGCGAGCCGGTCGACTATCCCGCCAAGATCAAGTGCTGCGGCTTCCCGATCATCCAGGCGCGTGAGGAGACCGCGCTCGGCGAGCTGATTCAGCCGATCGAGCAGGCGTACGAGGCCGGCGCGGACGCCATCGTCACGCCGTGCCCGCTCTGCCACCTCTCGCTGGACGCGTGGCAGTCGAAGCTCAAGAAGACGACCGGGCGCGACTTCAAGATGCCGATCCTCCACCTCTCACAACTCGTCGGGGTCGCGGCCGGGCTGACGGAGTCCGAGCTGAAGTTCAAACGGCACGTCGTCTCGGTCGGGCCGGTCCTCGAGAAGCTCGAAGTCTGACCTTCGCGGTCTGGGTCGTGGTGGGGGTTGCCGCGCTCGCGGCCCTCGCTGCTCTGTACGGATGGTTCGAGGCGGGCTGGGTGCGCCTGCGAGTTCGCGAGCTGCCTGTGCCCGGCCTTCCGGCGGAGCTCGACGGCCTGCGGATCGCCCATCTCTCCGACCTGCATCTCGGCGCGCCCTCACGCGGGGTGCGCGCCGTCGAGCGGGCGTTCGCCTGGGTGGCGGAGCGTCAGCCGGATCTCGTCTGCCTCACCGGCGACCTCCTGTCGCGTCCGCGTGCCGAGCAGCAGCTTCTGTCGCTCCTCGCGCAGCTGCCGCATCCCTATGTCGTCCTCGGCAACCACGACCACGCGATCTCGCGCGACCCGTTCTCGCGACCGGTCGAGCTGGGGCGGCTCGAGCACGGGACGATGCTCGTCGACAGCGCCGTCATCGTCGAGGAGCGTCGAAAGAGCGTCGAGATCGCCGGAGTCGACCCGCGAACGTGGCTGAAGAAGCGCGGCAGTTCGTTCGGCGAGCCCGTTGCCGACCTGCGCATCCTGCTCTGCCACTTCCCCCGGGCCCTCGACACCGTGCCCGCCGGGCGCTGGCATCTCATTCTCGCCGGGCACCTGCACGCCGGCCAGATCGTCCTGCCGTACGGGTTCGGGAAGGTGCTGCTCGCCCATCCGGGCGCGCGGTACCCGGAAGGGGTGTTCGAGCGAAACGGGACGGTGATGCATGTCTCGCCCGGCCTCGGAACGACGTTTCTGCCGTTCCGGTTCTTTGCCCGTCCCGAGGCGACCGAACTCGTCCTACGATGTGCATGAACATGGACGGTCACAGCGTCATCTCTCCCGAAGTGCTCGCGCGGTACGCCGCAGACGCAGCGGCGGAGGTTCCTGGAGTGCATCCCAAGCAGCGTCGCGGGGCGCGCGTGAACGGCGCCGACGTCGAGGTGCACGTCGTGATCGACTACGGCGCGAACATTCCGCAGGTTGCTGCCGAAGTGCAGCGGCGTGTGATCCAGTACCTCGGGCAGATGGCGGACGTCAAGCCGACTTCGGTCGACGTCGTCGTCGACGACGTGCAGCGGTAGCCGTGGTCACGCGGATCGCCGGCCTGACCAAGTTGACGCTCGAGACGGCACCGACTGTCTGTCACGAATGCATCTGGTGGCAGACCCGCGGCCGGCGGACGACCGACAAGAGCCGCTGGATGGAGAAGGTAGAGCTCGACTTCGGGGCGTGGGGCACCGTCTACTACGACTCCGACGGTCGCGTGCTCGGCTCGATGCAGTACGGCCCGTCGCACGCGTTTCCGCGAGCGTTCGAGCTGCCCGGTGGGCCGCCTTCGGACGACTCGATGCTCGTCACCTGCGCCTACCTCACGGACCTGTCGAGCCCGTGGGTGCTCCAGTCGCTCTTCCTCGCGGCGATCGGGGAGGCGAGAGACCGCGGTGCCTCATCACTCGAGGCCTTCTCGTATCGCTATCCCGAAGGGGAGTCCGCCTACGAGCGGTTCCGGGTCCACAAGACGGTGTTCCCGGTCGACTTCCTGGCCGACTTCGGCTTCGAGGTCGTTCGCTCGGCCGGCCGTGTCGGCCTCTCGCGTCTCGAGCTCGGCGGCCTGCAGCCGGTCGCCGAAGGCAGGCGTGAGAAAGTGCTGCGCGTCGTCAAGGATGCGTTCGGCGTTCCGGAAGGGGTCCCGGCGCCGACCCCGCCCGCCTAGATCGGTCTACCTAGGCGGCAGCGCGCTCGCGGCGCAGGACGAGCTCCGCGATCTGGATTGCGTTCAGGGCGGCGCCCTTGCGGAGGTTGTCGCTCGCCAGGAAGAGCGCGAGGCCGTGCCCGACCGTCGGGTCGCGCCGGATGCGGCCGACGAGCACGTCGTCGATCCCGGCTGCCTTGCCCGGGGTCGGAAACTCCTCGAGGCGAACCGAGGGCGCAGCAGCCGAGGAGCTCGCGCGCCTGCTCCGGCGAGAGCTCCTCGTCGGTCTCGACCCACACGGCTTCCGCGTGCCCGACCATGACAGGCACGCGCACGCAGGTCGCCTGAATCGGCAGCTCGGGCAGCTCCATGATCTTCCGAGTCTCGGCGCGAAGCTTCGACTCCTCGTCGAACTCCTCGCCGTCGAAGTCCCAGTCCATCCGCAGGTCGTGTTCGTCCTGCGGCTCGTTGCGGAGCCTCTCCATCGACTGTGCCCCGGCGCCCGACACCGACTGGTACGTCGCGACCCGCACGCGGGCAAGGCCGGCTGCGTCGTGCAGTGGCTTGAGCGCGCACGTGAGCGGGATCGTGCAGCAGTTCGGGTTGGCGACGATGCCGTCGTGCTCGAGAGCGCGATGCGCGTTGACCTCGGGAACGACGAGCGGGATCCCCGGCTCGAGCCGGTACGCCGCGGACTTGTCGACGACGACCGCTCCGCCCGCGACGGCGAGCGGGACGAGCTCGCGCGACGCGCTCGTGCCGACGGAGAACAGAAAGACGTCGACGTCGCCGCGCGAGAGGTTGTCGGAGGTCGCCTCCTCGACCGTCCAGTCGCCGAGCTGCTTGCCGGCCGACCGCGCCGAGGCGAAGACCCGGACGTTCTCGTAGCCACGACGCCTGAGCAGGTCGAGTGTGACGGTCCCGACCGCGCCGGTTGCCCCGACGACGCCGATCCGAGGAGACTCAGCCATCGACGCGCGCCTGTGCGAATCCCTGGAAGCGATCGTGCACGGCCTGGACTGCGCGCTCGACCTGATCTGCGCGCACGACACACGACACACGAATGGACGACGTGGAGATGATCTCGATGTTGATCCCCGCCTCGGCCAGCGCGTCGAACATGTCGGCGGCGACCCCGGATGGCTCTTCATGCCGGCGCCGATGAGTGACACCTTGGCGATGTCCGGGTCGCGCTCGATGCGGTGAGCTCCGATCTCGGCGCCCAGTGCATCGAGGATCGGGTTCGCGGTCGGCACATCGGATTTCGGCAGCGTGAAGGTGATCGTGGCCGCGCCGTCCTGCGAGGCGTTCTGCACGATCATGTCGATGTTGACCCCGGCGCGCGCGAGGTCGCGGAAGACCTTGGCCGCGATCCCGGGGCGGTCCGGGATGCCGATGATCGACACCTTCGCCTCCGACGTGTCGTGGGTGACCCCGGAGATGATCGCCTTCTCGAGCACTACGTCGTCCTCCTCGCCGATCCATGTTCCTTCGCCGTCCACGAACGTCGACCGAACGCGGAGCTTCACACCGTAGCTGCGGGCGACCTCGATCGACCGCAGCGCCATTACCTTCGCTCCGGACGCGGACATCTCGAGCATCTCCTCGTAGGTGACCCGGTCGAGCTTCAGCGCGGTCGGCACGATCCGCGGGTCGGCGGTGAAGACGCCCGGAACGTCGGTGAAGATCTCGCACGCGTCGGCGCCGAGTGCGGCCGCGAGCGCCACCGCGGTCGTGTCGGAGCCGCCGCGGCCGAGCGTCGTGACGTCGTGAGTCGACGTCGAGACGCCCTGAAAGCCCGCGACGAGCACGATCCGGTCCTCCTCGAGCGCGGTGTGGATGCGCTGCGCCCGCACCTCGACGATCTTGGCCTTGGTGTGGCTCCCGTCGGTGACGATTCCGGCCTGTGAGCCGGTGAGGGAGACGGCTTCGTGGCCGAGATCGTGGATCGCCATCGCGCAGAGCGCGTTGGAGATCCGCTCGCCGGTCGAGACGAGCATGTCGTACTCCCGCGGGTGGGGATGGTCGGAGACCTCGTGGGCGAGGCGGATGAGCTCGTCGGTCGTCTTGCCCATCGCCGACAGCACGGCTACGACCTTCGAGCCGGCCTCCCTGGCCGCGACGATGCGCTCGGCCACCCGCTTCAGCTTGTCGGTGTCGCCGACCGATGTCCCTCCGAACTTCATCACGACGAGCCCGGGCGTCCGGGAGCGCGCCTCGACGGCGGGAACCGCTTCGAAGTGGATCGTCGTCATTTGCGACAGTGTAGGCACCGTGAACCTTCGCTCCTGGACGCTGCGCGAATGGGTGATCGCCGCTTTCCTGGCGGCCGGGCTCGGCATGCTGCCGTGGACGATCTGGCTGTCCTCGTCGCTGCAAGCCGCGGCACGAGACGACCCGGTGGGATCTCGCGTGGTCGGGTTTCGACACGGGGCTTGCCGTGTTGTTCCTCGCGACGGCCTTCGCGGCCTACCGGCGGTCGCCCTGGGTCGGCGCGCTTGCCGGGGCGACCGGCACGCTGCTCGTCACCGACGCGTGGTTCGACGTGATCCTCGAGAGCCACGCCGACGAGCTGCGCCAGTCGATCGCGCTCGCGGTCTTCGTCGAGCTGCCGGTCGCCGGCGTTCTGCTTCTGGATCGCGCAGCGCACCGAGCGGTTCCTCGCGCACGCGCTCAAGCAGGCGCTACATCTCGCGCCGGCCCGAGAGAGCACGACCAAGGGTGACCTCGTCGGCGTATTCGAGATCCCCTCCGACGGGAAGCCCGCTGGCGAGTCGGGTGACGCGAACTCGCCCGCGTAGCCGGTCGGCGATGAATCCGGCGGTCGCCTCGCCTGTCATGTTCGGGTTCATCGCAAGGACGACCTCCTGCACGCCGTTGGCGTCGACGCGGCGCAGGAGCTCGTCGATGCGCAGGTCGCTCGGCTCGACGCCGTCCAGGGGTGACAGCGCGCCGCCGAGCACGTGATAGAGGCCGCGAAACTCGTGTGTCCGCTCGAGTGAGACGACGTCGACGGGCTGTTCGACCACGCAGATCAGCGCGTGGTCGCGGCGGGCATCGGTGCAGATCCCGCAGAGCTCCTCTTCGGTCAGGTTGCCGCACTCGCGGCAGAAGCGAACGCGTTCCTTGACCTCGGTGAGGGCGGAGGCCAGAGCGAGCGCCTCGTCCTTCGGCCGCTGCAGGATGTGAAACGCGAGCCGTTGGGCGGTGCGCGAGCCGATGCCGGGCAGGCGGGTGAGCTGCGCGACGAGATTGTCGACGGAGGGGCTGAACACGAGCGCCATTGTGCCCGTCCCTTCCGGACGTGCAGGCCGGGCCGGCGTCCTCGGAGCAGCGTTCGCGCGGTGCGAGCGCCGTGTCCGTTCCGCACAGCCCCTGCCACCCGCGCGTCTTCGTGACGCCTTCGTCACGCGTCTGCAACGCCTCGCCCGAAACCCCTGCACGAACGAACCAAAGGTCCCTCAGCCCACCAAGACCAACCCGGCGGCAGCCACCGTCAACGGACTGCCACGGCCGGCCGGGCGAAGGTGGGGCGGTTCAGCCGGTTTGGGCTGCTTCCCAGGCGGCGCGGTCGACGGCGACGAGGCGCACGTCCGAGGCGGCCACGACTCGCAGCTCGTCGCTGCCGTCGAGCCGCTCCCACTGGCCGACCACGGTCCCCGGGCCGCGTTCCTCCTCGCCGGTCGGTGACTCGACGGTCAGCACCCCTTGCAGCACGAGCAGCAGCCCGGACATCGGCGTGTCGGCATCGACCACGACGTGGCCGGCCGGGAACGAGAGCTCCGCGCCGACGTCGAGCAGCTTCGCGACGAAGTTCTCGTCGATCGCTACATCCCGGGGAGCAAGCCGCCGAGATCCGGGGGCAGCATGCTCTTCATCTTCGCCTCGACCTTGGCGTGTGCCGACCGCAACGCCTCGTTGGCGGCCGCCATCACGAGATCGGCCAGCAGCTCCGGGTCGTCGGGGTCGATCGCCTTCGGGTCGATCCGGAGCTCCTTGATCTCGCCCGCCGCGCTCGCGACGACCGTCACCATCCCGCCACCCGCCGAGGCCTCCGCGGTCTCCTTGGCAGCTTCCTGCTGCAGCTCTGCCATCTGGGCCTGCATCTCCTGCGCCTGCTTCATGAGTGCGTTGAGATCGAAGCTCATTCGTCCAGCTCCCTCGCGTCGAAGGTGCTCTTCATCAATTCGAGGACGTCAGCCTCGCTCGCCGGCGCCTCGTCCTCCTCGTCGGCAGCGTGCGCCGTCTCGCCGAGCTCGAACGCAACCGCCAGCTTGCGGCCGGTCACCTCGTACAGCGCATCGCGCAGCATCGCCGCGTTCTTCGGATCCTCGGCGACGCGCAGGTGAAAGGCCGCCGTCGGCGGGAACTCGAGCGTCAGTGTGTCGCCCGCGAGGGCGGCCGGGTGAGCCTCGCCGAGCGTCTGACCGATCGGGATCGACCGTTGCTCGACGGCCGGGAGGATCGTCCGCCGCCACGCCTCCTGGAGCTGCTCGAGCTCCACGCGCAACGGCTCGTCGCGCGGCGGCTCCGGGACGCTCGAGGCCGGTTCGGCGGCCGCGCCGGTGGCGACCGTCGGGCCCCGGCTGGGGCTCGGCCTGCCTCTCGCGCGGGCTCGGCCTGCCCGCTCTCCAGCTTCTCGAGGCGAAACGCCAGCGCCTCGCGCGACATGTCCGACGCGGGCCGGGTCACCTTCACCAGCGCGAGCTCGAGCGGCAGCCTCGGGTCGCCGCCCTGGCGCATGTCGTCGACAGCCACCGCGAGCAGGTCGATCAGGCGGATCACCGTCGCGGCGGGCAGCTGGTTCGCCTGCTCGCGCAACCGGTCGCGTGCCTCGTCGGTCACCGGCAGCGAGTCCGGGACCTCGTTCATGTGCTGCACGAGCAGCAGATGGCGGAGATGCTCGAGCAGGTCGGTGACGAGCCGGCCGAGATCCTGGCCCTGCTCGGAGAGCTCCTCGAGGAAGAGCAGGGCCTCCGCGGTCTCGTTCCCCACCACCATGTCGCAGAGGCGAAAGAGCACCTCGTCCTCGACCGCGCCGAGGAGCTGCAGGACGTCCTGCACGGTGATCGCACCGCCGGTCGCCGACGCGAGCTGGTCGAGCGTCGAAACCGCATCGCGGTAGGCGCCGCGCGCAGATCGGGCGATCAGCGCGAGAGCGGCATCCGGCACGTCGATCTGCTCGCCGTCGGCGATCCACCGCAGCACCTTGACGAGCTCGGCGAGCCGCGGCCGTTGAAACACGAAGGTCTGGCAGCGCGAGCGAACCGTCGGCAGCACCTTCTGCAGCTCGGTGGTGCAGAAGACGAACAGCAGATGGGGCGGCGGCTCTTCGATCAGTTTCAGCAGGGCGTTCCACGCTGCGTCGGTCAGCTGGTGTGCCTCGTCGAGGATGTAGACCTTGTAGGTGCCCTTCGACGGGCTGCAGGACGACGCGGTCGCGAATGTCGCGGATGTCGTCGATGCCGCGTTGCGAGGCGGCGTCCATCTCGATCACGTCGAGCGACGTCCCGCCCGTGATCGCGAGGCACGCGTGACAGGTGTTGTCGGGTGTCGCCGACGGGCCGTGGGCGCAATTCAGTGCCTTGGCGAGGATGCGGGCGAGCGACGTCTTGCCGGTCCCCCGCGGCCCTGCGAAGAGATACGCCTGGCGGATCTTCCCCTGCTCGATCGCGTTGGTGAGCGTCCGCACGACCGCCTCCTGCCCGACGACCTCCTGGAAGGTCTGGGGACGGTACTTGCGGTAGAGCGCGGCCACCCGCCGATTCAAGCAGATTCGAGGGAGGCTCCCGGCTGAGCCACGATGGACGGGCCGGCAGCCCGCTCCTCGTCTGCCAGCGCGGCCCGCACGAGCGGCAGCCTCAGCTCGAATGCGGCGCCCGAGCCTTCGCCGTTCCGCGCTGTGCACGAGCCGCCGTGGGCGGCGCGAAATCGCCGCGACGATCGCCAGCCCAAGCCCCGCCCCGCCCTCGCGGCGCGACCGGGAGCTGTCCGAGCGTGCGAACCGCTCGAAGATCTGTTCGAGCGAGTCGAGTGGTATTCCGTCCCCGTCGTCGGTCACGACGATCGCAACGCCGTCCAGCTCGCCGTGGGCGGAGAGCTCGATCGTCCCGTATGCCTCGGTGTGATGCACCGCGTTCTCGAGAATCGCGTCGAGCGCAACTCGCAGCCAGGTCTCGTCGGCTTCCAGCGTGACGTCGACGACCGAACCAAGCCGCCAGGCCCGCGGAGCCACCTCGGCCCAGCGCATGAACACGTCCTCGAGAAACGCGACGAGCGGAATCGGGCGCCGCTCGATCCAGTCGGCGCGTTCGGCGCGCGCCAGCAGCAGGATCCGCTCGACGATGCGCTCCACCCGTGCCAGCTCGTCGAACGCGACGTTCAGCTCCGGGCTCTCCTCGCCGAGGCGCCGCTCGAGCAGTTCCAGGTGGCCGCGCGCAATCGTCACCGGGGTCCGAAGCTCGTGCGAGACGTTGTGCAGAAGCCGCTCGTCGCGGTCGAGGAGCTGAGCCCGTTCGTCCGCGAGCGCCTCGACCGTGGTCAGGGCCTGCGCGCGACGCCTCGCATGCCACACCATCGCGAGGAACATCGCCGACATGAGCGGGACCTCGAAGAGCTCGCCCCAGAGCTGAATCCTGTCGAACGCATCGGCGAGAATCGACGCGCCGGTGCCGATCACGACGCACCCGAGCACGAGTGCGGTCGTCGCCGGGCTCCAGACCCGGAAGCCGTAGAGCAGCGTCAGGCTGATCCAGATGACGTGAAAGGGAATCGTCTCCCACGACGGCCAGACGATCATCACCGCCAGGCAGCCGAGCGCCAGGACGCCCCAGGCGAGCTCGATCGAGTTAGGCGAGCGCGAGGCGGTAGCCCGCATGCCGCACCGTTTCGATCGGCCAGGCCGGCCCGAGCTTCTTGCGCAGGCGGCGAACGCACACATCGACGACGTTCGAGCCCGGATCGAAGCTGTATCCCCAGACGTCCGACAGCAGCCGCTCCCGGCTCACGACTTCGCCCACGTGGGACGCGAGGTGGTAGAGGAGCCGAAACTCACGGTCGGAGAGATCGACCGCGGCCGAATCGGCGGTCTGTGCGCGGCGCCGGGCCAGGTCGAGCTCGAGCCGGCCGATGCGCAGGCTGGAGGCTTCCCCGTCGTTTCCCTTGCGCAGATGGACGCGAACTCGCGCGACCAGCTCGTCGAACGAGAACGGCTTGGAGAGATAGTCGTTCGCCCCGAGGCCGAAGCTGCGGAGCTTCGCGGGCAGGTCGGAACGGGCAGAGAGGATCAGGACGGGCACTTCCGGCCTCGCCCGCCGCAGCTCGCTCAGCAGGCTGAATCCGTCGAGGCGGGGCAAGTGCAGGTCGAGGACGACGAGCTCGTACGGATCGGCAAGTGCACGGCGAAGCCCGACGGCCCCATCCTCTGCGCCGTCCACGGTGAACCCCTCAGCTTCGAGCCCCAGGCGAAGGAACTCGAGGATCCGGGGTTCGTCCTCGATGACCAGGATTCGCATCTACCGCCCCGGCGCGAGCGTACTCGCTCGGCCGGGGCGGTGTAAAACGGCGCGGAATCGGGTCAGGCGGCGATGCGCTCGCGCTCGGGCGCGGCGGTGGCCGCGGTCGTGGCCCCCAGATGCTGCTCGGCGTGCCGGCGGTCGTGCCGGACGCTGTGGGCGTGCGCAACGACGATTCCCCAGATGACGAGGGCGGCGAGCACCGCGTTCACGATAATGAGAGTTGTAAGTGACATGCCTACAGTCTTCCCGAGCGCCCTGGCTCTAACCTCAGAGCTTCCTGGGGATCCTCTGTGGATGACGCACGGATGACATTTCTGTAACAAACGTCGCGTTTTCCGGCGCGATAGGCGATATATCCGGGACCCGTGGGAGGGACCCAGGGCAAAGCCCTAGCCGTCGGAGCAGGGGTATTGGTGGTCGCCGTCCTCGTCGGCGTCTACGTCGCGTTCCTCACGAACGGCCCGACCCCGTACCGGGTGCCCGTCGCGAACGCGGCGAGCGTCGACCTGACCCTGCAGACCGTCGCAGCGGTGGGGCCGAAGCTCTCGCCGAACCCCACCTGGGTCTCCTATCTCGTGCGCGAGAACGGCGTCTGGAAGCGCAGCACGGTCTGGACGCTGCCGGCGAACACGCTCGTGCACGTGACGCTCTACAACTTCGACGGCAAGAGCGGGCTTCGCAACCCATTCCTGGCGCAGGCCAGGGGCCTTGTCGGCGGGACTTTCGGCCTCGACGGCAAGCCGACCTCGGTGATCAATCCCGATGACGCCTCGCACACGTTTGCGATCCCGCAGCTCGGGGTGATCGTGCCGATCGAGGGCGTCGCCGACGACGCGCCGAAGCAGTGCGACTTTGCCCCCTGCCCGATGTCGAACGCGCATACGACGATCACGTTCACGTTCCGCACGGGCAAGAAGGGCCATTACCGGTGGCAGTGCTTCGTGCCGTGCGCGGCGGGTTTCGTCTACGGCTTCGGAGGCCCGATGCAGACGGTCGGCTACATGGACGGATACGTCAATGTGGTCTAGGAGCAGTCACGGCCGCCGCGTTGCGGCGCTCACCGTGATCGGAGTGGCGATCGTCCTGCCCCTGGTCGTCTTCGTGCTCGGACCGCACATGCCGCCCGGCAAGGCGACCGAGGTCGCCAAGGGCCAGGTGACCGACAACACCGTCTTGCTCGTCGTGATGACGCCGTTCACCGTTTTCATCCTGGCGTATCTCGGCTACTCGATCTGGGCGTTCCGGGCGCCGAAAGGCGAGCAGGAGCTCAGCGACGGGGCGCCGATCCGCGGCCACATGCCGTCGCAGATCGCCTGGCTCGTCACGACGACGATTGCGGTGCTCTTCCTCGCCATCTTCGGGACGACCGAGCTTCTCGCCAACAACGGCGCAGGGAGCGGCGGCGGCCCAAACCCGGTGGCGAAGCCGAGCGGCACGGTGCTGCCCGTGCAGGTGATCGGCCAGCAGTGGGAGTTCACGTTCCGCTACCCGACCTACGGCGGCGTCGAGACGGCCGACCTCGTGCTGCCGGCGGGCCAGGAGGTCGCCTTCCACGTGACGTCGCTGGACGCCATCCACTCGTTCTGGGCGTATGAGCTCGGAGTCAAGGCCGACGCGAACCCGGGCATCGACAACATCGCCTACGTCAAGCCGGCGAAGATCGGCACGTTCCAGATCCGCTGCGCCGAGCTCTGCGGCCTGTGGCACGGGTACATGTTCGACACGGGCCGAGTCGTCAGCGCGCACCGACTTCACTGCGTGGATCGACGCTCAGCGCAAGCAGTTCACGGGCGTCATGAAGTACCTGCCGAAATACAGCACGACCTATGCCCCCGACCCGCAGTTCCGCGCAGGATGAACGTGCGCCGCCTGATCGGGTTCAACCTGCTGTCGGCGGTCGTGCTCGGCATCGTCGGCTTCTACGTCGGCTGGTGGCTCGGCCACCAGATCACGGGCCCGAGCATCGCGTACTACGCGGATACGAACCAGAACGACGTCGCGCTCTTCGTGGCGTACCTCGTCGGCGTGATCGGCTTCCTCGTCGGCCTCGGGTTCGCGAACTACCCGGTGCAGCGGATGCTCGGCAAGCCCCCGACGCTGCGCGAGAAGGAGCAGCAGGGCACCGCGCGCTACTTCGGCCTCTGCACCGACCACAAGGTCGTCGGCATCCAGTACCTGCTCGGCATCGGGGCGTTCATCTTCATCGGCGGCCTGAACGCGATGTTGATCCGCTTCGAGCTGATGCGTCCGACGCATCTCGTGTGGAACGGCAACAACTACCTGACGCTGGTCGGCGTGCACGGCACGATGATGATGGGGATGATGACGAGCGGGATCCTCGGCCCGTTCGCGAACTACTTCGTCCCGTTGATGATCGGCGCGCGGCGCATGGCGTTCCCGCGCATCGAGGCACTGACCTTCTGGCTGCTGATGGCGGCAGGGACGATCCTGATGACCACGTTCGCCTTCGGCGGCTTCCCGACCGGCTGGACGGGCTACGCGCCGCTCAACGAGCAGGCCAACATGGGCATGGACGCCTACATCGCGTTCTTCGCACTCGTCGGCGTCTCGATGACGCTGCTCGGACTGAACATGCTCGCGACCGTGATCACGATGCGCGCCCCCGGCATGACGTGGGGACGCCTGCCGATCTTCGTCTGGGCGACGATCAGCACATCGGTCCTGATGTTGCTCGCGGCGCCGGTGCTGATCTCGACGCTGCTGATGCTGACGCTCGACCGCACCGCGCAGACGAGCTTCTTCAACGACCAGGCAGGCGGCAGCCCGTATCTGTACGAGAACCTCTTCTGGTTCTTCGGGCACCCGGAGGTCTACATCCTCGCGATTCCCGGGATGGGGATCCTGCTCGAGATCCTGCCGGTGTTCTCGCGCAAGCCGCTCTGGGGCTATCGCCTCGCGGTCACGGGGATGCTCGGCATCGGGCTGCTCAGCTTCCTCGTCTGGCAGCACCACCTCTTCGTGAGCGGGATCAACGCCGATGTGCGGCCCTTCTACATGCTCTCGACCGAGATCATCTCCCTGCCGACCGGCTTCATCTTCATCTGCGCGCTGGGCACGCTCTGGAAGGGGCGGATTCGCCTCACGGTTCCGATGCTCTTCGCGCTGGCGTGGCTCTTCAACTTCCTGATCGGCGGGCTGTCCGGCGTCTTCCTCTCCGACGTGCCGAGCGACGTGACCACGCACGGCAGCTTCTTCTCGATGGCGCACTTCCATTACACGATCATGGGCGGCCTGCTGTTCGCGTTCTTCGCCGGCATCTACTACTGGGTGCCGAAGATGACCGGGTACAACTTCAACGAGCGGCTCGCCAAAACGCATTTCTGGGTGATGTTCATCGCCTTCAACTCGACGTTCGGGCCGCTGCTCGTGATCGGCTTCCTCGGCATGCCGAGGCGCGTCGTCACGTACGCCGGCTACCTGCAGGGTGCGAACGTCTGGGTCTCGGTGTCGGCGTTCGTGCTCGGAGCGTCGATGTTGATCTTCATCGCCAACCTGATCTGGTCGCAGGTGTTCGCACGCGTGCCGACCGGCATGAACCCTTGGGGCTCGAAGTCGATCGAATGGCAGTTGCCTTCACCGGTCCCGGTCCACAACTTCGATCGCATCCCGACCTTCGGTTCCGACCCCTACCCATACGGTGAAGACGCGGGCTCGCTGCTCGCCCAGCGTCCGATCGTCTCACCCGCAAGGCCGACACCATGAGCGAGAACGCGCCCGTGATCGAGCTCGCGAAGCACTCGACCGACTACTCGGTGGTCGATCGCGAGCCGCCGTCCGTCATGGCCGACAACCTGCGGGTCGCGGCACAGCTCTGGTCGAGCGCGACGGTCTTCTTCTTCTTCGCGTTCCTGTTCGCGTACTTCTATCTCCGATCGTTGAACTCCCAGGGACTGTGGCGGCCGAAGCACGTCGACCCGCCGTTCACTCTCGGCACGCTGGTGATGGCGGCGGTCGTCGTGGTCGCGGTCCTCTTGCGGCTCGCGCTCCAGGATCACCGGAACGACGAATCGGGTGGCGTGGAGGCAGAAGGGCGGCGTGGCGCTCGCGCTGCTCGTCGTCGCGATCGCGCTTCAGATCGCGGGGTGGGCGACCCAGGGCTTCGGGCCGACCGAAGGCGGCTACGCGAGTGTCTACGTCGGCTGGACAGGGCTGCTCACGCTGTTTCTGCTCGGTCTCACCTACTGGCTCGAGACGATCTTCGCCACCTCGGTGCGCTATCGAAAGGTCATCCCGGACCAGTTCGAGCTGGGCGAGGCCGCGGGCGATCCCGATCGGCAGGAGCCGGACATCGACGACCCGCTCTCGCTCATTCGCTCCGAGCTCGCCGCGGTGTCCTTTTACGCGACGCTGCTCGCCGGGATCAGCGTCGCCACCTGGTTCATCCTCTACGTTCTCTGACCGTGGGCTTCCTGCTGCGGAGCGAGAACTGGCCGGTTGGCTGGCTGCTCTACGCGGTGGTCGCCACGGCCTTTCTCTACGCGCTCGGCGGCCGGCGGAGCGTCAAGACGAACCGCATTCGCAGCGCGGCATTCTACGGCGGCCTCGCCGCGCTGGCGCTCGCGATCGCCTCGCCGATCGACGCGTACTCCGACCGGCTGTTCTGGGTGCACATGACCCAGCATGTGCTGTTGACGATGGTCGCGCCGCCGCTGCTGTCTGCTCGGACGGCCCTGGCCGCGCCTGCTCAAGCCGTTCACGCCGTCGGTTCGCCGCCCGGTCGCGCGCGCCGTGCTCGTCGGCCCGACTCTCGGCCCTGCGCGCGCCGTCGCGCGCAGGCTCTCCGCGCCGGTGCCCGCTCTCGTCGCCTTCTCGGTCGTGCTGCTCGGTTGGCACGTTCCGGCGCTCTACGACCTGACGTTGCGGAACACGCTCGTGCACGACGCCGAGCACACGCTCTTCATCGCGACCGCGCTGCTCTTCTGGGTGCACCTCGTGCCGGGCGCGACCGCCCGCCCGCGGCTGTCCGACGGGCAGCGGGTCGCCTACGGCACCGCCGGCCTTCTGGTCGGCTGGATCCTGGCGGTGGTGCTCGGCTTCGCCTCGGCGCCGGTCTACCACGCCTACGCGGCCCTCGCGAGCCGGCCGGGCGGCCTCTCGGCGCTCGCCGACCAGCAGATCGCCGCCGGGATCATGTGGGTCCCCGCCTCCATACCCGTCACGGTCGCGATCTTCGTCGCGGTGTACCGTTGGCTCGATCCTTCGGGCACCCGGCGGCGGGGCCTTGTGACCACTCGTGACCTACGACCGAGGGAGACCTGATGCTTGTCGCTTCGTTTTTGACCGGTTCGTTGCTGACGATCTTGCTCCCCGTCGGCCTCCTGGTCCTCATCGCGATCTGGTGGGCGCTCGTGATCCGGCGCCGTGGTGAGCTCTAGATAGGTGCGGAAGCTCTTCCTGCTGAGCGTCGCAGCAGCTGCGGTCGTCGGGATCGGCGTCGGCCTGCTCCTGCACGATCGCTTCTCGAGCGGCACGGCGGACGCGATCGGGCTGCCCGCGCTGCACGGCCAGGCGACATGGGAGCCGGGCAAGCGGCCTGCCCCGCAGTTCGCACTGCGCGACCAGCATGGCAAGCTCGTCTCGCTTCGCGCGCTGCAGGGACGGACCGTCGTACTGACGTTCCTGGACTCCCTCTGCAAGCAGGCCTGTCCCGTCGAAGGGAAGATGCTGGCCGCTGCGATCCGGCAGGTGCCGGTGAACCAGCGACCGCGGCTCGTCGTTGTCAGCGTCGATCCCGCGGGCGACACTCCCGCGAGCATCGCGCGCGCGGTTGCCAAGTGGCATCTGCCGGGCGGGGCCTTGTGGATCCGCGGCACCCACCGCGAGCTCGCGCAGGTGTGGCGCGACTACCAGATCATCGTCGAGCCGGTGTCGGGCGACATCGTGCACAGCACCGCCGTCTATCTGATCGACCCGAAGGGCGGCGAGCGCGCGGCGTTCCTCATGCCCTTCATCCCTGGGCTCGTCGCCGCGGACCTGAAGACGCTCGCGTCGTAGGCGTGATGCGAACCGAACGGGGTCGCTCGCCGGCGCGTAGGTGTGCGACACAGAGGTTCGGCGCGACCAGCGGGTCGAGACGGTCGACCACGAGCCCCGGGATCCCGCGGCCAGGGCGCCGTCGATGAGTCCCTGGTGGAGCGTGCAGATCACCTCCGGGCTCTCCGCTGCCAAGGCGTAGAACGGGCACCTGCGCATCTCGATTCTGTCGTCGTGCTCAGAAGCCGCGAAGCCCTCACGATCGAGCAGGTCGACGACGGCGGCACCCGGCTCGGACGCCTCGAGGTGCTGCCCCCAGCGCACGCCCGTGTCGTAGGCAAGCGCCTTGGCGTTCGCATCGGTTGCGATCGCCGCCGTGAGCATCGTCGCGAGCAGGCGGTACTCGTCTCGATCCCGGGCGGCGCCGTCTGCGGTGAGGTGATGAACGACGCTGGGCCGGCCGCGCCGTCGGCGACGCTGCGGGGTCGAGGAGACGAGACCGTCGTCGGTCAGGACCCCCAGGTGCCAGCGGACGGTGTTGGGATGCAGCCCCACGAGCGCCGCAAGGTGGCTGGTGTCGAGCCCGTCCGGCGCCTTCCCGAGGGCCTGTAGCAGGCTTTCGCGCTGTCGCTCGCCGTCCATGGGGCGATTGTCGCCCCTCTTTTGTCCAATGAGATTCGTAGAAATCACGGATCTGATCCGCGGCTCGGCCGCGATGTGGGTCCGAGCCTTTCTTCCTACGGTGATTGTGGAAATCACGACGGAGTAGGAACCCGCAATGAGCGCATACACGCTGGGCGACAAGGACAAGGAGGGCGGCGTCGCTCTGAAGCTGTTCGCCCTGTTTGCGGGCGTGACCATCCCGGCGATCCTGCTGATCGGCCTCTGGATGACAATCTCGGCGTTCCAGGCGCGCGACGACGCGCGCCACGCGGCGGCGTCGGCCCAGAAGGTTGCCGCGGGATCGGCGACAGCGGGGATGCCCGGCATGACCCACACGGCATCCAGCGCCCAAGGCGCCGCTGCGTCCCCGAGTTACGCGGGCATCGCGCCGGCGAACGCCGATGCAATCGCCATGGCGCACGAGGCGTATCCAGCGACTCTGCCGGCGGCGTCGCCGGGCGCAGTCGCGAACGTGCGGCTGGACATCCGGCACTCGGACGTGTCAATCGCTCCCGGCATCAAGTACCAGGCATGGACATTCGGAAGCACGGCTCCTGGGCCGGTGATCCACGTACGTCAGGGGCAGACGGTGAACGTGACGCTGCACAACAGCTCGCCGATGCCGCATTCAGTTGATTTCCATGCCGCTCAGATCGCGCCGAACGTCGCATTCTCCGATGTGCTGCCCGGTCAGGACAAGCACTTCTCGTTCAAGGCCGGCGTGCCGGGCGTCTTCATGTATCACTGCGGCACCGCGCCCGCGTTCATGCACATCGCAAACGGAATGTACGGTGCGATCATCGTCGAGCCGAGACACATGCCGGCTGTCGACGAGCAGTACGTGCTTGTCTCGAGCGAGTGGTACCTGAACGGTGCCGGCGAGAAGACGGCTGCGGGACTCGACCTGACGAAGGCGACGCAGATGACCCCCGATTGGGTCACGTGGAACGGCTACGCCGCCCAGTACAAGACGCATCCCCTAACCGCGAACGTCGGTGACACCGTCCGGTTCTGGGTCGTCGACGCAGGGCCGAGCCTCAACACCGAGTTCCACGTCGTGGGCACCGTGCTTGCGCGCGCGTGGGTCAACGCAGACCTGGTCGACGCTCCGCAGCACGACATCCAGACGGCGATCGTGCCCGCGGGCGGGGGAGGCGTATTCGACGTCAAGATCGACCAGGCCGGCATCTACCCATTCGTGTCACACAGCTTCGCGAGCGTGCAGATGGGCCAAGTCGGTCTGCTCAACGTCGGACATGTCGCCGGGACCATGAGCCACTGAGCGTGTCTACGATGCCCGCTCGCCGCCGCGGATCGGCACCTTCAGCCGGTTCCCGGGCGGCGCGAGCGGGCACACCCAGCGCGGGTCGTAGGAGCACGACGGGTTGTAGGCGAAGTTGAAGTCGAGCACGAGCTTCCCGTTTCGCTCGCCCAGGTCGGAGCCCTTGACCGTGTCGAGGAGGTAGCGGCCCGCGCCGTACGTCTCAGTGCCGCTGGTCGCATCCGCGAAGCAGAGGTAGAGCCCGCCGCCGTAGCCGTCCAGCCAGTAGAGGTCGAGTGCATGCTCCTCGGCGAGCAGGAAGCGCACGCGCGCGAATCGCGTGAACGAATAGGGCGCCTCGCCCGAGGTGGCGATCTCGCGTGGTGACGCGCTCGGACGGATCGACCGTTCCCAGCACCCGCAGCGACGGGTCGTAGTCGAAGTAGTGAAGGCTTCGGAACGCGGTGCCTGCCGGTATCGGCGTCTGCGGGTGCGAGCGAAAGAGCTCGTCGCGAACGTCGCGCCAGTGTCTCCACGCGCGCTCTGCATCGGGCTCAGCCCGTACCTCCGAGTACAGCTCGAAGATGCGGCGCTTCCAGTCGAGCAGCGTCAGCTCGTGCACGAAGGCGAGCTTGTCAGACCGGGGCTGTGAGCACCGCGGCGATCAGCTCGTCGAGGTGCGCCGTTGCAAGACCGATCGAGGTGTCTGCAGCCCCGTAGTACATCCGCAGGAGGCCGTCGGCCTCGTCGTGGATGAGCCCGCACGGGAAGACTGCGTTGCCGACGTCTCCGACACGTTCGTATGCCGACTGCGCGCCGAAGACCCACTCGGGGAGCCGGTGTGTGACCCGGCTCGGGTCGTCGAGCTGCGCGAGCGCAAGCCCGACGCGGTACAGGCCGCCGGAAACGGTGTCCTTGACGCCGTGGTAGATGATCAGCCAGCCGTGGTCGGTGCGAAACGGCGGGGGCCCGATCCCGACCCGGCGCGAATCCCACCAGGCGCCCTCCCGCGGCGCAAGCACGTGCTCGGGCGCGCTCCAGCTGGTCAGGTCGGTCGAACGTGACAACGCGATCTCGCCGTTCGAGCCTGCCGCAGCCTGATGGCTCGGGCGGTGGAACAGGACCCATTTGCCGTCGATCCGCTCCGGGAGCAGCGCCGCGTTCTTGTCCTCGGCGCCTTGGATCACGCCGTGCCGCTCCACCGAGCGGAAGTCGCTGGTCAGCGCCAGGTACACGGCCGGCCCCGCCGGCCCGTATGCGGTGCAGGTGATCGTCCAGCGCTCGAGCTCCGGCAGCCACACCACACGGGGGTCCTCGAAGCCCCACTGCTCGCTCTCGAGGCCCTCGAGCGGTGCAAGGAGCGGGGCGGCCTCGATCGTCCAGCCGTCGATGCCGTTCGCCGAGCGCGCGACGGTGAGGTGCGAGATGCCGCGCAGATCCTCGACGCGGGCGAGGAGCACCGTCTCGCCGTCGACCAACGCCGCCGCCGGGTTGAAGACGGCATTCGCCGGATAGGGCCAGTCGTCGGCTGCGAGGATCGGATTTCCGGGATGGCGTTCGAAGAGCTCGCGCTTGCTCACGCAACGGCCTCCGCGATTCGCCTGCTCGGCACCGACGAGAGATCGGACGCGTCGAGGAGGAGCGCGGCGCGGTGAAACGCGAGCGTCGACTCGGCGCCCTCGTTTCTGTTGACGTCCTCGGCGCCGAGGCCGTCGCTGCAGCCTCCCGTCGCGAAGTCGTACAGCGGACGGCTCAATTGATTGCGGCCGAGGAACCAGTCGAACGCCAGCCTCGCCCGCAGACCGTGCTCGGGGTCGCCCGTCACGGCGAACGCCGCGAGCTCGGCCTCGACGAACGCCGAGGCCTCGAGCGGCTGCTCGTCGCCCGTCCCGGGCGCCGGCTCGCTCCGTTTGCGCCCGCGGTGACCGGTCAGGCGGAGAGATCCAGTCGCGAGCCCCGACTCGTCGCCGAGCCAGCGCAACGATTCGAGCCCGGTGGCCACCTGGTCGTCCAACCCCAGTGCAGTCCCGCCCGCGATCAGTGCCTGGGGCAGGCGTGCATTGTCGTAGGCGAGCGCGTGCTCGAACCACAGCCAGCCTTCCGATGCGGTTGCCTCGAACGCCGTCGAAAGGCGGTCGACGCCGCACTCGAGCAGCCGGCGGGCCGGATCGTCGAGCCGGTCGTGGTCGAGCCGGGCGAGCCCGAGCACGACATATGCGTCGGTTCGCAGGGAGGTCGGGCCGTTCAGGCCGCCGACGAGCGAGTCGAGCAGCCGCTGCGTCGGGTCGACGAGCGCTGGGGCCCAGGCGGTGGAGAGGATCTCGCCGAGCGCCCAGATCGCCCGTCCGACGTGGTCGCCGATGTGCGGCTCGTCGAGCCAGCGGCGGTCGTAGGCCATGAAGTTGCGCATCCCGGGGCGGTCGTCGGTCGCGTCGTGGAGGAACGCGAGCGAGCGATAGACGATCGGCGTCCACTGCTGCTCGTCGGAGCGGCGGCGCGAGCTCGAGCGCAACCACGGCGAGGCGCGCGACGTCGTCGACGCAGTACCCGCTGCGCCGGTTCGGGATCGCCCCGTGGGCGTGCTGGACGATGCCGGCGTCGTCGACCATCGTCAGGAGGTGGTCGTGGCGCAAGCTCGCCGGCTGCGGCTCGAGGCTGACCGACCGCCTCGCGCGCGCGGCCGAGCTCGATCGCGTCGCGAAGCACCTCGCGCAGTCGCCCCGGCGACCGACGGCCAGCTGACGGTCTGGCCGACGCGCCGCGCTTCGGCGCGGGCCGTGCGCAGCAGCTCTGGATCGTCGATGAAGCGGCAGACGGCCGCGCCGAGGGCCGCTTCATCGCCGAAGGGAACGAGCTCACCGGCGCCGGTCGCGAGCATGTCCTCGGCATATCGATAAGGCGTCGACACGACGGCGCAGCCCGCGGCGATCGCGAACGTCAAGGCGCCCGAGGACGTCTGCTCGGGATCGCGGTACGGCGTCACGAACACCGAGTCATGCCGAGCAGGTCCGCGATCTCGTCGACGGCGAGAAAACGGTCGTCGAACTCGACGTGCTCCTGGAGGCCGAGCTCCGCCACGAGTTGCTGCAAGGGACAGGCGGTAACGCTCGCCCTCTCGCTGTGCCACGCCGGGATGCGTGCGCCCGGCCACGACGTAGACGATCTCCGGGTGCTGCTCGACGATCGCCGGCAGGGCCGCCAGAACCGTCTCGATGCCCTTACCGGGCGACAGCAGGCCGAAGGTCGACAGCACGAAGCGATCTCGTAGGCGGTCGTCGCGGCCGTGCGGCGGCAGTGCTGCGTTGGCGCGCTCGACGAGCAGTGTCGGGGCTCCGTGCGGAACGACCCGGATTTTCGACTCGGGGCAGGTGCCGCTGTCGACCAGCAACCGCAGAGCCGTCCCGGTCATCACGATCACGAGCTCGGCGTGGCCGCAGAGCGTCCGAGGACGCGCGCCTGGTGCGGTGTCGGCTGCGAGAGCACCGTGTGCAGCGTCACGACGAGAGGCTGCGTCAGCTCTTCGGCCAGCGACAGGATGTACTCGCCGTCGCGGCCGCCGAAGATTCCGTACTCGTGCTCGAGCAGCACGACGTCGACGTCGCGCCGTCCGAGAATCCGAGCTGCGCGCACGTAGTCGCCCCGCGTTCCTTGCGAGATCGCTGCGACGACACCGGGGCGCTGCGGCCTCGACGGATCGTCGACGATCACAACTTTCGCCACCGACTCGACGCCGTCGAGGCCGATCAGTGAACCGCGGACGTCGGCCGCGAACGTCCCGATCCCGCAGGCTCGCGGTGGGTACGTCGAGACAATTGCTGCGCGGATCCCGACGGACGCGCCGCCGATCTCCAGGGCTCTGAGCATCTGAACCCCGATCGATCGTTCGCCGCGCGAGAATCGCAACGGCGACCTGCTGCGCTGCGGCGGCTTCCGATGCCAGGAGTAACGCGTCTCCACCGTAGCCGATGGGTGATCCGGCACGGCGAAGAGTGTTCTTGGTTGAGATGCTCGACCGGAGTAGGATCGCTCGGATGTCGAAGGTCACGGACGACCTGAGGCGGGTGCCCCTGTTCAGTGAGCTGAACCAGCGACAGCTTGGCCGTCTGGGCCGCCTGTTCCGGGAGCGCCGGCTCGACGCAGGCATGTCGGTCGTCCAGGAAGGGAAGATGAGCGGTGTCGGGTTCTTCATCATCTCGGAGGGCACGGCAACGGTCGCCGTCGGGGGCAAGCAGGTTGCGCGGCTCGGTCCCGGCGATCACTTCGGCGAGCTCGCGATGATCAGTGAGGGGAGCGCACAGCCACGGTCACCGCCGAGACGTCCCTTCGATGTCTTGAGATCCCGTTCTGGGACTTCCGCGATTTCGCGCTCGAGAATCCCGACGTGACCTGGAAGTTGCTCCAGCATGTCGTGGGTTTGCACACTGCCTGATCGGCTCGTGTCGAAAACTACATGGCCGGTCTCGACCTGCGCGAGCGTGACACCGGCGCCCGCGGAGGTGCTCGTTCAGTCGATCGGCCGGCGACGTCGTCGCATCGCGCGTTCTCAGCTCGAAGCTGGGTCGCGGGCCGCACCCCTCGGACACGAGACCGAGCGCGCGGCGTCAAGCGAAGGCATAGGATCGACCAGTGCGCGATCGTCTGCCACTTCTCGCCGGCCTGGCACTACTCGCGATTGCGGTTCTGATCGGATCAATCGCGATCGGCCACGGGATTCGCGACCGGGGCAAGAACGATGTCATCACGGTGACCGGCTCAGCGAAGCAGCAGGTGACCTCCGATTTCGCGATCTGGGACCTGTCGGTGACAAGTCAGCAGGTGGGGGCGGCGGCCGCTGCGAAGCAACTCTCGGCGTGGACGGCGACGATTCGCTCGTTCCTCGTGGCACAGGGGTTTCAGCCCGCCGAGGTTACGGTGCAGCCGGTGTCCACCCAGGTCGTGAATCCCGTCAACAACAACGGCACCTCCTCCGAGGTGATCGGTTACCAGGTGACGCGCAACTTCGAAGTTCGTTCGGCGCGGGTGGATGTCGTGGCGAAGACGGCCGAGGCGAGCGCGAAGCTGATCGTCGCGGGTATTCCGCTCCAGGCCCAGCCGCTGCAGTACGTCTTGACGAAGCTCGGGAACATCCGCCCCGGCCTGCTTGCCGCCGCTGTCCGTGATGCGCAGAACCGTGGCAAAGTGCTCGTCGGCGCAAGCGGAGCGAAACTCGGCAAGCTTCGCGACGTCCAGGTCGGTGTCTTCCAGGTCACCTCGCCGAACTCGACTCAGGTGAGCGACTACGGCGTCTACGACACCTCGACGCTGCAGAAGGACGTCACGGCAGTCGTGAACGTCACCTTCGCTCTGAACTGAGCGCGAGACGCTCAGGCGCGGGTGCCGCGCGCGGCCGCTGCGCGGCCGCCGAGCGTGAAGGTACCGGTCGGCGACCCGAGCGCCCGCTCGAACACGGCTCGGCCCTCTTCGAGCTGCTCGCGGAAACGCTCGGCGACAGGCCCGCCGGGCCCGCCGACGCGAGTCGCCGGCTCCCACAGGTCGTCGACCGACGAGTACGTGACGGAGACCTCGATCGTCGTCGTCTCCACCCCCACCAGCCCCGCGCCCTCGAGGAGAGCGCGCAACGACTGCTCCGATCGGAAGTCGACGGCAATCACGTCTTCCTCTCCCGGCTGCACCTGCCGGCGAACCTCACGCAGCGCGTTCATCATGTCCATGCCGTCAACCACCACATGCAGTCGGCGACCTTCAGCCGGCGAAGGACGCGTCCGCCTCGCGCATGGCTGGCGGCGCATCGGTCATGAACGTCACGACGAGCTGGGCGAGGGCGGCGTCGACGAGTCGTTCGGCCAGGGCAACTCCTGCGCCGGTGCCCGCTGGACCTCGAGGCCCGGGTGGCGCGCCCGTAGCGACGAGCTGTAGTCGGGGGTCGGCTCGCGGCTGCGACGAGCGGCTCGCCGACCCGTGAGACGAGCTGGTGGGTGTGGCCCCGGTACCCGCCCGATGTCGAGCACACGCATGCCTGCGGCGACCCCGGCAAGGTCCGTGAACGGGATGCGAGCTGCCATGAGTACCATCCCATGATTCGGTCGTACGCATCCGCGATCCGCTGGAACCGTCCCGCTCGAGCCGGTTTCGAGCCTAGCAAGGAAGGGCTTTCGATCCCCGATGGTGGGTGCGTGCCGACGGCACGACCGCGCGTGTCGGCCGCGCGCGGCGGAACAGCCGCTGCGGCGATCGTCGACAGCCGGCATTCGTCTCGACCTCGACCGACATCGCGATCGGTTCGGAATGCCCCAGCCGGCGGGCGAAAAGTCTCGGTCCATGGAGCGAGCGATGAAAGCCAACGGTACTCACCATGCTGGACGAATGGCCCTTGCCGAAAAACTGGCCTTTGCCATGCTGTGACCGTTCGTAACGTACTGGCTCTGGGGAGGGGCTCGCGGTCAGCCGCGTCACCCTTCGTTCTCGACAACGGGGGAAGGCGGCCATGGCGGCGGCGTCGAAAAACGAGGTTTCTGGCATAGTTCTCGCTGCCGTCAGTGATCCCGCGGTGGAGGCGAAGAGGTGGAGGCGGCTCCGAATCAGGGAACACGCTCGTCTCGATTGTGATTTCGACGAAGGAAGAGGCCGAAGGCGTCGGCCCGCTCCTGGAGCGGCTCGCGGCCGTCACGAGCTGATCGGACATCGAGGTGATCTTCGTCGACGACGGCGATGACGACGCCGTCGAAGCCATCAACGAGGCGGCCGAGACGTTCGAGGCGCGGTGAACATGGTGCACGTCCTCCCGACGGCCGCGCAGGCGGGCTGGCCACCGCTGTCATCACAGGCTTCGAACGTGCCACCGGCTCCTCGGTATGTCATGGACGCCGATCTCCGGCATCCGCCCGAGGCGCTCCTTCCGCTGCTCAACCGCGCCCAGGAAGGCGACGTCGACCTGGTGCTCGCGGGCCGCTTCGTCGACGGTGGCAGCGCTCGATTTGGCCGCTTCGGACGCTCCTCTCTCGCGTGTCGAGCGGTGCCGCCCGTGTCGGCTTCCGCAGAGCGCTACGCGGTGTCTCCGATCCGATGGAGCGGCTTTTTCCTGGTCGGCCGTCGGCGGTCACCGCGAACCTGAACCGGCTGCGGCCACGCGGCTTCAAGATCTTGCTCGAGCTGCTTGTGCGCATTCCCGAGCTACGCAAGGCGGAGGTCGGCTTCGTCTTCGGTGAACGGCACGCGGGTCACAGCAAGGCCTCGGTCCACGAGGCGCTGAACTACCTGGTCCATCTCTGGCGACTGCGGCTCACCGGCGCGACCGGGCGATTCTTCCGCTTCGGTCTCGTGGGACTGACCGGGCTCGCCGTCAACACTCTGGCGCTCGCCCTGCTCACGGAGAGTGGCCATCTGTACTACCTCGTCGCTGCGATCATCGCGACCCAGGCGTCGACAACGTGGAACTTCGTGCTCGCGGAGCGGTTTGTCTTCAAGCCGTCGGCTGACGACCGTAGACGCTTGGCGCGGTTCCTGCAGTTCGTGCTCGTGAACAACGCCTTGCTCCTCATGCGTGGGCCGGCGCTCTACGTGCTCGCCTCGGGGCTGCACATCCAGTATCTCGTCTCGAATGTGTTCACTCTCGCCGCGCTGACCCTCGCCCGCTTCGGTGTCGCCGACACCTGGATCTGGGCGAAGCCGAAGGCGGCCGCCGGACGGTCGTTCTACGACGTCCACGGTTTCGTCACAGTCGCCTCCGATGTGCCGCTGCCCGAGCTCGAGCGGTTCGGTGTCCCGCAGCTCGTGGCTGCGGCCGACCTGGACGTGAAGATCGGCACAGTCACTCCGGGCAAGGGACGGCCGCGGAAGCTCGTCGCGGTGACACGCGACCGTCTGGTCTACGACGAGGGTCTCGCTCGTACGGGTTCGCGATCGACGTCAAGGTAGGCGAGCAGGTCGACATTCAGGCCTCACAGCTGCTCCGGCGATCGCCGCACGTCTTGTACCTAACGTCGTGGAGCCGATCTTGCGCTGGCATCTCGCGGAACGCGGCTACGCGCTCGTGCACGCCGCCTGCATGTCGAGCGGAGACAAGGCATTTCTGATCACGGCCCGCGCCGACACGGGAAAGACGACGACGACTCTGAAGTCGCTCGACGCGAATCCGAGCCTCGGCTCCTGTCCGACGACCTGACGCTTCTCTGTCCGGACGCTGTTTGCTCACGTACCCGCCGTTGACGATCAGCAGGCACACGGTTGCGGCCGTGAAGGCGCCGCTGCTCTCCTGGAAGAGCGTTTGACGCTCGTCTTCCCGAGCAGGCTGCACTCCAATGGGTCGGGCGTCGCGTTCTTCCTCTCGAAGCACAACCTGCCGGTCGGGACGATCAACGCCGTCGTGCAGCTGCTCGTGCCGCCGCCGAAGTACCACGTCGACCGGCTCGTGCCCGGTGTGGTCCGTACCCGTTGGCCCAGTACGAGGAGCTTGTTGTGATCCAGCGCGGCGACGACTTCAACCGTCCGCTCGACCCGGAGGAGGCCGTCGAGATCATCCTGGAGAACTGCGCAGACGCGTACGGGTTCCCGCCCTACACGCACCTGGAGAAATTCTTCCACGATCGGAGCGACGTCAACCTCGCGGCAGTCGAGTCCGCGCTGATCCGCTCGACGATCGGGAGCCGGCCTGCGACGCTCCTCTCGAGCAGCACCCGCGATTGGTATCAGTCTCTGCCCGAGCTGTTCTCGCTGCCGGAACCGGACAAGGTGGAGGTCGCGACCGAGGCGAACCTCAGCGATCACCTGCTCGGCGTCTTGCCCACGCCGATCCTCAGCCCGGAAGCGGAGTGAGCGGGATCGAGTCAGTGCTTCCCGAGACGGTGGCTGCGGCACGTTTCGTGCTCGCAGCCGCGAGAGGGCGGTGTTGCTGAGGATCGCGGCGTTTACCGCCGTTGGGGGCGCCTTCGTCTTCTCGCTCTTCCTGCGTCTCTGGCACATCGCCGCGGTCGGGTTCAACAGCGACGAGGCTGTCTACGCCGGCCGGGTGCGTCGATCGCGGGCGATGCGGCACTGCGGCCGTTCTTCCCGATCTTCCGGGCGCACCCACTGCTGTACCAGACGGCGCTCTCGCTCGGATTCCTCTGGGGCGGCGGCGACCGGTTCGGGCGGCTGCTCTCGGCAGGGGTGGGCGTCGCGACGATCGTGCTGACCTACAAGATCGGCGCGCTTCTGTACGGGCGCCGCGCGGGAGTCCTCGCAGCCGTCTTCCTGTCGCTGATGCCGTACCACGTCCTCGTTTCCAGGCAAGTGCTGCTCGATCTGCCCGAGGCTTTTTGCGCCACGCTCACCCTGTACTTCCTGGCGCTGTACGTGAAGCGCGGGAACGCCTCGTGGCTCTACGCGGCCGGTGGGGGGGTCGGGCTGACCTTCCTCTCGAAGGAGGTGGGGCTGCTGTTCGTCGGTGCGGTCTACGCTTTTCTCGCACTCTCGCCATCCGTCCGTCTGCGGCTGCGCGACCTCGCGATCTCGCTGGCCGTGATGATCGTCGTGATCCTGCCGTATCCGCTCTCGATCGCGTTTGCGGGCAAGTCGCACACAGGCTCGGCGTTCCTCTCCTACCAGCTCTTCCGCCGGCCGAACCACAGCTTCTTCTTCTATCCGACGAGCGTCTCTCAGGCGATCGGGCCGTTGCTGCTTCTCGTCGCGGGAGCCGGGTTCATCTTCCTTCGGCGCGAGCACAACTGGCGTGAGACCCTGTTGCTCTCCTGGATCATCGCGCCCGCGGTGTTCTTCGAGTTGTGGCCGGTCAAGGGCTTCCAGTACCTGCTGCCGATTGCGCCGCCGTGCGCTCTTCTCGCAGCCCGCTCCCTCGTGCGGCTCGCCGACGGCGGTGTTGAGCTCGTACGTCACCGCTGGCGGGCGCCGGCCGCAATCGGCCTGGCGGCCGTCGTCGCGCTGTCGCTGGCGGTCACCTCGTGGGGGCGGATCCATCCCCCGACGACCGGCCAGTTCCTCGCCGGCTCGGGCGGCGTGCCGGGCGGCCGCGAAGCAGGCCACTGGGTTGATGCAAACGTCCCCCAGGGGGCGGAGATGCTCGCGGTTGGGCCGTCGATGGCCAACATCCTCGAGTTCTACGGCCATCGCAAGGTCTACGGGCTTTCCGTCAGCTCGAACCCGCTGCGCCGGAACCCGGTTTACGAAGCCGTAACGAATCCGGATCTGATGATCCGGCACGATGACATCCAGTACGTCGTCTGGGACTCGTTCTCCGCGTCCCGCAGCCACTTCTTCGCCAACAAGATCCTCTCCTACGTCAGGCGCTACAACGGGCGCGTCGAGCACACGGAGGCGATCACTGTGAGGACCGGCGGCGGTCTGGACGTGAGGAAGCCCGTCATCGTCATCTACTCGGTGAGGCCATGAAAAAGCTCGCTCTAGCCCTCGGTGCAACCATGCTCATCCTTGTCACCGCCGGTGAAAGCGGCGCGGACAGCACGCACGGGAACGTCTCCTTTGTGGGCGACAACCCACAGACGGTCGCTGCTATCAACGCGAGCGGCGCAACCGCGTCGTTCACCGTCACTGCGACCGATTCGACATCGAACAACGCCCCCCTGGCCGTGAGCTGCGACCACGTGTCCGGCTCGCTCTTCCCGCTCGGGCCGCGACCACGGTGACGTGCTCCGCGACCGACAGCGGCAATGCCACCGAGTCGACCAGCTTCGACATTACGGTCGTCGATCAGACGGCCCCGGTCGTCACCGTGCCGTCCGGCATCAGCCAGTCGACGACGTCCCCGGCCGGTGTGGCCGTCACCTACTCGGCGAGCGCAACGGACAACGTCGACGGCCCGCTCACCCCGTCCTGCGGTCCGCTTTCGTCCGGGCAGACCTTCCCGGTCGGCAAGACCAACATTACCTGCACGGCGACGGATTCCGCAGGCCAGCTAACACGAGCCAGTCCAGTTTCGACGTGACCGTGACGCTCGTGGACACGACGCCCCCGACGCTGACGCTGCCAGCAGCAATGACGGTCACAGCGGTGGGCCCGCTGACCCCGGTCAGCTACGCGGTCAGCGCGACCGACAATATCGACGCCAGCGTCACTCCGACCTGCAACCAGCCCTCCGGATCGAGCTTCCCCGTCGGGACGACGACCGTGAACTGCTCGGCGACGGATTCGCACGGGAACACCGCGAACGGCTCGTTCACCATCACCGTGGTCGATCAGACCGCGCCGCTGCTCACCGTTCCCGTCAATCAGGTGGTCGGCGCGACGTCGTCGGCGGGTGCCGCCGTTGCGTATTCGGTTTCTGCGACCGACGACGTCTCGGGCGCGGTCACCCCGTCCTGCGCGCCGGCTTCGGGGTCGGTCTTCCCCGCGAGGCGGACGACGACGGTCACGTGCTCTGCTCACGACGCAGCAGGCAACTCGAGCTCGAAGTTCTTCACCGTGACCGTCGGCGACCCACCGCCGCCCTCGGCGAAGGCGGCGAACGTCGCCACGAGGCCCAACGACGTGCAGAACCTGTCCATTCGCGTTGCCGGCCGCACTGTCGTCCTCACATGGGGGCTCCCGAGTAGCGGCGGGATCGACCACGTCGCGGTGCTGCGGACGCAAGGAAAGGGCGCCAGGCGCGTCACGGTCTACAAGGGCTCGGGCACGCGGCTGGTCGATCAGCGGCTCAAGACCGGCATTTCGTATCAGTACCTGGTCGTCGCGTACGACAAGACCGGCAATCAGTCGATGGGCGTGGTTGCGCTCGCGCGGATCCCCAGCCGGGCGCTTCTCGGACCGGCCGACGGTCAGCGCGTGTCGGCGCCGGTCGTCCTCCGCTGGCAGACGGCCGCCGGGGCGAGGTTCTACAACGTGCAGGTCTTCCGCGGCCACAAGAAGGTTTTCTCCACCTGGCCGACCAAGGCGAAGCTGATCATCGGCTCACACTGGACGTACGCGGGGCATCGCCAGCAGCTCCTGCCGGGTCGGTACACCTGGTATGTCTGGCCCGCCCACGGCACGCGGAAAGCGCCGAAGTACCAGCAGCTCGAAGGGCTCAGCACCTTTGTCGTGGTGTCAGTGTGAATAGACGCCGCATTCACACGCGGCTCGCGGCCGCCACGGGGCTCGTCGCTGCGTTGGCGGCGGGCCAAGCAGCCGCCTTTGCGCTCGCAGGCGGCACATCCCCGACGGACACCACGCCGCCGCCCACGACAACTGTCCCGGTGACGACGGTGGTTGCTCCGACCCCGACAACCACGACCGTCGTGCCCGTCGCGCCCGACGCCCCACCCGTGCCGACGAAGCCGAAGCCGAAGTCGAAGCCGGCGCCGAGGTCGGCGCCGAAGCAGAAAGCGACGGCGTCTCCCAGAGTGACGCTGAGGCCGACGTCCAAGTCGACGTCCACCTCGACGTCCCACTCGGTTTCCGGCCCGGCGAGCGTGGCGACGTCGAAGCCGAAGGTCTCCACGACGTCGCCGGTCTTGACGGGCTCCCGTTCCCCTGCCCAGAATGCGGCGAGGCAGGCACGGGCAGCGAAGAGGGCGGCGCTCGCCCGCCAACGGGCACAGGCCGAAGCCCAGTTGAAGCAGCTCTACGCCGACGTTCCGAAACCGCGGTATCCACTGACGAAGGCGGGCGGCGGTGACCATCCGCGGACGCCGATCCACCACTTCGTCTACCTACTGCAGGAGAACCACACCTTCGACAACTACTTCGGGACGTACGGCCGGGGCTCGGACGGCATCCCGGCCGGAGTCTGCATGCCCGTCAATCTCGCCAAGCCGACGGGCCGCTGCATCAAGCCGTTCCCCATCGGTGGTCGCGCCGTGACCGACATTGGCCACGACCCCATCATCTTCCGAGGCCAGTACAACGGTGGCCGTCTGAACGGGTTCGCGAACATCCTGCGTGAAGAGGGCGTCGATCCGACCAACGTGATGGGCTACTACGACGGCAAGGACATCCCGTACTACTGGAATCTTGCCGATCAGTTCGTTCTCTTCGACCGGTTCTTCAGCTCGGCCAAGAACGGCAGCGGCGAAAACCACTTCTTCTGGGTCGGTGCGTATCCTGCCGAGCCTCACCACGCGCCCAAGGGCGGTTTCACTCGCCCCACGATTTTCGACGAGCTCGAGAAAGCCGGCGTCTCCTGGAAGTTCTACGTCTCGAACTACGACCCCAAGATCAACTTTCGCGCTCACGTCGTCGGCGACCGCAGCTCGCAAGTCACCTGGGTGCCGCTCCTGAACTACGCGCGCTTCATCGACGATCCGAAGCTCGCGAAGCACATCGTCCCGCTCCGCCAGTACTACGACGACCTGGCTCACGGGACGCTTCCGGCTGTTGCCTACATCGCTCCCTCCGGGGCCAGCGAGCATCCGCCCGGGAGTGTCCAGTCCGGGATGCGCTTCGTCCGGACGATCGTCAACAACCTGATGGCGAGCCAATACTGGTCGAGCTCGGCCTTTCTCCTCTCGTACGACGACTGGGGTGGGTGGTACGACCACGTGCGGCCGCCGCAGGTGGACGGCTTCGGCTATGGCTTCCGCGTCCCGGCGCTATTGATCAGCCCGTACGCGCGCCGTGGCTACGTTGATCACACCACGCTCGACTTCACATCGGGACTCAAGTTCATCGAGGAGAACTGGGGCCTCGCCCCGCTGACTCATCGTGATGCGACCGCGAGCAACCTGACCAGTGCGTTCGACTTCGGCGGGCCGCCGCGTTCGCCGCAGATCATCGCGGCGACACGCCAGGTGGTGCCGCCCGTCGTGGCCAACCGGTCGATCATCTATCCCGCTTACGCGGTCGGCGCTGCCGTCGTCGTGCTCCTGATGGGGCTCGCCCTCTTCCGCTCGAGGCGCGGCCGCCGGGCCGACGCCAGGGAGGCGACGCTTGGTGAGGCGACCCTCGGTGGGACGGGTCCGTGACGGCACGCATGCGCACGTTCCTCCTGCTCTCCGTCGTACTCGTCGTGGTCGTCGCCGGTACGGGCGTGGCGCGCGCCGGCAGCACTGTCTCCTCGCAGAGATTCGTGCGCGTTCAGTCGGTCCCGGCGACAGGGGGGCTCACCTTCTCGTTCGCCGGGACCACCCGAACAACGGGCAGCGACGGCGGGGTCGAGTTCCTGCTCTCCCAGTCCGCCTTTGCGGTGCTGCAGCAGAACCCGCTCGGGATCGTCCGGGCGCTCGGGTTGAAGCCGAGAGTCTTCTCCGACGGCACGACGTACCGTGTTCAGCGGTGGTACGTACGGAGTGTTCACGGCGTTCGCACCGTGCGCGCCGCGATCGACAAATTCGTGCCGACACACATCAGGTTTGTCGATCCGAATTCCGGCCCCTTCGAGGCGGCAAACGTGGGGCAGGTGCAGCTCAAGCGCAGCGACGGCGCGGTCTTCACCTTCAGCGGGAAGCGTCTCGAGCGCGCTGTGCTCCTCAAGGCGACGCGTGTCGTTCCGCTCGCTGGAGGTCTTGTCTCGAAGCAACTGCTCTACCGTGTCGAGGGCGTTACGATCCAGGGCAACAACCTGGTGAATCGATCGCAGCAGGCGTTTCTGCCGGCGTCTTCGCGAAACGTGACGCTGAAGCTGCTTTTCTACTCAGCAACGTTCAAGGCTCGTGACAGGATCTTTGGGTTTCCGTTCGGCGGCTCCAGTCTCACGCTCGAGTTTCCGAATGGGCGTACGCAGGACTACAAGCTCGACTCGTCCGGGACGCTCCGCCTGCCTGCACTGCCGCGCGGTAGCTACCGCGTCACGATCCATGCGGCGGGCCTGAAGATGAAGACGCCAATCGCGATGACTCGCGACCAAGTCGCGGTGATCAAGGTTGTGAGCTACCTGGACGTGGCGACGGTGCTCGTGGCGCTCGCCTCGGTGGCCTGTGGGCTTCTCCTCGTCGGGCGGCCGCGCCTGCGACGTTCACTCCGGCGTGCCTTCCGCCGTCGAGGAGGCGAGAGGTCGGGCGAGGTCGTCGAAGCATGAACCGGCGGAGCGCCCTTGTGGCGGCGCTCGCAGCAGCGGTTCTCCTTGCGGCGATCGCAGCAGTGGCACCGGTAGCGCGCTCCTCGGCGCCCCAACGGCCGATCCCGGTGCTGGCCTATTACTACATCTGGTTCAACCCACAGACGTGGAGCCACGGCAAGAGCGACTACCCGCTCCTCGGCCGTTACTCGAGCGACGATGTTCGCGTTCTCCGGCAGCACGTCGTTTGGGCGAAACAGGCGGGGATCGACGGGTTCATAGTCAGCTGGAAGCACACGCCTGCGCTCGATGCGCGCCTGCGCAAGCTCATTGCCATCGCCGACCGCCTGAACTTCAAGCTCGGGATCATCTACCAGGGCTTGGATTTCTACCGCCGGCCGCTCCCGGTTGCCCGCGTCGCCTACGACCTTGAATACTTCGTGCGCACGTTCGGAGCCAATTCTGCATTTCAGCTGTACTCCAAGCCGCTCGTCGTCTGGTCCGGCACTTGGAAGTTCTCTCCTGCGGAGGTTGAGCGGGCAGCTGCTCCTGTTCGCAGCCGGCTGCTCGTCCTTGCCTCGGAGAAGAGCGTGAGCGGGTACACCCGGCTCAAGGGTCTCGTCGACGGTGATGCGTACTACTGGTCGTCGGTTGATCCGACCACATACCCGGGTTACCCGAGCAAGCTGGTGAAGATGAGCGCAGCGGTACACAGGGATCACGGGCTCTGGATCGCGCCCGCCGCGGCCGGATTCGATGCACGGCTCGTCGGAGGCCATATCGTCGTGCCTCGGCGAAACGGCGCCACGCTGCGCCAGGAACTCAACGGAGCTGAGGCGTCGTCTCCGGACGCGATCGGGCTGATCAGCTGGAACGAGTTCAGTGAGAGCTCGGCCGTCGAGCCGAGCAAGAAATACGGGAAGACCTACCTGCACGTACTGGCCGACGCTCTCGGAGGAGCCTCGCCGACCGTCAAGGACTTCAACTCCGACAACGCCGTCAGCCGCGGCTCACACACTTACTCGCTTGCGATCGTCGGCGGTGCGGTCGCAGTTATCGTGGCTCTTCTCGGATTGGTCTTCGTGCGCGAGACGAGGCGTCGACCCGGGCGCGACATCCCGGCAAAAGACCGGGTGAAATGGGATGGAGGAACAGGTTGAGGGTGGCGCCTGAGCGCTGATCGTTGCCCTCCCGATGGGACTTTGCTCGACCGCGCGCGATCCCGCGCGGTGACCGGCCGTGACCTGCGAACCGAGTATCTAACGGCTCGACGTCACCCGTAAATCGCGTTCATGCACGAGGACAGGCGGGAGATGCTGGACGCAGGCGTCGCCGTCGGAAGCGTCGTGTATCGTGGCGGCTGACCCTCTCGCCTCCGCGCCCTCGGCCGGGGCCGAAGGAAACCCCCTGATGGTCGGCTTGTCCTACCTATCCGCCCTATCTGCGCGCTCCCCGAAGCCGAGGGCGATGCTCGTCCTTATGGCCGTGATGGCTGCGGTCATGTTGGTGATCGTTCCCGGCCGTCCTGCCGCCGGGTCGACTCCGATTCGCGCTGCGTTCTACTACCCATGGTTTCCGGAAACCTGGACGGTCGGGGGGAAGCGAACCCATTACGATCCGACGCTCGGGCTTTACTCGTCGACGAGTCGTCGGGTGCAGGACGCGCACATCGCGGCACTCACCTACGCGGGCATCGACGCAGCGATCTCGTCCTGGCACGGTCCAGGCAACTACACCGACGCTCGCCTGGCTGCGCTCCTTGCCCGCACGACGACGCTCAGATCGCCGCTTCGCTGGGCGGTCTACGACGAACATGCTGCGAACGGCTCGGTATCGGCGATTGCCGCCGACCTCACCTATATCCGTGACCATCTCGCGACCAGCGGGGCGTACCTCAGAGTCGGTGGGAAGTTCGTCGTTTTCGTGTACAACGACGTTCCCGGCTGCTCCACGGCGACAGCATGGAACGCTGCGAATGCACGCATCGGAAACGCTGCGTACATCGACTTGAAAATCTTTCCCGGCTACCGAAGTTGCGCAGATCAGCCGGGAAGTTGGCACCAGTACGCTCCGGCCGAGCACCTCGTTGCCGCCGACCGCTACTCCGTCGCGGTTTCGCCGGGGTTCTGGCGCGCGGACGAGAGCAGCCCTCGGCTACCACGCGACCTCTCGCGGTTCACGGCCGACGTCCGCAAGTTGGTTGCCTCCCATGCACCGTGGCAACTCATCACCACCTTCAATGAGTGGGGCGAGGGAACCGCGGTCGAGTCGGCGAGACAATGGTCGTCCGCGAGCGGTAACGGCCAGTACCTCGACGTTCTTCACCGTCTGCTGGGAGGGGGCCGGGTTCCCCCCGCGGCCCCGGCCACGAAGAAGACGGCGGCGCCGAAGCCGAAGCTGAAGCCGAAGCCGACGCCCACCTCGAAGCAGCAGCAACCGAAACCGAAGCCCGTCGTGACGCAGGGGCCGGCGACACAGCCGACGAAATGGATCGTGGGCTCCGCAACGGTGGGCTCGACACTGGCCGCGGGCCGGCAGGGCACGCGGTACCGCTGGCTCGTCTGCACGTGGTGGGGCGGCGAGTGCGTAGAGGCAGGGAAGGCCCCGACCTACCGTGTGCGCGTCGCCGACGTCGGCCGTACGATCCGGCTCCTCGTGACACCACGCGCCGGCGCGGGCGTCGTTCGGCTGGGGCCGACCCCGGCTGTTGTGCCCGCGGCCGGTCCGCCACTCATTATCGCTGCCGGTGACATTGCCTGCGATCCGACGAGCTCGAGCTTCATGAACGGTGCTGGCACGAGTCAGTCCTGCAAACAGCTCGCCGTCAGCAACTTGGCCATGCGCCTCAATCCGACCGCGGTCCTCACACTCGGCGACACGGTGTACGAGTGTGGCCTCAAGCAAGCCTTCGACCGTTCGTTCGCGCCCTCGTGGGGGCGCATGAAGGCCATCATCCACCCCGCGATCGGCAACCACGAGTATGGGAACGCGTGCCAACTGAACGACCCTTCCGCGTACTTCTCGTATTTCGGCGGGGCCGCCGGCACGAACGGGTGGTACAGCTACGACGTCGGCTCATGGCACATCGTCGTGCTCAACTCGGAGTGCCACTACGGCAGCGGCCGGTACCAGGTCGGCGGCTGCGATGCCCGGTCGGCACAGGGGGTGTGGCTCCGGCGCGACCTGGCCGCTGACAAAGCGGCCTGCACGCTCGCCTACTGGCACGAGCCGCGCTTCTCCTCGGGCGAGCACGGCGACGCGCTCCAAATGGGTTACCTGTGGAACCTGCTTGCCGAGGCACACGTCGATATCGTGCTCTCGGGGCATAACCACGATTACGAGCGCTTCGACCCGATTGGCGTCACGCCCGAATCGCAAAGTCGGCCCGTGCTGTCTGCGGCCGGCATCCGAGAGTTCGTGGTCGGCACCGGCGGACGGAACTTTTATCCCTTCGCGAGCCCACCCCTGCCGGGCGAGATGTTCCGAAACGATGCGACCTTCGGCGTTCTCGCCCTGACGCTTCAGCCTAAGGGGTATGGGTGGCGTTACTGGTCGATTGGTGCAGCCGCGCCGCTCGACCAGGGAATCGCCGCCTGCCATTGAATCTCTACTCGTTCACTCGCACTCAAGCCGATCGCGTTCCTGCCGACACCTTTATTCGAGCAGGAACGTTGACGACGTAGGAGGCGGAATGGGGCGGTTTCTGATGGTCGGTCGGTGGTTGCAGGTTCTCGTGGCGGTGCTCGGGTGGCTGCTGCTTGTTCCCGTGTTCGAGTTTGCGCGGAACGTCTTCGGGGGTCTCGTCGGGCACAAGCAGGAAGGGGCCCTCGGTCGCGAGCGCCCCTCGAGGAGCCGACACCCTCACCTCGCCGAGGAACGGCGGCCCGCGGCCTGAGCGGAGCGGATGGTCGAGGGTGGCGTGACCGCCACCCTCGACCGATGGAATACCGCTATTTCCAGCTGACCGACTGGTGCGAGCTGTTGCCCGCCCGGTCGGTGAGCAGCAGAGTCGCGCGGTGGAGGCCGGCCGGCAGCTTGACGATCACCGTGCCGGCATGCTTTGCGGTGTAGGCGCCGTAGCGATGGCCCCGCGCGATCACCCAGAACCGAAGCGGCTCGGCGGTGCGGAACCGGAGTGTGGATTTGTGCGCACTCTTGGTCGTCTTGACCGCGAGTGCCTTCGGCTTCGCGTTGTCCACGCGGAGAGACGTCTTGAGGCTACACGCGCTGGCCGCGTTGACGAACACGTTCACCTTGAGCGCCGACGAACGATTCGACGGCAGCCGACGCGTGTCGACTTTCAGTACCAGATGTCCCAGCGAGCCGGCAACACCGCGACCCACGACCTTGTTGCGATTGTTGGTGACGGTGCCGTGGATGCCGCTGGCGAGGCTCGTCCGGAGCGAAAGCGTGATCGTTCCGCGAACCCATGCCGTGGTCGGTTTTCGGGCGAACGCGCATTGCGCGAACGTCGGTGTCTGCGGCGCGCCGATCCCGGTGGATCCGGCCGCCGGGGTGCCGCCCGACCCGCCGGAGCCGCCGCTGCTGCCGCCGCTCGGCGGAGGCGGCGGAGGCGAGCAGTTCGGCGAGCAGGAGTCGGAGGTGCGGCTGAAGGGGGCCGCCAGCTGAATCGACAGCTCCTTGACGGCATAGTTGGTCGGCACCGTGTCCGTGAACGCGTCGGCGTCGATCCCCGAGTAGATGACCATGCCGGAGTGGTCGGCGGTCGAGCCATAGCCCCACGCCACGACCCAACCCCCGCCCGGGATCTTCTTGTTCGCAGCGATCAGGCCCGGGGACCAGTCACTGCTGCCCGGAACGAGCACGTTCATATGACCGATCAAATGCGTGCTCGCAACGAGAGCCGCCGGATCGAGGTACGTCGGGCTCGCCGGGTCGGAGCTCGCGAGCGGGCTCGTCGCAGGGAAGCTGGCGACGGCGCCGTAGCTGCCGCCGGTGGCGCCGCTCGACGCGGTGCTGAACGGGTGCACGAACGACGCGTAGTCCTGCGCGCCCGTCGAGTCTGCATCCCAGATAATCACCTTGCCGGTCTTCGCGAAGTCGTTGAGTGCCGTTTGCTCCGAGCTACTCAGGTCGCCCCAGCGGACCCCGTAGACGATGACCGTGTCGTAGGCGCTCAGATTGGAGGCCGTGACCGACCCCAGCGCGACGGCGCCGAAGTTGTACCCCGGCAACTGCGACGAGGGAAGGCCGGCAGGCTTTCCGTTGCCGAGTACTTGGGGGCGTGAAGGCCGGGTATGAGGGCAACGTTGGAGCTCGAGCCTGTCGGGGTTGCGAGAGCGGCCCGAGTGCTTCCTGCGAAGAGGGCTGTGAGAACGATTGCGGTGGTGGCGAGCGCCGTGAGCAGGGCCGATTTCACGCGAAGGAACCTTTCTTTCGAATGGGTTTCTCCCAAGTGTACGGGAGTATCTCCGGGCGACCCCCCTCGGAGCGGTGGGGCGAACCTGGCCGAACAGGGAGCTGCCCGGGCACCGGGCTCGCCGCTCCGCGGGTGTGTGATCACGGTGCTGAGTCCGCGAATGAGCGGTCTCGTCCTCTCACGGTTGGCGCCCATTTCACCGATCTGGCCTTCATCTGATCCGGCGAATCGCTTAACCGGCGCTGAACCCGTGCCAGCTGCCGACGTGCAAGTCTTGCCTGCGTGACGTGGGGTAAGGGGAGGGGGAAGGCGCGGGTGATCGCGGTCGTTGCGATCGTCGCAACAGCCGCGGCGTTGGTGGCCGCGGCGCAGGGGAGCCAGAATGACCCGCTCTCCGCCTCGTTTCATCTCGACGGCATGCCTTCGGTGACGGCGACGTTGCGGTTCGCACTACCGCCACATCCGAAAGGCGCCACCGCGCGGCTGCAACTCCAAGCCGACAGCGCGTCGCGTACGGGATACGTCGTGGCGAACGCGTTGGGCACCGTACGTTCGGCGTCGTTCGCCGCGCGGACAGCCACACTCGTGAACGTCACACCGCTGTTGCCTCCCGGAGCGTCAACGTTGACGCTCGACCTCAAAGACCCTGGCCCGACGGCGATCCGCTTCGCGGGCGCCGCGAGCCCAACTCCTCCGGTGCTCCTGCTCCAGGTTGGTGGAGCGACACGACGGATTGCACCCACGGGGGCCCCTTCCGGGGGCCCGCCCACAGCATCGGGGGCTGCAGAGCAGGGCGTTCTCTACCGTGGCAAGACCGCCGTGATCGCCGCTGCGGGTGACATCGCCTGCGATCCGACTGATCCCGGCTTCGCCCACCCGCAGCCGGGCCGGTGCGCGGAGGTCGCGACCAGCAAGCTCCTCCTCGGCATCCCTCACCTTGCGGCCGTCCTCACGCTGGGCGACAACCAGTACGAGTGCGGTCGCGCCGACGCGTACGCCCGCTCGTACGCGCCGAGTTGGGGGAGGCTTCTGAAGCTCACACACCCGGTGCCCGGCAACCACGAGTACGGGCGGAGCTGCAAGCTCAACGATCCCTCGCCGTACTTCTCGTACTTCGGGCGAGCTGCTGGGCCGTTGGGCAAGGGTTGGTACAGCTACGACATTGCGCAATGGCATCTGATCGCCCTCAACTCCGAGTGCTCGTACGGCGCAGGCAACCTGTACGTCGGCGGTTGTGGGGTCGGCTCGCCGCAGGAGCGCTGGCTCCGTCGCGATCTGGCCGCACACCGGAACGCGTGCACGCTCGCCTATTGGCATGAGCCGCGGTTCTCGTCGGGCGAGCATGGGGACGCGGCGCAGATGAGCCGGGTCTGGAACGACCTCGTGGCCGCGCACGTGGACTTGGTGCTCTCCGGCCACAACCACGACTATGAGAGGTTCGCGCCGATCGGCGCGACGCCGCCACCACCTGGGGCCGCGGACTCGACGACCACCGGCGCGCCGATCTACCAGCAGCCGCTGCTGCAACCGACCGGCGTCCGCGAGTTCGTGGTCGGCACCGGCGGGAAGAACCTCTACCAGTTCGAGCCGTCGCAGTCGACGACGACGACGGCGCCGCTTCTTGGAGAGCAGGTGCGAAATGACAAGGTGTTCGGCGTGCTCGAGCTGACGCTCTTGCCAAAGGCGTACACGTGGCGCTTCGTGTCGACGGCTCACGTGACGATCGACAAGGGCGCTGGGGTATGTCACTGACCGGTGCCGAGTTCACCTCGGCGTGGCGCTCCCTCGCCGGTTCCGGTTGACGATGATCTCGAAGCCGCGGTCGTAGCCGATTGCGTGCTCGCGCGCCCGACGGTCGGATCGACGAGCCCGCCGGTCTCGGCCGCTGCGGCCAGAGCGACCTCGATCGCCTCGAATAGGAGGTCGCCTGCCGGGTAGGGCCGGCCGGTCCCGCGGTTGAGCTTCGCGAGCTCCGAGTCGTCGCGGAAGCGGCAGCATGCCCCATCGAGCGCGTCGAGCTCGAAGCGTGCGATCAACGTTGCCGCGTCGAGTGCGTCGGCCTTGTTGACGACGATGTTGTTGCGGACGCCGATCGCTTCGAACGAGGCTGACGCGTTCTGCGTGGCTAGGCAGCCTGAGGCAACTTGACGCGCTGGGTCGCGAGGGAGAGCATCGGCTCGCGATGGTCACGTGCGAACGGGCGTAGCAGCAAGGCGCCCAGTCCGACGGCGACGGCGCTGTCGAGGACCGCATTCAGGACGATCAGGGTGGTGATTGACATAACGGCTCCTTCGGGTCTCTAGGAACGGATGTCTTCAGAAGACCAGCTGCCGCTGCGTTCTCTCTGCCGGCAAGCTGGGAGCCCGCTGTGAGGTTTGGGCCTCCGATCTGCCTCGGTGTGGGTGTCTGACAGGTAACGCGGTCCTCCGCGGCTCCTTCGGATACGGTCGATTGCGATGGCAGGGGGCTGCACCCACCTGGGGCAGGTCAAGTTGTCGGAGCTTCCCGCCGAGGTCGCGGGCTGCGACGACTGCCTGCGCGAGGGGAGCAAGTGGCTGCACCTACGCATCTGCCTGACGTGTGGCCACGTCGGCTGCTGCGACGACTCGCCCAGGCGGCACGCCTCCGCCCACGCCGCCGAGCATCCCGATCACCCGCTCATTCGGTCGCTGGAACCGGGTGAGGACTGGTGCTGGTGCTACAGCGACGAGGTTGCGTTCGAGTTGCGCGGCCTCACCGGCCGGACGCGCATCCCGCGGTCGCCGCTTCTGCGACAGACGTGAAGGACACCCTGGACGTCAACCGGGCGCCGGTAGCTCGACGGCCCGTCGCAGTCGAGTGGACGCGCAACTTCGATGAGGTGCGCCTCCACCGTCTCGGACACTTGACCTTGGCGGCCGAAGATTCGCCGGGTACCGATCCTTCGAGGAGTGAGTGGGCGCACCTGGGATCGAACCAGGGACCTCTCGCGTGTGAAGCGAGCGCTCTCCCGCTGAGCTATGCGCCCTCGGGGGTGATTGTAAGCCAAGCACTCCGGTCACCTCGCGCACCTCGGTGAATCTGACTCGCGTAGCCGAACCAGATTCACGAGTTCGAGCTCCCTCGGCCTCCGCGAAACTCGCGAATCAGATTCCCAAGGCGAATCTGATTCGCTGTGTGAGGGACACCCGTGCGGCTCGGGCGCTATCGCGCCATGAACCCGTGCAGCTCGTACACCGTCTCGCGAACCGGCGGCGGGGCGTCGGGGCGGCCGGCCGTCAGGTCCTCGACGATCGGCATGACTCGCTCGCGCATGAAGCGATTGCACGCCTCGCGGGACTCCCAGACCTCGAAGATGCGGAAGACACCTGCCTCCTCGTCGAAGCCGGCCGTGTGGAACAGGGCGCCTTCGGGCGGATGCTCGCGCACGTCCAGCCGCTCGGAGACAGTGTCGTAGTTCGTCGTGCTCCGGTCGTCCCCGTCGATCCGGAACTCCTGGATGAACGCAACCGGCATGTCGGCCTCCTGGATCGGGAAAAGGCGATTCTACGCCGGTGGTAGCCGGGCGAGAACACTCACTTCGCCGGCGTGGCTGCGCCGGCCATGGCCGGTTTTGGTTAACCGATTCTTTGGCTTTCGCAACTGGTTCCTTGGTTTTTCGGCGGCTACCTTCAGAGGGTCGGCGTCGACCTTGGAGGTACGTCGATCACGACAGTCGGGGAGAGTCCTGCCGCTCTCCCCGACTGACGTTTTGCAAAGAGTTAACCGGGGCTTATTACGGCTCACCGGTCGCCACATCTAGGTTCGCTCTGACAGCGGCGTGAGTCTGTGGGGGGATCACGTCACTCGCGCGGGCCGGGAGCTCAGGTCCTTCCTCCATGCCCCGGCCCGCGCGCCTGTCTTCTGCTCAAAAGGAAAGTCCGCGGCACCGGTGAGGGATCCTTAGGGCTGCTTCCTCCCGGATCTGACCCGGTTCGGAACCTCACCGCGCCGCGGGCGGAGCCAGTCTAGCGCGGTCGTACTTGCGCTCACCGCTCGGTGCCCGCACAATGCGTGGAGCTTCGAATCGACGAGGAGGTGGTGCAGCGATGAGACAACCCGTTTCTTCCCGGACTTGCTGCGCCACGGCCCGTCGCCTCGTCTCCTGACGCGGTCTCGGCGGGTCGTGGCGACCCACTGACTTCGCCACCGACTTTCGCGTAAAGGAGCTTTGGTTGACACTTCCGATTACGGAATCGCTGCTGCAACGGCTGGGCTGGGACGACGGCTGGGAAGCCGCGTTCGCAGAGCATCGCGCCGCGGGGCTCACGCCCGCGCGCGTCGCGGTGCAACACAGGGGCGCCTACGACCTCGCCACCGAGGAGGGCGAGGTGCGCGCGAGCGCCGCAAACCGCTTCGTCCGCGACGACGACCTGCCCGGCGTCGGTGACTGGGTCGGGCTCGATCCCGTCACAGGGCTGATCGAGGCGCTGCTCCCGCGGCGCACCGCGATCTCGCGCAAGGAGGTCTGGCAGGCGACCCGCGAGCAGATCCTCGCTGCCAATGTCGACGTCGCGTTCCTCGTTCAGGCGCTGCCGCTCGACTTCAATGTCCGCAGGCTCGAGCGCTATCTCGCGACGGCGTGGGAGAGCGGTGCGCAGCCGGTCGTCCTGCTGACGAAGACCGACCTCGTCGACGACGTCAGTCCGTACCTCGCCGAGGCGGAGACCGTCACGCTCGGCGCATGTCCCGTCGAGGCGGTCTCGGCGCGCACCGGCGCGGGCCTGGATTCGCTGCTCGCCTACTTCGCCGGCAACCGCACCGCGGTGCTGCTCGGTTCGTCGGGCGTCGGGAAGTCGACGATCGTGAACGCGCTCGTCGGCGAGGAGGTGCTCGCGACGCAGGAGGTGCGGGAGGACGACCAGCGCGGCCGCCACACGACGAGCCACCGCGAGCTGATCCTGCTCCCGACGGGCGGAGTCGTGCTCGACACGCCCGGCATCCGCGAGCTGCAGCTCTGGGACGCCGACCTCGAGCAGGCTTTCGGCGACGTCGAGGAGATCGCCAGGCGTTGCCGCTTCACGGACTGCGCCCACGACCAGGAGCCAGGCTGCGCGATCCGCGAGGCGCTCGCGGACGGGTCCCTCGCGCCCGACCGCTGGCAGAGCTACGTCAAGCTGCAGCGGGAGCTCCAGGCGATCGAGATCAAGCGGAACCACCTGCTGCGACAGGAACGCGTCCGGGAGTACAAGATTCGCGCACGTCAGAATCGATCCAAGAAGAAGCGCTGAGCCCGCCCCGCGTCCGAGAGGACGCGGTCGACTTCGTGCTGCCCGATCCCGACCGCCGCTTCGAGGAGGTGGTGCTCGGGCAGCAGGTTGCCCGGCCGCGCCCCGGCCCGGCGTTCGCCTGGGAGGAGGGTGCGTGGCGGCTTTCGTTCCGGCGGCCCGAGACCGACCGCCTCGAGTACCTGATCGGCGTCGACGGCTCCTTCCGTGCCCGATCCGCCAACCCGCTCCGCGCGCCCGGGCCGTTCGGCGACAAGTCGGTGATCGAGTGGCCCGAGTACGAAGCGCCGGCCTGGCTCTCGTCGATCGCCGACGCCGGCCCGGTCGAGCGCATCGAGCTGCGCTGCCGGCGGCTCGTCGCGCGCGTCGACGTGCTGCTGTATGCGACGCCCGAGCCGCCGGGTGTCGACGCGCCGCTCCTCGTCGTGCACGACGGCCCCGAGTTCGCCGAGTACGCAGGGCTGACGCGGTTTCTCGACGCGATGAGCTGGGAGGAGCGGATCCCGCCGCTGCGGGCCGCGCTGATCCAGCCCGTCGATCGCGACGAGACGTACTCGGCGTCGGCCCTCTACGCCGGCGCGCTCGTCCGCGAGCTCCTGCCTCAGATCACGCGGCTCGCGCCGCACGGCAAGCGCATCGGGATGGGCGCGAGCCTCGGTGCGCTGGCGATGCTGCACGCCCAGCGCCGCCATCCGAAGGCCTTCGACGGCCTCTTTCTGCAATCCGGCAGCTTCTTCCGCCAGCGCTGGGACAAGGTCGAGTCGGGGTTCGGCCGCTACCAGCGCATCACGCGCTTCGTCGGCACCGTGCTCCGCGACGGCGTCGGCGACTCGGCCCGTGCCCGTCGCGATCACCTGCGGGACCGCGGAGGAGAACCGCGCGAACAACCGGGCGATCGCCGACGCGCTCACGAGCAGGGCTACGCGGCCTGGCTGGCCGAGATCCGCGACGGGCATACCTGGATCGTGCTGGCGGGATGCCTTCGACCCCAACCTGCCGGCGCTGATCGAGGCCGTGTCGTGACGCGGCGGGCGATCGAGATCGACGGCGGCACGGTGCTCGCCTACGGGCATTACGGCCGCCCGGTCGTGGCGTTCCCCTCGGAGAACGGCGAGGCGCACGACTGGGAGAGCCGCGGCATGGTCGAGGCGCTCGCCGGCGTGCTCGAGGCGGGCAAGGTCAAGCTCTACTGCCTGCCGTCGTTCGACCGGGAGAGCTGGACGCGCGCGCGACCTCTCGCTCGAGGAGCGCGCCGAGCGGCACGGCCACTACGAGCGCTGGGTGCTCGCGCAGCTCGTGCCGTTCGTGCAGGCGGACTCTCACACGCAGGAGCTGATCGCAACCGGAACGTCGTTCGGCGCCTACCACGCGGCGAACTTCTGCCTCAAGCGCGCAGACGTGTTCCCGCTGGCGATCTGCATGAGCGGCGTCTACGACGTCTCCGTCCAGGGTGGTGGCAGCGCGAGGCGATGCCGTCTACTTCAACAACCCGATGGACTACGTCGCGCATCTCGGCGGCGACCATCTGGACTGGCTGCGCGCGCATGCGTCGCTGCTCCTCGTCTGCGGGCAGGGCCAGTGGGAGGACACGACCGGCGCGCTCGAGTCGACGAAGCGTTTCGGGGCGCTGCTCGGCGAGCACGGGCATTCGGCATGAAGTGGATCTGTGGGGACACGACGTCCCCCACGACTGGCCGTCGTGGCGGCGCCAGATCGCTCATCATCTGCCACGCTTCCTGTGATGCGCCGTGTCTGACCGCCTGATCGGCCTCCTCCTCGGCACCGAGGAGGACTGGCCTGCCGCCTTCGAGGCCCTCGTCGAGCGCCTCGGCCCGATCGACGGGCACCGGCTGCTGACCGAGCGCATCGTCAACGAGCCGTTCGACCTTCGCTACCGGCCGCGCTACGCGCTCGTCATCGACCGGCTGGCGTGGTGGTACGACCTGCCGCGGGCGTGGTTGAAGAAGGTGTCGCTGGTCGACGACGTCTACCTGCTCAACAACCCGTTCACCTTCCAGGCGATGGAGAAGCATTCGGCGTACTGCGCCCTGATGCGGCTCGGGATCCGGGTGCCGGAGACATGGCTGATCCCCCACAAGGTGCCGCCCGACAACCCGCGCTTCCAGCCGACCGCCGAGCGCTACAACGCCCAGTTCGACCTCGAGGCGATCGGCGAGCACATCGGCTACCCGCTCTTCATGAAGCCGTTCGACGGCGGCCAGTGGGTCGGGGTGTCGCGTGTCGGCTCGGCGGAGGAGCTGCGCGCGCGGTACGACGAGTCCGGCGAGCGGATGATGCATCTGCAGACGGCGCTCGAGGACTTCGACGTCTTCGTCCGGTCGCTCTCGATCGGCGCCGAGACGATGTCGATGTGGTTCGACCCGTCCAAGCCGATGCACGACCGCTATCAGGTGCGGCACGACTTCCTGACCCCGGAGCTCGGCGACGAGATCATCTCGATCTCGCGGCTCGTGAACGCGTTCTTCCGCTGGGAGTTCAACTCGTGCGAGACGATCGTGAAGGACGGCGTCGCCTACCCGATCGACTACGCGAACGCCTCGCCGGACGTCGCGCTGACCTCGCTCCACTACTACTTCCCGTGGGCGATCATGGCGCTCGTTCGGTGGAGCGCCTTCTGCACGATCACTCGCCGCGAGATGCAGGTCAACCAGAACTCGCGCGCGTACTTCGAGTTGGGCGACCGCGACGATCTCACGTACGAGGAGAAGCTCGCCGCCTACCGCCGGCTCGCCGACGACTACTTCCAGGTCGAGGCGTACGAGGAGTTCTGCGCAGCGCACCTCGCCCATCTGCCCGAGATCGCCCTCGAGTGGTTCGGCTCGGGCGAGTTCGACGACGTCCTCGTGCAGACGGTACGCAGCACCTTCCCCGTGCACGAGCAGGAGCACTTCGTCGAGCACTACCGGGGCCTGCTTTCTGCCTGGGCGCGCGACAACCCGATCGTGTAGGTTCGACCGGTCACTGCGGCGCCCATCCGAAAGGAGGCCTCGCAATGGCTACCACGACGATCGCGGCGCAGAAGCTCGGCAAGCTGCCGGTGCGCACCGACGTGCGCACACTCTCGCTCGCGCGCTACATCGACCGGGCACAGCTGCCGGCGCCGCCGGACGACTTCGACGAGACGGCCAACGTCGGTGACTGGCCCATGTACGCGAACGACCGCATCGGCGATTGCACGGTCGCGGCGGCCGCGCACATGATCGAGGCGTGGACCGCAGCGGGCCACGGCACGGCGGTCGAGGTGCCCGAAGAGGCGGTGCTCTCGGCGTTCGACCAGGTCAAGCAGGTCGACCCCGCGACGGGGGAGGAGGGCGCCGTCGTGCTCGACGTGCTGCGGTTCTGGCGCGCGAGCGGCATCGCGTCGCATCGCATCGGCGCCTACGCGCGCGTCTCGGTTCACGATCACCAGCTCGTCCGGTCCGCCGCATGGCTCTTCGGCGGCCTGTACCTCGGGCTCCAGATGCCGCTCAGCGCACAGCGCCAGCCGGTCTGGAGCTGGCCCGGGGTCGCTCACCGGGCCGGCGAGGCCCGGGTCGTGGGGCGGCCACGCGGTCGACGTCGTCCGCTACGGCGCCGGAGACCCTCACGGCCGTCACCTGGGGGCGGTTGCAGCAGCTGACCTGGTCGTTCCTCGACCGCTACTGCGACGAGGCCTACTGCATCCTCTCCGCCGACTTCCTCGACGGTGACCGGGCGCCGAACGGATTCGACCTCGCAGCGCTCAAGGAGGATCTCGCGCTCGTGACCGCCTAGACACGTGATCGGATTACCCTGGCCGCATGACCGAGACCGCGATCCTCGTGGTCGACGACGACGCTCCGATCCGCCGGATGCTCGACCGGACGCTCGCCGCCGACGGCTACGTGGTCGAGACCGCGGCTGACGGCGGCGAGGCGCTCGCCGCCGTCGAGCGCTCGGCCCCCGACCTGATCGTGCTCGACGTGACCATGCCGGGCCTCGACGGGCTGGCCGTCTGCCGGCGGCTCCGCGCGAAGGGCCTCGCGACGCCGGTGCTGCTCCTGACCGCGCGCGACGCAGTGCCCGACCGCGTGGCCGGGCTCGACGCCGGCGCCGACGACTACCTCGTCAAGCCGTTCGCGACCGAGGAGCTCCTCGCCCGTGTGCGCGCGCTGCTTCGCCGCCACGCGCCGGAAGAGCTGCTCGCGCTCGGCGACCTGACGTTCGATCCCGCGACGCGCGCGGTGCAGCGAGGTGGGCGCGAAGTGATTCTCTCGCCGCGCGAGGCGGATCTGCTCGAGCTGCTCTTGCGCAACGCGCGTCGCGTCGTGTCGAGGGAGCAGGCGATCGGGCAGATCTGGCAGGGCGGCGAGCCGGGCGAACACGGTCGACCGGGCCGTCACGAACCTGCGGCGCAAGCTCGGCGAGCCGGCGCTGATCGAGACCGTGCGGGGGATCGGGTTCGTGATCGGCCGGTGAGCCTGCGCCTGCGGTCGATTCTCGCCGCGGCGATCGCGACGATGCTTGCCGTCGTCGTGCTCGGCTCCGTCGTCGACGTGCTCGTCGCACGCCATCTGCGCCACGGGCTCGACAAGACCTTGCGTACGCGGGCGGTCGAGGTGGCGCAGCTCGCAACGTCCGCGCCTGCGCTCGTCACACAGCCCGGTGCGCTCGACGCGCCCGTGGGCGAGAGCCAGGCCCTCGTCGAGGTGGTCGACCGCCATGACCGGATCGTGTCGCGCTCGCTCTCGCTCGGAGGCCGGGTGCTGCCGCGCGAGATCGCCGCAGGACGCGATCACCAGCGGTCGCGGCCGCTACCGGACGATCACGTTCGGAGAGGACCGGCTGCGGGTCTACTCCGCACCGCTCGCCGAGGTCGCGGGCGGCGGGGCCGTGCTGGTGGCCGCCTCGACCGCCGACGTCGCCGACACGATTCGCACGCTGCGCGGGCTGACCGTGCTCGCCGCTCTGCTTGCGGCCGGGATCGGAGGCGCGGCGGTCGCGCTGCTCATGCGCAGTGTGCTGCGGCCGCTCGTGCGTCTCGACCGCGCCGCCGCCGAGATCGGCCGCACCGGCGATGCGCGCCTGCGGCTGCCGGACCCGCCTCGGCAGGACGAGGTCGGACGGCTCACGACGACGTTGAACTCGATGCTCGACGGCCTCGAACATGCTCGCGACGCAGAGCGTCGCTTCCTGGCAGATGCATCACACGAGTTGCGCACTCCACTGACCGCGCTGCGCGGCAACGTCGCCCACCTCGCGCGCCACGGTGCGTCGCCGGCGCTCGTCGCCGACCTCGAAGCCGACGCCGAGCGCCTGGCCGAGCTCGCGGACGATCTGCTCGCACTCTCGCGTGAAGAGGCTGCTGCTCCGCCCGACGAGGATGTGTCGCTCGACGAGCTCGCGCACCGGGGTGGCCGCCGACGGCGTCACGGTCCGCGCCGAGCCGGTGTCGGTCCGCGGCGACCGTGCGGCGCTCGAGCGTGCGCTCGGCAACCTGGTCGAGAACGCCAGGCGCCACGGCCGGGGCACCGTCACGATCACGGTCGCGCGGCGAGACGGCCTGGCCCTCCTCAGCGTCGAGGACGAGGGGCCGGGGATCGCCGGCGGCCGACCGCGAGCGCGTCTTCGAGCGCTTCTACGGCGAGGGATCCGGGCTCGGCCTCGCGATCGTCCGAGCCACGGCCGAGCGCCACGGCGGCCGCGCCTACGCCTCGGGCTCCCGCGTGACGATCGAGCTCCTCAGGAAAGCATCAGAGTCCCTGGGCGATCCTGCGGGCGAGGAACTCGAGAAAGGATCGCCGTGAAGATTTTCCGCACGCTCTCAACCCGTGGCCTGATCGTGCTCGCCGCTGCCGCGACTGCGGTGCTCGTCACCGGTGTCGTTGCCGTCGCCGCGCGCGGCGGCAGCGGCTCGACGCCTCCGCCGAAGCCGCTCGCCCAGGCGATGCACGACGCGCTCGGCGCGGCGGCGCCCGACGGGGTGACCGCGCGGATCTCCTTCACCAACAAGCTCTTTCCCTCGGGCGCGCTCACCGGGCCAGGCGGGCTCTGCGCTGATGACGGGCGCGACCGGCCGGCTGTGGGCGAACGCGACCGGCGGCCGGCTGGAGCTCCAGTCCGACGCAGGCGACGCGCAGATCGTCTGGACCGACACGCAAGGTGACGGTCTACGACGCGTCGTCGAACACCGCGTACGTCTTCGACCTGCCGCAGAAGACAGGCTCGAGCTCGGGCGCCACGGCACACGGCGTGCCGACGCTCGACGAGATCACGACGTTCCTCGCCGATCTCGGCAAGCACTGGACCGTGTCGGGTGCCGAGCCGTCGAACGTCGCGGGCCAGGAGGCGTACACCGTGACGGTGTCGCCGACCCACGACGGTGGGCTGCTCGGCTCGGCCGAGCTCGCCTGGGACGCCGTGCACGGCACGCCGCTCAAGGTCGCCGTCTACGCGCAGGGCTCGTCGTCGCCCGTGCTCGCGCTCGAGGCGAGCCAGATCTCGTTCGGCTCCGTCCCGGACTTCCGACATCGCGGTCTCGCCGCCTGCCGGCGCAAAGATCGTCGACCTGTCGTCGCAGACCTCGGGCGGCTCGCACCGGCTCGACGCCGCCGGTCACGGGCCTCGCCGCGGTTCAGGCCGCTGCGCCGTTCGCGGTCGTCGCGCCCGACACGCTCGTCGGTCTGCCGCGCCAGGATGTCCGGCTCGTCGGCCCGGCCGACTCCCGGTCGGTGCTCGTGGTCTACGGCCAGGGGCTCGGCGCGATCGTGGTCGTCGAGCGCAAGCAGGACGCCGGCGAAGAGCGGTCAGGCCGGGATGCTCGACGCACTCCCGTCGGTCTCGCTCGACGGTGTGACCGCACACGAGCTCGCGACCCAGTTGGGCACCGTTCTCAGCTGGGATCGCGGTGGCGTCTCGTACATCCTCGCCGGATCTCTCCCGACCTCTGCCGCAGAGTCGGCGGCGCGCTCGCTCAAGTGAGCGACGCGCCGCCGCTCGAGGCGCGCGGGCTCGTCAAGCGCTACGGCGACATCGTCGCCGTCGATCACGTCGACCTGACCGTCGACCGAGGTGATGTCTTCGGCTACCTCGGGCCGAACGGCGCCGGGAAGACGACGTCGCTGCGCATGCTGCTCGGGCTGATCCGCCCGACCGAGGGTGAGGCACGGCTCTTCGGCCGCGACCCGCTCGTCGACGGTGCGCGGGCGCTCGACGGTGTCGCCGGCTTCGTCGAAGGGCCGCGCTTCTACCCGTATCTCTCGGGGCGCCGCAACCTGCGGCTGCTCGGCGACCTCGACGGCGGTGTCTCGGCGCTCGCGGATCGACGAGGTGCTGGATGTCGTCGAGCTGCGCGACCGTGACAAGGATCGCGTCGGCGGCTACTCGCACGGAATGCGACAGCGTCTCGGGATCGCGGCGTCGCTGCTGCGCGACCCGAAGCTGCTGCTCCTCGACGAGCCGACGACCGGGCTCGACCCGGCGGGCATGCGCGACATGCGCGAGCTCGTGAAGCGGCTCGCAGCCGAGGGGATCACCATCATGCTCTCCAGTCACGTCCTCGCCGAGGTCGAGGAGCTCTGCAACCGCGTCGCGATCATCCGGAAGGGCCGGATCATCTACGAGGGGCGCCTGGACGAGCTGCTCGAGAGCGCGGGCGGCGGGTTCGTCCTCCGCACGAGCGAGCCGGAGCGCGCGCGTGCCCTGCTGCTCGCGCACGGGATCGAGGGGCCGGTCGTCGACGGGGGCGAGCTGCGCTTCCAGGCGGAGGCCGATGCGGTCGAGGCGCTCAGCATCGCGCTCGGCCAGGCGGGGATCGGCATCGCGGCGCTCGTGCCCCGAGTCGCCACGCTCGAGGAGCTCTTCCTCGACATGACCGAGCACGAGGCGGTCGCGTGATGCAAGGCGGCTCGATCGCATGACGAAGGTCTACAAGTGGGAGGTGCTGAAGCTGCTCGCCCAGAAGCGGACGTACCTCGGTCTCGGCGCGGCGATGCTCGTCCCGCTGATCTTCGTGACGGTGCTGATCCTCAAGACGGGTGGCCCGAACGACATCCCGCTTGGGCGGTACATCAGGCAGACGGGGCTCGCGACGCCGTTCGTCGTCTTGTTCTTCATGTCGATCTGGGCGTTCCCGTTGATCACAGCGCTCGTCGCGGGCGACATCGTCGCGTCCGAGAGCCACAACGGGACGCTGAAGACGGTGCTCACGCGGTCACGCAACCGCGGCGAGATCTTCGCGGCGAAGGTTCTCGCCGCCTTCACCTACACCGCTGCGGTCGTCTTTGCGATGGGCGTGGTCGCGTTCGTCGCCGCGAGTATCGAGTGGGGGTTCAACGATCTCACGTCGCTCTCGGGCACGACCGTGAGCGCGTGGCACGGCCTTGGGCTGCTGGCTGCGAGCCTCGCGATCTACGCGTGGCCGATGGCGGCGATCGCGGCGTTCGGCCTCTTTCTCTCGACCGTTACGCGCAACAGCGCTGCCGCGGTGGTCGGCACGTTGATGTGGGCGCTTCTGATGCAGCTGCTCGGCGTGCTGCCGGGGACGGAGTCGATCCGGCCGTACCTGCTCGGCGAGCAGTTCCAGGCGTGGCACGGCTTCCTGCGCAGCCCGGCCGACTGGACGCCGATCGTGCGCGCCCTCTGGGTGTGCACGCTGTACGTCGCGGTCCCGCTCGCGGTGGGGTATCTCGTGTTCCTCCGCCGCGACGTCGCCGGCGAGTAACCGCCCCTCGGCTGACCTTTTCGACCCCGGGCCTGTCCACACCTGGCCTGCCGACATGCCTGCCGACATCTGGCCTGCCGGGCCGTGACCCGACGCCAAACGACGTTACGGAAGCGCAACTTCTTGTCCACAGCCCGGGTGAAACCTCGTCATGAGCGCGGTTCGCGGCGGCCGAGGGGCCACGGCCCGTCGCCAAACGACGTTGACTCGGGGGCGGCTGGGGCTACGCGAAGAGGGCGCGGCCGACGACGGCGGCCTCCGCTCCCGCAGCGGCGAGCGCCTCGACATCGCCGGGCGAGCGGACGCCGCCCGCGGCCAGCACCCGGGCTCCCGCGGCCGCTGCTCGCTCGACGAGGCCGAGGTCCGGGCCGGCCAGTGTCCCGTCCCGGTCGATCCCCGTCACGAGGATGCGCCGTCCCGCGACGAGGTCGAGCGCCGCGGCGAACGAGATGCCTGCTGTCTCCGTCCAGCCTGACGCCCGGACCTGGCCGTCGCGCACGTCGACCGCGAGCACAAGTGCCTCGCCGAGCTCGAACCAGGGCGTCGGGTCGGGCCAGGCTGCCGTGCCCACGATCACGCGGTCGGCTCCCGCCGCGAGCAACGCGTGCGCGTCGGCGAGCGTCCGTATCCCTCCCGACGCCTGCACCGGCAGGCCCACCCGCGCGACGCCGCGCACGAGCTCGGGGCGAACGGCTCCCGACCGGGCCCCGTCCAGATCGACGAGGTGCACGCGGCTCGCGCCCGCGGCCGCCCAGCGCCGAGTGAGCTCGACGGGGTCGGCAGCACGCTCCACGATCGTGTCGTAATCCCCTCGCTCGAGGCGCACCGCCTCCTCGCCGAGCACGTCGACGGCCGGGATGACCTCGATGGGTCCGTCGAACCACATGTTCTCATGTTAGCGTGCTAACATGAGAACCGATGACCGAGCGGAGCCGACACCCATGGCGGACCAGGGAAATGCGAGATCTCTTCGACGCGATCCTGTCGCTGGAGTCGAGGCCGGAGATGGAAGCGTTCTTTCGGGACCTCTGCACGCTCTCGGAGCTCGAGGCGATGGCGCACCGCTGGCAGGTGGCTCGCCTGCTGGAGCGGGGGCTCCCGTATCTGGAGATCGCCGAGAAGACCGGCGCGTCGACGACCACGGTGACGCGCGTGGCGCACTGGCTGCGACACGGCGAGGGCGGCTATCGCGCAGCGCTCGACCGCTCGGCCTCCTGAGGGTCGCCGTCCCGGCGAAGGGCCGGCTGCGCGAGCCGTCCTTTCACCTGCTCGAGGATGCCGGGCTCGGCCCCGAGCAGCCCGGCGACCGCGCGCTGGCGTTTCCCTGCCGCAATGCGCCGGTCGAGGTCTTGCTCGTTCGCGCAGCGGACGTTCCCGAGTACGTGCAGGACGGCGTCGTCGACTGCGGCATCACCGGCATCGACCTGGTGCGGGAGCGCGGCGCCGCGGTCAAGGAGGTGCTGCCGCTCGGTTTCGGCTCGTGCCGGCTCGAGGCAGCGGTCCCGGAGGAGTCGCCTGCACGAGCGCTCGCCGACCTCGCCGGCGCCTCGGTCGCAACGGTCTATCCACGACTCGCGCAGGAGTTGCTGCCGGTCGACGTGACGCTCGTCGACGTGACCGGCTCGGTCGAGATCGCACCCCGCCTGGGCCTCGCAGACGCGATCGTCGACCTGGTCTCGTCGGGCAACACGCTGCGGACGAACGGCTTGCGGTCGCTCGGCGTGCTGCTCGAATCCGAGGCGGTCCTCGTCGCCCGTGACGAGGACGTGTCGGCGCCCTTCGCCGCGATGCTGCGCGCGGTCGTCGAGGCGCGCCGGCACCGCTACGTGATGCTCAACGCCCCCGAGTCGTCGCTGCCCGCGATCTGCGAGCTCGTTGCGCCGCGCACGCCGAGCGTGCTGCCGCTCGCCGAAGAGGGGATGGTCGCTGTCCACGCGCTCGTCCCGTCGGCGGAGATCTGGCGCCTCCTGCCGCAACTGGAGGCCGCAGGCGGGACGTCGATCCTGATCGTCCCGGTCGAGCGGATGTCCGCGTGACGATCGTCTCGGAGATCAAGGAACACGGCTTCGCCGCGGTTCGCAAGTGGGCTCTCGAGCTCGACGGGGCCGAGCCGGCGCGGGCCGAGCCCTCCGGCGACGTTCCCGGCGAGGCTCTCCTCGACCTCGCCGATCGGGTGCGCCGCTGGCACGAGGCGCAGCGCCCGGCCGACATCGCGCTGGAGATCGAGCCCGGGGTGACCCTCGAGCGCCGGTGGGTCCCGCTCGACACGGTCGGCATCTACGTCGCTCGTAATCTGATCTCGACGCTCGTGATGTGCGCGGTGCCCGCACAGGCCGCCGGCGTCCGGCGGATCGTCGTCTGCACGCCGCCGCAGGGCGCGGGGCTCGTGGCTGCGGCTGCGAGGCTGCTCGGGCTGGACGAGGTGTGGGCGCTCGGCGGCCCGCAGGCAATCGGCTGGCTCGCCTACGTCGAGCGCGTCGACAAGATCGTCGGGCCGGGGAACCAGTACGTCAACGACGCGAAGCTCGAGGCCGCCCGCGACGTTGCGATCGATCTGCCGGGCGGCCCGTCGGAGGTGGTCGTGCTCGGCGACGGCGACCCGCGGCTGATCGAGCTCGAGCTCGCCGCGCAGCGCGAGCACGGTCACGAAGCCGTCTGCACGAGTGTTGCGACCCTCGAGGAGGCGGAGGCGATCGCGCCCGAGCACCTCGTGCTGCTCGGCGCAGCCGAGCGCGATGCGGGCCGCATCCGCAACGCCGGCTCGGTCTTCGTCGGCCCGTGGTCCCCGGTTGCAGCCGGCGACTATGCGACCGGCGCCAACCACGTCCTGCCGACGAACGGCTGGGCGCGTTCGGTCGGTGGGCTCGGCCTCGAGACGTTTCTCAAGCCTGTGACGGTTCAGCGGCTCACCGAGGAGGGCCTCGCGCGCATCCGCCCGACGATCGAGGCGCTCGCAGCCGCCGAGGGCATGCCCGCGCACGCCGAGGCCGCCCGCCGATGAGGGCGCTGGCACCCGAGTTCAGGCCGTACTCCTTCGCGCTTCCGACCGACGACGTGGCGCGGCTTGCCGAGATCGACCCGTCGCAGGTGCTGCGGTTCGACCAGAACACACCGCCGCTGCCGCTCCCGTCCACGCGCCCGGGAACGATCGCCGGCGCGCTCGCCCGGGTCAGCGGGTATCCCGCCGGCGGCTACCGCACGTTGCGCCGTGCAATCGCGGACTACGCGGGCGTCGAGCCCGAGAACGTCGTGCTCGGCGCGGGCGCTGACGATCTGATCCTGCTCTGCGCCCGGGCCTATGCCAGGCCGGGCGACACGATCGCCGTCCCGCCGCCGCCGACGTATCCGCTGTATCGGATCGCGGCCCAGCTTGCGGGAGCGGAGATCGGTGACTCGGAGCCGGTGCTGACGTTCGCGTGCCGCCCGAACAATCCAACGGGCGAGCTCGGCCCCATCCCGGACGCGCGCCCGCTCGTGGTCGACGAGGCGTACTTCGAGTACTGCGGCGATACGGCGCTCGGCCTGGCCGACGAGGGCGTGATCGTCGTTCGCACCTTCTCGAAGCTCTTCGCGCTCGCCGGAGCGCGCATCGGGTATGCGCTCGCCGCGCGTGAGACCGCCGACGAGCTGAATGCGCGCCAGGCGCCGGCGCCGGTTTCCACGCTCTCGGCGGCGCTCGCGATCGCCGCGCTCGCCGAGCGGCCCGATCCGGCACCCGTGATCGAAGAGCGCGAGCGGCTCGCCTCGGCGCTGCGCGCGCTCGGCCTCGCTCCGCTCGACTCCCACTCGAACTTCCTCTACGTCCCGGTCGAGGACGGGCTGCAGCTCGACGAGAAGCTGCTCCGCCAGGGCATCGTCGTTCGCGCGTATCCGACCGCGATCCGTGTGTCGGTGCGAGATGCGACCGACGACGACGTCCTCGTGGAGGCGCTCGCGAGGGCGCTCGACCGTCCCTCGCCGGTTGCCGCGGCAGGCACGCGACGCGCACGCACGCTGCGCGCGACCGCCGAGACGCGGCTCGCCACCCGCCTCGCGCTCGACGGGGCAAGCCGCGTGCGCGTCTCCACCGGCGCGGGCCTCTACGACCACTTCCTCGAGCAGCTGGCATTTCACGCCGGATTCGACCTCGTGCTCGAAGGTGCGGGAGATCTCGAGACAGGTGACCATCACACCGCCGAGGACGCTGCGCTCGCGCTGGGCGCGGCGCTCGATGCCGCGCTCGGTGACCGCCGCGGAATCGCCCGCTACGGCGATGCCGTCGTGCCGATGGACGATGCGATCGCCCGCGCCGCGGTCGACCTCGGTGGACGTGCGAACGCCGAGCTGAGGCTCGAGCTCGACCCGGGACTGGCCGGTCACATGCTCGCGAGCTTTGCGCAGGCGGCGCGCGCGTCGATCAACGTCGAGGCGTCGGGCCGCGACCCGCACCACGTTGCGGAGGCGGCATTCAAGGCTGTCGGGCGCGCGCTTCGTGCAGCCGTCCGGGTCGAGGGATCCGGCCTGCCGTCGACGAAGGGCCTCCTGTGAAAGTCGCGATCTGCGAGTACGGCGCAGGCAACGTGCGGTCGGTCGAGATCGCGTTTCGCCGGCTCGGCGCCGAGCTGACGACCTCGGTCGGCGACGCGGATCTCGCCGTCCTGCCGGGAGTGGGCTCGGCACGCACCGCGATGGCCGGCCTGCGCTCCCGTGGGCACGACGTCGCGCTGCGCGAGCGATTCGCCGCCAACAGGCCGATCCTCGGCATCTGTCTCGGCCTGCAGCTGGCCCTCGAGGCAACCGACGAGGACGGCGGTGTCGAGGGCCTCGCTCTGCTCCCGGGACGAGCGGTGCGTCTCCGCGAGGGGCGCGTGCCTCGCATGGGGTGGGCCGAGGTCGAAGGGCGCGGCCCGTTCTACTTCGCGCACTCGTACGCCGCCGAGACGCCGTGCGCGACCGCCTGGTCGGAGGGTGTGGTCGCGGAGGTGCGTTCGGGCTCGTTCTTCGGCTGTCAGTTCCATCCGGAGAAGAGCGGCGAGCTCGGCGCGCGCTACCTCGAGGAGGCACTGTGCCTCTCCCTCGCCTGATCCCCTGCCTCGACGTCGCGGGCGGTCGCGTCGTCAAAGGGCGTGCGTTTCGAGGGCCTGCGCGACGTCGGCGATCCCGTCGAGCTCGGAGCGTCGTATTCCGACGCGGGCGCGGACGAGCTCGTGTTCCTCGACGTGAAGGCGACGCTCGAAGAGCGCGCGACCATGGTCGCGCTCGTGACGCAGATCGCTGAGCGGCTCGCGATTCCGTTCACCGTCGGCGGCGGCGTGCGGAGCGCCGAGGACGGTGAGGAGCTGCTCGCCGCCGGCGCCGACAAGGTCGCGGTCAACTCGGCGGCGCTCGAGCGGCCACAGCTCGTAACGGAGCTTGCGGCTCGGCTCGGCTCGCAGGCGGTCGTCGTGGCGATCGATGCGCAGGACGGGCGCGTGCGTTCACGTGCCGGAACGACCGAGACGGGGCGCGGCGTCGTCGAGTGGGCACGTGAGGCGGAGGACCGCGGCGCCGGCGAGATCCTGCTCACGTCGATCGCGACCGACGGCACGCGCGCAGGCTACGACCTCGAGCTGACCTCCGCGGTCGTCCGAAGCGGTCGGCCTGCCGGTGATCGCCTCCGGCGGCGCCGGTACCGCCCAGCACGTCGCCGACGCGCTCGAGGTCGCTCAGGCGGCTCTCCTCGCTTCGATCCTGCACGAGGATCCCGACCGGCTGCAGTCATTGCGGGCCGAGCTGCGTGACCTGGGAGTGCAGGTCCGATGACGCTTCGCCCGGCGATCGTGCAGGACGCCCGGACCGGGCGCGTACTGATGCTGGCGTGGATGAACGACGAGGCGGAGCGGCTGACCCGTGAGACCGGCGAGGGCTGGTTCTGGAGCCGCTCCCGCAGCGAGCTGTGGCGCAAGGGCGGGACCTCCGGGAACACGCTCGCCGTCGTGGAGCTCCGTGACGACTGCGACGGCGACGCGTTGCTGCTTCGCGTCGACCCGGCAGGGCCCACGTGTCACACCGGCTCGATCTCGTGCTTCGCGCCGTCCCTCTGGCGGACGATCGCCGAGCGTGCTGCCGAGCGCCCCGCCGGCTCGTACACCACCGAGCTGCTCGACGCAGGCGTGGGAGCTGTCGCCCGCAAGGTCGGGGAGGAGGCGGTCGAGCTGACGGTCGCGGCACTTGCCGAGGACGACGCTCGCGTGGTCGAGGAGGCGGCAGATCTCGTCTACCACCTCTACGTGCTGCTGGCGGCTCGCGGTCTCGACATCGCCGCGGTCGAGGACGAGCTTCGGGCGAGAACCTCGTAGAACGCTCAGAGACGCCGGGCGCCGACATAGCGGCCGGCGAAGTCGGCCAGCGTTGCGATCCGCACGACGTCACCGGTGTGCGGCGCATGCACGAGCTGGCCGTTGCCGAGGTAGATCCCCACATGGCTGAGCCCGTCGAAGAAGACCAGGTCGCCCGGCTGGAGCTGGTCTTTGGGCACGGCCGTGCCGTAGCCGTACTGGCCGGCCGCGAAGTGGGGGAGTTGCACCCCGAGCTGGGCGTAGACGTACATGACGAGGCCGGAGCAGTCGAAGCCGGCGCTCGGCGACGCCCCGCCCCACTGGTAGGGGACGCCGAGGTACTGGAGCGCGATCGACGCGGCCTCCGGATGGCCGCCGGGGAGCGCCGCCTGGGCGGTCGTCGTCGCCGATGTCGTGGTGTCCGCATTCGTGGTCGTCGCCGTCGTGGTCGTGTCGGTCGTCGTGGTGGTGTCGGGCGCCGCGGCCGGTGTGCTCGCCGCAGGGTCCGCGGGCGTCGGCTGGGAGGCTGTCTTCGCCTCGGCCGCCGCCTTGGCCCGTTCGGCTGCCTGCTGTCGTGCAAGCGCAGCCTGGCGGGCGAGGCGCGCGCGTGCCGCAGCGGCCGCGCGAGCCTGCTGCGCCGCCTCGCGCGCCTTGATCTGCACGATCTGCGTCTTGATCGAGGCGAGCAGCGTGCGCCGCTTCGCGAGCATCGTGCCGATGGTCGCCCGCTCGCCGTCCAGCTGTGTGAGCGTCGCGCGCCGGCTGTGCTCGACCTGCTCCAGCCGCGCCGTCGCAGCGATGAGGCCGTCCCTCGCCTGGATCGCAGCCGCCGCGACGTGGTGTGCCGAGGAAGCGACAGCGTTCGAGTACTGCACCGCGTTGATCACATCGGAGAGCTTCGAGCTGCCGGCGAGCAGCTGGATCAGGTCCGGGTTCTCACCCTCGTAGATCGTGACCAGCAAGCCGGGCCGCCCGCTGCTGGGCGATGCGGCTCCGAACCTTGGCGGAGGACAGCTCGGCGCGGTTGATCGCGAGCTGCTTCTCGGTCGCCGCCAGCTGGACCTTCGCGCCGTCCCAGGCATCGACAACCGCTCCGAACCGCCTGTCGAGGGCATTCACCTGGGCGAGCACCCTGGCGGCCTCCGCGTCCTTCGCCTTGACCGCGGCCGAAGGCGGAGCCGAGGAGCCCGCGGCTGCGTGAGCGAGCCCGACCAGGAGCAGCGTGGCAGTCGCGGCGAGAAAAGTCCGCATCTGCTTGGTTTCGTCGGCAGTGAACGCGCTCCTCTTGAGCGCGCTCAGCACGGCGAGGCCACCGGGCCGCCTGCGTGGGACACCGCAACGTGCTCGCTCCTCGCCAGGGCCTGCAGCCGCGCGCGGTAGACGGGTCATGTCGGCGTGCTGCCAATCGCCGTGTGTCTGGCAGCGCCACGGTGCATACCGCTCGCGGTGATACGGGCTGGTGAGGCTCTCGGCGTGGCCGATCACGTTGGGGAGGGAGATACCGAAGCGGTGCATCAACCACAGCGTCAACCGCAGCGATGCGCGCATCTGCGCGGGGTTGGAGAGAATCGACGCGTCACTCGTTCCGACGTGCTCGATCCCGATCGCGGTCCAGTTGAGACCTACCGTGTGCCGGCACATCGTCGTCAGCGGGACGAGCTGGTAGATCGTGCCGTCGCGGTCGATCACGAAATGCGCGCACGTTCCGGGCAATTCGTGCAGCTCGGCGTCCGGTACGTCCGACGCAAACGTGTTCCAGGCCGATGAGAACGTCGTGCTCGCGGTGTAGTGCTCGACGATCACACGAGGGTGCACGAGGCGCCAGGTGCCGAGGCCGTAGTGGCGCCGGGCGTACTGGACCGTCTCGGCGCGCCGTTCGGCGGAGAAGGGGATCGGTTTCCAGACGATCGCGGGCCGTGCCGGGGAGACGGCCGCGACGGCCAGAGCGGCGAGGAGGATCCGCACGCGCTGACCCTAGCGGGCGATCAGCGCGGCGGATTCTCCGTCGTCGTTTCTCAGATGTGCGTGCCGCTCGCCGGCGGGGCCGCTGAGCCCGAGGAAGCCGGCGGACCGCCGCGGAACCCGCCGTGCCGGCCATCGTGGCCGCCCCGAATCGCCGCGCGCGGGGCGCACGCCGTTGACGAGGTCGGTGAAGCGGGCCTTGAGGTCGGTCGTCATCTGGTCGGCCTGCGCCTGGGTGAGCTTGCCGGCGGTCACCGCCGCTGCGAGCTCGGTCTTCTCGGCGGCGACGAGCGCGTCGATCAGGCCGGCCGCCGACTTGCCGCTGGTGGCGTCGGCGACCTGGGCAAGTGTCTTGCCCGACTGGAGCGCCGTCTCGCAGGTTGGCCTGGCTGAGACCGAGGTAGGTCGCGGCTGCAGCGAGCTCGTCGCCGCCGCCCGGGCCGCCGTGGCCGAACCCGTGACCGAATCCGGGGCCGTGCGCGGGGCGCACGCCGTTGACGAGGTCGGTGAAGCGGGCCTTGAGGCTCGGGGTCGATCTGGTCGGCCTGCGCCTGGGTGAGCTTGCCGGCCGTGACCGCGGCTGCGAGCTCGGTCTTCTCGGCGGCGACGAGGGCGTCGATCAGACCGGCTGCCGACTTGCCGCTGGTGGCGTCGGCGACCTGGGCAAGGGTCTTGCCGGACTGCAGCGCCGTCTGCAGGTCGGCCTGGCTGAGACCGAGGTACGTCGCGGCCGCAGCGAGCTCGTCGCTCGGTCCGTGCCCGGGGCCGTTGTCCTTGGTCGTCTTGTTCGTGCCGGACGAAACGAACGAGCCGATCGTGAGGCCGCTCGCCGCGGACGCCTTCGAGCCGTGATGCTTGCCGGCTGCGAAGGCCCCGCCTGCGACGACGAGCGCGACCGCGACGACGGTCAGCGCGCCGATCTTGGTGTTCCTCGAGAGCAAGGTGTTCCTGGAGATGCGGGTGTTCGTTAATGGGTTCATGTCATCGCAGTCAACCCGAGGCTCCTAAGAGCCACTTGTGAGTTTCCTAGGAATGTGGGGTTGCTCGGTACAGCGACCCGGCGAGCACAACGGCAACGGCGGGCGGGAGCACCCACCAGGAGGCGAGGAGCGCGGTCAGGCCGAGCGCCGCAGCGATGCCCGCGGCGGCCAGCCAGTCGTCTCCGACGACGAAGTCCCACCAGAACCGCCCAAATACCGTCACGCGGCTCACGCGGCCACGAGCTGTCTGCGGCGTGCGCGGAGGAGCTCCGACGAGCGCTGCCGACCAGGCGACGACGAAGACGAGCACGCCGACGAGCGCTGCATCGCCGCCGGGCCAATGTGCGCCGGCTCCCTCGGCCGACCAGAAGATCCCGAACGTCGTGAGCATGATCCCAACCGCGAACTTCATCGTGTTCTCGGGGACGCGTGCGAGTGGCGCTCGTGCGAGCACGCCGACGGCCGCCACCAGCACAACCGCGACTGCCGCCCCGGCAGCGGCCAGCGGGATCGATCCCTGCGTGCTGCCGAACGTCAGGACGATGAACGCCACTTCCAGACCTTCCAGGAACACGCCCTTGAACGAGAGGGTGAACCCGTACCAGTCGAGGCCGGCACGCTCGTCGCGCGGAGCGGTCTCCGCCTCACGCAGCTCCTGCGCGAAGATCGCGTCCTCGTCGTGCAGCGCCTTGAAGCCGCTCGCCCGCAGGATGGCCTTGCGCAGCCATTGCAGGCCGAAGACGAGAAGCAGGGCGCCGACGACGAGTCGCAGGGCGTTGAGCGGCACGAGCGTGAGAGCGGGGCCGAGCGACGCGACGACGACGGCCAACGCGAGTGTCGCCGCTGCGACCCCGATGAGTGATGAGCGCCACCCCCGCGTCAGGCCGGCCGCGAGCACGATCGTCAGCGCCTCGACCATCTCGACGGCGCTGGCGAGAAACGACGAGAGAACGAGGAGGGCGGCACTCACGCCGACGTTCTACCCGGAATGTGCGGTGTGCTGCGCCGGGTCGGCCTCAGGCCCGGCGGCTCAGGCCATCGGGACGTTGGCCCGCAGCGAGCTTCCGATCCGGTCGACGATCTCCGTGAGGCTCGCACCGGTGGCGGTGATGCCGTGGTTCGTCAAGCCGATCACCGCGTGCGCAGGATCCGGCTCGGCGGCGAGGGCATCTGCGACGCTGATCGCGAGCTCCTCGGTCCCACACGGGTAGTTGAACTCGGTCGTCGGGATCCCGTCCAGCCATGCGTGCACGTGCAGGATCGCCCCGACGTCGGGGTGCGCCTGGTAGATCATCCAATGCTCGATGGCGTCGACGGAGACGCGCCGTGGTTCAGAGTCGGGTGGAACGCTGAGGACGATCCGGCCGCGTTCGGCGTCGTAGTCGCTCACAAGCAGGATGTCGCGACCCGGCTCCTCGAGCCTCGACTTGTCGACGCCCGACGCGCTCATCCAGAAGCGACGGGCGTCCTTGCGTGCCGAAAGGTTGCCGTACGACAAGCCGCCGATCCCGTAAAGGCGCTTCACGTGCCGGAGGTCGTGCTCGTCGAGCAGATCGTCGATCGGGAACGGCGCAGGGAGCAGACCGAGCTCGTCGATCCGTGCGCCGACCCGCCGAATCTCGGCGGTCAAAGCGTCGCCGTTCCAGAGCTCGGGCTCGAGATCACGACGGAAGTCGTTCTCGATCACCAAGCGAGCCGTGGCGAGCGGAAGCAGCCGGTCGAGCACCGTCGATGCGAGCGACGTGCCGCCCTCGCGATAGGTGCCACGCTCCATCGTCGTGAACCAGACCGCGTCTCCGGTGTGAGCGAGCACGATGTTCGCCAGTGAGCGGACGAGCAACGGATAGCTCGTGTTGATGATCGTCGCATCGTCGACCGGACCGTCGTAAAGGGTGGCGGCGTAGGTCCCGCGCGCATGCCGGCGAAACGGCCTAGGGTGCTCCGTGTCGACGAGGTTGAGGACGAGGTCCGCATCGTCCGCGTTCTCGGCGCACGTCCAGCCAAGGGCGCGCAGCTCGGCGTCGAGCTGGTCGCACAGCGCCGAGAGCGGCGGGGAGGGGGCTCTTCCCACGACGAACGCGAATGTCATCGTGGCCAGCGTTTCGTAGGACGATGTGCCCGGCATCCGAAAGAACTACTCAACGACTGCCCTGGGCCCCCGTTCTCGGCAGAAAACGGCCGTAGGAATCACGAGCGAGGGTCGTGCGCCGGCCCGGCTGGCCGCCGCGCGGACGCACCCGGTAGCCGTGCTCCTCGTACATGCGCGACGCGCTGCCGTACATCCGGCGGATGGTTGCGTGGCTGGGCAGTTCGGCCACGCCGGCCCTGAGCTCACGGACCGTCGGCGTGCGCAGATGACGGCGGTGATAGCGGTCGAGTGCGTAGGCGACCAGCTCCTTGCTCCAGCGGCCGCCCGCGTTCGACCAGGTGATCCGTGTTCGTTTCACTTCCAAAAAGATAGTAACGAGTCGAGCTTGCGGTTGCCTGCCCAATGCTTTACTCTTTGAAGCGATGAGCGCGCCGGCCTCCTTTGTGAAGATCGTGGTCAAGTCGCGCCCGCAATCGCGCTAGCCGGCCCCGCATCACTCTCGCCCCGCCGGACTAGCCAACAGTCAGGCGAGAGGCGGGCACGGTGAGGCGTCAAGGGCTCTACGACCCGGCTTTCGAGCACGATGCCTGCGGTGTCGCGTTCGTTGCGCGCCTCGACGGGCACCGCAGTCACGACGCGATCGCGCAGGCGCTGCGGGCGCTCGAGAACCTCGAGCACCGCGGTGCCGCAGGTGCGGATGCCGAGACCGGAGATGGAGCGGGGATCCTCATTCAGCTGCCCGATGCGTTCCTGCGCGCAACGGCCGGCTTCGATCTGCCCCCAGTGGGGCGGTACGGCGTCGCCGTGTGCTTTCTCCCTCAGGAGCCGGCACACCGGCGCGAGCTCGAGCAGCTGCTCGAGCAAACGGTGACGGCCGAAGGGCAGGTCGTGCTGGGCTGGCGCGACCTGCCGGTCGTCCCCGGCGAAGCGGGCGCTCACGCCGGCCTGTTCGCGCCCATGATGCGCCATCTCTTCGTCGGCGCCGGTGCTGGAGTGGATCACGATCCGCTCGCCTTCGAGCGCAAGCTCTACGTGATCCGACGAGTCGCCGAGAGGGCTGCCGGCGCCGATCTCGCGATTCCGAGCTTCTCGGCCCGGACGCTCGTCTACAAGGGGATGCTGTCGGCGCCGCAGCTCGGCCGCTACTTCCCGGACCTCCGCGACGAGCGAATGGTGAGCGCACTCGCCCTCGTCCACTCACGTTTCTCGACGAACACGTTCCCGAGCTGGGAGCTTGCGCATCCGTATCGCATGATCGCCCACAACGGCGAGATCAACACGTTGCGCGGCAACGTGAACTGGATCCGCGCGCGCGAGTCGCAGCTCGCATCGGAGCTCTTCGGCAGCGACATGGCGAAGCTCGTGCCCGTCATTCGCCCAGCGGGCTCCGACACGGCGGTCTTCGACAACGTGCTCGAGCTGCTCGTGCTCTCGGGCCGGTCGCTGCCGCACGCATTGATGATGATGGTCCCCGAGGCCTACGGGGGGCGGGTCGATGTGCCCGACGAGCTGCGCGGCTTCTACCGCTTCCATGAGTGCCTGACGGAGGCGTGGGACGGGCCTGCCTCGATCGCATTCACCGACGGCACGGTGATCGGAGCGACGCTCGACCGCAACGGCCTGCGTCCAGGGCGCTGGCTCGAGACGACGGACGGCTGGGTCGTGCTCGCCTCCGAGGCCGGAGTGCTCGACATCCCCGCCGACCGAGTCCTCCGGAAGGGGCGCCTGCAGCCGGGCAAGCTGTTCCTCGTCGACCTCGAGCAGGGCCGGATCGTTCCCGACGCCGAGGTGAAGGCAGAGGTCGCCGGCCGCCGCCCGTACGGCGACTGGTTCGACCGCGAGCACGTGCGACTCACCGACCTGCCCTCGCGGCCGCCGCGCCCGCACGAGCGGTGAGCCGGTGCGCCGGCTGCAGCTCGCGTTCGGCTACACGCAGGAGGACATGAAGGTGATGCTGGCGCCGCTCGCGATCAACGGCGAGGAAGCGATCGGGCTCGATGGGGAACGACACGCCGCTCGCCGTCCTCTCCGAACCGGCGTCCGCTGCTGTACTCCTATTTCAAGCAGCTGTTCGCACAGGTGACGAACCCGCCGATCGATCCGATCCGTGAGGCCGTCGTCATGAGCGTGCAGTCGCTCGTCGGCTCGGAGCGAAACCTGCTCGACGAGACGCCCGAGCACGCGCGGCAGCTCGTGATCGACAACCCGATCCTGCGTGACGAGGATCTCGAGCGGCTGAGGCAGGTCGACTCCGAGGTCTTCAAAGCGCACACGATCGACTTCACGTGGCCCGTCGCAGAGGGTGTCGACGGGCTCGAGCCGCGCAGTCGAGCGGATCTGCGCCGAGGCCGACGCGGCGCTGGCCGACGGAGTGAACGTCCTGATCGTCTCCGACCGGAACGTCGGGCCCGAACGCGTCGCGATGCCGTCGCTCCTCGCGGTCGGCGCCATCCATCACCACCTGGTGCGCGCCGGCACACGGCTCCAGGCGGGGCTCATCGTCGAGTCCGGCGAGCCCCGCAGCGTGCAGAGCGTCGCCGTCCTGATCGGCTACGGCGCCGCAGCCGTCAACCCCTATCTGATGCTCGCGACGATCGGGCAGCTCGTTGCCGAAGGAAGGCTCGACATGCGCGCCGAGGACGCGGAGGAGCGCGCGCTCAAGGCGGTCGGCAAGGGCCTTCTGAAGACGATTTCGAAGATGGGGATCTCCACCCTCTCGTCGTACTGCGGCGCCCAGGTGTTCGAGGCCGTAGGCCTCGCGCCCAGCCTCGTCGACCGGCACTTCACCGGCACGCCGTCGCGGATCGGCGGCATCGGCACGCGCGAGCTCGCGGAAGGCGCGCTCGTCCGGCACGCGCGTGCGTACCCCGGAGCGGCGCACGAGCTGTTGCCGGTGGTCGGCCTCTACGCCTGGCGGCGTGAAGGCGAGCATCACCAGTGGAACCCCGAGACGATCGCGCTCTTGCAACACGCTGTGCGCGGCGGCGGCAAAGCGACCTATCGAGGAATTCGCAGCGCAGGTCAACGACGACTCGGCCAGGCGCTCGACCCTGCGCGGCCTGCTGCGCTTCCGAGAGCAGGAACCGATCCCGCTCGACGGAGGTCGAGCCGGCGAGCGAGATCGTCAAGCGGTTCTCCACCGGAGCGATGTCACTCGGTTCGCTCTCGCGCGAAGCGCACGAGACGCTGGCGGTCGCGATGAACCGGATCGGCGGACGCTCGAACACCGGGGAGGGGGGCGAGGACCCGGCGCGGTACCACGACGAGCGGCGCTCGAAGATCAAGCAGGTCGCGTCGGGCCGTTTCGGCGTCACGATCGACTACCTGACGAACGCCGACGAGCTCCAGATCAAGATGGCGCAGGGGGCGAAGCCCGGAGAAGGCGGCCAGCTGCCCGGTCACAAGGTCGACCCGTACATCGCCGGCGTGCGGCTGACGACGCCGGGCGTCGGGCTGATCTCCCCGCCGCCGCACCACGACATCTACTCGATCGAGGATCTGAAGCAGCTGATCTACGACCTGCGCTGCGCGAACCCGGCTGCGCGCGATCTCGGTGAAGCTCGTCGCCGAGGTCGGCGTCGGGACGGTGGCCGCGGGGGTCGCCAAGTGCAACGCCGACCACATCCTGATCTCGGGCCATGACGGCGGCACGGGCGCATCTCCGATCTCGTCGATCCTGCACGCCGGGGTCCCGTGGGAGATCGGGCTTGCCGAGACCCAGCAGACGCTCGTGCTGAACGGCCTCCGGTCGCGTGTCTGGGTGCAGACCGACGGTCAGCTCAAGACGGGCCGCGACGTCGTCATCGCCGCGCTGCTCGGCGCCGACGAGATGGGCTTCGCGACGGCGCCGCTGATCGCGACGGGCTGCGTGATGATGCGCGCCTGCCACCTCAACACCTGCCCGGTGGGGATCGCGACCCAGGATCCCGAGCTGCGCAAGCGCTTCCGCGGGCAGCCCGAGCACGTGATCGAGTTCTTCTTCCACGTCGCCGAGGACGTTCGTGAGCTGATGGCGTCGCTCGGCGTCGCCAGGTTCGACGACCTCGTCGGCCGTGTCGACCTGCTCGAGGCAGACGAGGCGCTCACGCACTGGCAGGAGCGCGGGATCGACCTCGCCAACCTGCTCCGCGCCCCCGACGTCCCGCTCGGAACGCCGCTTCGACGCACCGAGGCTCAGGTCTCGCCGATCGACGAGGCGCTCGACCACCAGCTGATCGAGGCGCTCGAGGACGGGCGCCGGCGGTTCACGGTGCGCAACGTCGACCGGACGGTCGGCGGCCTGCTGTCGCATCACGTGACGAAGCACGGCGCTGCATGTCGACGTGCACTTCGAGTTCGACGGGTCGGCGGGCCAGTCGTTCGGGGCCTGGCTCGCGCCGGGGATCGAGCTCACGCTCTTCGGCGAGGCCAACGACTATGTCGGCAAGGGCCTGTCGGGCGGCGTGGTCGCGGTGCGGCCGCCCGAGGGCGCGGCCTACCGAGCCGAGGAGAGCGTGATCGTCGGCAACACCGTGCTCTACGGCGCAACGTCGGGGCGGGCGTTCTTCCGCGGCATCGCAGGTGAGCGGTTCGCCGTGCGCAACTCGGGTGCCTCCGCGGTCGTCGAAGGCGTCGGCGACCACGGCTGCGAGTACATGACCGGCGGACGTGTCGTCGTGATCGGCCCGACCGGCCGCAACTTCGCGGCCGGCATGAGCGGCGGGATCGCGTACGTCCTCGACGACGAGGGGCGGTTCACGCAGCGATGCAACACCCAGCTCGTCGGGCTCGAGCCGCTCGCGCCTGACGACGAGGAGGCGGTCCGCTCGCTGCTCGCCGAGCACGTCGTGCGCACCGGCGTCGCCGGTCGCCGAGACGCTCCTGCGCGACTGGAACCCGCTGCGGTTTGTCAAGGTGATCCCCCACGACTACAAGCGCGCGCTCGCCGAGCCGCGTGTCGGCGGGCGGCGGCGGCTTCTTCACGACGGAGACCGAGGAGGCGGCGGCATAGTGCCCTTCGCAGACTTCAGTCGAGCGGCCGGAACTGATGGGCAAGATCGGTGCCTTTCTCAACCTGAGCCGCGTCGAGGCGCCGGAACGCTCACCCGCCGAGCGCGTCCGCGACTTCCGCGAGTTCGTCGGCACGCTGCCGCTCGTCGAGCTGCGCGAGCAGGCCTCGCGCTGCATGGAGTGCGGCGTGCCGTTCTGTCATCACGGCTGCCCGCTCGGCAACCTGATCCCCGAGTGGAACGACCTCGTCTACCGCGACCGCTGGCAGGAGGCGCTCGAGCAGCTGCACCGCACGAACAACTTCCCGGAGTTCACCGGCAGGCTCTGTCCTGCCCCGTGCGAGGCAGCGTGCGTGCTCGAGATCAACGAGGGCGACGCCGTCTCGATCAAGCAGGTGGAGCTGGCGATCGTCAATCGCGGGTGGGACGAGGGTTGGATCGAGCCGCGGCCGGCCGCCCGCCAGACGGGACGCAGCGTCGCAATCGTCGGCTCGGGGCCTGCAGGTCTTGCGTGTGCGCAGCAACTGGCGCGTGCCGGAGAGAAGGTCGTCGTCTACGAGCGCGACGAAGCGGCCGGCGGCCTCGTTCGTTTCGGTGTTCCCGAGTTCAAGATCGAGAAGCGCCTCGTCGAACGGCGGGTTCAGCAGCTCGTCGCCGAGGGCGTCGAGTTTCGCTTCGGCGCCGAGGTCGGCAGGGACGTCAGCGCCGCCGAGCTGCGCGAGCGTCACGACGCGGTCGTCCTCGCAACGGGCTCGCGCGTGCCGCGCGACCTGCCGGTGCCCGGCCGCGAGCTCGGCGGTGTCCACTTCGCGATGGAGTACCTCTACGACCGGGCGCGGTCGATTGCCGGAGCCGCCGACGGCGGGCTGACGGCGGCCGGCAAGCACGTGATCGTGATCGGCGGAGGCGACACGGGTGCCGACTGTGTCGCGCAACGCACACCGCGAGGGCGCGGCCTCGGTCGTGCAGATCGAGCTTCTGGGCGAGCCTCCCGCCGTCGCGTCCCGACGACGTCACGCCGTGGCCGCAGTGGCCGATGAAGCTGCGCACCTCGTACGCGCTCAAGGAGGGGGGCGAGCGGTCGTTCTCGATCTCGACCACGCGGTTCAGCGGCACCGACGGCCGTGTGCAGGCGATCCACTGGCAGGAGAACTCCGGCGTGCCGCCCTTCGAGCTGGTGGCGGGGACCGAAGCGTCGCATCCGGCCGATCTCGTCCTGCTCGCGATGGGGTTCCTCGGGCCCGAGGCCGAGTTGCTCGAGCAGTTGCAGGTCGAGCGGGATGCGCGCGGCAACGCGGCCGCCGGTGCCTTTCGCACCTCGGTCGAAGGTGTCTTCGCCGCCGGCGATGCGCGCCGCGGCCAGTCGCTGATCGTGTGGGCGATCAACGAGGGCCGCCAGTGCGCCAAGGCGGTTCAGGCGTTCCTCGACCGTGACGGCCGCACGGAGTACGGCACTTTCGTTTCGATAGCAACGGGACGAACGTCCGAGTAGACTCCGGCCCATGAGAAGAACAATGAACGACACGCACGGCAGCGACTGTGCAGTCGCAGCCACCGCAGAGATCATCGCCACGAAGTGGACGCCGCTGATCGTCCACGACCTCTCCGAAGGCCCGCGTCGATTCATGGAGCTCGAGCACGCCTGTCCCGGCATCAGTCCGCGCACGCTTTCGGAGCGCGTCGACATGCTCGAGCGGCAAGGCGTCGTCATCAGGCGCAGTTACCCGGAGTCACCTCCGCGTGTCGAGTATGTGCTCACCGACAAGGGCCGCGCACTGCTGCCGATCATTCGAGAGATGCGGAAGTTCGGCCATGCGTGGATGGTTCCCGAGCCTGCGAAGCGCCGTCGCACGGCAACCGCGCGCCGCTAACGGGCGGGCGCGATGTCCCGGCGAATCGCGATCCTCGGCGCAGGACGGCTCGGCGAGTCGCTCGTCCGCGGCTTTCTGAGCTCGGGCTGGCGCACGCCCGACGAGCTGGCGGTGACGGTACGGCACGAGGAGCGGCTGGCCGAGTTGCGCGAGCGCTACGCCGTCCCCGCCGGCACATCGAACCTCGAGGCGGTGCAGGGCGCCGGGCTCGTCATCGTCGCCGTCAAGCCGCAGGACATGCCCGTCGTCCTCGCCGAGATCGCGGAGGCGGTCACATCGGAGCAGGTGATCCTCTCGGTCGCCGCCGGCGTCACCACCACGTTCATCGAACGGCACCTGTCGCCCGACGCGCGCGTCGTTCGCGCCATGCCGAACGCGCCTGCCCTCGTGCACGAGGGCATCGCCGGCATCGCCGCGGGCAGCTCTGCGAGCGAGCACGATCTCGGTCTCGCCGAGGAGGCGCTGGGTCACCTCGGCGCGGTCGTGCGGGTCTCCGAGAGCGACCTCGACGCAGTGACGGCGCTGTCCGGCTCCGGGCCTGCCTACTTCGCGCTGCTCGCCGAGGCAATGATCGAGGCGGGCCTGCTGCTCGGTCTGAGCCGTGATGTCTCCACCCAGCTCGTCGTGCAGACGATGTTCGGGAGCGCCCTGCTGCTGCGTGACGAGGGGATCCATCCGGTCGAGCTGCGCGAGACGGTCACTTCCCCGGGAGGGACGACGACCCGCGCCATCCAGGAGCTGGAGCGCTCGGGTGTGCGGGCGGCGTTCCTGAACGCGATCAGCGCCGC
>CAWJMP010000004.1:0-256231 GCA_963844075.1 uncultured Thermoleophilia bacterium | reverse complement strand
CCGTAGCAGGCCTGTAAGCCGGATTCTGTCGTGGATGACCATCCCTCTTGGCAGCTACCCGGGTCCTTCGGCGGGCAACCTCGTGCGGACCCTGTTCGCCTTGCACCGGACGGGGTTTAGCGAGCCGCCGCGTCGCCGCGGCGCTGGTGGGCTCTTACCCCACCGTTTCACCCTTACCTCCGACGTTCCGGCGAGCCGTCACGTCGGAGGCGGTCTGCTTTCTGTTCCACTTTCCGTCGGCTTTCGCCGCCTGGCTTGCGCCAGCGTCCTGCCCTGCGGTGTCCGGACTTTCCTCGACCGGCGGCGCGAGCCGCCGGCCGCGGTCACCCGGCCTGCGCGGAGAATCGTAGCTCTCAGCCGGCGCGCACAGGCACGGGCAGCTCGGCTTCGAGCGAGCCTTCGTCGGCGAGCTGGCTGCCGCACTCGGGACAGAACACGCTCCCGCGCGCGTGCATCACGAACTCGCCGCAGGTGAGGCACTCGAGCGATGCCCCTCTGAGCAGGGCGGCGAGCTCCTGGTCGAGCGTGCGATGCAGGTCGGCGACGGTCATCTACAGCTCGCGAAAGACCCCCACGACCCGGCCGATCACCTGCACGTACGGCGAGTAGATCGGCTCCATGCTCGAGTTCTCCGGCTGGAGCCTGATGCGATCCTGCTCGCGGTAGAACGTCTTCACGGTCGCCTCGTCCACCCCCTCGTCGGTGCCTGCGAGCGCCACGACGATCTCGCCGTTGCGCGCATCCTGGGCGCGCTGAACGATCACGAGGTCGCCGTCGAGGATGCCTGCCTCGATCATCGATTCGCCCTTCACGCGCAGCAGGAAGTCGCCCTTCGTGGATGCCGGCATCGGCACGTAATCCTCGATGCTCTGCTCGGCGAGCAACGGCCCACCGGCAGCGATCTCGCCGAGAAGCGGCAGGCGCATCACGTCGGCCGACTCGGCGACCTGGCCTTGCTCTTCGCGGCGCTCGCGGCCGAGCAGCTCGAGTGCGCGCGGCTTCGTCGGGTCGCGCTTGAGGAGGCCGGCCCGCTCCAGGTTCGCGAGATGGGCATGGACGGTCGACGGCGACGCAAGGCCGACCTGCTCACCGATCTCGCGCACGGTCGGCGGGTAGCCGTGCCGGTCGACGTACTCGACGAGGTAGTTCCAGATCTCCTGTTGGCGGGCCGTGAGCACCATGGCTCCTTGGTTTGAGTGACGGGGACGAACGTGTGTTCGCCATCAGGGTAGAGACTCCTGCGGACGCCGTCAACCGGGCCACGAAAAAGCCGCCCCGGCCCGGGGCGGCTTCGATGCGCTGGAGAGGACTTGAACCTCCACGACCGCAATGGCCACTAGGCCCTCAACCTAGCGCGTCTACCAATTCCGCCACCAGCGCGTGCGAGGGCGCCTAGTGTAGCCGCGATGCAGGCCGCCGCAGGCCTGGCCCCCTAACCCTCCAGCTCGGCCGGGAGCGCGCGCCCCACATGCCAGGTGACGACGATCGCAACCGCCTGGACGACGAGCGCGGTGGCGGCGGCAATCGCAAATCCACCGGCGAGCCCGAGAGGCCGCAACGCCACCGCGATGACGAAGCAGAAGAGCGAGTACGAGATGAAGCCGACGGTGAACCCGTACAGCAGCCGCCCTGCCTCTCGCGCGCCGTGCTGTGCCTGCGTGAATGCAGCGACGACCGGCGTGATGATCGGGAACGAGGCCAGGAGACCCGCCGCGTGCGACCCGACGGCACCGGCGACAGTCGTCACCACCACCACCGGGACGGCGGCGCAGGCGGCGCGAACGGCAAGGTCGTGCCGCGGGCGCACGGAATCCGGCTGCGGTGAACGCTCCGGCTTGGGCAACACGAGCAGGCCGATCCCGCAGGCGCCGCAGGCCAGCACGACGGCGAGCCACGCTCCTGCGTCGACCGGCTCCATCGCCCCGAGCAGGGCGAAGAACGCGGCCCAGCCGGAGACGATCGCCACCGGCCACCGGAAGCGTCGGCTGACCGCGACGTACGCGAGCACGAACCCGATCAGAGCGACGACCCCGAGCATCGTCCCGACGGCAGCGTCGGCAGCGAAGCGATTGCCGTCGTCGAGCGCCAGAAGGAAGAGAATCGGCCCGGCGATCACCGGCAGCCCACCTACGACGCCGCCGATTCGAGTGCCGAAGCGCCTCGCAACGAGCGAGATCACGATGATGAACGCGGGCGCGAGGAGCACACGTACGGCGAACGTCGTCACGTCTCAGCGCGTGTGATCGTCCGACGGCCGGGAGCTCAGTCGATCGGCGACAGCTCGCGCTCGAGCGTCGGTCGCTCGGCCTCGAGCCAGGGTGGCAGCGAGAGCCCCGTGCCCAGGGTGTCCGCCGGCTCGTCGACGAGAAACCCGGGGCCGTCGGTCGCGATCTCGATCAGCACCCCGTCGGGCATGCGGAAGTAGATCGACTCGAAGTACTTGCGGTCCTGCACCGGGGTCGGGCGCAGCCCGAGCTCGGTGAGGCGTTCGAGCCACGCCTGCTGCTCTTGCGCGCCGGAGGTACGCCACGCTATGTGGTGGGTCGTTCCCGCACCGATCAGCGCCGCCTCCTCGACCGGCTCGCCGAAGTGGAGCGGCGCATCGGGGGAGAAGAGCCCGGCGTACAGATCGGGGTTGCCGATGACGATCACGTCGCGCAACTTTGCGGTTTCCCCGGGATAGAGCCGCAGGCGCAGCCCGTCCGGGTCCTCGACCTCCTCGTCCTGCGTTGCGGTCGGCGACTCGAGCCCGATCGACTCGAGTGTGCCGCGACCCAGCCGCCCCGCTTCCGCACGCGGCCACTCGAAGAAGGTGATCAGCGTGCCGGGACGTCCGGTCTCGTCACCGAAGTAGAGGTGGTAACTGTGCGGGTCGTCGAAGTTGACCGTCTTCTTGACCAGCGTGAAGCCGAGACGGTCGCGGTAGAAGTCGAGCGTGCGCTGCGCGTTGGAGCAGACACACGTGACGTGGTGCAGGGCCACCAGCTGCATGCGGCCGAGTCTAGAGAGGTTCTCGAAGTCGGGCTACTTGAGCAGTCTGAAGAGCACGATCGTGTTCGCGAAGAACAGGATCGCGACCGCGGTAGTCACACGCGTGAGGTTGCGCTCGACGATGTGGGTGCCGCCCTGGGAGGCCGGCGTGAAGCCCATCCCTCCGAGGCCCGCGTCACGGCCGGAATGCATCAGCACGAGGCCGACGAGTGCGGCGCTGAGGATGACGTGGATGACGGCGAAGACCGGCAGCATGGGTTATCAGGGTAGCTAACCCGTGGCCACGTCGAGGATCGCGCGGACGAGGTCGCCGGCGATCTGATCCTTGGTCACGTACCCGGCCGCCCCGGCGGCGCGGGCCCGCGAGACGTCGCCGTTGGCCGCGGAGCCCGTGAGGACGATCACGCTCGTCTCGGGCACGACCTCCCGGATCGCCCGGGCGGCTGCGATCCCGTCGAGCACGGGCATCGCGATGTCCATCAGGACGACATCCGGGCGCTCCGCCAGCACCAGGTCGACGGCCGCCTGGCCGTCGGCGGCACGGCCGACGACGTCGATCCGCGACTCGGTCGAGAGGATCGCCTCGAGGGCCTCGGCAAACAGGAGCTGATCGTCGGCGATGACGACGCTGACCCGTTCTGATCCCATGTCGGCCATTATTCAGTCATGGACACCGACGAGGCGCGTCAGAAGATCCACGACCTGCTGCTGACCGGAGACAACCGGCTCAAGCAGGGCGTTTCGGCCGAGAAGATCCGCCAGAGCTACGAGCAGGCGCTCGAGGTCGCCCGCGAGCACGGGCTCGAGGAGGGCGTCGAGCCGCTCGTCGCGGTCAGGCTGGCCGATCTCGAACGGCTCGCAGGAGGATCTCCTCCACCCGTTCCGCCTGCCGCCTGACGTCGTGCTCTGCGGCGGCGCGCCGGGCGGCTTCGTTGGGCGACGGCAGCGCGGCGGCCGTCTCGAGGGCTCGTGCGAGCGCCGGGCCGTCGAGCGGATCGACGAGCACGCCTGCTCCGTCCGGCACGAACTCCGGCGGCCCGCCGACGCGCGTCGCGACGACGCTGCGCGCGCACGCCATGCCTTCGAGCAGTGACTGCCCGAACGGCTCGACGAGCGCCGGCCCACAGACGACGTCGGCTGCGCTGAGCCACCCGGGCACGGCGTCGTGCGCGACCCGGCCGACCACCCGCACGCCGGGCCTGCCGGAGAGCGCCCCGCGCAGCGGCCCGTCGCCGACGAACGTCAGCGAGCCTCGCCCCAGCGTCGCGAACGCGTCCGCCAGCCGAACGACGTTCTTCCGCTCGGTCAACGAGCCGACGTGCACGAACGCGGGTGACTCCAGCGCCGCCGCGGGCGGCAACCTCGCGGAAGCGGTCGAGATCGACGCCCGAGTCGACGACCTCGGTCTTCCCCCGCGCGTCCGGCAGCCGCTCCTCGAGCTCACGCCGCAGGTACTCCGAGACGACAACGACGGTTGCCGCACGTTGCACCACGCGTCTCGTCAGTCGTGCGATCCCGGGAATGGCTCCGATGTTCCGCACGTCACGACCGTGCGCCGTGACGACGAGCGGTGCGTCGACGTGAGACGCGAAGAGACCGGCGGGGACGAGGAAGTGCGCCCACACGACGTCGGGCCGCGAGGCGGCACGCACGCGGCGGCGCAGCTCGAGGAAACGGCCCTTCCCTCCGCCCCGGCGGTCGAGCACCGCCAGCTCGATCTCGTGGCCGCGCTCGCGCAGGGCCTGCTCGCCCTGGGCGACGAACGTGCCGAGGTCCGGGTCGTCGGGCCCCGGGTACATCTGGGAGACGAGCAGGATCCGCATCGAAACCCCTACCGCGGCGCGCGTTCGCGGTCGTGCTCTCCCCATTCCTCGCGCAGCACGCCGCAGATCTCGCCCACCGTGCAGCGCGCGCGCAGCGCGACCCGCAGCGGTCGGCAGCAGGTTCGCCGTTCCGCGCGCGACGTCACGAACCGCGGCGAGGGCTGCGTCGGCCTCGGCCGCATTGCGTCCGGCACGGAGCGCCGCCGTCCGTGCGAGCTGACGCCGCTCGGCGTCGGGGTCGATCGACTGCAGCTGGATCGGCTGCGCGGAATCCGCCACGAACTCGTTGACGCCGACGATCACGCGCTCGCCCGATTCGACCTGTTGCTGCCAGCGGAACGCCGAGTTCTCGATCTCTCCCTGGATGAAGCCCTGCTCGACCGCCTCGACCGCGCCGCCGAGCTCGTCCACGCGCTCGATCAGCTCCCATGCGCGCTGCTCGAGCTCGTCGGTGAGCGACTCGATGTAGAACGAGCCGCCGAACGGATCCGCCGTCGCAGTCGTGCCCGCCTCGCTCGCGAGGATCTGCTGCGTCCGGAGGGCGATCGTCGCCGCATGTTCGGTCGGCAGCGCGAGCGCCTCGTCGAACGAGTTCGTGTGCAGCGACTGCGCGCCGCCGGCAATCGCCGACAGCGCCTGGATCGCCACGCGCACGATGTTGTTCTCCGGCTGCTGCGCTGTGAGTGTCGAGCCGCCGGTCTGCGCGTGGAAGCGCAGCGCCAGTGCCTTCGGATTCGTGGCACCGAAGCGCTCCCGCATCACGCGGGCCCAGAGGCGGCGAGCCGCGCGAAACTTGGCGACTTCCTGGAAGAAGTCGTTGTGCGCGTTGAAGAAGAAGGAGAGCCGCGTCCCGAAGTCGTCGGGCGAGAGACCCGCTTCGACTGCCGCCGTGCAGTACGCGATCCCGTTCGAGATCGTGAACGCAAGCTCCTGCACGGCGGTCGAGCCGGCCTCGCGGATGTGATAGCCGGAGATCGAGATCGTGTTCCACGCCGGGATCCGCTCCGCGCAGTACGCGAACAGGTCGGTCGTGAGCCGCATCGACGGCCGCGGCGGGAAGATGTAGTTCCCGCGCGCGATGTACTCCTTGAGGATGTCGTTCTGCACGGTGCCGCGGAGCGCGGTAGAGGGCACCCCCTGGTCCTCGGCGACGAGCTCGTAGAGGAGCAGCAAGAGCGCCGCGGGCGCGTTGATCGTCATCGACGTCGACACCTCGCCGAGCGGGATGCCTGCGAGCAGGATCTCCATGTCGGCGATCGAGTCGATCGAGACGCCGGTCCGCCCCACCTCGCCCCGTGCGAGAGGATCATCCGAGTCGTAGCCGAGCTGGGTCGGCAGGTCGAACGCGATCGAGAGGCCCGTCTGGCCGCTCGCGAGCAGATAGCGGTAGCGCTCATTCGACTCCTCCGCCGACGCAAAGCCTGCGTACTGGCGGATCGTCCAGGGCCGGCCGCGGTACATGTCCGGGTACGGCCCCCGCGTGTACGGATACTCGCCGGGCAGCTCGGAGGCCGCCGCGGCGTCGGCGGCCGTGTACACCGGCTTCACCTCGATGCCCGATTCCGTCTCGCGTCCGCCGGTGGCCGCCACACCGAAAGTATGCTCGCGGCGATGACTGTCCGCGTTCGCCTCTTCGCCGGCCTCCGTGAGCGCGCCGGCTGGGCGCAGCGGGAGATCGATGCCGCCACCGTTTCCGAGGTGTGGCCTGCGCTCGGCCTGGGCGAGGAGCCGAACGGGCTGCTCTATGCGGTGAACAAGGAATACGCAACGCGCGACCGGGCGCTCAGCGACGGCGACGAGGTCGCCCTGATCCCGCCCGTCTCGGGCGGCGCCTTCCTGCTGAGCGACGAGCCGCTGTCGCTCGACCGTGCGGTCGCCGAGGTGCGCGACGACGAGGCGGGCGCGATCGCGACGTTCAGCGGCACGACGCGCGTCCACTCCCGCGACCGGACGGTCACGCATCTCGACTACGAGGCCTACGAGGGAATGGCCGAACGCGTGATGGAGGAGATCGCAAACGGCCTCCGCGCCCGCTACGAGCTACGCGCGATCGCGATCCATCACCGGATCGGCCGCGTCTCGATCGGGGAGACCTCGGTCGTGATCGCCGTCTCGGCCGCGCACCGCCAGGCTGCGCTCGCGGCGTGCAAGGACGCGATCGACGAATTGAAGGAGCGCGTGCCGCTCTGGAAGAAAGAGGTGTACGTGGGCGGCGAGGAATGGATCGGTAAAGGGTCGTGACCGACGACTTTCGCGGGTACGAGCCCATCCAGCCGCGCGGCACCGACTGGGGCGCGCGGCTGAAGAAGCTCGTCGGGCCGATCGTCGCCGGCGCGATCGCGCTCGCGAAGTGGTCGTTCGTGCTCGTCAAGTTCTCGACGATCTTCATCGCCGTCGCCGCGTACGCGCTCATCTGGGGCTGGAAGTTCGCAGTCGGGCTCGTCCTGCTGATCCTGCTGCACGAGACCGGGCATTACATCGAAGCGAGACGCGAGGGGCTGCACCCGAAGCTGCCCGTGTTCGTCCCCTTCCTCGGCGCGTACGTGCAGTACACGCGCGGCAACCCGTGGCAGACCGCACGCGTCGCGATCGCGGGCCCCATCCTCGGGGCCGCCGCCGCGTTCGCCTGCTACCTGATCGGGAAGTCGCAGACCTCGAACCTGATGGAGGCGCTCGCGTATTTCGGCTTCTTCCTCAATCTGTTCAACCTGATCCCGTTCGGGATCTTCGACGGCGGTGCCGTCTGGCGGTCGGCCCGGTTCCTGCGCCAGGGCGGCGGACGGGACAAGGCGCTGTTCGTCTACGGCCTCTACTTCGGGACGGCTCTCGTGTGCGTGCTCGGCATGTGGGCCTCGCACGTGACGCAGCATCGTCTGTGACCGACGACCGCCAGATCCTCGACCATCCCGCGAGCGACCTCGACGCGTCGATCGCGAAGATCGGCGCGGAGCTTCGTGCCGGCTTCGAGAAGGTGGCGGAGATCCCGCGCCCCGCGGTGGCGCTTTTCGGCTCCGCCCGGGTGGCCGAGGGAAGCAAGCCGTACGAGGACGCGCGCGCGGTCGGCCGGCGCTTCGCGGAAGCAGGCTGGAGTGTCGTGACGGGCGGAGGCGGTGGCGTGATGGAAGGCGCAAATCGCGGCGCGAAGGAAGGCGGCGGGGTCTCGGTCGGGTTCAACATCGAGCTGCCGCACGAGCAGCAGCCGAACCCGTACCTGGACATCGTCTACACGTTCGACCACTTCTATGCCCGCAAGGTGTGCTTCGTTCGCCCCTCGGAGGGCTTCGTCATCTTCCCCGGAGGGTTCGGGACACTCGACGAGCTCTACGAGTCTCTGACGCTCATCCAGACGGGCAAGATCCGCCACTTCCCGGTCGTCCTGTACGACTCCGGCTACTGGGGCGAGATGGTCGACTGGATCCGCGGCGAGCTGCTCGCCGACGGGATGATCTCGGCCGACGACATCGAGCTCCTGCACCTGACCGACGACCCCGACGAGGCCGTTGAGCGTGTCCTCGAGTGCTACGAGGAGCGCTGCGCCGACGATCCGTCGGCGCAGCACAAGGAAGACGCTCAGTAGTCGGCAGTCGGCGTACCCTGCACGCGTGGAACTGAGAGACCTGCCGTCGGTGGACGAGCTCGCGCGGGAGGCGGACGACCCGCTTGCGGTCGAAGCCGCGCGGACGGTGATCGACCGGGCTCGCGCCGAGCTCCGGGCGGGCCGCGATCCAGGCGACCTCGCGGCGCGGCTCCGGGACGAGCTGGCGGCGGCACGGCGACCCGAGCTCCGGCGGGTGCTGAACGCGACCGGTGTGATCGTGCACACGAATCTCGGCCGCGCGCCGTTGCCGCAGGCGGCGCTCGACCGCGTGCTCGAGTCGGGCCGTGCGTACTCGAACCTCGAATACGACCTCGCCGCGGGCGCACGAGGCTCGCGGCAGGATCACGTCACTCGCATCCTGCAGCGGCTGACGGGCGCCGAGGCTGCGATCGTCGTCAACAACAACGCCGGCGCAATGCTGCTCGCGCTGGCCGCGCTCGCCGAAGGACGCGAGGTGCTGGTCTCACGCGGGGAGCTGATCGAGATCGGCGACGGCTTTCGCATCCCCGACGTGCTCGCCCGCTCCGGGGCACGGCTCGTCGAGGTGGGCACGACGAACCGGACGCGAGCCGCCGACTACGAGCGGGCAGTGCGCGACGAGACCGCGCTTCTCCTGCGCGTGCACCAGTCGAACTTTCGCGTCGTCGGCTTCACCGAGCAGCCGACGGTGCGCGAGCTGGCGGCGGTCGCGCAGCGGCACGACCTGCCGCTGCTCGACGACCTCGGCTCGGGCGCCCTCGTTGCGCTGGCCGACGAGCCGACCGTCCGTGCGGCGCTCGCCGACGGCGCCGACCTCGTCTGCTTCAGCGGCGACAAGCTGCTCGGCGGCCCTCAGGCCGGCGTGGTCGTCGGACGAGCCGAGTTGATCGAGCGTCTCCGCCGGCACCCGCTGCATCGTGCCCTGCGCATCGACAAGCTCGGGCTCGCCGCGCTCGAAGGGACGCTACTGCTCTACCTCGAGCCGGAGCGCGCCCTTCAGGAGATCCCGGTGCTGCGGATGCTGCACGAGGAGGTCGCGGTCGTGCGTGGGCGCGCCGAGAGGCTCGCCGCGGCGGTGGGCGGCGAGGTCGAGGAGACGGTTGCGCGAGTCGGCGGTGGCGCGCTGCCGCTCCATGAGCTGCCGTCGTTTGCCTGCGCCGTCGAAGAGGCGCTCGCCGGGCCGTTGCGCGGAGCACGAGCCACCCGTGATCGGCATCGTCCGCGACGGGCGCCTGCTGCTCGACTGCCGGACTCTCGCGGACGATGACGTCGACGACGTCGCCGCCGCGGTTCGCGCATGCCGCTGACGGTCGGCACCGCAGGGCACATCGACCACGGCAAGACGTGGCTCGTGCGCGCGCTCACCGGCAAGGACACGGACCGGTTGCCGGAAGAGCAGGCGCGCGGCATCTCGATCGACCTCGGCTACGCGCCGCTGGAGCTGCCCGGCGGCCGCCGGCTCTCGCTCGTCGACGTGCCCGGCCACGAGCGCTTCGTGCGGACGATGATCGCCGGGGCGACCGGTATCGACCTCTTCCTGCTCGTCATCGATGCGCAGGAGGGCGCGCGACCGCAGACGCTCGAGCATCTTGCGGTGCTGCGGCTGCTCGGAATCGAGCACGGCGTCGTCGCGGTCACGAAGTCGGACGCCGTCGACGACGAGACGCTCGAGCTCGCGCTGGACGAGGCGCAGGAGCTCGTTCCGGAAGCGGAGGTCGTTCCCGTCTCGGCCAAGACGGGCGCGGGTCTCGACGAGTTGCGCGCTGCGCTCGCGCGCGTGTCCCGGTGGCCGAGCGTGACGCGTCCGCCGCGACGCGGTTGTACGTCGACCGCGTGTTCTCGCTCCAGGGAGCGGGCACGATTGCAACCGGCACGCTGTGGTCGGGCGCGATCGCGGCGGGTGACGTGCTGAGGGTCGAGCCGCGCGGCACCGCCGTGCGCGTGCGGTCGGTGCAGGTGCACGATGCGCCCGTCGACCGGGCCGAGGCGGGGCAGCGCGTTGCCGTCAACCTGCCCGCCCTCGAGCGCCGCGACCTCGCGCGCGGCGACGTGCTCGTCGAGCCCGGCAGCTATCCGGTCTCCTACCGGCTCGACATCCGGCTCGAGCCGCTCGGCGAGATCCCCACCGCGGTGACTGTGCACGTCGGCACGAAAGCAGTTGCGGCGCGAGTCGCACGCACCGGGCCGTATGCCCAGCTGCGCCTGCAGGAGCAGGTGGTCGCAGCGCGCGGCGACCGCGTCGTGCTGCGTACCGATACGACCGTCGGCGGCGGAGTCGTCCTCGACCCCGCGCCGCCGCGACGCCCCGACCCGGCGACGACTCGCCGCGCTCGACGAGGGAACGCCGGAGGAGATCGTCGGCGCGCTCGTGCACGAGCCGGTGACCGAGGCCGACCTGCAGGCAAGGGGACTGCTGCCGCCCGGCGAGCTCGGCCGGGCGTTGGCATCGGTTCGCTCCGCCGGCGACTACTACTTCTCGGATGACTGGCTCGAGGAGTTGCGGGCGAGCGTGCGCGATCGTCTCGCCGCACGGGCGGCCGCGAGCCCGCTCGACCCGGGGCTGCCGCTCGCCGAGCTGCTGCCGAACGAGCCGTGGTCGCAGTCCGTTGCTCGACTTGCTGGAGATCGAGCGGCGCGGCGCGAAGGCCTTTCTCCCCGGCGCGACCGCCGAGCTCGGCGAGCGTGCCGAAGCCGCCGACGCGCTGGTCGCGCAGCTGACGCACGAGGAGATCGCGAAGACCGACGACCGGCAGCTGGCGGCGTTCCTCGAAGACGAGGGCCGCATCCGGCGCGTCGGCGACGGCTATGCGGTGTCGACCCAGTTGTACGACCGGGGGCGCGACCTGCTCGCGACGATCGAGCCGATCACGCTCGCCGCGTTTCGCGACGCGCTCGGAGTGGGACGGCGGACGGCGCAGCTCCTGCTCGAGCGCTACGACGCCGACGGGCTGACCCTGCGGCGCGGCGACGTGCGCACCCTGCGGCGGCGGCGATGAGACCGCAACCGCGTCGAGGACGAGGACGACCGCCCGCCGATCTGCCCCGCCTGCGGCGTGACCCAGGGCCTCGTGGTCGGAGAGACCGGCATCACGTACGTCTGTCTCGAGTGCGGCTTCTCGGACGACGGCGGCGAGACGTCGAGGCGACTGAACTCGCGGCGTCCGTACGATTCGCATCTTGGAGTGGCGGGGGCCGGTGCCCCAGCGGGTCTTCAAAACCCGTCAGGTCTGGCAGCCCCAGGCTGGCTCGGTTCGACTCCGGGGCCGCTCCGTGGTCATAGCCGGTGCCCATCTCGACGCGGCCCGGCTCCCTTCCGCCGAACTCCTGTGCGCAGGCGGCTTGCCTGGACTCGTCCTGCAACCCGGGAGAGCAGATGCTCGGCCCAGACGAACTCGAGCGCGAGCATCCCAAGCCCGACGCCGGTCACGAGCAGGCCCGGTCCGGGCAGAACGAGCATCACGATGCCCGCGATCAGGACGCCCGTTCCGGCGACGGCGAAGAGCACCCGGACGAGCAGGCCGCGCCGCCGGTGCCGGCTGCGCCGTTCCGCCAGCCGAGCGACGTAGCTCGAGAAATCCTCCGGCAGGCCGAGCTTCATGCGCCAACACTCCTCCTCGTCGGCTCGGCTGGGCGCCCGCGTAGCTCGGTGGTCGACGGGAGCGCGAGCGCACGACCCAGGTGGCGGCGCGGACGAGCCAGGTCTGGGTTGGGCGGAGCCGGACGAGCGTGATGAGGGTTGCGAGTTCGGCCGGACCGGCGATAGGCCGGCCCACCAGTCGTCGGTCTTGGCGATGCCGAATCCGAACTCGAGCGAGACGGCGAGCAGGATCGCCAGCACGGCAAGGCTCTCCTCGTCGAGGAGCTCCTCCGAGTCGCTTCGCTGGTCTTCGAGCTTGCACATGCCGGCTGGAGGGTGCCGGCGAAGACCTGCCAGGCAAGCAGCGACTTCGCGACGAGGCTGAGGAGCATGTAGACGCGCTCGCCGTAGAGGTAGTCGCGCCAGCGGCCGACCCGTTTGTACTGGAGCAGCATGTTGACGGCGAACACGTTGAAGAAGACGAACAGCGAGGCGAAGATGCCGTAGACGAAGCCAGGCGGATCCGCGTCGCCGGCAAGGTAGACGGCGACCGCGATCCAGGGCACGGCGCCGGCGAAGCAGCCGAACCAGTACGCGGTCCAGTTCGTCTGTCGGGTTGTCTGGTTGTGCAGCTCCATCAGCCAGCCGAAGAGGATCATCGTCGCGTTCAGCGCGAAGATCAGGATCAGGCTGGCGATGTCGTAGATGCCGACGAGCATCGCGATCACGACCATCATCAGCGACGAGGAAGCGAGTACTCGATCCAGCGGGCCGGGTTGATGCCGCGCGAGACGTTCCGCTCGTACCAGCCGTGCAGCCACGGCGAGGCAACCAGCGCGTGCGCGAGCGCGGAGAGAAAGAGGAAGCCGGCCACCAGCGGGCCGATCCGCAGCCGCACGAGCTCGTCCGGGACGGCGACCAGCTTGTTCGTCACTGCGTCCATGCGCAGGAACGCGCTCGTCACCGGCAGGGAGAACGCGCTCGCGACGGCCAGCATCGCCACCCCTTGCACGAGATGGAGCGCGCCCATCGCCGCGTTCCAGCGGCGCAGGCCGCCCAGCCTCGCGGGCGCCGCTGCTGCCGGTCTAATCGGGGCATCTGCGTGAATGTCCATCACCTCACCTCCTTGGCTGCCGCCCGGCGCGGTCAAGCCGCGCCGGGCGGGGAGCCCCGTCAGGGGATCAGCACCTTGTTGATCACGTGGATGACGCCGTTCGAGGCCATGACGTCGGCCTTGGTGACGGTGGCGCCACCGACGAGCACCTTGCCGCCGCTCACGCGAATCGCGACCGACTTGCCGTTGAGGGTCTTCGCCGAACGGAGCTTCATCGCCTGGGCAGCCTTGACCTTGCCCTTGACGACGTGGAAGAGCAGCACCGCGCGGAGCTTCGCCTTGTCCTTCGCGAGCGCGGCGAGGGTTGCCTTCGGCACCTTCGCGAACGCGGCGTCGGTCGGCGCGAAGACCGTGAACGGGCCCTTGCCCTGCAGCGTGCCGGCCAGACCGGCCTTCGTGAAGCAGCGAGGCGAGGGTCTTGAACTGTCCGGCCGCATTGCGGTCTGGACGATGTTCTTCGTCGGCGCCGCCTTCGGGATCAACACGGAGTCGATCACGTGGATCACTCCGTTGGAAGCGGTCACGTCGGGGGTGGTCACCTTCGCCCGGTCGATGTACACGGAGCCGTCGGCGACCTTGATCGCGAGCGAGCGGCCCTCCAGGGTCTTCGCCGAGGTCAGCTTGACGACATCGGCCGCCGTCACCGTGCCGGGGACGACGTGGTAGAGCAGAACCGACTTCAGCTGCGCCGGGTTCTCGGCGAGCGCGTCGAGCGTCGCCTTCGGCACCTTCGCGAACGCCGCGTCGGTGGGCGCGAACACCGTGAACGGACCGCCTGTGGAGAGCGTGTCGACCAGGCCCGCCTTGGTCAGCAGCGAAGCGAGCGTCGTGAACTGGCCCGCGGCGAGCGCGGTCTGGACGATGTTCTTGTCGCCTGCCGACTTCGACGCGGTCGAGGCGGAGGCTGAGGCGCCGATCGCCGCGGCCGCAAGCGCGGCGACGACGAGCAGGGCGATTGTGGTGCGGATGCGTTTCATCTTCGTGTCCTTTCGGTTGGTCAGGCGGCTGCCGGCAGCAGCACGCCGTCGATGATGTGGATGACCCCGTTCGATGCCTCGATGTCGGCGCCGACGACGCTCGCGTCGCCGACCCGGATGCCGCCGTTGCCCGAGATCGGCAACTCGGCTCCCTGCACCGTCGGCGCTGAGGCGAGCCCTGCCGCCTCGGCCGCAGATACGTGGCCCGGCACGACGTGGTAGGTCAGGACCTCGGCCAGCTTCGCTGGGTCGGCGAGCAGCGACTCGACCGTCCCCTCGGGCAGCCTCGCGAACGCCTCATCGGTCGGGGCGAACACGGTGTACAGCCCACCGGCGAGCGTGTCATCGAGGCCGGCAGCCACCGGTGTCGTGAACGAGCCTGCCTCTCGGGCGGTCTCGACGATGTTCTTGCTCATCTTGCCTCCTCGATTCTTTGGACAGTCTCTATACGATCTCTGCACAGCGGGATGTCTACCAACGAACAGCGGGTTCTGTCAAATGTTTGTTCAATGTATGTACAGTTAAGATCGCGAGTGCCGACCTGACAACGCGGCGGAACGGGGAGTTCGCCCGTCAGGTCGAGTCGACGTCAGGCCAGAGCTACTGCGGGCCCCCGGGGAGATCGCGACGGGTTGCTGAGAGCCGATCCGGTCGCGACCCGTGGCTTTGCGGCTCTGCACCGTCCAGGACGCCGAGCGGGTCGGCCACCAATGGCAGCGCGGCGAACTCGAGCTCGGACCGTCTCCCTCGCTGCTGGACGGCGGAGACGGCCGGCCTGCGCCGGCTCAACCGGACTGCCCGAGTTGCGCTGTCCGGCCGGGGGCCTCCGTGGAGCTCTGCGCGGGAACTGCGCGTCGAGCGCCTCCACGGCGACGTCCTCTAGGTACTCGTCACCTGAACCGCCTGCTCTTCCACCGATGCAGGGCCTTGTTCTTCGTCGCCCTTTTCGGCACCTCGGGCGGCGGGGCCGGGTCGTGCTCGGCCGCGAGCCAGCGCGCGGCGGGGTCGTCCGGGTCGAGCCCGGCCTGCCGTTCGCGCTCGCTCAGCTTCTCGACGCTACGGCTCGAGAGCGGACGCTTCCTGTGCATGCAGCTCTTCTACCCACTTGCGGTGATGTTGGAGCGCCCACTCCTCGTCGACCCATCCGCGGGTGATCCCGTTCAGGGCATGCCGCGTCTTCGGATAGATGACGGCCAGGAAGAGATGGCCGATGAAGAGCACGAACGAGACGTACATCAGCCAGTCGTGCACGAGCAACGCGGTCGGCAGCCTGAAGCGTGTGTCGCGCTCGCCGTACCAGAGGAAGAAGCCGGTCACGGCGAAGAGCAGCGCGAAGGCTGCGGTGATCACCGCGTTGAGCTTCTGGCCGGCGTTGAGCCGTCCTTGCGGCGCGCGTTTCCGGGCCAGCCATGCGCGGTCGTCGGCGTCGAAGCGATCGATCTCGCGTGCAGTGCGCGCGAGCGCGCGACGGTCGCCGAAGAGCGCGATCACGACGAGCAGCGACCGCCCAGCCGACCGCCGTGTAGATGTGGATCCCCTTCACGAGCGGCCTGCGGCTCACGAGCTCGGACAGGCTCGGCAGGTAGAGACAGAGCCCGGTGCCGAGCAGGATCAGGAACGCCGTCGCGTGAACCCAGTGCACGGCGCGCTCGGTGCGCGTGAACCGCGGCAGCCTCCGTTGCTCAGCTGCCATAGCCGTTCGACCGGCCGACCCAGGCGTTCTGGTCGTAGCCGAGACCTTCCCAGTACCCCGTGGGCTGATGGTCGACGAGCTCCATCCGCGTCAGCCACTTGACGCCCTTGTAGCCGTACATCTCGGGGATCACGACCCGCGCGGGCGCACCGTGCGGGCGAGAGAGCGGCTGCCCGTCCAGCTCGGTTGCGAGCATGACGTTGCCGAGAAGAGCCTGGTCGAGCGTGAGCGAGTCGTCGTAGGGCTGCTCGAGCGAGACGAAGCGGATCGCCTTCGCGCTCGGCAGCGGCTCGGCGAGGGCGAGCAGGTCGCGGAAGCGAACGCCGCTCCAGCGCACGTTGGCAACCGACCAGCCGGTGACGCAGTGGAAGTCGCTCACCTGGTCGGCGTGGGGCAGTGCACGCAGCTGCGCGTAGGTCAGCCTCTGCGGCTTGCGGACGAGCCCGGTGATCTCGAGCCGGTAGCTGCGCTCGTCGAAGAGCGGCATCGAGCCGGAGATCGTGTAGATGCGCCAGCCTCCGACCGGCAAGAGGTTCCCGAGGAGCTGCGAGAAGCCCGAAGTGACCGGGGCGAAGACGCGCGCGGCGGGGCCCGCCCAGTAGAGCGACGTCAGTCCGCCGGCCATCAGGCCGAGGAACGCGCGCCGCCCGTAGGGGCGTGCCTCGTCGCTGCTCACGTCCTGTAAGACGCGTGCGCAGGCCCGCCGTTACGGGCGAAGCGCTCCACCTCGGCCGATGCGAGCTCGAGCCACCGCCCGGCGCGCGGCAGCGGGAGCGGTGTGCCCCAGGGGGCGCGCACCGCGACCCCGTGCACGGCGCCAGGGATCATCGTCAGCTCACCGTCGGCACCGGTCGCGACCGCTCGCGCGAAGCCGCGCTGGGCGAGCTCAGGGCTCACCCCCGGCACACCCGGGAATGCACGGTCGAGCGACCCGTGCAGCACCCGCAGGCGCCGGCCGCGCAGCGGCTCGACCGAGAGCCGGTCGGGGATCCACGGCGCCAGGCCGAGCACGCCCTCGACCGACGGCTCGGAGGCGCATGCGATCGACACGCCGCCGCCCATCGAGAAGCCGAGCAGGAGCGTGCGGGGAGCCGCGACCTCGGCGATCGCGCCACGCGCATCGGCGATGCACTCCTCGAGGTGGCGCCACGACTTGACCCGATAGCGGACCTCGGCGAAGCGCAGGTCGGGGAAGCGGGGCGCGAGCCGGGTGACGAGCCACTCGAGCGTGGCGCTCCACGTCCCCGGGACGGCCGCCGCCTGGCCGCCGTTCACGCACACGACGGCCGCATCACCGGCGCCGGTGATGCGCAGCTCGGCGCCGGTCGGCAGGATCACGCTCCGATCGTAGTGCCCCACCACGGGCCGCCGGCGCTCCGACACTAGAGTCCACGGAATGCCCCGGACGATCGCTGCCGCGCTCACCCCGCTCCGCGACGGCGGACGCGCGCTCGACGACGAGGCGCTGTTCCCCTATCTCGACTTCCTGCAGGCGGGAGGGATCGAAGCGGTGCTGCTGCACGGGACGACGGGCGAGGGGATCCTCCTGTCACTCGATGAGCGCACCCGGGCGATCGCGGCGGCCGTCGCGGGGCCTTTGCCGGTGCTCGCGCATTGCGGCGCCCAGACGACCGCCGACACCGTCGCGCTCGCCGCCGCCGCGAGCGAGGCCGGCGTAGAAGCCGTCGCGGTGATTGCCCCTCCGTACTTTCAGTACGACGCCGACGCGCTGCATGCGCACTTCGCCGCGGCCGCGCGGGCATGTGCGCCGTTGCCGTTCTATGTCTACGAGCTCGAAAAGGCCTCCGGCTATGCGATCCCGGTCTCCGTCGTCGAGCGGTTGCACGAGACCGTCGACAACCTCGCCGGGATGAAGGTGAGCGACTCGCCCTTCGCGAAGGTGCAGCCGTACCTGCTGGAGGGGCTCGACGTGTACATCGGCGCGGAGGCGCTGATCGGCGAAGGGCTGAGAAGCGGCGCCGCCGGAGCCGTCTCGGGCCTCGCATCGGCGTTTCCGGAGGTGGTCGTCGACGCGGTCCGGCAGGGCGACTCGACCGCGGCCGGCGAGCTGCGGGCGCTCGTCGACCGGTATCCCCGGCATGCGGCGCTGAAGGCCGTCGTCCGCTCGCGCGGCGTGCCGATCCGCGAAGATGTTCGCGGGCCGCTGCGCGGCTTGACGGACGCCGAGCGGGCCGAGCTACTCGCTCTTCTCCCGTAGCTCCTCGATCGCGTGCCGGGCCCGTGCATGGGTGTCGGCCCGACGCTCGTCGACGCCTTCGGGAAGCGGTTCGCGATCGGGAGCCGGTTCGCGATCGAGAGCCGGCTCGCGATCGAGAGGCGGTTCGCGATCGTCCGGCTCGACGTGTCCGGGCTCGGGCTCGGGCGTGCGGATCGGCATGCTCCGGCTGCCGGAGCGGCTGCTCCTTCGTCGCGGCGAGCTTCGCCTTGAGCTCGCCGGCCGGCGACTCGGAGAGGCGAGGCCGCGCCCGGCGGCGGAGGATCGTTCGCAGGCCGAGCCCGCCGGCGAGCAGCGCGAAGAGGCGCTTCGAGGTCGCTTTCAAAATCGGTGGCGATGCTACACTGCCGCCGCTTCTCGCCACGCCCGTCGCGCCGTCACCCGAAGCGGCGCTCGTGAGGTGGGGCCGATTCAGTCCATGAGAAGGGAGAATTCGGGCCTGTGAACGACTACGAAATCATGCTGCTGCTGGACCCCGAGCTCGCCGAAGAGCGGGGCAACGAGATCATCCAGCGCATTCGCGACTCCGTCGACGGGGCCGAGGGCACCTGGGACGGCCACGAGCCGTGGGGTCGCCGCCGGCTCGCCTACGAGATCGGGCACAAGTCGGAGGCGGTCTACCACCTGCTGCTGTTCAGCAGCCCGCCCGAGACCCTGGCGGAGATCACCCGCGTGCTGAAGATCACCGACGGTGTGATGCGCCACGGCGCCTACCGGCGGGTGCAGGGCTCGACCCACACGAAGGCCCCGGCGCAGATCGCCGTCGGAGCGCCCGTCTCGGCCCCGGCCGAAGACGGCGATGACAGCGACCCGGCTTCGGAGTAGCCTGGATCGACCTTCGGAGAGGAGCGGAAAGCAAATGGCCAACATCAATCGCGTCGTGCTCGTCGGCAACCTGACCCGCGACCCCGAACTGCGCCACACGCCCTCGGGCATGGCGGTCTGCAGCCTGCGCATCGCCGTCAACACGCGGCGCAAGGACTCGTCGACCGGGCAGTGGACCGAGAAGCCGAACTACTTCGACGTCACCGTGTGGGGCAACCAGGGCGAGAGCTGCGCCCAGTACCTCGCCAAGGGGCGGCCCGTCGGAGTCGACGGCCGGCTCGAATGGCGCGAGTGGGATGCGCAGGACGGCACCAAGCGCCAGGCGGTCGAGATCATCGCCGACTCCGTGCAGTTCCTCGGCGGCCGTGGCGACAACGCCCCGGGCGGCGACGGCGGGGACGGCGGCAACCAGTTCGTGCCCGCGGGCGCGTCGGGCGGTTCCGACGCCGACTTCCAGGGCTCCGACGACGACATTCCGTTCTAAGGAGAGTTTTCTTGGCTGAAAAGAAGTCCGATCGCGATCGCAGCTCGACCTCGAGCAGGAAGCGGAACATGCCGAGCGGCCCCGGCCGCCGCAAGTCGTGCTTCTTCTGCAAGTCGAAGGTCGACGAGGTCGACTACAAGAACATCAACGAGCTCCGGCGCTACGTGTCGGAGAAGGGCAAGATCCGCAACCGCCGCATCAGCGGCGCCTGCCGGCGCCACCAGCGCCAGGTGGCGGTCGCCGTCAAGCGGGCCCGCGAGATCGCCCTGCTCCCGTACGTCGGCGACAAGTAGCCATGGAAGTCCTGCTCAGGCAAGACGTCGACAAGCTCGGCCTCCGCGGCGAGGTCGTGAACGTCGCCCGCGGCTATGCGCGGAACTTCCTGCTCCCTCGCGGGCTCGCAGAGGTTGCGACGCCCGCCCTGGTCAAGGAGCTCGAGAAGCGCGACGCCCAGCGCGCCCGTCACGACGCACAGACGGTGGACGAGGCACGCGCGCTCGCCGCGAGGCTCGAGGCGCTCGAGCTGCGCTTCGACGTGACGGCGGGCCCGACCGGGTCGCTCTTCGGCTCGGTGACCGCGACGAACGTGGCCGACCGGCTCTGGGAGCAGGAGAAGCTGCGCGTCGACCGGCGCAAGCTCGACATGGACACGATCAAGCGGATCGGCCGCTACACCGTGCCGCTCGAGCTCTTCACCGACGTCTCGGCGCAACTGCGCCTCGTCGTCGCGCCCGAGGGCGAGGAGCTGCCCCCCGAGGAGGAGCTCGCCGAGCTGGAGGCGCAGGAGCGCGCCGCCGCAGACGCCGCCGCCGAAGCAGCGAGGCCGGCCGAGATCGAGTACGAGGACGTTCCGGAGCCCGCCGCCGACGAGGCCGAAGAGGCCGCGCGCTCTCGGCGACGACGGCGCTTCAGGCCGAGGACGCGGCTGCGAGCGAGGCCGCCGCTCCTGACGCGGCCGGGTAGCTGACGCTCGTCCACAGGCTCTCCACGGGCCTGTGGACAACGATCCACCGGCTCTCCACAGGCGTTTCCACGCCTGTGGATTTCGGCGCAAAGTTGGTGCAAAGAGCGAGCGTTTCGTCCACCTCTCCAGGGCGAACATACGTTCTATACTGCCTGCATGGGCCGGACCTTCGACCACTCTGCGGGGGCTTTCCACACCCTTTCACCGACGGCCGACACCGGCTCTACTAGGGAGCGCATGGCCGTGCCTGCCCAGGCCCTCCAGACCGCCCCGGTCCCTCCCCAGAACCTCGATGCCGAAGAGTCGGTGCTCGGGGCGATGATGCTCTCCCCGCTGGCGATCGGGGCGGTCACGGAGTCCACCAACCTCGGCGCCTCGGACTTCTACCGCGAGAGCCACGGGCACATCTTCAAGGCGATCCTCTCGCTCTATGCCAAGGGCGAGCCGGTCGACGCCATCACGGTCGTCGACGAGCTCGACCGCTCGTCGACGCTCGAAGCAGCGGGCGGCCAGGAGCGGGTGCACGAGCTGGCGGCGCTCGTGCCGGCAGCGTCGAACGCCGCGCACTACGCGCGCATCGTCAGCGAGATGTCGACGCTGCGCGGGCTGATCCGCGCAGGCAACGACATCGCGCGACTCGGCTTCGACCGGCCCGGCGAGACGATCGAGCTGGTCGACCGCGCCGAGAAGATCGTCTTCGATCTCTCGCAGCAGCGCGTGTCGACCGAGTTCGCGCACATCGACGATCTCCTCAAGGAGTCGTTCGAGACGATCACGAAGCTGTACGAGGCCGGCAGCGACATCACCGGCACGGCATCGGGCTATCGCGACCTCGACCGCCTGACGGCCGGGTTTCAGCCCGGCAACCTGATCATCATCGCCGCCCGGCCTTCGATGGGGAAGTCGGCGCTCGCGCTGGGCATGGCGGCGAACGTCGCCGTGCGGCACGACACGCCGGTCGCGCTGTTCACGCTCGAGATGTCGAAGTCCGAGGTCACGCAACGCCTGATGTGCTCCGAGGGCAAGGTCGAGTCGCAGCGGCTGCGCACCGGCAAGCTCGCGGTCGACGACTGGCCCCGGCTCACGGCTGCGTGCGACAAGCTCGCCAAGGCACCGATCTACGTCGACGACACGGGCTCGATCACGATGATGGAGATCCGGTCGAAGCTGCGGCGCCTGAAAATGCGCGAACCGCGCCTCGGGCTCGTCATGGTGGACTACCTACAGCTGATGACGAGCGGCACGTCGGCCGAGAACCGCGTCCAGGAGGTGTCGCAGATCTCGCGGTCGCTCAAGGTGCTCGCCCGCGACCTCGATGTGCCGATCATCGCGCTGTCGCAGCTCTCGCGTGCGGTCGAGCAGCGCCACGACAAACGGCCGATCCTCTCCGACCTGCGCGAGTCGGGCTCGATCGAGCAAGACGCCGACCTGGTGATGTTCGTCTACCGCGACGAGTACTACAACCCGGAGGAGACCGACTCCGCGGGCATCGCGGAGCTGATTCTCGCCAAGCACCGCAACGGCGCCACCGACGGCATCAAGCTGAACTTCACCAAGCGGTACGCCAAGTTCCAGGACCTCACGAACGTGCCGGCATGACGACCGTCTGGATCTCACCCTCGGCCACAACCTTCTCGTGCCTGTGCGAGACGTGCATGGAGAGCGCGCGCAGGTCCGGTGTGCTCTTCTCTGACGCACTGATGGTCTCGAGCGTGCGCGGCTCGATCGCCGCGGAGACCGACGTCGCCGTGGCCCGGTGCGCGTCGGGGCACGAGATCACGCTGCGGCGTGTCGAACGGCCGCTCGCACTGCAACGACCCGACGAGCGCCAACTCCAGCTGCAGTGAACCAGCGGCAGCACGTCTGGCTCGGCCCGGAGGCGACGACCTTCGATGAGCCGTGCGAGGCGTGCCTGGCGGTTCGCGAGCCGCTTGCCGCCGACATGTGCACCGTCACGGGCACGCTGCGAGCCGACGCTGACGTCGGGTTCACGACGTGCAGGCGCGGCCACCGGATCGTCGTGCATCGGGTCGCGCGCCGTCTCGCACGAGCCGTGTGACAGTCGTCCTGATCGGCCTCGCGCTCTCGTTCGCCTGATCGATCGGGCCGCCCTCACGGGCGTCGGGATCAGGCACTGGCGTCCGTGCCCGCTAGACTCGGCCGAGTGCCAGCGACCGTCGTGGTCGGCGCGCAGTGGGGCGACGAGGGCAAGGGCAAGATCGTCGACCTGCTCGCCCAGGATTCGGACGTCGTGTGCCGCTACCAAGGCGGCCCCAACGCCGGGCACACAATTGTCGTCGACGGCGAGACGTGGAAGCTTCGCCAGATGCCGAGCGGCGTCGTCTCGGGAACGCAGTCGGTGATCGGCGCCGGCTGTGTGGTGGACGCGCAGGTCTTTGTCGACGAGCTCGATCTGCTGGTCGAGCGGGGCATCGATCCGTCGATCGTGGTGCTCTCGGGCAACGCGCACCTGATCATGCCGTGGCATGTGACGATCGATCAGGCGTCGGAGCGCCGGCTTGGCTCGCTGCAGATCGGCACGACACGACGCGGGATCGGCCCGACGTACGCCGACAAGGCTTCCCGGATCGGCATTCGCGTTCAGGACGTGCTCGACCCGAAGATCCTGCGTCAGAAGATCGAGGTTGCGCTTGCAGAGAAGAATCTCTGGCTCGAGCGAATCTACGAGGTGGAACCATTCGACCTCGAAGAGGTCTGGTCGCAGTACGCAGGCTTCGCCGAGCGGCTCGCGCCGTTCGTGGGTGACGTCTCGCTGCTCGTCGACGACGCGCTGCGCGGGGGCAAGCGTGTGCTCTTCGAGGGCGCGCAGGCGACGATGCTCGACCTCGACCACGGGACGTACCCGTTCGTCACCTCCTCGAACCCGATCGCCTCGGGCGCCGCGACCGGCATCGGCATCGGCCCGACGCGGATCGACCGGGTGCTCGGCATCTCGAAGGCCTACGTAACACGCGTCGGGGAAGGGCCGTTCCCGTCGGAGATCGTCGGGCCGGCGCAAGAGCGGCTTCGGGAGCTCGGAGGCGAGTACGGCACCGTGACGGGCAGGGAGCGGCGCTGCGGATGGCTCGACCTCGTTGCGTTGCGCTACGCAGTGCGCGTCAACGGCATGACGTCGCTCGCCCTCACCAAGCTCGATGTTCTTTCGGCCTTCGAGGAGTTGCCCGTCTGCGTGCGCTATCGCCTGCGAGACGGATCTGAGACCGAGCATTTCCCAGCACATCAATCGGACTTTCACCACGCGACGGCGGTGTGGGAGACGCTGCCCGGGTGGTCGCAGCCGCTCGACGATGCCTCGTCGCTCGACGACCTCCCGGAGGCGGCGCGTGCGTATGTCGAGTTCGTCGCGCGTGACCTCCAGGTGCCGATCGACCTGGTCGGCGTCGGGCCGCGCGCGAACGCGTTCTTGCGTGACCGCGACGCATCTCTCCCGACGCCTGGACGCAGATCATCGTCGGGCTGTCGATCTTCGTGCCCGTCATCGTCGCCGCCGTGCTGGCGGTCGTCGTCCTGCGCGGCAAGAAGGACGACCCCGACGAGCAGCGCTGGCAGCGCCTCGCGGCCCAGCAGCGCGACGCCGAGCGTGCTGCGAGCGCCCGGTCGGCGAACGACGCCGCTGACGCCGAGCGTGCTGCGAGCGCCCGGTCGGCGAACGACGCCGCGACGACGACCGCTAGCGCGCTTCCCTTCGCCGGACGCTGGCGCGCTCGGCGAGGGACACCACCTGCGCCACCCGCCGGCGGCCGCAGCCGACGCGACCGACGCGACCGATCCGGCCATGTGACGCTGCCCCCAGTCCCTTCGCCAAACGACGTGACGAGGGGGCCCGTCGGCGGGATGGAGCCTGGGGCGCGCACGACGCCAAACGACGTTACGAGAGTGGAACTTTCTGTCCACAGGGAACTGTCGCTGGGATCGGGAGGTCAGAGGTCTGCGAGGTCGCCCGGGGTGTCGACGTCGGCCACCAGCGCCGGGTCGACCTCGACCTCGACGACGTCGAGCTCCGAATAGGTTCGGTAGAGCGCGAAAGGCCCCTGGGCGAGGCGGCGTTCCAGCAGCGGGAGTGCGGACTTCGCCCAGGCGCCCGGTAGCGGGCCTGTCTGCGGCACCGCCGCGTCGCGGCAGGCCTCGCCGAGGCTACGGAGCAGCTCCGGGATGACCAGTGGGCAGTCGACCGGCAGGAACACCGCGACGTCGTGTGCCGCAGCGCGCAGGCCGGCAACGACGCCGGCGATGGGCGCCCGCACATCGCTGCCGTCGTCGAGGACGTCGAACGGCAGCTCTCCCGCCTTGCCTACGACGAGCACTTCGTCGCAGGCCGCCGCGAGAACACGACGCCCCCGCTCGTGCAGGGTCTCTCCGTCACGTTCGATCAAGGCCTTGGGCGAGCCGAAGCGCCGGCTCGCTCCGCCGACCAGGAGGACACCGGTCAGCGCTCGACGCGCCACGGCTCGGTGTAGATGTTCAGGCGGCCGCCACGCACGAAGCCGCACAACGTCACACCGCGGTCGTGGGCGAGCTCGATCGCAAGCGACGACGGAGCGCCCACCGCCACGACGATCGGGCAGCCTGCGACCGCCGCTTTCTGCACGAGCTCGAACGACAGTCGGCCGCTGACGCACAGCACCGCCCGGTCGAGAGGAAGCAGGCCGCCGCCGAACGCCCAGCCGATCACCTTGTCCATCGCGTTGTGGCGGCCGACGTCCTCTCGGAGACAGAGCAGCTCACCGCGAGCGTCGAAGAGCCCGGTGGCGTGCAGGCCGCCGGTCGCCTCGAATCCGGGCTGTGCACGGCGCAGCCGGTCCGGCAAGCCGCCGACGAGCGTCGCCGACACGCGGAAGTCGCTCTCGACGCGCGGCGCCTCGACGGCAACCGCCTCCAACGCCCCCTTCCCGCAGACCCCGCACGACGACGACGTGTAGAAGCTCCGAGCGAGGCGAGCCGGGTCGAACCCCGGGGCGTCGAGCTCGACCGCATTGGCGGCGAGATCGTCCGGCAGCCGGGCGCCTGAAGGCCGCAGCCCTTCTGAGAGGGCGAACCCGATCGCCAGCTCCTCGTCGTGCCCCGGCGTGCGCATCGTGACGGCGACCGGTGTGCCACCGATGCGGATCTCGAGCGGCTCTTCGACGGCGACCACGTCGTTGGGGTCGCCGTCGGGGAAGCGCACAACCTCCACCCGGGCTGTCGAATACGGCGGCACGCTCACGGCACCAGTATCCTCGCCGCGTGCAGGTGTTGGTCGTCGGCTCAGGTGCGCGCGAGCACGCGCTTGCCTGGCGCCTCCAGCAAAGCCCGATCCTGACCGAGCTCCACGCGGCTCCGGGAAACCCCGGAATCGCGAGGCTCGGCCGCTGCCATCCCGTGCGAGCGGACGACGGCGACGGGCTCCTGAGCCTCGCGCTGACCCTGCAGGCCGACCTGGTCGTGATCGGGCCGGAGGGGCCCCTCGTCGCGGGCATCGCCGACGGGCTGCGGCGGAACGGGATCGCCGTCTTCGGCCCGAGCGCGGCGGCGGCCAAGATCGAGGGCTCGAAAACGTTCGCGAAGGACGTGCTCCGGGCCGCAGGGGTGCCGGCTGCGGAGACGCTCTCCGTCGCACGGCCCCCATGCGTCGTCAAGGCGGACGGACTGGCCGCCGGCAAGGGCGTGTTCGTCTGCCGAACTGCCGACGAGGTGGACGACGCCGTACGTGCAGTGACAGCGCTCGGCGGCGCGTTCGTGATCGAAGAGCTCCTCGAGGGGGACGAGGTCTCGCTGTTCGCCCTTTCCGACGGGAACCTCGTGGCGCCCTTCGGTGCCGCCCAGGACTTCAAGCGACTTGGCGACGGGGACTCCGGGCCGAACACCGGAGGCATGGGCGCGTACTCGCCCGTGGCGGGGCTCGCCAGGCTCGAAGCGCTGGTCGAGCAGGTGCACCAGCCCGTGATCGACGAGCTTGCCCGGCGCGGGACGCCGTTCATCGGCTGCCTGTTTGCGGGCCTGATGATCACCTCTGACGGCCCGAAAGTGCTGGAGTTCAACGCTCGCTTCGGAGACCCCGAGACGCAGGTGCTCTTGCCACGCCTCGAGAGCGACCTGCTGGGACTTCTCCATGCTGCCTCCGTCGGCGACCTGTCACAGGCTGCGCCGTCGTTCTCGCCGGATGCCGCCGTGACGGTCGTACTGGCGGGGCCGGATTACCCAGCCCGAAGCGACTATGCGGGGGCGCCGATCGAGGGCCTCGAAGCCGTGGGGGCGACCGGGGCACTCGTGTTTCACGGCGGGACGGCGGTTCGCAACGGCACGATAGTGACGAATGGCGGCAGAATCCTCTCCGTGACGGGAATCGGCAGCGACGTGACGAGCGCGCGCGAACGGGCGTACGACGCAGTCGGACGGCTCTCGTTCGAGGGCATGCAGTTCCGCCGGGACATCGCGGTGGTCTCGAATGCCTGAGCCGCTCGTCGGGATCCTGGTCGGCTCGGAGTCCGACCGGGCGCGGATGCAGGCCGCGCTGGACGAGCTCGACGCACGCGCGATCGCCTGGGAGTTCGAGGTGCGATCCGCCCACCGGACGCCGGATGCGGTCGCCGACTACGCCAAGTCGGCAAAAGCCCGCGGGTTGAAAGTGCTGATCTGCGGCGCCGGTCTCGCAGCGGCGCTGCCGGGGGTCGTCGCCGCCCACACGGAGCTGCCGGTGATCGGCGTGCCGCTTCGCTCCTCGATGTCGGTCCTCGACGGCCTCGACGCGCTGCTCTCGATCGTGCAGATGCCCCCGGGCGTCCCGGTCGCGACCGTGGGCGTCGACAATGCGAAGAACGCAGCGGTGCTCGCGGCGCGCATCCTCGCGCTCGCGGCACCGCCTTCCTGACCCGGCTCTACACTGTCCCAGGTGATCGCCCGCTACTCCCGTCCGGAAATGAGCCGGATCTGGTCGGAGGAAGGCAGGCTCGCTCGCTGGTTCGACGTCGAACTGGCGGCACTCGACGGCTGGGTGGAGGTGGGAGCTGTGCCTGCCGCCGACGTCGCCGCCATCAGGGCCGGAGCGGTGGTGCCGACGCCGGAACGCGTCGCGGAGATCGAGCAGACGACCGACCACGATCTGGCCGCGTTCGTCGACGCTGTCGCCGAGCAACTCGGCCCGGAAGGCCGGTGGGTGCACTACGGACTGACCTCGTCGGACGTCGTCGACACGTCGCTCGCCCTCCAGATCCAGGCGGCCGGCACGTTGATCCTGCGCGGACTCGACATCGCCGTCGGCGCCGTTGCGCGACGCGCGGAAGAGCACCGGCGAACGATCTGCATCGGCCGGTCGCACGGCATCCATGCAGAGCCGACGACGTTCGGATGGAAGCTGGCGGGCTGGGCGTTCGAGCTCGACCGCGCGCGGACACGGCTCGCTCAAGCGCTCGAGACCTGCCGGGTCGGCCAGCTGTCGGGAACGGTCGGGACCTATGCTGCGATCGATCCCGAAGTCGAGCGGATCGCGTGCGCCAGGCTCGGGCTCGAACCGGATCCGGTGTCGACACAGGTGATCGCCCGCGACCGTCACGCCGAACTGCTGAATGCGCTGGCGCTCTGCGCAACCTCGCTCGACAAGTTCGCTACGGAGATCCGGCATCTCGCGCGCACGGAGGTACGCGAGGTGGAAGAGCCGTTCGCGGCAGGCATGAAAGGCTCGTCGGCCATGCCGCACAAGCGCAACCCCAAGGTTGCAGAGCGCATCTCGGGCCTGGCGCGGGTCGTAAGAGCGGCGGCGATCGTCGGTCTCGAAAACGTGCCGCTCTGGCATGAGCGCGACATCTCGCACTCGTCGGCGGAGCGGGTCGTGATTCCCGACGCCTTCCTGGCGCTCGATTACATGCTCGACCGGTTCGTGTGGATCGTCGAGGGTCTCGTCGTCTACCCCGACCGCATGGAGCGGAACCTTTGGGCCTCGCACGGCCTCTTCTTCTCGCACCGCCTGCTGCTTGCGTTGGTCGAAGCCGGTGTGGAACGCGCCGATGCCTACCGGCTCGTCCAACGGCACGCGATGCGCGCCTGGGACGAGGAGCGCGACTTTCCGGAGCTCGTCCGGCAGGACGCCGAGATCGGCGCGCACCTCGACAGCGCAGCTCTGGCCGGTGTTTTCGATCTCGATGCCACCGTCGCCAATCTCGACCTGACGTTCGACCGCCTCAACCGTCTCGCTCCGAAGGAGGAACCCGTCCATGTCTGAAGCTCTGCATGTCGGCAGCGGCAAGGTCCGCGAGCTCTACGCGCTCGACGACGAACGCCTGCTGCTCGTTGCAAGCGACCGGATCTCGACCTTCGACGTCATCCTTCCGACCGAGATTCCCGACAAGGGGCGCGTGTTGACCGGGTTGTCGGCGTTCTGGTTTGCACGGACGCGCGACCTCGTCCCGAACCACCTTCTCGCGTTGCGCGACGACGGGCGATCGACGGAATGCCGTCGTCTCGAGATGCTGCCGATCGAGTGCGTGGTGCGCGGCTATCTCTCCGGCTCGGGCTGGAAGGACTACGTCGCGACCGGAGCGGTCTGCGGCCACCACCTGCCCGGCGGGCTGATCGAGTCGCAGCAGCTCCCTCAACCGATCTTCACACCCGCGACCAAGGCGGAGACCGGGCACGACGAGAACATCGACCGTGAGACGGCGGCCGAGCTCGTCGGCGCCGAGCGGTTCGCCGAGGTCGAGGCGACCTCCCTCGCGTTGTACTCGTTCGTCTCCGACTACGCACGTGCGCGCGGGATCATCCTCGCCGACACGAAGCTCGAGTTCGGCCTGGATCAGGACGGGCAGCTCGTGCTCGGCGACGAGGCCTTCACCCCCGATTCCTCGCGGTTCTGGCCGGCCGACGAGTACACGCCGGGTGGAACGCCGCCGTCCTTCGACAAGCAGTTCGTGCGCGACTACTGCGAGTCGCTCGGCTGGGACAAGACCGCGCCCGGCCCGGAGCTGCCGCAGGCGGTCGTGACGGGCACCCGTGCGCGCTACATCGAGGCATTCGAGCAGCTGACCGGGATCGACTTCGACGCCTACCTCGCCGACCCGACCGTCGTCCTCGCGATGAAGGCGACCGTGCTCGTCCGCCCGAAGCCCGGCATCCTCGACCCGCAGGGGCAGGCGGTCGAGAGCTCCCTGCGCCACCTCGGCTTCGAGGTCGGCGAGGCACGCGTCGGCAAGCTCGTCGACGTCGAGCTTGCCACCGACGACCGTGACGAGGCGCTCGCGCAGCTGCAGCAGATGTGCGAGCGGTTGCTCACGAACCCTCTGATCGAGAGCTACGCCATCGAGCTCGAGCGACCATGACCGACGGAGCCGAGCCGGCACCTGCAGGACCGCGCCCGATCGTGCCGGTGATCGTCTTCCCCGGCTCGAACGACGACCACGACGCCCAGCTCGCGCTCGAGCGGCTCGGGGCCGAGAGCCCGCGGGTGTGGCACACCGAGGCAGCGCTTCCGGCGAGGACGGCAGCTGTGCTCCTGCCCGGCGGGTTCTCCTACGGGGACTACCTGCGCTGTGGTGCGATCGCGCGCTTCTCCCCCGTGCTCCAGGCGGTCGCCGAGTTTGCTGCGGACGGAGGACTCGTCCTCGGCATTTGCAACGGCTTCCAGATCCTGACGGAGGCCGGACTGCTTCCGGGTGCGCTGCGCCCGAACGAGTCGCTCTCGTTCGTGTGCCGCGACGTCGCGCTGACGGTCGAGCGCGCGGACACGCCGTTCTCATCGCGGTGTGAGGAAGGTCGCGTGATCACGGTGCCCGTCAAGCACGGCGATGGATGCTTCTTCGCCGATCACGAATTGCTCGCAGAGCTCGAGGCGAACCGCCAGATCGTGCTCCGCTATTCGGCCGGGGAGAACCCGAACGGGTCCGTCGCCGACGTTGCCGGCGTCGTGAACGCAGACGGCAACGTGTTCGGATTGATGCCTCATCCAGAGCACGCGGTCGATCCACAGCTCGGCTCGACCGATGGGGCGCTGATCCTCGGGTCGCTCGTCGACGCAGCTCGGTTGTCGCTGGCCGTCTCCGTCTAGGCACCCTCCAGGCCGAGGGTCTCCGCCAGCTCCGGCGTCTTCGCGAGCGAGCGGCGGAGGCGCTCGAGGTCGGCCGCTCGGAGCGTGACCGGGCCGCGGCGGGCGACGCCGTCGGTCGAGTAGGCGAAGCGCACGAGCCGATCGCCTCGGGCGGTCTCGAGCAGCTCGACGATCGAGGCAAACCGCCGGTCTCCGGCGCGCTGGGGAAGCGCGAGCCGCTCCACCACCGTCGCCAGACCCCAGGGAGTCGCTGTCTTCACCATGAAATTCAGGCTAGACGGAGAAACGTGAACGCATGGGATACCGCTCTGTCACGAAAGTGTGAAAGCTGGAGCACGGGCGTTTGACACCGGCGAGTCGCGTTCATGCTGTGCAGATGACCTGGTCGTCCCGGTTCGCATCGGCTTGCATCGCGGCCTTCGCCGTGTTCACCGCCACCGCTCTCTGCAGCGCCGTGGCCGCCCCGACCGCCTCGGCCGCGCCCGGCGTCAGATACGGGATCACCGACGATGCCTGGCTGCAGGATGGGCCCGGCTCGCTGGAGACGAGGCTTGCGGAGCTCGACACGATCGGCGCGCGGGTCGTCCGCTTCAGTCTGCACTGGGACCAGATTGCGCCCACCGAGCCGAGCGCGCCATCCGATCCGTCCGACGCGGCGTATGACTGGACCGCCCCCGACCAGCTGCTGAACGGTCTGCGTGCACACGGGATCGATGTGGTGCTGCAGCTCGTCGGAACACCGCACTGGGCGAACGGGGGCCTCCCGTCGAACTACGCACCGACATCGGCAGCGACGTTTCGCGCGTTCGCCTCGGCCGCAGCGCAGCGATACTCGTGGGTGAGCCGCTGGCTGATCTGGAACGAACCGAATCAACGACGCTGGCTTCGGCCCACCAAGGCAGCGGTGTACACGTCACGGCTCCTGAACCCTGCGTACGCGGCGATTCACGCAGCGATCCCCGACGCGGAGGTCGCGGGCGGCGGAACCGCGCCGCGCGGCTCGACCGGGGGCGTCTCGCCTGTCGCCTGGCTGCTCGGCATGCGTGCCGCACACGCCCGGCTCGACGCGTACGCCCACAACCCGTACCCCCTCGATCCGCGGCGCGAGACACCGCTCAGCGGCGGGTGCACTCACTGCACCACGATCACGATGGCAACCATCTCCCGGCTGAGCGGGCTCGTGGCACGCAACTTCCCCCGCGCGCGCATCTGGCTGACCGAGTACGGCTACCAGAGCAACCCGCCGGACCGGCTGCTCGGGGTCTCACCGGCCCTGCAGGCCCGGTACGAGAGCGAAGGCGCGTATGTCGCGTACCGAACCGCGCGCGTCGACCTCTTGATCCAGTTTCTCTATCGCGACGAGCCCAACCTTGCGCGCTTCCAGAGTGGACTGGTGACACTCGGCGACACGCCGAAGCCGGCGTATGCCGCGTTCGAGGCGCCACTTGCCGAGACGATGCGCCGCGGTCAGCGGGTCGGCCTCTGGGGGCAGCTGCGCGCTCCCGCCGCGGGTGGCCGAACCGCCCGGCTCGAGGAGAGGCTCGGAGCGGCGTGGCAACCGCTCGCAACCGTGCCCGTATCGAGCGGCGGGTTCATCCGCTGGACCGGAGAGCTCCCTCGCGGCGCGGTGGTGCGGCTGGTCGCGGGGACGATCCGCGGCGCCACGCTCGTGATCCACTAGAGGGTCGATCGGTGATTGACGTTGCTGCGGGAAGGACTGCAGGCCCCAACCGCGGCGACGTGGAATTCCCGACCAACAGTCTAGGCGTCGATCGGAACGTGCCCGGGCTCGGACGACACGCGGCGAAGCCACGCGCCGATCGCGGGATACGGGCCGAGGTCGAACCCGCCTTCGTGTGCGACGTGCGTGTACGCGTAGAGAGCGATGTCGGCAAGCGTCATCGAGTCACCGACGAACCATGTCCGTCCTGCGAGATGAGACTCCATCGCGGCGAGCGCGCGGTGCCCGGCCGCGTGCTTCGCGGGCAACCGGTCTCTGTACGCCTCGGGGTCGCCCGAGAGAGCGAGCCAGAACCGCGCCACGGCGATCGCCGGCTCGTGGTCGTACTGCTCGAAGAACATCCACTGGAGAACCTGCGCCCGCGCGTAGCGATCTGCCGGCACGAACCGCGTGCCTTCGCCGAAGAACCAGAGAATCGCGCCGGATTCCCCGAGTGGAGAGCCGTCCTCGAGCACGATCGTCGGGACACGCAACGCGGGATTGAGACCGCCGAGCACGTCGGGACGGTTCGACCGGTCGATCACGTCGAGCGAGCGACGCTCGTACGCTAACCCCGAGATGCGCGAGCAACAGCCGAACCTTGTAGCAATTGCCCGACGCCGCATTCTCGTAGAGGATCATCTGCGAGAGCGTACGCCACCGGGCAGGCCTCACGGATCGATCGAGTTTCTCGACGCTCCGCGCGCCTAGCCCGGCTCTGGCGCCGTCAGTCGACCACTTCGATCCCGAGCGCCGCCGCGAAGAGCGGAGCGTTCTCGACGACGTCGCTCCAGGTCATGCGCGCGCCGCGAAGAGCCTCGGCGCCGCGAAGTTCCGCCAGGTCACAACGCCGAAACTCGACGCGCCGGAGCTTGCACTCCGAGAAGGTGGCGCCACGCAGTTCGCAGCGCTCGAACAGCACGTCCTGAAACGTCGAACCGTAGAAGTCACACTCGCTCAAGCGGCAGTCGCGGAACACAACCCGCTCGAGGCGGGCGTGGCGCAGTCCCACGAGGTCGATCCGGCACGCGTCGAACGCGACATCGCGAAGGGTCGACTCGGCCAGCTCGGCACCCGTGAGCCTGCACCGTCGTAGCTCCGCGCGCTGAACGGACCAGCCGCGCAGCCGTTCGTTCGCCCAGTCGAGATCGGCCGCGACGGCGTCGACAAGATCCCCGACTTCGGTGACGAGAACGGATGCGCCGTCGGCGTCCGGCGCATAGGGCGAGCGCGGGGCCTTCGACACGACTAGCCGGTGCTGGGCAGCCATTCGTCGCGACACCGCGTCCGCTCCGGCGCAGGAAACCGTGCATATGCCTCCTGCGGGTGCGTTGTCTCGCGCTCGACGCCGGCGCTGTGACGCAGGGCGGCAGCATCGACGGTGTAGGCGCCCCAGTCCTCGCCGGTCGAGTGCTCGCGGGCACCGACGGCGAGCACGAGGCAGGGTCAGGTCGCCGGCACCGACCAGCACGTGCTTCGTGCCGGCCGGGCAGTGGACGAAATCCCACGGGCGAAGCGGACGCTCGACTCCCTCGATCACGAGGATCGCCTCGCCCGCGAGCACGAGAAAGTCTTCCTGATCGTTCTCGAAGTGATACATCGCCATCGGCTCGCCGGGCAGGAGCACCGTGAGATTGACCCCCAACTGCGAGAAGTCCGCCCGGCCCTCGAAGCCCTCGAACTCGCAGTACGCGCCACGTCCGGGACGCTCGACCCAGGGCGCCTCTCGAGCGTTGAGGACGAACCAGCCCTTCCCCGTCGGGACGAGCCCGTGCTCCGTCGGCTGGAGCGGCGATTCCTCGACCATCGAGGCGCAGTATGCCGAGCGCACGAACGAGCCACCGGGCGCTGCGGGCTGGCTTTCCGGCGTAGGGGCGGGTTACGCTGCAAGCACGAGAATGAGCCGTGCGAACACCACCCTCCCCCGCCGGCATCACCGGGCTCGCGCGGATTCCGAGCTGGACCGCCTGCAAACCCTCCCCCCGCCAGCCGGCCTGCCCGACTCGCGGGCCCTCGACCGTGGCATCTATGCCAAAAAAGACGCGCTGCCGTACGCGTTCAACCAGACGTATCTCGCGGCGCGTGAGCGACCCTAGCGCCGAACCTCGTATCCGGCAGCGGCGCTGCCCCCCCAGCACGCTGACTCGAGCAGACGTGATCGTCATCGGGGCGGGCCTCGCCGGGCTTGCCTGCGCGCGCGACCTCGTCGCCGACGGCACCGACGTCGTCGTCGTGGAGGCACGAGCTCGCACGGGCGGGCGCGTCGAGGCGCAGACCCTCGACGACGGCCGCACTGTTGAGCTCGGCGGCGAGCTCGTCGGGCCCACCCACCGCCATTATCTCGCACTGGCCGCCGAGCTCGACCTCGAGCTCGAGCCGAGCTACACCGCCGAGCAGGGCGTCGAGGCCTACGACCTGATCGACGGCGTCGTCCTCGGCGACGACTGGCTGGAGGAGCGCGATCAGGCGGCTTCGGCGCACTTCCATGCGGAGCTCGTCCGGCTCGCCGCCGGGATCGACCCCGCCGACCCATGGTCGGAGCGGGATGCGGCACGCCTCGACCAGCTCTCGCTCGGCGACCTGCTCCGCTCCCTCGACGCGACCCCCGGCGCCTACCGCCTCGCCCAGCTCCAGTCGCTCGCCGCCGGCTCCGGATCGATCGAGCGACTCTCGCTCCTCGCGGAGTTGCGCGCGGCGGCAGCTGCCGGGGGCGCACCGATGCACGACGCCGGGGCGTGGGAGAGCCTTCGTCTGGTCGGGGGCAGCAGCACCCTCGTCGCAGCCCTCACCGGCGGCCTCGGCCCCCGTATCCGCTTGGCGGCGCCGGTTACGCGGATCGACATCGGAGCCACCTGCACGGTCGAGCTCGCCGACGGCGAGCAGCTGTCGGCGGAGGCGGTCGTCTGTGCGGTCCCGGTGGGGCCGCTCAGAGAGATCGAGCTGCGCGGCCTCTCCGACGAGCGGCTCCGTTCGCTCCACAACCAGCGCCGGCTGCTCGCGAGCAAGGCGGTGCTCGCGCTCGACGGGCCGCAGTGGCGGTCGGTCGGCTGGAACGGCCTCGCCCTGTCCGAGTGCGGCTTCGGCGGGTTCTGGGTGCAGGGCGCAGATGCACTCAGCTCGCTCCTTGGGCCGGATCAGCGCTGCGGATCTCGACGCGATGCCGGAGGAGCGCTGCACCGAGGTCGTAGTTGCCGGGCTCCGGCGCATCCTCGGCCCCGTGACGCCGTCGGCGGTCCTCTGGCGGCACTGGGGGCGCGAGCCGTACTCGCTCGGTTATGCGTCGCACTGGGCGCCGGGCGACCTCACGCTCGTCGGCCCGCTGCACGGAACACACGAGCCGCCGTTCTACGTCGCGGGCTCCGACCACTGGGCCGCCGGCTACATGGAGGGAGCGGTCGCGACCGGTCGCGGCGCGGCGCGGGCGCTGCTCGGACAGGACTCCTCGATCTACCACTGAGCTCTGTTCGTAGAATCGCTGGGTGATCCCGGAAGCCGCACTCGCGGATGCCGGCGCGGGCCTCGTTCCGCGAAGCGCCGGCTGGTTCGTCCTGAACGCGCGCGACGCGCGCTGGTACGACAAGCCCGGGCAGGGGCACAGCCTGCCGCTCACCGGCACCGACGAGCACGAGGCGGAGGCGTTCTTTCCCCAGCTCGGGATGTCGATTCGCGTCATCGGGCCCGGCGAGGTGAGCACGACCTACCACTGGGAGACCGAGCAGGAGGACTTCCTCGTCCTCGCGGGCGAGGCGATTCTGATCGTCGAAGGCGAGGAGCGGCGCGTGCGGCAATGGGACTTCGTGCACTGCCCGCCCGAGACGCGACACGCGTTCGTCGGTGCGGGCGACGGGGCCTGCGTGATCCTCTGCGCGAGCTCGCGACAGTTCCAGGCGGACGGCCCCTGGGGGTTCTACTGCGCCGACGAGGCGGCCGCACGTCACAACGCGGCCTCGCCCGAGAACACCCAGGATGCCGCCCTCGCCTACGCCCGCTTTCCGCCGGCGCCGTCCGACCCGCTACCGCGACGGCCTGCTGCCCGGCGCCCCCGCTCCGTCCGTTTAGACCCGGCCGAACCGGGGAGCAGCCGGTCGTGGCCCTGAAAGCCACCCTGATCGAGCTCGAGCGCGGCTTCTGGGACGCGGCCGGGGACCGCGACCGCTACGCCCGCCGGCTCGCCCCCGACGCCGTCCACGTCTTCCCCGGCCTGGGCATCGCCGGACGAGACCAGGTCCTCGACGGCGTGGCCGGCGCGCCTCCGTGGGACGAGGTTCGGCTCGAGGACCCGACAGTTCGTCGAGCTGGGCCGGGGTGTCGTCGCGCTCGTCTACACCGCTCGGGCCCGGCGGGGCTCGCAGCCCTACCGCGCCGCGCTGACGAGCGTCTATCGCGAGCAGAACGGCGACTGGCAGCTCGTGCTTCACCAGCAGACGCCGCTCGCGGACGCGCCGGGCGACAACGACGCCTAGCTCATCGCCGGCGCTTCCCGGACGACGCCGGGTCGACATCCTCGTCACGACCCAGCGATGCTTGCCGATCTTGCGGTCACGGCTGAAACCGAGCTGCTCGTAGGTCGAGAGGGCACCGTTGTAAAGGAACCCGGCGGGGACCGAGGCGGCGTCCTCCGGGTAGCCCTCGACAGTCCCGCCGCCGAGCTTTGCGATCAGATCGAGGGCGCCGGCGAGCGCTGCCTTTGCGACGCCCTGGCGCCGGTGCCCCTTGCCGACGTAGCAGCACGCAATCCGCCAGTCCGGCGGCGTCGTCTGCCCCTTCTCATAGGCCGCGCGGCTCTTGATCCGCGGCAGTTCCTCAGGCGGGCCGAACTGGCACCAGCCCAGGCAGTCGCCCCCGTCGAACACGAGCGCCGCATGGGCAGTCCCTGCACGGACACGAGCGAGCTTTCGTTTGCAGTTCACAGCCGCCGTGCTTTCCTTCCCGACGCCCTCCGGATGGAACCCCATGCACCAGCACCCGCCGAAGATGCCGTTGTTGCGCTCCACCAGAGCTGCGAATGCAGGCCACGTCGACTCGTCGAGCGCCTTGACGACGTACGAGGACTCGGATTCGGCCATGCCCACGTAATACCGCATCCGGCTCGTCGAGCATGCGCCCGACCCGGCCGTGGCGTCGACCGTCGCCGCGGCCGGGTCGAGCCCAGCGTCCCTCGCTTCCGACTACTGCACGACTAGACCAGGTGCTTCACGCTCCCGGTTACCGAGCCGAGCATGTCCCCGGCACCGGCTTTGCACGGCGTCGGCGGGCACGGCTTCGGCTCGCACGGCTTCGGCTCCGGCTTCGGGCACGGCTTCGGCTCGCACGGCTTCGGCTCCGGCTTCGGGCACGGCTTCGGCTCGCACGGCTTCGGCTCCGGCTTCGGGCACGGCTTCGGCTCGCACGGCTTCGGCTCCGGCTTCGGGCACGGCTTCGGCTCGCACGGCTTCGGCTCCGGCTTCGGGCACGGCTTCGGCCCGGACTTCGACTGCGACTGCGACGCATCCTGGGTGGTCGAGTTGCGATTGACCTGGGTCTGGCTCGTCCCGGCGGACGAGCTCTGGTCACCCTCGTTGATCAGGGCGACGCTGTTCCCGGACAGCACCGGGGCGTTCGTCGAGACCGCGTTGTTCTGCTGACTGGTCTCGTTCGAGACGTCCTGGCTCCGGCCGCCCTTGCAGCGGCAGGACTCGTCCCACGAGTCGCTCCGGCCCGAACCCGACTGGGTCGCCGTCTGGGTCGTGGAGTTGCGATTGACCTGGGTCTGGCTCGTCCCGGCGGACGAGCTCTGGTCACCCTCGTTGATCAGGGCGACGCTGTTCCCGGACAGCACCGGGGCGTTCGTCGAGACCGCGTTGTTCTGCTGGCTGGTCTCGTTCGAGACGTCCTGATCCTCGCGGCCCTTCCCCTTGCCGGCGCCACTCTGGTTTGCGGTCTGATCGGTCGAGTTGCGGTTGACCTGCGTCTGCTCGGTGCCGGCGGATGAGGTCTGGTTGCCGCCTTCCCCGCTGTCGCAGCCGCAGCCGCCCCCGTTGACCAGGGCGACGCTGTTGCCGGACAGAACCGGGGCGTTCGTCGAGACCGCGTCGTTCTGCTGGTTCGTCTGGTTCGAGACGTCCTGATCCAGGCTGTCTCCGCCCTTGCTCGGGCCCTTTCCGGCCTCTGAGCCGCTCGGCTGGCCAGAGTTGCCCGGGGAGGACTGCGATGCGGTCTGGTCGGTCGAGTTGCCGTTGACCTGTTTCTGGTCGGTGCCGGCCGAGGAGCTCTGGTCGCCGTCGTTGATCAGGGCGACGCTGTTGCCGGACAGCACCGGCGCGTTCGTCGAGACCGCGTTGTTCTGCTGGCTCGTCTGGTTGTCCAGCGTCTGCGCCAGCCCACCCACCGGACTCGGCTGGGGCGTGCCGGCGAGAGCCGGGCCTGCGGCGAGCGCCAGCGCGAGGGCGCAGGCACCTACCACGAGTACGAAGTACCGCTTCATGTGAAGTCCTTTCCAATTCGCTTGAACACCAATGGCGCCACGGTCTGCGGCGCAGCTGAACGCGGATGCGCGCTAGCCGGGGTGCTCGAGCGGAGAAGCGGCGAGCGGCACGGCGAGGCGGTCGATTGCGAGCCGCAGCAAGCGGCTCACCCTCGGTCGTGCCAGAAGGAAGACTGCGAGCAGTGCGGCGACGGCTCCGCCGGAAAGAAGCGCGGAGACGCCCGAGGCACCCGCCGCGAACCCGAGCGGGCTCTGCGGAGCCGGAGGGAGCGACGGCGCCAAGGGCCTGGTGACAGATGCGCTCGCGGCCTGCGCTCGGTGTGCGCTCGGCGCCGCAACTGGCGAAGAAACATCATGGGCCTGGCGAGCGCCGAAGGTAGTGCGCGGCGCGTGTGCTTTCGCGTGTACATGGGTGGGCGCAGCAACGCGAGCCGAATGCTCGCTCCCAGACCGTGAGGGCACAACCGGCGCCGCCGGCCGGGGATGAGCGACGTGCGCCTGCCCCGCCTCGGTGCCACGCACGCTCGAGGTCGAGACGCTCGGCGCGGTGGCTCGAGCGGCGCTCGCGGCCGGCTGGCTCGCTGCGTGGGCGGCCGTGGACGTGGCCTGCGGCTCCTCCGCAGGCCGAGGCGGCGCCGCCGGTGCAACGGTGGGGGACGGGACTGTCAGCGGCGAGACGCTCGCTGCGGTGGAGACGGCCGCCGTCGCGGTCTGGATGACGGGCGTCGTCACGTCCGTGGCCGGTGTGGCACTGTCGGTCGTGGCTGCGGCGGCTGTCGTGGTCGTGGCGGCCTCGGCTGCGGCCGTCGTCACCGGCGTGCTCGCCGGCGTCGCGACGGTGACGGGCGCGACGGCGGTTACGGGCGCGACGGCCGCGGTCGTCGCTGCGATCGCAGCCTCGGTCCCGGTCGCCTTGCCGCCATCGTCTGCGGCGAGCGCAGTCGGGGGAGACGACATGGCCACACAGCCAGCCGCTGCAAGAAGCGTGGCGAGCCCTGTCACGTGACGGGTGCCGCAGAGCACGGGTAGGTGATCGCCGGATCGGAGTTGTTTCAACCCATAAGGCCTGGTGCGAGAAGCCAAAAATCACGCAAACTGCGGCCTGTTCGGCTCGAACTAGAAGCTAGCCGTCGGTGCGACCGATGATCTCGATCCGGTAGCCGTCAGGATCGCGGACGAAGCACAGCCACGAGCCGCCCTCGCTCACCTGGTAGGGCGCGCGCTCCGGCTCGATTCCCTGCTCCGCGAGACGGGCGAGCGCGCCGTCCAGGTCGTTCACACCGATCGCGATGTGGCCGTAGCCCGTGCCGAGATCGTAGGTGCGGCCGTCATGGTTGAACGTCAACTCGAGCACCGACTGCTGGTCTCCGAGGGAGTAGAAGTAATTCGTCGCCTCACGCTCGCCGTTTCGGACGATGTCCATCTCTCGATCGAACGTGAACCCGAGCGCCTCGTAGAACGCGCGGCTCGCGCCGGGGTCGGTGATGCGGATCATGGTGTGCAGGAAGTTGGTCATGGAAAGACTTTAGGCGAATCATCCAGGTCGAGGTCGTCGGCCAGCAACGCGAACAGCACCGCGTCCTGCCACTCCCCGTGACGGAGATAGGCGCGCCGCTTGACGCCTTCCCGCACGTAGCCGACGCGCTCGGCATGTCTGATCGCCCGCTCGTTGAAGCCGTAGACCAGCAGCTCGAGCCGGTGGAAGCCAAGCTCGACGATCAGGTAGCGCTGGAGGAGCCGCGCCGCCTCGTCTGCGACCCCACGCCCCCGGAACGCGGGATGAACCGCGAGGCCACCGAGGTGCGCGATGCGATTGGCGTCGCTCACCTCGTCGAAGGCCATCGCTCCTGCCCGGTCTCCGTCAGCCTCGATGACCATCCGCCCCGTCTTCTGCGGCTCGCGCTGCGAGCGCTCGACCTCGGCGGCGAGGCCGTCGCGGGCGCGCACGTGCCGGCCGCCGAGGAAAGGCTCGACGTCCGCATCGTTGTAGAGCTCCTCCAGGAAGACGACGTCGTCCGCCGTCGCGCGACGCAGTTCGATCACGGGCGCTCGGCCGCGGGAACGAGCGCCCGCCGCCGCTGTATCCCGGTTCCGAGCGCCACGCCGCCCAGGATCAGCGCCAACCCGCCGAGTGCTGCCGCCCCGACGTGCTCGCCCAGAAAGATCGCCCCGTATCCGAGCGCGACCGGGGGAACGAGATAGGTGACGAACGATGCGTAACCGGCCCCCGCTTTCGCGATGATCGAGAAGAACAGCAGATAGGCGAAAGCGGTCCCGAGCACGCCGAGAACGACCACGCAACCGATCGTCCGCCAGCCGGGGATGCCGGCCGGCGCCTGAGCCACGCCTGCGGGCAGCACGAGCAACGCGGCAACGGCCGAGGTGCCGAACGCCACGACCTGGGGCCTCGTCGTCGAGAGGTGCCGGCGCACGAGGAGGCCGCCCGCGGCGTAACAGACCGCCATGCCGACGACCGCGAGCGCGCCGAGGATCTTGCCCTGCGGCTGGGCGCCGACCAGAAGCGCAACACCCGCGAAGCCGACGACGACACCGGCGAACGTCGTGCGCGTCACGCGCTGGTCGTGGAAGAAGCCGAACGCGAGCAGCGCGTTGAAGATGGGCAGAGACCCCTGGATGATCGACGCGAGCCCCGAGTCGACCCGCGTCTCGCCCCACGAGAGGAGCCAGAAAGGAAGCGCGGTGTTGAGCAACCCGACGACGGCGAGCCACGGCCAGTGCGCCCGCACCTCCGCGAGGGTCTCGCGGACGCCGATCAGGGCCGGGACGACGGCGGCGAGCACCAGAGCAGCGAGGCCGATCCGCCCGAGGATGAGCGTCGCCGGGGCCAGCTCCCGCACGGCCACCTTGATGAACATGAACGAGCTGCCCCACACGAGGGCGAGCAGGACGAGCATGAAGAGGGGCCGACGAGTCATCTCGAGTATCAAACGGCATCCGGGCCGCCGCTGTGAGGTGAAACGGCGGGGAGCCCCCGAACCTTCCCAGGCCGTCGGAGGCCCCCGATACACTGCTCCCCTGAGCTCGGTCGCGGAACCACTCCACTCGAGGCTCGGTCTCACCGACTGGGAATTCGACCGTATCTGCGAGCTGCTCGAGCGCGCGCCGAACGACTTCGAGCTGGCCGTCTTCTCGCTCCTCTGGTCCGAGCACTGCGGCTACAAGCACTCTGCACGCCTCTTGAAGCGGCTGCCGTCGAGCGGCCCGCGCGTGCTGCAGGGGCCGGGAGAGAACGCCGGGGTGATCGACCTCGGCGGGGGCGTCGCGGTCGCGTTCAAGGCCGAGTCGCACAACCATCCTTCGGCGGTCGAGCCGTTCCAGGGAGCCGCGACGGGCGTCGGCGGGATCCTCCGCGACATCGTGGCGATGGGCGCGCGTCCGATCGCGCTCCTCGACGGCCTCCGCTTCGGCGAGCCCGACTGGCACTTCCGGCGAGCGGTCGCCGGCATCGGGCACTACGGCAACTGCGTCGGGGTCCCGAACGTCGGCGGCGAGTGCGCCTTCGACGAGGCGTACGCGGCAAACCCGCTCGTGAACGCGATGTGCGTCGGGCTGCTGCCCACCGAGCGCGTACTGAGCGCACGCGCGCAAGGCCCCGGGAACGCGCTCGTCCTCTACGGCGCCCTGACCGGACGCGACGGGATCGGTGGTGCCTCCGTGCTCGCCTCTCAGGATCTCGAGGGCTCCGACGAGAAGCGCCCGTCGGTGCAGATCGGCGACCCCTTCCGCGGCAAGGCGCTGATCGAGGTCTCGCTGGAGCTCGTCGAGCGCGACCTCGTGCTCTCGCTCCAGGACTGCGGCGCCGCCGGCCTCGCCTCGTCCCTCTCCGAGATGGCGCGCGACGTCGGTGTCGATGTCCAGCTCGACCGCGTGCCGCTGCGCGAGGCCGATCTCGAGCCGTGGGAGATCATGATCTCCGAGTCGCAGGAGCGGATGGTGGCGGTCGTCGCTCCCGAACGCGTCGACGAGGTGCAAGAGGTATGCGCCCGCTGGGAGCTGCCCTGCACGGTGATCGGCGAGGTGACCGACCACGGCGAGCTGCGTGCCTTCTTCGACGACGTGCTGGTCGGCTCGATCCCGGCGGCGCTCCTCACCGACGAGTGCCCGCGCTACACCGTCGAGTCACGCGAGCAAGCCACGGAGGCGGCGCCCGTCGCCCCGGTCAACGACGAGCCGAAGACTTGGGTGTTCGAGCAGTTCGACCAGCTCGTCGGCTCGCGCACGGTGCGCCGTCCGGGCCTCGACGCCGCAGTGCTGCGGGTCGACGGCAACGCGCGGCATCGCCGTCTCGCTCGACGGGCCGCCGCTCGGCTGCCGCAACCCGCTCGAAGCCGGTTGGCGTGCGGTGATGGAGGCAGCGCTCAACGTCGCATGCGCCGGCGGCGAGCCGCTCGCGCTCACCGACTGTCTCAACTTCGGCAACCCCGAGAAGCCCGAGATCGGCTGGGAGCTGGAACAGGCCATCGAAGGGATCTCGCGCGCCGCGGAGTCGCTCGGCATCCCTGTCGTCTCGGGGAACGTCTCGCTCTACAACGAGACCGGAGGCACTCCCGATCCCGCCGACACCCGTCGTCGGCTGCGTCGGCCTCGTCCGCGACGTGACTCGGATCCCCGACCGCTGGCAGCACGGCGACCGGATCGTGCTTCTGCGGGGCTTCGGGCACGGCTTCGTGCATTTCATCTGGCGGCATGCGCACCTCTGGACACTCGCGCACGATGTCTCCGACGGGGGCGTCGCCGTGGCGCTGCGCGAGGCCGAGGCGTGGTCGGAGCGTCCCGCCGTCTACGACACCGTCGAAGGCGAAGGCGTCGTCGTCGCGGTGTCGGCCGGCACGGAGATCCCTTGGGACGACGTGGTCGAGCTCGGGGTCGTCAGCTAGATGTGCGGGGTCTTCGGAGTTCGCGCGCCCGGCCGTGACGTCGCCCGGCTCTCGTACTTCGGGCTCTATGCCCTTCAGCACCGCGGGCAGGAATCGGCGGGCATCGCGGTGAGCGAAGACGGGCGGCTGACGGCGCTCCGCGACCTCGGCCTCGTGCCGCAGGTCTTCGACGAGCGGAGCCTGTCGGGACTGCACGGCGAGCTCGCGATCGGCCACACGCGGTACTCGACGACCGGCAGCAACGCCTGGGAGAACGCCCAGCCGTTGCTGCACCACGGACGCGTGCGCACCGTCGCGCTCGGCCACAACGGCAACCTCGTGAATCCCGAAGAGCTGCGCGAGCAGGTCGGCAAGCCGCTCGCCTCCTCGTCCGACTCGGAGGTGATCGCCGCCCTGATCGCCGATGACGAGCGCCCGCTCGAAGAGGCTGTGGCGGGGACGATGCGCCTGCTCGAGGGTGCCGCGACCGTCGTCGGGCTTGCCGACGGCAAGCTCTTCGCCTTTCGCGACTCGTTCGGCTTCCGGCCGCTCGTGATCGGGCGTCTCGGCGACGACCCGGTCCTCGCGTCGGAGACCTGCGCGCTCGACCTCGTCGGCGCGACCTTCGAGCGCGAGGTGCGACCGGGCGAGCTCGTCGTGGCGGACGAAAGCGGGTTGCACTCGATCCAGGGCGTCGAGCCGGCCGACCACGGCGCGCTGTGCATCTTCGAGTTCTTCTACCTCGCGCGTCCCGATACGCGCCTGTCCGGTGTGGAGGTGCACGGCGCCCGCGTCCGTATGGGCGAGCGGCTGGCCGCGGAGGCTCCTGTCGAGGCCGATCTCGTGCTTCCGATTCCCGACTCGGGCACGCCGGCCGCGATCGGCTTCGCGCGCGCGGCGAACATCCCGTTCAGCGAAGGGCTGATCAAGAACCGTTACGTGGGCCGCACGTTCATCCAGCCCGAGCAGGGCATGCGCGAACAGGGGATTCGGATGAAGTTCAACCCGCTGGCCGAGGTGAGCGGCAAGCGGCTCGTCGTCGTCGACGACTCGATCGTGCGAGGCTCCACGACCCGGCAGATCGTGCAGATGCTGTTCGACGCCGGCGCGGCCGAGGTGCACATCCGCATCTCGTCGCCTCCGGTCGTCTCACCCTGCTTCTACGGCATCGACCTCGCATCGGAGGACGAGATGATCGCGTCGCACGCGACCGTCGAAGAGGTTCGCGAGGCGATCGGCGCAACGAGCCTCGCCTATATCTCACTCGAGGGCCTTCAGGCGGCGACACACCGGCCGGCAAACGCGCTCTGCCGCGCCTGCCTCACGCGCGAGTATCCGACGCGCGTGCCGCTCGACGCGGCGAAGCACCGCTTCGAGCGCGTCTAGCAGCCGAGATAGCGCGATCGTCGTCGCAACGCCGCCGCGGCGGGCACGCGCGGGAACGGGCGGCGCACCCGGGGCACACTCGTGTTGCCGAGCGCAGGCGCAGGCCTACGCCCTAGCCCTTCACGACGGCGAAGCGCAGACCGAGACGTCCACTCATCCCGGCCGGCGCCCCGACGCGATCAGCGACATGCCCGGGAACTCCAGGCCGCGCTCGGTCGCGTAGGGTCGGGCCGCCTCCCGTGCGCGGTCGCGCAGCGCCACGCCTGCTTCGTCGGGCAGCTTCGCGAGGACGTTCGCGATTGGGCCGGCGAGCGCACAGGTCCTCGTCCACCATTCCTCGAACGACGCCGAGTGCGTAGGGACGGACTGTTCGCCCACCTCGACCTCGGTGAAGCCGGCGTCCGTGAGCAGTGCTGCCAAGCGATCCGCGTCCTCGAGCGAGAACGGGCCCGGCACGCCGGGAGGCGGCACCGGAGCACCCACGTGGGCGCTGACCGCGTCGAGCACGATCCCCAGCCAGGGGTTTCGCCGGCGCGGCCCCCAGACGGCGAGCACCGCGCGTCCACCCGGGCGGAGGACCCGGCGGATCTCGCGTGCGGCCCGGCCCGGGTCGAGAGCGAACATCAATCCCTCCCGGCAGAGAACCACGTCGTAGGTCGCGTCTGCCTGCTCGATCCCTTCGAGGTCGAGCACGAGGGTGCTCACGTTTCCGAGCTCCTCGCCCGCGCTGCGCGAGGCGGCGATCGCCGTCATCTCGGGAACGACGTCCGAGAGGATCACGTGGCCTCCGGGAGTCACGAGGCGGGCAGCGGCGAGGCCGAGGCCGCCGGCCCCGCATGCGAGCTCGAGCACTCGGTCGCCTGGCTTCGGCGCTGCGAGCTCGAGCATACGGCCGGTCAGATCGACTCCTCGCCGGTCGGCGAACTCCGCGTGCTCCCCCCACGCCGGGGCGACGCTCGCCCACATGCCGTGCAGCCGCGCCCGCTTCTCGTCGACTGTGGATGTCGGCACCTTGGTCTGCATGAATCTCTCCTTCCGTTCGTGTTCGGGGGCAGGGCCACTCTGGGTGTCAGCGGTCGATCACGCTCATCCCGGCGGGGTGATAGCGAGCGCCGTGCGGTTCTGGCAGCGCATTGGTGATGCGTGCCAGCTGTTCGGCGGTCAGCTCGATCTCGAGCGCCGCGATGTTCTCCTCGAGACGGTGTCGATTTCGCGTGCCGGGAATAGCCACGATGTCCTCGCCCTGAGCGAGCAGCCAGGCGAGTGCAAGCTGCGCCGGCGTGCAGCCGCGCTCTGCGGCGAGCTCGTTCACCGTCGCCTGCAACCGCAGGTTGTCCGCCAACGCCTTCTCCTGGAACCGGGGCATCTGGCGACGAACATCGGACGGGTCGAGAGACGCCGGCGCCGTGAACCGCCCGGCGAGGAAACCCCGGCCCAGAGGTGCGTAGGCGACGAAACCGATCCCGAGCTCACGGCAGGCCGGCAGAATCTCGGCCTCGACGTCTCGCGTCCAGAGCGAGTACTCGGTCTGCAGCACGGCGATCGGGTGCACGGCCTGTGCACGCCGAAGGGTCGCGACCGACGCCTCGCTGAGGCCGAGCGCGCGCACCTTTCCTTCCTTCACGAGCTCGGCCATCGCACCGACCGTTTCCTCGATGGGTGTGCGTGGATCGACGCGGTGCAGGTAGTAGAGGTCGAGATATTCGGTCCCGAGGCGCCGCAACGAGCCCTCGATCGAGCGGCGGACGTTGTCCGGCGAGCCGTCCAGGCCGCTCGGCCCGACCCCGAACTTCGTGCCGATCAGGGCCACCTCACGGCGGCCGGCGATTGCCCGGCCGACGAGCTCCTCGTTCCGGTACGGCCCGTAGAACTCCGCCGTGTCGAGGTGGTTGCAGCCCAGGGCGAAAGCGCGATCGATCGCGGCGAGCGCCTCGCGCTCGTCCGCCGGCCCATAGTGCGCCGACATGCCCATGCAGCCCAGTCCGAGCGCGGGCAGCCTCAGCGGGCCGGCCGGCCGGACGTGAGCGCCGCCACCGGCCTCGATGGTTACACCACTCGTCATCACAGCCTCCTCCCGCGAGCATCGCGATTCGTTGCTCTGTTACTAGATTGACTACATTGAATGAGTATTCAAGTGTGTGGCAGAATACAGGAATGGCCGAACCTGTCAAGCCGCCCCGCCGTTACGACTCCCCGCGCCGGCGGGAACAGGCCGCTGCCACCCGGCTCGAGATCCTCGCCTCGGCACAGCGGCTCTTCGAGCGCGACGGCTATGCCCAGACCACGATGGCGGCGATCGCGACCGAGGCTCGCGTCGCGCTCAAGACGGTCTATGTGGCCTTCGAGACGAAGTCCGGGGTGCTCCGCGCACTCTGGAACCTGCGCCTGCGTGGCGAGCATGAAGAGATCCCGATTGCCGAGCAGGCGTTCTACCGCGAGGTGCTCGACGAGGCCGACCCGGAGCGCAGACTCCGCCTGAACGCTCGCAACTCACGCCTCGGCAAGCTGCGGATCGGCGCGCTCGCCGAGGTGATCCGGAGCGCGGCGCTCCTCGACCCGGAGAGCGCAGCGCTCTGGGAGCGGATCAACCGCGACTACCTCGCGAACCAACGAGCCGTCGTCGAAGGGCTCGCGAGGGACGGCGCGCTCAGGGACGACATCGACGTGCAACACGCGACCGATCTCCTCTGGACGCTGAACCACCCCAACACGTGGCAGCTGCTGGTCGCCCAACGCGGCTGGACACCGCAGGAGTACGAGCAATGGGCGGGCGATACCGCTTGCGCCCAGCTCCTCGACGGACGTGACGGCCGAGCCCGCTGAGCGATTGACGGTTCAGGGACTCAGATCGTGCGCGCGCCCATAGCGGACGGCTCGCTTGACCTGCCGCGGATCGAGGCCCTGCTCGAGCAGCCGCTGACGCAGCTCCCCCTCCGACGCGAGCTTGAGAAAGAGCCAGACGAGCGCCGCCAACGTGACCGCAGACCCCTCGGCCATCATCACGATCCCACCCAGGTTGAGGTCGTGGGCCGGTGTGATCCCCCATTCGGCGGGGTGTCGATACACCGTGTAGAACGCGGTGGATGACCAGATGAAGACGTTGCCGAGGATCGTCTCGATCAGGCGGACGACGGCGATGTAGCCGAGCTTCCAGCCGGTGCCGAACCACGCTGGCCCGGGCAGCGTCTCGACCACGGGCTCCCACATGAGACAGCCGCAGGTGAAGAAACCGAAGTGCTCGACTGCGTGGATCGAGTTGTGGTGCAAGGCAGCGTCGTAGAGGTAGGGGATGTGCCAGAAGTAGAGGTCGGCGGCCCACAGCGGCAGCGCGACCAGCGGGTGCGTGAGCACGCGGAGCCGCTCGACGACGGAGATTGCGAGCACCGGCCGCAGCATCTGGCCGGTCAGGCCGATCACGAAGCAGAGTGGCGCCAGGTCGCCGAGGATCACGTGCTGGGTCATGTGCATGAAGAAGAAGTTCTCCTCGCCGAGCGTGTCGACCGGCGAGTTGAGCGCGACGACGACGAGCCCGATCCCCGTCCAGAACGCCGCACGCCGCCATCCGGACACGGGCCGGCCGCCGGCGGCAAGCGTCCGCGCGCGCCACCAGTAGAGAAGCGCGACCAGAACGGTCGGAACGGTCTGAAGCGGCTCGAAGCTCCAGGTCAAGCTCGGCGCGACTGCGAGCACAATTGGAACACTAGAGGGATGCACCTCTTCCACTACCACCTGGTGACCTCGGAGATCCGCGACGTCGAGGGCCGTTACCTCGCGAAGCTCGGCTTCGACCTTGTCGCGCGCTACGGCCGGATCGGAGACGAGCACGTCGCAATCGAGCCCGGCGTCTCCTGGGAGAAGCTCGACCACGACGGGTTCAAGTTGCGACTTTCCGAGCTCCAGCGAGGTGCGGTCAACGTCGTCGTACAGCCGGGCCATTGGCGCATCCCACGCGTCGACCACCTCGGCATCGCGCTCGACGAGGACGAGTACCAATCCGTGCTCGGCCGCGCGATGCAGTGGAACCTGCGCGTCCAGGAGCACGGCGGCCGCCGGACGTTCGTCGCCACCAACGTCGGTTACCGGCTCGAAGTGCACCCTCCGCGTGAGTGGATCGACGATCTGCTGGCCGACGCGGACGAGTTCTGCCTCTCGGAGCTCCAGCTGCGGTGCGACGATCCCGAGGCGAAGGCCGGCGCGCTTGCGGACCTGCTCGGGCTTCGGCTCGAGGGCGAACGCGTGCGCGTCGGGAGAACCGTCGTGACGTTTGTTTCCGGCGGGGCGGAAGGGCGTCCGGAGCTCTACGGAGAGCGGTTCGGCTGAGGGGAGCCGCGTCGGGTCGTACACTGCCGCTCTGGGCACCGAGCACAGTTACACCGAGCACAGTTACGCGGCGGCGGGTGTCTCGCTGGCGACGGCCGGGTCAGTGGTCGATCGGCTGCGGGCCGCCTGCGAGTCGACCGGGGCCACCGGGTTCGGGGCCTTCGCCGGCCTCCACGAGCTCGACGGCGGGCAGATCCTCGCGGCGTCGACCGACGGCGTCGGCACGAAGCTCGTGCTCGCCCGCGCCCGCGGGCGCCTGCGCGACTGCGGAGCCGACCTGGCTGCGCACTGCATCAACGACGTCCTGACCTGCGGTGCCAAGCCGTTGATGCTGCTCGACTACGTCGCGGCGAACGAGATCCACCTCGACGAGGTCGCAGACCTGGTCGAGGGTGCGGCCGCAGTCTGCCGGCAGGCGGGGGTGGCCCTCGTGGGTGGGGAGACCGCGGAGCTGCCGGGATCTACGCCCCGGGTGAGCTCGATTTCGCGGGGACCTGTGTCGGCATCGTGTCGCGCGGCGAGCTGATCGACGGCAGCACGGTGGTGGCGGGCGACGCCGTGATCGGCTTCGCGTCTGCCGGCATTCATGCAAACGGGTTCACCCTCGTGCGCCGCGTGCTCGAGGCGGAGGACTACGACGGCGACGACCTGCTGGCTCCGACCCGCCTCTACCTCGACAGCGCCCAGGCGCTGCGGGGTCGCGCGAAGGCATTCGTTCACGTGACGGGCGGCGGCATTTCCGGGAACCTCGCGCGCGTGCTGCCGGACGGCCTGAGCGCGGAGCTCGACTGGGCGGCCTGGGAGCGGCCCCCCGTCTTCGGCTGGCTCGCACGACATGTGGACGAGGACGAGCAGCGGCGCGTCTTCAACCTCGGGATCGGCTGGTGCGCCGTGGTCGCCGACGCACTCCCGGATGACCTCGTGATCGGTCGCGTCCGGTGATCGGCGTTCTCGCGAGCGGCAACGGGACGAACCTGCAGGCCTTGATCGACGCCGGGCTGCCGGTGAATGCGGTCGCCTCGAATCGCAAGGACGCCTACGCACTCCTGCGGGCCCGCGAGGCCGGCATTCCCGTCGCCACGTTCAGCCTCGACTGCCACGCCGATCGCACGGAGCGAGACCTCGTGCTCGCGAGCTGGCTCGAGGAGCACGGGGTCGAGGTGGTGGTGCTCGCCGGGTACATGCACCTCCTGACCGAGCCGTTCCTGCGCCGGTTCCCACAGCGCATCGTCAACGTCCATCCTTCGCTGCTGCCGGCGTTCCCCGGAGCACACGCGATCGAGGACGCACTCGCGGCCGGAGTCGCGACCACAGGCGTCACGGTGCACCTGGTGGACGAGGGCCTCGACACCGGCCCCGTGCTCGTCCAGGAGGAAGTGCCGGTGGAGCCCCGCTCGACGCTCGTCGAGCGTATTCACGCCGTCGAGCACCGGCTGTTGCCCGGGGTGGTGAGGGACCTCTGTCTCGCCGCGCGCTGATCAGCACCTACGACAAGGACCGGGTCGACGAGTTCGCGCGCGGGCTCGTCGAGCTGGGCTGGGAGGTGGTTTCTTCGGGCGGCACCGCGAGGTTCCTCGCGGAGGCCGGGCTGCCGGTGACGACCGTCGAGGAGGTCACAGACGCACCCGAGCTGCTGGGCGGCCGCGTCAAGACACTGCACCCACGCATCCATGCCGGGATCCTGGCGCGGCGCGGGCTCGCCGAAGACATGCACGCGCTTGCCGATCAGGGGATAGAGCCGATCGACCTCGTATGCGTCTCGCTCTATCCGTTCACATCGGTCGCGCACCGCCCCGGTGCGACCGAGCCGGAGATCGTCGAGATGATCGACGTCGGCGGGCCGTCGATGCTCCGCGCGGCCGCGAAGAACTTCGCGCACGTCACGGTCGTCTCCGATCCGACGCACTACGAGGTCGTTCTGTCGGAGTTTCACGAACACGGCGACACGACTCTCGAGACGAGGAGAGAACTCGCCCGTCAGGCATTCGACGCGACGGCCGCGTACGACGCGGCGATCGCGGGCTGGTTCGGCGCCGAGGATGCGTTCCCGCAGCAGCTGACGATTGCCCTGCGCAAGGTCACCAACCTCTCCTACGGCGAAAACCCGCATCAGCAGGCGGCGTACTATCGCGAGCTCGGCGCGCGGCGGCATCTGCTCTCCGGGATCGAGCAGCTGGGCGGGAAGCCGCTGTCGTACAACAACCTCGGCGACCTCGAGGGAGCGCGCCGCGTCACGCGAGAGCTGACCGCTCCCGCGGCCGTCATCGTCAAGCATGCGAACCCGTGCGGTGTGGCGCTGGCCGAGTCGGTCGGGGACGCGTGGGACCGCGCGCTCGCGGCCGACCCCGTGTCGGCGTTCGGGTGCGTGGCCGTGCTGAACCGCCCGGTCGACGCAGAGCTGGGCGCCACGATTGCTGACCACTTCGTCGAGGTGCTCCTCGCTCCGGCCTACGACGAGGAAGCCCTGGCGGTGTTGCGCACCAAGAAGTCGTTGCGCATCCTGGTCGACAAGGAGCGCCGGGCCGAGACGCGAGGCGAACGCGACTACAAGCGCGTCCTCGGCGGCCTACTCGTCCAGGAACGCGACGGCGAAACCGAAGAACGCGAGACGATGCACGTCGTCGGCGGCGCGCTGGACGACCGGCAATGGGAGGACCTGATCTTCGCGTGGCGCGTGTGCAAGCACGTCTCTTCGAATGCCATCGTGCTTGCGCGGAACGGGCAGACGATCGGGATCGGCGCCGGACAGATGAGCCGCGTCGACGCCGTCCGGATCGCCGTCGAGAAGGCACGCGAGCACGGTCACGAGACGACCGGTGCGGTGCTTGCGAGCGACGCCTTCTTCCCCTTCGCAGACGGCCCCCAGATCGCGCTCGACGCAGGCGTTGCGGCCGTCATCCAGCCCGGCGGCTCGAAACGCGACGACGAGGTCGTGGCGGCGGTCGCCGCCGCCGGCGCCGCGATGGTCTTCACCGGGCAGCGCCACTTCCGCCACTGAGCCCCGCCCCGCTCGGCCGCCGAGCCGCTGGGCCGCCGGCGCGACCCACCTGGCACCGAGCCCGCCCGTCTGAGACGATCCCGGGCACCAATCACCCGAACCGGAGGTAGGCGATGGCAGCGCCGGCGGCAGCCAAACGGGATTTCGACCATCTGCGTGAGCACTCGATCGGACTTCCCGGGGTCCTCTTCCAATCGATCACGCACATGGCACCGGCGGCGGCCGTGGCGTACTCGATCTACATCTCGGTGCCGCACGCGGGACCTGCGCTCCCGCTGGCGGTTTTCCTCGCACTGATCGCGTGCCTCCTCGCCGCCAACTCGATCGGACAGCTCGCGAAGGAAATGCCCTCGGCCGGCGGCCTCTACACGTATGCGGCCCGAACACTCGGGCCGTACGCGGGCTTCGTCGTGGGCTGGCTCTTCCTGCTCTTCGAGCCGCTGGTCGTGCCGTTTCTCTTCCTGGAGTGCGGCTGGGCGATGCACGAGGTGATGGCCGGGGAAGCCGGTTGGAACTACTCCGGGCAATGGTGGATCTGGGTGTGCGCAGTCGCCGCGGTGGTGTTCCTGCTCACCTATCGCGATATCCGGATCTCGGCGCGCGCCGGCGTCATCCTCGGAGTCTTCGAGATCGGTGTCTTCGCGGTGCTCGCGATCTGGATCCTGCTCTCGAACGCCGGGGACTTGAATCTCCAAGCCTTCAACCCGAACCACGCACCGGAAGGCGCGTTCACCGGTGTGGGCAAGGGCATGGTGTTCGCCATCCTCGCGTTCATCGGGTTCGAAGCCTCCGCACCGCTCGGCGAGGAGGCCAAGCACCCACGGCGGACGATCCCGCTCGCCGTGGTCGGCTCGTGTCTCGTCATCGGCCTGTTCTACGTGCTGCTCTCGTACGCGTGGGTCTACGGCGAGGGGTTCTCCCAGTTCACGCAGAAGGCTGGTGGGAGCGCCGACCCGTGGCGCGACCTCGCGAAGGTGTTCTGGGGGAGCGGCTGGGTGATCGTCTTCGCGGCGATCATCAACTCGATCATCGCGAACTCGAATGCCGGCTTCAACGCTGCGACGCGCGTCTACTACGCGATGGCACGAAACGGCATCGCGCCGAGCGCGCTCGGCCGAACGCACCCGCGATTCAAGACGCCCCATATCGCGATCCTGGTCAATATGGCGATCGCCCTCGTGCTGTCCTTCGTCCTCGGCTGGAAGTGGGGGCCGCTCAACGGATTCATCATGCTCGCGACCGCCGCGACGGTGGTCGTGATCCTCGTCTACATGCTCGTGATGGCAGGCTCCATTCGCTACTACCTGACGGAGAAGCGGGCTGAGTTCAACTGGTTCCTGCATCTCGTCTGCCCGGTCGCCGGAATCGTGCTGTTCGCCTTCCCGCTCTACTACCAGTACAACCCCCTGCCCGCCTACCCGATCCGCTACGCGGTCTGGGTCGCCCTCGGCTGGGTGATCGCCGGGCTGCTGATCGGTCTCTGGCTGCAACGCACGAAGCCGGAGGCGCTCGAAGCGGCGAGGCGAATCTATGTCGAGGACGAGACCGTCACCAGCGCGGCTGGAGCGCCCGCCTGATGAGGGAACGGCTCTCGGAACCGCATCCGGCGGCGCTGGAATTCTTCAACGCCGTGTGCGTTTCCATTCCCATCACCTCGGCATCAATCTCGCCAGCACTCTAGGAGGACACCTTGCCCGAGCTCGACCCGAACCGCTGGAAATCACTCGCGATCGTGTGCGCTGCGTTCTTCATGACCGTTCTGGACGTCTCGATCGTCAACGTCGCGTTGCCCTCGATCGGCAGGTCGCTCCACTTCTCGGAGCAAGGGCTCCAGTGGGTGATCACCGCGTACGCGATCACGTTCGGAGGGTTCCTCCTGCTCGGCGGGCGCGCAGCCGACCTGCTCGGCCGCCGCCGCGTCTTCTACGTCGGCGTCACGGTGTTCACCATCGCATCGTTCCTCTGCGGGCTCGCGTGGTCCGAGGGTGTGCTGATCGGGGCACGTGCCGTCCAGGGTCTCGGTGCCGCGATCATCACGCCGGCAGCGCTCTCGATCATCACCACGACGTTCGAGGAAGGAGCCGAGCGCAACAAGGCTCTCGGCATCTGGGGTGCGATCGGGGGCTCGGGCGCAGCCGTCGGGGTGCTCGCCGGAGGGGTGCTGACGAAGTACCTCGGCTGGGAATGGATCTTCTTCGTCAACGTGCCCGTCGGTGCCCTCGCTCTCGTCCTGGCACCGCGGTTCGTTCGCGAGAGCCGCTCCGACCGCGACCACTCGCACGACGTCGCGGGAGCCGTCACGATCACCGCCGGGCTGGCCCTACTCGTCTATGCGGTGTCCGAGGCGCCGAGTCACGGCTGGGCCACCAGCTGGACGATCTCGCGCCTCGTGGTCGCCGCGGCCCTGCTGGTCGCATTCCTCGTGATCGAGACGCGGGCCAAGGATCCGCTGATGCCGTTCCGCATCTTCCGCGTGCGAACGGTTGCCGGGGCGAACGTCGCCGGGCTCCTGCTCGGGGCGATCGTCTTCGCCAACTTCTTCCTGCTGACGCTGTACGTCCAGCAGGTGCTCCAGTGGTCGGCGCTGAAGACCGGCCTGACGTTCGTCGCGACCGCAGGCACGGCGATCCTCTGGGCCGGGCTGGCCCAGGGACTCGTGACGAAGATCGGCGTGAAGCCGGTGATGGCTGCGGGCTTCGTCGCCATGATCGCCGGCATGCTCTGGTACACGCAGATTCCCGCACACGCGTCCTACGCCTCCGATCTGCTCCCGGGCTACCTGCTCGTCGGCTTCGCGCTGCCGTTCACCTTCATTCCCGTCTCGATCGCGGCGCTGGCCGGCGTCGAGCGACACGAGGCGGGGCTCGCCTCGGGGCTGATCAACACGGCGCAGCAGGTCGGCGGCGCGATCGGCGTCGCGGTGACCTCGTCGATCTCGATCAGTCACTTCAACCACCTGGTCAAGTCGGGAACGCCCTTCCCGCAGGCGTTCACCGCGGGCTCGCAATGGGCGTTCTGGGTGACGGTCGGAGTTGCGGTTGCCGGGCTGATCGCAGTGGGCCTGATCCGCACCGAGGAGATCGGCGCCCTCGAGGAGGCGAGCGTTCCCGCCTAGCCGGCTGCTTCGCCCGCTCCGCGCGAGGCAACGGCGTCGCCGAAATGGGCCGACCGGGCCTCGGTAGGCTTCCCGCCGCGATGACCAGCGACTATCCCACGATCATCGACCTGGTCGGCTCGACGCCGATCGTCCGGCTCGACCGCCTCTCGCGGAACGTTCCGGGCACGATCCTCGCGAAGCTCGAGTTCCTGAACCCCGGCGGCTCCAACAAGGACCGCATCGGCCTCGCGATGATCGAGGCGGCCGAGCGTGAGGGCAAGTTGAAGCCGGGCGGGACGATCGTCGAGCCGACGTCGGGCAACACCGGCGTCGGCCTCGCGATCGCAGCGGCGCTGAAGGGATACCGCTGCATCTTCGTGATGCCCGACAAGATGAGCCAGGAGAAGATCTCGATGCTCCGCGCGTACGGCGCCGAGGTCGTGATCACACCGACCGCCGTCGACCACGACTCGCCCGAGTCGTACTACTCGGTCTCGTCTCGGCTCGCCGAGGAGATCCCGGGCGGCTTCAAGCCCGACCAGTACTCGAACATGGCGAACCCCGAGGCGCACTACCTCACCACCGGCCCGGAGATCTGGGAGCAGACGGGAGGCGACATCGAGGCGATCGTGATGAGCGTCGGCACCGGCGGCACGATCAGCGGCGTCGGGCGTTACTTCAAGGAGCGCAAGCCGGAGGTGCAGATCGTGGGCGTCGATCCCGAGGGCTCGGTGTACACGGCGAAGAGCGAGAGCGACCTGCACCCCTATCTCGTCGAGGGCATCGGCAAGGACACGTGGCCCGAGACGATGGACCCGAAGGTCGTCGACACGTGGCTCCGCGTCTCCGACCGCGACTCGTTCCTCGCGGCGCGGCGCCTGGCGCGTGAAGAAGGCCTGCTGGTCGGCGGCTCGTCGGGCTCGACGATCGCGGGCGCGCTGCGGTACGCGGCAGAGCTCACAACCGGCTCGCGCGTGCTGACGATCCTGCCCGACTCCGGGCGGTCCTATCTTTCGAAGTTCCTGGACGACAACTGGATGATCGAGCACGGCTTCCTCGAGCGGTCCGCCCCCACGCCCACGGTGCGCGAGCTGCTCGGCGCGAAGCCCGGAGAGACACCGGCCTTCGTGACCATCTCGGCGCACCAGAAGGTGGCCGAGGCGATCAGCGTCATGGAGCGCTACTCCATCTCGCAGCTCCCCGTCGTCCGCGACGGCGATGTGTCGTCGCTCACCGACGTCATCGGGTCACTGCAGGACCGAGCGTTGCTCGACCTCGTGTTCAAGAACTCCGACGCGCTGCACGAGGACGTTGCGGTCGCGATGCAGGGCCCTCTCGCCGCCGTCGATGCCGACGCATCGGTCGACGAGATCGTCACAGCTCTGACCGGGGGAACGAACGCGGTCGTCGTCGCGGACAACGGCCGTCCGGTCGGCGTCGTGACCCGCTCGGACCTGCTCGAATACCTCTCGCGTCGCTGACGATGAGCGCGAGGGGCTCAGCAAGCCGCTCGGACGCGCGGGTGGTGAGCGTCGAGGAGGCGCGCCGGATCGCCGTGCGCGCCCAGCTGCTCGACGGATCCGCGACCGACGTCCTCGGCACGGTGCGCCGGCTCGGGTTCCTGCAGCTCGACCCGATCTCGACCGTCGCCCCTCCGCAGCACCTCGTGCTGTGGAGCAGGCTCGGCCTGTTCGACCCGGCCGAGCTGAGCCGCCTGCTCTGGGAGGAGCGCAAGCTCGTCGAGTGGAACGCCTTTCTCTACCCGATCGAGGATTTGCCGCTCCTGCAGGCGCAGATGCGGCGCAGGCCGCGCGCCGCGGGACGGGAGCGCCGACTCGTCGACTACCTGAGGGAGAACGCGTCGTTTCGGCGCTACGTCCTGCGTGAGCTCGAACGCCGCGGCCCGCTGCTCTCACGCGAGATCGACGACCACGCGAGCATGCGGCGGGAGGATCACCGCTGGTGGGGCAGCCGCAAGATGGGCCTGATGCTGCAGGTGCTGAACGCGCGCGGCGAGGTGGCGGTCGTCGGCCGTCGCGGCGGCCAGCGGGTCTGGGATCTCGCTGAGCGCTGGTACCCGGAGACCGAGCCGATCTCGTGGCCCGACGCCGAGCGGGCGCTCGCAGAGAAGCGGTTTCGCTCGCTCGGGGTCAAGCTCGAGCGAGGACGCCTCCTCGCGCATCCGGAGGCGGAGGACGGGCCGGTTGGAAAGCGCGTGACGTTCCTCTCGCCCTTCGACCGCCTGATCCACGATCGCAGCCGGGCCGAGGCGCTCTGGGACTTTCGCTACCGGCTCGAGATGTACGTGCCGCAGCCGAAGCGAGAGTACGGGTACTACGTCCTGCCGATCCTCGCGCGGTGACCGCGTGATCGGGCGCATCGAGCCACTCCACGACCGGAAGGCCGGCGAGCTGCGCGTGCTCGGGATCTGGTGGGAGCCGGGCGTGCGTCCTACCTCGCTCACTGCGCCGTTGCGCGAGCTCGCGCGCTTCCTCGGCGCCCGGGTCGCGCAGCGCGAGCGGCAGCGATGAATTCCCGATCAATCATCTAGGCTCCGCCCATGGACTTCGAGACGCGGGCCATCCACGCGGGGCAGGAGCCCGATCCTGCGACGGGCGCGATCACGACGCCGATCTACCAGACGTCCACGTTCGTGCAGGAAGCGGTCGGCGTGCACAAGGGCTACGACTACGCCCGCGTCGCGAACCCGACCCGCACGGCGTTGCAAGTGGCGCTCGCGAGCCTCGAGAACGCGAGGCACGGCGTGGCGTTCAGCTCGGGCCTCGGCGCGACGACCACGCTCATGCATCTGGTGCACCCGAGCGAACGGGTGGTCCTGATCGCAGACGTCTACGGCGGTGTCTATCGCATGACCTCGCAGGTCTACGAGCCGAAGGGGTACCGCTTCACCTACGTCCCGGCGAACGAGTTCGACGAGAACCTTCCGTCGCACCTCGACGAGGACGTGAAGCTGGTCTGGGTCGAGACGCCTTCGAACCCGCTGCTGAACGTCGTCGACATTCGCAAGGCGGCCGCAGCCGCGCACGCGGTCGGCGCCCTTCTGGTGGTGGACAACACGTTCGCCACCCCGTATCTGCAACAGCCGCTCGAGCTCGGCGCCGACGCCGTCGTGCACTCGACGACCAAGTACCTCGGCGGGCACAGCGACACGATCGGGGGCTTCATCGCGACCAACGACGATGCGCTCGCGGAGCAGCTCTACTTCCTGCAGAAGTCGCTCGGAGCCGTCCCGGGCCCGTTCGACGCATGGCTCGTGCTGCGGGGGATCAAGACGCTCGCGGTGCGCATGCGCCAGCATTCGGAGAATGCACGCAAGGTGGCCGAGTTCCTCGACGGGCACCCCGGCGTCGAGCGTGTCCTCTACCCCGGGCTTCCCAATCACCCCGGCCACGAGGTCGCGCACAGCCAGATGCGCGACTTCGGCGGGATGGTCTCGTTCCTGCTCGAGTCGGAGGCCGAGGCCGTCGACTTCGTCGCACGCACGACCATCTTCCAGCTCGCGGAGTCGCTCGGCGGCGTCGAGAGCCTGATCGAGCATCCGGCCCGCATGACCCACGCCTCGACGGCCGGCGCACCGTTCGCCCCGCCGGGGAACCTCGTGCGCCTGTCGGTCGGGATCGAGTCGGCCGAGGACCTGCTGGCCGATCTCGAAGCCGCGCTCGTCAGACGGTCTGCACCGGCGCGCGCGTAGGAAGCAGCCCGGGCAGCCTCGGCACGTCGCGCCACGGCAAGAGGCCGAACCGTGCGAGCGCACGCGGGAGCCGTCGGTTCGACTGCATCTCGGCCGTGTGGTTCCAGGCGCCCTGGAAGTCCCACAGCTTCACCGCCGGGTTCACCGAGCCGGATCTGGGCGGCGAGCTGCGCCGCCTCGTCGAGCTGGTCGAAGATGATGCGGTCCCGAGTGCTCCAGTAGATCTGCAGCGGCACGCCCGAGAACGCGATCGCGTCGACGTACGCATCCGGGCTTCGCTCGCGGTAGGCGTTCGGCACCTGCGACGGCGTCCCGCCGAGCTCGAGCCGCGCGAGCTGCCGCAACGTGCGGCCTTCCCGCAGCCGGGCGAAGTCGCGATAGCGCCGGGCCATGTCGGTGGCCGGGTCGAAGGCGACCGCGCCGGCGAGCAGGCGGGGATGCTGGGCGACGAGCAGCAGTGTCTCCTGGCCGCCCATCGAGCCGCCGATCGCGTAGACGCGGTGGGGATCGACCCGAACGCCGAGGCGCCTGACGATCGCCGGCATGCGCGCCAGGTCGCTGATCTGACCCGGGTCGCCCCAGGAGTACTGGTGCAGGCGCCGGCCTTCACCGCCGGGATTGACGACGGCGAACCCTCCCTCGCCCGGCAGATCGCCCCAGAAGCGCGCGTTGCCCGCGGCGCCCACCCCGCGGCCGTGCGGCGAGATGACGAGCGGGATCGACGCGCCGTGGTACGAGGAAGGCAGAAGCAGCCAGGCGGGGCGCATGCGCCCGTCGTGCGCGCGGTAGAAGAACCGCAGCGCCCGGGTCAAGTCACGATCGTGAGGCGTGCCGTACGCGGCCGCCGCGCTGACGAGCAGCGCGAGTGCGAACAGGGAGCGGCCAACCACTTCACGTGAGAGACGCTAGGCCCATGACTGCAAAGATGCGGTTATGCATTCGTTGCGGCTCCTCGATCTCGACTTCGAGGGTCGGCCCCATGCGATCGGCGTCTATCTCGTCGACACGAACGACGGCCCGGCGCTTTTCGACTGCGGCCCGTCCTCGACGCTGAGCGCGCTCGAAGCCGGGCTCGCGGAGCAGGGGCTCGAGCTGCGCGACATCCGCCATCTCCTGCTCTCGCACATCCATCTCGACCACGCGGGCGCCGCCGGCGCAATCGTTCGCAAGCAGCCGAAGCTGACGGTGTGGGTGTCGGCGATCGGGGCACCACACCTCGTCGATCCGTCACGGCTCGAGCGGTCGGCACGGCGGCTCTACGGCGCCACGTTCGACGACCTCTGGGGAGAGCTCGCGCCGGTGCCGCAGGCGAACGTCCGTGTCTCCGAGGGGGACGTGCTGGGCTGGGAGTCGTTCCCGACAGTGGGACATGCGTCGCATCACGTCAGTTACTTCCGCGACGGGACCCTGCTCGCCGGCGACGCAGCCGGTGTTCGGATGCCGGGAGCGAGCTACATCGTGCCGGTGTCGCCGCCGCCCGACATCGACGTCGAGGCCTGGCATGCGACCATCGAGGCGATCCGAAGGCGCGCTCCCGACCGGCTCGCGCTGATCCACTTCGGCGTGCACGAGGACGTCGGCGCGCACCTCGACCGCCTCGGTTCGGAGCTCGACGTCTGGGCGGCGCGTGTGCGCGACGGCGTGACGCAGGAGAGCTTCGTCGCGCAGGCGCAGGCCGACGCGGGTGCCGACGCAGCGCTCTACGATCGCGTCGCGCCGTTCTGGCAGTCCTGGCAGGGGCTCCGCCGCTACTGGGAGACGCGGGAGTCGCGAGCGCCTAGCTCGGGTCGCGCACGACATTTGCGCCCGAGACCTGCGCGAGCGCCAGCACGACGATCTCGTCGATGTTCACGTGCGCCGGCCGCGTGAGCGCGAACATGATGCAGTCCGCAACGTCCTCGGCGTGCAGCGGGCCGCCCAGCGCGACATCCGAGTACACGGCGTTGGCCTTGGCCTCGTCACCTTTGAACCGCACCTTCGAGAAGTTCGTCTCGACCAGGCCCGGCGCGACGTTCGTGATCCGGACGGGCTTCCCCTGCAGGTCGTCGCGCAGCGCCCGCGTGTACCCGTGCACCGCGAACTTCGAGGCAACGTACGAGGAGCCGTTCGGGTAGGCCCAGATGCCCGCCACCGATCCGAGATTGACGATGTGGCCGCCGCCGTCGACGAGATGAGGGACGCAGAGGCGGGTCATCCGCATGAGGCCGAGCACGTTCGTCTCGATCACCTCTCGCTCGTCCTCCTCGTGGGACTCCCACACGGGATCGCGGCCGCGAGACAGGCCGGCGTTGTTGACGAGGATGTCGAGACCGCCGAGCTCGGCGAGGGCACGGTCGACGAAGTCGGCACTCGAGCCGGGGTCGGTGACATCGAGGGTGCCGTCGGTTCGTGAGCCCGTGACGACCCGCGCACCGGCGTCCCTCAGCGCCTGCGCCGTCGCCGCGCCGATCCCGCTCGATCCTCCTGTCACGATCGCCCGTTTGCCCTGGAGGTCGGCCATGGGCGCAATCTATCGGTGCGGGCCTCGTTCGGATCTCGCGACAACGGAATCGGCATTCCGGCGTCTAACTTCTCACTACCCGACGCTCATGAGATACCTCTTGCTCGCAGCGCTCGCAGCGGCCGTGCACGTTCCGCACGGCTACCGCGTCACGACCTGGGCGTCCGGCCTGGAGCATCCGACCGCCCTGTCGTTCGGACCAGACCGCCGCCTCTACGTCTCGGAGGATGTGGGCAAGGTCGTGTCGGTGACACGCGGCAGCGTTCATCCGCGCCTGTTTGCGTCGGGTCTCACCGTCCCGCTCGGCCTGCTCTGGCGCAACCAGACGCTCTACGTCTCGGAGAGCGGGCGCGTGGAGGCATTGACGCGCACCGGGCGCCGCCGAACGATCGTCTCCGGCCTGCCCTACGGGCTCCACCAGCAGGATGCGATCGTCTCCGGCCCCGACGGGAGGCTCTATCTGGGCTCCGGGTCGACGTGCGACTCGTGTGTGGAGAGCGACCGGCGGAGCGCCGCCGTGCTGTCCTTCCGGCCCGATGGAAGCGACCTGCGCGTCGTCGCCACCGGGCTCCGCAATCCCTACGGCCTGACGTTCGCCGGCAAGACGCTGTACGCGACGATCAACGGCAAGGACAAGCTCGGCGACGGCGAGCCGGCCGAGCTCGTCGTTCGCGTGACCCAGGGCGCGAACTTCGGCTGGCCGGATTGCTGGCCGAGCTATGCACTGCGACGCTTGATCGGCGCTTGCGCCTCGGTGTCGCGGCCCGTGGCCTACCTCGAGCCCCACTCGTCCGCCGACGGCATTGCGTTCTGGCGAGGGAATCTCTTCGTCGCCGAATGGGGCGAGTACCTGCACCGAAACCACGGCAGGCGGCTCGTGCGGATCGCACGCGGCCGGGTGACGACGTTCGCCACCGGATTCGACCATCCGCTCGCGCTCGCCGTCGACCCCAGCGGCGGCTTGCTCGTCGCCGACTGGGGCCGAGGCGTCATCTACGAGATCACGAAGCGGTGATGTAAGCGGTGCGCGACTCGCTGTGCCCGTTGGCCTCGTTCAGCGTCGCGACGACCGTGTAGGTCTGGCCCTTGACCGGCTTGAAGGCCGGGGTGAAGGTGACCGACTCGTCGGGCGCGAGCACGGCAGTCGGCTGACCGACGGCGATCGCCTTGCCCTTCGAGTTGTAGGCGAAGTACGTCATGCCGATCACCGAGCCCGGCTGCGAGTAGTGGGCGAGATACGGCACGAACATCTTCACCCGGACGGTCTTCCCGGCCTTGACGGTCATCGATGAGCCGTCCGTGAGGCGGGAGACGGCGCCGAACGCCGTGAAGGCGGGCTTGAGGGTGCCCGACTGGGCGATCAGGCCGCTCTGCCACGGGTTCCCCGTGCTGTCGCGGAAGACGAACCAGATGAACATCTGGATGTTCGGGTCCTTCTTCGCGAACGTCAGCGCCTGCTTCGCATATGCGGCCTGCTTGGTGTACGTGACGCCGTGCGGCTCCGCCGGCTTGGTCTCGTGCCCGTACTCGGTGATCCAGATCGGCACCGAGCGGTGGAACCACTTCTTCAGGTCGGCCTCGAACTTCGACATCGTCGAGAGCGTGACGTTCGGATAGCGCACCTTCTGCATCGGAGGCAGGTTCGGCGAGGTCGGGTACGGATGATGCGCCCAGGCGTCGAACCGCAGGCCCTTGACCTGCGACAAAAGCCGCGCGAATGTGCCCGGCGCGATCGTCGCGCTGACGCCGCGAAGCGGCTTGTCGCGGCCGCGGGCCGACGTCTCGCCGATCGCGACCTGCGCCCAGGGGTTGCCCGCCTTGATGCCGGCGTAGGCGGCCTTGTAAAGCTTCCCGTAGTTGGCGGGGCCGACGAGCTTCTTGCCCACGAACTGCGGGGTCAGGAAGAGCTGAAGGTTCGGCTCGTTCCAGATCGAGTACAGCGCCACCGAGCCGTGGCCGGAACGGCCGTTGTACCGCGTCGCGAGCATCCTCGCGAACGCCGTCAGGTCGCCCAGCTTCTTGGGCATCACGTTGGGCGCCTTGCCGCCGTTCGCCCACTTCGGTGTGCCGGTGATGTTGATCATCACGCGGAGGTTGTTGCTGCTCGCCTGAAAGACGAGGTCGTCGAGATCGCCGAGCTTGTACGCGGGATCGTCGCCGTTCAGAGCGTCGGCCGGCCTGGTCGGCGCCAGCTGCGCCCACGTCGCGGTCGTGTGGATCACGGACGCGCCGAGTGACGATGCGAGCTGAAGATTCTGGTCTCTGGTCGGTGACCAGCGGAAAGACGGGTCGTCGAAGAATCCGATCGGCATCCGCTGGGCTGCGTGGACGGTGGCAGCCGGGACGGCGAGCAGCGCGGCGAGCGCAACGAGAACGAGACGGACGGATCTGAGCACGGGCAGGTTTCCCTTCCTCCGATTACCCTGGGCTGCGGGACCGTAGCGAGGCGCTTTGAGGACCGTGTTAAGAGGCGTCACTCCCGGTCGCCCACGAGCGAAAGACGGCGAGGAGGGCCGATTCGGCCTCCGGCGTGAGGTCGTCGGGGGTCAACGTGCCGGTGAGCTCGATCGTCCGCCGGAACTGGTGGAGGTACTCGGTGCAGCCGTCGCAGCCTCCGATGTGCTCCTCGAACCGCCGCGCGTCGGCAGGCGAGAGCGCCCCTTCGAGGTAGTCGGTCACGAGCTCCACGAGCTCCTGGCAGCTGAATGCTTCGACGTCGATCACGCGAGGTACTCCTCCAGGGCCCGGCGCACTTTTGACCGGGCGCGGTGCAACAGCACTCGTTGGTTGACTTCCGACAGGTCGAGAGCGTTACGAACCTCGTCGGAGCTCCACCCTTCGACGTCGCGCAGCGAGATCACCGCCCGCTGGTTTGCGGGCAGCGCGTCGATCGCCTGCGCGATCAGCGCACGCGTCTCGGCTGCGACCAACCGGTCCTCCGGCAGCTCGGACGGCGGCGACGACCACCCGCCGGGATGTTGCTCGTGGTTCGAAGCGAGGAAGCGGTCCGGGTCGACCGACGCTTCGGGGACCCGCGCCGGATCCTGGAGCGACGAGAACGGAATCACGCGTCCCTCCCGCTGGGCGCGCGTCTTGGCCGTGTTGACGAGGATGCGGAAGACCCAGGTCTTCAGCGACGAGCGCCCTTCGAAGCGGTCGAGCGCGCCGAGCACGCGCAACCAGGTCTCCGACACGACCTCCTCGGCGAGTGCGCGGGTCGGCACGAAGATCTGCGCGACCCGCAGGAGCGACGAGTGCCATTCGCGCACGACCCGGCGAAACGTCTCCTCGTCGCCCGCGCGCAGCGCCGCGAGCAGCTCCGCCTCGGCTTCGCTCGGCTCCATGCAGGCGAACGTATCTGATGGCACTGCCGATCACCACGATCCGTGTACTCCTGCCCGCCGGAGACGACCGGTGTCTGACACCCTGCGGTCGTGCAGAGCCCGCCGGCCATCGTGCGCGAGCTCCACGCCGACGAGCGTGGGTTCGCTGCGACGCACGATCCCCGCTTTGCGCGCGACCGGCAGCAGCTGTTGCGCGCCCTCGGGCGAGATGCTGCTCTGAGTGCCGCGGTCGTTGCGCTGGCGCCGGGCGAGCGAGACGACGTGGCGGCGCGTGAAGCCCTGCAGCGGTTGTCCAGCCAGGGCCCGCCGCTCCGCGCGCGGATCAGAGTCGGGGCGCCCCCTCCCGCCGCGAAGCTCCTCGCGTGGTACCGCGAGGCACAACACCGGTTCGGAATTCGCTGGCAGTTGCTCGCAGCGATCAACTTCGTGGAGAGCGCGTTCGGCAAGGTGCGCAACACCTCCACGGCCGGCGCCCAGGGACCGATGCAGTTCGAACCGGCAACGTGGCGCACGTACGGGCTCGGAGGTGACGTGCACGACGCACACGACGCGATCCTCGCCGCCGCCAACTATCTGCACGCAAACGGTGGCGCCCGTGACGAGCGGCGCGCGCTCTACGCGTACAACCGTTCACTCCTCTACGTGAGCGCAGTCCTGCACTACGCGCATCGCATCACGCACGTCCGGTCCGCCTTTGCCGAGTACTACGCATGGGACGTGTACGTGCGCACCCCGTCGGGCGAACGCCGCTTGCGGCCGTGAGCCGTCAGGTCGACCGCGAGCCCGGCGGAGCCGGCTCGCTTGCCGAGCGAGCGGAAAGCGGGGCGGGCGAAGCGGGTGAAAATGGGCGGTGACGGGATCGAACCGCCGACCTCCTGGGTGTAAACCAGGCGCTCTCCCAGCTGAGCTAACCGCCCCCGGGAAACCATAGATCCCCCGGAGCCGCTGTGACATTTGCTGCCGAAGCGGCGTATAACAAGTGGAGTGAGCCCTGGGAAGCGAATCGCGCTCGTGTCGGCTCTGGCGGTTCTCGCAGCGGCCGGCTTCGGCGGCACGGCCGGGCACTCGGCCGGCCGGACGGTTGCGGCGCCACCCGCCCGGCTCGTTCCGTTCCGCTCCTGCGGCGACCTGCTCGGCTACCTGAGAGCCCAGGCGGCGCCGCTGACCGGGCCGTGGGGCCTCGGCGGCGCCGGGGTCGGCCGCGGCACGGTTCCCCCGGGGATTGCCGTGCCGGCGGCGGGCGCGGCGCCCGCCACCGGAACGACCTCCACACCGGGCGTCGACTACTCCGGCGACGAACGTGCAGGAACAGGGCGTCGACGAGCCGGATCTCGTGAAGACGGACGGCAAGACCCTGTTCGCGGTCGCGAACGGCCGGCTGAACGCCGTCGACGCGACCGGCGCGAAGCCCGTGCTCCTCGACTCGCTGCCCCTCGACGGCGGCTGGAGCCATGAGCTGCTGCTCGTCGGCAACCGCCTGCTCGTGCTCTCGCGCGGCGGCTACTGGATCGCCCCGCAGCCGGCCATGGCCGCGATCGCCAGGCCGTACTACCCCGCCAGGTCGGTGCTGTCGGAGATCGACGTCTCCAACCCGAGGTCGCTGCGGCTCGTCCGCACGCTCACGGTCGACGGCTCGTACCTCGACGCGCGGCTCGTCGGGTCGAGCGCGCGCATCGTCGTCTCGTCACAGGTGCCGACGCCGCTGCCGTTCGTGCAGCCGGCCGACTCGACGACTGCAGCGCTCGCGACTGCGCGCGACCACAACCGCGCGGTCGTCCGGTCGTCCGGCCTCAAGGCGTGGCTCCCGACCTACACGGTCAAGCGGGCCGGCCACCCGGCACGGGCCGCCCGGCCTCTCGTGCAGTGCCGCAACGTCGATCATCCACGAGAGCTTCTCCGGGCTCGGCATGCTCACCGTGCTCACCGTCGACCTCAGCAAGGGCCTCGATCCGGTCGACTCGGTCGGCGTGATGACCGATGCCCGCATCGTCTACGCCTCGCCCACCGGTCTGTATCTCGCGACCGAGCGCTGGGCCGTGCGGCCGCTCGTGGAGGCGCCGACGAGGCTGCAGCCCAGCGCCACGACCGAGATCCACCGCTTCGACATCTCCGACCCCGGCCGCACGCGCTACCGCGGCAGCGGACAGGTGTCGGGCTTCCTGCTCAACCAGTGGTCGCTCTCGGAGTACCAGGGCGTGCTGCGGGTCGTCAGCACCGAGGCGCCGGCGTGGATCAGCTCGGACGGCACGGCGGGATCGACGGAGTCGTTCCTGACGACGCTGCGCCCGGACGACGGCGCGCTGAAGCAGCTCGGGCGGGTCGGCGGCCTCGGGAAGGGTGAGCGCGTCTATGCCGTCCGCTTCGTCGGAGCGACGGCCTATGTCGTCACGTTCAAGCAGGTCGACCCGCTCTTCACGGTCGACCTGTCCGATCCGACGCAGCCGCGCGTCCTGGGCCGGCTCGACCTGCCCGGCTACTCCGCGTACCTGCACCCGATCAGCTCCGGGCTCCTGCTCGGGATCGGCCAGGGCGTCGACGGAAACGGCAGGCCGACCGGCACGCAGCTCTCGCTCTTCGACGTCTCCGACCTCCGGCATCCGGCACGGATCGCTCACGCGACGCTCGGCCAGGGCTGGTCCGAGGCCGAGTCCGACCCGCATGCGTTCCTGTTCTGGCCGCCGACCGGGCTCGTCGTCGTCCCGTTCCTCGACCGGGCGGTCGGCTATCGCGTGAGCTCGGCGGGAATCGGGCTCGTCGGACAGGTCAGCCACGCCCAGGGGGCGCCGTACGGCGCCGCGATCAGGCGCGCCGTCGTCGTCGGGCCGAGCCTCTTCACGGTCTCGGACGCCGGCGTTGCCTCGAGCAGCCTCGCCACGCTCGCCGCGCAGGGCTGGGCTGCCTTCCCCAGTCCGCCGCCGACGCCGCAGCCGATACCGCTGCCGGCGCCGGGGGCAGGCCCGGGCGTGCGCTGAGCCGCCGGCCAGGTCGCTCCGCATACCCCCAGCGGGATTCGAACCCGCGCTACCGGCGTGAAAGGCCGGCGTCCTAGGCCACTAGACGATGGGGGCGTCGGAGGGAGGGTACCGTTGCCGCGTGGCGGAGATCCGTACGGCACAACCCGACGATCTCGACGGCGTCTTCGAGCTGCTTTCGACCCGCAGCCGCGCCGCCTTCGGGATCTCCGAGATTCTGCGTGAGCACGTCGCCCACGCCCTCGGGCTGACGAACGGCACCGACCGCTGGGTGGCGACGGACGATGCCGGCATCGTCGGTTACGCCTCGCTCGACAGCTCGCAGGATCTCGTTCATGCCGCGACGGGCTCCGCGGTCGGCGACGCACTCCTCGCCTGCGCGGAGGCACGCGCACGGGAGCGCGGCTTCACACACATCGCCGTGACCGCCGTTCCCGAGGACGAGCCGCTCTCTGCTCTCATCGAGCGACATCGCTTCGAGCACGAGCGCGACATCCTCCGCATGTGGCGTCCGCTCACCGGCGAGCTGCCCGTGCCGCGGTGGCCGACCGGAGTCTCGGTCCGCACGTACGGGAAGGCAGACGGCGAGCGGGTGCACGCACTGCTCGACGCGTGTTACTCGGAGTGGGACGCGACATCTGCGGCGGTCCCACACGACGAGTGGCTCGCGTTCATGACCGACCACGCCGAGTTCGACCCTGCGCTGTGGTTCCTCGTCGAGCGGGACGGCCGAGCTCGTCGCCTGTGCCTTGCACTGGAGGGAGCACCAGGCGAGCGGCTGGGTCAAGGACATCGTCGTCGCCCGGAGCGAACGCGGTCGAGGTCTCGCGAAGGCGATGCTCCACGAGGCGTTTCGCGCCTATGCCGCAGCGTGGCGCGCAACGGGTCGGTCTGAAGGTCGACGCAAACAACCCGACCGGCGCGCTGGAGCTGTACGCACGCGTCGGATTCGTCACCGACCGCCGTTACGGCATCTGGACGCGCTCGCTGTGACAAGCGGCTCGCCGACCGTCTCGCTGCTCCGCTGGCTGCGCCGCCAGCTGCGTGAGCCTGCGCCCCAGCGCGAGCGTCTCGAAGCCGCGATCGCCAACGATGATCCGGCGGAGGCGCGTCGAATTGTCGATCAGATGCCGTTCAACGACGCGCAACGGCATCATGTCTCGCAACTCCTCGACCAGTGGGAGCACGACGCAGGAAACTAACCGGACGGCGTTCTCGTCGTCGGTGCATGCAGCGCTGTGAAAGTCCTTGCCGCCATCATCGGCCTAACGGCCGCTCTCACCGTCAGCGGCTCTGCGCCGGCCATGACGCCGGTTCCGGCACGCGCCGGCGCATTGAAGGCGATCCGGCTCGCCCTTGCGGCAGGCCGGATCGACGGCGCAACCGCGAATGCCGGTCGCGCCGAGATCGCGCGCGCGACGAGGCTCATCCGCACGCTTCCGAGCGGCCGGCGCGAGCACGTGGCGGTCGCGCTCGGCGAGCTCGCGTCGTTCAGCGGGCGGCTGACGGCTCCGCGTGCGCTCTGTGCTGATCGGGCAGCTGCGGGTGAACGACGACTACTTCGCCAAGCACTACGCGCCGGCGCCGAAGACGGACGTCACGGACGCCGACGGGCTCGTCTACCGCTACTTCGCGGGACGCTGCCTCGAGTTCCACCCGCTGGCGAACTTCGGCGCCTTGAACGCGCGGGTGGCCGCGAACGATGCGCGCCGGCGCGCAGCGACTCGCGGACGCGCTGATCGCACGCGGTGTCTATCAGCGAGGCGGCGGCATCGCGTGGGAGTACTACTTCGACTTCTCCGGCGGTCGCGCACCGTGGCTCTCGGGCATGGCACAGGCAGTTGCGGCGCAGGCGTTCGCACGCACCGCCGCACTCGTGCCCGATGAGGCGACGGCGCTGATGCGCGAGGCCCGTGCCGCCTACCGGATCATTCCCGGACGGCTGCTCACGAGCGTCGCGGCAGGGCCGTGGATCCGCCTCTACTCGTTCCAGTCGCTGCGTGTGCTGAATGCGCAGCTGCAGGCGGTCCTCTCGCTGCAGTCGTACGCGGTCACGGCCGAGGATCCGGACGCTGCTGCGCTTGCGGCCCGTTTGCAGACGGCCGCGGCAGCGACGCTGTCGAGCTTCGACACCGGCTACTGGACGTACTACTCGCTCCCGTACGAGCCGTCGCCGCTCGACTACCAGCAATACGTCGTGCAGCTGCTGAAGCGACTCGCCCCAGCCGATCCTCGCTTCGCGGACGCCGCCACGCGGATCGATGCGTATGCCCATCAGCCGCCCGCTTTCCAGGTCGCGAACGCCCCACTCGGCGCGCTGCGCTTCTGGCTCTCGAAGCCGGCGAGCGTGCAGGTGACGAGCGCCGCCGGGCCGACGAAGCGCCTGGCGCTCGACGGTGGCTGGCATACGCTCTCGTGGCCCGAGCCGAAGCGGCCGGGGATCTACCCCGTCCACGTCACCGCCACCGACTGGGCGTCCAACAGGTCGTCGTTCGACGCGCTCCCGATCGTGCGCGCATCGTCGGCCGGGAAACCCACCACCGCCAACTCGCGTCGCACGGCCGGCACGGCGACGCCACCTGCGGCCGCCTTCGCGGTCGGGGCTGCGCTCGACGATCCCTCCCAGGGCTCGGCGCTGCTGAAGCTCGGCCTGCGGCTCGGCCGGCTCGGCGTGACCTGGCCCGCGGGCGCCTCGACGCCCGATCCGAGCCTGGTCGCTGCCCTGCAGCGGCTGCCGGCCGGCCTCGGCACGGTCGTCGAGCTCAACGTCTCGCCGCTTCCGACCGACGACGCCGGACGCGCCGCGCTCGCGCAGTACGCGGGCCTGCTCGCCCAGCAGACGCCGGGCCTGCAGTCGCTGCTGCTCGCGCCGGTACCGACCACGGCGACCGCGGGAAACTACGTGGCGGCCTTCGACGAGCTGCGCGCCTCGGTCCAGGCAGCGCAGCCGGGCGTACAGGTCGGGATCACGCTCGACGGAGCGCAGGCGCCGAAAGCAACGCTCGCCGCCCTCGGGGCGATCACGCCCGACGTCGTCGGCTTCCGTCCCGCAGCCGCGGCCGGCAAGGGCCTCTGGACGACGGCCAACCTGCCTCAGCTGAGCGCCGCGCTCGCCGCGCCCACCGGCACAGCGCCGCCGATCCTGCTCGACGGGCCGCCCGCACCAAGCGCGGCGTTGATCACGTCGTTCGGCTGCGGCTCGCAGGTCGCAGGTGTCCTCCTCGACCAGCTCGCCCAGGCGACTCCCGCGGTCACGGCCGCGGCGTCGGCCGCTCAGCGCGGCAGCCTCGTCTGCCCGGGCCGCGCGACCCAGGTGCAGGCCACCAACCTCGCATTTCCGACCACCGCCGCGATGCCCGTGTCGGTGCAGTTCGGCTGCGACGCCGACTGCCTCTACCTGGTGACCCTCGACGCACCGAACGGGCGCCCGGTCGTCGCACGGCGGGGCGCGCTGCGCGGCGGCGGCGCCCCGGCGACGGTCACGCTGCCGCAGGCAAAGCTGGGTGCCGGCCCTTACCGCGTCGGCGTGCGACTCGTCGCGTCGGTCAACCCGGGCGCGGTGACCACGGTCGAGAGCCCGCCGCTCGGCTAGCGACCGGGCTTGGCGGTGCGGCGCACCGTGTGGATCCCCCACGCCGCGCCCGAGGCGAAGAGCTCGTCGGGATCGACCTCGCCGAGCCAGCCGAGGAAATGCTCCTCGGGCTCGTCGTCGGTCGAGCCGTAGACCGCAGTCCGGCCCTGGTCGAAGCGCAGCTGCAGGTCGTCGCCGCGCTCGAGCGCCGCGAGACGTTCCTCGACCGCGCTCCCTTCCGCGTACCCTTTCCCCATTCGGGAAGCGTAGCTCTCGAGGGCCGGTAGCTCAGTTGGTAGAGCAGGGGACTTTTAATCCCAAGGTCGCAGGTTCGAGCCCTGCCCGGCCCATCGATCAGGCCCTGTGACCGAGCGGCACGGTGGACGCGCCGGCGCCGATCGCACGGATCAGGCGAGGGCGCGTTCGAGCGCGGCACGGTCGGTGGGCTCACCGTGCGTCGGCAGCACGAACTCCACGGGCTTGTCGAGCAACGGCCTCAGCCCTGCCGCCACCTGCTCGACAGTGACGCCTTCGGGCAGCCAACCGGCCGGGATCTCGAGCCCGTTTCCGCGGTCGATCAACGTATCGCCGGCGATCACCGCGCGAAGCCGCTCGTTCCAGAGCACGAGGTCGAGCTGGCCTTCACGGCCCGGATACGCCTCCATCCCGAACAGCGAGTCGCCGATCGCATAGCGCGTCGCCGGGACGAGCTGATCCTCGGGCCGATCGGGCGCCGGGGCCCACACCGGAAACCCGAGTGCTGCCGCGTCTCGCTCGTGCCATGTGGAGGTGAGCACCGTGACGACGGTGCGCGATCCGAACAGCGCGCGAACGTCGCCCGGGACGGCGATCGGGTCGATGAGAACGAGCTGCTTGCCGTCATCGAGCGCGTACGCCGACACGGGCCCGTCCCATTCGGGATGCGTCGCAGTCCAGTGGTGCACACCCTCCGGCAGCATGCTCGGATCCTAAGCGAGCATCCACCCCTGGCCGGGTGAGCGCGCACCCGGCGGAGCGGCTTTGGCGTTGTGCCTTCCGAACCCTTCGGAGGAGGACGAAATGCTCTGGATCATCCTGATCATCGTGCTGGTGGTACTGCTGGTCGGCGGCATCGGAGGCCGTGGTCGCTTCTACGGTCGGCGTTAGCTCCACGCAAGCCGCCCGCTCTTACAGCGTCTCGGGGTGAGGCTCGCCTCACCCCGAGCACCGATCTCGGTCAGACGGGCCCGGCCTCGACGGCAACGCCGGCACCCGCGGCGCAGCCGAGCTCGAGCGCCTCCTCCACGGAGGCGCCGCCCGCCAGCGCGAGCAGCATCGTCGCCGCGAGCGCATCGCCCGCGCCGACGAGCGGGCCGTCGAAGGCCCGCGCCGGCCGGACATGCACCCCGCCGGCCCGCGCCCCGTCCGCGCCGAGCGTGGTGACGACGAGAGGGCCGACGACGTCGCCCAGCGCGGCGACCGCGTCCGCCCCGCCGAAGACGACGTCCGCACGACGAACGAGCTCGCGAGCCCGCTCCGCGCCGTAGCGCGCAACGAGGGGTGCGGCCCCGAGATCGATCCCTACGAGGCCGCCCAGCGCGAACCCGGCCTCCGCGCCGCGGCCGGAGTCCTCGCGCAGCAGCTGGTAGCCGGAGACGAGCACCGCCGTGGCGTGCACCCCCGGCGGCACGTCGCCCGGCGAGAAGGCGGCATTTGCACCGCGATCTGCCATGACCGCCTCCCCCGCGTACACCGCCCGGCCCGTACGCGCGCCGGGCACGACGGAGAGCCGCGCCTCGATCCCCGCCGCAGCGAGATCGTCGCGGACGAGGCGGCCCACTGCGTCGTCGCCGACCGAGCCGACGACGAGCGCCGACCGGCCGGCACCTGCGACCGCTCGTGCGGCGTTGACCGCAGAGCCGCCGGCTCTCACGGCGATCGGGCCGTGCCGAGGCAGCTCGGCCGGCGCCGGTGCGACGACGTCGAGCAGGACGTCGCCGACGGCGGCCAGGTCGAACGTGCTCACGCGCTCGCCACGGCCGCTCCGGCGATCACTCGCCGGTGAACTCGGGCTTGCGCTTCGAGACGAACGCGTCGACCCCCTCCTGGAAGTCGTGCGTCTGCCGAAGCAGGCCGTAGGCCAGGCCTTCGACCTCCAGGCCGAGGTGCAGCGGTCCTTCGTGAGCGAGGTTGAGCACCCGTTTCGCCATCGCGAGGGACAGTGGAGAGAGACGACGCAGCTCGTCGCAGAGCGCCGCAGCGGCGCCCTCGACGTCGTCGGCGACCTCGGTCACGAGCCCGAGCGCGACCGCTTCGTCGGCGCCGATCCGGCGTCCCCGCATGATCACGTCCTTGGCACGACCGAGCCCGATCATCCGCGCGAGCCTCTGCGTGCCGCCCGAGCCGGGGATCATCCCGATCGTCGCCTCGGGCAGGCCGAGCTGGACGTCGGGTGCCGCGACCCGGAAGTCACACGCGAGCGCGAGCTCGAGCCCGACACCGAAGACGTAGCCCTCGAGCGCGGCGATCACGGGCTTCCGGCACCGCTCCGGCGCTGCGACGTTGTGGGCGAGCCGCGAGACCGTCCACGGGCTCGCCTCCAGGAACCCCGCGATGTCGCCACCCGCGGTGAACGCACCACCGGCGCCCGCGAGCACGACGAAGCGCACCGCCTCGTCCGCGTCCTGCTCCTCGAACACCTCGCGCAGCTGCTCGCGCGCAAGCATCGAGACACGGTTGAACTTGCCCGGCACGTCGAGTGTGATCCTCGCGACGTCGCCGTCACGCTCGACCCGAAAACCGTCGTAGCTCATACACCCACCTCCTTCGTCGAGTCGTCGAGCAGCCGCCGGAGGATCTTGCCGCTCGCAGACCGCGGCAGCTCCTCCACGAATCGATACTCGCGCGGCCGCTTGAACCGTGCGAGCTCGGATGCAAGACAGTGCGCATCGAGCTCGTCCGCGCTTGCGGCCCCGACCACCCAGGCGACCACATGCTGGCCGAGCCGGTCGTCCGCGACCCCTGCGACGGCGACCTCCTGCACGCCGGGGTGGCGCGCGAGCACGCTCTCGACCTCGAGGGGATGCACGTTCTCGCCGCCGCTGATGATCATGTCGTCGACGCGGCCCTCGACCCAGAGGTCACCGTCCGCGTCCAGCCGCCCCAGGTCTCCGGTGTGAAACCAGCCGTCACGGATGGCGCGCTCGTCGGCGTCGGGGCGGTTCCAGTACCCCGCGAACGCCTCGTCGCTTCCGAGGTCGACGCAGATCTCCCCGTCGACCAGCTTGAGCCGCGTGTTCATCGCCGGCCTCCCGGCACAGCCCGGCTTCGCGCGCTGGTCGGCGCCGATCGAGAAGGTGTACACCTCGGTCGAGCCGTAGTGGTTCACGAACACGTCGGGTGCGAAGAGCTCCACGCAGCGCTCCACGAGCGACGGGGTCATCGGCGCGCCCGCGTAGCCGAGCGCCCGCACCGAGGAGAGCTCGCGCTCGGCCGCCTCCGGGTGATGAACGAGGTCGTGGAAGAGGGTCGGCGCGAGGTACAGGGACGTCAGGCGCTCCTGCTCGATCAGCTCGAGCGCGCCGCCCGCATCCCACCGCGCGAGCGAGTAGAAGCAGCCCCCGACGACGTGCATCGCGAGCAGGGAGTGGATGCCCATCGTGTGGTACAGCGGCATGACCCCCAGCGTTCGGTCGCCGGCCAGGTACCCGTGCTGCAATGCCTGTGAGATGCCTCCTGCCCGGTCGGCACGATGGGAGCGCGGCACCCCTTTCGGCCTGCCGGTGGTGCCGGAGGTGTAGAGGATGAGGCTCGTCTCGCGCTCGTCCACGTCGAGCGCGCCCGGGTGCGGGGACCCGTCCGGCAACGGGTCGCCGTCAGCGAGCACCCTCGCCGCACCGCAGTCCGCGACGCAGTACTCGACCTCCTCGGGCGCGAGCCGCCAGGAGAGCGGGACGAAGACGAGACCGGCCCACTGCGCGGCCCAGTAGAGGAGCGCGGTCTCGACACGGTTGTCGAGCACCACCGCGAGCCGCTCGCCGGGGGCCAGGGCGAGGCCGCCGGCGATCCGGGCCGAGCGCTCGTGCAGCTCTGCGTAGGTGAGGCCCGGAAGCGCCTCGGCAGTAGGCGCCCGCTCGGCGGCAGCGAGCAGGGACCGTGCCAGGTTCACGATGCCGCGTCCATGATCGCGTCGACGATCGGCGCGTAGCCGGTGCACCGGCAGATGTGGCCGCCGAGCATGTCGACGACCTCCTGCCGCTCCGGCCGCCCCCGGGCGAGCAGGTCGGTCGCCGCGGCGAGGATGCCCGGCGTGCAGAAACCGCACTGCAGCGCATGGTGCCTCCTGAAGGCCTCCTGCAACGGCCCCCACTCGAGGCCCTCGACCGTGACGATCTCCGCCCCGTCCGTCTGGACCGCGAGCGTCAGGCACGATCGCGTGCTCCGTCCGTCGAGCAGCACCGTGCAGGCGCCGCACACGCCGTGCTCGCAGCCCACATGCGTTCCGGTCAGGCCGAGCTCGTGCCTGAGGAAGTCCGAGAGCAGCAGACGGGGCTCGCACTCGGCGCGCCGAAGCACCCCGTTGACAGTCACCTCGATCACGCCGCGAATGCCTGCAACAGGGCGCGCTCGACGACAACCGACGTGATGTGCTTCAGGTACGCGCTCGATGCGTGCAGATTTGCGGGAGGGTCGACGAGCCGCGCCGCCGCCGCGCCCGCCTCGCGCGCAGTCTGCTCGTCGGCCGCTGCGCCGACCACGTCCAGCTCGAGCAGCGTGGGTCGGTCGACCACCGAGCCGACGCCGATCCGCGCGCTGTGGACGACGCCGTCGTCCACGCGCAGCGAGCAGGCGCACATCGAGAGCGCGTAGTCGCCGTGCCGCAGCGCGAACTCCGCGAAGCCGACGGCGGCCCCTTGCGGCCAGACGGTGGCCGTCAGCAGCTCGCCCGGCTCGAGGGTGGTCGTGAAGTGCGCGACGAAGAAGGCATCCGCGTCGATCTCGCGGCCGCTCGAGGTCACGACCCGGCCTCCGAGCACGAGGAGACAGAGCGGCAGCTCGGCGCTCGGATCCGCATGCGCAATCGATCCGCCGACCGTGCCGCGGTTCCGCGTCGTGAAGTGACCGACGTGCGGGAGCGCCAGCGAGGCCAGCGGCACGCCCTCGAAGTCCGCCTGGCGCACCGTCGCGCCGACCGACTCCCCTTCGACCCGTGCCAGCGTCCCGACCCGGTTCACGTCGACGAGCAGGCTCGGGCGGATCAGGCGGAAGTTGAGGATCGGTACGAGCGACTGGCCGCCGGCCAGGATCTTCGCCTCGTCGCCGTGCTCGGCGAGCAGCGCCGCCGCCTCCTCGACACTCTCGGCGCGCTCGTAGCGAAACGGCGGCGGCTTCATCGTCGAAGTGCCTCCCAGACCCGCGGCGCCGTCAGCGGCAGCTCGAGGTCGTCGACCCGCGTCGCGTCGGCGACCGCGTTCGCGATCGCGGCGGGCGCGCTCATCGTGTTCCCCTCGCCGAGCCCCTTGGCCCCGAGCCCGTACGGCGACGGCGTCTCGCGGTGGGCGATCCGAACCGCCGGGATGTCCGGCGCGGAGGGCACGAGGTAGTCCATGAACGTGCCGGTCAGGAGCGTGCCGGTCTCGTCGTAGGCCATCCGCTCGAAGAGCGCCGCGCCGACGCCGTGCGCGAACCCGCCCGTCACCTGGCCGTCGACGATCAGCGGATTGAGCAGTCGCCCGGCGTCGTGCACCGTCACGTAGTCGAGTACCCGGACGCGACCGGTGGCGCGCTCGACCTCGACCACCGCGACGTCGACGACGACCGCGTGCTGGCCCGACGACGAGACGCGGTCGTCGTCGCCCGGCGGGGCGAGCGCCGGGAGCTGCGTAGAACGCCGTCACTCCGAGCCCCGGCTCCATGCCCTCGGGGAGCGACTCGGGGCTCCAGTGGCACATCCCGGCGACCCGGCGGAGGGAGATCTCCTCGCCCACGTGCTCCCGGATCGCGGCGATCTTCGCGGCGAGCCGGTCGGCGGCGGTCGCGATCGCGCCCGCGCCGACGCCCGAGAAGCGCGACGAGTAGTTGCCGGACGCGACCGACCAGGCGTTGACCGAGGTGTCGAGCTCGGAGCTCACGTCGACGTCCTCGATCGCGCAGCCGAGCCGGTCGGCGACGATCTGCGCGGCGACCGTTCTGTGCCCCTGGCCCTGCGGCGTCGTCGAGAGCCGGACGCTGACGCCGCCGAGCGGGGAGACGATGATCGTGCACCCCTCGACGTTGCCGGACTTCGGCAGCACCGCCGCCCGCTCCTCGGGGGTCTGCGCGAGCGTGATGTAGCCCATGTTCGACACCGACGGCTCGACGATGCAGGCGATCCCGATCCCGATCTGGGCGCCGGCTCTCTGCTCCGCCCGCCGCTCGTCGTAGCGGACGAGGGCGAGCGCCTCGTCGAGCGCCCCCTCGTAGTCGCCGGACTCGTACAGCCCGCCGCTCGCCGTCGTGTGCGGGAACGCGCGGACGAGGTTCCGGCGCCGCAGCTCCGCGGGGTCGAGCCCGAGCTCCCGGGCCGCCACGTCCATGGTGCGCTCGAGCGGCAGGTACAGCTGCGGCCCGCCGAACCCGCGGTTGAGGCCGGTGGGGCAGCGGTTCGTCAGCATGGACACGGTTCCGCGTCGCGACGTTGGCGACGCGGTAGGCGCCGGCAAGCGACCCGTGCATGCGGTACAGCGTCGCCGGCTCCGGCGCCCGGACGTACGCGCCGACGTCCTCCGTCATGTCGTAGCGGAGCGCGAGCAGCTCGCCGTCGGAGGCGAACGCCGCCTCGACCTCGGTCGTCCTGGAGGTCGCGTGCGCGGAGGCGGCGAGATGCTCGAACCGGTCCTCGGTCCAGCGGACGGGCACACCGAGCTTGCGCGATGCGAGCCCGAGCAGCACGACGTAGGCGAAGACCGAGGACTTGATCCCGAACGAGCCGCCGGAGTCCGGCGGGGTGATCAGCCGCAGCTTCGACCCGCGCAGGCCGAGCGCCGCCGCGGCGACGGAGTGGAGCGTGTACGGCCCCTGGAAGTTCGCCCACGCCGTCAGCCCGTCCCCGCGCCAGTCCGCGACGACGCCGTAACACTCGACCGGCGTGCACGACCAGCGCGGGAACGACGTAGCTGCGCCGCACGACCAGGTCGGCCGCCTCGAAGGCCTCGTCGACGGCGCCGTACGAGAACGAGCGCTCGTGCACGACCCGCTCCTCGGGATCGAGCGGCTCCCAGTCGGCGAAGACGAGCTCTGCTGCGTCCTCGGCGGCGTAGCGCGAGTCCGCGACCACGACCGCGACCGGCTCGCCCGCGTACCTGGCGGTGTCGACCGCCGCCGCGTAATAGGGCACGTCGGTCTCGATCCCGGCGGGGAACGGCCGCGAGAGCGCAGCCACGTCCTCGCCCGTGAGGACGCCCACGACGCCGGGCACCTCGAGCGCGGCCGAGATGTCGAGCTCGCCGATGCGCGCGTGCGCAAACGGCGAGCGGACGATCGCAGCATGCCGCGCATGCGGGACGGGGTCGATGTCGTCCATGAAGCGCCCCTGGCCGCGCAGGAGCGCTTCGTCCTCGATCCTCGGCACGGCCTGACCGACGAAGCGGTGCGTGCGTGACGGTCAGCGGGCGACCTTCCGCCGCGCCTCGTCGACGAGCTCGTCGGTGAGCGAGCCGTCTGCGAGCGCGCGGAACGCGGTGAGCACCGCCCGCGGGTCGTTCGCATGGCGCTTGGCCGCAAGCGTCAGCGGCTCGTGGAAGGCGCCGCCGCAGTGGGCGCAGGGCCACGCAAGTCGCGACATCAGCACTCCCGCCTCCCCGCCGGGGAACAGCCGAAGCACCTCGACGACGGTCGTCGATCCCCTGATCTCGTCAGGCGTGGGCACCGGTCGGGACGTGGAGGTGCTCCGCCGTCATCCGGATCGCGTTGCGCGGCAACTGGTACCGCGCGAACGGCAGCACGATCACCTTCGCGTCGTTCCCGTGCTTCGCGAGCGCTTCGGCGTACGCCTCGTCGAGCGACGTCGTCGCGTCGATGCCGATGTCGGCGGCCATCTCCAGGTTCTCCTTCAGAGTCACCATCTTCAGGTGCTTCCGGGTCATGACCTCGTAGATCGGCACCCAGATGCAACCGGCCCACATCTGGATCTCTCGCGCGTGGATGTCCTTGAGGACGCGCTCGTAGTTCTCGGTCGTCGGCGGCATGTAGGGCTTCATCAGGTCCATCAGCGCGAGGCCCGGGAAGTCGCCGACCTCCGTGTGCACGCCCGGCGAGGGCGAGCAGTAGATGAGGGTCCCGCCGTCCTTGAGGACGAAGTCGGCCGACATGCACCCCCACCCCGTGTGGAAGAAGAGGTGGTCGGTCGGAGCGAACACGCCGCAGATCGCGATGTCGGCCTGCCCCTTGTCCGCGACCGGGTTCTCGTAGGCGTAGATCGAGTTGAAGTGCTCGATCGCCTGCCGGTGGCTTGTCGGATGCGCGCCGAAGTTGATGAAGATGACCCGGCCGCGCGTGTCGAGGACGACGTTCATCGTCGCGTCGAGCCCGCACATCGTCGCGACCTCGTCGATGTCGGAGCGCATCGGGCCGGACAGCGCGCCGTAATGCGTCGCGGGAGACGTGACGAAGTTGCAGTGGTTCGACTCGATCGTCTCGTCCGAGACGACGCCCGGCAGGATCAGCTTCCCACCGCCGCCGGCGCCCCAGTGATTCGACTGCGCCTGCCCGATGGTGATCTTGACGTCGCGCTTTGCGACTTCCTTGTGCAGCCAGACCGGCGTGCCGCGCGACGAGACGCCGACGTAGGTGTAGGCCTCGGCGTTGCGCGGCTCGTTCTGCAGGAACGGGATCCCCATGCGCTCCATGCGGGCCAGGTTCTCGGTGCCGAGCTTCTGCTCGATGTCGGACTCCGACATCGGGAACACCTTGCCGTTCGCGCAGATCACGACCGCGTCCGTCGTTCCCGCAGCCTCGAGCGCGTCGAGCACCGCCGGCAGCAGCTTCGACTGCGGAGTGGGCCGGAACTGGTTGTCGATCACGATCGCCACCGACTTGCCACCGGCGATCAGCTCGGAGAACCGGGGCCCCTCGACCGGCGACTCGAGCGCCTCGGCGGCTGCCGCGGTCGCGTTCGGGAAGATGCGCCGGCTCGTCGGGGTAGATCGCCGCCAGCAGGTTCGCCTCGGCAATCTCGAGCGAGAGCTCGTCCCGGTACACCTTCGACTCGTCGTCCGCCGCTCCGATCGTCAGCGGGTCGAGTGACTCGTACGGAATCTTGAAGGTCGGCAACGGTGGAACCCCCTGTGGTCGAGTACCGAAGGTATAGCTGGTCGCAGAGTCGCTCAGCCGCGAAAGTCGACGGTCTGCCGGCGACCGCTTCCCGTGGGCCGACGCAGTGCGCCGGCCTTCGCCGGCGATCTCCGGCACGGGGCTCCGTGGGAGCCGCCGCCAGGCGCAGCATCGTCCTACGTCGGTTGCGCGGTGCGTGTGTTGCGCTCCTCCGCCACGTCCGCCGCGGTGCCGAGCTTCTGCACGACGAAGTAGCGAGGCGTCCGGCGAACCACGTCCTCGACCTCCAGGACCTCGTGGCCGGGCAGGACGAAGAAGCGGGTCGGGTTCTGGCGAAGCTGCTCGTACTCGTCATGGGCGAGCAGGATCCGCTCCGCACAGTTCGGGTCGGGACACTCGCAGACAAATGACGAGGGGAACGTGTCGGTGCCCCAGCGCCGGTTCAGCGCCGCCACATTCTCGTTGATGTCCCGAAACGTCGATTGGTTGTGCGCTGCATTGGCGCGGCGCTCGTTCCGTTTCTGGCTGTTTTCCATGACCTCTCCTCCGCTGGCCGGATTGGCCGGGGAAGTGGCCTCGGATACTCCGCAAGAGCGGGTTCGAGCCAGGTGAGGGGTACGAAAGGGAACCGCCTCGGCACGGTCAGCGTAGCCGTCGGGAGGCTTCGACCCTTTCAACCTCCGCTCGTCGGCGCCTCAGCGCGGGCTGCTGCCGGAGCCTGGCCCGGTGTCGATCGTCGATCGGGTCGCAGCAGAACGACCATCGAGACGATCCCGACGACCCGCCCGCGATCGCGATCGCGGCGGAGGCCCCGACGCCCTGGGCGACGGCGCCCGCCAGCGCAAAGCCGAGGCCCTGCAGCGTCATCAGCCCCGCGGAGTAGAGCGTCATGGCACGGGCGAAGATCCGCGGAGGTGCCGCGTCGCGGACACGCGCGGCGAGTCCGAGCGAGTACAGGCCGCACATTCCCGATGCGACGAGCAGGCCGACGGCGAACGGGAACCGCGGGTCGAGGACGAACACGAGATAGGGAACGAAGCCGGCGACGGCGGCAGGCGCAACGAGGAGACGCTGCTGCCGTGCCGTGAGAAAGCGCACGCCGAGGAGATCGCCGGCGATCGTGCCGACAGGGAGAGCGACCAGCCACCAGCCGACCTGAGCGCTCGGGCCGTGGTGATGCGCGACGTACGGCGCAGCGAGCGCCTCCGGCGCGACCGAGAACATCGGCCCGAGCCAGCCGACCAGAGAGCAGGCGTCGCAGCTCCACCTGGCCGAACACCGTGCGAGCGCCGTGCAGCGAGTCACGCAGACAGCGTGGCCGGGCCCCGCTCGCCCATGTTCGGATAATCGGCGACGACGAGCCGCACGACCGCGGCCGAGAAAACGAAGGACGTCGCATTCACGAGCAGGGCCCCGCTCGTCGTCAAGCACGATGAGGAGCACGCCGCCGAAGGCGTTGCCGCCGACCTGTGCGAGCTGCGCTGCGATGCGCATCAGCGACGTCGCAGGCACGTATGCGTCATCCGACACGCTCGAGCGGACGAGCGTGGCCCTCGCGCCTCCCGAGACGGAGGAGAGCGTCCCGATGCCGAGCAGCAACGCAAGGAGAACCGGCACCGGCAGCGCGGGCCAGGCCATCAACGCGCCGAGCACTGCAGAGGCCGCGTCGCTCGTGAAGACGAGCCGCCGCGGCCGAACCCGGTCGACGATGCCCGAGAGGAGCCCGCCGCCGAGCAGGTAGGGCAGGAACCCGAGCGCGAACGTGAGCGACGCCAGAAACGGCGAGTCGGTGCGCCGGAAGACGATGATCGTCAGCGCCACGGCCGCGACACTCGTCCCGGCGACCGAGATGAGCTGCCCGGCGAAGATCGCCCGGAACTGACGCGAGGCGAGGGCCGCGCCGTAGCCGACCCTTTGGCTCTTGCCTTCACTCACTCCGTGAGCCTGGCCGCGCCCACTCGGGACGCGCAATTGATTCGCGTTTTCGCGTATCTTCTGGTGGTGACGCTCTATACGTTCCGAGCCGGGGAAGATCTGCTGGCGGTGCGCTTTGCGTGCTCCCCCGTCTGGGAGACGCAGGCGGCTGTTCGCACGTTCATCCCCCAGCGCGGGCACTCGGCGCACGAGCCCTGGCAGCGGCTCGTCGCCGACACGCGCCGTCGCGGCTCGACCTTGCGCCGCTCCTTGCCGTCCAGCCGTTGCACGGCCCGGTGCCGGACTTCCTGACCCCGCCGCCGCAGACTGCAGCACCTCGCCTCCGTGACCAGCTCGCCGAGATCCGGGCGACGCCCCCGTCACAGGTCGCGCACGAGCTCGAGCTCTGCCGCGAGACGGTGGCGGACGAGCGCTATCGCCTCATGCTCGACGAGCTTCCTCGCCGATCCTGCCGCAGCGCGCGACCTGCTCGCCTCCCTGCTCCACGACGCCTGGGTCGAGCTCGTCGCGCCGTTCTGGGTACGGATCAGGACGCTGCTCGACCGGGACATCGAGCAGCGCTCCCGCACGCTCGCGCGCCACGGGCTCCGCCGCGTCCTCAACGAGCTGGCTCCGCGAATCCGCTGGACGAAGCGCGGCCTCTGGTGCGCCGACCGGACGGGCCGCACGGTCGAGGTCGACGAGCGCGGCCTGCTGCTGATGCCGAGCGCGTACATGTGGCGCTCGGTCGCCGCCGTCACCGATGAGCCGTGGCTGCCGACGATCGTCTATCCGGCACGCGGCGTCGCCGAGCTCTGGCGCGCGCCCAGCGCGCCGCCGGAGGGACTCGCCCGCCTGCTCGGCCGCACCCGCGCGCTCGTTCTCGCGAGCCTCGACGAGCCGCTCTCGACGACGGCGCTCGCCGCGCTACTCGAGCTCAGCCCGGCAGGCGCATCACGCCACCTGCTCGCGCTGCGTGACGCAGGAATCGTCGCCGGCACCCGGCAGGGTCACGAGGTCCGCTACCGGCGAACCGAGCTCGGCATCGGCCCTGCTCCGCCGCCGCGGCGCCGGCTGATCGCGATACTGCCCGGTCAGCCGATCTCGCCGCTGTCGTAGCGCGGGAGCCCGTCGTCGGGCAGCTCGTCCCACGGAGCACGCGAGGCGACGTGCAGATGCAGGGCGGGCCGTATGCCGGGGTCGCCGTCGAGCGCACCGAAGCGGATCGAGATCTCGTCGCCTTCCGGCCAGTCGCCGCCGAAGAGGCTCGACCCGCACACCGAGCAGAACGCTTTCACCTTGCCGTCACCCGGCCGGAAGACGCGGATCAGGTCGCCGCCGGCGAGCAGCTCGAACCCCGACCGCGGCACCCGGCCGTGCGTCCCGCCGAACGTGCCCGAGTGCTTGCGGCAGCGCGAGCAGTGGCAGTGCCTCGCCCAGAGAAACGGCGCCGTCACGACGAAGCGCACCCCGCCGCAGAGACAGGAGCCGTGTAGCGGGTTCCCGTGGCTCGGCTCGCTCATGCCGGATTTTCGCATGAACGTCTGTCGGCGGCCGGCGGCCGCCGCACCCGTAGGCTCCTCAGACCTCAGGCTCCGCGACCGGGAACCCCGGGCGTGCGGAGCGACCGGCCGTCGGCGAGCAGCGTCAGCGCCTCGTAGCCGCGCAGCCGCGCGGTCCAGGCCGGCCCGGCAACGCCCATGGCGAACGCCGCAGTGGCGAACGCGTCGGCGGTCGCGAGATCAGGCCCGGAGATCGTCACCGACAGCACCCCTTCGGGCGGTCGATGTGTGTGCGGATCGAAGACATGGCAACCGCGGGCGTAGGCACCCGACGTCGCGACCGCGAGATCATCGCCGGCGACGACGGCGACGATCTGCTGCGGCTCGCTCGGGTGCTGGATGCCGACCCGCCAGACGGCCTCGGGCAAGGCCCCGCCCCTGAGCCGGATGTCCCCGCCGGCGTTGATCGCGTAGTTGCGCCAGCCGAACCCGTCGGCGAGCGCGGCAGCGCGGTCGACCGACCACCCTTTGACGAGACCGGATGGGTCGACGACGTCCGCCCGTTCGGCACGAACGTCGAAGTACCCCTTCGTCTCGAGCCGCAGCTCCTCGCACCGCTCGAGCACCTCGCGAACGTCCGGTTGCGCATCGGCGAGCGCCAGCTCGCCGCCTTTCAGCCGGCTGATCTCGCTGTCCGGCAGGTAGGTGCTGAACGTCTCGTCGACGACGCGAAACCAGTCGAACAGCGGCTCGAGGGCGGCCGCGTCGTCGACGTCCCGCACGTCGACGACGATCGGCATGCCCATGATCTGCTCGACGCGGGTGACGCCGGTGCCCGGCAACGCGAACAGCCACGCCTACCAGGCCCTCGCCTTCAGGATCGCCGACTGCAGCGACTGGTCGAACCCGTCGCTCGTGTTGGTCGCGCCCGAGATCAGGTTGATGGCGGTGCTCTGCGCCTGCATCGTCTCCTGAATCAGCAGCGGGAGAGCCTGCTGGTTGATGAAGACCGACCGGTCGGTGTGATCGGGGTAGACGGGGACCTTGACCGCCGTGATCCTCCGCTTGACGGTCTTCTTCTTCGTCTTGAGATTGGTGGTGGTCGTCTTCTTGACGACGATGGTGACCTCGACCTCCCCCCAGCGGTCTGCCTGTCCGGCGGCGCCCGTGAAGGACTTCGTTGCAGTGACGACCTTCGTCTTGGGGACTGCCTTCTGACTTGTTGCTGCTGCCCAAGCGTTCACGTTGGGCAGTGCCAACGCGGCGGCGCCGAGAGCTGCAACTGTTGCCTTGCGCATGTTTCGTCTCCTTTCTGGTGAGTGCTTCTAGGTGAGCGCGAATCGCTCGACGTGCAATTGCCGGCGCGGTACGCCCGCGGCGCGCAGGTTGCGGCTGATCGCAGCGGTCATCGCAGGCGGCCCGCAGAGGAAGACGTCACGCTCGGGGGCATCGGGGACGAGCTCGCGGAGGTGCGCTGCCGAAAGCAGCCGTTCCCCTTCCCCGCGATGGTCCCCGATCACGTAGTGGACGATCGAGGCCCGTGCGCGCCGCGAGCTCCTCGAGCTCGTCTTTGAAGACGACGTCCTGGTCGGTGAACGCGCGGTAGACGACAACGACGTCGCCGCGCATCCGTTCGACGAGTGCGCGAATCGGGGTGATCCCGATCCCACCGGCGATCATGAGCACCTTGTCCCGCCGACGCCGGCCGGTCTCCGTGAAGACACCGAACGGCCCTTCGGCGAGTACTCGTGTCCCCGGCCGAACCGAGGCGATGCGGGCGCTGTGGTCGCCAAGCGCCTTCACGGTGATCCGCAGCGACTTCGAGTCGGGCGCGGCCGAGAGCGAGAATGGATGCGCCGACCAGATGCGCCTGCGGTCGAGGAATCGCCAGAGAAAGAACTGGCCCGGCTCGGCATGGAGACGGTCGAGCGCGCGTCCGGCGATCCGAACGGAGACGATGCCGAATCGTTCCTCGGTCACCTCGATCACGCGCAGCCGATGGCGGCCGAACTGCAGCAGCGGCACGGCGAGCCGAAAGACGACGAGCACGGCGATCGTCACGATGTACAGGCCGCGCCAGTAGTCGGCCGCCGTGTGATCGAGGACCAGCTCGTTACCGGTCGGGATCTCGTGGAACCACGACAGCGCGATACCGGCGTAAGCGAGCAGGTGCACGACGTACCACCACTCGTAGCTGAGCCGCCGCCGCACGATCACGAGCGACGTCGCGACAACCGCGAGCAGCATCGCCGTGCCGATCGTCGCCGTGATCATCCCGGGGTAGATGCCGCCGCCGAGCATCGTCGAGATCTCCTTGCCGATCGTGAACTTGTCCATCAGCGCGTAGCCCCAGACGGTGAAGATCACGTGCGCGACGACGAGGTCGATGCAGGCATGGCCGTTCCACCGGTGCCAGACACTGAGCCGGTCGAACCCGACGGCGCGCTCGAGCGCCGGAAGCCGGGCCAGCAGGATCACCTGGATCAGCGCGAGGTAGGCGGAGAGGAGCCCGGTGATCCGGCCGATGCTCGTGAAGACGTCTCCGGTCGACTTGGCGTGCAGATTGCCGCCGTGGGCCCACAGCCACACGATGATGGCGCCGTTTGCGGCAACGACGTGCGCCGACGGCGGCCGCCGCAAGCCGACGTCGCGCAGCGACGCGCCTGGGCGTGAACCGCGCCACCGGGCTGAACGAGATCGCCTCCTGCATGCGGAGCACGGTAGGGGCGCTTCCTCGGAAATCCCTGTGAATCAGCTGGGGGGTGCCGTCAAGGAACGGCCCGCGGCCTGCGACGTTGATCGGCAATCGACATTTACCGATCAACCATCGATCGGCAGCGCGATCACGATCGTCGCGCCTCCGCCGGGAGTGCGGCGAAACTCGGCGTTTCCGCCATGCGCGTGCGCGACACCCGCCACGATCGCCAGTCCCAGTCCCACGCCACCGCTTGCACGCGTCCGCGAGCTGTCGACGCGGTAGAAGCGCTCGAAGACCTGCGACGCCTCGTGGTCGGAGAGGCCCGGGCCCGAGTCGCTGACACTGAGCTCGACCCGCCCGTCGACCCGGTGCAGGCCGACCGCCACGGGAGTGCCGGGCGGTGTGTGAGCGCGGACGTTGGCGAAGAGGTTGTCGATCACCTGGCGCAGGCGCGCACGGTCGCCGACGATGCTCGCCTCTTCATCGACGTTGACGTCGATCGGGCGCTCGCTGTCGACGACGCGAGCAGCGTCGACTGCCTCGTGGACGACCTCGGCCAGCACGAGCGGCTTCCGTTCGAGCGGCCGGCCTTCGTCGAGGCGGGCCAGCAGCAGCAGGTCCTCGACGAGCAGGCTCATCCGCTCCGATTCGCGGCTGATCCCGCTCATCGAGCGCGCGAGATCCTCGGGACGGTCCGCGGCGCCTCGACCGAAGAGCTCGGCGTAGGCGCGAATCGCGGCGAGCGGCGTGCGCAACTCGTGTGATGCGTCGGCCACGAACTGCCGCAGCTTCTGCTCCGACTTCCTCAGCCTCCGCTCCGACTCCTGACGCGCCTTGAACGCCGACTCGATCTGGGCGAGCATCGCGTTCAACGAGAGCCCGAGGCGGCCGACCTCCGTCCTCGCATCGGCCACGGTCGACGCGCTGGGAAAGATCGCCCGCCGCGATCGTCGCCGCTGTACCCTCGATCTCGCGCAACGGCCGCAAGCCCAGCCTGACGACCCACAGCCCGAGCCCTGAGATCGCACCCAGCGCGACCAGCGTCACGAGCAACTCGATCAGGAGCAATCGGTGGAGCGTGGCGAAGACGTCATGGAGCGATGTGGCGACGAGAAAGACCTGCGCCGGGCTCTGCTCCTCGATCGAGGCGCGCACGCGATACTCGGTCGACCCGTTCGTCGATGAGACGGTGAAGTAGCTCACCCGCTCGGAGCGGTTCCGACTCGTCGGCCTGTCCGGCAGGTGGATCGGGCCGACCACATTCGGCGGCGATCCGCCGCCGACGAGAAAGCCGCCCTTGACGACGCCGCCCGAAAGCGTCCTGACCTGGTACCAGTCGATGCCCTGGGCGGTCGGGCCGCCGCCGCGCAGGGCTCCTTGACCGCCGCCGTCGCCCTTCTCATTGGGGACGTCCTCGCCGAGCGCCGCGCCTTCGACCTGGATGTGACCGGCCTCGAGCGACTTGTCGACGCGGTCGAGCAGGAAGGAGCGCAGCGACGTGTAGGTGGCTACGTCGGCGGCGGCGAGGCCGAGCCCGGCCAGGACGACCACGCCGAGCAGCAGCCTGGCGCGCAACGAGAGGCGCCGGAACAATCACTCCCCCGCTTCGAGCATGTAGCCGGCCTGCCGGATCGTGCGGATGAGCGGCGGGCCCAGAGCGTCGAGCTTCTTGCGCAGGTAGCTGACGTAGGTCTCGACCACGCCGGAGTTGCCGCCGAAGTCGTATTTCCAGACGTTCTGAAGAATCTGCCCCTTCGACAGCACGCGGCGCGGGTTCATCAGGAAGAAGCGCAGCAGCGCGAACTCGGTTGCGGTCAGGTCGATTCGCGTCTCGCCACGGAATACCTCGTGGCGCACCTCGTCGAGCGTGACGTCGCCGAACTGCAGGACGTCGCCGGGAAGATCGCTGCCCGTGCGCCGCAGGATCGCCTGGACGCGCGCGACCACCTCGGCCAGGCTGAACGGCTTCGTCACGTAGTCGTCCCCGCCGGCCCTGAGCGCGTCGACCTTGTTCTCGACCGCGTCCTTGGCGGTCAGGAAGAGGATTGCCGTGTCGAACCCGCGCTCGCGCAGACGCCGTCCGACCTCGATCCCCTCCAGGTCGGGAAGCATCCAGTCGAGCACGACGAGGTCGGGCTCGAACTCGACGACGGCCGCCATCGCGCCGCGGCCGGTTGCCTCCTCGCGCACCTCGAAGCCCTCGTAGCGCAGCGCGGTGGCGACCGCGTCGACGATCGAAGGCTCGTCGTCGACGACCAGGATCTTGCTGGAACCGTTCGCGTCGCTGCTCATACCGGGACCATGCCACGACTCGCTGTGAGCCTGCTGTGAACGGCGGGCGGGAACCTGTGGATCTGCTGAGAGACTTCTCTCAGCCGCTCGGCTTGCCGCCCACGCCCCAGTTCTTCGGGGACACGCCCTCCACGAGCACCCAGATGTGCTCGCGCGCGGCACCGCTCGATTCCGCCAGCGCGTCCGTCAGGCTCTCGATGATCTTCGGCACCGACTCCTCGGTGACGCGTGCGTCGTAGAGCTTCACCTCGATCAGTGGCATTTCAGACTTTCCTTTCCGGTTCGGTCGGTGACGTCGGCGTACCGGTCGCGGTAATCCTCCCGCACCGGCTGGAAGACATCGAGCACGGTGGCGCCGTCCGGCCCGCAGTACGCCGAGTGCACGACGCCCGAGGGAAGGACATACGCCTGATAGGGGCCCAGCTCGTGGGCGACCCCGTCGACGACGAGCGCCTGCATGCCCCGCAGGACGATGCCCAGCTGCTCGTGCACGTGGGAGTGCTCGGGAACGGTCGAGCCCGGCTCGAACTCGATCAGGTTCAACATCGCACCTGCCCCGAAGAGCGGCCTGCCGGCGACGCCCTCGGCCAGGTCGAACGGCACCTGCTGGTCGAGCTGAACGACTTGGATGCTCATGCTGCGATTCTTGCTGTGCGTGGAGCCCGTGTCCACTTCACCGAGCGAGCCCGGTACCTGGTACCCGATCGGGTACCAGGTACCGGTGATCGAGCGGCTATTTCGTCGGGGTGAAGATCCGCGTGCCACCCGTCTGGGTCGCGATCGCGGTGTGGTCGCACGACGACGTGCTGTTCGTCCCGGCAGTGCATCCGGCCGAGTTCGGCCCCTTCGGGTCGAACTGATCGTCGCTGTAGATGATCGACGCGAAGCCGGTCGTCGGGCTCGCAGCAACGCCGAAGTCGTCGTACAGGTCACGATTGCCCGTGCAGGCGATACCGCTCTCGCAGACACCGCCGGTGTGAACGACCGGTGAGGCGGTCTGGCGCTTCCAGGACGAGCTCGCCTTGAGCGCATTCACGTTCTGCGCAAACCCGACCGTCCACGTTGCCGAGGCCGGATAGTTGTCTGGCGTCGTCGTGCCGTCGTAGTAACCGGTCTGGTAGTAGACGACGTCCAGCTTGCCGGCATCCCCTGCAGTCGACCACGGGAAGATCTGCGTGCCGCCCGTCGTCGAGACGAGGTAAGGCCCGTGCCACGTCTTGCCGTGATCCGTCGAGAACGAGTAGTAGACGTGGTGATCATCCGTGTACACCGAATAGACGTTGCCGGCCTTGTCCACCGAGACGTTCACGAACTGATGGCCGTAGTCGACCGTCGGATCCGGGTTGACGTACACGGGGTAGTCGGTGAACGTCGCACCGCCGTCGGTCGAGACGGCCATGTAGACGCCGTGGTAGCCGCAGGTGCCTGCCGTCGAGCACGCCGCCTCACCCGCGTTGGTGATCGCCGAATAGGTCTGGTAGATCACGTGCGATCCGGCGTCGATCGCCAAGGTTGCCGATCTCGTTGTTGGAGATCTGGTAGGCGTGGGCCGCGTCGATCGCAGTCGTGAACTGGGTGAACGTCGTGCCTGCATCGGCCGAGCAACCGACGGTGATGCCTTCCGGTGCGTCGTGGTAGCTGATGCAGACCTTGCTGGCGCCGTCCGCAGCGATCCACTCGCGGTCGTCGACGGTCTCCGGCGTGCTCACCGGATTGAGCCTCCACGTGGAGCCGTTGTCGGACGACGTCGAGACGTCGATGTTCGCGAGTGAGAGACTCGCGACGTAGACGTTGTAGAAGCCGGCCGGGTTCTTGGCCGGAGCGACTGCGAGGTCGGTGTCGCCGCCGCCGGGCGCGAAGCCGGTGTCGTTCGACTGCGACACTGCATTCGGAGAAGCAAGGGTCGTGTAGTGGAGGCCGTTGTCGGTCGAGCGGAACGCGACCGTCCCACCGCCGAGGCCGTTCTCGGAGCTGCCGAAGAACCGGCCGGCGCCGTCGGCACGAATCGCGGGCTCCGCGGCGATGTTCGAGCACGCCGAGCTCCCAGGGCACACGGTCCCGGTGGTCTCGCCGAGCGAGTAGTTGACGAAGTCTCCGACCTTCGTCGTCGCGCTCGGTGGTGCGGCCGAGGCAACCACGGCCACGAAAAGAGCCACCGCTGAGCCAAATCCGAGCATCGATGCTCGTCTCATCAGGGACAAACCTCCAGATCGGGGGCAAAATCTCGAGCGTTCCCCGCTATGATCATTTGCAAACGATAAAACGCGCCGGCGTGTACCCTGGCGTTGCGTGCGCGTTGTTCGTCTCTCCCGCGCGATCCTCGCCGCAGCGATGCTGGTCACCTACCCGTCGGAGGCCGCTCATCGGCGGCCGTGCCGCGACTCGCCCATGCGGTGGTGATCGTGTTCGAGAACCACGAGCGCGACGACATCCTCACCTCCGGACCGCTCCGTCGTTCTCGCGGCTTGCCGCGCTCTACGCGCAGGCGACGAACTACCATGCTGTCTCCCATCCGAGCCTGCCGAATTACCTCGCGCTCGTGTCCGGATCGACGCATGGAGTGACGAACGACTGCACCGACTGCCCGCAGTCGGGCCCGACCATCGGGAGCCAGCTCTCCGCGAGGCACCGCTCGTGGGCGCGTCTACGCAGAGGGATATCCGGGCTCCTCCCGCTTCGCGAAAAAGCACGTCCCGTTCCTCTACTTCCCGAGCGGACGCCTCCCATGTGTTCAACCTGCAGCGCTTCAATCCCCAAGTGCTCCCGGCGTACTCGCTCGTCGTGCCCGACCTCTGCAATGACATGCACGACTGCTCGATCACGACCGGTGACCGCTGGCTGCGCGCGCTTCATCCTGCCGCTCCTCACCGTCAAGAACACCGCGGTCTTCATCGTCTTCGACGAAGGCACGACCGACTCGGGCGGCGGAGGCAAGTCGCCTCGGTCGTCGCCGGCACAGCCGTGCGCCCGCACACCGTCTTCAGGGCTGCGACGTCGCACTACGGGCTTCTTGCGCACGATCGAGTCGGCGCTCGGGTTGCCCTTCCTCGGACGCGCCCGCTCGGCGACGCCGCTCACCGGCATCTGGCGTTAGAAGCCGCGCCTCGGCCACCCCACGGCGCGCCGGTAAAATCGGCCGGTGGAACGGAAGGTCGCAACCGTGGTCTTCGTCGATCTGGTCGGCTCGACCGAGCTCGTCGCCGCCGCCGATCCGGAGGTCGTGCGCGCGCGGGTCAACAGCTACTTCCAGCAGGTGGCCCAGACGATCGTGAAGCACGGAGGCACGGTCGAGAAGTTCGCGGGCGACGCGGTGATGGCGGCCTTCGGTGTGCCGGTGACCCACGAGGACGACGCCGAGCGCGCACTGCGCGCAGCGCTCGAGATCGTGCCCAAAGTCGAGGCCCTCGGCCTCGCGGCCCGAATCGGCGTCGAATCCGGCGAGGTGGTGGTCGAGGACGCCGACTCGACGTTCGCAACGGGTGAGGCCGTCAACCTCGCCGTGCGGCTGCAGCAGGCGGCAGAGCCGGGGCAGGTCCTGATCGGACAGGGTGCGCGCCGTCTGGCGGCGGGCGCGGTCGAGGTGGAGAGCGCCGGCCCACTCCCGGTCAAGGGCCGGGCGGAGCCGCTGTGGACGTGGCGCGCGCTCCGGGTGCACGACGCGTCGCGTCTCCCCGCCGCGCCCCTGGTCGGGCGGCGGGCGGAGCTGGAGCTGCTCGAGAACTCCTTCCGGCGGGCCGTCCGCGATCGGGGCACGCAGCTCGTGACCGTCTTCGGGGAGCCGGGCCTCGGCAAGTCCCGGTTGGTCTCGGAGTTCCTCGACTCGCTCGAGCGTGTGACCACCCTCTCCGGCCGCACGCTCCCGTACGGCGAGGGCGTCACGTACTGGCCGCTCGCCTCGATGATCAAGGCGAGCGCGGGCATCACCGACGACGATCCGGCCAACGACGCGTTCGAGAAGCTGCGACTCAGCTGCGAGAGCGAAGCGGTGGCCGACCTGCTGGCGGCCGCCCTCGGCGTGCTCGGCGCGGCCGACGGCGAGCACACGTCTGCGGAGCTGACCTGGGCCGCATTGCGCTGGGCCGAGCAGCTCGGCGACCTGCAGCCGCTGGTGCTCGTCTTCGAGGACGTCCACTGGGCCGAGGAACCGCTGCTGGATCTGATCGAGCACCTAGCGCGGGCGCTGCGAAACGTGCCGGTCCTGATCGTCGCCGTCGCGCGGCCCGACCTGCTCGACACACGTCCCACCTGGGGCGGTGGAATCCGGCGCGCGAGTGCGATCGAGCTCGCTCCGCTCGACGACGATGAGAGCGAGGAGCTCGTCGACGCGCTGATCGCCCGCGCCGAGGTGCCGCCCGCGCAGCGTGCGCTCGTTCTCGAACGGGCGGAGGGCAACCCTCTCTTTCTCGAAGAGATCGCGCGCACGCTGCGCGAGAACGAGGAGCTCGACCGCATTCCCGACAGCGTCCAGGCGTTGATCGCCGCCCGAATCGACCGTCTGCAGCCGGGCGAGAAGCGCATCCTCCAGAGCGCGGCTCTGATCGGACGCGTGTTCTGGCAGGGAGCGCTCGAGCGGCTGGTCGACGGCGTCGACGTGGAGCGGCTCCTCGCAGGCCTGCTCGAGCGCGAGTTCGTCGTTCCGGAGGAACGCTCGACGATCTCGGGCGACCGTGCCCTGCGCTTCAAGCATGTGCTGATCCGCGACGTCGCCTACAGCGGCATGAGCAAAGCTCTGCGCGCACAGGAGCACCAGGCTTTCGCCGCGTGGGTCGACGAGCGCGCACCCGAGCTCGCAGGCATTCGGGCGTATCACCTGGACCAGGCGGTTCGCCTGCTGGTGGAGCTTGGCGGCCACATCGACGACGATCTGGCACAGCAGGCTGCCGCTGCGCTGGAAGAGACGGGGCGCCGGGCGCTGCAACGCGGCGCGTTCGTCGCCGCCCGGCGGACGTTGCTGCGTGCGGTCGAGCTCGAGTCGAGCCCGACCCGCCGCTACCTCGCTGCACACGCCGCCTGGCGCCTCTCGGATGTCCCGACGGTTCGCGACGAGGCCGAGCACGCGCTGCACGACGCGCGCGAGTCCGGCCGGCGCGATCTCGAAGGGCGGTCGCTGATTCTGCTGGCCGACCTTGCCCTCCACGCGGAGAGCGACGTCACCCGTGCTCACGACCTCGCGGACGAGGCGCTCGCGATCCTGCCCGTGGACGAGGCGGTCGGCCTCTACGACGCGAACGCGCTGATCTCGACCATCTTCTGGTGGCGCGGCGACGCCGCTGGCGCGACGCGTCACGGCCAGGCGATGCTCGAGCTCGCGCACCAGGCCGGCAGGCCCGACCTCGAGAGCCTCGCGCTCACCCAGCTCGCGAGCGTTGCCGGGGTGCAGGGCGACGCCGAGCGCTCGCTCGAGCTGCTCGAGCAGGCGGAGGAGCTGGCGCGGTCGAGCGGCAGCAGGGATGCGCTGGCGTTTGCGCTGGCGGTGCACGGCCGCCGCTTCGGCGAGGGCCAGTCCGGCGAGGCCGAGCGATACCTCCTCGACGCGCTCGAGATCTTCCGCGAGACCGGCGCGGCCGGTCGTTACGGCTGGACGCTCTCCAACCTCGGCTCGGTGTACGCGCAGCGTGGTGATGTCGCCCTCGCCGAGAAGACCTATCGCGAGGCGGTCAGCGGGTTGCGGACGACGCACGAGCAGGGCTACCTCGCCGAGGCCGAGCGGCAGCTGGCCGAGACCCTCGTGCGCCAGGGAAAGATCGACGAGGCAGAGCGCGTCGTGACCACGGCCCAGGGCCGCGTCGGGCGCGAGGACGTCTGGACACGGGCGTCGCTGCTGCACGCCACGGGACTCGTCCGTGCTGCGCAGGGACGGACCGACGAGGCGCTCGCCGCCTTCTCGACGGCCCTCGAGGTGATCGAGCCGACGATGTACGCGATCCTCGCCGGAGAGATCCGCGACTCGCTCGGGGCGCTCCCCAGCGTCCCCGCTTCGACAGCCTGAGCGGAGGAGCTTCCGCCGGCGCGTCAGCCGTCGACGAGGAGGCCCGAGAGCGGCCCGAGCGCACGGGCCGAGCGCTTCGAGACGTGCGGCAGCCGAACCAGACGGTGGGTGAGCGGCAGTCCGGCGTTGCGGCGCTCGAGCTGCTCGCTCGAGACCGGCTTCCAGAGCTCGTCGATCGCGCTGATCGGGTCGGCCGGGATCTGCTCGGCAGGCACTTCGAGATGCTCCGACCAGAGCCGCAAACGGGTCTGCGCGGCCAGCTCCGCATCGTGGGCCACGATGTTCATCTCGGTGTCGTTGAAGAGGGAGTGCTCGTTCAGGTTGGCGGAGCCGAGCGTCAGCCAGGCATCGTCGACGACCGCGATCTTGGCGTGAATGTAGATCGGGTCGGCGGCCTGGCCCGCCCGGGCGTACAGGGTGCAGGCGAGGATGCGGCCGGCGTCGTCGTCGGCCTCGATCAGATGACCGAGCACACCACGCGTGTCGTCGGCGCCGCTGTTCGGCTTCGACGGCAAGAGGAGCAGCAGTCGAAAGTCGGGATGCGGAGGATTGACGATCTTGTCGTGGAGCACCGCCTCGATCTCCGGTGACCAGAGGAACTGGTTCTCGAGGTAGATGAAGCGCTCGGCCGCTTTGAGGGCGCGCAGATAGGACTCGAGGATCGTGAACTGGCCTCTCGGCTTGGCGTGGTAGACACGTTCGGGCACCGTGCGGACAACCTGCAGATCGAGAGCGCCCGCGGGCTTCGGGGCGGTGACGGGTGCGAGCGCTTCACCTGTCACCTCGTGCCAGCGCATGCGGAAGTGCTCTGCGACGTCTCCGACGGCAGGCCCCTCGATCCGCGCACAGGCGTCGTGCCAGCCAACGTCCGCACGCGCCGGATGCTCGTTGGTGTCGTAGCGGTCTCCCGCTTCCGAGGTGAGGTCGATGCCGCCGACGAACGCGATGCGGTCGTCGATGACGATCGTCTTCTCATGATGGCAGTGCATGGGCCGTTCCTTCGCGTCGAGCGCACACTGGATCTTCGTGTGCTTGATCAACTGCTCGCGCATCTTGCGAACGTCGCCCCGCGAGGGACGAAAGAGCGGCAGTGGCGCACCGGCCCACACGAGAACCCGAACGTCGAGCTTCTCCGCGAGCTCACCGAGGAGATTGCGCAGGACGAGCGGCTTCCCGTCGCGCTCCAATGCAAACGCGGGCGTGAAATGCCAGCCGGTCAGGTGAACGTGCGATTGCGCCCCGCGGAGCGCCTCGGCAATCGACGGCAACGCCTGCACGCCGTCGATCAGGATCTCGACCGCGTTGCCCGCCCGCACCGGCAGGTCGCCTCCGGCCCACCCGCCGGCCTCGGGATCGAGCGCCGACAGCTGCCCGATCCGCCGAAGCCGCCGCTCGTGGTGGCGGCAGATCTGGCTCGTGATCTGCTCGCCGACCCAGCACTCGACCGGGAAGAGCGCACGGTGCATGGGCCGAAGGAGGCTCGTGCCGCGCGCGCTCAAATCCGGCGGTAGCGCGCGTCGCTGAGCGAGAAGAGCGCGAACGCGATCAGGCCCGCCGCGACCACTCCCAGGAGGTACGGCCCGTACGAGTGGTGCTCGAGCTTGGCGAGTGCGCCGTCGAGGCCGACGGCCTTGCTCGGGTTGTAGTCGATCGCCGCCTTGATCAGGAAGACGCCGACGAGGCCGAAGACGACCATGCGCGCCAGGTGCCCGACCGTGCCGATCGTGGCGATCCACTTCTTCATGTGCGGTGACATCTCCTCGACCTTCGAGTCGTCGAAGAACTTCTGGGTGACGCCGCGGTAGCCCTGGTAGAGCGCGATCCCGATCAAGCACCAGGCCGACCGAGCCGACGATCCAGGTGCCCGCGGGCCAACCGAAGACGCCTGCGGTCGACTGCTTCGGCGAGCCGCTCGAGGAGCCCGCGCCGACCAGGATCTCCACGGCGAGCGCGCACATCGCGCCGTAGGCGACGCCGCTGCCGAGCGCGGCGACACGGTCGAAGCCCTCGTCGGAGCCCTCGGGGCCGCGCCCGAGCGCAGCGCGAAAGAGGCGCCAGAGCGAGTAGCCGGCGAGGCCCACCGCGAGCAGCGTCAGCAGATACTTGCCGAACGGCTCGTGCGCGAGCGTGCGAAACGCGCCTTCCTGGTTGGTGAGCTTGCCTCCCTGGCCGATCGCCAGCTTGAGCGCGAGGATGCCGATGATCGCGTAGACGATCCCACGGGCGACGAACCCGGCCCGCGAGAGCCACTCGAATGCGGGCGTCTGGACGAAGCCGTGCCCGGCGCCCTGCACACCCCCGAGGTGACTGGTCGAGCGAAGATCACGCATGGCGTTGTCCTCCTGGAGATGATCGGTTGGCAGGGCGATGATGATTGGCGCGGCCGGTCCCGGCCGCCGCCGGCGTTTTCGGCGGAAATCTCGAGGGCATATGCCCACTCTTCGCGACTCGAATCTTCCAAGAACCTGATGCCACTTCTGCTGCTCCTTGCCGTCGCGCTGGCCGCCGCCGCGACCACCTCGGCCTACGTAGCCCGGCACAGCCGCGGCCCGGCGCCCGGGCTCGAGCAGCCCGAGAGCCGAAACCGGGCTCGCGCTGACGCTTGCCCTGCTCCTCGCAATCGGGGGCGGCGCGTTGTTCGGTGTCCTGACCTACCTCGTGCGCACGAACGCGCATCTGCTCGGCGTCGACCGCGGCGCCGCCAACTGGGGAAGCAGGCACGCCTCCACCCTTTCGACGCACGGCCTGAACGCCGTCACCCACCTCGGCAGCATCTACACCGTCCTGCCGCTCGCGGCCGTTCTCGCCGTCGTCGTGACTCCGCACCGGCCGCAGCCGGTGGGGCGTGCCCTTCCTCGCCGCGGTGATCGCAGGAGAAGAGGTGATCGTCAACTCCGTGAAGCTCCTCGTGGAGCGCGTGCGGCCGACGCTCAACCCCGTCGCCGCGACGCTCGGCCCGTCGTTCCCGAGTGGACACTCGGCGAACGCGGCCGCGTTCTATGCGGCCGCCGCCCTGCTGATCGGCCGTCGGCAAGCTCGCCCGATTCGCGCCGGGCTTGCCGGAGCCGCGGTGGGCATCGCCGTGGCGGTGGCGGCGAGCCGGGTGCTGCTCGACCTCCACTGGCTGACCGACGTGATCGCGGGCGCTGCAGTCGGCTGGGCGTGGTTCGCCGTCTGCGCGATCGCCTTCGGCGGCCGGATCTTCCGCTTCGGCTCTCCGTGACGGTACTGAGACGAGGGCTCGGCGTCGCCGCTCGGGCTCGCACCCCGGTTAAGCTCATCGTACATGACTGACCCGATCGGGCAGCTGCGCGCACTGGCCGCCGCGACTTCGCCGCCACACGGCTCGATGGCCGCGTACCTCGCCAAGGTTCGCGAGCGTGCCTACACGATCAGCGACGCCGACGTCGAGGCGCTCAAGGAAGCGGGCTGCTCGGAGGATGAGATCTTCGAGCACACGGTCGCCGCCGCGATCGAGCAGGGGCTGCGCCGCCTCGACAGGGCGCTCGAGGTGATCGGATGAGGCTGCAGCGTCGTCGAGCACGGCCACGCGCCGGATGAGGCCCGCGTGCTCGACGAGATCCGCGCGCGCAGCGGGCGCGAGCCGCTCGGCGTTGTGAAGACGCTGCTCTACCGGCCCGAGCTCTTTGGCCTTCCGTTCTCGGATGCGCTCGACCAAGCGATGCGCGGCCCGTCCGAGTGGAGCGCGGGAGAGCGCGAGCTCTTTGCCGGCTTCACCTCGTTACTGAACCAGTGCCCGTTCTGAACGGGCTCCCACGGCGCAGTTGCGTCGTACGCGCTCGGTGAGGACGTCTGGCAGGCGGTCGTCGAAGACTGGCGCACCGCGCCGCTCCGCCCCGAGCTCGCGGCCACGCTCGTCTTTCTCGAGCAGCTGACGCTGCGGCCCGACGAACTGACGACGGCTCACGCCGATGCCGTGCGGGCTGCGGGCGTCTCGGCTCAGGCGCTGCGTGACGCGGCCACGGTCTGCGCACTCTTCAACATGATCGTGCGCCTCGCCGACTCCTTCGGCTGGGACGTCCCGGCCTGGGACTCGCTCACGCAGCGGGCGCCGGCAATGCTCGAGGGCGGCTACGCCCTCGGTGCGATCCGAAAACGCTAGAGGCTAGCGGGCGAGGAGCGCGCGATCGAGCGCGGGGCCCTCTCGCCCGTCGAGCTCGACAGCCGTCCTGCCGGCGCGGCGCGCCTCGGCCAGCTTCGTGGCGGCCGTCGCCGCACCCGGCACCGAGACGCCGAGTTGCCAGAGAGCTTCGAACACCCGCTGGAACTGGCGCTCGTCCAGGTGCACCTCGCCCCAGGATGTCCGGCAGATGACGATCGGAACCGGCTTCGTCATGTGCACGCGGACGACGGTGCCTCCGGGGCCGACTCGCACCTGCACGAGGTCGCAGAGCTGGTTGGCCATCCAGACGCCCCAGCCCCCCTCGCGATCGCCGTCGGGACGAACACGCCCGACCATTGGATCGGTGATTCGGCCCGTGTCCCGCACCTCACAGATCACCGAGCTCGTCGTGCACCACAACAACACGTCTGCGCCGCCCCCTCCATGACGCAGTGAGTTCGTCGCCAGCTCGTGCACCGCGAGCGCGAAGCTCGAGGTGCGGCCCGCAAGACCGTTCCGCTCACCCTCAGCCGCGACGAAGCGGCGCAGCTCGCTCAGCAGCCCGGCCTCGAGGCGGAATGACGACGCGGTCGAGGCGCCGGCGCGAGCGGAGCGTCGAAGGGCTGGGCGATCTCATCGAGGCTCCGGCAGGCCGCGTTCGTTCGATGCGCCCCGTTCTCGATCAGCAACGGGTGGTTCCGGCGAGCTTCGTCGAGAACTGCCTCGGGCAGCGCATCGACGTCGTACGGGCAGAGCAAGTGCCAGGCGTGCGAGCCTGCGAAGGCGAGGTTCAGGAGCGACTCGTGGCGTTCGCACTCGACGAGCTCCTCCTCGCTGCGCTCCGCCCAGATCGGCTCGCCGATCCCGCGCACGGGGCGCTCTGCGGTCAGATGCTCGTCGACGAAGTCCCGCCACGCGGGGATGATGCGGGCGGGATTGCGCCCGACCTCGTTCATGTCCGCGAAGACGACGGCCGCCGCGTCGGCCTCGAGCTCCTCGCGAAGCAACGCCGCCTTCTCGGGTGCGATCACGACGAGCGCCGGCTCTCCGGCGGCGATCCCCTCCCGCAGAAACGCGCTCGTCCGGCGAACGTAATCGTCCAGACCCGAGTAGAAAAGCGCGGTGTGGCGGAAATGCTCAGCCATGCCTCGAACCGCCCGGAACACTAGCCGAGGCCGCTAGATTGGGCGCATGACGAACGCGACGATGCAGACAAACCATGGCGCGATCGAGCTCGAGCTCTTCGACGAGGATGCGCCCAAGACGGTCGAGAACTTCAAGAAGCTCGCGCAGGACGGCTTCTACGACGGCGTGATCTTCCATCGGGTGATCGGGGACTTCATGATCCAGGGCGGCGACCCGACCGGTACCGGATCAGGCGGCCCGGGCTACCAGTTCGAGGACGAGTTCAACGATCACAAGATCGAACGTGGCGCGCTTGCGATGGCCAACGCCGGCCCGAACACGAACGGCTCACAGTTCTTCATCGTCACGGCGGACGCCTGCCCGTGGCTCGACGGAAAGCACACCGTCTTCGGACGTGTCACGGGCGGGATGGACGTGGTCACTGCGATCGAACAGGTCGAGACCGGGCCCGGCGACCGGCCGCGCGACGACGTGATGATCGAGTCCGTCTCCCTGGGCTGACGATGTCCGACGACGACACGGACAAGACGACCGACGTCGTCTGCCCTCACTGCAAGAAGACGTTCAGCGCCAACCTGATCGACGGCTCGGCCGAGCGCTATCGCGGCTTCAAGTGCCCGCACTGCCGGCTCTTCGTGCCGGCAGCGCGCATCGAGCGGTAGCAGTCGTCAGACGCAGTCGCGGAGCGCTTGCGCCTCGGGCAGGCTCTCGAGCTTCTTCAACGTGTTGTTCTCGATCTGGCGGATGCGCTCGCGCGTCACGCCGAACGCTTTGCCGACCTCTTCGAGCGTGCACGGCTGCCCACCGGTGAGACCGAACCGAAGCTCGATCACCTGGCGTTCACGTTCCGGCAGCGACGCGAGCGCCGTCTCGATGTCGGAACGGCGAAGCGTCAGCGACGCCGCCTCGTCCGGCGTCTCGGTGTTCTCGTCCTCGACGAAGTCGCCGAGCTCGGAATCCTCTTCTTCGCCAATCGGCTTCTCGAGCGAGACCGGGTGCTGCGCCATGCGCAGGATCTCGCGCACCTCCTCGGTCGTCATCTCGAGCTCCTCCGCAATCTCCTCCGGCCTCGGCTCGCGGCCAAGCCGCTGCACGAGCTGGCGCTCGATGTGGACCACCTTGTTGAGCTTCTCGACCATGTGCACCGGGATGCGGATCGTGCGTGCCTTGTCGGCGATCGCACGGGTGACCGCCTGGCGGATCCACCACGTCGCGTACGTCGAGAACTTGTAGCCCTTGCGGTAGTCGAACTTCTCGACCGCGCGGATCAGACCGAGCGAGCCTTCCTGGATCAGATCGAGGAAGCTCAGGCCACGACCGAGGTACCCCTTGGCGATCGAGACGACCAGGCGCAGGTTCGCCTCGATCATCTGAGTCTTCGCGGACATGTCGCCACGCTCGATCCGCTTCGCCAGGTACACCTCCTGGTCGGCGGTCAGGAGCGGCACCTTGCCGATCTCGCGCAGGTAGAGACGCAGAGAGTCGAGGGACGGCTCGACGGTCAGGTCGAGCTTCGGCGCGCTCTTGACCTCCTCCTCGACGAGCGGCTGCTCATGCGGCAGGCGCTTGTGCTCCTCCCCTTCGACCAGCTCGACGCCGTGGTCGATCAGGTAGGTGGTGAAATCTTCGACCTGCTCCTTGGTGAGCTCGACTTCCTCGATCCCCTTGACGATGTCGTCATAGGTGAGGAACCCCTTCTCCTGACCCGTCGCGACCAGCTTCTGCAGTTCCTCGACGTCGGGCGGAGCAATGTCGACAGTGAGCACGAGAGCACGACCTCCGGCTTTTAGCGTGGTTGACTGCGGACCTACCAACACACCACGAGCCGGACACTCGCACGTTCCGGCTCACCCTCTGACCGCGCTGATGCTACATCAGGATTCGCCGAAGAGGAACGAATTTCTCACCGGAGTCGCAAAGTCCTCCTGCGCCCCGGCTACCCTCTGTCTCGTGGTCGCGCTCCTCGCACTGCTCCTCGGCGTCGCCCATCCGCCGGCCGCCTACGTCAGCACCGGTGCGAACCGGGTGCCGCTCGCCGTCTCCTCCTGGTGCTGGGGCGCCCACTGCGGTGCGCCGATCGCCGCCTCCACCCGCACAGCGACCGTCTCTCCGCGGCGGCACGATCCACGTCGACCTGCAGTTCGCTCCGAGCCGCGTCCGGGTCGAAGTCGCGGGCGTGCGGACGAAGACGACGATGACCGGGCGGGAGGTCACCTGGCACGCGACCCGGGGAGGCGGGATGACCGTCAACGTCACCGGGCCGAAGGGCTGGGTCATCTACGTCGGGCGCCTGCGGCTCCGGTAGCCCCCGCAGCAGGGCCGGCGCCGCAAACGAGAAAGACGGCGTCGCCGCTTGACGCCGTCTTTCGAGTTCGCCTCCCGGCGAGGCCCCGCCGCAACGGGCCCCACGCAAGTGACGCTCCCACTCTACCGCCTGCCCTGCGTTTGATCCATCCCCCGTTTCGTAGTTGACCGCGTTACTTGATTACGCTCCTCGGCATGGCCGGGAGCTTCACCGACCGCCTCCACGGCGGGCCGCCCGTCGTCGCCGACGGCGGGATGGGAGTCGTGCTCTCGGCCGCGGTTCCCGGCCTGCGCTGCCCCGAGGAGGCCAACCTTCGCGCCCCGGACGCCGTCGTGGCGGTGCACGTCAGCTTCATCAATGCCGGGGCGGAACTGATCGAGACGAACACGTTCGGGGCGAACCGCAACAAGCTCGCGCAGCACTTCCTCGCGGACGACTTCGAGGCGATCAATTCGGCCGGCGTCAAGCTCGCCCGGGATGCGCGCGAGATCTCCGGCCGCGAGGTGTTCATCGGCGGCTCGATCGGCCCGAACGGCGCCGACGGCGGCGAGGCGTTCGCGGAGCAGGCGCGGATCCTGGAGGGCCGCGGCGCCGACCTCGTGCTGCTCGAGACGTTCTACAACCTGGCCGAGCTGGAGCTCGCGATCGAGGCGGTTCGCTCGGTCTCGAGCCTGCCGATCGTCGCGCTGATGAGCTTCGACAGCGACGCCGTGACGCTGGCCGGCGTCTCGGCGAAGGCTGCGGGCACACGCCTGCGCGAGCTCGACGTCGCCGCGTTCGGCGCGAATCACGGGCGTGGGCCTGCGGCCGCGTTGCACGCGCTCGCCGAGATGGCGGGCGACGGAGCGATCCTCGCCGCGCTCCCGAACGTCGGGCTCGCGACCATCTCGGGCTCGCGGGTCGCGTTCCCGCACGCGACGCCCGAGTACTTCGCCGACTTCGCGGCCCGGGCGCGCGCGCTCGGGGCGCAGCTGATCGGAGGGTGCTGTGGGACCACGCCGGCACAGATCGCGGCGATCCGAACCGCCATCGACGACAACCGGAGCGCTCGGCCCTCCCCACGCGCCCGTGACCGCAGCCCGGAGGTGTCGCGGGAGCCGGCAGGAGAGCCGTCCGAGCTCGAGCGGCGACTCGATGCCGGTGAGTTCGTCATCTCGGTCCAGCTCGACCCGCCGCTCGGAGGCAACGCGGACGGTCTGATCGACGCAGCCCGGCGCATCAAGGAGCTCCGGGCTCGCCCAGTTCGTCGATGTCAACGACAACCCGCGGGCGCGGGCGCGGATGAGCGGCATGATGGCCTCGGTCGCGATCCAGCGCCTCGCGCAGATCGAGGTGATCCCACACCTGACCCCGCGCGACTCGACGTTGAGCGGTCTCGAGTCGACGCTCCTCGGCGCTCATGCCGAAGGCGTCCGCAACGTCCTGGCCGTAACCGGGGACGCGCCCGAGGCGGGCGACTATCCGGGCACCGGCTCGGTCTACGACGTCGACGCGATCGGGCTCGTCGAGTTGATGGCGCGCCTGAACGAGGGCACCGATTTCCACGGCCGTGCCATCGACGCGCCGACCTCGTTCTTCCCCGGCGTTGCCGTCAACCCGACTGCCGACGATCTCGACCTCGAGGTCGAGCGGTTCTCGCGCAAGCTCGACGCGGGTGCGCGCTGGGCGATGACGCAGATCGTGTTCGACATGTCGTACCTGGAGTCGTTTCTCGAGCGGATCGGCGGCTCGCCGGTGCCGCTGCTCGTCGGCGTCTGGCCGATCCGGTCGCTCGAGCTTGCAGTGAGGGTGCACAACGAGACGCCGGGCATCGTCGTCCCGCCGCGTGTCCAGGAGCGCTACCGCGCGGCCGGCGCCGACGCGGCCGCCGTGGGGGCGGAGCTCGTGCGCGAGCTCGTCGCGCAGGCTCGCGAGCTCGCCGCAGGCGTGTATGTCGTGGCGCCGTTCCGCCGCCCACTCGGCGTGCTCGACCTGCTCGAGACGCTCTAGGGCTGCTTCGCCGGTCAGCAGCGGCCGGTCGACACCGGGCCACGGGCCCGGGCGAGCGCGGCGAGAACCGGAGCGGCGGGAATGCCGTAGCCCGCACGCGACCCGATCCGCGCGGCGAAGATCGTCGCCTCGACCTGGCCGGCCGCGTTCACGGCGGGGCTGCCCGAGTTGCCGTGGCGCACGAGGCCGCTGATCGCGGTCACCTCGCGCAGGGAGCCGCTCACGAGCACGTCGGCCGTCGCCCCCATCCGGCCGGGCCGGGCGTCGAACGGCCCGTTGTCCGGGTAGCCGAGGATCGCGACGGACTCGCCGGCGTGCGCCTCGACGATCGGCAGCGGAGGAGCGCGCAATCCGGAGACGCGGAGGACGGCGATGTCCTGCTTGCGGTCGACGACGAGGGCTCGAGCCACGTGCCCGCCCGCCGCGATCTTGGACGCCCCTTCGACGACGTGCGCCGCTGTGACGACGATCGTGCGGCCTCGCGACCCAGCCCGTCCCCTCGACGCCGAGCCCACACGCGGTGGCGGTGACGCGGACAACGCTGGGCCGCACCGCGCGCACGGCAGCCGACGCCAGCGCACGCTTGTCGGGAGGCGTGACCGGAGGCGCGGGCCCTGCGATCGACGGGAAGGGGTCGATGCGCGCAAACGCACGCAACACCGTGCGCGGCGGGGCGATGGTGTTCAGCCGCTGCAGGATCAGAGACCCGCGCACCTCGTCGCGGATCTGCGTCTGGCCCGGAAGCTGCAGCAGGACGGCGCCGGCGACCCACACGATCGCGAGGCCGAGCGCCGCGCCCGCGACGAGCCCGCCGATCGAGTCGAGCAGGCGCAGCGGCGGAATCAGGTTGAGGCTCCCGCGGGCGAACGAGCCCGCGAACGACGCCGCGCTGTGCAGCAGAGCCGCGCCGACCAGCGCGCCCGCGAGGCCGGCGAGCGGCGTATACGGCGACTTCGCTCCGTGGTGGAGGAACTGGGGCGCGAGCCGCGAGCCGACGACCGCCCCGGCGGCGAGCCCGCCGAGCGACAGGGTCGGTCACGATCAGGCCGCGCTTGAGCCCGGCCAGCGCCGACAGCGCGGCGATCGCAACGGCAATCCAGTCGACGCGCGTCACGGGAGCCACGTTAGTCGCCCTTCCGGTCAATCCTCCGCGCGTTGGGCGATCGACCCGACCGCTACACTGGCGCCCGTACCGGGGGCGTAGTTCAGTTGGTTAGAACGCCGGCCTGTCACGCCGGAGGTCGCGGGTTCGAGTCCCGTCGCTCCCGCTCCACCGCCCGCCCCGCAGTACGCGGGGCGTTCGGCCTTCGGGGGTCAAATCTTCAGGAACATCGCCGCGGCGATGATTACGCTGGCCCGATGATGCTCGCCGCCAGCTTCCAGCACATCCTCCATTGGCCGACACACGGGGGCTACAACTTCGTCAGCGGCCCCCTTGCGGACATCACCCTGGTGACCGCCTTCGCCGGGACGCTGTACCTCTGGCTCCGCAAACACAACTGCCACGTTCACCGCTGCTGGCGCCTGCAATGGCATCCGCATCCCGATCACGGCCACCCGGTCTGCAAGAAGCATCACCCCGACGGGCACAACGTGCGCGCCCAGTAGACGCGGGGGCTCCCTCGTCCGAGCGAACCGGTCACGAAGGCACTGGTTCGTAGGCGTGTGATGACGTCCCTCCCTCGTTCGAGTGGTTCTCGCGGCCGAACACCCGGAAGGGTGATACATCGGCCGTTCGGATCGACGACAACGCAAACATGCGGAAAGCTTGCAACCTGGTGGTTCTGTCGCTCGTCTTGTTCGGACTGTCAGCCGGCACGGCGCTGGCACGCGGCACTCCGACCCCGATCTTCACGCCGTCGACGACTGCCGCGCCCACCGAGCCCGCTCACGCAGCGGTGAGCTCGCCTGCGCCGAGTGCCCCGGCGACACCGGCGCCGGCAGCCGCACCCACCTCGAAGCCCGCCGACCCAAAGCCGGCAGCCGCTCCGGCGCCCGCGAAGCCGATGGCGCCTCGCGCCCAGGCGCTTGCAGTCAAGCAGGGCCAACCCCTCCCCCAGGCACCCGCGGCGCCCGCGGCGCCCGCCGCACCCGCGACAAAGCCCAGCCCGACGACGACTGCGAAGCCGAGCTCAACGCCGGCGGCGCCCAAGCCGGCCGCCAAGCCGACCGTCGTCCGCCGCAAGTAGACCTGCGTCTCGCAGGCGCCGTCGCCCGCCGGCGGCGGCCAGCCGAACTCGGTGATCGAAGGTCGCAGCTGGGCTCATACCTCGTCTGGCCGGTCTTGCTGCCCTCGATCGAGCGATCAACGGCACCAAAAGGGGCACCGATAGAGCGTGCGTGAGCTGCGGAAGAGCAACGGTCCCACTCGTCTGCGCAGCTCTGATCGCCACGTGCGCGGGCCGAGCGACTAGCCCTGACCCCGGCGCGACGCAGGAGAAGAATCAACAGACGACCGCATCCGGCAGCGCCGTGGCTCACGCTGCAGGCTGGGCCGGCGCAAGCCGGACCGCGCCCCGAGGCCTCGCGCGGCCCCCACTGCGCCGGATGCCGCTACGAGCCTTGCCGGTCTCGCGTCGCTCGGCGGTTCATCGGGCACAGCGGACTCCTCCGCCACCGGCCGCTACGAAGACCGGGATCCCGGCACCGACGGTTCCGAACGACCCCGATTGGCTCGAGCAATGGGGACTATCGCAGGTGCAAGCACCGGCAGCCTGGACGCTCACCGCCGGAGCTTCGCGGCCGATTGTCGTTGCGGTCGTCGACAGTGGCGTTGATCCCGCGCAGCCAGACCTCCAGGGCGCGCTGGTCCCAGGCGCCGACTTCGTCGACTCCACGGGGAGCACCGCTGACCAGTACGGTCACGGGACGATGGTCGCGGGCGTCGTCGCCGCCCGGGGGAACAACGGGAAGGGCGTCGCCGGCGTCTGCTGGGCATGTCTGATCATGCCGATCAAAGTCCTCGATGCCAACGGCTCGGGCACCGCGGCGAGCATTGCCGACGGCATCCGCTGGGCCGCCGATCACGGCGCAAGCGTGATCAACATGAGCTTCGTCCTGAGCGGGCCCGACCCGGGCGTGGAGGAGGCTGTCGCATATGCCCACCAGCACGGCGTCGTCGTCGTCGCGGCTGCCGGAAACGCCGGCAGCGGGGAGATGACGTATCCCGCCGCCTACCCGTTCGTCATCTCCGTGGCGGCCTCGGACAGCAACGACCAGCTGTACCCCTGGTCGACACACGGCCCTTGGGTGACTCTGGCGGCTCCGGGGTGCACCGTTACGACGACTCTCGGCGGCGGTTTCGGCGGCTTCTGCGGCACCTCGGCCGCCGCGCCGCTCGTCGCGGGCCTCGCCGGGCTCGGCTACGAAGCAGGCGCAACCTCAGAGGCAGCTCTCGAAGCGGGGCTCGAGCAGACCGCCGAACCGCTCCCCGGTCTCGTCGGAAGCGGGCGAGTCGACGCGCTGCAGCTCGTTCGTCGTTTTTCGTCCACCTGAGGGAAGCCGGGCTAGACTCCCGCCCAAATGATTCGCGGGCTCGGGGTCGTCGTGCTCACTGCCGTCGTCGCCGGTACCGCGGCGTCGGCTACGCCGGTGCCTCTAAAGGCGTTCGCGCGGCCACACCACACGTACGACAATCTTCCCCCGGCAGCCAAGAGCCTCGAGCCCGAGGTTGAAAACGCGCGCCGCGTCGCGACCGCGATCGACGACAAGCGAAACATGTACTTGGTGTACGTGACCTTGCTGAAGAACAAGCAAGTTTGCACGGTCCTGACCCAGGGTTCCGCCTACTCGGAGCGCTGCACGCCACAACCGATCCTGTTCGTGAAGGGGCGTCAGTCGTTCTCGATGCTCAGGGGGCTCATCGGCGGCGTGGTCGCAAACGACGTGGTACGCATCGCCCTCGTCGGCCACGGACACCGGAGATCCGTGCCGCTGACGACCGACCACGGCTTCATCTTCGGCTGTCCGGCGCCGAGCACCTGCGCGAGCTGGGTGACGACGGTCGTCGGCTACAACTCAGCGGGCAAGGTCATCTCGCACGAGACCGTCTCCTGACATCGGCGTAGGTCCCGGCGCACTTCTGCTGCGACTATCTCTCCTAGCGAGGGTGACCACGCACCAGAGCGCATCGCCACCGGCGTTCCGCTCGCTCTGAACAAAGGCGAAGGGTTCTCGCAGATCCCTTCCTCTCTCTCGCTGTGCGTGTCGGGCGTGCCCGTTACGCGAGCCCCACCTTCACCGACAGGATCGTCGCAGCGAGCTTCAAGTTCGCGACCAGAACGTTGCGGTTCGTCGCTACGGTGCGAAGCACGATGCGGCTCTTGCCGTGCTTGCCGATCAGCGTGATGCGAAGCTTGGCGGTCTTCGCCGGGCTTTTCACCCGGACCGACAGGTAGCGGCCCTTGCGGGTCTTGACGATGTTCGCCGAGACGAGCGTCGCATGGACGGTCTTTGCCGGCTTGGTGGTGGCCACAGGCGTGACAGTCGGGGCCGGTGCGTTCAGGGCGACCGGCGAAGCGAGCACGACCGGCGAGCTGGTCTGCGTCGGTGCCGGCGTCGGTGTCGGCGTCGGCGTCGGCGTTACGGACGTGCAGACCGCACCACTCGACGGGTTGATGTCGAAGTCACGCTTGATCCCCGAGGTGGGGTTGCGTGTGCCCACGTTCTCGACAGTGACGTCGACGCACTGGTCGTTCGACGAGTCGACGTAGATCCCCGCCTGACCGTACTTGTTCGTGATCAGGTCGACAAACCCGTTGGTGACCCTCTGCGGGCTCTGTCCACCCTGACCGGTCGTGTCGAATCCCTGAGACTTGAACTCGTCGGTCGGATCGTCACCGACGACGACGTCAGCGGTGGCAGAGGCCGAGAACTCGACCTTTGCGCCCTGGACGGGATTGCCTGCCAGATCCTTGATCGTCTCGACGCAGTACGCCTCGTTGGTGTCCTTCCTGATGCAGACGAGAGTCTTACTCGGGACGAACATGACCTTCTTGAGCAGCGTGTTCGAGTCCTTGGTGCCGGCGTCCCAGCTCGGAACCTGGTCCGGATATTCGGCGCTCGCCGTGATCGAAGCGGTGCCAACAAGACTGCCCGTGTAGACGTCGCAGCGATGCTTCGTGTATCCACTGCGGCCGTCCGAGGGCAGGACGTTCCCCGTGTCCGGGTTGAACTGCACGTACGCCTCGCCATGTTCGTCGGTGTAGACCGCCTCGCTGAGATTTCCCGTTGGAAGCGGGAACGGCTTCCCGAGAACATTCAGGCAATCGTTCACCCCGCCACTGACGGCGAGCGGGAAGACATCCCAGTAATTGTAAAGCGGCGCTTCGCTGTCCAGCCGCCGATCGTCGACCCCATTCGGCACCACCGACTGGTCGCCCGGCCAAATGAATTCCTGCGTCAGGAAGCTGCGATAGTCGTTCGCGAAGACGGGCCCATAAACGCCTGACGTCGGCCCTGTATTGACGTCGCCCCAGGCTGCGGGAATGTACGCACGATAGAACGGTGCGTAGAGGTTGTGCGCCGTTCCCGGATCCATGGAGGGATCCCGGATGTAGACGCTGGACTTGTCGACGTTCGACAGCGTTCCGGCCGTGCTCCCGGGGCCCAGGGCAACGTCGATCCGAAGCGCCGGCATGGGGGCGTCGGAGGCGTCGACCTTTCCATCCGCGAGCAGCGTCGATCCGGCTCGAATCGGGTCGAATGGACCGACGACCCAATTGTTGGTGCCCCCGAAGACCGTTGAGAACGGGCCGAAATCGGCCGCGTCTCCACTTCCCCAGGAGCGGAGGCAGTTGTCGACGGAATCGACTACGCCGAGCACGCCATTGTCCTTGCAGAACGGAGCGTAACCAGCAATCGTGGTGTGACCTTCGGTCGTCAGGTTGTCGTCATGAATGTCCCAGCGGTTGAAGCCGTACTTCGACCCGGCTGCTCCCGTCGGCGTCTGACTCCCGAGTGGCGACGCATCGACCGCGAAGTGGTCTTGCAGCCACAGCCAGTCGTCAGGCAAGGTGACCGTGGGATGCCCGAGGGAGGCCCAATTCTGGCCGAGCGGGAACGTGCCCTTGACCTCGATCTTGACGAGCCCCGGCTGGAAGGCGTACGAGCCGTCGGCCGCGCCACGGGCCGGAAGACGCCGTTGCCCGCCGGATCGCCCGGGGTGGGCACTTCGGTGATCGCCGGTGCTTGCGCCTGCAGCCAGATGACGAGGAAGTCGTGCTCGAACAGCCCGTCGCTCGTGATCCCGGCGAAGAAGTGGTCGAGGTCGCCGTTCACTGCCAGCGTCACGGTTGCAAGACCCGGCTTCATCGACTTGATCAGACCCGAGAAGCACAGGCCGCGTTTGGGAATCCACGTCCCCACGACGCTCAGGCCCTGACTGTCGGACTGAAGAAAGAACGGCGTGTTCGGACCAGCCGCGTCGTCGCCACTCCAGCCGGACAGATTGAGCGTGCCGTCCAATGAGAACTTGCTGAGATCGCTCTCGACGAGGCCTTCGGAGTTGAGGCACTTCGTGACCTTGACGGTTTCGCCCGCCCAGGCCACATAGGGGACGTTCGTGTTTTGTGGATCGGTCGGATCCACAGTTTGAATAGACGTGTCCCTCGTCCCCGCCGAGGCCGTACCTGCCCACACGAACAGGATGGTCAACGTCGTCAGCAGTGCGACGGACGTCACACCGATCCGAACCCGCATCTGCCCTTCCCCCTTGCCTCGTCCGAGATGTCTTGGAGCGAAACGACGTACTTGAAGGTCGGCTCACCCTCGACGTGTGTCGAGGCGGCCCCCGATGTGCCCACCGACGCCCGGCGGGCCGTACCGGCGGAACCACCTTTATAGACTCCTCGCGGGCGCGGAGCAAGCTCCGCACGGGGAGGTTTTCCAGGGTAAACCCGGCGCAGGCCGCGATCCCTGGTCGTTCCGTCCGCAGCACGCCGGCAGTACATCGACCGCGGGATGCGCCGCCTTTCCGCCCTGGCTCTGCTCTGTCTGGCGACCGCGCTGCTTGCAACCGACGGAACGGCGCGCGCGGGGCCTGGAGAGGTCGGGAACCCGAACGATCCGGCCTGGAGCTTCGAATGGGGACAGCGACTCACCCGGGCCTCCGACCTGTGGCAACTGACCACCGGCAATCCCTCAATCGTGATTGCCGTCGTCGACACTGGTCTTGCCCCGATCCCCGACCTGACCGACGTCGTGTCGGGCTGGGACATCGTCGGGAACACCAACTCGACCCCGATCACTTCGGCCACGGAACTTGGGTGTCGAGCGTGATCGGGGCTGCGGGCGACAACGGCATCGGCATGGCCGGCTACTGCTGGCGGGCTCGCCCATGCCGGTCCGCGTTGCCGCGGGCCGGACGGGAGCAGTCGCTCCTGCGCTCGCCGCCGGCATCCGCTGGGCGGTGGATCACGGCGCCCGCATCATCAACGTGAGCCTGGCGAGCAACGGCTATGACTTCTCCGAGCTCGGGGCCGTCGAGTACGCGACGGAAAACGGCGTGCTGGTGGTCGGGTCAGCGGGCAACGGCGGAGACGCGAAACCGCTCTACCCGGCGGCTATCCGGGGGTCTTGGCGGTCGCCGGCACCGATCAAGAGGACGTCCTCTACGACTGGGCGACGCGTGGGCCGTGGGTCGCTCTCGCCGCCCCGGGCTGCGGCGAAGTCCTCGACGCGGCGGCCGGGCCCGCGTATGCCCGCCGGCTCGCTCAATTCGCGCCGCCGGTCGTCTCCGGCATCGCCGGGCTGCTCCATGCCACTCGACCCGAGCCTCACCGCCAACCAGATGCTGGATGCGTTGCGGGCGACCGCCCACCCCGTACGGGATCGGCGGCGGGCGCGTCGACGCCTGGGCTGCTGCCCACTACCTCGGTCTCGCACCCGAGGTTCCTCCTAGAACCGGCCGTTTCCGTCCGGCCTCCCCCCACCTCCCGCGAGGTGTTCCTCACGACCGGGCGTTGTGCGCGGTAGCGCGCGCATCCGCCTCAATCTAGGCGCCGGGCCGCTCGCACTCCAGCTTTCCGGCCCGGCTGCAGTCGATTGCTCGATGAGTTTCCGCGCCGCGGGCAGTTTGCACGTCGACCTGCCGGGCGAGCGAAATGTTCGCAGTCTTGCGGCCACCGTCGCCAAGGGGAGTTACCCGATCACGATCCGGTGCAGGAATGCGAACCCCAAGCCGTACGAGTTCACCGCCGTCGGCAGATTCCTGAAGTAGCGCAGGCCGCTTGCGGACGAGCAGGGGCAGTCACCGCTGCCCCTGCTCGGCAAGCGCGAACGCGTGTCTCTTTCATGCCCGCGAGCCTGCCGGCCGCAGCCGCTCGACGCTGGTCGGGAGGCTCTGCCGATCCTTGACAAGCCCGCGCGTGATCGCCCACTGACTCGCTTCGAACCGCTCGCGGACTCCCAGCTTCCGATAGGCGTTCGCGAGATGGAACTTCACCGTCTGGTCGGTAACCCAGAGCAACTGCCCGACCTGCCGGTTCGAGCGACCTTCGGCCACCAGCCCAAGAATCTCGATCTCCCGCCGAGTCAGCCTTGCCCGAGCCGAACCCAACCCGTCTGCCGCCGACTCGGCCCTGCTCTCTGCGAAGTGCTCGGCCGCCAGGTAGACGACGCGACGCATGTCCCCAGATCGGTCGATCGTTGCACACGCGCCCGCGGCGACAGCCGCTTCGACAATCGCGTGTTCCGTTTCCTCGACGCCAAGCACGACCGACGTGACTTTGGGGCATCGCCTGTGCGCGCGCCGCAGCAGACGGTAGAGCGATCCGCTGTCCGCCTGCTCGCCGGCATCCACGACCAATAGGTCGCAGTCGGATACCTCCGCCAGATCCGCGGCCCGCGCCAGACTCGGCGAGACCGCCACAACGTCGATTCCCTGCTGCGCGAGAAGCGGCCTGTACCCCTGCGTCCGCAGCGGACTTGGATCGATGATCACCGCAGTCGCTGTGATCTCGCTGAATTCCCTCATGATGTTGCTTCCTCCCCTAATTCCGTCATCAGTTTCAACGGCCCTCGCAGACGCGAAGGTCCAAAACTTCCCCTTACGCCGAAGCAGTGGGGGACGGACTATCCGGGACGCTCGAGCGAGAGCCGTTGCCGGTAGGCATGCGGTACGGCGCTCACTGATGCAACGCGAGAGGTGGGACGTGACGGGAAGACGATTGACAGCAGCCCGACAAGGGCGGCGGCAAAGAGGCTGCCGATGCTGCCGCCGACACCTCACCCGCCGACGCTGCCGAAGAGCGCCGGCTTGTTCGGGGGAGGCGTGGGAAGCGATGGAGACTTCGGCGCCGGGCTCGACCCGCCGCTCGAATGCTCATGAGCGTGGGACGAGCCGCTCGGCGAGACCATTTTCACGTAGTCGCTGGGAGCCACGACGATCGAGCCGCGAGTCCCGGCACCGAGCGAAGTCAGCGTCGCGAATACCGGCCCGCGAACACGAACAAGGCGAACCAGTCCGTGGGGCCGCGTGTGGGTAGGGCGCCTCGTCACCTTCTTTGCCGGGGTCGGCCCGCTGGGCTGGACAACGGGTGCGGAATCGTCCGCCGCCGAGGAGGCCGGGGGCGACCGGGTTCGGAGCCACGATCGGGGCCGCCACCACGGTGATGCTCTCCGGCGCCGCGGTGGTGATAGGTGCAGACGCTGGAGCAGGCGCGGGCGCGGCGGCGGCCGCAGGAGCAGGCGCAGGCGCGGCCGCCGTGGGGTCGGTCACCGGCGTCGTGCCGGTGGTCGGCGTGGAACTCCCGGTCGAGCCTCCCGATCCGATCGCCGACGACGCGGTCGGATCCCGCGCTACCGAACCAGTCGACGTCGAACCGGTCGAAGCCGCACCGGGCGACGTCGAACCAGGCGACGTCGAACCAGGCGACGTCGAACCAGACGACGTCGGACCAGACGACGTCGAGCCGGCGGCGGCGGGGCTCCGTGGCGGTCGTCGTCGAGCTTGGGTCTGTTGAACCGGTGGCCGTCGAGTCGGAAGACGCCGAATCGGCCGGCGCAGAGGATGACGTCGTCGACGAGCCGGTACTCGTCGAGTGGCTGACCGTCTGACCGGTGCTCGCTCGGGTCGGAGGAAGCGCTCGTTCCGCTCGACCCGCCGCTCGCTGGTGTCCCGCCGGCCGACGTCGTGGAGGCCGAGGGATCGGACGCCGTCGCGGTGGTCGCAGGGCTCGAGCCGGTGTCAGCGCCGGCAGGCCGTGCGACCCCGTATCGCGCAGGCGCAGAAACACACGGTGAGCAGGGCGAAGCGGGCTGCAAGCAAGCGCAGCGAGCGCACACCGAAGATCTCCCTCCCCGCCAACTATCCTCCCCCACGTAACGCTGCAAATCCCCGACATGGTCGTGGTGCGCCCTTCTTGCATCCACCTCCGCCGGCGTTCCGCCAGTCCCGGGCACTCGTCGCTCGAGGACTAGCCCTAACCTACGGCAAAAAGGTGCACTATTAGTCGTGGTGCCCGCTGGGGAGGGCGAGGTGGTGCGACCTGCGAGGGGGTTCGATGGGCGATAGGCGTCGGCTCGGGAAGCGCGCGCTCGTCGGCGCAGCTCTCCTCGCCGCCTTGCTCTTCGAAGGGGCCGGCCAGCCGGCCAATCTGGCCGCGGCCGGGGCTTCTTCCCCGGTCGTATCCATCAGCGGCTCGCCCGACGTCGGCGAGGGCACGCCCGCCTCGTTCACGGCGACTATCACCCCGCTCGCGGCCGTCAACTTCACGGTGACCTACACGGCCAGCGCCGGAGGAGTCAGCGGCTCGTTCCTCGTGACGGCCGGGGCAGCCGTCGGCGATCTTCCAGGTTGCAACGGTCGACGACGGCGTCTACGAAATCCTCGCCGCGGCAATTCACCGTCACGCTCTCCAGCACGGATGCCTCCGACGGAACGAAGGTCGATGGGACTCCAGCTACGGGAACGCTCGAGAACGTCGATCCCCCACCCGCCTCGGCCGTTTCGATCGGCGATGCCTCGGGTCCGGTTGTTGAAGGGGACACAGCTCAGTTTCCCGTGACCATCTCACCGGCTGCGAGCGTCGCCTTCGACGTCAGTTACACGGCAACCGGAGGCGGCGTCAGCGGCTCGTTTCACGTTGAGCAGGGCGCCACCTCGCTGACCGTCCCGGTCGCAACTGTCGACGATGGAGCCCCCCAGGACGACCGAGCCATGACCGTCACGCTCACGGGCACCGACTCGACCAACGGTTCCTCGGTCAACGGCCCACCCGGCACCGGCACGATCATCGACAACGATTGGACGATCACGTTGACGCCGATCGACCCCCCGGCGGTAAGCGAACAAGGTGGAACGATTCAGTTCGCCGCACAGCTCAACGCGGCCGCCCCTGCGCATCATGCAATCTCGGTCGACTTCTCGGTCAACGACGGGAGCGCAGTGCGGGGTACGAACTACACCGTCGAGCAGGCCGGCGGCACACTCAACTTCGCGCCAGGAGACTCGACCGAGACGGTGACGGCTAGCCGGGAAGGACGACGGCGTCCCCTTCGCCGGGGCAGGGAAGACATTCACCGTCTCGCTCTCCAGCCCGCAAGGCGCAACGATCCTTGGGAGTCCTCCCTCGTCGACGGGAACCATCAACGACGCTCCGGCACTATCGATCGCAGACGGTTCTGCCCCCGAGCGCTCCGGCGCGATTCCACTGGTCGTGACGCTGGCTCCTCCCGCCACCGTGCCGGTGACGGTCGACTACACCACGGTCGACGGCAGCGGGACGCAAGGCGCCCGCGCAGGAACCGACTACACGGCCGAGAGCGGCACGCTCACGTTTGCGCCGGGCGAGTGGACCAAGACGATCTGGATCCCGATCACGCCCTATTCGTTCCTCCAGCCGGACAAGTCGTTCCGGGTTGCTTTGAGCAACGCGAGCGGCGCCGCCATCGAGGCGGGCACGGCATTCGCCACGATCCTGAACGACAACGCGCCGATAGCGCTCCCGCCCATCGCGAGGGGGCCGGCTCCGAAACAGACGGCTCCGCAGGCCATCCCTCTGCAACACAAGCTCACGGATCACCTCGTCCTGGTTCAGATGCTGACCGGCAACAGCCGCGCGAATGCGAAGGGACAGCGGGGTACCGCACCAGGCCGCCCCGACGTCGTGATCCAGCTCTGCTCGGGGACCATCGTGTTCGACGTGCGCGTGGAGACGACGGTGCCCAGGGGCTCCAAGAAGAAGCCGAAGCTGACGAATCTGCGCGTGGGGAACGGCGCGTTCAGCGTCCATTCGGGTAAGACCGGAACCGTCGTCGTCAGCCTGACCAGACCGGGCCTCAAGCTCCTGCTCCTGGTCAAGCGTTTGCGGGTGAAGGCGACCATCAGAGCCAAGGACGGATTCGGAGTCAAAGGCGTGACAGCGTGGTACGTCTCGGTCGCCGCGCCGTTGAGGAAGCAAGCGCCGACCAAGAAGAAGGCCGTCACGGCCAAGTAGAATCCGTCTCGCGGCGGGCGTCGGCGAGGGCCGAGCGGCTCGTCGCGACACGATGTTTCCGTCGGTCCGCTAGCGCGGACGGCGACGGCGGGCGAGCGCGACACCCGCCCCGAGCACGAGCGCCGCGGCGATCCCACCGCCGGCGAGCCCCCAGACGAGCGCGCCGCTGCCGCCAGGGCTCGCTGAGGCGAGTGGTCTCGCCGCGGGAACGCTGACCCCGGCCGCGGCGGCGAGCGCACGGACGCCGTCGATCCCGGCTTGCACGAGTTGCTTGCCAGTCTTTCCCGGGGGCGGCGAGGCGGTCGAGGGCCCGCTGCTCGGCGAGCAGCGGCTTGCCGGCGCGCGAGACTCCGAAGCCGTTCGGCATCACGACCAGGAGGCGGCCGTGGTAGACGAGCGTCAGTTCCTCACCGAGAAAGCGCGCGTACAGCTTGGGCTTGCGGTCGAGCGAGACTACCGATCCGAGGTCGTACGCCGTGCCGATCAGCGCCACGTGAATCGTGTAGCCGCGCGACGCAGCGAGCGCCACCGTCGACTCGAGCCGCTGCGCGTCTGCGGTGGAGACGCCGAGATCGGGAGGCACGAAGGTCAAGAGCGATCAGCAGATAGTCGCTGGCTGGATCACCGTCTGCACGCGCGAACAGAGAGGCCACGAGTCAACAGGCCGAGCAGTGCGATCAGGAAAAGGACACGTCTGCACCCAAGGACCGACCTAGGGAGCAGAGCCACGACGATCGTCAGTGCGACGGCACCGCAGGCGAGTGCCACGAGTGCGGCGAGGAGGCGGACGCGAACGCTCATCCGTTCGCCTTGTCGACCAGAAGGACGGTGAACGGCTGCCCGCCGCGAGGAGTGATCTCGTACGAGAGCCCCCAATGGCCCACCATCACGAGTGCCGGCGCCGCGTCGACGTAGGTGCCCGGGGGACACCTCGGCGAGGCGATAGGCCTGTGTCCCCATCTCCATGTCGAGCATCAGGAAGGATGTCACCACATCGGCGCCTCGAGACCGGCGTGCCGTTCCGCGTGATGTGAATCTGGAACGTGTTCGGCACAGCGGCCTTGTTCGGTGTCACACCGAACGACAGCGTGTAGCCGTTCTTGTGCACGACGGAGGTCGCCGGCCCCGGGCCGGCGCCTGCGCGCTCGCCCCGCCGACTGCAGCAAGGGCCTTCGACGGCGGCGGAAGCGACGAGAGCACAGCGGCGGCGAAGATCGCACCGGCGACGAGCACCGTTTCGCCCAGCACGAGCCGGCGCAACAGGCGGGCCGCGCTCTCACCCGTTAAGGCCGGTTCGACGAGCCGCCGCTTCGTGCGCAGCAGGTTCACGCCGGCCAAAGCGAGCGCCGGAGGACGAGCAGCCCGATCTTCACGAGCAACGCCTTGGCCGTACGAGGTGTCCCACAGCGTCGCGAGCGTCGGCAAGTGCTCGATCGACGCAAGCGTTCCGGAGACGATGAGCGTGACGACAGAAACGAACGCCACGCTCGAGAACCGCGGGATGACGACCACCGAGGCCCGCGACGCGCACGAGCGACGGGCAGCCGTGCCAGAGCACGAGCAGGCCGACCAGGCCGCCGATCCAGATCGACCCCCCGACGAGGTGGAGCCAGTCGAAAGGAGCGACCATCCCCGCGGGGAGGTCTGGGCGGCGTGGCCCGCGGCGCCCGGATGAGCAGGGCCGCGGCCGCGGCCAGCACGCGCCGATCCCGGCGAGCACTCTGCGATCGATCTCGCTTCGCGTTCTGGCCGGTCGATCCGGATGGCGAGGGAAGCCGCTGCGACGAAAAGAGCAAAGACGATCCAGCAGTCGAGTACCCGCGGCCGAAGGCCGAACGTGGACGAGCGGCACGAGGGCACCGACCGCAAAGACCGACGAAGGGCGAAGTCGGCCGTCGCGAGGAGGAGTAGACCGGATCGCGACGAGCGCGACCGCCGAGCTCACGGCGAACGCGACCGTGACAGGACGCAAGCCGGCACCGCCGACGAGCCGGACGACGGGCCGCACGATCGCGAACCGGAACGCCGCGAGGCCGATGGCCACCATGGCCAGAAACACCACCCACCGGGCGATCAGCAGCCGCGGAGTCGCTGCCGTCTCCGAGATCGAGGGGATCACGAACTGCGGCAGCCGGCCCGGGTTCGGGCCGACCGCAAACGTGAACGCGCCACGGACCGGATGCCCGTCGACGGAGATCGCGCGCCAGTAGACGAGATACCAGCCCTCCGAGATGGCGGAGGGGCACGAGCAGCGTGTCCGGGTCGGTCGGCGACCGGCGCGGCGAGCCGGTTGTCTCCTGAGTTCCGTTCGCATCGGTCACCGACACGGTCGCAAAACGCGGCTCGACCGCTTCGCTGTAGGTCAAGGCGACCTGGCGCGGCGCGGTGTTCACCGTGCCGCTCGCCTGCGGCACGGTCCGAAGCAGCGCGGCATGCGCCCAGGCGGAAGCAGGAACGACGAGCAAGCCGGCGACCGCCGCGATCAGGACGAGCCGTCTCATGCGAGCGTTCGTCCCGCCCCGAGCGAAGAGAGCGAGCCCGCCGAGCAGCACGCCGACCGCGCCGACGACGAGTGCAACGAGCGCGAGCGTCGAGTTGCTGCCTCCGCCGAGCGACGAGCGCACGTCGATCGTCGGAGCCGGCTTGTCGGACGACTCGGGCCCTGACCAGTCGACGACCGAGCCGTCGGAGTACGTCTGCCGCACGCCGAACGTGTACGACTTCGCGGCAGACGGCTGGGCGAGGAACGAGAACGCCGAGTCCTCACCCGTTGGCACGTGACCGCCGCTCCAGGTCACCTTGGTGATCACGGCATCCTCTCCGGAACCGGTCTGCTGAGCCTGCTGTTCCACCCGGGCGACGGTACGAACGAGTCGATGCTGAAACCCGACGGCGGCGAGAACTCGATCTGCGTCGTCGCTGCGTTCTCCTTCTCGGTCGGGACGGCGAGCGTGTACAGCTCGAAGTGCTTCGCCAGGCCGACCGCTGGGCTGACCCGCGCTGCGCGAACGCACCGGCGGGAAGGCGAGACGAGACACGAGATGAGGATGAGCTTCTTCACGGTGTTCGCTCCTTGGCTCATGGTTTGACGGTCAAGGTGAACGGCGCCGTCAAGACGTGGCCGTTCACCTTGCACTGAAGGAAGAGACGCCACACGCCCGAGAGAGGCACGAGCACGCCGACGTCGAGCTTTCCGGGGGTCGACGAGCTGCCCGTCACCTTCGCCGCACCGAGGAAGCTCGTGCAGCCCGACGCGCCGGGCGCGCAGACATGCGTGTGGAAGTAGTCGAGCGTGCCCTGCCGAAAGAAGATCGCGTGGGCGAGCGCGCCGAACCACGGCGTGAACTCGGCCGGCTTCCCGCCGGATCCGTGACGGTGATCGTCAGCGCACCGGCCCGGATCGCATGCAGCGCCGGCCGGCCGTGCATCGTCACGTGGTAGCCGTCGACGACGACCGTCGAGCGAACGGCGGGAGCTTCTGCGGCATGTACCGGCCGGACCTGCAACGAGCCGAACAGCTGGAAGTTCCGCTGCGGCCCCGTCGTGTTCGGATACGCGTCGACGACGACGCGATACGGGCCGGGCTTCGGGAACGTCACCGTCTCGCGGATCGTCCCGTCCGCCGAGATCGGCGGATGCACGTGAATGATCGCTCCGAGGTCGCGTCGCACGACGATCAGATGCACTCCGGTGTGAGGCCCGGGCCCTCGCTTGAAGTTGGTCAAAGGCTTGCCGTCGGCTTCGTGATGGAGAACGAGACCGCATCGGTCCGGCGCAACCGGCCCCGCGGGCCGAAAGCGGGTCAGCTCGTATGTGTGCGCTGCGGCGATCGTGGGGAAGCTCGACTTCGACGAGCCGCCGCACCCTGCGAGCGACACGAGGGCAAGCGACACGACACCATGCGACGGGTCATCCGTCTCCTTTCGGGAAGAGATAGCTGGGATGAGGCGCGACGTAGCCGCCGACCTCGAGCACGATCTGCGCGTGCTTCGTCAGGGGGACGCCCTCCGGTTCGCCGGGCCACCGCCTGCCGTCGACGAACACGGCGACCCGGCCGCGAAATGTCAGCAGCACCGACGACGTCAGACGCCGGCCCCAGACACGGAAGAGATCGCCGAGCGTCAGGCCGCGACGCGTGACGCGCACCACCCCGGTCGGTTCAGTCGTGCTCACGGGGTAGGCGCAGCCCTTCGGGCCGATGCCGATCCCGGGCGGCACGATCACCACCTGCCGCCGGGCGAAGAGCTCGATGTGAACGGCAAAGCTCGCCCCCCCGTTCGTGCAGCGCAAAGTGCCGACCGGACGGCCGGCCTCGACGGCCGCGTTGAAGGCCGCCGGGTGGTAGCGAGGGCCGACGCCGATCGGCCACGGATAGACAGGAGGCGGCGCCGCGATCACTGTGCTCTCCCGTGCCGGCGAAGACGACCAGCGCACGAGATCCCGGCGGCGACCGCGAGCGCACAGACACAGCGGGCCGCGAAGCCGGCAGCACCGAGACGACCACACCGTGCTGAAACACGCCGAGCGAACCGAGGCTCGCCGCCGCCGCAGCGGCACCGACGAGCCCCGAGAGCACCATCCTTCGCTCCCCGTCGAGACGAATGAGCGCGACCGCGACCGCGGCAGCCAGTGCGACGCCGAGCCCCAGCTGCGTCCAGGCCGCCTGCCCGCTCGGCGCGTCGGCGATCCCGAAAGTGACGAACGCGGTGACCGCTGCGAGACCCGCGAGCCCGCCGAGCCGAGCCCAGCACGGCCGCAGCTCCGGGCGAGCGCAGGGCGAAGCCGGCGCCCGTGACGACGAACGCGGCGCCCACGAGCCACGGCCAAGGCGACGGGCGCCGGGAGCGAACGAAGGCACCGCCGAGGACGACGCGCGTCCCGTTGAGCGTCGCCGGGACGCGGAACTGCGCGACGATGCCCGGCCGTCCGCCGTCGTAGGGCGGCGGAGCGAGGCGGTGATCGTGCCAGGCGAACGTCGAGCCTCCGATCCGCCTGCAGCCCGCTCCGGGCGCGTGAGCCGCTCCGCCTGGGCGGTCACCGAGGCCTGGTTCACCCAGGTGCCGTCGGTGGTGATGCGGAGCATCGGCTCACCGAGATCGCCGAGCACGATCAGCTGTCCTGTCTCACCCCGATGCGCAACGATCGGTCGCCGTCCAGGATCCGCACCGACACTCCTGCGAGCGTGCGGGTCGCGCGGTCGAGCCCGAGCCGGTAGTCGAGCGCGACGGTCGCCGCCCGGGGATGCGCAGACGCGCCCGCAGGAACCGCGAGCGTGAGGAGCGCCACCATCGGCGCGACCAAGCGCCTCTTCATTCGACCTCCTGTCTGCGCGGGCGTCGGCCCGCGCACTCGACTACCCGGACGGGAGCGGAGACGGAGGCGCACGGCCCGCGTAGGCACGGGCGAGCGGGGCCGGAACGACGAGCACGCTCGCCGGGGAGCGGGAACGCCGAGCAGGCGGTACGCGTTGCGACCGCCGGATCGCCCCGGCGAGGCGCAGCACGGCTCGAGCGACGCGCAAGCAGAACGCGACGACGCCGCCGACGACGACGGCGACGGGAACAGCCCAGAGCCCGCCGTGACCGAAGACGCCACCGACGCCGCCCGGATGCCCTACGGCGAGCACCCCCTCGAGCAGTTCCTGCATCGCGTAGATCGCGAGCAGACCGACCCAGGCGAGCAGCCAGACGATCGCCGGCGAGAGCCGCGTGAACCTTCCGGCGTGCCCGGTCGAAAGAGCGCGGAGCGTCCGGCGCAGGAAGAGCGCAAGCCCGATCCCGAGCGCCAGCACGAACCATGGCGCCAGCGAGCCGAGATACGAGTGCCCCTGTGCGGCGAGCTCGGCGTTCGCCCGGCTCCCGTAGGCGAGCGTGTAGCGCAGCTGATGGACGACGAGCGAAGCCGCCGGGATCAGCAGCAGGCCGCTGCCGGCGGGGAGCCTGCCTCGCAGCGACGGCGAGCGCATGCCCCAACGTACCGGATCTGCAGCCGGCGCACGGTCAGCGACGGCGGCCGAACCAGCTGCCCCGGGGGGCGGCCGGTTCCTCGCCGAGCGCCCGCGCGCCCGCGAGAACGTCCTCCGGCGTGAGGCGCATCAGCTCCTCGTGGCCGAGCCGCTCGACATCGCCCGCGCCGAGCCGCAGAGCCTGAGCGTTCAGAGCCTGCTCGAACAACGTGCGGGCGAAGCGGGCGTTGCCGAACCGCTCGTCGCGCTCCGCGCCCCCGAGGATCGAACGCAGCGCGTCGCTCGTCCCTTCGCCCAGCGTGTACTCGGCGTCGGTGGCGAACCGGGCGACGATCGCCACCAGCTCCTCGGTCGAATAGTCCGGGAAGTCGATCTCCCGCGAGAAGCGCGAGCGCAGGCCCGGGTTCGACTCGAGGAACCCGCGCATCAACCGTGGGTAGCCCGCGACGATCACGACAAGACGGTGCCTGTTGTCCTCCATCCGCTTCAAGAGCGCCTCGATCGCCTCGTCGCCGAAGTCGAGCCGATCTCCCTCGCGCGCCAGGGCATACGCCTCGTCGATGAAGAGGACGCCGTCGAGAGCTTTGCGCACGACCCGCTCCGTCTTGATCGCCGTCAGGCCAACGTATTGGCCGACGAGCCCGGCGCGATCGACCTCCACGAGCTGGCCGCGCTTCAGCAGGCCCATGGAGCGGTACATCTGGGCGAGCAAGCGGGCGACCGTCGTCTTGCCCGTGCCTGGATTCCCGAGAAAGACGAGGTGCTGGGTTGTCGCCACCTCCGTGAGCCCTGCCTCCTGTCGCCGGGCCTGGACGCGCAGAAAGGCGACGAGCGCACGTACCTGCTCCTTGACCGATACGAGGCCGGGCAGCGCGTCGAGCTCTGCGAGGAGCTCCTCCAACGGACGCGGCGGCTCTTGGCGGCGGAGCGCATCGAGATCGAGCTCTTCGCCGATCTGCGCGCGCAGCTGGTCACCGAGGGCCTTCAGCGAGTCGAGTGGGTTCGGCATCACGTGACGGTACCCATTCCCTCCGCCACCGAGTCAGCCTCCGCGGTCGCCGGGACTGCTGAGCTATGATAGTTAATGAGGTTAATGATTCGTGTGGTCAGTGATCCGATGACTCTTGCCGGCCGACTCCGGCCGGTGCTGCTTCGGCTCGCGCGCGAGCTGCGGCGTGAGATCCACTCGCTCGGTGTGACCGGCGGGCAGGTGTCGCTGCTTGCGGCGATCAAGCACAGCCCCGGCATCACAGCCGGCGAGCTCGCCGAGCAGGAGCGCGTGTCGGCGCCCGGCATGTCTGGGCATCTCGTCCGCCTGGAGGCGGCGCACCTGATCACGCGCAGCCGCGCGGCTGATCGACGAAGGATCGAGCTCTCACTGACAGCCGAGGGCGACAAGGTGCTGAAGTCGGTGCGCAAGAAGCGCACTGCGTGGCTCGTCGCGCGGCTCGAGCGGCTCGAGCCGGCGGAGCGGGAGAGCATCCAGGCGGCCCTCGACGCGTTGGAGAAGTTGCTCGGTGACTAGAGGCTAGTGGCAGTCCTTCGCATCGCTTCCGCACGCACGTTCGCCTCGCTACGGCGACATCACAACTACCGCCTCTTCTTTGCCGGCCAGCTGACGTCGGTCGCAGGCACGTGGATGCAGAACATCGCGCTCGCCTGGCTCGTCATTCAGCTTGCCCCGAGCTCGCGCGGGCTGGCGGTCGGCGTGCTCTCGATCTGCCGCTTCGGGCCGTTCACGCTGCTCGGGCTGTTCGCCGGGGTCGTGACCGACCGCTTCGACAACCGGCGCACGGTGATCGTGACGCAGGCCGTGCAGATGTTCTTCTCCGCAGTGCTCGCAGTGATCACGCTGCTCGGGCACGTGCAGCTGTGGGAGGTCTACGCGATCGCGGCGCTGACCGGCACCGCCCTCGTCTTCGATGCTCCGTCGCGACAGAGCCTGACGTTCCAGATGGTGGGGCGCGACGAGTTGCCGAATGCGATCGCGCTGAACTCGAGCCTCTTCAACACTGCGCGCATCTTCGGGCCTGCACTCGCCGGCATCGTGATCGCGGCCTGGGGAGCGGGTTGGGCCTTCGCGATCAACACGGCGAGCTTCGTCGCCGTCCTCGGAAGCCTGCTCGCGATGCGGAAGGTCGAGCTCTACCCGCTCCTCGACCGGCGCCGTCCCACGCTGTTTCGGGGCACACGGGAGGGATTCGCCTATGCCCGGCGCAACCGGACCGTGCTCGTGATCCTCGCGATGATGGCCGTGTTCTCCTCCGTCTCCTTCAACTTCAACATCATCCTGCCGCTGCTCGCGAAGACGACGCTCGAGGCAGGCCCACGCACCTTCGGGATCATCTCGGCCTGCTTTGGCGCCGGAGCCCTGTTGGGAGCACTGTCGGCGGCGATGGTGGCGAATGCACGCTGGCGGATCATGTTCGCCGGAGCGGCGGGGTTCGGCCTCTGCGAGCTCGTGCTCGCCCCGCTGCACTCCACCGCGCCGACCGGGGTGCTCCTCTTCGTCTGCGGTGTCTTCTTCACGAGCTACACCGCCAACTCGAACTCGGCGATCCAACTGGCCAGCGCCGACTACATCCGAGGCCGCGTGCTCGGCCTCTACTACTACGCCTGGAACGGTCTCGCGCCCTTCGGCGCGCTGCTCGTCGGCTATCTGTGCGATCGCGGCGGCACCGAACTGGCGTTCGCCGTCGGCGGCGCGAGCGCCCTCGGCATGACGGTGCTCGGTGCGGCCGCAGTGAAGCTTCCACGCACTCCAGCACCGACGAGGCTCCGGGTCGAGCCCGCCGGCGAGCAGATCGCGGCGTAGGACACGTAGCGCGAGCATGGCTTACTGTCGCGGCGGCGGTGTTCCGCCAGGTGCTCGAGCACCGCTGGTTCCAATGCGAGCAAGCCGGCAAAGGATGTCGGGATCGACGAGGCCGTTCGCTCCTACGTCGGGTCGGAGCTCCCACTGAGGCGTCCGGAGCGCATCGTGCTGGAGACCCCCGGCGAGAACGGCGAACCGCTCGTCGACGACTAAGACCCACCGAAGTGCGGCGCCCCGACGGACCCGCCGCGGCGAGACCAGTCCCATCGCCAAACGACGTAACGGAAGGGTGACGAACGTTCCACAGGGGACGGATGCCCGGACGAAAATGCTGCCTCGAGCCGGCGAGCCATCCTCTTGCGGCCGGGATCCCACCGGACGCGTCCCATCGCCAAACGACCTCGGAGTGAGACCACCTGGCGCGCGGAGCAGGGCGCAGGGATGGGAGCCGGTCGGGCCAGGCTCAGGACGTAGACTCGGCCGATGGCCCACTCCGTCGGACTGAAGATCGACCACGAGCTGCCGGTCGGCAACGTCGACATCAAGGTGATCGTCGAGCAGGACGGTGAGCGGCTGGGCGTGCTCAAGGTGAGCCGGGGGTCGCTGGACTGGAAGCCGGGCAAGGCCAAGCGCACCTGGTCGCTCGGGTGGGAGCAGTTCGACGCCCTGATGCGTGAGCTCGGCCACCCGCCGCGCTGAAACTGCTCAGCCGAGCACGATGCACTGCCAAGGCTCGAGCCGCTGCCCCTGGTACCGGGCGGTGCGGGCGGTCAGGTTGAGGACGCAGATCCGATCGCCGCGCGCGTACGCCCACACACCTGCGTTGCTCGGCAACGTGCGATAGCCCTCGCCGAGCAGCCGGCGGGTCGCGACCAGCTCTCGCGTGTAGGGAAGGATCGTGCTGTCGTCTGCGTTCCGCGTCGTATCGACGAGCGGTAGCCAGGGCGCGCGCCATTCGCTGCCGCTGCGCGTCCACGGGAAGGGCGTTCGTTCGGGATCTCGTGGCGGGTCGGCAAGATCGAGGAGACGGTCGGCCGGCACGACGCCGTCCTCGAGCCCGAGCTCGTCGCCCTGGTAGAGAATCGCGTGACCCGGAAGCGTGAGCAACAAGAAGAGCGCGGCCTTGTGCCTGAGCTCGTCTCCCTCCGCCCAGCGGGTGGCCATGCGCGAGTGATCGTGGTTCGACCCGAACCACACGGGCTCCCGGCCCTTCGGCAGCCCCTCGAGCGTTGCCTCGACGATCGGCCGGAGTGCGTCGACCGTGAAGTCGGCACGGAGGAACGGGAAGTTCTGCGCAAGATCGAGCTGCGCGTGGTAGGCGAAGAGCTTCTCGAGAGGAACGTAGGTCTCACCCATCAGCGTCGGCTTCGGGCTGTACTCACCCGCCACCGCTTGCCACCGGCCGAAGATCTCGTGCACCTCCGGACGCTCCCTCATGTGCTCGACCCCGTCTCGTAGCCTGCGATCCTTGATCAGGCCGTGCGCGACGTCGATGCGAAAGCCACGCACGCCACGGTTGAACCAGAAGCGGAGGATCTCGTCGAACTCGTCGCGCACCGACTTGTTCCACCAGTCGAGGTCGGGCTGCTCGGGCGCGAACTGATGCAGGTAGTACTGGCGCCGCGTGCGGTCGTACTGCCAGGCGGAGGCACCGGTGAAGATCGAGGTCCAGTCGTTCGGCACCCGATCCGACCAGACGTAGTACTCGGGCCTGTCGGCAAACCACGGGTGGTGGTCTGAGGTGTGGTTCGGGACGAGGTCGAGCCAGACCTCGATGTCGAGCTCGCGGGCCGCGGCGATCAACGCGTCGAGGTCGGCCAGATTTCCGAAGTCGGGATGAACACCGCGATAGTCGGCCACGTCGTAGCCCCAGTCGACGTTCGGCGAGGGATGAACGGGGCTCAACCAGAGCGCGTCGACGCCGAGCTCCGCAACGTAGTCGAGGTGCTCGACGACGCCCGGCAGGTCACCGATCCCGTCACCGTTCGAGTCGGCGAACGATCGGAGGTAGATCTGGTAGATGACCCCGCCCACGGCGAGAGAAGCTACCCCCGCAGCGGCAGTGACGCCTCCGGTTCGAGCGCGAGCGGTGCGGTCTCCGGGGCCGAAGGCTGCGGCTGGTAGTCGGCCTCCGTCAGGCGGTGCACCGGCCGCCAGCCCACCGCGTAGGCGAGAGCGGAGCCCGCCAGAACGACCAGCGCGTTCGCGATCACCGCGGCCAGGGCGATGTACACGCCGTACCCGAACACCACGTGCGTCGATGCATTGAAGCCCTCCTGCCCGAGCATGACCGTCCCCCACGCGATGCCCGTGAGCCAGCCTGCGCCGACAGCCCAGCGGTTGAGCCAGGGGAAGTACAGCGCGAGAAAGACGGCGGGCAGCGTCTGCAACATCCAGACGCCACCGGCGAGCTGGAAGTTGATCACGTCGGTGGCAGGTGCCGCGAGGATGAAGACGAGCGCACCGAGCTTGACGATGAGGGACATGATGCGCGCGACCTTCGCTTCCTGGGCGGGAGAGGCCCCTCTGCGCACAAACGACCCCCACACATTCCGACTGAAGAGGTTCGCTGCGGCGATCGACATGATCGATGCCGGAACGAGAGCACCGATGGCGATCGCGGCAAAACCGAACCCCGCGAACCAGTCGGGAAACACCTTTGCGAACAACGCGGGCACGGCCGAGTTGGCGCCGTAGTCCTTCGACGGGGTGACACCTGCAGCGAGCGCCATGTAGCCGAGCAACGCGATCAAGCCGAGCATGAAGGAGTACGCGGGCAGCAATGCGGCGTTGCGCTTGACGGTGCGCTGCGAGCCCGACGCGAAGACACCGGTCATAACATGCGGGTAGAGGAAGAGCGCGAGCGCAGAGCCGAGAGCGAGCGACGCATACGCGGCGTTCGCGCCGGGCGCCAGATTCTGGTTCTTTGCGGGGACGGCGTTGAAGATCTTGTGGAAACCGCCCAGGTGGATCGGGATGTAGATGATCGCGACGATCACCGTCACCCAGATGAGCACATCCTTGACGACCGAGATCAACGCAGGGGCCCGCAGGCCGGAGGTGTAGGTGAACACTGCGAGCACGACGAACGCGACGATCAGCGCCGCTTCGACCGGCAGGCCCATCTGCCCGAGCACCACCTCGATGCCGTACATCTGCAGCGCGATGTAGGGCATCGTCGCGACGATGCCGGTGATCGCGATCAGGAGAGCAAGGTGGCGACTGTTGAACCGCTCGTTGACGTAATCCGAGGCCGTGACATAGCCGCGATTACGGGCGATCTGCCAGAGCCGTGGCATCAGCAGCAGGACGAGCGGGTACACGATGATCGTGTACGGGATTGCGAAGAGCCCGATCGCGCCCTTGTTGAAGACGAGTGCCGGCACCGCGATAAAGGTGTACGCCGTGTAGAGGTCTCCGCCGAGGAGGAACCAGGTGACGAGCGTGCCGAAGCGCCGGCCGCCGAGGCCCCATTCGTCGAGATGCGCGAGGGTGCGCGCCTGCCGCCAGCGCGGCGCCGCGAAACCGATGCCGGTGACGATCATGAACAGGACGAGGAAGATCCAGAACTGGCTCCAGATCACCGAGGCGAGCGTCATCCGCGGATCCGATAGACGGCGAACGTGATGATCGACCCGCCGATCACCCAGGCGAACTGGTACCAGGCGAAGAAGGGGATCCCGAACAGGCGGGGATCGATCCGGGCGTAGATCTGCGGCACGAGCAAGAAGACGAACGGCAGCAGGAGGAGCAGGAGCGACCAGTCCTGCCGGCGGGCGCGCGGCCCGCGGGGCGCATCGTCGCTTCGAATGGGATCGCTTCCCACCGGGCGCTCCACGCCGGACACGTACCCCGTTTTACACGTTAGAAACCCGGTTCCGGGCCTAGGCCAGAACGCCGCTCAGGCGATCGACCACGTGTCGCCCGAGCCGACGAGCGCCTGCAGGTCGCCGTCGCCCTGCGCATGATCGAGCTGTGCCTGGACGAGCTCGTCGTAGCTGTCACGCGGTACGTCTCTGAAGACGCCCAGCGGGACGACGCCGTGCGAGGCGTACGAGATCCGTGACAGGGCAAAGGCGGTCGCGAAGTCGGTCTCGTCATGGACGATGCCCGTCTCGCCCGCCGACTTGCCGTGCTCGATGTAGAGACGGTTCTCCTTCTCCTCCCGGACGAAGTCGAACGCGCCGTCGTTGTAGATGTTGCAGTTCTGGTAGATCTCGACGAACGCCGCGCCCTTGTGCGTTGCAGCTCTGCGCAGCACCTCGGTGAGCCCTGGCTTGTCGATATCCATCGCACGCGCGACGAACGTCGCCTCTGCGCCGAGAGCAAGGCTCAGGGGGTTGAACGGGTAGTCGACGCTCCCCATCGGCGTCGAGCCCGTCACCTTGCCCTGCTCACTCGTCGGCGAATATTGGCCCTTCGTGAGCCCGTAGATCTGATTGTTCAGCATCAGGATCTTGATGTTGACGTTGCGCCGAAGAGCATGGATCAGGTGATTGCCACCGATCGACAGAGCATCACCGTCACCCGTGACGACCCAGACCGAGAGGTCGGGCCTCGACACGGCCAGGCCCGTGGCGATGGCGGGCGCGCGACCGTGAATGGAATGCATCCCGTAGGTCTGCATGTAGTACGGAAAACGTGCGGCGCAGCCGATGCCCGAGACGAAGACGATCTTCTCGCGCGCAAGCCCGAGGGCGGGCATGAAACTCTGCACCGCCGCGAGAATCGCGTAGTCGCCGCAACCTGGGCACCAGCGAACCTCCTGATCCGACTTGAAATCCTTGGCGGTCAACTTGAGCTCATTCGTCACTGGATCGCCTCGATCGCATCGCGGATCTCGCTCGCCTTGAACGGCTTGCCCGTGACCCTGTTGTAGCCGACCGCGTCGACGAGGTAGCGCGCGCGGACGAGTTGCAGCAACTGGCCCGTGTTCATCTCCGGGATCAGCACCCGGTCGTAGCTCCCCAGCACGTCGCCGAGATTCGCAGGGAACGGGTTGAGCCAGCGCAGGTGCGCGTGGGCCACCCTGCCCCCGCCCCCACGCACGCGGCGCACACCGGCGTGCACTGGTCCGTAGGTGCCGCCCCACGAGAGGACGAGCACGTCTGCGCCCTCCTGGTGGTCGACCTCGAGGTCCGGCACGGTGATGCCCGCGACCTTCTGCGCACGAAGCTGGGTCATCAGATCGTGGTTCTCGGGGTCGTATGAGATCGCGCCGGTGACGTTCGCCTTCTCCAGCCCACCGATGCGGTGCTCGAGGCCGGGCGTGCCCGGAATCGCCCACGGTCGGGCAAGCGTCTCGGGATCGCGCTTGTAGGCCTGAAACTCGTCGCCGTCCGCCACCGCGAACTCGATACCGATCGGCTCGAGCGCGCCGATGTCGGGCACGAGCCACGGCTCGGCCCCGTTGGCGAGGTACGCGTCGCTCAGGAGATAGACGGGCGTGCGGTAGGTGACGGCGACGCGAGCCGCCTCGATAGCCGCGTAGAAACAGTCGCCCGGCGTGGCGCATGCCAGTACCGGCACCGGCGACTCGCCGTTGCGTCCGTGCAGCACCATCAGGAGGTCGGCCTGCTCCGGCTTGGTCGGCATGCCCGTCGACGGCCCGGCTCGCTGAACGTCGACGATCACGAGCGGCAACTCGAGTGTGATCGCCAGCCCGACCGTCTCGGACTTGAGGACGATCCCCGGCCCCGCTGAGGTCGTGACGCCGAGCGCACCACCGAACGACGCGCCGAGCGCCGCGCCGACCGCGGCGATCTCGTCCTCTGCCTGGAACGTGCGCACACCGAAGCTCTTGTGCCTGGCGAGCTCCTCGAGGATCGACGACGCCGGCGTGATCGGGTAGGCGCCGAGGAACAACGGCAGCTGCGAAAGCTTCGAGGCGGCGATGAGTCCCCACGAGAGCGCCGTGTTGCCCGTCACCTGCCGGTAGGTGCCGGGCGGCAGCTTGGCGGGCTTGACGTCGTACTGCACCGCGAACGACTCGGAAGTCTCGCCGAACGCATACCCCGTGTTGAAGGCCTTCAGGTTCGCCTGGGCGATCTCAGGGCGTTTCGCGAATTTCTGCTCGATGAATGCCGTGGTCGATTCGGTAGGGCGGCCGTACAGCCACGACATCAGACCGAGCGCGAACATGTTCTTCGCGCGCTCGGCCTCGCGTGCCGTGACACCCTCGATCTCCTTCAGCGCGCCGATCGTCATCCCGGTCAGTTGCACCGCGTGCACCTGATAGTCGGCGAGCGAGCCGTCGTCGATCGGGTTGGTCTCGTAGCCCGCCTTCTTCAGATTGCGATCCGTGAACGCGTCCGTGTCGACGATCAACGTCCCGCCCTTAGGCAGGTCGCCGAGATTCGTCTTGAGGGCGGCCGGATTCATCGCCACGAGCACATCGGGGCGGTCACCCGGCGTCAGGATGTCGTGATCCGCGAAGTGGAGCTGGAAGCCGGACACTCCCGGCAGTGAGCCGGCGGGTGCGCGGATCTCGGCCGGATAATCGGGGAACGTCGCGAGGTCGTTGCCCGTGAGTGCCGTCTCCGACGTAAAGCGCCCGCCGGTCAGCTGCATCCCGTCGCCTGAGTCACCCGCAAAGCGGATGACGACCGACTCGAGCTGCTCGACCGGTTTTCCCACTCCAGGCCGTTATAGCACCGCCCTATGCCGTCGCAGGTGAGGGTTTTTCCACACGCGGCCGCCCCCAGGGCGAGCCGATGCAGTCTCGGTGGCGTCGTCGGAACCGGTCGGTCGGGTCGACTCCCCAGGAGGTTGCTAACTCGTCACCCTTCGGTCACCCCGGCTCGTCGCGGTTCTCGCTAGCTTCGAACGGCAAGCGACGAAGGGAGTGATCGATGATCCTGCTCGACGATCGGATTCGCACGCTTCGCGGGAAAGGCCCCGAGCTGGTCGGCACGACGCGCATCGCGGCACTGATCAAGCGTTACGAGGACGAGGTCACGTGCGCGCGGCGAGAGGCGTTCACGACCGGGCCGGTGGAGCAACGGCGGGACTAGCCGCCGGCACGGGCATCGGCTCGGTGCCGTGGCGGAGCGGCACCTCGCGCAGCAGCCAGCTGAGCAGAAACGCGATCAGCGAGACGCCGGCAGCGACGAGGAACACGGGCTGCAGAGCCGCAGCAAACGCATCCGCGAACGCCGCATGGGCGGCGGGCGGCAGCTGCCGAATGCCCGCGGGGTTGATCGTCTTCGAGATGTGCGTCCCTGCGGGCAGCCGGTGCGCGAGCTCGACGCGTACGCGGTTCGCGAAGATCGTCCCGAACAGCGCAACACCGATCGAGCCGCCGATCTGGCGAAAGAGGGTCGAGCCACTCGTCGCAACGCCCATCGTCGACGGCTCGACCGAGTTCTGTACGGCGAGTACCAGCACCTGCATCACCATCCCGAGCCCAAGCCCGAGCACGAGTGCGAAGCTCGCCGCGACCCAGGTGCTCGTGCCGGCGTGGAGCTGGGCCAGCAGGAACATCGCGACGGCCATGATCGCCGTACCGGCGATCGGGAAGAACCGGTAGCGACCCAGCTTCGAGATCAGCTGCCCGCTGACGATCGACGTGACGAGCACGCCCGCCATCAACGGCGTCAACTGCAAGCCCGAGCGGGTCGGGCTCGAGCCCTTGGTCACCTGGAGGTACAGCGGCAGATACGTGATCGCCCCGAAGAGGGCGAAACCGACGATGAACCCGACCGCGCTCGTCACTGCGAACGTGTGGTTGCGGAAGAGCGCGAGTGGCAGGATCGGCTCGGCGGCGCGCGACTCCTGCCAGACGAACGCCGGTACCAAGATCACGCTCGCGACGATGAGCCCGATCACCTGGGGCGATCCCCACGCCCACGTCGTGCCGCCGAGACTCGTGAAGAGCACGATTGCACCGAGGCCGCCGGCGAGCAGCAGCGCCCCGAGGTAGTCCATCGCGTGGCGGCGGGCGGCGACCGGCACGTTGAACGTGACCGCGATCACCGTGAGCGCGATCGCCCCGACCGGGACGTTGACGTAGAAGATCCAGCGCCAGCTGAGGTTGTCGACGAAGAACCCGCCGAGGAGCGGCCCGACCACGGTCGCAAAGCCGAACACCGCACCGAAGTAGCCCTGGTACTTGCCGCGCTGGCGCGGCGGAATGATGTCGCCGACAACGGCGAGGGTGACGACCATCAAGCCGCCTGCCCCGAGGCCCTGCAGCGCCCGGAAGGCGATCAGTTGCGCCATCGACTGCGCGAGACCGCACAGCACCGAGCCGAGCAGGAAGATGACGATCGCACCCTGGAGCACCCGCTTGCGCCCGTAGAGATCACCGAGCTTGCCGTAGAGTGGGCCCGAGATCGTGGCCGTGAGGAGGTAGGCGGTGACCACCCAGGACAGGTGGGAGATGCCGCCCAGGTCGCCGACGATCGTCGGGAGCGCCGTCGAGACGATCGTCTGGTCGAGCGCCGCGAGCAGCAGCACGAGCATCAGTGCGCCGAAGATCGCCCGCACGCGCGGTTGGGCCTGGAGGACTGCGTCCGTCACCTCCACCACACTACCAACGAGATGAAACTATTGCGGTATGTAACTATTCGAGCATGAGGGGCGAGAGCGGCGACGACGGCGCGATCCTGGAGGAGCTCGGCAGGCTCTGGCGGCAGCTCACCCGCATCACCGCCGGGGCCGACGACGGGCCAGCGCTGACCGCGACCCAGCGGATCGCCCTGGCCGAGCTCGCAGATGCCGACGGCCCGTTACGGCTCAACGACCTGGCCGCGCGCATCGGAACGAGCGCTCCCACGGCGAGCCGCGCCGTCGACACGCTCGACGAGCTCGGCCTCGTCGCCCGCGGGCCCGACCCGGACGATCGCCGGGCGGTGCGACTCGAACTGACCCGGACCGGACGCACACTCGTCGCCGACCGCAAGTCGCGCGCGTCGGCTGCTTTCGCGCCGGCGGTCGCGGCGCTCTCCGCCACCGAACGCGCGCGGCTCACGCTGCTACTCGCCCGAATGACCGACGCGCTCGGCGGCTGACGCGCCGCGGCCTATCCGGCCGCGTGCTTGAGCGCCGACTCGCTCCGCTGCGCCTCGACGAGCGTCAGCGACCCTGCGCAGACACGGCTGTTCAGCTCGTTCTCGATCCGGTCGACCTCAGCCGCCCGCGGATACGGCTCGGGCCACAGGTTGCGCGGATCGGTCGGGCTGCCGCCCAGTTCCAGGCTGATCAGATGGTCCTCCTGGAACGCCGAGGGCGGCCCGCGCAGACCGTACTGCGCGAGTTGCCGCTCCTTGAGAGCGTTCGTGTAAGCGACGGGCGGCCGAACGGTGCGCGTCCAGCCCCGCCTGCAGACGGTCTCATGAATCGTCGCCTGCGTCACCGCCGGATTGAGGACACCGGGGGTGAGCCCCCAGCTCGCGCGCACGACCGGACGCTTCGGACCGCCGCCGAAGCGCGGCAGCGCGGCGGCGGCAACAAGAACGGCGGCTGCCAGAAGGACGATCTCGATCGGCGACGCGCGCATCCGATCAACGGTACGACTGCTGCCGGCGCACGCAAGTGTCCGTTTCGGACCGTGACGAAGTTGTGACGGTTACGACGAGTCGCCGGCGAACGCCCAGACGGAGACGGCGATCCACGGTACTCCGATCACATCCGTCTGCAGGCCGATGACCAGGACTGCAGCGAACGCTGCGCCGACCCAGAGCCGGCGACGCACAGTGCTGCGCAGGACGACGAGCGACCAGGCGATGAAGCAGAGCGCTCCGAGCAGACCGGTCTCGACACCGAGCTCCGTGTAAGTCGACTCGCCGGCCTGCACGGTGACGTGCGTCCGCGCAGCGGTGACGCCGGAGTTGCCGAGCCCGAAGCCCCACGGATGGTGGATGACCGTGCGCGTGCCGTCGCGCAGCGAAGCGAGATGCTCGCTCGTGGAAGCTTCGCTGGCGCTCGTTGCGTCATTCGACGTGTGCGGATGCTCCCGCGCGATCCTTTCCTGCACTTTCAGTTCCGCAGCGGTGAAGTGCGTGCGCGGAGCGAAGTGGTCGTAGCTCTTCACGAACACGAGACCGAGCACGGCGACCACGACCGCCAGCGCGACCGAACGCATGCTGCGACGGACAATTGCTTGCAGCACGAGCGCCGCGACGAGAGCGACCAATGCCGAGCGAGTGTGTGTCCACAGCAGTGCGGCGAAGAGGAGCAGTGCGAGCGGCGGCCCCCACCGGCGCCGCAGCGGCACGAAGAACAACGCGACGACGAGCAGGTACGACGTTGCGAGAGGCGAGAGGAACGTGGAGGTCAACCGCCTGAACACGACGCCGTTCCCCGCGTTGTAGACGAAGTTCTCGGGCAGGCCGGTGAGCCCGCCGCTGTACCGGAGCCCCAGCTGATCGGCGAACCACCCTGCCGCGGGCCGCCAGAACGAGAGCGGCACGGCGTAGACGTCGACCAGGCCGAAGGCGGCCACCAGCGCCGCCGTCGCGAGCACGGTATGGCAGAGGCGGCTCCGTTCCCGTTCGCTCAACTGGAGGCCGCGGCCGAGGAAGTAGGCGCCCACCGGCAGCAGGTCGTGGCGAGCTGCGTACAGGACTCCCTTGTGGGTCGCGGCCCCATCGAGCAGTGACTGAGGCAGCAAGCCGTAGATGACGACGAAGGCTCCGAACGCGAGTGCGAGCCAGTCGGCGAAGCGGCCGTCGAACGGCAACCGGCGCCGCTCGCGGACAACGAGGACGAGCGCCGCCAGCAACAGCACGTCCTTCCAGGCAGCGACGATCGACAGCGCCGCTCCGCGGACGCCGGCGCGCCAGAGGAACGCCATCGCGATGTTGTGCACCGCGAGCCCGACAATCAGCACCTGCAGCGCGAGGACCGGGCGCCTCACTGGGGGCCGACCGCAATCAACGTCATGCCGGTGTTGATTACCCGCACGCTGTAAGGAAAGAGCGAGGAGAAGTCCTTGGGCCCGAGCGGATCGAGCACGTCGTCGAACTGCAGCAGCCGCTCCCGCGCTCCCGCCGGCAACCAGTGGACGAACGGCAGCAATGTGTGCACCTCGAGTGGAAACCAGCGGTTCGGCGTCGTCACGAACACGCGGGACGAGACGCGACACAGCTCGTGCACGAACCGGCGCTGTCCCACGCGCCCGCCCGCGATGTGCTCGACCACTGCGTTCGAGAAGCCGACGTCGAACTCACCGTCGGAGAACGGCAACGCCCGGCCGTCGGCCCGCACGGTGCGCACGCGGGGAAACGCGGCGGCGAAGCGGTCGAGCTCGGTGTGGCCGACGGCGGTGATGCGCTCCGGCCACGGATACAGGGCTTCGAAGAAGTTGTCGGTCGACCCTCCGCCGAACGGTGCGTCCGTGACGCCGACGTCGACGACCGTGGTCTCCGGCCCCGGCTCCAGCAGCTCGAGCAGGAGGTCGAGCTTCCGCCGGCGGCTCCGCATGGATACCCGCGACGCGACCCGGCGCAGCATCGGGTGACTGTAGCCCTACCTCCGGAGAGCCTAGACTCGGAGATGGATGCCGATTCACGCCGAGCTCCGCCCAAGCGGCCCTTACTCGCTGCGTCTCTCCGGCCGCCACGCCTCCGATGCGACCCGCGTCGTCGTCGACGGCACCTATCGGGCGACCATCCGGGTCGACGGTCGTCTCGAGCGGGTGCATGCTGCGCAGCGCGTCGACGGGACGATCTCGGTGGCCGCCGACAGCGAGGCGGGCATCGAGCATGTTCGCTTTGCGCTGGGCCTCGACGACGATCATTCCGAGTTCCTGCGCCGTTTCGCTGCAGACCCCCTCCTGGGCGAGACGCTGCGCCGGCTGCGCGGGCTCCGGCCGCTGCGCACCGGCACGGTCGCGCAAGCCCTGCTGCGCGCCGTGGCGGGGCAGCTGATCCAGGCAAGCCGCGCGCGCCAGATCGAGCGGGCGGTGATCCGCTCCGCGACGCCCGCCCTCGGAGGACTACATGCTCCGCCGACGTGCGCCGACCTCGCGCGGTTCTCGCCGGCCGAGCTTGGGCGACTCGGCCTCGGTGCCCGGCGGGCGTCGTGCCTCGTCCGGCTCTGCCGCTCCTTCGACCTCGAGCGGCTGAAGGCCGCGCCATCGGCTATGGTCGCCGCCCGGCTCGGCCGCGAGCGCGGGCTCGGCCCGTGGTCGGTCGGCGTCGTCTGCCTCGAGGGGCTAGGCCGTTACGAGGTCGGGCTGGCGCGCGACCTCGGGCTCGCCAAGCTGGCGGCCGCGCTCTGGGGGCGCTGGGCGGAGCCCGAGGAGACAGATTTGCTGCTCGAGCCCTACGGCGAGTGGGCCGGCCTCGCGAGCGTGTACCTGCTGGCGGGCTTCGGCCGCGGTCTCGTACCCTTGCCGTATGTCGCAGTCGCCTGAGCTTCGGGTCGTCGACGACCCCGCCGAGCCGGTCGCCCGGCTCCTCGCCGAGCACGCCGCCCGTGGCGGCTCGATCGTGCTCACCGGCGGCGCCTCGGTCGCCGAGGCTTACGAACGCGCAGCCGAGCTCGAGCCCGACTGGAGCAGGACGACCGTCTGGTGGGGGGACGAGCGCTGCGTCCCTCCCGACGACCCGCTTTCGAACTACCGGCTGGCGAGGGAGAGCCTGCTCGACCGTCTGACGGTGCCGCCGCACGCGGTGCACCGGATGCGCGGCGAGCTCGACCCTGCGGCGGCAGCCGCCGAGTACGACTCGGCGCTCGCAGGCGTCGAGCTGGACCTGCTTCTGCTCGGGCTCGGGAGCGACGGCCACATGGCGTCGCTCTTCCCGGGTTCGCCGCAACTCGCAGTCGACGACCGCCGCGTCACCTGGGGGCCGCCCGGCCTCGACCCGTTCGTCGACCGGGTGACGATGACGCTGCCGACGATCCACGCGGCGCGGCAAATCGTCTTCCTGGTCTCCGGAGAGGGTAAGCGCGACGCGGTCGCGCGGGCCTTCGGCGGTGAGGTCAGCCGCGACGTTCCGGCCAGTCTTGCTCGGCTCGCGCCCGTCCGGGTACAGGTCTTCCTCGACCGCGCCGCGGCCGCCGGGCTCGACACGGCCTGAGCCGAGACGTCGCCGCCCCGTCAGGCCGGCAGCACAGGCGACGACGGCAAGGGCTCTGTCGATCTGGCGCCGGCGCGCGAGTGCTGCGAGCACGAGTGCCGTGTCTGCGACGGCGGCATCTTCGAGAAAGTCGGAACGTGTCTCGAAGGAGGTGACGACCGACTCGACCGCTTCGACGTACCCGATCACGTCGTGAGCGGCGACGAACGCGAGCGTGTCTGCGACATCGCTCGGGAAATCGGCTCGACTGCGCAACGATTCGGCGAGGTGACGCGCGTCGGCCCAGCGGCCGAGCGCAAGCAACGCGAGTGTCGCTGCGTACCGCCCGATCGGCGACTCGGCGGACGCGGCGTTCAGTGAGAGGGCCCAATTCGCGTACTCGATGACGGCCTCGTCGTCCCCGGCGAGCAGGGATGCCTTCAGCGCCCCGACCGGGCGGCCCCAGGAGTCGCGGCCCTCCCCGGCGTCCCAGCTCTCGCGCCAGTGGGCGGCGGCGAGGCGCAGCCACTCGCCCGCGGCCGGGTCGCCGGCCATCAGCAGCGCAAGGCCGGCGGCGTAGGCGATGTTCCCCTGCCGCACGATCCCCCGCTCGTCCAGCTCGCCGTGGGGCTCCCGGTACCGGGATTGCTTCTCCTCGGCAAAGGGAATCCAGTTCATCCGGCTACGTTGTACTAAAGGAGATGGCGACGCGCTTCCACGGACTCGTATTCGATACCGACCCCGGCCGGGTCTTCACACCGCGCGCTACGAGCGAACGGCTCGTCAACGCCGCGCTCGCGCGAATCGGGGCCGGCCCCGCGCGGGTTGCCGACGTCGGTACCGGCTCCGGGATCATCGCGATCACGCTTGCGCTGCGCGCGCCGCAGATCGAGCTCTGGGCGAGCGACACCTGCAACCGCGCGCTGGATGTGGCGTCGCTGAATGCCGAGCGCCTGGGTGCGCGGGTGCATCTCGTGCACGGCGACCTGCTCGACGGGCTCCCGCGCGACCTCGATCTGATCGTTGCGAATCTTCCCTACGCTCCGGCCGGGACACCCGGCTACGAGGGTGAGCCGCCCGCGGCCGTCTTCTCGGGTACCGACGGGCTCGATCACTACCGGCGGCTGATCGCGGGCGCCGGCGACCATCTCTCGCCCGGCGGCGGGATGCTGATCCAGTTCCAGGGCGATGTGCTCGAGGCCGAACGGAGCGAGCTCCGCTGGCTGCTCGGCCGGCTCGAGTCGCTCGTCGCCACCGCAGCCTAGAACGCGCCCGCAGGCTCCTCGCGGGCCCACCCCGACGCTGGGCCCAGCCGCAGCCGCCCGAGGAGCGCCCAGCCGTCCGCCACTTCGGCTATTCTGCCCCTGCGCTACGCGAACGGGTGCTTTCAACCCGCGGGCGCGACCCTTTGAGGAGGCGGCACGGCAGACGTGCCGCAGGCATTGGCAGAAACCATTACGCACTCTCCGAGCGAATCGGGGGACGTGTCGGACATTCGGGCCGACGTCCTCCGAGCAGAGTCATGGGCCGGTGAGCCCTTCCTTCGTCCTGATGAGGATCCGGACGTCGTGCTGGCGCCTGGGACGGCCCGTCGACGAGCGCTCGAGGACGGCCTCGCCGAGCTGGATGCCGGCCGCAAGGCGCCGTCGCCGGAATGGAAGGTGCGCTACGCGCTGCTCCTCGGGCTCGAGCGTGTGCTGTCGGAGAAACCGCCGCACCTGGCGTCCGGCACCGAGCTGCGCCGCCATCAGGTGGACGCGCTCGCCGGGATGCTCACCGAGCTGATCGCCGCGGCCCAGAAGGGCGAGAACGGCAACGGCGAACGGGCACGAGGAACCGGACGAGGACGAAGAGGCGATGACGAGCTCGAGCTCGACCCCGAGGTCGAGTCCGACGACGAGGTCGACACCGAGCCGGCCCAGGCCGACCCCGGTGCGGTTCGCCGCTATCGCTTCCGCCATCCGACCGCCTCGGGCAAGACGATTGCGGCGTCCGGATTCGTCGAGGCGGCACGCACCGAGGGCGTGCTGATCCTCACCCACCGCCGCCTGCTCGTCGATCAGTTCCGACGCGAGCTGACCGAGCACGGCTACGGCTCGCGGTTCCACGACGCGGTGCTGACCGGCCATACCGCGCCGCGGCCGTCGAACCCGATCACCATTCAGACGTACGCATGGTTCGCGCGGCACGTCGACGAGATCGCCCGGGATGCATACGAGCTGGTGATCTGCGACGAGGCACACACGGCGTTGGGTGAGAAGACTTCCACCGCCATTCGCTCACTGAGCGAGCCGATCTACATCGGCATGACGGCGACCGAAGAGCTGATCGCGAAGCAGGTCTCCGACGTGTTCCCGGCGTCCGTCGACGACCTACCGCTTGCCGACGCGGCCCGGCGTGGGTTGATCGCGCCACTCCGTTGCCTGCGCGTGCCGCCCGTCGCGGCGATCAACCAGGTTCCGATCGTGGGCGGCGACTTCGAGGAGCGCGCGCTCGCGCAGGCACTCGACCACGAGGCTCTGAACATGGCCGCCGCCACGCTGTACCGCGAGCGATTCGGCGACACGCCGGGCATCGTGTACGCGGCCGGCGTCGACCATGCGTACAACCTTGCGACCGCGTTCCGAGCCGCCGGAATCAAAGCCGAGGCAGTGTCGGGGCGCACCCCGCCGGTCAAGCTGGCCGAGATCCTCGCCGCCTACGAGCGCGCCGAGATCGACGTCCTGATCAACGCGATGCTGCTGGCCGAAGGCTGGAACTCGCCACGGGCGACGATCGTGATGCACCTTGCGCCCACCGCGTCCAAGCGCGTCTACCAGCAGCGGATCGGGCGGATCATGCGTATCCACCCGCGCAAGGAGGCGGGCATCGTCGTCGACTTCACTCCGAAGGCCGCGACGCACAACGAGCGAGTCGTCTCGCTGCACTCCTTGCTCGACGCCGACTTCTACCGCGAGGGCGCCCGCGTCACCCCCGCTCCGCGCCGCCGCACGCAACGCCGTGCCCGCCGCAAGCTGACGCCGGCGTCGTGGCTCGTCCCTGTCACGCCCGACGTGCTTCGCCGCAAGATGGTGATCGCGCGGGAATGGCAGCGGGTCGACCCGAAGTTCCTCGACGACGACGAGCAGGAGTTCTGGGGCGAGATCGCCGGCCGCCAGCTGCGCTTCGACGAGCGCGCCGCATTCGTCGAGAAGCTGACCGCGCGCGGGTGCGTCGAAGCGCGCGATGGAGAAGTTCCTCTCGACCTGCGCGGCGCAGAACCCGAATCGCCGCCTGCGGCTGATCGCGCTCGCCGACCGCGTGTCGATGAAGGTCGAGCGTGCGGACTTCGACGATCTCGTCACGCTCGTCACGCAGGCGCCCCCGTGGGAGAAGGATCGCGCAGCAGGCGTCAGGATCATGCTGCGGGCGATCGCCGACGGCAAGGCAGACGCCCCGGATCAGATCCTCGCCCGCTGGACGTGGAAGCTCTCACGTGCAGTGCGCAAGCAGCTCGACCGCAAGGCCTCGCAGGAGTACCCCGACGCGAAGCGCCTTCTCGGTGCGCTCGCGAACTCGCGCGGACACCGGCACGAGGAGAACGCGGCGAAGCTCGTGAACGCCGCGCTCGAGATGCCACGTGAGGTCGGCGCCGCGCTCCTCGCCTCGGCCGAGGGGTACACGCCGCGCTCCACGCAGCTGCTCGAGGCGGCCCGCGAGCGGCTCGGGACGATTCAGGACGTGGCCGGGTGGATCGCGGAGAGCCTGCCACAGCCGAAGACTGGACCGTCACGCGCACGTCGCAGGCGCCGCCGCAAGAAGAAGACGGGCGCCGAGGCGAGCAGCGGGCACGACGCAGCCGACCGAGACCGCCGCGGCTCCCACGGAGGGTGACGGCGAGGGCCGCCCCGCGGGGCCGAAGAAGCGTCGGCGCAGGCGCAAGAAGCCGTCCGAGCAAGGCTCGGGCTCCGACTGTGCCGCCGGCAGGCGACGCTCCCGTCGAGCGCGCCGTGCCGACCGAAGACGCAGCCTAAGAAGCCCGGCTCTGGACAGGCCCAGGCGGCCAGGGCCGGGGTCTGACCCCGAGACTTGGCCGGAGGAGCCACCGCCCGTGCCTGACCCCAGACAGGGCCGGGGGAGCCACGGCCAAACCGCCGACGGCCGACGTAACGAACGACCGTCAGACTGAGTCGGTACCAGGTGCTCATCCTCCTCGCCATCGGCTTTCTCGCCGGCGTCGTCACCGCCGTCTCGCCGTGCGTCCTGCCCGTGCTGCCGGTGCTCCTCGCGGGCGGAGCGTCCGGGCGCAGGCCGCTGCGCATCGTCGCCGGGCTCGTCGCGAGCTTCAGCGTCTTCACGCTCTTCGCCGCCTGGCTCCTTCGGCACCTCGGCCTACCGCAGGACTTCCTGCGCAACGCGGCCATCGTCCTGCTCTTCGTGATGGCCGCAACCCTGCTCGTCCCGCGCGCCGCGCTCCTGATCGAACGGCCGCTCGCGGTCTTCTCACGCCTTCGTCCCTCGGGGGTCGGCGGCGGGTTCTTCTTCGGTGCGACGCTCGGCCTCGTGTTCGTGCCCTGCGCGGGGCCCGTGCTCGCGACCGTCACCGTCGTCGCTGCGAACAACTCCGTCGGGTTGCGGGCAATCCTGCTCACGCTCGCCTACGCTGCCGGCGCGGCGGTGCCGATGCTGCTGATCGCCCGCGGCGGACGCGAAGCATCCGGTCGGCTACGCCGTCACGCCGAGGCGGTGCGTGTGGGCTCGGGGATCGTGATGGCCGCCGTCGCGATCGGGCTCGTCTTCCACCTCGACGACAACCTCGCGACCCTCACGCCCGGCTACACCTCGTTTCTGCAGAACAAGCTCGAGGACAACTCGACCGCCAAACGCGAGCTGGCCAAGGTTCGCGGCGGCGGCCAGGCTCTCGCCGCGGTTGGCAAGACGCCGAAGGGAAGCCTGCCCGACTACGGCGTCGCGCCGCCGCTGCACCTCGACGGTGCGTGGATCAACTCGCAGCCACTGACCCTGGCCCAACTGCGCGGCAAGGTCGTCCTCGTCGACTTCTGGACCTACTCGTGCATCAACTGCCTGCGCACGTTGCCGCACCTGAAGGCCTGGTACGCCGCCTACCACGACAAGGGACTCGTGATCATCGGCGTCCATACGCCCGAGTTCGCGTTCGAGCACGTCACCTCGAACGTGCGATCAGCCGTCGGGCGTCTCGGCATCGCCTACCCGGTCATGCAGGACAACAACTTCAGAACCTGGGACAACTACGCGAATCAGTACTGGCCGGCCGAGTACCTGATCGACAAGCAAGGTCATATCCGCCACACGCATTTCGGTGAGGGCGAGTATCCCCAGACCGAGTCCCTGATCCGCAGGCTACTCGGGGACAACGGCGCCCACGCCCGCCGACTTGCAGATGCGACACCGTCGGGACTGCTGACACCCGAGAGCTACCTCGGATATGCGCGCTTGACGAACTACGTCGGCACGAACCCGGTACCGAACGCCGTCCACCTCTATCACTTCGCGCCGACGATTCCACCGAACACACTCTCGTACGACGGCCGGTGGCGGGTCGGCGCCGAGCAGATCACCTCCTCCGCTCATGCTCGCTTGCGTCTCCGCTTCGAGGCCAAGAACGTCTACATCGTGCTCGGTGGTCACGGCACGGTGGCGGCGCGGATCGACGGCAAGCCTGCGGGAACGATCAAGGTCGACGCACAGCGCCTCTATACGGTACGAGCTTCGAGCACCTTCCACAGCGGCCTCCTGGAGCTGACCTTCAGCCCCGGCGTCCAGGCCTATTCGTTCACCTTCGGCTAGACGCGCCGCTGCTCAGTGCTCGCGGGCGACGTCATCGTCCCCCGAGTCGTTCTCGCGCTCGCGCAGGAACCGCGTCAGCTCGGCGGCGATCGAGTCGCCCGAAGGGAGGTCGCCCTCGTCGACCAGCTCGTCGACCCGGCGCTCGAGATCCTGGACGTAGGCCGAGGTCTCCTCGTCGGTCGCGACCGCCTCGCTCACCTGCTGGGCGTACGCGTCGGCCGCTTCGTCGAGCTCCGCGGTATCGACGTCGGCACCGAGGAGGGCGCCGAGACGGTCGACGAGCGCCTTGGCCGCACGAGGCGACGGCGTCAGCGAGACGTAATGGGGAACCGCGGCCCACAGGCTCGCCGACTTGAGCCCGGCGCGGGCGCACGCGTCGTGCAGCACTCCCACCATGCCCGTGGGGCCTTCGTAGCGTGAGGCCTGCAGCCCGAGCCGGTCGATCAGCTCGGGATCGGTCGCGCTGCCCGTCACAGGCGACGGCCGCGTGTGCGGCACGTCCGCGAGCAGCGATCCGAGCGTCACCACGAGCTCGACCCTGAGGTCCCGGGCCATCCCCGTGATCAACTCCGAGAACGTGCGCCAGCGGAGGTTCGGCTCGACGCCCAGGAGAATGATCGCATCGCGGCTCGGCACCGGGAAGGGCTGCGTGCATGAAGGTGTTCTCGGGCCACTCGATCTGCCGGGTGTAGCCGTCGACGAGGGTCACCACCGGACGCGTCGCCTGAAAGTCGTAGAAGTTCTCCGGGTCGATCGACGCGAACTCCTGCCCGGCCCACGCACGCGCGAGGTAGGCGCCGGCGAGCGAAGCCCCCTGGCCGCCGTCATTCCACCCGCGGAAGGCTGCGATCAGCACCGGACGCTCCAGCTCGGGCCGGGAACTCATGCGCAGCTCCGTCATTCGCGCATCCTACGCGGGCGCCAGAGACTGAAGACGAACGCGGTGACTGCGACCCACACGATCGCTGCGACGGTGACGTGCCCGAGGACGAGCCACCACGGCAGCTGTGTGCGGTACTGCGTCTCGCCGATCACCATCTGAACTGCGAGCAGCCCGAGAAGAACGAGCGCGCCACGCACCTGAGGTGCGCGGTTCCGAACCAGCCAGAGCAGCAACGCCGCGAACGAGATGCCGAAGACCGCTGTGGCGCGCACGTGCCAGTAGACGGCGGGCTGGAACGACCAGAGCCGACGGACGACTGCGCTGCCCGGATGCGGGCCCGAAGCTGTGACGAACGTGCCGCTGACGAGCAAGACGATCGCGGATCCTGCGACGAGCAGCCCGACCCGAGGCAGCCAGGACGGAAGCGACGTTCGCTCGCGTGCGCGTGTCTCGATTGCCAGCATGACCCCCAGTGTCAGCACGACCATCGAGAGGAGGAAATGCGAGAGCACCAGCCAGGGGTTCAGATGAAAATGCACGGTCAGCGCACCCAGGGGTGCCTGCAGCAACGTCCCGAAGAAGACGGCGAACGCGAGCAGGCGCAGCTTCGGCGCCAGCACCCAGGTGGCGAGCGTGACGAGGATCGTGAAGAACGCGATCACGCGGTTCGAGAACTCGATGTAGCTGTGGTAGCTCTTGGGCTCGAAGTGGTGCTGGGCGCAGCCCGGCCAGTGCTCACAGCCGAGCCCCGAGCCGGTCAGCCGCACGGTCGCACCCGTCGCGACGATCAAGACGAGCATCGCGGCGTTCGCGAGAGCCAGCCGTCGAAAGGCCGCGGGCGACAGCGCGAAGGCACGTACGCGGGCGAGCGGCTGGGCGCCGGCTTCCATCGAGGCGAACTGTAGCGGCACCTGAATCTGATAAGCTTACGTTGACGTAAAGATGAGATTTCTCTCGACCCGCCGCCATTCCGCCCACTACAAGTGGTGGGTGCTCTCCTGCACGAGCCTGGGGATGCTGCTCGCGACGGTCAACTCGGGGACGCTGATCATCGCGCTGCCCGATCTGGAGCGCAGCCTGCACACCACCCTGCTCCAGCTCGTCTGGGTGATCCTCGTGTACATGATCGTCTCGACCGTGCTCGTGCTCACGGCGGGGCGGCTCTCCGACCTCTTCGGGCGCAAGACCGCGTACGTGCTCGGCTTCCTCGTCTTCTCGATCGCGTCCTTGGGAGCGGGGTTCGCCGCGACCGGCACCGAGCTGATCCTATGGCGCGTCCTGCAGGGCGTCGGCGGCGCCTTCCTGTTCGCGAACGCGGCGGCGCTCGTCACCGACGCCTTCCCTCGCCGCGAGCTCGGCCTCGCGATGGGGACGAACACGATGGTCGCCGCAGTCGGTCTCGTGATCGGACCGGTGCTCGGCGGCGCGCTCGTCGCGATCGCCTGGCCGTGGGTCTTCTGGTTCAACGTGCCGCTCGGTCGTGGCCGGTTGTGTCTGGGGCGCTCTCGTGCTCGAGGAGCGGTCGGGCCGAAGCGACGAGCGCGGCCTCGATCTGCTCGGCGTGACGACGTTCATCGCCGGGCTCACGGGGCTCGTGCTCGCGCTCTCGAAGGGCGGTCTCACCGGCTGGAGCAACTGGCTCGTGCTCGGCGGCTTCGCCGCGGCGATCGTGCTGCTGCCGCTGTTCATCGTGATCGAGCGCCGAGGCACCGCGCCGATGCTCGATCTCGAGCTCTTCGGGGACCGGCTGTTCACCGCCGCCTCGGCCGCTGCCTTCCTCAACGGGCTCTCGCGCTTCGCCTTGATGTTCCTGTTCGTCTTCTACTTCCAGGGGCCGCAGGGTCAATCTCCGATCATGGCGGGCCTGGAACTGGCACCGCTTGCGATCGGCATGCTGCTCGCCTCGCCGATCGCGGGCGCGATCGCCGACCGCAGAGGCTCGCGTGCGCTTGCGGCGAGCGGGATGTTGCTCTCCGCGATCGGTCTCGCCGGGATGACGATGCTGCAGGCAGGCACCCCGTATGTCTGGAGCGCACTCTGGCTCGCTCTGGTCGGCGTGGGCTCAGGAATGTTCAACAGCCCGAACACCGCCGCGATGATGGGCGCCGTCCCGGTGCACAGGCGCGGCGTCGCGGCCGGCGCCAGGGTCATGCTGCAGAACACCGGCGCCGTCATCTCGATCGCGTTCGTCATGGCGGTCGTCACCGCCGCGGTGCCGAAGGACGTCCTCTTCAAGATCTTCTCCGGTCTGACTTCCGGGCTCTCGCCGGCGCAGCTGCAGCCGTTCATCTCGAACATGCATCTCGCGTTGTGGGTCCTCGCCGGCATCTCGCTGCTCGGCACCGGGATCTCGATGCTTCGCCCCGCGCACGTCCGCGAGGTCGAGAACGTCCCCGTCCTCGAGCGTGCGGCATGACCCTCCGCATCGGCGAGATCGCGCAGCGCAGCGGGGTCACGCCGCGCACCATTCGTTACTACGAGGAGCTCGGGCTCCTGCCTCGCGGTGAGCGAGAGCAGGGGAAGCACCGCATCTACACCGAAGAGGACGTGGAGCGCCTGTGCGAGTTGACCCGCCTGCGCGACCTGCTCGGCCTCTCGCTCGACGAGCTCCGCTCGATGATCACGGCCGAGGACGTGCGCGCCGAGATCCGCCGCCGCTATCACGCCACGGATTCACGAGACGAACAGCTCGCACTGCTCGACGAGGCCCTGCCGCACCTCGAGACTCAGCTCAGCCTCGTGCGCAGGCGCCTGGCGGCGTTGCAAGAGCTGGAAGCAGAGCTGGCCGAACGGCGCAAGCGCATCGTGCGCCGCCGTCGCGACCTGGCTTAGCCGAAGCTTTCAGACGAGCTCGACGCCGGCACCCGCACTCGACCGCTCCGACCCGCGCCAGGAACACCCCGGCCCGGGCGAACTCGGCTTCGAGCGCCATCCCCTGCTCGCGCGGCAGCGCGACGAGCAGGCCGCCGGCGGTCTGCGGGTCATGAGCGAGCTCGGCGAGCTCGGGAGCGACGTCTCCCACCTCGAGCCCGGCGAACTCACGATTCGAGCGCGTCCCGGCCGTCGAGACGCCCGCGCGCGCGGCGTCGAGCGCACCGTCGAGCGCGGGCAGCCGCGACTGCTGCAAGCACGATGCGCACGCCGCTACGCGCTGCCATCTCGTGCGCGTGCCCGGCGAGCCCGAACCCGGTCACGTCCGTGACGGCATTCGGCGAGAACGCGCGCAGCACGTCGGCCGCTTCGCGGTTGAGCGTGCGCATCCAGCGCACCGCGTCGGCGCTGTCGCAGAGGCCGCGCTTCGCGCCGCCCAGCACGAGGGCGGTGCCGAGGGGCTTCGTCAGATAGAGCGCGTCGCCGGCCTGCGCACCGGACTTCGGCCAGATCCCGCCGAGGGAGACGGTGCCGACCACTGCGAGGCCGTACTTCGGCTCGGCGTCCCGGATCGTGTGACCTCCGGCGAGGATCGCTCCCGCCGCACGGACCTGTCGATCAGCACCGTCGAAGATCGCGCGGACGACGTCCGTCGGCAGTTCTTCGGGCAACGCGGCGACCGACAGGGCGAGCAACGGCACCCCGCCCATCGCGAACACGTCGTTGAGAGCATTCGTCGCCGCGATCGCGCCGAAGTCTGCCGGGTCGTCGACGATCGGCGGGAAGAAGTCGATCGTGAAGACGAGCGCACGCTCGTCGTCGAGCTTGTAGACCGCCGCGTCGTCGGCAGGGTCGAGCCCGACGAGCAGATTCTCGGCCTCGGCCGGGACGAACCCGCGCAACAGCTCCTCGAGGCGCGAGGCCGAGTACTTGGCCGCGCAGCCGCCTGCAGTCGCGAGATCCGTCAGCTTCATCACCGCACCGTAACGCGACAGCGGCGGCCGGGGAGCCGCCGCCATCAGGGGAGAGGAACGTGGTGCTCGATGGTGCTACGAGCGTATTTCGCGGACCGGACGGCGAGTCCTTCTCGGTCGTCGGTGGCCGGCGGCGCTGGTGCGGCGATCATCTAGGGTCGAAGCGATGCCAAGCGCCCTCGTGACCGGCGGATCATCGGGAATCGGCCTGGCGATCGCGCGCATGCTGAGGGATGAAGGCTTCGAACTGACCCTGGCCTCACGGACTCCTGCGAAGGTCGAAGCGGCAGCGGCGAAGCTCGGCGCGCACGCCGTCGCTGCCGACGTGAGCCTCGAAGCCGACTGCGTTCGCGTGGTCGAAGAGCACAACCGCCGCTTCGGCGGGCTCGACGTGCTCGTCAATTCCGCTGGAATCGGGATCGCCGGCACGGTCGAGTCACTGCGGGCCGAGCAGATCGACCTGCAACTGAACGTCAACCTCCGCGGCCTGCTGCTCGTCAGCCGTGAGGCGATCCCGCACCTCAAGGCGAGCAGGGGCTGGATCGTCAACCTCGCCTCGATCGCCGGCACGGAGCCCACACCGGGCCTTGTCGTCTACGGCGCGACCAAAGCCGCCGTGATCGCATTGACGCGCTCCCAGAATGCCGAGCTCGACGGCGACGGCGTGCGCGCGATCGCGATCTGCCCCGGGTTCGTCGACACCGCAATGGCCGAATGGTCCGGGCTCGCCGGCGACGAGATGATCCAGCCCGAGGACTGTGCCGAGATCGTCCGGATGTGCCTGCGCCTCTCTCCGCGCGCGCGCATCCCGCAGGTGATCGTCGAGCGCGTCGGCGCGCGCGACCGGCGCGCCTGAGGGCTAAAGGCCCCCGGGCGTGCGCACGATCCGCCAGAGCATGTAGAGCCCGAGCCCTGCCGCAACGGCGAAGCCGGCAACGGCGATGGTGTGGCTCACGCGCGCCATCAGCGCTGAGGCGATCAGAAGGGCCGAGACGATCAGCGCCGCACCGATCCGGTTCGCCGTCGACCGGACGACCCGTTCGAGCCCTTCGAGCTCCGTGGGAACGATCCCGATCCGCAGCGAGCCGGTCTCGACCTTCTGCACGAGCTGCGACAGTCGGCGCGGCATGCGAAGCAACGGCTGCAGCTGGGTGAACGCGAACGACACCACCTGATTCGGCTCGAGCCGCCTGGCGGCCTCACCGCTCAGCACCGACCAGCCCTCGTCTCGTATCAACTCGACCGGATCCAGCTCGGGATCGAGCAGGCGGGCGATGCTCTCGGCCTGCGACAGGGTCTTGCCGACGAGCGCGAACGACGTCGGTAGGGCGATGCCGTGCTGCAACGAGAGCCGCTGCAACGCAGCGAGACCGGCTCCCGTCTTGATCCCGGAGAGCGGGCGCCAGTGATAGCGGGGCAACGTGCGCCGGAGGTCGTGCACGAAGCCGGCCTCGTCGGATTCGAGGCTGGTCAGGGACAACGAGACGATCAGGTCGGCGACGTCGTCGGCACGATTCTGCGCGATTGCGAGCAGGAGCAGCGCAAGCGAGGTCCGCGTGTCGTCGTCGAGCCGCCCGAGCAAACCGAAGTCGAGCAGCGCAAGCCGGCCGTCGGGCGTCAGCAGGACATTGCCGCGATGCGGATCCGCGTGATAGAGACCGGCGACGGTGACCTGCCGCACGTACGCGCGGAAGAAGGCTCGTGCAAGCTCGGTTGCACGTTCCGGTTGTAAGCCGTGCGCGTCGGCGACCTTCTCGCCGTGGATCCGCTCGAGCACGAGTACCTGCTCGGTCACATACGGGCGAATGACCTCGGGCACGTAGATGTCGTCGGAGAAGTCCTCGAGCAGCTGGGCGATCAGCTCGGCGTTGTTCGCCTCCTCGACGAAGTCGAGCTCTCCGAGCAGGTGCTGTTCGAGCTCCTCGGCGAGCGCGTTCAGCTGCAGGAGCTGCGCCGTGTCGGAGTGCCGCTCCGCGATCGCGGCCGTCTTGCGCAGCAGATCGAGGTCGAGCTGGACCTGCTCGACGATGCCGGGACGGCGCACCTTGACGACGACCTCCCTGCCGTTCCTCAGCAGGGCCGGGTGGATCTGCGCGATCGACGCCGTGGCAAGGGGCGCCTCGTCGATCGAGGCGAAGTGCTGGAGACCGATCTCCCGGTCGATCACTTCGCGCAGGGGCCCGAACGGCAGGGCGGGGACATCGTCGACGAGCTTCCCGAGCTCGTCGATGTAGACGTCGGGCAGCAGGTCGGGACGCGAAGAAAGCAGCTGCCCGAGCTTCACGAAGGTCGTGCCGAGCTCCTCGAGCGCCTCACGGAACCGGACCGCGCCCTCGCGGGTCGCGGGGCTGGTCCCGACCACGCCGACCTCGCTGAGCGCGCGACGGAGGTGCGCCCGGCGCGCGACGCGCGTCAGCTCGAACGCGCGACGGACTGTCCCCGACTCGGCCATGTGGCCCTCTGTGCCCCCGTCGCCTCTGCTGGAAACAGCGAGACCGTGCCGGCCCAGGTGAGCGGCGTCGTGAGGCGTGGTGAGGCGCAGGCTCGGAGGACAGCCACCTCGCGTTGCTGCTCTCAACGGGCCGCTGCGATCCGGCCCTTCGGGTCGAAGGCGCGCCGGCTCCCCCCGGAGAGCGCGCCGTTCAGAGGCCGATCAGTGACCGGCGGGGCCGTCCCACACGCCGAAGGACGCATGACCCACGCCGAGCCTTCCGAGCACGAGCGCAACGACCACCGACGCGAGCAGGAGAACCGCACGACGCCGAACGAGCGTTGCCAACAGATTTGCCACAGTGAACACCTCCTCTCGTCAGAACCTGAAATCCTGGAGCGCCTCGGCGGCCCTGCGGTAGAGCACCGCGGCGCGCCGTTCGTCCCCACGCTTCGCCGCCAGATCGCCCTGCGCGACCCAGGCGGCCGCGCGGTGCGACGTCGACGACAACTTCGCGAATGCGTCCTCGGAACTTGCAAATGCCTCCCCGGCCTCGTCGAGGCGCTCCTGCTCGAGCAAGGAACGGCCGAGCACGAGCCGCGCGTTTCCGATCTCGTCGAGCATGTCCGCGCGCTCGCCGATGAGCTCGAGCGCGTGGCGCGCCTGCTCCTCGGCGCGGACCAGGTTGCCCGTGCGGAGATGCACCTGCGCGAGCGACGAAACGGCCTTGGCGGCTTCCTGGTCGCGACCCAGCTCGAGCGCCACGGTGAAGGCCTGCTTGAAATGCTCGACCGCGGTCTCCGGCTTGCCCAGCATGAACTCCACGGCGCCGAGGTTGTTCATGAGGCGGCCGACATTGGCGCGGTCGGCGAGCTCCTCGTACTGGGTCTTCGCCTGTTCGGCATAGGTCCGCGCGAGCACGTAGTGACCGTCGCGCTCCGCGAGCACCGAGGCCTGGAAATACGCGGCGCCCAGCGCCCGCGCATCCTGAAGCGACTCGGCGAGCTCGAGCGCACGCTCGACATCTTCGCGTGCCGCCTCGTAGTCACGCTGGCGGCGATAGCACCGCGAGCGCCACGTGAAGATGCTCGAGGCGCAGACGATCGGCCGGCAGTTCGGTGCGCTCGGCGAGAGTCAATGCCTCGTTGAACAGCCCGATCGCCGTCGAGATGCTCGACATGAGATAGCGGCAGACGCCGATCCGGTAGAGCACGTCGGCGCGATCGATGTCGGTGAAGCCGTCGCTCTCGACGAGCGCGCGAGACTCCGCGAGGAGCGCCATGCTGCCCTTGACGTCGCCGTTCTCGGCCCGGGCGATCGCCTCGCCGTTCAACGCGCGCAGGTGCAGCTCCGGCGCGCCGGTGCCGAGCACCGCAGGCAGAGCCCGCGTGTACTCCTCGATCGCGGCGTCGAGCTCGTGGTCCTGGAGCAGCGAGTCGGCGCGCGCCAGGATCGCCTCCGCCTTCGCACGGTCGTCCGTCGAGACGCCGGACGCGAGGAACCCCGCGTCGACCCCGAGGCGGAGCGCAAGCCACTCGACCGTCTCCGCGGTCGGCCGCGTCTTGCCCCGCTCGATCTGGGAGATGTACTCCTTCGAGAAGCGGTCGCCCGCGAGGCCCGTCTGCGTGAGCCCGGCGGCCACGCGCAACTGGCGCAGGCGCTCGCCGAGGCGAGGCGCCCGGGGCGCCCTGGGAGTGCTCGCTCGGGCGGCGCGAGGAGTCGTCACAGCCCACTCAGCATGCCGGACACTTCACCGAAGCGCAATCCCCCGGATCGGACAGTCCCCCAAAAGGGGCATATTTGCAAGGATTCACCGGTCAACCAGGGGCTTTGCGAATCACTTGACCGAGCTACTTGACAGAAGGGGACATGGCTCATAGAGTGAGCTCACTTGCACCACGGCCAGACGCCAGGCCACGTGCAGGGGGAGCGCCAGAGGCGACATCCCGGAGGCAAGGCTGGGCCGCAGAGCCATTGCCCTCCGGAGACGCCCAGCCGGCGCCCCGCCTGAGTAGGAGGAGCCCCGGGTGCCGCAGCCGGGGCTTTTCCGCGTCTCGGGGCCTTTCCGCGTGCTCGAGGTCCGTCAGGCCGCGGGGTCGGCGGCCATCCAGCGGCGGCGCTCGGTGCGGACGCGCTCCAGGTCGTCGCCGAGCAGGCCGCCGAGCCGGCTGTCCATCGTCGCGAGCAGGCCGCCGGCGACGAAGAGCCATGCCTCGGCCGCCGGATCGCGGTCCGCATGGAGGACCCCGCGCCGCTGGCCGTCGCGAATCAGCTCGGCGAGGAAGGCGTGCACCTCACGCACCTGGCGCCGCAGGGCCGCCGCGATCACCTTGTCCTGCGGGGACACCGTGAGCGCCTGAACCCAGAGATCGATCAGGCGGATCTTCTTGCCCTTCGACATGTAGGCGTCGGCGATCGCACCGAGAGACTGCGCGGGATCCGCGGCGATCGCGCGCTCCGAGCCGGCGCGAAAGCTCGCCCAGGCCTCGTCGAGGCAGGCGAGGTACAGGTCGCGCTTCGAGCCGAAGTGCCGGTAGAGGATCGGCTCGGAGATCCCCGCCTCGCGGGCGATCTCGGCGGTGGTCGCGCCGCCGTAGCTCGACCGGGAGAAGACGCGGCAGGCGGTGTCGAGCACCGCCTGCCGGCGAGCGTCGGCCGTGAGCCGCTGCTTGGCCTGCGTCACGCCGCACCGGCGCCGGCCACCGCCGCGTCGCGCGCCGGCTCGTGCGGGTGCTCGATCTTCCGGATCGCCGTCACGGCGACGACTGCGCCCACGAGGCAGAGCAGCGAGCCGACACGCAGGGCGTCGTGGAAGCCCGTCAGGTAGTCCGTCTTGCTGGCGACGATCGCCCCCATCACGGCGATCCCGAGCGACCCTCCCACCTGCCGCGAAGAGTTGAGGACCGCCGACCCGACCCCCGCCTGGTCGACCGCGACCGCGCTCATCGCCGCCGCCGTCACCGGCGTCATCGTCATCGCCATCCCCGTGCCGCCGATCAGGAGGCCCGGGGCGAGCACCCAGAAGCTCTCGTGCGCTCCGAGCTGGGTGTAGTAGAAGAGCATCACGGCGAGCAGCGTCATCCCGCCGGCGACGAGCCAGCGCGAGCCGAACCGGTCGGACAGGCCGCCCATCCGCGGCGCCAGCACGATGATCAGCAACGTCATCGGCAGGAAGCTCGCGCCCGCCTCGACGGGCGAGTAGCGAAGCACGTTCTGCATGTAGAGCGAGACGAAGAAGAACGTCCCGAACATTGCGAGCCCGACGAAGAGCATCGCCGCGTTCGCGCCGCCGAAGGTGCGGTTCCGAAAGAGCGTCAGATCGAGCATCGGCGCGCGCTGGTGGAGCTCGAGCAGCACGAAGGCGACGAGTGCGACGAGCGCGACCACGAACGACCCAACGATGCGAGACGACGTCCACCCGTAGGTATTCGCCTCGATGAAAGCGTACGTCAGGGAGAAGAGACCGACGGCCGACGTTGCGAGCCCGGGCAGGTCGAGACGCTGGTCGGCCGACTGGTCGCGAGACTCGTCGATGAAGACCGGGATCGCGAACAGCCCGACGATGCCGATCGGCACGTTGATGAAGAAGATCCAGTTCCAGTTGACGTGCTCGGTCAGGAGGCCGCCCACGAGGGGGCCGATCGCGAGCGCCATCGCCGAGACCCCGGCCCAGATCCCGATCGCCTTGCCACGCTCGCGCGGAGGGAAGGTGGCCGTGATGATCGAGAGGGTGGCCGGGTTCATCAGCGCGCCGCCGAGGCCTTGCACGACTCTCGCGCCGATCAGGAAGCCGCCGTTCGGCGCAAGCCCACAGGCGAGCGACGCGCCGGTGAAGACCGCGAGGCCGAGCATGAAGATGAGCCGGCGACCGAAGTAGTCGGCGAGCTTGCCGCCCGTGAGCAGGAAGGCCGCGAACGTGAGCGCATAGCCGGCGACGACCCACTCGAGCCCTTCGAGGCTGATCCCGAGCGAACGGCGGATCGACGGCAGCGCGACGTTCACGACGGTGTTGTCGAGCATGATCACGAACAGCCCGACCGACACGGCCCCGAGCGTCCACCACTTCTTGTTCTCCGGCGTCACGAAACGCTGCATCCTCGAAAGACCTCCTATAAGTTAGCGAGCGCTAAGTTAGCAGACGCTAACTCGTGGGCGCAAGTAGGGTTGCGCCCGTGACCGAGGTGGTGTGGACGCCGGACGAGGCGACGATCGAGCACGCCAATGCGACCCGGCTCGTGCGCAGAGCCGGTGTCGCCGACTACGGCGCGCTGGTCCGGCGCTCTCAGGACGACCCGGCGTGGTTCTGGCCGCTCTGCGTCGACGACCTGGGGCTCGAGTTCTCGCAGCCCTGGGACCGCGTGCTCGACGACTCGCGTGGGCCCGAGTGGACGACCTGGTTCGTCGGCGGGAAGCTCAACATCGCGCGCAACTGCGTGCACCGCTGGGCCGAACGGCGGCCCGAAGCGATCGCAGCGGTCGGGCTCGGCGAGGACGGCTCGCGCCGGACGCTCACGTTCGCCGAGCTCTCGCGTGACGTCACCCGCCTCGCCGAGCAGCTCGCGGCGCTCGGCGTCGGCGAGGGTGACCGCGTCGCGATCTTCCTGCCCATGTCGCCGGAGGTGGCGGTGGCCTCCAATGCGATCGCGCACCTCGGGGCCGTGCAGGTCCCGATCTTCTCCGGCTTCGCGGCGCCTGCGGTCGCGCAGCGGCTCGAAGCGAGCGAGGCGAAGGTCGTGATCACGCAGCGCCACTCGTCGCGGCGCGGCAAGGACGTCCCGATGCTGGAGATCCTCGAGGAGGCGCTGCGAGAGTCCGGATCGACGGCCGAGGTCGTGCTGGCGCCGTTCGAGCTCGACGCACTACCGGGTCGCGCTGCCGCCGCTCGAGGTGGACTCCGAGGCGCCCTACCTGCTGACCTACACCTCGGGCACGACCGGCAAGCCGAAGGGCGTCGTGCACGTGCAGGGCGGCTTCCTCGTCTCGATCGCCCGCGAGGTCGCCTACCAGGCCGATGTCCATGCCGGCGACGTCGTGCACTTCGCCACCGACATGGGCTGGATCATGGGGCCGTGGACCGTGGTCGGCGTCGGCGCGCTCGGGGGCACGATCGTCTTCGCCGAGGGCGCTCCCGACTGGCCGGCACCGGACCGGCTCTGGCGCACGGTCGAGGCGGAGCGGGTGACGTCGCTCGGCCTGTCGCCCACGCTCGCGCGTGCGCTCCTGCCGCACGGCGACCCGGTGAGCGACCTGTCTTCGCTCCGGACGTTCGTCACCACCGGCGAGCCCTGGAACCCCGAGCCGTACCGCTGGCTCTTCGAGACGGTCGGCCGCTCACGCGTGCCGGTGATCAACTGCTCGGGCGGCACCGAGGTCGGCGCATGCTTCCTGTCGCCGACACCGGTGCAACCGATCAAGGCCTGTTCCCTCGGCGGCCCGGCGCTCGGAATGGCGATGGACGTCGTCGACGATGCCGGCAACTCGCTCATCGGCACCGGCGAGGTGGGCGAGCTCGTCTGCCGCAGGCCGTTCCCCGGCATGACGCGGGGCTTCTGGCGCGACCCGGACAAGTACGTCGAGACGTACTGGTCCCGCCTGCCGGGCGTCTGGGTGCACGGGGACTGGGCGTCGGTCGACGCCGACGGCTTCTGGTTCCTGCACGGCCGCTCGGACGACACGATGAACATCGCGGGCAAGCGCGTCGGCCCGGCCGAGCTCGAGTCGGCCGCGGTCGGTCATCCTGCAGTCCGCGAGGCCGCCGCGATCGGCGTGCCGCACGAGGTCAAGGGCGAGACGGCCTGGATCTTCTGCTGCCTGCTGCCGGGTGCCGAAGCGACGGAAGCAGAGGTGGCCGCGCACGTCTCGGCCGAGCTCGGGAAGGCGTTCAAGCCGGAGCGCGTCTTCTTCGTCGCTGCGCTGCCCAAGACGCGCTCCGCGAAGATCGTGCGCCGCGCGGTGAAGGCAACCGCGCTCGGCACCGATCGGGGAGATCTCTCGTCGCTCGAGAACCCCGAGTCGCTCGCGGCGATCGAGGCCGTCGTCGGCTCCGGCGCATGACGGAGCCGACTGGAGGAGTGATGCGCACGGTGGTCTGCTTCGGCGATTCGAACACCTGGGGCTACGTCCCCGGCTCGAACGGCCGACGGCTTCCGCGCGACGTGCGCTGGCCGGTTCGCCTGCAAGCCGCCCTCGGCGACGAGTGGGAGGTGATCGCCGAGGGCCTGAGCGGCCGGACCGCCACGATGGACAGCCCGGTGGCCGAGGGACGGAACGGCCTGCCGTACCTCGTGCCGTGCCTGCTCTCGCACGCGCCGGTCGATCTGCTGGTCGTCTTCCTCGGGACGAACGATGTCGGCGACCGCTTCGGACTGCCGGAGGCCGACGTGGCGCGGTCGGTCGGGCGGCTCGTCAAGGTCGCCCGCTCGTCCGAGGCCGGGCCGGACGGCGCCGCGCCGGAGATCCTCGTCGTCTGCCCGCCGCCCTTCGACGGGCATCGGCTGGGGCCCCACTTCGCCGAGGTGTGCGGCGAGCTCGGCTGCGCGTTCCTCGATCTCGACGGCATCGCGCCGTACGACACCGTCGGGGACGATGTCGAGCACCTCGGTGAGGCGGCGCACGCGGCACTTGCGACCGCGGTCGAGGCGCGTGTTCGCGGCCTGTTCCCCGGGGCGGGCTGATGTCGGCGCAGAGGCTTCGCATCTACCTGATCGCGATGCTCGCGCTCGCCGCGATCCTCAGCGTGGTCGGCCAGAAATCGCACTCGCCGTTCGTCGGCTGGGTGAGCTTCGCGGTCTTCCTCTGTGCCGTCGTCCTCTACGTCACCTGGCGCAGAGCGGCTCTGCGGGAGCGCCGTGCTAGAGTTTTCGACCGAGAGGCGAAAACCGATGAGACTCGCACTCGCCCAGATCAATAGCGTCGTCGGGGACATCGACGGCAACGCGACCCGGGTCGTCGAGTGGCTGACCGACGCGCGGGCCGAGCAGGCAGACCTCGTCCTCTTCCCCGAGCTCGTCGTCACCGGCTACCCACCGGAGGACCTGTTGCTCCGCCCCGGTTTCGTGCGCGCCGCCCGGAGTGCCGTCGACGAGATCGCGCGGGCGGCGCGGGACATCACCGTGCTCGTCGGAGCCCCGCATCTCGACGCCGACCTCTACAACGCCTGCTTCGTCCTCGCCCACGGCGAGGTACGCGCGATCTATCGCAAGCGCTACCTGCCGAACTACGGCGTCTTCGACGAGGACCGCTACTTCGCGGCCGGCAACGACCTCCTTCTCCTGCGCTTCGGCGATGTGCGGGTCGGGCCGACGATCTGCGAGGACATCTGGCAGCCCGGCCCGCCCGCGACCGATCTCGCCCTCGGTGGCGCACAGCTGATCGCGAACATCTCCGCCTCCCCGTTCCACGTCGGCAAGGATCGCGAGCGCGAAGAGATGCTGCGTGTGCGCGCACTCGACAACTCCTGCTTCGTCGCGCTGTGCAACGCGGTCGGCGGCCAGGACGAGCTCGTCTTCGACGGGCACTCGGTCGTGCTCGACGACGAAGGAGAGGTGCTCGCCCGGGCGGTGGGATTCGAAGAGGAGCTGCTCGTCGTCGACGTCGACCCGGCCGCGGCCGTGGGACGAAGGCTGCGCGACGTGCGGCGCCGTGCGCTGGCCCGCGAGCGAACGACGATCGAGCTGGACGAGATCGAGCTCGGGCCGGCACGACACCAGGAGAGCCCAGCTGCCGGCGCGCATCGCGCCGCAGCTCGACGACCTCGAGCAGATGAGGCTCGCTCTCGAGCTCGGCTTGCACGACTACGTGCAGAAGAACGGCTTCGGCGACGTGGTGCTCGGCCTCTCCGGCGGCATCGACTCGGCGCTGACCGCGGCGCTCTGCGTCGAGGCGCTCGGGGCCGAGCGCGTGCACGGTGTCTCGATGCCGTCGCGCTACTCGTCCGAGGCGACACGCGGCGACGCCGGTCGGCTCGCCGCGTCGCTCGGGATCGACTTCCGCGAGATCGCGATCGAGCCGATGGTCGATGCGTACACCGGCGCTCTCAGTGATCACTTCGCCGGTCGTGCGAGCGACCTCACGGAGGAGAACCTGCAGGCGCGGATCCGCGGCACGCTGCTCATGGCGCTCTCGAACAAGTTCGGCTGGCTCGTGATCGCGACCGGCAACAAGTCGGAGCTGTCGGTCGGCTACTCGACGCTGTACGGGGACCTGGCCGGCGGGTTTGCGCTGATCAAGGATGTGTACAAGACGGACGTCTTCCGTCTGTCCCGCCGGCTCAACGACCGTGCCGGACGTGAGCTGATCCCCGTTTCGATCATCGAGCGCGCGCCGAGCGCCGAGCTGCGGGCCGACCAGCTCGATGAGGACTCTCTGCCGCCGTACCCGGCGCTCGACCGCGTGCTGGAGGCCTACGTCGAGCTCGACCGCTCCCGCGAGGAGCTCTCGCAGGACGGCTTCGACGCAGAGGTGGTCGACCGCGCCGTCGGGATGATCGACCGCGCCGAGTACAAGCGGCGCCAGGCTCCTCCCGGCGTCAAGCTGCGCCCGAAGGCATTCGGCCGCGACCGCCGCACGCCGATCACGAACCGCTGGAAGAGCTAGAGACCCGGGAGGAGCCGGCTCAGCCGACGAGGCGCGCGAGCGCGACGCCGAGGATCGGCAGAGCCATCGTCAGGCAGTAGCTGACCCACCCGACCACGACCAGTGGACGCCGCGAGCGCTGCTCGAGGCCCTCGCGGATCTCTGCCTGGAGCCGCGGGCCGAGCACGAAGTTGTGCAGGTACGAGGCTGCGAGCAGGCAGACGAAGAGCACGACCTTCGACCAGAGCACGACCTGAAACGACGTGCTGTGCTGCCAGTCGCGCGAGGCGAGCACGACACCGGTGAGCGCGGCGACGATCAGAGCGCCGTAGCCGAGTGGGCGCCAGCGCAGCCCGAGCGCCTTCATCGCGCGGCCGCGCGGCTCGCCGTCGAGCTCCCGGATCGCAGGCACCCCGACGAAGACGAGCGCCGTCGAGCCGCCGAACCAGATGCCGGCGGCGAGCAGGTGCACCGTGACGAGGACGGCGGTCACGGCGCCAGGGTACGCACGAGCGCTGCGAGCCCCGCCGGGACGATCCGCTCCGCGGTGGCCTCGAGCTCGTCGAGGCTCCACCAGCGCACATCCGTCACGCCTTCCGCCGCGACGTCGATCGTCGGCACAGCGTCGTGACGGCCGACGCGCACGACATAGAAGCGCTCGTCCTGATGGACGATGCGCGAATCCCACGGAAACGTGTGCTCGCGCGTATGGACGAGCGCACCGAGCTCGAACTCCCGCAGCCCGGCCTCCTCGAGCAGCTCCCGGCGCAACGCCTGCTCGTCGGTCTCGCCCGGCTCGACGCCGCCGCCGGTCGTCGCCCACCAGCTGTGGCGGCTCACCGGATGCTCGAACCGGACGAGCAGCACACGCCGGTCGGCGTCGATCACGAGGCCGCGCACCGCCTGCCGCACCGCGGGCTCGAGCCACGCCGCGAGCTCGCGGAACAGCTCCAGCCGGACCGGGTAGGGAACGGCAGCGTTGGCGGGCGAGGTCGACGGGAGGACGAAGAGCGCCGTCGAGCCGATGCTCCTGGCCTGCGGCCCGAGCTCCACCCGCTCGCCGAAGAGCCCGCGATACGCCTCCTTGCCGACGAACGCCACCGCCCGCGGAGCGTGCCCACGGATGCGCCGCTCGAACTCATCGCGATCGAAGTCGGATCTGCGCAGGTCGCCCGAGCCGGGCGTCGTCCGGTACGCGGCATTCGTCAGCCCGTAGCCGAGCTCGAGGAGCGAGAACTGCTCCTGCGGGTCGTAGAGGCGCGGCGTGAAACCGGCGGCGTGCAGGAGCCGCCAGAAGTCGTTGCGGGGATTCGCAAAGTGCGCGGCTGCGGCCGCGGAGACCCGGCCGGGATTGATGCCGCAGAAGACGCAGGCGAGGCCGTCGGCCAGGACGTCCGGGACCGAGCTAGCTGGTGGTTCGATTGCCACGCGGCTTACAGCGTGGCACGTGCTGCGTCCAGGTGGCCGTGCACACCCACGAGCTCGGGAGCGGAGGGGCTGGCCGGCGACCCGCGGAGACGTCCTTCCGCAACCGGCGGGCCTGCCACGTCCTGCAGGTGCGCGTCACGCCGCCTCGGCCTCCGGGCCGCGCACGTCGAGGCGCTCCTCGAACCGGCCGCGCAGCTGCTCGCCCGCCGGGCCGCTCCTCCTCGCACGCCGCGGCAGGAGCCGCACGAAGCTCACCCGTTCGTCGCCGTGCCCGCCGTAGATTCGCGCGTAGCACTCGGCCTCGGTCAGTGTCCTGAGCCTCATGCCCGGGAACCCTAGGACCGGGACCGGACGGACCCAGTAGCGTTGGGCCATGCCACCGCAGCCCAAGGTGCTCGAGTACGCCGTTGAGGTCGACCGTGCAGGGCGGATGACGATTCCCGGCGGCGGCCAGTTCGTCCCACCCGAAGGGTGGTCGGCCGACCACCTGCTGCTGGCGGCTCTCGTGCGCTGCTCGATCGACAGCTTCAACTACCACGCACGGCGGGCGGGCCACGAGGTGACCGCGTCGGGCTCCGCGAGCGGGACCGTCACCGCCTCGGGCGACGACGGCCGCTATCGCTTCGTCGAGATCGACGCGCGGATCGACATCCAGATGACGCCGCGCACGAACGAGCCCGACGACCTGATCGCGAAGGCGGAGCGGGACTGCTTCATCGGGGCGTCGCTCCAGCTCGAGCCGAGGTACCAGTGGCACGTGTCCTGACGACGATCGAATCCGTTCGGGCGCGCTTCTCCGCTCTGCAGCGGCCGCTCGCCTTCTTCGACGGCCCGGGCGGCACGCAGGTGCCCGACTCGGTGATCGAGGCGATCGGCGACTACCTGCGTGAGGCGAACGCGAACCTCGGCGGGCCGTTCGAGACGTCACGCCGCTCGGACGAGCTCGTCGCGCAGGCGCGGGCAACCGCGGCCGGATTCCTCAACGCGTCACCGGCCGAGATCGCGTTCGGCGCGAACATGACAACTCTCAACTTCGCACTTTCGCGCACCGCCGCACGTGAGTGGCGGGCGGGTGACGAGATCATCTGCACGAGCCTCGATCACGACGCCAACATCGCGCCCTGGCTCGAGCTCGCGCACGACCTGGGCCTGACGGTCCGCTTCTGCGCCGTGGACGAGGAGTGCAACCTCGATCTCGACCAGCTGGGCTCGCTGCTCTCGGAGCGAACGCGCGTCGTCGCCTTCCCGTGGGCCTCGAACGCGGTCGGGACGGTTACGCCGGTGGCCGAGATCGCCGAGCTTGCCCACGCCGTGGGTGCGCTCGCCTGGGTCGACGCGGTGCATTACGGGCCGCACGGCCCGATCGACGTCCAGGCTGCCGGCGCAGACGTCCTGCTGTGCTCGGCCTACAAGTTCTACGGCCCGCACCTGGGGCTCGCCTACCTCCGGCACGAGGTTGCCGAGTCGTGGCGGCCGTACAAGGTGCGGCCCGCCGATTCGCGCTTCGAGACCGGGACACTCGCCCACGAGCTGCTGGCGGGCTTCGTCGCAGCCGTCGGCTATCTCGAGGAGGTGAGCTGGGACTTCGTCACCGGGCACGAGCGCGACCTGGGACAGAGGTTCCTCGACGGCCTGCCCGATCCGTGGCGGTTGCACGGAGCCCCGAGCCTCGACGGCCGCGTGCCGACGTTCGCGATCACGAGCGAGCGCACCGCCCCGGCCGCTGCGGCGGCGCGGCTCGGGGAGCGCGGCTTCGCCGTTTGGGAGGGCAACTACTACGCGGTCGAGATCATGGACCGCCTCGGCCTGCCGGACGGCGCGGTGCGCGTCGGGATCGTGCACTACAACACGGCCGACGAGGTCGACGGCCTGCTCGAGGCGCTGGGAGAGCTCTAGTAGGGGTAGGGCTCGCCGGCCGCCTCGGCCCAGCGCGAGCCGGGCTCCCGGCGAATCGGGTCCGGGTCGATCCCGTGCGCCTCGGCGACTGCGAGCGTGAGCAGGTGAAACCGGACGATGTCGACGACGGGATGCACCGTCGGGACGAGCGTCGTCTCGCAGCCGAGCGTCTCGAGCGCGGCCACTGCGGCGTGCGCGCGGTCGGCGACGAGCCCTTCGCCTTCGAGCACGAACACGCGTGCCGAGTCGTCGATCGCAGCGAGATGGCCGTGCAGCAGCTGCTCGAGGTGGTGAGCCTCGGCGGGGACGTGCGCGCCCTCACGCAGCTTGAGCACCGCCTCCTGAGCCGTCGGCCAGTCGCGGCCGCCGCCGGTGACGATGATCTTCTCCTGATCCGGCGCGACGACTTCGAGCCCGAGTGCCTCCTCGACTGCGTCGGGGAGCCACGAGATGTCCTCCCCGTTCAGCGCGGCGATGGCGGCCACCGCACAGGTGTAGCTCGCCGTGTGGCACCACGACCGCTCGACGGCCGGCGTGCACACGATCACCTCGTCCGCGCGCTGGGCAAGCGGCGACGAGGCGTTCCCCGTGACGAGCCACACGTCGCCCCCGAACCACTGCTCTGCCTCCATCGTCAGCGCCGTCTCGCCCTCGTGCGAGACACACACCATGATTTCGGCGCTCGGCGGGCTCAGCGCCGCTTCGAGCGCCTGCACCGCGAAGCCGCCCGTCTGGGCGGCATGGAACGAGGTGCCGCAGCCCGTGAAGACGACCGGGGTATCGGCCGGCAGCTCCCGGTCGGTTGGAACCGCACGCAGCCAGTCGGGCTGAGCGAAGACGGCGCGTCTGGTCTCGCCTGGCACAGCTGTCTCTATACCATCGCGCCGGTGCCCCGCCGCCTGACAACGAACGAGCGAAGGAGACCCCGAGCATGAGCGTGTACGAGCGCAACACCCTGTCGAACGGCCTGCGCGTGCTGACCGCGCCGCTCCCCCACGCCCAGTCGGTCGCCTGCTACATCATGCTGGCGGCGGGGTCCCGCTACGAGGATGCCGGCAACCGCGGCATCGCTCACTTCGCGGAGCACATGTTCTTCAAGGGAACGGAGAGGCGGCCGACCGCCCGCGACCTGTCGATGGAGGTGGACAAGATCGGCGGCGAGTTCAACGCGTTCACCTCGAAGGAGTACACCGGCTACTACATCCGCTGCGCGGGCGAGCAGCGCGACACCGCACTGGACGTCCTCGTCGACATGATCCGCAACTCCAAGTTCGACAGCGAGGAGCTCGAGCGCGAGAAGGGCGTGATCATCGAGGAGATGAACATGTACATCGACACGCCTCGCGACTACGTGTCGTCGCTCTACGAGGAGTTGCTGTTCGGCTCGAACCCGCTGGGCTGGGAGACACTCGGAACGCGCGAGACGATCAAGGCTGCGTCACGCCAGACGTTCCTCGACTATCTCGGCCACTGGTACACCCCGCCGCGGATGGTCGTCGGGGTGTCGGGCATGGTCGGCGACGACCTGCTGCCCACACTCGAGGGCCTGCTCGGCGACCTGTCGGGCAACGGCTCCGACTCGCCCGTGCCGGCACAGGTGGAGCAGTCGTCCACGCCCGTGGTGCGGATTCATCGCAAGGAATCCGACCAGGCAAACGTCTGCCTCGGCTACCCGAGCTACCCGATCGACCACCCCGACCGCTACGCGCTGCAGCTGCTCGGGACCGTCCTTGGAACGGGCATGTCGTCTCGTCTCTTCCTCGAGGTGCGCGAGCGCCGCGGCCTCGCCTACTACGTCTACGCGCTCAACAGCTCGTTCACCGACGCGGGCACGCTCTACTCCCAGGCCGGTGTCGACCTCAAGCGCGCCGACGAAGCGGTCGACGTGATCGCGACCGAATTCCGCAAGCTGGCCGAGGAGCCGGTCCCGGCCGACGAGCTCGAGAAGGCCCGGGCGCTCGCGAAGGGACGTTTCGTGCTCCAGACCGAGAGCCCGAACGGGCTGATCATGTTCGGCCTGCGCCGGGAGGTCCTGGAGGGAAGAGCGGCAGAGCCGACCGAGGTGCTCGCAGGCCTCGACGCCGTGACGGCCGACGACCTCCTGCGCGTCGCGCAGGACGTGATCGGCAACCAGGGCATGCGGCTCGCGGTGATCGGGCCGTTCGACGACGCCTCGAGATTCGAAGCGCTGCTCTAGCGCGCCGCAGGTCTCAGCGGGCCGGAACGAGGCGCCACACGGGCCAGGCGACGACGCCGGTGAAGACGAGTGCGACCGCGAGGAACGCGAGCTCGTTCCAGCGGTAATGGGAGAGCGCGACCATGCGGATCGCGACGCCGGCCGTGATGCCCGCCAGCCAGGTCGGCACGAACCGGCGCGTCAGCCGGGCGAGCGCGATCCACGCGACGAGGAACGGCAATGCGTCGGCGGCATAGCCGCCGAGCGAGACGTGGTGGTCGTGTGAGAGCTGGCCGATCGTCGCGAAGAGCACGATCGCGACGGCTCCGGCGAGTACGAGCCGCGCCGCGGTGTCAGACACCGAGGAACCGGCGCGCGCCACGGAAGTCGCTCGTGCGCACCGGGACGATGCGGACCTCGCTCGCCGAGTTCGGCGCCTCGATCATCTTGCCGTCGCCGATGTACATGGCGACATGGCCGACGACAGGGTGCTCGTAGAAGAGCAGGTCGCCGGGCTGCACCCGCGCGAGCGGCACGGGCAGACCGGCGGCGAACTGGGCGTCGGCATCACGGGGGATCGTGATGCCGTGCGTGCGGTAGACCGCCCAGGTCAGGCCGGAGCAGTCGTAGCCCCAGGCGGACAGCCCTCCCCAGAGGTAGTGCAGGCCGAGAAACCGCTCGGCGCTCGCGACCAGGTCGCCGCGGGTGTGAGGCAGCGGGCGCGTCGCGGCCGTCGGCAGGGCGCCGCGCGGCACCTGCGTGCCGAAACCGACCTCCGTGCCGTTCGCGAGCCGCGCGCTGCGCGCCGTGACGACGAGCGGCGCGGCGAACGCCGGGCCGAGCTGCCACGAGCGCACCCAGCCGGGGTAGCCGCGGGCATCGAGTGGGCTCGGCTGGTCGGGAATGGCGATCTTCGTCCAGCCGCCGCGACGCGCGAGCACCCGAACGGTCTCGCCGTACAGCGCCTGCGTCGGCATGTGGCCGACGAGCGCACGCCGCTCCGAGTACGTCACCGCGGGGGTCGGCCAGACCTGTGGGGCAAGCGGCAGGTGGCCCGCGTTCGGCGCCTCCCACACGTTGGCCACGGCGACCCGCACCGTCGCCGTCGGCGGGGGTGCGGCTGCGAGGAGCAGGGCGGTTGCGAGGGCGGCGAGCATCCCTTCGAGCCGCCGCTAGTCCTCTTTCGACTGCTCGTCGGAGCCACGCGAGCGCAGCTCCTCGACGACCGCCGGGTCGGCGAGCGTCGTCGTGTCGCCGAGCGGGCGGTTCTCGGCCACGTCGCGGAGCAACCGCCGCATGATCTTTCCGCTCCGGGTCTTCGGCAGCTCCGGCGTGAAGACGATGTTCGCCGGCTTGGCGATCGGGCCGATCTTCTTCGCGACGTGGTCGCGCAGCTCCTCGAGCTTCGCGACGGAGGGCTCGATGCCGCTCTTGAGGGTCACGAACGCGACGATCGCCTGGCCGGTCGTCGGGTCGTTCCGCGCGGCGACCGCAGCTTCGGCCACCTCCTGGTGGTCGACGAGGGCGGATTCGACCTCGATCGTCGAGATGCGGTGCCCCGAGACGTTCATCACGTCGTCGACGCGCCCGAGCAGCCAGAAATCTCCGTCGCCGTCGACGCGCGCGCCGTCGCCGGCGAAGTAGACGTCGCCGTAGCGCGACCAGTAGGTCTCGGCGTAGCGCTCCGGCTCCTGGTAGAGGCCGCGCAGCATCGCGGGCCACGGCCTGCGCAGGACGAGGTAGCCCCCGCCGCCGGGCCCGACCTCCTCGCCGGCCTCGTTGTAGATCGCCGCGTCGATGCCGGGGAACGGCCTCGTGGCAGAGCCCGGCTTGGTGGTGGTGATCCCCGGGAGCGGCGTGATCATGATCATGCCCGTCTCCGTCTGCCACCACGTGTCGACGATCGGGCAGCGGGCACCGCCGATGTGCTCGTGATACCAGACCCATGCCTCGGGGTTGATCGGCTCACCCACCGACCCGAGCAGGCGCAGGCTCGTGAGATCGTGCTTCGCCGCGTGCTCCGGCCCCCACTTCATGTGCGAGCGGATCGCCGTGGGCGCGGTGTACAGGATCGTCACGCCGTAGCGCTCGACGATCTCCCACCAGCGGTCCTTGTCGGGAAAGTCGGGAGTCCCCTCGTACATGACCGAGGTGGCGCCGTTGCAGAGCGGCCCGTAGACGATGTAGCTGTGGCCCGTGACCCAGCCGACGTCGGCCGCGCACCAGTACACGTCGGTGTCGCGCTTCAGGTCGAAGATGTAGTGGTGGGTGGTCGCGACGCCGACCAGGTAGCCCGCGGTCGTGTGCGCGATCCCCTTGGGCTTCGCAGTCGTCCCCGACGTGTAGAGCAGGTAGAGCAGGTCCTCGGGGCCCATCGGCTCGGCGGGGCACTCGGTCTCGTCGACCGCCAGGTCGTGCCACCAGTGGTCGCGGCCGGCGGTCATCGGCACCTCGTTGCCCGTCCGCCGTAGGACGACGACGTGCTTGACGCTCGGCGAGACGCGAGACGGCCTCGTCCGCGGTGCGCTTCAGCGGCACCGTCGTCCCGCGCCGCCAGGCCTCGTCCTGGGTGATCAGCACCTCGCAGCCCATGTCCTGCAGGCGCCCGGAGAGCGAGTCGGCCGAGAAGCCTCCGAAGACCACCGTGTGCGGCGCGCCGAGCCGCGCGCACGCGAGCATCGCGACCGGCGCCTCGGGGACCATCCCCAGATAGATCCCGACCGGAGTGCCCTTGCCCACCCCCAGGGCCTTCAGCGCGTTGGCCAGCTTCGTCACCTCGACCAGCAGCTGGGCGTAGGTCAGCCGGCGCCGATCACCGTCCGGCTCGCCCTCCCAGTAGTAGGCGACGGCATCGCCACGGCCGGCCTCGACGTGCTTGTCGAGGCAGTTCCAGGCGACGTTCAGCGTGCCGCCGAGGTACCACTTCGCATACGGCGGATCCCACTCGTACAGCTTGGTGAACGGCTCGAACCAGCCGACCCGCTCGCGTCCCTCCCGCTCCCAGAACGAGTCGAAGCCCTCCTCGTAGATACCGGGCTGCGCGTTCGCCTGCGCGGCGAACTCGGGCGACGGTGGGTACCGCCGCTCCTCGAGGAGGAGCGTGTCGATGTCCCTGGCGCTGCTCATGGTCGAACCCTCACGGCTCGAGATCGTAGGGGTAGGCGGTCAAGTTCTCGGCGCCGTCGGCGGTCACGAGCACGAGATCCTCGAGCCGGACTCCGCCGTAGCCCTGCCGGTAGCAGCCGGGCTCGACCGTCACGACGTCGCCGGCCCTGAGCGGCGGCCCTTCCATGCGCCCCAGCCCCGGCTCCTCGTGCACCTCGAGCCCGACGCCGTGGCCGAGGCCGTGGAAGAACCCGTCGGACAGCGGCTTGCCCGGCTCCTTGGTGCGCTGGGTCGGCTCACCGGCCGCCTCGAAGATCTCGCACGTGCCGTGGAAGATCTCGCGACCGTCGGCGCCGTCCCTGATCTCGGAGATCGCACGGTCGAGTGCCTCCTTGCAAAGACGGTGCCACTCGCGCACGTCCTCGGGCACCTCGCCGACGACGAACGTGCGCGTCATGTCGCAGAAGATGAACGACTCGTTGTCGCGCGGCCAGATGTCGACGACGATCGGCACGCCGGGCCGGATGGGACCCGAGCCCATGTCGTGCCCGACCGCGCCCTGCGGTCCCGGCGCGACGATGAACTCGTCTGCCGTGGCGCCGTGCGCTGCGAACGTCTGCGCCATTGCCGACTTGACGCGCTCGACGGTCAACGGCTCGCCGTCGAGCTCCAGGCCGGCTCCGTTCGGGCTCGCGCGCCTCAGCAGGTCGCGCACCGTTTCCATCCCCGCCTCGGCGGCCCGCTGCGCCCGCCGCATGCCCTGCAGCTCCGCCTCGGTCTTCACGCGCCGCCGGGCGTCGAAGAGCTCGCGATCGACCCGGAGCTCGACGCCTTCAGCTCGCAGCAGGTCGGCGAGCCAGAGCGGAAAGGTCTCGGGCACGACGGCACTCGTCACCCCGAGCCCTTTGACGGCGCGCAGAGCGATGTCGGCTCGAATCTCGGTGGTCGAGAGCCCCCGGGCGACGAGCTCGTCGATGCCGTACTCCTCGGAAGGATGGAGCTCGTGCAGGCCGAGCGCCGCCAGCCGCGGCACCTCCATCGAGCCGATCTGGATGTGCTTGACCCCGTCCTTCTCGACGTAGAGGAAGGGGTCGGGGATGCCGAGAGGCACCTCGTGGCGCAGTTCCGGCGAGCGAAAGGTGTCGGCGTACATCAAGACGTCTGGCATGCAGCTGACTCTAACTAGGATCCCGAAGATGGAGCCGCGCGAGAGAGCAGAGGGCCTGGTCGAGCGCTACGACGCCGACCTGAAGCGCCTCCTTCCGGCCGGCGCGGACATCTTCGACGCCCACCTGCACCTCGGCCACGACATCGACGGCATGGTCGGCGACTACGACCAGCTCGAGTCGCTGATGGCCCGCTACGGCATCTCGCGTGCGTTCATGTTCTGCCTCGACGAGGCAGACCATCACCCGGCTTTCACCGCTGCGAACAACAGGACCCTCGCCTTCGCCGCGCGAAGCGAGGGCCGGCTGATCCCGTTCGTGCGCCTCGACCTGAACGAGTCGCCCATCGAAGAGGCGAGCCGATGCCTCGACGCGGGCGCCCGTGGGATCAAGCTGCACCCACGCGCGCAGAAGTTCACCGCCACGGACGAGCGGCTCGCCCCCGTGTTCGAGCTGGCTGCCGAGCGGCGGGTGCCGATCCTGATTCACGGCGGCCGCGGCCTGCCGCCGATCGCCGACGGGCTGCGCGCGCTCGTCGACCGCTACCCGGAGGCGGCTCTGATCATCGCGCACGCCGGGATCGCCGATCTCGCCGAGCTTGCGCGCTGCATGGCCGGGCGCAAGGGCGTCTTCTTCGACACCTCGACCTGGAGCCCGATCGACCTGCTCGACTTCTACCGCCAGGTGCCGCCGGAGCAGGTCCTCTACGCAAGCGACTATCCGTACGGGCAGCAACCGTCGTCGCTTCTGATGGCGCTGAAGACCGCGCGCTACGCGGGCTACGACGACGAGCAGATCCGTGGGATGCTCGGAGGCACGGCGAACGCACTCGCCGACGGCCACGAGCTGCCCGAGCCGACGACGCCCGTCGGCAGCGGGCTGTACACGCAGTCGATGCAGCTCACGCGCATTCACCAGTACCTCTCGATGGCCACACCACTGCTCTGGACGAGGCAGCCCGACACGATCGGAGTCCTCGGGCTCGCGATCAACACCTGCGCCGAGCGCAACGGCCACATCGAGCAAGTCGACCGGATCCGCGAGCTGCTCGAAGCGGCGAGCGAGCTCTGGCTCGCGATCCCGGCACTCGAGGACGAGGTCGAGCAACGGCTCCTCCTGCGGCTGACCCACCGACTGATCCACATCGCAGACATCGAGGCGGTCACCGCTGCCTAGGCTGGACGTCAACGATCACGTCTACGAGGTGCACGCCGAGGTCGGCACGACGCTCGCCGAGGCACTGCGCGACGAGCTGTCGCTCTCCGGGACGAAGGTCGCCTGCGGCGAGGGCCATTGCGGAGCCTGCACGGTGCTGGTCGACGGCCTGCCGACGCTCGCATGCATCACGCTCGTGCACTCCGTCGGGGACGCGAAGGTGACCACGATCGAAGGCCTGCGCGAGCACCCGATGGTGCACGCGTTCGTGAGGGCAGATGCATTGCAGTGCGGCTTCTGCACGCCGGGGCAGATCGTCAGCGCGGTTGCGCTCGTCGGCACGACGCCGAAGCCGAGCACCGAGGAGATCCGACACGCGATGGCCGGCAACCTCTGCCGCTGTGGCGCGTATCCGAAGATCGAGGAGGCGATTCGCACGTGGCAAGACTGATCCGCACCGAGAAGGAAGTCGAGGGCCGGTACGAGGAGGTCTGGCTCGTCGTCGAGGAGGACGCACTCGAGCAGTGGCCCGCAGGCGCACGCACGATCGTCGGGCAGCCGGCGACCCGCAGCGACGGCCTCGAACGCGCCCGCGGAGAGGCGGTGTACACGGCCGACCTGGAGCTGCCGGGGATGCTCCACACGGCCGTCCTCCGGTCGCCGTACGCGCACGCCCGCGTCACGCGGATCGACCTCGCGCCTGCGCTCGCGCTGCCCGGAGTCCACGCGGCGGTCGGGCCGGGTGAGCTCGAGGTGCTCGTCCACGAGTGCGGGTTCCAGGGCGCCGCAATCGCCGCCGTCTGCGCCGACACGTACGCCCAAGCCCGCGCTGCCGTCGCAGCGATCGACATCGACTTCGAGCAGCTCGAGGTGCTGGTCGACCCCGACGAGGCGGTCGCCCGGGGCCAGCTCGTGGGCGAGCCACGCGAGCGCGCCCGCGGTGACTTCGACCGCGGGCTCGCGGAAGCCGACGTCGTCGTCACCGGCGAGTACACGACGCAAGTCGTGCTGCACAACTCGATGGAGACGCACCAGGCGGTCGTGCAGTGGCTCGGCGACTCGCTCGAGGTCTACATCTCGACGCAGTACATCTGGGGCGTTCGCGACGAGATCGCCGGTGTGCTCGGCCTGCCTGCCGACAAGGTGCGGGTCGTCTGCAACTTCATGGGCGGCGGGTTCGGGTCGAAGAACGGCGCGGACGACTACACCTTCATCGCGATCGAGCTCGCGAGACGCACGAACCGCCCGGTGCGCTGCGCCTTGACCAGGCGCGAGGAGAACCTCGCGACGGGCAACCGCAACGCGACGATCCAGCGCCTGACGATCGGCGCCCGCGCGGACGGCACGCTCACCGCCCTCGGCGGCGAGTACGTGAACGCGACGGGCTGGGACGGCTGGTCCTCGCCGGTCGAGGGACCAATGCAAATGCTGTACGCCTGCGACAACGTGAAGACCACGACCTGGGCGGCGAAGATCAACCAGCCCCCCATGAAGGCGTTTCGCGCGCCGGGGTTCGTCGAAGGCACCTTCGGGCTCGAGTCGCTGCTCGACGTGCTCGCGGCCAAGCTCGACCTCGATCCACTCGAGCTGCGCCGCCGCAACCACGCGAACCACGACGCATCGGACGGCCGCCCCTACAGCGGCAAGAACCTGCTCGAGTGCTACCGCCGGGCCGAGCCGCACTGGGAGCGCCGCCACGAGGTGCGCGCCGGCTCGACGGAGACGGTCAAGCGCGGGGTCGGGATGGCCTCGCAGATCTGGTACGGCGGCGGCGGGCCTCCGAGCTACGCCTGGATTCGCGTCGGCTCGGACGGCCGTGCCACGGTCGTGACGGCGATGCAGGACATCGGGACGGGGACCCGCACGGCCATGGCCCAGATCGCCGCGGAGGAGCTCGGCATCCCGCTCGACCACGTCACGGTGTCGCTGGGCGATTCCGCCCGCGGGCCGTTCGCGTCGATCTCCGCAGGCTCGTCGACGACCCCGTCGATGGGGCCGGCCGTGCGGGCTGCTGCCGCGGACGCCCGGCGGCAGATCGAGGAGATCGCCGAGCAGCGCGGCACGCCTGACGCCCCGCTCGAGGAGATCCTCGGCCTGCTCGAGGACGCACAGATCCTCGGCAAGGGTGGACGGGGGCCGAACCCCACGGGCATGCAGGTGCTGACGTTCGGCGTGCAGGTCGCCGAGGTCGCCGTCGACATCGAGACCGGCGAGGTCTGGGTCGACCGGATCGCGGCCGTGCACGACGTCGGGCGCGTGATCAACCCGCTCGGCGCGTCGAGCCAGATCGAGGGCGGCATCATCCAGGGGATCGGCCACACGCTGTCCGAGCACCGGCTGCACGACCCGCGGACCGGGCAGATCCTGACGACGAGCCTCGACGCATACAAGCTGCCCACGATCGCCGACGTCCCCGAGATCGTCAGCGAGCTCATCGACGAGCCGGACACCCAGCTGACGAACCTCGGCTCGAAGGGCCTGGGCGAGCCGCCGATCATCCCGACGGCGGCGGCGATCGCCAACGCGATCCGCGATGCGACAGGGGCCGAGGTGCACCAGCTTCCGATCTCGCGCGAGGAGATGCTGCGCGCCCTGCGCGAGGCCGCGGCGAAGGAGAAGGTTGGAGCTCCGGCAGGCGTCTAGTCTCGAGCTCGACGGCGGGACGCCCCTGCACGGCCTGTTCGTTACGCTGCGCGACCCGATCTGCTCGTGTATTTCCGCGAGGAGGGAGCCGGACTGATCATGGCGGCGACGAGCGCCACAGCGCGCCCTGGTCGCTGGACGAGCATCACCGCGACCGCATCCCCCGGACTTCAACGGCAGGTCCCGAGGAGGATTCGCCCCGGTTCGAGGAGATCGCGGGCACTCTGCACGGCGAGTGCCGGCGATGGAGGACGTCAGGCGACGCGGTTTATCTACGGCCCGGAGGCGTTCACTCCGGACCACCAGTTCTGCCTCGGCGAGACCGAGGTCAGCGGCCTGTTCGTGGTCGCCGGCTTTGGCGCCCAGGCCGAGCGGCGGCAGGAGGGATGGGCAAGGCGGCCCGCGGAGTGGAACCTCGCCGGCGAACCCGGCGAGCCACGCGGAGATGGACATCCGCCGCTTCGACCCCAGCACGCTCGCCCAGTTACACGCTGAAGCGGGCAGAGAGAGGTCGATGAGACCTACGACGACATCCGCTATCCGGGCCACGACGCGAGGCCTTCCGGCCGCCGCGGATTCTCCAGCCCTACGGTGGCATCGCGCACCACGGCGCTTCGTTCGGCGAGAAGTCCGGGTGGGAGCGCGTCAACCGGCATGAGTCAAACGCCGCGCGAGGCTATCCCGGCCTACGGCCCGACGGCTGGGCGGCGCATGCACTGGTCGCCGCGATTGGCGCCGAGCATCGCGCGCACCCGCGAGGCAGCGGGCCTGTTCGACGAGTCCTCCTTCGCCAAGCTCGAGCTCCGCCGGCCCGGCGCGGCCGAGTTGCTCGAGCGCCTGTGTGACAACCGGGCGGCACGCGACGTCGGCGCGATCACCTACACCCAGATGCTCAACCGCCGCGGCGGGATCGAATGCGACTTCACGGTCACCCGGGTGGAGCAGGAGGTGTTCCAGATCGTCACCGGCACCGCCTTCGGCAACCATGACGCCAGCTGGATCCGCCGTTATCTCCCGGATGACGGCTCGGTCCGGCTGACCGACGTCACCTCGCGCTGGGCGTGCTTCGCGCTGTGGGGTCCGCGCGCGCCGGGAGATCCTGGCACCGCTCACCCCCCGACCCGCTCGACTTCCCCTACATGTCGATGCGCGAGCTCGTCATCGGCGACGTCCCGGTGCGCGCGCTGCGGGTCACGTCGTCGGCCAGCGGCGGCTGGGAGCTGTACTGCCCCGCTGAGTACGGCGTGGTTCTTGCCGCTCGCTGTGGGACGCTGGGAGACCTCACGGACTGCCGGCGGCGGATACCGCGCGATCGACTCGATGCGGCTCGAAAGGGCTACCGGGTGTGGGCCGTGGACATCACCCGGACGATACCCCGTACCAGGCGGGGCTCGTCTTCTGCGTGCGCGGCGACAAGGACGTTCATTGGGTCGGACGCGCCCGCGGAGACCGAGCCGTGCCGCCGCCTGCGCTGCTGGGTGCTCGAGGACCTGCTGGCGGTGGCCTGGGCAACGAGCCGGTCCGGATCGAGGATCAGGTCGTGGTCCGGGTTACGAGTGGCAGATCGGCTACACGGCTGAGCGATTGATCGCCTATGCCTATCTGCCCCGAGGGGGAGACTGCATCGCCGGTGGAGATAGACCGGTTCGGGCCGTGGGTCGCCTGCGAGGTCGCGCGGAGCCGCTGTCGACCTGCGGGGCGAGCGCGTCCGCGCGCCGCTAGCCTAGCCCGCCCCATGTCCGTCACCGTTGTGGGATCGATCGCGTTCGACGGCGTCACCACGCCGTTCGGCAGTCGCGAGCGCATGCTCGGCGGCATCCGCTGTCCACTTCGCCCTCGCCGCCGCCTTCTTCGACACCGTCCATGTCGTCGGCCCGGTCGGCGACGACTTCGGTGAGACCGAGTACCAGGCGCTTCGCGCGCGTGGCGTCGACACCGAGCGACATCGAGCACGTTCCTGCGGCAAGACGTTCTTCTGGCGCGGGGCGCCTCTGTGCTTGTAGGGCCCGAACTAGCCGAGGCGAGCGCTTTGGTGGTCTCCAGGCGCGCCTTGGACGAGTTGCGCGATCTGGCCCGGGTTGTGCCCTCCCTGGTGGCTGCGCCCGCCGAGGCGCTCGAAATCTTGGAGCGGCTGGAGCTGTCGGTCTCCGGCCAAACGGGACCGGTGCGGGAGGGAGGGGTGGCGGTCCTCGACCCACTCTCGATACGGGCGCGCCGCGTACGCATGGTCTTCGCCTGCGGTCTGCAAGAAGGTGTGTTCCCGGCGCCGGCGACACCCCAACCTCTGCTCGGGGAGGATCAGCGTCGAGGGCTCGCGGCCGCCTCGGGTCTGGCCTTGCGCGGCGTCGCCGACCCACTCGCCGCCGAGCGCTACCTGCTCTATGCGCTCGCTTCGCGTCCTCGGGAGCGCCTCACGCTCAGCTGGCACAATGCCGACGAAGACGGCACCCCGCTTGCTCGCTCGTTGTTCGTGGACGACATCTGCGATCTGTTCTCGCCCGCGCTCGGCGAGCGTCTCGTCCGTCGCTACGCGGGCGCCTCGGACTGGCCCGGACCGGGCATGGCGAGCGGAGCGTTTGCCGAGCGCACCGTCTCGGTGGGAGTGGGACCGGCGGGCTTGGCGCCCCCGTCGATCCAGCCGCTAGTCGACGAGCGTGTGCTCGGCGACCTGCGTGCTCGCCCGCTCTGGTCGGCCTCATCCTTGGAGGTTTGGACGAGCTGTCCCGTCAAGTGGTTCGTGGAGCGCTTCCTAGGGGCCGGCGAGATCGATCCACGCCCGGAGCCGATCGCGCGCGGCGGGTTGGCTCACGCCGCCTTGAAGAGTACGCTCGAGCGCTTGCGGGAGCGAACCGGCTCCGCGCGCCTCACCCCGGCCAGTCTCGACCTTGCCAAACGCCTGTTGGCGGAGGCCTTGGTCGAACACGAGCCACTCCATCCGCTCTCGGTCGCTCCGGAGCGCCTGCCCGGTGCGCGCAGGCGTTTGACGGTCGACCTGGAGCGCTACCTGCAATACGCGGCCGAGCAGGCAAGTCCTTTGGAGCCGACACATCTCGAGCTCGAGTTCGGCTTCGACGAGGACGGCCTTCCCGCACTCGACCTCGGGGAAGGGGTACGTTTGCGCGGGCGCATAGACCGCCTCGACACCGATGCAGAGCGGGCGGTCGTCTATGACTACAAGGGTAGCTCCGCGCCGCCCGCGGCCCGTTGGATCGCCGACGGCGCCCTGCAGGTGGCGCTCTACATGCGTGCCGCCCATCAGCTGTTGGGTCGAGAGCCGGTCGGCGGCTTCTATCAGCCGCTCGCCGGGCGCGAGATCAAGCCGCGCGGTGTCCTGGACGCCGACAGCGGCCTGGAGCTCGACTGCGTGCGCACCGACCGGCTCGCGCGGGAGGAGATGCAGGAATTGATCGAGCGATGTGTCGATGTCGCGCGCCAGGCCGCGCTCGAGGCCCGCTCTGGCGCGCTCGTGCCACGCCCCGACACCTGCGCCTACAGTGGCGGATGTGCATACCCCACGATCTGTCGTTGCGAGCGTTGAGCGATCTCGGCCAACAGCTGGCTTTCGAGTACGCACCGTCGCGCGTGTCCACCGACGAGCAGGAGCGGGCGATCGCGCGGCGTCGCGGCTCGCTCCTGTTGGCCGCCGGCGCCGGCAGCGGCAAGACGTCGGTCTTGGTCGAGCGCTTCGTGCGGGCCGTGCGCGAGGACGGGACGGCGCCGGGACGGATCCTCGCGATTACTTTCACCGAGCGGGCCGCCGGCGAGCTGCGCGAGCGGGTCAGGGCCCGTCTTCTGGACCTCGGCGAGCGCGACTTCGCGCGCGATGCCGAGGACGCCAACGTGTCCACCTTTCACGCCTTCTGTGCGCGCCTCTTGCGCATCCACCCGCTCCAGGCCGGGGTCGAGCCCGGCTTTCGGATTCTCGAAGAGGGATTCTCCGAGCGTCTGCGCGTGCTGGCCTTCCGAGAGTCCTTGGCCGGGTTCCTGCAAGGCGACCCTTCCGAAGCGGTCGACCTGGTCGCCGCCTACGGTCCCGACCGCCTGCGCGGCATGGTCTTCGGCGCCTATGCCCATCTGCGCAGTCTCGGCCAGGCACAACCGCTCCTGCCGGTTCTCGCGGCCCCGATGGCCAGGGAGCGGGATGCCGAAGGCGGGATGGGTGCAGACCCGAACGAGGCTGAGCGGAACGAGCGTGAGCGCAATCGGCGCGAAAGACGCGCCGCGCGCGCCAGCGAGCTGATCGGCGATTTGATGGAGCGCTTCGACCTGGCCTACGCGCAGCGCAAGCAGGCAAGCGCGGTACTCGATTTCGACGACCTCGAGCTGAGGGCTCGCGCGCTCTTGGACCAGCACGCCGATATCCGCCAAGCGTGGGCCGAGCGCTTCGACCTGCTGATGGTGGACGAGTTCCAGGACTCCAACCCGCGTCAGCTCCAGATGCTGGCTGCCTTGGATCGCGACAATCTGTTTACCGTCGGCGACGAACTGCAGTCGATCTACGGCTTCCGCCATGCCGACGTCAGGCTTTTCCGCGAGCGCCGCGCTTTGCTGGACCAGAGCGGAGCCAGTCTCGCCCTGACGCGCAACTTCCGCAGCCGTCCCGCGATCCTCACGGCTGTCGAGCGGATCTTCGCGGCCCGCATGGGCGCTCGCTTTGCCGCATTGAGCGCCGCCCGTGCCGAAGAAGCCGTGGGCGACGAGCCGATCGTCGAGCTTCTGCTGACGGACAAGCGTGGCTGGGATCCTGGGTCGGGGTACGACGATCTGCGTGGCATGTCCGATGCGACTCCCTGGCGCCAGGCCGAAGCCAGCCTGCTCGCCCAGCGCGTGGCCGATTTGGTCGCTGCTGGCCAAGCCCAACCGGGAGAGATCGTCGTGCTGCTGCGAGCGCTTGGCGACGCCCCCGTCTACGAGAGCGCCCTGCAACGCCACGGTCTACCCACGTTGGCGGGTGTAGGCGGTTTTTGGGGCCATCAACAGGTCGGCGACCTGCTTGCCTGGTTGCGCACGTTGGCCAACCCCTTGGACGAGATAGCCCTCTACTCGATTTTGGCCTCGCCCTTGGTTGGCGCCTCCAGCGACGCGCTTGCCACGATCTCACGCTTCGCACGCGAGCGGGGACGAGGCGTGTGGCGCACGCTTGACGAAGGTGCATCCGACTTGGAGCCTTTGTTGCCAACCTTGGATCGCGCACGTATCGCATCCTTCCGTGAGCTGCTCGCGAATGAGCGAGTCAACGCTGCGCTGCACCCCCTCTCAGAGCTCTTGCGACGTGCGATCGCGGCAACCGGATACGAAGCTCATGTTCTCTCGTTGACTTGGGGCGAGAGGCGGCTCGCGAACGTCCACAAGCTCATACGCCTCGCCCGCCACTTCGAGGCTCAGGAGGGCCGCGATCTGCGCGGTTTCCTCGACCACGTCGCCCACTTGGAGCGGGCGGCCGGGGCTCGCGAGGCCGACGCGCCTGTGGGCGACGGTGAGACCGAGGCGGTGCGCCTGATGAGCATTCACGCCGCCAAGGGACTCGAGTTTCCCGTCGTCTGCGTAGCGGATCTGGGACGTGACCCGAACCTGAGGTATCCAGACTTGCTTCTGGACGACCAGGGAACCCGCGTGGGCCTGCGCCTGTTGGAGCTGTATGACCCCGAGCCGACGCTTGCCCTGGATTACGAGGAGCTGCGCGATCGCCGGCGCGTCGCCCAAGAAGAGGAGGAGGACCGTGTTCTCTACGTCGCCTGCACGCGTGCTCGAGATCGGCTTCTCTTGAGCGGCTCAGTCGCGTTCGAGCGCTGGCCCGCGACGCATGCAGGGCTCGCGCCGATCGCTTGGCTGGCGCCCGCGCTCGTCCCAGACGCCCCGTCTCTGGCCGCTTCCGAGCAGCCCCCGGTCGGTGCCTTCACGACGAACCTGGGCGACGGTCTGCGGGTTCGCTGTCTCTTCAATTCGGCCTCCCAACCAAGCTCGCCGAGCGATCTTCCTGCGCCGGGCCTCCGTGAGTCCGGCACGAGAGCCGACGATAACTTCGAGCGGGATGAGATCGCCGACGCGCCGCGGAAGGTCTCACCAGGGACGCAGAGTGTCTCAACCGAGGGCGGTGCCTCCACGACGACGGTCTCCAGCCACCCGGGCCACGGTTTCTCTGGCTTTGGCAAGGGCCTCGTGCGGCCGCTGCTCGATCCTGACGCCACGATGAGCTACAGCTCCCTCGCCGAGCTGGAGCGCTGTGGCTATCGCTACTACCTCGAACGGGTTCTGCGTCTGCCCGAGAACCGGGCGGCCGCCAGGGGTCCCGAAGACGGCGGCATCGAGGCGCGGACGCGCGGCACTATCGTCCACATTTTGCTCGAGTCGATCGACTTTGCGCGCCCCAAGGCGCCCACTGAGCGCGACGTGGAGGCGGTTGCCAGACGCATCGGCGCACGCGTCGCTCCCGCCGTGCGGGGAGAGATCGCCAGGCTGCTCTCAGGTGCGCTCGCCGCCGAGCCGGCACAGCGCCTTGCGCGCGCGGGGCGTGCTCGTCGCGAGCATCCTTTCGCCTTTGCCTTGGCTTCCGCCGAGCCCATGGTCACGGGGGTACTCGATCTGATCGTCGAAGAGGCAGACGGCGCGATCCTGATCGTGGACTACAAGAGCGACAGGCTCACCGGGAGTGTCGAGCCGACCGGCCTAAATGACCTCGAGCGGCTCGTCGAGCGCGACTACTCGATTCAGCGCCTGCTCTACGCTCTCGCGGCGATCGAAGAGGGGATCGAGCGCGTGGAGGTGGCCCATTGGTTTCTGGAGCATCCCGGAGCCTGGGTATCGGCACGCTTCGTCTTAAGCGAACGCTCCCATTTGCGCGAACAGTTGCGCTCTCGCATCGCAGTCGCGAGAGCCGAAGGTTTCGGTGTAGCGAAGAGACCACACAGGGCGCTCTGCCTGACCTGCCCGGGGCGGGGAAGCCTCTGCTCGTGGGGAGAAGAGCGAACCATGGCGGAGTAGGCCCTGTACGAAAGCCCGCATGATCGCTGAGCATTGCGTGAGCGCGAGCTCGGTATCGAGCGAGCTGAGGTGGCTGGCCGCTGAAGGGTCGGCTGGGGGAAACCCGCAACTTCAGTGGGCGGTCCGCCACATTGGAATCTTCTCGCGGAGGGGCTACTCTGATTTGGGAATCGCCTGTTTCGCGATCGGGCGAAGCATTCGAGGCCGGGAGGAGCATCGCAAGTGGAACTGATGCCAGCGCCAAGATCAACGGCTACGGTCACTCAGATGCCGTCGCTGGTGCCCGATCTCGAGCTGTTTGCTCGTATGCGCATAGACGGCGATCCAGCCGCGCGCGAGGTGCTGGTGGAGCGCTACCTACCATTGGCTCGACGGTTGGCTCGGCGCTATCAGCACACAGACGAGCCAATCGAAGATTTGGTGCAGGTCGCCTCAATCGGATTGCTCAAGGCAGTAGATAGGTTCGACTGTTCGCGCGATGTCATGTTTTCCAGTTACGCGGTGCCCACCATTCTTGGCGAGCTCAAGCGACACTTCCGCGATCGCACCTGGTCGGTGCGAGTCCCTCGAGATCTGCAGGAGCTGGCTCTGCGGGTGGATCAAACGGTCACGCGCCTGTCCCTCGGGCGCCGCCGCTCCCCCTCGATCGCCGAGATCGCCGAGGCTGTCAAAGCCTCCGACGAGCAGGTGCTCGAGGCCCTGGAGGCAATGGGCGCCTACCGCACCACTTCGCTGGACTCCCCGCGCTCCATGCGCGACGAGGAGACCGAGAGCGTGGCCGAGGGCCTCGGCGCCCCCGACCACGGTTTCGACAGGGCCGAGGAGCGAGCCACCTTGGAGCCCTTGATGAGTCGCATATCGGCACGCGAGCGCACGGTCTTGCGTCTGCGCTTCGGCCAGGATCTCACCCAGGCCGAGATCGGCGAGCGGATCGGCGTCTCCCAGATGCAGGTCTCCCGTCTGATCAGGCAGGCCCTGACCCGTTTGCGCGCTGGCGTAGATTCCGCCGCTCCGCTGCCTTGAGTGACAGGGCGCCCTGAGCCACGCGGCCTTGGCTCGCTGCCTCTACGCTTGGCGTACTTCCTCGGACGCCTGGGGCGGCGGTGGCTACAAAGCCTTGACGATAAGGCTTGACAACGTCCCAGATTGAAGTCAACATGTTTCTTGATGCAAAGAGCTATGTGGATGGGGACCCTGAGCTTCGGCCTGGTGAGCGTGCCGGTGAAGCTCTACAGCGCGGTCACGCGTCGCACCGTCCATTTCAACCAGATCCATTCGCTGGACAACGGGCGAATCCACCAGAAGCACGTCTGCTCGCTCGATGGCGAAGAGATCCCCTTGGACGAGATCGTGAAGGGCTATGAGATCGCGCCCGACCGCTACATCCCGGTCGAGGCACGCGAGCTGCAAGCTCTGGAACCCCTGTTCACGCGCACCATCCAGGTCGAGGACTTCGTCGAGCTTCAGGAAATAGACCCGATCTATTTCGATCGCCCCTACCACCTCGTGCCGGGGATCGCCGGCACGCATCCCTATCGGTTGCTGCTGCGGGCCATGCAGGACACCGGCAAGGTGGCGATCGGGCGCATCGTCATGCGCTCCAAAGAACGCCTGGTCGCGATCCGGCCACGTGGCGAGGCCCTGCTGATGCTCACGATGAGCTATGGCGACGAGGTCAATCCGACGACCGGACTGCGCGAGCTGGAAGGACTCGAGGGAGAGATCGACGAGCAGGAGCTGGACGTGGCCCGGCGCCTGGTGGCGTCGGTCGCCGAGCCTTTCGACATCGACAAGTACCAGGACACCTATCGCGACGCCGTGCTCGATCTGATCGACCGCAAGGCGGCCGGCGAGCCGATTCCCTTGGGTGCAGCGCCCGAGCCCCCGCCAGACTCACCTGACGTGATGCAGGCTTTGGAAGCCAGCCTGGAGCGCGTCAGCTGAAGCGGAGCACGAGCACGAGCTGAGATCCGCCGTCCGGCTCGGCTCGCACCGACACGCTCTCGGCGATGCCTTCGAGCACGTTGCCGACCACCGGTAGCGTTGCGTCCCGCAAGAGAGCGGCCGCTCCCGCGTGGCGCAACTCGCCCACGCGCAGCTCCGCCTCACGCTCGTTGGCCCTCACGCTCAACGCCACCCATCCCGCTTGGGCGTGTCCGGGTGCGTGGGCGCTCAGGGCGTCACAGACCAGCAGGGCGTCATCGAGCCCGTCCACCGGCCAGTCCGCCCGCGCCAGCACGATCGAGACCAGTCGCCGCAGGGCGGGGCCCACCAGTGGACCGTCGGCAATCCGCAGGCTCACCGCACCGCCGCTCACGGAACGCTCCTGCTCGTCTCCGTCGGCGCCGTTCACGGCCTCCGCCGTCCCCGTCCGGGTATCGCTCATCGCCTCGCTCACGCACCCAGTTCATTCGTGCCGGCCACAGCATTTGTGCCGGCGGCGTCCTTCAGGGCGAAAGTCATCTGAACCTCGGTGTGTTCCTGCTCGCCGTGGCCCAACTGCACCGACTCGGCCAGCGCCGCGATCAGCGACAGGCCAAGACCCAGGCCTGGACTGTCCGGACGCGGCCTGATCCCGCACCCCCAGTCGCGCACGAGCACAGTCAGAGTCTCGTCCTCCATGGCCGCGACCACTTCCATCGGGCCAACCTGGCCCTCTGGATAAGCGTGTACCACCACGTTCGCACACGCCTCTGTGACCGCCAAGCGGATATCGGAGAGCTTCTCCTCGGGCATCTCGTACGCCTCGCCGAGACCGCCGAGGACGTGCCGAACTATCGCGATGTTCTCGGCCCGCGCCGCGAGCGCGAGCTCCATGTCCGGCGTCATTGCCTCTCCTGGCGCTCTGCCGTAGGGATACTGCTTGTTGTCCTCGCACATAGTGATGCCCGGCCAGGACGGATTTCACACCTCGCGAGCATGGTTCGCAAGCGATCTCGATGCTACCCTTTCAGGCTCCGCCTCAGGTGCCGACCCCCCATGCCACGAAGGTGGCGCAGTCCTCCTGGACGCGTCGCCCGAGGGCAGCACTCACATGACTTCGCACACATTGCCATCACAGGCCGCTGGACTCTACGACCCCCGCTACGAGCACGATGCGTGCGGCGTGGGCATGGTGGCGCGGCTGGACAACACGCCCACGCACGAGGTCGTCGCGCGAGCTCTCGCCGCGCTTGAGAATCTGGAGCACCGCGGAGCTTCGGGTGCAGACCCCTTGACCGGAGACGGCGCCGGCATCCTGATGCAGATGCCCGACGAGCTGTTGCGTGCGGTGGCCGGCTTCGAGCTGCCGCCCAGCGGCTCCTACGGGGTGTTGATGTGCTTTCTCCCGACCGATAGCTCTACGCGCGCGCGTGTGGAAGGCTTGCTGGAGCGGACCGTCGCCGCAGAGGACCAACACGTGCTCGGCTGGCGCGATGTGCCCGTCCATCCCGAGCACACCGGCGCCACCGCCGCGGCCTGCCGGCCCGTGATTCGCCAGCTTTTTGTAGGTGCGGGACCTTCCACGACGCCGGTGGGGGCGGCGGGGAACGTGGAGGCCGTGAGCCCCGGCGTGCTCGAGCAGGACGTCTTCGAGCGCAAGCTGTACGTGATCCGTCGAGTCTGCGAACAGGCCGTCTCCGCCTGGCCCCAGGACGAGCGCAAGGGCTTTTATGTCACCTCGTCCTCTTCGCGCACGCTCAACTACAAGGGCATGCTCATCTCCTACCAGCTCGGCGCCTTCTATCCCGACTTGCGCGACGAGCGCTGCAAGAGCGCTCTGGGCTTGGTCCACTCGCGCTTCTCCACCAACACGTTCCCCTCTTGGGAGCTGGCCCATCCCTATCGCGTGATCTGCCACAACGGCGAGATCAACACGGTCATGGGCAACGTCAACTGGATGCGCGCGCGCGAGTCCGAGCTGGCATCCGAGCTGTTCGGCGATGATCTGGAGAAGATCCTGCCGGTCGTCACGCAGGGCAACTCCGACTCGGCCACGTTTGACAACGTCTTGGAGCTCTTGATGCTCGCGGGGCGCTCGCTCCCGCACGCGGTCATGATGATGATTCCCGAGGCCTACCGTTCGCGCTCGGACCTGCCGGATGAGCTGAAGGGCTTCTACGCCTTCCACTCCTGCCTGATGGAGCCCTGGGACGGCCCGGCCGCGGTGGCCTTCACCGACGGGCGTGTCGTCGGGGCCACCCTTGACCGCAACGGTCTGCGCCCCGGTCGCTGGGTGATCACCAAGGACGGTCACGTCGTGCTCGGATCGGAGGCCGGTCTGCTCGACGTGCCCGCCGCAGAGGTCGTCCGACTCGGGCGTTTGCAGCCCGGCAAGCTGTTCTTGGTCGACTTGGAGCAAGGCTGCGTGGTCGACGACGAGGAGGTCAAGCGTCGCATCTCCACCCAACAGCCCTACGGCGAGTGGTACGCGCGCAACGCCGTGCGCTTCGCCGATTTGCCGGCCTCCGAGCAGGTCACGCTCTCAGACCAGCCTCTACGCCGCCGCCAGCAGGCCTTCGGCTACTCCCAGGAGGATCTGCGCGTCCTGTTCGAGCCGATGGCTCGCGAGGCGGCTGAGCCGATCGGATCGATGGGCAACGACCTTTCGCTTGGCAGTGCTTTCAGACCAGGCCCCGCCGCTGTTCTCCTACTTCAAGCAGCTGTTCGCCCAGGTCACCAACCCGCCGATCGACCCGATCCGCGAGGAAATCGTGATGAGTCTCTCCACGAGCCTTGGCACCGAGCGCAACCTGTTCGACGAGACGCCGGAGCACGCCCACAAGCTGGAGCTCGAGCAGCCGATCCTGCTCAACCGGGAGCTTGAGACTCTGCGCCACATATCGAGCGACGTCTTCTCATCGCGCACGCTCGACATCACCTGGCCGGTCGCCGAGGGACCCCGAGGGCTTGCGCTCGCCCTGGAGCGTGTCTGCGCCCAGGCGCACGAGGCGATCGCCGAGGGGCGTCAACATCATCATTCTCTCCGACCGCCTGCTCGGCCCCCGCCGCGCGGCGATCCCCTCGCTGCTGGCGGTCTCCTCGGTCCACCATCACCTCGTGCGCGAGGGCACGCGCTTGCGCGCCGGCATCGTTCTCGAGTCCGGCGAGCCGCGCGAGGTGCACCACTTCGCCACGCTGATCGGCTACGGGGCCTCGGCGATCAACCCCTACGTGATGCTCGAGACCCTGGACGAGCTGGTCACTGCAAGGGCGCATCGTGCGCGCCGAGAACGGCGCCAGCCGTTGCCTTGACTCGCCCGAGCAGGCCGCCCAGAACACGGTCAAGGCGATCGGCAAGGGCCTGCTCAAGACGATCTCCAAGATGGGGATCTCCACGATCCAGTCCTACCGCGGGGCGCCAGATCTTCGAGGCGGTGGGCCTGGAGCGAAGCTTGATCGACCGTCACTTCACGGGCACGGCGTCGCGCATCGGCGGCGTGGGCCTGGATGTGCTGGCGATCGAGGCTTTGGAGCGTCACGCCCGCGCCGGCTGGGTCGAGGCCGCTCGCAAACCAGACGGCCTGCTGCCGGTCGGCGGCGTCTACGCCTGGCGGCGCGACGGCGAGCACCACATGTGGAACCCGGAGACGATCGCGCTGGTGCAGCACGCGGTTCGCTCAGCCAACGGCAACGTGCGCCGCGGCGCTGCAGGGCGACGCCGCTGCCCACGAAGAGGTGCGCGATTCGCCCGGCCTTCCAGAAGTACCGCGAGTACGCCGCCGCCGTCAACGAGGACGCCGCCCGCAAGGCGACCCTGCGGGGCCTGTTGCGGATCGGGCCGGGGCGAGCCGGGCGAGCGGGGAGGCGACGGGGCGGGCGCGGCGATCCCACTCGCGGAGGTGGAGCCCGCCAAGGAGATCGTGCGCCGCTTCTGCACCGGCGCGATGAGCCTCGGCTCGATCTCCCGCGAGGCCCACGAGACACTTGGCGATCGCGATGAACCGGCTCGGGCGGGCGCTCCAACACGGGCGAGGGTGGGGAGGACCCGGCGCGCTTCCAGCCCGACCCCAACGGCGACCGGCGCCGCTCGGCGATCAAGCAGGTCGCCTCGGGGCGCTTCGGCGTCACGATCCACTACCTGGTCAACGCGGACGAGCTGCAGATCAAGATGGCCCAGGGCGCCAAGCCCGGGGAGGGCGGGCAGCTGCCGGGGCACAAGGTCGACGCCTACATCGGCTCGATCAGCCACACGACCCCCGGTGTGGGCCTGATCTCCCCGCCGCCCCATCACGACATCTACTCGATCGAGGATCTCAAGCAGCTGATCTACGACCTGCGCTGCTCCAATCCCTAGGCCCAGGTGTCGGTGAAGCTGGTCTCCGAGGTGGGCGTCGGCACGGTCGCCGCCGGCGTCTCCAAGGCAAACGCGGACCGGGTCCTGATCGCGGGCCACGACGGCGGCACGGGTGCCTCGCCGCTGTCCTCGATCCAGGCTGCCGGCATCCCCTGGGAGATCGGCCTGGCCGAGACCCAGCAGACCCTGCTGCTCAACGACCTGCGCTCGCGGATCGTGGTGCAGACCGACGGGCAGCTGAAGACCGGACGCGACGTCGTCATCGCCGCGATGCTCGGAGCGGATGAGATGGGCTTCTCCACGGCTCCCCTGATCGCGACCGGCTGCATCATGATGCGGGCCTGCCACCTGAACACCTGTCCGGTCGGGATCGCCACGCAGGACCCCGAGCTGCGCAGCTCGCTTCAAGGGTCGCCCCGAGCACGTCGTCAACTTCTTCTTCTTCGTGGCCGAGGAAGTCCGCGAGATCCTCGCCTCGCTCGGCCTCAGGAGCTTGGATGAGGCGATCGGCCGCGTCGACCTGCTCGGCGCGCAGGACGCGATCGAGCACTGGAAGGCGCGCGGCGTGGACCTGACCCATGTGCTGGCCCACATCGAGTTGCCCGAGGGCTCGCCCCGTCACCGCATCGAGTCGCCCCCGGCGGTGCTCGAGGACGCTTTGGATTGGGAGCTCGTCGAGCGCTCGCAGGCGGTCATCGAGGCGGGCTCGGCGGCGGGCTCGCCGGATGGCGCCTCAGGCAACGGCGCCATAGAGACCGGGCCCCCGGTTGCCAGAACGAGCAACGCGCGTCGAGATCGAGCTGCCGATCCGTAACGTCAACCGCTGCGTGGGTGGCATCCTCTCCAGCCACATCGCCCGCGCTCGCGGCGCGGAGGGGCTGCCGCCTGACTCGATCCGTGGTTCGCTTCAAGGGTTCGGCCGGCCAGAGCTTCGGCGGCTGGCTGGCTCCCGGCGTGACCTTCGAGCTGGAGGGCGACACCAACGACTACACCGGCAAGGGACTCTCAGGCGGTGTGGTATCGGTGCGCCCGCCGCGCGACATCGGCGAGCATTTCGTGGCGCAGGAGAACGTGATCGTCGGCAACACGGTCCTCTACGGCGCCACCGCCGGGCGCGCCTTCTTCAGGGGACTGGCGGGCGAGCGCTTCGCCGTGCGCAACTCGGGCGCCTGGGCGGTCGTCGAGGGCGTGGGCGATCACGGCTGCGAGTACATGACCGGCGGGCGCGTGGTCGTGCTCGGTCCCACCGGACGCAACTTCGCGGCCGGCATGAGCGGTGGGATCGCCTACGTCCTGGACGAGGCGGGCGCGTTCCCGGATCGCTGCAATATGGGCATGGTCGGCTTCGACGAGATCTCCCCCGCCGACGCGATCGAGCTGAAGGCGATGATCGAGGAGCACGAGGCCCACACCGACTCGCCGGTAGCGGCGCGACGTGCTCGCCCGCTTCGAGCAGCTGCTGGCCGGCGGCGCATTCGTGAAGGTGATGCCCCACGACTACAAGCGCGTTCTGCGTGAATTGGCCGAGGCCGAAGCCGGCCAGTCCGAGGGCGAGCAGGCCGAAGGGGTGCCGGCCTGATGGGCAAGCTCGGCGGTTTCCTGCAGATCGAGCGCCACGGGATCCCCTATCGCGATCCGCGCGAGCGTACGCACGACTACCAAGAGTTCGTGCGTGGAGCGGCCCGTCGGAGAGCTGCGCGATCAGGGCGCTCGCTGCATGGAATGCGGCGTGCCCTTCTGTCACAACGGCTGTCCGCTCGGGAACCTGATCCCCGACTGGAACGACCTCGTCTACCGCGACCGCTGGCCCGAGGCGATCGCGCAGCTGCACGCCACCAACAACTTCCCCGACTTCACGGGCCGCCTGTGCCCGGCGCCGTGCGAGGCCGCCTGCGTGCTCGAGATCAGGGAGGGCGACGCGGTCACGATCAAGCAGATCGAGCTGGCGATCGTCGACCGGGCCTTCAGGGAAGGGTGGATCGGCCCCGAGCCGCCCAAGCGCGAGCTCGGCCAGTCGGTCGCGGTGATCGGCTCCGGTCCGGCCGGCATGGCGGCCGCCCAGCAGTTGCGCCGCGTCGGCTACGCGGTCACGCTGTTCGAGCGCGACGAGGCGGCGGGCGGGCTGGTGCGCTTCGGCGTGCCCGACTTCAAGATCGAAAAGCGGGTCGTGGAGCGGCGTGTGGAGCAGTTCGTCGCAGAGGGCGTCGAGTTGCGCTGTGGCGTGGACGTCGGCGCGGACGTGAGCGTGGAGGAGCTGCGCGACCGCTTCGACGCGGTCGTGCTCGCGACCGGATCGAGGGTGCCGCGCGACCTGGACGTTCCCGGGCGCGAGCTTGGCGGCATTCACTTCGCGATGGACTACCTCTACCAGCGCAACCGCTTCGTCGCCAGCGAGTACGGCCCCGAGCCGACCGTGGCCCAGCCCGCGGGCGGCGAGCCGATCAGCGCGGCCGGCAAGCACGTGGTCGTGATCGGCGGAGGCGACACGGGCGCCGATTGCGTGGGCAACTCGCTGAGAGAGGGCGCCGCCTCGATCGTGCAGCTCGAGCTCCTGCCCGAGCCGCCCGACCACCGCCCCGACGCGCGTACGCCGTGGCCGCAGTGGCCGCTGAAGTACCGGCTCTCCTACGCGATGGAGGAGGCTCGCACGGCCGGCGTGGGGGAGCAGGACTACTCGGTCACGACTACCCACTTCTCTGGCGACCAGCGACGGCAACGTCGCGGCCTTGCACATCGCCCATGCCGAGCCTGCGCCTCCGTTTGCGCCAGTGCAGGGCTCCGAGCGCGAGCTGCCGGCGCAGCTCGTGCTGCTGGCGATGGGCTTCCTGCATCCCGAGCAGCCCCTGCTCGATCAGTTGGGCGTGGAGAAGGACCCGCGCGGCAACGTCAAGGCGGTCAAGCCCTACACGACCTCGGTCGACGGCGTGTTCGCCGCGGGCGACGCTCGCCGCGGGCAGTCCCTGATCGTGTGGGCGATCAACGAGGGTCGCCAGTGCGCGCGGATGGTCGATCGACTACCTGGCGGGCCTGCGCGCCGATCCCAGTGTTGGCGGGCGTGGCCAACGGGTCGGGCCGGGTGGGCTTCAGGACGATGGATCTGGCCGGTCACGCCGACGCCGACGAAGGACCCGAGGGGCCGCCTCAGCACGTGGGGCCGGGGGTTCCGGCGGAATAGCGCCTAGATAGCTTATATACGAATATTCGTATATAATGCTATTCATGATCTTCTCGACTCCCCCGCTCCGCCCGGATCTCGTCGACCCGGTTGATTGCTTTGGACGAGCTGCGGGACGGCTCGGAGAGCGCGCCGGCGGTGTGCCCATGCCCTGGCTTGGGCAGTTGCGTCGCCATGTCAAGGCGGCTTCCGCCCGCAGCTCGGTTTCGATCGAGGGCTACGAGGTCTCTGAAGCGGACTCCGTCTCACTCGCTCGCGGCGAGGGCAGCGAGGGCGGCGAGGAAGCTCAACTTGCCCTACTGCCTACGCGAGGGCGATGGATCATGTTGGCGTGATGGTCGAAGACCCTGGATTCATCTGGTCTGAGCGGGTGATCCTCGACCTGCACTTCGACGCCTGCCTGTTCCAACGCGACAAGCGGCCTGGGCGCTGGCGCGACGGCCCGATCAGCGTGACGTCCCCAGATGGCGGGCCGCCCGAGTATGTGGGCCCGCCAGCCGAGCAGGTATCCGGCCTGATGGGGGAGGTGGTCGATTGGCTGGAGCATGGAGATCTCGACACGCATGTCGTCCTGCGAGCCGCGATGGCTCACCTGAACCTCATCTCGGTGCACCCATTCGCGGACGGCAACGGTCGCGTTTCGCGCATCGTGCAGTCGCTGGTGCTCGCGCGGGCGGGTCTGCTCACACCGGAGCTAGGGTCGATCGAGGAATATCTCGGTCACAACACGGCCTCCTACTACCAAGCCCTGCGGGAAACGCAAGGTGGCAGCTACCATCCCGAGCGGGATGCGAGTGGCTGGCTCGCGTTCTGCTTGACGCCCATATCGCGCAGGCGGAGAAGCGCCTTAAGCAGATCGAGCAAGCGGCGGTGCGCTGGGGCGTGCTGGAGGCATTGGTCGAAGATCGGGGCTGGCCCGACCGGATCGTCATCGCTCTGGAGCAGAGCCTGTTCGAGGGCGCTTCCAGGCTCGCCTACAGCACGGAGGCCGGCATCTCATTGGTGACGGCGGGTGGCGACTTCCGGAGGCTGTCAGATGCCGGCTTGGTCACGCGCGAGGGTCGCACGCGCAACACGCGCTACGTGGCCCGCGAGGCGCTCAGACAGGCGGTTGAGCGCGCTCTGTCAGGTCGCGCGCTCGACCGCTAAACTGGCCGCGTGGCCAACGTCCCTGAGAACGGATCCGCCGGAGCAGTCGGCAAAGGAAGGGCCGCCGGCGCTCTGCCGCGCACCTGCGTCATCGGCGCCGGCTCCTCGGGCATAGCGGCCGCCAAGGCGCTGCTCGACCGTGGAATCCCGTTCGACTGCATCGAGAAGTCAGACCAGGTTGGGGGCAACTGGGTGTTCGGCAACCGCAATGGGATGTCGGCTGCCTACAGGGACCTGTTCATCAACGTCTCGCGCGAGCGAATGGCGTACGCGGACTATCCGATGCCGAGCTCCTATCCCGATTTTCCCCACCACACTCACATCAAGGAGTACTTCGACAACTACGTCGACCACTTCGGCCTGCGCGAGCGCATCTCTTTCGAGATGGGCGTCGAGCACGCCGCGCGGCGCGCGGACGGCGTGTGGGAGGTGACGATCGAGTGCGGTGACGGCGAGCGTGAGGTGCGCGAGTACGACGCCCTTCTGGTGGCCAACGGCCACCACTGGGATCCCCGCTGGCCCGAACCGGCCTTCCCGGGGTCGGACATCTTCGAGGGCACGCAGCTGCACGCTCATTCCTACGTGGACAACTCGATCTTCGCCGGTAAGGATGTGGTGGTCCTGGGGATGGGCAACTCGGCGATGGACATTGCGGTGGAGTCCTCCTACGTGGCGGCCAACACCTATCTGGCGGCGCGCAAAGGCGCTTGGATCATCCCCAAGTACGTGTTTGGCAGGCCGGTCGACCAGCTGCCCAACAACCCGCGGGTGCCCTTCGCGATCAGGCAACGCATGATCCACCAGACGGTCAAGACGATTACCGGGCCGCCCGAGCGCTACGGGCTGCCCAAGCCCGACCACAAGTTCGGCGAGGCCCATCCAACCGTCTCGGGGCGGATCCTCGACCGGATCGCGCACGGCACGATCGCGCCCAAGCCGAACATCGCCTCGCTGGACCGCGACACCGTGAGGTTCGTCGACGGCAGCGAGGCGCATGCCGACGTGGTCGTGTACTGCACCGGCTACAAGATCACCTTCCCGTTCTTCGACGAGGACTTCCTGGCGGCGCCCGACAATCACATCGAGCTGTTCCGGCGCGTCTTTCATCCCGAGATCGGCGGGCTCTTCTTCATCGGCCTGCTGCAGCCGCTGGGCGCGATCATGCCCTTGGCGGAGGCACAGAGCGCCTGGGTGGGGGACTACCTGAGGGGCGAGTATGCGTTGCCCTCGGCGGCAGAGCTGCACCGCGACATTGGCTCAGACCAGGCGGCGATGCGCAAGCGCTATGTGGCCTCCAAGCGTCACACGATCCAGGTCGATTACGACGACTACCTGTATGCATTGGGGGCGGAGCGCCGCGCTGGGGCCGAGCGGGCGCGGACGCGGGGGTTTGCGTTGCCGGTTCGAGCGCACGCGGCTGTTCCGGTCGCGTAGCTCGCGTCTTTGCGGTTGTTTTGGATTGTTGTTCGTTCCCTTGGTTTGCCGAGCGTTTGGCCAAATTCTGGGAGCCAAGCCACGTAACTTTCATAAAGCCTGATGGTATGATCCTGCCATGGTCACTACCATAGATTCTGCCGGACGGATCGTTGTTCCTAAGCGGCTGCGGGAGGAGCTTGGCTTTAAGCCAGGACAGGAGCTCGAGCTGAACGCCGTGGACGGGCGTCTGGAGATCGAGCACCAGGCCACTCCGATGCACCTGGAGCGACGTGGCGGGCGGCTGGTCGCGGTCACTGACCGTGAGATGCCAACGCTGACGGCCGAGATGGTCCGCGAGACCCTGGAGCAGGTCCGTCGTTGACGCCTGACACCAGCGTCGTGATCGGCGCGTTCGCGAGCTGGAACGAGAAGCACGAGGCGGCGATTGAGGCCCTGGGCGACGTTCGCGACCTCGTCGCGCATGTGGAGCTCGAGGCTTACTCCGTCCTGACGCGATTGCCCGAGCCACTGCGGGCCGAGGCCGGTCTGGTAGCTGAGTATCTTCGCGAGAACTTCTCGGGGGAACGCTTGGTTCTACCTGAGGGCGAGCGCCTGTCGCTGGTTGAGCGACTCGCCGGACTGTCGATCTCGGGAGGCGCCGTCTACGACGCGAGCGTGGCCGTCACGGCCGCCCATCACGAACGTTCCCTGCTCAGCTGCGATCTGCGCGCGGCCAGAACCTACGACAAGCTCGGCATCGAAGTCACCTACCTGTAGTGCCGTTTCGCGGGCTCGACCGTCACCAAGTCGAGACGAAGGGGGGTTGACTTTTGCGCAGCGCATGGTATAAGGTACCCATGTGGTCGCTGAAGCAACGAGCGTCTACCAAACATAAGGTCAGGTAGGGGTCGGTCTTCGTGGCCGGCAGCTAATCGTTTGACGGGGACCTTGGGAGAGGGACCGGGTCGCTTCTGAGAGGGAGTTGTTTTTCGCGTGCATTCATTTGGGGATCATGTGCTTGAGAGTCCGTGTGCTCACGGGGCTGGCGTAATAGGACGCGTCAGCGTCGCTGACGCGTCTCTCTCTCTCTCTCTCTCTCTCTTCGGCCGGGGCGGCTCTCAGCTAGCTCAGCGTCGGACCGTCGCCTCCACCGACCGTCGCGGTCGGGTGGGTTTCTCGCGTCGCATATGCGGCGCTTCACATCTATTCGACCGCCATGGCGCGGTGCCGTGGCGGTTTGTGCTGCCCGGGCTCGGGCGGATCGTTTGTCCGGGTCTCTGTGAGGAGGGGATATCTGTATGAGTGCTCCTAGATTCATCTTGTCGCTGCTAGGCGTGATGCTGTGTGCTTTGGTGTTTGGGAGTGCTTCGGCGTTGGCTGTGAAATCCCATGTGCTCTCCTCGAGCATTGGTTCGGCCGGGTCAGGTGCGGGTCAGATGTCGTTGCGTGAAAGCTCACCCGAACAGCCGGGTAGCGGTGTCGCCGTGAACGATGCAACTCACGACGTCTATGTTGCCGATACTGGTAACGCTCGCATCGATGAGTTCGCAGCCGATGGCACATTCGTCCGCGCGTGGGGCTGGGGCGTAGAAGACGGACTGGCGAAACTGGAGACATGCATGCTGATCTGTGAGAAGGGCCTTGCCGGGTCCGGCGCGGGTCAGTTCAGCTCCCCCGTGTTCGTCTCCGTCGATAACTCCGCCGGATCCTCCGCCGGCGACGTGTATGTGGGGGACACAGGCGCCAACGTCGTCTCCAAGTTCTCGGCCACGGGGGCCTACATCTCCTCCAATGACGGGTCGTCGGCAACTGTTCCGGTCGCGGGTCCCTTTGGTGCGTTGGCGGGGATCGCTGTCGACACCAACGGGGACCTGTGGGTCTATGACGTGAACGCCGACATGTTCGAGTTCGCCCCGAACGGCGGCTTCCTGTCCGACTGGAACTCCGGACGGGGTGTGACTGCGGCTGGGATCGGAGTGGATTCCTCCACGAATTTGGACGTTGCCACTCATGATGGGTTGGCGAGGTTCAGCGCATCTGGCGCGGAAATCGGGAATGTCGAGAAAAACGCGACCGAACCTGGTGGCCATGCTGCCACGGGCGTTGCTGTTGACTTCCTCGAGCAACGATCTCTTCGTCAGCGAAGGCACAAGGATCAGTCATTACCCCGTCTCTTGCGAACCGGCAGCAGGTGTGTGTGCCGCGCAGGACACGTTCGGCTCAGGCGAGCTGAGCGGCGACGTCGCCGGCGTCGGAGTGGATTCATCCAACGACAACGTGTATGTCGTGGATGCCGCAGCCGAGAAGGTTCATGTGTTCGATCCGGCCGTGATCGGAAGCGCGCTGATAGACGCCCAGTCGATCTCAAAAGTCGAATCGAGCGAAGCGATAGTGAATGCCAAGATCGACGCCAAGGGCGAACCGACCACCTACCGCGTCGAATACGGCACGAGCAACGCTTACGGTTCGAGTACGCCGTCAATCAGTATCGGCGCGTCCTCGGGTGACGTCAATGTTGCCGCTCATCTAATCGAATTGCAGCCAGACACCGAATACCACTTCCGCTTCGTCGCAAGCGACGCGTTCGGCAGCATTGTGGGTGCTGACATGACGTTCACTACCCCGCTATTGGTTCCGTCGTCCTCGTTGCTGCCGGATAACAGGGAATTTGAGCTGGTGTCAACAAGTCCCGCCAACCAGGACATGTACGATCCGCAGAACGGCGAAGACACTGCGGATAACTATGAAGACGTGGGTACGTCCTCGCCATCTCGGGCGGCCGCCAATGGCGACTCGGTCACCTATCTGGGTGAACCGCCGGCCGAAGGTGGCGATGGCACGATCGGGCCAACGCTTGGAAATCAGTATCTGGCGACTCGTGGAGCGACCGGCTGGGCGGTGAGCGACATCACACCGGAAGGCTCGAACGCAAACGAATTCTATGAGGACTTCTCGGGAGACCTGTCGATCGGCTTGTTCTTCGCGGAACGGCCGATCCCATCCGCATCACCTGTCGGACCGGAGCGCTGTCGCCAGCTATACACGCGCACTGCCAGCGACGGAGGGTACCACGCCCTCTTTACGACTACGCAGACACCGGGTGAATGCGGAGAACCTTATGCCGTGGGAATCTCCGCAAATGGGGACCACGCACTTATTCAGACAAATGCGGCGTTGACCACTGGATCCGTTTCGGGCCTCGATGGCCCCGGTAATAATTTCTTCGAGTCTGGAAGTAATAATATCTATGACTCCGTCGATGGTCGGCTCGTTCAAGTCAATATCCTCCCGAATGGGCAGGCTGAACCCGTGCCCGGTGCATCAGTTGGCTCTTATCTAGCGATACCGGGCGAAGGGAATAAAACACGGGAACTGCCGGATTTCAGCAACGCCATCTCATCTAACGGGTCGCGCATCTTCTGGTCAAATTATGAAGTTACATATTCCTCTTCGAAAGAAACTCTGTTTACGCCAAAGGCCTTGTATGTGCGGGAGAATGACACGCAATCACAGAGCCCGATCGGACCAAAAGGCGAATGCATCGTGTCGGGTGACGCGTGCACGGTGCAGATCGACGCCGGTGAACCGCAGTGTGTTGCGGAAGCGAAATGCGGCGGCGGCGGCGGTCGCTTCTGGACCGCGAGTGCGGATGGATCAAGAGTCTTCTTTACCGATTGTGTCAAATTGACGAGTAATTCGACGGCTAATTCAAGCGGCGGCTGTCAAAGTAAGGAAGAAGAAGCTGAATCGCAGCCGACCGGTAACGATCTGTATGAATACGACGTCGTGTCACGCCGGTTGACCGATCTCACGGTTGACAGTAAACCCGGTGATCCGTTGGGGGCCGACGTGCAAGGCGTGACCGGCGCAAGCGAAGACGGCTCGTATGTCTACTTTGTGGCTAACGGGTTGCTCGCACGAGGAGCGATAGACGGCGGACACAATCTGTATGTGCTTCACGACGGAGTAACCCAATTGATAGGAACCCTTTCATCTGCTGACAATGAGATCAATCGGATTTTCGGTAACACCGCTCGCCGGGGCGATTGGCGTGGCGCCCTCAGTGAACGCACGGCTGAGGTAACGCCAGACGGGCATGATCTTGCATTCATGTCGGCGCAGCCTCTGACCGGCTATGACAATGGTGGCCAGAAAGAGGCATTTGTCTATGACGCACTGACCGGAAAGATCTCATGCGCGTCGTGCGATCCCAGCGGCCTTGCCACAAGCGGAAATAGCCTGGGCATCGGAAACTATCTGCCCACGAGTGTCCACCCAGGGTTCATGGACCGGTTCATATCCGATGACGGAAACCGCGTGTTCTTCGAGACGCGGGAGGCGCTCGTGCCCCAGGATGTGAATGGCCTTCAGGACGTCTACGAGTGGGAGCGCAACGGTGCCGGCTCCTGTCAGGCCGTCCTGCCCGGTCAACCGGAACATGGCTGTCTTTACATCTTGTCTGGCGGGGAAAGCTCTGACTCCGCATTTTTCATCGACGCGGATGCGAGTGGCGAAAACGTGTTCTTTACGAGTCGAGGAAAGCTCAATCCGCAGGCTCACGACGAAAACGTGGCTGTGTATGACGCTCGTGTGAATGGTGGCTTCGATATCCCGTCACTGGCTTGTACCGGCTCGGGCTGCCAGGGCGTGCCACCGGCGCCGCCGATCTTCGCCACCCCGTCGAGCGCGACCTTCAATGGCGTTGGGAATTTCTCACCGCCGGCCCGGTCGGTCGCAAGGTCGAAGCCAAAGTCGAAAGCGGTGTTGTGCAAGCGCGGAGTTGCCAAAAAGCGCAGTAAGTGCGCGCGAAAGAAGCAAAGTCGAAAGACAAAGCGCTCCAGTACGAACTCTGAGAAAGGGAGGAAGCGATGACCGGTCGAACCTATAACGTCCGCTGGCTGGCCATTTTGCTTGGTGTTGCGAGTATCTGCGTCTCACTGGGTTGCAGCGCCTCCGCTTCGGCCTTGGCCGAAGGGCCGGGATGGATGCTCACCGCCAGCAGCTACCCGACGAGCATGAAACCGGGTGGGACGGGCGACATAGTCGTCAAGGTGATGAACGTCGGAGCTGGTGCCAGCGCGGGCACCATAACGGTGACCGACACCCTGCCCCCGGGGATCACCGCGATCGAAGCCGGAGCCGGGGAAGGCTTCGGGCTTCTGGGTGGAGTCGGACACGAAAAAATCGAAACGTCGGCGTTCTGGGAATGCACCGGCAATGGGCCGGGCGCAGCGCCGGCGGTCGCGGGGGCGAGCGTTGTGACATGCCGGAATGAACCTGCATTCCTGCCGAGCATCGCCGGCGGCGGGGGGAACCCCGGTGACACCGAGCGTCCGTACCCCGATCCACCGGTCGCTATCAGGGTCAAGCTTCCCGAATCCGAAACCTCAGGGACGAACCATGCGATCATCGTCGGTGGGGGCGCTCCGGTGTCGGCGAGCGCCAGCGATCCGGTCACCGTGACCACCAAGCCGGCGCCGTTTGGGTTCGATGGGTGGAAGGTCTGGTTCAGCAACGCAGATGGAACGCTCGACACACAGGCCGGTTCGCACCCATATGAGACGACTTTCAGCTACGACCTCAAGAACGTCTACAGCAAACTGGACGGCCTCACTGCGGCAGGGGGCGGAGCTGAACCATCCTTGAAAATACTCGAAAACAGAAACCTCGAAGTGAAGCTTCCGCCCGGTTTCGTGGGCGATCCCTACGCGGTGCCCTTTTGCACGCGTCCTGAGCTTGATGGGTCAAGATGCCCCGCTGCCAGCCAGGTTGGGATACTTTCCGCGACGATTGTCGGAGGGATCCTCAGTCGCTTCAACGTCTACAACATGGTTCCACCAGCGGGAGTGCCAGATGAGATCGGTTTCACGCTGGAGGGCATCGGCACTCGGCTCGACACAGGTGTCCGTTCCGGGGGCGATTATGGTCTGACCACACACGTCAACAACATTCCAGAACGGAGCGTGGTCAACAGTACGCTGACACTGTGGGGTGTGCCTGGAGAACACAGTCATGCGATCTGGCGAGAGACCCATTATGGCGTCGGCACAGAGCTTGGTGGCTGTAGAGAAGAAGAAATGGGCACCGAAAATTGCCCATCTGTCAGCGGCGAGGACAAGCCGTTCCTGACATTGCCAACGGCGTGCGGTGCGCCGCTGAAGTTCTCGATCTGGGGCGATGCTTGGGAGGACCCGGGCATCGTGGCTGAAACAGGTGCCGAATCCCAGGACAGCAATGGGGCCCCAGTTGGGCTGACCGGCTGTGGGCATTTGGGGTTCGGGCCCACCCTGACTACATCGCCGGATACGGCCAAGGCCGACACGCCGGCAGGTTTGACGGTCGAAGTGAAACCGCCTGTGGGTGGCCTGTCGAATCCCGAAGCCCTCTCCACGGCGGACATTCAGAACACGACGGTGACCTTGCCCGAAGGGATGGTGGTCAATCCCGGTCAGGCGGCCGGCCTGCAAGCATGCCAGGAAACGGAAGCCACCTTGAAAGAGAACGACGATGCGCCGGTATGCCCGGGAGCGTCGAAGGTCGGCACCGATGAAATAGAAACGCCTCTGCTCGCCAAACCGCTGCAGGGCGAGGTGTACATCCTGCAGTCCAATCCGCCGGATCTGGAGCTGCTGGTCGCGGCGGCGGGCGACGGTGTGAACCTGAAGCTTGTCGGCCACGTACACCTGGACGCGACGACGGGCCGTTTGACTTCGACGTTCTCGGGAACCCCCGAGCTTCCGTTCACGAGCTTCCGACTTTCCTTCAGCGGCGGCGCGCAGGCGGCCCTAGCGACACCAACGACCTGCGGGGCATACGCGACCACAAGCGATTTCGCCTCATGGGCGAGCCCGTTCGTTTCCGACGTCACACCTAACGCGTCGTTTGCGATCACGAGCGGCACGGGCGACGCCCCATGTCCGCCCTGCCATTGCCGTTCATGCCCTCGCTGATAGCCGGCTCCACCACCGATCAGGCAGGTGGCTTCACGAGCTTCTCGCTGTTGTTGCAGGCGCCTGACGATCAGCAACGGATCTCCAGCCTGCAATTCAAGACGCCGGAGGGACTGCTGGGGATGATCAGCAAGGTGCCGTTGTGCACAGAAACCTCAAGCGGAAGCCGGGACCTGCCCGGCGGCCTCGCAGATCGGGCACACGGTCGTGGCCTCAGGTCCCAGGCCCTATCCCGCTGGTGGTCCCCAGCACCGGCCAGCCGCCAGCCGCGATCTACCTGACCGGACCATATAAGGCGCGCCCTTCGGGTTGTCGATCGTGGTGCCGCTGCATGTCGGTCCGTTCAGGCTGCAAACCCAGATCGTGACCGGGCGAAGATCGAAGTGGACCCCTTGACCGCACAGATTGACCGTCACCACCGACCCCTTCCCGCAGATCGTCGACGGGAATTCCAACGGATCTGCGCACGATCAACGCCGTAATTGACCGTCCTGGGTTCATGTTCAACCCGACCAGTTGCGCGCCGATGAGCTTCTCGGGAACTGCTTTCAGCACATCAAGGACGCGAGCACGCCGATCTCCAGTCCATTTCCAGATGGGCTCTTGTCGCCACTGCTGTTCAAGCCGAACTTCAACGTATCCACATCCAGCAACACCTGCGCAAGCTGGGAGCAAGCCTGACGCGAAGATCGTCTATCCCACGAAGCGCTCGGCGATAACCAGGCCGGCTCGCCAGTCAAACCTGAAGTCGGTCAAGGTCGACCTCCCAAAGCAATTGCCTTCGCGCTTGACGACATTGCAGAAGGCGTGTATTTCCGCAGATCGTTCGAAGCCAACCCAGCCAACTGTCCCGCAGCTTCTCGTGTCGGCACCGTAACCGCCATCACGCCTGTCCTGCCGGTCACGCTCACCGGACCCGCGTATTTCGTCTCCTACGGCGGCGCGAAGTTCCCCGAACTCGTGTTCGCGCTACAAGGCTACGGCGTCACGATCTACGTGCACGGCGAAACCTTCATCAATAAAGAAGGCATCACCAGCTCAACGTTCCATCAGGTCCCAGACGTACCCATCTACCAATTCGAGCTGAACCTTCCACAGGGACCGTTCTCAGCGTTGGCGGCAAACGGGAACTTCTGCAACACCAAACTCAAGCTACCCACCAGGTTCACGGCCCAAGACGGCGCCGTCATCCACCAATCGACCCCAATCACTGTCACGGGTTGCGCGAAGACGAAGACAAAGAAGAAAGGCAAAGCAGCCAAAGGCAAGCACAAAAAGAAATGAGATGGCCTCCAGGCGAAGGAACGCGGCCATTGCGCGGGCTGGGTCTGACGGAATAGGCGCGGGCCTGTCCGCGGCCGGCCCTCGCGTAAACGCGAATCGCAAAGGAATGCTGACTCTGGGCCCCGAGCGCGTTATCGAGATCCAGCGCGCTCGCCTGCTCGCCGCGATGGTCGAGGAGTCCGCTCGAGCGTGGCACGGCCAATGTCAGCCGTCGCGCATGTCGTTGGGCGGGCCGGCGTTTCGCGGCGCACTTTCTATGAGATTTTCAGAGACCGCGACGATTGTTTCCTGGCCGCTTTCGACGAGGGTGTCGCGCGCGCGACGCGCTACGTGCTCGACGAATACGATCCCGCAAGCAGCTGGGTCGAGCGGGTCAGGGCAGCGCTAATCGGTCTGCTCGCGTTCCTCGACGCCGAGCGGCTGCTCGGACATCTCTTGTTGGTCGGGTCCTTGGGTGCCGGCCCCGACGTCTTGGAACGTCGGAGATTGCTTTCACAACGGGCAATCTCCGTCGTCGACGAAGGGCTGACTCCTGCCAAGGCGGGTAAGGGCGCGAGCGGAAGGGAGGGCAAACAACCCAAGTCGGACGTTTCGCTGCCGCCTCTGACGGCCGAGGGCGTCGTCGGTGGCGTGCTCTCGGTCCTGCACTCCCGCTTGATCGACGATCCTCCCGGGGCGTCCGGCAAGTCCACCGGGAGTTCCCACCAAGGCAGCCTCATCGACTTGACTGGGCCGCTGATGAGCTTGATCGTCTTGCCCTATCTAGGCCCCGCCGCCGCACGTCGCGAGCTCGCGCGACCTGCGCCACAAGTGTCCGGCCGCCCGGTGGCGGTCGTCTCCGATCCGCTGCGCGATCTCGGCATACGGCTCACCTACCGCACCGTCCGCGTGCTGCTTGCGGTCGCCTCGCAACCCGGCGGCTCCAACCGTCAGGTCGCCGACGAGTCAGGGATCGGCGATCAAGGTCAGATCTCCAAGCTGCTCGCGCGCCTGCACGGCCTCGGCCTGATCGAGAACACGGGCGCGCCCTCCTTGCGTGGAGCGCCCAACGCGTGGGTCTTGACCGACAAGGGCTGGGAGGTGCAGGGAGCGCTCTCCCGCAACGGCGTTTGACAAGGAAACAGCGCGATATTGCCGGAAGGGCCGCTCGGCCTCGCTAGCGTTAACCGTGTGACACAAACGTTCTGTCGCCACAACCGCTTCATCCAGCGCTGCCCGATCTGTCGCGAGACCGTTCCCGGCTTGGAGGCGCCGCGTCCCGCGCCCAAGCGCATGAGCTCCACGGGCACGGGCACTCGCCCCGGCGGGCGGACGGGGACGGGAGCGAGTGCGCGAGCCGGGGCCACCTCGCGTGCCGGCAGCGCCGCCCGTCCGACAGGTCGCACCTACACCCGCCGCACCCAAGAAGTCCGCGTCCAGCGCGAGGTTCGTGCCGAGGACGACGGCTACCGCTGCGATCTGGTCCCAGGCCTTCGTTCCTCCGAGGACGCAAAGCGGCTGGTGGACGAGATCGGCTTCGCCTCCGGGCGCCTGCTCACGCTGACCGCGGCCCCGCCCAGCCTGTATGCCGAGGCGCGCGATTGCGAGGACATCGAGCAGGCGACTTGGATGTGCTTCCTGGCCGCCTACCTCTCGCCCCTGCAGGGCGAGCAACCGTTCGCGGGTGTGCGCGCCGCGCTGCTCTCCAGCTGGGCCTCCGCCACGATTCCAGAGCTCGACGAAACCCCGCTCGGGCCGCGCTCTTCGCACGACCCCGCGCGTGGCGGGGAGACCTTGGTGGCCTACCGGCGCTTCGCCGAGCACGCCGGCTCACAGCAAGCCGCCTTCACAGGCGAGGCATCCTGGACGCCGCAGCGGCGCTTCGAGCGCGTGTTCGAGCGACTCGCCCTGCCCGGCTTCGGCCGGATGGGACGCTACGACCTCCTGATCACGCTCGGGAGGCTCGGCCTGTACGAACTTCGTGCCGATTCCCTCCACCTCGGCACGCGCACATCCTTGATCACCTCCGATCCCACGCCGCCGGCCGCCAAGCGGGTCTTCGGGATCGGCGATCCGATCCACATCGAGCGGCGCGCCACCGCATTGGCGCAGGCCATGGACACTCCGATCGAAGCGCTCGACCTGGCCCTGGCCAACTGGTCCTCCGAGGAGCGCGTCACGCTCGGCTTTCCCCACGACACGAACGACCCGCACGCGGTCGAGCGGGCTGCCGCAGCTCTCGAAGTCTGACCCCTGGCCGGCCGGTCTTGAATGATTGAGGGTGCCCCGTGCGGGCGCGCCCACGTGCTTTGCTCCCCTCAAACTGGGTGTGTGCCCACGGCGCATACACGCGTAGCACGAGCCCTGGTTTTGCCGTCCACACTGGCCCCTATGGTTTCGCTGGTCATGTTCTCCTTTCCGCAAGACCGAGGAGCCGCCATGCCGCTCTGCTTCATCGAGCCCCACGACGCGATCCGGGTGATCGCAGACTCCGTCGGCCGCGAGGCTCGCCGGCAACTGCTCGGCGAGGTGGTGCGCGCGTGGGTCGACGACCTGCCCGACCAAGAGCTCACCTTCCACTACGAGCGCGCCCTGGCCGGACTGGATCAGGACGACTTGCACCTGCTCGCCGCCTGGCACGCGTCCCTGGAGGTCGGCCAGCCAGTGCCCAACACCGCTTTCCTGGTCGGCGTCTTCCCCAGCCTCGGCGAGAACCGCCGCGAGGCCCTGAAGATCGCCGCCGGCTTTAAGGGTGAGGAAGCATTCGACGCCGGCGTCGCCGAGGACCAGGCACTCGACACGGTCCTGCCCCATCTCTCGCGCGAGCGCGCGATCGAGCTGGCTCAGGAGTGCATCCAGCTCTACCAGTGGGACAGATTGGGCTCGTACAACTAGACTGAAGTCATGGAAGAGACGACGGTCACCGCCGACGACGTGATGGACGCCCTGTCCAACGTGATCGATCCGGAGCTGGGGCTCGACTTCGTGGAGCTTGGCTTGATCTATGGAGTTGAGGTCAGCGGTGGAGACGTGCAGGTCACGTTCACGCTGACAACCCCCGGCTGTCCGATCGGCCCTCAGGTCACCGAACAGATCGAAGAGTTCGTCGGCGAGCTGGAAGGCGTCGCCTCGGTCGAATCGGAGATGGTGTTCACGCCTCCGTGGACGCCCGAGAAGATGTCCGAGGACGCGAAGTTCGCTTTGGGCTATTAGCGGGCTTGCCGTTCGACTTAGCTGTCCTGCTCTTCGGCTTTGCCCGGACTATCTGCTGAGCCGCCTGCTTTTCCTTGGCCAGCGCCACCAGTTCGGCCAACTCCGCTTTGATGCTCTCGCCGACGGAGTCGATGTCCGGCAGGGCGTCGAAGTCGCCGAGCAGGCCGAAGTTCATCTCGCCCGCGTAGGACATGATCGCCACCGCGAGCGCGTGGTTTTCGGGCAGGAACGCGACCGGGAACACGCGCTCCATGCGCCGTCCCAGCACATACAGAGGAAACTGGGGTCCCGGCACGTTCGTGACGATCAGGTTGAACAGCCTCGTCGAGAAGTTCAGGCGCGAAGCTTGGGCCAAGATCGTGGGCGGCGCGAAGTTCTGGGCACCCGCGATCACCTCGGCGCCGAGCGCCTGCTTGGACTCCTTCAGGCCGTCCATCGCGTGGCTCACGAAGCGCAGGCGGTGAAGCGGATCGGAGATGTAGACCGGCAAGGGACCCCGCATCACCACGATCCGGTTGCCGCCCTCGTGGCGCTCGCCCAGCGTGCGCACCGAGACCGGCACGAGCGCCCTCATCTCCATGCCCTCCGTGCGCACACCCCGCGCGATCAGGAACGAGCGCAGAGCGCCCGTCACGACCGCCAAGACCACGTCGTTGACGGTCCCCCCGAAAGCGTTCTTGACGAGCTTGAAGTCGTCCAGTTGCGCCGCGATCCCCACGAACGCGCCGGTGCGGACCGATCTCCACGTTCAAAGGCGTCTCCGGCGCCGGGTTCAGGCCTGCCCACACGATCTCGCCGACACCCTCCGCCGCCTCGCGTGCGCGCTCCAAAGTGCGCTCGGGATGCGTGAGCGCGTGTACGGCGCCGCTCACCATCTCCACGCCGGCCCGCACCGCTCCACGCAGGCCGACCGCCACGAGGTCGGTCGTGTCCGGCTCCGGCTTCGGTTTCCAAGCTCTGCCCGAATGACGCAAGGGCTCCGGTTCGGGCGAGAGGTCGAACAAAACAGTGGCGAGGTCCACGCCTGCGATCCCGTCGATCAGGGAGTGATGGGTCTTCGAGATAAGCGCGAACCGCTTGTGCGGTGACTGACGTCCCTGTCCGGGGGACGCCCGCACCATTCCGGGTTCGAGACCCTCGATCAGCCACATCTCCCACAACGGCTTCGAGCGGTCCAAAGCTTGCGAGAAGATGCGCGCCGTCAGGTTGCGCAACTGTTCCCAGCTGCCCGGCAGAGGCAGGGCCGTGTGGCGTACGTGGTACTCCAGGTTGAAGCCCGGATCGTCGACCCACACGGGCCTGCCGCTGTCGAGCGCCGTGTAGGCCAGCTTGTGGCGGTAGCGCGGCACCAGGTGCAGCCGCTTGCGAATCTGCTCCAAGAACTCATCCATCGATGGAGAAGGGCCCTCGACGATCGTCAAGCCGCCCACGTGCATATGCGAATTGGCCCCCTCCTGGTGCAGGAAGGAGGCGTCAACGGCGGTGAGCCTGTCGAGGTGGCGCTGTGCCATCAGCCAAGGGTACTGAGCCCGCGCCCGCGCGCATTCCCGGGTGAGCACTCGGCGCGCGGATGAATGCCGCGGCCGGCATCCGGCGGGGCAGGCGCTGAGGGCCGCTCTACAATGGGCGTAGTGCCAACGGACTCGGTCTCAGCACCCAATACCGTCGAGAAGCTGCTGCTGGCCGCGCCGCGCGGATACTGCGCGGGCGTGGATCGGGCCGTGCAAACGGTCGAACGCGCGCTCGACCTGCACGGGCCGCCTGTGTATGTGCGCAAGCAGATCGTCCACAACAAGCACGTCGTCGAGCAGCTCTCCGAGCGCGGCGCCATATTCGTCGAGGACATAAGCGATGTGCCCGAGGGAGCTTTGACGGTGTTCTCCGCGCACGGCGTCTCCCCCAAGGTGCGCTCCGAGGCCAAGGCGCGTCACCTGGACACGATCGACGCGACTTGTCCTCTGGTGACCAAGGTCCACCGCGAGGCGCTCAAGTTCGCCGAGGAGGGCTACACGATCGTGCTCGTCGGCCATGCCGGCCACGAGGAGGTCCAAGGCACGATGGGGGAGGCCCCCGAACACATCGTCCTGGTCGAGAACGAGCAGGACGTCGACGACCTGGTCGTGGAGGACCCCGAGCGCGTCGCCTACGTGACCCAGACCACGCTCTCGGTCGACGAAACTACTTCGATCGTGGCTCGCCTGCACCAGCGCTTCCCCTCGATCGCGGGGCCCCGCACAGACGACATCTGTTACGCAACCACCAACCGCCAGGCCGCCGTCAAGCAGATGGCCGGCGACTGCGACCTGATGCTGGTGATCGGCTCGCGCAACTCGTCAAACTCGGTCAGGCTCGTCGAGGTCGCCCACGACTGCGGCACCGAGGCATACCTGATCGACCACGCCGGCGAGGTGCGCGAGGAGTGGCTCGCCGGCAAGCGCGTGGTCGGCATCAGCTCCGGCGCGTCGCGCCCCGGATGACCTCGTGCAGGACCTGCTCGCCTTCTTCAGGGCACGCGGCGTGCAGGACGTCTCCGAGTTCCACGTGGTCCGCGAGGACGTCAGGTTCATGCTGCCCAAGCCGATCCGCGAGGCAGCCACGGCCGCGTCTTGAGCTGTGGTGGCGAATCATTTTTGCGAGATCGTTCCGCAGCGAAACGATCTCTCAAAAATAAATCTACAACTCTCAGCTCGCCCCTTGTGGCACACCGCCGTGCTGTCCGCTCAAACGGGGTCTAAGCGGAGCCGATGGCGCGCACGCTAGTCGTCTCAGACCTGCACCTCGGTGCTGGAACCGGCGCCGATGTGTTGCGCCGGCGAGGGCCGCGCGCGGCCTTGCTCGATGCTCTGGATGACGTCGAGCGGCTGGTCCTTCTCGGCGACGTGTTGGAGCTGCGCCACGGGCCGCGGCGGGACGCGCTGGCCGTTGCGCGACCGTTCTTCGAAGAGCTCGGGCGTGTGTTCGCGGGCAGAGAGATCGTCGTCGTGGCCGGCAATCACGACCATGCCTTGGCCGAAGCATGGTTGCGCCGCCGTGACGAAAGCCCGGTGCACCGAGCCGCTCGGCCTGGAGCAGCGCTTCACCGCCGAGGAATCCTCGGAGATGGTCGCCACGCTTGCCCGCTGGGCTGCAGCCCGCCAAGCTGAGCGCCGCCTTTCCAGGGTTGTGGCTGCGTCCCGACGTGTACGCCACGCACGGTCACTATCTCGACTGTCATCTGACGATCCCCACGATGGAGCGCCTCGGGATCGGCATGACCGCGCGCGCCCTGCGTCGCTCGAGCGAGCGAGTTCGCGAACGTGGGCGACTATGAGGCGGTCACCGCCCCCGTGTTCGCCTGGATCGACGCGGTCGCCCGCCAGGCGCCCACCGGGTCGACGCTCAACGGACAGACCACGGTGCGCGCTTGGCAGGCCTGGCTGGCGAACGCAACACCCTCAAGGGCACAGGCGGCAACGGCAGAGCTTGGGGGGATTTGCGGGTGCGCGCGCTGGCCGGCGCGTTTCCGTTCGCCATCGCCGCGCTCAACAGGGCCGGGCTCGGCTCGTTCAACGCCGACATCTCGACCGACGAGCTGCGCCGCGCCGGTCTGCGGGCGATGGGCGAGGTGGCTGCGCGTCTCGATCTGGGGGATGCCCACGTGATCTTCGGCCACACCCACCGCGCCGGGCCGCGCCCCTACGACGCTGCGGCCGAGTGGCGCGGGCCGTCCGGCGCTCGTCTGATCAACGCGGGCTGCTGGACATATGACTCCTACTTCGTCACTGTCAACCCCGGCGAGAGTCCTTACTGGCCGGGGGGGAGCGGTTCTCGTGGACGAGAGTGGACCCCCCGAGCTGCTGCGTCTGTTGGACGCCCAACCCGCCGCCGAGACTCAAGCCACTCCCGGCGTGAAGCACGTCGCCAGGCACTCCACCCCGACGCCTACTCGAGCGTGAGCGATGCCCGCGTGTGGCGTGGGTGCTCGACCAGCTGGTAGGCGCCGGGGTGCTCAACGGGGATTGCGAGGTCCTCGTTGACGGTCACGGAGCCGGCCTGTCCCGGCACGGGAGAGCTTGCCTGTCCAGGCACCGGGGAGCTCGCCTGTCCGGGCACGGGTGGGCTCGCCTGTCCGGGCACCGGGGAGCTCGCCTGTCCGGGCACGGGCGAGCCTGCCTGTCCGGGCACGAGGGACCGGCCTGGGCCCCAGAGGGTGTGAAGACGCCCCACACGCCCCCCGCTTCGTAGGGACCCGACCAGGCTCCCTCGCGCTGCTCGCTCTGGCGCAAGAGCAACGCGTCGGGCGCGTCCTCGGGGCGCAGCGGCGCCAGCGGCTCGCGCTCCACATCGAGCAGCTCTTGGATCGCCAGCTCGGTTTCGAGGTAGCCACCCTCGCCGTAGTGGTACTCGAACAGGCGTGCTTTGCCGTCGAACAGGTAGCGAGCGGGCCAACCCCGGTTCTCGTACTCCTGCCACACCTCGAACTCGCTGTCGATCAGCACTGGGTAGGCGATCTCCAGGCGTGCCACCGCGTCGCGCACGGTCTGCTCGTCGCGGCCGGGCTCGAAGCCGGGACAGTGCACCCCGACCACCCTCAAGCCGTCCCCGGCGTAGCGCGAGTGCCACTCCTTCAGGTAGGGCAACGTCCTGATCGAGTTGGGCCTGCAGAAGTCCCAGAACTCGACCAGCATCGGCTGGCCCCGCTTGAGGATGCTGGCCTGAGCCCCGTTCGTGTTCACCCACGGCAGCTTCGTGGGGAACAGCGGCGCGGCGATCGTGTCAACTGGAGCGCGCAACGTCGCTCCGCGCTAACCGATGCTGCCGACCATCTCCAGCTGAATCAGTCGGTTGAGCTCGACCGCGTACTCCATCGGCAGCTCCTTGGTGACCGGCTCGATGAACCCGTTGACGATCATCGCGGCGGCCTCGTCCTCGGTGAAGCCGCGCGAGCCCATGTAGAAGAGCTGGTCGTCGGAGATGCGCCCGACCGTGGCCTCGTGGGCGACCGCCACGTTGGGGTTCTGGATCTGGATGTCCGGCCAGGTGTCCGAGCGCGATTCGCCGTCCATCATCAGGCCGTCGCACTGGACGCGGGCCTTGGAGCCGGCCGAGTTGTGGCCCATCTTGACGAGACCGCGGTAGCCCATGATGCCGCCGTCCTTGGAGATCGACTTGGCGAGGATGTTCGAGGTCGTGTTGGGGGCCAGGTGCACGACCTTGGCGCCGGTGTCCTTGTGCACGCCCTTGCCGGCGACGCCCACGTTGAGGTGGTCGGCGCGGGCGCCCTCGCCCATCAGGAAGGAGCCCGGGTAGAGCATCACGTACTTGGCGCCCATCGAGCCGCCGACCCACTCGACGGTGCCCTCGGCGTCGACGATCGCCCGCTTGGTGTTGAGGTTGTAGACGTCCTTGGACCAGTTCTGGACGGTCGTGTAGCGCGCCTTGGCGCCCTCGTGCACGAAGATCTCGACGACCGCGGAGTGCATCGAGTTGACGCTGTAGGTCTGCGCGGTGCAGCCCTCGATGTAGTTCACCTCCGAGCCCTCGTCGGCGATGATCAGGGTGTGCTCGAAGGTGCCCTCGCCGGCGCCCTCCATGCGGAAGTAGGCCTGCAGGGGCAGGTCCACCTTGACGCCCTTGGGGACGTAAAGGAACGAGCCGCCCGACCACACCGCGCCGTGCAGGGCCGAGAACTTGTTGTCCTGCGGCGGGCACGCACTTGTTCATGAAGTACTTCTGCACCAGCTCCGGGTACTTGGTGATGGCGGTGTCCATCGAGCAGAAGAGGATGCCGAGCTTTGCGTACTCTTCCTTCAGGCCCTCGTACACCGGCTCCTGGCGCCAAACGCCGACGACGCCGGCGAGGTGCTCGCGCTCGGCCTGGGGGATGCCGAGGTCCTCGTAGGTCTTCTTCATCTCCTCGGGCACGTCGTCCCAGGAGTTGAAGCGCCCGGCGGTGGGCGGGGAGTAGAGCACCAGCTCGTCCAGGTTCAGGCCGCTGACAGGTCCGGGCCCCAGGTCGGGATCGGCTTGCGTTCGAAGATCTCCAGCGACTTGACGCGCTTCTCGGCCATCCAGTCGGGCTCGCCCTTGACCTTGGAGAGCTCTTGGACCACCTCGCGCGAGATGCCTTTGCGCGCGAGCAACTGCCCCTGCTCGTCCTCGACGATCGGGCTGGGCTTGGCGATCTTGGTGCGGTCCAGTGTGGCCATGGGGACTCTCCTTCTCAGAATCCTGTGCTGTGGACTAGGAATTGTATCGCGGTTATGTGGGGCGGCTGCTCGAAACGTGTGGCTGTGGGGTTGGCATGGGCGATTGCGTGGGACTCACGCGGGCCAGCTGTTGTCGCCCGTGACGGCCCCCTTGACGACCTTCAGGCCCAGCAGCGCGCACTTGCGGCGAGTAGCCGAGACGGGGATGCCCAGCAGGTCGATCGCCCAGTCGGCGTCGAGCTTGCCGACCTCCTCGAGTGGCATGCCCACCAGCTCCTCGGAGGAGATCGAGGCCGACGCCTGAGAGATAGCGCAGCCGTGACCGTGGAAGCGCAGGTCCTCGATCTTGCCGTCCTTCACGCTGGATGTGCACGCCCAGCTCGTCCCCGCACAGGGGGTTGTGCTCGAGTGCCTCGATGTCGTGCGGGTCGAGCTCGCCGAAGTTGCGCGGGCGCTTGTAGTGGTCGAGGATGTAGTCGCGGTACAGGTCGTCCATTAGGCTCAGCCCGCGCCGGCTCGGGGTTTGTCGAGCGCGAACACCTCGCGGCCCCATGCAGCGACTCGACCAGGGCGTCGATGTCGGCCGCTCGTTGTACACGCCCACGCTCGCCCGCGCCGTGGCCGCCACCCCGAGGCAGCGCATCAGGGGCTGGGCGCAGTGGTGGCCGGCGCGGACGCAGACGCCCTCGCGCGCGGCCAGCTCGGCGATGTCGTGGGCGTGCATCCCCTCGATCGTGAACGACACCAGGCCGCCGCGGCTCTCGGCGCTCGGGCGGACCCGACGAAGCGCAGACCCGGCACCTCGCGCCAGACGGTCGAGCATGTAGGCGGTCAGCTCGCGCTCGTGCTCGCGCACGCGCTCCATGCCGAGCGCCTCCAGGTAGTCCACGGCGGCGCCGAGCCCGACCGCCTCGGCGATCGGCGGCGTGCCCGCCTCGAACTTGTAGGGCAGCTCGTTCCAGGTGGCGCCCTCGAAGTCGACCGAGGCGATCATGTCGCCGCCGGTCAGGAATGGCTCCATCTCCTCCAGGATCTCGCGCGCGGCCGTGCAGCACGCCGATGCCGGTCGGCCCGAGCGCCTTGTGGCCGGTCCAGGCGTAGAAGTCGGCGCCGAGCGCGCGCAGCGTCGACGGGCATGTGCGGCACGCCTGCGCCCCGTCCACCAGCGAGATCGCCCCGGCCGCGCGGACGCGCGCGACCATCTCGGCGACCGGCATGATCGTGCCGAGCACGTTGGAGACGTGGGTGAAGGCCACCAGCTTCACGTCGCCGCTTGGCCAGCTCGCGGTCGAGCTGCATCCAGCGAGAGCTCGCCGCGCTCGTCCACCTCCAGGTAGCGCAACTCGGCGCCGCGCTCGCTGGCACAGCTGCTGCCAGGGCACGATGTTGGCGTGGTGCTCCATCTGCGTCGTCACGATCGCGTCGCCCGGGTCCACGTTGGCGCGGCCCCAGGCGTAGGCGACGAGGTTGATCGCCTCGGTCACGTTCTTGGTGAAGATCGTCGTCTTCGGCTCCCGCCGACGAACGCGCGCGACCTTCGCGCGCGCGCCGTCGTAGGCCGCGTCGGCCTCCTGGGCGAGGGGTAGACGCCGCGGTGCACGTTGGCGTTGTGCTCCCGTAGTAGGCGCTCATCGCATCGATCACCGTCCGCGGCTTCTGGGAGGTGGCGCCAGAGTCGAGGTAGATCAGCGGCTTGCCGCCGACTCGCCGGGAGAGAATCGGGAAGTCCTCGCGCACGTCCAGGAGAGCGAGGCAGGCCGGAGCCGCGTTCTCGGCGCCCGCGCGGATCGTCTCGCCAGCCGCGGGATCGTCTCGCGCGCCGCGACGCTGCCGCCCTGTTCGGTCGTGGACGTGCTCATCGCTGCGTCCCGTCCCTCATCGCGCCGTCGCGTAGGCCTCGATGTCGTCCTTGGCGCGAGCCAGCTTGGCGGCGATCTTGCCGCGCACCAGCTCTTCCAGAGGCTCGTCTTCGAGCTGGCCGAGCACCGGCTCGAAGAAGCCCTCCACGAGCAGCCTTACCGCGGTGGGGCGGTCCAGGCCGCGACTGGCCATGTAGAAGATCGAGGCCTCGTCCAACTCGCCGACTGTCCCACCGTGCGAGGCCGACACGTCGTCGGCGGACACGAGCACCGAGGGGATCGCGTCCAGGCGAGCCTTGGGCGAGAGCATCATCGTGTGGATCTGCAGGTAGGTGTGCGTCTGCTGGGAGCCCGGGTCGATCTGGATCAGGCCCTCGAAGCTGGCCCGGCTCTGCCGGTGGCCGCGCCGCGCCAGTGCACGTCGCCGCCGGATGGCCCGGTCTCGTGCAGGTCGACGGCGAACGTGTCCAAGTGCTCCTGGGCCTCGGAGAAGAACAGGCCCCGGAAGGCCATGTCGCCGCCCGGCTCGCTGACCGCCAGCTCCAGGTGATGGCGCACCAGGTGGCCGCCCAGCAGCGCGGGCAGCCAGTGGCAGTAGGCGTCCCTGCCGACGCCCACGAAGCGCGTGCGAGCGTCGAATACCTCGCCGCCGTGGGCGGACCCCAGTCCTGTACCTGGGCGAGGCGGCAGCGCGCGCCGTCCTGCAGGTACAGCTCGAAAGCGCCCGCGTGCAGCGCCTGGCGCGCCCTCGCGTCGGTGGCGTCCCTCGAAGTCCTCGGCCAGGTCGTGCTCGTGCAGCTTGAAATCGCTTCCCTTGCCACCGATCGACCAACGTGCGCCCGTACTGGGCCACGCCCGGCCCCGTGATCGCGTAGACGATCTCGAAGGGGTCCTCCACCACCAGGCCGTCGGGCACGTACAGGAACGCGCCGCCGCTCCAAAAAGCGGCGTTGGCGGCCTCCAGCTTGTGCCTGTCGATCGTCAGGCGCTTGGAGTACCACGTCTCGAACAGCTCGGCGTGCTTGTCGACGGCCTCCTCGAGCGAGCACAGGATCACGCCCCGCTCGGCCAGCTCCGGGTCGAGCTCGACGTGGACGACGGACTCGTCGCCCTGCACGATCCGTCCGGCCCGTGGGCGCTCGGGGATGGCGCTCGCAACGAAATCGGGGATGCCCGCGCGCGCGCGTCGGCGTCTCGGCGGAGCTCGTGTCGCGACGGATCGAGCCCTCGTCGAGCTCGGCAAGCTCGTCGTCCAGAAGCCCGAGCGGCGCCACACCGGCAGCTCGCTTTCTCTCGTAGGCCTCCAGTGCCGCCGCGCGCAGCTCGGCGAGCGTGCGCCCGTCGCCGGCGCCGGCCCCGTGCAGCGCGTGGTAGAGCGAAGCCTCGCGGTGGCGTCCCGGCTTGACCGCGACCGGCTCGGCGCCGTGCCGCGGTCGCCGGTGCTCTGGCGGCCGGTCGCATCGTCTCACCGGCGGCACCGGCCCGCCACCTCCTGGCGGATCTGGTCGTAGCCCTCGCGCTCGAGGCGCTCGACCAGCTCGACGCCGCCCTCGAGCACGATGCGCCCGTCCATCAGGATGTGCACGAACTGGGGCTTGACGTAGTGCAGGATGCGCTGGTAGTGGGTGATGATCAGCGCGCCGAGTCCCTGCTCGTCGTGCAGCCTCTGCACGCCCTCGGCGACCGTCCGCAGGGCGTCGATGTCGAGGCCCGAGTCGGTCTCGTCGAGGATCGCCATGTCGGGTGAGAGCATCGCCATCTGCAGAATCTCCGCCCGCTTCTTCTCGCCGCCGGAGAACCCGTCGTTGAGGTGCCTGGAAGTGAAGGCCCGGTCGACGTCGAGCAGCTCGATCGCGTGCTGGAGTTCTGGCCGAACTCCTTGACCCTGATCGGCTCGTCGCGCTTGGCGTTGATCGCCATGCGCAGGAAGTTGGCGACCGACACCCCCGGGATCGACACCGGGTACTGGAAGGCCAGGAACAGCCCCGACTTGGCACGCTCGTGCGGCTCGGCCTCGGTGATGTCCTCGCCCTTGAATATGATCTTGCCCTCGGTCACCTCGTAGGAGGGATGGCCGAGCATCGTGTTGGCGAGCGTCGACTTGCCCGAGCCATTGGGGCCCATCAGGGCGTGGATCTCGCCCTTCTCGATGTTCAGGTCGACGCCCTTCAGGATCTCGCGATCCTCGGTGCGCACGTGCAGGTTCTTGATTTCGAGGTCAGCCATGGTTCCTCTGTGCTCGGGCTGCGCGGCTTGAGCTGAGCGGGTTGCGAGGTGGCTTTGGGCAGGGGCGGACTGGCGCTCGCGGGTAGGGGGAGCCGACCGGGCGCTCGCCAGCGTCGCGCCGAGCGCCTGCGCAGCAGGTCGGCCGAGCGGTCGTCTCGTCGCAAGGTCCTCACGATCGAAACGCGCACCCTCGTCCACAGCAGCTTGGTCGGGCACACGTGGTCGGATCGGACTCCCGCGAGCACACGATGCCTTCCATCCGCGCTCTGGGAGATGCACTCGATCGGGGCGATCGAGCCCTCCAAAGCCTCGACCACCTCGGCCATCGTGATCTCCACGGCCGGGCGCGCCAGCATGTAGCCGCCGCGCGAGCCCCTTCTGCTGTCGATCAGACCCGGCCTTGCGCAGGCGAGCGACCAGATGCTCCAGGTAGGCAAGCGGCATCCCGTCGTGCTCGGCGATCTCGGCGAGCGGGACCACGGACTCGGAGCCGTCGGTGCACTCTCCGGCCCTGCGGGCCAGCTCCACCATTACCCTCACGCCGTACTCGGCCTTTGTCGAAAACATCATCTTCCAAATACCTACCTGCCGACTAGGGTATCAGCAGTGCAGATGCGCCCGACGAAGCCGGCGGCGGCGAGGAGCCTCGGTGGCGCGAGCTTTGGCTGGGGAGCCCCGGCGGCGCCGGCGTTCGACTCAAGCTGCCCGGCCTCAGCCCCTTTCGAGCAGCCCGATGTCGTGGCTCAGGCTTTCCGGCGTGATCTGTTCGATCCCGAACGCCACCCGCTCGAATCCTCGCCTGTCGACCAGTACCACCGTCGTGGCCGCTTCCGCCTTCGGATCGTTCGCGGCGGGCAAGGCAATGCGATACGCACGCCAAATCCTCCCCACCCCAACCCCGTTTCCCGTCAGGTATTCGGCCCGGGTGGAAAGCGACGTCTGCGCCAACAGTCGATTTGCGCTCCCATGTGCAGGCAGCTCGCCGCTCACGAAGATCGCCCGCGCATCCGCTTTGCGGGGCGGGTGGGATTCCAATTCATCGAGCGCCCCGCGGACCTGCTGGGCCACGAGCACACAGGTGCGACACGTCGCGTCCAGCCCCGAAGGCGCCCCCGCCGCCAGGAATACGAGTACCGTCACCCGCCCTCGATACGAGCTCAGCGGGACCGCCCGTCCGTTCTGGGCGCTCAGGGTGAAGTCCGGCGCCTTCGCGTTCCCCGGGATCGGGGCCCCGTCGAATGCGCTCGCTTGGCCCCCGGTCGAATGGTCTCCGTTGGAGGCTCCCAACACGAGCGCGACCACCAACGCGATCGCCAGAAGGGCCGAGACGGCCGGCAGCAGGAAGCGGTTTCGGGGTAGCACGAGAGCAGCCTATGCAGACCCATTCAAAAGTGGCGCCCGCCTCGCTACACTTTATGAAGTCCCATGAATCCCGACCGCAATTCAGGAGTTTTCCTGATGAGCCCGTCAAGCGCGGATCTGTTGCGCCAGGTGAAGAGCGAAATCGACGAGATCGATCCCTCCCAGGTCAACGAACTCCTGCAAGAGGGAGTCACGATCATCGACGTGCGCGAGACCGAGGAGTTCGCCTCCGGACACCTCCCGGGGCCAAGCACGTGCCGCGCGGCTACCTGGAGTCGCGCATCGAGGGCATCGTGCCCGATCGCTCCGCCCACGTCATCCTCTACTGCGCCTCAGGCAACCGCTCCGCCTACGCGCGCGCGCACCCTGCGCGAGGACTTGGGCTATGAGCACGTCGCGTCGATGACCGGCGGCATCACCCTGTGGAAGGACCGCGGCTATGAGGTCGACGTGCCGCGCACCCTCTCCGCCGAGCAGCGCGACCGCTACTCGCGCCACCTCCTGATTCCCGAGATCGGCACCGACGGGCCAGCAGAAGCTGCTCGACGCCAAGGTCCTGCTGCTCGGCGCCGGCGGCCTCGGATCGCCGACCGCCCTCTACCTCGCCGCCGCCGGCGTCGGCACGCTCGGGATCGTCGACGACGACGTCGTCGACCTGTCGAACCTCCAGCGCCAGGTGATCCACTCCACCGAGCGCGTCGGCATCCCCAAGGTGGACTCCGCCGAGGAGTCGATCCACGCGCTGAACCCGGACGTCAACGTCGTCAAGTACCGACCCGCCTGGACGCCTCCAACATCATGGAGATCATCGAGGGCTACGACGTGATCGTCGACGGCGTCGACAACTTCCCCACGCGCTACCTGCTCAACGACGCCACCGTGCGCCTGCAGATCCCCGTCGTCTCCGCCTCGATCCTCGGCTTCGACGGCCAGCTGTCGGTGTTCAAGCCCTACGAGGGCCCCTGCTACCGCTGCCTGTTCCGCGAGCCGCCGCCGGCCGAGCTCGCGCCCTCCTGCGGCGCCAACGGCGTGCTCGGCGTGCTGCCCGGCACGATGGGCCTGCTGCAGGCGACCGAGGTCGTCAAGCTGATCCTCGGCATCGGCGACCCGGCGATCGGGCGTCTGCTGCTCTACGACGCGCTCGGCGCGACCCTCACCGAGGTCAAGGTCCACCGCGACCCCGAGTGCCCGATCTGCTCGCGCGCGCCCGACGAGATCTCCGACGAGGAGATGGGCGTGTTCCCGGACTACGAGGCGTTCTGCGCCGCCGCGGGGTAGCGCTGCTAACCCGCCGGTTGTCGATACCTGGTAATCATTCCGCGATGGCCACGATCAAGATCCCACCGGTGCTGCGCGCTTCCGTCGGCGGCGAGCGCGAGGTCTGAGCTCCCGGCGGCAATGTCGGCGAGGTGCTGCGCGACCTGGCCGACCCCCACCCCGCCACCCAGACCAGCTGTTCTCCGACGACGGCGAGCTCAACCGCTACGTCAACGTCTATCTCAACGACGAGGACGTCCGCGTGTTCGACGGGCTGGACACGGCCGTCGGCGAGAGCGACACGGTTGGTGATCCTGCCGGCCATGGCCGGCGGGTAGCTACCCGACCGCATCGGGGCTCGCGTCGGTCGTCGAGCCGGTCGCGCTCTCGCGGCTACGGCTCGAGGCGGGCGCTGTGCTCGCCATGCCCGCCGCCGGCACATGGCTCATCGCGTGCTCGGCCAGCGCGGTGATCGTCAAGCTGGGGTTCACGCCCACATTCGCCGGGATCGCCGAGCCGTCGCACACGAGCAGGTTCTCGTAGCCGAAGACGTGCTGGTGGGCGTCCACCACGCCGTGCTCGGCGTCCGGCGCCGATCACCGCGCCGCCGAGGATGTGGGCGGTGGTGGGGATGTTGAACAGCCGCCTCTGTGAACGAGCTCTGGGCGATCCCGCCGGTGCGCTCGGCGAACCATTCGGCCGCCTTGTTGGCGACCGGGATGAACGTGGGGATTGGGCGCTCGGGATCCTGTTCGGTGCTCAGCCACAGCGTTCCGAAAGGTCCCTGTTTGGGACGCAGCGCGATCGCGTTGTCGAGTGTCTGCATCACGAGGATGATGATCGTCCGCCGCGACCAGTTCTTGGGTCGACCAGCTGCAGCGAAGCGCCTCGGGTGGCGCACGATCTGGCCCAGCAGCTTCAGCGGCCGCGTCGCACGCGTCCCGTCGCCGGTCAGCAGCGTGTTCAGAGCGGCTCATCGAGTCGCCGTCGTCGCCGTAGGTCACGGTCTCGATGTGCGTGTGCGGGTCCGGGTAGATGCTCGAGGTGATCGCCACCCTTTTGATCAGGTTCTCGGGATAGTCCTCGGGCACGGTCACCGCGAGGATCGCCTCGCTGTTGGTCCGCACCAGCTCGCCCAGGCGGGGGGAGATGCGCGGCAGCGAGCCGCCCAGCCGGCAGCGCTGCAGCAGCTTGTTGGTGCCCAGCGGGCCGGCCGACGACGACCACGCCGCGCGCGCGCTGCACCGGCGGTCCCTGCGCACCCAGGCGCCCGAGCGCACGCTTTCGACCTCGTAGCCTTCGCTGCCGTCGCCCGCGCCCAGCGGCCGGATGTCGATCACCGTGCGTTCGGGCTGCACCTGCGCGCCGCGCTGCTCGGCCAGATACAGATAGTTCTTCACGAGCGTGTTCTTGGCGCCGTGCGGGCAGCCCACCATGCAGCGCCCGCACAGCGGGCAGCCGGTGCGCGTCGGGTCCCTCGCCGCCGAAGAACGGGTCGGCCACCGTCTCGCCGCGGCTCGCCGAAGAACACGCCCACCGGCGTCTTTTTGTAGGTGTCAGCCACACCCAGCTCCTCGCCGAGCTCGCGCAGCAGCTGGTCGGCCGGGTCGTCCTGGGGTTCATCGTCACGCCCAGCATCCGCTGGGCCTCGGCGTAGTGGGGCGCCAGCTCGCTCTCCCAGTCGGCGCATGCTCCGCCCACTGGGGGTCCTCGAAGAACGCGCTCGGCGGCACGTACAGCGTGTTGGCGTAGCCGAGGCTGCCGCCGCCCACGCCGCAGCCGCTGACGACCGACACGTCCTTGAAGGTGGTCAGCCGGAAGATGCCCTTCCATCCCATCGCGGGCGCCAGAAGTAGCGCTTGCAGTCGCTTGTCGACTCGGGGAACTCGTGGTCGGCGAAGCGCCGCCCGCACTCCAGCACGCCGACCCTGTAGCCCTTCTCGGACAGGCGCAGCGCCGAGACGCTGCCGCCGAAGCCCGAGCCGATGACCAGCCAGTCGAAGTCGAAGCCTCCGCTGCATCCTGCGGCCAGCATATTGGTTGCCGGCCAGTCGAGCGACCGGCTGAGCGCCTGCGGCGCGCCGATGCGCTCGTCTCGACCATTCGGCCGACGCGCTCCACTGGCGCTATATTCCGTGAAGTAATGGCTGCGGAGCGGCTCGAGAACAAGCCCTGCGGGGGTCGCTACGGCGACATCGTCCAGTCGATCGGCAACACGCCGCTCGTCGAGCTGCCGCGCCTCTCGCCCAAGCCGGGCGTGCGCATCTGGGCCAAGCTCGAGTCGCACAACCCGACCGGCTCGGTCAAGGACCGCGTCGCCCGCGCGCTGATCGAGGACGCCGAGGAGAAGGGCGCGATCGGCCCCGGCCAGACGATCCTCGAGCCGACCTCCGGCAACACCGGCATCTCGCTCGGCGATGATCTGCTCGCGCAAGGGCTATCCGCTGAAGGTCGTGATGCCCGAGAACGTCACGCCCGAGCGCACCCAGCTGCTGGAGATGTACGGCGCCGAGATCGTCTACTCCGAGGGCGCCAAGGGCTCCAACGGCGCGGTCGAGATGGCGCTCGAGATGGCCGACGACGGACCCCTCCTACTACATGCCCTACCAGTACGGCAACGAGGCCAACCCGCACGCCCACTACAACGGCACGGCGCTGGAGATCCTCGAGGAGCTCGACGAGGTCGCCGCCTTCGTCGCCGGCCTCGGCACCGGGCGGCACGCTGATGGGCAACGGCCGGCGCCTGAAGGAGACCTTCGGCGACGCCGTCAAGATCGTCGCCGCCGAGCCGATGCAGGGCGAGCCCGTGCAGGGCCTGCGCTCGCTCGACGACGGCTTCATCCCGCCGATCATCGACATCTCGCTGCTCGACCGCAAGATCTTCGTCACCAACCACGACGCGATCGTGTGGACGCGCAAGCTGCTCGACGAGGAGGGCGTCTTCGCGGGCGTCTCCAGCGGCGCGATCGCCCGCGTCGCCGTGCGCATCGCCGGCGAGCTCGACGAGGGCAACGTCGTCTTCGTCGTCGCCGACGACGGCTGGAAGTACCTGTCCAGCGGCATCTACACCCTGCCGGTCGACGAGATCGAGAACCTCGACTCCACCGTCTGGTGGTAGGCGGCGAGGCGCCCGCGGATGATCATCGGCTGCCGACTGCTGGACGAGGTCGCTCGCGCACGCGCGCGAGGAGTACGCCGCAACGAGTGCTGCGGCATGGTCGCCTACGCGGCACCGAGGCCGACGCGGCGCCAGCGCGATGCGCGTGCATCGCGCCACGCAACGTCGTTCGCCAGCCGCAAGCGCTTCGAGATCGACGGCAACGAGCGTGCTCGCGCACGATGAGACGAGTTCGACGAGGCCGGCTGGGAGCTCGGCGCGATCTACCACTCCCACACCCACACCGCCCCCTATCCGTCTCAGACGGACATCAACTTCGCGGCCAACTGGCCCGGCTTCGAGTGGGTGATCGTCGGGCCTCGCCGACCGGGCGAGCCCGAGGTGCGCTCCTATCTGATCGAGGAGGGCGCGTGCGGGAGGTCCGCTCGAGGTGCGGTGATGGCGCGCAGAACCGCTCGTCTGTCCGACTGCGCGCGAGCGTACCCCGCGAGCGAGCGCTTCTGCGAGGCTGCGGGATGCCGCTGGTTCACGCGCGCGGGCGAGCGAGCCGACCGGCGAGCGAGCGGCGCCGGGCGCGCAAGATCAAGCCCGAGTACGCCGAGGGGGCGCTCGTGAAGGTCGCCCGCGCGAGCAATCTGCTGCAAGGCCGAGCTCATCGCGGGGCTGCTGCTCGAGGAGGGGATCCCCAGCATGCTGCGTGGCGCGATGCCGGCTACGCGCCGATCCTGGCGCGGGCGCGCGACGTGCTCGTGCCCGAGTCCGGGCCGAGGCGGCGCGCGAAGCGCTCGACCTAGACCGAGCGACCGGTCTAGACGAGGACCGGCTGGCCGGCTTCGCGCGTGATCGAGCTGATCTCTTCGGCGGCGCGCTCGAACTCGGCGTCGGAGAGCACCGGCGTGCCCTCGAACGGCAGTTCGCGCTGCAGCTCGAGCCACGCGCTGCAGCCGCCGTACTCGTCCTTGACCTTGACGGTCACCGGGCGGGGGATGCGGTAGGTGCGCAGCAGCAGCACGTGCAGCGGCTGGCGCCGCTTCCAGCCGAGGCGCTTCTCGGCGTAGTCGGGCGTCCACACGTAGAAGGGCGAGAGCGCGTCCACGCAGCGCGGGTCGATGATCGTGAAGTGACCGGCCACTTCGGCCCAGGCCCGGATGCGCACGCGGTCGGGCTGCTGCAGGCGCGCCGACGACGAACGCGTGCAGCGGCGGCTCGCCGTCGCTCCACACGCCCTCCTCGAGCGCGCGGCGCAGCTCGGGCTGGTGGGACTCGCGCACCAGATCGTTGCGCTGATGGTCGAAGGTGGGGTAGAGGAAGAAGCGCTCGTGGGCGAGCCTGAAGTGCTTCTCGGCCTCGCGGATCCGCCCTTGCGCAGGGTGAGCAGCTGCTCGCCTTCGGCGAGCGCGCGGACGGTGACCGCCCATTCTTTGAAAGCAATTGGCATCTGAAAACCTGAAGACGAGGATGCTGAACACCGCGCGACCCCGTCTGTGGCTCCAGCAGGCGTCAGCACGGGGTGTCGCCGCGTTAAAGATACGAAACCCGAGCGAAAATCCCAAATCGCCTGCAAATCAGCGGGTTTTTTCGGGCCTTGTGCTCTGGAGGCGACGCTGGCGCCGCTCGAGGACGTGCGAGCCCGCGTCACGCGACGGTTCGCGCGAGGTCGCCGCTATAGACGTCGTCCCGCGAGCCCCTCGGCCGCCTCGATCATGGCCGCGTAGTCGTCGCTCGCCATGCCCCGCCCCGATCGTCGCCGCGAGCAGGTCGCGGGCGTGGGCGGCGGCGGGGAACGGCACCCCTGCCGCCTGGGCCTCCTCGAGGCACAGGCGCACGTCCTTGAGCATGTGCTCGGTCTTGAACAGCGTCGTGTAGTCGTGCTCGCGCATCGCGCTCCGCCTTCAGCTCGCAGCTGCGCCGAGGCGCCCGAGCCGCGTCGCCGACGACCTGCACGAGCGCGTCGAGGTCGATGCCGGTCGCGCGCGCCAGCAGCAGCGCCTCCGCGACCGCGGCCGCGTTGGCGGCGCCGAGCGCGTTGTTGATCAGCTTCAGCATCTCGCCCTGGCCCAGCGCGCCGACGTGCACGATCAGCTCGCCCATCGCCTCGCAGCAGCGGCTGCGCGCGCTCGAAGTCCGCGCGCTCGCCGCCGACCATGATCGTCAGCGTGCCATCCTCGGCACGCGGCGAGGAGCCGGTCACGGGCGCGTCGAGCATGCGCACGCCGCGCTCGGCGCAGCGCGCCGCCGATGCGCCGCGTGTCCGGCGGGGCGATCGTGGACATGTCCACGCACAGCAGACCCTCGTGGCGCCGACTCGATCACCCCGCCCGCGCCGAGCAGCACGCGAGTCGACCTGCTCGCCGTCCACGACCATGCTCACCACGATGTCGCTGGCCGCGGCCACCTCGGCCGGCGTAGCGGCGGCGCGCGCCCCGTGCTCGGCGGCCCAGCGCTCGGCCTTGCCCGGCGTGTGCGTCCACACGGTCAGCGGAAAGCCGGCTCGCGCCACGTTGGCGGCCATCCGCGAGCCCATGATGCCCAGGCCCAGGAAGCCGATGCGCTCAGCGCCTTGCTCGTCGCGCCATCCCCGAATCCTCCTCCACCGGGGTTTCGATGCGCAGCCGCTGGCCGGCGCGCAGCGTGCCCGTCGCGCTTGCCCGGCGATCGGCCTGTGCCGTCGAGCAGGTCGCGTCCCGTGCGCGCCCGTCGCCGCCGCCGTGGCGCCGCGCGGGCGCGTGGCGGCGGCGCTCGGCGATCAGCGAGAAGGTCATCTCGCTGCAGCGCCTCGAGCTCGCGCACGACGCCGTCCCCGCCGCGGTGAGCGCCCGCGCCGCCCGAGCCGCGGCGCAGCGCGTACTCGAGCACGCGCAGCGGGAATTCGCGCTCGAGCGCCTCGATCGGCGTGTTCAGCGTGTTGCTCATCGCCACGTGCACCGCCGCTCGGGCCGTCCGCGTCCGCGCAGGCGCCCTGGCCGCCGCCGAGCGTCTCGTAGTAGGAGAAGCCCTCGTTGCCGAGCGTCAGGTTGTTCATCGTGCCCTGCCCCAGCGCGCGGCCGAACGCGCTCAGCACGAGGTCGGCGACGCGCGAGGAGGTCTCCACGTTGCCGGCGGCCACCGCCGCGCCCGGGCGGCGCGTTGAGCAGGCTGCCCGCGGGCGCGCGCACCTCGACCGGCCGGTAGGCGCCGGCCGTCGGCGGGATGTCGGGGTCGGTCAGCACGCGCACCGCGAACAAGCACGCCGAGCGCGTGACCGCCAGCGGGCAGTTGAGGTTGCCCTCGTGCTGTCGGCGCGCTGCCGGCGAAGTCGAGCATCAGCCGCTCGCCCTCGCACCTCGCCGTCAGACGCAGCACGCAGATCGCCCTCGGGCGCCTCGAGCACGTCCTCGGCGTTCGCGCACGCCGTCGGCCGAGCGCCGCCAGGCACGCGCGCGTGCGCCGCTCGGAGTAGTCGAGCACCGCGTCCGTCGCCTCGCGCAGCCGCTCGCGCGCCGAGCCGCGCGGCGAGCTCGGCCAGCCGCAGCGCGCCGATGCGGTTGGCCGCCAGCTGCGCGCGCAGGTCGGCCCGGCGCTCCTCGCGGCTGGCGCATGCGCGCGACGAGCTCGCTCGATCGTCTCCTCGTCGAGCGGGCGCGGCGAGATCACCACGCCCTCCTCGGCCAGGCGTGCGGCTGTCGGCCGGCATCGAGCCCGGCACGTCGCCCGCCCACATCGGCGTGGTGGGCGCGGCTGGCCGCGAAGCCGATCAGCTGCGCTCGACGCGAACACCGGGCGTGATCACGGTGATGTCGGGCAGGTGGGTGCCGCCGGCGAACGGGTCGTTGAGGACCCATGAGACGCCCGGCGCGTGCTCGCTCGCCGAGCACGGCCGCCACCGCGGCGGGCATCGCGCCGAGGTGCACGGGAATGTGCTCGGCCTGCATGACCATCTCGCCGTCCGCGTCGAACAGCGCGGTCGAAGCGTCGCGGCGCTCCTTGATGTTCGACGAGTGCGCCGAGCGGATCAGCACCACGCCCATCTCCTCGCAGGCGGCGCGCAGCGCGCCCGACGAGCACCTGCAGCTCGATCGGGTCCAGCGCGCTCAGCGCCGCCCGCTCCGTGACGCAGATCGGATCGTGCCGTGCTCGTCCACCGTCCCGCCCAGCCCGGCGGGACCAGCAGCGTGGACGTCGGGTAGCGCGCACAGCGCCGGTCCGCGAAGCTCGTGCCCGGGCGCCAGCTCGCCGCGCCAGAACGTCGGCCTCGCAGTCGCTCGCCTGTCGAACACGACACCGGCGGTGCTCGCGCTCGACGGCGCTCGCCCGCGCGTCGGCGCGCGCGGCGCAGCGCGGGCGCGGCGCCCCAGACCGACACGCGCATGTTCACCAGCTCGACCTCCGCTCGCTCGTCGCGGTAGCCGTAGCGCTGCTCGTGCGCCGCGGCGAATGCCTCGCGCAGCGCGCTCCGGGTCAGCATCGCGGCGACCTGCGTCGTCGACGCTCTCCTCGACCGCCAGCTCGAACGACTGGCCCGCTGTAGCGCAGCTCGTAGCGCACGCGCATGCGCGCGCGGGCTCCTCCGAGCTGCGCCGCGCGGCCTGCGTCGATCAGCGCGTCCGCGCTCCCGCTGCAGGCGCTCGCCGTCGAAGCGCGGCGTCCGCTCGAGCATCACCGTGCGGCCGCGTCGCGGCGCGGCGCCGCGGCGGCCAGCCCGAGCGCGCGAGAGCACACCCGACGCGCGCGGACACAGCACGCGCCCGATGCCCAGCTCGCCCGCCATCGCCACCGCATGCAGCGGGCCCGGCGCCGCCGAACGGCATCAGCGCGAAGCGCGCGCGGGTCGATCCCGCGCTCGACGGTCATCACGCGCAGCGCCCGCAGCATCTCGGTCTCGGCGACCCGCACGATCCCCTCCGCGCACGCGATCAGCTCGAGCCCGAGCTCGCGCGCCAGGCGCGCCCACCGCCCGCTCGGCCGCGTCGAGGTCGAGCTCGCACGCCGCCGGCCAGGGCGCGTCGTCGAGCAGCCGGCCGAGCACCAGATTCGCGTCGGTCACCGTCGGCTCGCTCGCCGCCGCGCCCGTAGCAGGCCGGCCCGGGGTCGGCGCCCGCCGAGGCGGGCCCGACGCGCAGCGCGCCGCCGGCGTCGCGCCAGGCGATCGAGCCGCCGCCGGCGCCGACCGTGTGGATGTCCAGCGCCGGCAGCGCCAGCGGCCGGCCCGCCGACCGTTCGCTCGGCTGTCTCGGCGACCTGCGCGCCGTCGATCACGCACACGTCGCAGGAGGTGCCGCCCATGTCGAAGCACAGCACGTCGCGGCTCGCCGCGCCGCTCGGCGCAGCAGCAGCGCGCCCGCCGACGCCGCCGGCCGGGCCCGAGAGCACGGTCAGCGCCGCATGCGCGCCGGCCCGCCCGGCGTCGGTGAGCCCGCCGGAGGACTGCATCACCTGCGGCGTCGGGCAGGCCGCCTCGGCGGCCTGCGCCGCAGAGGCGTCGCAGGTAGTCGCGCGAGCAGCGGCGAGAGGGCCGCGTCGACCTCGGTCGTCGCCGTGCGCTCGTACTCGCGAAACGTGCCCACCAGCTCGTGCGAGAGCGACACGTGCACGTCCGGGCAGGCGCTCGGCGATCAGCTCGCCGAGCAGACGCTCGTGGCCGGATCGGCGTAGGAGTGCAGCAGCGCGACCGCCACCGCCTCGCGGCTCGGCGGCCGCCGAGCGCTCGATCAGCGCCGCGGTCGCCTGCTGCGTCCAGCTCGCGCAGAGGGCCCGTCCGGGCCCATCCGCTCGGGCGCCCCGAAGCGCAGCTCCGGCGGGACCAGCGGCGCGGGCGCCGCCTCGCACAGCCGATACAGGCTGGGCCGCGCCTGGCGGCCCAGCTCGACGATGTCGGTGAACCCGTCGGTCGCGATCAGCGCGGTGCGGGCGCCTTGCGCCCCTCGAGCAGCGCGTTCGTGGCGACCGTCATGCCGTGGGCGAACCGCTCGATTCCGCGGCGTGCGCGCGCGGCGCGCGCGCGAGCACCGCGCGACCGCGGCCATGCACGCCGCGCGCGCCTGATCGGCGGGGGTGCTCGGCACCTTGGCCGTGTGTACGCTCGTCCCGTCGTCGCCACGAGCACCGCGTCGGTGAATGTCCCCCCGACATCTACCCCGAGCAGCATCGCCGCGAGCCTAATGCCAGCGGGCGTGACGCTCGACGCGCGTGCAGCGCCGGTCGCGGCGCTGCGCGCCTCGAGTCAAGCCGCGGCCAGACGCTCGCGGTGCTCGGTGTCGGCCAGGTGCTGGTGGGAGGGGCAGTAGCCGTTGTGCGGCAGCGGCACGCGCTGGCAGGTCGAGCCCTTGCGGGTGGTCGCCCGGCACGTGCGGCGGCTCGCCGCTCACGGCCGCGTAGCGCCTCGACCGGATGCTCGATCAAGAAGCGCTGCGCGAGTCCCACATAGCAGGCACACGGTCTGCAACACGCGCTCCTGGGCGCTCATCGGGAAGTAGGTCCTGATGTCGCAGAACAGGTGCGCGCGGGCTTCGCGAAGTAGTGGCGATCGGTGGCCAGACGCTCCATCGCCGACTCACAGGCGTCGCAGCACGTGCCGGTGGTTGGAATCGAGCGCGCGCCGGGTCGCGGACTCCGTTATGTACGGAGCCAGATCCCTGTAGATGGCTCGACTGAATTGGTACATGGGCTCTACTCCTGCCTGAACACCCCGTCCGGCCCTAAAGGACCGGTCTCTTGTCGAGTACTTCCAAGCCCTTCCTAAGGTCGGCACAGAAGCGAATTCGATTACGAGCCGCCAGTGTTAGGTTTATCGCGCTCAGGTGCTCACCAACCGCGGGTCGGTCGCCAGTCAGCTTCCACGTCCGCCAGGCCGGGCGCTCGTCCTCCCACGACCACGTGCTTGGCCGTCGAGCCGCGCGTCGCGCTCGGGGTGGTCGCTGCGCGTGTGGGTTCCGCGGCTCTCCTCGCGCTCCAGCGCGCGCGCGCGCGATCAGGCGCGCCAGCGGATGCGGGTCCTTCGACAGCTTCTCCAAGCCCGCCTCCGGAGCGCACGATCCCCGCGTGCTCCCACAGCGCCGTCCTGGTGGCCTGCTCGATCCGCTGGCCCCGGGTTCCCGATGAGCGCCTCATCCGCCACAGTGGCTTGCACCCCCACGACCGCCGCCTTCGAGCGGTCGCGCTCATCGAGTGGCTGCCGATCGCGCTGTCCTCGCTCGTTGGGACCGGCTCGTCAAGCGCCGCCAAAGCCGCCCGGCGGCCGAACACGAAGCACTCGCTCAAGGAGTTCGAAGCGAGCCTGTTCGCCCCGTGCAGGCCGGTGCACGCTGTCTCGCCCACCGCATACAGCCCGGCCACGCCCGAGCGTCCGTGCAGGTCGCTCACAATCCCGCCGATCGTGTAGTGGGCGGCCGGCGCGACCGGCACCGTCTCGCGCGTGGGGTCGAGTCCCGCTTCGCGCAACGCCCCCACCACGTTGGGAAACAAGGCGGGATCGATCGACCTCATGTCGAGCTTCACCGCGCTGCCCGCCCTGCACGGCCAGCTTGGCCTGGATCGCGCGCGAGACCTCGTCGCGCGGCGCCAGCTCGTCCACGAAGCGCTCGCCGTCCGAGTCGTGCAATGTGGCGCCCTCGCCGCGGATCGCCTCGGTGATCAGGAATCCTTCGCGGCCCTCCACGCCGATCACGGCCGTCGGATGGAACTGCACGAACTCCAAGTCCGCCAGCGTCGCTCCGGCGGCACGGGCCAGCAGCAGGCCTTGGCCGATCGACCCCGGTGGGTTGGTCGTGCGCGCCCACAGCGCCGCGGCTCCACCGGTGCTCAACACCACCGCACGCGCGCGGACGTGTGGGGACGCGACTTGGAAGCGCCACCGGCGAGCAACTGGCACACGACCCCGCGGCAGCGCCCGTCTTCGCACAGGAGACCGCTCACGCGCGCACCCTCGATCACCTCGACGCGCTCGTCCGCGACCACCAGGGCCGACAGCTCACGCAGCAGACGCCGTCCGGTGGCGCTGCCGCCGGCATGCACGATGCGCCGCACCGAATGCCCGCCCTCCAGGCCGAGGGCCAAACGTCCACGGCGATCGGCGTCGAAGTGGAAGCCGAGCCGCTCCAGGTCCTCCACGCAAGCCGGCGCCTCCGCACGAGCACCTCCGCGGCCGAGCGCCGTACAGCCCCGCGTCCCGGCGCGCTCGGTGTCCTGGAGATGCAGGTCCAGGCTGTCGTCGGTCGCGAGCACCGCCGCCAAGCCGCCCTGTGCCCAGTAGCTCGCCGTTTGTGCGAGTGGCATCGCGGAGAGCAGGGCTACTTTGCCTCCCTCGCGCGCCGCGCACAGCGCCGCGTACAGGCCGGCCGCGCCCGCTCCGACCACCACCACGTCGAAATCCGCGCGTCTTTTCCCCGACGCCCGGTCCGCCTTCATCGCTCGATCATCCGGCGAGCTGCACCAGGGCCGCGGCGAGCACTCCCAACGCCACCACCACGATCGCCACGAAGGCGGCTGCGAGTGCTTTCCATTTCGGCTGTGCCGCCAAACGGGTCCGCGCCGCCGCTCCGCAACGCAGACACCAGCTCTGCTCGGCGCGCAGCTCCGATCCACACAGCGGACACGCTTCGGCGACGGGCGACGCAACCGTGCTCGTTGCGGTGTTCATTGGTTCGTCGACGTTGGGCGGATGATCTGCGTCGGTTCATCCTCCTTTGCGAGTTCCGGAGCGCGTGCCGGCGTTGCGGGCGGCGTCGCCGGCGCTCGTGCGGGCTGCGGTGCCGGCGCTGGGGCAGTCGGGGCAACGGGCGCTGGCGCAGTCGGCGCACCGGGCGGCGCGGATTGGCGCTGTTGGCTGACGGGCGCCGTGGAGATCGGACGGTCGGCCTTGGCATCGAAGGCGAGGCCGCAGCCGGGGCAGAAGCGGTCGTCGCTGCCGTGGATCGCGGTACACCGTGGGCACGCGGCGATCCCCACTTCGCGGGTCGCTGAAACGCTCGGGCTGGGGCCGCTCCACCCGGAAAGCATTTCCCCCTTGGCGAGGGTTGAGGCGCTACTGGCCGAGCTCCCGCCCGATCGGACGAGTACGGCAGCCGCACAAGGTGCGCACCGGGCATCGGCCAAGTGGGAGCAAAAGTACGAGACGGTCGCCACCTGGTTTGAGGCGGGCGGGGCGGTCGAAGACCTGTTGCGGCCTCTGAGAACGCGCAAGCGACGGATCGAGGCAGTCTCGACGCAATTGCTTCCAGCTAGGCGGACATTCTGGGCCGAACGCTGCGCCTGGATGGCCGCAACGCTGAAAGAGGGGGCCGATGAAGCAGACAACACCTGGAGCGAGTTTGCCCTTGTCGCCCGCGACCTGGCCGGCGAAGCCTTTCTTGACGAAATACCGCTGGCGAGACGCATCGCAGCGGCGACGGTGGAAGCCTTTGAACAACGCTAGCGCGTTCCGATGATTTCCATCGCCGGCCCGATCAGAGAGATTTGCGGGACCGAGGGTCCGCCGATGACCTACCTCAACAAGCGGTGACCGCGCCAAAGGCCTGGATCAGGGTAGACAACAGCGGCAAAGGACGGATTCGGTGAAGGCAGCGGCGATCGCATCAATGCTCGTGCTGGCCCGCGTCACGATCGCGGCGGCGGACGATCACAACCACAACGTCCCGAAGGTCGCGTTTTTCGGTTTTCAGCTGATCAACACATCATTGGAACCGTCGACGCCGGGCGACGCCGGACGAATCAAATTGCTCGATGATCTGCTGCGGGAACGGCTCGACAATTCCGGTCGCTTCAAGATGGTGCCAATCCCGCCCGAGATGCAGCGGCGGATCGCCGACGGTCCGGAGATCAGCGGATGCAACGGGTGCGAGCGCGGTTACGCCACGACCATCGGCGCCGACTGGGCGGCCTGGGGAACTGTGCAGAAGGTGAGCAATTTGATCCTCAACATCAACCTTTACATTGAGGACGCGGCAGATGGCAAATTGAAGTTCGTCAAAAGCGTTGATATTCGAGGCAACACCGATGAGTTTTGGTGGCATGGGCTCGATTACATGCTGCGCCATTACCTGTTCGGGGAGCCCTGAGCTTCATAAATGGGTCGCACAGGGGGGTCAGTGCGGATACAAAATTGGCAGATCTAGTGGTTGGAAATTATACGCCTGGTACCCGGCTCGCAGGAGGCTGCGGATCCGCCCGCCGCCGCGGGCGCGGGATCCGAAGCTGATGGCTCGACGGGTTGTTTCGGCGTGAAGAGCGCCTCGGCCGCTTGGCGCGCGCTCCCTGCACGGCGCGCCGCAAGTTCGCGGCCGCTCCTCGCGCGTCGCCGCCAGTCCAAATCGCCTAGAAACAGTCAGTCACTCGTTTTTTACGGACGACTAAACTAAATCGCCTCGCATGCTGGCGCGCAATTTCGTGCCGGGGGGCACGATTGACATCTCGTACAAGGACCAAGAGCTCGAAACCGCATTTGCTAAGCACCTCGGCGTGCCGCTGCTGCTCGCCAACGTGACGCAGCAGGTCTACCAGATGGCCCGCGCCGCCGGGCTCAACAAGGAAGACGGCTCATCGATCATCAAGGTGTTTGAGCGCATGGCCGGAGTGACGATCGCGGCGACGACGACTGAGATTACACCGCCAACCGTGGAACCGGGCGGCCGGGTACGCACCCGGTCCAGCGTTCCTTAAAGGCGGCGGCGCGGCGCCTTGGTGCTGCGACGCTACGCCCGCCGGATGATCCGCGCCCGAACGATGCCATCCGCGACGCTCAACGGGGTGGCGCCGGACGCGGCGGCGCAGCGCAGCACGTCGCGGGTGATGGCGCCGATGCGCGCGACCGAGGCGAGCACCGCGTCAGGCTGGTCGTCGATGGTTTCCTGGTGGAAGTCGATGACGCCGCCGGCATTCGCCAGATAGTCCGGCACGAACACGATGCCGCGTACCGCCAACGCCGCGTCGTGCCGCGCCTCGGCAAGCTGGTTGTTGGCACCGCCGCAGACGACGCGGCAGCGCAGGCCGGGGATGGTCGCGTCATTCAGCACCGCGCCGAGCGCCGCCGGGGCGAACACGTCGACGTGCTGGGCGTGGATTTCCTCGGGTGCCGCCAAGGTCGCGCCGTAGGTGGCGGCGGCCTGCGCGCAGCGGTTCCCGTCAAGGTCACTGACCACCAATGCCGCCCCCGCCGCCGACAAGTAGCCGCACAATGGCATACCGACATTGCCCAGCCCCTGGACGGCGACTCGCAGCCCCTCCAAGTCGCTGCGGCCGAGGCAGACCTCCGCAGCGGCGCGCAGGGCCTCGAACACGCCGAACGCGGTCGCGGGCAAGGCTTGCTGCGCGGCCGCCGTCGCCCCTGCGGTATGGCACGTCACTTCCCGCATGATTATCAAGTCCGCGAGCGTTGTGCCCACGTCGTCGGCGGTGATGTAGCGGCCGCCGAGGCCCTCGATGATGCGACCCATCGCGTGAAGCAGCGCCGGCGTCTTGTCGCGGCGCGGGTCGGCGATCATCACCGACTTGCCGCCGCCATAGGGCAGTTCGCAGATCGCCGCCTTGTAGGTCATGCCGCGCGAGAGGCGCAGCACGTCGGTCATCGCGTGCTGTTCGCTGGCATACGGATACATGCGGCAGCCACCGAAGGCCGGGCCGAGCGTGGTATCGTGGATCGCGATCAGCGCCCGCAGGCCGCTCGCCGCATCTTGCGTGAACAGCAGCGCCTCATGGCCGTCGTAATCGGGGTGACTAAACATCTCTTACCGTGCCGTCGGCGCGCGGCGGATGAAGGCAAGCGCCACGAGACGAGATCGGCCTTGCGAAGGAGGAGTCAAAGCGCAAGACAGAGGCATCGACCTCGAGCAACCGGTTCTTGGCAAGCAATCCGCCAAGCGATAGCGGTGGCTCCAAGCGCGTTGTAAGGACCAGGTGAAGATGCGATGGGGCGTACCTAAGCAGAAACGACACTGCGCCGCGTATGGCGGGATCAGTCACCAAGTGATAATCGTCCAGAAACACAAAGACTTCGTTATCGATGTCGGCCAGGTCATTTATCAGCATCGACACGATCGTATGCGGATGGAGCAGGGAGGTCTCCAGCATTAGACCGATATGCGCTTCGCCCGGTCAGAGCGTCGGTGCCGAACTCCTTCTTGCCGTTCTGCACCAGCCATGCGGCAGCAGGACCCGCCAGGTTGGGGGTGTTCCGGTGCCAGCCGATATTCCACGCCGACAACGGCCTGACCCGTGTTGTCGGCGATCCGCTCCAGCATCGGATCCTGCCCCACGGGGGACCGAAGGTTCGAATCCATCTCCCTCCAGCGGCGAGTCATCAACGAACCTAAGGGCGCTGCGGAAAAAAGAACCCCGCGGAAGCGGGGCTGAGGAGTTTTTTGCTGCCAGGGAGACTAACGGCAGCAAAGGTGCGACACGCTATCTGATCAGCGTCAGCGCTCCGTCAGCATCGGCCAGGTATGGAAGAATTTGGCCGAAAAGCTCGTGATGCGCCCGATCGGCGCGGTAGCCGGCATGCGCCAAACCCCCCTGGCGCGGATTCCCTGAGGGCGCGCCCCGCCGTCAGCGCGCTGCCAAGCAGAAGCACCAACTCGCACCGCTTCATTCGATGACCTCGTCGGCGCGGGCAACCACAGCCGGCACTCAGCCTTGTCGGCGGGAACCGCTCTTCATGCCCCGAACCGGATATTCCCGAGCTGTTTGGATATTCTCGCTGACCCGACAAGCGGAGGGAGCTGATGGTTTATCGCTCGGGTGTCTGGGCCTCAGGCTGACATAGGCAGGTTCATTGGCCTTCCCGCCAATTTCGCACGGGCGTCGTTGAGCTCTTGAAGTGCGGCCAGCGTTCGCTCGGGCTGTCTTGTGGCGATGCCCACGAGCAGTGCTTCAAGAAAACCGAGCGTCGCGGTGTGCATGCTCAGCATGTCGGCCCGGCCGCGGGCGACCGGCAGAACGAGGTCGACCCTGCGGCGCAGTGTGGTGGCGAGGGTATCGGTCACCAGGATCGATCGCAACTTGCGCCGGTCGATTGCGTCGAGCAGCGCGGCGAGCTCCGCATAGACCCTGCCCGTACGCCAGCATGATCACCAGATCGCCCTCGCGAAGCTTCTGCAGATCGTCGGCGAACAGCAGTCCCGTATTTGAAAGGATCACGACGTCGAAGCCGAAGCGGGTCAGCTGGGTCGCGAAATAGCCGGCAATTGCGCTCGACGGGCCGAGGCCGAAAACAGCTATACGTGAGGCATCAACGATGCCGTCGACCGCACGCCGGAACAGCTCGTCTGTGATCGAATGGCGCAGCCCTTCGAGCGCCCGCATGTGAATGTCGAGCGTCAGCGTGAACGCCGCGGAGAGGCTGTCCCCGACCTCGCCTAAGGTTCGCGTAAGCCGGTCCGCCGGAGACACCGCGATACGGATTTCATCGGCCAGCGCTCGGCGCAACGCATCGAGGCCTGCGAAGCCGAGCGCCTTCGCGGTACGCACGACCGTTGCGTCACTGGTATCCGTTTTTTCGGCCAGCGCGGCCGCGGACGCGACAAGCACTTCCTCCCGATTTTCGAGGAAGTAACGCGCCACTCGCCGTTCGGCTGGGCTTAGCGCCGCCGCGCGGTCCGCGAACCGCTCGCGCGAAGTCCGGTGTCGGCATGGCGCTATTGCCCCTTGATGTCATGTTGACTACCATTATCTCCTCGATAATGTGGCGTATGCTACATCAGCAATCGAGAGCCCAGCCATGGGATCGATCATCTGGAGTACGGCAACGCCGGCCATCGGCGCGGCCTTCACGGCCTCTCTGGTTGAGGTCGTCGAGGCTTTCACTATCGTGCTCGCCGTCGCAACCTTGCGCGGATGGCGGCCGGCCGTACTGGGCACGATGGCCGCCCTTGTGACATGGGCGGCCTCATTGGTCTTTTCGGACCGCTCCTGGCGCAAGTCCCTCTTCATCTTCTTCAGCTGTTCATCGGCATTCTCCTTCTTCTGTTCGGCATGGGGTGGCTTCGCAAGGCCATCCTGCGCGCCGCCGGCATCCTGCCGCTGCATGACGAGAACGCGGTTTTCCTTGCCGAGACCAGTCACCTCGCCGGAGCCGGCAGCAGCTCCGCGACATCGCGCGCGTGGATCGCCGGCATCACCGCCTTCAAGGCCGTGCTGCTGGAAGGGCTTGAGGTCGTGTTCATCGTCATCGCCGTCGGTTCGGGCCATGGCCTGCTGTGGCCCGCCGCACTCGGCGCATTGGCTGCCTGCGCAGCGGTGCTCGCCGCAGGCGCCGCCATTCACAAGCCGCTCGCGCGGGTTCCGGAGAACACGCTCAAGTTCGGCGTCGGCGTGCTGCTCTCCGCCTTCGGCGTGTTCTGGACCGGCGAAGGGCTGGGAATTGCCTGGCCCGGCCAGGACCTGGCGCTGGCCGCCTTCGCCGCGATGTTCCTCCTGGCGGCGCTGCTCACCGTCTCCGCTCTCCGGCGGCCGGCAGTGGAGGTGCTGTCATGAGCCTCGCCCGCGACATCGCCAAACGAGCTTGTCGGCATGTTCGTCGCCGACGCGCGGCTCAGCGTCTCGATCCTTGTCCTGGTTCTGATCGTCTGGGCTTTGGCGGCCAGGCTGTCGCCGCTGCTTGCCGGCGGCGTGCTCGTCTTTGGCTGCCTGGCGGTTCTCGTCAGCACGGTCGCCCACGAAGGCGCGAGAAAGGGTCCGCCGATGAACGGTTCGCTAAAAGACCACGCGCTGAGCAAGGTTCCGGAGGTCACGCTCGCCTTCTGGATCATCAAGATCGCCGCGACGACGCTTGGCGAGACCGGCGGCGACTCGGTGACGATGACGCTCTTGCACGCCGATAAAAATGCCCACAACGGCGGCTATCTCATCGGGACCGCACTGTTCTTTGCTATCTTGGTGGCTCTCGTCATCTGGCAGATCGCACGCCAAGCGGTTCCATCCCTTTCTCTATTGGGCGACGATCGTCGCCTCGACGACCTTCGGCACGACGATGGCCGATTTTGCCGATCGCTCGCTCGGCATCGGCTACACCGGCGGCTCGTCGCTGCTGCTCGGCCTGCGTCCTGGCCTGCCTCGGCCTGTGGTACTGGTCGGAAGGGCACGATCTCCGTCAATACGGTCGCCACGCCGAGGGTCGAGGCCTTCTATTGGGCGGCGATCACCTTTTCGCAGACCCTCGGCACCGCGCTCGGCGACTGGATGGCGGATACCGGCGGGCTCGGCTACGAAGGCGGCGCGCTCGTCTTTCTGGCCGCGGCTCGCCGTCCTCGCCGGGCTTTACTTCTGGAGCAGCGTGTCCCGGGTGCTGCTGTTCTGGGCCGCGTTCATCCTGACCCGGCCGCTCGGCGCGACGGTCGGGGATTTCCTCGACAAGCCCCATCAGTCATGGCGGCCTTGCGCTGAGCCGGCCGCTCGCCTCCGCCGTGATCGCCGTCTTCATCCTGGTCTGTCTTTTCATCCTGCCGCAACGCGCCGGCCGTCATCCGGCCGCGGCAAAGGGATAGCCGGGTTTAAGGGGGAACGCGATGCACGTCAGAAACCTGCCGGCAGATTACGCCGCGATATTGGGTGGCGATCCTGGTCGCCAGCATGTGCGGCGCCAATACCGGCGATTTTCTGTCGCACAACCTGCACCTTGGCCATTGGCGAGGCCTGGCGCCGCTGGCCGCGGTCTTTCTCCTCATCGTCTGGGCGGAGCGGCGGGCGCGGATCGCAACCGAGGCCTATTACTGGCTCGCGATCATCGTGCTGCGCACCGCGGCCACCAATCTCGCGGATCTGGCCACCCATGACTTCGGGCTCGGCTACCTCCTTACCGATCTTGGACTGACGGCGCTGCTCGTTGGCGTCGTTGCTGCTGGACCAGCGGCGCAAGCGTTCCGCGACTCCCGACCGGGTCGCGCCGGATGATCTGACCGCGAAGCTGCCGGCGACGGACGCCCCCTACTGGGTGGCCATGCTGACCGCGGGCACGCTCGGCACGGCGAGCGGCGACTGGGTGGCGCACGGCATCGGTCTTGGGTTCGGCTCGGTCGTTCTGGTCGCCGTTTTCGGTGTCGTTCTCCTGGCCGCCTGGCGCGTCGGGGGGATGTCGGTCCCCTGGTACTGGGCGAGCATCGTCGCGGCGCGCACCGCCGGGACGACGCTCGGCGACTACCTGGCCAGCCGGCACGGGCTCGATCTCGGGCTGTCGGTCAGCACGTCCCTGACGGCCTGCATGCTCGCCGCCGCGGTCGTGCTCTGGCCGCACCGGCGGGAGATCGTCAGCGTGACGGCACGTTAAATCGACATCGACGCCGCTACCAAAGGAAAGACATCATGACCCGGCCATTTGCACCAACCTGTCTTGTGTTGCTGTGCAGCCTCGCCGTGAGTGCACCGGTTGCGGCGCGGGCCTACACCGGCCAGGAACTCGCGCCCCAGGCGAAGGTCACGCTGACGCAGGCTCGCACGATCGCCTTGAAGGCTGCGCCGGGAACGATCACCGATCAAGAGCTCGAACGCGAGCCCGGCGGCAGCGGGCTTCGCTATTCGTTCGACGTCAAGCGCGGCGCGCAGACCTTCGAGGTCGGCGTCGATGCCAAGACCGGTGCCGTCCTGGAGAACAAGATCGAGGGACCGAACCCCGACTAGAGGCGCCAGGCGCCGATGCTGTCTGCCGGCTTCCAACGTCTTGTCCGCTTGGACGCACCGACCGGTGCCGCCGCGGTCCTCGGCGTGCTGCTGCTGTATCCGCAGGAGGCGCGCGCCGGCACCGCCCTTCGGGACCGACGATCCGGTTCCGGTCGAGCCCGGTCATTGGGAGGTCTTTACTTTCTCCGCTGCGACGCACGCGGCTGGCGATACCCCCGGTATTTTTTCCGGCATTGACGCCAATTACGGCGCGGCGCCGGACCTTCAGCTCCACGCGACCTTCCCGGCCGCCTTCGACAAGCCCGATCACGGGAGCATGGCGGTCGGGTATGGCGACACCGAGTTCGGCTTCAAATACCGCATCCTGGCCCGGCCTGACAAGCCTCGGAAACGCCGGCCCGCACGGCTTCTCGGAGATCCTCTACGCATTCACGTCGGGTGCGGCGACCAATGGAAGCGCCTTTGCCGGTCTCAACGCAAATACGCCGTTCTATAATCTGACGCTCGCGCTTGCGATGTTCGTCGGTCGCTATTTCGTGATCGTGCCGGTCCTCGCGATTGCCGGCTCTCTCGCCGCCAAGCAGATCGTGCCCCGCTCAGCCGGGACTTTGCCGACCGGTGGAAGCCTTTTCGTTGTGTTCCTTGTCGGCGTCATCTGCATCGTCGGCGGCCTCACTTTTCTTCCGGCATTGTCACTCGGCCCGGTCGCCGAGCAGCTGGCGATGCAGCCGGTCGATTGTATTGAGAGCAGTTGTTTTTATGACTTCTTAAGAAAGCCCGCGCTCGCGCTCGAGACCGGCGAGGTCGAGTACCTGGAAAGTCGTCATCGACCCGGCCGACATTGCGCAACTCCACGCCGAGGCGTTGGTCACCGAACAGCTATTGAAGGAGCTCGGCCTAAATTGAAGGAGCTCGGCCTAAATGTCGAACTGGCGACCAGCCAATGGGGGTGGACTGCAGACCGATAGTCCCCGGAGTTCAGGATTGCACCGGCCGGACAGCGGTGCGGAAATGTCTGAGAGGCTGGCCAAAAATGAATTGAGTGATTTCAGTGAGTTGTGATATCCGAGCTGTATCATGAAGCATCGGAGCCACAACATGTGGACTGAAACCACTCGCCGTCAGTATCGGCGCGAAGATCTTCGTTACGCAAGTGATATGACGGATGCGGAATGGGCCCTGATTGAGCCCCACATGCCGACCCAGAAAGTGTTGGGGCGACCCCGAAAAGTGCAGTTGCGGGGGGTTGTGGAGGCTCTCCTGTATATTCTGCGAACGGCGTGTCCGTGGCGTCTGTTGCCGCGCGATTTTCCGAAGCGGTCTTCGGTGCAACACTACTTTTACGCGTGGCAGAAACAGGGTCTGTGGGAGCAGATCAATTTCTTTCTCTTGCAAATTGCCCGCGAACGCGAAGGTCGCGAAGCCAGCCCTTCGGCCGGGGTGATCGATAGCCAGTCGGTCAAGACCACCGAAAGCGGGGGTCCGCGAGGTTACGACGCGGGCAAAAAGGTCAAGGGCCGCAAGCGCCATATCATCACTGACACCAGTGGGCATCTGGTTGGCGCCCAGGTGCACACCGCCGACATCCAGGATCGCGACGGGGCGCCGGGGGTACTGGCGTCGATCCGCTATCTCTTCCCCTGGCTGCGTCACGTCTTTGCCGACGGCGCTTACGCCGGCGAGAAGCTGGAAACCGCTCTTGCCGGGTTCGGGCAGTGGACGCTTGAGATTGTCAAGCGATCGGACCAGGCGACAGGTTTTGAGGTACTGCCACGGCGTTGGGTGGTCGAGCGAACCCTCGGCTGGTTTGGTCGCAACCGGCGGCTGGCGAAGGATTTCGAAACGACCATTGCCAGCAGCGAAGCGTGGCTTTATCTGGCTTCGGTTCAGCTGCTGGCACGCCGGCTCGCGCGGGCGCCCACAACTCATTGACCTGTCGCCAAGCAAGGCACAACTTTTACGAATTCTTGGCCAGACACTTAGAGTTCGCGAGCTGTTCCACTTCTTGAAAACGCAAGAGTCGTTACGCATTTGTTCGAAGAAAAGTAGCGAGGAGGAACTCTGCTATGCCGCAAGCGAAACGCAACTTAAAGGTAAAGCGTCCAAGCAAAGTTCTATCCGTGGCCGGAATCGCCGGCGCCTTTTTGGCGTCATCGACCAGCGGATCGGTGGCGGATATACCGCCGCAAAGTATGGCGCCGTTTCAGGTCCTCAACCTGGGTGAGGAGGAAATCTCGGACGTCAGCCTTGCGACTTTCCATTTCGTCGACGGAGAAAGCCCGGAAACGCCGCTGCCAAGGGTACAACTCGCTCGAGGAGGCTGCGGCGGCGGCTGCGGCGGATGCGGCGGACGCGGCGGCGCGGCGGTGCGGCGGCTTTAGAGGCTGCGGCGGCTGCGGCGGACACGGCGGCTGCGCCGGCTTTAGAGGCTGCGCCGGCTTTAGAGGCTGCGCCGGCTTTAGAGGCTGCGGGAGGGGCTGTGGCTTTGGAGGCTGCGGCGGCTGTGGTTGGGGCTGGGGTTGGGGCTGTGGTTGGGGCGGCTGCTGCTTGTCATGGGGAGGGTGCGCGTACTGCTAACCGGGCTACCTTCCGATTACGTAGACACGCGCAGGTCGTGAGAGCCGGATTTGACCACGTTCGGTCTGGCAACGACGTCTTGTTTGCAGAGCGCGAAGGTGGCGCGCGCGTCAGGCGTGTGCGCGGCCGCCGGTTGGGCGGCCAATTCATCGTGAAATTCTAGATTCAGAAAAGCTGGTGTGCGATCCCGGTAATGGAGGGCTGGCAATCGAAGAATGCGTCTGGCGCGCGCGTCCAGAGCCGTGGCGAAGGTGCGTGTGCTGACCTCATGACAGGCAATCAGGGAAACAGCTTCACCCAGCAAAACGGCAAGGGCATTCCGCAGTTCGCGCCGAATTTCACCGTCTATGTGCTGCCGCCCGATGTCGTGTGCCTCTATTCGGAGGACCGGAAGTTTTTGCTTCACGGCCAGCTCTATTGTGCGCTCGCCTCCGCGATAGCTAAGGGCGGAAAAAGTTTTCGGGAGCTCGTTCGCGAGCTGGAGCCGGATTTTCCGTCCGACAAAATCCACGAGGCCTTAACGCGGCTGCTCGACCGCCACTATGTCATCCCGACGTCGCGCTGTTCGAATGGCGCCGCGGCCGCCTATTGGGCGAGCCTTGGGCTATCGCCGGAGACTGCGGAGCGAAATCTCCAGAAATGTCGTGTGCGCATTCAATCGATCAATGTGGAGGGAGTAACGGAACTCGGGGCCGCCCTGAGCGAGCTAGGCGTTCGCGTCGTCAAGCGCTCCCCCGGCCTGACGGTCACGTTGGTGAACGATTATCTCGAAGCGCAATTGGCAGAATTGAACGGGCGGCATTTGTCGGACCGCACTCCCTGGGTGCTCGTCCAGCCTTCCGGCATTTTCCCCCTGGTGGGGCCGGTGTTCCGCCCAGGCGAAAGCGCCTGTTGGATGTGTCTTGCCGAGCGGATGAAAAGGAACCGGGAGGTCAAGGCGCTCCTCGACCGCAGACAGGCCCGCTGCGTCGCCGTTTCGCCATTGGCCCGGAACACGTTCGGACAGAGCGCCATCCAGCTTGCGGCCGTCGAGATCGCCAAAGCGATCGCCACCGGTTTTCGCACTCAATTGAGCGATCACATCATCAGCCTCGACCTGTTGGGCTCGACCATCGTGAAGCATAATGTGGCGCTCCGTCCGCAATGTCCGAGCTGCGGCCGCGAGAAGCTGCGTGATCCCCGCCGTGAGCCAGCGCCGATCGAGCTTGGCGCGGGCAACAAGCTGGTCATGACGAGCGGCGGGTACCGCAGCGTTTCGCCGTCGGCCACGGTTGCGCGTTTTCGCAGGCACGTGAGCCCGCTCACCGGCGTTGTCTCGCGTCTCGAGCGCATTCAAGCCGATTTGCCCTTGAACACCAACTACCATGCCGTGCACAATTTTTCAGGACCGTCCGAGACGGTCGATGAGCTCAGAGTGGGGTTGAGCAGCGGCAGTTTCGGCAAGGGCAGCACTTCCGAACAGGGCGAAGCCAGCGCGCTCATGGAGGCGATCGAGCGCTATTCCGGGATTTTCCAGGGCGACGAGATCAGAGCAAAGCGGCGCTTTGCCGATTTCCCGGCAGGCCAGGCCATCGCCCCGAACAAAGTCCTGCTGTTCAGCGACGCGCAGTTGCGGCGAAGCCGGATGCCGACGCCGGGTTCGGGCGATTTTGGTGCGATCCCGGCGTTATTCGATCGATCGGCCGAGATGGACTGGTCACCGGTCTGGTCCCTGCGCGACAGGCGCTTCAAACATCTTCCGACCAGCCTGTTGTATTTCTTTTACAAGGGTCCCGCCGCCTTTGCAGCGGATTCCAACGGCTGCGCGGCCGGCAATACGCTCGAGGAAGCCATCGTCCAGGGATTCCTCGAGCTGGTGGAAAGGGATGCATACGCGATCTGGTGGTACAATCGATTGCAACGGCCGCAATTAGACCTCAGCCAGTTTGATGACTCCTACGTCCGCGATCTGCAAAGGCAGCTGGCCGAAAGCGGTCGCAAGCTTTGGGTGCTCGATGTCACCAGCGATCTCGGGGTTCCGACCTTTGTGGCGGTAACGCACTGGATGCAAAACGGGCGGGAAAATATCGAATTCGGATCCGGCGCGCACTTCGATACGAAAATCGCCTTGTTGCGTGCGCTGACGGAGCTCAACCAATTTCTGTCCCTGGGTCTCATGGGCGGCGGGACCGGGGAGAAATCGAGCCTCGACGGCGCCACTCCATTGCGCCTGCAAGATTATCCCTATTTGACGCCAAGCGGAAAGCCACTGGTCCCTGCGGACTTCGGCTCGAAGTTTGGCGATCTCGACACGAGCGAGCAGGTGAGCGCCTGCGTGCGCCTCGCCAAGCAAGCCGGCCTGGACTTCCTCGTCCTCGATCAGACTCGTCCGGACATTGAGGTGCCGGTCGTCAGAGTCATCGTTCCCGGATTGCGGCATTTCTATCGCCGCTTCGGGCGTGGCCGGCTTTACGATGTGCCGATAAAGCTCGGATTGCGCGACAGGCCGCTCAAGGAAAGCGAGCTCAACCCAATCTCACCCCCACACCTGAAGACCCTCGCTTGCGCGCTCCCGGACCAAAGAGAGTGCGAGGAGCTGCGCCAGCAAATGTTTCCGCCCGGCTCCGCAGCAACGTCACGCTCGAAACGCAGGCGGAGGGAGAAATCGCCGTTTGCTTCGAGGGCTATTCGGTCGGCTTGGGACAATTCAGCGCGGGCGCCGCGCATCGCGCGCAAAACCTGCGCATAGGCCTGCCGCTCGCCGCGTTCGCGTCCAACAGGCGCAACATCGACAAAGAGATCGATCTACTGGTCCGGCGATTGGCGAGGCGCGGTTTATTGGAGTACCGCCTCGGGGGCTCGCGCATCGGCGAAGACCAGGTCGTCATCGAAGCGCAGATGCCTGATTATTGGCCGCGTACGCCACAGCTCGGCAACGCGGATGCTGTTGTCTTATCGCGCTTCGCATATATGCGACGGCGCGGTAACGAGATGATCCTCGAATCGCCGCGCGCCGGCGCGTTGTTCAAAATCTGCAATCCGAAGATTGCCGCCGTCTTGGCCATGCTGTCTACGCCGCAACACATCAAACAGCTGCGCCGGCAGGACGATTTTCCGGGGCTCGAGCTTCTCGCCCTGCTCCTCGATTGCCAAATCCTTTTCAAGGTCGACGCTGCTGGCGGCAGCGGCCTTCGACCGGCCGAGGGCGATCACAATCTCGTTCTTTGGGATTTTCACGATCTTCTGTTCCACACGCGCAGCACGGAAGGCCGGCACGCCAACCCGCTGGGCGGAGTTTATCCCCATGCCGGCGCCATTTCTCCGCTGCCGGCGGTACGGCCCCGCTGGCCTGGAAAAAAAATCAATCTGCGCAAGTTCTCGGCCGCGGATCCGGAGGCAATCTCCCCGGTCGCGAAGCTCCTGCGGCAAAGTCATTCGACCCGTAGCTTCGATAACCAGCAACCGATCACGCTCGCCGAACTTTCGCAATTCCTCGGCGGCGCCGCGCGCGTCGTATCGATATCGAACGCCGAGCTCGACCTCGACGACGGCGGTAGCGCCGTCAGGCCGTATCCGTCGGCGGGCGCCGGCTACGAGCTCGAGCTCTATTTAGCGGTCGACACATGCGAGGGACTTGCGCGAGGCTTCTATCATTACGACGCCGGCGCTCACGCGTTGGCGCCGATCCGCGTTCCTATGCATGAACTCGAAGCGCAATTGATGGGAGCCGGATATTCAATGGGTTCGACCGCTGCGCCCCAGATCTTGATCACGATCGCGGCGCGCTTTGGCCGGATTTCATGGAAGTACAGCTCGATCGCCTATTCGCTCATTTTGAAGGACGTCGGCGTATTGATTCAAACATTCTACCTTATGGCCACCGACATGAGGCTCGGCGGATGTGCGATCGGGATCACGAACATCGATCTGTTCGCGAAGATGACCGGGATCGAATTTCACGTGGAGGGCCCGGTCGGTCAATTTGCGATCGGCCGCGGCGCCAAATCGGGGGCTTCCGACTGACGACCGCGCGGCTGGGCAACGGCTGCCAAATGGCGATGATGCGACCGGCGATAGCGAATAACCGGGAGTTCTCGTTTACCAAGACCCTCGGCAGCCCCGCTCGTCCGAGGGATCGCGCGATGCGCTCGAAATAAAATATCCGATGGCTTTGCGCTTGCGCCTGTCCAGCAGCGCGAATATGGCGCCCTGCGGGTCGGTGCAATGAACGATCCAGGCGCCGCCCGGCACGGCAGTTGGGCCATAGAGGATTTGGCCGCCGCCGGCCTCCACGCGCTGCGCCGCCGTCTCGACGTCGTCAACGTTGAAATAGTAGAGCCAGAACGGAAACGGCAATGCCGGAGGCTTCGTCAACATGCCGCCGAGCGTCTCCCCATTGGCGGAAAACTGCTGATACGTACCGAGCGCACCAGCGTGGGCGCCCGCTTTTTGCCAGCCGAATAGCTCGCCATAAAAAGCGAACGCCTTTTCCCAGTCGGCGGCGAGCAACTCATGCCAGCCGACGCGGCAGGGCGCGCCCAGTTCGGTGGACTGCGCTTGGCCGGGCTTCAGCCCTTTGACCAAAGCAAGCGTCGCCATTTGCGGATCGGCGACGATGGAAAAGCGGCTGATGCCGGGGACGTCCGTTGGCGGGACGTGCACCGCTCCCCCAAGCTGCTTGACCCGGTCGACCACAGTGTCCACATCGTCGACCCTGACATATCCAATCCAGTGCGGCGGCGCGCCCGTTTTCCGCCCGTCCTCCGGCATGTTCATCAACCCGGCGACGGGGAGATCAGCGACAGTAAACAGACTATAGCCCAAAGCGGGCGCGGAGGCGTCTCGGGCGCCCCAGCCCACGACATTGGCGTAGAAGAGCTTGGCGGTTTTCATGTCCGTCGTCATCAGCTCGTACCAGACGAAACGGCCGTGAGAATTGCCCATGTCTGTGTCTCCATTCGAGCTGGCAAAGAAGTCGCGGCGCCCTTTGGCCGAACCCAACTTATTTTCCCGAGCATAGTTGAGAACGAAGCAAGCTGGCGGCAAGCTTTGTCAGCCAGGCGACCGCTCCTGGGCGCGATGCATGCCGCGCCACATACAGTGACGTAATAGGTCGCCCGCCGCCGGTTTCGGCGCCGACGGGATCTCCCGCATCGCTGCATGGCGCTAGCAGGCGGGTAGTGTCCGGAAAGTTCTGCAAAAGCCGCTGAGGCGGATGGTCATGGTATGCGGGTGATGTCGCAATCACCGGACCCTTTGGCGAGGATGCACACCATGACCAAGAGGCAGGGTAAATCTGGGACGATCGACGTCAAAGCCCTTCTGAGCGGAGGACGAGGAGTTTCTGCGGGCGCTGGTGCGGACGGCGCTGCAGGAGGTGCTCGAAGCGGAGATGACGGAGGCCTTGGGCGCCGAGAAGGGCGAACGGGCGGCGGGCCGGCAGGGCTACCGGTCGGGCTATTACGGCCGGACATTGATCACGCGGGTCGGCAAGCTGGAGTTGCGGGTGCCGCAGGATCGAACCGGGCGGTTCTCGACCGAGCTGTTCGAACGCTATCAGCGTTCGGAGCGGGCGCTGGTGGCGGCGCTGGCGGAGATGTACGTGCAAGGGGTTTCGACCCGCAAAGTGAAGGCGATCACCGAGGAGCTGTGCGGCCACAGCTTTTCGGCTTCCTCGATCAGTGCGATGAACCAGCGGCTGGATGCGAGCCTGGAGCAATTTGCCGGCCGCCCTCTGGCCGAAGCCTTCCCCTATCTGATCCTCGACGCGCGCTACGAGCGGGTGCGCGAGGCCGGCGTGATCGCCAGCCAGGCTGTCCTGGTTGCGATCGGCATCGATTGGGACGGCCGCCGCCAGGTGCTGGCGGTCGAGCTCGCCAACCGCGAGAGCCGATCGAGCTGGCGCGATTTCCTGGTGGGGCTCAAGGCGCGCGGTCTGCACGGCGTCGAGTTTGTCGTCGCTGACGATCATGCCGGCCTGCGGGCAGCACTGCGCGAGGCTCTCGCGGAGGCGGCCTATCAGCGCTGCTATGTACATTTTCTGCGTAATGCGCTCGACTACGTGCCGCGCCGGGTCGACGACGACTGCCTACAAGAGCTGCGCTGGCTGTATGACCGGCGCGACCTCGCCGAGGCGCGCCGCGATCTGGCCGCCTGGCTCGCCAAGTGGTCAGGCAGATACTCAAAGCTGACCGGCTGGGTCGAAGAGAACATCGACGAGACGCTGAGCTTTTACCGGCTGCCGCGGCAGCACCATAAGCACCTCAAGTCGACCAACATGCTGGAGCGCCTCGACGAATAGATCCGGCGCCGCACCCATGTCGTGCGCATCTTCCCCAATGGCGAGAGCTGCCTGCGGCTGGTGCGGGCACTGGCGGTCGAAACCCACGAAAACTGGCTCGAGCAGCACCGCTATCTCAACATGAAGGATCTGCGAGAGCATAAGAAAGAGGCACTGCGCCGTGCTGCCTGACCCCCAACCCGTCAGATCGGCCAGGCGGCCTACAGCGCCTCGAAAGGCGGGATCGTTTCGCTGACCCTGCCGGCGGCGCGCGAACTCGCGCGCTATGGGGTCCGGGTCGTGGCGATCGCCCCGGGCGTGTTCGAGACGCCGATGCTGGAGGGCCTGCCGCAGAACGTCCAGGAGAGCCTCGCCGCGAGCGTTCCGTTCCCGAGCCGGCTCGGCCGGCCCGCCGAATATGCCGCGCTGGTCCTCCACTTGTGCCAGAACCCGATGATCAACGGCGAAGTAATCCGGCTCGACGGCGCCTTGCGCATGGCCCCGCGCTAAGGGGAAGGCCGGGTGCGCTTAGGGTAGGGGCGGGCGGCGGTCCCTTTCTGGGGCGATCTCGTCGATCGCATGCGCCAGTCGAATGTCGAGCTCGCTGAGCCCACCCGCGTCGTGCGTCGACAGGATGACCTCTACGCGGTTGTAGACGTTGAACAGCTCGGGATGGTGGTCCATTTTTTCCGCCAGAAGCGCCATTCGCGACATGAAGGCCCAGGCTTCGGAGAAGTTCTCGAAATGGTAGGTCTTGCGGATCGCATCGCGATCGTCGACCTCGACCCAACCGTGCAGCTCGTGCAGCGCGGTTTGCCGTTGTGCTCCGACCAGTCTTTCGACCATTCTAACCTCCGTCAGTAGCGGGAGTGATATCATGCCGGACCGTCTGCCGCCATCGCTCGCCGAGATCGAGGCGTTGGCGGAACGTGCGCTGGGACACCATCCCGCGGCAGTTGAAACGCCAGCTCGGGCGCGTCGTGATCCGGGTCGAGGAGTTCCCCGACGAGGAGACCGAGGCGGCGATGGGCCTCGAAAGCCCGTTCGATATTCTCGGCCTTTATCGAGGCGTGGCGCTACCGCACAAGAGCGTCAGCGATCCGCGGCCGGACCTCGACATGATCTTTCTCTACCGCCGGCCGATCCTCGATTACTGGTGCGAGAGCGGCGAAGACTTGGGGCATCTGGTGCGCCACGTGCTGATCCACGAGATCGGCCACCATTTCGGCTTCAGCGACGAGGACATGGAGCGGATCGAGTCGTCGGATTGAGCTTAGGCTGGCACTACAGACGACGCGGGTCGAAACCGCTACCGAGCCCACAAGCCCTGCGCTCGCTCCCGTGATCACGCCGGGGTTGGCGCATCTGGATGGAGCAGCTTGGCGTTGCGCAAATCAGCCCACAAGGCCGGCGGGATCGGGTACCGCAGGAGCTTCGCATTGGCCTCGAACTCGTCGACATTGCGCGGCCCGGGAAGGATCGCCGCGACGGCTGGATGAGCGAGTGGAAACTGCAGCGCCGCGGCGACGAGAGGCACCCGATGGCTGTCGCAGATCGCCCTTATCATTTTGACCCGGCCGACGATCTCGGGAGGCGCCGGCCGATAGTTCCAAGTCTCGCGGCCGGCGAGAATGCCGGTATTGAACGGCGCCCCGATTACGACCGATATCCCGGATCGCAGGCATTGGGGGAGCAGATCATCGAGCGGCGTCTGCTCGAGGAGCGTATAACGCCCGGCAAGAAGAAAGACATCCCAATCACCCCAATCGATCGCCTCGAGCAGAACTTCCCATTCGTTGACCCCGATCCCGATCGCCCGCAGCTGGCGGGATGAGCGCAACTCGTTCGAGCGCGCGATATCCGCTGTCGCGAAAGGTGCGCATGATCCCGGGATGCGCGTCTTTGCCGTGCTGCCGCGCACCGATGTCATGAACGTAAAGGATGTCGATCCGTGCCAGGCCGAGGCGCTGTAAGCTGTCCTCGAACGAGCGCATGATCCCATCGTAGGAATAATCGAAGACATCCTCGAACGGCATCGGATGCCGCAGCGCACCGGGAGTGCCGGCATTCGTCTGCGGCCGCAGCAGCCGCCCTGCCTTGGTCGACAAGACCCAATCTTCGCGGGGCAACTCGCGCAGCGCATCGCCGACAATTCGGCACGCCTTGCCGAAACCATAGAAAGGCGCAGTGTCGAAATAGCGAACACCGGCCGACCACGCCGCCCTTACAACCGCCTCTCCTTCGTCTCGAGTGACCGGGATCCGGTGTCCCGCCGAGGGTTCCGGTGCCGAGCCCCAGGACCGTCAATCTGAGGGGCGTGCGCCCCAGATGGCGTGTCTCGAAGCCCTCCATACGCCTTCTCCGTCACTGCGATTTGATATTATATCAGATTACAACCAGCCGCTGTAATCGGAGTTGCGGCCGGTTGCATCCCGCGCGGGACTCTGTCACATGATCCTGACCTTTGGGTCAATAAATGCCGATCTTGTCGTCCCGGTTCCAAAATTGCCCCAGCCCGGCGAGACCGTGCTGGGCGGCTCGTATGAACTTCTACCGGGCGGCAAGGGTGCCAATCAGGCGCTGGCGGCGCGCCGAGCCGGAGCCGATGTCATGCTCGTGGGCGCTGTCGGCCGCGACGACTTTGCCGCGATCGCCCTCGCTTCGCTCCGCGGCGAGGGCGTCGACACGCGTTTGGTGCGCGACGTCGAACTCCCGACCGGCTGTGCCTTGATAATGGTGTCTGCCGCGGGCGAGAACATTATCGCCGTGGCTCCCGGCGCCAATATGGGCGTGCGTTGCGACTGGGTATCCGAGGATTTGCTCGACGCCAACACAACCCTCGTCGCCCAGCTCGAAGTCCCGCCCGGCGAAACCCAAGCGCTGATCAGACGTGTCCGCGAGACGCGGCGGCCGATGCTGTGCTCAATTTGGCGCCGGCGCTGCCGATCGATCTCGCGCTGTTGCCGGAAATCGATCTTCTTGTTGCGAACGAGAGCGAGGCCGCGACGATGTCGTCCGATCCGATGGGGATCGCCCGCCGGTTGCGGCAAGGGCTCGTGGTGACGCGCGGCGCGGCGGGGGCCACTGCATTTCTCGCCGATGGCAGCCGGCTCGATTTGCCGGCGCTGGCGATCGAGCCGGTCGATACGACGGGCGCCGGTGACACCTTTGTCGGGGTTCTCGCGGCGGCGCTGGATTTGGGAGCGAGCCTCGAAGCACGCGCTGCGGCGGGCCAGTGTCGGCTGCCGGCCTTGCCTGCCTCGCCCGTGGCGCTCAAACCGCAATGCCGCGAGCAGCGGCAATTGACGCGGCAATGGCGGGCTTGCCGCCCGGCTAGGCCAGCGGGCACGCAGTGCTCCTGAAACTCGGCCAATATGTCGATGTAGAGCTGACGCTTGAACGGGACTATCAGCTCCGGCAGGCGAAATGGCGCAACCCATTGCCAGGCGTCGAATTCCGGATGCTCGGTGGCGAGGTTTATGTCGCTGTCCCGGCCGGTGAAGCGCATGACAAACCATTTTTGGCGCTGGCCCCGGTAGCGCCCGCCCCATATGCTGCCGGCGAGTTCGATCGGCAGATCGTAGTGCAGCCAACCCCGGCTTTCCCCGATGATCTTGGCCTTGGCGGTACCGATCTCTTCCTTCAGTTCTCGCAGAGCCGCCTGGCGCGGGGTCTCACCCGGGTCGATCCCGCCTTGCGGCATCTGCCATGCCGGCATCGTCGGCATGTCGAGGCGGCGCGCGACGAACACCTCTCCCTGCTGCGTTGAGCAGCATGATGCCGACTGCTGGACGATAGCCGAGCCGCTCGCCGTCCCTGTCGGCCTTCTTCATCCGATACCGTCGAGGCCGCGCCGGTTAGCGCATCGTCAGTTGACGACGCGTCCGTTGAACATCGCGATGCCGCGCAGCATGTCGACCGCCCTGGCCAACTGGTAGTCGGCGGGCGTGCCCATAATCGACGGATCGACGGATGTCTGCTCGGGGGGGCCGTCTCCGGAATCTTCCTTCTTCAGATCCGTCGCCGTGGCGACCTTTTCGCCCTTTCTCGGGTGTCTTTTCGATTTTGGCGGCTTCGACGACGATGTCCGGATCGATCCCTTTCGCCTGAATCGAGCGTCCCGAGGGCGTGTAATAACGCGCCGTGGTCAGCCGCATCGCACCGTGGCCGGGGAGCGGGATGATTGTTTGCACGGATCCCTTGCCAAAGGATTTCGTCCCGAGAAGGATCGCCCGGTGGTGGTCCTGCAGCGCACCGGCGACGATCTCGCTGGCCGAGGCGGACCCGCCATTGATCAATACCGCCAAGGGCAGACCGCTCGCGATGTCGCCCGGGCGAGCGTTATAGCGCTGTGCATCCTCGCTGCGCCGGCCGCGCGTGGACACGATCTCGCCCTTGTCGAGAAAGGCGTCCGAAACCGCAACCGCCTGGTCGAGCAGCCCGCCCGGGTTGTTTCGTAGATCGAGGATCACCCCGGAAAGCTTGTTGCCGGCCTGCTGCTTTAAGTTCTTCATTGCATTATTGAGGCCGACATCGGTCTGCTCGTTGAAGCTGGTGATCCGAATATAGCCGATCGTGTCGCCCTCGAGGTGAGAGCGGACCGACTGGATCTTGATCGTTGCGCGGGTCAACTTGACGTCGAAGGGGTCCTTTCCCTCGCGCCGAATCGTCAGCTTGATTTCGCTACCGATCAGGCCGCGCATTTTCTCGACCGCCTCCGGAAGGGTCATCCCCTGGACGGGGTCACCATCAAGGTGAGTTATCAAGTCGCCGGGTTTCAGGCCGGCGCGCGCCGCCGGCGTATCGTCGATTGGCGAGACAACCTTGACGAGGCCGCTCTCCATCGACACCTCGATCCCCAGCCCGCCAAACTCGCCGCGGGTCTGCACCTTCATATCGTTGAAGTTCTTTGTATTCAGGTAATTCGAATGGGGGTCGAGCGAGGTCAGCATGCCGTTGATCGCCGATTCGACCAGGGTGTCGTCGCTGACTTCGTCGACATATTCGGCGCGCACCCGCTCGAAGACCTCGCCGAACAAATTGAGCTGCTTGTAGGTTTCGGCCGAGTTGGCCGGCGGTGCTGCGCCGACGATCCTGGCGCAACGAGAAGACGAGGACAGTGGCGGCGACCACCGCCATGAGACCCGAACGCTTCATTCATTCACCCTATGTCTCGGGCCCAATCGGCACGATGCACTTGGCGTAAGATATCCGGCAGTGCGGGCGATGATCAAGCCGAGCCGCCGCGGCGAAATGGTGCTTTTCAATCCGCTGCCTGCCGTCCCGCGGCTCGAGGAGATCAGCGAGTGGCCGGTCATCGCGGCGGGCTTCGTCAGACCGAGAATGTCGAGCAACGTCGGGGCGATATCCGAAAGGCGGCCGTTTTCGAGGTGGCCGATTTCTGCCGGCGGGTTCACCACGACGAATGGCACCGGGTTGAGCGTGTGCGCGGTGTGCGGCTCGCCGGTTTCCGGGTCGCGCATCATTTCCGCGTTGCCGTGGTCGGCGGTGATGACGAGCGTGCCGCCGGCCTGTTCGACGGCCTCGGACAGTCGGCCGAGGCAAGCATCGACGGTCTCGACCGCTTTGGTCGCGGCGTCGATACGGCCGGTATGCCCGACCATGTCTGTATTTGCGTAATTCATCACGATGACGTCGAACCGCCCGGACCGGATCGCTTCGACGACTTTGTCGGTAACTTCGGGCGCCGACATCTCGGGCTGCTGGTCGTAGGTCGCGACCTTCGGCGAAGGAACGAGGATCCGCTCCTCACCGGGAAAGACCGTCTCGCGGCCGCCGTTGAAGAAGAACGTGACATGCGCGTATTTCTCGGTTTCCGCGATGCGCAGCTGGGTCAGCCCGGCCCGTGACACCACCTCGCCAAAGCTGTCGTCGAGGTTCTCGGGCGGGAACAGCGTCGCAAGAAATCGGTTGAGCTCCGTCGAATACTCGACAAGGCCGAGAGCGGCGCAGAACGCGATCCGCTTTTCCCGCGCGAAGCCGGAGAAATTCGGGGTCGAGCAGGGCAGCGGCGATCTCGCGCACCCGGTCGGCGCGAAAATTCGCGATCAGCAGACCATCGCCGTCGCGCATGCCGGCATAACCGGCGATTGCGGTGGGCGCGACGAATTCGTCGGTTTCGCCGCGGGCATAGGCGGCTTCGACCGCCTGCAGCGGATCATCGGCGCGCTCGCCGACGCCGCTGACGATCGCCCGATAAGCTCTCTCGACCCGGTCCCAGCGCTTGTCGCGATCCATCGCGTAATAGCGGCCGCAGAGCGTGGCGATCCGCAGATCGCGGAGGCCGGCAACGTCTTCCTGAAACTGCTTCACATAGGAAGCGGCCGCCTTGGGCGGCGTGTCACGCCCGTCGAGAAAGGCGTGGACGGCGACCGGCACTCCGGCTTCGGCGAGAATGCGGGCCAGGGCGGCGATCTGGCGCTGGTGCGAATGAACCCCGCCGGGCGACATCAGCCCGATCAGGTGAGCGGTCCCGCGGCTCTCCTTCAGTTTGCCGATGAAATCGCGCAATGCCGGCATCGCTGGCGAGCTTGCCCTCGGCGATCGCCGCATCGATGCGCGGCAGGTCCTGCAAAACCACCCGTCCGGCCCCGATATTGGTGTGGCCGACCTCGGAATTCCCCATCTGGCCGTCGGGCAGGCCGACATAATGCTCGCTCGCCTGCAGCTGCGCATGCGGCCAGCGCGCCATCAATCGGTGCCAGTTCGGCGCCCGCGCCATCTCGATCGCGTTATCGTCGGCCTTCTGCCGCTCGCCCCATCCATCGAGAATGCACAGCACCAGCGGACGGGGACGGGAAGGAATTCATCGCGGGCAGCCTCGAGCAAGGAGTCTATCTCTATACGCGAAACCGACCGCGAGGAGGTAGCGTTCCCAGACGCTGTCTTAATCCCGGTGATAAGGGTGACCGGCGAGAATTTGCTGAGCGCGATAGAGCTGTTCGAGCAGCATGCCTCGGACCAGCAGATGGGGCCAAGTCATCGATCCGAGCGACGAGGATCACATCGGCGCGGTCGAGAACTGCCGAGTGGAGACCATCGGCGCCGCCGATCGCAAAGGCGAGCTCGGGCGAACCCTGGTCGCGCCAGGCGGCGATCCGCTCGGCCAGTGCGCGGCTCGACCACTGCGGTGCCCCGCTCGTCGAGGGCGACGAACGGGACGCCGGCCGGCAATGCGCCGAGGATCAATTCGCCTTCGCGGGCTTTCAGCTGTTCGGGCGGAAGAGAGCGCCGCTCCTCCACCTCGACAATCGCCGGGGGCGGCACGATCCTGCGCGGCGTAGAGTGCTGCAGTTCCTTGAATGGGCCGCTGCGCAGCCTGCCGACGACGAGAAGGCGAAAACGGATCGGAGCCCGTTCCGGGCTACAGGCGAACGGCTTCGCTGTCGGGCAGGGCCCCACCCCACATCTTTTCGAGATTGTAGTAGCTGCGGATTTCGGGCCGGAACAGGTGCACGATCACATCGCCCGCGTCGATCAGCACCCAGTCGCCCTGCGTCTTGCCCTCGATCGAAATCCGGGTGCGGCGGGACAGCACTTCATCGAGGTGCTCGGTCAAGGCCAGCACCTGACGCGTCGAGCGGCCGCTGGCGATCACCATGTGGTCGGCGATTGTCGTTTTGCCGGCAAGATCGATCGTGACGATCTCCTCTGCTTTGCCGTCCTCGAGCGTCTGTAGAACGAGATCGAGGATGTCCGGACGGCTGGTGGCTCGGTCGGTTCGGGTGCGGGGTATCAGGGCAGTATGGTCGACAATTCGGGTCTTTGCTCCGTTAAGTCTGTTCGAGTCGGGATTTCTTTCCGCTCCGACCGGATCCTGGTCGCCGAGCGGTCATCGAGGCGGGTGTGAAAAAACACCCAAGCCGGCGGCTCCATTTCGGCCAACCGGCGCGCGTCCGAAGCCGGAACACGGTATCGGGCAAACCGCTTTGCAGCCGGGCCGGAAAGCGCTTTTAAAGAATAGGAAGGGCGGTCGAACACGGCAATGGGCACGGTCCGAAAGATCTCGGGCCAGCGCTCCCATTGGGGGATCTGGACGAGGTTGTCGCCGCCCATCAGCCACACAAATCGCAGCCGGGGGAAGCGGCGGCGCAGCGCCTTCAAGGTGTCGGCGGTGTAACGCGAAGATCCCAGCCGGCTTTCGAGATCGGTGACGAGGATGCGGCGGTCGGCTTCGGCAATCCGGCGAGCCCCCTCCAACCGGACCGCGAACGGGGCCATGCCGTCGACCGGCTTCAACGGATTTTGCGGCGAGACCAGCCACCAAATCTGGTCCAGGTCGAGGAGTTTGAGCGCCAGCGCGCTGATGTGCAAATGGCCGCCATGGGCCGGGTTGAACGAGCCGCCCAGCAGCCCGATGCGGCGATGCCGCCCGGCAGGCGGCCGGACTTCCGGCTGACCGCTCAGGGGCGCACCTGCCCGGTGCCGCGCACCAGGTACTTGTATGTCGTCAGCTGCTCGGCGCCGACCGGGCCGCGCGGCGGCAGGCGTTGCGTCGAGATGCCGATCTCGGCGCCCATGCCGAACTCGCCGCCATCGGCGAATTGCGTCGAGGCGTTGACCAGCACGATCGCGCTGTCGACCTCGCGCAGGAAGCGCTCGGCGGTCGTCCTTGTCCTCGGTGATGATCGCGTCGGTATGATGCGAGCCGAAGCGGGCGATATGCTCGATCGCGCCATCGACGCCGTCGACGATGTGAACCGCCAGGATCGCGTCGAGATATTCGGTGCGCCAATCCGCTTCGGTCGCCGGCACCGATGCCGGATCGATCGCGAGAACCTCCGGGTCGCCGCGCAGCTCGCAGCCGGCCGCCCGCAGATCGGCGAGGATCGCGGGGAGCTGCGCTTCGGCGACCGCCCGATCGACAAGCAGGGTCTCGGTGGCCCCGCAGATCGATACGCGCCGCATCTTGGCGTTGAGCACGATCTTGCGCGCCTTTTCCGGGTCCGCGGCGGCGTCGACATAGGTGTGGCACAACCCCTCGAGATGCGCGATGACCGGGATGCGGCTCTCGCGCTGCACCCGCTCGATCAGCGACGGCCCGCCGCGCGGCACGATGATGTCGATGACGCCGCTCATCGCGAGCATCAGCCCGACGGCGGCGCGGTCGCGGGTCGGCACGAGCTGGATCGCGGCTTCCGGCAGGCCGGCGGAACGCAACCCTTCGGCCAGCGCCGCCACCAGCGCCCGCGACGAGTAAAAGCTCTCGGACCCGCCGCGCAGGATCGCGGCATTGCCGGATTTGAGCGCAAGCCCGCCGGCATCTGCAGTGACGTTCGGCCGGCTCTCGTAAATGATGCCGATGACGCCGAGCGGCACCGCGACGCGCTGGATGTCGAAGCCCGTTGGGGCGCGTCCATTCGGCGAGGACACGGCCGACCGGATCGGGCAGCGCGGCAACGGCTTCCAGTCCGGCGGCGATCGCCTCGACGCGTTTGGGGTCGAGGGCCAGCCGGTCGCGCAACGCGGCGGAGAGGCCCTGCGCTCCGGCCTCGGCAAGGTCGCGGGCATTGGCCGCGAGGATGTCCGCTTCACGGGCTCTGACGGCCGCCGCAGCATTCTTCAACGCCGCAATCTTGGAATCGGCGGAAGCAAGGCTGAGCGCAACGGCAGCCTCCCGGGCGCGCCGCCCGATCTCGGCCATTTCAGCGTTCAGATCCGACCCCGATCTCGTCGTCGGGTCGCGGACAAGCGTCTCGGTCGTCATCGGGGTTCGGTCACCACCAGATCGTCGCGATGAATGATCTCATCGCGTCCACGGTACCCGAGGATCTCGGCGATTTCACCACTCTTGTGGCCGGCGATGCGCCGGATATCGGCGCTCGAATAAGCCGAAAGGCCGCGACCGGCCTCAGCGCCGGATCGGGTGCGGATAATCACCGCGTCGCCGCGTTCGAAGACCCCCTCGACCGCGACGACGCCGGCCGGCAGCAGGCTCGTGCCGCGCTGCAGCGCCAGCACCGCGCCGTCATCGACGATCACCGCGCCGGACGGATTGACCGCCCCGGCGATCCATGCCTTGCGCGCCGAGCGCGGCTCACCTCGCGGCAGGAACAAGGTCGCCTTGTCTCCAGCCTCGATGGCGGCGAGCGGCCCCGGCGCGGATCCGGCAGTTTTCCCCTTCGCGATCAGCATGCGGCAGCCGGCGCTCATCGCGATGCGGGCGGCGGCGATTTTTGTCACCATGCCGCCCGAGCTGTAGCCAAGCGGCGCCTCACCCGCCATCGCCTCGATTTCGGACCCGATCTCGCAGACCAGCGCGATATGCCGCGGCGTTCGGGTCATTGCGCGGGTCGGCAGTGTAGAGCCCGTCGATGTCCGACAGCAGCACCAGCATATCGGCGCTCGTCATCTGCGCGACGCGCGCGGCGAGCCGGTCGTTGTCGCCAAAGCGGATCTCGGCGGTGGCGATCGTGTCGTTCTCGTTGACGACCGGAACCGCGCCGAGCGCCAGCAGCTGCGCAAAGGTCGCTCGGGCGTTCAGATGGCGACGCCAGCAATACGGTACCGGTCCAGGTAGCACACAACATAG
>CAWJMP010000003.1:0-161430 GCA_963844075.1 uncultured Thermoleophilia bacterium | reverse complement strand
AGCCGGGTCGTCAGTATCGGGCAGGCTCATCGACCCAATCTACAGACATTCGACAAAGCCTTGACACCGGCCGCCGGCCGAGGCTTCCTCTGCCGTTCTTGCCCGCGGCTCGCCTGGGCGCGTCGCCCTAGCGGACGACGAACGTGCGGCTGACGACGATCCGGTGCCGCGCGGGGTTGAAGGCAGCCCGCAGGTCGACCCGGTAGACGTAGCGACCCGGCGGCAAGAAGCGCCGGGGGAAGCGCACGAGCGGCGTCCAGTTGGCCTTGGCGTACCCCGCGGTCTGCATCTGAGGATGCGGAGCGACAGGGACGTCGACCGTCGTCCGCACGCCGCGCTTGGCCGGCAGGATCGTGGCGACGTACTGCGCGTCTTCGGCCGTGCGGACGGCAAAGCCCCACGCGCGCTGCCGCGACGAGACCTTGGGGGTCGCAAGACCGCTGAAGAACGCGCGCGCGCCGAGCACGGTCGACGCGTGCTTCCACCTGACGCGGCGGCCGACGCAACGACCGCCGGTCGAGGCGATGGCGTTGGACACCGCCGCATACGAGGGCCGTTCGCTTCCGTCTGCGCGCTCGAGACCGCTCTGGAAGCCTGCAAGCGAGGTCTCGTCGATGAACGGCGAGAAGAAGAGCGCTTTCAGCGAGCTGTCGCACTCGGCCGAGCGAACGAGTTGGCGGTAGACGTCGGCCTGGCGCGCCTCGGTCGTGACCGGCACGTTTTCCGTTCCCGTGTACAGGCTGCCGACGGCGGTCGAGGCTACCTTCACCTGCCAGCCGACCTCGTCGATCATGATCCCTAGCCCTCTCTCGGTCGTCGGCTGGCCCGTGCCGGCAAACGCATCCCAGAGCGCCTGCTTCACACGATCAAGGTTGGCGTATCCCGCCATCGGCCACTCGAGGCCTTTCTTGAGCGAGTCGAGCGACGAGCGGGGGTACGGATGAAACGCGAACATGTCCATCAGCGGGGCGGTGCGCTTGCTCGCGCGATACGCGCGGCCGAGGTCGTAGAGAAACCGCAACGGCGACGTGGAGCGGTTGCTCCGGGCATTCGCGTCGTCGTTGCCCCGACCCGAGAGGGCGCCCCCGACCACCGTGATGCTGGGATCGACCTTCTTGAGCGCATCGTACGACAACGCGAGCACCCGTTCGTAGTCACGGCCGGCAACGGCTCTGCCGTTGCTGAACTGCGGCTGCCAGAAGCGCGGCTGGTTGGGCTCGTTCCCGATCACGAACGTCTTGATGCTCGGATACGTCGTGGCAAGAAGAGCAACGAAGGAGGCAAAGCGCCTGGCCTTCACGAGACTGCCGCCGATCGCGTTCGCACGCGCAGGCCGGACCGAGAGCACGAGATCGACCCCATGCAGCGACGCCTCGGGGACCGAACGGTCGAGGAAGGCCTTCTCCGTGATCGTCGAGGGACTCGCGGGGTCCCAGGTGACCGTGAGACGGTCGGCCGTCAGCCCGACGGCGGCGATCCGGCCGTAGAACGCGGCACCGGCGTCATCGGCGTATTTGCCGGTGTCGTCGGCGACGCCGAACTTGATCAACCCGGGCGCAGCGACCGCCGGAGCGGCCAGCATGCAGAACAAGGCCGTGGAGACCACGGCCGCGCAGGTGTGGCGGCCCATCCGGGCACCTTTTAGCACACGCCACGGCCGATTCCTCCTCGGTCAGCCGGTGTAGTCGATGCTGGAGCCGTAGGGGCCGACGAGCGGGATCCAGAGCTTGTGGCCCGTGACCAGGATGCGAATCCGCAACTGGCGGTTCGGGAGCAGGTTCGTGTCGATCGCTGCCGCGATGTCGTGGGTCGCGTAGGCGGCCGTGCTGTTCCAGACGGGGAACCAGACGTAGTTCCAGCCGATGAGGGTGCACAGCGCCGTCGAGATCGTGGCCGAGCCGGGCGGGCAGTCGTAGACGAGGAGCGCGATGCCCTCGGGCTTGCCCGTGTCGAAGTTCTCGGTCGCGGCCGTCAGGTGCAGCGTGAGCGGCCCGTGCAGGGAAAGCCCGAGCAGGCCCGTCGTGTACGCCCACGCATGCTGTTTCTGGGACTCGGACACGTGCGACTTCCCGTCGCTCGAATCGATCGTCAGGCCTGGCTTGTGGTCGCCGTCGAGGTCGGGAACCGGCGACGCGGAGGCGACGGGCGAGGCGGCCAGGTTCCACACATCGCTCGAGAGCCCTGAGGTGTCGAGGTAGAGCGTGTTCGCGCTCGTCGCCAACACGGTTACCGCGAAGGTGATCGTCGCGGTCGCTGTCTGTCCGTTGCCGTCGATCACCTGGTACGAGACGGTGTCGTTGAATGGCACCAGCGAGAATGGCGGGGTGTAATCCAGGGTGCCGTCGGCCGCAACCGAAGCGGTGCCACCAGCGGAGGTGGCCACGTTGGTCGCAGGCACGGCATCCAACGAGACGGAGTTCGGGTCGGCGTCGTTCGCCAGGACTCCCGGAGCGGCGATGTGCAGGCTCGTCCCGAGCGTCGTCGAATAGGAGTCGTCGGCCGCGATCGGCGGGAGCGGAGTGATCGTGATCGTGAAGCTTCTCGAGGCCGTGTCGTGGCCGCCTCCTGCCGTGCCGCCGTTGTCCTGTGCGGTGACCGTGACGGTTGCGACCCCGGTCGCACCAACGGCGGGCGTGTATGTGAGCGTGCCGCTCGCGTCGACGGTGGGCTGGCCCGCGAGGTCGAAGTACCCCGGATGGTCGGTGGTCGTCGTGATCGTCAGGGTCTGGCCGCTCTCGTTCGCCGGGCCTGGCGTCAGCGTCGTCGCGCTGACCGTCTGCGTACCGTCGTCCTCGTTGACCGTCTGGTCGGAGATAGCGGTCATCGTGGGTGCATCGTTGACCGGGCTGACCGTGATCGTGAAGGTGCTGGTCGTCGTGTCGTGACCGCCGTTCGCAGTGCCGCCGTCGTCATGAGCGGCGACCGTGACGGTCGCCGACCCGTTTGCGTCGGCGGCAGGCGTGTAGGTGAGCAAACCGGAGGAACTGACGACAGGCTGCGCGCTGAAGAGCGCATTGTCGTCGTTCGAGGTAGAGAACGAGACCGTCTGTCCCGACTCGCTCGAAGGGCCGGGCGAGATCGCGGTCGCCCATTGCACGCTCTGTGCGCCCGCATCCTCCGAGACGCTTTGGTTCCCTGCTGCAGCGAACGTCGGCGGCTGATTGACGTGGCCCGCCGTGACCGTGATCGTGAAGGTGGCCGTCGTCGTGTCGTGACCGCCATTGGCCGTGCCACCGTCGTCCTTGGCCGTCACCGTGACCGTCGCCGCGCCGCTTCGTCCCGGAGCGGGTGCGTACGACAGAACACCCGACGAACTGAGTGAGGGCTGGGCGCTGAAGAGCGCGTTGTTGTCGTTCGACACCGAGAACGTCACCTTCTGACCCGACTCGGAGGGAGGCCCGGGCGAGATCCCGGTCGCCCACTGCACGCTCTGTGGGCCGGCGTTCATCGTGACCGTCTGGTTCCCGGCCGACGTGAAGGTCGGAGGCTGGTTGACGTGCACGACGGTGATCGTGAACGTCACCGTTGCCGTGTCTCGACCACCGTTCGCTGTGCCGCCGTTGTCCTTGGCACTGACCGTGACGACTGCCGACCCGCTCTGCGCTCGCGCAGGCGTGTATGACAGAACGCCCGATGAGCTGAGCGCCGGCTGGGTGCTGAAGAGCGCGTTGTTGTCGTTCGAGGTCGAGAACGAGACCGTTTGCCCCCACTCGCCCGCGGGGCCCGGCGAGATCGAGCTCGCCCATTGCACGCTCTGCGGGCCCGCGTCCTCGAGGACGGACTGATCACCTGCCGAGACGAACGTCGGCGCATGGTTCACGACGGGCGGCTCGACGGGCGGGGGCACCGGTGCGACCGGCGCAGACCCCGTGGTGACGACCGCAGGCGGGCCACTCACGGGCGGCGCAGCGGTTGGAGGCGTGACCGCCCGGGGCGGCGCGATGGAGACGACAACCGCCGGCGGCCGGGCGCCGCCGGAGGGAACGAGCCGGACGAGCTGTCCCGCGAGCACCGGCTCGGCCCGGCGGTGATCCGTGCCCTGGCTGTGCACGGCGGGCTTGAGGGGTGCGGCCGTTGCCACCGCCGGCTGCGAGACGAGCCCGCCCGCCGCAGAGCCTGCCGCCACCGTGAAGGCGCCGGCAAGGGTGCCCATCGCCGGAGTGAGCGGGAGCCGTGCGAGAAGCGGCGCGTGCGCGAGCCACGAGAGCGGCCCCATGACGAAGCGCATCCGCCGCAAAGAGACGTTCAGGAACGCCCGCACGACGTGGGCGTCGAACTGCGTGCCTGCACAGCTGGCGAGCTCCTTGCGTGCGTCCGGCGCCACCCCCGCCTCCTTGTAGGAGCGCGCGGAGGTCATGACGTCGAAGGCATCGGCGACGGCGACGATCCGGCCGGCGAGCGGGATCTCCTCGCCTGCGAGCCCGTGCGGATAGCCCTTCCCGTCCCACCGCTCGTGGTGGAAGCCGACCGCCGTCGTCCACGTCCCGAGCCAGTTCCGGATCGGCTCGACCAGCTCCTCGCCGAACTGCGGGTGCTGGTGGAGCACCTCCCACTCCCGCGTCGAAGGCGGGCCAACCTTCGTCAGGATCTCCGTCGGCACGCGCAGCTTGCCGACGTCGTGGAGGAGCGCAGCCCAGTTCAGCAGGTCGAGGTCGTGCTTCGAGAGCCCGAGCTCCTCGCCGATCATCACCGCATAGGCGCGCACCCGCTCGCAATGGCCGCGGGTCAGCCGGTCGTGGATATTCAGCGCCGCCACGAGCTCGAGCAACCGCGCCGCGGCGTCGCTCGGCGTGTCCGTCTTCGCAGCCGCCTTCGTCGCCCGGATCTTCTCCTCGAGGCGCTCGGTCGAGCCGGAGCGCATCGCGACCTTCAACCGGGAGGGCGCCTGATCCGGGAAGACGAGCGAGAGCTTGAGCAGGGCGGCGAGTGGCAGCAGCCGCCGCAGCGACCGGTCGAGCGCAACCAGCACGATCGTCGCGACCGTGCTCAACCCGAGCCACCAGGAGAGGAAGAGCCACAGGGAGCCGGTGGGCGCCGGGACGACCTGGCTCGCGTAGTGCACGAACACGACCGAGCCCGCCAGCGGCGCGACGTAAACGACGACACGGAGGAGCGCGGCCTGAACGGGTTTCCCGGCCCAGCGCCTCGGCTCCACGGGTGGGGCCATACTCATTGCAATTCGTATCGGCGGACTCTCCCTGCAGCTTGAGCCGGATGCAACCTGTTCGGCCCTGCGTGATACTCGGGCCGTGTCGAGGGATCTGCCCGCCGGGACCGTGACGCTCCTCTATACGGACATCGAGGGGTCGACCCGCCTTCTGCGCCGTCTCGGCGCGGCCGCGTATGCCGAAGCACTCGCCGAGCATCGGCGCTTGCTGCGTGACGCCTTCGCATCCGCAGGAGGCGTGGAGGTGGACACGCAGGGAGACGCGTTCTTCGTTGCGTTCGCCTCGGCCCCGGCGGCGGTCGCGGCGGCAGCCGCGGGCCAACAGGCTCTGGAGCCGGGCCCGATCGCCGTCCGCATGGGCGTCCATACGGGGACTCCGACGGTCACCTCAGAGGGGTATGTCGGGATCGACGTCCACCGTGGCGCCCGCATCGCCGCTCTCGCACACGGCGGCCAGGTGATCGTCTCGGCTGCCACCGCCGCGCTCCTCGAGGACGAGCCTCTCCGCGACCTCGGGCGGCACCGGCTCAAGGACTTCGACGCGCCCGCCCAGCTCTACCAACTGGGCACGTTCGAGTACCCCCCGCTCCGGACACCGGGCGCGCTCGACCTCCCGCAGCCGGTCACGCCGTTCCTCGGCCGCGAGCGCGAGCTCTATGCCGCGGCCGCCACCTGGCTCGACGGGGAGCCGCGCCTGCTCACGATCATCGGCCCGGGCGGCACCGGCAAGACGCGGTTCTCGATCGAGCTCGCCAGGTTCCTCGCCGACGATGCCGACGGCGGCACCGTCTTCGTCCCCCTTGCGCCCGTCCGCGACGCGCGGCAGGTCCTGCCGTTGATCGCCGACCGTCTGGGCGCCACCGGCAGCGACACGGCGGCGATCGCGACTCGGGTCGGAGAGAGACAGGCGCACGTCGTGCTCGACAATCTCGAACAGCTGCTCCCCGAGGCGGCAAGAGAGCTCGCGGAGCTGCTCGCCGCAGCACCCACGCTGCGCATCCTGGCAACGAGCCGCGAGGCGCTGCGCATCGGAGGCGAATCCGAGTTCGACCTGCCACCGATGGACGAGACCGACGCCGTCACGTTGTTTCTGCAGCGGGCGCGTGCCGTGCGACCCGATGTCGCCGACTCACCGGCCGTGCACGAGCTGACTCGCAAGCTCGACGGCCTCCCGCTCGCGATCGAGCTCGCCGCAGCGCGGGTGAAGCTCCTCGGCCCCGAGCAGCTGCTGGAACGGATCGCCCAGCACCTCGACCTGCTCAAGGGCGGCCGCGACGCGGACGAGCGACACGCGACGCTCCGGGCGACGATCGCCTGGAGCCACGACCTGCTCGGCCCGGACGAGCAGCGGCTCTTCGCGCGCCTCGCCGTCTTTCGCGGCGGTGCCACGCTGGACACCGTCGAGCGCGTGTGTGAGGCGGAGCTCGACACCTTGGCCTCGCTGCTCGACAAGAGCCTCGTCCGGCGCCGCAGCGACCCGGACGGCGAGGAGCGCTTCTGGATGCTGGAGACGATCCGTGCGTTCGCACGCGAGCGCCTCGAGGAAGCGGGTGAAGAGGACACCGTCCGGCGGCGCCAGTGGGATGGCCTGATCGAGCTCGCCGCGCGAGCCGGCACTCGGGCGGTGGTCAACGAGGTTCAGCCGTGGGACCTCGACCTCGTCGCACCCGAGATCGACAACGTCCTCGCAGTCCTCGACTGGGCGGCCTCGCACGATCCTGAACGCGGACTTCAGCTCGCCACGTCACTCGAGTCCTACTGGGTCGTCCGCGACCCGCTCGCAGGCATCGCCTGGTTCGAGCGGCTGCTCGCGATCTGCCCGGATGCCGAACCTCACCTACGGGCGCAAGCCCTTCGGGCACTGGGCGGGTCGCTCGACATGTCCGGGCAGTCGGACCGGGCGGCGCCGTGCTACCGGGAGAGCCTCGCGCTCTTCGCCGCCACCGACGCGACGCCCACGAGCTGGCGCACACGCGCTTCCGCATTGCGGCGAACATGGTCATGCGCGGCGAAGAGGCGGCGGCCTGGCCGTTGCTCGAGGAAGCGCTGGCAGAGTCCCGGCTCCTCGGCAGCCGCTTCGGCGAAGGGCAGGCAATGGCGTTCCTCGCACAGAAAGCGTATGCAGAAGGGGATCTCGAGCACGCCTGCGACCTGGCTCTCGAGAGCGCCGACATCGCCCGGGCTGCCGGCTGGACATGGTGGGAGGCGGGCCAGCTCCTCAGCGCCGCCGCGTTCGAGCGGGAACGCGGCCGGCTCGACGAGGCCGAGGTGCATGCCCAACGATCGTTCGCGCTCGCTCTCGCGCTCGGCGGCCGGCAGAACATCCTCTTTGCGGCGGCCGAGCTCGCGATCATCGCCGCGGGGCGGGGCGACGCGGGCCGCGCGGGCCGGATCTGGGGCGCGCTCGAGACCGAGGCGGGCACCGGGCCGGTCGGAGCCTGGGAACGAGAGGTCGCCGGGCTCGAGCAACTGGTTCTCCGCGCTGCGGGCCCCGAGTTCGCCGCAGCGCGCGCGGAGGGGTCGCTGCTCTCGATTGCGGAGGCAGCGGGGCTCGACGCGGGCGACCCCCGTTAGGCACCCCACCCCGCCCGCTTCCGCCATTCGCTCTCGGCGTGCCGTCGCCGAAAGGAGGCCACAGGCGATGCATGACGAACTCAAGCAATCGGCAATCTCTGCCGAAGAAACCTGGTGCTGACCCCCCGACCAGGACTGGCGTTTGAGGCGCGACCCCCAATGACTGCGGCACTTTGGACATTCGTCCGGCGACGACCACGCCGGCTCTGGCCTGCGCTGGCCGCATTCGCGGCGGTCTCGGCGGGAGCTCTGGCGCTGTCCTCGGCAGCAGGCGCGGGCACGCTGACGGTCATGGCCTGGTCTGTGTCGAACAACCAGGTCGGCGCCAGCGGGGTCACCTACTCCTACTCGTTCAAGACCGCCACGACCGGAACGATCGCCTCGGTCACCTTCGCCGTCTCCGGCTCCGGCCTCGCCGGCACCCCGACCGTCTCCCGCAACTACGGCATCCCGGCCGGCACCGTCTCGATCTCCGGCCAGACGATCACCTACACCGTCACCTCCCCGATCTCGGTCAGCGCCGGCACCCCGATCTACCTCTCCTTCGGCGGCCTCACCAACTCCTCGACCGCCGCCAGCTACACGACCCTGATCAGCACTGCCAGACTCGGTGCCCGCAACGATCGACAGCGGCACCACCCCCGCCGTCACCCTGGCCGCCAAGAACACCGCGGTCACCGTCTCGGTCGCCCAGAGCCTCACCTTCACGATCAACAACACCGCCTTCGAGCTCGACATGGACCCCAGCCTCGCCGCGCTCGCCGACCAGACCGCGACCGTCGCTTTGACCATCCTCAGCAACGCCAACTCCGGCTACACCCTCGCCGTCGCCGACAACCCCACCGGCCTGCAATCCAGCAGCACCGGCAACCCCGTGATCCCCGACGTCTCCGCGGGGAAGGCCGGATCGGTCGTCTGGCCCGGCGCCCCCAAGTGGGGCTACACCGTCACCGGCACCGGCGCCACCATCGACCCCGCCTTCACCGGCACCAAGTACGCCGGCTACACCTCCGCAGGCGAGACGATCGCCACCCGCACCAACGCCGGCGGCGCTGCCGCCGACACGGTCTCGATCCAAAACCGCGTCGCGATCAACTACAGCGTCGCCTCCGGTGTCTACACCGACACCATCGTCTACACCGTCACCCCGAACTACAGCTGATCCACAGCTGAACCGGGCGCGCTCCGCCCGAGGGTCTTCCCTTCAACCATGCGGGTTTGAGACCTGAGGGCATCCCCTGTTCGAGGGGAATCCCTCGTTCGAGGGTGACCCTTGAACGAGGTACATGCCGACAGACCGCTCACGCGGCTACGCCCCTTGTGCAGGTGGCCAACCGCGCCTCCTCCCCCATCAGCCAACAACTCAGAGAGCGAACCTTCAATGACTGCGACACAACGGACGACTTTGCTGGGCAGACACCGCGTTCGGCTTGCGGCCGTTGCGATCGCCGCGATTTGCGCGGGAGCACTCGCCCTTGCCTCACCGGCTGCCGCCGGCACCCCCACGAACATGGCCTGGTCAGTCTCGAACAACCAGATCAGCGCCACCGGCGTCACCTACTCCTACTCGTTCACCGCGGCGACCACCGGCACGATCGGCTCGGTCACCTTCGCCGTCTCCGGCTCCGGCCTGGCAGGCACCCCGACCGTTGCCCGAAACTACGGCATCCCGGCCGGCACCGTCTCGATCTCCGGCCAGACGATCACCTACACCGTCACCACACCGGCCTCGGTCAGCGCCGGCACCCCGATCTACCTCTCCTTCGCCGGCCTCACCAACTCCTCCACCGCCACCAGCTACACGACCGTGATCACGACCAAGACCTCGGGGCGGCACGGCGATCGACACCGGTACCAGCCCGGCCGTCACCCTCGCGGCCAAGAACACCGCCGTCACCGTCTCGGTCGCCCAGAGCCTGACCTTCACGGTCAACAAGACGGCCTTCGAGCTCGACATGGACCCGAGCCTCGCCGCCCTCGCCGACCAGAACGCCACGGTCGGCCTGACCGTCCAGACGAACGCGAACTCCGGCTACACCCTCGCCGTCGCCGACAACGCCACCGGCCTGCAGTCGAGCGGGGCCGGTAACCCGGTGATCGCCGCCGTCTCTGCCGGCAAGGCGACCTCGGTCGCCTGGCCCGGCGCACCCAAATGGGGCTACACGGTCACCGGCACCGGCGCCACCATCGACGCCGCCTTCAGCGGCTCCAAGTACGCCGGCTACGTCTCCGGCGGCGAGACGATCGCCACCCGGGCCTCCGCTACCGGCAGCACGGCGGACACGATCTCGATCCAGAACCGCGTCGCGATCGACTACAGCGTCAACTCCGGCGTCTACTCGGACACGGTCACCTACACGGTCACCCCCAACTACAGCTGACCGAAGACGGTGGTCGGGGCCGCGGCTCCGACCACCGTTCTTGGCCAGTTTGGGGAGCTTGCACGCAGGAGAATCCCCCGTGCGGGGGAAGTCCGAGGCCGTTCCGGCGCCGAAAGCCTTGAGGCGCGCCTTCGGCGACCTCGCGCGCCGCCACCGGACTGACACATGAGCAAGCACCACTGCCGACTGCGGCACGTTGGACGATCTTGTGGCGGCGACATCGCCGGCGTGGCTTGCCGCTGGGTGCGGTGGCAGCGTCGGCTCTGGGGGCTCTGGTGCTCGTCTCGCCGGCGGCGGCCGGGACGCTGACGACGATGGGCTGGTCTGTCTCCAACAACCAGATCTCGGCCACCGGGGTCACCTATTCCTTCTCGTTCAAGACGGCGACGACCGGCACGATCGCCTCGGTCACCTTCGTCGTCTCCGGCTCCGGCCTCGGCGGCACCCCGACCGTCTCCCGCAACTACGGCATCCCGGCCGGCACCGTCTCGATCTCCGGCCAGACGATCACCTACACCGTCACCACGCCGATCTCGGTCAGCGCCGGCACCCCGATCTACCTCTCCTTCGGCGGCCTCACCAACTCCGCAACCGCCGGCAGCTACACGACCGTGATCACCACCAGAACCTCGGTGCCGGCCACGATCGACAGCGGCACCACCCCGGCCGTCACCCTCGCCGCCAAGAACACCGCCGTCACCGTCTCGGTCGCCCAGAGCCTCACCTTCACGATCAACAACACCGCCTTCGAGCTCGACATGGACCCCAGCCTCGCCGCCCTCGCCGACCAGACCGCCACCGTCGCCCTGACCGTGCAGAGCAACGCCAACTCCGGCTACACCCTCGCCGTCGCCGACAACGCCACCGGCCTGCAATCAAGCAGCACCGGCAACCCCGTGATCGCCAAGGTCTCGACCGGCAAGGCCACCTCGGTCGTCTGGCCCGGCGCACCCAAATGGGGCTACACCGTCACCGGCACCGGCGCCACCATCGACCCCGCCTTCACCGGCTCCAAGTACGCCGGCTACGTCTCCACCGGCGAGACGATCGCCACCCGCACCAACGCAGGCGGCGCCGCCGCCGACACGATCACGATCACCAACCGCGTCGCCATCGACTACTCCGTCTCCGTCCGGCGTCTACACCGACACGATCACCTACACCGTCACCCCCAACTACAGCTGAGCAAACGAGCTTCGGGGCAGCCGCCCGCCCGAACCCGGCCCAACCCAGGGACGTGGCTTCTGGGCAGGAGAATCCCCCATTTGGGTGAAATGGCAAGTCCCCCGAGACGCCGAAGGCCGGTAGTGACGGCGCGCCGGACGGAACTCGGATCGTCGCCGCTTGCCGAACCCGGACTCACCCATGAGAAAGCGACCTTTGCTGACAGTGACACGCTGGACGATCTTCTTCGGGACGCGTTTCTTCGGAACCCGCTTCCGCCGGCGCGCGGTCGTCTCGACCGTCGCGATCTCCGCCGGGGCCCTGGCCCTCGTCTCCCCTGCAGCAGCAGGCACGCCGACGAACATGAGCTGGGCAGTCTCGAACAACCAGGTCGGGGCGGCCGGCGTCACCTATTCCTACTCCTTCACCGCGGCGACGACCGGCACGATCAAGTACGTCACCTTTCTCGTCTCCGGCTCCGGCCTGCTCGGCACCCCGACGGTGTCGCGAACTACGGCATCCCCGCCGGCACCGTCGCCCGATCTCCGGCCAGACGATCACCTACACCGTCACGACGCCGATCTCGGTCACGGCGGGCACCCCGATCTACCTCTCCTTCGGCGGCCTCACGAACCCCTCGACCGCCGGAACCTACTCGACGGTGATCACCACGCAGACCTCCACGCCGACCACTATCGACACCGGCACCACCCCGAGCGTCACACTGGCGGCGAACAACACGGCCGTCGTCGTGTCGGTCGCGCAGAGCCTGTCCTTCACGGTCAACAAGACGGCCTTCGAGCTCGACATGGACCCGAGCCTTGCCGCGCTCGCCGACCAGACCGCCACCGTCGCCCTGACCGTCCTCACGAACGCCAACTCCGGCTACACCCTCGCCGTCGCCGACAACGCCACCGGCCTGCAATCGAGCAGCACCGGCAACCCGGTGATCGCCAAGGTCTCGACCGGCAAGGCCACCTCCGTCGCCTGGCCGGGCGCCCCCAAATGGGGCTACACCGTCACCGGCACCGGCGCCACCATCGATGCCGCCTTCAGCGGCTCGAAGTACGCCGGCTACGTCTCCACCGGTGAAACCGTTGCGACCCACGCGGGCCCGACCGGCGCGACGGCCGACACGATCACGATCGCCAACCGGGTCGCCATCAACTACGCGGTCGCCTCGGGCGTCTACTCCGACACCATCACCTACACCGTCACCCCGAACTACAGCTGAGCATGACCCACTTCCCGCCTTCCGACCAGTTCGCTGCGCAGCCGCTTCGATCGCCATGCTCGTCGCTCGGCGCGGTGCTCATGCGGTGCCTGCGCCGCGGGAGCAACCGCGGGCACCGCCAAGCCGGTCGGAGCGACGCGCGCGCTCGCCGTATCGGTGCCTCCCGACCCGGTCCCGATCGCAGCCGGCGCCCATGCCAAGACGCTGGTGCGTGTCGTGAACCCCAACAACCGCCCCGTGACCGTAACAGTGACCGATCACGCGCTGTCACTCGGCAACGACGGCAAGGTCTCGATCGCACCGGGCCGCGACCCGGTATGGGCGCACCAGGTTCGTTTCCCGGCCAAGCAGCCTGACGATTCCCGCCGTGAGCTACCTCGACGTCCCTCTGACGATCCACGTGCCGTCACGCCTCAAGCCCGACCTCTACTTCATCGGGTTCCTGGTCACCCCGGTCGCATCGGGCTCCGGCTCGCTGCAGGTGATCAACCAGATCGGCTCGTTCCTCACGGTCGACGTGCCGGGGCCGAGGCTGCGCAAGCTCGCCGCCCAGTTTCAGCTGCCCGGCTTCGTGCTGGGAAGCCATGCCGACGGCAAGCTCCGGATCTCGAACATCGGGGCGGCGTCCCTTCGCTTCTGGGGCGAGAACGACACGAAGTCGTGGCCGGGCGGCGGCTCAGTCGCACAGCAGAACCGGATGCAGCCGTCGCTACTCCCGGCCGGGCGGTATCGCACCTTCACGGTCAGCCAGAAGCCTGCGTGGCCCGTGGGGATCGTGACCATGACGGTGCACCTGGAGTATCCGGGCCGTACCGAGGCGTCGATCCTCGAGCTGACCATGACGAAGCAGGTGCTCATCGTCAGCCCGTGGGTTCTCGTGGCGATCGCACTGGTATTCCTCGTGCTCGTCTGGCTCCTTGCGTGGAGACGGCGCCGGCGGAAGCGCGGAGCGCCGCTCAAGCCGCTCGAGCCGCATCCCGTCGACTGATCGTCCGCGCAGGAGGACCCGCACCTCGCGGGGAAATGACCCTGCGTGACGGACGACGAAGGCTTCGAGTCGGCGGTGCGGCGCCGCGCCTTCGAGCTCTCACGATCGGCCGAGACCGACACGCCGGCCGAGAACTGGCTGCGGGCCGAACGAGAGCACCTCGTTGCGCACGAGTACGACACGGTCGACCGAGATCTCGAACAGCTCGGGATGAGCCTCGTCCGGCTGCCCTCGGAAGCGGGCGTCAACTGGCGCCTCAAACTCCCGGAAGGTGAGCAGTTCGAGGCCTGGGAGCCGGGAACCGCCGGCCTTGCACCGCCGAGGCAGATCATGGGACTGATCGGAGGCATCACGGCCGGCAAGGCACTGATCCCGTCCGCCCCGGCCGGCTCGGAGCCGGGCGGGGCGCGGCTCCGGAAGCTGCTCGAGCAAGAGCGCCGGAAGCTCCGCGCATCCGACCCCGGTGTGCGCCTAGGCGCAGACCCGAAGAGCCTCCGCAAGCACCGTGCTGCTGCCCGCCGAAGCCGGGCTTTCCTGCGCGCGACCCGTGCCTACACCGACCCCGACTGGCAGCACAGTCTGACCCTGGCCTTGCGGCTGGTGGGCAAGGCGACAGGGCCTGCACGGGCGGTCGACATGCTGCTCGGTCGTCTCCAGGCCGAGCTGCGCAGCGTCGAAGGGGCCGACCGCGAAGGTGCGGCGACGCTCGTCGCCGGGCTGGTGCGGAGGCGCACGGCCGCCCGACGGGAGCTGCTCGAAGCACTCGACGACGGCCGTTACCACCAGCTCCTCGAGCAGCTGCATCTGCCACCGCGGCTTCGGGCCGGAGTGGAGTCGATCCCGGTCGGCCGGATCGCGCAGCGAGAGCTCCACGCCCTGGCCGCCGCCGTCTCACGGCTCGCCCGGCATCCCACAGCCGCCGGGCTGAACGAGCTGCTCATCGCCCTCGAGCGGGCCTGCTACGCGGCCGAGCTCTCGGTGCCCGAGAACAGGGCGACGGGCTCCTTCCTCGCGGCTGCGAGCAAACTGGAGGAGTTCCTCGGCGAGCATCGAGATGCGGCTCTGGCGGAGTCGCTGCTCCGCTCGGCGACCGTCGTCGACCGGGCCACAGCCGCTGCGTTCGTCGCCGGCCGGGTCGCCGAACGCCAGGCCGCAGGACGCGCAGCCGTTCGGGCACACCTCCCGGCCGCGTGGCGGCGGCTGCGGAGGCGAGGCTCACGATCGTGAGCGCCGCTACCGCAGCCGCCGCACCGGTCAGCCGGTCGTGGCGGGGCCGAGATCGAGGATCTTGGTCGCCTTCAGGGTCACGGGCGAGCCCTGGCAGCGCACGACCCAGACGTGGAGCTTGTCACCGGGAGCGATCGCCGCAAGCGTGATCGCCGCGTCGTTCTCACGGATCTGGGTGTCTCCGGTCACCGCGACCGTGAAGGACTTCGCGCCCTCCTTGCCGTTCGACGTGAACGTGATGCCATCGGCTCCCACCGACGCGACCGGCGCCGTGAAGTCGCCGCGGGCACACCCCGCCGCCGGCGCAGTGGTCGGAGTCGGCGGTGGTGTCGGGCCCGCCGGCGGCGCCGACTCTCCGTTGCCGGTGGGTGCGCCCTTGTCGCCGCCGAGCAGGATCCCGGCGAGCGCCACCTCGGTCGGCCCACCGGCACCCTGGCACGTGCGCACGTAGATCATGACCTTCTGGCCGACGGCGAGTGCCGTCACGCCGACCGACTGGTCGTGCTTGCGAATCTGCGTCTGAGCGAGCAGGCGAAACGTCATCGGCTGCGTCTGACCGGGGACCTGCACCGCAACGCCGCCCGGGGCGACAGCCGTGATTACGCCGGCGAGCCGCTGGTACGTGCACGAACGACCGTCGGAGCGCTTGTCTCCGGTCGCACCGGCGCCTGCCGCCACCACAGCCGAGAGCATGAGCACGCCAAGCCCGGCCAAGATCCTTCTCCGCATGTCTTTCCTTTCACTCGCACCACTCGTTGTCCGGGCAGGCATCGGTAAGCGGGACGCCGAAGGCCATCCCTCGTTCAGAAATCCCGCGTTCGAGGGACTTGCACCGAGGGGGCCCCTTGCAAAGCCGCTCGGTCCTGCTTATGTCAAGCAGAGATGTGGAGGGGTGGGCCGGGGGCAGGGCGTCTGTCTCGGCGTGCGGCCAGGCTCGTTGCGGTCGCCGTCGTGGCTTGCCTCGGCGTGGTCCTGGCGCCGCAGGCGCTCGCCGGGACGTACGTCGTCACGAGCGCCGCCGACTCGGGCGCGGGACGCTGCGCCAGGCGATCATCGACGCGAACGCGCGAACACCCGGCGCACGACACGATCACCTTCGAGTCCGGCGCATCGGCGTTGATCCGCCCACGAGCGCACTGCCCGTGATCACCGGCCCGCTGACGATCGACGGGACCGGCAGCAACGGTGCGGATCGACGGCGCGAATGCGGGACACGCCCGTCAACGGGCTCGACTTCAGCGTCGGGGCACTCGGCAGCTTCGTCAAGAACGTGTCCGCTGACGAGCTGGAACGCTCGGCAACGGCGCCGGCGATCACCGTCGGCTCGGGCGCGAGCGCTGACATCACGGGCAGCCGCATCGGCACCGACGCGGCCGGGGCTTCCGGTCTCGGGCAACTACGCCGGCATCCAGGTCTTCGGCGCCGCGACGATCGGCGGCAGCGGGAGCGGCGACGGCAACATGATCGCCGCCAACACGACCGGCGTCTACGTCACCGGGCACCGCGGTCGTGCAGGGCAACACGATCGGCTCGTTCGGATCGGCGCCCGGAAACGGCATCCAGGGGATCCTCTGGCAGTCGTCCTCGACCGGGAATCTCGATCGGCGGAACCGGCGCCGGCGAGGGCAACGCGATCGCCGGCAACGGCACCGGGCATCAAGCTCGGGGCCCCACCACGAACGTCGCGATCCGTGGCAACTCGATCAGCAGCAACGCCGGCGGCGGAATCGTCTTCGAGTCGGACGGCGGTCACACGCCGAACGACTCGGGCGATGCCGACTCCGGCCCGAACGGACTGCAGAACTATCCGACCGTGACCTCGGCCGCCAGCAACGGCGATGCAGCTCGCGGTCGACGGCACGCTGGGCAGTGCGCCGAACAAGACCTACGCCATCGACCTCTTCGCGAGCGCAGCCTGCAACTCGTCGCAGTATGGCCCCGGCGCGACGTACCTCGGCTCGGTGCAAGTGCAGACCGACGCCTCCGGGAACGGAAGCTTCTCGACAACCGTGCCCGGTGCGACGGGTGTGGTCACGGCGACCGCAACCGGCCCTGACGGCACCTCCGAGTTCTCGAGCTGCGCCAGCATCACGAACCAGTCCGCGGGCACCCCCAATCCGGGCCGACCTACACCGTCACCTCGAACGCGGACGACGCTGGGCAGTGCACGGTCGAGCTGCTGCACCTTGCGCGAGGCGATCGAAGCAGTCAACAGCGACGGCTCGGCCACGCCGGAGACGATCAAGTTCAACATCGGGGTCGCGGGCGGCCCGCAGACGATCGGCATCGGGTCGCCGCTGCCGTTGATCACGGCCCCGGTGGTGATCGACGGCACGAGCCAGCCCGGCTATCTCGCCGTTCCTCAGATCGCGATCGACGGCGGCAACTGCAGCGAATGCGACGGGCTCGTCTTCACGGGCGGAGGTTCGACGATCAACGGCATCGCGGTGCTCGATTTCTCGGGCCGTGGCATCGTCTTCGACGGCAGCCAGACGGGGCGCGGCGGCAACACGCTGAAGTCGTCCTTCGTCGGAACCGACCCGCAGAACCCGGGCGCGGTTTTCAGCGGGAACGGCTCGAGCGGCGTCGCGATCATCTCCAGTACGAACAACACCGTCGGCGGTACCGCTGCCGCCAGGAACATCGTCGGCGGGAACGGCAACCAGAGCGGCGACGGCACCGAGATCTTGATCAGCGGCTCCGGCAGCACCGGGAACGTGGTCTCGGGCAACTGGATCGGCCTCTCCTCGGACGGCACGAGCTCGCCGGACACGGCGAACGGGATCGTCGTCACGGGCGGCGCTGCCGGCAACACGATCGGCGGGGCGCTGACCGTCGGCAACACCCTCTTCACCTTCTACCAGGACGCGATCGACATCCGGAGCGCGGGAAGCGGCAACGTCGTCGCGGGCAACTCGATCGGGCTGGACGCGAACGGCAACACGGGCGGCGGCCTCGACACCGGCATCGGCATCGAGGACAGCCCCAACACGGTGATCGGGGACACCGCCGTTCCGGGTGGCACCGCCAACACGAGCTTCGGCAACGTGATCGTCCAGGCGACCGGCGACGTCGGCATCTTCGTCTCGGGCGCCTCCGGCGGCACGTCGCTCGCCGGCAACTTCATCGGCACCGACCGCCAGGGCCAGACCGGGATCGGAAACGACGAGGGCATCCGGGTGCTGAGCGCGACCGGCAAGGTGACCGTCGGGCCGGGCAACACGATCGCCGACAACACAAACCAGGGCGTCGAGATCTACGCCTCCTCGGGCCAGCGGATCGTCGCCAACTCGATCTTCGGAAACGGCAAGGGCATCCAGATCGATCAGGGTGCCAACAACGACATCGCGGCTCCCGTCATCACGGACGCGACGACATCCGGTGGGACGACGACCGGGCACGGCACGTTCAACGGCCCCTCCAACCAGACGATCTACATCGAGCTCTTCAACAGCTCCGCGTGCGACCCGAACGGCGGCGGCCAGACCTATCTCAACTACGTGCAGACGACTACGAACAGCGACGGCCTCGCCAGCTTCTCGTTCTCGATGCCGGCGATCGGCCCGACCGCGTATCTCACCGCCACGGCCACCGACGCGACGACCGCCGACACCTCCGAGTTCTCGAACTGCCTCACCGTGGTCGCAACAGGCTTGCTGTCGGCAAGTCTTTCGCAGCCCGTCAGCAACGCGATCGACCTCACCGGGCCGGGCCCCAGGATTGGGCCGTCTGGGGATACGGCAGCTCCACTTCGCTCAACCGACGTGCGGAAGGCCGGCGGCTCCGCGATCAGTGACCTCAGCCATACGAGCCCGAACGACGGCCCCGCCCGAAACTTCGGGCAGTACCACTACCCCATCGTCCCGTTCGCTTTCAACTGGTCGGACGGCGTCTCGCCGGCCTCGGCCTCTGGAGCAAGTGCAGGCATCACGGCACCCCAGGCCGGCCAGGGCTATTCGTTCACCGTTCCCGCGGACTACGACCCAGCGCACGCTGACCGGTCTGGACCTCCTCCCATCTACGCGCGACGGCACGCTAACCGCGACGCTCTCGGACGCGAGCGCACCGTCATACAGCTACACCGTCCACGCCGTCCAGGGACAGTTCGCGGGCTCGGGCGAGAACGTCCCCGAAGTGTTCGCGCTCACCTACGAGGCGGCGACGAGCGGTCAGCACCTGACCGTCACGTGGACGCAGGCCACGAACACGTGCGCCCTCCGGTTGCGACGACGTGGTGATCTACGCCGCGGCGCTGACCGGGCCGCCGCCGTTCAACGCGACGAGCGCCACCGCGAGCCTCACTTCCGGCGCGCCGTCGGTCGCCATGGCCGGCTCGAACGACGCGATCGCCGCACTCCCATTGAGCGCGTTCCAGACGCCCGCGAACGGGGTCACGCCCGCGCCGATCAACGGACTGCCGATCAACGGACTGCCGATCAACGGGCTCCCGATCAACGGGCTGCCGATCAACGGCCTCCCGATCAACGGGCTGCCGATCAACGGGCTCCCGATCAACGGCCTCCAGATCAACGGGCTGCAGATCAACGGGCTCCCGATCAACGGGCTCCCGATCAACGGCCTGCAGATCAACGGCCTGCCGATCAACGGGCTGCCGATCAACGGGCTGCCGATCAACGGGCTGCAGCTACCGGGCGTCGACTGGCCCACGATCCTGGCGGGCACCCCGCTCGCTGGCCAGCCGCTGCAGACGGTCACGCTCCAGCAGGTGCTGCAGCTCACTCCGCTGCCCGCCGCCGTCAAGAACCTGACCCTGGGGCAGCTCGAGGTCGCAGACAGCGCCTTCGGCAAGGTGACGCTCGGCGCGCTCGCGCTCGGCTCGACGCCGATCAACGGGCTCGGCCTCGACCCACAGTCGATCGCTTCGCTCGTCGCCTGGTGCCACAGCGCGGTTCCGTCCGCCCAGTGGTCGACGAGCTGCGACGCGACGGGAACCGCCGCAGGCAGCCTGGGCGGCCAGAGCCTCTTCACGCTCAGCCTCTCCGGCGCGCCGATCAACGGCCTGCCGATCAACGGCCTGCAGATCAACGGCCTCCCGATCAACGGGCTGCAGATCAACGGCCTGCCCATCAACGGCCTGCCGATCAACGGCTGCCGATCAACGGGCTCAGTACCTCGGCCTCTCCGATCAACGGCCTGCAGATCAACGGGCTCCCGATCAACGGCCTGCCCATCAACGGGCCCCCCACCGTCACGCGGGACGCGATCGTCGACTGCAGTCACTACGACTGCTCGAAGACCCTCGGCCAGGCCGCCGCCGACGGAGCGATCAAGTCGACCGCGACGATCCTCGACCTGCTGCGGATCCTCGAGGCGACCGGCAGCCCGGTCACAGAACTCGCTGACCCTCGGCGACGTGCTCGGCCTCCTGATCAAGCGCGCCGACGTGCCGTGGGAGACGCTCGCGCCGAGCGTCCTCGCCGCCGTCGACCCCGCCCGGCCGACGCTGCACCTGACCGCCCACTTCACCGTGCAGGGAACGGGCAGCTTCCCGGCGCAGGTGAAGATCGCGCTGCCGCCCGGCTTCGACCCCGACCCGGGCTCCGCGACGCTGACGGCCGGACGGGCAGCCCGACAGCCCTCGCCGACCCGACCGTCACCGGCGCCCGCGCCACCGGCTTCACACTCGTCTGGTCGCTGCCGACGGTCGCTGCAGGCGTCGACTACACGCTCGACTTCAAGGTTCGCTCCGGCACCGACGTCGGCCCCGCGCAGGCGACCGAGACGGTCACCTCCGGCGCGGTCACCTCGGCCCCGAGCATCGTCTCGTTCACGGTCACCGACCCCTTGCACGGCAGCGCGGCGACACCGGCGGCAATCTACGGCCGACACCAACGTGCAGATGTCGGCCCTCGCCACGACCGGCGGCGTCGACTACTACACCGTCCCGATGCCGCCGGCCGGCACGCGGCTGCAGGTCCACCTGACGAACCTGCCGGCCGACTACGACCTCGCGCTCTACTCGCCGCGGACGACCTCCGTCCGCACCGGCGCGACCTCCGGCCCGCCGCTCCAGGACGGCACCGTCCCCGACCAGTCGATCGACCTGGACAAGTCGAGCAACGCCCAACTCACGCCGACGGCGCTGCAGGACGTCCCCAACCCCGGCATCCCGCTCGTCCAGGTCTCGGCGAACCGCGGCACGGACGACGAGGACGTCGGCATGGTCTCGCCGGGCGGCGGCGGCGTGGTGACGATCGCCGTCTTCGGCTACAACGGCGCGTCGAGCGCGCAGCCGTACACGCTGCGCGTGACGACGCAGGCGCCGCCGGCGCTGACGTGCACCGCGCGGACGCTTCCGCAGCGGGCCAGGGCACCGCCGGCCCGGCGCCGGCCATCGCGAGCCTGCCCGCGAACCTGAACACGCTGTTCCTCGTCAACGAGAAGCGGATCGGCGACACCTACGGCTCGGCGGCCGAGAGCGAGCGTCGTCACGTGCGCTCACCACCCTCGCGCGGCCGACAACGACCTCGGCGTCAGCGGCGCCGTCCTCGCCGTCGACGGGATCACCGGCGCACAGGCGCAGTACGCCACCTGGGATTCCAACCCGTGCAACGTCGACGCCGCGAACGCGATCGCGAACACGATCGCGAACCAGGTCGCTGCGATCAAGGCAGCCCGCCCGAGCCTCAAGTACGTCGTCTTCTCGGGCGGCGACGACCAGATCCCGTTCTTCCGGATCCCCGACCTCTCGCTGATCGCGAACGAGAACGGCTTCGCGTCGAACTTCGGCCGCAACGAGTACTACGGCGCCCTCGCTTCGGGCGACCTGCTCTCCGACAACCCCTACCTCGACACGCGGCCGGTGCCTGCAAGCGGCCGGCAGCTCTTCATCCCCGACCTCGTCGGCGGCCGGCTCGTCGAGACGCGGCCCGACATCGTCAACGCCGTCACGAGCTTCGAGAACTCGCAACGGCAAGCTCAACGCAGCTCGACCGGCGTTCGTCTCCGGCTACGACTTCGTGCAGCGACGGCAGCCAGCTCGGTCAGCATCGGCCAATCGCTGCTCGGCGAGCCGTCGGTGCGAACGCTGATCGACACGACCTGGCCGTTCAACCCCGCGCCTCTGGACGAAGAGCGGGCCTGCTGAGCGCCGCCTTCCCGACCGGCGGAGCGGCCGACGATCAACGACTGGAACGGCCATTACGACAACACACGCGCACTGATGGCGAACGGCGAGCCTGCTCTCCACCTCCGAGCTGACAGGCGGCCGCAGCGCACTGCTCGGGCGGCATCTTCTTCACGATGGGCTGCCACGCCGGCTTCCAGACCACCGACGCGGTCATCGGCTCGCTCCGTCCTCGACTGGGCCCAGTACTTCGCAGGCACCGGCACCGGTTTCGTCGGCAACACCGGCTTCGGCCTCGGCAACACCGACAGCGTCGCGCTTCTCCGAGGAGCTGATGGCGGACTTCGCCGGCCAGCTCAACGGCGCGCAGTCGATCGGCGAAGCGCTCACGCAAGCGAAGACGCAGTACTTCCTCTCGCGTCTCGCCTTCAGCTCCTACGACGAGAAGACGCTGTCGGAGGCCGAGCTCTACGGCCTGCCGATGTACGGCGTCGGCCATGCTCCGGCCCGATCACCGCGACAGCCGCCGCAGCTGTGGCCGCCCCGGCTGTTTCGCCGGATCCCGGTGCTCGGCGCGGCGAGCTCGACGAGCCCCTCGCAGGGCGCGCTGTCGCCCGCTTTCCGGCACCGGCGTCGCAGGCAGCCGGCTTCGCCGCGACGCCCACCTTCCGGCCCCATCACCGGCGCCGCACGGCTCCTACTACACGAACGCCGGCCAGGCCCAGGCGCCGAACTACCGCCCGCTGCAGCCGTACGTCAGCCTGCCCGCCACCCGCGCGCGGCCTCACCGCCCACGGTGTCGTGATCGACGCGCTGACGAGCATCGATCACTCGGGCTTCAACCCCGACAACGTCCGCCCGACGCGTCGACCTCTCCGCGAACGAGCCCGAGCCGCAGTTCGGCGACGAGGCCTGGCCGACGAAGATCCCGACGCTCGTCTCGCTGAACGACAGCAACGGCCTGCACCAGACGCTCAACCTGGCGACCGGGCAGTTCTTCACCGACTCGACCAGCGGAGACCGGCGTCGAGCGTCTCTGGACGCAGATCGGCGGCCGCGTCACCTACTCGGCGAGCATCGACTTCGTGCCGCCGTCGATCGACTCGATCGACGCCTTCCTGAGCAATGGGATCGGTCGGCTTCACCGGCCGCTTCAGCGACCTCGACCAGAACGGCAACGCAGGCACCGTGGCTCTCGCCCAGGTCGTCTACGACGTCGACAACGGCGGACACGTGGAACGGCCGTCCAACTCCAGCGCGACGCGACCTCGGGCGCATGGAGCGGGCGGCGCACCGTTCGCCGGCACGCACGTCCAGTTCTTCGTCGAGGCCTGCGACGCCGCCGGCAACTGCGGGTTCAGCTCGAACAAGGGACGATACTTCGACGCGCAGCCGCTGCCGGCTCCGACGGGCCCGATCACGCTCACGCCGACCGCCAGCAGGACGTCCGTCCCAGTGGTACAACGGCTCCCGTCACCGTCACCGCGGCCAGCCACGCAGCGGCGCGGTCACCGTCAGCGTCGACGGTGGGCCGTTCTCAGCCCCCGACCGGCGGCGGTCACCCTCACAGGTGACGGCGTGCACACGGTCGACGCCCGCTCCTCCGACGGGTCGAGGCGATGGCGGTCTTCCTGATCGACAGCACACCGCCCACGGTCGACTTCTCCAGCTGTCGATCACGTCACGCCCGACGGAACGCCGGCGGTGCCCGGCCAACTTCACCTGCGTCGACAGCGTCTCCGGCGTGAACACCTGCACGTGCCTCGACGACGGCGGGTCGACGGAGGCACGTCAACCTCGGGCAGCGCGCGACCGTCCAGTCACCGTCTCCGCCGACGCCAGGGACAACGTCGGCAACACCGGCAGCGAGAGCATCCGGGTCTCAAGGTCGACCTCACCGACCCACTGTCCGACAGAACCTCCACCAGGCATCGTTCACGGACTGCAGCTTACAGCGGCGCCGGAAGCCTGCCGCCGGCGACATCGTCTCGATCCAGCCTGTGCGTCGTCGCGGCGCGATCTCTGGACTCGGCAGGCTGCGTCGTCAGCGGCTACAGCACCACGCCGGGCCTCCACACACTCACCGCGACGGCGACCGACAATGCCGGACGAACGAAGACCGCGACGCTTCACGTACACGATCGTCGCCTCTCCGCTCGACGGCAAGCTGCTTCTCTCGCCGCCTTTTCCGGCATCTGGGTGCTCAACCCGTGCAACGGCGGCGGCGACCGAAGCCTCGAGCGGCAGTGTCGGGCCGTACGACGACCAGCCCGCGCGCTCGCCCGACGGCCAGAAGCGTGATCTTCTCGCGCCGCTCCACGCTGCTCGGCACCTCACAGCTCTGGGTGATGAACGCCGACGGCAGCGGGGCCAAGCAACTGACCACGACCACTGGGTGACTCGAGCAACGCGCGCTGGTCGCCGGACGGCACCCAGGCGCCTTCCAATCGACCCGCCCCAGCTCGAAGGGCTACGACATCTGGATCGCCAGCTGGAACGGCAACCACGTCGACCCTGACCGGCACCTTCGCCTACACTGCCCAGCGGCCGGCACGGTCCCTGCAGCCCGGCACGCCAGACGCCTTCGGTGACGTTCACGCCGACCAGCACGCCGACTACAACACGGTGACGACGACCGTCGACGATCTCGGTCGGCTTCACGCAGGCCTGCATCACGACCACCGTGTCGGGCCCGTTCACCGTCGCAAGCGGAAAATCGATCTGCGTCTCGACCGGTGGCAAGATCTCCGGCCCGGTGACAGTGCAGGCGGGCGGTGCGTTCTGGGTGAGCGGCGGGACGATCAGCGGCCCCTACAACGCCACGAGCGCGGCGGCCCTGACGTTGTGCGGCACCACGATCTCCGGACCGGTCACGTGAAGACCTCGACCGGCTACGTGCTCTTCGGCGCCACCTCGGGCTGCGCGGGGAACACGATCAGCGGGCCGGTGAACATCACGGACGGCACCGGCGGGCTCAGCTTCGTCGGTAACAAGGTGAGCGGGCCGCTCACGATCACCAACAACAAGGGTGGGTTCAGCTACTCCGGGAACACCGTCAGCGGCCCGATCAACGTCACCGGCAACAGCTAGCTGCCGTCGGGCGAGCCCTTCGCTAGGGCAGCGGCACGTCCGGCAGCGCGACGATGCCGAGCCGCTCGAGGATCGCCTCGGCCTCCCCCAGCTCGTCGTCTGAGGCAAGCCCGGTCACGAACTTCGCGTGCAGGGTGCGGCCGAGCTCGTACTGGGCGCCGAGCGAGCGGGCAAGCCGCACGCTCTCCTCGAAGTGCGGCACGGCCTCCGCCGGCACCCGCGCCTGCACCGCCGCGAGGGCGAGCAGGCGCTCGAGGAGCGCAGAGCGCACGCCGAGCTCGCCCGCGGCCCGCATCCGCTCGAGCGCCTCCTGCGCCCGCTCGGCCGCCTCGGCATGGCGCCCCTCGAGCACGAACGCCTGGGCCTTCCGCGCATCGGTCTCGATCAGGTAGCTCTCGGCGCCGAGCAGCTCGAGCTGGGCCCGGGCGTCGTCGAGATAGTCGTGCGCGTCGGCGAACCGCCCCTCCTCCGCGGCGAGGCGGCCCAGGTTGATCTTGACGAGCGCCTCCCCGACCGGGAACTTCGCAGCGCGGTAGGTGCGCAACGCCGCCTCGAACAGCTCCGCCGCCTCGGCGAGCCGGCCCTGATCCAGGAGGATCTCGGCGCGGTTGTTCGTCGCGTGCCCGCCCGTGAGCACATCGCCGGCACGGCGAACTGCGTCCTCCGCCCGCTGGTTGAACGCCAGCGCCTCGTCCCAGGCCCCTTCGTAATACGCCCGGACCCCCATGTTGTTGAGGACCGTCGCCTGCCGGTGCAGCAGCCCGAGCTCCTCGAAGATCTCGAGGGCGAGCTCGAGAAACTCCCGTGCCTCGCTGCCGCGGTCGCGGTCACCTTCGGCCGCGGCGCGGATGTAGTAGGCGTCGGCGAGCGCCGCCCGGTCGTCGAGCGCGATCGCGCCCTCCGCCGCGCGCGTGGCGCTGGCGGCGCTCTCGTCGATTCTTCCCTTGCGGTAGAGGACGATGGCGCGGGCGAGCTCCAGCGCCACGTCCTCCGCCTCGTCGGCATCGGCTGCAGCTGCGTCGTACAGCGCAAGTGCGTCGTCGTAATGGCCTCGCCGCTCGGCGACGACGCCCCGCTTGCGCGTCAGCCGCGCCGGGGCACCACCGTGCTCGAGCCCGCGCACATACGCCTCGTCGGCCTCGTCGTAGCGGGCCGCGAGCTCACGCACGTCGCCGAGCGCCTCACACACCCGGGCCAGTTCGTCGTCCGGAGGCGCGAGGCCGTCGGCCGCCGTGAGAGCACGCTCGTAGAACGTGGCGGCATCGACGTTGGCGTACTTCGAACGGGCGGCATCGCCCGCGAGAACCGAGTACCGCCAGGCCCGCTCGAACCGGCCCGCCTCGAGGAAGTGCAGCGAGAGCACCTCGGCGTCGAGGTCGGGCGAGGGCGAACGGCGTTCCAACGCCTCGCCGACGAGCAGGTGGATCTCCCGGCGCCGCGCGTACGAGAGCCCGTCGTAGGCGGCGTCTCGCACCAGGTCGTGGCGGAACTGCAGGTGCTCCGGGCCCGCCCACTCGAGGAAGTCGGCGAGGCGCGTCCACTGCTCCGGGTCGCCGACCTCGTCGGGCAGGATCTCTTGCAGCAGGTCGAGCTCGAACGTGCGCGAGATCACCGACGCATGCCGAAGGAGCAGGCGGTCGGCCGGATGCAGGGTGTCGATCCGGCTCGTGAGCAGCGACTCGATCGTCTCCGGCAGCGCATCGCCTCCGGCGGGCGAGAGAGCGAGCTCCCTGATGAAGAGCGGGTTGCCCGCCGCCCGTTCGGTGAGCGCCTGCAGCTCCGCATCGGAGAGGCTCAGGTCACCGGCGGCTGCCACCGCGAGCGCGCGCGCCTCCTCGGCCCCGAGCGGCTCGAGCTCCAGCACCGTTGCGGCGGGACCGAGCGGCGGCCCGGAGGGGCGCCGGGTGGTCACGATCAGCCAGGGACGGGGCCCCGGCTGCGCCAGCTTCGAAAGCACGAGCTGCGACGCGTCGTCGAGCCAGTGCGTGTCCTCGACGAGGATCGCCGTCGGCATCAGCAGGAGCCGCATCAGGAACTGCTCGAGCACGTCGTGCAAGCGGTCGCGCCGGAAGACCGGGTCGATCTCGTCGACCTCCGGGGTGGTCGCCACGTCGGCATCGAGGGGCATCGCGAGGAGCGGCAGCCACTGCGCGAGGTCCGGCATCACGGCCTGCGCGAACGAGGTCAGCTTGGCCCCGGCGGCCTCCGGGTCGTCGTCCGGGAGGATCCCGACGAGGGGTCGCAGCAGTCCGCGCAGCGGCGCGAACGGCGTCGAGGCGTCGTAGGTCTCGCAGCGCGCGCGCAGTACCTGGAACCCGACGGCGCCGGTCACGAGCTCCTCGAGGAGGCGTGACTTGCCCGAACCCGCGTCGCCCACGAGCTCGATTGCCCTGCTCTGCCGCAGGCGCGCGGCATCGAGCGCCTCCCGCAGCGTCGCGAGCTCCTCCTGCCGGCCGACGAGCGGCAGCGACGGCCGGGTCTCCTCGGCCGCCTCGGCGGCGGCGACGCCGACCGAGTACCCGGTGACCGGCTTCGCCTTTCCCTTCATCAGGAACTGGCGCGACGGTCGTCTCGAACTGTGTGCGGGACCTCTGCAGGACGTCACCGGTCGCGAGGATCTCGCCCTTCTCTGCCCGCGCGGTGAGACGGGCGGCGAGGTTGACCGTGTCCCCCATCACGGCGTACGTGCGGCGGGCCGGCGACCCGATCGGGCCTGCGAGCACCCGGCCGCGGTTCACCCCGACGCTGATCGGCGGCCCCACTCCCTGGTCGACGATCGACCGCAGCGTTCGCAGCATGCGCTCCTCGTCGTTCCCGCCGCTCGCCGGCGCGCCCGCGACGAGGTACAGCTTGCCGCCGTTGCGGTCGATGTCCGACTCGAGCCACGTGATCGCGCGCTCGTGCGTCTCCGACGAGACGATGTCGGCCAGCTCGCCGAGCGTCGCTGCGGCCGCGGCGAGGTCGCCGACAAGCGTGTCGGTGCCCGAGAACTTGATGAAGGCGGCGGTCGCCTGCCTGTGCTCGGCCTCGACCGCGTCCTCCTCGATCGGCAACCGCAGCGACGACGGCACCAGCTCGGCCAGGTCGCCCGGAACGGCCTCGGCCTCCTCCTCGCGCGGCGGCGGCAGCTCGGCCGGGGTCGCCTCTCGTCGCAACACGAAGGCGCCGTCGCGCTCGTCCCCCACCAGCCCCTCGAGCGCCTCGGCGCTCCGCGTCGAGACGAGAATCTCGCCCGACTCGGCCGCGTCCTCCAGCTCGAGCGTCGCCGACGCCGACGGGCCGCAGACGATCAGCTCGCGGTGGTGCCGGCCGAGCAGGAAGAAGTGACACGGGCCCGAGACGAGGCCGCCGGCCATGCCGAGCCGAACCGGCCCGACGCTCGACTCGGCGCTGCCGGCCTCGGCGATGAACGCCTGCATCGCGAGCGCGGCCCGGGCGCCGCGCTCCTCGTGGCCGTCGCCGTCGAAGAGCAGGAGCAGGGCGTCCCCGCGAAACTTGAGCACGTCGCCCCCGTAGCGGCCGCCGATGTCGATCAGGCCGGAGTAGCAGGTGCTGATCAGCGTGATCAGCTCCTCGGCTCCCAGCTTGCCCCGTTCGGCGAGGCGCTCCGAAAGAGCCGTGAAGCCCGAGATGTCGAGCCCGAGGAGCGACGCGTCGAGCACACGAGCCTTCTCCTCCGGACTCGTCTGGAGCCACGCCGCAGCGAAACGCGGGACGAACGGCCGGAGGGCGGACGCAGCCGTCGTGGTCGTCACGTTCGCTCGCAGGCGACGGCGGCTTGACCCATGCTCGCAGGGTACGACAGTTCGAGCCCGAGATCGAGCAAACGCGGGTGTCGTCTAGACCGCGTCGTGCGCGAGGCGCTCCGCGAGCGCCTGCATGACCTTCTCGCTCACCGACGGCATCGCCTCGGTGACCCGGCGGAACGCACGGTCGGTGAGCACGAGCAGGTCGCACTCCGAGGTCGAGGTCACGGTCGCCGTGCGAGGCCCGCCGGTCAGCAACGCGATCTCACCGAGGAAGTCCCCACTTCGGAGCGTGTTGATGCGCCTGCCGTTTCGCCTGACGTCGGCCTCACCCTCGACGATCACGATGAACTCCCGGCCGCTCTCGCCCTCCCGCGCCAGCGCGTGGCCGGCCGGCATGTCGAGCTCATCCGCCTCGGCGGCGATCGCGGCGAGCTCCGATTTCGAGCAGCGCGCGAAGAGCGGCACCGACTTGAGAAGCTCGATCTTGGCGTTGCGGCGAAGCACCATCGGCCGATCGTAATCGATCCAGCCGCGAGGGCAAACCACGGCACCCGTTCGCGTGCCTCCGACGCGTCGTCTACGGTTCGACCGCGATGAAGGCGCGGATCTGGGGATGTCGAGGCTCGCTGGCGACACCGGGCGAGGCAACGGTGCGCTACGGCGGCAACACCACGTGCCTCGAGGTGCGCAGCGCGAGCGGGGCCGTGGTCGTCATCGACGCCGGCACGGGCATTCGCGATCTCGGGCACGCGCTCGAGGACGAGTCGCTGCACCACCTCGACCTGCTCCTCACGCACCTGCACCTCGACCACATCGAAGGGCTCGGCTTCTTCGCTCTCCTGTTCGATCCCGAGTCCACGATCAAGATCCACGGGCCACGCCCGTTGAACGGCTCGCTCAAGGAGAAGATCGCGGCGTACCTCTCGCCGCCCTACTTCCCCGTCCCGTTCGACCACATCGACGCCCGGCTGAGCTTCGAGGAGATCGAGACCGACGCGTGGAACATCAACGGCCTGCGAATCTCGTCCACTCCGGTCTGCCACCCCGGTGCGACGCTCGCCTACCGCATCGAGGAGCACGGCGCAGTCGCTCGCCTTCGTGCCCGACAACGAGCCGGGCCTCGAGCCCGAGTCGGGCCTGGCGGTCGCCGGCGGCGCCGACGTGCTGCTCCACGACGCGCAGTTCACCGACGAGGAGTACACGACCCGCGTCGGCTGGGGCCACACCTCACAGAGCGACCTCTCCGACTATCTCCGCGCCGCCGCGCCCAAGCGCGCCGTCATGGTTCACCACGACCCGTCGCACGGTGACGACCAGCTCGAGCAGATGCTCGACGAGGCCCGCGCCGGATCGGGCCACGACGATCTCTGCCTCGGGCACGAGGGCCTCGAGATCGAGGTCGGTTGACACGCCGCGGAACCCGAATCGTTTAGGATCGCCGCATGTCTGCGCCCATCGAGCTTCTGAAGCGAGTCCCGCTCTTCCAGGGGCTCGACGACAAGCACTTGAAGCAGGTCGCCGCGTCGTTCATCGACCGGCCGTTCTCCGCCGGCCAGGAGCTGACCGTCGAGGGAAGCGGCGGTGTCGGATTCTTCGTGATCGAGTCCGGGGAGATGCGGGTGACCGTCGAGGGTCGAGGACCGGCGCGTGCTGAAGGCAGGCGACTACTTCGGCGAGGTGGCGCTGCTCGACGGTGGCCTGCGCACGGCGACGGTCACCGCCGCGAGCGACGGCAAGATGTACGGGCTGACGCCCTGGCAGTTCCGGCCGCTCGTCGAGGAGAACGCCGCGATCGCCTGGCCGCTGCTGCAGGCGATGGCCAAGCGCACGCGTGAGCTCGAACAGCGCAGCTGAGCGCGGCTCGAGCCGCCGCTTTTCGTCCTGAGGACGACTAGGATCCGGCAGTGCCGCCCGTTCAGGACCTGAGCGACGACCTGCTCGTCGCGCGCTGCCGCGCAGGGGACGGCGAAGCGTGGTCGACGCTCGTCGAGCGGTTCTCCCGGTACGTCTATGCGATCTGCGTCCGCGGCTTCGGCCTCTCGAGCCAGGATGCGGAAGATGTCTTCCAGGACGTCTTCGCGAAGACCCACGAGCAGCTCGGGCGCCTCCGCGACGACTCCGCGATCCGCCCCTGGATCGGCCAGCTGACGCGACGCTGCTGCATCGACCGGCTGCGCAGCACCCGCGACGAGTCCGCGACCGACGAGCTCGAGGCCGTCGACCCTTCGGACAGCCTCGCCGACGTCGAACGCGCGCTCGACGTCCAGCAGGCGCTCCAGGCGCTCGGCGACCCGTGCCGCGACATCCTCGACCGCTTCTTCGCCCGCGACGAGAGCTACCGGACGATCGGGGCCGCGCTGGACCTCCCGGCAGGGACGATTGCAAGCCGCATTTCACGCTGCCTCGAGAAATTGCGAGCCGAGTTGGAAGATCCGAGTCCCCGCAGCCGTCCTGTAGACGGGTGAATCGATGATGAGCAACGACAACACCGAAGAACTGGCGCGCCTGATCGGCGTTCTCCGCCCGGCCCCGGCCGGATGGGTGGAAGCTGCTCAGCAGCTCCCACGCCTCCGCGCCGAGCTGGCCGACCTGGTCGCCCGGTCGGAGCAGGACGCAGCGTTTCGCGCCCGCCTCATCGACGATCTCGAGTCGGCGCTCGCCGAGTCGGGTATCGAGCCCACGCCGCGGATGCTCGCAGAGGCACGCCGCCGGCTCGGAACCTGAGCCTCGTTGAGCCGCGACGAGGCCGCCACCACCGCGGGCGGCATCTTCACCGCCCTCGAGTCGACCGATCACCCCGCCGCTGCGGGCTCCGCGGCTGCGCTCGCCGGGGCGGTCGCCGCCGCCATCGTCTGCAAGGCCTGCCGCGCCGCGGCTCGGCCGTCGTCGTCGGCCCAGGCTGCGGCGCTGCAGGAGCGCCTCCTGCAGCTCGCCCGGTCGGACGCCGACGTGCTTGCGGCGGCGCGGGCGGCGCTCGCCGACCGGGCCGCCGCCGGAGCGGGCGAGCGGCGCGACTTCGCGCTCGGGCAGGCGCTCCGCCGCGCCTCCGAGGTGCCGAGGACGATCGCAGAGGCCTGCACCGACGTCGCCCAGCTGGCCGCAGCAGAGCGAGCCGAGGTGCAGCCCGACTTCTCCGCCGATGTCACCGCAGCCGCGATCCTCGCGGCCGGCGCCGCCCAGGCGGCCTCGGCCCTGGTCGCCTCCAACCTGCTCGCGCACGAGAACGACGAGGACGTGGTCGCGGCGCAGCAAGCGGCGACGACCGCCGCCGCGGTTGTCGCGCAACTCACCGGCATCTAGAGTGCCGCGATGGCCGGAGCCGACCCGGAGCCCACCCGCAACGAGTCGCTGCCCGCCTGGTCGCTGACGAGCTCCGCCGCGGCGGGGATCGGCATCGCCAACCCCCTGCCCGAGCGCGTCGACCCAGAGTGGGCCTACGGCGGCGCAACAGGCAAGGGCGTCAAGGTGTGCATCCTCGACAGCGGCATCGAGCCCGCCCATCCGCTCGTCGGCGAGCTGGCGGGGGCAGTCGTGATCTCGCTGGGCGAGAACGGCGAGCCGGTCGCGGCGAGCGACGAGGAGGGCGACCTCTGCGGCCACGGCACGGCCTGTGCGGGCGTCGTCCATGCGATCGCGCCCGAGGCGGAGCTGTACTCCGTCCGCGTGCTCGGCGCGGGCTTCAAAGGCTCCGGGAAGATCCTGCTCGCGGGCCTCCGCTGGGCGATCGGGCAAGGGCTACGACGTGATCAACATGAGCCTCTCGACCACGAAGCGCGAGCTCGGCGAGCTGCTGCACGAGCTGGCCGACACGGCCTACTTCCGCCGCACGGTGCTCGTCGCCGCCGCCCACAACATGCCGGTCGACTCGTTCCCCTGGCGGTTCTCGTCGGTCATCTCCGTGGGGAGCCACGAGGAGGACGACTCGATGCTCTACTACGCCAACCCGAGCCCGCCGGTGGAGTTCTTCGCCCGCGGCGTCGACGTCGATGTCGCCTGGCTGGGCGGCGGCTCGATCCGCGCCTCGGGCAACAGCTTCGCCACACCGTGCATCTCGGGGATCGCAGCCCTGATCCTCAGCAAGCACCCCGGCCTCACACCGTTCCAGCTCAAGACCGTCCTGCACCTGACCTCGAAGAACGTCCGGGAGAGCGATGCCTGACAACCACCTCAATGCGGCCGTGGCAGCGGGTGTCATGGCCTCCGAAGAAGACTTCACCCGGCTCCTTCGCTCGATCGTCGAGGTCGCCCGCGCCATCTTCGGCGCGCAGGCCTCATCGATCCTGCTGCTCGACGAGGAGGCGGACGAGCTCGTCTTCGCCGCCGTTGCCGGCGACCAGGACCAGTTCCTGGTCGGCCAGCGCTTCCCGTCTTCCACCGGCATCGCCGGCTGGGTCGCATCGTCCCGCACACCGCTCGTGCTCGAGGACGTGCAGGCCGATCCTCGCTTCGCCCGCGACATCGCCGAGCGCAGCGGCTACGTCCCGAAAGGGATCATGGCCGTCCCCCTGCTCGACGACGAACGCGTGCTCGGCGTCCTGCAGGTGCTCGACCGCCCGAAGGACGCCCGATTCTCGCTGCAGGAGATGGAGCTGCTCGGGCTGTTCGCGAGCCAGGCGGCGATCGCGCTGTCGCTCCTCGCAACCGCTCGGAGCGCCAAGGCGGCCCTCGCTGGAGACGGGCAGGCCTCGCTCGTCGCCGGGCTCGCCGCCACCTTCGACCGCCTCGAAGGCGATCCGAGGGAAGCGGCGGCGGCCCTGCTCGAGAGCCTGACCGAGCTCCTCGGGCGCACGCCCCACTGAACGCCCCCGAAACGGCGAGGGCCCCGCATGTGCGGGGCCCTCGAATCCTGCGGTCGAGCAGACTGCTCGGTCTTACATGTGCTTGTGGGCCTCGACGTCGTCGTCGTCCCCGGCCGTCGAGTCCTTCATGTGCTTGTGGGCCTCGACGTCGTTGTCGTCGTCCTCGATCGTCGAGTCCTTCATGTGCTTATGGGCCTCGACGTCCTCGTCGGCCTGCTCCATCTCGTCGTTGGCCTCAAGCTTGCTGCGCTCGTCCGACATGTCGACTCTCCTCGCTCGAATTTTGAAACCGCTCGCTCGCGGATGACACCTACAAGACGGTCGGGACCGGCAAAATCTTCCCTCGCCTCTTCCATCTTAAGCCCCGGGGTGCGATTGTCCTGCGATGGACGGGCGGGGGAGCCAGGTCAGAGCGTCGCTCGCGGCGGTGCGGAGCGTCTTTGCGAACCCCAACCTGCGCCGGATCGAGCTCGCCTTCGCCGGCTCCGCGATCGGGCACTACGCGTTCTCGGTCTCGACGATGATCTACGCCTACCACGAGGGCGGGGTGACGGCGGTCGGCGTCGTCACGGCCGTCCGGCAGGCCGCGGCAGCCGGCGCTCGCACCCGTTCGCCGCCTCACTCGCCGACCGGTTTCGCCGCGAGCTCGTGATGCTCACCTCCGACCTCGGCCGTGTGGCCTGCACGGGCGGGATGGCGGTGCTCGTTGCGTCCTCCGCACCTGCACTCGGGGTCTATGCGCTGGCCGTCGGCACGTCCGTCTTCGGAGCAGTCTTCCGGCCCGCCGAGGCGGCACTCGTCCCGCTCGTGGCCCGGACGCCGCAGGAGCTGACCGCCGCGAACGTCACCGCGAGCGCGTTCGACAGCACCGGTTTTTTCATCGGCCCCGCGCTCGGCGCGTTCCTGATCGCGTATTCCAGCTTCACGACCGCCTTCGCGGTCGCCGCAGCGACCTTCGCCTGGAGCGCGCTGCTCGTGCTGCGGATCTCCTCCGTTGCAGCCGCGACCCCGCCGTCCGCAGTCGGCTGAAGCCGCCGATCGGGCCGAGGGAGTCCGCTCCCTCCTGGAGGGCTTTCGCACGATCGCCCGCGAGCCGCGGCTCCGCCTCCTGATCGGGCTCTACGACGCCCAGTGCTTCGTGGCCGGGAGCCTCGGCGTGCTGATCGTCGCGACCGCGATCGGGCTGCTCGGGATGGGCACCGCCGGTGTCGGTGTGCTCCAGTCGGCCTGCGGCGTCGGCTCGATCGCCGGAGCGGCCCTCGCGCTCGTCCGTGTCTCCACGTCGCGCCTCGGACGCGATCTCGCCACCGGGCTCGTCCTGTGGGGAACCCCGCTGCTCGTCATCGGCGCCCTCACCCACTCGTACGTGGCCGTCGCGGCGATGGCGGTCCTCGGGATCGGGAACACGCTCGTCGACATCTCGGCGGTCACCCTGATCCAGCGCACCGCGGCCGCCGAGGTCGCGGGGCGGATCTTCGGCGTGCTCGAGAGCTCGACCGTCGCAGCGCTCGCGCTGGGTGCGCTCGCCGCGCCGCTGCTGATCAACCTCCTCGGGACGCGAGGTGCCCTCCTCGCGGTCGGCGGGGTCCTCCCCGCTCTCACCCTCCTGACGTGGCGGAAGCTGACGGCGATCGACGCTGCCGCCGAGATCCCGGAGGAGCAGCTCGCCGCGCTCCGCACCGTGCCCTTCCTCGCCATGCTGCCGGCTCAGACGATCGAGTACCTCGCGGCCCGGCTGCGACGGGTGGAGCTGGCGGCCGGGACGACCCTGTTCGCACGGGGCGACCAGGGCGACGCCTTCTACGTCCTCGCTCACGGGGCCGTCGAGATCGACCTGCCGGACGGCGCCAAGCTCGAGCGGGCGCCCGCCTTCGTCGGCGAGATCGCGCTCCTGCAGGACATCCCTCGCACGGCGACCGTTCGCGCCGCGGGCGACGCCACGCTCTGGGCGCTCGGCCGCGACGAGTTCCTCACCGCGGTCGGCGGTCACGCGCGCGCCCGCGGGCAGGCCGACTCGATCGTCCTCGCCCGACTGGGCACGGCGAGCGCCGGCTAGGCGGGGCGGGAGGCCGGCCGGCCCCCCACCCCGGGATACGTTCTCGAGCCTCTCCTAGCGGGAGACGACGCAGCCGTTGCCGGTCGCGTCGTAGGCCTCGTTGCTCCACAGCGGCTGGACCGCGAACTGGTGCGAGCCGAGCGCGATGTTCTGTGTCGAGTTCCACGCGCACTTGTCGCCGTTCTCGCTGCCCTGGGCGTCGAGCCAGCCGTCCTGCCAGGAGGCGATGTTGTCGGGATCGGTGACCGCCTCGGCGTACTCGTGGCCGGTGACGATGCTGTAGCCGTCGAAGATCCCGTTGCCGAACGCGTCGCTCGTGGCGTTCACGTTGTGCATGCCGCAGTCCTGCGGGCCGAGCCCGGGCCAGTTCTGGTTCAGCCAGGGAATGAACGCGTACTGGATGCGGAACGGGTTGCCGAGGCCGTCCACGCTCGAGGTCTGCGTGTGGTAGCCGCAGTACACGGGCTCGCCGGTCGCGATCGTCCGCGGCGGCGTGAGGATGATGTAGGTCGCCTGCGGGTCGTAGCCGAAGTGGGCGGCCGCGCGCTGCGCCTCGGCGGCGAGCGGGTCGTTGACGAGGTTCTCCGCGAGGCCGAGCGTCACGATGTCGGACGGAACGGGCGTCGAGTCGGTCCACACGCCCTTCAGCTGCTTCTTCGGGTTGGTGACGAAGTCGCTGCCGCCGATGCAGTTCGCCGCGCCCGACGAGCACGGTCCGGCAGTACTGGGTCTGGACCCCGGCCCAGGGGCTCCCGCCCACGGATCCGAAGAACGTGTTGAGGTAGTTCTGCAACGTCTTCGACGAATAGAGCTTCCCGTCGGTGTCGGCGGTCTGGAAGCCGTCGGCCCACTCCTGGCCCCAGTAGATGAGGTAGACGGCGGGCTTCGTCTCGACGCCGATCGCGCCGGCGCCGGCGTTGCCGCCGTGGTAGACGAGATCGTTCGCGGCCGAGTCGGCGACCGTTCCCGAGGGGTTCTGGCCGGGAGCCCAGAAGAAGTGCTTCGGGTTCGTCGGCGGGGCACCGTCGGCGCTCGCGGGAGCGCTGCCGACGCCACAGAGGGCGACGGCGGCTGCGACGCCGAGCAACATCCGGATCTTCAACAGGAGGACCTCCTGTGGGGTTGATCGGCACGTCATTCCCGCCTGCGACACTTTGAAACCACTTGGCGTGGTGACATACTGAGCCAGATGGACGAGACCGAGGCCCCCGCTCTCGTCGACCTCGGCCTGACGGGCTACGAGGCGAGCGCCTACCTGGCCCTCACCCGGCGCGGCCGCGCGACGGGCGCCGAGGTCGCGCGGCTCGCCGGCCTGCCGCGGCAGCGGATCTACGACGTGCTCGACGGCCTCGTCGCCCGCGGCATCGCCGGCCTCGAGCCCGGGCGGCCGGCGCGGTACACCGCCCGGGCGCCGGACGAGGTCGTGGGCGGGCTGCTCGCGGCCCACCGGGAGCACCTCGCGCGGCTCGAACGGCAGGCGGCCGAAGCCGTCGCGCTCCTCACACCCGCCTACCGGGCGGGCCGGGACGAGAACGATCCTCTGAACTACATCGAGATCCTGCGCGACCCCGCGGCGATCGGCAGGCGGTTCGCGGAGCTCGAGTCGTCGGTCGAGCGGGAGATCCTCGTCTTCACCAAGCCGCCGTACGCGATCGAGCCGGCCGACAACGTCGCGGGCCTGCAACTGCTCGAGCGCGGCATCGACGCCCGCAGCGTCTACGAGCGCTCGCTGTACGAGAACGAGCCACAGGTGCAGGCCGTGCGCCGCTTCGTCGCCGCAGGCGAGCAGGCCCGCGTCGTCGAAGAGCTGCCGCTCAAGCTCGTCCTGATCGACGAGCGGCTTGGCGCTTTTCACGATGGAGGATCCGGTCGCAGGTGCGCCCGGCTTGACGATCATGATCGTCGAGCACCAGGCCCTCGCCCGCCTCCTGAAACTGGCGTTCGAACGCGTTTGGGAAGGCGGCGAGGCCTTCGCGTGAGCCGCAGCCGACGGTGAAGTTTCGTCAAGTTCGGCCGGGTGGCTGCCGATACGAGCTGCGTGACGCGGCCAGCGCCTCCTCCGGACCCAGCCGTCCCCGAAGCGGAGGGCGCCCTCGAAGCTGCGCCCACGGCCGGCGACCTCTCTCTGGGAAGGCTCGGATTGTGCCTCCGGGCGCTCACGATCCTGCTCTTTGCCGCCGTCGCAGTGCAGATCGAGACCCACGCCGGCGGCGTCGCGACCTCGACGTTCTTCAGCAAATGGCTCTACAACGCAGTCGGGTTCTGCCGCGGCGGCAGCGTGTTTCGCGCGCGGGCGCTCGGGCGCCGAGCGGGCGACGTGGCTCCTGATCGGGCTCGCCATCTTCTCCTGGAGCGCCGGCAACGTGTACTACACGTTCGTCTCGGCGAACCTCCAGGTCGTCCCGTCGCCGTCGTGGGCGGACGCCGGCTTCCTCGGCGTGTACCCGGCCGCCTACACCGCGCTCGGGCTGCTCGTGCGCAGCCGGGTGACGCGCTTCTCCCGCAGCGTCTGGCTCGACGGGGTGATCGCGGGGCTGACGGTGGGTGCGTTGGCGGTCGCGTTCGTCTTCGAGGCGGTCGCGGCGAAGGCAACCGGTGGGCTCGCTCCGATCGCGACGAACCTCGCCTACCCGATTGCAGACGCGCTCCTGATCGCGATCGTCATCGGCGTGCTCGCCCTGCGCTCGTGGTCGATCGACCTCGGCTGGCTGCTGATCGGCGCCGGCTTCGGGGTGTTCGCCGTCTCGGACAGTGCCTACCTCCTGCGGGTCGCCGCCGGCTCGTACGCGTACGGGACGTGGCTCGACCTCGGCTGGCTCGCAGGCTTCGTGCTGCTCGCGAACGCGGCGTGGACGAAGCCCTCCAAGTCGACCGTGCGATCCTTCGAGGGCCGCCGGGTGTTCATCCTGCCTGCGTTCTTCGCGCTGTGCTGCCTCGGGCTCGTGATCGTCGACCACTTTCGCAGCCTCAGCACGTTCGGCATCGCACTCGTCTGGCTCGCGTTGGCATTCGTCGTCGTCCGCATGGCGCTGACCTTCGAGGAGCACCTCGAGCTCGTCTCCACCTTCAGGATCCGCTCGCTCACCGACCCGCTGACGATGCTCGGAAACCGCCGGGCGATGCTGATGGAGCTGAGTGCCATACTCGAGGCGACGCCGCTCGAGCCGCACCTGCTGCTGCTCTTCGATCTGAACGGCTTCAAGAACTACAACGACACCTACGGCCACCTCGCAGGCGATGCCCTGCTCCACCGGCTCGGCTTGCGGCTGCAGAGCGCCGTCTCCGGGCGCGGCAACGCGTTCCGACTCGGCGGCGACGAGTTCTGCGTGATCCTCCCGGGCACGCACCAGGACCTCGAGTGGGCCCGCGCGGCGACAGCCGCGAGCCTGCGCGAATCGGGAGAGGGCTTCACGATCACCTGCGCGATCGGTCACGCCGAGCTGCCCGCCGACGGCAGGGCGCCGGACGATGTTCTTCGGGTCGCCGACCATCGCATGTACGCGAGCAAGGAGTCGCGCCTGACGGACGCCGAGTCGACGAGGGTCCTCGTCCAGGCGCTCGCCGAGCGCGACCAGGGGCTCGGCGCCCATATCGGCAAGGTTGCGCGACTCGCGGCGCTGACCGCCTCCGCGGCCGGCCTGTCCGAGGCCGAGGCGAACCTGGCGCGGCTCGCGGCCGAGCTGCACGACGTCGGCAAGCTCGCGATCCCCGAGAACATCCTCGCGAAGCCCGGCCCGCTCGACGCGGACGAATGGCAGCTCGTCCGACAGCACACGCTGATCGGCCAGCGCATCATCGCCGCGGCGCCCGGGCTCGAATCCGTGGCGCAGACCGTCCGGTCGAGTCACGAACGCTGGGACGGCAACGGCTATCCCGACGGCCTGGCCGGCGAGGACATCCCGGCACCTGCGAGGGTGATCGCGATCTGCGACGCGTATGACGCGATGACCGCGCAGCGCACCTACAGGGAAACGATGAGCCACGGCGAGGCGATCGACGAGCTGCGACGCCAGGCGGGCAAGCAGTTCGACCCGACCTACGTGGAGCTCTTCGTCCGAGCGCTCGAAGCGCTCGAGCAGCGCGAGGTCCTGCCCGTCCGGGCAGTCGCTCCGTAGCCCGACCCGAGCACTTCCACCTGCGAAGCCCTGCTTCCCCGAGAAGGGGTACTCCCCTGGGTTTGAAGCAATGTCTTCCTGTTCGAGAATCCGGTATTTCCTCTAAAGTCCGGCTCCTTCGACGCCGATAGCCGCCTCAGAGTGGCTGCGGTAGACATTCAGCAGAAGGGGCGTCGGCGCGCGAGCGACGACTGGGTCTCACGGTGGCTTGCCGCCTGCTCGGACCTGGCCGAGCTCGAACGGTCGAACCCGATGACGGACGCCGTGATCGACGAGATCGACGGGCGGATGATCCGGATCGGGGACCGGTGGCTTGCCGACTTCGCGTCCTGCAACTACCTCGGCTTCGACCTCGATCGCGAGATCATCTCCGCGATCCCGGAGTTCCTGGACAAGTGGGGAACCCATCCGAGCTGGTCGCGGCTGCTCGGCAGTCCCGTGTTGTGCGAGGAGATCGAGGAGCGGCTGACGGCTCTCACCGGCGCGGCGGACACACTGCTCCTTCCGACGATCACGCTCATCCACCTCTCGGTGATCCCGTTGCTCGCAGCGAGCGGCACCGTGTTCGTCGACCGGCGCGCGCACAAGACCGTCTACGAGGGAGCCGAGCTCGCGACGTTGCGCGGCGCGACGCTCAAGAAGTTCGAGCACGACGATCTGGCCGACCTGGAGCAGATGCTCCGCAGCGACACGTCGACCGCGCGTCTCATCTGCATCGACGGCGTCAACAGCATGACGGGCAACGTGCCCGACATCCCGGGCTATGCAGCCCTCGCCCGCGAGTACGGCGCGATCCTCTACGTCGACGACGCCCACGGATTCGGCGTGATCGGCGAGCGCGGCAAGAGCGACGCGACTCCATACGGCTCCCGCGGCAACAGCATCATTCGGTACTTCGGGGAGAGCTACGAGAACATCGTTCTCGTCGCCGGCCTGTCGAAGGCCTACTCGTCACTCGCCGCCTTCATCGCGTGCCCACCGGAGATGAAGCGGTTGCTCAAGACCGCAGCGCCGCCGTATCTCTACTCCGGGCCTTCGCCCGTTGCGTCGCTCGCGACCACGCTGGTGGGGCTCGAGGTGAACGAGCAGCGCGGCGACGCTCTGCGCACCGACCTGTACACGAAGACCAAGCGCGTGCTCGAGTGTCTTCAGCGCCTCGGCGTTCGGACTCCGAACCGCGACCAGCTGCCGATCATCGAGATCCCCCTCGGGCATGCCGAGCAGATCGGAGCCGTCGGGCAGTTCCTCTTCGACCACGGCATCTACGTCACGCTGGCCGCCTACCCGCTCGTTCCCGCGGAACGAAGTCGGCTTCCGAATCCAGCTGACCTCGGCCAACACCGACGGCGAGATCGATCAGCTGATCGACGTGCTCGAGCAGCTGAGCAACAAGTTCGACCTCCAACCCGCGTCTGACAGAGGCACTGTGACGATCGCCGCCCGCCTCCGCCTCGACCGCCGGTACGCCTGGGCCTGGTACCTCGGCGCGATGTCCCTCCTGCTCGTCGCGTACCTCTGGGTGCCCCCGTTCGAGGGATATGCCCTGCGTCGTGAACGTGATCGGCCTGGCATCGCTCGTCGCGATCGGGGTCGGGATCAAGATGCACAGGACGAAGGCCCGCATGGCCTGGCTGCTGCTGCTGCTCGGCCAGGGACTGTACGTGGCCGGCGACTTCTACACGTACACCTACCCGGACCTGCTCGGAGGCAGCGTCGGCTTCCCGTCCGCCGGCGACGCGATCTACCTGTCCGTCTACCCGGCTCTCTTCGCCGGCCTGATGCTCCTGATCAGGCGTCGCGATCCGCTGGGGCGTGACCGCGCTGCAGTCGTCGACACCCTCATCCTGACGGTCGGGTTCGCGCTCCTCTCCTGGGTCTTCCTCGTCGCACCGAACCTGCACCTGTCGGGCCTGACAATCCTCGCCAAGCTCGTCTCGGTGGCGTACCCGCTCGGAGACGTCCTGCTGCTCGGGGCACTGATCCGCTTCGCGGTTCAGGCCGGATCCAAGACGCCCGCCTTCTACCTCCTCATCCTCAGCACGTTTGCGCTCCTCGCCACGGATTGCGCCTACAACTACGCCCTCCTCGCGAACACGTTCAACCATCAGCTGATCTACGACGCCGGCTGGATCGCCTACCTGGCGCTCTGGGGCGCAGCCGCGTTGCATCCGTCGATGCGCTCGCTGGAGCAGGCTCCCGCCAACGTGCGGCCGAAGCTGACGACGACCCGGCTGGCGCTGCTCGCCCTCGCCTGCCTGATCGCACCGGGCATCCGCTTCGTGGAGAGCTTCCACAACATCGACGTCCTCGTCGTCATCGTCGCATCGGCTGTGCTGTTCATGCTCGTTCTTCTGCGGATGGCCTGGCTCGTCCGCCAGGAAGAGCGTGCGACCGTGCGCGAGATCGCACTTCGCGAAGCGGGCCTGGCGCTGGTCGAAGCGGTGGGCCAGGCTCGTGTCAACGACGAGATCGCGCGCTCGGCCGCCCAGCTCGTCGGGGAGGCGGCGAAGGTTCGACTCGTGCTCTGGACCTCCGACGGCGCGCACGTCGCGGCATCCAACGGGGCAGGCAACTGGCCGCTGAGCGAGCACGCCGCGTCCTGGATCCGCGCACATGTCTCGACGAGCGACAACATCTCGCACTCACCGTCGGAGTCGGCGCTCGCGTCGCTGGGGCTCGGTGACGGCGTCGCGACCCTCGTGGTCCGGCTCTCCGTGCGGGAGCAGGAGCAGGGTGCGCTCGTGGTGCAGTCGCCCGACCAGGTTCAGCCCGACATCCTCGACTCGCTCGAGGCGCTCGCCTCTCAGGCCTCGCTCGCCCTGGAAGCGGCGTCGCTCGCCGAGAGCGTCCACCGCCAGAAGAGCGAAGCCCGCTTCCGCTCCCTGGTCGCCCACTCCAGCGACCTGATCACCGTGATCGACCAGAGCGGTGTCGTCACCTACCAGAGCCCGTCGATCGAACGGCTGCTCGGGTACGAGGTCGCCGAGATCGAGGGCGGTCGGTTCGACCGGCTCTTCGCCGAAGCCGACCGTTCACGCCTGAACCGGATCGTCAGCGGCGCAACCGCACGAACCGATTTCCACACGTTCGAATCCGTGCTTCAGCACAGCGACGGCCGCTGGCTGCAGTTCGAGGTCCGGTGCACGCAGCTGCTCGAGGACGAGCATGTTCACGGCGTCGTCCTCAACAGCCGCGACATCAGCGAGCGCAAGCTGTTCGAGGAGCAGCTCGCACATCAGGCTTTCCACGACCCCGTCACCGAACTGGCCAACCGCGCGCTCTTCGCAGACCGCGTCGCGCATGCGCTGCGATCGACGGTTCGCTCCGGCTCGCTGATCGCCGTCATGTTCATCGACCTCGACGACTTCAAGACCGTCAACGACAGCCTCGGGCACGAAGCCGGCGACCTCGTCCTCTCGGATGTCGCCCGCCGGCTCGAGCGCTCGATCCGTCCGGCCGACACCGTCGCTCGTTTCGGCGGCGACGAGTTCGCGATCCTCCTGGACGGCGTCTCGGGCTCCGACGAGGCCGCGATGATCGCCGACCGGTTGCTGGCCGAGCTCGAAGCGCCGGCCGAGATCGACGGCAAGCAGGTGTACCAGCGGGTCAGCATCGGGATCTGCATGAGCGACGAGGATCTCCTGCCGCAGGATTCCGAAGAGCTGATCCGCAACGCAGACGTGGCCATGTACATGGCCAAGCGCGACAGCAAGGGCAGCTACCGCCTGTTCGAGCCCGCGATGCACGAACGCGTCGTCGAGCGCCTCGAGCTTCGGGCCGAGCTCGAGCAGGCGCTGGGCCGTGGCCAGCTCGAGGTCTACTACCAGCCGGTCGTGCGGCTGGCCGGCGGCGGCCACTACGGCGTCGAGGCGCTGCTGCGCTGGCACCACCCGACCCGCGGCCTGGTCGAACCGGCGCAGTTCATCCCGCTCGCCGAGGAGACCGGGTTGATCGTCCCGATCGGCAGGTGGGTGATCGCCGAGGCGTGCAAGAAGGCGGTCGAGCTGCAGAAGCGCTTCCCGCTGCCCGAGGCGCTGCGAATCAGCGTCAACCTCTCGGTCAAGCAACTCGCATCGGATTCGATCGTCGAGGACGTCGAGGCGATCCTCGCGACGACCGGCCTCCCACCGGCCTCGCTCGTGCTCGAAGTGACGGAGACCGTGATGATGGCCGACGCCGATGTCGCAGTGGCACGCCTGAGAGCACTCAAGGCGCTCGGCGTGATGATCGCGATGGACGACTTCGGGACCGGCTACTCGTCGCTCAGCTACCTCAGCCGGCTGCCGGTCGACATCCTCAAGATGGACCGCTCGTTCCTGAGCGGCGGGATGGACGACAACGGCCTCGCCGCTGCGATCATGGCGATCAGCGAGCGTCTCGGGCTCGAGGTCGTCGCCGAAGGGATCGAGCACGGTCATCAGATCGACTCGCTCCAGAGCCTTGGCTTCGTCCTCGGCCAGGGCTTCCTGTTCGGCCATCCGATGCCGCACGGCTCACTCGACGAGTACCTCGGCGACGCCGCCCGCGCCGAGGCCGACCGGCAGCTCAAGCCGGATGCAGCATAACTTCGAGCAGCTCGATCGCCCCGGAGGCTTTGCACGGGTCGGCCTGCTCCGGCCCCTTCGGTCGCGCGACTTTCGCCTGCTCTGGACCGGCATGACCGTGTCGCTCGTCGGCGACGGCGTCTTCCTGGTCGCCGTCGCCTGGACCGCCTACTCGCTCTGGAACAGCCCGATCGCCCTGTCCGTCGTCGGCATTGCGATGACCGTTCCGACGATCGGGTGCCTGCTGCTCGGCGGTGCGGTCAGCGACCGCCACGACCGCCGGCGCATCATGCTCTACTCGGACCTCGGCCGCGCCCTCGTGATCGGCCTGCTCGCAGCTCTTGCGATCACGCATGCCCTGACCTTCACGATGCTCGTCGTCGTCGTTGCGTTCTACGGGATCGGCGCAGCGTTCTTCACGCCCGCGTTCGAGTCGATCGTTCCCGCGATCGTCGATCCCGAGGAACTGGCCCAGGCCAACGCCCTCGACCAGTTCGTGCGCCCGATCGCGCTTCGACTCGCCGGCCCGGCACTCGGCGGGGCGCTCGTCGGGATGCTCGGCCCCGGCGGCGCGTTCGCGCTCGACGCGGCGTCGTTCGCGGTCTCCGCAGTCATGGTCCTGGCGCTTCGGCCCGTGCGCAGCTCACACGACGAGGCGCCGACGTCGACCGTGGCCGCCGTCTCGGACGGCCTGCGGTTCGTCAAACGCCACGTGTGGCTCTGGGGAACGCTGCTGTCGGCAGCCGTCGCCTACCTGGCGTTCCTCGGGCCGACGGAGGTTCTGCTCCCGTACGTGGTCAAGAACGCGCTGCACGGCTCGGCAGGCGACCTCGGCCTCGTCTTCGCGGCCGGCGGCCTGGGCGCGGTCGCAGCCGCTGCGGTGATCGGCCAGTACGGCCATCCGCGGCGCGACGTGACGTTCATGTACGTCTGCTGGACTCTCGCGACATTGGTGGTCGTCGGTTACGGGCTCGGGCGTTCGATCCCGCAGCTCGCTCTCGCCTGTCTGCTCTTCAACGGCCTCGAAGCGGCCGGGACGGTCGTCTGGTCGACGGTCAAGCAACGCCACGTCCCGTCGTCGATGCTCGGACGCGTCTCGAGCCTCGACTGGCTGATCTCGATCAGCCTCCTGCCGGTGTCGTTCGCCCTGACCGGCCCCGTCGTCGCCCTCGTGGGCGTGCGCGCGACACTCGTGGGCGCCGGCCTGATCGGCGCGACGGCCACGCTCGCGGCGCTCTTCCTGCCGGGGATGCGGAGCATCGAGCGGGCGCACGACGAGCCTCGCCTGTCCCCGCCCGGCCTGCTCGACGACCGCGGCATCACCCCCACCACTCGCTAGGACATTCCCTCTGGCGAGCCGCACCTGTCGCCGCCCGGCCTGCTCGACGACCGCAGCATCACCCCCACCACTCGATCGGGACGTTCCTCCGCACGCCGTCGCCATCCTGTGCAATGGTTGCGGCGATGCTCGATCCGAACGTACCCGCGCCTGTCCCCGCCCGGCCTGCTCGACGACCGCGGCATCACCCCCACCACTCGCTAGGGCATTCCTCCGCACGACGTCGCCGTCCTGTGGAATGGTTGCGGCGATGCTCAACCCGAACGCATGCAGATAGCACTGTTCGTCACGTGTGTCGGCGACACGGTGAGTCCCGGAGGCCGGACAGGCCACGGTCGCGGTGCTCGAGCGGCTCGGTCACGAGGTCGTCTTCCCGGCCGAGCAGACCTGCTGCGGACAGCTGCACGCGAACAGCGGCTACATCGACGAGGCTGACGCGCTCGTTCGCCGGTTCGAGGACGTGTTCGACGGCTACGACACGATCGTCTCACCGTCGTCGTCGTGCGTCGGTCATCTGCGCGCGCACGACCCGGCGCTTCGAGGCCGGCTCTTCGAGCTCTCCGAGCTGCTCGTCTCCCGGCTCGGCGTGGAAGACGTCGGCGCCTCGTTCCCCCACCGTGTCACCTATCACCCGACGTGCCATTCCCTGCGCGTGACCAATGTCGGCGACGCCCCTCTCCGTCTGCTGCGCAACGTCCGCGGCCTCGAGCTGGTCGAGCTCGAGCGGGCAGACGAATGCTGCGGATTCGGCGGGACCTTCGCGCTCAAGAACGCCGACACCTCGTCGGCGATCCTCGCGGACAAGTGCGACGCGATCGAGGCGACCGGTGCGGAGGTCTGCACCGCACTCGACGGCTCCTGCCTCCTGCAGATCGGCGGCGGCCTTTCACGCAGAGGCTCCGCGACGCGCCCTCTGCATCTGGCCCAGATCCTCGCCTCGACCGGCGCTCGATGAAGATCGAGGCGTTTCCGGAGGCGGCGCGCCGCGGGCTCGCCGACGCCCAGCTACGCGCGAACCTCCGCAACGCCACCGACACCATTCGCGCCAAGCGTGCACGCGTCGTCGACGAGCTGCCCGACTGGCAGGAGCTGCGCGAGGCCGGGCGCGGCATCAAGGCCGACGTGCTCGCAAACCTCGAGCGCTACCTGACCGAGTTCGAGTCGGCAGTCGAGGCTGCGGGCGGCACGGTGCACTGGGCGAGCACCGCCGCAGAGGCGAACGCGGTCGCGGTCGCCGTCGCGAAGGCGCACGGCGCCGACGAAGTGGTCAAGGTCAAGTCGCTCACCACCGACGAGATCGGCCTGAACGACGCCCTCGCGGCAGAAGGGATCCATGCGCTCGAGACGGACTTCGCCGAGCTGATCCTCCAGCTCGACGGCGACTGGTCGTCGCACATCCTCGTCCCGGCCATCCACCGCAACCGTCGGGAGATCCGCGATCTCTTTGCACGCACGATCGCCCCTGGCATCGGCTCCGACGATCCGGCCGCCCTCGCCGAGGCGTCGCGCCTCCACCTGCGGGAGCGCTTCCTCGCCGCCCGCGTCGGTGTGAGCGGCGCGAACTTCGGCGTCGCAGAGACGGGAACGATCTGCGTGGTCGAGTCGGAGGGCAACGGGCGTATGTGCACCACGCTGCCGCCGGTGCTCGTGACCATTCTCGGGATCGAGAAGCTCGTCCCGCAGGCTCGAGGACCTCGAGGTCTTCCTGCAGCTGCTGCCGCGCTCTTCGACCGGAGAGCGAATGAATCCGTACACCTCGCTGTGGACCGGTGTCACGGCCGGCGACGGGCCACAGGAGCTGCACGTCGTGCTGCTCGACAACGGCCGCACGAACGTCCTCCGGGACGAGGTCGGGCGGCAGGCCCTGCACTGCATCCGCTGCAGCGCGTGCCTCAACGTCTGTCCCGTCTACTCGCGCACAGGGGGCCATGCGTACGGGTCGGTGTACCCGGGGCCGATCGGCGCCATCCTGACCCCGCAGCTGATCGGGATCGAGAACGCGAAGTCGCTGCCGTTCGCCTCGTCCCTGTGCGGCGCCTGCTACGAGGTCTGCCCCGTGAAGATCGACATCCCGACCGTGCTCCTGCACCTCCGTGCCGCAGCGGTACGCGCCGGTGCTCCACGTGGTGAGCGGCTGGCGATGCGTGCGGCCGGCTTCGTGTTCGCGAGCGCACGCCGCCTGCGGATGGCTCAGCGCGCTGCGCGGCTCGCCCAGCGGCCGTTCGTGCGGGAGGGGTCGCTGCGGCGCCTGCCTCCGCCGCTCCGGGGCTGGACGGCAACGCGAGATCTCAAGCCGGTGGCCCGTCAGAGCTTTCGCGACTGGTGGCGAGAGCGATGAGCGGCGGCCGGCACGGAGATCCTCGCGCGCATCAGGGCGGCCGGCGAGTGGTCGGCCCCCGCGGCAGCACGCGAGCTACCGTGTCGGCGGCACGCTCGGCGACGTCGAGCGGGTGGAGCTCTTCTGCGAGCGGGTCGCCGACTACCGCGCCGAGGTTCGCCGGGTCGAGCCGCAGGGCCTCGCGGCCGCGGTGGCGGACGTGTGCGCCGCACGTGGCGCGCGGCGGCTCGTCGTCCCGCCGGGGCTTCCTGCCGGCTGGCACCCGCAGGGAGTCGAGGCCGTCGCCGACAGCGGTTTCACGGCCCGTGAGCTCGACGGCTTCGACGGTGTGCTGACCGGCTCCACGATCGCCGTCGCGGCCACGGGGACGATCGTCCTCACCGCGGGCCCGGACGAGGGACGGCGGGCGATCACGCTCGTCCCCGACCTGCACATCTGTGTCGTCGAGGAACACGCGGTCGTCGAGTCGGTGCCCGAGGCGCTGCGGCTCCTGGCGCCGCTCGTCCGCGGCGAGCGGCGCCCGGTCACCTTCGTCTCGGGCCCGTCGGCAACCTCCGACATCGAGCTCGACCGTGTCGAGGGCGTGCACGGGCCGCGTTCCCTCGTCGTGCTCGTCGTCGGCTCCTGACCCGCTAGCTGCGGTAGGAGACCGTCTCCCGTCCCTCCGGAGGCGGCGGAGCGCAGCACGGCGTCGCAGACCTCCGCCGCGCGATAGCCGTCCTCGAACGTCGCGCCGTGCGGGGCGACGTCGCTGTCGCTCGCGATCGCAGCGAGCAGATGGTGGATCTCGTGGACGAATGTGTGCTCCCAGCCGATCATGTGCCCCTCGGGCCACCACCACTCCCAGAATGGATGGTCGGGCTGGGAGACGAGGATCGTGCGGAAGCCGGCGGTACCGTCGGAGTGCCGCAACTCGTTCAGGCGCTCCAGGTCGAACGCGAGCGAGCCCTTGGAGCCGTTGATCTCCCAGCTGAGCGCGTTCTTGCGCCCGGCGGCGAACCGCGTCGCCTCGATCGTCCCGACCGCACCGCTCGCGAAGCCCACCACTGCCTCGAAGGAGTCGTCGACCTCGCGGCCGGGAAAGAACGTCCGGGTCTCGGCCGAGACCGTGGCGATCTCGCCCACGAGATAGCGCGCGAGGTCGATCACGTGCGCGCCGAGATCGCCGAGCGCACCCGATCCCGCCGCGTCGGCGTGAAAGCGCCACGCGTCGTCGGTCGTCGTGCCCCACTCCTGCAGGTAGCTGCCGCGAAAATGGTGGATCTCACCGAGCTCGCCGGACTCGATCAGCTGCCGGGCCAGGCGGACAGCCGGCACGAACCGGTAGTTGAACGCCGTCATGTGCTTCACCCCGGCCGCCTCGACGCGCTGCCAGATCTCGTGGCTCTCGTCGGCGGTCCGGCCGAGCGGCTTCTCGCAGAAGACGTGCTTGCCCGCCTCGGCTGCGGCGACCGTCGGCTCGGCGTGCAGGTTGTTCGGGCCGCTGTTGTCGAAGAGCTCGACCTCTGGATCCGCCACGAGCTCGCGCCAGTCGCCGACGTGGCGTTCGAATCCGTAGCGAAGCGCGGCTGCGCTCACCGCCGCCTCGTCGCGGCCGGCGAGTGACACGAGCCGCGGCATGAGCGGCGGCGGCCACGTCATGTAGGAGAGCTTGCGATACGCGTTCGCGTGCGCCTTCCCCATGAACGCGTAGCCGAGCATGCCGATGCCGATCGGCCGGATGTCCTCACCGGCCCGGCTCGGTCGAGGCGACTCCGATTCCCATGGTCAGCCTTCCTTCTGCATCGCCGCGTCGAAGGCGATCGCGGACGGCGCGAAGTCGGTGCGCCGCACGAACGCGAGCGCATCCGGAGCACCCCAGTCGCGATCCATCCCGCTGTCTTCCCATTCGATCGAGAGCGGCCCCTGGTAGCCGATTCGGTTCAAGCGCGCGGAAGAGGCTCTCGAAGTCGACGTCGCCGTGACCCGGCGAGACGAAATCCCAGCCGCGTGCCTCCTCGCCGAAGTTGAGATGGGAACCGAGGATCGAGCGCCGCCCGTCGAGCCGCCTGATCGAGTCCTTGACGTGGACGTGGTAGATGCGATCGGCGAACTCGAGCGCGAACTGGGCGGTGTCGAGCCCCTGATGGGCGAAGTGGCTCGGATCGAGGTTGATGCCGAAGGCCTCGCGGTTGCCGATCGCATCGAGCGTCTTTCGGGTCGTCACGAAGTCGTAGGCGATCTCCGTCGGATGCACCTCCAGGCCGAAGCGCACCCCCTCCGCGTCGAACACGTCCATGATCGGGCCCCAGCGCTCGGCGAAGTCCTGGTACCCGCGCTCGACCGCGTCGAAGTCGTTTGGCGGGAACGAGTAGATGAGATGCCAGATCGACGAGCCGGTGAAGCCGTTGACCTGCGTGACGCCGAGCGCGACGGCGGCGCGCGCGGTGTCCTTCATCCGCTCGGCCGCACGGGTGCGCACGCCCTCCGGGTCGCCGTCGCCGTAGATCTCCGGCGGCAGGATGGCGCGATGGCGCTCGTCGATCAGGTCGCAGACCGCCTGGCCGACGAGATGGGCGCCGATCGCCCAGACGCCGAGGCCGTGCGACTCGAGGAGCTCGCGGCGGCCACGCGCGTACCCGCTGTCGGCGATCGCCCGGTCGACCTCGAAGTGGTCTCCCCAGCAGCAGAGCTCGAGCCCGTCGAATCCCCACCCGCCGCAGCGGGAGGCCAGGTCACTGATCGGTAGGTCGGCCCACTGGCCGGTGAACAACGTGCACGGACGGGCCATTCAGCTCTCCTTCGTCGAGGTACGGGGCAGGGGCAGAGCAAGGCCGGACGCGCCGAGCTCCGAGGTGGCAGGCCGGAAGCCCGACCGCTCGAGGAGCTCCAGCCCGAGCCGCGCGCGGCGAACGCGCTCGCGGCTCAAGGCGACCGTCGTCGCGCCGATGTGCGAGCCGGCCGGATAGACATCCGGCGCATTGCGGAGCCCGAACTTCACGTAGACGGGCGCCGCGACCCGGATCAGCTCGGGAATCTCGTGATGGCGAACGAACCCGCCGACGTTGTCGGGTGCCTCGACGTACACGTCGAGCGGCACGTCGACCGCTGCGCGAATCGCGGCGATCTGGGCCAGCGTCAAATCGGTCGGCAGGTTGATGGTCGAGGCGCCGAGCCGCTCGAGCACGCGCGCTGCCGCCGGGTTGGCCGCCGGCAGCATCACCGAGACCTTCGCCTGCATCTCGGCGGGCAGCAGTCCGGCGGTGCGCGCCTCGCCGAAGAGCGCGAGCACACCGAGGTCGGCGATCAGCACCGAGCGGAACCCGTGGGCGGCAGCGCGAACACAATCCTCGAGGTTCGCGACCACCTGGTCCTGGCCGTGCGCAGAGGCGGCGAACGCCGGGTGGGCTCTCGCGGTCGCCGACAAGCCCCACGCCGCGTTCGGACGCGCGAAGAGCGACACCTCGACCCTGGCGGCCGCCGCGGTCCTCGCCATCGCGTCGAGCTCGGCGTCGGTCTGCATGAAGACGCCCGAGCCCTGCGACACGCGATGCACGAGCACGTCGAGCCGCTCCGCCTCCTCGAGCACCGCCTCCAGGCAGGCCGGCCCCTCCGTCGAGGGGATCTCGACACGGAACTGGGCGCCGTCCGGGAACCGCTTCGCCGAGTCGGGCAGGGCGCCGAGGTCGCCGGACGGCAGCCCCGAGGAGAGGAGAAATTCCCGAACGTCCACCCGCCGATCCTACGCAGATCGTCTAGGTTCAGACGGTGGGCCTCGCACCGGAACTCGTCGACCGCTTCTGCGGCCGCCACGGCGGTGATCCGGGAGCCCGAGCAGCTCCGGACCTACGAGTGCGACGGGCTGACCGGCCGGCGCGTGATCCCGGCCCTCGTCGCGCTGCCGGCCACCACCGCCGAGGTGCAGGCGGTGGTTCGGATCTGCAACGAAGCGGGCATTCCCTTCGTGGCGCGCGGCGCGGGCACCGGCCTCTCCGGCGGTGCGCTGCCGGTCGCCGAGGGCATCGTCATCTCGCTCGCGCGGATGACTGCGGTGCTGAGGTCGACGTCGACGCCGGCCTCGTCGTCGTCGAGCCAGGCGTGACGAATCTCGACGTGACGCGGGCGGTTGCCGCGCACGGCTTCTACTACGCGCCCGATCCGTCGTCGCAGCAGGTCTGCACGATCGGCGGCAACGTCGCCGAGAACTCGGGCGGTGCGCACTGCCTGAAGTACGGCTTCACGGTCAACCACGTGCTCGCCGCGGAGATCGTCCTGCCGGACGGCGAGGTGGTCGAGCTCTCGGTCTGGGACGAAGGCCCCGACCTGCTCGGCGCGTTCGTCGGCTCCGAAGGCACGCTCGGGATCGCGACGCGGCTGACGCTGCGTGTCCTGCGCGTGGCGGAGACGGTGCGCACGCTCCTCGCCGGCTTCCCGCACACCGACGACGCCGGTGCAGCGGTGTCCGGCACGATCGCGGCCGGGATCCTCCCCGCAGCGATCGAGATGATGGACGCGATCACGGTCGAGGCGGCCGAGGCGGCCGTCGGGGCGAACTACCCGCCGGGGTGTGGCGCGATCCTGATCGTCGAGCTCGACGGTCCCGCCGCCCAGGTGGAGGAGGACCTCGTCCGGGTCGAGGCGCTCTGCCGCGAGAACGGCGCCACCGAGATCCGGGTCGCCGCCGACGCGACCGAGCGGGCCGCCGTCTGGCGCGGGCGCAAGGCGGCGTTCGCCGCGATGGGCCGGGTGAGCCCGAACTACTACGTCCAGGACGGTGTCGTGCCGCGCACCAAGCTGCCGGAGGTCCTGCGGCGGATCGACGCGCTCTCGCAGGAGCATGGACTCCGCGTCGGGAACGTCTTCCACGCCGGCGACGGCAACCTGCATCCGCTCGTCCTCTACGACGGGCGCGTCGAGGGCGAGGCCGAGCGCGCGGAGCTCGTCGCGAACAAGATCCTCGAGGCGTGCATCGACGCGGGCGGGTCGATCACCGGCGAGCACGGGGTCGGCTCCGACAAGGCATGCGCGATGCCGCTGATGTTCAGCGAGGACGATCTCGAGGCGATGAAGCGGCTCCGCACCGCGTTCGATCCGCGCGGGCTCGCGAACCCCGGCAAGCTCTTCCCGACGCCGCGGCTCTGCGGCGAGGTGCCCGGCCCGCACCGGGCGCATCCGCTGGAGGTGGCGGGGCTTGCTGAACGGTTCTGAGCGAGGGCGCATCCTCGAGCACGAGCCCGGCGACCTCACGTGCATCGTCGAGTCGGCAGTCCGGCTCGCCGACTTGCAGGTCGCGCTGGCACCGCACGGCCAGCGGTTCTCCCTCGATCCGCCCGGCGACCCGACGCTCGGCGAGTGTCTCCTCGGCGACCTCTCGGGGCCGCTCCGCCACCGGTTCGGGACGATGCGCGACCTGGTGATCGGCGTCACGGTGACCCTGCCCGACGGCACCCGGGCGAGCTCGGGCGGCAAGGTCGTGAAGAACGTGGCGGGCTACGACCTCGGCAAGCTCTTCTGCGGCTCGCGCGGCAGGCTCGGCACGCGTCGAGCGCCTCGCGCTTCGCCTCCACCCGCAGCCCGTGGCAGCAGCGCACCGTGGCGGTCTCCGCCGGCGACTGGCCGAAGCTCCACCACTCCGGGCTCACGCCGAGCGCGGTCGACATCGTGGGCGACCGGATGCTCGTCCTGTTCGAGGGCGGCGAGGGAGCCGTGCACGCGCAGGCCGAAGAGCTCGGCGGCGCCGACGCCGACCCGTGGGAGGAGATCCGCGCGCTGCAGGCCGACCTCGGCCGCCGCGTGCGCTGGGACGGCGGCGAGGCTCCCCTCGTCCGGCCGGGCCCACGCGTCGCGTACGTCGAGGGCGAGCCCGAGCCCGCCTGGAGCCCACTCGCCGAACGGGTGGTGGAGGCGCTGTGCAGCCCGAGCTGATCGCCGACTGCGTGCACTGCGGGTTCTGCCTGCCGGCGTGCCCGACCTACTCGCTCTGGCACGAGGAGATGGACTCGCCACGCGGGCGCATCCATCTGATGGGCGAGCCTCGTCGACGGGACGATGCCGCTGACCGACACCGTCGTCGAGCACTTCGACCGCTGCCTCGGCTGCATGGCGTGCGTCCCCGCCTGCCCGTCGGGCGTGCAGTACGACCGCTTGATCGAGACGACGCGCGCCTACGTCGAGCAACATCACCGGCGCACGCTCGGCGAGCGGCTGCTGCGCAGGCTGATCTTCGAGGTCTTCCCCCATCGCCGCCGCCTGCGTGCTGCGCTCGCCTTCCGGCGCCTCCCCGCCCCCGGCCCGTTCGCACCGCTCGCCGAGGTCGCGCCGCCGTGGCTCAGCACCGCGTGGCCACCCGAGCACCTGCCGGGCAAAGGCCCACGTGTGGCGCTCGTCGCCGGCTGCGTCCAGAGCGTCGTGTTCGGCGACGTGAATGCCGCGACCGCGCGCGTGCTCGCAGCAGACGGGTACGACGTCCACGTGCCGAAAGCACAGAGCTGCTGCGGTGCGCTGCACGCGCACGCGGGCCGGCTCGACGAGGGCGTGGCGCGGGCGCACGCGCTTGCCGATGACCTGAGCGGCTACGACGCGATCGTCACCAACGCCGCCGGCTGCGGGTCGCACCTGAAGGATCACGACATCCCGAATGTCGTCGACGTCTCGGAGCTGCTCGCCGACGCGCCGGCTCCTGCCGAGCGGAAGCCGCTCGGGCTGCGGGTCGCCTTCCAGGACTCGTGCCACCTGAAGCACGCACAGCGGATCGCGTCGGCGCCGCGGGCCGCGCTGCAGGCGATCCCGGAGCTCGTCCTGCTCGAACCGGCCGAGCAGGATCTCTGCTGCGGCAGTGCCGGGATCTACAACCTCGTGCAGCCGCAGGCGGCCCGCGAGCTGGGCGACCGGAAGGCCGGCCGCATCCTCGAGACCGTTCCCGAGGCGTACGCGAGCGGCAACCCCGGCTGCCTCGTCCAGGTCACCGCCGCGCTCCGCCGTGCCGGCCGCCCCGTGGCGGCGTTTCATCCGATCGAGCTCGTCGACGCGTCGATCCGCGGGCTCGACGCCCAGGCCGTGCTCGCCGCGGCGCGCGCAGGCTAGGCCGCTTACCGGATCGAGGCCCAGGGCTCCTCGCCCGAGACGTCGACCAGCCCGTACCCACCTTCGCCGAGCGAGGGACCGATCACGACCTGCAGGTGCGCCGTCTCGTCGCCGTCGTTGTACGAGGCGTGGACGACACCAGCGTCGAGGTAGACCGAGTCGCCGGCTGCGAGCGTCGTCGAGTCCTTCTCGATGAACTGCGTGACGCTTCCCTGCTTGATGATGATCATCTCCTCCTGCCCGTCATGCCGGTGAAACGCATGGCCCTCGCCGGGCTCGAGCGTGACGTCCATCACCACGAGTTGCTTCGACCCGGTGTTGGCGGGCCGGCAGCGCCAGCCGATCGTGCCCCAGTCGAACTGCTCCTGCTCCACACCGGACTGCTTCACGAAGGTGCTCATCGTGCTTCCTCCTTGGAGATCGAAAGGATCAAACGGGAATCGACTTGAAGCGGCGCATGTTCTCGGTCATCGCCACCTCGGTCGGCAGGCGCTCCATCGACGAGGCACCGAAGAAGCCGACGACGCCCTCCGTGTGCTCGATCACGTACGCGGCATCGTCGGGCTCGGCGATCGGGCCGCCGTGGCAGAGGACGAGGATCTCGGGGTTGACCCGCTTCGCAGCGTCGTGCATCGCCTGGATCAGCGGCACGCACTCTTCGAGCGTCTTGGCCGTCGAGGCACCGATCACGCCGCCGGTCGTCAGGCCCATGTGAGGCACGAGCACGTCCGCACCGGCTTCGGCCATCGCTGCCGCCTGCTCCGGCTCGAAGACGTACGGGGCAGTCAGGAAGTCGCGCTCGTGAGCGAGCCGGATCAGGTCGACCTCGAGCCCGTAGCCCATGCCGGTCTCCTCGAGCCCTGCTCGGTACGTCCCGTCCATCAGCCCGACCGTCGGAAAGTTCTGGATGCCGCTGAACCCGATGCGTTTCAGCTCGTCGAGGAAGACGGGCATCAGCCGGAACGGGTCCGTGCCGCAGACTCCCGCGAGCACCGGGGTCTCCCTGACGACCGGGAGCACCTCGCGCGCCATGTCGACGACGATCTCGTTCGCGTCGCCGAACGGCATCAGGCCCGCGAGCGACCCGCGGCCGCCCATCCGGTAGCGGCCGCTGTTGTAGATGATGATCAGGTCGGCGCCGCCGGCCTCGGCGAGCTTCGCCGAGAGCCCGGTGCCGGCGCCCGCGCCGATGATCGGCGACCCGGCGTCGGCCTGGGCGCGCAGCCTGGCGAGCGCGTCGCCCCGGTTCACCGCTGCGCCGCCTGAATCAGCTCGTGCAGCCGGTCGGCCATCGCCCGCGCGAACGCAGGATCGTTGATGTCCTCTGCGCGCTCGTGCACCTCGACCGAGTCGTCGAGCGTCTCGCGCAAACCCGACACGAGTGCCTCGTCGGCCGTCGCGTCGTGGAACGGCTGCCCCGGGCTCGCGATCATCGACACACCTCCGTTGGGAATGAAGAGCACGGTCGGCCCCTCGGCCGCCGACAGCTTGCGGCCGATCGTCCGGCCCAGCTCGCCGCACTCCTCGGGCGTCGTGCGCATGAGCGTCACCGTCGGGTTGTGCACGTAGAGGTTGCGGTCGTCGAACCGCTCCGGCACGGACTCGCGCGGGCCGAAGTTGACCATGTCGAGCGCGCCGAGCGACACGACCTGCGGCACGCCCGCGGCGCCTGCCGCCTCGAGCCGGTCGGGCCCGGCCGACAGCACGCCGCCGACGAGCTCGTCGGCCAGCTCGGTCGTGGTCGCGTCGAGCACGCCGGCGAGAAACCCATCCTTGACGAGGGCCTCCATCGACTGGCCGCCCGCGCCTGTCGCGTGGAAGACGAGCACCTCGTAGCCGTGCTCCTCGAGGCGTTCGCGCGCGATCGTGACGCACGGGGTCGTGACCCCGAACATCGTGGCTGCGACGAGCGGCTTGCCCTCGAGCGTGGGCACCCTTGCCTTCACCATTCCGGCGATCGCCCCGGCCGCGTTCGCCATGATTCTCGCCGAGACGCTGTTCACCCCGGAGATGTCGACGACCGAGTACATCATCGTCACGTCGACCGCTCCAACGTACGGCCTGCGTGTCCCCCGAGGCGACCGTCGAGACGAGGAGCTTCGGCACCCCGACGGGCAGGGCCCGCATCGCCGGCGCGGAGATCGAGGAGCCGCCCGAGCCTCCGAGTGCCAAGATCCCGTCGAACCGGCCTGCCGCGTAGAGCTGCCGCACGATCGCCTCGGTGCCTGCGGCCATCGCGGTGACGGCTGCACCGCGGTCGCCCGCTGCGGCCAGCTCGGCGACGTCGGCGCCTGCCGCAGCTGCCACCTCCTCACGCGAGACGTCGGGGTCGAGACCGACGGGCTCGTAGACACCCGCATCGATCACGAGCACGTCGACCCCGGCATCCAGCAGGCGGTCGCGCAGGAACGCGTATTCGTGCCCCTTCGTGTCGAGTGTCCCTACGAGTGCGACGCTCGGCAACTAGTCCACCTGCACTAGGCGTGCTCCGCCAGCGGCTCGACGCCGAGGTAGCGGCGCTGCAGCTCCATGTCGGTGGAGAGCGCGGCGGCGGTCGTCTCGGCGGCGATCGAGCCGGCGACCATCACCAGCTGGCGCTCTGCGATCGCGGTCGCCATGCCGAGGTTCTGCTCGATCACGAGGATCGCCAGGCCCTCCTCCTCGAGCGCCTTGAACGTCTCGATCAGGTGCTCGATGATCGCGGGCGCGAGCCCCTCGGACGGCTCGTCCATGATCAGGAGCGTCGGGTTCGTGAGCAGCGCGCGGCCGATTGCGAGCATCTGCTGCTCGCCGCCGGAGAGCTGCGCGCCGCCGTTTCGGCGCCGCTCCGCGAGGCGGGGGAACAGCTCGTAGATGCGCTCGACCGTCCAGCGCTTCGAGCCGCCGCCGCGCCCCGCGACCATTCGCAGGTGCTCGTCGACCGAGAGCGACGGAAAGAGCCGGCGACCCTGCGGCACGTAGCCGATCCCGAGCTTGGCAATCTTGTATGAGGGCTTGCCGACGAGCTCCGTGCCCTGATAGCGGATCGAGCCGCTGACGCGGGCCGGCGGGATGCCGACGATCGCGTTGCACAGCGTCGTCTTGCCCATGCCGTTGCGGCCGACCATCGAGGTCGATCCGCCGGCGATCTCGAACGACACGTCCTCGAGTGCCTGCGCGGTTCCGTAGAACGCGCTGAGGTTCTCGACCGCGAGGAGCGGCGCGTCAGGCATCCGGCTGGTTCCCCCGACCGAGATAGAGGTCGTGGACGGTCTCGTTGGCGCGAATCTCGTCCGGAGTTCCTTCGACGATCACGCGGCCGTCATGCATCATCGTCACGCGGTCTGCTACGCGCAGCGCAACGTCCATGTCGTGCTCGATCAGGATCAGCGTGATCGATGGATCGAGGCCGAGCAAGAGCTCGGTCAACGCGACGCGCTCGCCGCGCGACAGCCCGGAGGCTGGCTCGTCGAGCATCATCAGCCTGGGGTTCGACGCTCGCGCCATCGCCACCTCGAGCTGGCGCTGCTCGCCGTGCGAGAGCGAGCCGACGAGCGAGCCGATCCGCCCGCCGAGGCCGACGGCCTCGGCCAGCTCACGGGCGCGGTCACGAAGCTCGCGATCGCGGCGCGACAGCAGCACCGGCCGAAAGTGGCCGCTGCGCGTGCCGAGCACGGCGAGGTAGAGGTTGTCCTCGACCGTCAGGCCGAGGAACGAGCGAGACTTCTGGTAGGTGCGGCCCATGCCGAGCTTCGCCCGGGCGCGCGGAGGCAGAGTGCCGACGTCCTCGCCCAGGAAGTCGATCGTGCCGGCGCTCGGGCCGACGTCGCCCGAGATGACGTTGAACAGCGTCGTCTTGCCGGCGCCGTTCGGGCCGAGGATGGCGCGCCTCTCGCCGTGCATGACGTCGAGGTCGACGTCACGCACGGCGTGGAGGCCGCCGAAGCGCCGGCCGATCCCCCGCAAACGGAGGATCGGCTCGGCGACTTCGGGTGCTGCTGCGTCGGTCAAACGACTACCCGACGACCGCCGGGACCCGTGTATGACCGATCCACGGCAGGTTCCGCTTGACGCACTTCGGCGACGTCCGCCCGGGAGCGGGTGTCGTCGGCGAGAACGTGCCGCCGAACGTCTGGTCGACGCCCGGGATGTAGCCGACCGTCTTGACGGCGAGCTTCCCGTCCTTCTGGATCAGCTGCTGGTAGTAGACCGGGATGACTCCCTGGCGGTTCTTGTCCAGGTAGATCGGCCCGTACGGCGTGCGGAGGTGCACACCGGCAATCGACTTCTGCAGCTTCTTCTGGCCGCCTGAGATGTCACCCTTGACGCCCTTCAGACCCGCGAGGAGGCCCCAGGTGTTCACGTAGTAGCCGAACGTGAACGTCGAGGATGCCTGCGGTGCTGCTGCGCCGTACGGCGGGATCGTCTTGAAGACCTTCCCGACCTCCTTGTTGTACGCCTGCGCTGCGGGGGTCGCCAGGTCGCCGGCCGTGCCTGCGCCGCCGACATAGGCCCCGACCACGCGGGTCGAGAGCTGCTCGAACTGACCCGGGGTTCCCCAGAACAGGTTGCCGATGAACTTCTTGCCGTCGATCGGCCCGTGCGCCTGCTCGTATGCCTTGAGGAACGGAATCAGCCCTGCACCACCGACCGCGACGAACGTGCCGTCGACGTTGGTCGGCATCTGCTGAGCGTAGGACGAGTAGTCGGTCGTGTTCAGCGGCGGGAACACCCGCTTCGTCACGTTGCCGCCCACTGCGCAGAACTCGGCGATGAAGCCTGCCGCCGAGGTCCAGGCGAACGAGTAGTCGTCGGCCACGACTGCAGCCGTCCGCCACCCGAGCTTGTGGTAGGCGAGATCGCCGAGGCCGGCGTTCCACTGTGCCCCGTCACCGTTGAAGCGGAAGAAGTTCTTCGCCCGCACCTTCAGTGTCGTGTCCTGCGCACCTGCGGAGCCGTCGACGAACGTCTTGTTCGGGTGCTGCTTCGCATAGTTCGCGACCGCGATCGACTCGTCACCTGACAGCGGACCGATCATGATGTCGGCGCCCAGCTGCTCCATCAGGCGCTTGGTCTCCTTGATCGCCGTATCGGCACGGTCGTTCGAGCAACCGACCCCGACGAGCTTGAGCGGATGGCCGTTGATCTGGCCGCCCGTCCACCCTGCCCGCGGCAGGTTCGGGTTCTTGGCCTTGGCGCCCGCGTACTGCACCATCGCAGTGACGACGCCGGCCATGTCCTGGTTGTCGAACGAACCGAACGCGCCCTGACAGTCGGACAGGACAGCGATCTTGATCGTCGATGCCGTGCTGCGAGCGGTCGCCGTTGCCGCCAGCACCGCGGCGGTCGCGAGGACCACCGTCGCTGCAAGCATGACGAGCTTCCACTTGCTCTTGAGAGCATTCATTCGGATGCCCTCCTCCTTTCGAACCGGTTGATTGGAAATGCCTCTGGGGGGTGAGACGTACGGTGGGAGAAAAAGACGTGCGAGTTGGCGTGAGCCGGGTCAAGGCCTCCTTTCAGACACTGGGCTCGGCTTGCGGGGCGGGAAGCGGGTCGCGATCCGACGGCTCGTCGCGGCGCCCCGGCCGGAGCGCGAGAGCGCGCTCCCAGAGGCCGACGAGGCCGCCGGGCGAGACGAGCACGATGACGAGGAAGATCGCGCCGATCAGCGTGTGGAACCGAGGCCCGATGAAGCTGATCTGCTGGGAGTAGTTGTTGATCACGACGAAGAACAATGCGCCGACCCAGGCGCCTTCGAGCCGATAGAGGCCTCCGACGACGGCGATCACGAGCACGTCGATCGTCGAGCCGAGATCGATCGAGGCGGGATCGATGTGCCCGTTCCACCACACGAAGAGGACGCCGCCGATCGCGGCGATGAACGAGGCGAACCCGAACGCGATCGTCCGGTGCAGCACGACGTTGTAGCCGAGCGAGGCCATCCGGATCGGATCGTCCCGGACACCCTGAAGCGTCAGCCCGAACGGCGTGCGCGCGACGTAGCGGAGCAGCACGTAGACGAGGAACGCCGCGACGAGCGCGATGTAGTAGAGCTTGTTCTGGTGGGCCTCGACCCGCCCGATCGCACCCGGCGCGGGAATGCCGCTGATCCCGCCGAAGCCCGACACGTCGGTCACCTGCCCGAAGGTCAGGTTCGCGATCACCGAATAGGTCAGCGTGATCATCAGGAAGTAGATGCCGACGCTGCGACTCGCGAGCGCACCGAAGAAGAGGCCGGCCGCCACGGCGATCGCAACGCCGACGACCACACCCCAGTAGGGGCTCCAGTTCAGGTTGAGTCCCTTCGTGTTGCCGTTCGTCGTCGCGTTCCCGACGACGAAGCCCGCGATCCCGTAGACCGCGACCTGCGCGAGCGAGACCATCCCGCCGTACGCCGAGAGGAAGATCAGGCTGGCCGCGACGATGCCGAGGAAGAGCATCTGCGTGAGCAGCGCCCCGACCCAGTAGCTCGAGACGATGAACGGGGCGATCACGGCGAGCACGAGTGCGAGCACGCCGACGACGCGGTCGGGTGTGACGAGCCTCACGCGGGCCTCCCGAAGAGTCCGAGCGGCCTCACGGCGAGGACGATCGCGACGAGGATGAACGTGAAGATGATCGAGTAGTAGGTGTAACTCGCGGGCAGGTAGGCCGCCGAGAAGTTGCTGGTCAGCCCGAGCAGCAGCGAGCCGATGGCGGCGCCGCCGAGGGAGCCCATCCCGCCGATGATCACGACGACGAGCGAGTAGAGCAGCCAGTTCGCGTCGACCCCGGGTGCGAGGCTCGCGAACGACCCGCCGATCACGCCGCCGAGGCCGGCGAGCGCAGAGCCGACGGCGAACGCGATCGCGAACGTCAGCTGGATGTTGATGCCGAGCGCCGAGACCATGGCGCGATCGTCGACGCCCGCGCGGATCACCATCCCGGTTCTCGTCCGCTTCAGCCACAGCCACAGGAGCACACCGATCGCGACCGCGATCCCGAGGATGATCAGGCGCGTCTCGGTGTACTGGATCCCCTTGACCCGCAGGTTGACGAACGTGTCGAAGTTGCGGGGCCAGGCGATGTCCTCCGCGACGCCGCCGAAGTGCGCGAGCATCTGGTCGGCGAGGATGATCGAGATGGCGATCGTGATCAGCGCCTGGCGCAGGTCCTGGCCCTGGTTCCAGCGCAGGAAGACCTGTTGCATCACGAGGCCCATGCCCGCGATCACGAGGGTGCCGACGATCGCCGGGATGATCCAGTGCGTGAGGTTCACCTGCGAGCTGTCGAGGCCGAACGAGCCTCCCTGCCCCGACCATGTCGCGCTGGATCTTCAATGCGACGTAGCCGCCGAAGAGGAACAGCGCCCCGTGCGCCATGTTGACGACGCGCATCAGGCCGAAGATGAGCGTGAAGCCGCTGGCGACGACGAAGTACAGACCGGCGGCGGTGACGCCGTTCAGGACGGTGATCAGGAAGTCCTTCGGGTCGTGCACGGCGGAGCCGAACGCCGTGGCCCACTTGCCGGTCGTCGGGGCGAAGAACAGGACCCAGAGCGCCGGGAGCAAGACGAGGAGCGCGAGCATGACCCAGCCCGCGACGACCAGCACCTGGCGGCGCAGGGCGAGCGTCCGCGCCCGGGCGGAGACCGCGCTCGGGCGTCCGACGACGCTCTCGGTCACGACGTGCGCTCCAGGTAGAGGACGGCCTTGTTCGACTCGGGCGTCTGCGGGATGCGGTCCGCGAGGCGGTTGAGCATCGGGTAGCGCGTTCGGTCGATCTGGCTCGCGTCGTGCCAGTTCAGCTCGATCAGGTTGCCGGCCGGGTCGTGGAAGTAGAGCTGCACCTGCCCCGAGGGGAGCTCGACGAGCTCCGCCCCCCACTCGCCGGACGTGCGCGCCGACGACGGCGTCGTAGGCCGCGTCGAAGTCGTCGATCGTGATCCCGAGGTGATGGCGGCTGGGCGCTTTACCGCTTTCGTCGAGGAAGAGATGCAATTGCAAGTCACCAACGCGCAGCCACTGCACCGGGCGTTGCGAAGATCGGCGTCGGGATGCGCTCCATCCCGAAGAGCTCCTCGTAGAAGCGGGTCGATTCCTCGAGATCGAGGGCCGAGATGCTGACGTGATTGATCCCCGTGGCCCGCACCAGGGCGAGTCTCACGGGTTTTCCACAATAGGTCAAGTGGGCGGATTGGCACTAAGGGCGATAGGTTTTCGCTATGAACTTCCGCCAGCTCGAGTGTTTCGTCGCCGTCGTCGACGAGGGCTCGTTCACCCGCGCCGCGCGGCGGCTCGGGATCACCCAGCCCTCGCTCTCCCAGCATGTGAAGACGCTCGAGTCCGAGCTCGACGGCGCCCTGCTCGATCGCCTGCCCCGCGGCGTCTCGCTCACGCCGGCCGGCCGGGCGCTCCTGCCCGAGGCGCGGCTCGCGCTGCGCGCCCTGGAGCGCGGCCGCCAGGGCGCGCGCTCGGCGCTCGTGCTCGAGCTCGGAGAGCTCGAGATCGCGACGGTGCTCTCGATGGCGGTGGGCGTGCTGCCGAGCTATATCGGGATCTGGCACGAGCGTCACCCGAATGTCTCGATCCGGCTGCACGAGTTCCGCCACCGCCACCTCCTCGAGGATGCGGTCGAGCAGGGCGTCGCCGACTTCGCGGTCGGCCCGCGGCCGCTTCGCCGCTGGGACGGCCCGCTGCAGACGGTCGGCTGGGAGGAGTTCGTCCTCGTGGTCGCGAGCACCGATCCGCTCGCCGGCCGCTCGACGGTCGCGGTGGCCGAGCTGAGCGAGCGGGAGTGGGTGCTCTACCACCCGGACCACGGCCTCGCCGGCATTCTCGAGGAGATCTGCCGCCGTTCCGGCTTCCGCCCGCGCGGCAGCGTGCGCACCTCCCAGGCCGAGGGGGCCGTGCGAATGGCTGCAGTCGGGGTGGGGATCGCGCTCGTCCCCGACAACATCGTGGCACCGGGCCTCGGTTGCGCGGTTCTCCGGTTCACTCCGCGCCTGATCCGGGATGTCGCCGTCTATGCCCGCAGCGACTGGTCGCCGACGGCGGCAGCGTTCGTCGACGTCCTGCGCAGCGACGCGCGCCGCCGCCCGAGCCGGGCAGTTTCGCTCGAGCTGTAGCCTGCAGCCCGTGCGCCGTGCCCTTTTGCTCGTGCTCCTCGCGATCGGCCTTGCCGGTTGCGGTGGCGCCGCCAAGCAGGCCGCTTCGCCGACCACGACGACCGCCCCGGGGCCGGCACCGGCGTTCGCCGGCGCCGCGGCCCGGACGACGGCAGCCGGGCCCGTCCGGTTCCGCCTCCTGATCACGATCAATGCCGGCGGCGCGCTGATCACCGCCGAGGAGAACGGCAGCGCGGCCTTCACCGGGCGGCGCGCGCACCTCTACAAGCAGCTTCCCGGCGGCCAGTTCCCGCAGGAGCTCGTGATCATCGGGCCCTTCACCTATACGAACGCGAACGTGCAGGCGGCGCTCTCCGATCCGAGCGTCCAGCCCTGGACGAAGCTGGACACCAGGAGGCTGACCGCGGAGCAGCGCCGGACGCAACCCGACGAGCTCGCCCACGTGCTCGCGCCGGCATATCTCTCCGACGGGGTCGCGACCGCGACCGCGCACGGCCGCCAGGCGAACGGGACGTTTCGCTTCACCGGCGTCGTCAACCTGGCACGGCTCGCGCGCCGCGTGCCCGCGACGATCCAGACGGCGGTCCGGAACGACTTCCCCGCGACCAGCTTCCCGGCCACCTTCTGGCTCGACTCGCGCGGGCGCCTGACCCGCGTCCTCGTCGCCTACACGACGCCGCAAGGGCACCCAGGTCACCGTCGACGCGAGCTACCGCAGCTACGGCACCAAGGTCGATCTGACGCTGCCTGCCGCGCGGCAAGATCAAGGACATCTCGCCCTAGCATCGCGCAGGCCCCCGCGCTCCCACGCGAGCGCAGCGGCGAGGACGACCTCGTCCCGGGGCGCGACGAGCTGGAGGTCGCCGATCGCGATCGCCGCCCAGCCGAGGACGTTGAACGGCCGCAGGAACGCCGTGGCCGGGATGCGGATGTCGAGCTCGTCGCAGTCGACCGGCGGCACGTCGACGCCGAGCACCGGCGCGACGAAGAGGTCGACGTCGGGGCGGTAGAGGCGCCAGGCGTGCACGGCCTCGCGCGGCGCGCGCGACCTCGGCCGGGTCGACCGCCTGCGCCTGCTCGAGCTTCGTGCGGACGTTCGGCCCGTACTCGTCCGCGCGCGACGGAAAGGTCGCACGGTGCGCCTCGGCCGCCTCGTGGAAGAAGAGCGGCCAGGTGTCGCGCGGGCGGCTCGGGGATCGTCGCCTCGACCACGCGCGCGCCGAGCCGCTCGAGCTGCTCGACGTACCGCTCGGCGGCGCGGTTCTCGGCCTGCGGCGGGCCCTCCCACCGACGGCGGGCGCGTGAGCAGGCCGACGGTGAGCCCGGCGAGGCGTGGCTCGGGGAGCGGCGCTGCGGCGAGGACCGACCACATCGTCGCGACCTCGGACACCGTCGTCGCCATCGGCCCGACCGTGTCGAAGCTCGGACAGAGCGGGAACGACGCCGTCGACCGGGACCCTCCCCCAGCTCGGCTTGAAGCCGACGACGCCGCAGCACGACGCCGGCAGGCGGATCGAGCAGCCCGTGTCGGTCCCGATCCCGATGTCGCAGAGCCCGGCGGCGAGCGCCGCCGCGTTGCCCCCCGACGACCCGCCGGTGGTCCGGCCGGGCAGGCGCGGGTTCTGCACGGTGCCGTACCAGTCGTTCTGGCTCGTCACCCCCCAGGCGAACTCGTGCAGGTTCGCCTTGCCGACGACGACCGCCCCCGCGGCGACGAGCCGCTCCACCGCCGTGGCCGTCTGCACGGGCACATGGTCGGCGTAGATCTGCGAGCCGTAGGTCGTGCGGATCCCGGCGGTGTCGATCAGGTCCTTGACGAGCAGCCGCCGCCCGTGCAGCGGGCCGGGCCGCGCCGGCGCGGGCTCCACCTCGGTGATGATCGCGTTGTACGGATCGCTCATCTCGAGCCGACCCTCACGGGATCAGCGCCACTGCCTCGATCTCGATGCGCGCGCCCGGGATCGCGAGCTTCGAGATCTCGACGAGTGTGCTGGCCGGCCGAGCCTCGCCGAACACCTCCTGGCGGACGGTGTTCACGGCGGCGCGATCGTCGATGTCGGTGAGGAACACCGTCACCTTGACGACGTCGCGGAAGCTCGCGCCGGCCGCAGCGAGGACGGCACCGACGTTCGCGAACACCTGCCGCGTCTGGGCGACGACGTCACCGGGGACGAGGCTGCCATCCGAGTCGACGGGCACGCAGCCCGAGACGAAGAGGAGATCGCCGGCCCGGACCGCATCGGTGTAGTGGCTGATCGGCTCGGGCTGTCCGGCGACCCGGAACTCGCGGCGCTCAGCGCATCCGCCGCTCCGGATCGCGCTCAGGGTCGTGCGCGGCGTGATCGCCTCTCGGTCGATGCGAAGGTGCAGCACCGCGGGGCGCCCCGCGTCGAGTGCGCGCTCGAGCGCTGCGGCGAAGTCGGCCGTGCGCTCGACGCGTCTCGCCGTGCGCCCCGAACGCCCGTGCGTAGGCGGCGAAGTCGGGGTTGACGAGGTCGGTGCCGACGACCCGCCCCGGAAAGTGGCGCTCCTGGTGCATGCGAATCGTGCCGTACATGCCGTTGTCGACCACGATCACGACGATCGGGAGGTCGTGCTGCACCGCCGTCGCGAGCTCCTGGCCGCACATCAGGAACTCGCCGTCACCCGACCAGGCAGACGACGGTGCGCTCCGGTGCGATTGCCTTGGCGGCGACGGCGGCGGGCACGCCGTAGCCCATCGCGCCGCTCGTCGGCGCGAGCTGGCTCGGGTACGAGTGGAAACGCCAGAAGCGGTGGATCCACACGGTGTGGTTGCCGGCGCCGTTCGTGACGATCGCATCCGGCACGCGATCGCGCAGAAGTGCGATGCACTCGCCGAGATCGACCTCGCCGGGCATCGGCCCGTGCTGCTGCCACGCCTCGTAGTCGGCGCGGGCCGCCTCGCGTTCCGCAGCCCAGCCGCGCCTCGACCCGGAGGTCGCGCACCGCGGCCGCGAAGCGCTCCATGCCCGAGAGGATCGGCAGGTCGGCCTGGTAGACGCGGCCGAGCTCCTCGGCGCCCGGGTGCACGTGGACGAGCGTCTGCTGCGGCTTCGGCACGTCGAGGAGCGTGTAGCCCGACGTCGTCATCTCGCCCAGGCGCGGCCCGACGGCGAGCAGCAGGTCCGCGCTCCGCACCCGTTCTGCGAGTGCGGGGTTGATGCCGATGCCGACGTCGCCGGCGTAGCTCGGCGAGTCGTTGTCGAGCGTGTCCTGCCGGCGGAAGGCGGCACCGGCGGGAATGTCGTTCGCCTCGAGAAAGACGCGGATGTCGTCGGAGGCGCGCGCCGTCCAGCCGGCGCCGCCGATGATCGCGAACGGGCGCTCGGACCGGGCGAGCAGCCCGCGCAGCGACTCGATGTCCGACTCCGCCGGGCTCGGCTGCACGACCCGGAAACGCGGTGCGTCGGGGACATCGGTCTCTTCGACCAGCAGGTCCTCGGGGAGCGCGAGCACGACCGGGCCGGGGCGCCCTGCGCACGCGGTCGTGTAGGCGCGCGCGATCAGCTCGGGGATGCGGTCGACACGCTCGATCTGGGCGACCCACTTCGCGAGCGGCCCGAACATGCGCCGGTAGTCGATCTCCTGGAACGCCTCGCGCTCCTCCTGCGAGGAGGACGACCTGGCCGATCAGCAGGATCAGCGGCGTCGAGTCCTGGTAGGCGGTGTGGACGCCGACGGCCGCCTGCGTCGCGCCCGGCCCGCGGGTGACCATGCAGACGCCGGGACGGCCGGTCAGCTTGCCGTAGGCATCCGCCATGTTGGCCGCAGCCGCCTCGTGCCTGCAGGTGACGAGCCGGACCGGCGAGGAGTAGAGGCCGTCCAGGAGGGCGATGTAGCTCTCGCCCGGTACGCAGAACGCGAGCTCGGTGCCGTGCACCGCGAGCTGGTCGGCGAGGAGCCGGCCGCCGGTGCGGGTCACAGCCGCTGCTCGAAGTAGATGCGGGCGCGTTGCAGCTTCGGCTTCTCGTCGTCGGCCGGGTCGACGTAGCGGATCGTGCGCTTCCCCTCCCATTCGCGCGGCAGGACGAGCACGCGGACGAACGCGGTCTCCTCGGTCGCCGACGCCTCCGCGAACACCGGGTCGGGCCCCGTCTCGTACCACCATTCGAACGGGCCGTACTCGTGCGACGTCCCTTCGGTCTCGATGCGGATCCGGCCCTGCAGGAGCACGCGGAGGCCCGGCCCCGGATGCGTGTGCAGGTGCGCGACGCTCGCCGGGCGGGAAGTCGACCCGGTCGCAGCGCAGCACCCACTCGCCCGGCGGCCGCTCGAGGAGCTCCCAGACGAGCGCATGCCCGTCGACCCGCGCGGCCCCGTAGGTCGCGCGGTCGGCCGCCACGTCGTAGACGACGTGGTCCCCGGGGCCGGTCTCGACACCGTCGGGATGATCCTCGAAACGGAGGATCAATGAAAGGTCTGGCCTCCGTCGATCACGATCGACTGTCCGGTGATGAACTCGGCGCCGGGGCCGCAGAGGAAGACGACCGCGCCGACGACGTCCTCGGGAACCTGGTCGCGCTGCAGCGTCCGCGCCGAGACCGAGACGTCGCGCAGCTTCTCGATCACCTCGGGGTGGGCGGCCACGCCCTCTGACATCGTGAAGCCCGGCGCGACGCAGTTCACGAGCACGTTGTCCTTGCCGACCTCCTTTGCGAGCGCCCGCGTGAGCGCGACGATCGCACCCTTCGACGTGACGTAGTGGAGCAGGAACGGCACGCCGCGGAAGGGTGTGCCCGAGGAGATGTTGACGATCCGGCCGCCCCCGCCCGCCCGCATCACCGGCAGCACGGCGCGGCACGTGAGGAACATCGAGGCGACGTTGACGTCCATCACGGTGCGCCACTCCTCGAGCGGGATCTGCTCGAACGGGCGCATCTCGAGCGACGCGTAGAGGCCTGCGTTGTTGACGAGGATGTCTACGCGTGCCGAAGCGCTCGACGACCTCGTCGACGAGGCGCTGCACGTCGTCCTCGTTCGCGACGTCGGCCGTGATCCCGAGGCCGCCGTCGTACGAGGCCGCGGCCTCCTCCGCACCGCGCAGGTCCGCGACCACGATTCGCGCACCGGCCGCGGCGAGACCGTCTGCGATCGCTCGCCCGATGCCCTGTGCGGCACCCGTGACGATCGCGACCTTGCCCTGCATCAGCGGATCGGCGAGAACGCGGTCGGGATCAGGATGCGATTCTGCTGGGTGTGCAGAAGCGGCTGGAGCCGGCCCAGGAAGTCGCGCCAGCGCCTCGTCGGCCTGCAGGTTCGCGCGGCGCTCCTCGCGTTCGGCATAGCTCGCGTAGCCCCACATCGAGGTGTAGGTCGAGAGCGCGCCGATGTCCGTCGTGAACGACACCGATCAGGTTGCCGAGGTGACGCTGCTGCAGCTCGATCCCCTCGGTCTCGTACAGCCGCACGACCTCGTTCAGCTTGCCGGTGAAGACGTGGTAGTCGCGCTGCTCGACGATCATGCTTCGACCCCTCCCATGCACAGGTACTTGAGCTCGAGCCACTCCTCGATCCCGTACTTCGAGCCCTCCCGGCCGATCCCGGACTCCTTGACGCCGCCGAACGGCGCGACCTCGGTGGAGATGACACCGGTGTTGATGCCGACGATGCCGTACTCGAGCGCCTCCGACACACGCCAGATGCGCCCCATGTCGCGGCTGTAGAAGTACGCCGCGAGGCCGTACGGCGTGTTGTTGGCCTGCCGGACCGCCTCGTCCTCGCTGCCGAAGCGCGCGATGCCGGCGACCGGGCCGAACGTCTCCTCCACCGCCATCGCCGCCTCGGCCGGCACGCCCGAGATCACGGTCGGGCGGTAGAAGAGGCCGCCGAGCTGCTCGCCGCCGGTCAGGAGCTCGCCGCCGCGCTCGAGAGCGTCGGCGACATGGCGCGAGACCTTGTCGATCGCCTGCTGCTCGATCAGCGGGCCGACCCGTGTCTCGGGCTCGAGCCCCGAGCCGACGGTCAGCGCCGACGCTTGCGCGGTGAGACGCTGCCACGAAGTCGTCGTAGATGGGAGCGTGCACGAGGATCCGGTTCGCGGAGATGCAGGTCTGCCCGGAGTTGCGGAACTTGCAGAGCAGCGCACCGGCGACCGCCTCGTCGAGATCGGCGTCGTCGAAGACGATGAACGGGGCGTTCCCGCCCAGCTCGAGCGACACCTTCTTCACCTGCCCCGCGCATTGCGCCATCAGCAGCTTGCCGACCTCGGTCGACCCGGTGAATCCGAGCTTCCGCACCAGCGGGCTCGAGGTCATCGTCCGGCCGATCTCGGGCGCGTCCTCGGCGCTGCCGGTGACGATCCCGAGGACGCCCGGCGGCAGGCCCGCCTCGAGCCCGAGCTGTGCAACCGCGAGCGCCGAGAGCGGCGTCTGCTCGGCCGGCTTCAGCACCATCGTGCAGCCGGCGGCCAGCGCGGGCGCAGCCTTGCGCGTCACCATCGCGGCGGGGAAGTTCCAGGGCGTGATGCCCGCGGTGACGCCCACGGGCTCCTTCGTGACGACGATGCGGCGGTCGCGCAGGTAGGTGGGGATCGTGTCGCCGTAGACGCGCTTTGCCTCCTCGCCGAACCATTCGAGGAACGACGCGGCGTAGACGATCTCTGCGCGCGACTCCGCCAGCGGCTTGCCCTGCTCGAGCGTCATCAGGCGCGCGAGCTGATCCTCGTGCTCGAGCATCAGGTCGCTCCAGCGGCGCAGGATGCGCGCGCGGTCCTTCGCGAGCAGCGAGCGCCACGCCGGCAGCGCGCGCTCGGCGTCGGCAAGCGCCTGCTCCGTCTCGCGCGCGCCCATCCGCGGCACCTCCTGCAGTGTCTCGCCGGTCGCCGGGTCGTCGACCGGGAACGTCTCGCCGCTCGACGAGTGAAGCTCGAGCAGCGGCAGGTCGGTCGCGGAGGCCATGGGCCTCGATCCTAGCCGCGGTGCGCCGGCAGAAAACGCAGGCACATCACGGCGCCACCAGCACGCGGCCGAGCGCGCCGCCGAGTGCGGCCCGGAACGCCTCATCGGCACGGTCGAGCGGGAAGGTCGGGCCGACGAGCGACGCGAGCTCGAGCCGCCCGGCGCGGACGTCCTCGAGCAGCGCCGGCAGCGCCTCGGCCGGGTCGGCCGACCCGTAGACCGAGCCGGTGAGCGTCTTCTCGCGGTTCGTGAACTCGAGCGGGTCGAGGTCGTAGCGGGCGCCGGCGGCGGGCATGCCGACGACGACGCAGCGCCCTCCGGGGCGGGTGCCCGCCAGGGCGAGTGCGGTCGTCTCGGGCGAGCCGACGGCGTCGAATGCGACGTCGGCGCCGTCCGGGAGGAGCACGCCGATCTCCTCGGGGCCGCCGGCGGCCGTCGCGCCGAGCGCGAGCGACTGCTCGGCGCGGCCGGCGTTCGGGTCGACGCAGACGATCTCGGCAGCCCCGACCAGGCGGGCGCCCTGGACGCAGAACTGCCCGACTCCACCTGCGCCCACGACGAGCGCCGTCTCGCCGGCCTGGAGCGCGCCAGCATTCCGCACGGCGCCGACACCCGTGAGCGCGGCGCAGCCGAGGAGCGCCGCCTGCTCGAGCGGGATTCCCTCGCCCAGCGGCAGCGCCGCCTCCGCCGGCAGGACCGTCCGCTCGGACAGGCAGCCGGTCGCGGTCATGCGGTAGACCGGCTCTCCGTCGAGCGTCAGCTTCGTCGTGCCGTCCACGAGCGTGCCGGCGGAGATCGCGGCCCGCAGGCGCTCGCAGGCCTGCCGTCTGTTGCTCCGGCACGCCACGCATTCGCCGCATGCGGGCGCCCACGAGATCACGACCCGCTCGCCCGGCTCGACCGACCGGACACCTTCTCCGACCGCCTCGACGACGCCGGCGCCCTCGTGGCCGAGCACCATCGGCGTCGGGCGTCGCCACTCGCCACGGACGACGTGCAGGTCGCTGCCGCACACGCCGACGGCCGCCACCCGCACGAGAACGTCGCCCGGCCCCGGGTCGTCGAGCTCGAGCTCGACGACCTCGAGCGGCCGCTCGGGCGAGCGGAAGATCGCCGCGCGCGTTCTCAGCTGAGGGCCGAGGCGATCTCGGCACAGGTGGCGACCTGCGCGACGTTCGTCATCGCGTAGTTCAGCGCCGCCTGCTGCCATTCGTCGTCGACCGTGGAGGTGCCGTCGGACGCGACGATCGCCCGGTACCCGGCGTCTGCCGCATGGCGCGCCGTGTGCTCGATCGACATGTTCGTCCACGCGCCGGTGATGATCAGGTTCTCGACGCCGAGGCCGCGCAGCAGGATGTCGAGCCGCGTGTTGTAGAAGCCGTTCATCCGCATCTTCTCGACGACGTGGTCGCCGGCCTGCGGCTCGAGGCCGTCCACCGGCGCGGCGCCCCAGGTGCCGCGCACGAGAGCGTTCGCGCCCTTGACGCCTTCGAAGAGCGGCGCGTTCTGCTTCAGGCCGGGCGCGTCCTGCTCGACGATGTACCAGACGTGGATCACGGGGACGCCCGCGGCACGGCAGGCGGCCGCGAGGCCCTTGACGTTCTCGACGACGTTCTGGCTCGTCGCGTGCGCGGGGGCGCCGGAATCGGCGAACGCGCCGCCTTCGATGATCACGTCGTTCTGGAGATCCTGGATCACCATTGCGGTCGCCTTGGGATCGATGCTGTCCACGTCTTCGTCTCCTAACGCATGTAGCCGAGTTGGTTGCCTGCGACCTTCATCCGCACCCGGTAGACCGAGGTCGAGGCCGGGATGTAGAGGGTCTTCCAGTCGTCGTCGCCCCAGTTGATGTTGCCGACGTTCTCCGGCACCAGGATGGTCCCGAGGTGCTCCCCGTCGGGCGCGAAGATCCAGACGCCCTTCGGCCCTGTGACGTAGACGTTGCCGCGCTCGTCCAGCTTCATCCCGTCGACGAGCTCGCCGCTTGCGAGATCGCCGGTGCCGATGCCCTCGGCGAACACGCGGCCGTTCGAGAGCGCGTGCTCGGGGCCGACATCGAAGACCCTGATATGAGCGTGCACCGTGTCGTTGATGTAGAGCTGCGACTCGTCGGGTGTGAAGCACAGGCCGTTCGGCTGCGCGAAGTCGTCGACCAGCAGCTGGAGGTCTCCCCCGCCGGCCGGGATGCGGTAGACCCCCTGGAAGTCGAGGTCCTGCTCGCGCTCGATCCCGAAGCCCGGCATCCGGCCGTACGTCGGGTCGGTGAAGATGATCGACCCGTCCGACGCGACGATCACGTCGTTCGGGCTGTTCAGCTCGCGCGAGCCCCAGTGAGTCGCCAGCGTCTCGCGCGTCCCGTCAGGCGATTCGCGCACCACCGAGCTCGTCACGTGCTCGCAGACGATCAGGTTGCCGTCGTTGTCGAGCGTCATCCCGTTGCACTTGTTGCTCGGGTCGCGGAGGACTTCGACGCCCTCGCTGGGATGCCAGCGGCGCCGCTTGTCGCCCGGCATGTCGCTGAAGTGGAGCGACCCGTCCGCCATCCAGATCGGCCCTTCCGTGAACGTGAACCCCGTCGCGACCTGCTCGACCTCGGCGTTCTCGTCGACCAGCTCGCGCACCTTGTCGGATTGCACCGAAACCGGCAAATCTGCTCCTTTACCTCGCAGTGTCAGGTCCGCGCAGACCCGCGACCTGTGAGCGAACGTAACAGCCGCACGCAGGGACGTCCAGATTCGCCGGAAGCTCTCAGCGCTCGACGTGGATCCGGCCCGCCGCCTCGCGCAGCGGGCCGCCGAGCCGCCCCGCGCGAAGCGCGAGCGCCTCGGCGAGGATCGAGACGGCGGTCTCGCCGGGGCTCTCGGCGCCGATGTCGAGGCCGGCCGGCCCGCGCAGACGGTCGAGCTGCTCCTCGGTGAGGCCCGCCTCGAGCAGCCGCTCGCGGCGTTTCTCCTGTGCGCGCCTGCTCCCGAGCGCGCCGACGTAGAACGCGTCGGAGCGCAGTGCGACTGCGAGGGCAGGGATGTCGAACTTGTCGTCGTGGGTCAGCACGACGACGGCGGTGTCGCGGTCGGGCCGGATGTGCTCGAACGCCGGTTCCGGCCAGTCGACGACGATCTCGTCGGCACTCGGCACGCGGTCGGCCGTCGCATACTGCGCGCGGGCATCGACGCAGATCGTGCGCCAGCCGACCCGCTTCGCCGCGGCGCACAGCGCCTCGCCGGTGTCCACGGCGCCGACGACGACGAGCCGTGGCGGCGGCCCGAACACCTCGGCGAACACCTTCAGGCCTTCGTGCTCGATCAGCCCGCTGCGCCGCACGCTCCTGCGCCAGCGGCGCAAGCGCGAGCGGATCGTCGCCGACCACCTCGCCCCGCTCGAGCAGGACGAGCACCTTGCGTCCGACCTCGCGCTCACCCTCGACGACGGTGAAGAGCACGCCGCGCCCGCCGCTGCGGGCGAGCTCGAGCAGTGACTCGGTGAGCGTCAATCCAGCCGCTCGAGGAAGACGTCGATCTCGCCGCCGCACGGCAGACCGATGCCCAGCGCCTGGTCGTCGCTGATCCCGTAGCTGAGCAGCCGAGGCTCGCCCGAAGCCATCACCTCGCGGGCCTGCACGGCGACGTCGTTCTCGACACACCCGCCCGAGACCGAGCCGCACATCTGGCCGTGCTCCGAGATCGCGAACTTGGCACCGATCGGACGCGGCGCAGACCGGCGCGTCGCGACGACCGTCGCGATCGCCACCTTCTCGCCGCTTTCGCGCCAGCGCTCGACCTCTTCGAGGATCTCCTTCATGCCGCATGCCTCCGTTCGATTCCCGCGAGGACTGTACCGAGCGCCTCCAGGCTGGCGAGGTCGTGCCCCGAGACGAGCCGGTCGACGTGCGCGTACGCCGCGCGCATGCCGCCGGTGAGCGGCTCGTAGTCCGGGTGACCCTTGAGCGGGTTCACCCAGACGACCGCGAACGCCTGCCGCGCGAGGCGCTCCATCTGCGACGCGACGAGCGACGGGTCGCCGCGCTCACAGCCGTCCGACAGCACGACGACGACGGCGCCACGCGTCAGCGCCCTTCGGCCCCATTCGTCGTTGTACGCCTTGAGCGACTCGCCGATGCGCGTGCCGCCGGACCAGTCGACGACGCGCTTGGCGGCGGCGGCGAGCGCCGATTCCGGATCACGGACACCGAGCTCCGGCGTGAGCCGCGAGAGCCTCGTCCCGAAGGCGAACGTCTCGACCCCGCGGCCGGACCCCCGCGCGGCGTGCAGGTACAGCAAAAGCGCCCGGGCGTAGGCATCCATCGAGCCGGAGATGTCGAGCAGCAGCACCAGCTTGCGCGGGCCGTCGGCCCGGCTGCGGTAGGCGCGCCGCACGGGGTCGCCGCCGGTCGCGAGCGACGCGCGGACGAGCGCGCGGATGTCCAGCACCCGGCCGCGGCGGTCTGCGCGCAGGCGATGTGTCCGCCGGCGAGGCCGGCCGACCGCGATCTGGCGGATCAGCGTCCGGGCGCGGGCGAACTCCTCCGCGCGTCATCGCGGCGAAGTCGCGGGTCCGCAGGAGCTCGTCGTAGCTCCACGCTCCCACCTCGATCTCGCCGCCGTCCAGCTCCGGCCCGAGCCCGGGAGCTCCGCCCTTGCGCCGTTGGCCGGCGCGAGAGGGCGGCTCGCCCGCGCCGCGGCCGCGGCCGGGCGCCCGCGCGCAGGAACCACGCGTCGAAGGCACGGTCGAACGTCTCGAGCTCCTCGCGCCGCGCGACGAGCGTCTGGCGGAGCGTCCAGTAGACGTCCTCCTGCCGGGCGAGATCGATCGCGTCGAGGCCGCGCAGCGCGTCGGCGATCCGCCGGGGGCCGATCTCGAGGCCGCCCTCGCGCAGCACACGGCCGAAGACGACGACATGACGGACGACGGCGTGCTCCGAGGCCGCGTCGGCGAGCGGCTCAGCCACGGGCGGAGACGACGAGCCCCGCCAGCGCCTCGTCCCGGATCGAGAGCAGGTCGTCGTGGTACTTGAGCAGCGAGCCGAGGGTGGCCTGGACGTTCTCGACGTCGAGCTCCTGCTGGCCGAGCGCGGTGAGGGCGCGCACCCAGTCGATCGTCTCGGCGAGGCCCGGCGGCTTCTGGAGGTCGAGCGAGCGCAGCTCGGCCGCGAAGCGGGCCGCTTCCTCGGCGAGCCGCTCGGGCACGCCGGGCACGCGCAGCTCGACGATCTGGATCTCTCGCGCCACGGTCGGATGGTCGATCCAGTGGTAGAGGCAGCGCCGCTTCAGGGCGTCGTGCAGCTCGCGCGTCCGGTTCGACGTCAGGATCACGTACGGCCGCTGCTTCGCCTCGATCGTGCCGAGCTCGGGCACCGTCACCTGGAAGTCCGAGAGCACTTCGAGCAGGAACGCCTCGAACTCCTCGTCGGCACGGTCGATCTCGTCGATCAGAAGCAGGACGCGCTGCTCCGACTCGATCGCCTCGAGCACCGGCCGGCGGATCAGGAACTCGCGGCCGAACAGCTCGCTCTCGTCGACGGTGCCCGCCTGGGCGGCGCGGATGTGCAGGAGCTGGCGCGCGTAGTTCCATTCGTAGACGGCATGGGCGATGTCGAGGCCCTCGTAGCACTGGAGGCGGATCAGCGGAGCACCGAGCGCGCCGGCGATCGCCTTCGCCGCCTCGGTCTTGCCGACACCCGCCTCCCCTTCGAGCAGCAGCGGCTTCTCGAGCGTCAGCGCGAGGTAGAGCGCGGTCGCCAGGCCCCGGTCCGCGAGGTACGAGGCTCGTGCGAGCGCGGAGTCGAGCTCGTCGATCGAGGCGAACGCCATCTGCGCACACAGTAGAGGCTCCGACGAGGCTGTTCGCCTTCTTCGTCGCACGCGTGTTCGTGCGCTGCTTAGAATCGTCGCATGACAGCAGACGTGCTCTTTCCGACATCCGCCGCCGAGGCGGCGTCGTTCTTCGGCGACGGGGCGGATATCACCGTCGTCGGCGGCGGGACGATCCTGCTCCCGGAGATCGCCGCCGGCCGGGCCAAGCCCGAACGGGCGCTGATGCTCAGCCGCGCAGGGCTCACGAGCTTCGAGCCGACGGAGACCGCGTCGTGATCGGCGCCATGGTGCCGATCGCGGCTCTCGTCGACTCGCCCGAAACGGCCCTCGCCGAGGTGGCCGCGCACCTGGCCGACCGCGAGGTGCGCCAGAGCGCCACCGTCGGCGGCAACCTCTCCGCGCCCGGCGCGGCGGACTCTCAGCGCGGCGATCTCGGCGCGCCGTTGATCGCACTCGGCGCACGGGTCCGCTCGACCGGCCCGGGCGGTGAGCGGGTCGAGCCGGTCGAGGAGTTCCTCGGCCGGCGACCGCGGCCGTCGCCTCGTGCTCGAGATCGAGTACGACCGGGTCGAGCGCCGCACCGGTGTAGCCGCCCTGCGTCGTCGCCACGCCCACTCGTACTCGATCGCGAGCGTCGTCGCCTGCGCGCGCCCCGACGGAAGCGACCTGCGGATCGCCGTCAGCGGGGTCGCGCCGACCGCTGTTCGCTGCGGCGCGGTCGAAGCGAGCCGCAACGCCGACGATGTGCTCAAGGATGTCGACCCCGTCGACGACGCGGTCGCCTCCGCCGCCTACCGCCGAACCGTGCTGCCCAAGCTCGTCCGTGATGCCCTCGACCAACTGGAGCTCGCATGAAGCTGATCGTCAACGGTGTCGAGGAGGCGATCGTCAGCCCACCGCTGACGCCGCTCCTCCATGTTCTGCGCGACGAGCTCGACATCACGAGCCCCAAGGCGGGTTGCCAGCAGGGCGGCTGCGGTGCGTGCACCGTGCTCGTCGACGGCGAGCCGCGCCGCTCGTGCCTGACAGCCGTCGGCGCTGTCGACGGTGCGTCGATCACGACCGTCGAGGGCCTCGGCGACGCCGGCGCCCTGTCGGCCGTGCAGGCGGCCTTCTACCAGCACTACGCCGCACAGTGCGGTTTCTGCACCCCAGGGATGGTGATCGCGGCGACCGCGCTGATCGAGCGCGAAGGCGCCGTCGAGCAGGAGGACGTCGTCGAGGCGCTCGGCGGCCACTACTGCCGCTGCACCGGTTACGTGAAGATCATCGACGCCGTGCTTGCGGCTTCCCGCGGCGACGTGGCGGCCGTCGAAGACCTGCCAGAGCCCGTCGAGGGCGAGCCCGAAGTCCTGCCGAAAGGAAGTCCAGCATGAAGGCCGTCGGCGCACGTCTCCCACGGTACGACGGGGTCGGGCACGTCACCGGGCGCACGCAGTACGTCGACGATGTTCGCGTCGGCAAGACCCTCTGGGTGAAGGCGCTTCGCTCGCCGCACCACCACGCGGCCATCACCTCGCTCGACACGAGCAAGGCCGAGTCGATGGCGGGTGTCCGCGCGGTCGTGACCTGCGCCGACGTGCCGAAGAACGTCTACGGCCACCTCGAGGGCCTCGGCGTCCCGGCCGACGAGCCGCTGCTCGCCGACGGCGAGGTTCGGTATCTGGGCCAGCCGATCGCCGCCGTCGCGGCCGACTCGGAGGCGGCGGCCATGGCGGCCGTCGAGGCGATCGAGATCTCCTACGAAGAGCGGCCGGCGCTCTTCGACATCCGCATGGCGCTCGACCCCGACGCGCCGCAGATCCATCAGTGGGGCAACGTCTACCCGCACTACGGCCCCTACAACCATCGCCGCGTCCGCAAGGGCGACATCGACCGCGCCTTCGACGAAGCCGACCTGATCGTCGAGGGGGTCTACCGCCCGCAGGCGATCGAGCAGATGCCGCTCGAGACGCAGGTTGCGCTCGCCGTGCCTGAATCGAGCGGCCGGCTGACGATCTACTCGTGCACCCAGGCGATGTACTTCTCGATGGGCGTCGTGGCGGCCCACCTCCAGGTGCCGCTGAACAAGCTGAAGTTCGTCGGCGGTACGGTCGGCGGCGGTTTCGGCGGCAAGGTCGACACGGCCACCGAGACGATCTGCTCGCTGCTCGCGCTCAAGTCACGCCGGCCCGTCAAGTGGCGCTGGACACGCGAGGAGGAGTTCCTCGCCTCGTCCACCCGGGCGCCGTGGCACATCGAGCTGGCCGATGCGGTGACGAAGGACGGCTGGATCCTCGGCCGTCGCACCGTCACCCTGCACGACTCGGGCGCCTACGCGCGCTTCTCGCCCTACGGGCTCACGAAGCACGCGTTCCACCACTCGGGCGCCTACACGATCCCGAATCTCCGCTTCGACGGCTTCGTCGTGTTCTCGAACCGCGTCCCGACGACGGCGATGCGAGGCTTCGGCGTCACGTCGGTGTCGTTCGCCGTCGAGACGCACCTGAACCGGGTGGCCGAGCAGCTCGGGATCGACCCGTGGGAGCTGCGGCTGAAGAACGCGAACCGCATCGGAGACACGAGCGGGAACGGCGTCGTCCTGCAGGATCCATCGACCGTGCCCGTCACTCTCGCGGCCGCCGAGCGCGTCGGGATGGAGCTGCCGGCGAGCTTCCGTGCCATGACCCCGGATCCTCGGAGCGGCGAGCTGCTGCCCGAGCACCTCGTCGCCCAGCAGAACCTGAACGGAGGGGAAGCCTGATGGCAAAGCACAAGGGTCGCGGGTTCGCGACGATCGAGTACCCGACGGGGATGAACCAGAACGGCGACCCGAGCCAGGCCTGGATCAAGCTGAAGCCGGACGGCCGCGTCGATGTGTTCTCGGGCACCGTCGACATCGGCCAGGGCTCGAAGACCGTGCACACGCAGATCGTCGCCGACGCGCTCGGCGTCCCCTACGACTGGGTGACGATGGACAACACGAACACCGACTCGTCGGCCGTGTGCACCGGCACGTTCGCCTCGCGCGGGACGTTCATCGGCGGCAACGCCGTTCGTCTGGCTGCCGAGAAGGTGCGCGAGCGGATCCTGGACATCGCCTCGAAGGAGCTCGAGATCGACCCGTCCGACCTCGACATCACCGACGGCGAGGTGATTGCCCGCGGCGCGCCGCAGAAGAAGATCAACGTCGCCGACGTCGCCGGCGCCGCGACCTACAACTACGGCGAGCTGATCAGCGGCTCCTCGACGGCGCTGAAGCCGTTCGCCGAGGTCGACGACGCCACGGGCCAGGTGGAGATCGAGCCGCATTCGGCGATCTCCTACGCCGCCTGCGTCGCGGAGGTGGAGGTGGACGACGAGACCGGCGAGGTCGTCGTCGAGAAGATGGTTCAGGTCTACGACGTCGGCCGGGCGATCAACCCGACCCTCGTCGAAGGGCAGATCGAAGGCGGCGCGATCATGGGCCTCGGGCTCGCACTGCTCGAGAACAGCTACCCGTACTACCCGTCGGTCGAGCACCGCGGCGGGCAGTTCGGCGCCTACCTCGGCCCGGCGATGCGCGACCTGCCGGAGCTCGACAACGTGATCATCGAGAATCCCTCGGTCGACGGCCCGTTCGGCGCGAAGGCGATCGGCGAGATGGCCAACAACGCCCAGCCTCCCGCGATCGCGAACGCGATCCACGATGCGATCGGTGTGTGGGTGACGGAGATGCCGGCGACCCCGGACCGCGTTCTCGCGGCCCTCGCCGAGCGGCGAGAGCCGACCCGCGACGGCAAGCGCGTCGTCTTCGACGAGCACATCTCGATCAAGGCCTTCTCGTCCGACGGCGGCAACGGCTTCTTCGGCGTCGATGCCTGATCAGAGCTCGGAGTCGCGGCCCTTCCGCAGCTGGAACGGCCGCGACTCCTGGGAGTTCGTCGACGGCGTGCGCCTGCACGCGATCGGCGGCGAGCAGGTGCTGCTCTGCCGCGTCCAGTACGCGCCGGGCAAGCAGGTGCCGTGGCACAAGCACGACGACACCGAGCAGGTGATGTTCCTGCTCGACGGCGAGGTCGAGATGACGATCGAGGAGGAGACGACGACACTCCGCGCCGGCGATGTCGTCGTCGTGAACCGCGGCCTGCACCACAAGCTCTACTCCGAGCACGGGGTGACGTTCATGGAGGCGCTCTCCCCCGTCCCGCTCGACCACGTGCCCGACCGCGTCCCTCGATCTCGTGCTCGGCCCCGACGGCGGCTCGCAGCACGTGGAGAAATAGATGCCGCTCGTCCGCGTCGAGCTGTTCGAGCGGCGGCTGACGCCGGAGCTCGAGTCGCGCCTGATCGACCGTCTCACCGAGACGCTGCTCGAGACGCTCGAGGCGCCCGAGCTTCGCGAGCACACCTGGGTGATCGTCGAGGGCCACGACGCCCACCGCTGGGGCCGAAGCGGCAAGCCCTGGGACGAGGCCGCAGACGACTGAGGCTGTGGCCGGCGCGCAGATCGAGGTACCTGGTACCTGAGCAGGTACCAGGTACCGATTCCTAGACCGGCGCGGGCGCGACGACCAGGGCGAGCTCGACCGGAGCGGCCCCGGGAACGACCTCGCCTGCCTCGCGCGCGTGCAGGAGCGTGGTGCGCACGATCAGCTTCGCGCGCGCGTAGTTGTCGAGCACGGTCGGCACCGGCGCGACAGGGTGGCCGAGCGCGTAACCGGCGGCGTTCGCACCGATCTGCCGGTAGGACTCGAGCGTCAGCGACGGGGCCATCCCGAAGAGCTCGAGGTTGTCGAGCGGCTGCAGGTCGGCGCGATGAATCAGCGCTGTCCCCTTCGACTGCAGGCCGATCGCGATCCCGGACCCGGACAGCAGTGCGCCGTCGTGGCCGATGAACGCGACGTCAGCCGAACGGCGGATCCGCACGAGCCGCGGCGTCCCGCCGCCCGCCCGCACGCCCTCGACGATCGCCTCGAGCACGTCGCTGTGCAGCGAGGCCGTTGATCGTCGCGCCGAGCGCGTCGCCGAACGCCGGCCCGAGGGCGATCACGACCTCGTCGGCCTGCTCGCCACGGTCGGCCGGCCCGAGCGCCGAGACGACCGGCTCCGCAGGCGGTGCACCGCCGAGCAGCCGCGCGTCGACGGCGTACGGGAGGCGCCGGAGGCGCTCCCAGCGCTCACCCTCGAGGCGGTAGCCGGTGCCGGGGCCCGTGTACCGGTTCGGGTCGTTCACGGCCGAGACGACCGACCCGCCGGCGCTCGATGATCGCCGAGGTCTGCAGGTAGTCGGCCGACACGCGCTGGCGCTGCATGTCGAACACGGCGGTCGCGACCTCCGGGAACCCGCGCCGCTCGAGCGCTCGCTGCGATCGCGAGCGCCGCTGATGCGCTCGGAGAGCACGCGGTCGCCCGCGAGCACGTCGGCAGCGCGGTCGCGGTCGGGAGGTCGCGCGAGTCGAGGCATGTCGTCGCGAGGCGCACCTCCTCGTCGCTGACCGGCGGAAAGCCGAGCTCGTCGAAGACCGCCTGAACGGCCCGCGCTGCCCGCTCGCGCACCGAGAGCGCATCCGCTTCGGCCAGCGGCTCGAGTCCGGCGTCGACCTGCCAGTCGCGTTGCAGCGTCAGCCACTCGTCGTAGTCGTGCGAGTCGTAGTTGCCGCCGCCGAACATGTTGTCGTAGCGGGGCATCGACGAGTAGCCGGACGTGATGAAGTCGGTGCCGGGCAGGAACTGCCCCATCAGCTTGGCGGTCTTGCGGATCTCCGAGTGACTCGCGATGGCGTCGTTCCCCGAGGCGACCTCGAGGTCGAGCCACGCCGCGAGCACGTTCTCGGCCAGCACCTCACGCGTGCCGCCCGGGACCGAGAGCGCGAGCGCGATGCACGAGATCGAGCCGTTCTGCACGCCCTGCGAGCCGGCGGCGCGGATCAGCGACAGGCAACGCGCCTCGAGGTAGAGCATCGACTTGCCCTCGGACTCGCCCATCAGCGCCTCCGAGCCGCCACCCGACGTGAAGCGGACCTTGACGCCGCGCGAGGCATAGGCAGAGGCGAGGAACGCCTTCGACCACGGCGTGTCGTCGCCGTCGACGAAGACGGGCTCGGTGCCGTACACCGACAGCGTCTCGGCGTAGGTGACGAGCCCCTGGATCGCGAGCCGCAGGTTGAGCCGCTCCTCGACCGCGCACTGCGTCATCACGCCGGGCCGTCCGGTCTGCGAGCCGATCGAGGAGCGCGATCGCGTTCAGCGGCGCATACCGCGAGACGCCGACCGTGGTCTCGAGCTCCGCAAAGCCGCGGGCCGCGGCCTCGGCCGCGTCCGCTGCGAGCAACGCGGGGTTCTCCTTGAGGTTCGTCACGTGCGCCTGGTTCGCCGGCGCGCGCCGGGCGCGCAGCTTCTTGAGGGCGAACATCAGCTCGACCGGATCGAGCATCGAGATCACCTTCGCGAGCCGCGCCGGCGTCAGCCCGCGCGAGAGGCGGACGAGCTCACTCCGTTCGACGTCGACGTCGACGAGCTTGCGCGCGATCTCGACGTCGGTGAGCGCAGCCGCCTCGGCCGCCGCCTCGAGGTCGAGGCCGTAGCTCGCGACGAAGTGGTCGAGAGCATCCCAGCTCTCCCGCTTGCGACCGTCGATCTCGGTGACGACGCCGTCCGCGATGACGAGCGACGGCTCCGGGTCGTTCGGCCCGTTCATCGCGACGAGGCCGAGCTCGGCGAGCGGCTCGATCAGCACCTCGCGGCGAAGCGGGCGCTCCTCACGCGCGGCGTATCTGGCAGAGCGCTCGTCAGGCTGCAAGGAGGCCCCGTGTCTCGTAGACGCGCAGCGCGTCGCGGACGAACGCGGCGGTCAGCGGAGCGCCGAGCTCCTCGAGGCGCCCGGCCCACGCCTCGAGCTCCGCGCCGGTCGAGCGGCCCGGGCGCAGAGCGGTGTAGATCTCGAGGATCGTGTCGTCCGGGAGCGGCGCGAGCTCGGCCGCGCGGCGCAGGTTGTCGGCGAGCTGCGAACGGCCTGCGGCGTCGGCGACCTCCGCCTGCAGCCTGAGCGTGGCCGGCGTCGCCCGCAGCTCGGCAGGGTCGAGGCCCGCGTCGAACGTCACCTCGTCGAGTCGCAGCCCGCCCGGTGTCGAAACGAGATCGGGACGCTCGGAACCGAGCGGGTAGTGCCTGTGCGGGTCGAAAGCCATGAAGGAAAACGGTATACAAATGATCCATGAGCAACCACTACGACTTCGCAGGACGGGTCGCGCTCGTCACCGGCGGTGCGAGCGGCATCGGCGCCGCGACCGTCGAGCGCCTGCGCGAGGGCGGCGCCGACGTGCACGTCTTCGACCTCGCGAACGGCGAGGACGTGCGGGACTCGGCGCAGCTCGCCGCCGCGGTCGACCGCCTGCCCCGGCTCGACATCCTCGTCTGCGCAGCCGGTGTCGGCGGCGACTCGCTGCACACCGAAGACGTGACCGACGAGGAGTGGGAACGCGTCCACGCGATCAACCTGAACGGCGTCTTCTACGCGAACCGCGCCGCGATCCCGAAGATGAAGGCGGGCGGCTACGGCCGCATCGTCAACGTCGCATCGATCGCGGGCAAGGAGGGCAACCCGATGGCGGGCGCCTACTCGTCCTCGAAGGGCGCCGTGATCGCGATCACGAAGGCGATCGGCAAGGACGTCGCAGGCTCGCGGCATCCTCGTCAACTGCATCGCTCCTGCCGTGATCAACACGCCGATCCTCGGCCAGATCTCCGAGGAGCACATCTCGTACATGACCGCGCGGATCCCGCTCGGCCGGGTCGGCGAGCCGTCCGAGGTGGCCGCGCTCATCAGCTGGCTCGCGAGCGAGGAGATGTCGTTCTCGACCGGTGCCTGCTTCGACATCTCCGGCGGCCGGGCCACCTATTGATCCGCTTCGTCCGTGCGCACGCGGGCCGCGGCGAGCCGCGCGTCGGGCGCCTCGAAGGAGACGTCGTCCATCTGCTCGACCACGACGACCCGCTCGCGGCGCTGCGGGGCGACGGCTCCGTCGAGGGCGTCGTGCCGCTCGCCTCGCTCCGGCTTCTGCCGCCGGTCGAGGCGCCGGAGATCTGGTGCGCCGGGGTCACCTACGAGCGCAGCCGCGACGCACGGGTCGAGGAGGCGCAGACCGACGCCCGCGACGTCTACGCGCTCGTCTACGACGCCGATCGCCCGGAGCTCTTCCTCAAGGACGCGGCGATGCGCCGCACCGTCGGCCCGGGCGGCGAGATCCGCGTGCGCGGCGACGCGCACTGGAACGTGCCGGAGCCGGAGCTCGGCCTCGTGCTCGGCGAGGACGGCACACCCGTCGCGGTGACGGTCGGCAACGACGTCTCGAGCCGCGACATCGAGGGCGCGAACCCGCTGTACATCCCGCAGGCGAAGATCTTCGCCGGGGCGTGCGCGATCGGCCCTGCGCTCGCGGTGCCGGACGACTGGGACGCGCCGCTGCGGATCAGCCTGCGGATCACCGCGCCGGACGGCGCCGAGCTCTTCGCCGGCGAGACCTCGACCGCGAACATGAAGCGCCGGCCGCTCGAGCTGGCCGCCTGGCTCGTGCGCGACAACCCTGTGCCGCCGGGCTCGGTCCTCCTGACCGGCACCGGCCTCGTGCCGCCCGACGACTACACCCTGCTGCCCGGCCACGTCGTCGAGATCGAGATCGACGGCATCGGTCGCCTGACGAACACGGTGGCCGCATGAGGGGCGCTACCGTGGACACTGCTTCCGGCCCGACCACGAAAGGCGACCACGTGAGCGACCTGCTCGATGCACCCACGCACGCTGCCCGGCTCAACTACGTCGACGGCGCCTGGGTGCCGTCGGCCTCGGGCGCGACGTACACCCGCGTCAACCCGATGCGCCCCGACGAGACCGTCGGGGAGTTCACCGCCTCGACGGCGGCCGATGCCGAGGCGGCGATCGCCGCCGCGGCAGCCGCGTTCGAGGGCTGGTCGCGGCTGCCCGCCGCCAAGCGCGGCGCGTACCTGACCGCCGCGGCCGCGGCCCTCGAGGCGCGGACGGAGGAGATCGCGCGCGACATGACGACCGAGATGGGCAAGCCGCTGCGCGAGGCGCGCGGTGAGACGGCGCGGGCGGCGCAGATCCTGCGCTATGCCGCGAGCGAGGCGTTCCGCCCGGTCGGCGAGCACTTCGAGCAGTCGCTGACGGGCGCGCAGGTCTCGACCCGGCGCCGCCCGGTCGGCGTCGTCGGGCTGATCACGCCGTGGAACTTCCCGATCGCGATCCCGATCTGGAAGCTCGCGCCGGCGCTGATCTACGGCAACACCGTGGTGCTGAAGCTCGCCTACGAGTCGCCGCTGACCGGCCTGCACGTCGCCGAGGCGTTCGCCGAGGCCGAGCTGCCCGCCGGGCGTCCTGAACGTGCTCACCGGCCGCGGCTCGACGGTCGGCGCGGCGCTCGTCGAGGATCCGCGCGTGCGGGCGATCTCGTTCACCGGCTCGGTCGCGACCGGGCACGGCGTCCGCGACAGCGCGACGAAGGCCGGGAAGCGCGTCCAGCTCGAGCTCGGCGGCCACAACCCGATGATCGTGATGGACGACGCCGACCTCGGCCGCGCCGTCGAGGCCGCCTACGCCGGCGCGTTCTGGTCGGCCGGCCAGAAGTGCACCGCCACGCGCCGCATCTACGTGCAGGACGACGTCTACGACGCGTTCCGCGAGCAGTTCCTCGCGCGCATCGACCGCGGCCGCGTCGGCGACCCGCTCGACCCGGACGTCGAGGTCGGGCCGATCGTCAACGAGGCGCAGTTCGACGAGATCGTCGCCGCGATCGCCCGTGGCCGCGACGACGGCGGAACGGTGATCGCCGGCGGCGAGCGCGCCGACGAGCACGGGTACCTGATCCCGCCGACCGTGTTCGAGGGCGTCGCCGACAACGCATTCCTCTCGTGCGAGGAGGTCTTCGGCCCGGTCACGTCGCTCTACCGCTTCGCGACCCTCGACGAGGCGCTCGACGCGCGCGAACGCGGTCGAGTTCGGCCTCTCGACGGCGATCTTCACCTCGAACCTCGCGAGCGCGACCCGCTTCACCGACGAGGCGCAGGCCGGGTTGATCCATGTCAACTCGCAGACGGCGGGCGCCGAGGTGCACGTGCCGTTCGGCGGCATCAAGGCGAGCGGCTTCGGCCCGCACGAGCAGGGCCGCGCAGCGATCGAGTTCTACACCGAGACGGTCACCGTCTACGTCGATCCGTGAGCGCGAGCGAAACGAGCGGTTTCTCGTCACCGGCGCGCTCGGCTGCATCGGCGCGTGGACCTGCGGCGTCCTCGCCGCGGAGGGCGCGTCGGTGGTCGGGCTACGACCTCGGCACCGACGACCGCCGCCTGCGGCTCGCCGGCGCGGAGGGCGTCGAGGTCGTCCGCGGCGACATCACCGACCGCGCGGCGCTCGACCGCCTGCTCGACGAGCGCGCGATCACGCACGTCGATCCATCTCGCCGCGCTGCTGATCCCCCAGATCAAGGCGAACCCGCCGCTCGGGACTGCGATCAACGTCGGCGGCACCGTCAACGTGCTCGACGCCGCGAAGACCCGCGGCATCCGCGTCGCCTACGCGAGCTCGGCGGCGGTCTACTCGCAGGTCGACGACACCGGCGCCGCGTGCCGAACGACGCGCCCGGGCATCCGACGACGTTCTACGGCGTGCACAAGCAGGCGTGCGAAGGGCTCGCCCGCATCTTCTGGCAGGAGGAGCAGGTGCCGTCGATCGGCATCCGGCCGTTCATCGTCTACGGCCCGGGCCGCGACTCCGGCCTGACCGCCTCCCCCAGCCTCGCGATGGCGGCCGCGGCACGCGGCGAGAGCTCGCAGATCGCCTTCGGCGGGCGGACGCAGCTGCAGTACGCGCCCGACGCGGCGCGCGTCTTCGTCGGAGCGGCGCGCGCCGCGACGGAGGGCGCGCGCGTCTTCAACCTCGGCGGCCCCGCGGTCTCGCTCGCCGAGACGGCTCAGGCGATCGAGGAGGCGGCGGGCGTCTCGTGCACGGTCGACGAGGACACGCTGCTGCCGTTCCCGGAGGAGTTCGACAACGGCGCGCTCGACGAGGCGATCGGCGCCGTCAGCTGGACGCCGCTCCAAGAGGGCGTTCGAGCGACGATCGACCGGCTGCGAGCCGCGCCGGGCTGAACGACGCGTCGACGACGATCAGCAGGACGCCGCGCCGACGAGCGCCCAGAGCACGGCGTGGAACCCGCCGGTCAGGTCGCGGATCGCGCCGAGCAGAAGCGGCGAGCTCGCCGAGAGCGTGTAGCCGACCCCGAGCATCATCCCGGCGAGCGCGGCGACCTCGGCGGGCCGCTCGGCGGCGTCGAGCGGCAGCGTCATCGTCAGCGGGAAGAGCGGCCCGATCGCGACGCCCGAGCAGCACCGCCCAGCCCCAGCCCGCCCGCCGGCCAGAGGACGACCCCGAGCAGCGCAACGAACTGCAGCGACGCGGCGCCGGCGAGCCAGGCCCGCCGCGAGCCGAAGTGGTCGGCCGCCCAGGCCACGAAGAACCCGCACGGGATGGTCACCGTGTTCAGCACCGCGAGGAGGCCGCCGGCCGACGAGTCGCTCCAGCCGCGCTCGACGTAGACGTCGGGCAGCCACGCGTTGAGGCCGTAGAAGACCGACGACATGAAGAAGAAGGCGGCGACGAGCCGCCAGGCGAGCAGCCGTCGCAGCGGCAGCCTGAGCGGCCGGATGTCGACCCGCACGTGGACGGGCTCGGTTCGCGTCAGCCAGAGCCAGAGCAGCGCGAGCCCGGCCGAGAACGCAGCGAAGACCAGGAGCGGTGTGCGCCAGCCGCCGACCAGGTGCGCGAGCGGCACCGCTGCGGCGGCCGCGATCGCCGAGCCGATCGTGATGCCGGCCGTGTAGACGCCGGTCGCGAATCCCGGCCGGTCGGCGAAGCGCTCCTTCACCGCGACGGGCAGCAGCGCGCCCGCGAGGCCCATGCCGACCCCGACCGGGAACGTCAGGAGGATCACGCGCGAGCGCGCCCGGCACGAGCGCGCGCGCGACACCGAAGCCGCCGATCAGTGCGAGCGCGACCGCGATCGCCCGGCGCGAGCCGATCCGGCCCGAGAGGAACGACGCGGGCGGCGCGAACAGTCCCATGCAGAGCACGGGAATCGTGCCGAGCAGGCCGGCCACCGCATGGGTGACATCGAGGTTCTTCTGGACGAGCGGCAGCAGCGGCCCGATGCCGACGAGCTGCGGCCGCAGCGCAAACGCGGCCAGAAAGAGCGCGACGAGGAGCGGCGCGCGCCTCACGGCTTCTTAGACCGTCTCGTAGAAGGTGCGCTCGCGCGACTCCATCAGCTCGAAGAGACCGTTCGACCGCGAGCCGCTGGAAGTGCTCGCTCGCACCGTGCTCCTCGAAGGCCGCCTTGTCGCTGTACTGCTCGTAGAAGAGGAACGAGCGCGGATCCTCGGGGTCTCGGCACGGCACATACGCCTCGCATCCCGCCTCCTGCCGCGTGGCCGCCGCGAGCTCGCCCGCGACCGCTGCGGCGCGATCGTCCTCGCCTTCCTTCGCCTTCATCCGCACGACCAGAACGAACGACATCTCGCCTCGCTTTCCGAATGGATGGGTTGCCTGCTACCCGGTGACCGGGTTCGTGATCGAGCCGACGCCGTCGATCTCGATCGTGATCTCGTCGCCCGGCTTCAGCCAGACCGGCGGATCGCGGAACGCACCGACGCCTGCGGGCGTGCCGGTGATGATCAGGTCGCCCGGCTCGAGGGTGATCGCCTGCGAGATGAACGAGACGACGTCGGCGACGCCGAAGATCATGTTCGAGGTGTTCGAGTCCTGCATCACCTGGCCGTTGAGGATGGCGCGGATCGGCAGCGCCTGCGGATCCGGCACCTCGCTCGCCGGCACGAGGTCGCCGACGGGCAGGAACGTGTCGAGCGACTTGCCGCGCACCCACTGGCCGTCGGCGAACTGCAGGTCGCGGCCCGATACGTCGTTCGCGACGACGTAGCCCTCGACGAAGTCGAGCGCGTCGCCGGCCGAGACGCCGCTCGCGCGGCGGCCGATCACGATGCCGAGCTCGGCCTCGTAGTCGACCTGCTTGGAGATCTCCGGGATCCGGATCGCGGCGCCGTTCTCGAGCAGCGTGTTCGGCCACTTCGCGAAGAGCAGCGGGCGCTCGGGCAGGTCGACGCCCTGCTCCTCGGCGTGATCGCGGTAGTTGAGCCCGACGCAGACGATTTTCTGGGGAAGGTTGATCATGTCGGCGAGCCTACTATCCCGTCCCGCACGAGTGCCTCGATGTCGGCCTCGCCGTAGCCGAGCTCGCGCAGCACCTCGGCCGAGTGCTCGCCGAGGAGGGGCGGCGGCAGCCGGTGCGCGAGGCGCTCGCCGTCGACCTGCAACGGCGCGGCCACCGTCTCGACCCCCTCGACCGCCTGCAGCATCCCGTTCGCGCGCGTCTGGGGGTGGGCTCCGACCTCGGCGAGGTCCTGCACGGGCGCGACCGGGATCCCGGCGAGCGCCTCGAGCCAGTGCGGCCGAGGGCTCGGCGGAAAGACGCTCGCGGAGGGCGGCGAGCAGCTCCGCCCGGTGGACGAGGCGGTCGGGGTTGGTGCGGAAGCGGGGATCGTCGGCGAGCTCGGGGCGCCCGATGCGCTCGCAGAGCAGTCGGAAGAGCCGGTCGTTCGCGGCGGCGATCATCAGCTCGCCGTCCGAGGTCGCGAACACCTCGTAGGGCGCGATCAGCGGGAACGCCGTGCCGTGCCGCGCCGGGCACGATGCCGGTCTTCGAGCACCGAGGCGAGCTGGTACCCGACGAGCGACAGCGCCGTGTCGAAGAGCGCGACGCCGACGTCGCGGCCGCGGCCGGTCGTGGCGCGCTCGAGCAGCGCGCCGACGATCCCGAGCGCCGCCCACACACCGGTGCCGATGTCGACCACCGAAGCACCCACCCGCACACCTGGGCGGTCCTCCTCGCCGGTGATGCTGATCAGCCCGGCGAACGCCTGCATCAGGGGGTCGTAGCCGGGCTCGGCGGCGAGCGGGCCGGCCTGGCCGAACGCGCGGATCGAGCAGTACACGAGGCGCTCGTTCCGGGCCCGCAACGCATCGCTCCCGAGCCCGAGCCGCTCGGCCGTGCCGGCGCGAAGCGACTGCACGAAGACGTCCGCACCGTCCACGAGCGCGCAACAGCGCCTCGAGCCCGCGGTCGTCCTTGAAGTCGAGCGCGAGCGAGCGCTTCGAGCGGTTCGCGGCGAAGAACATCACGCTGCCGCCCGCGAAGAACGACGGCCCCCAGGCCCGCGCCTCGTCGCCGCGCGCTGGATGCTCGACCTTGACGACCTCGGCACCGAGGCCGCCGAGGATCTCGGTGCAGGTCGGGCCGGCGAGCGACGACGTCAGGTCGACGACGCGCACGCCGGCGAGGGGCGCGAAACTCATTGGGTCGAATGTAACCAAGCGATCAGGTTAGGATCGGTGGATGGCCGCGACGAAGCGCACGCCGAAGCTCGGCATGAACATGCTGCTCTGGTCGACCGACGTGACGGGCCCCGAGTACGACGCGACGTTCGAGATGCTCGTCGATGCCGGGTACGAGGGCGTCGAGATCCCGATCTTCGACAGCGAGGTGGCGAAGTACGGCCGGCTCGGGAAGCGGCTCGCGGAGCTGGGGCTCGAGACGATGGGCGTCGGCGCCCGTACGGGCGACGACAGCCCCATCAGCGAGGACCCGGAGGTCCGCGCCCGCGGCCTCGAGGCGACGAAGGCCGCCGTCGACGCCTGCGCCGCCCTCGGGGCGCGCACGATCTGCGGCCCGCTCGGCGCGCCGCTCGGGCACTTCAGCGGCACGGGCCCGACCGAGGACGAGCGCAAGCGGTCGGTCGAGAGCCTGCGGGCGGCAGCCGAGTATGCGGCCGAGCCGCGACGTGACGATCGTCGTCGAGTACCTGAACCGGTTCGAGATGTACCTGATCAACTGCGCGGCGGACGCGGCGTCGCTCGTGCGCGAGGTCGACCATCCGAACTGCCGCCTCATGTACGACACCTTCCACGCGCACATCGAGGAGACAGACCCTCGTGCGGCGCTGGCGTCGTGTGCCGACGTGCTCGTCCACTTCCACGCCTCGGAGAACCAGCGCGGCACGCCGGGCAGCGGACAGGTCGACTGGGACACCACCTTCGCCGGCCTCGCCGAGATCGGCTACGACGGCTGGGTCGTGATCGAGGCCTTCGGCGACTCGCTGCCCGATCTCGCGGCTGCGACCAAGATCTGGCGGCGCACGTTCGCGAGCGAGGAGCAACTGGCTCGCGACGGCGCGGCGTTCCTGCGGCCGCGGCTGCAGCAGCTCGCCGCCTGACGTGGCGGCAGCGCGCGTCCACGTGACCGGCGCGGTTCCGGCCGCGATCGGCGCAGCGCTCGCCGAGAGCTTCACCGTGGTCGACCGGCCGGCGGAGGCGGACGGCATCCTCGCCCTGATCACCACGCGCGTCGACGACGACTATCTCGCCGCGGCGGGCCCGCAGCTGCGGATCGTCGCCAACTACGGCGTGGGCGTCGACAACATCGACCTGGCGGCGGCGGCGCGCCGCGGCATCGTCGTCACGAACACGCCCGACGTCCTCACCGAGACGACCGCCGAGCTGGCGATCGCGTTGACGCTCGCCCTCCTGCGCCGCGTCGCCGAAGGCGACCGCTTTCTGCGCGCCCACAGGCCGTGGGGCTTCGGCCTCGAGTTCATGCTCGGTGAGGGACTGCGCGGGAAGCGCTTCGCCGTGGTCGGGCCGGGGCGGATCGGGCGCGCGACCGCGAAGCTCGCCGAGGCACTGGGCGCGGAGCCCGTACTCGTCGGTCGAGGCAAGCTCGCCGAGGAGCTCCCCGCCGCCGACATCGTCAGCCTCCACTGCCCGCTCACGCCCGAGACGAGGCACCTGATCGACGAACGGGCGCTGGCGCTGATGCGCCCGAGCGCCGTCCTCGTCAACACGGCGCGCGGCCCGATCGTCGACGAGCGCGCCCTCGCGGATGCGTTGCGGGAGCGACGGCTCGCGGGCGCCGCGCTCGACGTGTTCGAGCACGAGCCGGAGGTGACCGAAGAGCTGCTCGGCTTCGAGAACGTCGTCGTCACCCCGCATCTCGGCAGCGCGACTCGCGCCACGCGGGAGGCGATGGGGCTCTCGGCGGTCGGCGCGCTGCGCGCGCTGCTGCTCGAGGGCCGCGAGCCGACCAACACGGTGGCAACGTAGGATCGACCCTGCGTGAGCCCCGAACGGATCCGCCACACCGTCAGCTTCACCCTCCGCCACCCGGCGGGCTCGCCCGAGGAGTCGTCGTTTCTCGAGGCTGCCGGGAAGCTTGCAGCGATCGAGGGTGTCGAGCAGTTCGAGCTTCTACGGCAGGTGGGCGCGAAGAGCGACTTCCGCTTCGGCATCTCGATGGAGTTCGCCGGCCGGGCGGCCTACGACGGCTACAACGAGCATCCCGACCACGTCCGCTTCGTCGCCGAGCGCTGGGTGCCCGAGGTCGCGGACTTCCTCGAGCTCGACTACGCCGTGCTCGCCGGTCAGTAGGACGGGAGCGGGAACGGCAGCGGGGGCGTCCCACCGGCCGCCGGCTGCGGGTCACGGGCGTCCGTGCGGGCGTGCCAGAGGTCGATGTTCAGCCGCTCGATCTCCTCGACGAGCATGGTGATCGCGCGTCCGGCGGCGCGCACCTCCTCACGAGGATCGTTCTGCAGCCCCTCGCCCCAGCTCCGGAGCGTCTCGACCTTGGCCTCGTCGAGCCTTTGCTGCGGGTTGCTCAATGGGCCCTGGTGACGGCATGAGCGGGAGAAACTGTCAACACGTTGTCCACAATGCACCTACACCAGTCCGGCAGCTGGCGCCAAAACCGACCCTCGCTGTTGATAACCGCCTCTCCACGGCTGCGGGGTCAAGCTGAGCGCCTCAGGGCAAAAAAATTCACCGAGCCGGTGGCGTTTTCGTCCACCGCCCCCACGAACCTTTGGCTTGCGCCTATGGCCCTCAGGAACGGTTTCGGTCTACTCACGCTCCGCGCTCGGTGCACCACCCAACCTAGCGGCGAGTCGGCCGACCTTCAAGGCCGGTCGAGGTCGCTCCCGCGCACTTTGCGTCAATTTCAGCCGCGCTCGCCCGGTCTTGCCACGGTCGGAGAATCCCGCGATTCTGTCGGTATGCCGTCACGCCCGTCGGGCACGGTCACCTTTCTCTTCACGGATGTCGAAGGTTCGACCACGCTGCTCGCAGAGCTCGGGCCGGCGACGTACGCCGAGCGCCTGGCGTTGCATCGAGCTGCGCTGCGCCGTGCCTGGCTGGCGCACGAGGGAGTGGAGATCGACACGCAGGGAGATTCGTTCTTCGTGGCCTTCAGCCGGGCCGGCGATGCCGTCCGGGCAGCGCGCCAAGCGCAGTCCGTCCTGCACGAGCTCGGCATCTTGGTGCGGATGGGGATCCACACCGGCGAGCCGCTCCTGACGAACGACGGCTACGTCGGGATGGACGTGCACCGCGCGGCACGCATCGCGGCCGCCGGCCACGGCGGCCAGGTGCTGCTCTCGCACACGACGCGTGACCTCCTGGCCGCCGAAGAGGAGATCGTCGACCTCGGCGCGCATCGCCTGAAGGACCTGACGCGCCCGGAGCGCATCTACCAGCTCGGCCGCGAGACGTTCCCGCCGCTGCGCAGCCTGAACCAGTCGAGCCTGCCCGAGGCCGCGCACCCGCTCGTCGGGCGCACGGTCGAGCAGTCGGAGCTCGCGCAGCTGCTCCGCCGGTCGAGGCTGGTGACGATCACGGGGGCAGGCGGCACCGGCAAGACCCGGCTTGCCCTGCAGCTCGCGGCCGAGCTTTCGGACGACTTCCCCGACGGTGTGCACTTCGTGTCGCTCGCGGCGCTCGTCGATCCTGTGCTCGTCCTGCCGCTGGCACTCCAGGCGCTGGGCCTGTCGGAGGCCGATGAGGCCGACCGTCGCGCCCTGCTCGTGCTCGACAACTTCGAGCATCTTCGCGACGCAGCACCGGCGATCGCGCAGTTCCTCCGGCGCTCGCCGATGCCGACGGTGCTCGTGACGAGCCGGATCCCGCTGCACGTGTCGATGGAGGTCGAGTACCCGCTCGATCCGTTGCCTCAGCGAGCGGCGGTGGAGCTCTTCCTGGACCGCGCCCACGGTGTGCGACGCAGCACGGAGCCGTCGTTCGCCGTGGATGAGATCTGCCGGCGCCTGGACGGCCTGCCGCTCGCCCTGGAGCTGGCGGCGGCCCGCCTCCGGCTACTCGACCCGGCTGCCCTCCTCCAGCGTCTCGACTCGCGCCTGCCCCTTCTGACGCGCGGCCCGACCGACCTGCCCGAGCGCCAGCAGACGCTGGAGGCGACGATCGCGTGGAGCTACGACCTGCTCGGCCCGGACGACCGGAGCGTCTTTCTCCGGCTGTCGGTCTTCGCGGGCGGCTTCGGCATCGACGCGGCCGAGACGGTCGCGCAAGCCGGGCTGGAGGCGCTGACCACCCTGGCCGAGGCGAGCCTCCTGAAAGCACGCGGCGACAGCCGCTTCCTCATCCTGGAGACGATCCGGGAGTTCGCCCGCCGGCGCCTGCCCACGGAGGACGCGCTTTCGCTGCCGGAGCGGCATGCCCAGTACTACCTCTCACTCGGCGAGCGGGCGGCGCCCCACCTCACCGGCCCCGAGGCGGGCGACTGGCTGGCGGCCCTCGATGCCGATCACGGCAATCTCCGGGCAGCGCTCGACTGGTTCTCGCTCGAGTCGCCAGAGCTCGTCCCGCGCCTGACGATCGCGCTCTGGCGCTACTGGCTCGTGCGGGGTCGCTTCGACGAGGGCCAGCGGGCGATCGAACGCGCGCTCGCAACCGGCCCGACTCCGACCGAGCGGGCCGAGCTCATGTACCAGCTCGGTGCGATCGTCATCTCACGCGGTGCGACCGCCCGGGGGCGCGAGGCCTTCCAGGAGGCACTCGACCGGTTCCGCGAGCAGGGTCACCAGCACGGCGAGGCGCGCAGCCTCGGGGCCCTCGGACATGCCGCGGCGGACGCGGGTGACTGGGCCGAGGCGATCGAGCGCTACGAGGCCGCCGCCGCCGTCTTCCGGCTTGCCGGCGACCGGGTCGCTCTCGGTGGAGTCCTCGGCGACCTCGCGAACGTGTACCTCCGTTCGAATTCGCCCACCGAGGCCCTGCCGTTCGCGCAGGAGAGCGTCGCCCTGCAGCGTCAGGCCGGGAACGCCCAGGGGGAGGCGCTTGCGCTCGCGATCGAGGGGTACGCGGAGCTCGGTCTCGGCCGGCCGGAGCGCGCGCACGCCGCACTCGCCGAGTCCACGAGGATCGCCCATCGGCTCGGGTACCTCCACGGCCTCGTGTTCAGCCTGAACGGCCTGGCGGCACTCGCCCATCGCACGGGGAACGACGGGCGCGCCCGCTCACTGTTCACGGCGGCGCAGACGCTGCGCGCGAGCATGGGCATCGAGCACGACCCCGACGACCGGCTCGTCGCCGACGACCGTGCTGCCCTCGGAGCCCCGGCGGCGTCCGGCGAAGCCGAGGAGCTCGACCTGGATCGGGCGGTTGCGTTCGCGCTCGACGGCTACGAGGTGGCTTCGTAGAGCCGGATCACCTGCTGGCCGTGCAGGTCCTGCATGATCCCGTCGACGTCGCCGTCCTTGACGAGCACGTAGGCGTAGGTCGGATTCTGGTCGTCGTCGAACCAGAGGTACTCGAACGCGCCGTGGTGCTTCTTGCACACCGGCTCGACCTCGGCCCGCGTGCGCCGGCCGGGATTCGGCGTCTTCGCGTTGATCCTGACGAAGTTGTGCGGCAAGTCGTCCCTCCTTCGGTTGCGCCGATCATCTAGAGGCCGGCGAGCCGTTGCAAGCGCTGTGTCAGGCCGTGACGCGAGCTGCCGCGCCGGCCTCGGCGGCGGCGACCCGCTCGAGCCACGGTGCCGCTCCGAGCCGCTCGAAGATCTCGCGTGCCTCGCGCAAACCGGCGGGGTCACCCTGCTCGAGCAGCGTCACCGCGAGCCAGAAGGGGAGCTCGAGCTCGCGGAACCGCTGCACCGCTGGTTCGTAGCCGGCCCGGTCGCCGCCCGCGAGCCGTGCCCGGAAGCGGAGCGCGTGGGCATCGAGGAAGGGCGGCCGGGTGCCTGCGGGGACGGACTCGATCAGGGTGAGAAGCTCCTCGACCTTCGCCTCCTCGCCCAGGGCGAACGCCGCTTCGAGCGCCTCGACGATCGCCTGCTTCGTGCCCTGGAAGGAGAGCGCGAGAGTCCGCCCGGCCTCGATCGTCGCCTCGCCGTCTGCGAGCGCCTCGCGCAGTCGCCCTTCCGCACGATGCAGGCAGGTTCGGGCGAAGAGGAACATCGTCCGGTCCTGGACGTCGCTCGAATCCTCGAGCCCGGAGAAGAGCGCGAAGACCTGCTTGCGCCTCGGCGAGCTCGCCCCGGTGCAAATGGATCTCGATGCCCGTCTGGAGCAGGCTCAGCATCACCCCGCCGGCCCGGATCTGGTCGGGCGTGAACTCCGCCTGTGTCGCCTGCGCCTCGTCCCAGCGGCCGAGCATGTAGAGCGCGTACGTGCGCTCGGACAGCGCTCCCCATTCCGTCGGCCGGTCGCCGAGCCGCCGCGCCAGCTTGAGTACCTCGTCGAGGTACGAGATCGCCTCCACGTACCGGTCGCGGCGGAAGCGCTGGTCGGAGAGGATGAAGTAACAGATGCCGGCATCCCCGAGCAGCTCGTTGTCGATCGCGATCTGCAGCGCCCCTCGCAGAAGCGCGTTCGCCTCCTCGACGTGCCCGCGGCTGAAGGCGACTGCCGACTTCCCACGTAGTGCGATCGCGAGCGCCCGGGGATACGCGTGGGCTTCGGCGATGTCGAGAGCGAACTCGGCTCGCTCCGCCGCCAGCTCGAGATCGGCCCGGAACCAGTGGGCGCGGCCGAGGCCCGCCGCGAGCATCGCCAGATCCTCGTCGGGCTCGTCGTCCGCGGACGATCGCAAACGCCCGTTCCATTCCTGCGAGTGCCTCACCGCCCCGCTCCGTGAACGCATCGACCTCCCCGAGCCGGACGAGCGCGCCGGGCCACCGCGTGCGTGTCGCCCTGCTCCTCGGAGAGAGCGATCGATTCCTCGAGCAGGCGGCGCGCGGTGTCGGGGTCGCCCATCCGCCGCGACATCTCGCCGGCCTCCAGGAGCAGTGCAGCCCGCTGCCCGGAGTCGTCGGCCAGCTCGGCCGCCTGCTCGAAGTAGCGTCTGGCCTCGGCCGCCGCGGCGAGCGCCGCCGCGTGCTCGCCGGCTCGCGTCGAGCATCGCGCAGGCCTTGGCCTTGATCTCTGCCGCGTCGTCGGCGGCGTCGGGTGCCGCCTCGTAGGCCGCGAGGTAGTGCGAGGCGATCACCTCGACCACTTCGTCCTCCTCCGCCGCGAACGCCGCCGTCAGGTACTCGGCGGCCAGCGAGGTGCTTCGTGCGCCGCTCGCGCCTGGCGAGCGTCTCGTAGGCGACGTGGCGGACGAGATCCTGCAGGAAGCCGTACTGGCCCCGCTCGGGCGAGCGCGGGTCGGACTGCAGGCCGAGCACCTCCTTGCGCACGAGGGCCGAAAGCAGCGGCTCGAGCTCGGTTTGGGCTCCGGCGAGCGCGGCGAGCGCATCGCGCGTGAACGTCTTGCCGAGCACGGCCGCGTCCTGCAGCACGCGCCGCTCCTCGGCGGAGAGGCCGTCGAGCCGGGCGGCGATCAGCGCGTGCAGCGTCTCGGGCACCTCGAGCGAGCCGATCTCGCCGAGCGGGCGGTAGACGGCGCCTTCCTGGACGAGCAGGCCCCGGTCGAGCAGCATCCGCACGGTCTCGACCGCATAGAGCGGCACGCCTTCGGCGCGGGCGAGGATCTGTTCGCGCAGGGCGCCGGGCAGGCCCGGCACGAGCCCGACGAGCAGCTCCTCCATCGCAGGCTCCGGGAGCGGCTCGAGGTAGAGGGAGCTGAAGTTGCGCTGGCCGGCACCCCAGTTCGGGCGGCGCTCGAGGAGCTCGGGTCGCGCCAGCGTGATCACGTAGAGCGGCGAGTTGCGCGACCACTCGAGCAGGTACTCGACGAAGTCGAGCAGGCTCGCGTCGGCCCACTGCATGTCCTCGAAGGCGAGCACGGTCGGGTAGACGTCGGCGAGCCGTTCGAAGAAGAGGCGCCAGGCGGCGAACAGATCCTGCTTGTCCCTCGCCTCCTGCTCGGCCAGGCCGAGCAGCTGTGCGACGCGCGGCTCGACGAACGCGCAGCTCGTCGGGGTCGGCGATGTGCTCCTCGAGCGTCGCGCGCAGCTTCTCGAGCGCCGACGCCGGCTCCTCGTCCTCGCCGATCCGGCAGCGCATGCGCACCATGTCGGCGAGCGCCCAGTAGGTGACGCCGTCGCCGTAGGCGAGGCAGCGGCCGCGGTGCCAGTAGGTGAGCTGCGGCAGGCCGTCGAAGTACTTGTAGAACTCCCACCCGAGGCGCGACTTGCCGATCCCGGCGATGCCGGTGACCGAGATCAGGTGCGCCTTGCGCTCCTCGGCGCAGGTGTGGAAGAGGTCCTTGATCTGGCGCAGCTCGCGGCCGCGGCCGACGAACGGCGCCTCGAGCCCGGTCGACTTGAGCGAGCCGCGGGCGCCCGAGACGACGCGCAGCGCCCTCCAGAGCGGCACCAGGCCGTCCTTGCCCTTCAGCTCGAAGGCGCCGACCTCTTCGTAGACGATCGTCTGCTCGGTCGCGCGCCGCGTCGCCGCGCCGACGAACACCGTTCCCGGGCTCGGCCGCCGACTGCACGCGCGACGCGGTGTTCACGAGGTCGCCCGCCACCATGCCCTGGCCCTCGGCGCCGAGCGTCACCGCCGCCTCGCCGGTCAGCACGCCTGCACGCGCCCTGCAGCTCCGGCGCGCCGACCTCGTCGCCGAGCGCGGAGACCGCTGCGACGAGGTCGAGCGCCGCGCGCACCGCGCGCTCCGCGTCGTCCTCGGTCGCCGTCGGTGTCCCCCACACCGCCATCACCGCGTCGCCGATGAACTTCTCGACCGTGCCGCCGTAGAGGGAGATCAGCCGGCTGCACGTGTCGAAGTAGCGGGTCAGGAGCTCGCGCACCTCCTCCGGGTCGCGCGCCTCGGAGAGCGTCGTGAAGCCGACCAGGTCGGCGAAGAGGACGGAGACGAGGCGTCGCTCGGACGCGGGCGCTGCGCGCGGCAGTCGTCGACGGCGCCGGGTTGGCCGCCCCGGCAAGCCCGGTGCCGCATTCGCCGCAGAACTTCGCCGACGGCGCGTTCGGCTCGCCGCAGGCCGGGCAGACGATCGCAAGCGCCGCGCCGCACTCACCGCAGAACTTGCGGTTGGGCTCGTTCTCGGTCCCGCAGCTCGAGCAGACGTTCACGGGCAGAGCCTAGTCCGAATCCGGCCGGATCCTAGTGTTGGTGGTGCTCCATCGGCTCGTCCATCATCCGCAGCATCTTCCAGCCGCCCCCGTGGCGGAAGTAGCGCCAGATGAGCACCGCGGCGAGCGCGAGGAAGACGATGTTCAGGTAGGTCGTGTAGTTCCAGCTGACACCGGCTTCGAGCACCTTCGCGTCGCGGGCGGTCCGGGTGATCCCGAGCCCCTGGAAGAGGAACTCGACGATCAGCCCCGCCGCGACCATCGTCGCGTAGAAGGTGGCGAGCAGGAAGCCGGCCATCTTCCAGCCGTAGTACTTGCGTGTAGATGTGCAGGATCGGCAGGATGATCAGGTCGGCGAAGATGAACGTGAGCACGCCGCCGAAGCTGATGCCGCCGTTCCACAGGACGGCGGCGAGCGGCACGTTCCCGACCGAGCAGACGAAGCTGAGCATCGCCACGGCGGGAGCGATCAACGGCCCCCAGAGCTTCGCGAGCGTCGGATGGTGGTCGAGGAAGAGGCCCTGCCAGAAGCTGTGCGGCACCCAGGCCGCGAGCGCTCCTGCGATCAGCAGGCCGGCGGCGATGTCGCGCCAGACGGCAGCCCAGTCCATCACGAAGTAGTCGGCGGTCGCGGTGAAGCCCTTCGCCGTGCGCAGCCGCTGGAACCACGACCCTTCGGCGTCGGCCGACATGTCCATGTCGGCATGCCCTTCCATCGAGCCGCGCCGGCCCTTGTTCGCCTCGGCGCGCGCCTCGTCGACGAGCCGCGGCCTCAGGAAGACGCGAAAGAGGAGCGACGAGGAGCACGATCATCAGCGGGCCGCCGACGAACTCACCCAGCGACGAACTGCCAGCCGAGCAGCAGCGCCAGCACGAGGCCGAGCTCGAAGACCAGGTTCGTCGAGGCGAACTCGAAGACCATCGCCGCCGTGAAGTTGGCGCCGCGCTTGAAGAGCGACCGCGCCAGCGCGACGGACGCGTACGAGCACGACGAGGACGCGGCGCCGAGCCCGGCCGAGACGAGCAGCGTCTTGGGCGAGTCGTCCGGCAGCAACCGGCGCATCTCTCGCTTCGAGACGACCGCCTGGACGACGCCCGACAGTGTGAAGCCGAGGATCAGCGCCCAGAGGATCTCCCAGGTCATGCCGCCGGCAAAGGACAGCGCACGGACGAGCTCGTGGCCGATCGAGGTGAAGCCGAGCACCATCACCTCGAGACTAACATACCCCTCCTGGGTATGGGGGATGACGATCGTCGCCGCGCAATACGATCTCCGCGATGGCCGGCCGCTCGCTCTTCGTCGCCGCGCTGCAGACCGCCGGGGTGGCCGGCGATCCGGCCGCGACGCTGACGCGCTTCGAGCAGAACGTGCGCGCACTGCGCTCGACCTTCGACGGGCTGCAGCTCGTCGTCGCGCCCGAGCTGCACCTGATGGCACTGCCGCCGCTCCTCGAGGAGGGCGGCGTGTCCGAGCTCGAGCTCGCCGTCGACATCCCCGGCGAGCTGACCGAGCGGCTCGGCGCGCTCGCGCGCGAGACGGGCCTGTGGCTCGTTCCCGGCAGCGTCTTCGAGCGCGCCGGCGCCGGCGTTGCGAACACCGCGGTGGTGCTGTCACCCGCCGGCGAGCTCGTCGCCTCCTACCGCAAGTGCTTCCCCTGGCAGCCGTACGAGACGACGCAGCCCGGCACGAGCACCGTGTGCTTCGACATCGACGGGATCGGCCGGTTCGGCCTGGCGATCTGCCACGACGGCGTGTTCCCCGAGATCTTTCGCTCGCTCGCCTGGCAGGGCGCGGAGGCGATCTTCCAGTTGACGCTCACCGGGACGAGCGACCGCGAGGCGGAGGTCGTCGTCGCGCGCGCGAACGCGATCGTGAACCAGGTCGCCGTCGTGAACGTGAACGCGGCTGCGCCGGTCGGGAACGGCCGCAGCCTCGTGATCGACGCCGAAGGCGCGGTGCGCTACGAGGCGGGCGCCGCGGAGGAGGTCGTGACGGCCGTGCTCGACCTCGACGCCGTCGCGCGCGTGCGCGAGCGCGGCAGCTTCGGTCTCAACCGGCTGTGGGAGGAGATGGACCGCGTCGGCCCCGGGCTCGACCTGCCGCTGTACGGCGGCCGCTACCAGCCGCGGCCGCGGTAGAGCTCGAGCACCCGCTCGCGCGGCAGGGCGGGGACCACACGCCCGCCGCGCCCCTCCGTGTCGACGGCCGCCCAGAGCGAGCAGAGAACGGCCTCCTCCGTCGCGTCGACGGCCGCCTGGAACAGCGGATCGAGCTCGCGATCGGGAAACGACCGCTTCGGGCACCGTCGCGAACGCGACGAAGATCTCGCCGCTCCCGTGGTGCGCGACGGATCCCGTCCGTGCGAGGCCGAGACCCGCGCGCCGGGCGAGCCGCTCGAGCTGCCGAGGCGCGAGCGGCGCGTCGGTGGCGACGACGACGATGCAACTGCCCCCGGGTCGGGCGGTCCGGCGCCCCGCTCGCGCAGACAGCCGCCCGACCGGGACGCCGTCGACACGCAGCTGCTCGGGCGTCCCGAAGTTCGTCAGCACGAGCACGCCGACCGTCGCACCGTTCGACGTTCCGGCTGGCGGATCCGATCCCGCCCTTCCAGTGGAAGCAGACCATCCCGGCGCCCGCCCCGACCGCGCCCTGGTCGAACTCCAGGCTCGCGCCTGCCGAGCGCCCGCGGCACGTCGGCGGGCTGCACGTGGGCGACCCGCGCGTCGCTCAACCAGCTGTCGTCGCACTCGCCGACGACCGGGATGACGACATCGTCGACGCCCACCCGGGGATCCGCGGCGATCGCCGCCGACACGGCGCCGTCGTAGACGCGGCCGACCGCATGGGTCGACGTGAGATACACGGGCGTCTCGAGCAGCCCCCACTCCCGGATCTCGAGCGACCCCGTCAGCTCACCCGCCCCGTTCAGCACGGCCATCCCTGCGGGCGCAGGCAAGGCCGGCGGCACCACCGCCGTCACCCCGGTCACCTCGACCGTGACGTGCCCGACGGCGACGCCGACGTCGGCGATCGAGTTCCGCGGGCCCGGGTCGAGCTCGCCGATCACGACCCCGTCGTCACGCGGCGTTGCCACCAGGGCGATCGTAGTAGCGTCGCGCGGATGACGCTGTCCCTGCCGTTCGCCTGGAGCGACGCCTGCCTCCGGCACGACCCGACGGCGGAGGTCTGGGTCGGGGCGCGGACGCCCGCGACCGAGGTCCCGCGCCGGGTCACCGCGATCCGCTCCAGCCTGGCCGCGGCGGGCGCGCGGGAGGTCGCAGCGACCCCGCACGGCGACGAGGCGCTCCTCGCGGTGCACGACCGCGCGCTGGTCGACTTCCTACGCACGATCTGGGACGAGTGGGCGGAGGCCGACCTGCCGAACGACCGCGTCGTTCCCTACCTCTTTCACCGGCCCGACCTGACGGGCGGGCAACCGCCTGTACGGCCCGAAGCCGTCTCTGCGCGGGCGGGCCTCTTCGCCTACGACACGATGACGCTGATCGGTCCCGGCACGTGGGAGGCGGCCCGGGGGGCGGTCGACGTCGCGCTGACGGCGGTCGACCTCGTCGCCGGCGGGGAGCGCGTCGCCTACGCGTGCTGCCGGCCGCCGGGGCACCACGTGCTCCGCTCGCTCTACGGCGGCTCGTGCTACCTGAACAACGCCGCGGTCGCGGCCGCCGAGCTTTCGCGCGCAACTCGGGGGCACCGTTGCGGTCGTCGACATCGACGCCCATCACGGGAACGGCACGCAGGAGCTCTTCCGCAGCTCCGGCGAGATCCGCACCGCCTCCGTGCACGTCGACCCGGGCGCCGGCTGGTTCCCGCATTTCGCGGGTTCGCCTCGGAGAACGATGCTGCGAACCTGAACCTGCCGGTTGCCCCCGGCACCGCCGACGATGGGTGGCTTGCCGCGGTGCGCGAGGCAGCGGCGTTCGCGGACGGCGCGACCGCCCTCGTCGTCGCCCTCGGGGTCGACGCGGCGGCAGGCGACCCCGAAAGCCCGCTCCAGGTGACCGGCGCCGGCTACCGCGAGGCCGGCCGGGCACTCGGCGAACTCGGCCTGCCCACCGTTGTCGTGCAGGAGGGTGGCTACGACCTCGCGAGCATCGGCTCGCTCGTCGTCGAGACCCTGAGAGGATTGTCTGCATGAGACCACTTCCCGATGGCGGCACCGTCGGCGTGGCCGCGCTCGCGAGCCCCTACGACATGCGCTCGGAGCTCGACCGGGGTGTGGAATGGTGGGAGTCGCACGGCTACCGCGTCAAGCTCGCACCCGGGGTGCACGAGCGGGACGACTACGTCGCCGGCGACCCGCGCCGCCGTGCCGAGGATCTGCACATGCTCTTCGCCGATCCGGAGGTCGACGTCGTCCAGTCGCTGCAGGGCGGGTTCGGCTCGAGCGAGCTCCTCTCCCAGCTCGACTTCGACCTGCTCGCGCAGCACCCCAAGCCGTTCGTCGGCTACTCCGACATCACGTCGCTGCACGTGCCGCTTCGTCAGCGCAGCGGCTTCCCCACGTTCTACGGGCCGGGCCTGATGGGCGTCGCAGACAAGGAGACGACGACCTTCACGCAGGAGCGGCTGCTGAACGTGCTCCGCGGCGACGTCGTCGGCGAGGTGCCTCGTGACCCCGACGACCCGTACGTCCGGGCGATCGCGCCCGGACGCGTCACCGCCCCGCTCGTCGGCGGCTGCCTGTGGCTCCTGATGCAGACGCTCGGGACGCCGTGGGAGCTCCAGACGGCCGGCACGATCCTCTTCTTCGAGGACTACTTCGCACCGCCCTATTACGTCGACGGGCAACTCACCCAGCTCAGGCACGCGGGCAAGCTCGACGACATCGTCGGCGTCGTCGTGGGCGACATGCAGGGCTGCGAGTACGGCGACGCGCGGCCGGTCTCCGACTGGCGTGCCGGCAAGTCGATCGAGGATGTGCTCGACAAGCATCTCGCGCGGCTCGGCGTCCCGGTTCTCTACAAGCTGCCGCTCGGCCATGGGAAGCACCTGGCTTCCATTCCGCTCGGTGTGCGGGTTACGCTCGACGCCGACGCACGAACCCTGGTGATCGACGAGTCACCATTCCAGCTTTGAGGAGGCCAACGCGATGAAGGCACGGCGATTCCTGGTCATCGGGCTCGCACTCGCGGTTTGCGCGTTCGCGACCGCAGCATTCGGCTCGGGCAAGAAGAGCGGCGGCACGTTCCGAGTCGGCACTGCATCGGGCATCGACTCGCTCAACCCGTATGTCGCGTTCAACCAGGACGCCTACAGCACGTTCTTCTACATCTACCCCGTGCTGGTTCAGTACGACAAGAACCTGCACTTCGCGCCGCTCTTCGCCCGGTCATGGCACGCGTCGAACGGCGGCAAGACGTGGACCTTCAAGACCGTCCCGAACGCGAAGTGGACCGACGGTCAGCCGCTGACCGCCGAGGATGCAGCGTGGACGATCAACACCGCGATCCGCTACCAGAAGACCGGCGCGGCAGGTGTATCCGGGCTGGTCGCTCACATCACCCGCGCCGAGGCGCCGAGCCCGACGACGCTCGTCGTCCATTACAAGCAGGCAGCCGGCAACGTCCTCGGGCAGTTCGAGCAGTTCTTCATCCTGCCCAAGCACATCTGGATGAAGCACACCGGTCAGAACGGCACCGGCCTGAAGACCTTCCCGAACAACGCACCGGTCGTCGGCTCGGGGCCGTTCAAGCTCGTCAAGTACCAGAAGAACCAGATCGCGCTGTTCCAGCGCAACGATTCCTACTGGGGCCAGAAGCCACAGATCGACGTGTTCGGGCTGCAGCAGTACTCGAACGACGACGCGATGGTGTCGGCGCTGAAGGCGCACGACCTCGACGCACTCGAGACCGTTCCGTCGACGGCGATTCAGACACTCAAGAACGCGGGCTTCACCGTCCAGGACTCCCCGGGCCTCGACCAGACCGACTTCATCTTCAACTCCAACCCGAAGAAGAAGCACCACCGCGAGTTGCTCAACCTGACGCTGCGCGAAGCCTTCGACCACGCGATCGACCGGGCGAAGATCGTCAGCGTCGTCTTCCTCGGTGCGGCGACCCCGGCGAGCTCGATCATCCCCTCGCCGACGGGCCTGTGGCACAACCCGAGCGTCAAGCCGACGACCTTCAACCTGGCGCTTGCGAACAAGCTGCTCGACTCGCTCGGCTTCAAGCGCGGACCTGGCGGAATCCGGGTTGCGAACGGACAGAAGATGTCCTACGACGTCGTCACCCCCACCGACGTCCAGAGCATCCCGCGCACGTTCCAGATCATCCAGGCGGACTTCGCGAAGATCGGCGTGCAGCTTCGGCAGAAAGCACTCGACTCGACGGCGGCCTTCGACCTGATGACCGGCCCGAACGGCACCTACCAGGGTTTCGATCTCGCGATGTGGGATTGGACGGCGCTCATCGATCCCGACTTCATGCTCTCGGTCGTCACGTGCGACCAGTACGGCGGCTGGAGCGACTCCGGCTACTGCAACAAGCGGTACGACGCGCTGTACTCCCAGCAGCAGCTGACGCCGAACGAGGCGAAGCGGCGCGCGATCGTCTGGCAGATGCAGTCCTACCTCGCGAAGCAGCGGCCGTACCTCTGGCTCGCGAACGACGACGCAGTCAGCGCCGTCTCTCCGAACTGGGTCGGCTTCGAGAACACGCCCCAGGGCCCGTTCAACGAGCTCTCGATCGCCAGCCTGACGACGGTGCATCAGAAGTAGGAGCCGAGGCGCTGATCACGAGATGAGAGGCGCCGACTACGTCATCAAGCGGGTCGCGTTCGCGATCGTCACGGTGTTCGTCGCCGTGACGATCAACTTCGTCCTCTTCAGGCTGGCGCCGGGGAATGCCGTCTCGAACCTCTCGCGGGTGCCCCACGCGACACAGGAGCTTCGTGCATCTCTCCGCCAGCAGTTCGGCCTCGACAAGTCCAAGGCCGCGCAGTACGGCATCTACCTGAAGCAGCTCGTACATGGCAACCTCGGCGTGTCGTTCGAGAACGAGCAGCCGGTCTCGACCAACCTGCGCTCTGCCCTTCTGAACACGCTGCCGATGGTCATGCTCGGAACGCTCTTCGCAATCGTGATCGGGACCCTGACGGGCGTGATCTCGGCCTGGCGGCGCCGCACGGCAACCGAGGCGGTGACGGTGACGACCGCGCTCGCCTTCTACTCGATGCCGACGCACTGGCTCGGGCTGATGCTGGTGATCATCTTCTCGGGAACGCTGCCGACCGGCGGCATGACGAACGAGTTCCTGCTCAACCCGACCTTCTGGACGCACCTGAAGGATCTGGCAACGCACATCGCACTGCCGTCCCTCACGCTCGGCCTCGTGCTGTACGGCGAGTACACGCTGATCGTGCGCTCCGCGATGCTCGAGACGCTCGGCGAGGATTACATCCTCACCGCGCGCGCGAAGGGCTTGAGGCCCTGGGCGATCGTGCGCAAGCACGCGCTGCGGAACGCGATGCTGCCGATCGCGACGCTCGTCGCCCTCTCGCTCGGCTACATCGTGGCGGGCGCCATCCTGATCGAGACGGTGTTCTCCTGGCCCGGCATCGGCCGGGCGGTCTACGAAGCGGTGCTCCAGCGCGACTACCCGATGCTCCAAGGCGCGTTCCTGCTCCTGACGATCTCCGTCGTGTTCTTCAACCTCGTTGCGGACCTCCTCTACTTCAAGCTCGACCCGAGGATCACCACGTGAGCTCCGTCCTGATCGAGGCGCCCACAACAGCCGCGGTCACGCGCCGCGGCTTCGTGCGGCGGGTGTTGCGGCACCCATCCGCGACGATCGGGATCGTCGTCCTCACGGTGATCGCCCTGATCGCGATTCTTGCGCCCTGGCTCGCGCCCTACGGCCTGCACGACCAGGTCGGTGCGGTGTTCGGACGACCGTCGTGGACGCATCCACTCGGCCTCGACGACGGCGGCATCGACATGGTCACGCTGCTGATGTGGGGTGCGCGGATCTCGCTCGTGGTCGGCTTCGCAGCGACCTTCGTCTCGGTTTTGATCGGCGGCACGGTCGGCGTCCTTGCCGGCTACTTCGGCGGCAAGACCGACACGATCCTGATGCGGATCACCGACTACTTCCTCGTCATCCCGGACGTCCCGCTGATGATCGTCGTCGCGGCCATCTGGGGCCCGAGCCTCTTCCACATCGTGATCGTGATCGGGATCCTGCTCTGGACGGGCACGGCGCGCGTGCTGCGCGCGCAGGTGAAGAGCGTGCGCGAACGGGTCTACGTGAAACGGGCGCGCTCACTCGGCGCAAGCCATGCGCGAATCATCCTGCGTCACGTGCTGCCGCAGGTCGCGCCCCTGCTGATCGCGAATACCGTGCTGACGGTTGCCGTCGCGATCTTCGACGAGACGGCGCTGTCGTTCCTCGGCCTCGGCGATCCGAGCCGCACCTCCCTCGGCAAGCTGATCGAGAACGCGTTCCAGCGCGCCGCCATCTCGTCCGGGGCATGGTGGGCGATCGTGCCGCCGGGAGTCCTCGTGGCGGTGATCATCCTCAGCTGCAGCCTGATCGGCGGCGCGTTCGAGGATGCACTCAACCCCCGCCTGCGGGTCGCGCACCTGTCGGCGCGCACGTTCCGCCTCCGCACGCTCGTCGGCCGGAGCGACGCCTTGTGACCTCGCTCCTGCAGGTCGAGGATCTGCACGTCTGGTTCGACCTTCCCGAGGGAGGCGAGCTGCACGCCGTGCAGGGCGTCGGGTTCTCGCTCGAGCCGGGCGACCGCCTGGGCCTCGTCGGCGAGTCCGGCTGCGGCAAGACGACGACGGCGCTCGCCGTCCTCGGCCTGTTGCCCGCGAACGCCAGTGCGGCGGGGCGGATCCTCCTCGAGGGGAAGGACGTCCTGGCGGGGGGCGAGTCGTCGCTGCGGCAGCACCGCTGGACGGACATCGCCATCGTCTTCCAGGGCGCGATGAATGCGCTCAACCCGGTGCGAACGGTCGGCGCCCAGATCGTCGAGGCGCTCGAGCTGCACGGCAGGGCGCACGGCGCGGCTGCCCGAATACGCACGGCGGAGCTGCTCGAATCGGTCGGGATCCCTGCCGCGCGGGCGGGGCGGTTCCCGCACGAGCTGTCCGGCGGGATGCGCCAGCGGGCAGCGATCGCGATGGCGCTCTCCTGCGACCCGAAGGTGCTGATCGCCGACGAGCCCACCACCGCGCTGGACGTGATGGTGCAGGCGCAGATTCTCGAGCTGCTGGACGCGCTCTGCCGCGAGCTTCGGCTCGCGCTGCTGATGGTCACGCACGACCTGCCGGTCGTGGCGCAGCTCTGCGACCGCGGCGTCGTCATGTACGCGGGCCGCGTGGCCGAGCAGGGCCCGGTCGATGCCCTCTACCACGACCCGCAGCACCCGTACACACGGCTGCTCTTCGCGGCCACGCCGGATCTGGGCGACCGCGACGGTGCGATCGTGTCGATCCCCGGCGCGCCGCCGCGACTCGACCGCCCGCTCGAGGGCTGCCCGTTCCGGCCGCGTTGCGACCGGGCGTTCGAGGCGTGCGTCGCCGAGCCGGCGCTGCTGCCTATCGGCGACGGCCGCGAGGCTGCCTGTCACCTCGTCGAGGAGCGCGTCGCGTGAGCGCGCTGCTCGAGGTCGAGGACGTCGTTGTTCGCTACCCGGTGCCGCGCGGGATCGTCGGCACGATCACGCGCCGCCCGCACGAGAGTGTGCATGCGGTCGACGGTGTCTCGTTCACGATCGCAGCCGGTGAGATGCTGGCGCTCGTCGGCGAGTCCGGCTGCGGCAAGACGTCGATCGCCCAGGCGGTGGTGCGGCTCGTCGACCCTGTCGAGGGTGCAATCCGTTTCGAGAGCCGCGACCTTGCGCACCTCGGCGTGCGCGCGATGCGCCCGCTGCGACGCCGGATCCAGATGATCTACCAGGATCCATACGAGTCGCTCGACCCGCGCCTGCGCGTGCGGCAGGCGGTCGAGGAGCCGCTCGCGATCCACCGCATCGGGACGCGCGCCGACCGCGAGTCACGTGTCCGCGAGGCGCTCGAGCGCGTCGAGCTGACGCCGCCCGAGCTGTATCTCGACCGCTTCCCGCACGAGCTCTCGGGCGGCCAGCGCCAGCGCGTCGCGATTGCAGCGGCGCTCGTCCTCGAGCCGGCACTGCTCGTCGCCGACGAGCCGGTGTCGATGCTCGACGTCTCCGTACGGGCCGGCGTGCTCTCCCTGCTCGACACGCTCAAACGCAGCGGGCTCGCGATCCTGATGATCACGCACGACCTCTCCACGGCCGCGCGCTTCGCCGACCGGATCGCGGTCATGTATCTCGGCCGCATCGTCGAGGAGGGACCTGCCGCGTCGGTCGTCCGCTCACCGCAGCACCCCTACACGAAGGCTCTCCTCTCGGTCGTCCCGCGCCGCGACCCACGCGAGCGCCACGAGGGCCAGGTCCTGCGCGGCGAGACTCCGGACGCGGTGCGGATCCCGAGCGGCTGCCGGTTCCATCCGCGCTGCCCGGTCGCCTTCGAGGCGTGTCACAGCGAGGAGCCGCTGCTCGCCCTAACAGCCGCGGGACACCGCGCCGCCTGCCTGCTCGTCCGGGGTGACGGTCAGAACGCCCCGGCGTAGGCGTTGAGCGCAGGCTGCCCGCCGAGATGCGCGTAGAGCACCTTCGACCCGGGCTCGATGCGGCCGTCTCGAACGAGGTCGATCAGCGCCGCCATCGACTTGCCCTCGTACACCGGGTCGGTGAGCATGCCCTCGAGCCGCGCGCACAGGCGGATCGCCTCGATCGTCTTCGCGTCGGGGATGCCGTAGGTGCCCGCGTGCCACTCGTCGAGCAGCACGATCTCCTCGTCGGCGAGGTCGCGGCCGAGGCCGATCGCCTCGGCGGTTGCGCGCGCGATGCGCGCGACCTGCGCCCAGGTCTGCTCGACGGTCGCCGACCCGTCGATCCCCAGGACGGCGCGGTCGCGCTGCTGCGCCGCGAACCCGGCGACCATCCCCGCCTGCGTCGAGCCGGTCACCGAGCACACGACGACCGTGTCGAAGAACACGCCGAGCTCCGCCTCCTGCTCGGCCACCTCGCGCGCCCAGCGCGCGAAGCCGAGCCCGCCGAGCGGGTGGTCGGAGGCGCCCGCGGGGATCGCGTAGGGCTTGCCGCCCGCGGTCTCGACCGTGTCGAGCGCCTCCTGCCAGCTGGGGCGGAACGCGATGTCGAACCCGGCCGCCGAAAGGCGGACGTCTGCGCCCATGATCCGCGAGAGCAGGATGTTCCCGACCTTGTCGTAGACGGCGTCGGGCCACTCGACCCAGCGCTCCTGCACGAGCACGCACCTGAGCCCGAGCCGCGCCGCGACCGCCGCTACCTGCCGCGTGTGATTCGACTGCACGCCGCCGATCGAGACGAGCGTGTCGCACCCCTTCGCCAGTGCGTCGGCGGCCAGGTACTCGAGCTTGCGCACCTTGTTGCCGCCGTAGGCGAGGCCTGAGTTGCAGTCCTCGCGCTTCGCCCAGATCTCGACCCCGCCGCCCAGCTCGGCGCTCAGACGCTCGAGGGGGTGGACCGGCGAGGGGCCGAAGAGCAACGGCACGTAGTCGTGATCGTCCAGCGTCATCCCGCAACGTTATCGCCCGTGTCAGGCAGAGTTCAGTCGTGGATGACGAGGCGAAGCAGGTCTGGACGGCAGTCAACGCGATCTACGAGGGCTTCCTCTCGGGCGACCGCGGTGCGATCGATCGCAACATCTCGCCCGACGCGACAGTCTGGGACTTCTCGCACCCCCCGCTCGTTCGCGGCAAGAGTGAGCTCGACGCCCTCAGGGACGCTCGTCCGCCGGACGGCCCCACGCCGAGCAGCCTGCGCGCGACCGACCCTGTGATCGACGTGTTCGGTGAGACTGCCGTCGTGCGGCACGTGCTCGTCGTCGCCTGGCCGCACGGGAGCGGAGAGCCCGACCAGCGCATCCGCAACACGTCCGTGTGGCGGAAGTCGGACGACCGCTGGCTGTGCGTGCACAACCACGAAGAGCTTCTTCGCTAACGTCGAGGCGTGTTCGACTACACCTCACGCCGGCGGCGGCTCTCCGACCAGCTCGAGCAGCGCGGCATCGATGCCCTCTTCCTCGCACCGTCGGCCGACCTCGAGTACCTGACCGGCGTCGAGCGGCAGATCCCGAACTTCGGCGAGGCCTCCTACGCCCACGGCTGGGTCACCGGTGCGTTCTTCCGCCCCGGCCGCGAGCCGGTCTTCCTCTTTCCCCGGATGTTCGCCGCGTTCGACCTGCGTGAGGAGCCGGCCGGCGAGGTGATCGTCGTCAACGAGACCGACGATGGGATCGCAGTGTTCGAGCGCGTCGCGAAGAGCCTCGAGGGCCCCGGCGCAGTTGCGGTAGGCGACCGCGTTTGGACCGAGACGGCGCTCAACCTCGGCCGCGCTATCGGCTTCGACCGGCTGCGCATCGGATCGTCGCTCGTGAACGAGCTCCGCCGCACGAAGAGCGGCGAGGAGCTCGAGGCGATGGGCCGGGCGGTCGAGACCGTCGAGCGGACGATGGCCGCGGTGGCCCCTCTCGTCGTGCCCGGCGTGACCATGCTCGACCTTGCCGAAGCGGTCGAGCACGAGTTGCGCGCGGCGGGCTCGCGGTGCCCCTCGTTCGCCACCCACATCTTCACCGGGCTCGGCGAGAACGACGTCGACAACCACACCGGCACCGGGCGGACGCCGATTTCCGACGGCACCTCCGTCATGTTCGACTTCGGCGGCGTCGTCGACGGCTACTGCTCCGACTTCGGCCGAACCGTCTACTGCGGCGAGCCGCCGCAGGACTACCTCGAGGCCTACGACATCATGCTGGCCGCCTACGAGGCGGGGAGGTCCGCGGCCAAGACAGGCGCGCTCGCGCGAGACGTGAATGCAGCCTGCCGCGCGCCGATCGAGGCAGCCGGCCTCGGCGAGCACTTCCGCCACCGGATGGGTCACGGCATCGGCATGGACGTGCACGAGAGGCCGTTCCTCTCCGCCGAGGACGAGACTGCGCTCGAGACGGGCATGACGTTCACCGACGAGCCGTCGATCATCGTCCCGGGCCGCTACAGCCTGCGGATCGAGAACATCATCGTGGTCGAGGAGGGCGGCGGGCGGAGCCTCAACTCCTACCCCGCCGCCCTCGCGATCAACCGGTGACGCCTACTTCGGCGCGACCTTGGTGACGTCGAGCGAGTACACCGAGTTGTAGACGGCGTTCTTCAGGTCGGACGTCGCCACGAACACCTGCGTCGGCTGCATGAGCGGGAAGTACGGTCCCGACGTGTTCAGCTGACGCTGGAACTGCTGGAACAGCGCTTTCCGCTTCGCCGGGTCGGTCGCCACCGCCGCAGCAGCGGCGGTCTTCTCGATCGCCGCCGAGCTGCCCTTCGCCCAGCCTGCCCGCAGCCCGACGAGGTCGCCCGGAGCGAACGTCAGGTAGTCGGCGGGATCCGGGTAGTCCGGCCCCCACAGCGAGAGCCCGAAGGCCATCTTGCCGCTGCGGTAGCTGGTCAGCCAGGTGCCCGTGGGCGACCCTGCCAGCTGCACGTTGATGCCGATGCCCTGCAGGTTGGACTGCACCTTCTGGGCGAGCGTGGCGAAGGGGACGCCGTTGATCGTCAGGTCGCTCGGGTACTCGAGCGTGACGGTCTGACTCCCCTGCCCCGATGCCTGCAGCGCAGCCTTCGCCTTGGCGACGTTCTGCTTGACCGCTTCCTTCGCAGGCAGCGCCCCGGCGAACATCGACGGGATGATCCCGGGGGTCTGGTACGCGCCCGGCCCGGCCACCGACAGGATCGACTTGTAGTCGAGGCCGTAGCGAACCGCGTTCTGCCACTGCTTGTTCGAGGTCACCGACGAGACCTGCGAGTCGTTGTTCGCAAAGAGCCAGAACACCCATGTCGAGGGCTGCAGCGAGACCTTGACCTTGGAGTTCGACTTGAGCGACTGCGCCTGGTCGGAGGCGAGGTCGATCGCGACCTCGTGCACGCCGCGCTGGACGTTGATCAACTGGGTCGCCGCAACCATGTTCCGGACGACGACCGTGTCGAAGCCAGGCTTCGCGGCGCCCCAGTACTTCGTGTTGCGCTTGAGCGTGATCTGCGACGTCGTGCTGTACGACGACAGCACGTACGGGCCGCTGCCTGCACCGGCCGACGACGAGGAGTTGAGCCATTGCTCGGCCTTGTCGTTCTTGTCGGCACCGACGGAGGCGGTGCCGCCATGCTGCTTGACGAGCTTTGAGTTGACGATGCCCGTCGACGGGTTCGCGAGGATCGCCGGCAGCTGACCGGCCGGGGTCTGCGAGCGCATCACGACCTGGAACTTGCCGTGCGGCCTGATCACGATGCCCGAGAGCAGGAATGCCGGGTTGCCCTTCAGGTTGATCAAACGATTGAGCGAGAACACGACATCCGCCGACGTGAGCGGGGCGCCGTTCGCGAAGCGGACATTCTTCTTCAGGTTGAAGGTGAACGTCTTCGCGCCGTTCGACGCCTTCCACGACGAGACGAGCAGCGGAACGGGAGTCGCGAGATCGCCCTTGTTGTAGGTGAAGAGCGTGTCGTAGATGCCGCGGTCGACGATCGATGCGGTCGGGTCGAACGCACGCTGCGGATCGGACGTCTTGATCGTGAACGAGTTGTCGACGACGAGCGTCGAGGAGGCCTCACGATGCGTGGTCGCGGCGAGAGCCGCAGCCGCGCACGCGAGCGCAACGAGGGACACGAGCGGCAGCGTCAGCCGCCACCTGCGCACGAGGGAACCACTCAATTCGACTCCTTTCAGGGGAAACTTCCACACTATCCGACGTGTTGAGCACCCTCGAAGTTGGGAAGCGGCTCGGGGGGCCTGCCCTTCCGACTGGAGCCAACATGCGGCCGACCGCTCGGCCGTCAGCTCCATGAGGGGCGGCTCGTCGACGGTGCAACGCTCGAAGACGTACGGGCAGCGCGGGTGGAACCGGCAGCCCGACGGCGGCCGGGACGGGTCCGGGACCTCGCCCGGGAGGCTCTCGGGAAGCAGGCCTGCGCCGTCGGCGCGCGGCACCGCGGCGGTCAGCGCCTCGGTGTAGGGGTGGGCGGGCCGGTCCCAGAGCGGGACTGTGGGAGCGGTCTCGACCATGCGCCCCAGGTACATCACCGAGACGTCGTCCGCGACGTGCCGGACGATCGCGAGGTCGTGGGAGATGAGGAGGAGCCCCACCTCGAGCTCGCGGGAGAGGCGCTTGAGCAGGTTCGCGAGCTGGGCCTGCGCCGAGGCGTCGAGCGAGGCGAGCGGCTCGTCGAGCACGATCACCGACGGGTCGGCGGCGAGCGCGCGGGCGATCGCCATCCGCTGCCGCTGGCCGCCCGAGAACTCGTGCGGATAGCGGTTGACCGCGTTCGCGGGCAGGCCGACGAGCTCGAGCAGCTCGCGTACACGCTGCTCCCGCCCGCCCCGCGCCCGGCCCGCGATCCCGTCCGCCAGCTGGCTGCCGATCGTCCGCCGCGGGTTGAGCGAGGAGTACGGGTTCTGGAAGACGAGCTGGAGCCGTACGAGCTCCGCCGGCCGGGCGCGCCGGCCGAGCGAGGTGACGGGCCGCCCCTCGAAGAGGACGGTGCCGCTCGTCGTCGCGACCAGGCCGACCGCCGCGCGGGCGAGGGTCGACTTGCCGCAGCCCGACTCGCCGACCAGGCCGACGATGCGGCTGCGCTCGATCGAGATGCTCGCACCGGCCACCGCCCGCACCTTTCCCCCGCGGCCGTGGTAGTCGACGACGACATCGTGCAACTCGAGCGCGCTCATCGGCCTACGCCCGTCCGTCGCGAAACGGGTCAACATGGCAGGCGAGGCGGCGATCGCCGGTGGGCGCGAGCGCCGGCACGACGGTACGGCACTCGTCGATCGCGTAGGCGCAGCGCGGGTGAAACGCGCAGCCCGGCGGTATCCGGCCGGGGCTCGGCGGCGCGCCGGCGATCGCGACGAGGTCCTGCTCCTTCGGCGCCTCCGGGTGCGGGAGCGCGTCGAGCAGCGCGCGCGTGTACGGGTGCCGCGGGCGCTGCAACACCTCCTGCCGGGTGCCTGACTCGACGATGCGGCCGGCGTAGAAGATCGAGACGCGGTCGGCGATCGAGGAGAGGACACCGAGATCGTGGGTGATCAGGACGACCGCCAGGTCGTGCTCGCGGCGGAGCCGGTCGAGCAGGCGCAGGATCCCTGCCTGCACGGTGACGTCGAGCGCGGTCGTCGGCTCGTCGGCGATCAGCAGGCGCGGCCGGCAGGCGAGCGCGATCGCGATCGCGATCCGCTGCCGCATGCCGCCCGAGAACTGATGGGGGAAGCGCCGAAGCGCCGCGCGGGGGTCGGGGATGCGCACGTCGGCGAGGAGCTCGACCGCCCGCTCGTCCGCCTGTCGCCCGTCGAGCCCCAGATGCAGGCGCACGTGCTCGGTCAACTGCTTCCCGATCGACAGCATCGGGTGCAGCGAGGTGTACGGGTCCTGGAAGACCATCGCGATGTCGCGTCCCGAAACCGCGGAGCCGGCGCCGGGGCATCCCGATCAGGTCGTCGTCGCCGAATCGCGCCGACCCCTCGACCTTCGATCCGTCGGGCAGGAGGCCGAGCAGGGCCAGCATCGACACGGTCTTGCCGCTGCCGCTCTCGCCCGCGATGCCGAATACCTCGGCCGGCGCAACCGCGTAGTCGACGCCGTCGACGACGGTCACGTCGCCTGCCGGCGTCGGCAGTCGCACGCGCAGGCCCTCGACCGCCAGCACGCTCACGGTGCTTCCTCGGCGCGGCGGGCGGTGCGCGGGTCGAAGACGTCGCGGAGGCTGTCGCCGAGGAAGTTGAACGCGAGAACGACGGTGAAGATGGCGAGCCCGGGGAAGGTGCCGATCCACCACCACTGGAAGTACTGCGTGCCGTCGGCGACCATCGACCCCCACTCCGCTTTCGGCGGCTGCGCGCCGAGGCCGAGGAACGAGAGACCCGCGAGCAGCAGGATCGCGTTGGCGAGGTCGAGCGTCGCCAGCACGAAGATCGGCCCGGCGACGTTCGGCAGGATGTCGCGGAAGAGGGCCTTGCGGCTCGACGCGCCGAGCAGGCGCGCCGACTGCACGTACTCCGAGTCGCCGACGGACAGGACGAGGCCGCGTGAGACGCGCGCGTACGACGGCCACGCGACGACGACGATCGCGAGAGCCGCGTTGAAGAGGCCGCGGCCGAGCACGGCTGCAACGACCATCGCAAGGATGATCGGCGGGAAGGCGAAGACGAGATCCGTGAGCCGCATCAGGACTCCGTCGGCCGGGCCGCGGAGGTAGCCGGCGATCGCCCCGACCGTGCTGCCGATCGCGGCGGCGAGGGCGACGAGCACGAGCGCGATCGGCAGCGACACCCGTGAGCCGTAGATGACGCGGCTGAACACGTCGCGGCCGAGCTCGTCCGTGCCAAAGAGATGCGACCACGACGGGCTTTGCGCCGCAACGGCGTTCTGGGCGAGCGGGTTGGACGGCGCGATCAGCGGCGCGAAGATCGCGATGATGATCCAGAGCACTGCGATCACCGCACCCGTGATCGCGAGCGGCTGGCGCCACGCTGCTGGGACCGCGAGACGCCGGCGCGGCGCTTTGATCTCGGACGGCGACCTGCGTCACGTGAGCCGGATCCTCGGGTCGATGACGGCGTAGAGGATGTCGACGATGAAGTTGATGGTCACGTAGACGACGGCGACGAACATGCTGACGCCGGCGATCGCCGGCACGTCGAGGTTGACGGCCGCCTGGTAGGCATACTGGCCGACCCCGGGCCAGGAGAAGATCTTCTCGACGAGCACGGCCCCGGTGAGCACGTTCGCGAACACGAGCCCGAGCACGGTGATCACCGACGGGAGCGCCGCGCGCAGGATGTAGCGCGAGACGACGATTCGCTCCGGCAGGCCCTTCGCGCGCGCCGAGCGCACGTAGTCGTTGCCGACCACCTCGAGCACCGCCGAGCGCGTGAACCGGGTCAGCAGGCTGACGTTGAACGCTGCGAGGACGAGCGCGGGCAGCATGAGGTGGTGGAACGCCTGCCAGAAGAGCCCGAGCTTGCCCTGCGAGCAGTGCGTCGATCGTGTAGAGCCCGGTGACGCTCGGCGGCGGGTCGACGCCCGGGTCGAGCCGCCCCGCGCCGGGGAACCAGTTGAGCTTGTAGAAGCCGACGTACAGCGCGACGAGCGCGATCCAGAACGTCGGCATCGAGATCCCTGCGAGCGAGCCGACGCGCAGCACATGATCGGCCGGGCGGTTGCGGCGCAGCGCAGCGAGGACGCCGAACGCGACCCCGACAATCGCGGCGAAGAGCACCGAGAAGAGCGCGAGCTCTGCCGTTGCGGGGATGAACTGCCCGAGATCGTGGGTGACCGCATCATGGGTCAGCGACGACTGCCCGAGGTCGCCGTGCAGCACGTGATCGAGATAGAGCACGTATCGCTCCGGCAGCGGCTTGTCGAGCCCGTAGTGGTGCTTGAAGGCGGCGACCGCGGCGGGGTCGCCGGCCGCCTGCTCTCCGAGGTTGGTCGCGACCGCGTTCGACGGGACGAGCTGCGTGAGCAGGAAGTCGACCGCGGTGATGCCGACCAAGAGCAGAACGAGCGCGGCGAGCCGGCGGGCGATGAACCGCACGAGGCCGGGAGCCTGGCGAAAACGGCGCGCGCGCGGCCCGGCAGCAGGAACCTCTGGGATCACCGTCGGAGCCGTCGTCAACGGACGACCGATCGTAGCGGCCGGTCAGCCCGCAGGCAGCGCAGGCAGGACGCGGTCGCAGAGAAGGCCCACCCCCTTCTCAGTCGTGCGTCCCTGCGGCGTGCCGAACTCGACCCGGAAGGTGCCGGCGTCGACGAGCGCTGCAGCCTGCGCGGCCACGTCCCAAGGCGTGCCGGCCGGCTGCGAAGCGGTCGATCCCGAGCACGTCGAGCACCTCGTCGTGTCGCCTCCGCGGCGGAGACGATCCACGACGGGATGCCCTCCTCGTTCTGCAGGCCGACGTTGGTCGCGAGGCGCGCGAGCGCCGCGTCGGTCTGCGCGACGAACAGGTAGCCGCCGCGCCGGAGCGCCAACGGGAGCGCGGGGCAAGACGCGAGTCGACTTCGCGCCAGAAGGCGACCGACTCGGCGGCGAGCCTGCAGGCGACCCTCGTCCCCCACTGCTGCCTGACGCCCCCGGCTGCACCCCCGATGCGCCCGCGCGACCCCGGTGCGCTCGAGGACCCCCGCGCCGGTTCACCTGACCCGCAGCTGCAGGCTGTAGCGGTGACGGCGCAGCGACCAGATGCGGAGCAGGGCGCCGCGCTTGAGGCGAATCGTCCGGACGAAGACGCCCGTCGAGTTCGTCAGCCGGGGGCGACCGACCGGCTGCCACGCGTTCTCGGTGCAGCACCTCGAGCTGGTACGGCTTCCGCCCGGGCGCTCCACCGCGGATCTGACCCCAGACGACCGTGCGGAACCCGTCTCGCCGCAGCTCGGCGAACGGCAGCTCGAACCCTTGCAGCGACGGCTTCAGCCGGTCGTCGGCGAAGACGAGCCCGGTCTGGAAGCGCGCGAGCGCAGCCTCGTCGCGGTAGAGGTACTGGATCAGCATCGTGACGCGGGGCAGCCGCCACGCGCGCATCGCCGCGAGGCTCAGCAACGTCGCCTGTCGCTGCGGCGGCACGCCGAGGAACGTGTCCGGCGGGTTCGTCTGGTAGCCGTACTCGGTCAGCCAGACCGGCTTCGGGCCGAAGGCGCGCCGGACGAGGATGAGCAGCTTCGGGATCGTCGCCATCGTGATCGACGGGCAGTTGCGGCAGCCGCCGCTCGACGGCGTCTCGCCGGGCCGCAAGGGGTACGGGTGGTGGGCGTAGGCGTCGAGCTTCGCGTGGGCGGCCGCCATGCCGCGGATCCAGGTGACGGGTGCGATGCCACCGAGCCCCCGCGGGGTGCCGTCACGCCGCCGCCGACGCGGGCGCGTGGCAGGACGGCGTGGATCCCCTCGTAGCCGGGGTTGAGCAGGTGCTGGACATAGATCGCGGCCCGCGTCGGCCGCAGCCACAGTCGTTTGTTCGGCTCGTTCCAGATCAGCCAGTACCGCACCCACGGATAGCGTGCAGCTGCGGCGCGCGCGAAGGCGCGAAAGTCTCGCGGTCGGGGCGGCGCGAAGTTGGGCGCGCGCCCGCCGTTCGCCCAGCCCGGCGTGCCGACGAGTGTGAGCACGGGTGTCAGGCCGTAGCTGCGCAGGCCGCGCAGGACCCGGTCGGGACGACGCCAGTCGTAGGCCCGGTCGCGCGGCGACGCCGGATCCGCGGGCCGGCGCACGGCGATGTCGTTCCAGTGGAGCGTGAAGCGGACGAGCGGCACGCCGAGCCGCTTGAACGTCGCCAGCCGTGCGGCGAGCGTTCCCGGCCCGAACTCGAGCCACGCGTCGTCCTGGATCCCGTACTGCACGCCGTTCGAGGCGCCGCCGGTTCCCGTGGCGACGCACGCTCCGCTTGCAAGCAGCACCACGAGCAGGCTCACCCTCAGGCTCCTCATCCGCGCCAAGGATCGCATGCCGTCCGGCCGGGCCACAGCAGGCTCCGTTCCGCAGAGACCTGCGAGCAACCGGCGCTGTGCCCGGGTGCATCCCGAGGGGGTCGAGGTGAAGCGAGGTCGGCGGTGAGCGCTTCCCGGAGGCGCCGGATACGCAAGCGTTATCGGGGATTGCCCGTACCGGCGGCGGCAGGCCAACAGCATTCTCGTCCCGACTCCAACGCTGGATCCCAGCGCCCATTCCGAAAAACCGAACCTCGATGCCACCGCTGAGAGGGGCAGCTACCAGCGCCGCACGCGGGGGTCGCGGCGCGCGACCACCAGCCCTGCAGTGAGCAACCCGACGCCCGCGCGCCGGAGCGGCCGCCACGCACGCTCGCCGACGACCGCGCGGACGAGATGAGCCAGGGGTCGCGGCCAGCGGGGGTTCGCGCGCCACGCGCGCAGGAGTTCACGACGCGCACGCGTCACGTCTCCGGTGTCGAGGGAGAGGATCCCCACCTCGAACGCGTGGGTCGCTCCGATGCGTCGCCGATCGCCGATCGGCAGCGTGGTCAGGCGATGAGCGAGCAGCCGCACAGCGCCCTCGTAGCTCTCGAGCATCACTGCCGGGGCCACGTGCGCATGCTCGCGGTCGACGTGCACCTCCTGCAAGACCTCGATGCGATAACGCTCCGCCAGCCTCAGCCAGAGATCCCAGTCCTCCGTCCGCCGCAGCCGCGGATTGAACCCGCCCAGGTCGTCGAAGGCTGCCCGGCGCAGCAACACCGTCGAAGGCTGCAGGGCCGGGCGTTCGAGCAGCGTCCGGTATCGGTCGGCATGCGGGGAAGGGAGGTAGCGCATGACGTGCCGGCCGTCCTCCCAGAGGTCGAATCCGCACTCGATTGCAGCGACCTCTGCGTCGCTGGACTGCATTACCTCGACCTGCCGCGCGAGCTTCGACGGACGCCACGAGTCATCGTCGTCGAGGAAGGCGATGAGCGGCGCCGAGGTCTGAGACACGCCGAGGTTACGCGCCGCCGCCGGACCGACGCCGTCCGTTCTCACGACGCGGATGCAGGAACCGCGCGCGAGATCCACCGGGAGGGCGACCGGCCTGTCCGATCCGTCGTCCACCACGACCACCTCGACCGGTGCAACTGTCTGAGCAAGGACGCTGCGGACGGCGCGGACGACGGAGTTGGCCCGATTGCGCGTCGGAATCACGACGGCGACGGCCTCTGAGGTTCCCCGAGTCACGCCAGGCGCCGCTTTCGTGGGTCGAAGCCCGCGATCTCCGACAGCGAGATCGCGCCGAGCCGACGCAGCACCGCCAGCCAACAGAGCCAGAGCAGCGCAACCATGCCGAGCTCCCCCACGAACGACGACTCAGGCGCTGAACCTCGCGCGAGTGCTGACGCAGCCAGCGGGAGCATCGCGGTCGCGATGGTGATCGCCATCGGCCGAGCGACCACGGCGAGGCCTGCGACGCGCCGCAGGGCGAGCGAGGCCGCGATGTTCACGATCGCGTACGTCGCCGATGTGGCCACAGCGGCGCCGACAGCTCCGAACGGCGGTACGAGGCAGACCGCGAGCACAGTCATCGTCATGAGCTGGAGTGCTCCGAGTCGCATCAACTCGCGCCGGCTACCCAGCGCGGCCAACGCGCTGAGGTTGAGGCCGCAGGCGAGGTTGATCGCAAAGCCAGCGAGCAGCACCCATATCAACTCTGGCCGCGGGTTGTACGACGAGCCGTACACGACGTGCAACGACCGCACCGGGTCGACGGCGAGGACGATCGCCACCGGCGCCGCGGCGACGACGACGAGCTTCGACGTCATCGCGTAGAGATGGCCGAACGCCCTCTGGTCGCCGGCGGCGTGCAGTCGCGTGGCCGCCGGCAGAAACGGCGCCATGAAGAGGAACGGCGCCCAAAGCATCCCCTGCTCGACGAGCTTCAGCAGTGGCTCGTACTCCGCGACCGCCGCGCTGCGGTGGGTCACTCCGAGAACGAGCACGTCGAGCCGGGAAACAACGACCGCGCTCGCGCCGACTGCGGCGTACGGGATCGCGACACGTGCCAGCCGGCGAGCGTCGGCCGTAGCCGGTCGCAGTGCCCGCAACGGCGCCCGGAGGAGTCCGCTCGAGAGCGCGAGGCACGTGAGCGCCGCCGCGGCCCCGGCGACGCCGTAAACCGCAGCCGCCCACCCGAGTGTGCCGAGACCGACGATCCAGATCCCGGCGAGGCCCGAAGTGCGAGCGAGCGCCAGCGTGAGGCCGGGCAACTCCATCAGCGGCATCCGCCCGAGCCCGCGTGCGAGGGCGCCGGTGACGGCGGCCACGTTCGTGCCGACGACGTAGATCGCTACACAGCCGCCGACGACGAGGCCGGCCAACGGTTGCAGATGATGCGGCGCCGCGAAGACGATGCCTGCCGTCGCGGCGGCTGCGAGCACCCCGCCGGCGAGCACGAGGGCCACGGCACCTCGTACGAGCGCAAAGAGCTCCTCCCTGGACGCTGCGAGGTCAGCCCTCGTGACCGCGCGCGCGAAGGCAGCGTCGAGCCCGATGCGCGCGACGCCGGCGAAGACAACACCGGACGACGCCGAGAACGCGAGGACGCCGTAGGACGACGGCCCGAGCATTCGAAGGGCGAGCGACGTCGACGCGATCCCGAGCACAAGCCCACCAGCTGTACCGCCGAGGCGCGAAGCAACACCGCGTCCGACGAGAGAATGTGCGCCGACCTCTGTGAGCGGCGCGCTCGTCACGGTCGGTCCCCGTCCGCAGGCAATCCGTGCACATACTCACCCTATGGGATGGCAGACACTCGTTCCGGGCCGCGACGGGTCGCAGACTGCGCGACGACGCGTGATCGTGGTCGGCTTCGGAACCCGTGGCCGGCAGTGGGTCGACGCCTGCCGTCGCGCACGCCACGACGTTGTGTGCGTCGTTGATCCAGACCCAGCTGCGGAGCGAGCAGCGCGGGCAGCGCGGCTCACCTGGCACGAGTCGCTCCCGGCCGCCTTGGATGTGATGTCGGCGGACGCCGCCATCATCGCATCCCCCCCTGGAAGTCACTTCGGCGACGCGTTCATCTGCGTGGAGCGGGGACTTGCAGTGCTCCTCGAGAAACCCGCGACCCTCGGCGTCGAGCCAGCACTCTTGCTCCTGGATGCAGTTAAGAGCAACGGCACGTCAGTCCTTGTCGGACAGAATTTCCGCTTCCTCCCACGCGAGTGCGCGGTACGCGCCGCACTCCTGACCGGCGCCGTCGGCAGGGTGGTCTCCACCTCGATCGTGTCGGCACGTCCCGCCGGTGTGGCCGCTCCTCATCTCGCCGCTGTGCGGAATGCGCCGCTCTGGGATTTCGTGATTCACCACGTCGACACCCTTCGAGCACGTTTCGGCGACCCTGCGATCGTCGACGCCTCGACCTCGCCAAAGGGAGACGGCGGCCGGGAGGAGCACGTTCTCCGCGTGACATGGCCCACGGGCATCGTGTGCGCGCTCCGACATGTCGAGGGCGCACCGTCCTTTCACCACCACGAGTGGATCGAAGGAACGACCGCGTCGCTCCTCATTGACGACGGGCGCGTCTTCCTGCAGCGGCCGAACGCGCGCCGCCGGAACGTTCGCATCCAGGTGCGCCGATCGCCGGAGCAGGCCCTCCTCGACGAGCTCACCCGCACGATCGCCGGTGCACCGTCGGCGCTGAGCCTGGCTTCGAATCTCGGAACACTGGCAACGATCGAGGCCGCCGAGCTGTCTCTCGCGCGTGATCAACCGGTGGCGCTCGACCGCCGAGGCTGGACAGCCACGTCATGACCTCGCGCAGCGGACGAGTGGTCGCGATTGTGCTCGACGCAGTCGAGCCCGACCTTGTCCAGGAACTGATCGCCGCTGGGTCGCTGCCAAACCTTGCGCGTCTCTACGCCACCGGCGCAAGTGCGTCGCTCGCTCCTGTCGACCCATTTCCAGCCGGCACGGCCTGGCCGACCATGAACACGGGCACACCGTTCTCGACGCATCGAGTGCACATCGACCGCCGCTTGGCTGCCGGGTCATACAGGATCCAAGATCTTCGTGCGGATGCCATCGAAGCTCCACCGTTTTGGCGATACGTGAGCGACGCCGGCCTTCGGTCGACCGTCGTGAACCTCTACGGTGCCCCGCTCCTGCGCCCGTTCGAGGGCGTGCAGTTGCACGGCTGGCGGACGATGGACCCGTTCACATCGAAGTTCGGGTCTGTTCTGGTTGAGCCGACGGACATCCTCACGCTCCTTGAGCGGTACCCGCGCCGGCCGTCCATGCGGTACGACCAGGATCCGCCGAGGTCATATCGCGCGGCAAGGCGGTACCGCGACGCTCGACTTGAGGACGTGAGGTTGCGCACCCGTGCGTACGACATTCTGCTCCAGCGCGACGACTGGACTCTGTTCGTCGCGTGCTTCCCCGAAGCACATCAAATGGGACATCTCCTGTGGCATTTCCACGACCCGAAGCACCCCGATCACGATGTGTCCGCACCGCAGGACCTGAAGGACGCGTTGCGTGCGCTCTATCGCGCCCTCGACGACGCCGTGGGCGACCTCCTTGTCCGCACAAGCGAGAAAGACACCGTTCTTGTTCTTTCGCCCCACGGGATGGGTGAGAACGCGATGATCGGCGACCCGGCCGAGGAAGTCTTGCGGCGTGCGGAACTGTTGGTCGCGTCTCCACACCCGGGTCGCAGCGTGCGAGAGTACGTCTGGCTCGCGGGTCGGCGGGTCGCACCGAATTGGGCGAGGAGACGCGTCCGGCAAGGACTCGGCAGCCCGGGATGGGTCGAAGGGATGGCGCTTGCGGGAATCGACTGGGGATGTACCCGCGCGTTCGCCCTCCCGAGTGATGCCGCGTCCGCCATTCGTGTGAACGTCCGCGGCCGCGAGCCCGCGGGAACTGTCGAGCCCGGCCCGCAATACGAGCGCGTCGTCACCGAGCTTTGTCAACTTTTCGGCAACTTGACGCTTCGGACGGGCCTGCCGGCAGTGGATCGGATTGCAGTGGCCGACGACCTGTCCGGCCGTGCGGACAAGGACGACACACCGGACGTGCTCGTCGTCTGGACAACTGCGGCACGAATCGCGCACCTCCGGTCGCCGGAAGTCGGTGCCGTCGACGTCCCCCGAACCGACAGGCGCACCGGCCAACATCGGCCCGCCGGGTTCGTCGTGGGCGTCGGGCCGTCGCTCGAAGCCGGGGAGAGGTCGTCTGATACGACCTTGCTCGACGTCGCGCCGACCGTGCTTCACGCGCTCGGCGTGCCGCAACCACCCCTCCTGCCGGGCCAGCGGATCTTCAGCCGCGGCACCGACGTGTGACGGCGCACGTCACGGTAGAAGCGGCTTTCGCGCGCCCATCACAAAAGCCCGTGCAAGCCCCGGGACTTCTCTGAATGGGCGGGCCTGGGCTCGAACCAGTGGCCTCAGCTTGTCGATCGCCTCCAGGTGTGGCCACGATTCGCCACCCAAAGCGACCCGGCGTTGTCTCGACAGCGGGTCTGCTTCTCGCCACCGCGTCTTTCCAGGTTCTTTCCATCGGAAATGAGCCGAACTCACCGGACGCATCATGAATGCCCGTCGTTGTCATCCCCGTGTCCACTCCCCCGCCCAGACGAAGCCCCGGATCCCGCAGGCGTCGGCGCCGCCCGACGGCGTGAGCGTGAGGGTGCCGTCCGACACCGACCATGCGTACTGCGACGTCGGTCCGTCCTCCCAGCACCACTGGCCCCCCTCCCTCTCGTCGTTGAACGGGCGGAAGACGACGGGCCCGAGAGCCTGGAGGGTTCCCGCCCCGACGGTGTAGTCGGAGTCCAGGATCCAGCCCTCTCCGGTGTCGTCGCTCTGCGGCAAATGAAAGGCGCCGGGGAACCGGACCTGGATCCATCGCTTCTCGATCACCATCGTGTACGTCCCGGCGGGCGTGCTCGCGCTTCCTGTCGGATTGCCGGGAGTGCCGGCCTCGGGCGCGCCGGACGTGTCGCCGATCGTGCGCCGCCACGTCCCTGCCAGCACCGCCGGCGGCTCTTGAGCGGGGAGCACGCGCGCCACCACCGTGCGCTCGGCCTTTCTGCCGTCGACGGCGAGGACGCGGACGGTGAACCGGTGTCGGGCCGGCGTCAGCCAGCTGGTGACGAGATAGTTCTGGTGGCGGCCGTTCTCGTCCGCGCCGTACGTGTACGGAGGATGCGTTTCCTCCCAGCGCGGCTTGCCGCCATCGATGAAGAACTGGACCTTCCTGACCTGGGACTGGGGAATCGTGGGGGTGGCGATCCAGCGGATGCGATGAGGCAGCACCGTCTTCCCGTCGAGCGTCGAGGTGATCTTGACCGGTTTGGGCGTGGCAGCGGCCGAGGCCGCTATCACGCCAGCGAGCGCGAGGAGGCCGACGAGACGCAGTGACATCGAGGTTCCTTTCGGTCGTTGGGCGCTCGAGACGCTCGCAGGGCGTGCTTGCAGCGACCTGGAAAAGTCCTTGTAAACACGCTTTCATGGTCCAGGTGCGGTGGGGGATCCTGGGGCCTGTCGAGGTGAGCGATGCCGAGCGGAGCATCGCGCTCGGCGGCCCGAAACAGCGGGCCGTGCTGGCTGCGCTCCTGCTGCATGCGAACGAAGTGGTTTCGCGCGGCCGGTTGATCGAGCTCGTCTGGGACGAGCGACCGCCGGAGCATGTCGGCCAGTCACTGGACAGTTACATCTCGCGGCTGCGGAAGCTGCTCGGCGCCGATCGGCTGCTTCGGCAGGGATCGGGCTACACGCTGCGTGTGGGCCCGGGCGAGCTGGATCTCGAGCGCTTCGAGGCGGCCGTGGAGCGCGCGCGGGACCAGCGCGACGCCGGTGACGTCACGGAGGCGGCGCGGACGCTCGGCGACGCGCTTGCGCTCTGGCGCGGTCACGCACTCGCTGACGTGCTCTATGAAGGGCAGCTCGGGCGCGAGGCGCATCGCCTCGACGAACGGCGCCTGCTCGCGCTGGAGGCACGGATCGATGCAGAGCTCTCGCGCGGCGAGGCCCGCGAGCTTGCAGTCGAGCTCGAGCAACTCGTCGCCGACCATCCGTTCCGCGAGTCGTTCGTGGCCCAGCTCGCTCTGGCTCACGTCCGGTCGGGTCGGCAGTCCGACGCCCTGCGGGTCTTGCGGGAGGCCCGCCACAGGCTGGCCGGCGAGCTCGGGCTGGACTTGAGCCCCGAGCTGCGCGAGCTCGAGCGGAGGATTCTCCAGCAGGACCCGACCCTCGCGGCGCCCACACGCGCACACGGCCGACGTGGCCGTCCCGCGCGCCGCGGGTTCATCCTCGGGGCCGCCGCTGCCGCCGCCCTCATCTCCGTCGGCGCCGTTCTCGTCGCCGTGAGGGACCGCAGCGCCGAAGGCTTGGGTGCGGAGTCGCGTTCCAGCCGTCTGCTGAGTCTCGACCTCGATTCCCGTCGCTCGAGGCAGAGAGCGGAGCTGCCGGGCGAGCCGGTCGCGATGCTCGCAGCGCACGATTCGGTGTGGCTCGCGGATCCTGCGCAGGGCGTCGTCCTCCGTGCGGATCCCTCCACCGGCCGTATCGTCGACCGGGTTCAGGTCGACGGGCAGCCCGGCAGCCTCGCCGCAGGAGGGGGCGGTGTTTGGGTCGCCGGGACGGTCGGGGGCGAGGTGCATCGGATCGACCCCGGCACCGGTACCGTCAGCCAGACGGTCCGCCTCGGCCAGGCGAACACCTCCGCGCTCGTATTCGACCGGGGGTTGCTCTGGGTGGCGGACACGACCGACCAGGCGCTCGTGGCGATAGACCCGCAGACGGGAGTGGCAGAGCGCACCGTCACTTTGAACGTGCGGCCGACGGCGCTCGCCGGCGCCGGCGACGGCACGCTGTGGGTCGCCGCTAGCGACGCGGGGACCGTCTCCGAGGTCGACCTGCGCTCGGGGCAGACGCTCGCCACCGTCCGCGTCGGTAACGGCCCGTCCGCGCTCGCCGTCGGAAGAGGCAGCGTCTGGGTCGCGAACGCGCTCGACGCGACCGTCTCGCGCGTCGACGCCGACACGGCCGCTGTGGTCGCAACGATCCCCGTCGGCAGCGGGCCGTCTGCGCTGGCGCTCGCCGGTCGATCGCTCTGGGTCGCGAACGGCGACGCCGGCACGGTGTCGCGCGTCGACACCGAGAGCGGCCGCGTGTCCTCCACGATCGTCGTCGGCGGCAGGCCGAACGCGCTCGTGGCCACGGCGCGACACCTCTGGGTCGGCGCAGCGCCGAGCGCCGGGACGCATCGGGGCGGCACCCTCACGCTCGCCACCGCCGGTTGGTTCCCCTCCTTCGATCCGAGCTTCTACACGGGGGCGACCCCGCCCCAGTTCTCGGGGCTCGCCTACGACGGCCTCGTCACGTTTGCTCACACGGCTGGCCCCGCAGGACTGCGGCTCGTCCCGGACTTGGCGTTGCAGGTGCCCGCCCCGGGCGCGGGCGGCAGGACCTGGGCGTTCCGTCTTCGGCCGGGCATCCGCTATTCGGACGGACGATCGGTCGTCGCGACCGATTTCCGGCGCACGTTCGAGCGACTGTTCCGTGCGAGGTCGCCCGCCGCGGCGAGCTTCTCTTCGCTTCTGGGTGCAGCGGCCTGCCGGCGCCGCCCGGCGGGCTGCGATCTCTCCCGCGGCGTCACGACGAGCGATCGGTTGCGTTCGATCGTCTTCAACCTGACCGCCCCCGACCCGGACTTCCTACTGAAGCTGACGAGCTTCGGCTTCTCGGCGCCGATTCCGCCGGGGACGCCCGACCGCGACCTCGGCATGCGCGCCGCGATCCCGGGGACAGGGCCGTATCGCATCGTTCGCGCCACGGCTCGCGAAGTCCGCTTCGAGAGGAACCCCTTCTTTCGCGAGTGGTCGCACGCTGCGCAGCCGGCCGGGAACCCCGACGTCATCGTCTGGCGACGGATGCCGTCCCGCGGGGCAACGATTCGGGCGATCCTCGACGGCACCGCCGACTGGACGTGGGATCTGATCTCGCCCGGTCGGTTCCGCGACCTGCGCGCGCGCAGTCCGGAACAGGTGCACGTCAACCCCGCGTTCGTCGTCGAATTCCTACCGCTCAACACCCATCGGCCACCGTTCGACGACGTGCGCGTGCGTCGCGCACTGAACTTCGCGATCGACCGCTCCAAGATCGCGGAGATGTACGGCGGCGCAGCCGTCGCCGTCCCGACCTGCCAGCCGCTGGTTCCAGGCCTGCTGGGCTTCCGCCGCTACTGCCCATATACAGCAGACCCCAACTCGGGGGGCCGCTGGAGCGCGCCGGACCTACGGCGCGCCCGCCGCCTCGTCGCCGCCTCAGGGACGCGGGGGCAGATCGTCGACGTCTGGGGTGCCACGAATCAGATCGCGCTGCCGGAGCAAGAGGCCGAGTACGTAGGGGGCGTCCTCCGCTCGCTTGGCTATCGCGCGCGAGTTCATGCAGTCCCCTACTCGTCGATCACGCAGCGTCAGCGAGAGCGGTTCCAGCTGTCTACGGACGGCGACTGGATCCCCGATTTTCCCGCGCCGTCCGCGTACCTGCCGCAGTTCTTCGGGTGCGGCGGTGCGTTCAGCAATGGCTACGTCTGCAACCGCGACCTCGACCGGCGGATGCGCGAGGCGCAGCTGCTTCAGGTCGACGACCCCAGCCGCGCCGCCGCGGCGTGGGCGGCGGTCGACCGCCAGATCACGGACGACGCCTACTGGGTGCCGACGGTCACCCTCCGCTACGAGGAGCTTGTCTCGAAGCGTCTGCGCGGATACCAGTTCCACCCGGCCTGGGGGTTCCTCGCAGATCAAGCCTGGGTGTCAGGCGCCTAGCCGTGCGGGCGACGGCCGCCGTAACCAACGAGCGACTGACATGGACGGCTCACACGCACGCAACACGCCGCTATGCAAACGAAAACCCCCGGGCTAGCGGGGGTTTCCGAGGTGGGCGGTACTGGGCTCGAACCAGTGACCCCCAGCTTGTCGAGCTGGTGCTCTCCCAACTGAGCTAACCGCCCAAAACGTGCTCATTCATGTGAACGCCAGCGCCCACAGGCTCTGCCGTCTCACGAGATGAGCACCAGAGCTCAGGATACCGACGACCGGCGACGAGTGCGTGCGGCCCCGGCCGGGATATCGGATCGCCGGGTGACCACCTCCTTGGCCACGCTTGAGCGCCTACCGTCAGGATCTCTGGTGGTGAGCACCCTCGCGCGCGTCTTCATCGCTGCCTTGCTCCTCCTTGCGGCCTGTGGGTGCGGCTCGTCATCCTCCGAGCAGGCATCGACACTCCACTTCAAGTCGCGGCCCGATCTCACGCCGCCCGTGGTGACGGTGAACGTGGCGCGGCCCGAGGCGGCGCCGGGGTTCATCTTCATCGCCCCGAAGCACGCGTCTCCCGAGAAAGGGCCGGAGATCGTCGACGAGGCGGGAGAGCCCATCTGGTTCAACCCGCTGCCCGGACAGGCGACCGATTTCCGCGTGCAGACCTATCGCGGGCAGCGCGTCCTCACCTGGTGGCAAGGGCCGTCCGAGGCACCCGTGCCCGGAACCGGTTTTGGTCACAACGTGATCATGGATGAGCACTATCAAGTGATCGCGACCGTCGACGCCGGACTCGGCCCGGACACCGCCGACCTGCACGAGTTCAAGGTGACGCAACGCAACACCGCGCTGGTCACGGCCTACCGGGTCGTCCCCTACGACCTCAGCCGCTTCGGCGGCCTGCGACACGGCCGGGTCGCAGACAGCATCGTGCGCGAGATCGACATTGCGACGGGCCGCGTCCTGTTCACCTGGCACTCGCTCGGGCACGTTGCCCTCGCCGAGTCGCACACGCCGCCGCCCAAGGCAGGCGGCAAGCGCGCCAACCGTCCCTGGGACTACTTCCACATCAACTCGATCGACGAGGAGCCGAACGGCGACCTGCTCATCTCGGCTCGCAACACGTGGGCCGTCTACAAGATCTCGCGTACGACCGGAAACGTGCTCTGGACGCTCGGCGGGAAGCGGAGCACCTTCCGGCTCGGCCCCGGCGCCGTGTTCGCCTGGCAGCACGACGCACGCCGGCAGGGCGACGGGACGATCACGCTCTTCGACGACCAGGCCGCCCCGGCCGTCGGGAAGGAGTCGCGCGCGATCCGGTTCCGGCTCGACCCGGCGCGGAAGACTGCGACCCTGCTCGCGAGCTACGTCGCGCCCGGAGGAGTGCTCGCAGGAAGCCAGGGGAACGCTCAGATGCTGCCCAACGGGCACCTGCTGGTCGGGTGGGGCGCGATCCCGCGGATCACCGAGTTCGACTCGACAGGCAGCGTCGTCTACGACGCGACTTTCACCCGCGGCGACGACTCGTATCGCGCCTACCGCTTCGAGTGGTCTGCCGGCCCGGTCACGCGTCCCGCCATCGCAGTGGAGTCGTCGGGCAAGGAGCGCATCGTCTACGCAAGCTGGAACGGAGCCACCGCCGTCACGAACTGGCGCGTCGTCGCGGGGAAGATCGCCGAGCACCTCCGCCCCATCGGTGTGACGAGCAAACGAGCCGGATTCGAGACTCGCATCGCCGTCTCCACGAATCGAAGCCTCTATGCCGTGCAGGCTCTGGATGCCTCCGGTGCCGTCCTCGCCACGTCCGCGGCCGTTCCTGCCGGAGGCCTCGCAACCGGCTGACGTCTTGCCGCGCGGCCGCGAGGCGCGTCCTCCTACACGAGTCGTAACGTCTTCGACCGGCCGAGCGGCGCGCCGTGCTTGTCGAGGGCCGTCACGCGCGCCGCGCGAATGTCGGCCCCGACTGCGATGCGCGTTTCGAAGGACGACTTCGGGACGGTGCGCTGCGTCAGGAGCTTCGAAGGGGATACGCCCGAATCGAGCCGCCACTGCGTCACCTCCGTCGCGCCGTTCCAGCTCACATGCAGCAGGTGGCCGGCGGCGTGCCGAGTCGCTTTGACGACCGGCGGAAAGTGTGGCATTCCCCGCCACGGAAAGCGCAGCGTCCGGTAGTTCTGACCTCCCTTGGGGAGCCGTGCATCGAAGACGACGCGACCGCCGTCCGTGTACTCGGTGAAGTACGGCGCCGTTCCCCAGCCGACGAGCACGTTGCCGTTCGGCTGCCGCTGCATCGACCCCAGAGCCTGCGCGTGAACGGTCGGATAGTGCGTGTACCGGCGGTGCAAAGTGGCACGCTTCCGCTTGACGTCGAGAGCGAGCACGAGACCCTTCGACTGCGGCTGCACCTGCGGGCCGGCTCCGTCGTCGAACAGGCTGAGCAGGTTGCCCGGATGCAGTCGCGCGTCATGCTGCCAGGCGAACACCGTGCCCGGCCCCATCGCGAAGTCGCTGCGCTTGCCGCCGAGGCGCCACACGACCGCCCCGGTCCGGCCGTCGATCTTGTAGATGCACCAGGTGTTTCTCGCCGAGACGAGGTAGTCGCCGTCGGCGAGCCGCTCGATCGAGTTGATGTGGAAGTAGTCGAACCGATCGCCGACCCCGGCGTAGGACTCGGCAAGGCTGACATGGTCGAGGCTCTTCCACTCGAAAAGGACGCGGCCGCTCGGCAGCTCGAGCTCCTGGACGATCCCGTTGACGACGACGCCGTTCCACGGGCCGCCGAACGGGCGCAGGTCCGCCTCGGCGTGCTCCCACGCCGTCACGAGCGCCGTGCCGCGGTTGGTCAACAGGAACTCGTGCAGGTCGGCGTGGTGGCCGTTTGCCGTGTGCACGCGCTTCACGAGCCGGTAGCTCTGGTCGAGGATCACGTGCGACCCGTCTCCGAGCCCGTGCTCGGTCTTGCCCTCCCACCAGGTCAGGACGGGCTTGCCAAGGTAGGTCGCGGTGCGGAAGTTGAGCGCGACGATCGGCTTCGTCGGGTGGAAATACGCGACGTCCCCCGTTTCGTCGACCAGCAAAGCCCCCCGTCCGCCGGGGCCGGAGAGCGGAGCCAGGAAGAACAGCCCTTCGGCCGTCGCGCCGCGCTCGTGGTGGAGGACGGAGACGATCGGCGGTCGCAGGTCAGGCCGTGACGTGAAGGCATGGACGACGGAGGGATCGAACGGTGCGGCCGCGGCGCTCTGCTCGAGGAGCCCGGGCACGAAGCGTCCCGCGGCCCAGAGCCCGAGACCGGCCGAGGCCGTGCGACGCAGAACCTGCGCCCGTGTGAAGGTGAGATCGTGCACGCCTGCCGCGGTAACCCTGACGCTCGACCCTTAGAGCCGGCTAAAACTCGACGCCCTTGAGAAGCTCGACATCGGCCAAGCCTAATCCGACAACCAACCGGCGGCCACGGGGTACGTTGGAAATATGCCGGAGCGGGCACTCGTTGAACCGACCTGATGCGCAGGAACTCGCCCGCGATCGGTGCTCTGCTTGCCGCGTTCACCGGCGTCGTCTGGGGTGGTCAGTTCGTCGTCGGCAAGTCGGCGCTCGCCCATGTCGACTCCTTCTGGCTGACCTCGATCCGCTACGCGCTCGCCGCCGTGCTCCTCGTCGTCCTGCTGGCGGCCGTCGAGGGGCTGCGAGCCCTCTCGCCGGCCGGACGGACAGTGCCGCTCTTCGTCCTCGGGACGCTCGGCTTCGCCGGCTTCAACCTGCTCGCCTACACGGGGCTCGAGCACGCGCGACCGCAGAGCGCCTCCTTGATCGTCGCGCTGAGCCCGCTTCTCATGGCGCTCGTGCTGTGGGCGCGCGACCGGACTCGACCGTCGCGCATCACCCGCACGGCGCTCGTCGTCGCGCTCGCAGGCGTGGCGCTCGTGATCAGCCGTGGCCACCCCACGACGCTGTGGACCGGGTCACTCGGTTGGGGAGACGTCCTCGTGCTGGGCGGCGTGCTCAGCTTCGTGCTCTACACGATCGGCGCGGCCAAGCACCGCGAGCTCTCGCCGCTTCGCTACACGGCACTGACGGCGGCCCTCGGCTGGCCGGCGATCATCGTCGCGACGCTGATCGGCACCGCCGCAGGCTGGCTCTCGGCACCGTCCGGCGGCGACGTCTGGTCGGTCACGCCCGAGCTTCTCTATCTCGCGATCCCCGGTGCCGTGCTGGCCGTGCTGACCTGGAACGCGGCGGTCGAGATGATCGGCCCGCAGACGACGTCGCTGTTCGGCAACCTGATCCCGATCTCGACCTTCACGATCGAGATCGTCCGCGGCTATCGCCCGGGCGCGCTCGAGCTGGCCGGGGCGGTGATCACGGTCGGGGCGCTCGTCGCGAACAACCTGCTCACGCGGGGCACGCAGCGGGCGCGGCGTGCGTCGCGCCTCCCCGTCGGCGAGCTCGCGGACGTCGCCTGACCCTCGGCGCTAGGCGTACCGGCTCGCCGGGGTGACGGCACCGGTCGACCCCAGCAACCCTGCCTTGGCTGCTTCGACCGCGGCCAGGGCGGACTCGTCCTCGAGCCCGGGAATCGACACCACCACTCCCTGCTCGAGGTCGCGCAGGCTCGCGGCGACCACGTCGTCGGGCTCCATCCGCGTCCGGCCGGTCATGTCCATTCCCTGACGAGAGTGGAACTCGGTGCGGACGACTCCCGGGCAGAGCACCTGCACCCGCACGCCGGTCCCGGCCAGCTCCTGGGCGAGCACCTCGGTGAACGTGACGAGAAACGATTTCGTGCTCGCGTAGACGGCCCGCTTGGGCAGGTGGGGCGCGGCCCAGGCGCCGCTGTACGCGAGCAACGACGCCACGTTGACGATCGCACCGGTTCCGCGCGCGAGCATCTGCGGCACCACCGTGCGCGACAGGAGCACCGGGGCGAGGACGTTCAGCTCGACGAGCTCGCGCGCCGCCTCCGGAGGCAGATCGGCGAACGGCATGTAGTGCGCGAGCGCAGCATTGTTTACGAGCAGGTCGAGCTCACCGGCCTGGACGGCGCGCGTGACGGCCGCAAGGCCGTCGGCTGTTGCGAGATCGGCCTCGACGACGTCGCACCTCGGAGCCGTACGCGCTCTCCAGGCGCGCCGCGAGCGCGTCGAGCCGGTCGCGGCGGCGCGCCACGGCGACGACGGCCCAGCCGTCGGCTGCCAGCCGCTCGGCGTACGCCTCACCGATCCCGGAGGAGGCGCCGGTGACGAGTGCGCGCCTGACCGCCATGCCGTCAGTACAGCACACGACTTCCCGCCCCAGTCGTTCACCCAACCCGATGGCGCGCCGCACTTCTCGTCTGCCGGGCGCATGTCGGCATCGGGCTCTGGCGGCTCGGGGACGAGGATCCGGCGGTGTGGAACGACCCACTGCTCGCGCCGGGAACCGGGTGGTGACGACGGCGACCGGTCACAGAACCGTGCCGATTGTGCACCGATAGCGAACGGACACTTTCGCGCCGGCGACGCGGCGGCTACCAAGGAGGAAGACAACATCGTCCTCACCCGAAGGAGCCGCCCCATGCGCAGAAGTGTCCTCTCTGATCCCTGTTCCTCGCAGCCATCTCGCTGCTCGCCGTCCCGATCGCGAGCGGCGCCTCGCCCGATCTCGTCCTCAGCCAGGTCTACGCCGGCGGCGGAAACAGCGGCGCGACCTACGCGAACGACTTCGTCGAGCTGTTCAACCGCAGCAGCTCCGCGGTCAACCTCTCCGGCTGGTCGGTGCAATACGCGACCGCAAGCGGCACGAGCTGGCAGGTGACCGCGCTCGCAGGCTCGCTCGCCCCCGGCCATCACTACCTCGTCGCCCTCGCATCGGGCGGTACGGCCGGCGCAGCGCTGCCCGACCGCGGATGCAACGGGCACGTCGAACCTCGCTGCGGCCGGCGGCAAGGTGGCGCTCGTGCACGACACGGCTGCACTCGCCTGTGGGGCGACCGCGGGCAGTTGCAGCGCAGTGGCGGCCGTCCGCGACCTCCTCGGGTACGGCTCGGCCACCGACTACGAGGGCGCAGCAGCGGCAGCGGCCCTCTCGAGCACCACCGCGGCGAGTCGCACCTCCGGCGGCTGCGTCGACACCGACGCCAACGGCACCGACTTCAGCGCCGACACGCCCGCGCCGCGCACGACTGCGTCCGCCACGACGACCTGCAGCGGGACTCCGCCGCCCTCGCCGGCTCGACGACGGGCGCGGCACAGGTGGCGCTCGACCTGCAGTCGTCGCTCTCGATCGCGCTCGAGAAGCCCAGCCTCAGCTTCGGCAGCGTCTCCCCCGGGGACTCGCCCGCGGCGCAGACGAACCGCGTCACCGTCACGAGCACGAACGCCGCCGGCTACACGCTCAGCGTGCATCGCAGCGCCTTCACGCCCGCTGACCTCCCGCTCGGGATCTCCGCCACCGCACCGGCAGGCGGCCAGCTCGGACCGGCCCTCACCGGCGGCGCCCGCGCCGCGCTTCCGATCGCCCCGGCCGCCGACCTGGTCGTCGGCACCACCTCGGCGCCGAGTGCATCCGGCGGAGACGCCTGGGCGACCAGCCTGGCGTTCACCTCGGCCCTGCCCGCGCTCGTTGCCGGGGCACTACTCGGCCACAGTGACGTTCACGGTGATCGCACGGTGACGATCGCCGCTCATCCTTGCCGCGGCGGTCGCGTTCCACGCGACCGCCGCGGTGCCGGCACTCACCGCCTCGCCGGCCCGGGTCGTCCTCCACAGGTGCCGGGCAAGCAATCGTGCGCGTCAGCCGCCCCGCGCGGAGCCGAGCTCGTCGACGTCGCCCTGGCTCCGTACGGGCTCGACCTGCGCGGCCGGCCGCGACTTGGCGGGCCCGCGCACGCCCCGCGGTGGGTCACGGCTCGTCCTCGCGTGTTGCGAGTCGGGCCGAAGGGCGCGGTCGTCCGGCTCAGCGCCGCCCCGCCGCGCGGCGCCGCGCCGGGCGACCATCCGTTCGCGCTCGTCCTCACCACCCGCCCGACGCGCGGCGGCGGCGTCGGCGTGCGCCTGCGGGTCGGCGTGCTGGTGCTCGCCCACGTGCCGGGCAAGATCGTCCGCACGGCTCGTGCTCGGGCCGGTCCGGGTCCGCCGCGCCGGCCCTGGGCGAACGCTCGAGCTAGCGATCCGAAACTCCGGCAACGTCGTCGAACGGCTCGCACCGGGCAGGCTCGTGCTCGGCTGTGCTTCGGCGCGGTCGCATCGTTGCCCGGCTGCGGCCGCCGGGCCGCGAGCTCCTACCGCACAGCCGGGTCGTGGCCGCGGTGCGCTTCCGCGGCCGCCTGCACGGGCCGGCGGCCGTCCGGGTCACCTACGGTGCCTTCGCCCACGTCTACCCGGTGCGGCTGTGACCGTGCGGGTTCAGAAGATCTCGGCGCACCACGGCTGGCGCGGCGTGCGGAAGAGCTCGTCGGCGCGCGCGGCGGCTCCCGGGCGCAGTTCCTCCACGCGAAGCGCACGGGCGAGCCCGCCGAAGTCGAAGCCGCCGAGGTACACCGAGCCGAGCTGCGCCACGTCGAGCCGCAGGTCGGGAGCGGCGTCCGTGCGCTCGACGCCGTCGCCCGAGACCCGCCAGCGCCCCGCGTTCTCCGGCAGCAGCGCGTCGGAGATCTCGAGCACGACCGGCTCGGCGTCCGCGAACGTGCGAGCGGCGAGCGCACCGGGCACGTCGATCAGGCGCACCCAGATGCCGTCGTTCAGCGTGAACTGCAGCCGGCGCGGCTCGGCGAGCAGCAGGAAGAGCTCGTGGTCGAGCGGCAACAGGTCGCCGGCGAGCTCCGACGTCCAGTCGAAGTCGAACAGCCAGCGCCACAGCTCGCGGGTCGCCTCCGCGGTCGGCGCGACCACCTCGATGATCGTCACGACGCCCTTGCTGAACCGTGCTGCCAGTCCTGCTTCACGCGGTAGAGCGCGTACCCGGCCGGCTCGCCGTCGAGCTCGAGCAGCGCGCGGTTCAGCGGGCCCGCGCCTCGGCGGCGCGCCGGATCGTCGTCGAGCCTGCGGATCTCCCACCACGCGCTCGCTGCGCGAGAACATGCCCGGCCGCTCCGCGCGCACGGCGTCGTAGAGCGCGCGGGAACGTGCGCGCCGCCTCCTCGCTCGTCGACGAGCCGCACCGTGCCGCGCGGCTCGAACGGCTCGGCGAAGGCCGTGCGCTCGCGCGCGAGCGCGAACGACCCGATCTGCGAGGCAAGGCCGTAACCGAAGCGGCCGTAGATCGTCGACTCCGACGCCCACAGGTACGCAACGAGGTCGCCGCGGGCGCGGCAGTCCGCGAGCTGCGCCCTCATCATCGCGGTGAGCACGCCGCGCCGGCGGTGGGTCGGCAGCACCCCGACGACGGTGACGCCCGCGGCAGGCACGTCCGCGCCGCCCGGCACCGACACGCGGAACGAGAACGCTCCGGCTCCCCCGATGATGCGCTCACCGTCGACCGCCACATGCATGCGCTCGAGGTCGAGCACCTGCGCGAAGCGGGCCGCCTCCTCGAGGTCGTTCTCGTGACCGAAGTAATGGCTGATCGCGTTCAGCGCGTCACGCAACTCCTCGACCGAGGCGCACGGACGAACCTCGACCGCCAATCTCACCCTACCCGCTCGAGCGGCGCGTACTCGAGCATCAGCCGGCGCTCGCTGCCGTCCTCGAAGCGAACCGTGACGACGCCGCCGGCTTCGATCTGGGTGACGATCCCGGTGCCGAGCGAGGCATGGCGCACGGTGTTGCCGGTCGAGAGCTCCGGCACGTCGGCGCGCGGCACGAACTCGCGTTGCACGTTCTGGCGCCCGTAGTCCGACCAGGATGCGGGTCGCAGGCGCTCGCGCTCGACACCCGACTGGGGCAACTCGTCGAGGAAGCGCGACGGCAGGTTCGCCTCGCTCCGCCCGAACAGGTTCCGGCGCATCGCATGGGTCAGCGACGAGGCGGTCCTCGCGCGCGGGTCATGCCGACGTAACAGAGGCGCCGTTCCTCCTCGAGCGTGTTCTCCTCGATCGAGCGCGCGTGCGGGAAGATCCCCTCCTCCACTCCGATCATGAAGACCGCGCGGAACTCGAGCCCTTTCGCGTTGTGCAGCGTCATCAAGGTCACCTGGCCGCCGTCGTCCTCGTCGCGGATCGCGTCCTGGTCGGAGTAGAGCGAGATCTCCTGCAGGAATCCGCTCAGTGACGGCTCCTCCGCCGCAGCGTCGTACTCGCGCGCAACGCCGACGAGCTCCTCGAGGTTCTCGATCCGGCCGCTCGCCTCGATCGTGCGCTCCGCCTCGAGCGCCTCGAGGTACCCGGTGCGGTCGAGCACCGCCTCGACGATCGTCGCCACGTCGGCGTCGCTCGCCGTCGCCATCAGCGCTCTGCATCACGTTGCGGAACTGCGTCACCGCCCGCCCGACGCCGCGGCGACGCCCGGCCTCCTCGACGTGGCCGAGCGCCTCCCACAGCGAGGTGCCGAGCCCGTCGGCGTAGGTCACGAGGCGCGCGATCGAGGTGTCGCCGATCCCGCGTCGCGGCCGGTTGGCGATGCGCATCAGCGACACGGCGTCGGCAGGGTTGTCGATCACCTGCAGGTAGGCGATCGCGTCCTTGATCTCGGCGCGTTCGTAGAAGCGCGGGCCGCCGATCACCTGGTAGGCGACTCCCTGCCGCACCAGCACGTCCTCGAGCACGCGGCTCTGTGCGTTTGTGCGATAGACGACCGCGATCTCGCGCGCGCTGTAGCCCTCCTCGATGCGCGCGGCGATCTCGGCGGCGACGAACCGCGCCTCGGAGTGCTCGTCCTCGGTCTCGACGACGCGCACCGGCTCACCTTCGCCGAGGTCGGACCACAGGTTCTTCTCCTTGCGCTCGCGGTTGTGCGAGATCACGTGGTTGGCCGCCTGCAGGATCGTGTTGGTCGAGCGGTAGTTCTGCTCGAGCGGGATCACCTTCGTGTCGGGGAAGTCGTGCTCGAACTCCATGATGTTGCGGATGTCGGCTCCGCGGAACGCGTAGATCGACTGGTCCGGGTCGCCGACCGCCATCAGGTTCTGGTGCTCCTGCGCCAGCAGCTGGAGCAGCACGTACTGCGCGTGGTTCGTGTCCTGGTACTCGTCGACCAGCACGTAGCGGAATGCCTTCGACCACTTCGCGCGCGCCTCGGGGAAGCGCTGCAGCACGTCGACGGTGAGCATCAGCATGTCGTCGAAGTCGACGGCGTTCGAGCCGAAGAGCCGGCGCTGGTACAGGTTGTAGACGTCGGCGACGGTCTGGTCGTAGAAGCTCGCGACGCGCGACGCGTACTCGTCGGGGCCGATCAGCTGGTTCTTCGCGTTCGAGATCTGCGAGTGGATGCCGCGCGGGACGAAGCGCTTCGGGTCGCGCTCGAGCTCCTCGAGGCAGGCCTTGACGAGGCGCACCTGGTCGGCCTGGTCGTAGATCGTGAAGTTCGACCGGTAGCCGAGCCGCTCGGCCTCGCTGCGCAGCATCCGCCCGCACGCGGAGTGGAAGGTCATGATCCAGATCGCGCGCGCGATCGGCCCGAGCGTCCGCTCGACGCGCTCCTTCATCTCGCCGGCCGCCTTGTTCGTGAACGTGATCGCGAGGATCTCGTTCGGCTTCACCCCGCACGCGGCGAGCAGGTGCGCGACGCGATAGGTGAGCACGCGGGTCTTGCCGGAGCCGGCGCCGGCGATCACGAGCAGCGGGCCTTCGGTCGTCAGCACGGCCTCGCGCTGGGCGGGGTTCAGATCGGCGAGATAGGTCTCGGGCTGGGTACTGGCCACTTCCCCGACCTTAGCGATCAGGTGAGGCGCGTCGAGCTCGGCCTCGAGCCAGGCCCTGGCCTCGGCGAGCAGCTCCGGATCGGACGACTTGAGCACCACCTCGACCTCGGGCCCCGCGGCCTCGAAGCTCGGGTAGGAGCCGACCAGCACGCCGGGCCAGCGCTCGGTCGCCTCCGCGAGCGCCGGGGTGATCGTCGACTCGCGGGTGCGGTAGCGGCGCCGCCACGCGCGCGATCGGGCGGCCGGCGCGCAGCTCGTCGGCGTAGCGGTCGAACATCGCCTTCATCTCGCTCGGCAGGCCCGGCAGCACCCAGGCGTTCTCGAGCTTGAAGCCCGGCGCGCCGCCGAGCGGGTTCTCGAGCGGCCGGGAGCCGCGCGGGAGCGCCGCCCAGCGCGCGGCATAGTCGGGGTTGCCGGTGAAGCGTGCCCGCAGATCGGCGGCGAGCTCGGCCACTTCCTCCTGCGGGACGCGAAACGACGCTGCAAGCGCCTCGCGGGTGATGTCGTCCGGCGTCCCTCCCAGCCCCCCGGTGACGATCAGGTGGTCGACGAGCGGCGCCTCACGCCGCACGAACGTGACGATCCGGCCGAGCTCGTCCGGCACGGCCGCGCTGAGGACGACCTTGACACCGAGCTCTTCGAGGCGGCGCGAGAGCCACGACGCATTCGTGTTCTCCGTGTCACCGGAGACGACCTCGTTCCCGATCGTCAGGATGGCAGCGAGCACATGGTGAGTATCCGCGAGATCGACGAGGAGCGCGACGCCGACGACATTCTCGAGCTGTGGCGCGAGGCGTTCCCGGTCGACGTCATCAACCGGGCCTCGTGGTTGCACTACGGGCGCGCGATGCCCGCGAGCTCCCGCCTCGCCGACTGGGTCGCCGAGGAGGACGGCCGCGTCGTCGGCACGGGCTACGCGTTCCTCGCCTTCTTCGGCGACGAGGGCACCGCACATTGCCGCGTCGTCGTCGGCAGCTCGCACCGCAGGCGGGGGATCGGGCGCGAGTTGTTCGCGCGCGTCGAGGCCCATGCCCGCACGATCGGAGCGCGACGCCTGCTGGCAAGCTTCGACGAGAACCCGGCGGGTGTCGCATTCGCGACGGCGCTCGGTTTCAGCGAGGCGCGCGCCGAACGGTCGGCGGTGCTCGACCCGCGCTCGGTGCGCACGGCGCCGCCCACCGGCGTCGACCTGCGGCCGCTGAGAGCCGTCGACCCGCACTCGCGTACGCGATCGACCTGGAGGCGTCACGCGACATGCCGTCGATCGAGGCGATCGACGACATGCCGTACGACGACTGGGCGCGGCTCGTCCTCGGCCATCCCCTCCTCACCCTCGACGGCAGCTTCGTCGCGTTCGTCGACGGCGAGCCGGCGGCACTCTCACTCTTGACGGCCGACCCTGCAAGCGGCCGCGCCTCGAGCATGTTCACCGGGACGAAGCGGGCCTATCGCGGACGCGGCCTCGGGCGCGCCGTGAAACTGGCGTCGATCGCGTGGGCGAGGGAGCACGGCGTCACGCAGCTGGCGACACGGAACGACGAGTCGAACGTGCCCGATGCTCGCGATCAACCGGCGTCTCGGCTACGTCCCGGCGACCAGGCGCGTCGAGTGGCTCAAGAGCTCCTGAGAGGAAACGGCTTCTTCGCCAGCGCCGCCAGCACCTGCGACGTGACCCACACCGGGGTCGCCGCATACCGCGCCGAGTAGCGATAGCTGCCGTCGGGCCGGCGCAACTCGCGCCAGGTACGCAAAGGCGCTGCGCGGCGGGGTCACCCCGGCGGCCACGAGACCCTGGATCGCCCAGGCGGTCGACTGCGCGTCGGAGCCGCGGCCGCGCGTGAGCTCGAAGCCGCCGTCGGAGTTCTGGAAGCTGCGCAGGAAGCGCACCGCCCTCGTCACCGCACGGCCGTGAACACCTGCCACGCGCAGCGCCTCGAGCGCCGCGGCGGTGTCGTTCGAGTCCGCCTGGCCGTTCCGAAACCACGCGAACCCACCCGCCTTGGTCTGCCTGGCGAGCATGAACCGCGTGGTCGCGGGAGTCGAGTGCCCGAGGGCGAGCACGCCCCAGTAGGTCGAGTTCAGCGTCTCACCGATCTGCCCGTCGGCCTGCACGCGCAGACGGGCGAGCAGCGCTTCGTTGCGTTGGCCGAGCGCCTGCTCGGCGAGCGCGACGATCGCAATGTCGTTCGATGTGCGCAGCGACTGCTCCTGCGCCTGGAGATACGCCAGCGACCCCGGCGAGGCGGCGCCGGCCGCGCGCAGGCCGAGCACCGCCCACGACGTGAGCAGTGCGTCGGTCGATCCGCCCGGCTCCGCGTAGCGCGCCGTCCGACCGCCTGGCCCTGCACGAACGACACCGGCGAGACCGCCAGCACGAGCGCGGCGAGGAACGGCGCTACGCCCACACGACCACCGTGCGCAGCCGCGAGCCGTACCGGTCGAGCATGCGCCGCAGCTCGGGGCCGGCGGCCAGCGCGATCGCGACATTCCCGGCCGCGTGCGTGGCGTCGAACCAGACGCCACGGCCGAGGACCGCGATGAGCGACGGCAGCGTGTGCGGCGCGAAGCCGTACCAGAGCCACACGTCCATGCTCGCGCTGAACGCGAAGCCGAGCACCGCACTGACGGCGGCCAGCGCCCAGCGGCTGCGCAGGGCCGGGGCGAGCAGCGCGCCAACCGCACCGCAGGCTCCCCAGCCGAGCATCTGCTGCGGCGTCCAGATGCCCTGGCCGAGGAACAGGTTCGACACGAACGCGGCGAGCGCACCGGTAGCGACCCCGGCGCGCAGCCCCAGGGCGGCGCCTGCGACGATCGCGATCACCGTCACCGGCTGCACGCCGGGCACGGCGGCGAAGAGGACCCGGCCCGCGGCGGCGGCCGCTGCGAGCGTCGCGACGACCGCGAGCTCGCGCGTCGAGTCGGTGCCGCCCTCGAACCACGCCACACCGGCGACCACGAGCGCGATCGCCCCGAGCGCGGTCGCGAGCGCGCCGTCGTGCACGACGAGCGCGGCGACGAGCAGGAGCAGCGAGACGGCGACCAGCCTACGCACGCACGCCCTCGCGCACGTCGAGCTCGACCACCCGGTCGGCGACGTCGGCCGCCCAGGCGAGGTCGTGGGTGACGACGAGCGTGCCGCGCACCGCCGCCTCGCTGCGCAGCAGCCGGGCGAGTGCGGCCTTCTGCTCCGGATCGACGCCGCGGGTCGGCTCGTCGAGCACGAGGAAGTCCGGATCCGTCACGAGCACGGCGGCGAGCGCGAGCCGCTCGCGCTCGCCTGCCGAGAGATCGCGGGGATGGCGGTCGGCGTGCGCGGCCAGCCCGAGCTTGGCCAGCGTCGCACGGGCGCGCTCGGAGTCGGCGCCGAGCGCGACCTCGTCGAGCACGCGCTCGGTGACGAGATGGCGGCCCGGGTCCTGGGCCAGGTACGCGGCACGCTGCCGGGTCGCCTCGCCCGCCTCCGGCTCGAGGAGCCCGGCGGCGATCTGCGCGAGTGTCGTCTTGCCGGCGCCGTTCGGCCCGACGAGCGCGACGATCTCGCCACGCCGCACCTCGAGCGAGGCGCCGTCGAGCACGACGCGCTCCCCGTAGCTGAAGCGCACGCCGCTGACGCGCGCGACGACGTCGGGCGCGTGCGGCAGGTAGAGCGGCCGGTGCTCGGCGAGCCACTCGAGCGCCTGCTCGCGCGGCGCATCGAGGACGATGCGGCCGCCGTCCATGAAGAGCACGCGGCTCGCAGTGGGCAAGGGCGCGGGCCGGGCGCTGCTCGGAGACCAGCACGGCGCACGGCAGGTGCTCGATCAGGTCGAAGAACGCCTCGGCTCCTTCCGGGTCGAGCTGCGAGGTCGGCTCGTCGAGCAGCAGGAGCCGCGGCCGGAGCGCGAGCGCCGAGGCGAGCGACACGCGCTGGAGCTCGCCGCCCGACAGCTCGGCAGTCAGGCGTCCACCGAGCGGCTCGGCGCCGACGAGGGCGAGCGCCTCTTCGACCCGCGGCCAGATCTCCGCCGGCGGCACGCCGGTGTTCTCGAGGCCGAAGGCGACCTCGTTCGACACGCGCGCCATCACGATCTGGTCCTCCGGGTCCTGGAACACCGACGCAACGGTGCCGGCGAGATCTGCGGGCCGCGCGGTGCGCGTGTCGGCCGAGCCGACGGTGACGCTGCCCGAGAAGACGCCGCCGTGGAAGTGCGGCACGAGGCCTGCGAGCGCCCGCAGGAGCGTCGACTTGCCGGAGCCCGAAGGCCCGAGCAGCGCGATGTGCTCGCCCGTCCTCGATCCGGAGCTCGACCCGGTGGAGCACCGGTGCGCCGTTGCCGTAGGCGAACTCGCAGGTCACGAACGACGGCTACAGCCACAACGCCCCCACGACGACAACGGCGACGGACGCGACGAGCGCGGCCCGGTCGAGCAGGCGTCCACGGCGCGCGGGGCGCGCGGGTTCGCTCGGCCCGGCCGTATCCGCGCGCCTCCATCGCCTCGGCGAGGTTGAGGCCGCGCTCGAGGGAGCCTGCGAGGAGTGGCGAGAGCTGCCGTAGCGGGCCGAGCTCGACGCCGCGGCCGCGGAGCGCGAGGCGCAGGTCGCGCGCGTCGCGCTCGAGCAGCGGGACGAGACGGGTCGCGAGCGCGACGGCCACGGTCGACCGCCGCGCCCAGCCGGCCGAGGCGAGGAGCCGGTCGTGGTCGAGCAGCAGCGCATAGACCGCGAAGGCGAGACCGACCGCGACGATGCGCAGAGCCTGGAAGAGGCCGTTCGAGAGCTCCTCGGTCGTCACGTCGAGCCGCCCGAGCACGGGAATCGTCGGCCCCGTCCACAACGGATGCGAGCCGATCACCTCGACGAACGGGGTCAGCAGGAAGACCGTCAGACCGGTGACGAGCGTTCCGGCCAGGTAGGGCCACCGGCGCTGCGCCGGAGCCCGGGACGCCGCTGCGAGCAGCACGACGGCGATCAGGGCGACCGACCACGTGTGCGTCGCGAGCAGAGCAGCGACGGCGCACGCGGCGAGCAGGGCGGCTGCGGGCGTGGCGCTAATACCGGTACCTCAACGCATGCGGGTCGCGGGCGAGCCGCTCGGCCGACAGCGGTGCCGAGCTCGAGCAGCGCGCCGTTTCGAAAGCGCCTGATCCGCGCGGTCTGCGGTGGCAGCTTCCCGCCGATCACGACGTAGTTTCGCGGCGCCGACTTGGCGTTCACCACGCCGTGCACCTCGGCCGCGATCCGCGCGGCGAGCTTTCCGTTCGAGCCGACGACGCTCGTCTTCCCGGGAAAGCCGTGCAGGAACGGCTCGGGGTAGGCGCCGACGACCACCGGGACACTCATCGTCGAGCCTGTCCAGTGGCGGTAGTCCCACCAGACGACGTCACCCGGCCGGAGCGTCACCTCGACGGCGCTGCGGTCTCCTTCGATCCCGTTGACGAAGAAGAACCAGTCCTCCTGCCCGCTCAGCGAGCCGGAGACGCCCTCGATCGACTGGAGGTACCGGCCGCCGTAGCGGGTCGTCACCTTCAGCTTGCGCTCGACCGCCTGGATCCCGTCGAGGCCCGCCGGGACCGTGCCCGGCGAAGAGGACGTGAGCGCCGCGGTCTCGCGTCACCCAGAGCGTCGCCGTGCCGGTGCTGGCGCTCGCCCCCGCCGCAGCCGGCAAGGGCGAACGCCACCAGACCGAGGACGAGCGTGGCTCTCACTTCACCGCGTTCGAGCGAACCGCGCCGTTCGCGGTCGCGCGCACGAGCACACCCGGGTGAGGGCCGGGGCAGAGCGGAGTCCCGACGGCGCCGGCCACCGTCTTCTTCGAGCCGACGTGCCACGTGAGCCCGCCCACCGTCGCAGGCTTGCCGTTGTCGTCGAAGGCCGACGCCGTGTAGCAGCCCTTCGCCGTCGCCTTCACCTCGAGCGTCGGCGGGCCACCGGTCGGGCCGAACGTCGCGTAGTACCAGAGCACATGGTCGCCGTCCTGCAGTTGCACCTTGTCGGCGCCGACCGGCGGCGACACGTCGTTCACCTTGAACACCCAGCCGCTGTCGGCCGTGCCGCCGTAGCGGCCGACCTGGTCGACGTAGTTGCCGAAGCTCGACTGGGTGACGTGGTAGTAGAGCTCGCCGAGCGAGCGACGCCTGCTCGAGGGCGTCGAGCGCGTTCGTCGCCGTGACTGTCACCTCGGTGGGCGCGAAGAGCGTGCGGGTCTTGCCTTCGACACGAACGTGGACGGTCGCCGCGAGAGCTGTCGCCGGCAGCACCAACGAGAGGACGATCAGAACGAGTAGCCGTCTGGCCACGATTCCTCCTTCCGCGAGGGGATCGGTATGGAGGGCGACCGGCAGGTCTTCTGACTCGAGGCTCCCCCTCCGCCGCCTTCCCAAGCTCGCGCTCAGTGGCTTCCTGGCGGAGGGCAACTCCTCTTACAGCGGCGGGACCGTCCCGGACTTGCACCGGGTTCCCTCACCGTGCGCCCGTTTCGTTCGCGAATATAGCCGTCATGGTCTCGCGCTGGCTTCCCGTGCTCGTCTGGGCGGCGGTCATCTTCGCGTTCTCGTCGATCCCCTCGCTCAACTCGGGCCTCGGCACCTGGGATTACGTCCTGCGCAAGTGCGCCCACATGACGGAGTACGGGATCCTCGCCATCCTGCTCGCCCGGGCGACGGGATCGTGGGCCTGGGCCTTCGGCCTCGCCGTCGCCTACGCGGCGACCGACGAGTTCCACCAGACGTTCGTCCGCGGCCGCCACGGCTCGCCCGTCGACGTGGGGATCGACGCCGCCGGCGCCTTGATCGGGCTGGCCGTCTGGCGGACTAAGCTACGGGCATGGAGCACGGCGAGGTAACCGACCGCCAGCTCGAGGCGCTGCTCGGACGGCTCGACCGGGTGGTCGAGGAGCTGGCCCGGCTGAACCGCGCGAGGAGCGGCGCGAGGAGCTGACGGTGATCGCGCACGAGCTGCGCAACCTGAACGAGTCGCTCCAGGCGATCGCGTACGCCGCGCTCGGCACGCAAGGCCCCCAGGTGCGCCGCCGCCGCACCGGTTAGCTCTCGAGCCGTGGTTCCGACGCGGCCGGCGCCGAGTCGGCTTCAGGGCAGCCGGAAGAGGTCGAGCACGCCGGTCGTCGCGTGGTCGTTGGCGTTGCCCTCGGGCATCGCGACGCGGCCGTCGGCGACGATCGGGCTCTGCCAGTGCACAGCCCCCGTGGGCAGCTGGCAACCTGCTTGCCGCTCGTCGGGACGTACACGCGCACCGAGCCGGCGCCGGCCACGTAGAGCAGGTTGCCGGCGAGCACGGGCGAGGTGCCGCCGTTCCCGTTCGACCACACGCGATGCAGCCTGCCGCCCTTGAGCAACCAGCGCCGCGGTGCCGCCGTCGGTCGCGACGAACACCCACTTCCCCTTCCAGACCGCGGGTGCGCTGAAGAGCTCCGACGCCGCCCGGCGTGCCGCACCGTCTGCAGCTCCCCGCCGGTCCGCGCGTTCACGCCCGGCAGCCGGTGCAGCTGAAGCAGCCGCAGCTTCGCGTCCTTGCCGCCCTGGACGGCGTAGCCGCCGTCGAGCAGGGCCGGGCTGGTCGAGCCGAGGTCGAGGTCGGAGGCGTTCAGGTGCTGCTGGTCGACCGGCGTCCAGTGCCGGAGCAGCCTCGAGGCGTCGGGCGACAGCACGAGCACGCTGTCCCCCCAGTCCGTCCTGCCGTTGAACGGCGCCGTTCCCCGTTGCGACGACGAGGTTGCCGTTCGCCGGGTCGACCGCCGCGCCGTTGCGAGACCAGATCGCCGAGTCGCTCGAGCCACACGTGCTCGGCACGATCAGCGCGTGGCGATTGCTGCACAGCGAGTTCCAGACGTGCGCGATCCGCCCGGTTCGCTCCGACATCGTCACGACATGCCCCTGGTAGGGCGGCGCGTCGCCGATGTAGCCGCCCGTGGTGGCGATCACGAGCCCGCGCGAGACGTTGAGCGACGATGTGATCTTCTCGTGGGTCGGATCGCGGGTGATCGCGGTCGTCCACAGCACCTTCCCGTCGGCCAGGCGGAGCTTGCGGATCCGCCCGTCCGGCGCCGCCGCGTAGACGGCGGTGCGGTCGGTCGACGCGGCGGGCGTGGCATTGGTGATCCGCGCGGTGCCCGCGAGACTCGCGTACGACGGCGGCCTGAACCGCCAGAGCACCCGCCCGGTGCTCGCGTTCAGGGCCTCCGTGATCCCATAGGTCGTCGTGACGACGAACATGCCCGCGGACGTAGATCGGCGACGAGTCGACCGTCCCGTCGAGCTGCACCTGCCGGCGCACGAGCCGCGAGGCGTTCGCAGCGGTGATCGTCGTATCGGGTGAGACGTTGTGCCGCGCAGCGTCGAACCCGAACCGTTCCCCAGTCGCCGTTCGGGCCGTCCGAGAAGGCGAGAGCCGGGACGGCCGCCACGAGCAGCGCGCCGAGCGCGACGCAGCCACCTCAATGCGCCGCGAGATCCTCGGTCTTGACCCAGGGGCCGGGGGGAACGAGCAGCGACTCGGCGTGCAGGTAGGCGAGCCCTGCGAGCGGCAGGTCGCCCCACCGCTCGAAGCAGAAGTACCGGCGCCGCCAGTGGGGGAAGAACTTGCGGTTGAAGCTGTGCAGCCGCTCGACCTGGAACAGCCGATCGGCCTTCAAGAGCCCCCAGCGCGCCGCCCGCGTGAGAGCGCTCGCATCCTCGTCGGCGCGGAGGAAGTCGGCGAAGACCGCGAAGTTCAGTGACAGCTCGGTGACGTTGTGCTCGCGCGGCCCAGTCCACCGCCTCGGTGATCAGGTACTCCATCAGCCCGTTCGGCGTGTCCTTGCGACGTCGCATCGACGCGAGCGAGTAGCCCTCGCTGGCGGGCGAGGGGACGAGCTGCAGGAAGCCGCCGACCGTGCCGTCGGGCCCGACGGCGACCGCGAGCACGGTGTCCGGGTAGCGGAAGAGCGCGTCCATCGCCATCGTAAAGCCGCGCTCCGGCCAGTTGCCGCGCCACTCCTCCGAGACCGCGCGCAGCTCGGCGCGGAGCTCGTCGTCTGCGTCGGCGGCCGAGAGCATGCGCACCTCGTACCCCCCCTTCTGGAGCCGCGTGACCGACTGGCGAACCTTGCGGATCGCCCGTCCCTCGAGCGAGAACTCGGCCGGCCTGATGAGCGCCTCGTCGCCGAGGTACATGGACTTGAAGCCGATCTCCGCGTAATCCTCCAGGGCCTCGTTCGACGCGCCTGCGATCGCGACGCGCCAGCCCTTCGTGTGCGCCACGCGCACGAACTCGCGCATCAGCTCGCCCCGTTCGCGCGCCTCGCCGATCGGATCACCGGCGACGAGCGCGGTGCTGCCGATCACGCGGTAGGCGAGAAACGACGTGCCGCTCGGCGCAAAGAAGTAGCTCTTGTCACGGCGCAGTGCAAAGTAGGCGAGGCTGTCCCGGCCGTGCTCGTTGACGAGCTCCGCCGCGCGCTCGCGATCCTCGGCGCACGGAGGCGCGACCGGGAGCGGCCGCAGCCACAGCCACAGCGCGCGGAACCCGAGCGCGGCGACGAGCAGAAGGCCGGCCTCCTCGAGCCGAGCCGACGACATCGTCGGTCTCGAACTCCACGACGACGAAGAGGACGGCGGAGATGAAGAACGCCGCCGCCACCTGGACGAGCGGCAGGACGGTGGCGGGGTCGCCCGGTGCGACGAAGTGGCGGCGCGACCGGTAGAGCGCAACGAGCAGGAGCAGGTGGAAGCTCGCCTCCTCGACGTCGAGGCCCTTTGCGAGATGCGCAAGCGCAGACGCGAGCACGATCGCCACGGCGAGGTACCAGGCCCGCCGCTTGCGCCGGGCGAGGCCACGCGAGAAGAAGATCATGCCGAGGCCGAGCGCCAGCGCGATCGTCCTGGCTGCATCGGGCACGCCGGGCGGCAGCACCCCGCCGACGAGGCGCACGCGGTCGGCGGCTTCGGGAGTCAGAGCCGAGACGATCGAGATGAGACCTGCGAGCGCTGCGAGCCAAGCCAGCAGCACGGGAGTCGCCGGGCGACGCACCCCCGCAGGGTAGCGCCCCTCGCGGGGGCGCTCGTCCAGCGAAGGCGGTCTAGTCGTGCAGGAGGACCCGGCGCAGCTCGTCCTCCTTGCCCGGCTCGAGGATCGCGAGAACCTGGTCGCCGGCCTCGAGCTGGGTCTCCTCGTCGGGGATCTCCGCCTTGCCGTCGCGAACGACGGAGATCAGGCGCGCACCTTCGGGCAGCCGCAGCGCCCGCACGCGCTTGCCCTGGCAGTTCGCGTCCTTGTCGACGGTGACCTCGACGATCTCGAGGTTCTCCTTGCGCAGCTCGAGCAGCTGAATCAGCCCGTGCTCGGGGACCTCGTGCTCGATGAGGCCCATGATCGCTCCGGTCGCACTGACCGTGGGCGAGATGCCGAGCAGGTCGAAGTAGGCCTGGTTGCGTGGGTCGTTGATCCGCGCGATCACGTTGCCGACCTCGTAGCGCTCGCGCGCGAGCTGGCAGATGACGATGTTGTCCTCGTCGTCGCCGGTCGCGGCGACGAGCAGATCGGGCGGCCGCTTGATGCCTGCGCGCTCGAGCACGAAGAGCTCGGTCGCGTCGCCGCGGATCACCTGATGCTCGAACTCGGCTTCGAGCTTGTCGAACCGGTACGGCTTCTGCTCGACGAGCGTCACCTCGTGCCCGGCACGCAGCAGCGAGCGAGTGAGGTTCGCGCCGACCTTGCCGCCGCCTGCAATCAGGACGTACATCAGGCCGCCTCCTCGGCCTTGCGGACCGCGCTGACGAGCGTCTCGATCGCCGCCGACGTGGGACACACGATGCGCAGGCCCCGCGTGGCGTAGAACTGCGCGCGGGCCGGGTCGAGCACGCGCACGATCACCGTCGGCACCTCGAACTGCTTCTGGGCGGCCTGGGCGATCACGATGTTCGTGTTGTCGCCGTCGGTCGTCACCACGACTGCGTCGGCCTCCTCGATGCCGGCCTCGCGCAGCAGCTGGAAATCCATGCCGTGCCCGACGAGGAAGCCGCCGGTCCACTGCTCGCCGAGCCGTCCCAGGGCGTCCTCGTTCTCGTCGCAGACCGTGACCTCCCAGCCGGAGCCCTGCAACTGCAGCGCCACGGCCGAGCCGACGCGCCCACATCCGATCACGATTGCCTTCATGCGAGCGCCAGCGTACTCCGCGCGGCTACGTCGCCGCCAACTCCTGGTCCATGACCGTCTGCGGGAAGGCGACGATCAGCACCTCGCACGGCGCCTTGCGAAGCACGTAGTCGACCGTGGGCGAGAAGAAGCGGGACTGGCGGCGCCAGCGGGGGGCCGACCCGAGCACGATCAGGTCGGCCTCGAGCTCGTGCGCCCGCTCGACGATCGCCGCGCCGATCGCGCGGGCGCGGACGATCGTCCCTTCGACGTTCACGGAATGCTCGGCTCCGAGCAGCCTTGCCTCGGCGAGCGATGCCTCGGCCCGTTCCTCCTGGTCGAGCATCGCCGCGTCGAGCGGCAGCTCGAGGGGGACGCGGATCACGTGCAGCGCCTGCACCTGGGCGCCGGGATCGCTCGCGAGCTTGATCGCAGTCGCCAGCATCTCCTCGCCGATGATCCCGAGCTTCATCGGGACCAGGATGCGCCTGAACGCGACCGGCGACTCGACCATCCGCTCGTCGGGCGCGATCACCTTCTCCATCAGGCCTTCGCCGTGTGACAGGCGTACCCCGACGAAGACGACCAGCCCGATCAGGAGCCAGATCGGGCCGGCGATACGCGCGGCCGGATGCGTCACGAGCGCGATCACGAAGATCGTGGCCGTCCCGATCGCACCGACGATCGCCGGCAACGGGATCTGAGCCCCTCTGATCCACACGTTGAACGGCGCCCGGTACGGCCGCGACAGGTCGGGCTCGCTGATCCGCAGCTTGATCACGGCGAGCTGCGCCGCCGTGAATGCGATCAGGACACCGAACGAGAACAGGCTCGCCAGAAACGCGACGTCGTCGCGGAAGAACGACGTCGCGACCACGAGCCCCGTCGAGATCACGGCTGCAGCGATGATCGCCTGAGGTGACACGTGAGCACGTCGACTCAACCGGCCGAAGCTGCGCGGCAACTGACCGTGCTCACCGAGGGAGTAGGCGAGCCGTGCGAACCCGGAGATGGACGTCGTGACGGCGACGAGCAGGATGAGGGCGCCGGTGATCCCGACGTAGAACTCGAGCACGCCCCCGAAGCCGCCGGGCAGCTCGCTGGAGATCCGGTGAGCGACGCCCAGCAGCGGCGCGCGCATCCAGCGTGTCCCCAGCTCGGTATGCGGGCCCGGGAAACGCCGCCAGGGCGACGACGGCGATGGCGACATACATCGTCACGACCGTCGCAATGCCGCCGAAGACCGACCGCGGGAGGTCGACGCCCGGCCGCCGCGCCTCGGCGGCGAGGTTCGCCACGGTCTCGAGACCGGTGAAGGCGAGCATTGCGAGCGGCAGTGCGTAGGCGAGCGAATGCCAGGTGGGATGTGTGCCGAGAGAGGTGCCGCGCGCGAGCGCATGCGGGGAGAAGACGAGCACGAACCCGAGCACGACGAGCAGGAGCTGGGTCAGCAGGTCGAGTGCAGGCACGAGAATCCCCACGCCGTAGAGCGACGGCCGCCGGATCAGGCGCAGCAACGCGACGACGACGATCACGGCGACGGCGACGATGACGTCCCAGGGCTTGTGGTTGAGCGCGCTGACCTCGAGGGCGCCGGCCAGGTAGTGCGGCAGGAAGAGAGCCGAGAGCGCGATCACGATCAGGTAGTCCAGGAAGAGCGCCCAGCCGGTGAGGAAGCCGGTCAGGTCGTTGGCGGCGCGCCGCACGAACGTCGCGGCGCCGCCGGTCTCGGGCAGCGCCGCGGTGCCCTCGGCGTAGGAGAGCGAGACGACCAGGAAGAGCCCACCGACGACGAGCAGCACGAGCGGCGTGAACCCCAACGCGTGCGCTGCGAGGATGCCGAGGGCGAAGTAGATCGACGAGGCGATCTCCCCGTAGGCGACGGAGAAGAGAGCGCGCGCGTCGAGCTCGCGGCGCAGGCCGGGCAGCTTGCGCGCCATCCCTACCCCCTCCTTCGCAACATCAGCAAGCGGCCGACGCCGGCCGCCACGAACAGGACGCCGAGCAGCAGCCCGACTCCGAGCCCGTGCAGGAGCGTGCAGCGCGACCATCGCCAGTCCGAGCAGGATCATCGCCACCGCCATCAACGTCACGAGTCCCCGGTAGGTGCTCACCTCAGAGACTTTCCGGCCGCCACCATCACACGCGACGGGGAATGCTTGAGCACGAAGTCGACCGTGTCGCCGAAGATCGTCTTGTGCTGCCCGCGCCGGGCTCCGAGGACGATGATCTCGGCGCCACGCCGGTCGGCCTCCTCGATGATCGCACGGCCGGCATTGCGTGCACGGACGACGCGTTCGACCACGCGCACACCGTAGGGCTCGGCGACCGCGCGGGCCTCGTCGAGCAGCTCGTCCGCAGCCTCGAGCTGCTCGGTCAGGTCGGCATCGAGCGGCAGCTCGAGCGGGACGACCACCACGCGCAGGAGGACGATCCGCCCTGCCCGCTCGGTCGCGAGCCGCGCGGCGAGCTCGACGGCCTCGCGTGACTCGTCACCGGCGACGATCGGCACCAGAATTGACCGGTACTCCAGCGCGATCGCCGCGCCGAGCGGCACGGGGGCACGCGTCGTCACGGTGAGCGGCAGCTGCAGCCGACGCCGGTAGAGCACGTAGAAGAGAAGCCCGGCCGCGAGCCAGGCAAAGCCCGCGTAGCGCGTCGGCGCGTCCTGCACGACGACGACGAGCCAGGCCGCCCCGGTCCCGAGCCCGCCGACGATCGCGAACAGTGGCCAGTCGACGCCGCGGATCGTGAGGCTTGGGCCGCGCCTCCCACTCGCAGCTCGACACGCGAACGCGCGCGCGCAGCGCAACGATCGAGGCGTGCGCGATCGTGAACGACAGCATCGCGCCGAATGCGTACATCCGGCCGAGGAAGTCGACCTTTCCCGAGAGGATGAACATCGACGGCCCGACCGCCCCGAAGACGATCAACGCCAGCCACGGCGTCTTCAGCTTCGGATGCAACCGGCGAAACACCTCGGGCAGCTGCTGGTGGCTCGACATCGCGTAGGTGATGCGCGACGCTCCGATCACACCCGCGTTGGTGGCGATGAAGAGAATCGTCGCTGCGAGGATCCCGACGTAGACCTTTGCGGTCGAGAGCAGGTAGCCGTGCAGGCCGAGGTTCTCGACGAGACCGAGCACCGGGTCGTTCTTGAACCCGAGCGGCGGGCTCTGGCCGAGCTTGGTCACGTAGTGGCCGCCCTCGTTGACGACGGGCATCGCGGACAGTGCGATCCACGGCAGCGTGAAGTAGATGGCGAAGACGGCGATCGCGACCCACGAGATCGAGCGTGGGATCGAGCGCACCGGGTCGCGCGCCTCCTCGGCCAGGTTCGAGACCGTCTCGATGCCCGTGTAGGCGATCATCGCGACGGGGATCGCGAGCAGGAACGCTCCCCAGCTCGGGGCGACGCCGAAGTGGACGTTCGCGCGCAGGACGTGCGGATGGAAGATCAGCACGAAGCCGAGCCCGACGAGCAGCAGCTGCGTCGCGAAGTCGATCACGGCGAGGAAGATGTTGAGGTTCGCTGCCTCCTTGATCCCGACGATGTTGATCCCGACGAGCAGCCAGGTGAGCACGATGCCGATGATGATGTCCCAGGGATTCGTGCGCAGCGGCTCCCAGAAGATCGACAGGTAGTGCGGCACGAAGATCACCGAGATCGCGACGGTGATGACGTAGTTGAGCATCTGAGCCCAGGCCGCGAAGAACGACACGAGCTCGTTGAAGGCATGGCGCGCGAAGCTCGACGAGCCTCCCGCCTCCGGATACCGGACGGTGCCCTCGGCGTAGCTCGCAGCCGTCGCGGCGAAGATCAGCCCGCTGATGATGAAGACGATCGGCGTCAGGCCGAGGGCGATGCCGGCGGTCAGCCCGAGCGCGTAGTAGATCGACGAGCCGACGTTGCCGTAGGCGGTCGCGAAGAGCGCGGGCGCGCCGAGGACGCGCTCGAGGCCGTGACTCTGTCTCCGCCGCCGTGGCACGAGCGCGAACACTACGCCCGGGGCAGGCGGGACAGTGGGCTACATCGGCGCTAGCGGAAGAACTGGTACGGCACGGACGAGAGCACGACGTGGCGCTCGAACAGGAGGACCCGTTTGATGTAGAGGGCGCGCTGGTTGTGGAGCAGCCGGGCCCAGCCGCGAACGACCATCTCGGGCATCACGATGTTGACGACCGTGTCCGGGTCGGCGGTCAGCTCGCGGATGTAGGCCCGCAGCGGCGTGCCGATGTCGCGGTAGGGCGCATCGCTGAGATCGAGCGGGATCGCGAGGCCCGCGCGCTGCCACTCGCTCCTGAACCGCTCCGCCTCCTCGGCGTCGAACGCGAACGAGACGGCACGCACGTCGGCCACGCCCAGGGACTGCGCGTAGCTGATTGCGCGCATCGTGCCCGCGTGCACGTTGGCGAGGAGGATCCGCACGACGAGCTTCTTCGGAGTCTGACCCTCGGGCCCGCGGCGCGTCGTGACGACGGGGACGTCGGTGACGACGACACCCGGCTCGGAGATGAGTCGCAACTTCAGCTGGAACGAGGTTCGGCCGGCCGCCGAGAGCAGCGACTGCCGCTCGAACTGCTCGGGAATGACGACGGTGACGAAGTCGGACTCACCGCGCGGCAGGCGCCAGACCTCCTCGAGCAGCGCCTGCTTCCGACCCTCTTCGGTGCCGAGGATCTCGAGCTTCGTCTCCTCCTGTGCGAAGTCCCACCAGCGCGGCCGGATGCCGGGGTCGGTGTGCCTGCCGGGGGCGAGCAACGCGCGAACGGGTCGCTCGCTCTTGATCGTCCGCGCGTACCAGAGCGCATCTTCGGTGGCCACGTCGATCGACTCGACCCACAGCAGGGTCTGGTTGGTCGGCCGCCGCGCCGTCTGGACAGCGCTCATTCCGGCGCGAAGGCGACGTGCGAAGCGGCGATAGTGACGGTTGATGCCGAGGAAGGCGAGGATGAGCAGCGGAATGGCGACGATGACGATCCATGCCCCTTCCGCGAACTTGGTCCAGATCACGATCAGCGTGACTGCTCCGGTCGCGCCGGCACCGACCGTGTTGATCGCGCCCTTGAACTGCCAGCCCTGATCCTTCGTCCGCGTCCAGTAGCGGATCATCCCGGCCTGGGAGAGCGTGAACGCGGTGAATACCCCGATCACGTAGAGGTGGATCAACGAGTTGACGTTGGCGTTGTAGGCCCAGAGCAGCGCCGACGCGATTCCCGCGAGCATGATGATCCCGTTCGAGAAGACGAGCCGGTCGCCCAGGTTCGTGAACTGCCGGGCGAAGAACCGGTCTCGGGCGAGCAGCGCCGCCAGCCGCGGGAAGCCCTGGAACGACGTATTGGCCGCCAGCACGAGCACGGCCAGCGTCAGGATCTGGATCGCCCAGTACATGAACGCTCCCGCCGAGCCGGCCGGGAACACGCCGCGGGCGATCTCGGAGAGCACCGAGGGTGTGCCGGTCGCCGTCGGGACGGCATGCATGTGCACCGCAAGCCACGAGACGCCGACGAACATCGTGATCGCGATCGCCCCGAGGATCGCGAGGGTGGTGGCAGCGTTCCGGCCGTGCGGCCGGCGGAAGGCGTTCACACCGTTCGCGATCGCCTCGACCCCCGTGAGGGCGGTGGAACCGGAGGCAAACGCGCGCAGCACGACGAAGAGCGTCACCGCTCCCACACCCGCGGTCATCGGTTGCGGCACGACCGCGCGTGGGCACGTCCCGGTCGCGCAGTGCGCAAACCCTGTCGCGAGCAGGACGAAGATCGACGTCACGAATGCATAGGTGGGCAGCGCGAAGAGCGCGCCCGCCTCCTTGACCCCCCGGAGGTTGGCGAGGGAGATCAGGAGCACGCAGAGCAGCGACAGGCCGAGCTCGTGCCCGCGCAGGCCCGAGACGGCCGAGGTCAGCGCGAGCACGCCGGCCGCGACCGACACGGCGACCGTCAGGACGTAGTCGGTGAGCAGCGCGGCGGCCGCGACGAGGCTCGGCAGCTTCCCGAGATTCTCCTTCGACACGACGTAGGCGCCGCCCGAGGACTGGTAGACCAGCACCGTCTGGCGATAGGACGCGACGACGATGGCCAGCAGGACGGCGATCGCGATCGAGATCGGAAAGACGTCGTGCACCGCACCGGCGGAGGCCGCGACCAGGACGACCATCGCCGCCTCGGTCGCATAGGCGACCGACGAGAGCGGGTCCGACGCGAAGATCGGCAGCGCGAGCCACTTCGGGAGGAGCGTCTCCTCGAGCTGGTCGGACGCCATCGGGCGCCCGACCAGGTAGCGCTTCAGCCGTGGCATCGGCAGAACGTACTAGCCTTGTTCTTCCAGAACGAGGCGGCGAAGCGGCGGTACGCCCCATCAGCTCGCGTCGAGCTTGTCGAGCACGGCGGCCAGGCAGGCTTCGACGTCCTCCGTGGGGGCGAAGAGGCAGCTGCCGGGGCTCGTGAGGAGGTCGGCGACCGCGAGCATCCCGACGGCCGAAACCGGCCGTTCCTCGCGCAAGCGCGCCGTGATCAGGGCGAGCTGCCGCACGTGTGGCCGGAGAGCCGCCGACCGGAGCGGTGCGGCACCGGGCAGCTTCCTGCCCGATCAGTTCCGCCTGGACGCCGTCGAGCGCCCGCGCACACGCACGTCGCTCTCGTGGCGAGGTCAGTTCGGCTACACGCCACCGGTAACGCGCTTCGAAGCCGTGGCGGATCCAGTAGTCGGCCTGCACGCGGGCACGGCGGCGCTCGAGCCAGGTGCGCGGGCGAGCGAGAACGGCCACGCCTGCGACGGTAGGGGCGACGGGGTCAACGTTCTCTCAAGCTGGGCCCGCCCCGCCTCAAGGTTTCCTCAAGATGCGGCCGGGTCGACCAAGCGGTACCCGGCCCCAGGCTCGGTGAGCACGTAGCTCGGGCGTGTTCGGTCGGGCTCGATCTTCGAGCGCAGGTGCGAGACATAGACGTGGAGGTAGTGCGCCTCCACCTGGTAGGCAGGGCCCCAGACCTCTCGCAGAAGCATGCGATGGGTGAGCAGCTTGCCGCGATTCTGCGCGAGCACCCGAAGCAGGTCGAACTCGTGCGGCGTGAGCCGGATTCGGTTCCCGTCCCGGGTCACCGACCGCTCTGGGACGTCGATGCGAAGCGCACCGACCTCGATCACCGGGCCCGTTTCGGGTGCCGCGCGTCGCAGGACTGCGCGCAGGCGGGCGAGCAGCTCGTCGACACTGAACGGCTTCGTCACATAGTCGTCGGCACCGGCGTCGAGTGCCGCGATCTTCTCCTGTTCGTCACCGATCGCGGAGAGCACGATCACGGGGGCATCGAGCCAGGTTCGCAATTCGCGGCAGACCTCCGTCCCGCTGCCGTCAGGGAGAACGAGATCGAGAATGACGGCAGCCGGCGGCCTCGCGGCAGCGGCGGCCAGCGCAGCCTCGGCGGTCGCTGCCGAATCCACGTCGAACCCGGCGCCGCGCAGTGTCGTTCCGAGCGCGCGGAGGATCTGCGGCTCGTCGTCGACGACGAGAACTCGCTGGCTCATCCCGTCGATCCCCGCAGGCACCTCGACAACCGGCAATCCCAGCAGGAACGTCGCGCCGCGCACCTGCCCCGGCTCTGCCCAGACCCTGCCGCCGTTGGCGATCGCAAAGCCACGGGCGATCGCAAGACCCAGCCCGGCGCCGGACGAGCGCGCGGAGGCCCCGCGATAGAACGGCTCGAACACACGATCGCGGTCGACGCCGGCGAGCCCGAGCCCGCGGTCACAGACACGGACGGTCGCCTCCTGCCCGTCACCGGCGACCCCCACGGAAACGCGCGCCGCGCGCGGCGAGAACTTCAGAGCGTTCTCGACGAGGTTTGCGACCACACGCCGGATCTGCACGGCGTCCACCGCGACGAGCGGGCTCGCGCCCGCGATGTCGACGCGCTCGCCGCCGGGCAGATCGCGCACCGTCTCGCGCACGAGATCGTCGAGCGCCCAGACCTCGGCATGCGGCTCGGCGGCGCCCGACTCGAGCCGCGACAGGTCGAGCAGGTCGACAACGAGCCTGCTCAGCCGCTCGGCGTCGACGGCGATCGTGTCGAGAAGGTCGCGGCGGTCCTCCGCCTCGAGGTTCAGGGTGTCGCTCCGGAGCGCACCGACCGCGGTCGTGATCGCCGTCAGAGGCGACCGCAGATCGTGCGAGACCGACCGCAGGAGCGCCGTCTTGACGACGTCGCTGCGCCGCAGCGCCTCGGCCTCCATGGCCTCCTGCTCGAGCCTGCTTCGGTCGACGGCGAGAGCGAGCAGCGCCGACAAGGCCGGAAGGAACCGCGGGCCGACCTCGAGGTTCGGCTCGGAATCGGGGTCGATCAGCAACGTCCCCACGGCGCGCCCGTCGACATCCAGCATGATCAGGCGTCCAGGCCCGCCGGCATTCGGGTCGAGCACGACCCGAGCATGCGGAATTCCGAGTGTCGCGGCCGCTTGCTCGCCGACCCAGCCGAGCTCGGCTTCGAGAGGCCGCCCGCCGAGCAGACGACCCGCGAGCTCGGCGAGCACCGACGCCTCACGTTCACGCTGTTCGGCGTCAGCGGCCCGGCGGCGTGACCGGGCGGCGAGCTCACTCACGACCAGCGCTGTCACCGAGAAGACGGCGAGAGCGAACCAGTTCGACGAGTCGTGCAACGCGAACGTGTGGGTCGGCGGCAGGAAGAAGAAGTTGAAGGCGAGCATGCTCGCCGCAGCCACCGGCAGCGACCAGACGATGCCCCAGGCGACCGCGACCGGCAGGACCGCGAACACGTAGACGACCCCGAGGCTGAGCGTGGGCGCGAATCGCTCGAGCGCCCACACGAGCAGGCTCGCGGAGGTGACCGCGGCGACGGATCCCGCGAGCTTGACGACCATGCGGGAACGGTAGCCCTCGCGGCTCACCCGCGAGCGGTGGCCAGGACACCCCGAGCCCTCTTCCCGCTCTCTCCCCCGCGCTCCTTTCCGCGCGCCCCTTTTCAATCTGGTCGCGACTCCATGAGCGGCCGAAGCCGGGCTCCGACCGGCGCGAGGCCAGGAACGCGCTGAGACGCCCCGTGAAGAAGAGGGCGCGCGGGGGAAACATGGTTCCC
>CAWJMP010000002.1:0-339399 GCA_963844075.1 uncultured Thermoleophilia bacterium | reverse complement strand
CGGCGGCACGGAGCTGGTGCCTCTTCTGCGCAACGGGCTCGTCCACGCCGAGACCCTCGTCGACGTGCGCGGTGTCATCCCGCGCGGGATCGACGGTGCATCGGTTGGAGCGGGCACGACCCTTGCCGAGCTCGAAGCGAGTCCCGAGCTTCCGTCCGTCCTGCGCGAGGCCTGCAGGCTCGCGGCGAGCCCCCAGCTCCGAAACGCCGGCTCGCTCGGCGGCAACCTCCTGCAATCGACCCGGTGCTGGTACTGGCGGCTGAAGTGGCCGTGCCGGTTGCACGGCGGTGACGAGTGCTTCGCGATCGGCGGCGAGCACCGGGAGCACGCGATCTTCGAGAACGGCTTCTGCGCCTCGGGACATCCCTCCGACGTGGCCGCCGCCCTCGTCGCCCTCGGCGCAACGCTGCAGACGAGCCGGCGCGAGCTGCCGGTGGCCGACCTCTATCGGCTGCCGACAGAGGACGACCGCCGAACGACGACCCTCGAACCGGGCGAGCTCCTGCTCGAGGTGACGCTCCCACCCTGCGACAGCTCGGTCTATCTGAAGGCAATGGAGCGGAAGCGCTGGGCCTTTCCGCTGGTCGGCGTCGCCGCGGTGCGTGCGGGAGACGAGACGAGAGTGGCGCTCTCGGGTGTTGCGCCGGTGCCGTGGCTCCTCACCGGCAGCCTCGACGACGCGACGCCGCTGCCGCGGAACGCCTACAAGGTCGACGTCGCGAAGGCGCTCGTCAAGCGCGCGCTCGCCGGCCTCGCGTCCGGTTCTTGATGCGGGTGGCGGCCCACCCGCTCCGGCTCACGCTTGCGGCGGCACTCGTGCTCGTCCTCGCGGCGTGCGGCGGCGGAGCGAAGAGCACCGCTTCGCAGAAGACGACGACCGACGCGAACGGATGCACCGCCGTTTCGGCTCCTGCGGGAGCGGCGCGCCGCGAGCCCAGGCCGACGACACGCCTGCTGCCGGCAAAGACATACGACGTCAGGTTCGTCACGAACTGCGGCAGCTTCACGATTCGCCTTGCGACGAAGACCTCACCCGCGACGGCTGCCTCGTTCGTCAGCCTGGTTCGGAAGGGGTACTTCACCGGCACCGTCTTTCACCGCATCGTGCCCGGCTTCGTCATCCAGGGTGGCGACCCCACCGGGACCGGGGGCGGTGGCCCGGGCTACACGACGGTCGACCCGCCGCCTGCGTCGACGCGCTACACGCTCGGCGTGGCGGCGATGGCAAAGGCCGGCGACGAACCTGCGGGCGCGGGTGGAAGCCAGTTCTTCGTCGTGACAGCCGCCGACGCACAGCTCCCTCCCGATTACGCGGTGCTCGGGCGGGTCGTCCACGGGCTGCAGGTCGTGCAGGCGATCGGGAAGCTCGGCGATCCGGCGTCGGGCGGCGAGGGCGTCCCGACCGAGACGGTCGAGATCGAGAAGGCGACGGTCAACGTCCAGTAGCGCAATCGTGCTCGCGGGCGGCGCGTCGACCCGGTACGGCGGCGTCAAGCAGCGCGAGCTGCTGCCTGCGGTGCTCGACGCGCTCGGCCGGACGAGCGTGTCCGAGATCGTCGTCGTCCAGGGGGCTCACGAGCTCGACGTGCCCGGGGTGCGTGTCGTCGCCTGCGACGACTGGCAGCTCGGCCCCGGAGCGTCGCTTCGGTGCGGCCTCGCAGCCCTCGGCGCCGAGGTCGAGCGGGCGGTGATCGTGCTCGCGGATGGGCCCGAGCTCGACCCGCGCGCGGTCGACCGCGTCCTCGGCCACCCGGGCCCGGTGGTCGCGGCGAGTTACGACGGGACGCGCAGCCACCCGGTTGCGCTCGCGCGCAGCGCCTGGTCGCGCATCCCGGACGAGGGCGGACGGGCGCTCGAGCCGGTGCTGGTCGACTGCTCCGACCTGCGGCCGCCGGGCGATGTCGACGTGAAGCCGAGCGAGGCGCGCTAGAGCGGCGTGCGCAGCGCCGCGAGCTTGGCCTTCAGCTCGGGCGGCATCGGCTCGCTGACCGCAACCCGGACGTAGTGGCGCAGCCGCTCCTCGAAGTGGTAGCGCTTGGCGCACCAGCTGCACTTCCCGAGGTGCTTCTCGGCCTCCTCGACCTCGTGGTCCGAGAGCGCCCCGTCGAGGAACGGTTGCATCATCTCCTCGCACTTCTCGCACCAGTCGATCACGTGTCCGACCCACAGGTCACGCCGCTACCGCCTTGTCAGCGAGATTCTTCTTCAGGATACGCCTCCCGCGGTGGAGACGCGACATGACGGTCCCGATCGGGATGTCGAGGATCTGGGCCGCGTCGGCATACGAGAACTCGCCGATGTCGACGAGGACGATCGCGTCACGAAAGTCGTGCGGCACGTCGGCGAGCGCCTCCACGATCGAGTCCTGGCTCAGCTTCTCGAGCACGCGCTCCTCGTCCGGATTCTCGCCGTCCACCTGCGACTCGAGCTTGTTGTAGAGGAAATAGTCGCCTGCTTCGTTGTCGAGGGAGGTCATCTGCGGTGTCCGCTGCTGGCGCCTGCCTCGGTCGATGTTCAGGTTCGTGAGGATTCGGAGCAGCCAGGCCCGAAGGTTGGTTCCGGGCGTGTACTGGCGCCACGAGCGAAACGCGCGTTCGTACGTCTGCTGCACGAGGTCGTCGGCCTCCTCCCGCGAGCCGACCAGCCGGCGGGCGACGCGGTAGACCTGCTCACTCAACTCCAGCGCCTCCTCTTCGAAGCGAACACGATCCCTCGCTTCCTTGGCGAGCCTACGGCTTTCGGCGGCTGTCGATGCGCTGTCGCTCATCCGGCGGCCACCCTACCAGTGGCATAAACGCTCACCTGCGCGGCCTGATTCCCGCGGAAATCAGATGAACTGGCGCTCGGGGAACCCGCCGCGCGCCATCGCCTGGACGATCCCGTCTCTCGTGATGCGAGCGTCGTCGTAGGTGAGGACGACCTGTCCCATCAGGTTCGCGTTCGCCGATTCGAGACCGTCGGTCCCCTCGAGCGTCTTCGCGAGCCGCATGACACATTTCTCGCAGCGGATGCCGCTGACCTGGATCGTCTCCGAGACGGACGCCATGCACTCAGCCTAGCGAGCGCACGACGAGATCCGCGGCTGCTGCCTCGGGAGAATCGTGCCCGAGCTGAAGGTCGGCCTCGCAGGCTGCCGGGTCGAGCCGGTCGAGCACCTCGCTGCCCCCGAGCGTGCGCGCGGCCGGGCCGACGAGGTCGAGAAGCTCTGCGCCGAGCTCGGCCGACGGAACGAAGCTCGAGCCGTTGGGGTGCAGCAGCTTGGCGCGCGTCCCGAACCGGGCTGCCGACCAACGGTTCTGGGCGTAGTCGGCACGGCCACCGTCGGCGGCGACCGCGCTCGACCGGGGCAGCTCATCCGCGAGCGCGGTTGCGCAGAGTGCCTGGAGCAGCGCAGCAAACGCAGCGGAGAGCCGCACGTCGGTCGGCTGGTCCGGCACGCGCACCTCGAGCGTGCCGAGCTTCGGGTGAGGGCGAACGTCCCACCAGATGCGCGTGTAGTCCTCGGTGACACCCAGGTTGACCAGACGCTCGACCCACGCCTCCCACGCGCGATACGAGCCGAATGCCGGCGGCGCACCGGCGCGCGGCAGCTCGGCGAGGGTCGGGGCGCGATTCGACGACATGCCGGTCACCTCGCCGGCAAACCAGGGCGAGTTCGCGGACATGCCGAGCACGACCGGGAGCCACGGCAGGATCGCGTCGAGGCAACGCCAGCACTCGTCCGGCGACGGCATCCCCACGTGGACATGCAGCCCTTGGACGCCCTGGCGGCGCACGGAGATGCCGCCGTAGCCGACGAACGACACGTAGCGCTCCTCCTTGACGATCGGCTGTGCCTCGGGACGCGCGAACGGATGGGTTGCGGCCGCCGCGATCGCAAGCCCCTCTGCCGTCGCCGCGCCGGCGGCGGCGCGCCGGAGCGCAGGCAGAGCCAGGGCGACTTCCGGAGCCGTCGCACAGATGCTCGTGTTCGTCTCGAAGACAGACGCGAACAGCTCGGTCTTCAGCGAGCCCGGAAGGTCGAGACCTTCGACGCCTCGCAGAATGCGGTCGACGGCAGCGACCTGAGCGCAGGTGGAGGCGTCGAGGATCATCAGCTCCTCCTCCACACCCAGCGAGAACGGTGTGCTCTCGCCGAACCGGTGCTCGATCACGACTGCGTGTGGGCCTTGACGCCGTGCACCGGCCGGCCCGCGGCGACCCAGGCGTAGTACGACGCGCTCGGGCCGAACTCGGAGCGGTAGCCGGTGACGCGCGGGTTGCGGCCGACGTCGCGGGCCCGGGCGGCATGCCGGAGCAGGTTGATGTCGTCCAGCTCCTGCCAGACGAGGATCAGGTGGGCGGCGGTCATGAATTCGGCAACGAACGTGCAGCCCGAAGCGGGGCACGGAAACGGGTCCGTGCGGACGCAGAACCACCCTTCGTAGTCGCCGCCGTCCTCCTGCCAGAGCTCTTCTTCCTCGTCGACGAGTGTGTGCTCGAGGACGATCTGCCCGCGCTCCATCGGGCACAAGGTAGCGGGGCGGGGAAGGAGAAGACCGGCCGCGGCCCGGGCAGGCAGTCGGGCTCGCGACCGGTCTTTCGTTTCGGCTCTACAGGGAGAGCCGAATCTCTGTCAGTTCCGCTGGCCGAGTGTGGCCGTCACCGTTTTCTTCGTTCCGTTCCGGTAGATCTCGAGCTTGATCTTGTCGCCCGGTTTCCGCTTCGAGATCGCGTCGCGGAGCTGCTCGTACGAGGTCACCGACGCACCGTCGACCGCGACGATCAGATCGCCGCCGACCTGGTAGCTCTCCCCCTGCACGACCACGGCGGTCTTGCCTGCCTTCAGCCCGGCCTTGTCGGCGCCGCTCCCGGCCTGGACGTCCTGGATGAGCAGCCCGCTCTTCGACGGCAGATGGAAGAGGCTCGCAAGTTGCGGCGTGATCGGGGCGGCATCGAGACCGAGGAACGCATGCAATGCCTTCCCACTCGAGATGATCTGCCCGGCGACGCTGCGCACGGTGTTGATCGGAATCGCGAAGCCGATGCCCACGTTCCCCTGCGAGCCGGTCGAGCCGGTCGAGATCTGCGACGTGACACCGACCACGCGTCCCTGCGAGTCGATGAGCGGCCCGCCGGAGTTGCCGTGGTTGATTGCAGCGTCGGTCTGGATCGCATGGTCGATCGGCAGCGAGTTCGGCGCCTCGATCTGGCGCTGCACCGCGCTGACCACACCCGTCGTCAGGGTGCGTGTGAAGCCGAACGGGTTGCCGATCGCATACACGGGATCACCCACGACGACGGCGTCCGAGTTGCCGAGCTCGAGCGGCGTCAGCGCGCGCGCGTGTGCGTCGATCTTGAGAATGGCCACGTCGGTGGAGGGATCCTTGCCGACCACGGTGGCAGTGATCTCGTCCTGCCCCGAGAACGAGACCTGCACCTTCTTCGCCCCCTGGATCACGTGGTAGTTGGTCACGATGTGACCGGCCTTGTCGATCACGAAGCCCGAGCCGAGCGACTGGCTCGTCTGCGGCGACGAGGGTAGGAAATTGAACGGGTCGGCCTGGCCCTGCACGACGGAGGTCGCGGTGATCTGGACGACACCCGGCGCATCGCGCCGGTAGACCTGCTCGGCGGTCAGCCCGCCGGCCGGAGTCTGCGACGTCGTCGGGATCGCGACGGGAGACACGACCTGCTTGACGGTCGTCGTGCTCCCGAGCTTCCCGAAGACGGCCGCGCCGACCAGGGCCAGGGCGCCGCCGGCGACGGCGACGACCAAGAGCTCGAGGGCGCGAAGGGAGAGGAGGCGGCTACGACCCACGTCCTCGTTATAGCCCGGCGAGGTTCAATGTCTGTGTGCTCGGATTAAAAGGCAGTTAAGAGTCATGAAGGACCACTTCCTCCTCGATCCCGACGTCGTGTTCCTCAATCACGGGTCGTTCGGCGCATGCCCCGTTCCGGTGTTCGAGGCCTATCAGGCGTTTCAGCGCGAGCTCGAACGGCAGCCGGTCGAGTTTCTCGCTCTCGAACGCCGCCTGCCGGAACTGCTCGACCGAGCGCGGATCTCACTCGCCGAGTATGTCGGCGCCGCCCCCGGCAACATCGCGTTCATGGAGAACGCGAGCTCGGGGCTGAACGCCGTCGTGCGCTCGCTCGAGCTCGGGCCAGGCGACGAGGTTCTGCTGGGTGACGCCGAGTACGGGGGCATGATGCGGCTCTGGGAGCACGTCGCGAAGCGGACCGGTGCGACGCTCGTGCGCCGGCCTTGCACCGAGCTCGAGCCCGGTCGACGCACGCGCGCCGTCTTCTGCTCGCATGTCGAGTGGACGAGCGGGCGCGTCAACGACGTGCAGGAGACCTGCCGGCGGGCGCGCGAGGCGGGAGCGCTTTCGATCGTCGACGGCGCCCACGCGCCGGGACAGATCGAGCTCGATCTGGAGTCGATCGGCGCGGACGTGTACGCAGCAAATTGTCATAAGTGGTTGTGCGCCCCGAAGGGATCGGCGTTTCTCTACGCGCGACCGGAGGTGCAGTCGCTGATCGACCCGCTCGTCGTCTCCTGGGACTGGGTCGAGGGCGCCTCGTTCCCCGAGCGGCACCGCTGGCAAGGCACCCGCGACCCCTCCGCGTATCTCGCGGTGCCGGCTGCGATCGACTTCCAGGCCGCGCACGACTGGCCCGCCGTCCGTGCGCGCTGCCACGAGCTGCTCGCTGCAAGCGACTTCGGGCTCGAGCCGCTGGCCGACGAGTTCGTGCAGATGCGCGGGTTCCGGGTCGATCACCCCGACCCGCTCGCCCTCAAGCGACAGCTCTACGACGAGCATCGGATCGAGGTGCCGGTGTTCGAGTCGGCCGGCCGTTGGGTGCTGCGCGTCTCCGTGCAGGCCTACAACGAGGCGTCCGACCTGCGGGCGCTCGAGGCCGCCCTCGCGACGGCGATCTAGAGCGTCGCACGACGGCGTTTACAGGCAGAATCGTGCCGATGGCGACGAACCGCTATCGCGCGGCGGCCGAGTTCCGCGCGGAGCTGCGGCGCTTCCTGCGCCGTAGTGAGCAGTGCGCGCAACGCTTCGGCCTGACGCCACGCCAGTATCTCCTGCTGCTCCAGATCGCCGGCTCGGAGGGTGGCACCGCGACGGTCTCCGACCTCGTCACGAGCCTCGCGCTCTCGCAGAGCACGGTCACCGAGCTCATCCAGCGCGCCGAGGCTGCGGCCCTCGTGCGCCGGATGCCCTCGACCGAGGACGGCCGGGTCGTCAACCTCTCGCTCACCCCGACCGGCCGGCGCAAGCTCGACGCGGTTCATGAGTCGCTCGGCGCCGAGCGCGCGTTGCTCCGCCGGGTCGTCGACTCGCTCGGCGAGCCCTAGATCGTAGTCCGATATGTTTATCGGCCCCGCGCGCTCGAAAGAACAACGCCGTGGGGTTCGCGAAGCTGCTCGATTCCTGGCCGCTCGTCCGCCAGCTGCGGGAAGGTGATCCGTTCGGGCGTGGCCCTGCGGCACGCTCCGAGCGGTCGCGCACGCTGACGCCCCGGATCGCCGAGGCCGACCATGTCAGCAACTCGATCTGCCCGTTCTGCGCGGTCGGCTGCGCGCAGCTCGTGTACGTGAAGGACGGCACGGTGATCCAGGTCGAGGGCGACCCGGCCAGCCCGATCTCACGGGGCCGGCTCTGCCCGAAAGGGAGCGCGACGAAGAACATGCACGAGGGACCGCTGCGGGAGTACAAGGTCAAGTACCGGCGGCCCTACGGGACGCACTGGGAAGAGCTGCCGCTCGACCGGGCGATGGACATGATCGTCGACCGGATCGTCCGCACCCGCGAGTCGACCTGGCAGGAGGAGACGGCGGACGGCAAGCCGGCCAAGCGGACTCTCGGGATCGCCAACCTCGGGGGCGCAACCCTCGACAACGAAGAGAACTACCTGATCAAGAAGCTCATGACGGCGCTCGGCGTCGTGCAGGTCGAGAACCAGGCCCGCATATGACACAGCTCGACGGTGCCCGGTCTGGGCACCTCGTTCGGCCGGGGAGGCGCGACGGACCATCAGCAGGACCTCATGAACTCGGACTGCATCGTGATCATGGGCTCGAACATGGCCGAGAACCACCCGGTCGGCTTCCAATGGGTGATGGAGGCGCGTGAACGCGGCGCGCACGTGTTCCACGTCGACCCCCGGTTCACCCGGACGAGCGCCGCGGCGACCAAGCACGTCGGCATTCGAGCCGGCAGCGACATCGCGTTCCTCGGCGGGATCGTGAACTACATCCTCGAGCACGAGCGCTGGTTCGACGAGTACGTCAAGCGCTACACGAACGCCCCGGTGATCGTGAGCGACGAGTTCGAGGACACCGAGGAAAACGACGGGCTGTTCTCGGGCTGGGACCCGGAGCAGGGCGACTACGACGTCACGACGTGGCAGTACGCGGGCACGCAGGTGCACGGCGCCGCCGGCCAGCGCGAGCAAGGATTCAAGGGGTCGCATTCCAAGGGCGAGCAATCCGGGCACGGCGGCCACGGCGGCGGTCTTTCACACGGCACGCCGCCGCAGGTGGACGTCACCTTGCAGGACCCGCGCTGCGTCTTCCAGATCCTGAAACGGCACTACGCGCGCTACACGCCGGAGTTCGTCGCGGACGCCTGCGGCTGCAGCGTCGACGAGTTCGTGCACGTGGCCAAGACGATCTGCGACAGCTCGGACCGCGACCACACGAGCGCGTTCGTCTATGCCGTCGGGTGGACGCAGCACACGACGGGCGTTCAGACGATCCGCACCGCGGCGATCATCCAGCTCCTGCTCGGCAACATGGGCAGGCCCGGCGGCGGCATCATCGCGCTGCGGGGCCATGCGTCGATCCAGGGCTCGACCGACATCCCGACGCTCTACAACATCCTCCCGGGGTACCTGACCATGCCCCACACCGAGCACTACGGCGGCCTCGACGCCTACATCGACATGACGACGGCCCCGGCGGGCTGGTGGGGCAACGCCGATGCCTACATCGTCTCGCTCCTGAAGGCGTGGTGGGGGGCGGCGGCGACACCGGAGAACGAGTTCTGTTTCTCGTACCTCCCGCGCATCGACAGCGACAACTCGAACTACTGGACCGTGCAGCAGATGCTCGCCGGGAACGTCCAGGGATACATCGTCGTCGGCCAGAACCCCGCAGTCGGCTCGGCCAACGGGAAGGCGAACCGCCTGGCGCTGGCGCAGCTGGACTGGCTCGTCGTGCGCGACTTCGTCGAGACCGAGACGGCCGCGTTCTGGTACGACAGCCCGGAGATCGAGTCCGGCGAGCTGCGGCCCGAGGAGATACCCACCGAGATCTTCTTCATGCCGGCCGCCGACCACCTGGAGAAGGACGGGTCGTTCACCAACACCCAGCGGCTGCTGCAGTGGCACCACAAGGCGGTCGAGCCGAAGGAGGACTGTCGCTCGGAGCTCTGGTTCTACTTCCACCTCGGCCAGAAGCTGAGAGAGCGGCTGCAGGGCTCCCAGGACCCGAAGGACCTGCCGATCCAGGATCTGACCTGGGCCTACCCCTGCCACGGCCAGATCGAGGAGCCGAGCGCCGAGGCCGTGCTCGCCGAGATCAACGGCTGGGACGACAAGGGTCGGGCGCTCGCGGGCTACAAGCTGCTGAAGGCCGACGGCACCACCGCCTGCGGGTGCTGGATCTATTGCGGGGTCTTCGCCGAGGACGAGAACAAGGCCGCGCGCCGCAAGCCGCACTGGGAGCAGAGCTACACGGCGCTCGAATGGGCGTGGGCGTGGCCCGCGAACCGCCGCCTGCTCTACAACCGCGCCTCGGCCGACCCGGAAGGCAGGCCCTGGTCGGAGCGGAAGAAGCTCGTGTGGTGGGACGAGGAGAAGGAGAAGTGGACCGGGACCGACACGCCGGACTTCGACGAGCAGAAGCCCCCGAGCTACGTGCCTCCCGACGGCGCGAGGGGCCCCGACGCGATCCGGGGCGACCACCCGTTCATCATGCAGGCCGACGGCCTCGGCTGGATCTACGCGCCGCAGGGGCTCGTCGACGGCCCGTTGCCGACCCACTACGAGCCGCAGGAGTCGCCGTTCGCGAATCCGCTCTACGGCCAGCGGGCAAACCCCAGGCCGGCAGGTGAGCAAAGACGTGCCGGAGGATCCCTACAACCCTGCCGGCGATGAGCCGGGCGCCGGCGCCTACCCGTTCGTGCTCACCACCTACCGACTCACCGAGCACCACACGGCCGGCGGCATGTCGCGCTCGACCCCGTACCTCGCGGAGTTGCAGCCGCAGATGTTCGTCGAGGTGCACCCCGAGCTCGCCCGGTCTCGCGACCTCGAGCACGGCGGTTGGGCGACGATCGTGACGAGCCGCTCCGCGATCGAAGCACGGGTGATGGTCACGGACCGTATGCGCCCGGTGCGCATCAACGGGGTCGAGCACCACCAGGTGGGACTGCCGTATCACTGGGGCTCGCGCGGGCTCACCACGGGCGGCGCCGCAAACGACCTGACGCATATGGCGCTCGATCCGAACGTGCACATCCAGGAGGTGAAGGCGCTCACCTGCGACATCCGGCCGGGAAGGCGGCCGCGCGGGCCCCGGTTGCCCGAGTTCGTGGCCGAGGTGCGCGACCGAGCCCACGAGACCCCGCGCGTCGAACCGGAGGGAGACACGGGCCCATGACTCCGCTCCTCGAGACGACGACGCCCTACGGCAGCGAGGCCAAGCCGCGCCTCGGGTTCTTCACCGACACCTCCGTCTGCATCGGCTGCAAGGCATGCGAGGTCGCGTGCAAGGAGTGGAATCTGATCCCCGAAGACGGCCTGGCCTGGACGGGCGAGAGCTACGACAACACGTCACAGCTCGGCGCGAACAGCTGGCGCCATGTCGCCTTCATCGAGCAGCGAAAGCCCCTCAAGCTCGACGGCGAGACCGCGACCGTCGAGACCGATGCGGCAGCCTCGCCCGAGCCGTTGCGCTGGCTGATGGAGAGCGACGTGTGCAAGCACTGCACCCACGCGGGCTGCCTCGATGTGTGCCCCACCGGCGCCCTGTTCCGAACGGAGTTCGGCACCGTCGTCGTGCAAGAGGACGTCTGCAACGGCTGCGGCTACTGCGTGCCGGCGTGCCCGTTCGGAGTGATCGACAAGCGGCACCTTCCGCGCAAGGCCGACGACGCCCCCCTCCTTCCCCTGCTCGGCAAGCAGGAGGACGGGCGCGTCTGGAAGTGCACCCTCTGCTACGACCGCCTCAAGGGCGGCCACGAGCCCGCTTGCGCGAAGGCGTGTCCGACGAACTCGATCCAGTTCGGGGAGGTCGACGAGTTGCGCGAGCGGGCGGAGCAGCGCCTCGCGAAGCTCGAAGCCGAAGGCTGGAACGGCCCGCAGCTCTACGGCCACGACGAGACCGACGGTGTCGGCGGTTTCGGCGCATTCTTCCTGCTCCTCGACGAGCCCGAGGTCTACGGGCTGCCGCCCGACCCGGTCGTGCCGACGGCGCACCTGCCGCGGCTCTGGCGCTCCACCGCGCTCGCAACCGCGGCGCTGTTCGCCGGCCTCGCCGCAACGTTCATCGGAGGCCGCGAGTGAGCGGGCCGTCGACCGATCGCGGAACGGGAACGGCGATGAGCTCGTACTACGGGCGCAACATCGTCAAGGAGCCCGTGTGGACGCCGGAGATCCCACTGTATTTCTTCACCGGCGGTCTGGCCGGCGCGTCGGCCGTGCTGCACGGGGTCGCGCGCCTGACCGGCAACGAGCGGCTCGCGAAGTCCTGCCTGTACGCCGGGACAGCGGCAGAGCTCGTCTCACCGGTCCTCCTCATCTCGGACCTCGGCAGGCCGGAGCGCTTCCTCAACATGCTTCGGCTGTTCAAGGTCACCTCGCCGATGAGCGTCGGCAGCTGGGTCCTGGTTGCCTCGAGCGGCTCGACGGTAACGGCGGCGGCGCTCGAGCTGCTCGGGATCCTGCGTCCGGTGAAGTGGGCGGCCGAGGTCGTCTCCGTTCTCAGCGGCCCCCCACTCGCGACCTACACCGGCGCGCTGATCGCAAACACGGCGATCCCCGTGTGGAGCGAGGCCCGCGACGAGCTCCCGTGGATCTTCGGTGCGAGCGCAGCGGCGAGCGCCGGGGCCGCGGCGACGATCCTCACGCCGCTGGGCGCAGCCGGGCCCGCACGCCGCGCGGCGATCGGGGGCGTCCTTGCCGAAGGCGGGTTGATGCAGTTGATGGAGCACAGGCTTGGCTTCGTGGGCGAGGTGTACCGCCGGGGCGAGGCGGGGCGTTTCAGCAAGGTGGCCAAGGTGTGCGCGACCGCCGGGGCAGGCGTGCTCGCGTGGAAGGGAAAGCGCAGCCGCGCCGCTGCCGTCACCGGGAGCGCGCTCGTCCTCGCGGGCGAGCTGGCGCTGCGCTGGTCGGTCTTCAAAGCGGGATTCCAATCGGCGCGGGATCCCCGGTACACGGTGCTCCCACAGAAGGAGCGCCTCAAGCAAAAGAAGGGAGTGGTGGGGTCATGACAACCGAAGCACGACGTGTCGTCACGGTGGAACGAGGCACGGAGTGGGAAGACGGATTCGCGCGGCCGCGGGTGATGCTGCAGCCATTCGCGGCTCCGTCGGTCCTCGGACTGTTCGGATTCGCGTCCGCGACCTTCATGGTCGCGCTGCATCTGACCGGTGTCTACGGGGGAGCAGGCACGAACGGGGAGCTGTGGCCCTTCGCCGCGATGTTCGGCGGCGTCGCGCAGTTCCTGGCAGGGATGTGGGCGTTCCGCGTCCGCGACACGATCGCCACGGCCATGCACGGCATGTGGGGGGCATTCTGGATCGCCTTCGGCATCCTCAACCTGCTCGTCATGTGGGGGAAGCTCCCGGACCAGGCGGCCGGATCGGTGTCCGACCCGGCGTTCGCGATGTGGTTCTGGACACTGGCCGCGATCACGGCAGCCGGAGCCCTGGCGGCGATCGCCGAGAGCTTCGCGTTGTTCGGCGTGCTGGCGACGCTCGCCGCCGGCTCGACGTTCTTCGCGATCGGCCTCTCGGTCGGATCGGTCGGCTGGGTGAAGGTCGCGGGCTGGGTGTTCGTCGCCTCGGCGATTCTCGCCTACTACACGGCGACCGCGATCATGATGCTCGCCGGCGCGGGCAAGGTCGTGCTGCCGCTCGGAAAGCCGAAGGCGGAGGCCAACAAGCCGGGTGCACAACCGGTGCGGCCGATCCAGCTCGAGTGGGCCGAGCCGGGAATCAAGAAGGGGCAATAGCGGGCCGAGCGAGAGCCCCGGGCGCGCGCCTGCCGGGCGCGCGCCCGACCCTGCGCGCCGGTGTGGAGCTCACATCACGAGGAGGCATCTTCCGCGGACTGCCGGCGCAGGGTCGCGGCGGCCTCCTCGATCGCCTTCTGCGGCGGATTGCCACGGGGGGCGTCGTGTCGGACCCTGCCGGTATCCGAGGGGAACGCCGTCAGGTAATCGGGTCCGCCCGGCGGCTCGCCGCTCTCCGCCCGCGGGAAGCCCTCTGCCGGCGGGGATACCACCGGCTCCGGCCGCAGCGACGCACCGACCGCGTCGAGACGGTCGAACTGCCTGTCGGGAAGAGCCTCCAGGTCAGCGACGATCCCCGGGTCGTTCGCGCGTGCGTAGTCGAGAAGCTCCGATCGGGTCGCAGGCAGCGAGATTCCCTCGAGCACCGCCTGGATCTCCGTTGCGCGCTGAGCGTTCATCCGACCTCCTTGGCCTCGAGCCGTTCTTCACCGTCGCGCGTGACCCGATATGCCGCCGCACCGGGCCGGCACGTGACGACTTCTACGAGCTCCGTACCCACGTAGTGGAGCGCTACACCGTCGTCGGCAGCAATGCCCTCGGCGAAGCCCCCGTCGACCAGCTCGCGGTACCGCGGACGACGCTGCTCCTCACCGTCGTAATGCGGGCACGCGCTCCCGGGGAGGAAGCCGAGGCACTCCAGCCCGTCCAGCTGCGGGCCGAACGAATCGGTGACGCCGGCCTCGAACCAGCAGATCATCCCGGCGCTGGCGCCCCACAGAACGATGCCCCCGCCCCACGCCTCGCGCATCAGCTCGTCGATCCCGTGCGCTCGCCAGATCGCGAGCAGGTTCGCCGTCGAGCCGCCGCTCACGCAGATGGCGTCCTGGGACAGCACCAGCTCGCGCAGGTTCGCCGGCGGCCAGGGGAACGTGCAGAGGTGCGAGAGCTCGCCGCGACCCTCGAACTGCTCGTAGAACCAGTCGACCGCCTCGCCCGCATCCCCCTGAGCGGTCGGGACGTACAGAAGCCTCGGCCGGGCCTTCCCCGTCAGCCCCAGGACGTAGTCGTACAACGCCGACGTCTGCTCATCGGTGTCGCCCACGCCACCGAGGCCGACGATGTGCCGCTCCATCGTCACGTCCAGAGTTTTACAGAGGACGTAATCGGTATGCCGGTTGCATGGAGGTCGGCTACTGGCTCGCGTCCGAGGAGCAAGGCCCGCAGGCGCTCGTCGAGAACGCCAAGCTTGCCGAGGCCGCAGGCTTCTCGTTCGCCCTGATCTCCGATCACATCCATCCGTGGGTCGACGCCCAGGGCCACAGCCCCTTCGTGTGGGGCGTCCTGGGCGCGATCGCCGAGGCGACGGAGCGGCTCCAGGTCGGGACCGCGGTGACGTGCCCGCTGGTCCGTCTGCATCCGGCGATCGTCGCGCATGCCGCGGCCACCGCACAGGCCCTGTTCGGGGGGCGCTTCTTTCTCGGAGTCGGAACCGGCGAGAACCTCAACGAGCACGTGCTCGGCGACCGGTGGCCGCGTGCAGACGAACGGCTGGAGATGCTCGAGGAGGCGGTCGAGATCGTCCGGAAGCTCTTCGGCGGCGAGTACGAGACGTACCGCGGCAAGCACTACACCGTTGAGCAGGCGAAGCTCTACGACGCACCACCAGTCCCGGCGCCGATCATCGTCGCCGCGAAGGCGGAGAACGCGGCAAGGCTCGCGGCCTCGATCGGCGACGGGACGATGAACACGTCTCCGGACGCCGAGATCGTGCAGATCTACAGGGACGCCGGAGGGAAAGGCCCGATCTACGGCAAGGTCGCCGGGGCGTTCGCGCATGACGAGCCGACTGCCCGACGTCTCGCGCGGGAGCGGCAGCCGAACACTGCAATGGGCGGGGACCTGGCAACCGAGCTGGCCCTGCCACGAGACTTCGCAGCGGTCTCCGAGCTCGTTCGCGACGAGGACCTCGAGGACACGCTCGTCCTCGGCGACGACCCAGCCGACTGGCGCGAGCATCTCGAGCAGTTCGAACGCGCCGGGTTCACACACGTGGCACTCCACCACGTGGGCGAGGATCAGGCGGAGTTCATCGAGTTCGCCTCGCAGTTTGTCTGACGAGGGCGCCCCCCAGCCCGAGGAGATCTACGAGCGAACGCGGCTCGAAGGCAAGAGAAGGCTCGAACGGCCGAGCGTCGAGCTCGTCTCGACTGCGGTCGCCGCGGGCATCGACGTCGCGGCCGGCGTGACGGCGCTCGCGCTCGTGCAGGCTGCGCTGACTCCCCACTTCGGGACCGACGCCGCGCACGCAGCGGGGTCCGTGGCATTCGGCATCGCCTTCGTCTTTCTGGTGGTCGGACGGGGCGAGCTCTTCACCGAGAACTTCCTCGTGCCGCTGGCAGGGCTCGACGGGAAGGAGCGCAACGCCTGGTGGAAGCTCGCCGAGCTCTGGACGGTATCCCCTTTCTTCAACATCGCGGCAGGGGGGCTGATGGCGCTCCTCCTGACCGTCCACGGCGTGCTGCCGCACGGATCCGGTCACGCGCTCGTCGACACCACACAGAAGGTTCATGCGAACGGGTCACTGACGCTGCTCGTGAGCGCCGTCTTCGCCGGCGCGCTCCTCACCGCGATGACCTGGTTCGTCGAGGGCTCGCGCTCGATGGGTGTCCGCATCGTCATCGGTTGGATCGTCGGCGCCCTCGTCGCACTGGGGTCGTTCAACCACGTGATCGTCGAGACGATCGAGCTCGTCTTTGCGATTCGCTTCGGCGCGCACATTCCGTGGCTCTTCGTCCTGAAGAACCTCGGGATCGCCGCCGCCGGCAACATGCTCGGGGGCATCGGCCTCGTCACCCTCAACCGCTTCACACAGGCACGTTCCGGCGGCAGCACGGCTTCTGGTTGAATCGGAGCATGGCTCCCTCACAGCTTCGAGTCGGAGACCGTCGGTACGAGATCTTCCGGCTCGATGAGCTGCAGGCCTCGTACGACATCGCGCGGCTTCCGTACACCCTCCGCGTCCTGCTCGAGAACGTGCTGCGCAACGGCGACGAAGCCGACGTCGAAGCCGTTGCCCGCTGGGACGCCGCTGCGGAGCCGGCGAGCGAGATCTCATTCGCGCCGTCGCGCGTGCTTCTGCAGGACCTGACCGGCGTGCCCGCGGTCGTCGACCTCGCGGCGATGCGAAACGCGATCGCCGACCTTGGTGGCGATCCATCGAAGATCAACCCGCTGATCCCGGCCGAGCTCGTGATCGACCACTCGGTGCAGGTGGATGCCTTCGCGTCGCTCGGGGCGTTCGATCGCAACGTCGCACTCGAGTTCGAGCGAAACCACGAGCGCTACCTCTTCCTGCGCTGGGGGCAGGAGTCGTTCAGCGGCCTCAAGGTCGTCCCTCCCGGCACCGGCATCTGCCATCAGGTGAACCTCGAGTTTCTCGCGCGCGTCGTCGAGGACCGCGACGGAGTCGCGTTCCCGGACACGCTCGTCGGCACGGACTCGCACACCACGATGGTCAACGGGCTCGGCGTTCTCGGCTGGGGCGTGGGCGGCATCGAGGCCGAGGCCGCGATGCTCGGCCAGCCGCTGTCGATGCTCGTGCCGCAGGTCGTCGGGCTCAAGCTCAGCGGGGCGCTGCCGGACGGCGCAACCGCCACCGATCTGGTGCTGACGGTGACCGAGATCCTGCGCAAGACCGGCGTGGTGGGGAAGTTCGTCGAGTACTTCGGCGAAGGCGTGCCGTCGCTCTCCCTTGCCGATCGCGCGACGCTCGGGAACATGTCGCCCGAGTACGGCGCGACGTGCGGCTTCTTCCCGGTCGACGAGGTCACGATCGACTACCTGAAGCTGACAGGCCGCAGCCCGGACCGCATCGCGCTCGTTGAGGCGTACTGCAAGGAGAACCTGCTGTGGCACGACCCGTCGGAGCACGCGACGTACTCCGAGGTCGTCGAGCTCGACCTCGGCGACGTCGTGCCGTCGCTCGCCGGGCCGCGGCGGCCGCAGGACCGGGTGCCGCTCTCGACCTCGAAGCAGTCGTTCATCGACACGCTCGGCTCGTTCGGTGTCGGATACACGAACGGCTCCCACGACAAGGCGCTCGCCGACACGTTCCCGGCGTCCGATCCGACGACCGAGCAGCAGCCGGCCGGCGAGGCGCTTCCGGACGAGGCGACGGTGATCACCGCGGCGCACGAGGGCCACCATCGCGTGCCGGTTCGCGGGGCGGGTTACGAGCTCGACCACGGGTCCGTCGTGATCACCGCGATCACTTCCTGCACGAACACGTCGAACCCGCAGGTGATGGTGGCAGCGGGACTGCTCGCGCGGAACGCCGTCAACAAGGGCCTCGCCCGCAAGCCGTGGGTCAAGTCGTCACTCGCGCCGGGCTCGAAGGTCGTGACGCGCTACTACGAGCAGGCGGGGCTCCAGACGTACCTCGACCAGCTCGGCTTCAACACCGTGGGGTACGGGTGCACGACCTGCATCGGCAACTCGGGGCCGCTCGCGGACGAGATCTCCGAGGCAATCGGTGAGGGCGACCTGGTCGTCTGTTCCGTGCTTTCGGGCAACCGCAATTTCGAGGCGCGCATCCACCCCGAGGTGAAGGCCAACTACCTCGCATCCCCACCGCTCGTCGTTGCCTACGCGCTGGCAGGGCGGATGGACATCGACTTCGAAACCGAGCCGATCGACGGCGACGTCTATCTGCGCGACATCTGGCCGGGCGCGCGTGAGATCGACGAGACGATCGCTTCGTCCGTGCGCGCGGAGCAGTTTGCCGAGACCTACGACGACGTCTTCAGCGGCGACGACACGTGGCGGGCGCTGGCGGTTCCCGAAGGCGAGCTCTTCGCCTGGGAGCCGGACTCGACATATGTCCGCCATCCGCCGTACTTCGCAGGGATGTCGCGCGAGCCGGGTGCGGTGCGCGACGTCGAAGGTGCCCATGTGCTCGTCTGGTTGGGGGATTCGGTCACCACCGACCACATCTCGCCTGCCGGCTCGATCAAGCCGGACTCTCCGGCCGGCGACTACCTCGTCGCGCACGGCGTCGAACGAAAGGACTTCAACTCGTACGGCGCGCGGCGCGGCAATCACGAGGTGATGGTGCGCGGCACGTTCGCGAACGTCCGCCTGCGCAACAAGCTCGTTCCCGGCTCGGAGGGGACATGGACGGTGCACGTCCCGTCGGGCGAGGAGATGACGATCTTCGAGGCGTCGGGCCGCTACCTGGAGGAGGGGACGCCGCTCGTCGTGCTCGCCGGCAAGGAGTACGGCTCGGGATCGTCACGTGACTGGGCGGCAAAGGGCCCGAACCTGCTCGGCGTGAAAGCGGTGATTGCGGAGTCGTACGAGCGCATCCACCGCTCGAACCTGCTGATGATGGGCATCTTGCCGCTGCAGTTCCTGCCCGGCGAATCGCCGGAGTCGCTCGGGCTCACCGGTCGCGAGCGCTTCTCGATCAGCGGTGTGGAGAACGGCGAGGCGCGCGAGGTGACCGTGCACGCCGACGGCACGGAGTTCCGCGCCCGCGTCCGGCTCGACACCCCGCGCGAGCGGGAGTACCTCCGCCACGGCGGCATCCTGCCGTACGTCCTGCGCAAGCTCCTCGCGGCGTAGGCTCGCGCCCCAGGCCGGGGCCTTCGCCCGGCGGCCGCCCCTCGACCCACGACGCTTTCCACACGTCGTTTGGCGACGGTCCGCTCGAAGCGGCGATCCCGGCAGGCGAGCGGTCGAGCCACACACCTGCGGGCTGTGGATGACTCGTCACGCTTTCGTTACGTCGTTTGGCGCCGGGACGCGGCTCGGACGGACGGGGCGGTCGGGAGGAGTTCGCAGAACGAAAGGCCGCTTCTGGGCCGCCGGGAGAACTGGCTTCTTGCTACGGTTGCCTAGGCTATGCCTCAGCATCTTTCCCGTTCTGCGTTCCTGGCAACTGCGCTCGTCGCGGTGGCAACCCCTACTGCCCTTGCGGACGGGGCGGCCGACGTCGACCTCGCGAGCTCACGGCTCCTCGTCGCGGTCGAGCTCCTCCTCGCAGACTTCTACGGGCGCGCCCTTTCCGCCGACCGGCTCGGGGCCGCCGGCCGAGACGCTCTTTTGCGTGCGCGCTTCAACGAGCGGGAGCACCTCGCGGCCGTATCGGGAGTGCTCCTCGGGGCAGGCCAGACCCCCGCCACAGCCGCCGACATCGACTTCGGCTACCCCGCTCGCACGTTCGCCACCCGCGGCGCCATCGCGCGCACCGGTGCGAAGCTGGAACGGATCGCACTCGGCGCCTACCTCGGTGCGGTCGCTGCCGTGCAGTCGCCAACGCTCAGGTCGTCGCTCGCCCGGATCGCTGCCTGCGAGGCACGTCACCTCACGGTCTTTCAGGCGGAAGCGACGGGACACGCACTCGACAACTCCTTTGGCGACGCCTTGGCGATCGACGCAGCGTCGAACGCTCTCGGCGCATACACGAGCTGATGGCCCGCGCGGACTACACCGCCGGCGAAGCGGCACAGCGGCTTGGCATCTCGCTCGACACACTTCGGCGCTGGGATCGCGACGGTCGCATCACGGTCCGACGCGACTCACGCAATCGCCGGGTCGTCCCCGCCTCCGAGATCGCCCGGCTGCGAGCCGAGGAGCGTGGACACGGCATCACCGCCCGCAACCGCCTGGTCGGGACCGTGGCTGACGTCAAGGTGGACGGGCTGATGGCTCAGGTCGAGCTGGTCGTAACCGAGCCGGCGAGGATCGTGGCGCTCGTCACACGCGACGCTGTCGAGGAGCTCGGGCTGCGCCGGGGAATGAGCGCCACCGCGCTGGTCAAATCGACGTCCGTGATGATCGAGCACTGATGCGTCGGCTTCTGAGCATCGCGCTCCTCGTCGCCGTCATCGTCGCGGCCAACGCTCAGGCTGCGGGTCACACAGCCCTGAACGTGTATGCGGCTGCGTCGTTGACCGACGTCTTCCCAGCGATCGATTCGAGCGAGCGTTATTCGTTCGCCGGCTCGAACACCCTTGCCGCTCAGATCGGCCAAGGCGCGCCCGCCGACGTCTTCGCATCGGCCAACATGGCGCTGCCCCAGGCCTTGTACGCGAAAGGGTTGGTGGACAAGCCGGTCGTCTTCACGCGGAACACGCTCGTCCTGATCGTGCCCCGGTCCAACCCTGCCGGGATCCGCAGTGTCTTCGACCTGAGCCGCTCCGGGGTCAAGCTCGTCGTCGCGCAACCCACGGTTCCCGTCGGCGGCTACACACTGCAGATCCTCAAGAACATGGCGCTCACCGACGTCTTGCAGAACGTCGTCAGCCGTGAGGCCGACGTCCGCGAGGTTCTGGCGAAGGTCGCTCTGGGCGAGGCCGATGCCGGATTCGTCTACTCGACCGACGCGCGAACCGTCGCGGGCAAAGTGACCGTCCTGAAGTTGCCCGCCTGGGCTCAGCCAAAGGTGCAGTACGGGGTCGCCGTCGTGACCGCAAGCCGCCACCGCGCCGCCGCCCAGGCGTTCGTGACGAAGCTCCTCGGCAAGGCGGCACAGAAGCAGCTGCTCGCAGCCGGGTTCCTGCCTCGCGCCAAGCCATGAGCCGCGCCGTGTTCCCCGCCGCGCTCACTGCGGCGACATTCGCGGTGCTCTGCTTCCTGGCGCTGCCCGTCATCGCCATCTTCACCCACGTCTCGCCGCTCACTCTGGCTTCGCAGCTGACGAATCCGGTGGTCGACGATGCATTGCTCGTCTCGCTGAAGACGACTCTAGAGGCGCAGGCGCTCGTGCTCGCCCTCGGCACCCCGACCGCATATCTCCTCGCCTCCCGGCACTTCCGTGGACGCTCCTTGCTCGTCACGATCGTCGAGTTGCCGCTGGTGCTGCCACCGGCTGTCGCAGGGATCGGCCTGCTCGTCGCGTTCGGCCGCATGGGCCTGCTGCACACGTCGATCCCGTTCACGCAGGCCGCCGTCACACTGGCCGTTGCCTTCGTGTCCGGCCCGCTCTACGTGCGAGCCGCGATCGCAGCATTCGAAGCAGTCGACCCGCGGCTCGTCGATGCGTCCCGCACCCTCGGAGCGGGGCAGGCGAAGACCTTCCTCCGGATCGTCCTGCCACTCGCCCGAGGCGGCCTCGTCGCCGGCGAGGCGCTCGCCTTCGCGCGCGGCATCGGCGAGTTCGGCGCGACGATCATGTTCGCAGGCTCGCTGCAACGGGTGACCCAGACTCTCCCGCTCGCGATCTACGCAGAATTCGACGTGAACTTCGACGTGACCCTCGCGATCAGCGGCCTGCTCGTGCTGATCAGTGCCGCCATCCTCGTCTCACTCAAGCTCGCATCCGCATGGACACTCTCACTGCAGCGTTCCGGCTTCCGCTTCGCACCTTCGACGTCGATCTGACGCTCGAGGTCGCGGGAACTCTCGCGCTCGTCGGGCCGTCAGGAGCGGGAAAGAGCTCCATCCTGCGCGCGATCGCCGGGCTCGCGAAGCCCGCCGAGGGCCGGATCACGCTCGGCGACGACGTGTGGTTCGACAGCCGACGAGGTACCTTTCGCCGCCCCGAGGACCGTCGCGTCGGGCTTGTCTTCCAGGAGTACGCGCTGTTCCCACACCTGACGGTGCGTCAGAACGTCGCCTACGGCGGACACGACCGCGTCGACGAGCTGCTGGAACGGCTGCACATCGAAGCCCTGCACCACGCCAAGCCAGGTGAGCTCTCGGGCGGCGAACGCCAACGCGTCGCGCTTGCGCGCGCACTCGCGCGCGACCCTGACGTCCTCCTGCTCGACGAGCCGCTCGCAGCGCTCGATCCGCACACGCGCGATACCGTTCGCGTCGACCTGCGTGCCGCGCTGCGCGACCTCGACCGGCCGGCGCTCGTCGTCACGCACGACTTCGTCGATGCCGCGGCGCTCGCCGACCGGGTCGGCGTGATCGTCGACGGCCGGCTCGTCCAGCTCGGCTCGCCCGAGGAACTGATTTCCGCGCCGGTGTCACCGTTCGTCGCGCGCTTTGCCGGCGGCAACGTCCTGCGCGGACGGGCTCGCCGCGACGGCGCCGTCACGGCCGTCGAGCTCGGTGACCGGACCGTCGTCATCTCGACCGACGACGCCGAGGGGGACGTGGCCGCCATCGTCTACCCCTGGGAGCTGACCCTCGCCCGGGCAGTACCGGCCGATTCGTCGCAGAATCACCTGCAGGCCGAGGTGACGAGTGTCGTCCCGGTCGCGAACCGGGTGCGCGTCACGCTCGGCCCGGTCACCGCGGAGGTCACGGCCGAGTCCGCGGGAAGGCTCGGCGTGCGGGAGGGCGACGTGCTGGTCGCGAGCTGGAAAGCAACCGCGACTCGCCTCGTGCAGCTCTAGCTAGGCTCGCCGGGCGGATGTCCGACCTCGAAACGCCTGCCCGGGACATCGCGCCGGTCCCCGAGCGCCTGCGCGTGCTCGGCATCTTCGACGGCTTCCTGCTCTGGGCGAATCTCTCCGTCTCGTTGCTCGTGATCGTCGCCGGAGCGTTCCTCGTCCTTCCCGCCGACCAGTTCGGGCTCGCGCTGTCGCTGCCCGAGGCTCTTGGGGCGATCGTCGCGGCGGCTCTCGTCGGAAGCACGTTGCTGGGGCTCGGCGGCCTGATCGGCGCGGATGCGCGCGTGCCGAACATGGTGCTCCTGCGGGCACCGCTCGGCCGCCGCGGGTCCTACCTGCCGACCGGCCTGAACATCGCGCAATGTCTCGGCTGGTCGGTCTTCGAGCTGATCATCATCGCGACCGGTGCGAGCGCACTCTCCAAGCAGGTGCTCGGCTTCGGCGGCGTCTCGTTCTGGAAGCTCCTGTTCGGCCTCGTGGCGACCCTCCTCGCGTTCCTCGGCCCGGTCGGGTTCGTGCGCAGGTACGTGCGGAAGTTCGCGGTGTGGATCGTGATCGCCTCGCTGCTGTACGTGTCGTGGTGGTCGCTGCACGGCCAGCACCCTGTCCGGCTCTGGCACCGCAGCGGCGCCCATGCGTTCTGGCCCGGGTTCGACCTCGTCCTCGCCTCGATCATCAGCTGGACGCCGCTCGTCGCCGACTACACGCGATTCGCACGCTCGCGGGCGGCCGGCTTCTGGAGCGCCGGCCTCGGCTACTTCGTCCCGACCATCCCGTTGTTCGCACTCGGCGCGGTGATCGCATTGTCGCGCAACATCAGCGACGCGCCGGGCCTCCTCACCGCGGTGGCCGCCGGCGGCGCGGCGAGCATCCTCGCACTGCTTGCCCTGACGGTGGACGAGAGCGACGAGGCGTTCGCAAATGTGTATTCCGGCGCGGTCAGCCTCCAGAACCTGGTGCCGCGCATCCCTCAGCGCGTGCTCGTCGGCGGCTTCGCGTCGGTCGCCACGGTCGGTGCGCTCCTCGTCGACCTGCGCAATTACCAGCCGTTCCTGTACCTCCTCGGGTCGTTCTTCGTCCCACTCTTCGCCGTGCTGCTTGCCGACTGGCTGCTCTCCGGCCGCCATTACTCGCGGGACGACATCTTCCACGCGCCCGAGCTGCGCGTCGAGATGATCACCGCCTGGCTCGCGGGCTTCGCGCTCTACCAGTGGCTCTACCCTCAGGGCCCGTCCTGGTGGACGCGGATCGTCGCGCACACGCATCCCCACGCACTGCCTTGGGGCGGCGCGTCGGTACCGAGCTTCGCGGTCGCGTTCGTGCTCGCCGCTCTCGCTCGCGTCCTCGCGAGGAGGCCCATACTCCTGAGCGCGTGATCGCGCTGATCGGGAATCTCTCGCGTGACCTCCTGCCGGGACAGGCGCCTCGAGTTGGCGGCGGCTCCTATCACGGCGCTCGAGCATTGCAGCGACTCCGTGTCCCTGCTCGGGTCGTGGCGCGCTGCGCCGTCGAGGATCGAGCGGCACTCCTGGCGCCCGTCATTCGACTCGGATCGCCGGTTCGCTTCGTGCCGGGCGAGTCGACCGCAACATTCTCCTTCTCGTACGACGGTGACGTACGCACGATGGCGATCGATGCGCTGGGCGACACCTGGGCGCCGAGCGACGTGCCGGAACTCCCGTCGGGACGCTGGGCCCATGTCGCGCCGCTCGCCCGCAACGAGTTCCCGCTCGAGACGATCGCTGCGCTCGCCAAGCGGCGTCGCGTGTCGCTCGACGGACAGGGGCTCGTGCGCGTGCCCGAGCTCGGGCCGCTGAGGCTCGACGACGACTTCGACCGCGAGATCCTGCGCCACGTCTGGGTGCTGAAGCTCGCGGACGAGGAGGCGGAGAGTGCTCGGCGATCCCGCCGCGCTCGGCGTCCGCGAGGTCGTGGTCACCCACGGCTCGCGCGGGTCGACCGTCTACTGCGGCGGCCACAAAGAGCCGATCACCGCCCGCCCGTACCCCGGCGATCCGACGGGGGCCGGGGACGTCTTCGCAACCGCCTACGTCGTCGCACGAAACGCCGGCTTCGCACCCGACGGGTGCTGCGCGCCGCGCAACCGCCGTCGTCGCGTCTCTGATCTCGCCGTGAAGGTGCTCATCTCGACGAGAGCAGGGGCGTTCGCGGTCGACCTCGAGACCGACGAGGCGGAGCCCTGGGATGGCGAGGTCGACCTCCCGCCCACCCCGATCCTCAACCTGCCGCGGGTGGTCGCCGCCGCGGCGGCGGGGGCCACAGTGGTCGCCGTCGTCGATGCGAAGCCGCCGCTCCTCATCTCCTACGACGCCGGCTCGACGTGGCGCGAAGCGGGTCGTGGCCTGCCGCAGGGGCGCGCGGTCGCGATCTCGGACGACGACCCCGACCTGATCGTCTACGGGGCGCGCAACCGGCTCTTTCTGTCTCGGAACGGCGGCGTCTTCTGGAGCTCGCTCGCCGTCGAGCTGCCGGAGATCGTCGCCGTGACGTTTTCGGGAAGCTAGGGGGCCACGGCAGCGTTTCGTGGGGCGTAGGCTTTCATTCGACCGTTCACGAGAAGGAGAAGAGGCATGGCGCTGCACATCGGTGATACCGCACCCGACTTCGAGGCCGAGACCACTCAGGGCAACTTCCGCTTCCACGATTGGATCGGCGATCAATGGGCCGTCCTGTTCTCTCACCCCAAGGACTTCACGCCGGTGTGCACGACCGAGCTCGGCTACATGGCCAGCATCAAGCCCGAGTTCGATCGCCGCGGAGTCAAGGTGATCGGGCTCTCGGTCGACAAGCTCGACCGTCACTCCGAGTGGGCGAACGACATCGAGGAGACGCAGGGCCATGCGCCCAACTACCCGATCATCAGCGACGCGGATTTCACCGTGTCGAAGCTCTACGGGATGCTCGGCAGCGACGTCGTCCGGCGACCCCGGCGACCGGACGGCAGCCGACAACCAGACGGTTCGCAATGTCTTCGTGATCGGGCCCGGACAAGAAGATCAAGCTGATCCTGGTCTACCCGATGACGACCGGTCGCAACTTCGACGAGGTGCTGCGGGTGATCGACTCGCTCCAGCTGACGGCGAACCACAAGGTCTCGACGCCGGCCCAGTGGCAGCCGGGCGACGACGTGATCATCGCGGGCTCGGTGTCGAACGACGAGGCCAGGGAGGTCTTCGGGCAGTGGGACGAGCCCAAGCCCTACATCCGGATCGTGCCTCAGCCCTCCGTCAAAACCTGAACTCGCCGCGGGCGACCACGACCGCGGAACCACCCACGGTGACGCGCTCGATCGAGTCGCCGGAGCCGTACGCCGTCGCATAGAGCGTCGACGGGCGTCCGATCTCGGCCCCCTGCGAGATCTCGATCCGCTCGCCGAAGTCGATGCGGCCGTGGCGCGCCAGATGCACGGCGAGCGGGCCGGCGGCCGAGCCGGTCGCCGCGTCCTCGACGACACCGTGGTTCGGAGCGAACATGCGCGTCTTCCAGCGCGCTCCGTCGCGTGCGAAGCAATTGACGCCGTCCTCGGTCGCCCGGGCGAGCGCGGCGCTGTCCGGCTCGAGTGCTGCGACCGCTGCGGGCGACTCGAGCTCGATGTAGAGGTGCCCCGGGCCGAGGTCGTAGCGCTCGATCGGCAACCCCGACTCGGCGACACCGACTGCAGCCAGGATCGGCCGCGGGTCGGCGACGGCCTCCCAGAGGGGGATCGGCTGCTCCATGACGCCGAACACGATCCGCGGCCCGTCGCGCTCGAGCTCGACCGGCACGATCCCCGCACCGGTCTCGAGCCGGATCACGATCTTCGAGAGCGGGCCGCCGAGCACGAACGCGGAACCGAGCGTCGGATGGCCGGCGAAGGGGAGCTCGAGCGCCGGAGTGAAGATCCGGATGCGCACGTCCGCAGCATCCGATGAAGCAGGCAGCACGAACACCGTCTCGGCGAAGTTCATCTCCTTGGCGAGCGCCTGCATGGTCAACTCGTCCAGGTCGCGGGCGTCGGTGAAGACCGCCAGCTGGTTGCCGGCCAGCGGCACATCGGTGAAGACGTCGCAGACCACGTAGCGGAAGCGCCGCATGGCGACAGACCCTAGCCCCTGGCCCTTGCTCTCCGACCGGCGAATGTCAGACAATGCGCGGGATTCGTTTCAAGCCGCACGAACCCCCAGAGGAGGACAGGTGGAATCCCACGAGCACGACAAGGACCGGCGCATGCTGCATGCCCTGGGGTATGCCCAGGAGCTGAGCAGAAGCATGGGCGGCTTCTCGAACTTCGCGATCTCGTTCACGATCATCTCGATCCTGTCAGGGACGCTGACGCTCTACGGCACGGGCCTCAACTACGGCGGCCCGGTCATGGAGGCGTACGGCTGGCCGGTCGTCTCGGTGTTCGTGATCATCGTGGGGCTCGGGATGGCCGAAATCGCGTCGAAGTACCCGACCGCGGGCGGTCTTTACTACTGGGCATCCAAGATGGGCGGCCCGGCCTGGGGCTGGTTCACCGGCTGGTTCAACCTGATCGGGCAGATCGCGATCACGGCCGGGATCGACTACGGCGCGGCGACGTTCACCGACGCGCTGCTCCAGCTCCTCTGGCCCGGCTCGTTTCATGGGACGCAACACGAGATCGTCGCCGTGTATGCAGTCATTCTCGCGCTGCACGCGCTCATGAACATCTTCAGCGTGAAACTCGTCGCGCTGCTGAACGACATCTCCGTCTGGTGGCATGTGGCAGGCGTGCTGATCGTGGTCGGCTTCCTGATCTTCAAGCCTGCTCATCATCAGTCGTTCGGCTACGTGTTCGGCCACACCATCAACAACAGCGGCTTCGGTCACAGCTGGCTCTGGTTCGTGCTTCTGCTCGGCCTCTTGCAGGCGCAGTACACCTTCACCGGCTACGACGCGTCCGCACACATGAGCGAGGAGACCCACGATGCCTCGCGCTCAGCAGCGCGAGGCGTGATCGGCTCGATCGTCGTCTCGGCGGTGTTCGGCTACATCCTCGCCCTCGGCGTAACGTTCGCGATCCAGAACCAGACGGCGACGACCAGTGCAGGTGGCTTCGCGGTAAAGCAGGTCTTCCTCGATTCGCTCGGTTCAGGGGCCGCGAAGTTCGTGCTGTTCATCTGCGTCGGAGCGCAGTTCTATTGCGGCATGTCGTCGATCACGTCGGCGTCGCGGATGATGTACGCGTTCTCACGCGACCGCGCCGTGCCGGGCCACCAGCTCTGGCGGCGTCTGAATCGCGAGCGGGTGCCGTACATGGCGGCGATCGCGATTGCGGTGCTTGCGTTCCTGTGTGCATTTCCTGCGTACTTCGGAACGAACGGCGTCGTCGCGTACGTCGCAGTGACGTCGATTGCGACGATCGGTCTCTATATCGCGTACGCCATCCCGATCTTCCTGCGCCTGCGCCAGGGAGATGCGTGGGAGCCCGGCGAATGGAACCTGGGCAGGCATTACAAGTGGATCGGCAGGACGGCAGTCCTCTGGGTCGCGTTCATCAGCATCCTCTTCATCCTCCCGACGTCGCCCGGCGGCGTCCCCTGGCGGAACGAGTTCAGCTGGCTGTACTTCAACTACGCGATCGTCGCCGTCGGCGGCACGCTGCTGCTCGTCGGCGGCTGGTGGATGCTGTCGGCGAAGAACTGGTTCACCGGGCCGATCGTGCAAGGGACGCCCGAGGAACTCGCTGCGCGTGAGGCGCAGATCGAAGGCGGCGCACACACCGGGGCCACCGCCTCGGCGTAGGATCGCTGCAACGACCGGATCGGAGGAAGCCGGCGCGCTGCCGGCTTCCTCCATTGAGGAGGCCAACGCGTGCTTGCACTCGAGGAGTTGCGAAACGACCCGTCGCTCGACACGGTGATCATGGCGTTCACCGACATGCAGGGACGCCTGCTCGGAAAGCGACTGCACCGAGACTTCTTCCTCGAACAGGTCGACCACGACCACGGCACGGAGGGCTGCAACTACCTCCTCGCGCTGGACATGGAGATGAACCCGGTCGAGGGGTATGAGCTCGCCTCGTGGGAGCGCGGCTACGGCGACTTCGACCTGCGCCCCGATCTCGGCACCCTGCGGCGGATTCCCTGGCTCGAGGCAACGGCGCTCGTCCTGTGCGATGTCACGGCGGGCGACGGATCACCGGTTCGTCCGTCCCCGCGCCAGGTACTGCGTGCGCAAATCGATCGGGCCCGCACGCTCGGGTTCGACGTGATGGTCGGTTCCGAGCTCGAGTTCTACTTGCTCCGCGAGACCTACGAGGAAGCGCATCGCAAGCACTACGACGACCTCACTCCGTCTGTGCCGTACATCCTCGACTACCACATCCTGGCGACGACGTACGACGAGCCTCTCCTGCGTCAGATACGCAACGGGATGCAGGGCGCGGGCATCCGTGTCGAGACGTCGAAGGGCGAGGCGTGGCCGGGCCAGCAGGAGATCAACTTCCGCTACGACGATGCGCTGACGATGGCCGACAACCACGTCGTCTACAAGAACGGCGCGAAGGAGATCGCCCACCTGAACGGGTGCTCGATCACGTTCATGGCAAAGCCGGATCACACGTGGATCGGTTCCTCGTGCCACATCCATTCGTCTCTGTGGCGAGGCAGTGAGAGTGCGTTCAGCGGCGAGACAGACACGTTCAAGCAGTACCTCGCCGGGCAGATCGCGTGTGCGCGGGAGCTGGCGGTCTTCTTCGCGCCGAACGTGAACTCGTACAAGCGGTTCGCCGCCGGGTCATGGGCGCCGACGACGCTGGCCTGGGGGCGCGACAACCGCACCTGCGGATTCCGTATCGTCGGCTCGGGATCGGCGATGCGAGTCGAGTCGCGCATACCGGGCGGCGACGTGAACCCGTATCTCGCGTTCGCGGCGACGATCGCCGCCGGCCTGCACGGGATCGAGAACAAGCTGGAGCTGCCTCCGGCGCTCGAGGGAAACGCATACGTGTCGGAGGCCGAGCGGTTCCCCTCGACGCTTCGCGAAGCGATCGCCGCACTGGAGAGCGGTTCGATCGCGCGCGGCGCACTCGGTGACGACGTCGTCGACCACTATTTGAACTACGCGCGCACCGAGCAGGAGATGTTCGACCGTGTCGTGACGAACTGGGAACGGGAGCGGTTGTACGAACGTGGGTAAGCCGGTCGTCGGGATCACGACGTACCTCACCCGCGCGGCGTGGGGCGTGTGGGACGCCGACGCGGCGCTCGTGCCGGCCGACTACGTGCGAGCGGTCGAAGCAGCCGGTGGCGCGCCTCTCCTCGTGCCCCCCGGCGCCGACACCGACGCGACGCTGGGAGCGGTCGACGGGCTCATCTTCTCCGGTGGGTCCGATCTCGACCCGGAGCTTGTACGGCGACGCCCCTCACCCCGAGACCAACGGCGTGGTGCGGGAGCGGGACGACTTCGAGCTCGAGCTGATGCGGGCGGCGCTCGAGCGGGACGTGCCGGTGCTCGCGATCTGTCGCGGGTCGCAGGTGCTGAACGTCGCGCTCGGGGGCGGGATCGAACAGCACGTGCCCGACCGCGTCGGGAGCGACGTGCACAAGGAGACGCCCGGCGTGTTCGCCGAGCACGACGTGGAGGTGCTCGCGGGGACGCGCCTCGAGTCGCTCCTCGGCGCGCGCCACGACGTGAAGTCGCATCACCATCAGGGGTTCGGCGGGCTGGGCGCCGGCCTGAAGGAGGCGGCGCGGGCTTCCGACGGCACGGTCGAGGCGCTCGAAGACCCGTCGCGGCGGTTCGTCCTGGGCGTTCTCTGGCATCCCGAGGCGGGCGAGGATCTCGCGCTCTTCACCGCGCTCGTCGCCGAAGCAGCCGCCTACCGGGCCGCTCGCGCCGCGAAAGGCTAGCCCCCGTCGGACGGGCCGCTCCTCGCCCCGTCCCGTCGCCAAACGACGTCAGCGAAAGTGCGACAACGTGTCCACAGACGATGCGGCCTGGGCGACGAGCGTCTAGCTTCGGCGCATGCCCCTCAGGCCGCCGATCAACCCGGTCGGGTACTACCACATCGGATCTCGAGGGTGTTACGGCCGCACCCTGTTCGACACGATCGCCCAGCACGAGGTGTTTCTCCGCATGTACGCACGCGCGGCCCGGAAGTACGGCTGGGCGACACCCGCCTGGGCGCTGATGAAGAACCATCACCACTTCGTGATCAGGCTCAGCGAAGGCGGCCTGTCGGAAGGGATGCGGGAGCTCCACGGCGGCTATTCCCGTTGGCTGCACGGGTTGTACGGGCAAACGGGCCAAGGTCATCTCTTCAAGCACGGCTTCTTCGCCCGCGAGCTGACGACCGAGGCGGACGTCCTCACTGCCTGCTGCTACGTCGATCTGAACAGCACGGCGTCGCAGCCGGCGCGACTGCCCGAGGCCGCCGACTGGTGCGGCTACGGCGCCACGATCGGCCTGGAGCATCCCCGGGCATTCCACACACCTTCGATCCTGCTCGAGCTCATCGCGGCCAGGCCCACCCCGGCCCAGACCGCCTATCGAGAGTTCGTCCAGGACAGACTCGCCCTTCGCAGCCTCGACCCTTCGCCAAACGACGGGGGTCCACGTGGTTAGATCGGGGGCATGAGTCTTACCGTTCTCAATCCGGCGACCGAGGAGACGATCGCGACGCTCGAGCAGGCCGGGGTCGACGAGACCGACGCCGCCGTCGCCCGCGCTCGCGCCGTCTTCCCCGCCTGGCGCGCCGTCTCGCCCGCCGACCGCGGCCGGCTGCTGCGCCGGCTCGCGACCCTCGTCGAGGAGCACCACGAAGAGCTCGCACGGATCGAGTCGCAGAACGTCGGCAAGCCGATCCAGGGCGCCCGCGGCGAGGTCGGCATGGTCGCCGACGTCTTCCACTTCTACGCGGGCACCGTCGACAAGCGCCACGGCGAGACGATCCCCGTCGCCGGCGGCATCGACATGACCTTCCGCGAGCCACTCGGCGTCGTCGGGCTGATCGTCCCCTGGAACTTCCCGCTGAACATCTCCTCGTGGAAGCTCGGGCCGGCGCTCGCGTGCGGCAACACGGTCGTGCTGAAGCCCGCCGAGCTGACGCCGCTCTCGGCCCTCCGCCTCGCGGAGCTGGCGCTCGAGGCCGGGATCCCCGAGGGCGTGCTCAACGTCGTCGTCGGCAAGGGCTCGGTCGTCGGCCAGCGGCTCGTCGAGCATCCCGACGTCGCGAAGATCGGCTTCACCGGCTCGACCGAGGTCGGCCGCACGGTGATGGAGGGCGCGGCTGCGACGATCAAACGCGTCACGCTCGAGCTCGGCGGCAAGTCCGCGAACGTCATCTTCGCCGATGCCGACCTCGAGAAGGCTGCGGCTGCAGCCCCCTACGCCGTCTTCGACAACGCCGGCCAGGACTGCTGCGCACGCTCCCGCATCCTCGTCGAGCGCAGCGCCTACGACCGCTTCGCGGACCTGCTCGTCGCGGCGACGCGCAACATCAAGGTCGGCGACCCGGCCGACGAGACGTCCGAGATGGGACCGCTGATCTCCGCGCAGCATCGCGAGACGGTCGCGGGCTTCGTCGACGGGGAGCCGCTCTTCCGCGGCGAGGCGCCGGAGGGCAAGGGCTACTGGTATCCGTGCACGATCGTCGAGGCGTCGAACGACGACCGGATCGCGCGCGAGGAGGTCTTCGGGCCCGTCGCTGCGCTGATCCCGTTCGACGACGAGGCCGACGCGATCCGGATCGCGAACGACACGCCGTACGGCCTCTCGGGCTCGATCTGGACCGAGAACGGCGGTCGCGCGCTGCGCGTCGCCCGCGCGCTCGACACCGGGGTGCTCAGCGTCAACTCGAACAGCTCGGTGCGCGTCTCGACGCCGTTCGGCGGCTTCAAGCAGTCCGGCTTCGGACGCGAGCTCGGGATGCACGGGCTCGACGGCTATTCAGAGGTGAAGAACGTCTACTACTCGACGGAGGGCTGAATGGGGCGTCTCGACGGCAAGGTCTGTGTGATCACCGGCGCCGGCGGCGGCATGGGCCGCGACGCCGCAATTCTGTTCAGCGAGGAGGGCGCGCAGGTCTGCGCCGCCGACGTCAATCTCGAGGCGGCGAACGAGACGGCTGCGCAGGCGCGCGATGCGTTCGCACAGCGGGTCGACGTCGCGGACGAAGCGAGCGTCAAGGCGATGATGGACGCAACCGTCGCACGCTACGGCGGCATCGACGTCCTCTACAACAACGCGGGAATCTCCCCGGACGATGACGCGTCGATCCTCGACACGAGCGTCGAGGCGTGGGACCGCGTGCAGGCCGTCAACACCAGAGGAGTCTTCCTCTGTTGCAAGCATGGCATCCCGCATCTGCTCGAACGCGGCGGCGGGAGCGTGATCAACGTCGCCAGCTTCGTCGCGATCGTCGGGGCAGCGACGAGCCAGATCTCCTACAGCGCCTCCAAGGGCGCGGTGCTCTCGATGAGCCGCGAGCTCGCCGTCCAGTTCGCACGCGACAACGTTCGCGTCAACGCGCTGTGCCCGGGGCCCGGTCGAGACGCCGCTTCTCCTCAACATCTTCGGCGACGACCCTGCCGCACTCGAGCGCCGACGCGTGCACTGGCCGACCGGTCGGCTCGCGAAGCCTCGCGAGGTCGTGAACGGCGCGCTGTTCCTCGCCTCCGACGACTCCTCGTACGTCACGGGCTCAACGTTCCTCGTCGACGGCGGCTTGACCGCCGCATACGTGACGCCGGAATAGTGCGCGTCTGCCTGATGATCGAGGGCCAGGAGGGCGTCTCCTGGGAGCAGTGGGTCGCGCTCGCACGCGCAGCCGAGGACGCGAACCTCGACGGCCTCTTCCGCTCCGACCACTACCGCTCGATCACACGCGGAGAGCCGGCCGGCGCATTGGACGCATGGGCAACGCTGGCCGGCCTCGCTGCCGTGACGAGTCGCATCCGGCTCGGGACGATGGTCTCGCCCGTCACCTTCCGGCGTGTCTCGGTGCTCGCAAAGCTCGTCACGACGGTCGACCACATCTCGAACGGGCGGGTCGAGCTCGGTCTCGGTGCCGGCTGGTACGAGGCCGAGCACCACGCGTACGGGCTCGAGTTCCCGCCGACCCGGGAGCGCATGGACGAGCTCGACCGGCAACTGGCCGAGATCATCCGCCAATGGCGCGCGGCGCCCGAGATCCAGCCGAAGCCGCTGCAACAACCGCATCCTCCGATCATCGTCGGAGGCGGCGCCAAGCCGCGCACCGTGCGCGCGGCTGTCGCCCACGCCGACGAGTACAACACCGTCTGGCCGAGCGTCGACGAAGCGCGGGAGCGCAAACAACGTCTCGACGACGCCGCACGAGCGGCAGGGCGCGAGCCGCTGCGTTTCTCGATGATGAACGGCTGCGTCGTCGCCGAGGATCGGGCCGATCTCCGTGACCGGCTCGCCGAGTTCAAGGCCCTGACCGGCAGTGATGCTCCGATCGATCGCCGGCACGACCGACGAGGTCGTCGAACGCCTGCGGGAGTACGAGGCCGCGGGTGTCGAACGGGTGATGCTTCAGCACATCGCCCACGAAGACGTCGCGATGGTCGAGGTGCTTGGCGACGTTGCCGCCCAACTCGCCTAGCCGACTCGGCCAGCCGACTAGGCTAGGCGCGTGCGCCTGTTCCTCGTCCGTCACGCCGAGGCAGCCCCCGGCGAGCCGGACGCGCTGCGTCCCCTGACTCCCGGCGGCCGGACCTCCGCACGCGCGCTCGGAGCGCGACTCGCCGCCGAGCAGCCGGACGCGGTCGTCTCGAGCCCGCTCCTGCGCGCACGAGAGACGGCCGAGCAGATCGCGCGCGCGGCCGGCCTGGTCGCGACCGTCGACGAGCGCCTCGCTCCCGGCGCCGACGCAGCGGGGCTCCGCGAGGCGATCGACGGCCTCGGCGAGACCGTCGTCGTCGTCGGCCACCAGCCCGACTGCAGCGAGATCCTGGTCGCGCTCGGGGGCGAAGACCGCCCGTTCGCACCCGGCGCCACGGCAGTGATCGACCTGTGAGCGCAGTGACGGTCACGGGCCTGCGCAAGGCCTACGGCGAGCAGGAGGCGCTGCGCGGGATCGACTTCACGATCGAGGCAGGCGAGGTGTTCGGCCTGCTCGGCCCGAACGGCGCCGGCAAGACGACCACGGTCGAGATCCTCGAGGGCTACCGGGCGCGGGACGCGGGCACGGTCGACGTGCTCGGTGTCGACCCGCAGCGGAGCGGCTCGGCCTGGCGTCAGCGAATCGGTGTGATGCTCCAATCCTCGTCGCTCTACCCCAACCTCACTGCACGGGAGAGCCTCGCCGTGTTCGCCGGCTACTACGCCGCGCCGCGCGACGTCGACGAGGTGATCGAGATCGTCGGGCTCACGGAGAAGGCAGGCGCACGCGTGCGCACGCTCTCGGGCGGCCAGCAGCGCCGGCTCGATCTCGGCCTGGCACTGGTCGGCGACCCGGAGCTCGTGTTCCTCGACGAGCCGACGACCGGATTCGATCCGGGCGCTCGGCGCACTGCGTGGGACACCGTCCGCAACCTCCGGGCGCTGGGGAAGACGATCCTCCTCACGACGCACTACCTGGACGAGGCGGAGCAGCTCGCCGACCGCGTCGCCGTGCTGCGAGACGGTGTGATCGTGCGCGAAGGCTCACCGGCCGACCTCACCGGCGGCATCGTCGAGACGGAGATCCGGTTCAAGCGCGACGGGCTGGACGTGGTCGAGCGAACGAAGGACCCGACCCGCCGGCTGCACGAGCTGACCGCCGAGGCGCTCGCACGCGGTCAGGAGCTCGACGAGCTCGAGGTCCGCCGGCCGACGCTCGAGGACGTGTACCTGGAGCTGACCGCCGAGTGAGGCTCTTCCTCCATGAGCTGAAGACCGAGCAGGTGCTCTTCTGGCGCAACCGCGAGGCCGCCTTCTTCACCTTCTTCCTGCCGGTGATCTTCTTCCTCGTCTTCGGCTCGATCTACGGCAACAGCACGATCACCAAGGAGCACATTCGCGCAGCGCCCTTCCTCGAGGCGGGGATGATCGGCTACGGCGTCGCTTCGACCGCCTTCGCCGGGCTCGCGATCACGATGGTGATCCGCCGGGAGAGCGGCGTGCTGAAGCGCATCCGCGCGACGCCTCTGCCGCCGTGGACGTATCTCGTGGCAGTTCTCGTGTCGACGTTCATCACCTTTCTCGTCGAGGCGGTGCTCCTGATCGTGCTCGGCCGGCTGCTCTTCTCGGTGGCCGTGCCGACCCGTCTGCTCTCGCTCCTCGTCGTGCTCGTGATCGGCGCTGCCGCCTTCGCCGCGATGGGCCTTGGCCTCACCGGCTACGTGCGGTCGGCCGAAGGTTCGTCGGCGGTCGTCAACTTCGTCTACCTGCCGATGGCGATCATCTCCGGCACCTTCTTCACGCCGAAGGAGTACCCCACCTTCCTCCGGGCGATCGCAGATGTGCTGCCGCTCACCTACTTCACGAAGCTGACGCGGAACGTGATGGTGCTTCATCACCACATCTGGTCCGAGACCGGCTCGATCGCGATCGTCCTTCTCTGGGGCGCGATCGGGCTGGTCGCTGCGCTACGCGGGTTTCGGTGGCAGCCGCGCGAAGGCTGACCGAATCTCTCGAGCGTCCTGGCGCGTTACACCGGCATGGATCCCACTATGGCTTTTGCCGTGCGCACGTACGACGCGCCCGTGATCGAGGTGCGTGTCAACTTCGGTGTCTTCGCCGGGCGGGATGCCACAGCTGCCGAGATCGACCGGCTCGCTCAATGGCTGCTCGACGAGGTGGGCGAGGTCTCGATCATCTCCGAGGAGCGCCACGAGATCGCCGCGCAGGCCGAAGCGTCGGTGCACCAGGTGCGCATCGAAGTCCGCGACGGCGTGCCGGCCGACGACGAGGGCCGTCGTGAGCTGGAGCGGCGGATCCTCGAGCGCGCCGAGCACTGGGCGCACCAGTGTGTGTCCGAGCGGCACGTCGACGTCGCCGAGCTCTAGCCTCCAAGCCCGGCAGATCGTAACACCGGTTTTCGCTCGTTCACGCCGATCTCTACGTACTTTGTGCCGTCCGAATCAGGTGGCGCACTGACGCTTTCGGGCTCCCGGGGGGAGACGCTTCGAGTCACGATCCCAGGAGGTGTTCGAGATGAACGGCAAGGCACTCTGGTGGGGCGTGCTCGTGATCGGCGTGGCGCTGATCGTTGGGCCGCTCGCAATGGGTCTACCGGGCAAATCGGCCGCGGGCGAGCGGATGCTCACCGACTTTCAGCCGATCATGGCAGCCGATCAGGTTCAGTCGACGGCCGACTACTACTACAACGTGTTCGTTCCGCTGGGGCGGATCACGCCCATGTACACGAACGCGAACGCGACCAAGTTCCAGAACTATCTCACGGGCATGCAGGCCGCGGGTCTGCAGATTCCGCCTGCAGCGGCGAGAGACTTCACCCAGCTCGTCGGAACGATGAAGCACGCGGTGCCGATCGCCAGTCGAGTCCCCGCGGGCCTCGCGCACTACAAGCCGCTCGTCGTGGCGATGCAAGGGAACGTCAGTGACTTCAAGCAGCTCAACAGCTTGCCGAAGTTCACGTTGTTCACCTGGTTCTTCGTCATCCCCGGCGCGCTTCTGGTTCTGCTTTCGGGCATCGGCCTCTTCGCGACCGATGCGGTTCAGGTGCGGCACCACAGGGCTCACCCCGTAACGTGAGCCGTCCTCGAAGGGGGCCGGCGCTCCGCCGGCCTCCCCCGGCCGCAGCACTCGAGGGCTCAGTGTGTGAGGGTGATCTTCGAAAGCCCGAGCGGGTTGTCGAGGTCGCTGCCCCGCAGCTGGGCGATCCGAAGAGCAGCGAGCTGGCCGGGAACCACGGCGACGAGCGGGCTCAGCCACTCCGGCACGCCGTCGACGAGCGGCAGCGGCACGTCGCCGTGCTGGAGCAGGCGCTGCTCGTCCGAGGCGACGATGAGCCGCGCGCCACGCCGCGCGACGTCCTCGATGGCCTCCTCCATCGCCGCCAGCGCCGGGCCCGACGGTGCCACGGCGAGCACGGGCCAGCCGCGCCCGATCGCGGCAACCGGGCCGTGCATCAGGTCGGCGGCCGAGTACGCCTCGAAAAGCAATCCCGACAGCTCGCGGATCTTGAGCGCGATCTCGTAGGAGGTGCAGTAGTTGATGCCCCGCGCAACGACCGTGCCGCCGTTGATCGCGCCGATCCGGTCGAGCGCACCGACGTCCTTCCACGAGCGTTCGAGTTGCGCCTCGATCCTGGCCGGGATTGCTCTGAGCTCGTCGAGTGCCTGGTTGTCCGCGGTCGTCGTCGCGAAGATCAGCGCGATCGCCCCGAGCGAGTTGACGTATGTCTTGGTCGCCGCGACAGCGTGCTCCTGCCCCGCTTCGAGCTTCACGACTGCGTCGGCGGCCAGTCCGAGCGGGGACGACGGCGAGTTCGTGATCGCGATCGACGGCCGCCCCTGGCGTCCCGCTTCCCGGACGACCTCGACGACGTCGGGGGACTCGCCCGACTGGGAGATGCCAACCACGAGCGCGCCGTCGAGCCGCGGCGGCTGCTCGTAGAGGGTGAAGAGCGACGGGGTCGCGAAGGCGACCGGGACCCGGTGTGCGCGGCCCGAGCAGGTACTGCGCGTAGCGCGCCGCATTCGACGAGCTGCCGCGCGAGGCGATCAGGACGTACTGGACGTCGCTGCGCCGGAAGAGCTCGGCGATCTCCTCGGCGTAGACGAGCTGGTTCTCGATCAGCCGTGCCAGCGCCTCGGGCTGCTCGCGCAGCTCGCGCTCGAGATGGCTCGTCACAGGCCCGAGCACCTCTGCCGCCGCCTCGAGCGACGCGCGTCCGCCTCCGAACGTCGCGACATAACCGCGCGCGTGCCGTGGCCGCCACACCGGAAGGCCGGTCTCGACGACGATCACCTCTCGCGCGTCGACGGCGTCGCGCATCCACGCGTGACGGTGGGCGTCGCGAACGATCAGGACGTCTGCCGGCGGAATCGGCTCGCCCTGGCGCACGACGACTGCCCCGGCTAGGCCGTGCTCGGCTTCGCCCGCCGCGATGTTCGCCCGCGGCCGAAGCTCGACGAGCACCGGCGCGCGCGGGCGCAGCGACGTCTCCTTCGACGACGAGTGCGCGCCTTGCTCCCGCCGCCGCAGTCGCGTGATCCGCATCTCCTGGAGTCGGCGCCGCCCACGCCGCCAGCCGGTCGATGCGTCCCGCGGCCTCGCGGAGACGATCCTCGTCGACGCCGGCGGCGAGCGCCGTGCGGATGCGGTCGACGGCTTCCTCGCCGAGGTCGTGCCCCACACACAGCGCATCGACCCCGGCCCGGAGCGCCCGCACAGCGGACGCCTCGATCCCGACGGTCTCCGACACCGCCTTCATCTCGAGCGCATCGGCCATCACGACTCCGTCGAACCCGAGCTCGTCGCGCAGCAGCCCTTGCACGAGCGCCGGGTCGATCGTCGCCGGCAGTTCGTCGACGCGGATGTGAGCCGTCATGATCGACTGAACCCCGGCGGCAATCGCGGCGCGGAACGGCTCGAGCCCGTCCTCCACCGCACCGACGAGCACCGGAAGCTCGAGGTGCGAGTCCGCCGTGGTCGACCCGTGCCCGGGCCAGTGCTTCGCGCACGCGGCGACCCGGCGGCTCTGAAGCCCGCTCACCCACGCGCCGACATGGCGCGCAACCCGCTGGGCGTCGGAGCCGAAGGCCCGCGTTCCGATCACGGGGTTCGCGGGCCGGTTGACGTCGGCGACGGGCGCCAGGTTCCAGTTCACTCCGACGGCGGCGAGCTCGGACGCGATCGATGCGGCGACGCTCGCCGTCAACTCTGGATCGTCGACGGCGCCGAGCGCTGCTCCGCCGGGGTACGAGCTGCCCGTCTCCCACTCGAGTCGGGTGACGTCGCCGCCCTCCTCGTCGATCGCGAGCAGAAGGTCGGGCCGCTCCGCTCGCAGCTCACTGCAGAGCGTCGCGAGCCGGGCGCGTGACGGAACGTTGTAGGCGAACAGCACGAGTCCGCCGCCTCCCTCCGCGAGGAAGCGGCGCACCCAGTCGGGCGGCGAGTCGCCGGGGAAGCTGGGAAAGAGGCAATGAGCCGCGAGCTCGCTCAACTCGCGGCTCATCCCCGCACCGCCCCCGCGGTCAGCCCGAAGGCGATCCGCCGCTGGACGAGCAGGAAGAAGACGACCACGGGGATCGCCGTCAGGGTGGACGCCGCCATCAACGCGCCCCAGTCGGTGTGCCTGCTCGAGCCGAGGAAGTACGAGAGCCACACGGTGACCGTCTGCTTCGACTGGTCGTTCAGGAGCACGCGGGCGAAGATGTACTCGTTCCAGGTCGTGATGAACGCGAACACGGAGGTCGCGACGAGGCCCGGCCCCATCAACGGCAGCAAGATCTTCATGAACACCCCGAGCCGCGTCGACCCGTCGACCATCGCCGCCTCTTCGAGCTCCTTGGGGATCCCGATCAGGAACCCGCGCAATGTCCAGACCGAGAAGGGCAGCACGAACGTCATGTAGGTGACGACCAGCCCGCTCAGGGCGTTGACCTGGTGATAGCGGGCGAGCACCACGTAGAGCGGGATGATCAGGCCGGCCTGCGGCAGCATCTGGATGCCGATCACGAGCACGATGAAGAGCTTGCGGCCTCCGAACCGGTAGCGGGCCAGCGCCACCGCAGCGAGAAAGGCGAGGACGATCGAGATCGCGACCGTGACGCTGACGACGATCAGGCTGTTTCGCACGTCGACCCAGAAGTACGGCTTGGCGATGGCAGCGCGGAAATGCTGCAGTGTCGGATGCAAGGGCAGCCACGTCGGGATTCAGGCTGACGATCTGCTCGTTCGACTTGAACGCGGTGGAGATCATCCAGAAGACCGGGAAGACCAGCACGACGAAGATCGCGAGGCCGATCACATTCCAGCCTGCCTGGCGCGCGCGGCGGGCGCGGCGACTGCGGCGAGCCGCGCTCACTCCGCCGCTCCGATCCGCACCATCCTGCGGACGTACACGACACTCAGCGCCGCGACCATCAGCAGCATCAACAGCGAGATGGCCGCGCCACGACCGTAGTCGCTCTTGAAGTACCCCTCCTCGAAGAGGTAGATGCTCATCAGGTAGTTCCCCGTCGTGATCTTCGACTGGCCGATCAGCAGGTACGGCTGCGTGAAGACGCCGAAGTCCCAGATGATCGAGAGGCTGGTCAGGATGAGCAGGATCGGCTTGATGATCGGGAGCGTGATGTCGCGGAAGGCGCGCCAGGGCCGCGCGCCGTCCACCTCCGCCGCCTCGATCAGGTCGCTCGGCACCTGTGCGAGCCCCGCGTAGAGCGTGATCACGACGAACGGCAGCGCACCCCAGACGATCAGCAGTGTGACGAGGCTGAGCTGCGAGAAGGTCGTTGCGTACCAGTCGTGCTGGAAGTAGTCACCGAAGCCGAGCTTCGTCAGGACGTAGTTGACGACCCCGTTCTGGTAGTTCGTCATCCAGTACCAGATCTGAACGGCGACGACGACCGGCATCGACCAGACGAGCACGAGCCCGGAGCTGAGCAAGATGCGCACCGGCGCGCTGACGCGCACGAGGAGCAGTGCGAGGAGCATGCCGATCACGATCGTGAGGACGACATTCGCCGCGGTGAACACGACGGTGCGCAGCAGCGTGTGCCAGAAGACGGTGTCGTGCAGCACCGAGCGGTAGTTCGCAAGCCCCACCGAGGTGCCCGAGTGCCGGATCAGGTCGAACAGGCCGTAGCGCTCGGTCGAGAGCTTGACCAGCCAGTAGAGCGGATACCCGAGAATCGCGCCGATCACGACGACGATCGGCAGGATCAGCCCGTACGGCACCGCGCCGCGGAGCGTTCGTCCCCAGAAACGGCGCCGCCGCCGAGACCGGTCGAACGTGGTCTCGGCGGCGGTTGCCAGTGGACTGCTCTCGGGCACCGGTTACGGCTGGTTGAGCACCGATGCGATGTTGTCGCTCGCCGACGAGGCCGCCTGCTTGATCGACAACTTGTTCGTGAGGATCTGGGCCAGCATGTTGCGCAGGATGTTGCCGTTCTCGACATCGACCCAGTGCTTGGCCGTCGGGACGAACCAGCTCCGTGCCGCGGCGCGCTCGTTGACGCTCGAGCCGAGCAGGTTGGTCGCGTTCGGGATGTTGCCCTTTGCCTGGAGCGCCTTCTCTGAGCTCGTGCTGGTGAAGTCCTTGATCCAGTCGGCCGCGAGCGCCTTGTTGGAGCTCGTGACGGGGACGGCGAGGTCGGAGCCTCCGAGGAAGCCGGGAATCGCCTGCCCCTTGACGTGACCGGGCATCACGAACTGCGCCGTGGTCGGCGTGTAGGCCTTGCCGACGCAGCAGCTGAACCAGCTCGGGCCGATCATCGATGCGGCGAGCCCCTGGGCATAGACGTCGTAGGGGTTCGGGTGGGTCTCGTCGGTCGTCTTGCTGGCCCGCGAGGTGGCGAGGAAGAAGGCCTTGTACGCGGCCAGGCCGGCGATCGACTTCGGCGAGTTGAGCAGGCCCTTCCACTTGCCGCTGACCTGGGTCGCGATGCCGCCGCCGTAGTCGAAGACGAAGCTCATCGCGAAGTACCAGTCGGTGCCGGCGGTGTAGACCGCCGAGAAGCCCTTCTTCGGGTTCTTCGCGAAGAGCCTCTGGGCGTCGGCGACGTACTGAGCCGTCGTCGCCGGCAGCTTCGAGATGCCGGCCTTCTTGAACAGATCCGTGCGGTAGGTGACGACCCGCGATCCCGCGTAGTACGGCACACCGTAGGTCTTGCCGCCGTACGCGCCGGAGGCCGCGAGGCCCTTGAGCCACGACGACGAGTTGTCGAACGTCGACCGGTCGAGCGGCGCGAACGCGCCTGCCGCCATGTACTTGGTCATCTCGGTGTTGCCCATCTCGATCACGTCGGGGCCACCGCCGCCGGCGAGGGTTGCGTCGAACTTCTGCAGATGGTCGCCCCAGTTCTGGTACTGGACGTTCACCGTGGTGCCGGGGTGATCGGACTGGAACTGCTGGTTGGCCGCGGCGACGACGCCCGGCCAGCCGGACTGGGCGTCGATCTGCAGCCAGACCGTGATGCTGCCGGCCGCTGCGTGCTTGGTCGCCCCGAGGGTCGTCGCGGTCGTGACCGCGGCGGCGAGGACGGCGACGAGGCTGAGAGCGACGATGCTGCGTCTCTTCATCCGGAGACCTCCAGAGTCGGGCGGCCCTGTCGCTCACAGCGAGTGTCGGCGCCGCTCAGTTGGTACAGACCACTTCTCATGTCGCCGGATAGTTTCACAACGGCCACCAATAAGTCAATACCAATTCTAGAACTGGTCCAGTCCGGCGGCGAGCGGCTGAACCGCCCGTCCGCCGAGCCCGATCTCCGTGACGAGCCGGTAGCGGTCGCCGCGATAGGTCGAGCTCGTGAACTCGACGACATCCCCGTCCGCCGAGCGAGTGACGCGTTCGAACAGGAGCGCCGGCGAATGCAGGGGCACGCCGAGTGTCGCCGACTCCTCTTCGTTGGTCACGGTGGGCTCGACGGTCTGCGTGCCGCCGACGATCGCGATGTCGTAGCGGCTCGAGAGCAGGTCGTAGAACGAATGCTCCTCGAGATCCCGGCCGGTGAGGCCCGGCACGAGCGACGAACGGACGTGCAGCAGCTCGATCGCCATCGGGTCGCCGTCGGCGAGGCGCAGCCGCTTGACCGACACCACCGCCTCCGACGGAGACACGTGCAGGATGCGGCCGAGCCGGGCGCCGGCGGCGATCTCGCGCAGGTCGAGCGTGCGGCTGCCGGGAGTGAGCCCGCGCTCTCGCATGTCGTCGCTGAACGACGTGATGTCGATGCCCTTCGCCACCTTCGGCTCGGCGACGAACGTGCCCGGCGCCGCGCCGGCGCACGAGGTATCCCTCACGCACCAGCTCGTCGAGCGCGGCGCGCACGGTGAGGCGCGAGACACCCAGGTCGACCCCGAGCTGGCGCTCCGACGGAATGGAGTCGCCGACGCTCAGCGGCTCGATCAGCTCGAGAACGCGCTCGCGCGTCTCACGCTGCTTCGTCACCGCGCCGCCAGGACCGGGGCGGCAGCCGCGTCGAGGCGCGCGCCGCGTGTCGGGATCGAAGAAGTGGAAGCTCGCCGCATCGACCGCCAGCTCGATCTCGGCGCCGACCCGTGCGGCCGTCCGCGCGTCGACCCGTGCCGTGAAGAGCGCCCGGTCGGCGGGCAGCAATCCCTCTTCCGAAGCCGTTTCGAGCACTTCGGCGGTCATCGGCGGCGCGTCGACGTGGAAGAAGACATGCGCGTCCGAACCGAGCTCCTCCAGCACCTCGACGCGGGCGGTGATCGTCGGCAGGCCGGGCGCGAAGGCAGCGTCCTCGAAGCTCTCGGGGCGGATCCCGACGACGACACGCTCGAGCCCCGGCGGCGCCGCGATCGGAACGCGGTACTGGCCGAACCGCACCGCGTCGCCGTCGACGGTTCCCGCCACGAGGTTCATCGAGGGGGAGCCGATGAAGGCCGCGATGAAGAGGTTGTTGGGCCGGCGGTACAGGATCTGCGGGCGATCGCATTGCAGGATGCGGCCGTCGCGCATGACCGCGACGCGCTGGCCGAGTGTCATCGCCTCGGTCTGGTCGTGGGTGACGTACACCGTGGTGACGCCGAGCCGCTGATGGAGCTGCGCGAGGGAGGCGCGCATGCCGACGCGGAGCTTGGCATCGAGGTTCGAAAGCGGCTCGTCGAGCAGGAACGCCTGTGGCTGCCGGACGATGGCGCGTCCCATCGCCACACGCTGGCGCTGGCCGCCGGAGAGCTGGGCGGGACGGCGCTCGAGCAGTTCCGCCAACCCGAGGAGCTCCGCCACCTCGGCCACCCGGCGCGCGATCTCGGGCTTTGGCGTCCGGCGGGCCTTCAGGCCGTAGCCCATGTTCTGGCGCACGGTCATGTGCGGGTAGAGCGCATAGGTCTGGAAGACCATCGCGATGTCGCGGCTGCGAGGCGCGAGGTCGGTGACCTCGCGGTCGCCGATCCAGATCTCGCCGCCGCTCACGTCCTCGAGCCCGGCGATCATCCGGAGGAGGGTCGACTTGCCGCAACCCGACGGGCCGACGAGGACGAGGAACTCGCCGTCGACGATCTCGAGCGACACCTCGTCCACGGCGGTCACCGCACCGAATGTCTTCGTCACCTGGTCGAGCCGGATCGCCGCCATCGCAGCGATGGTATAGACCAGATCGAACCGACACAAGCCCTTTGTGCCAACAATTCGACAACTGGTATTGACCAAACACCAGGACCACTTCTAGACTGCCCGGGATGAAGATCGGTGTCGCAGCCGCGCTGGTCGACGGCCTGCTCGTGCAGGGTGATGTCGAGGTCGTCGACGGCCGCGTCACGGCGATCGGTCTCGCCGCCCCCGGCGGCCGCGGGATCGCCGTCCCGGGGTTCGTCGACCTGCAGGTGAACGGCTTCGGCGGCGTCGACTTCCTCGACGCGGACTCCGAGGGCTACCGGCGCGCCGGTGAAGCGCTGCTCGAGACGGGAGTGACCGCCTATCTCCCCACGCTGATCACGAGCCCGGAGCAGCAGACGCTCGCCGCGATGCGTGAGGTGCCGGTCGGCGAGACCCGGCCGCGGATCCTCGGCATGCATCTGGAGGGGCCGTTCCTCTCGCCGAACCGGCTCGGGACGCACGAGGCGTCGTCGCGACGCGATCCCGACCTGGCGCTGCTCGACCGGCTGCTCGACTCCGGGCCGGTGCGGATGATGACGCTCGCCCCCGAGCTTCCGGGCGCGACCGAGCTGATCGACCGCCTGCTCGCGCGCGGGGTCGCGGTGTCGCTCGGGCACACCGACGCGACCGCAGCCGAGGCCGAAGCGGCGTTCGATCGCGGCGCGCGCAGCGTCACGCATCTCTTCAATGCCATGCGACCGTTCCTGCACCGCGACCCGGGCATCGTCGGCGCGGCACTCGCGCGGGACGACGTCGTCGTCTTCATCATCGTCGACGGCATTCACCTCGCGCCCGAGACGGTTCGGGTGACCTGGCGTGCGGCACGCGAGCGGCTGGCGCTCGTGACGGACGCGATCACGGGAGCCGGCCTGGCCGAAGGCTCGTACAGTCTCGGCAACCTCGACGTGCGCGTGCACGAAGGGACCGTGCGGGGGCCGGACGGAGTGCTCGCCGGGAGCGTCCTGACGATGGACGAGGCGGTCCGCAACCTGCACGCGCTGGGGGTGCCGTTCGAGGAGGCGGTGGCAGCCGCCACCTCCACCCCGGCCCGCGCGCTCGGCGACCCGGATCTCGGCCGGATCGGTGTCGGCCTGCCGGCCGATCTGGTCGTCCTCTCGGACGCGCTCGAGATCGAGCGCGTGCTGGTGGGCGGCGAGGTTCGCGTCGCGGTGTAGCTCCCGGCCGTCTGCCTCGCTCGTGCGAGCATGGGCCGATGCGCAGCACCCTCGTCCCCTTCGCAGCCCGCTATCTGGGAGCCGTGCACAGGCTGCTCTACCGCGCGAGCGGTGGGCGGATCGGCGCACGGGCCTGGGGACTTCCGATCGTGCTCCTGACGACGACCGGCCGCACGTCGGGGAAACCGCGCACCGTGCCGCTCTGCGCTCTGCGCGACGGCGAGCGGTTCGTCGTGATCGCGTCGTACGGCGGGCTCGACCGGCCGCCCGCCTGGTGGCTGAACCTGCAACAGGAGCCGCGGGCAACGCTGCGGTTGGGGAAGGTCGAGCACGAGTCGTGGCACGCGAGGCAACGGGCGACGAGCACGAGCGGCTCTGGGCCGAGGTGACCTCGCGCGCGCCGGGCTACCTCGAGTACGACCGGCGGACGTCGCGCCACATCCCGGTGGTGCTGCTCGAGCCGGCGCGCTGACGCGCGGCTACGTGGGGAACGCGAGCGGCTTGTTCACGCTCGTGACGGCGTAGGAGAGGCTCAGGTGCATGCTCTTCTTCGCCACGTGCATCGTCAGGTCGAGCAGTGCAGTCTCGACGAGGTGTGAGTCGCGCGGGATGAAGAGCGAGACCTTGATCGTCCCGATCGAGACGCCGAGGCTCGTTGGCAGGCCGGCCGAGACGCCGGGAAGGTTTCGAAGCAGCGCGTCGCCGTCGAGCGTGCCGGTGACCTCGTCCTCGGTGCGGCCGCTCGACGTCGAGCGTCTTCACCGTCACGTCCTTCACGTACGGGGTGATCGCGTTGAGATCGAAGCCCGCGGAGGCCGCAGGTTTCACCCCGGCCGGCAGCGGCAGGGCCCGCGTCTCTCCGTTCATCCGCATCTGCATCGAGGTGCCGCGCTTCACCAGCACGATGTCGGCCGGCGCCTCGCCGGGAACCGTCGTGTGCATGGTCGCGTAGAAGTCGCCGGAGCCGGCCCCTTCAGGATCATGCCGCCGTCCATGTCGACGGCCACGCTCTTGCCGGCCGTGTCCATGTTCATCTGCATGCGTGAAGCCCTGGGTGCGCACCGACTGCGCCGCGCTCGCGACTGGGCAAGAAGGTCTTGCGCCTTCTGGGCGTCGGCGCCGGAGCAGGCGGCCGCCACGACGGGCAGCGCTGCGAAGGCGAGCAAGATCGCGAGACGCCTCATGAGCAGATGATCGGCGGCTCGACCGGGAGCCTGCGTCCCCTGTTCGGAGGATCAGCCGGGACGGTAGGCGAGACTGCGGGAGCGCAGGCCGCGCCGGAGCACGACTGCCAAGAGCGCCGCCACGGCCGGGATCGACGAGGTAGGCGGCCGAGAAGCAGGCGAGAACCACCGCCAGCGTGAGCGAGGCCGCCGCGGCGATGCGGACGCGCCCCGTGAGGATCCGGATCGCCGAGAGCAAGGCCAGGACGTACACCGCGATGAAGCAGGCAGAGGTCGCCCGCACGAGCTGGGCGGTTGTCCCGACACCGGCGAGCACGAGGACGATCACGAGCACCACCACCGGCGTGTAGACGTAGAGCGGCCGGCGGGGGATGCTGCGGTGGGAGTCGCCCGCGAGCCAGATCGGCAAGGCACCGTCGGAGGCGAGGGACGCGACGAGCTTGGCCATCCCGCCGAGGTAGACGTTCATCGTGCCCATCGTCAGCGCGACGGCCAGGACTGCGGTGGCGTCACGACCCGCCCGTCCGAAGCCGACCGCGATCAGGTCGGCGAGCGGGACCCGCGAGTGCGTGCCGGCCGTCACCCCGATCGTCGCGACGGCGAGCCCGATGTAGAGCACCGTGACGAGGGCGAACGCGATTCCCATTGCACGCGGCAGATCGCGCTCGGGGTCGCGGAACTCGCCGGCGAGCTGCGCGACCGCCTCCCAGCCGACGAAGAGCCAGACGAGGATGTTGGCCGCCGTGCCGATCGCCCACAGCCCGTGCGGCGCGAACGGCGTCCAGTTGTCACCGCCCCGCGAGGGCAGCGCGACGCTGACCGCGACTGCGATCACGACGATCAGGACGGAGGAGAGAGCAAGCTGAAAGCCCGAGGAGATGCGAAGCCCGAACAGGTTCGCGGTGAGCACGGTCGCGAACATCGCGAGCCCAACCGCTGCAGCGACGGCGGTCCCCGAGCCGGTCAGGTCCGCAACGTAGTAGCCGCCGATCACCGAGACGGCGGGCGCGCCGAGCACGACAGCGGCAATGAACCAGCCGCCCGTCACCGCCGCAGCTTCGTCACCGAGCCCTTCACGGACGTATGTCGCAACCCCGCCGGCCACCGGGTGGCGCACGCCGAGCGCGGCAAACGTGATCGCAAGCGGCGCCGACAGGACGAGGAGCGCCCCCCAGGCGATGATCGAGGAAGCCCCGGCCGCCTGCACGGCGAGCGCCGGCACGAGCAGCAGCCCGGGGCCGATCAGCGCGCCGACGTAGAGCGCGGCTCCCCGCGTGCTGCCAAGCTGACCCCCCATTCCAGAGAGAACGCTCGCCGGGCCCTCGGGCATTCCGTGGGCGGGCGACCTGCTGTGCGCGAGGCCGCCAGCCGGGTAGGCGGCGTTACAGTTGCCGTGGCTCGATCACGATGTCGAGCCGGGCCCCCGTAGCTCAGTGGATAGAGCAGCGGTTTCCTAAACCGCGTGCACAAGTTCGATTCTTGTCGGGGGCATGAGCCGGGTCGCCCTGAGCCCAACCACTGTTGGCCATCTCGGTCTCTCGTGCACGGATCCCGGCGCCATGAGTCTCCGAGGGCCGCGAGGCGGTCAGCTCAGCCGCTTGAGGCCGTCGAGGATCAGGGTTAGGCCGAATTCGAATTCGCTCAGGCCGTCATCGGTGCCATCGAGGTGCTGATGGACATGCTCCAGCAGATGTGGAAAGTCATCTCCTGGCAGCGAGCTGACGAGTGACGCTGCTGCGGTGTCGAGGTCGAGCCCGGCAGGCATCGAATGGCCGAGCTCCCACAGCGTGAAGCCGAGGATGTGGCTGTCGAGCGCGTGGTAGGCGTGGTAGGTCAGGTCGGCTGAGAACCCGCCGCCGCGGAGACGTTCAAGGAGCCACTCCATGTAGCGCATCCGGGCACTCGGCGTCTCGGGGAGCTTGCCCGGCGACATCGCAAGATTGCACGCCCATGGATGCCGCACGAACGTGTCATGCGCAGAGACCGCACACGTGCGGATCGCCGCCTCCCAATCGCCGCCTTCCGGTAACTCGATCTCGCCGATGACGCGATCGACAATCGCCGCCTCGAGGTCCTCCTTGTTGGCGATGTGGTTGTACAGCGACATCGCCTCAACTCCAAGCGCCCGCGCGAGCCTCCGCATCGTCAGCGCCTCAATCCCCTCCTGATCCGCGAGGACGATGGCGGCGTCAAGCACCCGCTGCCGGCTGAGTGAATTCTTCTTCGGCACCCTTGACAAGCTTACACTGTAAATCTACTCTGACTTACATTGTAAGCTTCGAGGAGGGCATATGCAGGCCATCGTCAGCCACAAATACGGCGAGTTGAAGCTCGAAGAGATCGACAAACCCGAGCTCGCCCCCGACCGCGTTCTGATTCGCATCAGAGCTGCCGCCGTCAACCCGCTCGACTACCACGAGATGCGCGGGAAGCCGTACTTCGCCCGTGCTTTCCTCGGGCTCACGAAGCCGAAGCAGAGCCGTCGCGGTGTCGATGTGGCGGGGCTGGTCGAAGCGGTCGGGAAGAACGTCACCGCCTTCCAGCCCGGCGACGAAGTCTTCGGCCAGTGCCGCGGCGCGTTCGCCGAATACGCGGGCGGCACAGAGGAGTCGCTCGTCGCGAAGCCAGAGCGGCTCAGCACCGAACAGGCAGCGGCGATCCCCGTCGCCGGTGTCACCGCCCTACAAGCGCTGCGGGACCTCGGCGGGATCAAGGCCGGACAGCGCGTGCTCATCAACGGCGCATCGGGCGGCGTCGGCACGTTTGCGGTGCAGATCGCCAAAGCGTTCGGCGCCGAGGTGACAGGCGTCTGCAGCACCCGAAACGTCGAGCTCGTCCAGTCGCTGGGCGCCGACCACGTCGTTGACTACACGAAGAATGATTTCACCCGCAGCGGCCAACGCTACGACGTGATCATCAACGTGGTCGATAGCCGATCAACCCGTGACCTGAAGCGCGCGCTCGCTCCCGACGGGGCACTCGTCATCGTCGCTGGCTCGCTGCGCCAGAGCATCGGCGCGCTCCTGCTGAGGCGCTTCCGGCGCCAACGGATCCTCGGGTTCATCGCGAACGTGACGAAAGAGCGCCTCGACACGCTGACCAAGCTCGTCGAGCAAGGAAAGATCACACCGGTGATCGATCGCACTTACCCACTCGCCGAAGTTCCCGAAGCCGTCCGCTACGTCGGAGCAGGACACGCCCGCGGCAAGGTCATCATCAACGTCTCGAGGAAGAGAACTGGAAGCACGGCGGCGTTGCGGGCAAAGCCGAGTGGGCAATAGCCGGACCAGGCTCATACAAGATGATCAACTTGCCTCGTCGGGTCTCTACTGGATCGTGCGATGACCTCCGCGATCGCTCGAAGCTGGTACAGCACTTCCTGGTCAGCCACTGCTCTCGAGCCTATGGAATTCGTCGAGACAGATCAGAAGAACCTCACCCACTTTCGTCGAGCACACTGGCCCGATAACTGGCGCACACGTCGAAAGACAAGACCGATAAGCCGTCGATTGCAGGTACTTGCCGAACGAGTGCGAAACTTCCTAGACCGCGTGGACAAGTTCGATTCCCGTCGGGCACTTTCAAAGCCGCGCTTCGTGAGAGGCGGTCCCCGGGTGAACCAGGATCAGCCGGCAGGCAGACGGACCGCAAAGCGGCCACCTCCCGAACTCGCCTCCGCGGTGACGTCGCCACCGACGCTCCTGGCAAGCCGACGGGCCAGCGACAGGCCAAGCCCAGCCCCTGCGCTGCCGTTGAGGTGGGAGGCGCCGCCCCGGATACCCGGCTCGAAGATCGTCTCACACTCGTCCGGAATCACACCCGGGCCATCGTCCTCGACGACGTAGACGATCCCCGAACCTGCGCGGAAGTGCGCGATGCTGACTTGTGTCGCTGCGTAGCGACAGGCATTCTCGATCACAGGCTGCAAGATGCGCTCGGCGAGATCCTCATCAACGCCGACGCGCAACATTTGCTCCGGTTGTGTGATGTCGACCCTGATCCGCCGTTGCTCAGCGAGCCCTGAGCACGCGCCGGCCGCTCCAGAGGCCGCCGCGGCCGCATCAGCCGTTCCGCGGTCGCCACCCGCTTCGTAGCGCGCCGCGGCGACGAGCGCATCGAGTGTGCGGGCGAGCTGGTCGGCGCTTCGGTGAATCAGCTTGAGCGCCGCCTGATACGCCTGAGGTTCTCGCTCGCGGCGCAGCGCGAGCTCGGACTCCGCCAGCAACCCTGCAAGCGGAGTACGGAGCTCGTGCGAGAGCTCGGCCGAGAACCGCCGCTCCCGCCGCAGGCTCGCGGCGAGCCTGTCCAGCAGCCCGTCGAGGGTGGCCGCCAGCTCGGTGAGCTCGTCGTGTGCCGCACCGAGGCCAAAGCGGTGGTCAAGGTCGTGTTCGCTCCATGCAGCTGCCTGCCGGGTCATCCGAACAACCGGACGGAGGGAGGCGGCGAGTAGCCATCGGGCTACGAAGGCTACGAGCAGAACGACGATTCCTCCGAAGATCAGCGATGCCACGAGCGCCGTTATTCGAGTCGACTCGTAGGGCGCGAGCGAAACGCCTGCAGCGACCGTCCCGAGACGCTTGCCGCCGACAACAACCGGAACCACGTAGAGCTGGGTGTCGGTCGCCGCGACCGTCTCGTACCGAGCGGGCCCGCCGATGAGCTTTCGCACCGCCGTATTGACCGACGGGGCGACGCGCGGTTGCTCGAGAGCGTGGCGCCCTTCGAAGACCCAAAGGTAGGCATCCGTCGAGCGGTCGTCGGGTGCCTCGCCAATCTTCAAATGTCCGTTCGTGACCCGCAGCGAGGAGAGCTGGGCGTCGGCCCGAGAGCGCGCGAGGTCGCGGGCGTTGCGGTCGAGCGTTGCACCGAGAACGAGGTTGAAACCGGCGACGAGCCCCAGGACGGCGAGGACGACCGCCAGGAGAACGACGACTAGCAGGCGCCCGCGAATACCGAGGCGGTTCATCCGATCCGATAGCCGACGCCGTGGACGGTGGCGATCTCGGCAGTGTGCTCTAGGGTCCTGAGCTTGCGCCGCACGCGGGCGACATACGCGTCGAGAGTGTTCTCCCGGACGATCGCGCCGTGTGGCCAGCCGGCGCGAATCAGGTCGCGGCGGCGGACCGCTTCGCCCGGTCTCGCCAGGAGGCAGGCGAGCAGTCTGAACTCGATCGGCGTCAGAGCCGACTCTCGCTCACCGTCCGCGACGGAATGCTTGACGGGGTCGAGCCGAAGACCGGCCACCTCGAGGGCATCTTCACCGCCCCCGCGACGCAACACAGCCTGGAGTCGCGCGACGAGCTCGACGAACGCGAACGGCTTCGCGATGTAGTCGTCACCGCCGGCGTCGAACCCAGCGATCCGGTCGACGAGCGCATCGCGCGCGGTCAAAAAAATGACCGGAGTCTGGATCCCGCGAGCCCGCAGCGCCTGGCAGAGATCACGCCCGTCCGTGTCAGGCAAGCCGATGTCGATGATCAGACCGTCCGGGGGAGTCTCCTCGACACGTGCAAGAGCCTCCGCACCGGTCCTGACGGCGGCGACGGCGTAGGCCTCCTCTCGGAGGCCCCGTACGAGGGCGTCGCGGAGCACGTCGTCGTCCTCGACGACCAAGATTGCCCTGCCGAGCTGCGCGTTCATTCCTCGCGCAGGATTGCACCCAGCGGCAGGCGCCGGATCTGCAATGCCGCAAGCAGGGACGCGGCGAGCCCGCCGGCGATCGCAGCAGCACCAAGCCAGAGAAGGAAACCCCACGGAACGGCCAGGTGGTCGGGCGGCGGGTCGAAGACGTGTTGGAGCATTGCGACGAGCATCTCGGCGAGGAGCCAGCCAAGGAGTGCGGCAAGTCCGAGTGCGGCGACGAGAACAAGGAGTGCTTCGGTCCAGAGGAATGCCGCAGCTCGACGGAGCGAGGCTCCAAGGGCAGACATTGTGGCGAGCTCCTCCCGGCGCTCGGCCAGGCTGACGACGACGAAAAGGGCCATCGTGGCGGTGGCGAGCAGGATCACGAATGCCTCCTCGATACGACTGATTCCCCGCAGGTCCACCGAAGTGATCGAGGTCACGGTTTGCGATGTCTGGTGTCGAATGTCGTTTACTCGTGTACCGAACGAGCTCGTCGCCGTGGCAACGCGTCGGGCCAGCGTCGAGGGATCGCCGCTCGCGCGCACGAGGAGAACATTCGGCCCGAGGTCGTGGGTGACCTGGTGCAGGTACGTGGCATTCGCAACCATGAACGAGTCCTTCGGAGCGGACGGGAACTCCTGCACAACGCCGACGACATGAAACGGTGCCACCCGGAAACGTCCGGTGCGGTTGTCGAGCACGCGCAGGCGTAGGAGGTCCCCGAGCCTGAGCGAGTAGTCGGTAATCGTCTCCTTCGACACGACGATCCCGTCGCGCGTGTGACCCAGGCGGGCCAGCACCTGGGTAGCAGTGCTGCCTGGGAAATACGAGTCACGGAGAGTCGTCCCCCGCGTTAGCGCGGCGGCATCGATGCCGAAGGTGTCCTGCAGGTCGGGCCCGACGTAGGCGTACGTGTGATCCAAGGCGGAGACTCCGGCTACGCCGCGTAAGCGAGTCACGCGCTGCACGAGCGCGTGGCGGGCCACTGCTCCTGGTGGTGCCGTCGCGACCACGTCGGCACCGAGAGTCAATTGGGCGTCCACACGCGCTTGTTGGTCGTAGGTTGCCACGAACAGCCCGAGATTCACTCCGAAGGCCAGCAGCAGGCCGAGCACGAGCAATCCGCGGTTGATGGCCGTGCCGCGGCGACTTGCGCTCGCCAGCAGGAAATGGGTAGGGGTGGCGGCGCCGCCCACCGATCGCACCGCGATCCAGGTAACGAGGCGACCTCTCAGGCGAACGAGCAGAAGCGCCGCCCCGACCCAGAGGAGAGCCGGTGCGAGGAACATGTAGACCGAGAGGGACAGGGTCGGGTTCGAGTCGGGATTGACGACCGCCGAGAACCCCGTGCGTGCCGTCAGCCAGTAGACGAGCGCCGAAACGGCCAGAGCGATCAGATCGAGGTAGAGCCTCTGCCAGAGCGGCGGGCCGGCGCGGCGAACGCTGCGGCGCGCATCACCAACGCTGCCGCGAAATGCAGCCAGTCCGGCGCCGATCCGTGCGGCCGCTGCGCCTGCCGCTGCCAGTGCGACACAGATGCCGTACGTGGCGAGGACGCGGCCTGCTCCGATACCACCGCCAGAGCCCACGAAGTGCACCGCGGCCAGGGCGACTCCTGTAGCGATTGCGCCTGCGACGATCCCCAAGGTGAGGCTCTCCAGGGCTGCAAGCGAAGCTAGTTCGCGGCGCCGCGCGCCGCGCGCGCGCAACAGTGCCAGACTCCGCCGGTCGCGCTCAACCGTTCCGAGCACCGCGAGGTACGCAAGGCCTAGCGCGACCAATGCGCCGGGCAGCGCGAGCATGATGTAAAGCGTCTCGGCGTACAGGGCATCTCCGGCGGCGCTCGTCAACGTGTCGGCGAGATTGTCGACGAAGACGACCTGGCCGGGCAGAGACCGCTCGATCCGGTTACGGATCTGGGTCGCACGGATCAGCGCAGCGGCTGGGCTGCCGCCGAGGGCCGCGGCGGCGACCCGAGCCTGAACCTGCCACTGCGTGCCAGTCTGGGAACCGGGGACAGCCGAGGTGCCGTTCCCGCGCGAGTCCAAGGGAAGCGATGGCGCGATCCGTGAGGCAAAGGTGGCGAGCGGGACGATTGCGATATCGGCGGGCGGCTGCGCAGGAGCGGGTCCGACCAAAGGGTTGAGCGGCTGGAAGACCTGGTCCGCCGCCGTGACGAGAGCGATTCCGCTGACGCGGAGGCGCACGGGTTTCGCGCCACGGCGCGGTGTGAGCGTCACGAGGTCGCCGGGCTGAGCCTGCAGCGTCGCGGCCAATTGTTGATCGAGCACGATCTGTCCGCCTTGAAGCCTGCCGCGAAGGAACCGAAATGTGTGCAACCGATCGGCGTAGTTCGCCGGCACCGCAAGCAGCGAGCCGGCACCCGAACGGATCGTCCCGGCAGCGGCTCCACCGTGTTCGAGTCCGGCGAATGGAGCCGTCGCCACCGGGAGCGCTGCAGCAACACCGGGCTGCCGCGCAACACCACGCGCGACGGTCCTCGCGGCCGCATAGCTTCCGACGGGTCCTTGCCAATCGAGCGGGACGCTACGGACGGCGCTGCCGGTCATGGTATTGAGGGAATGCCCGACGAAGAGCACCATCGCAGCAAGCAGCCCAACGGCAGCGGCGAGTGTGATGACCCGAACGATCGTTCGCCCTGGCGAGCGAACCAGATCGGCCAGCACGAGCGGCGCAGCGACAATCATCGCGGCTCCTCACGAACAATCCGACCGTCCTCGAGTTCGAGCTCCCGTGCAAGACGTGCTGCGACGTCCGCATCGTGCGTCGCCACGACCAGCGCGAAGCCAAATTCGGTACGCAGCGCGTCGATCAGGTCGAGCACGCGCTCCGCCGTGTCGGAGTCCAAATGTCCGGTGGGCTCGTCGCAGAGGAGCAGCTCAGGTCGCTGGGCGAGCGCGCGCGCGATCGCGACACGCTGGGCCTCGCCGCCGGACAGCTCCGCCGGCAGGTGGTCGGACTTGGCATCGAGCCCGACCAGCCGAAGCAGGACGTCAGGCACGAGCCTCGGATCGCTCTCACCCGGAGCCAGTTGGGCCGCGAATGCGACGTTCTCCAAAGCAGTGAAGTACGGAAGCAGGTTCGCACCCTGGAAGACGTAGGCAATCCCGCGTGCTCGCACTGCGCCTCGGGCGGCGCGATCGAGCGAGGTGAGCGGGCTGCCGTGCCATTCGACGGTCCCAGCGGTCGGCTCGACCAGGCCGCCAAGAACGTGCAGCAGCGTCGTCTTGCCGGAGCCGGAGCGACCGAGCAGAGCAAGACTCTCGTCACCGGCGATCTCGAGCGACACGCCGGCGAGCGCCGCGACGGAGCTGCCGCCGGTGCCGTAGACGACCTTGACGTCGTTACAGCTCGCAACTCCTGCGCTGCACGCCGTTGTCACACCGCCGTCCCGTCTCGGATCTCGACGACTCGGTCGGATTCCTCGGCCACTCGCGGTGAATGAGTGACGACCACAACCGTGCTTGCGAAATCGTCACGTAACCGTCTAAGTGCTTGTAACACGATCCGTTCGTTTTTCGCGTCCAGCTCAGCGGTTGGTTCGTCGGCGAGCACGAGCGGCGCTTCACGTGCGGCTGCGGCGGCGATCGCGACACGTTGCTGCTCGCCGCCGGAGAGCGAGCCCGCACGCTGATGCTCACGACGCTGGAGGTCAAAGGCGTCGAGCGCGCCGTCCACACTCGCTCGAGTGGGCCCTCGTCTGCCGGTGAGCCGAAGGGAGAGCGAGACGTTCTCTCGTGCGGAAAGCATGGGCCAGAGGTTTCTGCTCTGGAAGACGATCGCGACCTGCCGCGCGCGGTAGTCGGCGAGCTCGGCATCGGTAAGTCGGGTGAGTGACCGGCCAAGAGCAAGAACGTCGCCGGCGGAAGGCTCGTCGAGCCCTGCCGCGAGATGGAGAGCCGTGCTCTTACCCGAACCTGACGGCCCGAAGAGCGCGACCAGCTCGCCCTGCTCGATGCGAAGCCCGAGTCCACGCAACGCGACCGTCTGCGCAGGTCCCGATTGAAAGATCCGGAACACGTCGTGGAACTCAAGTGCACCGAACGTCCGCTCGTCGCGTCGCTCGGGTTCGCGATAAAGACTCTTTACCTCCAACGGAAGCTCTCGATCATCAACCGGTAGGCGTCAACGTTGTCGACCCCTTCCGGCGTGCCGAGATCGACGATCGCCCGCCGCCCGTTCTGCCAGAGGTAGTAGCGGTCGACGACGAGCTTCACACGCTTGCCCGTCACAGGATTGGGAAGGCTCTCCGTCGTGTAAATGACCTTGAAGGCCGGTTTGCCGCCTAGGGTCATCGACTGAGGCGCGCCCTGGACTCGCGCGCCGTTTAGACGAGTGACGTCGCCCTCGACCACGGCTGCTGTCGGACGCGGCCCCGCTATCGTCACGACTCGCACGACGTTGTTCTTGTCGCGGAAGGTGACCTGCGGGCCGGTGCCCTGCTGCGCCCACCCCTCGGGATACTTCATCGAGTACCCCGCTACGCCGTTCCGGAAGCTGAGAAACACTTGGTTGTCGGGGATGTCGCCTGCGGCTTTGGCAGTCGACTCTGCCTGCAGCGCGCCGACGGGGGCGGCCGCGGCTGTCGTCGTCGTGGCGGTCGAGGGGGTCGCGGTGGTCGTCGGCGTAGCGGCGTTGCGGTTCGAGCTCCCGCAGCCGGCGGAGACTGCCGCGACGAGCACAAGAGGGAGCACGAGAGCGACGAGCTTGCGGGTGGTCATATCGGCAGTCTCCGTGAGGTCGCCTGAATTGCGCCTGACGGCCTCTCGGTGTCGGGTTTGCTTCAGTTATGCGCCTCGGCCAGCGGCTCCTCATGCCCGCCCGGCCTGCTCGGCCGCTCCTTCGCGATCACCGTGGTGAGAGGCAGCCCGAGATGCGCGACGCGGCGCGGCAGATCGATATGAAGCCAGCGCGAGACGCTGTGCGGCAGGGTCGAGAGGATGATCTCGTGGAAGTCGCCGTCGTGCAGCGTCTCTTCGATCGCGTCGATTGGGTCGTGGCGATACGAGACCGACGCGCCCACAGGCCGGCCCGCCGCTTCTTCGACAAGCGGAAGCGCCAGAGCCAGCATTCGTTCTCCGTCCTGGTGACGATGCTCGCGCTCGGCGTCGGTCAACTCGGCGTGCTCCGCAAGATTCGGCACGAGAAGGTGAAAGCGCGCGGGGCCGGCCGCTGCGCGCTCCCGAATCGCCGCGAGCAGCGCGGGCGTGGGCGCCGTCTCGTGGGCGACGACGAGGACGTCGGCCGTGACGGCGTCCGGATGGAACCGCGCTTCGGTCGCGTCCCTTCTCGTCAACGTCAGGTACACGACGACGACGAGAATCGCAGCGAGGAAGATCGCACTCGTGACCGTCGTTCCGAGGCCGAGCCCGCCGACCGATCGAGCTTGCGACAGCAGATCTCCCGTGGACGCACCGAGGGGCCGCGTGAGGATGTAAGCGATCCAGAACGCCGCGACCGCGTTGAGGCCGATACCGTAGTGCAGCGCGGCGACCACCCCGATCGCACCGGCGAACAGCACCAGTGACCAGGCGTATCCGACGTTCAGCCGCTCCGCGGTCAGGTCACCAGCCGCGGTCCCAAGCGCGAAGGTGAACAGCACGGTGAGCCAGTAGAACGCCTCGCGTCTTGTCGAGTAGATCGTGTGGATCGACAAGGTCCGTTCACTTGCAAACCACGCGCCGAAGACACCGGCGAGAGCGATGGAGAACACGATGGTCGTTGTGACGAGGGACACACCCGCGTTGTCAGTGAGATTGTCGGTGATTTGCGTACCGACAACGCTGATCAACACGATGCCGAACCAGTAAATCCCGGGGATGTATTTCCGTGCACGGAACTGGAAGATCAATGTCGCGATCAGCAATGCGCTCGTGATGAATGTGGTCTTCGTGAGACCAAGACCCACGTTTGTTGCGAGGTAGTCGGATGCGGTCTCGCCGACTGTCGTGCAGAGGATCTTGATCACCCAGAAGTAGACCGTGACCTCCGGCACCTTGTTCAGCATCTGGCGCAGATCCGGGCGGGTCCGGAGGGCTGTCGTCGAAGTCATCGCGCGAGGATGCCAGCTAGGTTCTGAGTTCAACCTGACTGCTGCCTGGCCCGCATCGGTCCGCGAACTACATCTAGAGCGCGCGCAACCCGCGGTCATTTCTTACTGCCGGGCTACGCACCGGTGAGCCGGCGTTGCGCCAACCAACGTCTCGATTCCTCGCTCGACGCCGACGCTGAAGCGAATGCGGACGATCCGCCGGGTCGCGTCCAGTGTCACTTGACCGTTGGGCGCGCGCTGGACACAACCACCTAGCACTGACCAGTAGGGCGACCAGTTGACAGCCACGTGGTAGCGGCCCAGCTCCGGGATCGAGAGGAGGAGCTCCGACGTTCCGAGCTCGAGCACGGTCACGGGGCTCGGTCCGGTGACGAGCGGTCGCGGGTGCGGCACCACGTAGATCGCAATGTGGCCGGCCTGTCGTACCTTGACCAATCCGGATCGGCCCGAGGCGACGAGTCGAGCCTCCACTCGAGAGCTGTAGTCGGTTGGAGCATCGGTCAACAAGACGTAGCGAACACTGAGTCGACGCAACCATTCGAGATAGGCGCCGCTCCGGAGCCTGCTGTCGTAGAGGAGCGCGTTCTGAGGGAAGTCATCCTGGCGAAACCAGCCCCGAGCGATGGGGATCTGGGCCGAGGGAAGGTACGCAGCCGCCCAGTGGTCGGCCGTGTCGACGACTTCGACGCGATAGGAGGCCGAAAGATGAGCGCGTAGAAAGGAGATGGCCGGCGCCCAGTAGCGCTGGGTGTCGTCGACCGAGGAACGGGAGAGCGCGTAGACCGCAGGTGTGAGGTTCCAGCATGCAGCCAACATGAGCACCACGACGCTCAGCGCCCGCGGCGTGCCGCTGCGCAGAGCGAGGACGAGGAGGGCGAGCGGGATGGCGGCGTACCGCAGGCGCTCGACGTTCGACCCGAGCGACGACGGGACGAGGAAGGCGAGCACGCACACGACGCCGTAGGCACCGAAGAATCCGCCGAGCGGGCGGGCTCGCGGCACACGGTAGGTCAACACCACTCCACCGATGCTGAAAATCAGGGCAGGAACGAGCTCCGCGAACGTGAACGGAAACAGGCCTGCGGTCGGGAAGAGTCGCATCACGATGATCTGCGCCGTTCCAGCCGCCCCCACCACCATGCCCGGCCCCAACCAGCGAGCCCATCCCGGGCGCCTGCCGACAGCGATCCCGAGTGCGGCCACGACGAGAATCAGAAACGCGAGCGGGCTCGCGGCCAGCGTCAGAAGGGTGAACGACGCGAAGCCCAGCGTCCTCCCTTTCTGCAGGCTCCCGACTGCGAGGACCGCGAGCGCGGCACCGAGAGCGAACGGGAATGCAGCCGCGAGGATGATCGCGGGCCACACCGCCGCGAACGCGCGACTCGACGATCGCGCCGACGTTCCCCACTGGCGACACACGAGCAGCGCGAACGCGGCGGCCGCGAGACCTGTCGACAGCACAGCAAGGACGGTCGTTCCCACGACTGCGGCCAGCGGGTAGTACAGGAGGCTGTAACCGACGAACGAGTAGCGGCCGGAATACCAGAAGTTGTTCCAAAGCGTGAAGCCGTGCGCCAGGAAGAGCGTTCGCTGATACGCGTGCGCGGCGAAATCGACCCCAGACGGCGCCAGAGTCAACAGGATGACGGCAGCAGCCGACGCGAGCATGGCTGCCAGGAGCACCTCCCGGCGAAGCGCAGGCGGATCGAGCACAGCGGGGAGGCTACTCGCCGCCACCGAACCGACCGAGGGCGACGACCGCTCCCGCTAGACGCACAGCCCGCGAGGGAGAGAGGGGCCCAGCGGGCAGTTCGACGACGAACGCGGTCGTGCCACGAAAGCGCTCGTTCTCCCAGCCCACGGCGCTTCCCGGCTCCCGCGCAAGACGCGTCAGAGGAAGCCCGGTGAGCTGGGAGAACCGTCGTTCGAGCGCGAGGCGCCCACCCGATTCGTCGACGACGTCGAGGTGCTGGTGAAACCAGATCGAGATGGCCGGATGGAGCCTCGTGATCAGTCGGCCGACGAGCTGTGACTCGGGCTCAGAGAGAGCATGTGGGCCGGAGGAGAAGAGGCCGTGCAACGGCCGCCACCGCCACGGGAAGTTCCGGTTGAGATCGACCCCGCGAGCGTTTCCACGCGTGCCGGCTGCAACACCGTCCGGATTGAGATCGGGGACGACCCACAGATCGGTCTCCGGAGGAGGCCGAAGGCGGGCGAGCGCCCCGGCGACGGCGATTCCGGCACTCTCGTTGCCGTGGACACAGCCCACGACGAGCATCCGGTTCGGGCTGTCCAGGTCTCCGGTCTCGAAGGCGGAAATCGCGCGCCCCTCAACCGAATAGCCGAGAACGACCTGCCTGATGCCGGTCGGGTCGCCGGTCGTTGTACCGCCCTCGCCGACGAGACCGAGCATCCCGGCTAAGGCGAGGAGAAGAACAGAGACACGGACGGCCATGAAGAATCGCGAAATTACCCAGCGCCACCTGAGAACGGCCTGACCGCCGGCGGTGGTTTGGGTGCTTGTGCCAGTCAGCGTTGCGTAGGGGTGGGCTGAGCCGTCCACAGGATCAGACCTCGCCCTCCCAACGTGGCCGCAGGGTGGTGCGCCCCTGCCCTCCGCAGGCCGAGCCGCTGCAGCCGTCTGCGGATCTACACGCCGTCTACCAGCAGGACTAGCCGGACGCAGCGGTACAGAACGACACCCAGCCGCACACAACGCACCTCGAGAATCGGATGCGACGGACTGGGCGGGCGCAGACGCACACGAGGTCACTGGTCCGGCCGGCTTCCTGAACCGCGTGCTCAAGTTCGATTCTTGTCGGGGGCATGCGGCGCGATGCCGCTTTGGAAGGCGGCGCGCCGCTTGCCTCCACCCCAGGGGCGAGGCGTGATAGCACCCGGGGATGTTCTTCGTTGGTGCGGCTGCGGCGCTGGTGGCGTCGGCGTTGTTCAACCTCGGTTTGGCGCTGCAAGCACTCGAGGCGCAGAAGGCGCCAAGGGCACTCGACCTTCGGGTGGCGCTTCTGTGGCGGCTGCTGCGCAGACCGCGGTGGCTGTTGGGGCAGTTGCTCGGCACGGTCGGCATCGGGCCTCAGGTCTACGCGCTCTCGCTGGCGCCCTTCGTTCTCGTGCAGCCGCTGCTGGCGGTCGGCCTGCTCCTCCTCCTTGCGATCGGCGCGCGCGTCTTCGACGAACCGGTCGGGGCGGCGGGTGTCACCGGTGTGTTGGCGATCATCGGCGGTGTCGCGCTCGTCGCCTGGGGGGCGCCCGCCCATACCGAGACGCACCGCGGGGGCCTCACCGTGCTCGGAGTCGCTGCTTTCCTGACCCTGCTCTCTGCTCTGCCATTCGCGCTCAAGCACACATCGCGGGACAGCACGTCACTCATCATGGTCGCCTCCGGCGCCGGCTTCGCCGGGACGAACGTCGCGACCAAGCTCTTGAGCGACGACGTCGGATTGGGGCATTGGGTTCAGGCGGGTGGATGGGCCATTGCCGGTCTCACGCTCGGCGTCACGGCGACGATCACGGGGATGACAGCGTTCCAGCGCCGCCGGGCGACCGTGGTCGTGCCGGTCACGACCTCCGTGCAGACCTTTCTGCCACTTCTCCTCGAGCCGCTGTTCCTCAACGAGCACTGGGCTTCGGCCGCTCTCGACGGCATTCCGATCGTGCTCGGCGTGGCCATCGCCCTGATCGGCACCGTGCTGATCACGCGCACCGATGCCGTCGCCCACCTCGCCGCCGGCGGCCAATCGGCGGGCGGCGACCTTCAGGGTGCGCCGTGAGCGCCCCTGGGCGTGTCCGCACAGACGTGCAGGAAGACTCGCTGAACTGCCGGTCGACCGTTCTTCAGCGGCCTTCGAGCAGGAAGAACGGCCGCCCTACGTGTGCCTCGAAGCGGACATAGCGATCCATGCGGATCCCGTCGACGGGCACGCGGATGCGCTGGATCATGTCGACGACGACCTGCGAGTCGTCGACGTCGAACAGGAGGTAGAAGGTGAAGCGCGACGAGCCCGGCTCGCCGACCATGAAGAGATCGTCGTCCACCGTGCCGACGACGCGCGCGCCGAGTCCCAGCCATTCCTCGACGAGCCCGCGGAACCGGCCGATCACCGCCGCCCGCTCGTCGTCGGTCTCGATCGCGTAGTAGCCAGGCGTCATCGCCCCGAGCAGGATCGCGCGTCTCGGATCGCTCTTCTCCGCATACACCATCCCGTCGCTCACGCCGCGCCTCCCTAGAAGATCTGATCGCGCATCTTGAGCGGCTCGTTGAGCCGCTCCGGTCGGTAGTCGTGCAGGTCGATCTCGCTCCGACCCGTCGCAATCAGCTCCGCGACCGCCCGGCAGCTGCCGGGGCCGATCATGTACCCGTGGCCGCTGAAGCCGCCGGCGATATAGGCGTTCTCCGTGTGTGGGACGAGGCCCAGCACGGGCTGCAGGTCGGGCAGCAGGTCCATTACCCCCGAGAATGACCGGTGGATGCGCGCGTGCGTGAGCGCCGGGATCAGTCGCGCGAGGTCGGCGAGCTGCCGGAAGCGGTCGTCGGGGCGCGAGGGCGGCTCGTAGCGGCGCGGCAAGACCACTGAGCCATTCCCCGCTCGACGCGTCGCGAGCTTCGCGCCCAGCTCGGCGCGAAGGGCCGCCGGGTCGAGCCGCAGCGAGACATCCTTGCGGTTCTGCCAGAGCGCGGGACCCCAGACGCGAAGGTCGCGGAGGTCGCGCAAGTTGAGGTCGTGCAGCATCGCCGAGAAGCGATAACCCCCGGTGATCCGCACGGTGCCGTTGCGGTTCTGCTTCGCGCCGAACGTGGAGCCGCGCACAAAGCCGGGGATCGTGCCCGGGAGCATCGGTCCGGTCTCGACGGCCGGAGCGCGCACGCGCTGCATCGGGATGTGGAAGCCGATCTGCTCGCAGAGGTCCGGCGACCAGATACCGGCGGCGACGACGACCGCGTCGCAGGAAATGCGGCCGCCCGGCTTCCTCAGCGCTGTCACGCGCTCCCCGGCGAGCTCGAAGCCGGTCACCAGCTCGCCGCACAGAACCTCGATCCCGCGCTCGGCGGCGATCTGCCGCAACGCCTTCATCACCATCAGCGCGTCGACGTGGCCGCCGTGACGGACGTCGACCGACTCGAACGGCCCGGTGAGCTGCGGGAGTCGCTCGCGGGCGCTCGCCGCGTCGAGCAGTGTGGCTTCCGGGTACCCCGCGGTCTCCTCCCAGGTGGCACGCTCGACGTCGAGCCACTCCCGATCGCGCTCGTCGCCGATCACGATGAACCAGCCCTCGTCGTTCAGATCGACACCGTGGCCGAAGCGGTCCTCGAAGCCCGCCCACTCCTCCGCGGAGATGCGGAGGAGCGACGCACGAGGGTTCGGCTCGCCACCGGGCAGGTTGATCGCCGCGACCGAGCGGCCCGACTGCTCGAAGCCGAGGTCGTCCTTCTCGACGACGGTGACGCGAGCGCCGCGCTCCGCGAGCTCTACGGCTGTGAGCAGCCCGATCAGGCCGCCGCCGATCACGACGACGTCGGATGCCGGCATCAGTGCACGATCTCCGTGGCGAAGCCGACGACGATCGCCGGCTCGTCGGAGACGTTCCGCATCGTGTGCGGGTGCGACGACGGCCAGACGACGCACTGCCCCTCGCTGAGCGGGTACTCGTCGCTGTCGACGATGAGCAGGAGCTCGCCGTGGGTAACGTAGGCGACGTCGATTCCAGCATGCGTGATCGAGTCGTCGAAGCCCGAGTGCGGCGCGAACGAGGCGACGAGCAGCTCGAGCTGCGACCCCGGGATGCGGAAGGCCGAGAACTCGACGCCGTCGCCGCGCGAGCCCTTGCGGGCCGGGGCGACGATGCGCGGCGTCGCCTGCCGGAGCGAGTAGCCGAGCAGGGATGCGACGTCGTGGTCGAGCGCGTTTGCGACGAGGGCAAGCCGCCCGAGCGCGATGTCGGAGTCGCCCCGCTCGACGGCGCCGAGGAAGGAGGCGGAGAGGCCGCACGACGCGGCGAGCGCTCGAACGGAGATGCCCCGCTGCATCCGCAGGCGACGGATCACCGCCCCGACGTCGGGTACGCCCGGGGGCGCCTTCGTCTCCACGGGAGCGAGCATAACCCGGTCCTTGCCTTTGAGCGAAATATCGGTCAAGGTTGCAACATTATGCGCCGTCACGGGTGGCGGCGCGCCCCCGACGAGGAGGGAATCACCTAGTGATCACGACTCGGAAGATCAGGTGGGCCGCGGTCACGCTCGCCGCGACCGCCGCCGCCGCCGTGCTCGCCGCGACCGCGACGACCGCCGCGCCGAGCGCAGGCTGCTCGTTCACGCTGCGCATCGGCGACGTCCTGCCGTTCACCGGCGGCCTTGCGGCCTACGGCGGGAACATGGACAAGGCAGTGAAGCTCGCAGTCGGCCTCCAGAACGCCGCGCTGAAGAAGGCCGGCATGTCCCGAAGGGTCAAGGTTGTGCTGGTCGACTCGCAGGACGGCCAGACGCAGGCCGCCGCGGCCGTCGAGGCCGCGAAGAAGGAGGTCGGCGAGCACGTGAACGTGATCATCGGCGAGATGGCGTCCGGGGCGACGATCCCGATGGCGCAGTCGGTGACGATCCCGAATCACGTCGTCCTCATCTCGCCGACCGCGAGCGCGCCGCAGCTGACGCAATTGGCGCGCGGCAAGGGCTGGGTCTGGCGGACGTATCCGTCCGACACGCTGCAGGGGAAGGTGCTCGCGGAGGCCGCGCTGCAGAAGTACGGCAAGGGAGCGACGATCAACGTGGGCGCGCGCAACGACGCGTTCGGCACCGCTCTCGAGCAGCTCTTCGTCGCTCAGTGGAAGAAGCTCGGCGGCAAGGTCGGCGTCGACATGTCGTGGAACCCGGACCAGCCGACGTACGACACCGAGGCGGGCCAGCTTGTATCGGGCAACCCGGCAGGCTTCGTGATCATCGACTTCCCGCAGACGTTCGTGAAGTTCGCGCCCTCGCTCGTCCGCACGGGCAAATGGCAGGCGTCGAAGACGCTCATGACCGAGGCGTTGAAGGACGGTCCGACGCTCGACGGGATCGGGCAGCCGGCCCTCGGCCTCTCCGGGACGGCGGCCAGCGCCGCCGGCGGGCCTGCCGGCGCCGCATTCCACGCGCTGTGGAACAAGGCCGTCAAGGGCGCGCAGCCGTACACCGGCTTCGAGGGCACCGCCTTCGACGCCGCGAACGTCGCGTTCCTCGCCGCGCTCAAGTCGTGCTCGGCGTCGCCCGCGAAGCTCAAGAACAACCTGGTCTCCGTGTCCGGGTCGCCCGGCACAAAGGTCACGTTCAAGCAGCTCGGGACGGCAATCTCGCTGCTCGCGCGGCACAAGGAGATCGACTACGAGGGCGCGTTCAGCCCGGTCGACTTCAGCCCGAACGGGGACATCAGCTCAGCCGTGTACGAGATCTGGCAGTACGACGGGAGCAGCAAGTTCTCGACGCTGAAGACGTTCACCTTCAAGACCAAGTGACGCGTACGACCTTGCGGGACGGCGGCGGCTTCGAGGAAGCCGCCGCCTACTCCCGCGCCGTCCGCGCCGGGGCGTACGTCGCGATCAGCGGGACCGCACCCATGGAGAACGGCGTCGTCCGCCACCCCGGCGATGCATACGCCCAGACGCGCCTCGCGATCACCAAGGCGCTCGCCGCTGCGGCCGAGCTGGGCGCGCAGCCGCAGGACGTGCTCCGCACGCGGCTGCTGCTAGCCGCCGGCACCGACTGGCAGGAGGCGGTGCGCGCCCACCAGGAGGCGTTTGCCGGGATCGACCCGGCAAACACGTCGTACTACGTTGCGGGGTTCATCCCCGACGGCGTGCTCGTCGAGGTGGAGCTCGATGCGATCGTGCTCGAGCCGCCGAGGTAGAGCTCGACGACGCGCACGTCATCGAGCAGCTCGCGGCCCGGGCCGGTGTAGGCGTTTCGGCCGGTGTCGAGGACGTAGCCGACGTCGGCGAGCGCGAGCGCCCGGCGCGCGTTCTGCTCGACCATCACAATCGCGATCCCGAGCGCGCGGATCTCGACGAGCTTCTCGAACACCTGGTCGATCACGATCGGCGACAACCCAGCCGACGGCTCGTCGAGGAGCAGCAGCCGAGGGCGCGCAACGAGGGCGCGCGCGAGCGCCACGAGCTTCCGCTGACCGCCCGACAGCGAACCGGCCCGCTGCCGGCGCCGCTCCGCGAGGAGCGGGAACAACTCGAGCACGCGCGCCGTCTCCGCCTGCCGCTCGGCGCGCGGGAGCACGAGCGCGCCGACCTGGAGGTTCTCTGCGATCGTCAGCGTCGGGAACACGTTCTGGGTCTGCGGCACGAGGTTGAGCCCGCGCCGCGTCAGCCGGTCGGGGCGGGCGCCCGTCACGTCCTCGCCCTCGAAGCGCACGGCGCCACTCCGCGGTCGCACGAGTCCGTAAATCGCTTTCAAGAGCGTCGACTTGCCTGCCCCGTTGGGCCCGACGATCGCGACGATCTGCTCGGGCTCTGCGACGAGGTTCACGCCTCGCAAGACCAGCGCGTCCTCGTACCCGGCCTCGAGCGCGGCCACCTCCAGGAGCGGGAGGCTCAATGCGCCGCCCCGAGATACGCGTCGACGACCGCCTCGTTCGCGCGCACCTCCTCGGGGGTGCCGACAGTCAGGACGCGGCCCTCGTTCATCACGACCACGCGGTCGGCCGCCTGCATGACGAAGTCGAGGTCGTGCTCGACAATCAGGAACGTGATCCCGCGGTCGCGGCGGATGTCGAGGATGTGTTGCAGGAGGTCGCCGCGCAGCGCCGGTGCGACCCCGGCCATCGGCTCGTCGAGGAGGACGAGCGACGGCTCGAGCATGAGCACTCGTGCGAGGTCGAGCAGTTTCCGCTGGCCCCCGGAGAGCGTTCCGGCGTACGCCTGCGCGTGCGACTCGAGCCCGACGAGGTCGAGCAGGTCGTGCGCGCGCACGCGCGTCCGCTGCTCGTGCGCCCGCGAAGCCCGCGGCCGCAGCAGGATCCCCGCGAGCCCCTCACCGGGGTGGCCCTTCGTCGCGAGCAGAACGTTGTCGAGGACGCTCATGCGCGTCAGCACCCGCGCGCCCTGGTAGGTGCGCACGACGCCCGCGCGGGCAACGCGGTGCGCCGGCTTGCGATCGATGCGCCTGCCCGAGAAGACGATCCGGCCGGAGGTGGGCCTTAGCGACCCGGCGATCGTCGCGAAGAGCGTCGACTTGCCGGCGCCGTTCGGCCCGATAAGCCCCGTGATTGAGCACTCCTCGACCGAGAAGCTTGCGCCGTCGACGGCGCGGACGGCACCGAAGGTGCGGACGACGTCCTCGACCTCGAGGATCGTGCTCACTCGAGCACCATCTCGCGCCGGTTTCCGAGCAGGCCCTGCGGCCGGAGGACGACGAGCACGAGAATGATCAGGCCGATGATGATCAGCCGGATGTAGGCGCGCTCGTCGGAGGCGACCCACGTGAACGGCGGGAAGTTGAGGAAGCGGGTGCCGGCGAAGATGAAACCGAATACGACTGCCCCAATCGGTACCGACCAGACCCGCCCGAGGCCGCCGAGCAGCAGGATCATCCACGCGAAGAACGTCAGCAGCGGCGCGAAATCATCCGGGCTGAAGAACGAGAACTCCCAGGCGTAGAACAGCCCGGCGATGCCGGCGAGCGCCGCGCCGAGCGCGAGCGCCTGCAGCTTGTAGACGAACACGTTCTTGCCGAGCGACGCCGCGGCGTCCTCGTCGTCTCGCACGGCGCGCAGCACGCGGCCCCAGGGCGTGCGCAGGGCGAGCCAGGAGAGGGTGAGGAGGACGATCGCGACGGTCCAGACGATGACGAGCATGGTCGCATCGCCCGAGGAGAAGCCGAGCGCGTGCTGGACGTGCGACTGGAAGGCCGTCCACCCCCCGTTGTACTCGCTCGCGGTGCCGACCGGGCCGAGCGCGATCGTCCCCTGGGTCCCGCCGGTGAGCGACGTCTCGTTCGTCGCCACGTAGCGGACGATCTCGCTGAAGGCGATCGTGACGATCGCGAAATAGTCGGCGCGCAAGCGCAGCGTCGGCAGGCCGACGAGGATGCCGCCGACGGCGGCGGCGACGATGGCCAGTGGAGCTGCGAGCCACGTGCTCCAGCCCTCCTTCACGACGAGGATCGCCATTGCGTAGGCGCCGATGGCCATGAACCCGACCTGCCCGAAGTTGAGCAGCCCGCCGAAGCCGAACTGAATCTGCAGCCCGAGCGCGAGAATCGTGTAGATGCCTGCGACGACGCCGACGAAGGCCCAGAAGCTGCCGCTCGCGAGGACGCTCATCCGGCCGTCGCCTGCCCGAGGAACCCCTGCGGCCGGATCAGGAGCGCTAGCGCGAGCACCGCGAACGCGACGACCGGCTTATAGACGGGGTTGACGCCGCCCGCGAACCCCGACCAGGTCGACACCTCCTGCGCGAGCCCGAGCGCAAGCCCGCCGAGCAGAGCGCCGTAGGCACTGCCGATGCCGCCGAGGACGACCGCGGCGAACACGGGCAGGAGGAGCTGGAAGCCGAAGTTCGGGTCGAAGGAGTACTCGACGAGCGCCGCAAGCACGCCGGCGAGCCCGGCGAGGACGCCCGAGATGAGCCACGCCATGCGCGTCGCGCCGCCGACGTCGATGCCGGCGACGGCGGCGAGCTCACGGTCGTCCGCCATCGCACGGAGGACGCGCCCCCACGTCGTCAGCGCGAGGAACAGCCCGACGAGGACGATCGTCACGGCGGCCGTGACGATCGCGATCAACTGCGCTTCCGAGAAGCGCACGCTGCCGAGCACGAACACGCGATATGGGTTCACGGAGTAGCTGCGCGGCGCGGAGCCGGCGGCGAGGAGAAGCGATTGGCGCAGCACGAGCGCAAGGCCGACGGACGCGAGGAAGAGGCTCATGAACCCGGCGCGGCGCGCGCGGAGCGGCCGCCAGAGAGCGAAGTCGAGCACGAGCGAGAGGACAGCGGTCGCCGCCATCCCGGCGAGCGCCGCGACGATCATCGGCTGGTGCAGCGGCCCGTCGACGGCGTAGGCGACGAGCGCACCGAACGCCATGAAGTCACCGTACGCGAAGTTGACGAGCCGCAGGATCCCGTAGACGAGCGACACGCCGACGGCGGCAATCGCGTAGATCGCGCCGGTAACGAGGCCGTTGGCGACCAGCTGAAGGAACACGTCAGACGAGCTGCGGCTCGGGGACGAGCCGCCCCGCCGCGAAGCGCTCGGGGCCGAGGACGTCGAGCGCCGAGTCCCGCTCCCCGAGGACGGCGTCAGCGACAATGCGCGCCACCGCCGGGGCGATCATGAACCCGTGCCCGCTGAAGCCGGCGGCAACGAAGACCCCGTCGTCGACGGGCCCAAGCACGGGCTGGTGGTCGGGCGTCACGTCATAGACGCCGCGAACGAGGAGCGAGTACGACACGTACTCGAGCTGCGGTAGCAGCGCCGCGCTCGCGGTGCGCACGGCCGCGCGCCAGGCCGCGCGTCCCGACTCCTCGTCCCCGCGCGCCGAGAGGTCGCTCGCGAGCACGCGCCCGTCGGCGAGCTGCTTCGCCGCAAAATGTCGCTCGGGGGCGACCACCAGCGGCTCGAGTAGCCGCTCGTGCACCGGGTCGGTGAAAAAGAGGTAGCGGTCCTCCGGGACGATCGGCAGCTCGACGCCGAGAGGCGCGAGCAGCGACGCTGTCACGAACCCGGCGGCGACGACGACGGCGTCGGCTGTGACCTGGCCGACCGACCAGCCGCGGCCGTCGCGCTCGATCCGCTCGACCGTCGCGTGACGGACGTCCGCGTGGCGGGCAAACGCCTCGACCACGGCCTGCGGGCGGTCGAAGTATCCGTCGTCGGCGCACCACGCGCCGCCGACGACCGTGGCGGTGTCGAGTCCCGGGACGAGCTCGCCCGCCTCCCGCGGCGAGACGACCCGCGAAGCGATGCCCTCCTCGTTCTGCAGGGTCACGTTGGCGGCGAGCGCTGCGAGCGTCGACTCGCTCTCCGCGACGAAGAGGTAGCCACAGCGGTCGAACGAGAGCGGCACGCGGGAGTCGAGCCGCGACTCGGCGTCCTGCCAGAACGCGATCGACTCGCGCGCGAGCCGGCAGGCGACGCGCGTCCCCCACTGGCCGCGCACGCCACCCGGCTGCACGCCTGAGGCGCCGGCGCCGATGCCCGCCCGCTCGACCACAACGACCTTGAGCCCGCGCGTCCGGAGTTCGTGTGCGATCGCGAGGCCGGTCACTCCCGCGCCCACCACGGCGACGTCAGGCCGGTTCATAATGTTGCAACCTTGAACGAAATATCGGCCGGACGCAAGAGCAGCAGCGTGACCGAGATATCCACCAACGACACTCGGATGCACCTCACGCACATCGCGAAGGGGACACGGAAGCTCAGAGCGGAGCTCGTCTGCGAGTTCGTGCAGGCGAGTGGTCGGGATTTCGTGCTCGGTTGGCGAGACGCCGACCGACGGGCCGCCCGACATGGTCCCTCAAGCGCATCGCGCAAAGCCTGCTTCGCCGTCTCCTCTGACATACGGACATCATCCACGTTGTCCGGGATAATCGTCGGGTGACTGAGGATCAGCCGACGGAGGCGGTCGTTGACGACACCGGCTGCACACGCTGCGACGCGCCGTTGGTGTTCCTCGGCCGCAAGGACTTCCACGAGGGAGGCTTCTTCCTGTTGCCTGCGTTGTTCGAGGGCCGGACGAATGTCGAGATGTGGGCGTGTTCCGACTGCGGCCACGTCGAGTTCTTCATGCCGCAGTAGCCGGTGCAGAACGCAAGGATGACCGTTAGCAGCCTGTACGAGCGGTTCGATCGTTTTCAGCAACGCCATCCGTGGTTGGGGTTCACGCTTGCGGTGCGACAGAAGTACGCGGATGACCAGGGCAGCTACCTGGCCGCGACGGTCGCCTACTACGGGTTCTTCTCGATCTTCCCGCTGCTGCTCGTCCTGACGACCGTGCTCGGGTTCGTCCTGCACGGCCATCCGCATCTGCAGGCGCAGATCGTCAACTCGGCGCTGGGCCAGTTCCCGGTGATCGGGCACGAACTGAAGACGCACTCGCTGAAAGGCAACACGCTCGCGCTCACGCTCGGCATAGCAGGCGCGCTCTGGGCCGGAATGGGAGCAGTCGTCGCCGCCGAGAACGCGATGAACCAGCTCTGGGGCGTGCCGTTCAAGCGCCGGCCCGACTTCGTCCGCGCACGTGCCCGTGCCTTGCTGCTGCTGTGCGTCTTCGGCGGGGCCGCGCTCGCGGCGACCGCGCTGGCCGGTGTCGGCACCGTCGGCGCCCACTACGGATTCGGTTGGAAGGCCGCCTCGATCGGGCTCTCGACGCTGCTCGACTTCGGGCTGTTCTGGCTTGCGTTCCGTGTCCTGACCGCCCGTGATGTCACCTGGTCCGACCTCCGAGGAGGCGCAGCCGCAGCCGCGGTCGGCTACGAGGGGCTGCAGCTGCTCGGCGGCTACTACATCGGGCACGTGCTCAGGAACGCGAACAACGTCTACGGCACCTTCGCGCTCGTGATCGGCCTTCTCTCGTTCGTCTATCTGGCAGTCCACATCACCCTGCTCGCGGCCGAGGGCAACGTCGTCGCAGCCCGCCGACTGTGGCCGAGAAGCTTCTCGATCGTCTTCGAGCAACCCGCCACGCTTGCCGACCGCACCGCGCTCACCCAGCGCGGGAAGGTCGAAGAACGCCGCCAGGACCAACAGATCGACATCCACATCCCCGTGGACGCCCCACCCGAAGCGCCCCCTGGCTAAACGTCGGAGGCCGAAGGACGCCACCGCAACTCCTAGACGTTGAGCGTGCGCCGGCCAGGTCGTCTGGGGAGCTCGAGCGTGTCCCACCGCGGCCAGAGTGAGGTTGCGGATGGATGCCATCCCCAGCGACCGCCCCGGGCCCGCCGGAGCGAGTGGCGGTACGCCTATCGGGCTGGAGGAGTGCGATGTCACGCTCGATGGTTCTGCTCTCCGTTGTCATCGCCTCGCTCTCGCTCGGCGTCTCGATCGCGCAGGCCGGCCCGGTGTCGGCGCCCCGGAGCTCGAGCGGGTCGTGGTTCTCGGCCGCCGCCAACCGCGCGAGCGGTCGCCTGCTGACCGTCTCGTGTGCCACGAATGCTGCCGATTGGGCGAACAGCCTCACCCAGGTCGGCTTGCCGGCCGCCGAAGCAGACGAGTACTACGGCTTCAGCCTGATCGCCGCAGGGGAGATGCATCTGAGTCCCTACGTGTGCCGCGGACTTCAGCTCGGTCTCTCCGCGGCAACGCGAGTGCCGAACGAGCTGCAGGTGGCGTGGGCGGTCGATGTGCTCCTGCACGAGGCAGCGCATCTGGGCCGCTTTACCGCCGACGAGTCCGTCGCGGAGGCTTGTGCGCGAGTCGAGCTGCCGGACGAGCTGCATCGCTTGTACGGGATACCCCTGCGCTCGATCGAGCTCGCCCGGCTGATCTCGTCGGCGAGCGCCTTTCGGCAGACGATGGCCACGGCCTACCAGGGTGGCTCCTGCCCTCCGCTTGCGGGCTGAGCGACCGCGACTCGCTCAGTTTCGGATCGTCACCGGAGTACCCGGCCCGACCCGCACGACGAGCCACCTCATCGTTGCCGCACTGAGTCTCACGCAGCCGTGCGAGCCCGCTGTGCCGAGCGTGCCGCCGATTCTCTGCAGACCGTGGAGCGCGATCTGCCCGGGGCCTCCGTCGAATTCCTGGAAGACGTTCGAGCGCGCACTGAGGGCGAGTGCAAATGGGCCGCCGACCTCACCGCTGGAGAGTTGAACATCCTCTTCGACGAAGTACGCGCCGGTAGGTGTCGGTGTTTCGCGTTTGCCGACCACGGCTGGGCTCACGCGCACCATCGCGCCGGCGTGGTAGACGAGAAGCTCGCGCTCCGACAGGTCGACGACCAAGCGCCAGGTCGTGACGCGGAGCTGGGTGCCGGCACGGCCGATCCAGCCAGTGTGGCCGTTGGGACGTCCCGGTAGCCGAACGCGAAGCCAGCGTCCGCCGCCCGTATCCACGGCACGGCCGACCACCGGCAGCACAGTCTGCTCGCCGGTGAGCGGTCGGTGCGCGGCGATCACGGCCACTGCTCTCGCTTGCGGGCTGGGAGCGGTGCGGACGGTGTGCGGTGCGAGGAGGACCGCCACCTCAGCCGCGTGGGAGCCGGCCGGGGATGGGCGCGGGCCGCCCGAAGGGCTGCCCGCCGCAGTTGCGGCGAGCAGCCCCACGAGCGCAAGCGCCGGCCCCGTCGTCACCCCGTGAAGCCGGGGTGCCGGACGGGCGGCCTCGCGTGACCGCGGGTCGACGTCGACGTGGACGTGGAGGTCGAGGTCGAGGTCGAGGTCGACTTGGTCGTCGTCAGCCGCGCCTTCCGGGCCGCGGTCGCCTTCTTGGTCGCAGCTGCCTTCTTGGTCGCAGCCGCCTGCTTCGCTGCGGCGGCCTTCGCAGCGGCGGCCTTCGCAGCGGCTGCCTTCGCGGCGGCGAGCTTCTGGGCGACGAGCTTCGCCGCGGCTGCCTTCGAAGGCGAGGCCGGAGCGGGCGCGGGAGTCGTCGTCGTACCGCTCGTCGTGGTCGGGGGTGCGGTCGTCGTCGGCGGCGGCGTTGTCGCAGTCGAGACGGTCGTCGTGACCGGTGCGGCACAGGTCGCCCGCGTGATCGTGTCGTTGATCAGGGTCACCGCGCCGGCGCCCGAGGTCTGCTCGCCGGCCATCAGTGCACCGTCAACCGTGACCGCTGCACCCAGGCTGATCGAGGTGTGCGCGAGAATCGTCCCGCGGAAGGTGGAGCCGGCTCCGAGCGTGGCCGACGTGCCAACCTTCCAGAAGACGTTGCACGATTGCGCCGACCTGATCAGGCTCACATTGCCGGTCACAGCCGTGGTCAACGTTCCGGTGCCGTCGGCCGTCTGGAAGATGAAGACAGCGTCGGGGTCGTTCACCCCGTCGAGGACCAACGTCCCCGACATGGCGAAGGTTCCCGAAGCAGACGTGTAGACGCCAGGAGTGAGCGTCTGTCCCGCGAGCTCGGTCGGGATCGTGGTCGGAGACTGCCCCGCCGCGACGTTGTAGGCATTCGTCAACGCGGCCTTGGCCGACTGGGTCGCAGCATCGTTCGGGTCCGGGTCGACGTGGTTGGCACCCGTCTGAGTGACACAGTCGGCGGCCGGACACGCCGCGAAGCCCGTCTCGGACGAGGTCGGCGAAGACCCGGTGTCGCCTGTGATGGTCGTTGCCCCGGTGTTCGTGATGCCCGATCCCGCAAGGACAGCGAACGGCCCGGCGGTACCGAGCGGCACCACGGTCCCTGCTGCCTCCGTTGCGCTTGCGAATGCGAGCGTCGCCACGAGAGCGGCCGTGAGCAGACTCGCAAGAGCTCCGTACTTAAGAGTCTTCAAGAGGATCCTTCCCCGTCGCCGAGCATGTTCGGCGCGCGAGTCGCGGGCCGATTTCGTGCGCCGGCCTGTTTCAGGGCGGATCGTGAGTCGTCGCGACGGTTTCGTCGCGGCCAGTTCCTTATCGTCAGCTTCGCGGCGAAACCTGAATACCTTGATCGAGCGGGCAGCACTCCCGCCGGTCTCCGTTCAGCCCCCGACCGAGCGTGCGGTACGTCTGCAGCGTCTCGAGCGACAGAACGAGCTCAAGTGGGTCGGCCTGCAGAGGCACTCCGCTCGACGCTCAGGATGTAGGGTCCCGCAAGACACCGAGAAAGGGCAGGTATGGAACAGCTAAGCGCACTCTCGACCGGCAGGAAGCTGATGCTAGGGGCAGGTTTGCTCCTGCTCATCGATACGTTCTTCAACTGGCAGTCGGTCAGCATCGGGCCGGTCTCCGTCGGCCAGAGCGCCTGGCACGGCTTCTGGGGCGTGCTGCTCGGGCTGATGACGATCGCCCTGCTCGCCTGGGTCGGCGCTCGGGCGTTCGGCGTTGCCTTGCCGGCAAACGTCCCGGACGGCCTGCTGACACTCGGGCTGGGCGCCCTGATCGTCCTCTTTGCCGTGATCAAGGCTCTGAGCGACAGCTACACGGCCTGGCCGGCGTACGTCGGGATCGTCCTCGGGGCGCTCGTCGCGGTCGGGGCATGGCTCAACTTCCAGGACAGCGGCGAGGCACTGCCGACGTTCGCGACGGCGACCGCAGGGTCCCCATCGGCAGCTCCCGTGGCAGACGGCTCGCCCACGGCGTCGGGCGATCTGCGCCAAGACGGCGACGGAGGAAGCGCGCCGCCACCGTCGCCGTAACCGTCTCGCGGGCGTGGCCTACGCCACGCCCGCCGAGGCTCTCGCCGTTCTCCGGGCCGTCGTGATCTGCCGGCCGAGCGGCGGCGGCAGTGCACCGGGAGCGTGGTCCTTCACGCCGGCAGCTCGTTTCCGGCAACCGCCGAAGGGGCCGGCGCTTGGTGCGTGGGGCCAAACGACAGGCCCGGACCGTTGATGACAAAGCTCGTGTGAAGCGGGCCGGGATCGGTGTGATCGTTGCCGGGCACGTGGCAGTGTCCGACGAGCCCGACGGCGTCCACGAAGGCCTGCCCGGACAGGCGTGCGTACCCGGGCTGGCCGATGAACGGGTGCTCGGCCTTCATCGGCACACCGAAATTCCGTGTCGTCCACTTCATCAGCAGGTGCAAGGACTTGTAGACGTCCTGCGACCAGTTCGGGACCCACAGTTCCAGGTGACCCGCCCTGGCGGCCTGCTTGAAGTCTGTGAAGCCGACGACCTCGACCTGGATGCAGTTCGCCCGGTTGGTCTCGGGCCCGCCGACGTGCTGGAGGGCGCGCGCGGCGCGGTCGATCGGAACGCACTGGACGAGCCGGCGCCGGCCGTTCTTCACCTCGAGCAGGAAGTGGGGCGCCGACCTCTTCTGGCGGAGCGTGGCAAACGCACCCTCGAGCGTCGAGCCCTCCGTCGTGTGAACGAGGAACTTGCGCCCACCACCTGTGAACGCGCCCGCGTCCTCCAGCAACTGCCTCTTGGCGCCTGGGTGGAAAACGACGCCTGCCATCTCCACGCTCCTCCACCGTACGGATCGGAGCGATCCTAACCCGGTCGCCAAGGATTTCCAGAGCCGGTTCCACCTCGGAGAGACCGCGCCGGGGTGGCTGGGCCGACTCCCTCGTTCGAGGGATGGAAAGGGCATGTGGCCGCCCTCAGGGCGCAACTCGATTCAAATGCGCCGGCTGCACCTATTCCGGCTGGAAGAGGGCCACGGTGTTCCCGTCGGGATCCTTGAACCAGGCCGACCTGCCGACCCCGGAGGTCGTTGCGACGTGGTTCACCGTCTTCAGCGTCGGGAAGTCGTAGTCCTCGAAGACGACGCCGCGCTCGCCCAGGTCCCGCACGTCGCGCTCGACGTCGTCGGTCCACAGACGCACCTGTGTGTGGTCGGCCTTGTTCGCGCCCGGTCGTCCGTAGACGAGGAGCGTGCCGTCCCCGCACTCGAAGAGCAGGTGGTTCGGGATCGTCTCGTCGGACGGTCGCAAACCGACGGCTTGCTCGTAGAACTGACGGCTGCGGTCGAGGTCGCCCGAGCAGAGAACTGCGGAAATCCTGTGCGCGCCCACCGTCCCTCCTTCGGTCGATGCGTGTCGTGGGGACTATCCACGAGCAACCACGGTTCCCGCAAGCGACAGGGCGCCCAGCCGGATCGGTTTCACGGGCTCGAGAGGATCCGGGCAGTTCCCGCTCTGGTGCCCGCAGCGATCAGCGGCCGAAGCGGCGCCCCGCGCAGATAATGGTCGAGAAAGATCGTCGTCGTGCGTTCGACGACCGTCAACCAACGGTCACTCGTTGTGTAGGGCGGGAGATGCGTCGCTCCGAGGAGCCAGAGCAGGAACTTCGGCCGATGCATCCGGCCGTAGTAGGAGGCGGTCATGGCCGAAACGTTGATCGGGTCGCTCGTTCCTTGAACGGCGAGCAGTGGCGGTGCGGCCGCGGGGGGAGCGGTAAAACCCGGCAGAGCGGCGCCGGATAAGACGATCGCCGCGTCGATGCGCCGGTCGCGAAAGCGTGGATCGTAGGCAACCGTCAGCGCGGTCTCAGCGCCATCCGAGTGGCCGGCGACGGCGATTCTTCGCGCGTCGACCAGTTCGCGTATCGGGCTGGTCGGTGCGATGAGGCGGGAGATCACGAAACTCATGTCGCGGGGCTGATTCTCGAGGTCGCTCTCGTCGGGGCCCCCGGGAGCGTTCGCATTTTCGACAGGAAAGACCGGCGCTGCGACGACGTATCCGGCCCGAGCCCAGGTATCGAGCAAGCGCGTGTAGGTCGCCGGAGTGAGCGCGAAGCCGTGCGCGAAGACAATGAGGGGAAACGGCCCTCTTCGTCGGACCGGGTAACGCACATCGGTAACCAGGATGCGCGGCTCGGATGAGCCGTCTCGAAAATGGGCGCGGCGCGAGTGGTCGACGAACCGGAACTCCCGAAGCCTCACGCCCGCCGGCTTGCCGGCACCCCCAGCGGTCGCCCCGAAGGCGGCGAACACGAGGATTGCGAGGCCGACGGCTGTCGTAGCGAGCCGTCTACCGCCGCGCCCACCAAGCGCCGGCGGGATCACTTGAACGGGACGCTCACCGGTCCCGGCAGGCGTCGGTAGACGGCAAAGAAATCACGGTCGTCGGGGACGAGGTACCGCGTCGCGGGTTGCTGATAGTTGGGTACCACTTTGGTCGGGGAGAGACCTCCGTCGTGCGTGTAGGTGATCAAGGTCGGCCACTCGGGATTGATGTCGAGTTGCATCGCGCGCACTGCACCGGCGCGCTGCAAGATCTGGGCGAGCGTGGTCACCGTCTGAGAGTCGGCGGCTGCATAGATCAGATTCCCGCGACGATCGATTCCCGCTCCCGTCCGCCAGACGCGGACAGCGTTTCCGAGCGTGTAGCCCCACTGCGTGCTGTCGTTGAGAGCAGGGTTGAGGCGGCCGTTGGCGACGATCAGGGGCAGGCTCTGTCGAGCGAACGCGATCTGCGGACCCGCAACCTGACCGCCGGACCACTTCTTCACGTCGACCCGGCCGTCGCGATAAGCAACCAGCGTCGCCAGACCCGACTTCAGCGGTTCGTACATCATCCCGTTGATCGAGGATCCGTTGGCCCCGTCGCGGTAGATGAAACCGCCGTTGAAGGTCGCCAGCAGCCGCCAGCGCTGCCCACTCGGCACAGACATGGGGCCGCGAACAGGGGCGTTCGGCGGCTCATAGCGCCCCGGGTAGAACGCAACGGAGCTCCGCGTGTGGTCGAACCACGCGACGTACGCGACGATCCGCGGGTAATCGACCTCGGTGCGGAACGTCGTGACGAGAACCGGCGGGCGCCCGCGAAGAACCGGCCCCGTGCCAACCCATACCCCCTCTCCGCGGAGCGGGTGTGCAAAGACAGGTTTGATTCGCAGCGGCCATGCAGCGACCTTTCGCCGCGCAGGTCCCCCGAGTGTCGAAAGTGACCCAACCCCAATCGTCGGCAACTTGCTGAGCTGCGGGCCGCCCTTCTTCGGCGCCTTCCAACTGTAGTAGTAGTGCTCGACTTCGTCGACGAGCCAGTTGCCGTGATGAGCTCTCAGCCACTCGACGCTGCGCGGCCACAACGGCAAACTCGAGGGCTGAAGCATCGTCGTCGTGTACGAGTAGACGGCGGGCAGCAGCAGAACGACGATGAGCAGGGCGATCGCACGGCGAATCCGCGACCGCCGACGGTGGGAGCGGCGACGCGCCCGGCGGTCGATCGGCGGCGTTGGTGCGGGGTCACGTGATCCCACGAGTACCTCACTTCCTCGCCGCCTGCCTCGGCATCCTCGACCGCGTCTGCCGAAGCGGTACCGAACAGTACAACCGTACCGCCCCGGCTGCCCGTCCCGAACTCCGAGGCCCGGAAGCACGCCGTCAGCGAAAGCCTCGGGGCCTATTCTCAGCCACTCATCAGGTCGCGTCTAGGTCCACGTTAGGTCGTGGTGGTCAGATGGTCGAAACGACGAAAGGAGCTGTCATGTCCACCACGACCACCGAACGGCGGGCCACCTCCGCGACGGCACCGACGGCAGACCTCTTCGACTGCGGCCCCCTGCTCCTCGCCTATGCCGTCTCCGGCGTCGTCGAGACCGCAGCGCGGTCGCTCGACATTTCGCCCGGCGCCCTCGAGCACAGCCTGCATTCCGGACGCTCGCTGAGGGAGGTCGCTCACGATCTCGACCACGATCCCGGCGACCTCCAGCTGGCGCTCGCCAGGGGAGCGCAGACCGTCTGGATCGACGACCGGGCCGCGGGGGAGCTGATCGCTGCCTCTGGGTGCCTGCTCGACCTGCCCCTCTTTCCCGGACCGCCCTAGACGGCGATCCGTCGTCCAAACCCACCCGCGGCTCGCGGAACCGATGTGCTGACGGAGCCAGGCGCGGTGAACGGCCAAGGCGGCTTCGGGCCGTCTTCGCCGTTTCGTCGGCGAAAACAGGGGTTGCGACAGCCCCGATTCCCGTCAAGCCTCCCCTGCCCTGTGCCGATAATCACGTGCAGCACCGTGGATCCCACCTCGAACCTCATCGCCCGCGCCGAGCTCGAGCGCCGCTTCACCAACCTGGTCGAGAACATCCCGGGCCTCGTCGTGTACCTCGACGTCGTTCAGCCCGACGACCCGGGCTGCTCACTGCCGGTCTACATCGGCCCCCAGATCGAACAGCTCCTGGGTTACCCCCGCGCGGCGTGGCTGAACGAAGACGAGCTCTGGCTCGACGTCCTCCACCCCGACGATCGCGAGCGAATGACCGCAGCGGACATCGCAGCGCGGACCGCGCTCACACCCCACTTTGCGGAGTACCGGATGATCGCCCGCGACGGGCGGGTCGTGTGGGTGAGCGAGAAAGCTGCCGTGGTGAAGGACGAGCTCACCGGCACGCTGTACTGGCAGGGCGTGATGGTCGACATCACCGATCGCAAGAGCGCCGAGGAAGCCCTCGCGGCCAGCGAGCGCCAGTACCGCTCCGTCTTCGACGCCGCGACGATCGGGCTGATGACGGTCGGTCTCGAGGGCAACGTGCTCGAGGCGAACACCGTCGTCGAACAGGTGCTCGCCCATCCTCCGGGATCACTCGCCGGAGCGAGCTTCACGATCGACCTCGATGCCGGCGACGACCTACAACGGCACATCGACGCACTCGCCTCCGGCAGCGAGGAACGGTTCGAGCTCGAGCACCGCATCCGGGCCTTCGACGGAACGCGCATCTGGTGTCGGACGGTGATGACGCTGGTTCGCGACGGTGCCGGGAGCCCCGAGCACCTGACCGCGATGGTCGAGAACATCGACAACCGCAAGCAAGCCGAGGCAGAGCTCGTCCATCGCACGATCCACGACGAGCTCACGCGGCTTCCGAACCGCCAGCACTTCCTGGAGCGGCTTGCGGAGGCGCGAGCCGGCTCCTCGGCACCGAATCTCGACGTCGGAGTGGTCTTCGTCGACCTCGACAACTTCAAGCTCGTGAACGACTCGCTCGGCCACGAGGCGGGCAACGAGCTGCTCGCTGCGGTGGCCGCTCGCCTTCGCGCCGCTGTGCGTCCCACCGACGTCGTCGCCCGCTTCGGCGGCGACGAGTTCCTCGTGCTCGCCGACCGGCTCAACGACGCGCGCGACGCAACGCAGCTGGCGTGGCGCCTCGCGCATACCCTGCGCGCCCCCTTCTCGATTGCAGGCACCGAGGTCAGCGTCACGGCCAGCTTCGGCGTCGCAACCTCTCGGGATCCGGCCGACGCCGACGAGGACCTCGTCCGCAAGGCCGACGCGGCGATGTACACCGCGAAACAGCGCGGCAGCAACCGCGTCGCGGTCTTCGGCGAGCTCGACGGCTCCGGGACGGCTCTCACAGCCTAAAAACCGGCCATCGCGAGCTCGCCACCGGCTCCGGCGGCGGGCGAGGGCATACTGCGGTGTGGCCACAGACCTGACCATCGCCCCCGGGACCGCTGATCTACCCGGCTCGTGGCGCGGCGTGCTCGACTCGTACACCGAGCCGAAGCTCGACCGCAGCCTGATCGACATCGGCACATCCGTGATCCCGTATCTCCTGCTGCTCACGGCGATCTTCTTCGCGTTGAGGGTCTCCGTTGGGCTCGCGCTCCTCCTCGCGATCCCGGCAGGAGGTTTCCTGACCCGCACCTTCATCGTCTTCCACGACTGCGCACACGGCTCGTTCCTGCGCTCGAAGCGCGCGAACGCGCTGCTCGGCGGGGTGCTGGGGCTGGTCGTCTGGCTGCCGTTCCAGCGCTGGCGGCACGAGCATGCGGTGCACCACGCCACTGCAGGCGATCTCGATCGGCGCGGCGTCGGCGACATCAAGACGTTGACGGTCGCCGAGTACGTCGTCCTGCCGTGGTGGGGTCGAGTGGCCTACCGGCTGTTTCGAAACCCGTTCGTCATGTTCGGTCTCGGCTGGTTCCTCGTGCTCGTCCTCAAACCGCGCCTCGTGGGCCGCTCGGCCCGTCCGCGGATTCGCAGCAGCGTGCTTCGCACCAACCTCGCGCTCGCACTGATCGCCGGTGGCCTCTGCCTGTTGCTCGGCTGGCGCGACTACCTGCTCGTGCAGGGCCCCGTGCTCGTCGTCGCCGGCTCGGTCGGCATCTGGCTCTTCTACGTCCAGCACCAGTTCGAGCACACGTACTGGCAACCGAACGAGTCGTGGCGTTACGACGACGCCGCCCTGCAGGGAAGCTCGTATCTCAAGCTGCCGAAGGTGCTGCAGTTCTTCACCGGCAACATCGGGCTCCACCATGTGCACCACCTGAGCGCACGCATCCCGAACTACAACCTCCAGGCCGCTCACGACGAGACGAGCAGTCTCCAGGCAGTCCCCCAGATCTCGCTGCTCGAAGGTCTGCGTGCGACGCGGCTGAAGCTGTGGGACGAGCAGCAGGGCCGGCTCGTCACATTCCGCGAGCTCGGCGCGTAGGACGACTCGGCGAGTCGAGTCGATCCCGACAGGCCCACGCGTGCGCGGCGGCCCGCCGCGATTGTGTTCGCCGACCTCACGCCGCCGTCTCGATCGCGCACGCGGCGTTGATCAGCGCCAGGTGGCTGAGCGCCTGCGGGGTGTTGCCGAGCAGCTCCCCGGATGCAGGATCGATCTGCTCCGACCACAATCCGACGTCGTTGCAGCCCTCGACGAGCTCATCCATCTGCGTCGCGGCAGCCTCGGCCTGTCCGAGCCGCGCCCGCGCCTCCACCTCCCAGAAGGCGCACGCGACGAAGCAGTTCTCCTCCGAGGCCTGGCCGCTGTAGCGGTAGAGGTGAGGGCCGGCGCCGAGCTCGTCCCGGATCGCCGCAAGCGTGGATTCGAGCCGGCCGGACGGTGCGGGGTAGCGGAGCCGAGTGGCAACGGCGAGGCTCGCGTCGAGCTCGTCGCTGCCGGCGAAGAAGGCGTAGGCGCCGCGCTCCTCCGACCAGCACCGTTCCTCGACGTAGCGGTAGATCGCCTCCCTCGCGCTGCGCCAGCGGGCGGCGTGCGACGCCGGCACCTGCCCGGCAGCCGCGAGCGCGAGCGCGCGGTCGAGCGCGCTCCAGCAACTCATCTTCGAGATCGTGTAGGGCCGGTGGGTGTGCAACTCCCAGATGCTCGAGTCGTCGTGGTCCCAGACGGCGCAGACCAGGTTCGCGACGTCGGCAATCCGTGCGGCGGTGCCGGGGTCGAGCTGATGCCCGTGTTCGAGGTAATGGCAGGTGGCCCCCAGGAAGTCCCCGTAATTCCCGAGCTGGAGCTGGCCGGCTGCACCGTTGCCTGCCCGCACCGGGCGGCTGTGACGCCACCCGTCGAGCTTGAGCTCGCGCTCGTTCGGATGAGCCCGGCCGTCGAGCGTGTAGAACGGCTGCATGCGCGGATGGCTGCGTGACGTTGCGCGCAGCAGCCAGAGGTAGCTCGCCTGGGCCTGCTCGAGCAGCTCGAGGTTGAGCAATGCATCGAGGGTGAACGACATGTCGCGCAACCAGCAGAAGCGGTAGTCGAAGTTCCTCGTGCCGCCGACCTGCTCGGGCAGCGAGGTGGTGGCGGCGGCGAAGATCCCTCCCGTCGGCGCGTCCGCGAGCAACTCGAGCGCGAGCGCGCTTCGAACGACGTGCTCGCACCAGCCCCCGTCGTAGGCGATCCCGGCGGCGAAGCGGCGCCAGCCCTCGATCGTCCCGTCGAGCCTCCGCTCGACGGCCTCACGCGAGGGAATGACGCGCGGGGTGTTGCCGACGTCGAGCAGCGCGAGCAGCGCCCGGTCGCCTTGCCTCAGGCGGCACCCGCCCGACACCTCGCCTTCGCCGAGCACAGGCTCGCCGGCGTCCCAGGCGCAAAGAACGAGAGTGTGCCCGCTTGCCGCCGTCAGCCCGATCGCGTTCCCGATGCGCCCGGCAGCGGGCGACTCGCTGCCGTAGTCGAAGCGCGGCTCGACTCGCCACTGCACCTCGACCTCTCCCGAGACGCACTCGACTCTCCTCGCGACCTCGCGCCACGGCAGCTGCGTGCCGTTGTCGAGGTTGAGGGCGTCGGTGACCCGAAGCGTGCCGCCGCCGGTTCTGAAGAGCGTCTCGAGCACGTTGGTCTCGGGGAGGTAGCGCCGCTCGCTCTCGTATGGGCCGGCCGGGGCGAGTGCGAACGCGCCGCCGCGGTTCGGGTCGAGCAGCGCGGCGAAGACGCTCGGTGACGCGATCGACGGGCAGCACAGCCAGTCGATCGAGCCGTCCTTCCCGACGAGCGCGACGGAGCGCCGGTCGCCAATCGCGGCGTAGTCGCCGATCGGATGAAATGACGCGGGCACTTCATAGGTTCTTTGCATCCGCGGTGGTTTTAATCGCAGCAGGCGGGTGATCGTCCAGGTGTGGGCGACGTCGTCGTGATCACGGGGGCATCAGGTGGGATCGGGCGCGCGACGGTCAGGCGCTTCGCGGCCGACGGCGCCTCGATCGGGCTGATCGCGCGCGGTCGCGCCGGCCTCGAGGCCGCGGCCGCCGAGGTCGAGGCCGCGGGCGGCAAGGCGCTCGTGCTTCCGCTCGACGTGTCGGACGCCGAGGCCGTCGAGGCCGGTGCGAGCGCCGTCGAGGAAGCCTTCGGCCCGATCGACATCTGGGTGAACGACGCGATGGTGACCGTCTACGCCGAGTTCCTCGACATCGAGCCGGAGGAGTTCCGTCGCGCCACCGACGTCACCTACCACGGCATGGTGTGGGGCACACGCGCGGCGCTCAAGCGGATGCTGCCGCGCGACCGCGGCGTGATCGTCCAGGTGTGCTCGGCGCTGTCGTTTCGCGGCATTCCGCTGCAGTCGCCCTACTGCGGCGCGAAGGCTGCCTGCAAGAACTTCAGCGAGTCGATCCGCACCGAGCTCGTGCACAAGCAGAGCAACGTCCGGGTCTCGATGGTGCATCTGCCCGGCGTGAACACGACGCAATTCACCTGGGGGCTGACCAAGCTCCCGAAACAGACGATGCCGGTGCCCCCGATCTACCAGCCCGAGGTGGCCGCCAACGCGATTCACTGGATCGCATACACGAAGCGCCGGCAGCTCTACGTGGGCATCCCGACGGTGTTGAACGTGCTCGGCGAGCGGCTCGCGCCGGGGCTCCTCGACCTCTACCTCGGGAAGACGGGCTTCAGCTCGCAGCAGACCAGCGAGCCGCTCGACCCGCGGGGGCACGACAACCTGTTCGAGCCCGTCGACGAGCACGAGGACCGGGGCGCGCACGGCCCGTTCGACGACCAGGCGCACGCGCATTCGCCCCAGACCTGGCTCTCACGGCACCGCGGTGCGGTCATGGGAGCGCTCGGCGGGGCGGCGGCACTCGGGCTCGCCGCCCGGAAATAACGCTCAACGCCAAAGGAGAAATCGATGGGCCAGACGAACGCAGACTTCCTCCTCGAACGACTCTACGAGAACGGCGTCCGGCGCATCTACGGCTACCCCGGGGACGGGATCAACGCGATCGTGGGGGCGCTCGAACGGTTCAAGGACAAGCTCGAGTTCGTCCAGGTCCGACACGAGGAGATGGCGGCCTTCATGGCCTGCGCCCATGCGAAGTGGACGGGCGAGGTGGGTGTCTGCCTCGCCACGTCGGGACCCGGCGCGATCCACCTCCTGAACGGGCTGTACGACGCCAAGCTCGACCACAAGCCCGTCCTCGCGATCGTCGGGCAGCAGTCGCGGATGGCGCTCGGCGGGCATTACCAGCAAGAGGTCGATCTGCAGGCGCTCTTCAAGGACGTCGCCCACGAGTACGTCCACATGGCGACCGACGCGGCGCAGATCCGGCATCTCGTCGACCGGGCGCACCGGATCGCGCTCGACCAGCGCGACGTCACCTGTCTGATCATCCCGAACGATCTCGCCGAGGAAGACGCCGTGCCCGACCCGCCCGAGAAGCACGGCACCGTCCATTCATCCGCCGGCTGGCGGCGGCCACGCATCGTCCCGCAGGAGGACGACCTTCGCCAAGCCGCCGAGATCCTGAACGCCGGTGAGCGGGTCGCGCTGCTGATCGGCCAGGGCGCGCTCGGCGCGCACGATCAGGTCGAGCAGGTGGCGGAGAAGCTCGGGGCCGGGGTCGCGAAGGCACTCCTCGGCAAGGCGGCGCTCGACGACACGCTGCCGTACTGCACCGGGTCGATCGGGCTGCTCGGCACGAAGCCGAGCTGGACGCTGATGAACGAGTGCGACACCCTCCTGATGGTCGGGTCGTCGTTTCCCTACTCGGAGTTCCTGCCGGAGCCCGGGAAGGCGCGCGGCGTGCAGATCGACATCGACGGGCGTATGCTCAACATCCGCTACCCGATGGAGCTTGGTCTCGTCGGTGATGCACGTTCGACGCTCGAGGAACTGCTGCCGCTGCTCGAGCACAAGACCGACCGGTCGTGGCGATCGAAGATCGAGGGCGAGGTCGGCGACTGGTGGCGGCTGATGGAGGAGCGGGCGTTGCAGGAAGCCGACCCGATCAACCCGCAGCGGCTCTTCTGGGAGCTCAACAAGTACCTCCCCGACGATGCCATCGTCAGCTCCGACTCGGGGTCGGCCGCGAACTGGTACGCCCGGGACGTCAAGCTGAAGCCGTCACACCTCGCGTCGCTCTCGGGGACGCTCGCGACGATGGGGCCGGGTGTGCCGTACGCGATCGCCGCGAAGTTCACGCATCCGAGCCGCCCCGCCCTCGCACTGGTCGGCGACGGCGCGATGCAGATGAACGGCATGGCCGAGCTGATAACGGCCGCGAAGTACTACGACCGCTGGGAGGACCCGCGGCTCGTCGTGCTGGTGCTGAACAACCAGGACCTGAACCAGGTGACCTGGGAGCAGCGCGCCATGGAGGGTGACCCGAAGAACCCGATGACCCAGCGGATCCCGGACGTGCGCTATGCCGACTTCGCCAAGCTGATCGGGCTGGACGGTGTCCGCGTGGAGACGCCGGACATGATCGACGCGGCCTGGGACGGGGCCTTCTCGGCCGACCGCCCGTTCGTGATCGACGCGGTCGTCGACCCCGACGTGCCGCCGCTCCCGCCGCACATCACCGTCGAGCAGGCCGGCCATCTGATGTCGGCCCTGCGCAAGGGCGACCCGAACGCCCGGGGGATCATGAACGAGTCGTTCAAGCAGAAGATCCTCGAGTTCCTGCCCGGCAGATGACCGCGATCGACGCCCTCTCGGTGTCGTGCTTCACGATCCCGACCGACGCCCCCGAGTCGGACGGGACGATCGAATGGGATTCGACGACCGTGGTGGTCGTGGAGGCACGAGCCGGAGCGACGACGGGACTCGGCTACACGTATGCAGCCGACGCGGCCGCGCGCGTCGTCGCCGACACTCTCGCCGGGGTTGTCGAGGGACGGACGACGGACGAGCTCGGAGCGGTGTGGCTGGACTGCGGGGCGGCGCTCAGAAACGTCGGTCGCCCGGGGATCGCCTGGTGCGCGCTCTCGGCCGTCGATCTCGCGCTATGGGACCTGCACGCACGGCTCCTCGGCGTACCACTCGTGTCGCTTCTGCCCGCCTGCCACGAGAGCGTCCCGGTGTACGGCAGCGGCGGGTTCTGCTCGTACAGCCTCGAGCGGATCGCCACCCAGCTCGGCAGCTGGGTCGAGGAGGGGATCCCGCGCGTGAAGATGAAGGTCGGCCGCGACCCGGCCGCAGATCCGGCTCGCCTCGACGCCGCTCGTGCTGCGATCGGCGACGCCGAGCTCTTCGTCGACGCCAACGGCGCCTTCTCGGCCAAAGAGGCCGTCCGCTGGGCCCGGCGCTACGAGCACGACTGGGACGTGCGCTGGTTCGAGGAGCCGGTCTCGTCGGCCGACTTCGCAGGGCTCGCGCTCGTGCGGGGACTGACGACCCTCGATGTCGCAGCCGGCGAATACGGCTACGTCCCGGCCGACTTCCGCAACCTCGTCGGCTCCGTGGACTGCCTCCAGGCCGACGTGACCCGGTGCGGGGGTATCACGGGGTTGCTGCGGGTCAACGGGCTCGCCGCCGCACACGGTCTCGACCTGTCGGCTCATTGCGCCCCACAACTCGCGGCGCACGCGTTCTGCGGCGTCGACCGGCTACGCCATCTCGAGTACTTCCACGACCACGTTCGCATCGACTCCATGTTGTTCGACGGCGTGCTCGAACCGGTCGACGGCGCACTCGTCCCCGACCGTTCGCGCCCCGGGCACGGGCTCGAGCTGAAACGAGCTGACGCGTTGCGGTGGGCCGCATGATCAGCCGGCTGCTCGAAAACGTCACCTCCGGGCGTGTGCAGAAGCTGCTCGCGGCGACGGTCGCGATGTCCGCGCCCGGGCTCGGCCTGGAGATCTACCTCGAGCATTACAAGGGATCGTTCGGCGACAAGTGGATGTGGACACCGCTCGTCCTGACGCCCCCGCTCACCGCTGCCGGCGTCGCAGGCTTCGTGTCGGAGAAAGCCGCGCGCACGGCGCTGCCCGCCGTGTCGGCTCTCTACTTCCTCGACGGCCTCGCGGGCATCGTCACGCACATCCAGGGAGTGCGGAAACGACCCGGGGGCTTCGGTGAGATCCCGTACAACCTGATCATGGGCCCGCCGCTTCTCGCGCCCGGCTCGCTGTGCCTGGTGGGAGGGCTCGGGCTGGCTGCCGCAATCGTCAAGCGCGAGCGCTGAGCGTCGGATGAACGTCGAGGAAGCGCATCCGGACCCGCACCACCTGCCGAAGCAGCGACGCGGCACCACGCCACAGCTCGTCGGACGCTATCCCGACTACGACGTGCTCAGCCAGACGGGGCACTGGGACGAGCAGACGCGAAAGGTCGTGCTCGAGCGCGTCGAGCAGACCCCTCCGATTCGCTACTTCGATGCGGCTGAGGCCGAGACGCTGCAGGCGTTCTGCGACATCGCCACGGCGCAGGACTCGGACCCGCGGATACCGGTCCTGGCGTACATCGACGAGAAGCTTGCCGCTGGCAAGCGCGACGGCTGGCGCTTCTATGACCTGCCCGACGACGGCGAGGTCTGGCGGCGCGTGGCCCGCGGTCTCGACGACGAGGCGCGCGCCCGAAGCTTCCCCACCTATGCCGCCGCGGCGCTCGACGCACAGGTCGCGCTGGTTCATCGTTTCTCCAAGGCTGAATTGCGAGGCGGCGTGTGGGACTCGATGAACGTCGCGCGCGCGTTCTCGGTCGTCATGCGCTACGTCGCCCAGGCGTTCTACTCCCATCCATGGGCCTGGAACGAGATCGGCTTCGGCGGCCCCGCGTACCCGCGTGGCTATGCCGCATTCGGCTCGCCGAAGCTCGGGGAGGCGGAAGGCTGGGAGAAGGCGGAGAGCGTGCATTACGACCCGGTCACGGACACGCGCGACCGAGGGCTCGACTAGTTGCCCTCGTCGCTCAAGCCTCCCCAGGGCTCCTGGGCCATGCCGCAGGACAACGACTCTGCGTTCCTCCTCGACCCGCACAAGCGCGGCTTGCAGAACCTCGGCCGGATGCGGCGCAACCGCGACGACGACGTCGTCGACCTGGTGGTCGTCGGGGCGGGCGCCGGCGGTAGCGTGCTCGCGCAACGGCTCGCCCGAAAGGGCTGGCGGGTCGTGGTGCTCGAGAAGGGGCCGTTCTGGGATCCCGACCGCGACTGGGTCAGCGACGAGAAGGGCTCGGGCGGGCTCTACTGGACCGACGAGCGCGTCGTCTCCGGCAGCAACCCGATCCAGATGGGCAAGAACAACTCCGGGGTCGGTGTAGGCGGCTCGATGACGCACTTCGCCGGATACGTGCCGCGCCTTCACCCTTCGGACTTCGAGGTGCGCACGCGCGACGGCGTCGCGGTGGACTGGCCCATCTCCTACTGGGACCTCAAGCCGTCGTTCGAGCGCGTCGAGCGCGAGCTGCCGGTCGCGGGCGAGCACTGGCCGTGGGGTGACCCGCACGGCTATCCACATGGGCCGCACCCGGTGTCGGGTGCAGCTTCGGTCGCCTGGGAGGGAGCGCGCAAGTACGGGATCGAGATGAAGGTCGGGCCGGTCTCGATCACGAACGGCGTGTTCGGGAACCGGCCACACTGCATCTATCGAGGCTTCTGTCTCGAAGGCTGCAAGGTCAACGCGAAGGCATCACCGCTCATCACCCACATCCCCGATGCGGTCGAGCACGGTTGTGAGGTGCGGGCCGGCTGCATGGTCACGCGGATCGAGTTGGACGATGCGACCGGCCAGGTCACGGGGGTCACGTTCGTCTCGGAAGGCCGCGAGCGCTTCCAGCGCGCTGCGGCAGTCGCCGTCTGCGGCTACGCGATCGAGACGCCCCGCCTTCTGCTCAACTCGGCGTGCGCCCGACATCCCCACGGCCTCGGGAACGACACGGATCAGGTCGGCCGCTACGTGATGGTCCAGGGAGCAACGCAAATGGCGGGACGCTTTCCGGAGCTTCTGCGCATGTACAAGGCGCCGCCGCCCGAGGTGTCGTCGGAGCAGTTCTACGAGACCGACGAGCGGCGTGGGTTCGCTCGCGGCTTCTCGATCCAGACCGTCTCACCGTTGCCGATCGGATGGGCCGAGCACGTCCTCGCCGAGGGCCACTGGGGGCAGGCACTCCGCGAATACATGCGCGACTACAACCACTGGTCTGTGCTCGGGATCCTCGCCGAGTACCTGCCGCAACCGGAGAACCGCGTCACGCTTGCCGACGCCGTCGACGAGAACGGCATGCCGGTCGCGCAGTTCAACTACAGCCACTGCGAGAACGACGATGCGATCACCGCCTACGCGACCAGGATCCTGAGCGAGATCTGGGACGGCGCAGGTGCCCAGGAGACCTTGACGATTGACCGTCACGCGCACCTCGTCGGCGGTGCGCGAATGGGCGAGACAGCCGAGGACTCGGTCGTGGACCGAAATCACCGCGTCTGGGGCATCGACAACCTCTACGTCGTCGACGGTTCGGTGCTGCCGACCCAGGGGGCGGCCAACCCGGCTCTCACGATCATGGCGCTGGCCGACCGGGCCGCCTCACTCCTGCAGCGGAAGGCCGCCTGATGGCAACGACGGTCGCAAGCCCGCGGGACCTGTTCGTGCTCCTGCTCGGCGAGTTGCTGTACGTCGAGCGGCGCCTCGCGGGCGGTGTCCTGCGTGATCTCGCCACCTCGACCGCGGACGAGGAGCTCGCCGCTGTGCTGCGGCAGCATCTCGACGAGACGAAGCGCCACGTCGACCGGGCCGAGGCGGTGTTCCGCCGGATCGACGTGACTCCGTCGGCTCACCGTGTCGCTGCATTCGAGTGCGCGCTCGACCGGCACGACCAGCTTGCGAGCTCGATCGTCTGCCTCCGATCTCGCAGACATCTTCCACGCCCAGGCGGCGCTGCATACAGAGCACTGGGAGATCGCCGCAACCACGACGGTGATCCAACTGGGAGAGTCGAACGGGCTCGGCGAGCGTGTCGACGAGCTGCGCGAATCGCTCGAGGAGGAGTCCGCCGCGGCGCAGACGCTCGAGCGGGCAATCGAACGACTCTCACTCGCCGCGCAGCAGCAGGGGCCTGCGCGCTAGACGCCCACGAGTCAGGAGGACGACGGCGACGATCGCCAGGGCGGAGGCGATGGTGACGCTGAGGCGCGGCACGAACAGGCGGCCCGCACCGCCGGAGCGCAGGACGACGAACGAGTAGACGAAGATCCCGACGAAGATCCCGACGTGACCTGCGTGAGCCTGCCTCCGAAGAAGGTGCGCAGGATCCTCGGACTACCCCCAAAGCCCGGGACGAGCCAGAGGCCCTGCAGGAGGTTAAAGCAGCGACCCGCGCAGCCTGCGCACCGTGCGCACCGCCCTAGCTCGATCGGCTGGTTGCTCGCTTCGACCACGCTGACCATACTTTTACGGACCGCGAGGCGATTCGGCACGTTCCGGCCGAGCAGATGCGCGGATGGAACCGACGTTCACTCCAGCGCGCGGAGGGCCGGGACGATCTCGTCAACCGTGTGCACGACGGTCCCGCAGGATGCGATCGCGCCGCCGACGAAGAGATTCATCCCACCGCCGACGACGTGCTGCGCACGGCGGCGCTCGATGCGCAGGTCGGTTGTGATCGCGACGATCCCTCGGTAGTGCGAGCCACCGCTGCGCACGAGCTCGGCGAACATCCCGATCTCGCACGCGGTGCCGTCGTCGATCATCGGCCCGTCGAGCCACGCCACGAGCGCGTTGGCCGACCGGAGACCCTCCGCGTCCACGCCATACACCTGCTCCACCGTGACATCCGCAAGCTCGGGGAAATTCTCGTGCGGCACGAAGCAGTCGAAACCATCGGAACGCAACCTTGCCGCGAGCAGGTCGAGCCACGTGCGCTCGGCATCGGAGAAGAGCGGGCCGGCAAGGTAGAGCCGCAAGGCGCAGAACGCTACCTGCGTTGAAGCCGAACCGGCCACCGCGGGAAGTAGCACTGCGGGCGGCGTGAGCAATCTTTCCGGCGGGTGCATGTGCGGCGCCGTCCGCTTCGAAGTCGACCGGCCGCTCCGGTCGGCCGGCTACTGCCATTGCACCCGTTGCCAGCGGCGGACAGGCACCGCCGCGGCCTGCTCGGCGCAGATCGAGCCCGGCTCGCTCCACATCGAGCAAGGGGCCGACCTGCTCGCCGCCTACGACCCGGGCGGCGGCGGTTACGAGAAGGTCTTCTGCTCGGCATGCGGCTCGGCGCTCTGGAGCCGGCACCCGGTCGACCAGGACCGGATCAGCATCCGCATGGGCGCGTTCGACGGCGATCCGGGAATCCGGCCGTCATACCGCCAGTTCGTCGCGTTCGCTGCACCGTGGGAACCTCTGCCCGGACGACGGGCTGCCCCGGTTCTCCGAGCGGCGAGCAAGCCCCTGAGGGGCTCGAGACGCTCCACTTTTGGCCTGGGCCGCGGTACGTTTGAGCCCGATGGCGGACACCGACCCTCCCCCTGAAGACCCGGACGACTGGTTCGCCGGTTCGGACGACGACGCACCGGGCACCGCCACCTCCTTTGAGTCGCGCGCGGCGACCGTCGAGAACGCCGCGGCGGCTGACGACTGGCTCGAAGGCAGGCGGACACGAAGGACGACCAGGAAGCCGGCGGCGACGCCGAACGTCGCAGCTGCGAAGCTGGCCGCCGCTGCGTTGCTCGCAGTCGCGCTGATCGTGGCCGGGCTGGCATTCGCCGGGGTCTTCTCGAGCGGCGGCAAGCAGGCGACGACCGTCTCGACCAGGACGGGGACGACCACGAGCACAGCGACGACACCGACGACGCCCACGACTCCCACGGTTCAGGTTCCCCCAGCGCCGACGGCGGCCACGAAACCAGGCGACAGCGGGACGCAGGTCAAGGTCCTGCAGCGGGCGCTCGCACGCCTCGGCTACCGCACCGGGCCCGTCGACGGCAGCTACGGGCCCGTCACGCAGGCGGCCGTGACGAGCTTCCAGACGGCGAAGAAGCTGACGGTGGACGGCATCGTCGGGCCCCGAGACGCTGCGCGGGCTGCGCCAGGCGCTGGCGGCTCTTGTGCTGACGCACTGACGAGCGGGGCACGTCGGGGGACGTCCGGGCGCGTTCAGGCTCAGAGCAGCCGGACGAGCAGCAGGAGCACGGCCAGCGCGCCTGCGACGACCCAGAGCGCCTGGGTGCGTCCGGGCCTCCGTGCCCGACGGCGGCGGCTCACGAGAGGGGAGGTTGCCGCAGCTCGACCGGACGCATGAGCCTGGAACGCTGGAGGCGCGCGGTCGGTTACGCAGGTCTCAGGTCTCTCTCGAGCGGCTCGAAGTAGATCGCCGTTCCCACGTAGGACGAGTCCCCCGCAAAGAAGGGGACGGCGGCAGCCCGGGCCTTCGTCTCGCGTCCCGCAGCCGCCACGATCACGAGCTCGGTGAGCGGGGTGTGCGCGTCGATCGCCCGGTACATCAGCCGCTTCGGAACGGCCATCGGGGTGCGATCGAGGTCGAGGATCTCGAAATGCTCTCGCAACGCGACGATCGTCGACGGCTCCATCGGAAACGGCAGATCGAGCAGCTCCGCGGCAAGGCTGTTGTAGAACGGCACCGTGTTGTCGGCCAGGACGAGAAACATCGGCTGCGAGTGCCGTGCTGTGAGCGCCGCCAGCACGGCCGCTTCGATCCGAGCATCCGGTGCGTCGCGCTCCCCGCTCGCAGGCTCGTGCTCGGTGATCGCCTCGATCACGTCGTCGAAGCGCAGCTTGTCGAGCAGCGGCAGGCCCAACAGCTTTGCCCGCCGGCGCGTCTCCGCGGTGGGAAGCGCGGTGTGGAGCACCACGCGCGTCTCCGGCCGGAGCGTCAGGATCAGATCCGCCGCCGACGGGCCGTCGAGCCGGGGCATCTGCACATCGAGTAGGACGAGGTCGGGCTCGAACTGCTGCACGAGCCTCACCGCCTCCTCGCCGTCGACCGCCTCGCCGACGACCTCGACACCGTCCACGAGCGCCAGCAGCGTGCTGATCATCATCCGCATGGCGGGATCGTCGTCGGCGTAGACGAGACGCAGGCGGTCGTCGCCGACCGTGGGGTTGGCGGTCACGGCGTCACCGTTCCGTCACCGGCGCCGCCTATCATGCGGCAAATGTTGCATTCGCACATCGTGCACACCGTTCTGATTCTCGTCGCGGTCTTCGCGATTGTCATCTACCTGCTGTTTCGCTTCGCGAGCCGCTAGCTCGTGAGAAGCGAGCCGAGGCGCTCGATGCCGTCGTCGATGCGGGCGCTCGCGACCATGCTGAAGCTGATCCGCACCTTGTCGGCTCCGCGGCCGTCGGGGTAGAACAGCGTCCCCGGCACGATGCCGACGCCGAGCTCCACCGCGCGCCGCGCGAGCTCGACCGAGTCCGCCTCACCGGGAAGCGTCAGCCAGGTGAAGAAGCCCCCCTGCGGCTGCGTCCAGGAGACTCCGTCGGGCATGGAGCGGGCGAGCGCGGCGAGCGTCCGCTCGCACTTGCTCCGATAGAGCGCACGCGAGCGGTCGACCTGCTCGCCCAGCCACCCGCGGCGAACCGACTCCTCGAACAGCCGCTGCCCGAGCGCACCGGCGCACTGGTCGGTGTTCTGCTTGGCGGCGACGAGGCGGGCGCTGATGTCGGCCGGCCCGGCCGCCCAGCCGAGTCGAACCCCCGGAAACAGCGTCTTGGAGGTCGTTCCGATCTGCACGACGGCATCGGGCGCGAGGCTCCAGAGGCTCGGCAGAGTCCGGTCGTGGAAGCCGAGCTCCCGGTAGGCGACATCCTCGACCACCAGGAACCCGTGGTGACGCGCGAGCTCGACGAGGCGCCGCCGGCGATCGGAGCTCAGGCTCACGCCTGCGGGGTTCTGGTGGTCGGGGATCGTGTAGACGAGCTTCGGCCGTAGACCACCGGCGAGGCGCCGTTCCAGCTCCTCCACGTCGAGCCCGTGCTCGTCGAGCGCGACCGTTGCGAGGTTCGCCTCGAAGCTCCGGAACGCCTGGATCGCCCCCAGATAGGTTGGGCTCTCGACGACCACGACATCCCCCGGATCGACGAACGACTTCGCGATCAGCTCGAGCGCCTCGATCGCACCGCTCGTGATCAGCAGCTCGTCGTCGGCCGGCCGCCGGCCCTGGAGCGCCTCGAGCCGGCCGGCGAGAGCATCGAGCGGGCCGGCGAGGCCGCGGGTCGGCGCATACTGGAACGCGGTCACCTCGCCGGTGGCGGCGAACTCCTCGAAGAGCTCTGCAACGTGCTCGCGCGGGAACGTCGCCGGGTCCGGGAAGCCGCCCGCGAACGAGATCAGATCGGGAACGGAGAGCAGCCCGAGCACCGAGGCGATCCCCGAGTCCGACTCGCCGCGCGCCCGAGCGGCGACGAGTGCCCTCCACCCTGCGACCTCAGGCGTCACGGCCAAGTCGCCATCCTAGATGGCTCGCGGCCCGTTCACGGCTCAACTGCCGAGCGGCGTGATCAGCGAGCGGTACGCGCGCAGCGACCTCGGCTTGGAGCCGAGGTCGAAGGGCGATCTCGACCTGCCCGCGTAGTAGTTCGCGATCACGACACGAGGGTGTCGCCGCAGGAACGTGGCCATCCGGGCGACGAACTGCGCGTCGTCGACTCCCCAGAGCCCCCATTCTCCAATCGCGAAGGGCTTTCCCGGATGGGCCGCGTACAGCGCCTGGGCACCCGACCACGCCGCCTTGCCGCCGATGTCGTAGAGGTCGTCGCCGACGACGTCGACGTACGCATCGCCCGGGTAGTACGCCGCCGGCGAGTTGCCCGGCAGGTCGGGCGATCCGTAGCCCTGGGGATTCCAGATCACCTGCACGTTCGGCGCAGCCTCGGGCTGGCTCGCGACGGGGGGCAGCCGGAGCGCGTGCAGACGCTGATTCACGCCGGGGCCGCCGTGGACGATCAGATAGATGCGCGCGAACGCCTTCCTGAAGCTCGCCGTCGAGTGATCGGCACCACGCGCAGAGCCGTCCGAGTTGAATGCCGAGTAGGCGTTCCAGTGGCCGTTCATCTCGGCCAGCGGCCGCAGGAAGACGGGCTTCCCCCAGTGGGCGAACGCCTGGTTGACGGCGAGCAGGAACCGGTCGCCGCGACCCTGGGCGATCGCGGCCGGCGAGATCATCTCGGTCCCGCCCGCCGAGGTGGTGTTGAGGCCGACCATCGGCTCGTCGAGCATCGTCGACAGCAAGCGGGTGAAGTACGCGGGCGACGAGGACTGCCCCCAGCCGACGATCAGGAGCCGGGTCGAGGAGCGCTGGGCCGTCTGGCTCGCGAAGCGCGCCGGGTTGCCGAGCACGCCGAGGCGAAGCCCGGCGGTCGGGCCGGGGCCGGCGAGAGCTGCCCCGGGCCAGAGCACGGCGAAGAGAGCGATCACCGCTGCGAGACCCCGCACGCCACCACTCCTGCCAGGCCGCCGCGGAGCTGTCAAACCATCTTTACGTCTTCCAAACGCGATGCGAAGGCGTTCGACGCAGCCTCAGGACGTCCTGTGGCGCTCCTGCGGATGGTGGCGCTCGAGCTCCTCCCGGGCCTCCCCGATCTTCTCGACCACGCAGTAGCCGTCCCGCTCCTCGACGACCGTCTCGACGCGGGGGTCGTCGTGGCCGGGGACGATGATGAAGCAGTACCGCTTCTCCGCAACGGCCCGGTAGGCCGGCGCTGCGATCTCCACCGTCTCGAAGCACGCCTCGCTGTCACATTCGCAGTGGAACCGCAGCGGCGAGGTGACGCCGTGCCGCTCCCCTCCCTCTTCGATGCGCTCGTTGACGCTCCGAAACACCTCTTCGTTGCGGGCGGCTCGCTGGGCGAAGTCCACGATGGTTCGTACCGCGGAGTCGGGCCCCGCGAAACATCGGCCGGAAGCTCGTTCGAGCACTCAAGTCCCGTGGCCGATCGGCCGATGCTCTCCGGGCATGTCCTGGCTCTTCATCCTGATGGCGGTCGTAGCGGCGGTGGCCGTGGTCGTCTCGGCCTGGGCGGTCATGACGAGCGGGCGGAGCGACGAGGCGCTCGAGCGCGATGAGCGCGAGATCAGCGCCGGCCGCCATCTCGACGGCCTGCGCCACTGGTAGACCCCGGAGCGGAACACATACGCTCTCCAAATGGAGACGCGCGAGGCGGCCGAGCGCTGGGCCCGGATCTGGCAACGGGCCTGGGCGGAGCACGACGTCGCCTCCATCAATTCGCTCTATCGGACCGACGCCTCGTTTCGGTCACACCCGTTTCGCACGCAGGAAGACGTCCGCGAGTACGTCGCCCGCGTCTTCGCCGACGAGGTGTCTTCCGAGCCGTCGTTCGCGGCACCTGTCGTCGACGGTGATCGCGTCGTCGTCGAATGGGAGACGACGACCCGGCTGAGAGACGGTGGAGAGGAGAGCCTCGTGGGAGTCTCGCTGCTCCGGTTCGACGCCGACGGCCTCGTTCGAGAGCAGAGGGACATCTGGTGCGGGCAGTGAACCGCCGAGCGCTGGATCCCCGAGTCGCCACCGGGCCTCCCGCCCGGCACACGCTCGGTGGCTAGACGGCATACTGCGCCCTGACTCGGGCGGGCGCTCGTCGAATGGAGAGTGGCAAATGGTTCACCGCGGCGCCCGACGGCTGAGCGGTCACTGAGCGTGGCGACCCTGCTCTTTCTCGGGGCGAGCGTGTCGCAACTGCCGGCGATCCGCTATGCACGCGCAGTTGGGCACCGCGTCATCGCCGTCGACGGCGACCGAGATGCAGTGGCTTTCCCTTTCTGCGACGTCGCCGAGCACGTCGACTTCACAGATGTCGAGCGGGTGGTCGAGGTTGGTGTTCGGCTCGGAGTCGAAGGTGTGCTGGCGATCTCGACCGACCGAGCGGTACCCCCTGCGGCGGCGGTCGCCTCCCACCTCGGTCTGCCGGGGATCGGACCGGAGGTGGCGGAGTCGATGACCGACAAGGCGGTGATGCGGACGCGGCTCGAGCGCGCCGGCGTGCCACAGCCACGGTTCGCCGTCCTGACCGCCGCGACCGACGTGGACGAAGCCTGCTCGCAGGTCGGATTCCCGGCGGTGCTGAAGCCGGTCGACTCGGGTGGCCAGCGCGGTGTTTTCCGAGTCGAGTCGCCGGAGCAGGTCGGTGCGGTGCTCGAGGGCTCGCTCACCTACTCGCGATCCGGCCGGGCAATGCTCGAGGAATTCGTCGAGGGAGCCGAGCTGAACGGCATCCTCGTCGCGCGTCGGGGCGAGCCCACGCTGCTGACGCTGTCGGACCGGCTCCGTCCTGCCGGAATCGGGTTCGGGGTCGGCTGGATTCACTCGTTCCCGTCGTCCCTGCCGAGACGCCTGCTGGCCGAGGCCGAGGACGTGGCGATCGCGACCGTCCGGACACTCGGCCTCCGTGACGGAATCGCGTTCCCGCAGTTGATCGCCGGTGAGACAGGCGTCCGGGTCGTCGAGATCGCCGCCCGGATTCCCGCAGGGCAGATGGCCGACCTCGTCTCGTACGGGGTCGGGATCAACCTGTTCGAGATCGCAATCGAGCAAGCTCTCGGACATGCCGTGCCTGACCACCTCGTCACCCCGAGAGTCACTAGACCGATTGCGATTCGGTTCTTGACGGCGAGTCCCGGCGTCCTCCCGCTCGGAACCGTGAGCGAGATCGACGGGCTCGCCGATGTGCGGGCCGCGCCGGGCGTACTCGCCGCGGGGCTCTACTTCGGTCCAGGCGCCACGATCGGGCCGGTTCAGGTCGACGCCGACCGGCGCGGATACGTCGTTGCCACGGCGGACACCGCCGAGCGGGCGCTCGAGCTGGCGGATGCGGCCTCGCGCAGGCTCGTTGTCCGAACTGAAGCCGCCGACCGTGCCTTCGCCCGGGGCTTACGGCTGCTCCGGACGAAGTATCTCGCCCCTGCTTCCGCCCTGGTCGTCATCGCGCTCGCCGGCGGCGTGCTTGCCGTCACAGACGGCAGCCGGGCGAGGGTGCAGGACGTGTTGCTCGCCGGAGCGCGAGTCGACAAGACGGTCACCCCGCTCTGTCGTTGCCGTGACAGCGTCGCACGTCTGACCTTCCAACTGACGCACGCGGCGGCGATGACCCTGCAAATGGTGGATTCGGCGGGTCGCCCCGTGGTGACGTTGTTCCGCGACCGTCATGTTGAGGCCGGACGCGAGCGGGTGGTCTGGAACGGCCGTACGCGTTCGGGAAGGCTGTTGCCGGAGGGGACGTACTTCCCGGAGGTCACCTTCCCTTCGCTCGATCGCACGATTCGTCTTCGAACCCGGGTCAGGATCGAGACGGAGCGAAGCCTCTGACTCGACGACTCAACCGTAGGCCGCAGGTGCGGGGAGGCTGTCACGCGATCCTTGGATCAGGGCGAGGAGCGCGGACGGCGACGTACTGCCAAGCACCCGCAGCCGGGGCAAACGGTAGGGGTCGCCGGTCGTGGTCGCCCAACCGGGCACGACGGTGGTCGCGCCGCGGTAGCCGGCTGCCTTGACGGCCGCGATCACACGCCCGTCGTAGTCCCCCGACGGGTAGCAAAACCAGTTGACGGCGACGCGAAACCGCGCGCGGATGAGACGACGGGAGCCCAGTACCTCATGGCGCAGCTGCGCCCTGCTGAGCGTCGGCAGGTCGGCATGGCTGAAACCCTGGGTATCGAGCTCCCAACCCGCGCGAACGAGCGCCCGGACCTGCCGAGCAGCCAGACCGCCCTGCGCGGGTGGCAGCCCCGAGAGCTGAAGGTTGAGAACCGCGGGCCAACCTTCGCGTCGCAACACGGGCAGCGCATTCGTGTACTGCGAACGGTAGCCGTTGTCGAACGAGATGACGATCGGCCGGCCTTCCGGCAATGCCGCTCCCTTCGTCCAGTTGCGCACGACCTCGTCCAGCGTCACGCCGCGGTAGCCGGCCGCCGCAAGCGCTGCCATCTGGCGGGCGAACTCCGGGGCGGCGAGGTACAGCCCCGGGAACGGAGCGTGCGGCGGCGGCGTGTTGATGACGTGGTACATCAAGATCGGAACGCTCGTGACCTTCGGGCCGCGCCGCCGCGGCACCGCCGGGCGGGCGTTTGCTCGAACCGTGGTGGCTCGGCTCACCCGGTCGCGGCCCGTCACGCCCGCTGCGGCCGGCCCGGAGCCGCGGTTCGGGCGCAGGGCGAGCAGGGCGGCGGACCCGGCGCCCAGCCCGGCCAAGAGCAGAGCGGCCGCGAGCAGGCGTCTTCTTCTCGTGCGGCGGCGAGCCTGCAGTCGACGGGCCGCCCGGGCTGCATCGTTCACGACCTGACGGGAGCCCGGCGCGGTGGGACTGGCCGGCGTCGAAACATGTGCGCGTCCGCCGCTACCTACCCGCTCGCGCGGCTACGGAGCGTCGGAGAGCAGCGGGCGCGCGCCGCCGCCCGACCCGCGCCAGGCGCGATGCGCGAACCAGCCTGAGAGCGCGAGAATCGCAACGCCGTCGAGGGCGTGCAACCCCGCCACCCACGGGTGCTTCGGCAGCGCGAACAGGTGCTGCAGAACCTCCGCCATCACGGCGAGCGCGAGCGTCAGCCAGATGAGCTGCTTGTCACGCCAGGCGACGAGCGCCGCGAGGAACGCGAGCACAGCGAGGAGCCCGATGATCTCGCCGAGCGCCCGGTGCGGGTCGAAGCTCTTCTGGTCGTCGAGCTTGACCGCCCCGTGGACACCGAAGGCGCCCCGGCCGGCGAGAAAGATCTGAACGACGCAGGCGGCTGCGATCAGCGCGACGAGGACTCGCCAGACCTGATACCCGCCTCTCTGAGCCCCGGACACGAGGCGACCGTAGTACGCGCCGGGTCGGAAATCAAGACCGGCGGCGTCTACGCACCCGGCGAACGTGCACCGCATACGCCGGCAGCCCGACGATCAGGAACAGGAAGACGAAGCTCGCCCACGCCGACGGATGCCGGATCTCGTTGCGCTCGGCGTGGAAGAAGACGCCCGTTCCGACGGCCGCGGCGGCCACGAACGCAAAGAGGAACTGCCCCGACGAGAGAGTGGCCACGGCTCGCCAAGGTACTACGCGCCGCTGTCGAATACGGGGCGGGGGTATGGTAGGTTGCGGCGTATGACCGGACCGCCAGGGGCCGCCTACGGGTACGCCGCCGACAAGGACAAGCTCCAGAAGCGGCTCGCCCGGATCGAGGGCCAGGTGCGCGGCGTCTCGCGAATGATCGAAGACGACCGCTACTGCATCGACATCCTGACCCAGCTCGCCGCGATCGACACGGCGCTCGAGGCCGTCGCGCTCAAGGTGCTCGAGGAGCACGTCCGCCACTGCGTCGCGGCTGCGCTCGCCTCGGGCGACGAGGCGGAGGCGAACCGCAAGGCCGCCGAGCTGCTCGACGCGGTGCAGCGCTTCGCCAGGACCCGCTAGGTCGGGCAGGTAGGCTGGCGCTCAAAGCACACCGTGGTCAGGAGGTCGGTATGAAGGGCTCCGACAAGCCGAAGAAGCTCCAGAAGAAAGCCCCGCAACGCTCGCTCAAGGAGAAGCGGAACGAGAAGCGCGCCGCGGAGGCGAAGAAGTCGAGCGGGCTCGGCTGAGCCGCCAAAATCGCTATCCCTGCTACGCTTTGAGCACTTCGAGCGAGTACCGGATGCGCCGTCTTGCGCCTCCTCTGCCCGTTCTTTCAAGGTAGAAGGAGGTGTAAGTACATGGCAACAGGAACCGTCAAGTGGTTCAACGCCGACAAGGGGTATGGGTTCATCACTCCTGATGAAGGCGGCAAGGATCTGTTCGTCCACCACAGCGCGATCGCAGGCGAGGGCTACAAGTCCCTCGACGAGAACGCAAAGGTGCAGTTCGACGCAGCCGAGGGCGCCAAAGGCCCCGAGGCTCAGAACGTCTCGCTCGTCTCGGCCTAGCGCCGACATTCGGTGTGCGGGGGCACGCGCCCCCGCACCCGCTTTTTCCACTTCGACGCGCGCACGTCGCGCAGGAGGGAGCTGCATGCGCGGCCGGCTGATCTGGTTCAACCCCGAAAAACGTCACGGGTTCATCCGCACCGAGGACGGCGAGCGCTTGCGCGTCGAGGAGGCGGGCTTCGAGCCCGGGCACCTGCTCGGCGACCGGTGCGCGGGAACGCACCTCACCTTCGAACGCGAAGAGGCGAACGGCAGCGGTGACGCGCACGCGATCAAGGTGACGGTCGTCGACGACGCGTCGGGCGGTCGGGCGCGCGCCCGGAGACGGGGCTAGCGATGGCGGGACGCAGGCCGGAGACGATCGCGAAGCGCGAGAAGGAGCAGGCCAGGCGCGAGAAGCGCGAGCGCAAGCAGGCGAAGAAGGATGCGCGCGCCCTCGGCGAGGCGCCCGTCACCGGCGATGGCTCCGACGGCGAAGCTTCCCTAGACGACGTTCAACTCGACGCGGACGCCCCCGCCGGCGAACCGCTCGACTGAGAACGACGACAGGTCGAAGGTCGGCGCCCGGCCCAGCGTGAGCTCGGCGAGGTGCTCGCCGATCACCGGGCCTTGCTGAAAGCCGTGCCCGGAGAAGCCCGTCGCATAGACGAGCCCTGCCGGGCTCGCGGCCGCGCCGACGAGCGCGTTGTGGTCCGGGCTCAGCTCGTAGTAGCCCCACCAGCTCGATCGGACGCCGAGCTCCTCGAGCGCCGGTAGACGGCGGGCTGCGACCGGCGCGAGCTCCTCGAGCGTCTGCTCCCGCCCACCGAAGGCGAGCGCGGCGCCTTCGCGGTGGAAGTAGAAACCCGTCGAGAAGTCGATCGTCAAGGGCAGCTCGACGGGGAACGCGGGTGCGTCCTCGGTGAAGAACATGAAGCGCCTCTCGCGGGTCAGCGGCAGGTCGAGGCCCGCTGTCGCTCCGATCTCCCGTGACCACACGCCTGCGGTGAGGACGACCCGATCCGTTCGGACCGTGCCGTGGGAGGTCTCGACCCCGGTCACCCGGCCCTCGTCGACGACGATGCGAAGGGCGCTACACGACTGCTCGATGTGCGCGCCACGCTCGGCGGCGCGGCGGGCGTAGCCCTGCACGACGAGATCGGGCGTCACATAGCCGGCCCGCGGGCACAAGACGCCCGCGAGGAGGTCGTCCGTCGCGAGCTGGGGCACGACGGCGCGCACCTCCTGCGGGGTGAGCAGCCGTGAGCCGAGGTCGAATCGCTCCTGAAGCCGAAGGTCGCTCTCGAACCGCGCCACGTCGGCTGCATCGTCGAGCAGGAAGAGGTAGCCCCAGAGCCGCAGGTCGAGCTCCTCGCCGACCTCGGCCTCGAACCGCTCGAGCCGCCGGATCGATTCGAGCCCGACGCGCACGTTGAGCTCGTCGGAGAACATCGTTCGAACGCCGCCCGCACAGTGGCCGGTGGAGCCCGAGCCGAGCGTGTCGCGCTCGATCAGCACCGGCTCCGTGCAGCCGAGCTCGACCAGGTAGTGCAAGGCGGCGGCCCCCATCACGCCGCCGCCGATCACGACCGCTTCGCTCCGTTCGGGCAGCACCGGGCGGAGGCTACCCGCGAGACTCCAGAACGTGCCGGACGTTGCAGCCCAGCACCGGCGTGGCCGGCTCTTCGTCACCTTCGCGGCGATCTCGTGGTCGACCGCGGGACTGCTGCAGCGTGAGCTGACCGTGGGCGTCGCGACCCAGGTGGCCGGCAGGGCGATCTTCGCCGTCGCCGGTGTCGGTGCCTACGTCGTCGCAACCGAGCGGCGGCACGTGCTGCACGCGTTTCGCGCGATCGGTCGAGGGGGGCTGACGGTGGCGGCGCTGCTCGCCATCTCGTCGGCGTCGTTCTTCATCGCACTCAACTACGCCTCCGTCGCAAACGTGCTGTTCATGCAGGCGCTGGCCCCGATCATCGCCGCCGCGCTCGGTACCGCGATCGGGGACCGTGTGGCACCGCGTACCTGGCTCGCCATGGCGGTGGCGCTCGTCGGGGTGTCGCTGATGGTGGGCGGGCCGGGGCGTCCGAGCGCGCTCGGGCTGACGCTCTCGCTCCTGATGACGGTGTCGTTCGCGGCGACGCTCGTGATCACCCGGCACAAACGGGACGTGTCGATGGCACCGGCGATGTGCCTGTCTCAGATCGCCGTCTTCGTGCTCGCGGCGCCGTTCGCGCACCCGGGCGACGTCGGGCCGCTGGACGTCACGCTCCTGGCGACGCTCGGCATCGCGCAGATCGGCCTCGGGTTCATCTTCCTGACGATCGGCGGCCGCCTGATCCCGGCCGGCGAGGTGGCGCTGATCACGCTGCTGGAGATCGTGCTCGGCCCGCTCTGGGTGTGGTTCTTCCTGTCGGAGCGACCCCACGCAGCGACCTTCGTCGGCGGTGCGATCGTGCTCGGCGCGGTGCTGCTCCAGGCGCGCAGCAGGCCGCCACAAACGGTGCTCTAACCGAGCGTCGCGACCGTGGCGCCGTCGTCGGCATCCGGAGCAGAACGGTCGACGAGCGGGTGCCGTGCGAGCTCGTCGCGCACCGCCGCACGCAGCGCACCCGTGCCGCGGCCGTGCACGATTCGCACCTCGGAAAGGCCGGCCAGTGCGGCATCGTCGACGAGCCTCCGCACCTGCTCACGCGCCTCCTGCCCCGGCAGGCCCCGCACGTCGAGCTGGTCGGATGCGTCACTCCGCGCCGAGGTGCGCACCTGCACGGGCGGCGTCCGGTCCTCGGGCAGGCGCTCGCGCGAGGGTCGCAGCCGTGCGAGCGGTATCCGCACGCGCTGCCCCGCGGCGCCGATCACCTCGGCGGCGTCGCCGCGGATCGAGGCGATCGTGCCGCGGACGCCCACGTCAGGTGCCTCGACCGGGTCGCCCTCGGCGAGATCGCCGGCCGGCGGCAACGGCCCGCTCAGATCTCGCAACGACTGCTCGGCGACGGCCAGCCGCTCGGTCGCCGACCCGAGCAGGCGGTCCTGATCGGAAGGCCGTGTCTGCCTGCGGGCGCGGCGCAGCTCTTCGCGCAACGCCTTCAACTCCGCCCGTGCAGCGGCCAGGTCGCGCTCCGTCTCCGCCGTCGCGTCGCTGCGCGCGCGGTCGGCGGACGCACGAACCGCGTCGCGCTCGCGTGCGAGCTCCGACTCGCGGGCGCGTGCCTCGGCGAGCGACGCGGCGAGCTCCGTGCGCAGTGCTGCGGCCTCGCGCTCCGCCGCCTCCGCATCGGCGAGGAGCTCGGCCGTCCTCAGGCGCTCCGGCCGGACCTGCGCCCGTGCGTCGGCGACCACGGCCCGGTCGAGGCCGAGGCGCTCCGCGATCCGCAGGGCGTGCGAGGTGCCGGGGCGACCGAGCGCGATGCGGAAGAGGGGCTCGTCGGTCTCGGGATCGAACCCCGTGGCGCCGTTCACCGCGGCGTCGTTCGAGCTCGCCCACTCCTTCAGCTCGGGGTAATGCGTCGTCACGACCGTCAGCCGCGCCTGGCGAACGAGGCGCGCGAGCAATGCCTGAGCGAGCGCCGACCCCTCTTCCGGATCCGTCCCGGCGGCGACCTCGTCGAGCAGGACGAGCGACCGCTCGCCGGCCGACTCGAGGATCGAGACCAGGGTGCGCAGGTGCCCGGAGAACGTCGAGAGGCTCATCTCGATCGACTGGCGGTCGCCGATGTCGGCGAGCACCTGGTCGAAGACCGGCAAGCGCGGCGAACGCGGCCGGCGGCCGAAGCCCCGACTGGTGGAGCAGCGCGGCCAGGCCGACCGTCTTCAGCGCGACGGTCTTGCCGCCGGTGTTCGGGCCGCTGATCACGAGCGCCCGGATCGCGCCCAGGTCGAGGTCGATCGAGACGGCCGTCGCAGGATCGAGGAGGGGATGGCGTGCACCCAGGAGCCGCACCTCGTCGGAGCTCTCGACCGGCGCCCCGCCCCAGGCCCGTGACAGCCCGCCCCGGGCCAGCGCGAGGTCGAGCGCCCCCGTCGCCTCGACGAGAGCACGCAGGGCATCGGCGCTGGTCGCTGTAGCCGCCGAGAGCTCCGCGAGAATGCGCTCGACCTCCTCGCGCGCGTCGGCCGCCGCCTCCGCCAGGCGATTGTTCAACTCGACCACGGCGAACGGCTCGACGAACAGTGTCTGGCCGGTGCTGGAGGCGTCGTGGACGACGCCCGGAACCTTCGACCGCGCCGAGGCGCGAACCGCGAGCACCGGACGGCCCCCGCGCTCGGCCAGGAACGACTCCTGCAGCGCATCGCGGACCTCACCGGAGCGCGCGACCCGGGCCAGCTCGTCGCGCACCCGCGCGGTTCCGTTGCGCAGCTCGGTGCGAAGCTTGCGCAGAAGCGGCGAGGCGCGTGTCGCGGACGTCGGAGCCGTCCTCCTCGATGCGCCGGTCGAGCTCGGCCGCGAGTGCGCTCAGCCCGGGGTCGACCGGCTCGAGGAGCGCCGCGAGAACCGGCTCACGCAGGACGCGCTTGGCCTCGAGCGCGATGCGAATCGAATCGGAGATCGCACGCAGCTCCTCGGGGCGGAGCAGGCCGCCGCGGCCGGCGCGCTCAGCGGCGCTTCGCACGTCACGGATCCCGGCCAGCTCGGGCACCGCGTCATCCGCCAGCACGGCCACCGCAGCCGACGTCAGTGCGTGCCGCTGCGCGACGACCGCCGGGTCGCCGGACGGTGCGAGCTCACGAACGAGCGTCGTTCCGTAGTCGGTCGAAGCGAAGGTTGCGAGACGATCGACGATCGCCGGCAGCTCGAGCGCAGCGAGCGCCGCAGCGTCCATAACGCGCCAGTCTAGGCGGAGCGGCCGCCCGCCCCGCTACTCGGGGCGTTCGTCTCCGGGCCGGAGCCGGTAGACGATGCGGCCGCGGTCGAGATCGTACGCGGACAGCTCGATCCGCACGCGGTCGCCCGGGTTCATGCGGATGCGGAACCGGCGCATCTTGCCGGCGGTGTAGCCGAGGGTCTCGTGACCGTTGTCGAGCTGGATCCGGAACATGCCGTTCCGCAACGCCTCGACGATCTCACCGGTCATCTCGACCTTGTCTTCTTTTTGAGCGATGGTTGCCTCCTCTCTCGTTCCTGGAAGGGAAAAGGACGGCGGCGGGCGAGGCGCGCCCGCCGCCGGAGTCCTAGGCGAGCAAGTTCACGTTGGCGGCCTGCGGGCCTTTGTCGCCCTGCTGGGCCTCGTACTCCACCTTCGCACCCTCGGCCAGAGAGCGATAGCCGCTGCCCTGGATGGCGCTGAAATGGACGAAGAGGTCCTTGCCGCCTTCATCGGGGGTGATGAAGCCGTAGCCCTTGTCTGCGTTGAACCACTTGACGGTTCCGGTTGCCATATCTGTCTTTCACCTCCTTGCCAACTTCACTGAACGGGCAAGAAAGGTGCAAGCCGGCACCATCTAGCACTCGCTCAAACTGCACCCGCGAGTGTAGCTACGCCCGAGGCAGGACGTAAAACGCGATCGCCGCGTACTGGCATGCCGCAGCGATGATCGTGAGCCCGTGAAACACCTCGTGGTAGCCGAGCACACGCGGGAAACGGATCGGGCCGGCGCCGCGCGTACGTGATCGCACCGAGGGTGTAGGCGAGCCCGCCCGCGAGCACGAGCAGAAGCCCGGCGAGAGGCAGCTTCAAGAGCTGGGTGAAGGCGACGACGGCGACCCAGCCGAGCCCGAGGGCGATGGCGGCCGACGCGCTCTTCGGCAGTCCCGGCCAGAAGAGCTTGAGCACGATCGCCGCTCCGGCTCCGGCCCAGATGATCGTCAGGACCGGGATCGCCCACCCACGCGAGAGCACGAGCAGCCCGAAGGGCGTGTAGGTGCCGGCGATCAGCAGGTAGATGCCGGCGTGGTCGAGCCGGGCGAGCCACGAGCGCGCGCGAGGCTGCCACGTCGGACGGTGGTACAGCGCACTCGCACCGAAACAGGCCGCGACGCACGAGGCGAAGACGATCGCGGACAGGCGTGCCTTGCCCGGATCGGCAGTGATCGCGAGCGGGATCCCGACGCCGACAGCGGCGAAGAACGCAAGCTCGTGGAACACGCCCCGAAGCTTGGGCTTCGCACGCGGCAGCGCGTCGGTAGCCATGGCGCAGCTTAGATGATTGCTCCGGGAATCAGCCCTGGAGCCGGGTACCGGTGACCGGGTCGAAGAGGTGCACGTCGCCGCCCCTCGGACGCAGCGCGATGCGAGCGCCTCGCTCGGGCGCCCGGCGGGCCTCGACGCGGGCGACGAGCTTGCCGACGGTGGCGGACGCGAACACGTAGGCGTCCGCACCGATCTCCTCGACGACCTCCACCTCACAGGCAATGCCGTCGGTGTCGAGCTCGAGCGCCTCGGGACGCAGCCCGACGATGACCTCGTCGACGTCCGCGCCGACCGAAGCGGGAATGTCGACGCCGCCCAGCGAGACCACCCCGTTGCGGCAGCGTGCCGGGCAGAGGTTCATCGCAGGCGAGCCGATGAAGCCGGCGACGAAGACGTTTGCCGGTCGCTCGTAGAGAGCGCGCGGCGTGTCGCACTGTTGCAGTCGTCCGTCGGCGAGCACCGCAACGCGATGACCGAGCGTCATCGCCTCCGACTGGTCGTGCGTGACGTACACGGTCGTGATCCCGAGCCGCGACTGCAGGGCCGCAATCTCGGCGCGCATCTGTACGCGCAGCTTTGCATCGAGGTTCGAGAGCGGCTCGTCCATCAGGAAGACGCTCGGCTCCCTGATGATCGCGCGACCCATCGCCACGCGCTGACGCTGTCCGCCGGAGAGCTGCCCGGGCTTGCGCTCCAGGTACGGCGTCAGGTCGAGCAGTTCCGCGACCGCACGTGTGCGCTCGTCGCGCTCCGCTTTCGGGACGCGAGCGACCCGGAGCGGGAACGCGATGTTCGCGGCAACGGTGAGGTACGGATAGAGCGCGTAGTTCTGGAACACCATTGCGACGTCGCGTTGCTTCGGCTGCAGGTCGGTGACGTCGCGGTCGCCGATCCAGATCGTGCCGGCGTCGACCTCTTCGAGCCCGGCGAGCATGCGGAGAGCCGTCGTCTTGCCCGACCCCGACGGGCCGACGAGGACGAGAAACTCGCCGTCGGCGATCTCGAGGTCGAGAGCATCGAGCGCCGGCGTGTCGGTGCCCGGGTAGATCCTCGTCGCCTGTTGCGAAGGTGACGCTCGCCATCAGCTCGCAGCCGCCTGCTCGCGCTGCTCGTGCCGCTCGACAGCCTCGCCAAGCTGCCGGCGCACGCGCAGCTGGGCGTCCCGGCCCGCCCCCAGCTCGTCGAGGGCGAGCAGGGCGGCGCCGACGATCGGATGCGCGCCCGTTCGCCGCACCGTCAGCCCCGCCGGCAAGCCTGCCGCGATCTGCTCGACGAGCGCGTCACTCGCCGAGCGCATCAGGCCGCCGCCCAGGACGACCTCGGCCTCGTCGAGGGCGAGGCGGGCCGCGGCCGCAGCCGCGAACGCGCACACCTCTGAGACCAGACGGTCGACGATCAACCGCGCCACCTCGTCGTCGGACGCCGCGCGCATGACGATCGGGGCGAGCTCGACGACCCGGCGGCGGTTGAGGCGCCCTTCGTGCATCGCACGCGCGAGCTCGAGCGGCGTGGCGACGGAGAAGTGAGCGGGCACGAGCTGCTCGAGCACGGTCGCCGGACCGCGACCGTCCTCCGCCCGGGCGGCTGCGCCGACCGCGGCAAGGCCGACGTCGTAGCCGCCGCCCCAGTCTCCCGTGATGTCCCCGAGCGCAGGAAAGCGAACATGGCGCCCGTCCGGCGAGACACCGACGCAGTTCATCCCCGCGCCGCAGGTGACGGCGATGCCCCAGCCGCGCTCGGTGCCGGCGCGCAGCACGGCGAAGGTGTCGTTCCCCACCCGGATGCGGTCCGCCCAGCCCCGCTGCTCGAACGCGAGCCTGGCCACGTCTTCCTCTTCCGGGAAGTCGAGACCCGCCAGCATGATCTGCGCCAGTCCGGCGGGCCCGTTGAGCGCCACTTGCTCGATGAGGCTCTGCAGTGTGGCCACGCACCCTTCGAGGCCGAGATGGTGGGGCGACGTGAGCGGCCCACGCGCATGCGCCAGCACGCTGCCGTCCTCGCCGATCAACGCGACGTCGGTCTTCGAGTTGCCGCCGTCGACGGCCAGGATCACGCGAGCACCTCGGCAGCCAGGCGGTCGAGGAGCTGCTCGGCGATCGCATACTGCGCGATCAACGGGTGGGCGAGCAGGGCCTTCTTCACGACCACGGGGTCGCGGGTACGTGCCGCGAGGACCGCGAGGCGCTCGTACGCCGCCACGTGCTGCACGAGCCCGAGCAGCTCGGGCGCGAGTGGGCTCTGCGGCAACGGCAGCGCACCCTCCGACGTCACGCGCGCGGGCACCTCGACGACGTCGTCGGCCGCAAGCCCGGAAAGCGTCCCGTCGTTTCGCACGTCCACTTCGTGCACAGCGCCGTCGCCCGTCACGAGCGACGAGACGAGCCCGAGCGCCGCCTCGCTGTAGAACGCGCCACCCCGTTGCTCGAGCAGCGCCGGCTTCTCGACCGTCCGCGGATCGCGATAGAGCTCGAGCAGCTCGCGCTCGAGCTCGGCCACGACGCGGGCACGCGGCACGCCCTCGAGCTGCTCGCGAAGCACCTCGTCGTGCGCATAGAAGTACCGCAGGTAATACGACGGAACTGCGCCGAGCTCGTCGAGCAGCCGCGCCGGCAGCTCGAGCTCCGCCGCAATCTCGTCGGCGTGGGCGGCGAGCAATTGCGGTAGTACGTCGTTCCCGTCCAACAGACAGCGCCGGACCCAGGTCAGGTGGTTCAGGCCGACCTGGTCGACCACCAGCCGGCCTGGCTCGACGCCGAGCCAGGCCGCCCACCGGCGCTGGAAGCCGATGGCGACGTTGCAGAGGCCGATCGCTCGATGACCGTCGTCGAGAAGCGCCCGCGTGACGATCCCCACCGGGTTCGTGAAGTCGACGATCCAGGCGTCCGACAGCTCGCGCACCCGGTCGGCGATCTCGAGCACGACCGGGACGGTGCGCAGCGCCTTGGCCAGGCCGCCCGCACCGGTCGTCTCCTGCCCGATGCAGCCGCACGCGAGCGGCATGGTCTCGTCGGCCAGGCGCGCGCTCTGCCCACCGACGCGGATCTGTACGAGGACGAAGTCGGCGTGCTCGACCGAGCGATCGAGGTCGCCCGAGATCGTGAATGCGCCGTCGTAGCCCTGCCGGTCGAGCATGCGACGCGCGAGACCCCCGACAACGTCGCGCCGCTCGGCGTCGATGTCGTGCAGGACGAACTCCGAGACGTCGAGCCGCGAGAGACCCGAGACGAGCTCGGGCGTGTACGTCGAGCCGCCGCCGACGACCGCGATCTTCATCCCTTGACCCCGGTGAGCGTGACGCCTTCGACGAACGCGCGCTGCGCGAGGAAGAACAGGATGATCACGGGCGCCATCACGAGCAGGGTCGCGGCCATCGTGAGGTTCCACTGCACTTGATGGAACGACCTGAACTGTGCGAGCCCGATCGACAGGACCCAGTTGTGGGAGTTCTCGCCCACGTAGAGCAGCGGTAGGAAGAAGTCGTTGAACGTGTAGAGAAACGAGAAGAGCGCGACCGCTGCCAGCGCCGGCCGGGCCAGCCTCGTGACCACCGTGAAGAGGATGCGCAGCTCGCCACAGCCGTCGACTCGCGCCGCGTCGAGGTACTCCTCGGGGATCGTCAGGAAGAACTGGCGCAGCAGGAAGATCGAGAAGGCATCGCCGAACCAGTTCGGCAGGATGACCGGCCAGAGCGTGCCGACGAGGTGGAGCTTGGCCCACATCACGTAGAGCGGGACGACCGTCACCTGCGGCGGCAGCATCAGCGCGACGAGGACGACCAGGAACGCGAGGTTCCGCCCCCGCCAGCGCAACCGCGCCAGGGCGTAGGCGACGGGAACCGACGAGACGAGCACACCCAGGGTCGCGAGGACCGAGTAGACCAGCGTGTTGAAGGTCCAGCGCAGGAGCGGTGCCTTCGTGAACACGTCGGCGAAGTTCTGGAGGCGAAACGGATGCGGCCACAGATGCGAGGAGAGCGCCTGGTCGTTCGTCATCAGCGCGGTCAGGGTGATGAAGACGAACGGCAAGAGGAAGGCGAGCGACAGCGCGATCAGCACGGCGTGCGTCGCGACCAGGCTGACGAGGCGACGACGGCGAACGTGCGCCGGCGGCCGCCGCCGGACGATCGTGGCCGCCGTCGTCAACGCGGCGCCGCCTGGTGCACCCACCGGCGCGAGTTCAGGACGATCACCAGCGTGACGGCGAACGAGACGGCGAGCAACAGCATGGCAAGAGCCGATGCGTAACCCATCTGAAACTCGCTGAAGCCGTGCTCGTAGAGCAGGATCGGATAGAAGAGCGTCGAGTCGAGGGGGTAACCGAGATTGGCCGAGGTCACGTCGGCCGCCTGCGAGGCCTGACCCGCCGCAACCCCCGCGGCGACGTACGCCTGCGTGAAGTACTGAAGGCCCTGAATCACGCCCAGGACCGCGGCGAAGAGGATCACGGGGCTGATCGTGGGCAGCGTCACCCAGCGCAGCCGCTGGAACGGCCCGGCTCCGTCGAGCTCGGCCGACTCATAGAGGTGCCGCGGCACATCGAGGACGGCGGCGAGGAAGATCACCATCGTGTTGCCGATGCCCCACATCCCGAGCGTGATCAACGACGGCTTCGACCAGGACGGGTCCTGGAACCACAGCGGCCCGGAGATGCCGAGCTGCGCGAGGATGGTGTTCACCGGGCCGGTCGCAGGATTGAGGATGTAGACGAAGCCCAGCGTCGCCGCCACCGGCGGGGCGAGCGCGGGCAGGTAGAAGATCGTGCGGAACACTCCCGCCCCCGCCTTGATGCGCGCGACCATCACCGCGATTCCGAAGGCGAAGAGCACCTGGAGCGGCACGGCGATTCCGACCATCCAGATCAGCGTGTTCTTCACCGACGTCCAGAACTGCGGGTCGACGTTGAACATGTAGCGGTAGTTGGCGAGGCCGACCCACCGCGGTGACGACAGCAGGTCGTAGTGGTTGAACGACAGGTAGGCGCTCATCACGAGCGGGTAGCCGAAGAACACCGAGAAGCCGATCGTCCACGGAGCCATCAAGAGCAGCACCAGCCGACGGCGTCGCCAGTCGCTCCGCCGCCGGCCCTTCCTCCGCAGCGGCACGGCAGGAGGCGAAGCACCTGCCGTGCCGGCCGCGCCGGCCTCGCTCACGGCACCCCGCCGCCCTTGGCCTGGGCGACCTGGGCGTCGAGTTGGGTGTCCAGCTTGGTGAGCCCGCTCGTCAGGCTCTTCACACTGCCCGCCTGCCACTTGGTGAAGAAGTTCTGCACCAGGTTCGTGTAGGCGACACCGGAGGCCATGATCGGTGACGTGCTCGACCTCGGGTTGGCGAAGATCTTCAGGAACGTCGCGAAGTGCGCGTCCGGAGTGAGCTCGGGGGAATGCAGCGACGCGCTCGTGGTCGGCACGTTCCGCAGACCGTTCGAGAGCACCGCGAGGGCGTGGTTGTTCGTGGTCAAGTACTTGACGAGCGCCCACGCCTGGTCGACGTGGTGCCCGCCGCGCGGGATGCCGATGATCGTGCCGTTGATATAGCCCGAGCCGTACAACTCGGGGTGAGCATCGTCGACGGCCATCGGCGCTGTCCCGTAGTTGAGCTTCGGATGCTCGTTCTGGATGAACGCGACGCGCCACTCGCCGTCGAGGTTCATCGCGAGCTTGCCCGCCTCGAACCCCTGTGACGCGGAGAACTCGTCGCCGAGGCCGGCCTGGAACCGGACGAGGTTCTTGTACCCGTACCAGTCGACGAGGCTCTTCTGCCACTTCGCCCACTTCGCCCAGGCCGGGTCGTTGCCGAGGATCGCGTGGCCCTTGGCGTCGTTCCACTTGCCGCCGAACGACGTGATCCAGCGCTCGGGGACGTTCTCGTAGAAGCCGATGATCGGGTCGATGCCTGCGACCTTGATCGAGCCGTCCTTGTTCCGGACGGTCAGCTTCTTGGCGTCCGCCGTCAGCTCGGACATGGTGTGCGGCGGATGCGTGATGCCCGCAGCCTTGAACATCGACTTGTTGTAGTACAGGCCGTAATCGTCGGCGAGCAGCGGCAGCGCGCACCGTTTCCCGTTGTACTGCGTGTAGTACCGCGGCGCCGGCGGGAACATCGACGGATTGATGTGATCCTTCTTGAGGTACGGCGCGAGGTCGATCCAGCCTCCGGTGCCGCAGTAGCTCCCGACGTTGTACGAGTTGAAGGAGCTCACGACATCGGGCGCGGTGCCGGAGCGGATCGCTGCCACGATCTTGTTGTCGTCGATCCCACCGATGACGCTCACCGTGACGTCGGCATGCCGAGCGTCGTATTCGGCCGCCACCTTCTTGAACGTCGTCAGCTCGTGCCCGGCGCTCCAGCCCACCCAGATCGTGAGCCTCGTCGGGCTCGCTCGGTGAGCGCTCCCGGCGGTGGCGGCCGCGGCAACCGCCAGCGCGCCCACGAGGAAGAGCACCGACGCTCCGTAACGCTTGCGCATGCGAACCTCCCACTGACGGTTGGTAAAGGTTCCGAACGAGAAAAGCGGAGCCTATTCGCCGACCTTCAGCGCTGTCAAGTGGCATGCTTCGGCTGCTTCCGTTAGGATTACTTACTCAAATGGCGACACGTGCGACGCCTCCGCTCCTCAAGGACCTGAACGAGCGCACCGTCCTCGACGCGATCCACGGCGCGGCGCCGATCTCCCGCGCCGAGATCTCGCGCCGAGTCGGCATCTCCAAGCCGACGGTCTCGCTGGCCCTGCAATCCCTCCTGCAGGCCGGCCTCGTGCGTGAGACCGAGCCCGGTGGCGAAGGCCCGAGCTACGGCGCCACGTTCTTCGAGCCGGTCCCCGAGGCCGCCTTCGTGCTCGGGCTCGATCTGGGCGCGCGATTCGTCCGGGGCGCCGTCTGCGACGTCCTCGGGGAGCTGCGAGGCCGCGAGGACCGCGAGCTGGGCGAGCCGACCGCGGCCCATGCGCTCGAGGCGATCGAGCAACTGGTCGGTTCGCTGCTCGACGACAGTGACGTCGAGAGACGACTCGTCGACACCGTCGTGCTCGGCGTCCCGGGAGCCGTGCAGGGTCAGTCGATCAGGCTCGCGACGAACGTGGCCGGGCTCGACCGGGGTGACTTCGGGAGAGCGCTCTCGAGCCGCCTCGCCCTGCCCGTCACGCTCGAGAACGACATCAACCTCGCCGCGCTGGGGGAGCGCCGGCAGGGCGTCGCCCGGGGCGTCCAGGACTTCGTCTTCATCTCGATCGGCACCGGGCTCGGCGCCGGGCTCGTGCTGCGAGACGAGTTGCATCGCGGCCACACCGGCGCCGCCGGTGAGCTCGACTACCTCCGCGTCGGGATGCCGGAGGACATCGATCCCTGCGCCGGGCGCGCTGGCCGAATACGCACGCGGGATCGGCGCGCCGCAGCCCGACGACCTGCGCGCGACGTTCGCCGCAGCACGCGCGGGACACCCCGTCGCCCGCCAGGTCGCCGTCGAGGCGGCCCGGCGCATCGCATTGCATCTCGTTCCCGCTGGCGGCAGTGACCGACGTCGGGCTGGTGGTGCTCGGGGGCGGGATCGGGGCGAACGCCGACCTGGTGACGATCCGCGGCCTGCTCGCCGGCTGGCTGCCGTCGCCGCCCAGGGTCGAGGCCTCGAGCCTCGGCGACGGCGCGGTTCTCGCCGGCGCGGTCGCCGTCGGGCTGCGCGCCGCACGCGAGAACGTCTTCGTGAACCGGCGCGCAGCGACGCGCTGAGCGCGGGACGCTCGTCGACCGCCTGGTCGATCAGGTGACGTTGGTCACTTGCTCTTCGCCTCGATTCACCGTTTTTGGGGATGTGAACCGCGACCGGTCCGGACGACGACCCAAGTAGGTCATGGTCGTCGTTCTCTCTCGCAGCGTTCTCGTTGCCCTGCTCGCGGCCGTTCTCGCAGCCCCTGCCTCGGCGTCGAGCAACTCGTGGGCGGCACCGCAGATCCGGATCGTCACCCAGGCCGGCGTCCTCGGCTCGTCGCCGTCGGCCTTCGCCCCCGCGGCTCCACTGACCGAGTCCGCACTCGCGGACGCGCTTGCTGCAACCGACGCACTGCAGCACCCGCCCCTGCCGGCGACCGCCGACGATCAGCCCCATCTCCGTGCTCTCGACGGTCGGGCCGAGCGCGGTGGTGGCGGGCGTCGTGCCGCTCGAGATCCAGGCGCCGAACCAGGCGGTCGACCATGTCGACCTCGCGGTCGACGGCACCGAGATCGGTACCGCCTTCGAGACGCCTTACCAGTTCGCGCTCGACACGGGCAAGCTCGCCGACGGCCCGCACCAGCTTGCGGTCAACGTGGGCTTCCAGGGCGGCGGCTATGCGATCGCGGTGTGGCAGGTCACCGTTGCGAACGGGACCGGCGGAGTCCCGACCGCGCCGGCCGCGCCGGTGCCGTTGCCCGTCGCGAAGTCGTGGCTCCCTGCGCCGCCGGCGGCGCCGGCCCAGCCGACGGTCACCCACACGCTCTTCCGGGCGGTTTCGCCGGCGCGGCCCGTGTCGATCAAGAAGCTCGACGCGGCGCTCGTCGCCTACCTCGGGCTCGGCAAGGCGGCGCGTGAGATCCAGGGGGTGCTTCAACGCGCCGGGCTCAGGCCCCCGCCCAACACGGGCACCGAGGCGGTCGCGAGGATGCTCGGGCTTCGGCTCAACCACCCCGCCGCCGAGGACTCGCTCGAGCTCCTTCCCAACCAGGCCGCGTCGCGCGCCGAGGCGGCGTACTCGTTCGCCCAGGTCCTCGCATCTGAACGACTGGTCGGCGAGCTGCCGTCCAGCAAGCAGCCGACTCCTTCACCCTGCCGGACCTCACGAGCTGGCAGCGGCAGATCCTCACGACGGCCGTCCACTACGTGGGATACCCCTACGTGTGGGGCGGCACGAGCCCGACGTCCGAGACCCTCTTCGGTGTCCACTCGGCCGGAGGCTTCGACTGCTCGGGCTTCGTCTGGCGCGTCTACAAGCTGACGCCCTACCCCGGAGAACAAGGTCTCGCCGGGGCCCTGCGCGGGCGCACGACCTACCAGATGAGCGGCGAGGTGCCCAAGAGCGAGCGCATCCCGGCGGCGAAGCTGCAGCCCGGCGACGTGATGTTCTTCGGTGCGCACGGCCCGCGTTCGCGACCGGGCGAGGTCGACCACACAGCGCTCTACCTCGGCAACGGCTGGTTCGTCCAGTCGAGCGGCGAAGGGGTCACGCTGCTGCCGTTCGCGGGCTGGTACACGTCGAATTTCGCCTGGGCCCGCAGGCCGTTGCGCGAGGCGGGCCTCAGCAGCTGAAGGTCGGCGCACGGCCGTCGAGACGGGATTCCTTCAGAGTTCATTCATTTTGGGTGGTGCTCGCAGGCCCTCGATATAGGGTAGGGCGCGATGTTGGCCCCTGATCTCTCAACCGAGCTCGCACGGTTCGCGATCGGATTCGATCACCGCGACCGCGCCCTCCTGCATCAGCTGTGGGACCGCGTCCTCGATTCCGAGCGCTGGTCCGAGGGCGAGTTGACGGCCGAGTTCGAGCGTGAGTGGTCGACCTGGAACGCGCTCGAGGCTGTGGCGTTCAACGGCTGGACCGGGGCGGCGCTCGCAGCGCTCGAGTGGGCCGAGGTTCGGGGCGAGACGGTGCTCTGCCCGTCGAACACGTTCATGGCCACGCCGCTCGCCGCGCTCGGCGCCGGCGCGAACGTCGAATTCGTCGACTGCAACCGCGACGACCTCTGCATGTCCTTCGAGGATCTCGAGCGCAAGGTGCAGGAGCACAAGCCGCGGGCGGTCTTCCTCGTGCATATCGGCGGCCATCTCGCGTTCCAGTCGGAGCTGATCGCCGAGCTCTGTCGCAGCGAGGGGATCATCCTGATCGAGGACTGCGCACACGCGCACGGCGCCGTCTGGAACGGTCGCAAGGCAGGCAGCTTCGGCGACGCCGGCATCTGGTCGTTCGCGCCGACGAAGACGATCTCCACCGGGGAAGGCGGGATGCTCGTCTCCCGCAATCCCGAGGTGATCGAGTTCGCGCGCGCGTTCCGCAACTACGGCAAGCCGGACTACGCCGTCCACGGCCTGAATTTCCGGCTGAACGAGTTCACCGCTGCGATCGGGCTCGTCCAGACGACCCGGCTCGACGAGATCACCGCCTGGAAGAACGACGCGGCACGGCTCCACCTCGATCCGCTCTATCCGGCACGGCTCCAGCTGCCCGACGGGATGACCTCCGGGTTCTACAAGTACATCGTCTTCGAGCCGATCGAGCGCTCAACCGGCAAGGTCTACGACGAGCCCTGTCACCGCCTACTCGGAAAGCATGTCGACCTGCCGAACACGGACTGGGTCGCCCAGAACCACTGGTGCGTGCCGCTGTACTACCGCCCCGAGTCGAGAGAGGAGGCGACGCCGTGAAAGTGCTCGTGACAGGAGGATCCGGGTTCATCGGGTCCCACGTGGTCGACCGGCTGCTCGCACGAGGCATCGAGCCGCGGATCTTCGACCTCGTGCCGTCGCCGCATCTTCGCGAGCGGCGAGGTGCAGACGGTGCTCGGCGATCTTTGCGACCGCGACGCGGTGCTCGCCGCCTGCTCGGGCTGCGACGCAATCGTGCATCTGGCAGCGCTGGCGGACGTCGACCAGGTGACGAAGGACCCGGAGCTCGCCGACCGCGTCAACGTCCGCGGCACGCAAACGCTCCTCGACGCGGCGCGCGAGCTGGAGATCGGCCGCTTCGTCTACGCGAGCACGATCTGGGTGTACGGCGACGCGGCCGGGCCCGAGGCCGTCGACGAGGACGCGCCTCTCGGCTTGCCGAAGCACTTCTACACCGCCACCAAGATCGCCGGCGAGATGTACACGGCGGCATACACGGAGCTGTACGGCCTCGAGCACACGATCCTGCGCTTCGGCATCCCGTACGGCCCGCGCTCCCGGCCCACCGCGGTCGTCGCGGCGTTCACGGCGAAGGCACTCGCCGGCCAGCCGCTGACGATCGCCGGCGACGGCACGCAGTCGCGCCGCTTCGTCTACGTCGAAGACCTCGCCGAGGGCGTCGCGGCCTCGCTCGTCCCGGCCGCGGCGAACCGCATCTACAACCTCGTCGGCCGGGAGAACACGAGCGTTCGGTCGATCGCGCGCACCGTGCGCGACGTCGTCGGCGATGTGCCCATCGTGCACATCGAAGGACGTGCCGGCGACCTGAAGGGCGGCAACATCTCCGGCGAGCGCGCGGCCAACGAGCTCGGCTGGGAACCGACGACGACGTTCGCCGAAGGCGTGCAGCGCTACGTCGACTGGGTGACCGACGAGGCCGGAATGCCGAGAGTGGCGACGGCGTCGAGCACGGACGGTAGTGCCGCGACCGTCCTGCGCCAAGAGTCCGCCGAGCTGTAGGCGTCCGAGTCGTGGAGGAGGACGACGTCCCCGGGGCGTAGCCCCCGCGTGGCCCGGCGCGCGATCGACTGGGGGGTCGCCCTCCGCTCCCAGTCGCGGCCCCAGGTCGACCAGAGCAAGGGCCGCCAGCCCCGCTCCCGCACGTGCCGCAGCGCGCCTGCGCTGAGAATCCCGTAGGGCGGCCGGTACAGCACAGGCCGCACGCCGGTCGCCGCTCCGATCGCGTCCACGGCACGGTCGAGATCGTCGGCGACGGCTGCGACGCGGCGGCGCAGCAGCAGTGTGTGCCGGAAGCAGTGCACGGCGACCTCGTGACCGGCAGCGACGATCTCGCGTGCGAGCGCCGCCCTCTGCACGACTTGCTCGCCGACCAGGAAGAACGTCGCCGTTGCATCGTGTCGCGCGAGCTCGTCGAGCACGGCGGGAGTGCCCAACGCGTGCGGTCCGTCGTCGAACGTGAGCGCGACGACGCGCCGGTCGATGCGGCGATCGAGCTGAAGCCTGTCGGCGAGCGCGGGCACGTGCGCCGCGAGCGCGGGCGTGAACCAGTTCACGCGACGAGCGAGAGCACGAGCGATGCCGCCGACGGCAACGCAGCGAGCGCGAGCCCGGGGGCCTTGCGCTCGGTCAGGGCTCCGCGCAGGGCGCGATCGAGGTCGCGCGCGCTCTCGACGACCTCGGCGATCCCGTAGCGGCGAAACGCCGCGTTGTTCGCGCGGATGTGCCCTCGTCCCCACCCATACGAGATCGTCGGGCAGCCGCGCACATACGCCTCGAGCACGGTCAACCCGCCGGTCGAATGCACGAGTGCATCGCCTGCGGCGAGCCATTCGCTCATCTGCTCGGTGAAGCCGACGACGCGCACACGCTCCTCGTCCCGGTAGCGGGCCAGCAAGTCGCGTGCGCAGCTCGTCGTTCCGCCCGCACAGGCACGCAACGACCGCGATGTCCAGTCCGAGAGCGGTGTCGACCGCGCTCTCGAGATCGCCGACCCCCCAGCCACCGCCCGAGACGAGCACCACCTTGCCTTCGCTCGGCAGGCCGAGCGCGGCCCGGGCAGCGCCCGGATCGCACGGGCTGGCGAACTCGGGGCGGGTCAGGCCGTGCACGGCACGCACGTCCGTCTCGGCCCCTGCGACCTCGCGAACCTCCTCGATCGACTCGGGATGGATCACGAGGTGCAGGTCGATTCCCGGCGCCGCCCAGTAGTGCATCGCAGCGAGATCGGTGATCGCCGCGACGACGGGGATGTCGAGCCGCCCTGCCCGGCGCAACTTGCCGAGCACCTCGGTCGTCATCGGATAGACCGAGACGATCACGTCGGGCCGCACGCGACGAACGAGGCGAAGCACCCCGCGCGACCCGAACGCGTGCACCACGCGCTGGGACAGCCGTCGCGTCGGGCGCAAACCCGACGCAGAGCCAGAACGCCGCGTCCCACAGCCAGTGCAGGCGAGAGCCGGAAGAACACGACCTCAGCCGCCTTCTGGTTCACGAGCACGAAACCACGGCCCATCGCGCGCAGGCCGTCCTCGGTGACGACCTCCGAATCCGGCGACTCCTCGCGCAGCTGGGCGGCCAGCGTCCGTGCGGGCAGGTCGTGGCCCTCGCCAACGGTCGCAGTGAGGATCAGAACGCGCGTCACGGCGTGCGCGAGCCTACCGCGTCGCTCGGCCGTACGCGGCTGGAATTCCTACTGGTGGCTGGTCTGCGCCGGCGGCCAGTGCGGCGAGATGTCCGGGTCGCCGAGCTCGCCGTAGGGCACGCACGTGCCGGCCAGCAGCTGACGGTCGCTCGTCAGAAGCTCGTCGACGCGGTGATTCGACGGCACGGCACGCTTCCAGCGCTCCCGCAACCGCAGCCCCTCCTCGATCAGCGCGCGCGGCAGCTCACGTGCCTGCGAGCGGACGACGAAGTAGTGACCTCCGATCGGCTCGACGCCGAGCGCGCCCTCGGCAGCACGAGCCTCCGCGGGCGAAGCGGCGTAGAACACCCACAGACCGAAACGCCGGGTGCCCGGCGTCTGCAAGAAGGCCTGGGCACGCTGACACGAGTCGTCGTCGACGAGGTCGACCGTGGAGACGCGAAGCGCAATCAGATGATCGAGGATGTTCGCCGGGTGGCCGTAGTCGAACGACGAGAAGAGCGCGCCGGACGTGCCGGTCGAGCCGAACAGCACCGATCCGGCGGCTGTCGCGCGACAGCCTGCGTGACCGCGTCGACGCCGATCCGGTGGACGGCGTCTCGATGGTTGATGTCGTAGCGGATCTCGACCGCGAGCAGGCCGGCGACCAGGAGCACGAGCACGACCAGGCTCCACGTTCCGGCCCAGCGCGCGATCGCAAGACACCCTGCGAGCGCGACCGTGAGGAACGCCGGCGTGACGGGGATCATGTAGCGGTCGAAGAAGAGGGCCGAGTCGCCGCCGGCGGGCACGAGCGAGAAGAAGAGCACGGGCGCAGCGACCGTGAGCGCACAGAACGCGAGTGCTCGATGCGCGCGCCGCACCAGGAGCGCGACGACGCCGAGCAGCGCCAGCACGGTGAAGTAGTTGAGGTCGTGGCGGCCGGGCGCGACGAAGTGGAGTGCGTCCTCCCAGACCGGGCGGCCGGAGAACGTCCGGCCGCGCGCCTGCCCCGAGCCGACGCCGTACCGGTCGCCCAGCACGTGCAGAGTGCGGACGTAGTACGGGACGAAGGTGAGCAGCAACGTGACGGCACCCGGCCACGCCTCGCGCAGGACGACTCGAGGCGGACGAGGAGCAAAGACGAGGGCGCCCGCGAAGGCCGTGAGCGCATAGAGCGGGGCCGTCGGATGCACGAACACCGTCAGTCCGAGCGCAGCGCCCGCCGCGGCCCAGAGGCGGCGGTTGCCTTCGACCGCGGCCTTCAGTGCGAGCACCGTCGCCCACATCAGCCAGGCGAAGAGGAGCGTGTGCGGCCGGCCGAAGGTCGCGTAGAGCACGGGGATCGGGGACGCAGCGGTGAGAAGGACGACTGCGCCCGCCGCCTCGTCGTCGCCGAGCAGGCGACGCACGATCAGCGCGACCGCCGGGAGCGCGAGGCAGAGGAAGACCAGAGACGGCACACGCAGCGCCGGCAGGCCCGTCCACCAGCCGAGCAGGAAGTGCTCGAGCCAGAAGTGCAGGGGGCCGCCGCCCCGCTGCGTCGAGACGATGTGGAAGATGTGGCGAAAGGAAAAGTCGCCGAGCCGGAGCGTCAGCTCCTCGTCGACGTTCAGCGGCGACCACCACACCGTCGGCAGCGCAAGCCAGGTGAGCAGTCCGGCAGCGCCGACCACCGCGGCAGGGAGAAGGAGCCGCCTACTCAGTGGGTGACGTCGCCAGCACCTGCATCTCCGGCGTCTCGGGCGCGGTGCGGTACGGATGCTCGTCGGGCACGTCGGTCTCGTGGTAGACGCTCTCGGCGTTGACGGCCCAGATGTCGTGGTGCGCGCCGGTGAGGACGTTGTCGACGGCGCGCATCGCGGTCAGCATCGAGTGATCCGAGTTGTTGTAGCGGTGCAGGCCGTTTCGGCCGACCTGCTGCAGGTTCTCGATCCCGTCGAGCCACCCGCGGATCGTCTCGACCCGTTCGGCGTAGTCGGCGTCGTAGATCGGGTAGGCCTTCGGCACGCGGATCGCGAACCCACGGTCGACCGCGGAGGCGGGCGCCAGCCGGAGCTGCTCCAGCTCGTGAGCGGCAAGCGAGACGAGCGCGTCGTCGTCCATGCGTCCACAGATCGTCGCCGGCGAAGCAGAAGTACTCGAGCCCGACACAAGCCTTGTCCGGGTCCGGGACCATCCACGGCGACCACGAGCGGAAGTTCTGAATCCGGCCGACCTGCACGCCCGGCTCGTGGATGTAGATCCAGTTGTCGGGGAAGGGGTCGGCGCCGTCCAGCACGAGCGCCACCGTCAGGAAGTCGCGGTAGCGAAGACCGCGTGCTGCGGCGAGCACCTCCGGCGGCGCGGCGGGGCTGACCATCTCCACCACCTCGCGCAAGGGAAGCGACGAGATCACGGCGGCGGGATTCTCGAAGGTCTCACCGCCGACCAGCACGCTCGTGATCCGGTCGCCGTCGAGCTCCATCCCTTCGACGCGCGCCTCGAGCCGCACCTCGCCGCCCTGCTCCTCGATCGCGCCTCGCATCGCCTCCCACATCTGGCCGGGGCCGAAGCGGGGATAGTTGAACTCGGAGATGAGGCTCTTCACCTTGTTGTCCCCGTTGCCGAAGAACGCGGCTTTCGCGGCCGAGATGAACGAGAGCCCCTTGATCCGCTGCGCCGCCCACTCGGCACGGATCTCGCTGGTCGGGACGCCCCAGACCTTCTCGGTGTACGACTTGAAGAAGAGCTCGAACAGCCGGCGGCCGAACCGGTTCGAGACCCAGTCCTCGAGTGAGTCGTCGACCTTGTTGCGGCGGAGCGCGGCACGGGTGTAGGAGGCGAGGCAGCGGGTGAGCTCGACCGGGCCGAGCTTGCGAATCACGTCGGCGCCGCGCAGCGGATAGTCGAGGTAGCGGTTGTTCCAGTAGATGCGCGACATCCGCGGCCGCCGCAGGAACTCGTCCCCGAGCACCTCGTGCCAGAGCGCATCCACCTCGACCGACTTCGTGAAGAAGCGGTGGCCGCCGAGGTCGAACCGGTACCCGTCGCGCTCGACCGTCTTCGCGATCCCGCCGACCTGATCGTCCGCCTCGAAGACGAGCGCGTCCCGATCTGCCTGCCCCAGCAGGTAGCCCGCGGTCAGCCCGGCGGGGCCGCCGCCGAGCACGAGCGTCGTCTGGGAGGAGTCATGCGTCATGAGAATCGGCCGCGCCACGGGGCCGCGACCGAGAAATCTAGCCGACTCGGCGATAGACGAAGGCCTGCAACGGCTTGAAGTAGTTGCGATGGACGGCGATCTCATCGGTGGCGAGGTGGCGAACGAGGCGGACTCGGCGATCGTGGGCCAGCCTGGTGGTGTACCTCGTCGAGGTCTGCCAGACCAGGTGAGTCCACGTTGCCTTCCAGGCGCGGTAGTCGCGAAACACCGGTGTCACGACCACGAACTCGCTGCCCGGCCTGACTGCGGCGATCGTCTGGTCGACCCGGGCCTGCATGTCGGCTGCCCGCAGGCGGTCGACGGCGTCGCGCCAGTCGAAGATGCGGGCGTCCGGGACCGGCCCCATCGTCGTGGCCCAGCGAAGGCCGGCGCCGAGGTAGTACCGGAGCACGGGGACCTGCTCCGGATGGGTCGAGACGACGAGCTCCCCCGGGTGCATGAGGCCGGACAGCCCGGCGGCGATCTGCCGCGCGTTCTCCTTCTCGTCGCGCACCGAGTAGCCCGCCCACAGGAAGAGGATCACCGCGAGCGCAACGAGACCGCGGCGCTCGGCCCGCACGAGACCGCGTGCGCCGAGCAGCAGCACGGGGCCGAGCACCACCGTGAAGTAGCGGGTGGTCCACGCCGGGGAGAACTGCGCCGAGAGCCAGGCGGCCGCGATCGTGACTGCCGGCCACCGTCGCGAGAGCGAGCACGACCGACCGCTCGTCCCCGTCGCGCGGACGCGCGAGGCCGAGCAGCCCGGCTCCGCCGATCAGGACGAGTGCGACGAGCACCGCGTCGCCGTTCACCACCGCTCCCGGCGCGAAGATCAGGTCTCGGAAGCCGGGAGACGTCGACCAGGGAGCGCCCGTGTGGCGCACCTGCGAGAGCACGGTCGGCAGCCAGGGCGCGTAGAGCACGGCGACACCCGCGGCGACGAGCCCGAAGCGCTTCAGCCGCTCGCGGGCCCAGAGGGCGGTGGCGGCGGCCAGCCCGACGCAGAGGAAGAGCGCCCAGTTGTGCACGTAGACCATCGCGGCGACCGCCGGGACGAGCGCGGCCGTCCACGCGGTGCGGCCACGCAGAATTCCCTGGACGTAGGCGTACGCAACGACGAGCGAGAGAAACGCCTCGACCTCGTACATGCGCGTCTCCTGCGCGTAGTACGTGAGGAATGGGTCGAACGCAGCGAGCGTCGCCAGGACGAGCCCGGTTCGGCGATCGAAGATCGCCCGCCCGGCGGCGTACGCGACCGGGATGCACGCGAGCCCGAAGAACAGCGAGAGCGTGTGGGTCGCGCGCTCGCCGTCGCCGAAGACCCGGATCCAGAGACCGAGCAGCAGGTAGTAGCCGGGCGGTGACCCGTCCTGGGTGAGGAGCCCGGGGATCGACGACCAGTGGTGGTGCGCGATCCCGACGGAGAGACCTTCGTCGATCCAGAAGCCGGCGTTCAGCTGCCGGGTTCGAAGAACCGCCGACAGTGCGACGAGGAGGACCAGGAACACAGGGACCGAGATCCGGTGCGACAGCACGACCCGCCAGGGGCGTGCGAGCTGGACGCTGGCCACGCCGCGAAGCTAGCAGCCCCGCTGAGAGGCTCCTTTCACAAGACCTCCGCCGAATCGGACGCGAGCATCGTTGTCAAAGGAGCGTTTTAGGCAGGCCGGGTGGGACGCAGGCTGACCACGGAGCGGCGGCCGTCGGCGGCATACACGATGTCGACCGTGTCGTCCCGGCGATAGGTGCCGGCGACGCCGAAGAAGAGCGAGGCCCACCGCCAGAACCCGAGCCGCCCCTCGTCGGCCAGCTCACGGCGAAAGACGAGCGACGCGGCCGACCTGGTCGTAGTCGACGCCGCGATCCTGCGGGACGCCGTTGACGAACACCTCGAAGACGTCGCCGACCTCGGCGGGCAGCTCCACATGGCTCCGCGCTTCCACGCTCTATACGATGCCACTCGGCGTGCGCCGGACCGCCTTTGCCACTTTCGGAACGATCCTGATCGCCCTCGTGGCGACGGGAATCGCCTACGCCGGCAACGGGGGTTTTCTCCCCGGCGAGGCTCATTCGCCGAACGCCCACCGGATCAACGACGCCTTCATCTTCGTCGCCATCTTCTGCGGCGCTGATCCTCGTGATCGTCGAGGGCGCCCTGATCGCGTTCGTCGTCAAGTACCGGCGGGGGCGGAGAGCGCGCACCGCCGACGGCCCTCAGATCCACGGCTCGACGCGGCTCGAGGTGCTCTGGACGGTCGTGCCCGTTGTGATCCTGGCGCTGATCGGCGCCTTCGTGTTCTGGAAGCTGCCGGGCATCGCGGACGCCCCGAAGGCAGCTGCCGCGGACGAGACGACGATCCAGGTCGAGGGCCACCAGTTCTACTGGCTCTTTCGCTATCCGAACGGGGCGGTTTCGATCAACCGCATGGTCGCCCCCGCCGACCAGGTCGTGCACGAGCAGGTCGTCGGGCTCGACTGGGAGGTCAACCACTCGTGGTGGGTTCCCGACCTCGGCGGCAAGTACGACTCGATCCCGGGAAAGGTCAACAAGACCTGGTTCAAGGCGCCTGTCGGCGACTACATCGCACGGTGCGCCGAGCTCTGCGGCATCCAGCATGCGCTGATGGACGGCGTCGTGCATGTCGTGCCGCGGGCGGAGTACGACAGTTTCATCCAGCAGCGCCTGGCGAACGCGACCGGGGCCGCGCTCGGCCAGGAGGAGTGGCAGGCGCTGCCAGTCGTGTCACCGGCTCGATCACAAGTACATCGGGCCGGCGCTCGGCGGCAACTCGCTGCTCGGCGACGTGTCCGGGCTGACGACGCTCCTGCGAAACGGGCGGGGCCAGATGCCGCCGGTCGGGAAGAACTGGAGCGACGCGCAGATCCAGGCGCTGGTCGCCTACACGAAGCAGTTCGCGAAGGCCGGAGGCGCATAGCGAATGGCCGTGAACGTCGAGACCGTCCAGCCGTACCGCGCCGATTGGCGGCGCGGACGCGTGGCGTCGTGGCTGACGACGGTCGACCACAAGCGGATCGGGCTGCTCTACATCTGGACGAGCCTCGTGTTCTTCGCGATCGGCGGCATCCTCGCCCTGTTGCTGCGGACGCAGCTCGCGACACCCAACGAGCACTTCCTGACGAAGGGCTCGTACAACGCGGTCCTGACGATCCACGGCACCACGATGATCTTCCTCGTGATCGTCCCGATCCTCGCCGGCTTCGGGAACTTCCTCGTGCCGCTGATGATCGGCGCCCGCGACATGGCGTTCCCGCGCCTGAACGCCCTCTCGTACTGGCTCTTCCTGTTCGGTGGGATCGTGATCATGCTCAGCTTCTTCGCGAAGCACGGCGCCGGCCGACGCGGGTTGGACGTCGTACGCGCCCCTCTCGACGCTGCACGAGCAAGGCAACGGCCAGGACCTGTGGATCCTCGGGTTGCACATCCTCTCGATCTCGTCGCTCGTCGGTGCGATCAACATCGTCGTCACCGTGCACAACATGCGCACGCCGGGCATGTCGTGGATGCGGATCCCCCTCTTCGTGTGGGCGATCGTCACCTACGCGTGGCTGTTGATCATCGTCCTGCCCGCCCTGTCCGCCGGCTTGACGCTGATGCTGCTCGACCGGCAGGCGGGAACGCACTTCTTCGACCCGGCCCACGGCGGCAGCCCGCTCCTCTACCAGCACGTGTTCTGGTTCTTCGGGCACCCCGAGGTGTACATCATGATCCTGCCGGCGATGGGCATCGTCTCGGAGGTCCTGCCCGTCTTCTCGCGCAAGCCGATCTTCGGCTACAAGGCGGTCGCGATCTCCACGGCGGGCATCGCGTTCTACTCGCTGCTCGTCTGGGCGCACCACATGTTCGCGGTCGGGCTCCCGATCGGCCTCGACGTCTTCTTCATGCTCAGCTCGATGATCATCGCGATCCCGACGGGTGTGAAGATCTTCAACTGGCTGGCAACGATCTGGCGCGGGAACATCTCGTTCGACACGCCGATGCTGTGGGCGCTCGGGTTCATCGGAGTGTTCACGATCGGCGGCCTGTCGGGAATCTTCCTTGCGGTTTTCCCGATCGACTGGCAGGTGACGGACACCTACTTCGTCGTCGCGCATCTGCACTACGTGCTGTTCGGCGGGTCGATCTTCGGGATCTTCGCGGGCCTCTTCTACTGGTGGCCCAAGATGTTCGGCCGGATCCTTGACGAGTCCCTCGGAAAGCTGCAATTCTGGCTGGTCTTCATCGGTTTCAACGTGACGTTCTTCCCGCAGCACATGCTCGGGCTGCTGGGGATGCCGCGCCGCGTCTACACCTACCACGCTCACGGGCTCTGGGAGATCTACAACATGACGTCGACGATCGGCTCATTCGTGATGGCTGCCGGAATGCTCGTCTTCGTCGTCAACGTCGTGAAGACGGCACGCACCGGGACGCGGGCGGGCAACGACCCGTGGCTCGCCGACACGCTCGAGTGGTACACGGCCTCGCCGCCGCCCGCCTGGAACTTCGACACCGTCCCGTACGTGACGAGCGCCAGGCCGCTGCGCGACCTTCGGCGCCGGCTCGAAGAGACGAGAGGCTTCTGATGGGCGCGTGGGCGCGCCTCACGGCGCTCGCGGCCGTTGCCGGAACCGGGCTCGCAGTCGTCTCCGGCGCCGCCGGGTGGGGCACTGCACACCGGCTGCTCGCGGCGCTCGCACTGCCGCCGCTCGCTGCCCTGGCGGCGACGGCCTGGGTCGCGATGCGCCGGCTCCTCCCCGCCGCCCTCTCGTCGCTCTTCTTCTTCGGCCTCGCGGCGCTTCTGACCGGTCCGGTCATCCACCTGGTTGCGGCATCCCTGGCGCTGGCCTCGGCGACCTACGTGGCCGCAGCGACGTTCCGCGGCCACGTCGAGCAGGGCCCGTTGCGCGACTACGTGACCCTGACGAAGCCACGCATCATGTCGCTCCTGCTGCTCACGGGCGCCGCCGGCATCTTCGTGGGCGCGGGCGGTGTACCGGCCTGGGGCGCGTTCACCGCGACCATGATCGGGCTTGCGCTCGCCTGCGGCGGAGCGTCGGCGCTCAACCACTATCTCGACCGCGACATCGACAGGCTGATGGGAGCCCGCACCGAGAAGCGGCCGGTCGCCTCGGGCCGGGTCCCGCCTGCGCGGGCGCTCGAGTTCGGCCTGGCGCTCTCGGCCTTCTCCTTCGTCCTGCTCGATTCCCTCGTCAACCTGCCGACCGCGCTGCTCGCGCTCGCCGGCAACCTCTTCTACGTGCTCGTCTATACGCGCTGGCTCAAGCGGTCGACGCCGCAGAACATCGTGATCGGAGGAGCCGCCGGCGCCGTGCCTCCGCTCGTCGGCTACGCGGGCGCCTCGGGCCACCTCGGCTGGGCCGCGCTCGTCATGTTCGTCGTGGTCTTCGTCTGGACGCCGCCCCATTTCTGGGCGCTCGCGCTGATGATCAAAGAGCATTACGCCCGCGCCGGCGTGCCCATGCTCCCGGTGGCCCGCGGCGACGCGGAGACTGCGAAGCAGATCGTCCGCTACACGTTCGTCTTGATTGCCGTCACCCTCGCGCCGGTCGCGTTCGGCACCTTCGGGCTCGTCTACGGTGTCAGCGCACTGGTGCTCGGGGGAGTGTTCCTCTGGCTCGCGGTCGAGCTGCGCCGGACGATGGACCGTGGCGCCGCGGTGAAGCTCTTCCACTTCTCGCTGCTCTATCTGGCGCTGCTCTTCGTCGCGATGGCACTGGACGTGGCGGTCTAGGTGGAAGCGCCGCTCACCGCCGCCGAGATCGCCCGCAAGAACATGCTCTGGGGCTGGGCGCTGTTCGGCCTCTTCTGCCTGCTGTTCGGCGGCACGGTCGGCGTGGCGCTGGTCTACCTCTGGCTCTCGTAGCGCCCCGCGTGGCCTCGACAGGGTGAAGGTGGCGGGCGGCGACCTCGAGTTCGCGCACGCTCTCGCAGACGCGGCGGATGCGATCACCGTTGCCCGGTTTCGGACGCTCGATCTCCACGTCGAGACGAAGCCCGACCTCACCCCGGTCTCCGACGCAGATCGTGCTGCCGAGGAGGCGATTCGTGCTCTCGTCGCCGGATCCGGCCGGGGTGAAGGGGTGTTCGGTGAGGAGCTCGGCGACGACGGCGGCGATGCGAAATGGATCGTCGACCCGATCGACGGGACGAAGAACTACGTGCGCGGCGTGCCGGTCTGGGCCACGTTGCTCGCCTTGCAACGGGAGGGCAGCATCGTCCTCAGTCTCATCTCTTCGCCGGTGCTCGGCTCGGCGCTGGTGGGCGCTCCGGGGCGGCGGCGCGTTCGTGAACGGCGGGCGCTGCAATGTCTCGGCCGTTTCGCAGCTCGAGGACGCGTCGGTGTCGACGACGTCCGCGCGCCAGATGCCCCAGGGCTGGAGTGAGATCGTCGGCCGCGCCTGGTCGAACCGGGGCCTGGGGGACTTCTGGCAGCACTGCCTGGTCGCGGAAGGCGCACTCGACGTCGCCTGCGATACGACATTGAAGCTCTGGGACTACGCGTCGGTGCAGCTGCTCGTCGAAGAGGCGGGCGGCCGCTGCACGACCTACGAGGGTGCCCGCCCGGCAGTCGACGCAAGCTTCGTCGCGACGAACGGCCTCCTGCACGACCAGGTGGTCTCGCTGCTTCGGGCCTGAGGCTGGTCCGCTCTACACCTGACTCCGAAGGCCACGTGATGTAGCTGTACATCTACATCACTTCGATCGCTCAACCCGCTCCGACAAACGACTTGACCCGTTGAGGGGCTGAGCTTTACGACGCGGCGGCGCGAACGGCTTCTTCGTAGACCGAGTCGCGGCCGAAACGGTCGAGTTGCGCCGAGAGCACGTCGCTCGCGTTCGGGGGCTGGCCCGGTGGGAACGGCGCGGGCTCCCCGTCGAGCTCGATGCCCTCGAGCCGCTCTCGCTCGTCGATCTCTACCGCGACGCGGTGGCCGAGCCGCGAGCGCAGCCAGCCTGCGAGCAGGTGCCCCTGGGCGGGTGTTCCGTGCACGCGGATCCGGCCCACCGTGCTGATGCCGGGCCAGAGCGAGGCGAGCAGCGAGCGCCACCGCTCAGTGCGTTCCCACGCGATGTCCGAGACGGCGACCTTCGAGAAGAGCTCGGCCAGTGCCGCGTAGGCGCCCGGCAGGTCGGGCCACTCGGTCGAGTCGACGATCACCCTGTCGACGATCCCGGTCAGCTGCTCGAACTCCGTCGAGCCCAAGTCGGGCTGTCCCCGCCAGCGGCAGAACACCGGAAGGTCCGAGATCAGCAGGGGCAGGGCGATCGATGCCGGCGCGACAGCCCGGTTGCCACGCAGCGTCAGCTCGATCACCTCACCGCAGACCGCGCGGTCGCCGATCGGGAAGCACCGCAACGAAAGGACTGCGTCGAGCCCGTCGGGCTCGTCGGGCCGCGGCACCAGCAGCAACGTCCGCGACGGGTGGCGCTCGGCCATCCCCGCAAGCGTCTCCTCCGCCAGGCTCTGCCACTCGGGTGGGACCCAGGCGATATGGGTCATCACCGACGTACGGAGATTCGGCTGGGCGCCCTCCTCGGCCGACTCCGACCGGAGGCGGGCCAGCTCGCGCTCGATCTGCGCGATCGAGACGTCCGCGCCCGCCCAGTCCTTCTCGATCAGTGTCTTCGCCACGAGCGCCCGTCACGATGGAGCAGCTCGTCGGCCCCGGCAGGGCCCCACGTACCAGACCCGTAGTTCGGGAACGACAGCCGGTCCCGCTGCCAGAACGCGACGATCGCGTCGACGATCGCCCACTGCTCCTCGGTCTCGTCCGAGCGCGTGAAGAGGGTCGCGTCGCCGAGCATCGCGTCGAGGATCAGCCGCTCGTACGCCTCCGGCAGCCCCTCGCGAAACGCGCCTCCGTAGAGAAAGTCCATGTGGACAGTCCGGATCGTCATGCCCTGCCCCGGGACCTTCGCGCCGATCGCCAGTGAGACGCCCTCATTCGGCTGCACGTGGATGAGGAGGACGTTCGGGCGCAGGCCTTCCGCAGCGGTGTCCTCGAACGGCGGATGCGGGGCGCGTTTGAACTGCACCGCGATCGTGGTCTCGCGACGCGCGAGCCGCTTCCCCATCCGGACGTAGAAGGGTGTGTCGGCCCAGCGCCAGTTGTCGACGAAGAGCTTCGCCGCGACGAACGTCTCGGTCATCGAGCCGGGAGCGACGCCGTCCTCCTCGCGATAGCCGCGGACCCGCTGCCCCTCGACGAACCCGCTGCCGTACTGGCCGCGGACGACGTGCTTGGGCCCAGGGGTGTGCATGGCCTTCAGCACCTTCACCTTCTCGTTGCGGACCGAGTCTGCGGTGAAGTCGATCGGCGGTTCCATCGCCGTGATCGCCACGAGCTGCAGCAGGTGGTTTTGAAAGATGTCGCGGATCGCGCCCGCCTGCTCGTAGTAGCCCGCACGACCCTCGATGCCGATCGATTCGGCGACGGTGATCTGCACGTGGTCGATGAACTGCCTGTTCCAGATCGGCTCGAAGATGCCGTTCGCGAACCGCAGCGCGAGCATGTTCTGCACCGTCTCCTTGCCGAGATAGTGGTCGATACGAAAGACCTCGTTCTCGGCGAAGTGCGCCTGCAGGCGCGCATTGAGATCGCGCGCCGACTGGAGGTCGTGCCCGAACGGCTTCTCGATGATCAGCCTGATCCAGCCCTCGGCGGCGCGGCGCTCCGCGATCTCGTCGACGAGCGTCCCGATCGCGCTCGGCGGCACGGCGAAGTAGTAGACGCGGTTGCCGCCGGTGCCACGCTCCTTGTCGAGCTTCGTCAGCGTGTCGCGGAGTTCGTCCTCGGCCTGGTCGTCGGCGAAGTCGAGCGTGGTGTAGTACATCCCTGCCGCAAGGCTGTCCCACACGTGCTGGTCGAACGGGTCCCGCGCATGCTCCTGGACGGCCTGCTTCATCCGCTCGCGAAAATCGTCGTCGCTCTCCTCGGTCCGCGCAGCTCCGACGATCCCGAAGTGCTCGGGAAGGAGGTCGCGCACGGCCAGCGAGTAGAGCGCCGGCATCAGCTTCTTCGACGTGAGATCGCCCGAGGCCCCGAAGATGACGAGGATGCAGCCGTCGGGCCGACGCCGCAGATTGAGCCCCTCCTCGAGCGGGTTGTGCGCGGGCTCGGTCATCCCTCCGCCTGCTTCGCTGCCTCGACCGCGTGGCCCCCGAACTGGTTGCGCAGGGCGGCGTTCACCTTCGCGGCAAACGACTCGTCCTGACGGGAGGCGAAGCGGGCAAACAACGCAGCAGTGATCACCGGCACCGGAACGTCCTCGGCGATCGCCTCGGCGATCGTCCAGCGGCCCTCGCCCGAGTCCTCGACGTACCCGCGGATCTTCTCGAGCTGCGAGCCCTCCTTCTCGAACGCCGCATGCAAGAGCTCGAGCAGCCACGAGCGCACGACGGATCCGTAGCGCCAGATGCCCGCGATGTCGTGTAGGTCGAGGTCGAACTCGGACTGCTTCATCACCTCGAAGCCCTCCGCGTAGGCCTGCATGAGGCCGTACTCGATCCCGTTGTGCACCATCTTCACGAAATGGCCTGCGCCGGCGCCTCCGACGTGCGCGTACCCGTCCTCGGGCGCGAGATCGACGAACACCGGCTCGACCTGGGCGACCGCAGCGGCATCGCCGCCGACCATCAGGCAGTACCCGTTTGCGAGCCCCCAGACTCCACCGGAGACGCCGGCGTCGACGAAGCTGATGCCCTTCTCCTTGGCCGCCGCATATCGCCGCTTGGAGTCGTGGAAGTTCGAGTTGCCGCCGTCGACGATCACGTCGCCCGCAGCTGCCAGCCCGAGCAGCGTCTGGAAGGTGTCCTCGGTCACCTTGCCGGCAGGCACCATCATCCAGAACGAGCGCGGCGCCGTGAGCTGGTCGCGCAGCTCCTCGAGGGTCTTCGCAGTCGAGTCGACTCCCGGGTCGTAGGTCTTCATGTCGTGACCGCGCTCCGCGAGGCGCTTCGTCATGTTGCCGCCCATGCGGCCGAGGCCGATCATTCCGAGCTGCATCTACGAGCCCTCCTCGATGTGAATGCGCGCGACCCTGCGGCCGCGCTCCTGCAGAGACGCGAAGTCGCCGGCCGCCTGAGCGCGAATCAGCTTCCCGAACCCGAACGGCCGGCCCGGAATCGGAAGCTCCTCGCCGGTCTCGTCGACGACTTGCAGATAGAGCCCCGTCGGCGGCCCGCCCTTGTGCAGCTGGCCGGTCGAGTGCAGGTAGCGCGGGCCGAACCCGTGCGTGACGACACAGCCGGTCGCCTCCCGCGCCCGGGCGGCCAGGGCGAGCACCTTCTCCTCGTTCGCCGCAGACGGGTTGACGAACGCCTGGATGCAGACGTAATCCCCCTCCTCCGCCGCCGCGAAGAGCTCGTCGGCCGAGCCCGAGGGCGCGACGTCGGGCTCGACGCCCGAAGCCAGCACCTCGTTCGTCTTGTCCTTGGCCGCCTGGACGTCGGGCTGGTCGAACGGGTTGATGCCGAGGAGCGACCCGGCGACCGCGGTGGCGAACTCCCAGCGAAAGAACTCCTGGCCGAGCTCGTACTCGTCGGAGAGCCGCACGGCCTGGGCCTGGCGGTCCGGGCCGTCGGGCGACTCGCCCGGAGCGGGAATCAGGCCCTTGCCGAGCTTGCCGGTCGACTCGGCGAGGAGCTGCTCGGCCCAGAGGCCGAAGCCGCCGGCCTGCGACTCGATACAGATCTTGTCGCGCCCGGCCCGCCAGCCCTCGCCCAGTGAGAGGCCGAGCTCGAGGCCCGGGTTCCCGTCGGCGAGGCGGCACGCATCGGCCATCTCCTGGGCGCGCAGCAAGAGCCGGGCGACATCGACTCCCATCAGCGCGGCGGGCACCATGCCGAACGCCGAGAGCGCCGAGTAGCGGCCGCCGATCGTCGGCTCGCCCGCGAAGATCGCAGCGAAGCCGCGCTCCCGGGCGAGCGCCTCGAGCTCGGAGCCCGGGTCGGTGACCGCAGCCCAGAGGCTGCCGTCCTGCTGCTGCGCCCAGAAATAGTCGGTGTGCGAGCGCGTCTCGAGCGTCGAGCCGGACTTCGATGCCGAGACGAAGAGCGTCCGAGAGACGTCGATCCGGGCCTGTAGCTCGCGGATCGCCTGCGGGTGCGTCGTGTCGAGCACGTGGAACGTCTCCTGGCGGAACGTCCGCCTGATCACCTCCGGCGCGAGCGACGACCCGCCCATGCCGAGCAGCACGACAGCGTCGATGCGGTCGACGACGGAATCGGCGAACTGCATCAGCAGTTCCACCTCCTCGTGCATGCGCCACGGCTCGTCCAGCCAGCCGAGCCAGCGACCCTCGTTCGTCCCGGTCCAGACCGCAGCGTCGCGAGACCAGATGCGCTCGACGAGCTCCTGCTCGTTCACGCGGCCGCCAGCGAGCCGCGCTTGGCCCGGATGCTCTCGACGATCTCGTCGAAGGAGGCGGCGAACTTCTGCGACGCCCTCCGCCTCGAGCGTGAGCGTGACGTCGTCGTAGTCGACGCCCGCGTCGGCGAGCTTCGCCAGCAGCTCGTGCGCCTGCTTGACGCCCTTCGTGACTGCGTCGGCCCGGACCTCGCCGTGGTCCTGGAACGCGCGAATCGTCTCGAGCGGCATCGTGTTCACGGTCTCGGCGCCGACGAGCTCCTCGACGTAGATCACGTCGCGGTAGTCGGGGTTCTTCGTCGAGGTCGACGCCCACAGGCACCGCTGCTTGTTCGCGCCCTTGCTCTCGAGGTACTCCCACCGGGGGCCGGAGAACGCCTCCAGGAAGTGCTGGTAGGCGAGCTTCGCGTTCGCGATCGCGAGCTTTCCCTTCAGCTCGGGATGCCCTGCCGCGTCGAGCCGCTTGTCGGCCTCGGTATCGACGCGTGAGACGAAGAACGACGCGACGGACGCCACCTTGGAGGGGTCTCCGCCGCCGGCGACGAGCCGCTCGAGCCCGCGCAGATACGCCTCGACGACCGCCTTGTAGCGTTCGAGCGAGAAGATGAGCGTGATGTTGATCGACGTTCCGTGCGCCGTGCAGTCCTCGATCGCAGGCAGGCCGGGCTCGGTCGCCGGGATCTTCACGTAGAGGTTCGGGCGATCGACCTCCGTCGCGATCCAGCGCGCCTGCGCAAAGGTCCGCCCGGTGTCGTAGGCGATGCCCGGCTCCACCTCCATCGAGACGTACCCGTCGACACCGCCCGACGCGTCGTAGGCGGGCTTCAGAACGTCGCAGGCATCGCGAATGTCCTGCAGCGCCAGCGAGAAGAAGATCTTCGCCGGATCGTCGGTCTCCGAGAGCAGCTTCTTCAGGTCCTCGTCGTAGGCGTCTCCTTCCGAGAGCGCCTTCTGGAAGATCGTGGGGTTCGACGTGACGCCCGTGACAGCGTCCTCGTCCATCATCCGCTTCAGCTCACCCGAGTGCACGAGATCACGTGAGAGCGTGTCGAACCACACCGACTGCCCGCTCGCAGCGAGCTCATGCAGCCGTGATTTCGCCTTCGCCATCCTTCATCACCCTTTCCATCTCTGCGACCTTCAGCAGGCGAGCGACATAGCGCTCGCCCCCGTCGAACGTCGCGTTCAAGAATGCCTCCACGAGCTCGCGAGCCAGCGAGGGACCGACGACCTCGGAGCCGAGGCAGAGGACGTTCATGTCGTCGTGCTCGACCCCCTGGTGTGCGCTGTAGGAGTCGTGGCAGATCGCAGCGCGAATGCCTGTCATCTTGCACGCCGCGACGGCGGCGCCGACACCGGAGCCGCAGACGAGGATCCCGCGTTCCGCCCGACCCTGCTGGAGCGCTTCGCCGAGCTCGCGTGCCTTGTCCGGGTAGTCGATCCGCACCGCATCGCTATCAGTCCCGAGATCGACGATTTCGTTACCGGCGAGCACTTCGAGCACCGCGTCCCGCAAGTGCACGCCGCGGTGGTCGAAGGCGACGGCGACCTTCACAGCACTTCGACCCGAGCGATCTTGTCCTCGTCGAACGTGAAGCGAAGCGGCAGGGTGCGGCCGTCGGCCTGCACCATCGCGATCGCGTGACCGTCCTGCCGAAGCTCGATCCCGTCGACGTGCACTGCGGGCAGCTCTCCCTCCATGCAGAACCCGGGCGTGACGAGCGCCAGGAATGCCTTGATCGCCTCCGCCTCCCTCATGCGACACGCTCCAGAAGCGCGGCCGCGCGCGCGACCACGTTGTCCAGGTTGTAGCCGAAGTGCTCCAGCACGGTCGTCCCGGGAGCAGAGGCGCCGAAGTGCTCGATCGAGATCGAGTCCCCGTGGTCGCCGACCCAGCGGCTCCAGCCGAGCTCGACGCCGGGCTCGACCGAGAGCCGGGCACCGATGTGGGGCGGCAGCACCTCGTCGCGGTACTCCGTCGGCTGCTCGGCGAAGAGCTCCCAGCAGGGCATCGAGACCACTCTGACCGCGCCACCCTCGGCGGCGATCTTGCGTCCGGCCTCGAGCGTCAGCCCCACTTCGGCCCCCGTCGAGATGAGGATCAGGTCGGGAGAGGCCGACGACTCCCAGAGCGTGTACGCGCCGCGCTCGAGCCCCGCCGCGGGTGCGAGCTCGCTGCGGTCGAGCGTCGGCACCTTCTGGCGCGAGAGTGAGAGAGCGACCGGCCCGTCGGTGCGCTCGAGGGCGACCTTCCAGGCGACGGCCGTCTCGTTGGCGTCGGCAGGACGAACGAACCAGAGGTTCGGGATCGCACGGAGGGACGCGTACGTCTCGACGGGCTGATGCGTCGGGCCGTCCTCGCCGAGCCCGACCGAGTCGTGCGTCCACGCCCAGACGACGGGCAGCCCCATCAGGGCGGACAGGCGCACTGCTGGGCGCATGTAGTCGCTGAAGATCAGGAACGTCGACCCGTACGGGCTGACACAGCCGCCGTGCACCGCGATGCCGTTGACGATCGACCCCATCGCGTGCTCGCGGATCCCGAACGCGATGTTGCGGCCCGCCCAGCGGTCCGAGAAGAGACCGCCGCCCTCGAACTCCGTCTTCGTCGACTCGACGAGGTCGGCGGCGCCCCCGATCATCGTCGGCACCGCGTCCTTGAACGCCTGCATGATCTTCTTGCCCGCGTCCCGGGTGGCGATCTCCTCGCCGGTCTCGAAGACCGGCGGCGTCCAGGGCCCGACCCGGCCGTCCCATGCGGCGTCCCAGCGCTCGCGCTCGACCGGGAAGGCCTGCGACCAGTTGGAGAACGCCTGCTGCCACTCGCTCTCGAGCGCGGTGCCGCGCTCGATGCCGTTCATGTGGGCGTACACCTCGTCGGGAACGAAGAAGTGCTTGTCGGGATCCCAGCCGAGCGCCCGCTTCGTCGCGGCCACCTCCTCCGGCCCGAGCGGCGAGCCGTGCGACTTGGCGGTGTCGACCGCCTTGGGAGCGCCGAAGGCAATGTGGGAGCGGACGATGATCAGTGACGGCCGCTCGGTCTCGTCCTGTGCGTTCTTGACCGCTGTGCGCAGCGCCGCGAGATCGTTCGGGTCTGCGACGAACTGGACGTGCCAGCCGAGCGCTTCGAAGCGCTTCGCGCGGTCCTCGGTGAACGAGATCGACGTCGTCCCGTCGATCGTGATGTGGTTGTCGTCGTAGAAGTAGACGAGCTTGCCGAGCGCGTTGGTCCCGGCGAGCGACCCGGCCTCGTAGGAGAGCCCCTCCATCAGGTCGCCGTCGGAGCAGATGACGTAGACGCGGTGATCGACGATCTCGTGGTGCGGCCGGTTGAACGTCGCCGCCAGGAACCGCTCGGCGAAAGCCCATGCCGACCCCGTTCGCGAACCCCTGCCCGAGCGGCCCGGTCGTCACCTCGACGCCCTCCGTGTGCCGGAACTCGGGATGGCCCGGTGTCGCCGACTGCCACTGCCGGAATCGCTTCAGCTCCTCCAGCGACAGGTTGTAGCCCGACAGGTGCAGGGCGGAGTACTGCAGGACGCACGCGTGCCCCGCGCTCAGAACGAACCGGTCGCGGTTCGGCCAGTGCGGGCTCGCGGGATTGTGTCGCAGCACCTCCGTGTAGAGCAGGTAGGCCAGCGGCGCGAGCGCCATCGCCGTGCCGGGATGCCCTGCGTTCGCCTGCTGGACGGCGTCCATCGACAGGGTCCGGATCGTGTCGATGGAGAGCTGTTCGATCTCCGAGTTGGCCAACGCTCCTCCTGGCGGGTTTGCTTACCTCCGAGCGTAACGACTATGCGACAGCGGCCGCGCCGGCTCGAATCTCGGCCTTCAGGGCCTCCTCGCCGGCTTCGTCCTGGCCCGTCAGGACCGCGGCGATGACGTGGTCGCCGTTCAAGAACCGCAGGACGGCCGAGTCGCCCGAGAAATCGCCGGTCGAGCGCCGTCGCGTCGTGGCCGGTCGCATCGCCGAACGACTTGAAGCTCCTGCCGAACTCCTCGGAGAAGAAGGTCGAGACGATGTCGTACCGGTCGTCCTCGCCGGCCAGGATCCGGCCGAGCGTGGTGCCGTGGTACGCGGCGTTCGACCAGTGCTCGATGCGCCGGTGGCGGCGGTAGAGCGGGTCGTAGAACTCGGCGACGTCGCCGATCGCATAGACGCCTGGGCGGGCGGTCTGAAAGCGCTCGTCGACGACGACCCCGCTGCGCACCTCGAGCCCGGCGTCGCGTGCGAGCTCGACATTCGGCTCCACGCCGATCCCGGCCACGACGAGATCGGCCGAGGGGATGTCGCCGCTCGCAGCCAACCTGAGGTCGACACCGCGGGCGCGATACAACGCGTGCAAGGCCTCGGAGAGGGGCGGCGCCTGCAGCGGTGCGAACACCATCGGCTCGCGGACGATCTGCGTCACCTGCACGCCGAGCTGCGTGAGCGACGCCGTCACCTCGCAGCCGATGAAGCCGCCGCCGATCACGGTCGCGGTCTGCGCGTCGGCCGCCCGCCGCCGCAGCTCGAGCGAGTCGTCCACCGTCCGCAGCGAGAGCGCGCCGTCGAGCCTGCGCGGGCGGGCGCCGGTGGCGAGCACCGTCGTGTCGGCCTGCACGTCGCCGAGCGAGGAGACGGTCTCGCCGAGCCTCAGGTCGACGCCGTTCTCGGCATACCACTCGGCCGGGTGGACGAGCGCATCCTCCGGCTCGGACTCTCCGCGCAGAAGCCGCTTGGAGAGCGGCGGCCGGTGGTACGGGCCGTGCGCGTCCTGCGACCAGATCGTGATCGCCTCCTCGCCCCCGGCAGCCCGGTAGGCCTCCACCAGCTTGGCCGCGGCCAGCCCTCCTCCGATGATCCCGATCATGTGCTCTCCTCTCGACTCGTCTCCTGGTGTGCCGCTCTGGCGGCCAGATGGATCTCGTGCGCGCCGGGCCGCGGCTCGACACTCCGCGCGATCGGGGCCGGCGGCACGTTCAGGCCGGCCCGCTCGAGCGCCATCATCGCAGCACCACGAGCCGAGCCCTCGGCGACGGCCGACACCTCGACCGTCCGGCCGAGCACGTCGGCGAGGATCTGCGTCCAGTCGGGGCTCGCGAGCAGCGCACCGCCCGTCGCCACGACCGAGTCGACGTCGCCGAGCGCGGCCACGACGTCTGCGAGCTGGTAGCAGACCCCCTCGATGGCGGCCTGCGCGATGTCGGCGGGCGTCGTCGCGAACGAGAGGCCGGAGATCGCCCCGCGCCGGTCTGCGTCCCAGCCGAGGGAGCGCTCGCCGCCGAGAAACGGGAGGAACGTCAGCCCGTGCGCCGCCGGGGGCCGATCGGCGAGGCCGGGCCCGACGTCCCGGAGCGTTCGCCTGAGCCAGGCGTGCAGGTTGCCGCCGTCGGAGAGCGCTCCTCCCTCGCAGAACCGGGACTCGTCGAGGCGGTAGAGAAAGAGCCCCGGTCGGGCGACCGCCTGGCCTGCCGCGTAGACGACGCGCGCTGCCGCGGACGTCCCGACCATCACCGCTGCACGCCCCCGAGACACGCACCCCGCACCGACGTTGGAGCACGCGCCGTCACCGAGCGCCGGCGCGACCCCCGCGACGGGCGTGTCGGAGACCACGGGCAGCTGGGCGCGGTCGACTCCGAGCACGTCGAGCGTCTCGTCGTCCCAGTCGAGGCGGTTCGGGTCGAAGAGGCCGGTCCCGCTGGCCGTCGAGATGCTCGACCGGGCCTCGCCCGCCAGCCGCAGCAGCAGGTAGTCGCCGAACGACAGGTAGCGGGCCGGATCGAGGCCCTCCTCTCGCAACCGGCGGATCTTCGCGGGCCAGTACGCGGGGTGGTCGAAGCACCCGGTCCGCCGGTGGTAGTCGGCCGAATCGAGCTCCGGGGTCCCGCCGGCGAGGTACCGCCACGTCAGCACCGGCGTCAGCGGCCGGTCATGCGCTGTCGACGGCGACGAGCGAGTGCCAGAAGCAGCAGACGGCGAGCTCGTCGCCCGCGCCGACCTGGGCGAGCACGCTCCGGCAGGCGTCGACGAGCTCATCCGCGTCCGGGCTCGAATAGGCGAGATGCGCGTCACCGGGCTCTGCGACACCGTTCTCGTCGTAGACGACGGCGCGAACCGAGGACGAGCCGACGTCGAGGGCGACGATTCTCGGGGACACGAGGAGATAGTTTCAAGTCGTGGCGGTTGTCATCGCGTCTTCCCTCCGGAAGGAGCTCTCGGGCGGCGTCCTCTTCGACGGGGTCTCGTTCAAGGTCGAGCGGCGCGACCGGCTGGCGCTCGCCGGCCCGAACGGCGCCGGCAAGACGACGCTGCTGCGCGCGCTTGCAGGCGAGGTGTCGCTCGAGGGCGGCGACGTCGCGTTCGCCAAGGGCACCCGCATCGCGCTGCACGACCAGCGCCCGCCGGCCCAGAGCAGCCAGCCGCTGCGGGAGTACGTGCTCGCGGGTACGTCCGACCTCGCCGAGCTCGAGGCGCAACTGCGGGCGCTCGAGGAGTCGATGGCCTCCGGGAGCCACGACGCCGCCACGCTGCGCCGCTACTCGGCGGCCCAGGGAAAGCTGGAGCACGCCGGCGGCTACGACTGGCGCGACCGGGCCGCGTCGTTCGTGCGCGGCCTCGGCTTCACGAACGCCGACCTGGAGCGTCCGCTCTCGACGTTCTCGGGCGGAGAGCTGACCCGGGCCTCGCTCGCGCGCGCGCTCGCATCCCAACCCGACCTGTTGCTGCTCGACGAGCCGACGAACCACCTCGACATCGAGTCGCTCGAATGGCTCGAGAAGCTGCTGGAGACGCTCGACGCCGCGGTCATCCTGGTCGCGCACGACCGCTGGTTCCTGGAGGCCGTGACGACGGCGGTGCTCGAGCTCGAAGGCGGGAAGTCGGTCTACTTCCCCGGGGCCTGGCACGTGTGGCGGCGCGAGCAGGCGGCACGCGCGATCTTCCAGACGAAGGCTGCCGAACGGCAGAGCGAGCAGATCGAGCGTCTCGAACGCTTCGTGGAGCGCTTCCGGTACAAGAAGAGCAAGGCCCGGCAGGCGCAGTCGAAGCTGAAGCAGATCAAGAAGCTCGAGGCCGTGCGCATCCACGCCCCGGACGACAAGCGCCGCACGCTCGGCTTCGAGTTCCTGAAGCCCGCACGGTCGGGGCGGGATGTCGTCGTCGTCGAGGGCCTCTCGCTGCGCGCGGGCGACAAGCCGCTGCTCGACCACTCATCGTTTGCAATCGAGCGGGGTGAGCACGTTGCGCTCGTCGGTCCGAACGGGTCGGGCAAGACGACGTTGCTCGAGACGATCCTCGGCCTGCGCGGTGCGACGAACGGGATCGTGCGGCTCGGCCACGGGGTCGAGGCCGCCTACTTCTCACAGCACGAGGCTGAGCTCGACGAGCGTGGGTCCGTCCTCGACGCGGCGATGTCCGGGACCGGCCTCCGGCGGCCGGAGGCGCAGTCGCTGCTCGGCAAGTTCCTCTTCTCGGGGTGGGATGAGCACGAGAAGCCCGTCGCCGTGCTGTCGGGCGGTGAGCGGCGGCGGCTTGCCCTGGCGATCGCAGTCGCCTCCGGCGCGAACCTGCTCGTGCTCGACGAGCCGACGAACCATCTCGACCTGGAGTCCCGTGAGGCGCTCGAGGCGGCGCTCGAGGCGTTCCCGGGCACCGTCCTGCTCGTCTCGCACGACCGGGCCCTGCTCGACGCGGTCGCCGGCCGCATGCTCGCGGTCGAGGACCGGGCGATCGTGTCGTACCCCGGCGGCTGGGCCGACTACGCGCGGGCGCAGGAGGCCGACGCCGGCCGTCGGCGCCCGCTGCTCCGAAGCCGAAGCAGGAGAAGCCAAAGCGCCCGGCCAAGGCGAAGCCGTCGGCGCTCGAGCTCGTCGAGGGAGAGGTCGCGCGCGCGGAGGCCCGCGTCGCCGACCTGGAGCAGCGGCTGGCCGCCGACTGGGGTGATGTCGACCTGCTCTCGGCGCACCGCGAGGCGCGTCAAGATCTCGAGGCTCTCCTCAGCCGCTGGGAAGCGCTGTTCGAACAGAGCGGATCGACGACTCCGTGATCGGGTCGAGAACGAGGATCGCCTCGTCCGCGCCTGCCTCCGCCAGCGCGCGCAGGTGAGCCGCGAGCCCGGCCGCGGGCACCGCATCGACCTCGCGGGCGCGCTCACCCGCCGGCTCGACCTCGACGAGCACGCAGGCGCTGCGCTCGATCTGCGCCGGGTCGCGACCGGCCCGCTCTGCGGCCGCGGTGATCTCGGCGTTGTGATCTGCGAACCCCTCGGGTGTGTTGCCGTAGTGCGTGAACCACGTGTTCCAGGCGTCGACGTGCGGCAGCGCGATCGAGAGCATGCGCGGCGCATTTGCGCCGATCATCAGCTTCGGGCGGCGCGCCGGCGGCGGCAGGAGCACGGCGTCCCGCACGCTGTGGAAACGCCCGTCGAAGGTCACTCGTTCGCCTGCAAGGAGCCTGCGCACGATCGTGAACGCCTCCTCGAACCGCGAGACGTGATGATCGAACGGGAGGCCGAACGCGCGAAACTCCTCCTGGTTCCAGCCGGCGCCGAGCGCGGCGACGAACCGGCCGCCGCTCAGCTCGTCGATCGCAGACACCTGTCGGGCCAGGATCCCCGGTGGATGGAAGGCGGTGCACGCGACGAGCGGGCCGAGCTCGACGCGCTCCGTGATCCCGGCGAGCCACGCGAGCGTCGTCCAGCAGTCCCACGGCCCCCGCTCGCTGCGGCCGTCCCGCGGTAGAGCAGATGGTCGCCGACCCAGACCGAGTCGAAGCCGCACTCCTCCGCAGCCCGAGCCATCGCCGCCAGCTCGTCGCGCCGGACGACCCGCTCGACCTCGGGCAGTTGCACGCCGACTCTCATTCGACTCACGCCCAGAAGGCCTCGAACGCCGGCGGGTCGGACGGGATCGCCGTGATGTGGCGCCAGATCCCCTGGTCGTGGTCGATCAGCAGCACCTGGTCGATGTCGAGCGTGCGGCCGAGCCTGCTCCCCTGCGCCCGGTAGACCGCGACGGCGTGCTCGTCGTCGGCGAGCGCCCAGCGGAGCGTGCTCAGGTAGCTGCCGTCGGTGAGCCGCCGCGTCTCGCGGAACAGCTCGAAGATGCGATCGCGGCCGACGTACTCCTGGGCGACGGGAACCGTGCCGTTGACGATCCAGGTCGCGTCCTCGGCGATCACGTCGAAGAGGGCACGCGGGTCGCCGCCGCGAAATGCCGCGAACACGCGATCGATCCCTGCGAGGGCCTCGGCGTTCACGCGGTCTCAGCGCTCGAGGGGCGCGAGCGTCAGCCCGTATGCCTCGAGCTGCGAGTGGTAGAGCTCGGCCAGCTCGCGGTGCCCCGACCACACGATTGCCTGGCCGGTCGAGTGGATCTTGTTCGCGAGCGCCATCCCCTTGTCGTAGTCCACGCCGGGGATCGTCTGCGCGAGTGCAAACGCGACGCCTTCGAAGGTGTTGTGGTCGTCGTTTCTGACGATCACGCGCCAGGCATCGCCTGTACCGCTTCCCGTCGTTCGGCGAGGGCGCACCTTCGGAGGTGTGTGCGTCAGCGTCATTCTGACTCCGAGCGTAGCGATCACCGCGTCCGCGATCACCTTGAGCGGCCGGCCGGAGACCTGGCTCGCCTTGCGCAGGCGCGCGAACGCGGCCTCCTCCGTAAGGCCTTCCTTGGTCATCAGGAGACCCTTGGCGCGCTCGATCGCCTTGCGGGCGGAGAGGGCGTCGGCGAGCGATTCCGCCTCTTCGCGGACCGCGGCGAGCTCCTCGTGTCGCGCCCGGGCGGTCGCGATCGCCGGGACGAGATCCTGCTCGCGGAACGGCTTGACGAGGTAGCCGAAGACGCCGGCCTCGACCGCACGGCTCACGAGCTCTTCCTGTCCGTAGGCGGTCAGCATCACGATCGGGATCGGCCGCTCGTCGAGAATCCGGCGCGCGGCCTCGATCCCGTCGAGCTTCGGCATCTTCACGTCCATGATCGCGAGTTCGGGCTGGAGCTCACGGGCGAGCGCCACGGCCTCCTCGCCGTCGCGCGCCTCGGCAACGACCTCGTGCCCGCTGCGTTCGAGCAGGTCGCGCAGGTCGAGTCGAATGATCGTCTCGTCTTCGGCGATCAGGATCCTCATTGGCAATAGAATCGCACGATGCTGGAGATCCACGACGACGCGGTCGCCGCGCTCGCGGAAATGGGGGCGATCCGCATCACGGCGGAGGAGGTCGACGGCGAGGTCGAGATCTCGATCGACGAGGCGAGCGAGCCCGGCGAGGGCGACGAGGTGATCGAGCGCGGCGAGGCCCGGGTGTTCCTCGACCAGGCCGCGGCCGAGGTGCTCGACGACCAGGTGCTCGGCGTCCACTCCCACGGGGACCACTTCCACTTCTCGTTCGAAGAACAAGCCCCGTAGCGTTCACGTAACACTCGCCCGCCCAGCCGGGCGCGTCCCAAGGCCAGTCACGTCCGGCGGCAGCCACCCGAACGGACTGCGCACACAAGTGGGGCGATTGTGGAACTTCGGCGGGTGATCTGGGCTGTCGGCCTACGATTTGCGGCGCCTGCCCGCAGCCGGCCGCGGCGGTGTGGTGGAACGGACTGGTTGCGAACCGCGGCAGCGCGACTCGACCTGAGCGGCGCGACTGAAAGCGCATCTCCACAGCGGCGAACTCGGAAGGAACCGCGCAGCGCAACGCAGCCCGGCCAGACGCAGCCCGACCCGACGCAGCGCAACTCGACGCAGCGCAACTCGACGCAGCCCGGCCCGACGCAGCGCGACCCGACGCAGCGCAACTCGACGCAGCGCGGCCCGACGCAACCCGACCCGACGCAGCCCGGCCCGACGCAGCGCAACTCGCCGCTGGGCAACGCGACTGAGCGCGCACCACGTCGCTCGGCGCCCGGGGAAAGCGCTCGGCCGTGACGAGGCTCTACGCCGCCGGGAAAGACGACCTCTGCGCGGGTGCCCCTGTCGGAGCTCAAGTCGAGCGTGCCGCGAAGCTCGTCCCGAACGAGCGCCTGCACGATCGAGAGCCCCGTCCCGGCCACGGACGACCCGACTCCCACTCCGTCGTCGGCGATCGCGAGCACGACCTGCTCGTCGCGGCGCGCGAGCTCGACGCGGATCCGATCACCCCCGTGCTCGAGCGCGTTCTGGAGGAGCTCCGCAAAGACGAGCGCGAGCGCAGTGGCGCGGGCGCTCGGCAGCAGCACGGGCTCGAGCTCCGACGACACGTCCTTCCCGGCACCGACCCCCTGCACGAGCATCGCGCGCAACCGCCCGATCAGATCGGCCAGCTCGACGTCCTCGTCCCGCCGCTCGGTGAGCAGCTCGTGCACAGCGGCGATCGCGAGGATGCGGTTCACGGAATGCTCGAGCGCTTCGCGCGGGTCGATCGCCTCGGCTGAACGCGCCTGCAGCCGCAGCAGCGAGGCGACCGTCTGAAGGTTGTTCTTGACGCGATGGTGAATCTCTTGCGCGAGCACGCCGCGCAAGACGGCGCGCCCATGCTCGAGCGCGACTGCGGCATGCGTTGCGATCGAACCGAGCAGCTCGCGGTCCGGATCGTTGAACGGCCGGTCGCGATCCGCCACGAGCTCGCCGATCTGGCGGCCGCGCCAGCGCAACGGCTGGCGGATCGCATGCGACCCGGCGACGCCCTCCGGCCACGCGATCCGGCCGTCGTCCAGCACGAGCGCGGCCCCGCTCGCGTCCAGCGCATCCATCGTCGTCTTGACGATCGCCTCGAGCGACTCCTCGAGATAGAGCGCGTCGGACACGGCCTCGGAGATCCGCGCGAGCGCCTCCAACTCGTGCACGCGCCGCTGCGCCTCCGAATAGAGCTTCGCGTGCTCGATCGACTGCGCCACCTGCGCGGCAATCGCGAGCAGCAGATCGACCTCGTCGTCCGAGAAGGTGCGCGACTCGCGTGTACGGACGTTCATCGCGCCCTCCAACATGCCGGTGCGGGTCAGGATGGGCACGGCGAGGATCGACTCGTACTCGTCCTCGGGCAGATTCGGGAAATGCTTGAACCGCGGGATCGAGATGCGCCTGCGACGCGAGCATCACCGCGGCGCGCTCGGCTGCAGCCGAGCCGGTGATCCCCTCTCCGCGGCGCATGCGCGGCCGGCGGGACATCTCGTCGATCGAGGTGCCGTGGGTGGCGCGGAGCACGAGCTCGTCCGCACGCTCGTCGTAGAGGTAGACGAAGCAGGCGTCGGCCTCGAGCGCCATCGCCACCTTGCTCGCGACGAGCCCCATGACCTCCTGCAGGTCGAGCGTCGAGTTGACCGCCTCGATCGTCTCGGTCAGGAGCCGCAGATGCCGCTCGCGGGTATCCATCCGTGGGCAAGCGTACGCTCGCCCCGTGTCCACGGTCCAGTGGCTCCTGATGCTGCACGTCACGGCGGCCTTCTTCCTCGTCGGCGCCTCGGTCGCCGCCGGGATCCTGAACGTGCTCGCGGTACGCGCGGAGCGGCCGAGCGAGACGGCGTATCTCCTGCGGCTCATTCGGTTCACACTGCCGGTGATCGGCCTCGGCGTCGCCGGCACGCTCGTCTTCGGCCTCTGGCTCTGGCACGAGCTGCACTACGGGCTCGGCGCCTGGTGGATCTGGGCGGCACTCGTCCTGTGGGTGCTGTCCGAGCGCGCTCGGCGGTCTCGGCGGGCGCCACCAGGAGCGGTCGCGGGCGCTCGCCGAGCGGCTGGCCGCCGCCGGTGACGCCTCGACGGACGAGCTGCGCGCACTGCTGCGCGACCCGAAGGGAAACGCCCTCTCGTGGCTCGCCGGCGCTCGCGACCCTGGCGATCCTCGTCCTGATGGTCTGGAAGCCCGGGCGCGTGACGCTCCTCGCCTACAGCCGCCCGTTCTGGCCGCTCTTCCTGCACATCCTCGGGCGCGATGACGCTCTTCGGCGCCGTGCTCACCGCCGCGATCGTCTCGGGCGTCGCCTGGGGCAGACCCGAGGCTCGCCTTCCTGCCGCCGGGCCGCACTCATGGCGCTCGCTACCGGCGTCCCGGCCTACGTCGTCTTTCGGGTCGCCGCGCAGTGGATCTACTCCAAGGAGGGCTTCAGCGGCCACGACGACCCCACGTGGATCGGGATCGGCTACATCGTGCTCGGACGCCGGGCTGTCTGCTCCTCCTCGTCACGATCGGCTGCGCCTACGGCTGGCTCCGCAGCGGCAGACCCCGTGCCGGGCCGGATCGTCGCGGCGCTCTCGTCCGTCTACCTCGTCCTGCTCGCCGTCGCCTGGCTCGCGATGTCGGGCAAGTGGAGCTAACAAAAGGTTTACGCCGGGAGGGGGAGATTCCTCGCAAACGGGGAATAGGTTCACCGCAATGAGCGCCCTCGCCATCGACCTCCGCGGCACCGCCGGCTTCCTCGTGGCGGACGCCAAGGGTCGAGTCGTCGGGACGGTCGAGTGCCCGATGTACGGCACCTCCCCGGAGACTCCGGATGCGCTCTCGGTTCGCTCGGGCTTCTTTGCCCGCCGGCGCCGCCTCGTCCCGGCCGAGTCGATCGAGCAGATCGACGACGGCTCGCGGGTGATCGGCCTGCGCGTCGAGCGCGAGTCGATCCGAACGTTCCTGTAACAGGCTTTCGACGAGCCCGGTGTCTGACACCCGCAGGTGTCAGACACCATTCGATCTCGCCCGGCCTCAGAGCACCCCCAGGTAGCGGTCGAGCTCCCACTGCGTCAGCTGGACGCGGTACTCGTCCCACTCCTTCCGCTTCAGCTTCACGTAGCTCGTGAAGATGTGGTCGCCGAACGCGCGTCGCATCAGGTCCGACGCGGCGAACTCGTCGATCGCCTCGCCGAGCGTCTCCGGCAGCGAGATGATCCCCTGGTCACGCCGCTCCTCGGCGGTCAGGTGGTAGAGGTTCGTCTCCATCGGCGCCTCCAGCTCGTAGCCCCGCTCGATCCCCTCGAGCCCGGCATGCAGCAATGCGGCGAACGTGAGGTACGGGTTGCAGGCCGGGTCGGGGCAGCGGATCTCCGCCCGCGTCGCCTGCTCGGAGCCCGGCTTGTAGAGCGGGATGCGGATCAGCGCTGAGCGGTTGCGCTGGGACCAGGCGACGTAGACCGGCGCCTCGTAGCCCGGCACCAGGCGCTTGTAGGAGTTCACCCACTGCGCGAACACACCGGAGAGCTCACGCGCGTGGCGGAGCAGCCCGGCAATGAACTGCTTGCCGGTGACCGAGAGGTTGTACTGGTCGCTTCCATCGAAGAACTGGTTGCGCCCGTCCGTGAAGAGCGACATGTGCGTGTGCATGCCCGACCCGTTCTCGCCGAAGAGCGGCTTCGGCATGAACGTCGCGTACACCCCGTGCTTGGCGGCGACCTCCTTGACGATCAACCGGTAGGTGATCGTCTGGTCCGCCATGTCGAGCGCCGATGAGTAGCGCATGTCGATCTCGTGCTGCGACGGCGCCACCTCGTGGTGGTGGTACTCGATCCCGATCCCCATCGACTCGAGCGCACGGATCGTCTCGTTGCGTAGCTCGGTCGCGGCGTCGAGCGCCGTCATCGCGAAGTAGCCGCCCTCATCGAGGGTCTCCGTCCCGCTCTTGTCCTTGAAGAGGAAGTACTCGAGCTCCGGGCCGATGTTGAAGGTGTCGAAGCCCATCGACTCCATGCGCTCGAGCGCACGGCGCATCACGTAGCGAGGATCTCCCTCGTACGGTTGCCCGTCGGGCTTGACGACGTCGCAGATCATCCGGCCGACCTTCGCCTCGCCCTCGCGCGTCGGCATCAGCCGCCACGTGGAGGGATCCGGGATCGCGATCATGTCCGACTCCTCGATCGCGTTGAAGCCGGTGATCGACGATCCGTCGAAGCCCATGCCGTCGTTCAGCGCACCCTCGATCTCGGACGGTGTGATCGCAAAGCTCTTGAGGTGCCCCTCGATGTCGGTGAACCAGAAGAGAACGTACTCGACGCCCTCCTTCTTCACCTCATCGAGGACGGCCTTGCGCGCCTTCGGATCGGAGGTCGCCCGGTCCTTGCTCTCGATCATTGCCATGGGAAGGAGCTCCTCTCGGGAAAAGCCAACGGGGCCCCAAGTCGTATCACCCCGGGAGCAAGGCCTGGGAGGGGAGCACCCGCGAGCGATCGACGGAGACGATGCCGCGAACGCTCACCCGGATCTCTTGAGCTTGCCGTGCTGCTTCGCGTACCGCTCGCCGGCGCGGAAGACGACCAGGCCGATCGGGATCGAGAGCGCGCCGATCACGAGCAGCGGCCAGACGTCGGCCCAGGCGAGCCCTGCTCCGTGCAGGATCTGGTTGCGGTTGCCGCGCAGCGCGTATGTGGCCGGCGAGATCTTCGCGATCCACTGCATCCAGCCCGGAAGCACGGTGACCGGGTAGTAGACGCCCGAGACGACGAGCATCAGGCCCTGGGCGACGAAACCGAGCTGCGTGCCCTTCTCGGGGGAGATCAGCGGCAGGACGGCGGTCATCATCCCGACGCCGATGAACGAGATCGAGGCGATCGCGAGCAGGGCGACAGCGGCCCCGTAGTTCGCGTGCGGGAGGTGGATGCCGATGAACGCCACGACGGCGACGAAGATCGCGGCCGCGCGGATGAGCCCGTAGAGCACGGCGTAGATCCCCATGCCGATCAGGTGCACGGGCCGCGAGACGGGCGCCATGAACGTGTACTCGATCGTCCCTTCCCAGCGCTCCCACGCGACCGTCTCCGTGACGATCTCGAAGATGATCCCGAGGAACGCCCAGATGACACCGCCGACGAGCAGCTTCGTCGCCAGCTCGTTGCGCTGGACCGCAGAGAGATCGACGCCGCGCGAGATGAACACGATCGTCAACGTGTTCGCGATCGTCCAGAGCAGGAACGCGAGATCCCAGAGGAGGTAGCGCTTGGTCAGATAGAGGTTGCGCTCGACAACGCCGTAGAGCCCGACCAACTCGTCGCGCAGGATCTTGCGGCGTGTGAACGTCGTGTCGACTGCGGCCATTACGCAAACACCTCCCGTTCCTCGTCATCTTCGGTCTTCTCGTCCTCGAACGTCCGGCCCGTTGCGGCGAAGAACGCCTCCTCGAGCGTGTTGACGCCGTAGCGCTCCTTGACCTCGTCGACCGGCTCGAGGAACAGCAGCTCGCCCCTGTCGAGCAACCCGATCCGGTCGGCGAGCTCCTCCGCCTCGTTCATGTCGTGGGTGCAGAGCAGGATCGTCGAGTCGTGCTGCTCTCGGATCTCGCGGATGAACGTCTGCACCTCCTGCTTCGATCTCGGATCGAGCCCGGTCGTCGGCTCGTCGAGGAGCAACAGCACGGGTGAGGTGAGCAAGGCGCGCGCGAGCGCCACCTTCTGCTGCATGCCCCGCGACAGGTTCTCCATCGGCTCGCCGCGGCGGGACGACGGGAAGCCGACGCGCTCGAGGATCGCCGGGATCTTCGCGTGCGTCTCCCGCGGCCCCATCCCGTAGAACCGGGCCGCATAGGAGAGGTTCTCGGCGGCGCTCATCTTCTTGAAGAAGCTCGCCTCGACCGAGACGCGGTTGACGAGCCGCTGCACCTTGCGGGGCTCCTTGAAGACGTCGTGCCCGAAGACGTGCGCACTCCCTCCGTCCTGCAGCAGCAGCGTCGAGAGGAGGCGAACCAGTGTCGACTTGCCGGACCCGTTCTGCCCGAGGATCGCGACACACTCGCCGCGCTGCAGGCGGAAGCTGACGCCGCTCAGGGCAGCGCGGCGGCGCCGGTGGACACCCTTTCGGCGGGTGAACGCCTTCGAGAGATCACGTACGTCGACTGCAGAGGGAGAAGACAAGCCATGCTCCTTGGGATCGCGGGAGAAGAAGAACCGAACGGAGACGCACTGACGCCGCTAGAAGCGGCGGCGTGTGACGTCTGCGTTGGCGATCTCGAACATGGCTCCGGAAAGGGTAGGCGATCTCGCCGCCGTGCGCAAATCACAGACGGTAATCGCTGTGATCAGCGGGCGCGCTCGCGGCAGGCAGCGATGATCGCCTGCGCTTCGGCGCGATTCCCGAAGCCGCTCGTCTCGGTCTTCCCTTCCTCGAGGTCCTTGTAGACCTGGAAGAAATGCTCGATCTCGTTGCGGAGCTGTGCTGGCACGTCGTGGATGTCCGAGATGCCGCTCCACGAGGGGTCGTTGAGCGGGACGCAGATCAGCTTCTCGTCCGGGCCCTTCTCGTCCGCCATGTGGAAGACGCCAACCGCGCGCACCCGGATGCGGCAGCCGGGAAACGTCGGCTCGCCGACCAGCACGAGCGCATCGAGCGGATCGCCGTCCTCTGCGAGCGTCCCCTCGAAGAACCCGTAGTCGGCCGGGTAGCTCATCGAGGTGAAGAGCCGACGGTCGAGCGCGATCCCACCGAGCTCTGCGTCCCACTCGTACTTGTTGCGCGCGCCCGAAGGGATCTCGACGAACACCACACCGTCCATGGCGTAAGACTATGGACGATGGCTCATCACCACGGTCACGACCACGGCACGGGCGCGGAAACCGAGGTGCGGCCGCTCCTCCTCGCCCTGGCGCTGATCGTTGCGTTCATGGGCGCCGAGGTCGTGCTCGGCCTGGTCGCCGACTCGCTCGCGCTGCTCTCGGACGCCGCCCACATGCTGGTCGACGCCGCAGCGCTCGGGCTGAGCGTGTGGGCTGCGCGGCTCGCCCGCAGGCCGCCGGGCGGGCGGAATGACGTTCGGCCTGCGGCGCGCCGAGATCCTCTCCGCGCAGGCGAACGGCGCCACCCTGCTCGTCCTCGGGCTCCTGATCGTGGGAGAGGGCGTCCTGCGGCTGATCTCGCCGCCCGACGTGGACGCGCCGGTCGTGGTGGCGACGGCGCTGGCAGGGGCCGTCGTGAACGTGATCGCGCTGCGCCAGGTCGCGCGGGCGAACCGCGCCAACCTGAACGTGGAGGGCAGCTACCGGCACCTGCTGACCGACCTGTACGCGTTCGCCGCCACGGCTGTCGCCGGAGCCGTGGTCTGGACGACCGGCTTCGACCGGGCCGACCCGATCGCCTCGCTGGCCGTGGCGGCGTCGATGCTCGCCGCGGCATGGCCGCTCCTGCGCGCGTCCGGGCGTGTCCTCCTCGAGGCCGCCCCGGAGGGGATCGACCCGGCCGAGGTCGCCGAGGCGCTGCGGCTGCACGAGGGCGTCACCGACGTGCACGACCTGCACGTCTGGGAGATCAGCTCGGGCTTCCCGGCCCTCTCGGCGCACGTGCTCGTGGAACGCGGACGCGACTGCCACCGGATCAGGAGGGAGCTCGAGCAGGCGCTCGGCACCAGGTTCGGCCTCGAGCACACGACCCTGCAGGTCGATCACACCTCGGACCGCCTGCTCTCGATCGAGCCCTTGCGAGACGGCCCCCCGGACCGCTAGATTGTGGCCACGTGCAGCGCCGAAGGGGGCGCGCGCGGAGGCAATGGGGCCTCACGACTCTCGGAGTCGTGGGGCCCTTTTTCGTTCTCAATCGCAATCTCGTTCAAAAAATGCCATCGAGAAGGAGCAGGGGATGACCAAGTACAAGCTCGAGTACATCTGGCTGGACGGTTACGAGCCCGTCCCGAACCTCCGCAGCAAGACGAAGATCGTGGAGTTCGCCGGCGAGCCCACGGTGGAGGAGCTCCCCCTGTGGAACTTCGACGGCAGCTCGACGCGGCAGGCCGAGGGCAGCAGCTCCGACTGCCTGCTCCAGCCCGTCGCCGTCGTGCCCGACCCCGCCCGCGAGAACGGGCTCCTCGTGCTGTGCGAGGTGCTGCTCCCCGACGGGACGCCGCACCCCTCCAACAGTCGCGCCACGATCCCGGACGATCCCGGCACGTGGTTCGGGTTCGAGCAGGAGTACTTCCTCTACCAGGACGGGGTGCCCCTCGGCTTTCCCCGCGAGGGCTTTCCCGCGCCTCAGGGCGAGTACTACACGGGCGTCGGCTTCAAGAACGTCGGCGACGTCGCGCGCGAGATCGTCGACGCCCACATCGACCTCTGCCTGGAGGCCGGGATCAATCTCGAGGGGATCAACGCGGAGGTCGCGAAGGGCCAGTGGGAGTTCCAGATCTTCGGCAAGGGCTCGAAGCGGGCCGCCGACGAGGTGTGGCTGGCGCGCTACCTGCTTCTGCGCCTCTGCGAGCGCTACCGGGTCGACGTGAGCTTCCACCCGAAGCCGCTCGGGGTCGAGCACGACTGGAACGGCTCCGGCATGCACACCAATTTCTCGACCGAGCACCTGCGCGAGGTGGGAGGGCTGGACTACTTCGAGGCGCTCATGGCGGCCTTCGACGAGGTCAAGGACGAGCACATCGCCGTCTACGGGCCCGACAACCACATGCGCCTGACCGGCCTGCACGAGACGGCGGCGATCGACGAGTTCACGTTCGGTGTCGCGAACCGGGGCGCTTCGATCCGCATCCCGCACAGCTTCGTCCGGGACGGCTACCGCGGCTACCTCGAGGACCGGCGGCCGAACGCGCTCGGTGATCCCTACCGGATCGCGGGTCGCATCCTGCAGACGATCGAGACGGTGCCCACGACGGCGGCGGTATCCGATCGGCTGGCGGAGGAGGTTGGCGGCCTGAAGCGCACAGAGGATGAGACGAGGCGTGTGGTGCACGTGCGACCAGCCGTTGCCGGTGCACCTGGCTGAGCGCAAGGGGGCCGCTCGCAGCGTTTGCGCCCGCTGCGAGCGGCCCCTGCGCGTGCAGTTCCGGTTGGGCTAGGTGATCCGGAACGTCACCGTCACATCGGCGGTGACGTCCTGCGTGCCGGGCTCGACGGGAGTCGCGTCGGCGCCTTTCGCGGCGGCCGACTGGAAGACCGGAACCGGCGACCCGGCCGTCTGCTCGGTCACGGTCGAGACCTGGCCGACGCCGAAGCCGCCCGCCTTGGCGAGTGCGGCCGCCTTCGCCCGTGCATCGTCGAGGGCCTTCCCGAGCGCGTCGCGGTAGAGCGCGTCGCGCCCCGAGACATCGAGGCTCGGCCCGCTGACGGTGTTCGCCCCGGCGCCCACCGCCGCGTCGATCAGCGCCCCCGCGCCGGCGATCTTCGCCTTCGCCGAGACCGAGTTGTCGGCCACGTAGCCGGTCACCTCGTTCCGGGCGTTCGTCTGGGGATAGAGCGAGACCTGCTGGGTCTGCAGGTCGGAGCCCCCGGCGGCCTTCAGCGCCGCGATCACCGCGTTCATCAGGGTCCCGTTCCGCGACAGCGCCTCGGCGGCCGACGCAGCCTGCGTATGCACGCCGGCCGAGACCGACGCCTCGTCGGGAACGACCGTGACGGTGCCGTGGCCGGTCGTCGTCACCGTGTCGGTCTGTCCCACGTCCCCGCGCGCGTTGTCGGGCCGGCCGACACCGGCAAGGGCCACGGCGGCCAGAAGGGCGGTCGTGGCGAGTGTGAGGATCACTAGGCGTCTCATACGGGTCCTACGCCGCTGCTCTGCTTTGCTGTCACACATGCGCTACCGCTTCGTCGACTGCCGGTGGTCGCTCGACGACGCCGAGGCCGGCCGGCGCGCCTACCTCGCAGGGCCACATCCCGGGTGCCGCCTTCGTCGATGTCGAGCACGACCTCGCCGACGTCCCCGGCCGGGCCGGCCGCCACCCGCTGCCCGACTCCCACCGGTTCGCGGCCGCGATGAGCCGCGCGGGCATCGACGCGACGACCTTCGTCGTCGCCTACGGGACGCTCGGAGGCGCCGAGCGGCTGTGGTGGCTGTTGCGGCATTTCGGCCACGACGCCTGTGCCGTGCTCGACCTGGCAGGCTGGCACGGCCCACTGCAGCCGGGCGCCGAGGCGGTCGAGCCGGCCGTGTTCACGCCGACCGAGCGCTCCGGCGACACGGTCGGCGCCGCCGAGCTGGCCGGCCGCCTCGGGGAGCTGGTCGTCGTCGACGCACGCGTCGAGTCACGGTGGCGCGGCGAGCCGAACCCGATCGACCGGGTGCCCGGCCGGATCCCCGGGGCGGTGAGCTCACCGTGGAACGAGGAGCCCCGTCCGCTGCCGGACGGCGAGGTCGTCGTCTACTGCGGCTCGGGCGTCACCGCGTGCGTGACGCTGCACCGCCTGCACCTCGCGGGGCGCGACGGCCGCCTCTACCCCGGCTCGTGGTCCGAGTGGGAGCAGGATCCTGCGCTGCCGGTCGAGCGCTCGACGTAGGTCAGCCGGTGCGTCTAGGCCGCGGTCGCGGTCGCGAACGGGCCGAGGTACTGCTCCCAGCGCTGGGGGATCTTCGGCGTCGCGAGGCGGATGAAGAGGACGGGTGCGGGCGGGCGCGGTCTCGCAGGCAGCTCCATCTGCACCTCGTGCGGCAGCCTGTCTCCCTTGCGGAGGTTGCACGGCGCGCATGAGGTGACGACGTTCTCCCAGGTCGAGTCGCCGCCCTTCGAGCGCGGGATGACGTGGTCCAGCGTCAGCCGGCCGCCTGCGGTGCCGCAGTAGACGCAGCGCCAGCCGTCACGGGCAAAGAGCGCGCGGCGCGAGATCTTCCGCTGCACCATGCGCGGGACGCGGACGTAGTGGACGAGGCGAATGACGTGTGGCCACCGGAACGTGTCGGTGGCCGAGCGAAGTGGTCGGTCGAGCTCCTCCACCACTTCGGCCTTCCCCTTGAAGACGAGGACGTGCGCACGGCGCAGAGAGCACACGTTCAGCGGCTCGTAACTCGCATTGAGGACGAGTACATGCTGCACCTTGCCCGGAATGTACCCGAGAAAGCGGTTCTGAACGGCTCTCCGGGCCTGACCATCGCGAGCACCGCCCGCCGGCCGGGCGTCCCGAGCTCCGGCGCCTGTGGACGAAGCGTTGCACTCTCGTAACGTCGTTTGGCGTCGAGGCGCGCCCGGCTCCGTGCGGCGAACGAGCCCTCTCGTCGTGTCGTTTGGCGACGGGACGCGGCGCGGCGGGACTGGCCGGACGGAGGTAGGTAGTCGGCGCGGCTCCGCAGGTCGCGTGCGTCTGCCGGTGGGGCGGCGGCTGCCCGGGCGTCAGCGGCCCATGGCGCGCTCGACCGCTTCCTGCTCCTCGGGGCTGAGGGCGATCGCGGCGCGGCCGCGCTCGATCTCCTTCATGTAGATCCGGGCGTAGTCGCGACCCTGGATCGCGGTCACGACGAGCCCCGTCCGCGCCGCGTCGAGGAGCGCCAGCGACGCCGACTGGTGGCCGCCGGTGTCCTCGTAGGCGTCGTACCGGACGATCGAGGTGTTCGTCACCGAGCCGTCGATGCGCCGGTCGACCCGGGCGAGGCCCGCCGCCACCTCGTCGACGGCCCGGTGGAGATCGTCGATCCGCCCCTGCAGCGACACGGTGAACTCGACCAGATCCTTGCGGCCTCCGCCGAGCAGCAGCCGCTGCGTCTCACGCACGCGCCTCACCTTCACCGCAGCCCACCAGGCGGTTCCGAGCCCGGCCACGCCCACCCCGGCGCCGGCAAGGGCGACGATCAGCGCAGCTCCGGCCGTGACGTGCACGGCCCGAGGCTAGCCGATCTACCCGAGCGAGAAGATGACCGGGTAGCTCGCCTTGTTGTTCGTCGCGTCCTTCTCGTTCGGCACCGGCGCGACCGCGATGTCGACGCTCGTCTTGCGCGCAAACGGGACGCCGCCGAGATCCGTGAACGTGACCGTCGTGTCCTGCCCCGGGTTGATCACCTTGATCGTCTTCGTCTTGACGATCGCGCCTCCCGGCTTCCCGATCGTCAGCGTCACCTTGATGCCCACCTCCTGCGAGTCACCGCCGTCGTGAACCGTGACGACGAACGACAGGTTGGCGCTCGCCGTGACCGTGTTCTCGGTTGTCTCCGACAGGAGCTGGCCGCCGGGATTCGCCTTGGTGGAGACGATGTTCGTGCCGTGGACGCCCGACGCCGTGCCTCCGGTCGACGCGCCGCGGAGCCGCTGCAGCACGAGCCCCATCGAGTGCTCGGTGATGAAGTCCTCGTTCGCGACGAAGTTGGAGTCGGGCGAAACGACGCCGCTCACTCCCTTCGCCGCCATCACGGCTGTCGAGGGATCCTTGAAGAAGTCGTCCCAGACGACATCGCTCGCGAGGAGCCGCTCGGCCTGGGCGGCCAGAAGGGCGGCGTCGCCCGACGCCTTGGAGGACGCAGTGGCGGAGAACGTCTTCGCGAGGCCCGCCACGCCGCTGACCCGAAGCTGCAGCGCCTGGACGATCGCGCGATTCTCGTCCCGCAGCGAGCCGGGCGGGTTCAGGCGCTGCGCGGCCGCGACGTTCTGCCGCTCCTGCTCGGCGATGCCCGAGAGCTTCGCCGTCAGGCCGCTCACCTTCGTGCCGGGCGTCGTAAGTGCGTTCGCGACCGCCGCGCCGTCGTCCTCGGAGCTGTGCGCGATCGTCGAGACCCGTGCCATGTAGTGCTGGTACGCGTCGTGCTTCGAGGTCGCCGCACAGGACTGGATCACGAGCCCGAAGAACACCAGCACGGCGACGACGATCGCGACGAGCCCGAGCAGGCGCAGAAGCGGGGTGAGACCGCGTGGCGGACCGGCGGGCCGGCGCATCCCGGTGCCACGGCCGCCCCGCCTGGGCAGGCGAACGCGATTCTGGGGCGAGGCCCGCTCGGTGGTCGCAGCCTCGTCTTCGAAGAAGTCGAACTCGATGTCGTCGTCGCGGGGGTCCATCTGCAGGGCGAATCTATCGGGTTCGTTCGCGCCGCAAAGGAAATGTCCTGGCAGCACCGTAGAAACGCAGGGTGTCCTCGGCCGCGCAAGCCCATGACCTCTTCCTGGGGCGTTACCGGCCGCTGCGGCCGCTCGGAGCCGGCGGGATGGGCCATGTCTGGCTGGCGCGGGACGAGCGGAGCGGCCTCGACGTCGCCCTGAAGATCGTGGCCCGGGAGGGCAAGTCGGGCCATCGCGCCGAGCGCGAGGCCCGCGCCGCCGCGTCGCTCCGGCATCCGCGCTGCCAGCGCATCCTCTCGCTGGCGCGCGATCCCTCCCACGTCTACATCGCCTACGAGTACATCCCGGGCCGCACCCTGCGGGAGGCGATGCGTGCAGGCGAGCTCGACGACCGCGCGGCGATCGAGGTCGCGGCCCAGATCTCCGAGGCGCTCGCCCACGCCCATGCGAAGGGAATCGTCCACCGCGACGTGAAGCCGTCGAACGTGCTCATGGCACAGCACGAGGATGCTGAGCCCGGCACCGTCGATGTGCGCCTGCTCGACTTCGGACTGGCGCAGATGGCCGAGTTCGACACGCTGACGGCACTCGGCGACATCCCGGGCACGCTGGCCTACATCTCACCCGAGCGCCTGCAGGGACTGACTGCGACGACGGCCGCCGACATCTGGGGTGTCGGAGTGCTCCTCTGGGAGGCGCTGGCGGGCGAGCACCCGTTCTGGGGCGGCGACATGACGGAGACCTCCCGGCGCATCCAGCAGGGCCCCGACCCGCTCGCCCGGCTGCGCCCCGACCTGCCGGAGCACGTGCTTGCGACCGTCGCGAGCGCTCTCGTGGTCAACCCGGCGCGGCGCCCGTCGCGCCGCGCGACTGGCCGACGAGCTGCGGTCGCTCCCGAAGCGCCGCGGCGCCGAAACACGGAGGCACGACGCCCGCCGCACCCACGCGGTCGCTCGCGACCGTGGCCTCCGAGAACCTCCTGCCCGGCGCGCTCGCGGGCCTCGCATCGGGCTGGGTGGCTGCAACCGTCCCGTTCTACCCCGCGGGCTGGCCGGTCGCGATCGCCGGTGCCGGAGCCGTGCTCGGCTTCACCGCCCCCCGCGCCGGCCTGCTCTTCGCCCTCACCGTCGCGTTCTTCCCCCTCGCGAACATCTCGCTGGGGCTCGCGATCGTCTATGCAGCGCTCGCAGCCGGCTGGGTCGCCCTGAGCTGGCGCGACGCGCGGGCCGGATTGCTGCTTGCCGCCGGGCCGCTGCTCGCCCCGGTGTCGGCTCTCGCCCTCCTACCGCTCGCGGCCCAGCTCGCGCGCGGCCGGGCGAACCGCGCCGTCCAGGCCGGAGCAGCGGTGCTCCTTGCCGCGGTGATCGCGGGGCTCCGCCGGGCGCCGCTGCCCTTCGACGGCTCGGCACCTCCCCTCGGTCTCGGCGTTGCCGGCTCGGCCCGCCCCGGAGCGGTGGCGCAGGCGCTCTGGGCGCAGCTCGCCGCCCATCCGGTGCTCGCTCGGCGAGGCGGCCGTGCTCGCGCTCGCCGCAGGCCTCCTGCCTCACGTCCGCCGCCGCGGCCCCTGGCCGGCTGCGGTCTTCGGTGCAGCGCTGCTCGCTGGGACCGCTCTCCTCGCGCCGGCAGCGGCGATCCTGCCCCTGATCGCCGCGTCGTGGCTGACGGCCACCGCTCTGGCTTTCGAGCCTCGGACATAAACTCTGTCGTCGGGGGTAGACCCCGGCCGCCCATGTCAGTCCTGCGCAACATCGAATCCAAGCTCGAGTCGCTCTTCGAGGGCGTGTTCGGGCGCGCCTTTCGCACGAATGTCCAGCCAGTCGAGCTGGCCCGCAAGCTGGTGAAGGAGATGGACGAGCACCGCAACGTCTCGGTGTCGCGCGTCTATGTGCCGAACGAGTACACGATCTATCTCTCCCCCGGCGACCGCGAGCAATTCGAGAGCTACCAGCAGCAGCTTCAGGACGAGCTCGCGGAGTATCTCGCCGGAGCACGCTCGTCGCGAGAGCTACGCGCTGCTCTCGCCGCCTCGCGTGCGGCTCGAGACCGACGACGACCTCGATGTCGGGGTCTTCGGGATCGCCACCCGGATGGTGCAGACCGGTGCGGGCGAGGACGCCGCGGACGAGGCGGAGCCGGGTGCGACCATGGTCTACAAGCCCGCCGCACCCGTGCAGCAGCCGACCGAGGCGGCCTCGGCCGTTGAGCTCGGCGTCCAGCGCGAGATCGCCGTGCTCACCTGGGACGGGCAGCGGCACGAGGTCGAGAAGCGCCGGGTCGTGATCGGCCGCTCGAAGGACGCCGACGTCCAGGTCGCGGACCCGAACGTCTCACGCCGCCACGCGGAGCTTCGGCAGGAGGGCACGACCTACTGGATCGTCGACCTCGACTCGACGAACGGCGTCGAGGTGAACGGCAAGCGTGTGAAGCGCCTGAAGCTGGAGGACGGCGCACGGTTCACGATCGGCTCGACCGAGATCGCCTTCGCCCGGGAGCTGCAGTAGTGCTGGTCGCCTCGGCCCAGGTCGAGACGACGCTGCTCGCCCTGAAGCTTGCGTTCCTCGTCCTCCTCTACCTCTTCATCTGGCGCATCGTCCGGTCCGCGGCGCGCGACCTGCGGCTGCCCCAGGAGTCGATGATCCTCGGGCCGCAGCAGGCGGCCGCAGCAGGACTGCTGCCGCAGCCGGCCGCCCGCGAGACGGGCCACCTCGTCGTCCTGACCAGCCCCGCGCTCGCCGAGGGCGACGTGGTCACGCTCGACACGCACGCACTGACGGTCGGCCGCGGCTCGGGGAACGACGTGTCGCTGCCCGAGGACGAGTACTCCTCGACCCGCCACGCGCGGCTCGAGCCGCGCCGCGACGGCGTCTGGATCGAGGACATCGGCTCGACGAACGGCACGTTCGTGAACGGGATCCGGCTCGTCCGCGAGCGCAAGCTCGTCCCGGGCGACGTCGTTCGGATCGGGGAGACCGACCTGCGGTTCGAGCTATGAGCCGCGTGACGCTCGGCCAGCATGCGGCGCGGACCGATCCCGGCCGGAAGCGGCGCGGGAACGAGGACTCGTACGTCAGCAGGCCGCCGCTCTTCGCGATCGCCGACGGGATGGGCGGTGCGCGCGCCGGCGAGGTCGCCTCGGCGCTCGCTGCCGGCGCGCTGGAGGAGTCGGGCGCCGGGCTCGGCGGCGAGGCGCATGTGATCGCGCTGATCCAGGAGGCGAACCGGCGCGTGCACGAGCGCGCTTCGACCGACGCGGAGACCTCGGGGATGGGGACGACGATCACCGTCGCCCTGATCGAGCACGACGGAACCGTGACGATCGGGCACGTCGGCGACTCGCGTGCCTACCTCCTGCGCGGGGACAGGCTCGAGCAGCTGACCGACGACCACTCGCTCGTCGCCGAGCTCGTCCGCCGCGGCGAGCTCTCGCCGCAGGCTGCGGAGGTTCATCCGCAGCGTTCGGTGATCACCCGCGCCCTCGGCACCGATCCGGACGTCGACGTCGACGCGTTCCCCGTTACCGCTCAGCCGGGCGACGTCTTTCTGCTCTGCTCCGACGGCCTCTCCGACATGGTCGACGGCGAGCAGATCGAGGCGATCGTGCTGACGCACCGCCACGACCTCGACTTCGCGGCCAAGTCACTCGTCCAGGCCGCCAACCGGGCAGGCGGCGAGGACAACATCACCGCCGTGCTGTTCGAGCTCGTCGAGGGAGAGCAGGCGCCCGCCGAGCCCGACGAGCGGACGCGCGAGCTGGCGGTGACGTTGGACGAGGAGGACACGCTGCACCCGGAGGCCGGCATCGCGCCGCCGCCGCCGCGAGCCCGCCGGCGCGACGCGCAGCGGGCGCAGCGGGCGACACCATGGTCGTCGCGCCCGCCGACATCGCCGCGGCGATCGAGGCGCCCGTCGGCCCGGAGCCACCGCAGGCAGGCATCGGCAGGCGCCTTCTGGCCCTCGCCGTGATCGTGGCGCTCGTCGCCGTGATCGTCGTGCTCGTCTGGTGGGGGCTCGCGCGCTGAGCCTCTCCTACCGCAACAGGGAGCTCGTCTACCTCGCCGTCGTCGGCGTCCTCACCGGCATCGGCTTCGCCTCGGTGTACATCGCACGCCAGTCGCTCGTCAGCTGGGGCTCGCTCGGCTACGCCGTGTTCTTCTTCGCCCTCTACCTCGCGGCACACGTCGTCGCGCGCGTCACCGTGCCGGACGCCGACCCGTACCTGCTGCCGATGGCGGGCCTGCTCACCGCCGTCGGCGTGACGGAGATCTACCGCCTCGGAGTGAGCGATGCGTTCAAGCAGGGGCTGTGGATCGTCGTCGGGGTCGCGCTGTTCGCTCTCGCACTCTGGGGGCTGCGCCGGGACTACCGGATCCTCGAGCAGTACAAGTACCTCTTCGGGATCGGCGCGATCGCGCTGCTGTTCCTGCCGCGCGTGCCGGGGCTCGGGACGACGGTCAACGGAGCGCGGCTGTGGGTGCACGTCGGCACGTTCACCTTTCAGCCCGGCGAGTTCTCGAAGATCTTCCTGATCGTCTTTCTCGCGGCGTACCTGCGCGAGAAGCGGGAGTCGCTCGCGCAGGCGCGCCTGAAGGACGTCGGCCCGCTGCTCGTGATCTGGGGCGCGTGCATGCTCGTGCTCGTCTCGTCGAACGACCTCGGTTCCGGCCTGCTCTACTTCGGGATCTTCCTGGCGATGCTGTACGTCGCCACCGCGCGGCTCTCGTTCGTCTTCGGCGGCATCGTGCTGTTTCTCGCCGGCGGTGTCGGCGCCTACGAGAAGATCCCGCACGTCCACGAGCGCGTCACGATCTGGCTGCATCCGTGGACGACGCAGAAAGTGTTCTGCCCGTCGACGGGCGGCCTCGCGTTGCGGCAGGACTGTGAGAGCTACCAGCTCGTGAAGTCGCTCTACTCGATCGCCAACGGCGGCTTCGGCGGCACCGGCCTCGGCAAGGGGACCTTCGCGACGACCGACGGCGCACCAGCTGATCCCGTACGTGAACAGCGACTTCATCTACTCGGCGCTCGCGCAGGAGCTGGGTCTCGTCGGAGCGGCGGCGCTGCTGCTCGTCTTCATGCTCTTCGTCGCCCGCGGCATGAAGATCGCGCTGCAGGCCGACGACGGCTTCTCGAAGCTGCTCGCCGCCGGGCTCACCTTCGGGTTCGCGCTGCAGACGTTCATCATCGTCGGCGGCGTGCTGCGCCTGATCCCGCTCACCGGGATCACGCTCCCGTTCGTCTCGTACGGAGGCTCGTCGGTGGTGGCGAACTTCCTGCTGCTCGCGGGCCTCCTCCTCGTCTCCGACCGGGCGAACGCGACGAGATGAACAAGCAGATCTCACGCGTCGCGCTCGTCGCGCTCCTGCTGCTCGCGTCGCTGATCGTGGCCACCACCTACTGGCAGTCGTGGGAGGCGCCGACTCTCGCGGCGAAGCAGGACAACGCCATCCAGCGCGTCGCGCAGTTTCGCATCAAGCGCGGGTTGATCTACGCGTCGAACGGCAAGACGCTGCTGGCGGCGAACATCGCCAAGAGAAGCCCCGGCGGGACGCTCTATTTCCGCCGCTACCCGACCCACGGCCTCGCGTCACAGGTGATCGGCTACTCGACGCAGGGCCGCTCGCGCGCGGGGATCGAGCGCGAGGAGAACGCCTACCTCACCGCCGCGAACGCGAACCTGGGCACCATCTTCGACAAGCTCAGCGAGAGCCTCAAGGGGACGACCGTCACCGGCAACAACCTCATCCTGAACCTGCGCGTCGGCCCCCAGCGCCTCGCCGAGGCGGCGCTGCGGGGCAAGTGCGGGGCCGCGGTCGTGCTCAATCCCAAGACGGGCCAGGTGTACGTGATGGCCTCGGCGCCGGGCTACGACCCCAACAAGATCGAGTCGTCGAGCGGGTACGCCAGCATCATCCATTCCCCGAACGCCTGCCCCGGGTCGTCGTCGGCGCTCTTCAACCGCGCGACCGAGGGTCTCTACGCGCCGGGGTCGACGTTCAAGACGGTCACCGCCGCCGCGGCGCTCGACTCCGGCAAGTACACACCGCAGTCGCAGTTCTACGACCCCGGCTACTGCACGGAGTACGGCGTGCGGGTGCACAACGCACTCGACCAGAACGGGCCGGAGCAGTTCGGCAACGTCGACCTGATCCAGGCGTTCATCCACTCGATCAACGCGGTGTTCTGCGACCTCGGCATCAAGCTCGGCTCGAAAGCCATCCTCGACAAGGCGAAGGACTTCGGGTTCTACTCGGCACCGCCGATCGAGCTGCCGCCGAGCGAGGTGGCGGCGAGCGGGCCGTTCAACTTCGCGCAGCACAAGCTGTACCGACAACCCCGGTCTCCTCGACCCGGGCCGCATGGCGTTCGGGCAGGACAAGCTGCTCGTCACGCCGCTTCAGATGGCGCTCGTCGCGGCAGCGGTGGCGAACAACGGCACGATCATGCAGCCGCATCTGATCAATCGCGTGACGAACTCGGGCGGAGGGACGGTCGTGAAGGTCCATCCGCAGGTGTGGAAACACGCGATGAAGCCCGCGACGGCGGCCGCGCTCAACCAGATGATGCAGGGAGTGGTGCAGTCCGGAACGGGCCGGGCGGCCCAGATCCCCGGCATCGCGGTGGCGGGCAAGACCGGGACGGCGGAGACGAGCGAGCCCAACGTCTACACCGCCTGGTTCATCTTCTTCGCCCCGGCCGACAACCCGCAGGTTGCAGGCGCGATCGCGGTCGAGCACCAGCTGAACGGCTTCGGCGGCGCCGTCGCCGCTCCGATCGCCAAGCAGCTGATGCAGGCGATCCTGACCCCCGCGTCGAAGCAGTAAAGCCGGAATCGTATGACCACGACAGACACCATGATCGGTCGCACCTTCGACAAGCGCTACGTGATCAAGCGCAAGCTCGGCTCGGGCGGGATGGCGATCGTCTATCTCGCCGAAGACCAGGAGCTCGGGCGGCTGGTTGCTCTGAAGCTGCTCGACGACCGGCACGCCTCCGACGAGCAGTTCGTCGAGCGCTTCCGCCGCGAGGCGCAGAGCGCTGCGGGGCTCAACCACCCGAACATCGTCTCGATCTTCGACCGCGGTCACGCCGCCGGCACGTACTACATCGCGATGGAGTACCTCGACGGACGGACGCTCAAGGAGCTGCTCGTCCGCAACGGGCCGACGCCGATCCCGATCGCGATCGACTACGCACGCCAGATCCTCGGCGCGCTCGCGTTCGCTCATCGCAACGGGATCGTCCACCGCGACATCAAGCCGCACAACATCGTCGTCGGCGGCGACGGGCGGCTGAAGGTGACGGACTTCGGGATCGCCCGGTCCGGCGCGTCGCAGATGACGGAGGCGGGCTCGATCGTCGGCACCGCCCAGTACCTCTCGCCGGAGCAGGCGCGCGGTGCGCCCGTCGACCCGCGCTCCGATCTGTACTCCCTCGGGATCGTGCTCTACGAGATGCTCACGGGCTCGGTGCCGTTCACCGGCGACACGCCGGTCGAGATCGCGATGAAGCACCTCTCGCAGATCCCGGAGCCGCCGTCGGAACTGCGCCCCGACGTGCCGCATGATCTCGATGCCGTCGTGATGCGCGCCCTCGCGAAGAGCCCGGAGCAGCGCTACGCGTCGGCCGAGGAGATGGACGCCGACCTCGCGCGCGTCGCGCGGGGCGTCTCGGTCTCGCGTGAGACCGAGGACGCGATGACACAGGTGCTCTCGGGCGCGGGCATCGCGAGCGCCCCGACGATCGTCCAGCGGCCGAGCACCGCACTGACGCCTCCGCCGGTGCCCCCGGCCTACCGCGTCGCCCGCCTACTACGACTACGAGGAGCCGCCGAACGGGCGCTCGATCTGGCCGTGGCTGCTCGCGCTCGGGCTGATCATCGCCGGCGCGGCCGGAGGCTGGTTCCTCTACATGAAGATCCAGGACCAGCTGAACAGCAACAAGCCGATCGCGGTGCCCGACGTGATGCTGATGGCGCGGTCGCTGGCGGTCCAGAAGCTGCAGCAGGCAGGCCTGAACCCGCGTGGTGGTCAAGGCGACGAGCGACACGGTGCCGAAGGGGCAGGTGTCGAACGAGAACCCCGGCGGCGGCTCGAAGGTCGGCAAGGGCTCGACGATCACGCTGACCGTCTCGAGCGGCAAGCCGCAGGCCGTCGTCCCCAACGTCGTCGGGCTCGATGCAACGAGCGCCGTCGCAGCACTGGCGCAGCTCGGCCTCAATCCCAAGATCACGCGGATCTACTCCGGCGCACAGCAGGACACCGTCACCGCCCAGCAGCCGCACTCGGGCGACAAGGTCGACACCGGCACGACGGTCCACATCAACGTGTCGCGCGGCGCGAAGCCCGTGACCGTCCCGGATGTGACGACCCAGCCCTTCGCGAACGCCAAGTCTGCGCTGAACGGGATGGGCTTCGTCGTCACGCGCGTCGACGTTCAGTCCGACCTCGCCCAGGGCACCGTCGTCTCCGAGGACCCGGTGGCCGGCACCGCGGCGCCGAAGGGATCGACGATCACGCTCTCCGTGTCGAAGGGCCCCGCGAGCACCCAGGTCCCGGACGTGACCGGCTCGAACCAGGCAAACGCCGAAGCCATCCTGACCGGCGCGGGGCTCACCCCTGCAGTGATCTACGACCCCGTCACCGACCCGAGTCAGGACGGCATCGTCCAGTCCGAGGATCCCGCGGCGGGATCACCGGCGAAGTCGGGCGAGGTCGTGACGATCCACGTCGGCCAGCTGCAGAGCGGGGCGCCCGGCGCGACGACGACAACGCCGACCACGACGGGATGAGCCGCCGGATCGCGGTCATCCTCGGCGGCCGCTCGAGCGAGAACCCGATCTCTCTCGCCTCGGCCGCGAGCGTGATCGCCGCCCTCGAGCTGGCCGGCAACGACGTGGTGACGGTGCAGATCGACCGGGCGGGCCACTGGAGCCTCGAAGCCGGCCCGAAGGCGCTCGCAGAGCGGCGAGCGCCTGCCCGGCCAAGAGGTCGCGGCCACGTTCTCGGAGGTCGACGTCGTGTTCCCCGTGCTCCACGGGCCGTTCGGCGAGGACGGGACGGTGCAGGGCCTGCTCGAGCTCGCCGGCGTGCCCTACGTCGGCGCCGGCGTCCTGGGCTCGGCGCTCTGCATGGACAAGGACGTCTTCAAGGCGGTCCTGCGCGACCACGGGGTGCCCGTGACCGAGAACATCACGCTGCGCCTGGGTGACGAGCCGCGAAATCCGTTCGGCTACCCGGTGTTCGTCAAGCCGGCGCGGCTCGGATCGAGCGTCGGGATCACCAAGGCCCACGACGAGGAGGAGCTTCGCCGCGGGGTCGCGCTCGCGTTCGACCCACGACGAGAAGGTGCTCGTCGAGCGGTTCGTCTCCGGCGTCGAGGTCGAGGTCGGAGTGCTGGGGAATCAGCGGCCGACCGCATCTCTGCCCGGCGAGATCGTCGTCACGCACAACGAGTGGTACGACTACGAGGCGAAGTACGACGAGGGAGAGATGGACCTGATCGTCCCGGCACGTCTGACGGACGCGCAGATCGAGCGCGCCCAGGAGCTGGCGGTACGCGCGTTCGTCGCGACCGAGTGCGAAGGGATGGCACGGGCGGACTTGTTCGTCCGTGACGACGGCGAGGTGCTCGTCAACGAGCTGAACACGATCCCCGGCTTCACCTCGACGAGCGTCTATGCGCGGCTGTTCGAGGCGTCGGGCATCGGCTACGGCGAGCTGCTGCAGCGGCTCGCCGACCTGGCGGTCGAGCGGTTCGAGCGGCGCAGGCAGCTGCGCTTCTGACCGAGCCTCAGCTCGCCGTCACCTCGTTGATGCGCACGCTCGAGCCGCCCGGCGGCAGGCTCGTGATCCAGAGCAGGTAGTAGCGGTAGCGGCGCCCGCTGATCGCGAACTTCGTGCCGCTCACCACCGTCTGCGACGCCGACACCGTGTCGGGAAAGAAGCCTGCCGACGCGCCCGTCGAGTCGCCCGCCCGGATGACGGCCGTGAAGCCCGGCGTCGTCGTCGTGACGGCGATGCGGTGCAGCTGCAACGGCCGCTTCGCATCGAGCACGAGCCCCACGCCTTGCTTGCCGAGCGCGGCGAACGTCGAGTGGTAGCTCTCGGTCTCCCAGAAGGTGCCCGCGTTGCCGTCGGTCGCCTTCGGAGCATCTGCGTTGTGCTCCTGCCCCGGCGGGGACCCGAACGGGTCGTAGGCGGTCACCGCCGAGACCGGCACGGCCGGGCCCGAGCCTCCCGATGATGACGAGCGGTGGATCGAGAAGACGCCGCTGCCGCTGTGCCAGACGAGTGCGGCGACGACAGCGCCGATCGCGATCAGCGCCGCCAGCACGAGCAGCAGCGGCCACGGAGAGACCCCTGCTCTGCGCGTCCTTGGGCGAGCGCGTGGCGTCCCGCCGGCCGGAGCGAGCACCTGCGTCACGCCCTGGGCCTCGGCGAGGCAGGCCTCGAGCTCGTGGCAGAACTCGGCCATCGTCGCGAACCGGTCGTCCGGGTCCTTGGCCATCGCGCGCTGAACCGCCGCCTCGAGGCGAGGCGAGACGTCTGGGCGCTTGTCGCGGATCCCGGGCGGGGGCTCGTTGATGTGACGCATCGCCACGGCGACGAAGTTCTCGCCGGGAAACGGCACTTCGCCCGTCAGCAACTCGTAGAGGACGACGCCGAGCGAGTAGATGTCGGTGTGCTCGTCGACGCGTTGGCCCTGTGCCTGCTCCGGCGCGATGTAGTCGGACGTGCCGAGCACGGTCCCGGTCTGTGTCATCCCGTGCTGCACGTCCAGCGAGCGCGCGATCCCGAAGTCGGTCACCTTCGCCTGCTCGTCCCCGTTCAGAAGCACGTTCTGCGGCTTGATGTCGCGATGCACGAGACCTTGCTGGTGCGCGAACGACAGGCCTCTGGAGATCTGCATGGCAAGCTCGAGGGCGGTCGCCACCGGAGCCGGGACCGCGCCGCTCGATCAACTGCTTCAGGGTCTGGCCGTCGACGTACTCGAAGACGATGAACTGGCGTCCCTCGTGCTCGCCGCGATCGATCACGGTGACGATGTTGGGGTGTGAGAGCGCGGCGACCGCACGCGCCTCGTGACGAAAGCGCTGGACGTACTCGGCGTCGTCGCCGTACTGCTGGTGGAGCACCTTCAGCGCCACCTTGCGGTCGAGCAGCTGGTCGTGCGCCCGGTAGACGCTCGACATGCCACCGCTGCCCACGAGCTCCTCGAGCTCGTAGCGGTCTGAGAGAACGCTTCCGATCATCGCCGGGGTGACCCTACCCCCGGATCAGCATGGTTAAAGCGCGGCCTCGAGCGCGGCTTCCCACACGGCCAGCGCCTCGTCGAGCTCGGAATCCGAGATCACGAGCGGGACGAGCACGCGGATGCAGTTTCCGGCCACTCCCGCCTTCAGGAGCAGCAGGCCGCGGGCCAGGGCCTCGTCGACGACCTGCGAGGCGAGATCGGCGGCCGGGTGGCCGCCGTCCTCGACGAGCTCGATCGCAAGCATGCCGCCGAGCCCTCGCACGTCACCGATCTGCGGCCAGCGGCCCTGCCACGACTCGAGCCGCGCCCGCATCGTCTCGCCGATCGCTCCTGACCGCTCGACGAGGCCCTCCTCGTCGATCACGTCGAGCACCGCCAGCGCGGCGGCGATCGCCACGGGATTGCCGACGAACGTTCCCCCGACGCCACCCTCGGCGGGAGCGTCCATGATCTCCGCGCGGCCGAGGACACCCGAGAGCGGCAGTCCCATCGCAATCGACTTGGCGACGGTGATCAGGTCGGGCTCGACGCCGAAGTGCTCCACCGCGAAGAACCGGCCCGTCCTGGCGAAGCCGCTCTGCACCTCGTCACAGACGAGGACGATGCCGTGCTCGTCGCAGATCTCGCGGAGCCCCTGCACGAATTCTCGCGTCGCGGGAATGAACCCGCCCTCGCCCTGGACCGGCTCGAAGACGATGGCCGCGACGTCCTCGGCGGACGACGCAGCGTCGTGAACGCCCGGCGCAGGGCGGTGAGCGCCTCCGCCGCGGTCGGCCCGCGGAACGCGTTCGGGAACGGCACGCGGTAGACCTCGGGCGCGAACGGGCCGAGGCCCTGCTTGTACGGCTTGGTCTTCGACGTCAGCGCGAGCGAGAGATACGTGCGCCCGTGGAAGGCGCCCTCGAACCCGATCACCGCGTGACGACCGGTGTGGGCGCGCGCGAACTTGACGGCATTCTCGACCGCCTCCGTGCCCGCGTTGAAGAACGCCGCCTTCAATGGGCCGCCGATCGGGACTCGCGCGAGCAGGCGCTCGGCAAGCGCTGCGTAGATCTCGTACGGCACGACCGTGAAATCGGTATGGCTGAAGTGGTCGAGCTGCTCCTGGGCCGCCTGAACGACGTGCGGATGCGAATGACCGACGTTGAGGCAGCCGACGCCGCCTGCGAAGTCGATGAAGGTGTTGCCGTCGACGTCGGTGATCGTGACCCCGCGTGCGTCCGCCGCCACGACCGGGAAGGTGATCGCAAGCGGCGAGGCGACGCTCGCGGCGAGGCGGTCGAGCACCGCCCGAGAGCGCGGGCCGGGAACGGATGTCCGAAGGTCGATCGTGCGGGTCGCAGCCACGACACCGAGCGTAGCGAAGGGCCGGGATCGCCTGCATACCTGAATCGTCGGGTTGCACCCATCCGTAGGACCTACGCGAACGCAACCCGTAGCTCCGGCCCATTGCGGGATTCGGCAAGGGCGAACTACACTGGCGGCGGTGCCTGCCCCCAGCTGGCCCGTGTCGTAGATCGATTTCCCCAAGACTGGAAGGGCATAATTCTGATGCACAACTCGCTCAAGCGCACCTGGGCGCTGCTTGGTGTGGTCGCGGCGATCGGCGCTGTCGCCGCCACCTCCGCCGTCGCTTCGCACAAGGCGGGGCCGACGATCGTCATCTGGACCGACGCCAATCGCGCTGCCTCGATCACGAAGGTCGCCAACGCCTGGGCCGCCTCCAACGGCGCGACGATCCAGGTCGTGACGAAGAACTTCGGCGACATCGAGACGCAGCTCGGCACCGTCGCCACGGCGGATGCTCCTGATGTGGTCGTCGCCGCGCACGACTGGACCGGCCAGCTGGCCGCGAACGGGCTCGTGGTGCCGCTGTACCCGAGCAAGGCGGTCGCGAAGCAGTTCCCGAGCTACACGCTCGATGCGTTCTCGTACGGCACCGCGGTCAAGAAGCTCTACGGCATCCCGGTGCAGATCGAGAACATCGGCCTGCTCGTGAACACCAAGCTCGCCAAGGTTCCGACGACCTTCGCGCAGCTCGAAAGCGAGGCGCTCGCCGCCAAGAAGAAGGCGCACCTGTCGTTCGGCATCTGCGTCCAGCAGGGCTCAGGCGGAGACGCGTACCACATGTACCCGTTCTTCTCCGGGCTCGGTGGCTACATCTTCGGCACCAACAAGGCAGGCAACCTGAACCCGAAGGATGTCGGCGTCGCGAACCCGACATTCATCAAGAACTCGAAGCTGATCGACAAGTGGAACAAAGAGGGCCTGATCAACTCGAAGACCGACTACTCGGTCTGTGACAGCGCCTTCACGAAGTCGCAGACGCCGTTCTGGATCACCGGCCCGTGGGCCGTGTCCGACGTCCAGAAGGCGGGCATCACGTTCAAGGTGGTCCAGGTCCCGGCGATCAACAAGCCGGCCGTGCCGTTCCTCGGCGTCAACGGAGTGATGGTCACGAAGTTCGCGGCCGCACACAACGTCGACACGGCTGCGAAGGATCTCGTCGTGAACTACTTCTCGACGCCTTCGGCCCAGACCCAGCTCGCAGCCGCCGGCGGTCGCGCACCGGCCAACCTCAAGGCGCACGCGAGCGACCCCGTCCTCGCCCAGTTCGGCAAGGCCGGCAAGGGCGGCGTGCCGATGCCGAACATCCCCCAGATGAGCGGCGTCTGGAGCGATCTCGGCCAGGCATGGGTCCGCTCGACGAAGGGCTCCGGCGCGATGCCGGCTGCGCGCTCCTTCAAGGGCGCAGCCCGCGCGATCTCGTACAAGATCGGCTAGCCGACCGAGTCACCTCCGGAGCGGGCGCCCACGGGGCGCCCGCTCCGGCCCTTCTCGCCGGATCTCCCCCACGTGAGCTCAGCCACCGCTCCCCCTCTCCCCGACGCCCCCCAGGCCTTCCGCCCGGGACTGATCGCCCGGGGAATCGCGGTGTTCTCGGGCAGCGTCGGGCTTGCGATCAAGATCACGCTGCTCGCCGCGATGAACGCGATCATGATCTGGGCGCTGTACGTCCTCGCGACGCACCACCGCTGGCCCGCACTCGGCGTCCTCGTCGTGACGACGCTCCTGATCGACTGGCTCTACCTGGTGCCGCGCGCCTGGACGCTGCCGGCGAAGTTCCTGATCCCCGGGACGGTCTTCCTGGTCGGGTTCCAGATCATCCCCATCCTCTTCACGATCAACGTCGCCTTCTCGAACTACTCGACCGGGCACATCCTGACCCAAGGCCAGGCGATCTCCGCGATCAAGATCAACTCGCTCGAGCCGCCGGCAAACGGCCGCCAGTTCGATCTCGCACCGGCGCGCGATTCGTCCGGCAAGCTCGTTCTGCTCCTGCACGACGAGACCGGCGGCAAGGTGTACGTCGGCACGACGAAAGGCCTAACCGAGCTGCCGCGAAGCGACGTGACGCTCGGGCCGACCGGACAGCCGGCCTCGGCCAAGGGCTACACGCTGATCAAGGGCGCAGAGCTCTTCAGCCTCGACCAGCAACTCCGCAACTTCGAAGTGCCGACGACGGGCGACGCTGCGATCCAGCCGCAGGGAACCGCGATCGGCGTCGAGCTCAAGCCGACGTTGCGCTACGACGCGAAGCGCAACGTCTTCGTTCGGATCACGGACGGCGTCGTCTTCCACGACAACGGACAGGGGTCGTTCGTCAACGGCAGGGACCAGCTCGAGCCCGGCTGGAAGACCCACATCGGCTTTCGGAATTTCAGCCGCATCATCAACGATCCGCTCGTTCGGAAGCCGTTCCTGTCGATCTTCGCGTGGACGTTCGTGTTCGCCGCAGCCTGCGTCTTCTTCTCCTTCGCGGCCGGGCTCTTCCTCGCGATCGCGCTCGACAAGCGGGGCATGCGCTTCCAGCAGCTCTACCGCTCGATTCTCGTCATCCCGTATGCGATCCCCGGCTTCCTGTCGCTGCTCATCTGGGCCGGTTTGCTGAACGACGACTTCGGAGTGATCAACCGGGTATTCGGCATCCACGTGCCGTGGCTCTTCGGCGGCAACGTCTTCTCGTGGCTGCCGTTCATCAGCTGGCCGCGCATCGCCGTCGTCCTCGTCAGCGTGTGGCTGACGACGCCCTACTTCTTCCTCGTCTCGCTGGGCGCGCTGCAGTCGATCCCCGATGAGCTCACGGAGGCAGCCCGTGTCGACGGTGGAGGCGCCTGGCAGATCTTCCGCCGGGTCACGCTGCCGCTGCTCCTCGTCGCCGTGGCGCCGCTGATGATCGCGTCGTTTGCGTTCAACTTCAATAACTTCAACAACGTCTACCTGCTGACGGGCGGCGGCCCCTACAACGGCGCCTCCTCGGTCGCGGGCAACACGGACATCCTGATCAGTTACACGTACAAGCTCGCGATCGCCTCGGGCAAGGGCAACGACTACGGCCTTGCGAGCGCGGTCGGGATCATCATCTTCTTCATCGTCGCCGGGATCTCGGGCATCTCCTTCTGGCGCACGAAGTCACTCGAGAGCCTGCAATGAACGGGGAAGGAAGCACACCATGAGCGAAGCCGAGCTCGCACCCGCGGCCGTGACCGCCCCCGGTGTCGCAGCCACCCTGTCGTCGGCTGCGGTCAAGCCTCCGCGCGCGAGCCGGCCGAAGTTCAAGGACACGTGGTGGCGCCACTTGGTCGGCGTGCTCGCGGTCTGCGCGGCCCTCTTCCCCGTCGTCTACATCGTCTCGTCGAGCTTCAACAGCAACAACTCGCTGCAGAGCGCGCAGGTGATCCCGACGCACGTGACGCTGCACAACTTCGGGAACCTCCTGCACAACACGGTGTCGGGCAACACGGGCGCGAAGCAGGATGCGCCGTACCCGAACTGGTTCCTCAATTCGATGCTCATCTCGCTCCTGACCGCCTTCGCAACAACCGTGCTCGGCGCGCTGGCCGCGTACTCCTTCAGCCGTTTCCGGTTCAAGGGCCGGCGCGGCGGCATGATGGGACTGCTGCTCATCCAGATGTTCCCGCAGTTCGTCGCGGTTGCGGCCATCTACCTGATCGTGCTGAACATGGGCAACGTGTTTCCGCAGATCGGTCTCGACAAGCTCGCGGCCGTCGTGATCGTCTACCTCGGCGGTGCAATGGGGGTGCAGGCGTGGCTGATCAAGGGCTTCTTCGACACGATCCCGACGGAGCTCGACGAGTCTGCACGGGTCGACGGCGCGACGGCCGCCCAGATCTTCTGGGGCGTCGTGCTACCGCTGGCCGCACCCGTCCTCGCCGTGGTCGCCCTGATCTCCTTCGTCTTCACGCTGAACGAGTTCGTGATCGCCTCGACGATCCTGCAGACGACGAGTCACAAGACGCTTCCGGTCGGGATGCAGACCTTCATCAGCGGCTCCTACGACAAGGTCTGGGGGCCGTTTGCGGCCGGAGCGCTGCTCGCGGCGCTGCCCGTGGCCGCGCTGTTCATGTTCCTGCAGCGCTGGATCGTCAGCGGGCTGACGGCAGGATCGGTGAAGGGATGAGCTCGACGGAGCTCGACGAGGACCGGGTGACGACGCTCGCAGCACCGCACCACGACGGCTCCGACCTCTACGTGGTCGAGCGGCCCTCGGAGCTCGGCGGCCGAGCAATCGTGCGGCTGCGCGTCCCTCGCTCGCCTTCGGTCGACCGCGTCGTGCTCCGCTACGAGCGCGACGGAGAGCCGCGCAACGTCGAGGCGATTCGCGACGAGGAGTCCGGCGACGAGGTCTGGTGGCGCGCCGAGTTCGTGGTCGCGAACCCGATCGTGCGCTACCGCTTCCTGCTCGCCGGCGGCGACATCGGGTATGCCTGGGTGAATGCCCTCGGCCAGACCTCCCACGAGGTCGCCGACGCGGACGACTTCGTCATCACCGCCGGTCGAGTGGGGGCCGGACTGGCACCTCCGCTCCGTCGCGTACCAGATCTTCCCCGACCGCTTCGCCACGTCGGGCCTCGAGGTCGAGGCACCCGACTGGGCGATCCGCCGTGCGTGGGACGACCTGCCCACCGGTCGCGGACGGCCGACTCCCCGCGAGCTCTTCGGAGGCGACCTGCGCGGGGTGGAGCAGCATCTCGACCACATCGAGTCGGTCGGCGCGAACCTCATCTACCTGACACCGTTCTTCCCTGCAGGGTCGACGCACCGCTACGACGCGACCACTTTCGCGCACGTCGACCCGCTCCTCGGCGGCGACGAGGCGCTCGAGTCGCTCGCAACCGCTGCACACGAACGGGGGCTGCGCCTGATCGGGGACATCACTCCGAACCACACGGGGGACAAGCACGAGTGGTTCCAGGCGGCCCTCGCCGGGAGCGAGCCGGAGCGCGGGTTCTATTACTTCGACGACTCGATACCCGGCGGCTACGAGTCGTGGCTCGGGCACCGGTCGCTGCCGAAGCTGAACTGGCAGAGCCCGGAGCTGCACGAGCGGTTCGCGTCCGTTCTCCAGCGCTACCTCGACCTGGGGCTCGACGGCTGGCGCGTCGACGTGGCGAACATGACCGGCCGCTTCCGCGACGTCGACCTGAACCGCGACGTCTCGAAGTGGATGCGTGACCAGGTCGGCGGGCACCTGCTCATCGCCGAGCACGGGCACGACTTCCGCCCCGACCTCGCGGCGCGCGGCTGGCACGGGGTGATGAACTACTCCGGGTTCATGCGGCCACTCTGGATGTGGCTTCGCCGCGACGACCCGCATCCCGAGCAGCAGGAGCAGTTCTGGGGCATCCCGGTCGGCGTCCCGCAGCTCGACGCCGCACCCACGGTCGCGGCGATGCGCCAGTTCCGCGCCGGTGTCCCCTGGGAGGCGGTGCTGCACTCGTGGAACCTGCTCGACAGTCACGACGTCGCCCGTTTCCGGACGATCGCAGGAACACCGGGCCGTCACCTGGTCGGGATCGGGCTGCAGATGACGACGCCCGGCGTCCCGATGCTCTTCGCGGGCGACGAGCTCGGGCTGGAGGGAGCGTGGGGCGAGGACGCTCGGCGCACGATGCCCTGGAGCGGCGAGGACCGGTGGGAGCGCGCGTTCCTCGCCGAGGTGCGGGCGCTCGCGAACCTGCGCCGGTCGAGTGACGCCCTCGCCGCCGGCGGCCTCCGTTACGTGCACGTCTCGGCCGATGCGATCGCCTTTCTCCGCGAGACCCGTAGTGAGCGGCTGCTCGTGCTCGCCGCGCGCGCGGCGCACGAGCCGATCACCGTGCCGTTCCGTGACCTCGCAGACACTCTACGGTGACGACGCCCGAAACGGCGTCCTCCCATCCGACGGCCCCGCATTCCATATCTGGAGGATTAGGTAGATGACGACCGATGGCTGACGTCGCGTTCAACGAGGTGGACAAGATCTACGAGAACGGCGTGCAGGCCGTCTTCGGCCTGACGCTGGAGATTCACGACGGCGAGTTCCTGGTCCTCGTCGGCCCCTCGGGTTGCGGCAAGACGACCGCGCTGCGGATGGTGGCCGGGCTCGAGGACATCTCGGCGGGCACGCTGTCGATCGGAGGCCGTGTCGTCAACACGGTCTCCCCGAAGGAACGCGACATCGCGATGGTGTTCCAGAACTACGCGCTCTATCCACACCTGAGCGTCGCCGAGAACATCGCGTTCGGCCTCCGGCTCCGCAAGGAGTCGAAGGAGGTGATCAACGAGCGGGTCGCCTGGGCTGCGCAGCTGCTCGACCTCGCGCCGTACCTCGATCGCAAGCCGAAAGAGCTCTCGGGTGGCCAGCGCCAGCGGGTGGCGATGGGCCGCGCGATCGTCCGCAAGCCGCAGGTGTTCCTGATGGACGAGCCGCTCTCGAACCTCGACGCGAAGCTGCGCGTGCAGATGCGCGCAGACATCGCTCACCTGCAGAGGGAGCTCCAGACGACGACCGTCTACGTGACGCACGACCAGGTCGAGGCGATGACGATGGGCGACCGCGTGGCGGTGATGGCCAACGGCGTGCTGCAACAGGTCGACGCGCCGCAGCGGCTGTACGACCGGCCCGCGAACCTGTTCGTGGCCGGGTTCATCGGGACGCCGCCGATGAACCTGCTCGAGGCGACCGCGACCGTCAACGGCGGCGTGTCCGTCAACCTTGGTGGCAACGAGATCCCGATTGCGGCCGAGGCGCTGCAGCAGTACCCGCGGCTGCGCGAGTACGGCGGGCGCCACGTGATCGTCGGCCTGCGTGCCGGCGACCTGCACCCCGCACAGGGACGCGACGACCTGCCGCAGATCCACGCCACGGTCGAACTCGTCGAGTCGCTCGGGGGCGAGTCGATGGCGTACTTCAAGGTCGAGGCGCGGCAGATCAAGAGCGAGGTTGCCGAAGAGGAGGAGATCCTCGAGAGCGGCGCAGCCGAGACGGTGGTCGGCTCCCGTCCGAACCTGGTCGCGTCCTTCCCGCCGCATGTCCAGCTGAAGCTCCGCGACGAGGTGCCGATCGCCGTCGACACGAAGAACCTGCACTTCTTCGATGAGGCGTCGGGCGCTCCGCTTCGCTAGCTGGGGCGCGGCCGCTGCGGTCGCGGCAGTCGCCCTTGCCGGCGGCGCCGCCGCGACCGGCGGGGCGCCGCCGGTCGGCGCCGCCCTGACCGCGCTCTCACAGGCGCCGACGCAGAGCAGTCTCGCCTCGCAGCGGATCTACTTCGTGCTGCCGGACCGGTATGCGAACGGCGACCCGGCGAACGACACCGGCGGCCTGAGCGGCCCGACCGGCGTGACCGGCTTCGACCCGTCGAGCACCGGCTACTACCACGGCGGCGACCTGAAGGGGCTGACCGCGCACCTGCAGCGGATCAAGGATCTCGGCTTCACCGCGCTCTGGGTGACGCCGGTGCTCAAGCAGGGCCCGGTCGAGGGCAGCAGCGCGGCCTACCACGGCTACTGGGGGCTCGACTTCACGACCGTCGATCCACACCTGGGCACAGACGAGGACTTCGCGGCCTTCGTCGACTCGGCGCATGCCCTCGGCTTGAAGGTCTATCTCGACGTCGTCGTCAACCACACCGCCGACGTGATCCAGCTGACGGGCGGGGGGACCTACTCCGACGTCCCCTACCGGGACTGCCACGGCAAGCGCTTCAACCCGGCGCGTTACGTCACGTCGAAGCACTTCCCCTGCCTGAAGACCTCGACGATGCCGGAGGTGCCGCTGCTCCTCAAGGCCGACAGTCAACTGAAGAAGCCCGCCTGGTTGAACAACCCGCTCAACTACCACGACCGCGGCAACATCGACTTCGGCTCGTGCAGCGAGCAGTGCTTCGAGCAGGGTGACTTCTTCGGGCTCGACGACCTGTTCACGGAGAAGCCGAACGTGCTCAACGGCCTCGCTCAGATCTATGCATCGTGGATCACGCGCTTTCGCGTCGACGGGTTCCGGGTCGACACGGCGAAGCACGTGAACGCCGCGTTCTTCAAGCTCTGGGTCCCGAAGATCCGCGCGGCCGCACGCTCGGTCGGGATCACGGACTTCCCGATCTTCGGCGAGGTGACGTTGAACGACGCCGTCGACCTGTCGGCGTTCGTTCGCGACCGGGGTATGCCTCAGGTGCTCGACTTCCCGTTCCAGCAGGTCGCAACGGCCTATGCCTCCGGCGCGTCCGGCGCGAAGGGCCTGGGACAGCGCCTGCGCGACGACGACTACTTCCGGCTGCCGAATGGGATCGATCCCGCCTTCACGACCTTCCTCGGCAACCACGACATGGGCCGCGGGGCGCAGCAGATCCTGTCGCAGGCACCCGGCCTGACCGGGGCAGCGCTCCTCCAGCACGTGCTGCTCGGCTACGACGTGCTCTATCTCTCGCGCGGTGCTCCGACGCTGCTCTACGGCGACGAGGTGGGGATGATCGGGGCGGGCGGCGACCAGGCCGCGCGTGAGGACATGTTCCCGACGCAGGTGAGCGACTGGCAGAGCGAGTCGCGCGTCGGATCGCCGCCGATCGGCAAGGGCTCGTCGTTCGACGTGACGAACAACCCGATCGAGACGCAGCTGAAACAGCTCTCGGCGTTGCGCGACGCCTATCCGGCGCTCGTGACCGGCGCGTCGGTCGTGAGGTACGCGAGCGACGCCGCGCTCGTCGTGTCGCGCATCGACCTGGCGACCGGCCGGGAGGTCGTGACGGGGTTCAACAACGGCGCGGGGGCGGTGAAGGTGCGCGTCCCGGTCGCGACCCCGAACAGCACCTGGCAGGTCGTCTTCGGCGGCGGCACCGCGACCCCGTCCGGCGGAAGCCTGACGCTGGCGATTCCGGCGGTGTCCGTCGTCGTCGCTGCACCGGCGGCAACGATCCCGAAGACCATCCCCGCCACGCCGCTCCTCGAGGAGTCCGCCGACCCGCTCACGTCGTACGACCTGTTGGCCGCGACGGTGCCCGGCGAGCCTGTCAGCGTCACGTTCGCCGTGCGCCGGCAGGGCGGAGCCTGGCAGCGCCTCGCAGTCGACGACTCGGCACCGTATCGCGCCTTCGTCGATCCGAGCCGCTATCACAAGCGCGAGCGGATCGACGCGGTGGCGGTCGCCCGAGCGCTCGACGGGGCCGTCTCCGTGTCGCGCGTCACGACCTTCGTCGCGAACGGGTAGGCCCATTCGCTAGCCTCGTCGCGATCGTGAACACGACCGAGCAGGCAAGCGGCGCCACGACGTGGTGGTCGCAGGCGCACGACCACGACGGCGTCCTCGTCGCGTACTTCAGCATGGAGTTCGGCGTCGACGTGCGCCTGCCGATCTACTCGGGCGGCCTCGGCGTCCTCGCGGGCGACCACCTGAAGGCTGCAGCAGAGCTCGGCCTGCCGCTCGTCGGGATGGGGCTCCTGTACCGCGGCGGGTACTTCACCCAGGGCTTGAGCGACGAAGGGCGCCAGACCGAGACGTACACGGCGATCGACCCCGAGGCGCTCGGCCTGCAGCGCGAGCCCGTCACCGTCGAGGTCGAGCTGGCCGGCGACACCGTACAGGCAGCGGTGTGGCGCTACGACGTCGGCACCGGCCCGTCGACGACCGTCCCGCTGTACCTCCTCGACGTCGACCTGCTCACCGATGCGCTCTACTCGGGCGACCGCGAGCACCGCATCCGCCAGGAGCTTCTGCTCGGGGTGGGCGGCATCCGCGCCCTGGCCGCGCTCGGTCTCGAACCGACGGTCTTCCATGTCAACGAGGGGCACTCGGCCTTCCTCGCGATCGAACGGGCTCGCTACTCTCGTCGCGCAGGGCGCCACGACCGGCGACGCCCTCGAGCAGATTCGGCGCTCGACGATCTTCACCACCCACACCCCGGTTCCCGCCGGCAACGAGGTGTTCGGCGACGAGCTCGTGCTTCGCTACGTCGGAGCGCTCGCGGCGGACGCCGGCATCCAGGACGAGCAGCTGCTTGCACTGGGCCGGACCGACGGCAGCGACGGCTTCGGCCTGACCCCGCTCGCGCTGCGGCTCTCGGCCTTTGCGAACGGCGTCTCGGAGCTGCACGGCGAGGTCGCGCGCGAGATGTGGGCGGGCCTCTGGCCGGGGGGCGAGCCGCAGATCGGCCACGTCACGAACGGCGTGCACCTCGGGACATGGCTCGCACCCGAGCTCGAGCAGCTCCTGCGCTCGGTCGGCGTTCGTCCCGAGGCCCCGCCGGCGGAGGGCGGGTGGGACGCCGTGCACGAGCTCGACCCGGAGGCGCTGTGGCAGACCCATGTCCTGCTCAAGGAGCGGCTCGCCGGGCTCACCGGGTTCGACCCGGACCGCCTGACGATCGGCTTCGCGCGCCGCTTCGCCACGTACAAGCGGGCGGGCCTCGTCTTCTCGGACCTCGAGCGGCTGCTCGCGCTGCCGGTGCAGATCGTCGTCGCGGGCAAGGCGCACCCCGAGGACGCCCCGGGCAAGGACGTGATGCAGCGGATCGTCGAGCTCTCACGCGATCCCGCCGTCGCAGGGCACGTCGTGTTCCTCGAGAACTACAACATCGAGCTCGCGCAGGCGATCATCCCCGGCTGCGACATCTGGCTGAACACGCCGCGCCGCCCCTACGAGGCTTCGGGGACGAGCGGGATGAAGGCGGCCGTGAACGGTGTCCCGAACCTCTCCGTGCTCGACGGCTGGTGGGCCGAGGCGTACGACCCCTCGCTCGGCTGGGCGCTCGCAGGGACCTCCGACGAGGATGACGCTGCCGAGCTCTACCGGCTGCTCGAAACGGATGTCGTGCCGCGCTACGCCGACCGGGAGGCGTGGGTCGAGCTGATGAAAGCGTCGATTGCGCGCCTGGCGCCGCTGTTCTCGATGCAGCGCGCGGTGATCGAGTATGCCGAGCGGTACTACCTGCCGGCAGCGCAGTCGCGCGCCGGCAGGTAGCCGGGCCGGCTCGTTCGGTCGGCTTGCTAGGCCGGCTGCGCCGGCTCCTGGGGATTGCCCGGCGTCGGGTCGCCGAGCCGTTCGATCAGCTCCTGGACGTTCTGCAGCTCGCCTTCGAGATGCTCACGGTAGGACTGGAGCCGCTCGACCCACTGCTCCCGGTTCGGGTAGCCGCGGCCGCCGCGGCGTCCGTGGTGATGGTGTCCTCTGCACATGTACGCTCACCTCCTCTCATTCACTTCGGATAATAGTTATCAGATGATAACCAAAGACCAGCAGCTGGCGGAGCTCCGCCGCTCACTCGGCCGCGTCATGCGCGGCATGTGGGCGAGAAGGCGGCCGACGGCCGAGCTGCTCGCCCTCGTCGACGGCGAGCCGCCCCTCGGCCGCCGTCACGTCGGGCTCCTCGCCCACGTCGGCACCGAGGGCGCACAGACGGTCTCGGAGCTCGCCCAGGCGCTCGGCCTCTCGCTGCCCGCCGCGAGCAAGCTGACCGGCGAGCTCGAGGATCACCGCCTGATCGAGCGCAGCGAGGACCCGGCCGACCGGCGGCGCACGGTCGTCCGCCTGAACGAGGCGACCGAGCGCGCCGTCCGCACGTGGCTCGAACGGCGCAGCAAGCCGCTCGAGCAGGTGCTCGACTCGCTCGAGCCGGCCGAGCGCGAGGCCTTCCTGAAGGGACTCCGCGCCCTCGGCGACGCGCTGATGGAAGAATCAGGCTGTGGTCCTCTCCGATCGCACCATCGAAAGGTTCATCGGCGACGGCCGGATCAAGATCGATCCGTATGAGCCGTCGCTCCTGCAGCCTTCCAGCGTCGACGTTCGCGTCGACCGGTACTTCCGCGTCTTCCACAACGCGCGGTATCCCTTCATCGACGTGAAGCAGCCCCAGGAGGCCCTCACCGAAGCGCTGGAGATCTCCGACGACGAGCCGTTCATCCTCCACCCCGGGGAGTTCGTCCTCGGCTCGACGCTCGAGCGCGTCACGCTGCCCGACGACCTGGTGGCGCGCCTGGAGGGCAAGTCGAGCCTCGGCCGGCTCGGCCTCCTCATCCACTCGACCGCCGGGTTCATCGATCCCGGCTGGGACGGCCACGTGACTCTCGAGCTGTCGAACGTGGCGAACCTCCCGATCACGATCTACCACGCGATGAAGATCGGGCAGATCTCGTTCATGCAGATGACCGAGCCGGCCGCCTCGCCGTACGGCAGCTCGCAGCTCGGCTCGAAGTACCAGGGTCAGCGCGGGCCGACGCCGTCCCGGTACTGGCAGAACTTCCCGCAGTGACGGGCGTCGGCAAGATCCTCGTCACGGGTGCGACCGGGTTCGTCGGCCCGAAGATCGTCCACGAGCTGCGCGCACAGGGCCGCGACGTCCGCGCGCTCGTGCGGCGCCCCGAGCGGTCGGCCTCGCTCCGCGCCCTGGGCGTCGAGCTCGCCGCCGGCGACATCACGGACGCCGCCAGCCTCCGCGCAGCGGTTGCCGGCTGCACGCACGTGATTCACCTCGTGGCGATCATCAACGGCAGTCCCGACGACTTCCAGCGCGTGATGACACAGGGAACGAAAGACCTCGTCGCAGCGTCGGTGGAGGCCGGAATCGAGCGGTTCATCCTGATGAGCGCACTCGGCACGAGCGCGGCGGCCAAGGACACCGTCCCCTACTACGCCGCGAAATGGGCGGAGGAGGAGGCCGTGGCGGGCTCGGGCCTCGAGCACGTCATCTTCCGCCCGAGCTTCGTGTTCGGCGGCGACGGCGGGGCCCTCCCGACCTTCCTCAAACAGGTTCGCTATTCGCCGGTCGTGACGGTGATCGGTGACGGCAGGCAGCGGTCGCAACCGATCTGGGTCGGCGACGTGGCCGAGTACTTCGCGCGCGCTGTCGATGCGCCGGCCGCCGCCAACCGGACGTTCGAGCTCGGCGGCCCCGACACGGTCGACTGGAACGGGCTGTACCGCACGATCGCCAAGGTGCTCGGAAAGCGCCGGCAGTTCCTGCACGTGCCCTTCGGTGTCGCCCGCACCGGCGCGCAGCTGACGCAGTGGCTGCCGGGCGCGCCGCTCCACGTCGATCAGGTGACGATGCTCCAGGGCGCCGACAATGTCGTCTCGAACACCGATGCCGTCGACACCTTCCAGCTCCCGCTGATCGCGCTCGAGGAGCAGATCCGCCGCTCCGCCTGAGCCGGGCGAGCTTGCGCCTGCGCAAAAGAAAAGGGCCGCCCCGAAGGACGGCCCTCAACCGGTAACCAGCTTGGACTTCGTAGAGGCGCTTCCGGCCGATCTTGCGGCGGCGCGTTACGCGAGTCCCCCACGCTGGCTAGGCGATTCCCCGTCAGGTCACGGGGACACACCTCTACGAGCTGGTACCTCCACTGCCCGTACTTGAAGTCTCCAACGCCGGACCACCTCCTTTCCGCGGTTACCGGAAATCTAGCGGATGGGTCAGGACGGACGTCGAGATCGATCGGCCTCGACCGCGCCGCGCACGAAGCAGCCGGCGAGATGGTCGTTCACGACCCCGCAGGCCTGCATGGCCGCGTAGACGGTCGTCGGCCCGACGAACCGGAATCCCGCGCGCTTCAACCGCTTCGAGAGGGCGGCCGACTCGGGCGTCGAGGACTGCCAGTCGCCTTGCGTGCGCGGCACGACATGCCGCTCGGGCGCATACGACCAGACGAGGTCGTGCAGCGGCTCCGTCTCGACGCAGAGCGACCGTCGCACGGGCGTTCGCGATCGCGGCCTCGATCTTGCCCCGGTGGCGGACGATCCCCGCGTCGCGCGAGGAGGCGCTCGACGTCTCGCTCCCCGAAGTCCGCCACCCGGTCCGGCGAGAACGCCGCGAAGGCTGCCCGGAACGCCTCGCGCTTGCGCAGGATCGTCAGCCACGAGAGGCCCGACTGGAACCCTTCGAGGCAGAGCCGCTCGTAGAGCCCCTGCTCGTCCCGGACCGGGCGTCCCCACTCCTCGTCGTGGTAGGCGAGGTACGCGGCGTCCGTGGTCTCCCAGCAGCGGTCTATGCGACCTCGACCCGCACGAGCCCGTCCTCGACGACCACCGGGTACGTCTCGACCGGCTCGTAGGCGGGGAGCGACAGCGGCGACCCCGTCTCGAGGTCGAACGCCGAGCCGTGCCGCGGGCAGATCACGCGGCACAGGTCCTGATCCCATTCCCCCTCGCAGAGCGGGCCGTCGTCGTGAGAGCACCGGTCCTCGAGCGCGTAGAGCCTGCCGTTGCAGTTGTAGACGCCGATCGACGTCCAGCCGAGCGTGACGATCTTGGCCGAGCCCGGACCGAACTCCGCGAGCGGCGCGACGTCGATCTTCGCCATCTAGTCGAACTTCAGGTCGTCGCCCAGGCCCTGCCACTCGGCGGGGAGCGGTGTCCCCTTGGCCTTGTGCAGTGCGACCTTGAGCACACCCAGCCCGAGAATCGCGCACTTGAGCCGGATCGGCGTCAGGGGGATCCCGATCTCCTCGAGCAGCTCCTCCTTGGGCAGAGCCGCGACGTCGGTCGCCGTGCGGCCCTGGACGAGCTCGGTGAGCATCGACGTGGCCGCCTGCGAGATCGCGCAGCCGCGCCCGTCGAAGCCGATCGTGTCGATCGTCTCGCCGTCGTCGCGGAACTTGACGGTGATCGTCACCTCGTCGCCGCAGAGCGGGTTCTGGCCCTCCGCCTGCGCGTCGGGATGCTCGTGCAGCCCATGCCCGCGCGGAGAGCGGTAGTGATCCAGGATCACCTCGCGATACATCTGCTTCGAGCTCGCTCATTCCGCAGACCTCACGAGAACGTGTCCTTGACCTTCAGGAGGCCGGCGATCAGGCGGTCGACGTCCTCTTCGAGCGAGTAGAGGTAGAAGCTCGCACGCGTTGTCGCGGCGACCCCGAGGCGCGTCATCAGCGGCTGCGTGCAGTGGTGGCCGGCGCGCACGGCCACGCCCTCCCAGTCGAGGATCTGCGCCACGTCGTGTGGATGGACGTTCGCGAGCTCGAAGCTGACGATCCCGGTCCGGCGCTCCGCGGGCGGGCCGAAGATCCTCAAGCCCGGGATCTCGGCCAGCCGCTCCATGGCGGCGACGACGAGCTCGTGCTCGTGCGCCTCGATCGCGGCGAGGCCGATGTCGCTGATGTAGTCGAGGGCGACACCGAAGCCGTAGGCCTCGGCGATGGCGGGCGTGCCCGCCTCGAACTTGTACGGCAGCTCGTTCCAGCTCGTGCGGTCGAGCGCCACCGAGCGGATCATCTCCCCGCCCAGGTTGAACGGCTGCATCTCCTCGAGCAGCTCTCGCTTCCCCCACAGCGCGCCCGCGCCCGAGGGCCCGCAGAGCTTGTGCGACGAGAAGACGAGGAAGTCGCAGCCGAGCGCCTGCACGTCGATGTGCCGGTGCGGGGCTGCCTGTGCAGCGTCCACGACCATGATCGCGCCCTGCTCGTGCGCCCACGCTGCGAGCTTCTCGACCGGGTTGATCGTCCCGAGCGTGTTCGAGACGAGGTTGTTCGCGACGACCTTCACGTTGCCGCGGGTCGCGATCTCGTCGAGTGCGTCCAGCTGCAGCTCGCCGTAGTCGTCGATCGGGATGTGCGCGAACTGCGCTCCCGTCTTCTTGGCGATGAACTGCCACGGCACGAAGTTCGCGTGGTGCTCGAGCTCGGTGATCACGACGACGTCGCCGGGGCCGAGGTTCTCGAGGCCCCAGGCGTACGCGATCAGGTTCAGCGCCTCGGTCGAGCTGCGCGTGAAGATCACCTCACGGTTCGACGGCGCGTTGATGTAGGCGCGCACCTTCTCCCGGGCGCCTTCGTACCCGGCTGTCGCACGTTCGGCGAGCGTGTAGACGCCGCGGTGCACGTTCGCGTAGGAGTGCTCGTAGAACTCGCGCATCGCATCGAGCACCTGCCGTGGCTTCTGGGACGAGGACGCCGAGTCGAGGTAGGCGACCGGCTTCCCGTTCGTCAGCTCGTCGAAGACGGCGAAGTCCTTGCGGAGGGTCGCGGCGTCGAGCTTCGTGGCAGGCGTGACGGCCATCCCCACAGGTTAGCGACCTACCTGTGGACGACCTCGCAGCCGCTGAGGCGGTCGGTGCGGTCGGCCCAGACCGTGTCGCGGCCCGGGCCGCAGCTCACGCGGTCGGTGTGGCCGTCGTTCGCATGCACCTGGTCGTCGCCCGCGCCGGCCTCGATCACGTCGCCCCAGAGCGGCGTGCCCTCGATCACGTCCGCCCGCGGCGTGCCGAGCACGAGACAGCTGCCGGTGACCGCCGCGGTGACGACGATCGCGAGATGGCCCGGGACAGCCCGCGCGCGGCCCGGAGTAGGCGAGGAGGCCGGGCTTCGAGTACGAGACACCGACACCCGTCGTGTCGTGCAGGTGCACCGAGCGGCCGTTGACCGTCGACTGCGAGACGCCGCCGCGCCAGGTGTAGGCGACCGCGGTGCCGTCGGGCGTCCAGGCCGGCTGCGAGGCGCCGAAGCGGCCGGTCGCAACCGCGTGCACGAAGTCGCGGCCCTTGCCGCTGACGACGACGTCGTTGCCGAGCGTGAACGCGAGCTGGGCGCCGTCGGGCGACCAGGCGGGGTCGCCCGGATTCGCGCCGCCGACGCGCAGCACGCCGCCCCCCGGGCCGGCTGCGGTGTAGACGCCGTCGTCTCGGCGAAACGCGATCGTCGTCCCGTCGGGCGACCACTGCGGCCGGCCGAGCACGTGCGTCGCCCACACCACGCCGTCGACGACGAGGTCGCCCGCGACGACCCGCGCGAGCGACGGCCCGTAGGCGGGCGCGCCGCCCGGGCCGATGCGCCGCTTCGACCCGTCGAGCCCGGCGACCCAGACGTCCCCGCCCGCCTGGTAGGCGAGCGAGCGGCCGTCGGGCGACCAGCTGGGCTGCAGCTGGCCGATGCTCTGCGCGACCTTCGTGATCGCGTGCGTCTCCGGTGTCGACGGTGTAGAGCTCCATCAGGCTCCGGCCCGGATGGACGCGCGTGAAGGCGATCGTCCGGCCGTCCGGCGACCAGAGCGGCCAGAAGTCCTCGGTCGCGAGCAGCCGTGGTGCCGCGGCCGAGGCGGGCGCCACGAGGGCGAGCAGTCACCCCGAGCAGCAGCAGTCTCCTCACCGGCTCTTCACGGCTGGGACGCTACGCCCCCGTGGTCAAGGTTCCTTGAAGCTATCGTGACCAGCCTGTGAGTAGCGAATACATCTACACGATGTACAAGGTCGACAAGTTCTACGGCGCCGAGCGGCAGGTGCTGGCGAACATCTCCCTGTCGTTCTTCCCCGGGGCGAAGATCGGCGTGCTCGGCCCGAACGGCGCAGGCAAGTCGACGGTGCTGCGGATCATGGCCGGGAAGGAAGAGCCGTCGTCGGGAGTCGCAGAGCTGGCGCCGAACGCCACGGTCGGCCTGCTCGAGCAGGAGCCCGAGCTCGACGCGTCGAAGACGGTGCGCGAGAACGTCGAGGACGGCGTCCGCGAGCTGCGCGACCTGCTCGACCGCTTCAACCGGATCTCGGCGCAGTTCTCGGAGCCCGACGCCGATTTCGACGCGCTCCTCGCCGAGCAGGCCAAGGTGCAGGACCAGGTCGACCGGCGCGGAGCCTGGCAGCTGGAGGAGCAGCTCGACCACGCGATGGACGCGCTCCGGCTGCCCGAGGGCGACCGCGACGTCACCTCGCTCTCGGGCGGCGAGCGGCGGCGCGTCGCGCTCTGCCGCCTCCTCCTGAGCGCGCCCGACCTGCTGCTGCTGGACGAGCCGACGAACCACCTCGACGCCGAGTCGGTGTTCTGGCTCGAGCGCTTCCTCGCCGACTACAAGGGCACCGTCGTGGCCGTCACGCACGACCGGTACTTCCTCGACAACGTCGCAGGCTGGATCCTCGAGCTCGACCGTGGGCGCGGCATCCCGTACGAGGGCAACTACTCGGGCTGGCTCGAGCAGAAGCAGGCGCGGCTGCAGGTCGAGGAGAAGCAGTCCTCGGCGCGGCAGCGAACGCTCGCGCGCGAGCTGGAATGGGTGCGCCTCGCGCCCAAGGCGCGCCACGCGAAGTCGAAGGCGCGCCTCGGCGCCTACGAGAAGCTGCTCGCCGAGGAGGACGCCGTGCGCCTCGACAAGGTGGAGATCCACATCCCGCCCGGGCCGCGGCTCGGCGACGTGGTGATCGAGGCGAAGGGCGTGTCGAAGGGCTTCGGCGACCGGCTGCTCTTCGAGAACCTCGACTTCTCGCTGCCGCCCGCCGGCATCGTCGGCGTGATCGGCCCGAACGGCGCCGGCAAGACGACGCTCTTCCGCATGATCGCCGGCGAAGAGACACCCGACTCGGGGGAGCTGCGGATCGGCGACACGGTGCAGCTCGGCTACGTCGACCAGTCGCGCGCGAGCCTCGATCCGAAGAGCACGGTGTGGAAGGAGATCTCCGGCGGCCAGGACATCGTGCTGCTCGGCAAGAAGGAGATCAACTCGCGCCAGTACACCTCGTGGTTCAACTTCCGCGGCGGCGACCAGCAGAAGCCGGTCGGCAAGCTTTCGGGCGGCGAGCGAAACCGCGTGCACCTCGCGAAGATGCTGAAGAGCGGCGGCAACGTACTGCTGCTCGACGAGCCGACGAACGATCTCGACGTCGACACGTTGCGCGCACTCGAGGATGCCCTGCTCGACTTCGCAGGCTGTGCGGTCGTGATCACGCACGATCGCTGGTTCCTCGACCGCGTCGCGACGCACATCCTCGCCTTCGAGGGCGACAGCGAAGTGACGTGGTTCGAGGGCGACTGGGCCGAGTACGCCGACTGGGTCCGCGAGACACGCGGCCCCGAGGCGCTCGAGCCGCATCGCATCAAGTACAAGCCGCTCGTTCGCGCGTAGACGGTCTTAGTCGGCGCTCCGGGCCGCGTAGCGGTTGTGCAGGAGCAGCGCATTGCCGTCGGGGTCGCGAAACGGCGCCATGTGGCAGACGCCGCTGTCGATCGTGTCCATCGAGAACGCGACGCCGGCCGCCTCGAGCTCGGCCCGGGCGGCTGCGACGTCGTCCACGTGGAGTGCGATCGGATGGCCGCTCGGCTTGAACTCGAGCCCGATCGCGGCAGCGTCCATCACCTGCAGGGTCAGGTTGCCGGTCTCGAACTCGGCCCCCGGCACGCGGTCGTAGCGCGCAGAGCAGCGGAGGCCGAGCGTGGTGCCGTAGAACTCGTCCGCGGCGGGGAAGTCCTGCACGAAGACGGTGACGAAGTCGGTGCCGGTGATGTGGGGCTCGGTTGTTGTCATGACGGGATCGTCGCAGGTTCTAAGCTCTCGGCGTGACGATTCACACACTCGACCCGGTGCAGCTGCGCGTGCTCGGCTGCCTGATCGAGAAACAGCGGACGACGCCCGAGCAGTACCCGCTGACGCTGAACGCGCTGCGCCTTGCGTGCAACCAGGCGACGAATCGCGACCCGGTGCTGGAGCTCGACGAGTCGCAGGTGCGCACAGCCGCCCAGAGCCTCGGAACGCTCGGCTGGGCGCGGCTTGCGACCGGGCCCGGCTCGCGCACCGCGAAGTACCGGCAGCTCTTCGGCGACGCGCTCGACCTGATGCCCGCGGAGATCTCGTTGCTGGCGGTCCTGATGCTGCGCGGCCCGCAGACGGTCAACGAGCTGAAGACGCGAACCGAGCGGCTGCACCACTTCGGCGCGACCGACGATGTCGTGCGAACGCTGGAACAGCTCGCAGGCAAGGAGCTCGTCCAGCTGCTCGACAGGCAGCCGGGACAGCGCGAGGAGCGCTGGTCGCACCTGCTCGCAGCCGGGGCGAGCAGCGCCGCGCCGGGGTTCACGCACGATCGCCGCGAGGAACCTCCGGTCACGCTGGAGCGTCGTCTCGAGCGGGTGGAGGAACGCCTCGCCGAGCTCGAGCGGCTTCTCGCGAAAGGCGACCCGCCCTAGGGAGAAACCACCTTGGGCGTCGTGATCCTCGGGCCGGCGTTCGGATGCGAAACTCGCCGCGTGCCCGGGTCGTAGTAGCGGATCGGGAAGGCGTTGAGCACGGCGCGGTTCGCAGTCGAGCGCAGGACGCGGCGATTCACGTCGGCAGGATTCGCGGCGATCGACAGCGGCCTCCCTTGCGCGTCGTAGAGCAGCACGTCGTGGAGCAGCCTCCCGTCGGCTGAGTACGGGTAGATGTTGCGCACCGGCACTCCGTCACGGACGAGGCCCGGCTGCACCGGCGCCGGCTGCACGAGATAGGTGAAGCTCGGGCTCGCGCCACGGAGGTTGTCGAAGACGTGAGGGACTGCCGGCACGAGAAAGACGAGCCCGACGAGGTTGACTGCCAGTCCGAGGCGCCGTTGCGGCTTGGTGCTTGCACGGCGACGTTGCACGAGGCCGAAGGCGACCGAGGCAAGGACGGCGAGCGCGATCACGATCGCGCCCTGGTCAACGTTGTGGAGCGCAAAGACCGCGGGAGCGCGCGTCGACCACGACGCATGGAACGCCAACGCACCCGCGACCGCGAGCGTGTAGCCCCTCGCAACCCACCAGAGCGGCGCGAGATCACGCGCCGCCCGCAGCGTGGCGGCGGCCCACGGGTGCACGCGCACGGCTTTCAGCGCATCTCCGAGGGTCAGGCCCGGTCTCACGGCCGCCACCGGGACGGCGAGGCCCGCGGCTGCGCGCAGCTCTGCGACGAAGTCCTCGGGCGAGCCGAGGTGGACGGCTACCGGCCCTCCCTCGGCCTCCGCCTCCCGGAGCGAGGACTCGACCTCGGCCAGCAGGTCGTCGCGCTCGGAGCTCGGCAGGTCGGCGAGCTGCGCACGCACAGCTGCGAGATACGCCTGCGTGTCGGCGGGAAGGTCGGTGGTCGTGCTCATGCGTGCACCTCCGCGTTCGTTTCGAGCAACGTCGTCAAGGTCTGTGAGAAGCCGGCCCAGGTCGTCCGGGCCTCGACGAGCTCGGCCCGTCCATGGTCGGTGATGCCGTAGTAGCGGCGGTGCGGGCCCTCGTCGGACGGCACCACGTACGACGTCAGCGAGCCCGCACCGTAGAGCCGGCGCAGCGTCCCGTAGACGGACGCGTCGCCGACGTCGACAAGGCCGGCGGCGCGCAGGCGGCGCACCACGTCGTAGCCGTACCCGTCCTGGTCGGCCACGACTGCGAGCGTCGCGGCATCAAGGGCGCCCTTGAGGAGTTGCGTCCTGTCCATGTGTGCGACGCACACTACTACGCGATCCGCAGTACCGCAAGTGTGAACCTGCCCGTCTGGCCCAGCCCGGGCTCGCGAGCCGCTAGCTGCCCGCTAGGCCTGCGGGATGCGGGCCTCGAGCGCCGCGCCGAGCGCCTCGCGGACCGGCTCGAGCTCGATGCGGTCGAGCACGTCCTGGAAGAAGCCGCGCACGATCAACCGCTCGGCCTCCGCGCGGCTCAGGCCGCGCGCCATCAGGTAGAAGAGCTCCTCGCGATTGATCCGGCCGAGCGTCGCGCCGTGTGTGCAGCGAACGTCGTTGGCCATGATCTCGAGGCCCGGGATCGAGTCGGCGTGCGCCTTGTCGGAGAGCAGCAGGTTGCGGTTCTCCTGGTAGGCGTTCGTCTTCTGCGCCTGCTCCTCGACCCGGATCATCCCGCGCCAGACCGCACTTGCGTTCTCACGCAGGGCGCCTTTGAACGCGAAGTCGCTCTCGGTGTTCGGCGCCATGTGCTCCTGGAAGGTGTCGTAATCGAGATGCTGGTCGCCGTCGGCGAAGTAGGCGCCCGTGACGCGGGACGTCGCGCCGGGGCCGGCGAGGTCGTTCTCGATCCACACCTTGCCGCGCTTCGAGCCGAAGCCGCCGATCACCCAGTCGAGCTCGGAGTCGCGCTCGAGCCACGCCTTGTAGCGGCCGAAGTGCCACGTCTCCCGCGAGAGGTTCTGCAGCGAGACGTACTCGATCTTCGCCGCAGGGTGGACGAACAGCTCGACGACCGCGTTCGTGTACGCGAGCGTGTCGGGCGACGCCGACGACAGGTCCTCGATCAGCGAGAAGCGGGCGCCCTCCTCGGCGATCACGACCATCCGCCAGAAGAGCGTGCCGCCGCCGGAGGTCACCTGGACATAGAGCGGCTTCTCCAGCTCGACTCCCTTGGCGACGTGCACGAGGAGTCCGTGCTCCCAGCTCGCGAGGTTCTCGGCGGCGAACCGGTCGTCGTCCGGGATCAGCGTCGCCGCGTAGTCGCGCGGCAGAAGCTCGAACCGCACACCCTCCGGCGCCGGGCCGAGCTCGATCCCGTGCTCGGTGACGAGCGCGCGGGCGGCGACGTCCAGGTCGAGGGCCGCAGCTGCGGTACCAGGTACCCCCGGGTACCTGGTGTCGACACCGATTCCGGATCGAAGCCGCGCAGGTCGGTGAAGCGCCAGTGCTCGTCCTTCGTGGACGGCAGGGGCAGCTCGGCGAACCGCTTCGCGGCGTGCTCGCGTGTCAGGGTCGGCATCAGCCCTCCTGCGGTGCGTAGCGGCGGTGCAGGACGATCTGGTTGCCGTCGGGGTCGGCGAAGAACGCCATGTGGCAGACGCCGGTGTCGAGCATGCCGGCGAACTCGACGCCCCGTCCCTCCAGCTCGGCCTTCGCCTCGGCGACGTCGGGCACCCGCAGTGCGAAGCCGGCGTCGTGCGGGCCGCGGAAGGCGCCGCCGATCGACTCGAGGCTCAGGAGATACAGGAACCCGTTGTCCCCCAGCCGGTACTCGGGAAAGCCGCCGTCGCTCGTCTGGGGAAGCCCGAGCGTCTCGCCGTAGAAGGCTCTTCGAGCGCTCCATGTCGGTGACCGGAACAGCCCAGAAGTCGACGTGCTCGACGATCACTCCTAGCCGACCGACCCTTCCATCTGGAGCTGGATCAGGCGGTTCATCTCGACGGCGTACTCGAGCGGCAGCTCCTTCGTGATCGGCTCCACGAAACCGCTCACCACCATTGCCGACGCGTCGGACTCGGAGAGCCCGCGCGACATCAGATAGAAGAGCTGCTCCTCACCGATCTTCGACACCGTCGCCTCGTGGCCGATGTCGACGTCGTTCTCGTCGATGCGGATGTACGGGTACGTGTCGGAGCGCGACTCGTCGTCGAGGATCAGTGCGTCGCACACGACCTTCGACCGGGCGCCGGTCGCGCCCTTCGCGACCTCGAGCAGGCCGCGGTAACCCGCACGGCCGCCGTTCTTCGAGATCGACTTCGACGTGATCACGCTGGTCGTGCCGGGCGCGATATGGACGCACTTGCCGCCCGCGTCCTGATGCTGGCCCTTGCCGGCGAACGCGATCGAGAGCACCTCTCCGTGTGCGCCCTTGCCGGTCAGCCAGATCGCCGGGTACTTCATCGTCAGCTTCGACCCGAGGTTCCCGTCGACCCACTCCATCGTCGCGTTCTCCTCCGCGACGGCACGCTTCGTGACGAGGTTGTAGACATTGTTCGACCAGTTCTGGATCGTCGTGTAGCGGCAGCGCCCGCCCTTCTTGACCACGATCTCGACCACGGCGCTGTGCAGCGAGTCCGTCGAGTAGATCGGCGCGGTACAGCCCTCGACGTAGTGCACGTATGCGTCCTCGTCGACGAGGATCAGGGTGCGCTCGAACTGGCCCATGTTCTCGGCGTTGATGCGGAAGTAGGCCTGGAGCGGCAACTCGATCCGCACACCCTTCGGCACGTAGATGAACGACCCGCCCGACCAGACGGCGCTGTTCAGCGCGGCGAACTTGTTGTCGTTCTGCGGGATGATCGTCCCGAAGTACTGCTTGAACAGGTCCTCGTGCTCGCGCAGCGCGGTGTCCGTGTCGAGGAAGATCACGCCCTGCGACGTGAGGTGCTCCTGCAGCTTGTGGTAGACGACCTCGCTCTCGTACTGGGCACCGACGCCGGCGAGGTAGTTCTTCTCCGCCTCGGGAATGCCGAGCTTGTCCCAGGTGTCCTTGATGTCGGCCGGCAGGTCCTCCCACGAGTTGGCCTGCTTCTCGGTCGGCTTGATGTAGTAGTAGATGTTCTCGAAGTCGATCTCGGCCAGTGACGGCATGCCGCCCCACGTGGGCATCGGCCGTGCGAGGAAGTAGTCGAGCGACTTGTGGCGGAACTTGCGCATCCACTCGGGCTCGTCCTTGTGCGCGGAGATGGCGTCGACGAGCTCGTGCGAGAGGCCGCGGCCGGACTTGAAGAAGTAGTCCTTGGCCTCGTCGGGGTTGGAGAAGCCGTACTTCGTCCCGTAGTCGGAGCCGATGCCCTGGACGATCTCGGATTCGGTCTGAGCCATTACGCAGTCACCTCCTGCGTCTCCCACTGCTCGTAGCCGGAGACCTCGAGCTTCTCTGCCAGTTCCGCGCCGCCCTCTTCGACGATCCTGCCGCCGACGAAGACGTGCACGAAGTCAGGCTTGATGTAGTTCAAAATTCGCTGATAGTGCGTGATCACGAGCGCGCCCATGTCGGGGCCGACGAGTTGCTGCACACCCTCGGCGACGATCTTCAGCGCGTCGATGTCGAGCCCGGAGTCGGTCTCGTCGAGCACCGCGATCTTGGGCTGGAGCATCGCCATCTGCAGGATCTCGACGCGCTTCTTCTCGCCGCCCGAGAATCCGTCGTTCAGATAGCGGGATGCGAGCTCGCGGCTGACCTTCAGGTCGTCCATCTTCGCGAGGAAGAGCTTGCGGAACTCGGGCACCGGCATCGGGTCGTCGACGCCGCCGTTTCGTGCCTTGCGCACCGCGTTCATCGCCTGCCGCAGGAAGTTCGTCACCGTCACGCCCGGAATCGCATGCGGGTACTGGAAGGCGAGGAAGAGCCCGGCCTGGGCGCGCTCGTCGGCGCCGGCCTCGGTGATGTCGTTCCCGTCGAGCAGGATCTGGCCCTCGGTGATCTCGTAGGCGGGGTGCCCGGCGATGGCGTAGGCGAGCGTGGACTTGCCCGAGCCGTTCGGGCCCATGATCGCGTGAACCTCGCCCGAGGAGACCACGAGATCGACTCCCTTGACGATCTCCGTGCCGTCCTCCAGCGCGACGTGCAACTGCTTCAGCTCAAGCTTGGCCATGATCTCCGAGTCCTAGAAGGGCCTTCAGAACGAGCTTCGACGCCCGTCCGCGTACACAGCTCATCGTAGCCCAGGCCGCTCCGGCGACCGAGGTTAAACCTTGGTTTTCCGTTCTGACCGCCGCCAAAACGCTGATACGCTGAGGTCATGCCCAATATCGGTACCGGTGAGATCATTCTGCTTCTGCTGCTCGCGCTCTTGCTGTTCGGCGCGAAGCGGCTTCCCGAGATCGGCCGCTCGCTCGGAAGCGGCATGCGTGAGTTCAAGGACTCGGTGACCGGCCACGACAAGCCGGAGCCCGTCCAGACGACGCAGCTTCCGGTGGGGACGCAGGACACGACTGCTCCTGCGCCGCCTCGCGAGAACGAGACCGTCGTCTAAGCGTTCGATGCGCCTGCCGCGTCGCCTTGGACACGGCGAAGAGGCAACGCTCGTCGAGCACCTCGAAGAGCTGCGCCAGCGCCTGTTCGTCTGCCTCGGCACGCTCGCCGTCGGCTTCATCGTCGCCTACATCCTGCACGCGCGCCTGATCAGGCTGCTTGCGCGCGAGCTGCCGCCCGAGCACCGCAAGCTCGTGACCTTGACGATCGGCGAGCCGTTCATGACCGCGATGTGGATCAGCCTCTACGCCGCGTTCATCGTCACGATCCCGGTGATCCTCTGGCAGGCCTGGTCGTTCTTCATGCCTGCCGTCGACCCCGCGCACGAGCGCATGCTGAAGGCGTTCACGTTCCTCGCCACGCTCCTTTTGGTCGCCGGGCTGCTCTTCGGCTACTACCTGGCCCTGCCCGCGGCGGCTCACTTCCTCACCAACTACGACAGCTCCCAGTACACGATCTACGTGCGGGCGCGTGACTACATCTCGCTTCGCCACCAAGGTGCTGCTGGCGATGGCCGTGGTCTTCGAGCTGCCGATCTTCGTGATCGGCCTGACGCGAACCGGGATCCTGACGACGCGCAAGCTGCGCCGAAACCGCCGCATCGGCTACTTCGTCGTCGCCTGCGTCGCCGTGGCGCTCCCGGGCGTCGACCCCGTCACGACGATGCTGGAAGGCGTGCCGCTCGTCATCCTCTACGAGCTCTCGATCTGGCTCTCGGTCCTGCTCGACCGCCGCTCCGAGCGCGCCACGGCCGCCGCCGGCACGACGTGATCGGTCGCTACCACGGCGAAGCCCGGGTGGTAAACGAGCTGTCCGCCGGCTGGGTGCTGCCCGTCGACGGGCCGCCGATCGAAGGCGGCCGCGTGCGGTGGGAGGGCGGCGAGATCGTCGAGGTCGGCGCTCGGCCGGGCGGCGCGCCACTACGACGACGCCGTGATCATCCCGGGCTTCGTCAACGCGCATTCGCACCTCGAGTACGCGGTGTACGCAGGGTTCGGCGACGGCGCGCCGTTCGGCCCCTGGCTCAAGACCCATGTCGAGCGCAAGGCGCGGCTTGCTCCCGACGACATGGTGGCGATCGCACGCTGCGGCGTCGCCGACTCGTTCCGCTCCGGGATCACGACAGTGGCGGACTACAGCTTCTCCGGGGCCGGCGCGATCGCCGCAGCGGAGCTCGGGCTACGCGCGACGGTCTACCTCGAGGTCTTCGCCGAGGATCCGGAGGACGCACGCCGCCGCTTCGACGAGAGACGCGCACTCGTCGAGGAGACACCGCTCGTCACGATCGGCGTCTCTCCCCACGCGCCGTACACCTGCTCGCTCGAGACCTACCGCTGGTGCCTCTCGCTCGGGATCCCGGTCGGCACCCACCTCGCGGAGAGCACGAGCGAGAACGACTGGCTCGAGCACGGCCGCGGCGAGCTCCAGGGGATACCGATCCTCGTGCCGCCGACCGGCCGCCGGGCCGTCGCCTCGCTGGAGCCGGTCCTCGGCCCCGACCTCCTCTGCGCCCACTGCGTGGACGTCTCCGACCGACGAGCTCGCGCTCCTCGCCGAGCGGGACGTGCCCGTCGCTCACTGCCCGCGCTCGAACGCGCTACTCGGCTGCGGGGTCGCTCCGCTCACCTCGATGCGCCTCGCCGGGATGCGGGTCGGTCTCGGCACCGACTCGCCCGCTTCGGCCCCGTCGTTCGACATGTTCGAGGAGCTGCGCGCCGCGATCTACGCCGCGCGGGGCCGGGAGCGGCGCCCCGGCGCGCTCACCGCCGCCGACGCCCTGCGGCTCGCGACCGTCGACGGCAGCCCGGGCTCTGCGAATCGACGACCGGGTGGGTACCCTGACGCCCGGCAAGCGCGCCGACCTGGCCGTCGTGTCGCTGGCGGGAAGCCCGTACCATCCGGTCGAGGATCCCGCGGCGGCCGTCGTCTTCGGCGGCTCGCCCGAGCGAGTGCTCGAGACGATCGTCGACGGCGAGACCCGCTACCTGGAGGAAGCAGAGGAGCAGTGGCAAGAGGTACGCAGCACCGCAAGCGCCGCCCGGCGCAGAATGCTCGCTCGTCAACGGTAGCCGGCGGCTCCGCGCAAGCAGAAGCCGCCGCAATGGCAGGAGGAGCTCTTCTTCCAGCGGCTTCGCGTGCACGCGAAGTGGGCGTTCGTGCTGCTGGCGCTCGTCTTCGCGCTCGGCTTCGTCTTCTTCGGCGTCGGCTCGGGCTCGACGGGGATCAGCGACGCGCTCCAGAACGCGTTCAACTTCGGGAGCAAGGGCGGGCACCTCGATCTCCAAGCTCCAGAGCAAGGTGGACAAGCATCCGACGGACGCCGCCGCCTGGCGCGACCTCGCGACAGCCCTCGAGCAGAAGCAGCGCACGCAGGACGCGGTCAACGCGCTCGAGCGCTACACCGCGCTCCGGCCCAAGGATCAGGGCGCGCTCGCGGAACTCGCCTCGCAGTACGGCACGCTTGCGACGACGTACGCAGCCGACTACACCGCCGCGCAGCAGTCGGCCGCCGAGCAGCAATCACCGTCTGCCGCCTTCTCGCCGTCGCCGACTTCGCCCTTCGGCAAGGCCTTCGCCGACCCGGCGGCGCCTCCTCGACCCGATCTCGGCCGCCGTGGCGACGCTCGCCGACGCCCGCGAGCAGACGGCTCTCGCCAACTATCGGAGCGCACAGACGAGCGCCGTGGGAGCGTACAAGCGGCTCGTCGCCCTGAACCCGAGCGACGCGTCCGTGCAGATCCAGCTTGGCCAGGCCGCCCAGGCCGCGCAGGACTCGACAACGGCGATCGCCGCGTTCAAGACGTTCCTGAAGCTCGCGCCGACGGATCCGCTCGCCGCCCAGGTCAGGCAGGCGCTGAAGAGCCTCGAGGCCCAGGCGGCTACCGGCACCACGAGCACGACCTCCCGTTAGACTCACGCGGCAGTTGCCTGCCATTGACCTGAGCCGGGGGAAACGATGAACTTCGACATCAAGACCGAGCAGCTCTCCGACGACTCGTACGTCATCTCGCTCTCCGGCGAGGTCGACCTCTATACGGCGCCGGAGTTCAAGCAGCAGTTGCTCGAGGTGATCGGGCAGGGCGCCAAGCAGGTGATCGTCGATTTCTCGTCGACGACGTTCATCGACTCGACGACCCTCGGCGTGCTCGTCGGCGGCGTCAAACGGCTCCGCACGAATGACGGGCAGCTCTCGCTCGTCTGCAGCGACCGGAATATCACGAAGATCTTCGAGATCACGGGCCTCGATCGCGTCTTCTCGATCTACCCGACGCGGGACGACGCGATCTCGAAGCTCGACGGCGTCTCTCAACCGTCCTCCTGAGCCTCCGCGAGCCGATCCTGCCCCCGCGCCGACTTCTCGCCGTAGTGACGCTCGTGCTCGCCGCGGCAGCCGTTTCGGGCTGCGGGGCCGTCAACCGCGTCACTTCGGGAGATCCGAGCCAGGGCAAGGCGCTCTTCCAGGCGAAGTGCGCGTCGTGCCATACCCTCGCCGACGCGAAGGCGCAGGGCACGATCGGCCCCAATCTCGACGACGCGTTCTCCTCGGACAAGGCGCAGGGCTTCTCGCAGCAGACGATGGCCGACGTCGTTCGTGGGCAGATCGCCTATCCCGAGGCGCCGATGCCTCCGAAGCTCGTGCAAGGAAGCGACGCGGACGATGTCGCGCTGTACGTCGCGAAGTGCGCCGGCAACCCGACCTGCGGCGTGACGGCGGCGACCACGACGCCGACGACCACGACCTCGCCGTCCACGTCCACCACCTCGACGACCACGACCTCGACGGGCGGTGCGTCACCGACCGCCGCCGGCAAGCAGGTGTTCGCCTCGGCCGGCTGTGGCGGCTGCCACACGCTGAAGGACGCCGGCACGACGGGCACGGTCGGCCCGAACCTCGACCAGCTCAAGCCCCCGGCGGCGCGGGTCTCCCACCAGGTCGAGGTCGGGCGGCGGGGCGATGCCGGCCTTCAAGGGCCGGCTGAGCGCCGCGCAGATCCAGGCGGTCGCCGCCTACGTGAGCTCGGTCGCCGGCAAGTAGCGGCGCTCCGCCGCCGGGCCGAGCAGCTTGCCGAGGACGAGGTAGGGCGGATAGCCCCGGCCGAAATCGACGTCCGCGAGCTCGGTCCAGCCGTTCTTCGCGTAGAAGCCCCTCGCCTTCCTGGAACCGGTCTGCGTGGAGAGGAGGGCACGGTCGTGGCGTTGCCGGCTGAGCACCTGGGCGAGCAGCGATGCTGCCGACCCCGCGCCGCTGCCAGGAGGGCCGCACATGGAGCTCGACGATCTCGAAATGTGGCGGGTCGAGCCATTGCTCGCGCTGGGCCGCCGTGAGCGCCCCGGCGACGCGCTCCGTCCACCACCGGCCGTACGCGCCGGTGTAGCCGTACCCGAACCCGACGATCTCCGTTGCGGCGCGCGCGGCGAGGAAGACGAAATCGGCACGCCCGGCGTGCAGCGGCAGCCGCTTCGCGGCCCACTCGTCCGACAGCGCACCCGCACCGAGCGCGGCCCGGTGCACGTCACGGAGATCGGCCCGAAGCGGGAGCGGATCGACCTCGGCGATTGTCAGCGCCGGGGCATCAAGCATCGAGATCGACGACGACGTGAGTGACGGGAAGCGCGAACTGCTCACGCGCCTTCTCGACCACTCCACGCTCGAGCCAGTGCGATCGGCCCGGCGGATGGGTGGAGACGATCAGCTCGTCGGGGCCGAAGGTGCGGAGCGCGTCGGCGATCGCCTGAATCGGGTCGCCGTCGCCGATCTCGCCGGTCGCGTCGAGGCCGGCGGCCCGCATGGAGGCGAGGCTCTGTTCGAGGCGGTCCGTCGCCGCGGCCCGCGCGTCGTCCTCGTCGGAGACCCAGTGGCGAAGCGGGGAGTTGAGCGCCGGGCAGACGACGTGGACGACGAGTCGACGCCCGTCCCGCCGCGAGCTGAGCTCGGACAGCAGCTCCGGCCCGCCGACCGTCTCGTTCGCGACGACGAGGATCGCGGTGCTCCCTCGCCGGGCTCTCGGCAGGCGCTTGCACTGCCGGCCGCTCACGCTCGCCGCGGCGGAAGAAGACGAGCCAGAGCGCGGCGCCGGTGAGGACGACGAACACCGCCGCACCGACCCACGAGTTGATCAGTGAGCCGAGCACGATCAGCGCGAAGTAGCCGATCGTCAACCAGACGAACCGGAACGCATCGGCTTCGCTCCGGAAGGGGTTCCGCATCGCTTCCCTAGAGGAGGTAGACGGTCACGTAGACGACGATCCACATGACGTCGACGAAGTGCCAGTAGATCCCGCCGATCTCGATCCCGTGATGATGCTCGGGCGTGAAATGCCCACGGAAGGCCCTGACGGTCATGACCCCGAGGATCGTCAGGCCGACGAACACATGCGCTCCGTGCAGGCCGGTGAGGCCGAAGAAGGTGGCCGCGAACGAGGTGTCGCTCGTGTTGAAGCCGATGCGGTGATACTCGATCACCTGCGTCAGCAGGAAGGTGGCCCCGAGCAGGAACGTCAGCACCATGCCTGCGCAGAGGCCGTTGCGATTGCCCTTCTTGATCGAGGTGTCGGCCCAGTGCATCGTGAAGCTGGACGTCACCAGGATCACCGTGTTGACGCCTGCCACGAAGGCCGGCCGGTGGAGCCCTTCGGGAGGCCAGACGCCGTTGACGCCGTTGTTGACCACCCGGTCGAAGAAGTAGACGGTGAAGAACGAGCCGAAGAGCATGATCTCGCTCGCGATGAACAGAAACATCCCGAGCACCGACGGTGAGACCCGCGAGCTGTAGTGGATGGGTGGCGGGCCGTGGTGCTCGCCATGCAGCGTGCGCGAACCCGCCGTCGCCGTGCGCCTCGGCGGCCGACGTCATGAGGTCGCCACCACGTGGTCGACGGGCAGGCCGGTGTCCTTGCGCAGGCGCTCGACGAGGTCGCGCCGCAACCAGCCGCTGCGCTCGCCGGGGAACGTCGAGACGATGATCTCGTCGACTCGCTCGTCGTTGACGACCTGGCGCGCGGCGGTGTACGGGTCGGGATGAACGACCTGCCCGTGGGCGTCGATGCCCGAGCTGCGCAGATCGCTCAGGGCGTGGCGGAGCCGCTGGTCGGCCTCTGCGTGCTCTTCGTCGTCGCTCTGCGGGGCGACGATCAGGAAGCTTGCCGGCCCTTTGGCGGCGCGGTCGCGGATCCGGTCGAGCAGCGGCGCGGAGAGGACGGTCTCGTTTGCGATCACGAGCACATTCGCCTCGGCGCCCGGCGCAGGCTCGACGACCACATGCTTCACCGGCACGCCGGCGAACTGCTTGATGTCGCCGAGGACGTCACGGCGCATCCACCCGGAGCGCTCGGCGCCGTGCGTGGCGAGGACGACCTCGTCGATCTTCGGCTCGAGCTGCGCGAATGCATCCTTTGCCGCCTGCACAGGGCCGGTCTCGACGACGAAGCCCTGCGTCGCAAGCCCCGCCTCGCGCAGCGACTTGAGCGTCCGCTCCAGCCGGCGGCCGGCCGCGGCCCGGCGCGTGTCCTCGTAGACGACGTAGCCCTGGCTCGGCTCGTTGACCGGCGCGATCACGGTGATCCGGTCGCCGCCGCCCGCATCGGCGCGCACCGCGTCGAGCAGCGTCTCCGACGCGACCGTCTCGTTGGCGATCACGAGGATGTGCGCCATCAGTCGGCCCCGACGTGCGCCGGCACGGTCGCCGGATGAGGCGCGCCCAGAATCGCGTGCTTGGCGCCTGGGACGCCGTACTCGTACGGGTTGCCGACGACCTGCGGGATCTCGTCGAAGTTGAAGATCGGCGGCGGCGAGCTCACCTGCCACTCCAGCGTCAACGCCCGCCACGGGTTGCCTTCGGCAGCCGGGCCGTGCGCCCACGAGTTGACCATGTTGTAGAGGAACACCAGCGTCGATGCCCCGAGGCCGAACGACGCGATCGAGATGAAGAGATTGATGTCCGCGAACCGGTGGGCGTAGTCGGCGACCCGCCGCGGCATTCCCTGCAGGCCGATGTAGTGCATCGGGAAGAACGTCAGGTTGAAGCCGATGAACGTGAGCCAGAAATGCAGCTGGCCGAGCCGCTCGTTGTACATGCGGCCGGTCATCTTCGGGAACCAGTAGTAGATGCCGGCGAAGATCGTGAACACCGAGCCGCCGAACAGCACGTAGTGGATGTGCGCGACGATGAAATACGTGTCGGAGGCGTGGATGTCGATCGGCACCGACGCGAGGTAGATCCCGGAGAGGCCGCCGATCACGAACATCGACAGGAAGCCGAGGGCGAACAGCATCGGTGTCGAGAATCGGATTCGCCCCTCCCACATCGTCGCGAGCCACGAGAAGATCTTGATGCCCGTCGGCACCGCGATCACCATCGAGGTGACCATCATCGGCACGCGCAGCCACCCGGCCATGCCGGCGACGAACATGTGGTGCGCCCAGACCGAGAAGCCGAGCACGAGGATCGCCATCAAGCTCAACGCCATCAGGCGGTAGCCGAACACAGGCTTGCGGCTCATCACCGCGATCACCTCGCTGATGATCCCGAAGCCGGGCAGCATCATGATGTACACCGCCGGGTGCGAGTAGAACCAGAAGATGTGCTGGTAGCCGAGGACGTACCCGCCTCCGCCGTGCTCGAAGAAGTTCGTGTGCATCACGCGGTCGAACATGACGAAGAACTGCGAGCCGGCGATGAACGGCGTGGCGATCACGACCAGCAGGCTGGTCGTGAAGTTCGCCCACACGAGGAGCGGCATGCGCCAGAAGGTCATGCCCGGCGCGCGCATCGTGATGATCGTGACCAGGAAGTTCAGCGCGGTCATGATCGAGCTCGCACCCGCCCACTGGACGCCCATGTTGAAGAAGACCTGGCCGAGCGGCTGGTGTGAGCAGAGCGGCGCGTAACACGTCCAGCCCGCCGAAGGCCCGCCTCCCGGCGTGACCATCCCGACGACGAGGATCGTGCCGGCGATCGGGAGGAGCCAGAACGACAGGGCGTTCAGACGCGGGAACGCCATGTCGGCGGCGCCGATCATCAACGGGATGACGTAGTTCCCGAGGCCGGCGAAAGCCGGGATGATGAACAGGAAGATCATCAGCGCCGCGTGGTTCGAGACGAGCACGTTGTACGTCTGCGGGTTGAAGTACTGATCGCCCGGCTGCGCCAGCTCGGCGCGGAAGAGCATCGCGAGCAGGCCGCCGATGCAGAAGAAGATGATCGTGGTGACGACGTACTGGATCCCGATCACCTTGTGGTCGGTGTTGATCCGGAAGTAGTCGCGCCACGACCGCGCGCCGTGTCCCGAGTGGTCCTCGGGCCGGGTCGGCCGCCCCGAGGCGTAGTAGGCCCAGTAGTCGAAGCCGCCCAGTCCCGCGAGGAACCCCAGCGGCACCGTGACGAGCTCGACGGTGAGGATCACCGATCCCTTCCAGACCGGCTGCCAGTCGGCCGCCCAGCGCACGAGCACCGGGATCGCGACGCCGATCCCGAAGAAGATCGGCGTCATCCACAGGACGCGCAGCCAGCCGGGCGCGGTCAGGCGGTGCCAGCCCACCGGTGCGGGAGGCGCGGCGTGTGGATCGTGTGCGTGTGCGACGTCGGTCATTGCTTCGGCCCCTTGGCCAGATACTGCACGAGTTGCTTCAGCTTGTCGGGCGGGATCTGCGTGCCGAAGATGTGCGGCATCGCATCGGAGTAGCCCGGGGCAAGGTAGGCCTGCGGCTTGACGATCGACTCCTCGATGAATGCTTCGAGGCTGCCGCGGTTCGCCTGCTTGGCCTCCTGCGCGAGATTGTCGAGATCGGGGCCGACCTTGCCGCTCGCCTGAGCCGGCGTGAAGGTGTGGCAGCCGGCACATCCGTTCTGCTGGAAGACCGCGAGCCCCGGCGGGCCCGCGGCCGCCGAGCCGCCGCGCTGCTCCCAGGCGGCGTAGTCCGCGGCCGAGAGAATGTCGATGTGGCTCCGCATCAACGAGTGCCCGAGGCCGCACAGCTCGGTGCAGATCACAGGATAGGAGGCGACGCGGGTCGGCGTGATGACGAGGAAGTTGTGCTGTCCCGGGACCGCGTCCTGCTTCTGTGAGAGCTGGGGCACCCAGAACGAGTGGATGACGTCGTCCGCGGTGATGTCGAGCTTGATGTGCCGATCCACCGGCACGGTCAGCGAGCCGTAGCTCTTCCCGTTCGGATAGGTGAACTTCCAGGCGAACTGCCGCGCCTCGACCTTGACGACGAGCGGGTTCGTGCCGGCCCGCCCGTTCTGAGCGAGCACGATCGCGCTGACGATCGAGATGGCGGTGACGAGCACGGCCGGGATCGCGGTCCAGACGATCTCCAGCTTGGTGTGGCCGTGGGTGGGCGGGCCGTCGGAATCGTCGTCCGGCGCTGCGCGGAACTTCCACACCGAGTAGATCAGCACCGCCGCGACGACCGCGAACACGCAGATGCAGATGACGGTGGTGAACCAGTAGACGAAGTGGATCCGGGTCGCTTCCTGGCCGCCTGCGACCGGCAGCCAGGGGATCGCCAGCGCGACCACGGTGCAGATCGCACCTGCGACCAGTCCGATCGCGGCGAGCTGAATGATCGATCCCCTGCGCACCCGCGCGAAGCCTAGTCCAACCGGAACCGTGGCGAGGCGTAACCGTTTTCCCTGCTCACGCGTTCCATCCGGGTGACACCAACCTACGTCGGGAGCAAGAAGAAGGAGGTTCGCAAATGGGCATCGGAGTCAGCCTGATCCTGATTGCCGCAGGAGCCATCTTGACCTGGGCGGTCAACGCGACCGTCTCGGGCCTGAACATCCACACGATCGGCGTCATTCTCATGGTGGTCGGCGTGGTGGGTCTGCTGCTTTCCCTCATGTTCTGGTCGAGCTGGGGCGGCGTCGGTGGCGCCCGCCGGCGCACGACCTACGTCGAGGACGCGCCGCCCCCGGGCTACTAAGAGGCGAAAGGCACAACAAGCGCACGTACGCTTGTGGAGCGAAACGGCGGCCGACCGGCCGCCGTTTCCGCTTGCTACGACCCGGCGGCCGGCAGCTCGACATGGAAGGTCGAGCCTCGCCCGAGGCCCTCGGACTCGACCCAGATCCGGCCGTCCATTCGACGCACGAGCTCGCGGCAGATGTACAGCCCGAGCCCCGTGCCGCCGACCCCCTGCGTCATGTTCGGATCGAGCCGGTAGAACTTCTCGAAGATCCGGCGCTGCTCCGGGCGGGGGATGCCGATCCCCTCGTCGGTGACCGAGAAGCGAACCTGCGACCCGACGGCGCGGACGGCGAGCTCGACGCGACCGCCGCCGGGTGAGTACTTGACCCCGTTGTCGACGAGGTTGATGAGGATCCGGCCCAGCTTGTCGGGATCGCCGGAGACGCGCGGCAGGCCGGGCTCGGCCGCCACGACGAGCTCGTGCCCGCTGTCGAGGTGCGCCCGGTGGGCCTGGACGATGTCCTCGGCGAGCGCGACCGGGTCGCACGCCTGAATCGTGACGTGGAGCGAGCCGGCGTCGAGCCTGCTCGCCCAGAGAATGTCGTTGACGGTGCGGGCGAGACGATCGGCCTCCCCGGAGACGACATCGAGCAGGATGTCGCGCTGGGCGGGCTCCAGCACGACGTCGCTTCGTCGCAACGTCATCGCGGCGCCGTAGATCGCGGCGAGCGGCGTGCGCAGCTCATGGGAGACGGTCGAGACGAACTCGGTCCGCATCGTCTCGAGCGCCCGCTCCTCGGTCAGGTCGCGGAACGCGTACACGATGCCGTCGGGCACGACGACGCCGTGCAGCGACAGCCAGAGCTCGCGGCCGCCGAGATCGAGAGGCAGCGACTCCGCACGCGGCGGACCACTGCCTGCGGCGACGATCGGGACACGGGAGACGATCGCGTTCCAGCCCGGGACCGCCTCCACGGCCGGACGATCGAGCACGTCCCGCTCGCGCAGCCCGGTGGCGGCGGCGGCGGCCCGGTTCCAGATGCGGATGTTCCCGTGCCGGTCGACCAGGAAGACGCCGTCGCCGACCGAGGCGAGCACCCGCGCCGCCTGCGCTCGTTCCTCCGCGGCCCGGTAGAGCTGGGCGTTGTCGTAGGCCACCGCCGCGCGGCCCGCGAGGTCGAGCGCGAACTCGACATCCCGGTCGTCGAAGCTGCGTGCGGCATCCGTCCACGCAAGGCTCATGGAGCCGAAGGTCCGCCCGCGCGCCTGCATCGGGACGACGAGGCAGCTCTCGCCTCCGGCGCGGGCGGCCTCGGCCGCGGGCTCCCGCACGAGCGCATGCCTGCCGGTACGGATCACGTCGTGGACGGCGGCTGCCGCGGCCGGCCGGGCTTCGACCGATGCACGATCCGAGCTTGCCGCCGCGACGAGACGCGGCTCGCCCAGGTCGCCGGCGAGATGGATCGCGCACCGGTCCGCGAAGCGCCCGGCGACGAGCTCGCTGACCTGCTCGAGCGTCCGGTCGATCTCGAGCGACGACCCGAGCAGCGCGCTCGCCTCGGCGAGGAGCTGCAGCCTCTGTCGCGCAGCGCGCTCCGCATCGTGGAGTGACGCCTGGTTGATCGCGAGAGCGATTCGGTCGGCGATCAACTCGAGGAGCCTCGTGTCGTCCTCGACGAACTGCGCGTACGCCTCCGAGCCGGCGTGGACGACGCCGATCACCCGGTCCTCGACGATCAGCGGGATCGCGACGAGCGAGTTGATGCCACGCTCGCGCAGGACCGGGCTGACGAGCTCGATCTCCGCCAGGTCCGGAATCAACATCGGCGTCCGCTGTGCTGCAACCGTGCCCGCAAGACCCTCCCCGAGCGGCACAGGGATCGCGCGCACGATCTCCTGCTCCAGGCCCACGGTGGCCCGCACGTGCAGGTGCTCGTCGTCGCCCACGAGCAGGATCGCAGCGGTGTCCGCCTGGAGCACCTCGACGATCCGCTCGAGGAGCGCATGCAGCAGGTCGCTGAGGGACAGGTGCTCGAGGGCGGCCTCCGAGACGCGCCCGAGCTTGCGGAGCGTGGCAGCGGCGGCCTCGGCGTTGGCGCGGGCCTGGCGCTCGCGCTGGAACAGGTGTGACCGTTCCGCCTCGGCCCGCTTGCGCCGGACGAACTGTCCGAGCTGGGTCCCGATCGCGCTCAGGGAACGCTCGAGCTCGGGGTCGCGCGGGCGGCTGGCCACGCTGAACACCTCCAGGACGCCGATCACCTCGCTCTCGATCAGGACCGGAAACGCGACACCGGAACGGAGGCCCTCGGCGACCGCGACCGACGCCCGCGGCAGGTGCGTGGGATCGAGCTCTTCGAGCCACTCCGGCCCGCCGGAGAGGGCTACCCGGCCGGGAAGCATCGCCGGTGTGAGCGACAGGCGCTCCGTCATCGCCAGAAAGCCGTCGAGCTGCAGGCCCGGCCGGACGAAGACGGCGCGCGTGTCGTCGGGCTCGGTCGACCAGAAGCAGGCGACGTCCCAGCCGAGCGTCTCGACGATCGCGCGGAGAGCGCGGCGCACGGCGTCGTCGACCGTCTCGGCCTCGCCGAGAATTGCGGTGACCGTGTGCTGCAACTCGTTCCGCTGCTCGGCGCGCCGACGATCCGTGATCTCCTCGACCACGCAGCCGACGCCGATCGCGCGACCGTCGGGCGCGAGCACGGGGTAGTAGCTCGCGATCCAGTGCCGCTCCTCGTCGGGGCGACCAGGCGTGCCCGCGGTGTGCTCGAGGCCGATGACGGGCTTGCCCTCGTCGAGCACGCGCCGCGCAACGGGCTCGATGACGTGTGCGACCTGGGGCACGACCTCGGCGAACGTCCTGCCGACGTGTGCCTCGGGAGCAAGCTCGTTGATCGCCGCGAGGGCGTCGTTGACGCGCACGTAGCGAAGCTCGCGGTCCCAGACACCGAGCCCGACGGGCGCGCTCCCGTACAGCGCATCGAGGAGAGCCGCCGTCTGCTCGGCTTCCTCGTCCAGCTGCCGCTGCTCGTCGATCGGGTCGCGGTGGGCGGTCACGTCACGGGCCCATCCTGCACGAGGCGCAGGACCGTCTGAACGAGCTCGCGCGAGGCCGCGAGTGAGGACGCAGACCGCTCCACGCTAGGCCTCACGAGCCTGTGCAGGCTACTCGGTCTCTCGGCAGTCCGGGCCTTGGAGCGGGCTGTCAGCGGCTGCCGGCGCCGGCGTGAAGCAGCGGCACGGCCCCGGTCCACCCCGCGCGAAGGACGTCGAGGAGCGACGCCGGCGTCACCACCGTTGCCTCGCCGCGCCGGGGGCGCGCCACGCGGTCGGCGTAGCCCGACGGCGTCCAGCGTAGGAGCTCCGAGCCGAGCACGAGCCATGCCGTCCCGTCGCGGAGCACGAACGCCGCGTCCGGCAGGGTGGCCCAGGCCGCTGCGCCGTACGGTGCGAGCCGCTCGCCGTGCAGCCGGTCGTCGATCGCAGCCGCGCGGCGCTCCCCGACGATCGCGAGGAACCGGGCGTAATCCGCCCGGCGACACTCGGCACAGGGGCGATGACCGGCTGCGAACGCCGTTGCCTCGTCGAGGAAGAACAGCTCGGTGTAGCGACCCGGCTGGAGCTTCTCGACCCGGCGGCGGCCCTTGAAGTCGAGCCGGCAGGCGATCCACCGCTTGCCCTGGAAGCCGCGCCGGATCGTCCCGCTCGCATCGTGCAGGCAGCCGCGGTTGCCGTAGACGAGCCCTCGCGCAGGGTCGGCGATCAGCTCTCCCAGGGGCGTGACGCGGTTTCGGAGCGGCACGTCAGGGCAGCGGCAGGTTGTTCACGCCGGCCACGCAATCGACGAGGAAGAGGGCCGTGTCGGGGTGGACGGGTGAAGCCGGCGCTCTCCTACCTCGTCCTCCGGATGGGTCGGCCGGCCGGGCGGGCTCCAGCTCTTCGCGGTGAGCGGCTCGTGCAGCCGGGGATCGAAGCGCATGCTGCGAGCCTAGTTAGAGTTGACGTGTGCGCACGGCGACACTCTGCCTCATCCTCGCCGCCCTCACCGCGGCTGTCGCAGCCGCGGCCGCGCCACCGCGGTTCGCCGGCTGCGTGTCGTTCACCTCGCCCACGGCTGCCGGTCGGGTGCGCCCCTCGTCGATCATGCTTGCCTGCGGCGACGGCAACTTCTATGTGACGAGCCTTCGCTGGACGAGCTGGGGGCCGCGCAGCGCCGCCGGCACGGGTATCGGGCACCAGAACGACTGCACCCCGTACTGCGCGGCGGGGAAGTTCCACAGCTACCGGGTTTCGATCCGCCTCGACGACCTGCGGTTGTGTGGGCCCCTTCGGCGCGCCGAGCTGACGCGGGCCGCCTGGCGCTTCATCACCACCAAGCCCCGTGGGGCAGCCCGCGCCGGCAACGAACGCTTCCGCTGCGCCTAGGTCGCACGCAGGTCAGCCCGGAGTATCGGCCGCGACCGACACCTCCTCTGCGGCGGTCCTGGTGAACCCGAGCGCCAGCGCCGCCCCGAGCGCATAGCCGAGCACGAGCAGGGCGATCGCCTCCCCGATCCCGGGTTTCTGCGTCATGTTCCAGACGACCGCGAGCACGACGCCGATATTGGCGAACTCCGCGATCCAGAGACCGGGATGCCGGGTCATCGCGCGCGCATGAGCTCCGAGCGGGCCCGGCCCATTTTCGTGCAACGCATCCTTGAGCAGCTTGGCCGAACGGCCGCCGAGCAGGGGGCCCTGTAGGGCGACGATGATCAGTCCGGCGACTCCGACCTGGATCCAGCCGGTGCTCCAGGTCCAAACGTCCGAGGTCATGTACGCGCCGGTCGCGAAGAGGCCGACGACGGCGACGGGAAACGCCTTCTCGACCTTGCCGGCGGCCGCTCCCCACGGGACCGCGTCGGCCAGCGTGGTCGCGGAACGGAGCTGGAACAGGCACAGGACGAGAGCACCGGCCGCGCTGAAACCGATCCCGAGCGACACCAGGTGCAGGAAGAGAACCGTGCGGTAGGTATCCATGATCCCCCTTCTCGGCAGAGAACTGGAACGCAGCGAACTCGACGCAAGGTTACGGGCGTCGGCGCCCCGTGTCGAACGCGTGCGTCTCTTTTTGCACTTCCGCCGCACTCTGCGCCCGCCCCCGCACGAAAGCACCCAAACGGCCGATAGCCGCCGGGTCTCGCCGTTGCGACCGTGGATTCGAGCTGGAGACGGAAGCACGACACCATCGACGAGACCGGGGAGGAAACCATGGAGAAGAGCCGGGGGGCGGGGTGGCTGGCGGCCATCACCGCGACGCTCGTGGGGCTCGGTGCGGGGCTGGCGACGACGGCGGCGGCCAGGGCAGGCGAGCATGCCGCCACAGCTGCGCCAAGCACGAAACCGACGCCGTACTGCGCCGTCGGCGCGGTCAACAACCAGGGCAGCACGACATTGTCGCTCAGTGGCTCGAGTGCGATCGCCCAAATCCAGGGCTGGAGCTTCTGCGGAGAGGCAACGATGTCGGACCTCCACTGGTCGGACGGCACGATCAGCTACTCGACCGGCTACGCGACGAAGGTGCTCTCAGCCGGGCAGTGCATCAGCGTGACGGCCTTCGTCGGCTCGGCATCGAACGGGCTCGCCTGGACGCAGTCGGCCGGCCCCGTGTGCGCCCCGACGTCGGGCGGTACGGGGAGTGGCGGCTCGCCGCCGACGGTACGTGTGTCCGCGTCGCCCGCCACGGTGGCGTACGGGACATCGTCGCGAGTCACCTGGTCGGTGTCGGATCCGGGTGCCGCCTGCTCGATCTCCGGCGGCGGCCTCTCGCAGTCCGTGCCGGCCGGCGGCGGATCGGTCAACACCGCCGGGCTGACGCAGAATCCGACCACGGTGACGGTCTCGTGCTCGAACTCGCGAGGGTCAGGCTCGGGGTCGGCGACGATCGGCGTCAGCGGAACGCCGCCGCCGCCAACCCGCCGGCGACACCGATCGCGACGGCGTCCCCGACTCGAGGGACAACTGCATCGCGACCGCCAATCCGGATCAGGCCGACTGGGACGGGAACAGGGTCGGCGACGCCTGCGACCCCGGCCTCTCGGCGACCAGCCAGGGGGGCGCATACAGCGAGTCGACCTCCTGGGGCGGCGAGTTCTCCTGCTTCAGCCGGTGCACGACGTCGGGCACCGCCTGCCGGACGGTGTCACACACCGTCGGCGTGAACAGTGGGCCGCTCGTGCCGTTCACGAGCATCGGCGTCAGGCACATCTACAGCGCATACTTCTCGTTCAGCTACTGCTACGTCAAAGGCGTGAAGATGCTGTCGAGCTCTGGCGTACTACGCTCGCTCGACGTTCACGCGCGTTCCGTGGGTGTGGTACCCGACGTACCTTTCCGCCCACGTCACGCCGCTCGGCGGCACCCCGAGCGCACCCAACGGCTATCAGGTGACCCTGATCGCCAAGTTCGGCTCCTGCCTGGGCGGCGTGGAGGGAATCGGCTGCATCGCCTTCGGCTACCCGACCGCGACCTGGAATCTCTACCGCGACGGGACGGGCACCGTGTCGGAGTCGAGAGGATGAGCCGATGAGCAGACGGACGAAGATCCTCGTGACCGTGCTGGCGATCGTGATCGTGATCGTCTGGGTCGCGGTCTGGCTGGGAAGCCAGGGCGAGCGTCTTCTGAGGGAAGCCGTGCGCGTCGGCGGCGAAGCTCTCTCGGTGATGGGCCGTGAAGGGATCGAACCTTCGACCTTGGGATTAAGAGTCCCCTGCTCTACCAGCTGAGCTAACGGCCCCGAAGCGCCGCGTATCGTAGCGCCCGTGCCGAAGATCCTCTCGGTGGTCGGGAACCGCCCCCAGTTCATCAAGTCCGCCCCGCTCTCCCTGGCGCTGCGGGAGAGCGGGATCGACGAGGTCGTGCTGCACACCGGGCAGCACTGGGACCCGGGCATGTCGCAGGTCTTCTTCGACGAGCTCGGCATCCCGGAGCCCGCCTACCGGCTCGACCTGCGCACGGCCGACGCGGCCGCGATGACCCTGCCGATCCGGGAAGCGATCGAGGCCGAGCGGCCCGACTGGGTGCTCGTCTACGGCGACACCAACTCGACGCTCGCCGGGGCGCACGCCGCCGGCGAAGAGGTGCCGGTCGCCCATGTCGAAGCGGGCCTGCGGAGCTTCGACCTGGCGATGCCCGAGGAACGCAACCGGATCGAGGTCGACCGCATGTCGGCGCTCCTCCTCTGTCCCGATGAGCGGTCGGCCGCGCAGCTCGAGCGCGAAGGAGTGCCCGGCCGGCGGGAGGTGGTCGGCGACGTCATGGGCGATGCGACGCGGCTCTTCGGCCCCGTCGCGGAACGGCTCGAGCTCCCGTACGCGGAGCCCTACACGGCCGTCACGATCCACCGCCAGTCGAACACCGAGCCTGGCCCGCCTGCGGGCGATCGCCGACGCGCTCAACGCCATCGAGCGGCGGTTCGTCTTCCCCGTGCATCCACGGACGCGGCAGGCACTGGCCGAGCACGGCCTGCGGCTCGCAGGCCACGTCGAGACCGTCGAGCCGCTGGGCTACCTGGAGATGCTCGCGCTCGTTGCACGGGCCGAGGCGGTCGTCACCGACTCCGGCGGCCTGCAGAAGGAGGCCTACTGGCTGCGCACTCCCTGCGTCACCCTGCGCACGACCACCGAGTGGGTCGACACCCTCGTCGGCGGCGCGAACCGCCTGGCCGAGCCGGCCGAGCTCGCGACCGCCCTCGAGCGCGCGCACTTCCCGCTCGACGCGCCGGCCCTGTACGGGGACGGCCATGCCTCGGGGCGGATCGCGAGCGCCCTGTACGCTTGACCGCCGTGCCCGAGTCGCCCCTCTATGACGTCGCCGTCATCGGTGCGGGTTACGTCGGATTGCCGCTCGGAGTCACCTTCGCGGAGGCAGGCAGCCGCGTCCTCGTGATCGACGTGCAACCGCAGATCGTCACGTCGCTGAACGCCGGCGAGAGCCACATCGAGGACGTCACCTCCGAGCGGCTCAAGCCGCTCGTCGACAAGGGCCTGATCGTCGCGAGCACCGACTACGAGCAGGTGAAGCAGGCACACGCCGTGCTGATCGCGCTGCCGACGCCGCTCTCGCGCCAGCGGGAGCCCGACCTCTCGTACATCGAGCGCGCGGCACACAGCCTGGCGCCCATCCTGCAGCGCGGCCAGGTCGTGGTGCTCGAGTCGACGACTTGGCCCGGCACGACGCGCGAGATCCTCCAGCCGATCCTCGAGCAGGGCTCCGGCCTCACGGCCGGTGCCGACTTCCACCTCGCCATGTCCCCCGAGCGCGTCGACCCGGGCCGCGAGGACTGGACGACGAAGAGCACCCCGAAGATCGTCGGAGGCATCTCACCGGAGAGCACGAAGGCGGCTGCCGACGTCTACCGGGCCGCGCTCGACACGGTGCACGAGGTGTCGACACCCGACGCCGCGGAGCTGACGAAGCTGCTCGAGAACATCTATCGCGCCGTCAACATCGCACTCGTCAACGAGCTCGCCCAGCTGTGCGACCGGATGGACATCGACGTCTGGGAGGTGATCGACGCGGCGGCGACCAAGCCGTTCGGCTTCGCATCGTTCAAGCCCGGCCCCGGGCTCGGCGGCCATTGCATCCCGATCGACCCGTTCTACCTGACGTGGAAGGCCCGTGAGTTCGACTTCTCGACGCGCTTCATCGAGCTGGCCGGCGAGGTCAACAACAACATGCCGTACTTCTGCCGGTCGCTGATCTCCCAGGCGCTGAACCACGGCGCGAACAGGTCGGTGAGTGGGTCGAAGATCCTGATCGTCGGTGTCGCGTACAAGCCCGACATCGGCGACTGGCGCGAGACGCCGGCCGAGAAGCTGATCGACCTGTTGCGCACCGCCGGCGCCCAGGTCGCCTACCACGATCCATTCGTCCCGCAGTTCGACGGCATGTCGTCGGTGCCGCTCGAGCCCGAGGCGTACGACTGCATCGCAATCGTCACCAACCACTCCCAGATCGACTACGGCGACCTCGTGCGCCGAGGCAAGGTGATCGTCGACTTCCGCAACGCCACCAAGGGGCACGAGGTCGACGGCAAGGTCTGGAAGCTGTGACGAGGGTCGCGGTGGCGGGCCTCGGCTACTGGGGCCCCAACCTCGTCCGCAACTTCGACGAGCTCGCAGAGCTCGCGTGGCTCGTCGACCTCGACCCCGAGCTGCGCGAGCGGTTCGCAGCGCGCTACCCGAACGCCCAGGTCACGGACGATCTCGACGCCGTGCTCGCGGACGGCTCCGTCGATGCCGTCGTCGTCGCCACTCCGGTCCCGACGCATCACGCACTCGCGAAACGCGTGCTCGAGGCGGGCAAGCACGTGCTGGTCGAGAAGCCCCCGGCAATGCGCGCGGTGGAGATGGACGAGCTGGTCGCGATCGCAGAGGAGCGTGACCGCGTGCTGATGCCCGGCCACCTCCTGCTCTACCACCCGGGCGTGCTGAAGCTGAAGGAGCTGATCGACGCCGGTGAGCTCGGAGAGGTGCTGTGCGTGTACGGCAACCGCCAGAACCTCGGGATCGTCCGGACGAACGAGAATGCGCTCTGGTCGCTCGGTGTGCACGACCTGTCGGTGATCCTCTACCTCCTCGACGAGGATCCGGAGGTCGCCGTTGCCAACGGCCGCGACTTCCTCACGCCGGGCGTCGAGGACGTCGTCTTCTGTTACCTGCGCTTCCCCAGTGGCAAGATCGCGCACATGCATCTCTCCTGGCTCGACCCGCACAAGATGCGCAAGATGACGGTGGTCGGCCGCGAGAAGATGGTCGTCTTCGACGACATGGAGCTCGAGCGCAAGGTGACGATCTACGAGAAGTCCCCGTGGAAGCGCGCCGAGACGTACGGTGAGTGGCAGACGCGCTCGGGCGACATCTCCATCCCGAAGATCTCCACCGCCGAGCCTCTGCGACTCGAATGCACCTACTTCCTGGAACTGATCGAGGGGCGCCACGACCGGCTCAAGGTCGCGCGGGACGGTGCGCGGGTCGTGCGCGCGCTGGAGATGCTGACCAACTCACTCGGCAGCTGATCGACCCGTGGCCGACATCCACCCGAGCGCGATCGTCCACGCCGGAACCGTCCTCGGCGCAGACGTTCGCGTGCTCGAGAACGCTGTGGTCGGCAAGCAACCGTCGCTCGGCGCGACCTCGACGGCGAAACGAGAGCCGCTCCCGCCGACGACGATCGGCGACGGGACCGTCGTCTCATCGGGCGCAATCGTCTTCGCGGGCTCGACGATCGGCGCCAATTGCATCGTCGGCGACCAGTCGTGCATCCGCGAGCGCGTTCGCATGGCGGACGACTGCATCCTCGGGCGGGGGTCGCTGATCGAGAACGACACCACCGTCGGGGCGGGCACTCGCATCCAGGCGGAGGCGTACGTGACGGCGTACTCGACGCTCGAGGAGGATGTCTTCATCGCACCATGCGTGGTCACCACCAACGACAACTTCATGGGACGGACGGAGCGTCGCAGGGAGCTGATGAAGGGGCCGACGATCAGGCGTGGCGCACGCGTCGGCGGCGGTGCGATTCTTTGCCCCGGTGTCGAGATCGGCGAGGAGGCGTTCGTCGGGGCGGGCGCGGTCGTGACGCGGGACGTCCCGGCACGCACCGTGGTCGTCGGCTCGCCCGCGCGCGTCCTGCGTGCGGTGGCTCCGGACGAGCTGCGCGAGAACGGCGGCTAGGCGAACCTAGCCGCGTGCGAGCGCGAGGCGGTAGGAGAGCGGATCGAACGTGGGGCTCGTGATGCGCAGCTCGAGGTAGTAGTGCCCGTCGCGCTTCGCGCGGTAGGCGACACGCGACTGGCTCCCGACCGCCCTCGACTGGGCGACTCGAAATCCCTGGACGTCGAGCGCGTCGACGCGCTGCGTTCCCGGTGCCCAGACACTCATCCGGACGCCGCCGCCCCCGCCGAGCGGCGTGACGCGGGCATACAGCCGCCTGCCCTTCCGCAGGTAGACGCGGTAGACGTCCAGGTTGTCGTCCCAGTAGTCGAGCGTCGCCTCGATCGTGCGCGGCAGCGGCGGCAACGCATGCGCCCAGGGGCCTGCGTTGTCGTTCGGCTCGTAGTGATCGGCCGGAGCGAGCTGCCCCTGCGCGAGGAGGCCCAGCGAGCTGTCGACGTCCAGGGTGCCCCACCCGGTGAACCTGTCGCGCCCGGACGGGCAGACGGCACAGCCGGTCGCCGCGCTCGCATCGTCCGCGCCGCGCTCGAGGAGCCACGCCACCTGCTCGGGACGCAGGCTGGGATCCTGCCCGAGCAGCAGCGCGGCCGCGGCCGACACCTGCGGGGCCGCGAACGACGTGCCGCTCGCATCGCGAAACTCGAATGGGCCGCAGTCGGAGTACGGCTCGGTGCAGCCGGGACGGCGCTCGACGAGATTCGCGGGGATCGTCGAGAAGACAGCGTCGCCGGGGGCCGCGAGATCGTTGTAGACGGCGTCGCGGTTCGAGTAGTCGGGGACCGAGCCGTCCTGCCGCACAGCACTGACACCGATCACGTGCGGGAGGGACGGCGGGAAAGTGCGCGTAGTTCCACGGCGTCGCCGGCGACTGCGGCCCGTTGCCGACTGCCGCCACGACGACCACTCCCTTCGAGTAGGCGTATTCGACGGCGGCCTGCTCGAGCGGCGAGTAGGTGTCGAGCTGCGGATCGAGCGGGTCGCGCACTCCGCCGAGGCTGAGATTGATCACCCGGGCGCCGTTGTCGACCGCCCAGCGAATCGCGGCGACCTCTGCCTGCAGCGGCACCGAGCCGTTGGGCTTGACGACCTTGGCAACCATCAGCCTCGCGTTGAAGGCCATGCCGGCGATGCCGAGGTTGTTGCTCGGGTTGGCGGCGATCTCGCCGGCGACGAACGTCCCGTGCCCCTGGTCGTCGCGAAACGGCGAGCCGCCCACGAACGACTTCGCCGCGACGACGCGACCGGCGAACTCGGGATGGGTTCCGTCGATCCCCGAGTCGACCACGGCGACGCTGATCGGGTAGAGCTGCGGAGCGGTCTGCCAGTACGTCCAGGCGTGGTCGCTCGTCAGATACCACTGGCGGGCCGCGAGCGGCTCGAGGTTGTCGAAAGCCCCCGCGGCCGCCGGCGCCGCAAGCGCGGCGAGCACAGCCAGCACGAGCGCGGCGCGTGTCACTGGAGGAGCAGCGTCGCGGAGCTGCCCGGTACGAGCCCCTGGCCCGGCGCACAACGGACACGGTAGGTGCCCTGACGCGAGCGCCCCGGGAAAGCTCCACGCGCCGGACGCGTCGGTGACGGTCGCGGCGACGGTCGCCCAGGCGCCGCCGGATTGCCGCTGGAGCTGCACCGCAGCGCCGGCGATCGTGGGGCTGATCGACCCCGTCACCCCTCCTGCATCTGCGGCCGCGTTCACGTGCGGCGCGACCGCGATCCTCGCGAGACCGGCCCGGACGCGGCCCCAGGCGAGGCGGTACTGCGTGGTCGCCTGGGGCTTGACGACGGTCGTGAACGACCCCGCCGGGCCCGAGCGCGACGTTGCCGGCGGGTGCCCAGCCCGGAGCGGCAGCCGTCCTCGCCTCGAGCGACAGGGACGCGACCCCGTGAGCGGCCCCCGTGAGCGAGACGGCACCGCCGTAGGTCATCGTCTTGGCAGCGGGCAGGAGCTGCAGGAATGCCGCCGTGAACCAGTTCGAGCGGAGCCCGAGTGCGTCGCGAACCTGGTCCCCGCTCAGCGTCACCTGCGACTCGTCGGCGGCAGACACCGTCACCGTTCGCACGCGCCCCGACGGGCCGGGCGTCGCCTGCAGGTCGGCCAGCGGTGCGGAGAGCTTCAGCGCCTTGGTGACCTTGGCGGCGTCGAGCGCCACCGGTCCCCAGTCGTGGTAGGGAGAGAGCGTGTCGTACGGATCGGAGACGGGCACGAGGTACGGCGCGTCGAGGCCGATCGAGTCGAGCGCCGACGCCGTCCGCCCTCCCGAGGTGGAGAAGTACAGCGTGTCGGCGACCTTGCCGCGGTAGAGCACCACCTCACCCTTCGTGGCCGCGACCGCCGCACTCGTCTGCGGCGACTCACCGGAGGCACCTGCGTACGCCTGGCTGCGGGTGTCGCCGTAGAGGTCGAACGGGCGCGACCGCTCGAGGTTCGCGAGCGCGTACGACCGTGACGCGACGGCCTGAGCCTCGAGCGCCTCGGCCGGCCACGTCTTCGGCACCTCCGCCGGCACGACCCCTCTGAGGTACTGCTCGAGACTCACCGTGTCGACGACCTGGACGAGCTTGCCGTCGCCCGACACGACCAGCTTGCCGCGATACGTCACTCCCGTTCACGAGCAGCGGGCGGGGCGCGGTGAAGGTGAAGGGCGGTTGCAGCGCCGGCTGGGCCGCGAGCGCAAGCGCTCCCTTGAAGACGAGCTCGCCCGGGTCGAGGGTCGCCCGCCGCCCCGTCGCGTCCGTGACCGTCCAGGGGACCTCCGACCCGATCGTCACCTGCTTGGCGGAGGCGAGCAGCACTCGCACCGTTCGAGCCGGCGCGTCGCCCGAGCGTCGTGCCCGGGTAGTAGTGGGCGAGGATCCGGGCGTGGCTCCAGCCGTGCAGCGCGTACCCGTAGGCGCCCCACTGGCCCATGCCGAGGCCGTGCCCCCAGCCGTGCCCGGAGACGACGAGCACCGCCTGCGCCGGGCTCGTCACCGGGACGGTCGTGGTCGTCGATCCGGTCGAGGCCGCGGCGGGAGCCGAGCGGGCCGAGCCGAATGCGGGGCCGGCAGCGAGGACCGAGCAGGCGAGCCCGCCGCAGGCAAGGAGGGACGCGGCGGCGAGCCGGAGGGCGGAGCGACCCACGTGCGCCACGGTAGCCGAGGTGGAAGCCGGTTCCGCCGAGCCTTTACCGAACGTTTCCATAGCGACTGGAACGGCAACAAGCCGCCCGACGGCAACTTATTTCGTTGCCTGCCGAAGCATGCCTGCCGGAATCCACACCCTCCTGCCGCCGCGTTACGAGGATGTGCGCCCGATCGCCCACGGCGGCATGGGCGAGATCTTTCGGGCCACCGACCGCGAGCTCGGGCGCGAGGTCGCCGTGAAGCTGCTCGCGGAGCGCTTCTCGGCCGACGACGAGTCGCGGGCCCGCTTTCAACGCGAGGCCCTCGCCGCGGCGCGTCTCTCGGGCACCCCGAACATCGTCACGATCTTCGACGTCGGCGAGCACAACGGCCGCCCGCTGATCGTCATGGAGTATTTCCCCGGCGGATCGCTGGAGCAGCGGGTCGCACGCGGCACACCCAGCCCTCCCGGCCGCGCGCTCGACTGGCTCGAGGAGACCGGCGCGGCGCTCGACGCGGCGCACGCGGCCGGGATCGTGCACCGCGACGTCAAGCCGGCGAACCTCCTGCTCGACGGCCGAGGGCATGTGCACGTCGCCGACTTCGGCATCGCAAGCGCGGCGGGCCTCGACTCGTTCACGCAGGCCGGGACGATCATGGGGACGGCCGGCTATCTCTCGCCCGAGCAGGCGAAGGGTGAACGGGCAACCGCTGCGAGCGACCTCTACAGCCTCGCCGTCGTCGCCTGGGAGCTGCTCACCGGCCGGCGGCCGTTCGAGTCGCCCTCCCCGACGGCGGAGGCCGCGGCCCACGCGAACGCCCCGGTGCCGCCCATCCGCGACGCGAATCCCACGCTGCCCGCCGGGTACGACCGGATCTTCGAGCGCGCCCTCGCAAAGGATCCTCGTGCGCGCTACTCGTCGGCGGCGGAGCTCGTCGGAGACCTCCGCCGCGCGCTGCACGACGACGCCGGGGACACGTGGGTCGAGCGGCCGTCGCGGCCGGCCTCGCCCGCCCCGGCCGGCGCCGTTCGTCGCCGCGGGCGGCTCGTCCCGCTCGCGGTCGTCGCGCTCGTCGCCCTCCTCGCGGCAGGAATCCTGGCGGCGGTGGCGATCGTCGAGGCAACGCGGACGAGCGCGCCCACCGGAGCGCACCGTTGTGCGCACGATCACCGGTCCGGGCGAGACCGTTCGCCAGACGGTCACCACCCAGGCGACGACGGCACCGACGACGGCGCCCGCTTCCTCGACGGCGGCCGGCGGAGCAAGCGGCGCGGCGCTGAACAACGCCGGGTACGCGAAGATGCGCGCCGGAGACTACGGTGGTGCGCTGCCGCTCCTCCAGCAGGCGGTGCAGAAGCTGAACGGGGCCGGCTCGACCGACGAGGCCTATGCCGACTACAACCTCGCCTACACGACCTTCGCCCTCGGCCGGTGCGACAACGTCGTGAGCCTGCTCGACCACTCGGAGTCGCTTCAGGGTCACCGCCCCGAGATCAACCGCCTGCGCCACGACGCGCGCAAGCGCTGCGGCTGAGGTCGAGCCTTCAGCCGAGGCGGGCGGCGTACTGGGCGTCGTAGTAGCGGCGGTAGTCGCCGGACTTGATCGGCTCCCACCACTCACGATTTTCGCGATACCACTCGACCGTCTCTTCGAGCCCGCCGGCGTCGAACGAGTGGACGGGCTTCCAGCCGAGGCCGCTCAGCCTGGACGAGTCGACTGCGTAGCGGCGATCGTGACCGGGCCGGTCCTCGACATGGCGCACGAGGTCCGGGCTCGCGCCGGTCAGCTCGAGGATCCGCTTGACGACCTCCATGTTCTCGCGCTCCTGCCCACCGATGTTGTACGCCTCGCCGGCAACGCCGTGGCGCAGGGCGATCTCGATGCCGGCGCAATGATCCTCGACATGGAGCCACTCGCGCCGTTGCTTGCCGTCGCCGTAGACCGGCAGCTGTCGACCCTCGAACGCGTTGGTGATGAAGAGCGGCAGGAACTTCTCCGGATACTGCCGCGGCCCGTAGGTGTTCGCACCGCGTGTGACCAGCGCGTCGACGCCGAACGTGCGCACGTAGGCGAAGACCTGCAGCTCGCCGCCTGCCTTCGACGCTGAGTACGGGCTGGAGGTGCGCAGCGGGGCATCCTCGGTGCAGCCGGGGGCACCGAGCGGGATGTCGCCGTACACCTCGTCGGTCGAGACATGCACGAGCCGGATCTGCGCGTGACGTGCGTGGTCGAGCAGCACCTGTGTCCCGAGGACGTCGGTGAGGATGAACTCCGCCGGGCCGAGGATCGAACGGTCGACGTGCGTCTCCGCGGCGAAGTTGACGATCGCGTCGCAGCCCTCGGCAGCGCGGGCGACGGCGTCCGGATCGGTGATGTCGCCGCGGTGGAACTCGTGCTCGACTCCTTCCAGGTTCGCCGGGTTGCCGGCGTAGGTGAGCTTGTCGAGCACGACGACGTCGGTGCCGCGCGCGGCCAGGTGCCGGGCGAAGTGCGATCCGATGAAACCGGCACCGCCGGTGACGAGGACGCGCATGCCTACAGGGTACTCACAGCGCGGCGAGGCATTCGCGCAGGCCGTCGCGCCAGTGAGGCAGAAGCGGCGCGCCCTTCTCGCTGCGGAGGACCGAGTACGCGGGACGCGCGGCGCGGGCACCGAACTCGGCGGTCGTGATCCGGCGAACCCTGGTCTTCAGCCCCGCCTCCTCGAAGATCGCCTCGGCGAACTCGGCCCACGTGCAGTCGCCCGAGGCCGCGACGTGGTAGATGCCGAAAGGCAGGTCGAGGATGCGCTTCGTCGCGTCCGCGAGGTGACCGACGTAGGTCGGCGCCCCACGCTGGTCCGCGACGACGGCGACCTCGTCGCGCTCGGCGCCGAGCCGAAGCATGGTGCGGACGAAGTTCTTCGACGTCGGGCCGAAGAGCCACGACGAGCGGACGACCCAGGCGCGATCGCCGGCGGCCGCCTCGCCGTGCAACTTGGTGCGCCCGTAGGCGCCGAGCGGCGCCGGTGCATCGGACTCGACGTACGGCTCGCCCTTCGTCCCGTCGAAGACGTAGTCGGTCGACCAGACGACGAGCGGGGCGCCCAGCTCCGCGGCATGCTGCACGCCGCCGACGTTGACTGCGGCGGCCTCCTGCGGGTCGTCCTCCGCGGCGTCGACGTCGGTCCACGCGGCGGCATGCAGCACGAGGTCCGGGTCGAGACCCGGCGGCGGCGGGAACGTGACGTCCCACTCGGAGCGCGTCAGGGCCCGGGCGCGGGGAAACGCCCCGGCGAGCGCGTGGCCGAGCTGGCCGCCCGCCCCCGTGATCAGGACACGGCGCGCTGGTCCCGCTCCGACAGGATCGGCGATCGCGTGCTCCAGAGGTCGACGACGCGGGGATCGTTCCAGGCGACCCCGTGCTCGTCGGGGTGCGCCGGGTCGTACTCCTCCGTCACGAAGTAGCAGAAGAGACAGTCGGTGAGAGCCTCGTACCCGTGCGCGTTGCGACCCTCGACGTAGAGCGCGACCGGGTTGTCTTCGCCGATGTCCTCGGTGAACGTCACGCCGGTCTCGCGGTCGAGGACGACGACCCGCACCATCCCTTCGAGGCACACGAAGAGATCGTCCTGGCCGCGCTCGTGGTAATGCAACGCACGGATGACGCCTCGGCGCGAACGGGCGAGGTTCGCCTGGCGGACGGGCTTCGGCAGCGAGCTCGCTCGCATCAGCTCCATGAACCAGCCCCGCTCGTCGTCGTGCCGCGCCAGCGGGATGCGGGTGACCACTACTTGTTCGCCCCCGTCTGCTCGATCAGGCGGCCGACGTCGGCGAGGTCGGCCCAGTGCTTGCCGCCGTCGTGCCACCAGCCGTCGACGCGGTGAACCTGAAGCTCGCCGCGCTCGGCGTACACACGGTTGACGTCGGTGATCTCGAGCTCGCCGCGGCTGGACGGCTGCAGGCCGTCGATGATCTCGAACACATCCGACGGGAAGCAGTACAGGCCGACGACGGCGTCGTTCGACGGCGGAGACTCATAGCGAGTGTCGACGCGGCCGGCTTTCTCGACGATGTCGGTGATCTTCTGGTTTTCGTCGTAGGCGACCACGCCGAAGTTCTCGGGATCGGGCACCTCCTTGACGAACACCATCGCACCTTCGTCCCACGCGCTGACGGCTTCGACGTGGGCGTGCTCGAAGATGTTGTCGCCGAGGCACACGACGAGCTTGTCGCCGGCGGCGAAGTCACGTGCCATCCCCACCACCTGTGCGATCCCGCCCGCCTCGACCTGCACCTTGTACGACAGATCGAGATCGAACAGCGGCTCGTCGCCCGACCGCGAGCGGACGTGCCCGTTTCCGAGCAGGTCGATGAACTGGCCCGCGTGCTGCTGGCCCGTGACGAGCAGCACCTCGCGGACCCCGAGACGCTGCAGGAGCTGCAGCGGGTAATAGACCATCGGCCAGCGGCCGACCGGCAGGAGGTGCTTGTTCGTGACCCGCGTCAGCTCCTCGAGCCGGGTTGCGGTGCCGCCGGCGCAGATCAGCCCTTTCATGCAGGCGATCCTACGGCGGTCACGGCCGCCGCGTCATGGCCGCGCGCAGCGGCGAAGCCCGTGAGGCCTGCGAGCACGCCTACCGAGGCCACGCACATCCACATCGTCGCGTCGCCGTAGGCGTGGCGCACGGTCAGCCCGAGGAACGGGGTGGCCGCCCAGCCGACCGACCAGGTGCCGCCGAACACGCCCATGTAGGCGCCTCTGATGTCGGACGGCGCAAGCGCGGCGACGACCGCCTGGGAGGTGGGCACCCACAGCATCTCGCCGAGCACGAAGATCAGGATGATCGCGGCGATCACCGGCGCCGAGCCGTTGACGTCCAGTAGCAGGAACGGGACGCCCATCATCGGCATCGCGAGTGCGAGCTTGGTCGACGGTCGCACGGATCGCGTCCAGCGGGTCAGCCGCAACTGCATCGTGGTGACGAGCAGCGGGTTGAGGATCATCAGGAAGCCCCACGCCGCCGGGGCCAGGTGATGCGATGTCGTGGCCGAGATCGGCAGCAGCGTCTCGGTCGCGATGTAGGTCATCGTGGCGAGGACGGAGGCGAGCATGAAGAAGAGGAACGGCCGGTCGCGGGCGATCACGCCGAACGAGCCCCGCTGTGGGGGGCCGGGCGGAGCGTAGGCACCGGTGTGCGGGATGTAGCGGTAGGCGATCCCGAAGCCGATGCTCGCGAGCACGAGCGTGCCGAGCCAGAGGCGCGACCAGCTGCCGCCGAGGAGCAGCAGGCCGCCGAGGACGGGCCCGATCGTCACGCCGAGGTTCTGGGCGATCCGCACCGACGCGTAGGCGGCCTCGCGCCGCTCGGGCGCCACCAGGTCGGCGACCATCGCCTGGTCGGCAGCGCCGCCGAGCGAGCCGAACACCGGCAGCGCAGCCAGCAGCGCAAGCCCCCAGTAGACGTGCCTCCCGACGAGGAGCAGCAGCAGCGGGACGAGCGCCTCGAAGCCCCAGCCCGCGAGGATCAGCGGACGCCGCCCGATGTGGTCGGAGACATGCCCGCCGAGATAGCCGGCGCCGCCCGCCAGCACGGCGCCGACGAGATAGGTCAGCGCAAGCGACGACTGCGCGGCGGACAGGTGCTTGATCGCCCAGATGCCCATGAACGGATACGCCGTCGCGCTCGCGATCGAGCCCGCGAGGCCGACGGCGAGCACGGGGCGCAGCGCGCGGTCGACGTCGCCGCCCCAGACGAGCCGGAAGAGATGAGCGAAGAGCTTCATGTCACGAGCCGCGTTCGCGCGATCAGCCAGAACGACCCCTCGACCGCGGGCCGATCAGCAGCGCGAACGCCAACGTCCCGATGCCCGCGCGACCGCCCAGCGCAAACCCGGCAAGGAGCGCGGTGCCTTCGAGCACGGCGCGCACGACCCCGATGCGCACATGGGTGCGCAGCGCGCCGATCAGCATCAGCGAGTCGCGCGGGCCGGCACCGAACGCCGCGCCGATGTAGAAAGCCGAGCCCACTCCGAAGAGCACGAGACCGAACGCGAGCAGGCCGGCCCGTGCGCCCAAGGGCCACGTCGACAGGTGCTGGACGGCGCCGAGCGGCTGCACCAGGACGACGAACAGCCCGATCAGAGCCGCGTTCGCGACCGTGCCGGGACCGGGCCGGGACCCGAGCGCCCACGCGAGCACGAGGACGATCACCGCGACGGCCTCGTTGGCGAAGCCGAACGAGAGCGGCGTGTGCTTGGCGATGCCCTGGTGCAGGACATCCCACGGCGGCAGCCCGAGACGCGCCTCGAGGAACGCGACGATGCCGCACGCGCAGAGGAAGAGACCGAGGACGAGCCAGGCCGAACGCACGACCCGCCCGCCACGCAGGACGGGAGCCGCGTGCACCGTGGGACGTTAGTGAAGCGCGGGCGGTCTACGCCGGAGCGGTTGTGCGCGAGCCGCGACGGGCGAGCAGCAGTCCGAGCCCGACGTACACGACGCCCAGACAGGTGAGGACGAGCGGCACGACCCACGGCCGGCCCGTGCCGGTGCCGGAGTTGAGGAAGACGAGCTGCACGTGCGTCTCCTCGAGCGCGAAGTGCGAGGCGGCGAGCAGGAGCCCGAGGGCTCCGAGCACCGCCCAGCTGGAGCGCCCGGTCGGGCTGCGAGAAGAGCACGAAGACGACCGCCGCGAGCGCGATCAGCGTCCACTCGACGTTGCCGCCGTGCCAGAACCGGAGCAGGCTGCCGCCGATCAGCAGCCCGGCGGCGAGGTGGAGCCAGAAGCCGTAGGGCCGGCGAGGGCCCCCGTCGACGGCGAGCCCGGCGGCCAGGTAGCAGAGGCCGACGAAGAGCGTCACGACGGCCGACCAGCCGCCGCCGTTCGAGACGAGGTCGGTGACGAGGATCCAGCCGGCCAAGCACGACGTGGGCGACGAGCAGCGGGAACCGATAGAGCCGCACCGCGACGACGGCGGCGAGGAGCCAGAGGAGCTCGAGCGCCAGCCGGCCGACGTGGAACCCGCGGAAGCTCGACGAGGTCGGCGACGAGCCCCAGCCGAACCAGGTCCAGAGCGCGCTGACGAACGCGACCCAGGCGATCACGGCCACGAAGGCGAGCACGCCCGCGGCGACCGGCTGCCCGCCGCGGCGCAGCACGAGCGCGCTCGCGGCGAGCACGGCGAGCAGGAGCAGCGCCCAGGCCGCGTAGCCGGCGTCGCCCGACTGCGTCGCCAGGTAGGTCAGCCAGGTCCCGAGGGCCGAGAGGGCGGTCAGCCCACCTGCGTAGACGAGGAAGCTCCAGGCCGACCAGCGCGGATGCACGACCTCCACCGGCCCATCCTCGGCCGGGCGTCGGACGGAGCGGCGAGGCTTCAGGCCTGCCGGACGGGGTACCGTTCGCGCGAGATGACGCGCCGGGACGTCGACAAGCTGCAGGACGAGATCGAGGAGCTCTTCGCGGACCTCTGGCAGGTGCCGCGGTTCTCCGGCCTGCGCCACGGCTTTCGGCCCAACGTCGACTGCTTCCACACCGACGACCCGCATGCCCTGACCGTGGTCGTCGAGCTGCCCGGCGTCGATGCGCAGTCCGTGCGCGTCGTCGCCGGCGAGCGCCTGCTCGTGATCGCCGGCGAGCGGCGGCGGCCACAGCTCCCCGGGCGCGTCTACCAGCAGATGGAGATCGAGTACGGCCCGTTCCAGCGTCAGGTTCGCCTCGCCGAGGACGTCGACCCGGCGCAGGCGTCGGCCCGCTTCGACCGCGGCGTCCTCACGATCGAGCTGCCCGTGATCGAGCAGGCGCTGCCCGCGGGCCGCTACCGGATCACCGTGGAGCGGCTATGAGCGAGCTCTTCGAGAGCGCCGAGCCGCAGGAGACCGCAGCACCAGCTCGAGTTCCCGGCCGCGCTGCCCGTGCTGCCGCTGAAGGAGACGGTCGTCTTCCCCCAGTCGATGTCGCCGCTTGCGATCGGTCAGGAGCGGTCGGTGCAGCTGATCGACGACGTCGTCGCCGGCGACCGTCTGCTGGCGTTGATCACGGCGAAGGACGGCTCCGTCGACTCGCCCGGCTGGGAGGACATCTACGACGTCGGGACGATCGCGCTCGTGCACAAGATGATCAAGGTCCCCGACGGGACCCTGCGAATCCTCGTGCAGGGGATCGAGCGCGTGCAGCTCGAGCACCGGCTCGACGTCGACCCGTATCTCCTCGGCGAGTTCACCGCCCTGCCCGACGTGCTCGAGGAGACACCCGAGCTGGAAGCCCTGACGCGCAACGTGCAGGGACTGTTCGCGCGCATCATCGGGCTCGCCCCCTATCTCCCCGAGGAGCTACAGCTCGCCGCGGCCAACGTCGAGGATCCGAGCGCGCTCTGTCACCTCGTCGCGTCGACACTGCGCACGATCAAGACCGAGGAGCGGCAGGAGATCCTCGAGCAGGTGAACGTCGAGCAACGGCTTCGCCTGGTCTCGGCGATCCTGAACCGCGAGCTCGAGGTGTTCGAGCTCGGCTCGAAGATCCAGTCGCAGGTGCAGTCCGAGATGGAGAAGGGACAGCGCGAGTACTTCCTGCGCCAGCAGCTGAAGGCGATCCAGCAGGAGCTCGGCGAAGACGACCCGGAGCAGGCGGAGAACGCCGAGCTGCGCGAGCGGCTGGACGCGCTCGGAGACCTGCCCGAGGAGGTGCGCAAGGCCGCCGACCGCGAGTTGCAACGGCTCGAGAAGCTGCCGCCGGCCGCCGCCGAGTACGGCGTCATCCGCACCTACCTCGAGTGGATCCTGACGGTGCCGTGGTCGACCTACACCGAGGACAACCTCGATCTCGAGCACGCACGCAAGGTGCTCGACACCGATCACTTCGATCTCGAGAAGGTCAAGGACCGGATCATCGAGTACCTCGCCGTCGCGAAGCTGCGCAAGGAGGTCTCCGGCCAGATCCTCTGCTTCGTCGGGCCGCCCGGCGTCGGCAAGACCTCGCTCGGGCATTCGATCGCGAACGCGCTCGGCCGCAAGTTCGTGCGACTCTCGGTCGGCGGCGTGCGCGACGAGTCGGAGATCCGAGGCCATCGCCGCACGTACATCGGCTCGATGCCCGGCTCGATCATCCGCTCGCTCCGTGACGCCGAGTCCGCCAACCCGCTCGTCCTGATCGACGAGATCGACAAGATGGGCAGCGACTGGCGCGGCGACCCAGCGAGCGCGATGCTCGAGGTGCTCGACCCCGAGCAGAACCGCACGTTCCGCGACCATTACCTCGACCTGCCGTTCGACCTGTCGAAGGTGCTCTTCATCTGCACCGCGAACACCCTCGACACGATCCCGGGCGCGCTCCTCGACCGCATGGACGTGATCCAGCTGTCGGGGTACACGGAGGACGAGAAGCTCGGGATCGCGAAGCGCTACCTGTTGCCGAAGCAGCTGCGCCAGCACGGGCTGCAGCGGTCGCAGCTGACGCTGTCGGACAAGGTGCTGCGCTCGGTCATCCGCGAGTACACCCGTGAGGCAGGTGTCCGCAACCTCGAGCGCAGGCTGGCCGACGTCTGCCGCAAGGCCGCCACGCTCGTGGCGAAGGGCCGCGCGCAGAAGATCCGCGTCGACGACGCCAGGCTGCGAGAGTGGCTCGGCGCCCGCCGGTTCTCGGGCGAGGTGCGCCGGCGCACCTCCGACCCCGGAGTCGCGACCGGCCTCGCCTACACCGCCGTCGGCGGCGACGTCCTCTTCATCGAGGCGACGGCCTACGCGGGGAAGGGTCGGCTGGTGATCACCGGCCAGCTCGGCGAGGTGATGCAGGAGTCGGCGCAGGCGGCGCTGTCCTGGGTGCGGTCGCACACGGCGCAGATGGGGCTGCGCGGACGACTGGTTCTCGACCAACGACATCCACATCCACGTGCCCGCGGGTGCCGTGCCCAAGGACGGGCCGTCGGCCGGCGTGACGATGGCGACCGCGATCGCCTCCCTCGTGCGCCAGGAGCCCGTCGCCGACGACGTCGGCATGACCGGAGAGATCACGCTCACGGGCCAGGTGCTGCCGATCGGCGGGCTGCGCGAGAAGTCGCTCGCAGCGCAGCGTGCGGGCCTGAAGCGCGTGATCTTCCCGCGTGAGAACGAGCCCGACCTCGCCGACCTGCCGCCCGAGACGCGGGCCGCGCTCGAGTTCATCCCGGCCGACACGATCGAGGACGTCTTCGCAGCGGCCTTCGACGGCAAGCGGCGGGCGCGCCCGCGGGCGCCGCGCGGCCTCGAGCGCCAGGCGGCTATGCCGGCCGGAAGCTCGTGAGCAGCTCGGCGCAGAAGGCTCCGGCGGACGAGCCGCGAGTCCTGCAGAGCAGCTGATACTCGCGCTTGTCGATGAGCACGAACGTGTACTGGTCGACGTGCCCGCCGACCTGCACCTCGTAGCGATGCGACTTGACGCCGACCGGCGGTCACGGTCGCAGGCCCCGACAGTGTCCCGCCGGTCTCCTTGGCGATCGCCTTCATCCGGACGGCGAGCTCGGCGGCCACCCGCTCGAAGAGCGCGGGGCGGTAGGGGCGGACGAGCTCGAAGGTCGACACCTGGACGAGCTCCGAGTCGTGGGCGGCGGTCGCGCTGCGCACCGACCGCGTCAGCTGCCAGCCGGCGGGCGCCGAGAAGGTGAAGCCGCGCCCCAGCACGGTCTGTGACTGCGCCTTCGGCCCGCCCGACCCCCCGCAGCCTGCAAGTATGAGCACAGCCAGGACAAGCGCCTGTTTGCGTCGGTGGGCCCGGGGTATCAGGCGTGCAGCAACGAGGCGAAAGGATCCAGGAAGCATGGCCAAGACAAAAGACAAGGTCTACGACGCGGCGGAGAACGTCAAACCCTACGTCGAACGTGCGATGCACGACGACAAGCTCCGCGAGGACGTGATGAACGCGTTCGCAACGGCGAAGGATCTCTACAACGAGCTGGTCGGCGGACGAAGCGCCGTCACGCTCGCGACCCGGGTCGCGACCGACGACGAGGTCCGCGACAAGCTCAGAGCTGCGGTCGACGACCTCCGCAGCGCATCCGACCGGCTCCAGGGCAAGCGCTCCCACAGCGGCCGCAACACGACGCTGCTCGTCGCGGGCATCGCCCTGGGCATCCTCTTCAACCCCGTCACCGGCCCCGAGACCCGCAAATGGGTCAAGGAGATGATCAGCGGAGGAGACGACGAGTTCGGCAGCTATCCGTCCTCGAACGGAGGGTCTGCGGCGTAGGAACGCCCTCGGTCCGGCTACCCGCGGCCGAGATCGCCGGTCGGCGCGGGCACGGTCGGAACGAGCGTCTGCATGAGCGCTGACGCCTTGAGCGGCGTGAGCGCGCGCTCCAGGGAGGCGGGGTCGAGGCCGTCCGCGGTCGAGATGTCGGACATGCCGAGCAGGATCGCGCCGGGCTCCGGCGCCGCGGGCCCGCCGGGAACCGCCGGCGCCCACCCGGCGGCGACGGGGAACGGCAGGTCCTTCTGGTGCTTCCAGGCGTCGAGATACGGCGTCGGGTCGACGGCTCCGTCGTAGCCGAGGTACAGGAGCGACACCGGATGCACCTCGAAGTGGAGGTGGTAGGGCGTCCCCTCGGCGTCGCCGGTGTTGCCCATGAACCCGACGACCTGGCCCGCTTTGACGTGTGCGCCGTTCGTGGCCGCGGTCGAGAAGGCCGAGAGGTGGGCGTAGTAGAACTGGTTGCCCTCCTGATCGAGGATCCAGAGCCGGTTCCCGCCGACCTTGTTCCACCCGACCGAGAAGACGGTCCCGTCTGCGACGGCGACGAGCGGCTGGCCGAGCTGGCCGAAGATGTCGTCGCCGTGGTGGTAGGTGACGTCGGAGCGAGCGGCACCGTAGGTGTCGATGTACGAAGCCGCGCCGTACACCGGGAAGACGTAGCGGCCGGCCGTGAGCTTGGGATGGAGCTTGAGCGGCTTCGTCGTGCCGTTCCTGCCCTGCCTCGGCCGAAGCCGCGGGGCATCGCCCGCGCTCGGGTTGTCTCCGGTCGTCGCCGGGCTCGGTCGGGTGGTGGTCGTGGTGGTGGTCGTCGTCGGCGGCGGGCGGCGCCGTCTGGACCGCGGCCTCGGCGTAGCCGACCTGGAGCTCGCTGGCGGCGGGCAGCCCGCCGTGGTCGGCGGTCAGGCGGATGTCGAGCTCGGTCACGAAGCCGCGGTACCCGCGCGCCCCGTCGGGGGCGCTGAGGTCGACGCCCTGGTTCTCGAGCGTCAGCTCGCCCCAGTTGCCGAGCGCGACCTTCGACACTCCGTCGGCGACCGGCTGGCCGCCCACCCTCAGGTTCACGACGGCGCTGCCGTTGACATTCCCGCCCACGCCCGAATAGCCGGTGCCCGCGGAGGCCCGGGCAGTCACCGCGTCGGCGGTGATCTCGCCCTTGAACAGCGAGAGCGCGGTGGCGACGCTCTGGGCGTCCGCGGCGGCGTTCGCCTCGACCGCGGTGGTGGCGTTCGCGGTGGTCGACTGCGCGGTGACGACGGAGCCGTCGGCCGGATAGGAGAACACCCCGCCGGCGGCCGGCGCGGAGGCCGGCGGCGAGGTGACGACCGGCGAGGTCACGGCCGGCCCGGCGGGCAGGGTGATCTTGATCGCCCAGGCGGTCGCGGCCGCGCTCGGGGCGCGCGCAGGCCCCTCGGCCCCGGCCGAGCCGAAGGCGAGGAACGCGAGAGGCAGAAGCAGGACGAAGCGGCGGCGCACCGTTCCGTGATTCTGCCAGCGCTGCAGGATTCCCCCGGCCGCAGGCGTCTAGCCGAGCTGCTTGCGGGCGAAGTCGCGGAACCGCTCGCGAGCCTCGTCGTCCGGGCCGATCGGCTCCTCGCGGGCGTAGCGCGGGTCGGCGGCCACCTCCGCGGCCACCGCCTGCAGCTCGCGCACCACCGCTTCCTTGTGCTCGGGGTTGCGCAGGAGCGACTCGATCCACGTCTCGGTGCCGTCGTAGGCTTCGACGTCGTGCTCCACGAGGAGCTGCCCCAGGACGAGCCCGACGCGAATGTAGGCGAATGTCCGAAAGGCGAGGATCTTGTGGGGGCCCGAGACGAGCTCGTCGATCTCCGGATGCTCCGCCTGGAGCTGCGAGACGATCGAGCCGATCGGCTCGTCGACGAGCGGGATCCAGATGTCGTCGCGCTCGGTCATCGGCCTGAAGTGTTCACGATCTGCGCCGCAACCGCCAGACGATGTGCAGCGAGGTGACGACGAGCAGAAGCCCGAACAGCCTCCGAAGGGTGCTGTCGCCGAGGGATTCCGCCACGGCGACGCCGCCCTGCACGCCCACGATCGAGGCGGCGCCGATCAGGGCGGCGGCCCGCAGGTCGATGTTGCCGTAGCGCCGCTGGCGCCAGGTCCCGACGAGCGCGGCCGGCAGGATCGCGAGCAACGACGACGCCTCCGCATGGAGCTGCGTGAGCCCGAGAACGAGGGCAAGCGTCGGCACGAAGATGATGCCGCCGCCGACACCGAACAGGCCCGCGAGGACACCGCCGAGCGCGCCGATCACGACCACGAGCGCAATCGTCATACGAGCAGGCGCACTCCCACGCACGCGAGCAGCAGGGCGAACCCGTACGTCAGGCGCTCCACCGGGATCCGCTGCTGCAACGACGTGCCGAGCAGCACGCCGAACATCGCAGGGAGGCCGACGAGCGCCGCGGCGCCGACCTTGACCTCGCCGTGAATCCCGTACGTGACCGCGCCTGCGACCGACGACACGAGGATCGCGGCCAGCGAGGTGGCGGCGGCCCGCCGCTGGTCGAAGGCGAGCAAGAGCGCCAGGAGCGGCACGATGACGATTCCGCCGCCGACTCCGAAGATCGCACCGAAGAAGCCTGCGACGAGGCCGATCGCAAGCAGCTTCAGCACGTTTCGTACTCTACGTGGGTGGATGCGCTCACTCTGATCGCCGCCGAGCCGGCTCGTGCAGCGCTCTTTCTCGACATCGACGGAGTGCTCGCACCGATCGTCCCCCGGCACGAGGACTCGCCGGTCCCTGCCGAGACCCGGCGCGAGCTCGAGCGGCTCGCGGGGCGCTACGCCCTCGTCGCGTGCGTGACCGGCCGCGAGAGTGACATCGCGCGCTCGATCGTCGGCGTCGATGGGTTGCGCTACGCCGGCCAGCACGGCCTGGAGCTCGAGGCCGGCGCCGCGGAGTGGGCGGATCGCCTGCACGAGTTCGCGCGGGCCTGGCCGTGGGAGTGGCAGGAGACGAAGCCCCTGACGGCGGCCTACCACTACCGGCTCGCCCCGGACGAGGCGGAGGCGCGCACCCGGCTGGAGGAGGTGGCGACGGCCGCGCTGGCGGAGGGGTTGCGCACGCGCTGGGGCCGGATGGTGCTGGAGATCCTGCCGCCGGTGAACGCGACGAAGGGCACCGCGGTTCGACACCTGCTGGCCGAGAGCGGCGTACGGCGTGCGCTCTACGCGGGCGACGACACGACCGACCTCGACGGCTTCGCCGCGCTCGACGGGCTGGAGGCCGCGGTCCGGGTCGCCGTCGCCTCGCCCGAGGGACCGTCCGTCCTCGGTGAGCGCGCCGACCTGGTCGTCGGCTCGACGGAGGCGTTCCGCGAGCTGCTGGCGCAGCTGTAGGAGCTAGAAGCCGAGCCGCTCGCGCAGCTGGCGCGCCTGGCGCCGCGCCACGTCGAGCTCCGTTCGCGTCGCGTCGGCCAGCTGCAGCTGCAACCGCTCCGGTGCGACACGGCGAACGCCCGCGACCTTGCTCAGGTTGACGAGGTACGAGCGGTGGATGCGCGCGAACCTCGCCGCCGGCAGCCGCTCTTCGAGCTCTCCGAGCGACGCGGTGCACAGATAGGACCTGTCGTAGGTGTGCACCCGGCTGTAGTCGCCGTCCGCCTGCGCGTAGTGCACCTGGTCGTAGTCGAGCAGCTCCGTTCCGCCCCCGGAGACGACCGGGACCTTCTCGAGCGTCACCACGCTCTCGACGGAGCGCTCGCGTAGACGTTCGACCACTCGCGCAAGCCGGTCCGGGTCGACAGGCTTCAGGAGATAGTCGAACGCCTCGACGGCGAATGCGTCGACGGCGTACCGCTCGTGTGCCGTCACGAAGACGACGGCGGGCGGGTCGGCGCGCTCACGCACGAGCGGCGCCGCGTCGACCCCGCTGAGCCCGGGCATCTCGACATCGAGGAAGACCACGTCGGGCTCGAGGTTGCGCGCCAGCTCGAGGGCATCGCGCGCGCCCGCCGCCTCGCCGACGACTTCGACGTCGGCATGACCCGCCAGCAGGTAGCGAAGCTCCGACCGCGCCGGCATCTCGTCATCGACCAGCAGCGCGGTGATCACTGCGCCGCCGACTCGAGCGGCACTTCGAGCCGCACCACGGTTCCGAACGGAAAGGAGCGGAGCCGCACCGTCTCGCCGTAGTGCGCGATCAACCGTTGGTTGACGTTCGCGAGGCCGAGGCCCATGCCGTCACCGACACCTGCTCCCGGCTCGAGCACGCGCTCGATCAGCTCGCGGGCGATCCCGCGCCCGTCGTCTCGCACGGTCACGTGCAGCGCGCCGCGCCGGATTCGTGCGCGAACGAGCAGATGCAGCGGCCGGTCGGTCTTGCCGTGCTTGATCGCGTTCTCCACGAGTGGCTGCAGGAGCAGCGGCGGCAACCTGACGGAGAGCGTGGCGGGGGCGGCGTCGAGCGTCACCTCGAGCTGCGCTCCGAAGCGAGCCTGCTCGAGCTCGAGATAGCTGCGAACGTGATGAAGCTCCTCCTCCAGCGTGATGAACTCGCCCGGCCGCGCGAGCCGGCTGCGCAGGTGGTCGGCGAATGCGAGCACCAGGCTGCGGGCGCGTTCCGGCTCGGTGCGGATGAACGAGGCGATCGTGTTCAGCGCGTTGAACACGAAATGCGGCTCCATCTGCGCCTGCAACGCGGTCGTGGTCGCAGAGTGGAGCTCGGACAGCTGCAGCTGCGCCGAGAGCTGCGTGCCGAGGAGGTCGAGCGTCGCGACGGCGGACTCGTCGAGCGGCGAGCCGGCGGTCGCATAGGCGACGACGGCGCCGGCAGGACCGTCCGTGAGCTGGAGCGGGACGACGGCAGCCGCGCCGAGCGGGCAGGCTTCGTGCACGCACTCCGTGCGGATGCCGAGCGGTGCGAGGAGGGGCCGGCCCTGGGCGAGCGCCTCGTAGACGGGCCTGATCGGCTGGTCGCCCGCCCGGTGATGGTCGGCGCCCGCGCCGACGAACGCCAGCACCTCGTGCGTGTCGGTGACCGCCACCGCGCCGAAACCCAGCTTTTCGAACAGCTCGTAGGCGAGCGTGCGGGCCGCCGAGCCGGTCAACCCGCGCCGAAGCCCGGGCAGCGTCGCCTCGAGCAATTCGAGCGCGGGCGCCTGGCGCCTCGGCCTGCGCACGCGGGGCATGATGCGGATTGTGCACGTGACGGACGAGGTGCTCGCACCTCTGCGCGCCGAATACGGCGAGCCGGTCGCCCTCGAGTGGGACGGGGAGATCACCGCGCGGGAGCACGCGCTCGCGACGTACAACCCGAATCGCCTGCACGACGTGACGCTCTTCATCCTCGATCCGGACCGACCGGATCGCGTTGATTCGCAAGCCCCATTTCGCCGAGGGGATCTGGCGGCCGCCCGGCGGCGGCATCAAGCCCGGCGAGGATTTCGCCCGCGGGGCCGAGCGCGAGGCGCTCGAGGAGACGGGCCTCGAGGTGCGGCTCGAGCGCTACCTGGTTGCGACGCGCGCCCGCTTCGTGCACGGGCACGCTCGAGGTGCGGTGGCAGACGCACGTGTTCCTCGCACGCACCGACGGCACGGAGCTCGCCCCGCGCGATGCGACCGAGATCGCAGGCGCGCGCTGGGGGACGCTCGACGAGCTCGCAGGCCCGCTCCGCGAGCGACTGCTCGCGACCGGCCACGCTCTGTGGCGCTATCGCGTGGCGCTGCACGACGCGGCGCTCGGTGCTCTGCGCGATTGAGCGACGACTCAGCCGAGCACGTTCGAGCACGCCCGGGATCGACGTGACGCGCGGCCCGTCCCAGTCGTCGAGGCCGGGCCAGAGCGGCCCCTCGCCCGGCCGGTGGATCAGGATGGCGTCCATGCCGACGCGACGCGCGCCCTCGAGCTCGTCGTTCGCGCCGTCGCCGACGAACACCGCCTCGCCCGGCGAGACGCCGAGGAGCTCGCAGCAGTGCAGGTAGATGCGTGGATCGGGCTTCGAGTACCCGACTCGCGACGAGAAGACCTCTGCGTCGAAGAGGCCGGCGAACTCCGACTCGGGCCACAACGTCTCGATGTCCTCGCTGCAGACCGTGATCAGCCCGACCAGGTACCCCTCGCGTGCGCAGTGCCCGCAAGGTGTCGACCGCGCCCGGACGCGGCACGAGCGAGCGGCGGTGATGCCGCAGGCGCAGCTCGCAAATCTCGTCGTGCAGCTCGTCGGGCACGTCGGCCTCTGCGAGCGCTGCACGAATCGGCGCGTTGTACCGCGTCGTCGAGCGGTTCCAGCGCTCTGCGAAGCCTCCTCCGACCAGAGCGTCGCACCTCCCGCAGCATCGCTGCGGCGGCGTCGCGGTCCCAGTCGATCAGCGTCTCCCACAGATCGAAGATCACTGCGCGGTAGCGCACGTGCGCAACACCTCCCAAGATCGACGGATGTCGGCCTCGGTCGTCTGCGCGTTGCCGATCGCAAGACGGATCACATCCTGCCCGCGCAGCCGAGTGGCTGCGACGAACAGCTCGCCGGTCGCGGTGGCGGCGCGCGCGAGCTCGAAGTTGTCGGCATCGGCACGGCGGAAGCAGACCGTCGAGAACGGATGAGGCGCCGTCACCTCCCAGCCGGGCTCCGCTTCCACGAGCGAGGCGAAGAGCTGGGCGAGGCGCACGTGCTCGCGGATCAGCTCACGCAGTCCCTCGGCGCCGTACCAGCGCAGCACCGCCCAGAGCTTGAGCGCGCGGAAACGGCGGCCGAGCGCCGGGCCGTAATCCTTGAGGTCGATCGCGGCGTCGGTCGAGGCGAGGTAGTCCGGGACGAGCGCGAACGCCTCGTGGAACGCCTCGGGGCGCGACGTCCAGAGCGCCGAGCAGTCCATGGGCGTGAAGAGCCACTTGTGCGGGTTGACGACGACGGAGTCGGCGTGCTCGACACCGTCCAGGCACCAGCGGAGCTCGGGGCAGACGGCCGCCGACCCTGCGTACGCGGCATCGACGTGCAGCCAGACACCCGCCTCCGCGCAGCGACGCGCAAGCTCGGCGACGGGATCGACCGCTGTCGTCCCGGTCGTTCCGACCGTGGCGACGACGGCGGTCGCGTCGGAGAGGTCGAAGTCGGTGCGCATCCGGAACTCGTCGTCCACGTCGACCTTGCGAAACTCGAGCCCCACGAGGCGGGCCGCCTTCTCGACGCTGAAGTTCGCCTGCTCCGAGGCATACACGACGCCTCCCGGCCGCTGCCCGCGGGCGGCCGCGAGCGCCGCCACCGTCGCGGTCGAGGCGGTGTCCTCGAGGTGGCCGTGCCACCCGCGCGGCAGGCCGAGCAGCTGTGCGAGCCAGTCCATGACCGTCACCTCGAGCTCGGTCGCCGCCGGCGACGAGAGCCAGGTCATGTTGTTGACGTTCAGCGCTGCGATCAGCAGCTCGGCGAGAATGCCCGGCTCGGAACCGGTGTTCGCAAACCACGCGAAGAAGCGCGGGTGGTTCCAGTGGGTGAGGCCCGGGACGATCACCTCGTCGAGATCCCGGAGCAGCGCGTCGAACGGCTCGCCCTGCTCGGGCGCCGACTCCGGGAGACGCGCGCGCACGTCGCCGGGCTCGACGCGCGCCGCCACCGGCAGCTCGCCAACCCGCTGCAGGTAGGCGTCGACCCAGCCGGCCGCGCGGATCAGGTCGTCGTGAAAGGTCACCGGCGCTTGCGCAATTCTGGATCTGCTTCCAGGTGCGGGTGTTGAGGACATCGTCCTTCGTGAGCCAGGCGCGGCGAGCCTGGCCGACGCCGAGCTCGACGTAGTCGAGCGCGCCGACCTGGTGCCCGTCGGAGTCGATCACGACCTTCAACCCGGCCTCGCGCGCTGCGCGGGCGTGCACGTCGCTCAGGTCGAGCCGGTCGGGCTGGGAGTTCAGCTCGAGGAACGTCCCCGTCTCGAGCGCCTTCTCGATCACGCGGTCGAGGTCGACCGGCGCGGGCGCGTCGCGTGCCGATCCTGCGGGCGGTCGGGTGGCCGATGCAGTCGACGTACGGGCTCTCCATCGCGGCCATGATCCGCTCGGTCGGGTTGTGGTCGAACCGGGAATGGGTCGAGGCGACGACCCAGTCGCGCGTCGCGAGCTCTGCGTCGGCGACGTCGAGTGTGCCGTCGGGACGGATGTTCACCTCGATCCCCTTGAGGATGCGGAACGGGGCAACCAGCTCGTTGAGCGCGTCGATCGCCTCCGACTGGCGCTCCAGCAGGTCGCCGCGCAAACGCTGTGAGTGGTCGCAGATCGCGTAGTAGGCATAGCCACGTGCCTGAGCAGCCGCGACCATGTCCTCGAGCGTGTCCTTGCCGTCCGACCACGTCGTGTGCGTGTGCAGGTCGCCACGCAGGTCGGCGAGCTCGACGAGTGCAGGCAGCGTCCCGTCGCGGGCCGCGGCGAGCTCGCCGCCGTCCTCGCGCAACTCGGGTGGGATCCAGTCGTAGCCGAGGAACCGGTAGACATCCTCCTCGCGCGCGAAGTGGTGCTCCTCGCCCGACTCGACTTCGGTGACCGAGTACTCCGACACCGAGTAGCCGCGCCGGACCGCAGCCTCGCGCAGCGCGACGTTGTGGTTCTTCGAACCGGTGAAGTGCTGCAGCAGGTTGCCGTAGCTCTCGGGCGGCACGACTCTGAGATCGAATCGCGATCCGTCGTGGGAGACGACCGTTGCCTTCGTCGGCCCCTTGGCGGCCACGTCGACGACCCAGCGCAGCGAGCAGAAGTACTCGACGAGCGCCGGCGGATCGATGGCGGTCGCGATGATGTCGAGATCACGCACGGTCTCGCGCATGCGGCGCGCCGAGCCGGCGAGCGAGACCTCGACGGACGCCGGGTGCTCGCGCAGCACCTCGACGACCGCCCGCAGCTTCGGCAGCGTCGTTCCGAGCAGCGCGCGCCGCGGCCCTGCCGTCGCCCGGGGTTGCGCGAGCGCTGCGGCGATCTTCGCCTCGGTGCCCGCGCCGATCCCGGCATGGCCCCGAAGCTCCTGCGCCTCCGCCGCGGCCTGCAGGGCGGCGACGGTCGTGATCCCGAGCTCCTGCCAGATCCGCCGGGCCGTCTTCGGCCCGAGGCCGGGCAGGCGCATGAAGACGGCCACCTCGACCGGCACCTCCGCCTTCTTCTTCGTCAGGGCATGGACCTCCCCGTCCTCCACGACCTGGACGATCTTCTCCTCGATCGTCTTCCCGATGCCCTGCAGCTTCTTGGCGTTCCCGTCCAGCGCGAGCTGGGCGACCGAGGCGGGCGTCTCGCGGATCCGCGCGGCCGCCCTGCGGTAGGCGCCGACGCGAAACCCGTCGGCTCCCTCGAGCTCCATCAGGTCGGCGAGCAGCTCGAACTGCTCCGCCAGCAGTTCATTGCGCGGGAGTTCGGCCACGCCGCGATCATAGGCGCGCCGATGCGTGCCACCGTCTGTCTTCCGACCTACAACGAACGGGCGAATCTCGAGCCGATGCTCGAGGCGCTGGCGGGAGTGCTGCGCGAGGGCGACCGCGTGCTCGTGATCGACGACAGCTCGCCCGACGGCACCGGCGAGCTCGCCGATCGCCTCGCAGCGAGAGCTCGGCTTCGTCGACGTCCTGCACCGGGAGCGCAAGGAGGGCCTCGGTCCCGCCTACATCGCGGGCTTCCGCCGCGCGCTCGCAGACGGTGCCGAGTTGATCCTCGAGATGGACTGCGACTTCTCGCACGACCCCAAGGATGTGCCCCGGCTCATCGCCGCGGCCGAGGCCGGCGCGGATCTGGTGCTCGGCTCGCGCTATGTCCCCGGCGGAGGGATCGGGAACTGGGGGCTCGTCCGGCGGGCCATCTCGCGCGGCGCCTCGCTCTACACGGCGCTCTTCCTGCGGATGGGCGTCAGGGACCCGACCGGCGGGTTCAAGTGCTTTCGCCGCACGGTCCTCGAGCGGCTCGACCTCGACTCGATCACCCCGCGCGGGTACGCCTTCCAGATCGAGACGACCTATCGCGTCAAGCGGGCGGGCTTCCGGGTCGTGGAGATCCCCATCACGTTCTCCGACCGGACCGCGGGCCACTCGAAGATGAGCAAGGCGATCGTGCTGGAGGCCGTCTGGGCCGTGCCGCTGCTGCGACTGCGCGGGTAGCCTGGCCGCGTGCGGAGCGTCACCGACGACACCTTCGACGCCGAGGTCCTGGGCTCGCCACGCCCGGTCGTCGTCGACTTCTGGGCCCCGTGGTGCGGGCCGTGCAAGGCGATCGAGCCGGCGCTGGACGAGCTGGCGACGGCACATGCCGGAGTCGAGTTCGTGAAGCTCGACATCGAGGCGAACCAGCGCACCGCGGGCCGGTTCGGCGTGCTGTCGCTGCCGACCGTGATGCTCTTCCAGGACGGCGAGGCCCGCGAGACCGTCTACGGCGCGCGCTCGAAGAAGCACTTCGAGAAGACCTTCCGGCCGTACTTCTAGGAGCTCGGCGAGGCCCGGAAGTGCTCCCAGCCGGTCAGCTCGTACGGAGCCCCGGCACGGCGAAACGCGACCCCTTCTCCCGGCAGCGACTCTGCCGATCACCGGGAGCTCCCGCGGGTCGGCGACGGCCGCCAGCAGCTCGAAGTCCTCTCCGAAGCCCAGGTCGTCGACGACCGCTCCCGGCGCGAGCGGGCACGTCGTCGAGCTCGATCTCGATCCGCACGCCCGATCGCCGGGCGATGTGGCCGGCGTCGACCGCAAGACCGTCCGAGATGTCGAGCAGTGCGTGGGCGTCGCGCGCGAGCGCACGCCCTTCCGCGATCCGAACCGGCGGCCGCACGTACCTGCCGTCGCGGAACGCGGCGCCCGCGGCGCCGAGCGGGCCCGTGACGACGAGCAGGTCGCCCGGCTCCGCGCCCGCGCGGCCCGGGACGCGGGCGCTCCGCCCGAGCGCGGTCACCGAGACCACGACGGAAGCAGCGGAGGTGGTGTCTCCGCCCACGACGGGCACGCCGCGTCTCGGCGATCCCCTCGTACAGCGCCACCACGTCGGCGGTCTGCGTGCTTCCGCGGCGCCGCGAGCGTCACGAGCAGTGCCTCGGGCGTCGCGCCGGACGCCGCGAGGTCGCTGAGGTTGACCGCGGCGGCGCGAAAGCCGAGCTCGTGCCAGCCGAGCCAGTCGAAGCGGAAGTGAACTCCCTCGACGAGCGCGTCCTGTGTGACCACGAGGTCGGCTCCGAGGAGCGCCGCGTCGTGCTCGACGCCGACGATCAGGCCTCGCCGCTCGAGCTCGGCGAGGAGCGCCAGCTCACCCCCGGCCGAGAGCCGCGTCAACCGCCCTCCTCACCTGCGGGTCGAAGGCGGCGCGGATCGTCGCCACACCGGCGGCACCGGCCGCGATGCAGGCACCGGCGTTCGTCGCGTCGATGCCGCCGATCGCGATCACCGGCACGGTCGCGACGGTGCAGATCGCCCGCAGGCCCGCCAGCCCGATCGCCGGCTCCGCGTCCGCCTTGGACGGCGTGTCCCAGACCGGGCCTGCGCCGAGATAGTCGGCCTCCGCGGCGATTGCCTGCTCGACGCTGCCGACCGACCGGCCGAGCAGGAGCCCGCTCGCGCGTGCCCGGTCGGCGCCCGGATCGCCCTGGCCGAGATGGACGCCGTCTGCTCCGAGCGCGCCCGCAGCCTCGACGTCGTCGTTGACGACGAAGGTCGCCGCGAGCGCGGCGAAGCCCGCACCGCGGCGGACGATCTCCGCCGTGGGGGCTTTCACGCGCAACTGCACGACCGTGGCGCCCGCGTCGATCGCCCTCCGGGCCGCCTCGAGATCGCTCGACCAGTGCGTGCACCCTCACGCCGCGCGCGCCCTCGCGTCGAGAGTGTCCGGGTCGAGCGCCGCGAGCGCGTCGTAGAGCGCGACGTGGAACGACCCGGGGCCCTTCGCGTCACGAGCTGCGTCCTCCCCGGCGACCCCGAGCGCGACCAGTGCCTCCGCCGCGGCCTCGAGCGGCCGGTCGCGGTTGACCGCGAGAAAGCAGCCCGTGAGCGCCGACGACATGCAGCCGGTGCCCGTGATCGACCCGAGCAGCGGGTGCCCGTTCTCGATCGCGATCACCGTGGTCCCGTCGGAGACATGGTCGACGGGCCCGGTCACCGACGCGACGAGCCCGAGCTGCCCGGCCGCCGAGCGGGCGAGGCTCGGCGTTGTCGCCGCCTTCTCCGATCGACTCGACACCCCGAACCTCCGCCGCCGCCCCGACCAGCGTGGCGATCTCGCCTGCGTTCCCGCGAAGCACGGCGACTCGCACCTCGCCGAGCAGTCGCCGAGCCGTCTCGGTGCGGTAGCTCGTCGCACCGGCTCCAACGGGATCGAGGACGACCGGAACGCCGCGCTCGTTGGCCGCCCGGCCGGCCAGCAGCATGGCGTCCACCCAGTCGGGAGACAGCGTCCCGATGTTGAGGACGAGGGCACCGGCGAGCCCCACCATCTCCTCGACCTCTTCGCGGGCGTGCGCCATCACCGGCAGAGCGCCGAGGGCGAGCGTCGCGTTCGCGGTCTCGTTCATCACGACGTAGTTCGTGATCTGGTGGACGAGCGGCTTCGCTGCACGCAGACGCCGCAGAGAGTCACCTGGCTGCATGGATTCCCTTCAGGTTGAGGACATCGACCGGGCCTTCGCCCGCACCGAGCTCGACGAGGCCGTTCCGCACCGCCTCGGTCGCGCTGCGCGCGGCCGCCCTCGCCGCATCGCTGAGAGTGAGGCCCCGCGCCAGCAGCGCGGCGAGCGTCGCGGAATGAGTGCACCCGGCGCCGTGCGTCGCAGCGATGGGGAGCCGCTCGACCGGGATCGCGAGATGCTCGTGCCCGTCGAACAGGTGGTCGACGGCGTCGTCTCCGTGACCCCCCGTCACGAGCGCTGCCCGCGCGCCGAGCGCGACGAGCCGTTCGGCGAGCTCGGCGCGCGTCCCATCCCCGGCGATCGCACGGGCCTCGAGCAGGTTGGGGGTGACGACCGTTGCGAGCGGGAAGAGCAGCGCCACGAGGGCTGCCACGCCGTCGTCCTCGAGCAGCTTCGCGCCGGACGACGCGACCAGCACGGGGTCGACGACGAGCGGCGTCGGGTGTGCGGCGAGAAACTCGGCGACTGCCGCGATGATTCGCCGCGTGAAGAGCATGCCGGTCTTCGCAGCGTCGACTCCGATATCCGAGTAGACCGCCTCGAGTTGCGCGACGACGAACTCTGCGGGCACCTCGTGCACGGCGGTGACTCCGGTCGTGTTCTGCGCGGTCAGGGCGACGAGCGCCGACATGCCATGCGCACCGGCTGCGGCGAACGCCTTCAGGTCGGCCTGGATGCCGGCCCCGCCCCCGCTGTCGGAGCCCGCGATCGTCAATGCTCTCGGAACCACGATTCTCCCTTCGCCGGTATGAGCCGGATCAGGTTCAACGGGTGTGTTCTCAGCCCGCTTCGGGGCACCCCGGTAGCCCGAGGCTAGCATCGGTGGGGTGAGCGTCGACGTCCTCGCCTGGGAGGGCCTGCTGCAGGGCGAGGAGCTCGCGTACCTCGCGACCGAGCCCGCCCGCGAGGCCCGGTACGTGGCGCTCCCGGACGAGCTCGAGGCGCGCGTCAGGGCGGTCGTCGGAGTGCCGCGAGCTCTACGCCCACCAGCGCGCGGTCTGGGAGTCCTCGCAGCGCGGCGAGAACGTGCTCGTGACGACCGGCACGGCGTCGGGCAAGACCCTCGCGTTCAACCTGCCTGTGCTCGATCGAGCTCCAGCGGCACCCGAAGAGCCGGGCGCTCTACCTCTACCCGACGAAGGCACTCGCGCAGGATCAGTTCCGGACGCTCTCGGCGCTGCGCCTGCACGGTCTCAAGCCTGCGATCTACGACGGAGACACGCCGGTCGAGCAGCGTGGCCAGATCCGCAAATGGGCCAACGTGATCCTCACGAACCCCGACATGCTGCACGTCGGTGTGCTCCCGAATCACGACCGCTGGGGTGACGTCCTGTCGAATCTGCGCTACGTGATCGTCGACGAGGCTCACGTCTACCGCGGCGTGTTCGGCTCGCACGTCGCGAACGTCCTGCGCCGCCTGCGCCGGCTCGCAGCCGCCTATGGCTCGACCCCGCAATTCGTGCTCGCGTCCGCCACCGTCTCGAACCCCGGCGAGCTCGCGACGATCGCTCGTCGGCGAGCCCGTGACGGTCGTGTCCGACGATGCGGGCCCTCGGAGCGAGCGCACCGTCGTGCTCTGGAACCCGCCGCTCCTCGACGGCGAGCTCGGCCTGCGCGGCTCGGCGCTCGCCGAGGCCGCTCGGCTGCAGGCGATGTTCGTCGAGCGTGGGCTTCGGACGCTGACGTTCGCGAAGAGCCGGAAGGCAGCCGAGCTGATCCACCGCTTCACCGCCGAGCGGCTGGGTGACGACGCGCACCTCTCGCCGTATCGGGCCGGCTACACCGCCGGCGAGCGGCGCGAGATCGAGCGGCGGCTGTCGGCCGGCGAGCTCCTCGGCGTCTCTGCCACGAACGCCCTCGAGCTCGGGATCGACGTCGGCCTCCTCGACGCGGTGATCTCCGTCGGCTTCCCCGGCACGGTGGCATCCCTGCGGCAGCAGTGGGGGCGTGCCGGGCGGCGCGGGAGTGGGCTCGCCGTGCTCGTCGCGACCGAGGACGCGCTCGACCAGTTCTTCATGCGCGAGCCCGACAAGCTGCTGGGCCGCCGGGTCGAGGCGGCGATCCTCGACCACACGAACCACCGTGTCCTCGCCGGGCATGTGCGCGCGGCGGCCTACGAGGCGCCGATCACCGACGGCGATGCCGCGACGCTCGGGCCCGAGGCGGTCCGCGCGGCGCGTGCCGACCCGGAGCTGCGGGAGACGCCCGCAGGCGTCGTGTGGGCCGGCAAGGATCACCCGGCGGCGCGGACGCCGCTGCGGTCGACCGACCCCGACGCCTTCACCGTCGTCGACGCGAGCAGCGGATCGGTGCTCGGCCTCGTCGAGCGGAGTCGCGCGTACACGACCGTCCACGAAGGTGCCGTCTATCTCCACCGCGGCGAGTCGTTCCTCGTGCGCGAGCTCGACCTGCAGACGCTGCACGCAATCGTCGAGCCGTTCTCGGGCAGCTGGTACACGCAGGCGAAGAAGGAGACGATGACGCAGATCATCGACGCCGCGACAGGTTGAACGGCGGCTCGGCCTCGACCTGGCGTTCGGAGAGATCGAGGTGACCGAGCAGGTCGTGGGCTACGAGCGCAAGACGATCTCCGGCCAGGAGCGGCTCGAGCTCGTCGCGCTCGACCTGCCTCCGACGACGTTCGCCACCGAGGCGGTCTGGTTCCTGCCCGAGCCGCACCAGCTCGCGGGGCTCGACGAGATGCCGCGGCTGCTCGGAACCTTGCACGCCGCCGAGCATGCGCTGATCGCGTTACTGCCGCTCTGGGCGATGTGTGACCGCTGGGACATCGGCGGCCTCTCGACGAACATCCATCCTCAGACCGGGCCGGCCGACGGTCTTCGTGTACGACGGCCATCCCGGCGGCGTCGGCATCACCGAGCGTGGGTTCGAGGAGTTCGAGGGCTGGGTGCGGGACACGGCTGCGCTGCTCCGCGGCTGCCCGTGCCACGACGGCTGCCCGTCCTGCGTCCAGAGCCCGAAGTGCGGCAACCTGAACGACCTGCTCGACAAGCACGGCGCGCTCACGTTCCTCGACCGGCTCCGCTGAGCGGCCCCGCGCTGTCGATTTCGCCCACGCCCGTTCGTCGTACCGAAAAGGCATCGTTACGAAGGAGGCGACGTGAAGTACGCACTGTTGATCTATTCGAACGACGAGGGGTGGAACGCCCTCTCGGCCGAGGAGCAGGGAGCGATCCACGCCGAGTACGCGGCGATCACGGGATCGGCCGGGATCATCGGCGGCGAGGAGCTGGCCGGCCTCGAGACGGCCACCACCGTTCGCGTGCGGAACGGTGAGGTGCTGACGACCGACGGGCCGTTCGCCGAGACCAAGGAGGCGCTCGGCGGGTTCTACCTCTACGAGGCCGACGACCTGGACGCCGCGCTGGAGCTCGCCGCCCGCATCCCGGCGGCCCGGCGCGGGGGCTCGGTCGAGGTGCGCCCGGTGGTGGAGCACTGAGCGAGCTCGAGCGCGTCTTCCGCGACGAGTGGGGCCGCGTGCTCGCCTCGCTGATCGGCTTCCTCGGCGACTTCGACCGCGCCGAGGAGGCCGCTCAGGAAGCGTTCGCCGTCGCGGCCGAGCGCTGGCCGCGAGACGGCGTCCCGGCGCAACCCGGGCGCGTGGCTCCAGACGACGGCCCGGAACCGCGCCATCGACCGCATCCGCCGTGAGCGCACGCTCGACACGAAGACCCGGCAGCTCGACATACCCGAAGCGGTGGAGGACGAGGTGGGTGAACCGGCATTTCCCGACGAGCGGCTGGAGCTGATCTTCACCTGCTGCCATCCGGCACTCGCGCTCGACGCGCAGGTCGCGTTGACCCTTCGGACGCTCGGCGGTCTCTCGACCGAGGAGATCGCCCGCGCGTTCCTCGTTCCCGAGCCGACGATGGCGCAGCGGCTCGTCCGCGCGAAGCAGAAGATCCGGGCGGCGGGCATCCCGTTCCGCGTTCCGGCCGACCACGCGCTGCCCGAACGGCTCGCGGCTGTCCTGGCCGTCGTCTATCTCGTGTTCAACGAGGGGTACGGCGGTCGCGGAGACCTCGCGGCGGAGGCGATCCGGCTCGGCGAGGCACTCTCGCAGCTGATGCCCGACGAGCCCGAGGTGCACGGCCTCCTTGCCCTGATGCTGCTCGTCGAGGCCCGTCGCGGCGCACGGCTGCAGGACGGCGACCTCGTGCTGCTCCGCGACCAGGATCGCACGCTCTGGGACGAGGCGAAGCTCGAGCGCGGCCGCGCCGCGCTTCACCGCGCGCTCGCCCTGCACGGCCGCGGCCCGTACGTCGTGCAGGCGGCGATCGCCTCCCTGCATGCGGACGACCCGATCGACTGGCCGGAGATCGCCGCGCTCTACGCGGAGCTCTTCCGCCTCACGAGGTCTCCCGTGGTCGAGCTGAATCGCGGCGTTGCGGTCGCCGAGGCCGAGGGACCGCTCGCAGGCCTCGAGATCATCGACCGGCTCGAGCTCGACAACTACCTGTACCTCCACGCCGCCCGCGCGGAGCTGCTGCGGCAGGCTCGGCCGCACCACCGAGGCTCGTGCCGCGTACGGCCGCGCGCTCGACCTCGCGCACGCCGAGCACGAGCGGCGTTTCCTTGTGGGCAAGCTCGCGACGCTGGAACCGCCAAGATAGGGCGGTGGGCGCCGAGCGGATCCGGGACTTCCTTCGCGCGGTCGAGCTTGCCGCGGCCGAGCGGCAGGCTCCTGCAACGTACGGGGTCGGTCTCTTCGCCGACTCGCTGCCGAGCGTCTACGACGCCAACTACCTCTCGGTCGCCGAGCCTCGCGGGATCGACCCGGTCGCGCTCGCCGCCGAGGTCGACGGCCTGATGGAGCCCTTTCACCATCGGCGTCTGATCCTCGAGCGCAGCGACGACGACGTCGCAGCCGGGCTTGCCGGGCTCGGGTTCGAGCGCTCCACCCACATCGTGTTCGCACATGCACGCGAGCCCGACCGCCGCGTCGACGCGTCGCTGGTGCGCGAGGTGGAGTTCGAGCGGCTCGCGCCGGCGCGGGCGGCGAGCATGGCCGAGGAGTCGTGGTGTGACGACGACGTCGCCGCCCAGCTCAACGCCGCCAAGCGCCTGGTTCAGCGGGCGGTGTCGCTGCGGTTCTTCGCGGTCTTCGACGCCGACCGGCTCATCGCCTACTGCGAGCTGCGCAGTGACGGTGGGATCGCCCAGATCGAAGACGTCGTCGTTCGTCCCGCCTACCGCGGCCGCGGGCTCGGCCGCGCGATCGTGCAGCACGCGCTCGACGAGGCCCGCCGGGAGCACGACATCGTCTTTCTCGAGGCGCTCGCCGACGACTGGCCGCGCCACCTCTACACGAGGCTCGGCTTCGACCCCGTCGACCGGCGCGACGTGCTCACGAAGCTTCCCCATCCGCTCACCCGGTTGCGCCTGCGCACGCCACGGCTCGAGCTGCGCCTGGCGACCGTCAGGGAGCTGCGGCAGCTGTACCAGGTGGCCGCGGCGGGGATCCACGACCGTGACTTCATGCCGTTCGAGGTCGCGTGGACCGACGACCTCCACGAGGAGTCGTTCCTCGACTACCACCGCAGCCGCCTCGCGTCTGCGCGTCCGGACGAGTGGGAGCTCGCACTCGTCGCGTTCCACGACGGGGAGCCCGTCGGCGTGCAGGGCATCGTCGGTCGCGACTTCGCGCACGACGCGCGTCGCGGGCACCGGCTCGTGGCTGGGGCGACCCTGGCAGGGCATGGGGCTCGGCACCGAGCTGCGCACGGCCGCGCTCACGTTCTGCTTCGACGTCCTGCGGGCCGACCGTGCGAGGTCGGGCGCGCTCGACGGAAACGAGGCGTCGCTCGGCGTCTCGCGGAAGCTCGGCTACGAGCAGGTCGGCACCTCGACGGTCAGCCCGCGCGGCACGCCGATTGCGCATGCCGATCTCGAGCTCGAGCGGGCGCGCTTCCGCCCGCCTGTCCCGGTCGAGGTCGCCGGGTTCGATCCGGGGCTCCTGCCGTGGTTCGGTGCGCAGGCATGAACTGGCGCGCCTTCGGAGAGACGTTCGTGACGTTGTTCGTGATCACCGACCCGATCGGAAACGCGCCGATCTTCGTGTCGATCACTCGCTCACTCACCCCGAGGCAGCGCCAGCGGGCGGCCGTTCGGGCGGTGCTGGCCGCGGGCGCGCTGATCATGGGCTTCGCGGTCTTCGGCGAGATCGTGCTCCGCTATCTCCACGTGTCCCTCGGCTCGCTCTCGATCGCGGGCGGCCTGCTGCTGATGCTCGTCGCCCTCGAGATGCTGCGGGGCTCCGACTTCCCCGGCGGCGACAGCTCTGCGCCCGAGGACATCGCGCTGGTGCCGCTCGCGACGCCGCTCGTCGCGGGCCCCGGCGCAATCGCGACGTCGATCGTGCTCTGGCGCGCCCACCCGGGTGTCGAGGGGCATATCGCCGTCCTCGTGGCGATCGTGCTCGCGGTCGGCTGCGTCGGCGGCGCGCTGATCGTCGCGGAGCGCGTCACGCGCGCCACGAGCCCGGCGATCCTCTCGTTCCTGACGCGCGTCTTCGGCCTGCTCCTGTCAGCGATCGCCGTGCAGCTCGTGGTGGACGGCGTGCGGTCGTTGACGTAGGCTCGCGCCCAATCGGGAGCGCAAAGCGAAGGAGGGCACGCCATGACGATGCGGCTGCCCCGCCCGCGGCACGGGGACCCCAGCGCGACGACGACCGAGCTGCGCGAGCTCGCGGCGTCGATTCTGCAGGAGGACGTCCAGACCCTCGCGCGCACGACGGCGTATCTGCGGCGTTCGTACCGAGTGGTGTTTCTCGGGTACGTGGCGATGATGGTCTTCGGCGTGGCGGCGATCGTCGCGGCGTTCGTCAAGGGCCTCACCGCCGGCAGCGTCGGCGAGGCGGCCGCCTCGATCGGGCTGGCCGGTCTCACGGTCGGCATCTTCATCGCCTTCTTCGTGCAGAGACCGTCGGCGGCGCTCGAGCGCAACGCGATCTTCATGCCCTGGGTGTCGATCGTCCTGACGACGTTCTGGACGCGGCTGCTGTATCTCGACGACCCGGCGACACTCGACGCGCAGCTCGGCAAAGCCGCCAAGGAGGCCTCCGACGAGCTGGGCGCCATCGCGCTGCGCTACGCCGTGATCGACGGCAAGGAGCTGGCGGTGGCGAAGGAGGCGGCGCGGACGCGGCCGGTCAAGTCAACCGCTTGAGCGCCTTCGAGAGCGACTGCCTCGTGGTGAGCACGCCTGCGTACACGTCACCGTGCGCCCGGACGCGCTCCAGCACCACCGGCATCGTGTAGGCCGCCGGGTCGAGCCGGTCGTTCACCTCGCTCCACGCAAGCGGGGTGGAGACCGGCGCGCTCGGCTTCGGACGCACCGAGTAGACCGAGGCGATCGTCTTGCCTTCGCCATTCTGGTTCGAGTCGATGAGCACGCCCCGGCGGCGCGCCTTCGACCACTCGGTGGTCGCGAGCTTCGGATGCGTGCGGGCGATCGCTCCCGCCACGTGCTCGGCGAAGCCGCGCGTGTCCTCGTAGGTCGAGCGCCTGTCGATCGGGACGAGCACGTGGAAGCCCTTGCCGCCGCTCGTCTTGGGGAACGACTCGAGCTCGAGCGCCTCGAGCAGGTCCTTCAGGATGAGCGCGACCTCGATCGTCTGCGACCAGGGCACCTCCGGCGTCGGGTCGAGGTCGAAGAGCACGAAGTCCGGCCGGTCGGGGCGGTCGACCCGCGAGTACCACGTGTTCATGTCGATGCACCCCATGTTCACCATCCACAGCAGGGCGAGCTCGTCGTTCACGACCGGGAAGTCGACCCATTTCTTCGCCCGAGAGCTCCCGCGGGTGGAGACGAGCGCGCGGTGGGTCGCGATCCAGTCGGGCATGTGCTTCGGCGCGTCCTTCTGGAAGAACGCCTTCCCGTACGCACCGTCGGGATAGCGGCGCATCGTGAACGGACGGTCGCGCAGATGCGGGACGAGCACCGGTGCGATCGCCTGGTAGTAGCGCAGCAGGTCGCCCTTGGTGATGCCCTCGTCCGGCCAGAACGGCTTGTCGAGGTTCGAGAGCCGCAGCTCGCGCTTGCCGTGGCGGACCACCTCCTCGATCGGGTTCTCGCGCCGCACCTCGCCCGGCTCCTTGTCCTCGCGCAGGCCGAGATACGCGGGGTGGCGAAGGTGGCCGTCGTGCGTCCATTCGCTGAAGCGGACCTGCGCGACGAGCCGCGGCTCGACCCAGTGCACGTCTCCCTTGCGCACTCGCGGCAGCTTGGGCTCGACGGTGAACGGCGACGACTCGCGGCGGAGCGGCTCGAGCAGCGTCAGCAGCTTGCGGATCTCCCTGTCGTCGAAACCGGTGCCAACGTTCCCGACGTAGCGCAGCTCTCCACCTTCGTTGACGGCGAGGACCAGCGATCCGAACGTTCCCGCCCGGCGGCCGCCGCCGCGGGTGTAGCCCGCGACGACGAACTCGTCGTTCGCGGTCGTCTTGACCTTGAGCCAGTCCCGCGTCCGTCGTCCTTCCTTGTAGGTGCTGTCGATGCGCTTGGCGATCACCCCCTCGAGGCCTCGGTCCTGGGCGGCCGCGAAGAGAGCGTCGCCGTCGTCGAAGCTCTCCGAGTACGCGACGTTCTTGACCCGGCCGTCGAGCAGGTCGCGCAGCTCCGCCTTCCGCTCGTCGAGCGGCAGATCGAGTCGCGGCTCGCCGTCGAGCTCGAGCAGGTCGAACGCGTAGAAGACGAGTGCGCCCGTACCGCGCTGGAGCTCGGAGAAGCTCGTGCGGCCGCTCGGGTCGACGCGGCAGACCTCGCCGTCGATGACGGCGTTCGGGCTCTTGACCGCCTTCGCCACCGCTTTCGCCACCTCCGGGAACCGCGCGGTCAGGTCGTTGTCGTTGCGCGACACGAGCGTGCAGTCGCCGCCTCGGACGTACGCCAGCGCGCGATACCCGTCGAACTTCACCTCGTACGCCCACGCCGTGCCGTGCGGGAGCGCCTCGGCGGTGCTCGCGAGCATCGGCCGGTAGGCCCGGGGCGAGGATGCGGGCTCGCCGTCGTCGTGTCGCTTGATCAGGAGCCAGTTCTGCTCCTTGCCGTCCAGGTGGGCGGGCACGAGCGACCACCGTCCCCGCAAGCGCCGGCCCCGGAGCTCGAACGTCAGCTGGCCGTCTCGCTTCTCCTCGAGCAGCTCGTAGGTGCCCTCGTCCCAGATCTCCACCGTGCCCGCGCCGTACTGCCCGGCCGGGATCTCCCCGTGGAAGGACGCGTACTCGAGCGGATGGTCCTCGACGTGAACGGCGAGCGACTTGCCGCCCGGCTCCAGCGGCACACCCTTGGGAACGGCCCACGAGGCGAGCGCGCCGTCGCGCTCGAGCCGGAAGTCGTAATGGAGGCGGCGCGCGTCGTGGCGCTGGACGACGAAGATCGACCCGCCGTCGCGCCCGCCGCCCGTGAACGGCTCGGGCGTCTGCTGCGGGTCGCGCTTGCGCCGGTACTCGTCGAGGCTCGCCACCTAGGAAGCTTTGCGCTTCCGCGCGGGCTTCCGCTTGCTCTGCGTCTTGCTCCGCGTCGCGGCAACGGACTGCCGCAGCGCCTCCATCAGGTCGACGACCTCGCGCCTCGGGCTCCTGCTTGGGCTCGGGCAGAGGACGGCCCTTGGCCTTCTGCTCGAGCAGCTCGAGCAGCTCGCCGCGGTAGCGGTCGTGATAGCGGTCCGGATCCCAGTGCCGAGGCGAGGTTCTCGATCAGCGTCTTCGCCATCTCCACCTCCGCGGGCTGCACCCTGGGCTTCGGGACGTGACTCGGGCTTCCGCACCTCGTCGGCGTAGTACATGGTCTCGAGCATCAGCACGTCGCCGGTTGGGCGCACGCACGCCAGATGCTGCTTGTTGCGGATCACGATCTTGGCGATCGCCACCCGCCCTGTCTCGCCGAGCGCCTTGACGAGCAGGCGGTACGGCTTCTCGGCGCCCTCCTGCGGTGTCAGGTAGTAGGCCTTGCGGAAGTAGACGGGGTCGATCTCGTCGATCGACACGAAGTCGCAGATGTCGATCGAGTGCGTGAGCTCGACGTCGAGGCGATCGAGGTCCTCGTCCGCGAGCTCGACGAACCGCCCCTTCTCGACCTCGAAGCCGCGGATCACGTCGTCCGCGTCGACGTGCTCGCCCGTGTCCTTGCGCACCTTGTCGTAGCCGATCGGGCTCAGGTCGCGCCGGTCGAGAAAGTGGAACCGCAGCTCCTTGGACTCGGTCGCCGGGGTCAGCCGCACCGCGACCGAGACGAGGCCGAAGGAAAGGGCACCAGACCAGAGGGAGCGCGCCATGAGTCCCATCGTCTTTTCCACAGGCGGCCAGGTTTAGTCGTGCCCCGTCCGGTCAATCACCCTCGTGAAGCTTGCTTCCTGACGGGGGGTTAGGCGCAACGAGGCCCGCCTCAAGCGGGCCTCGACGCGTTTTCGAGGGGTCGCCGTGCCGGTTGAAAACCCTGTGGATGGTGTGGAAAGGCGGCGTTATGTGGCGAACGTCACGCGGAGACCGTCACGCGTAGACGCCCATCCCGCGGAACTTCGCGCGGCGGCGGCGGCGGAGCTCCTCGCCGGGGGTGTCCTCGAGCTCCTCGACGGCCTCGACGAGCGCCGTCCGGAGCAGCCGCGCCGCCTCGTCGTGATCGGTCTGCGCACCTCCGGGCGGCTCGGGCACCACGCCGTCGATCACGCCGAGCTCGAGGCAGTGCAGCGCATCCGGCTTGAACGCCGCGGCCGCCTTCTTCGCCTCGCCCGCGTCGCGCCACAGGATGGCGGCGCAGCCCTCGGGCGTGATCACCGAGTAGATCGCGTTCTCCTGCATCAGCACCCGGTCGGAGACTGCGATCGCGATCGCGCCCCCCGAGCCGCCCTCGCCGATGATGCACGCGATCGTCGGCACGGTCAGCCGGGCCATCTCGGCCTGCGAGCGCGCGATCGCGCCGCCCTGCCCGTGCTGCTCGGCGGCCACGCCGGGATAGGCGCCCGGCGTGTCGACGAGGGAGATGAGCGGGAAGCCGAAGCGCTCGGCGATCTCCATCACGCGCATCGCCTTGCCGTAGCCCTCGGGATAGGCCATGCCGAACTGACGGTCGAGACGCTCCTTCACGTCGCGGCCCTTCTGGTGGCCGATCACGGCGACCGTCCGGCCGTCGAGTGAGCCGATCCCCGTCACGAGAGCGCCGTCGTCGGCGCGTCCCCGGTCGCCGTGCAGCTCGACCCAGTCGCCGATCATGCGCGCGACGTAATCGAGGGTGTACGGCCGGTCGGGGTGGCGGGCCAGCTCGACCGAGCGCCAGATCGCCTCGTCGCTCGTGTCGGTCTTGAGCCGCTCGAGCTGCTTCTCGAGCCGCTCCGCCTCACCCTCGACCCGCGCTCCGCGGAGGAGCGGCAGTCTCGACAGCCCCGAGAGGCGGCGGCGCAGGTTCAACTCCTGATCCTTCTCGGTCACGCGAAGAGCCTCAGGAGCTTGACGAGGTGCTGGCGCTGCTCGGCCCGCGGGACGATCGCGTCGAGATGCCCGAAGCGCAGGTTCTGCTCGGCGAGGCCGAAGTCGTCGGGCAGCTTCTCGCGTGTCGTCTGCTGGACGACGCGCGGGCCGGTGAACGCGATCAACGCTCCCGGCTCGGCGATCGTGACGTCGCCGAGCGACGCGAACGAGGCGAGCACGCCCGCCGTCGTCGGGTGCGCCATCACCGTGAGCATCGGGAGGCGCGCATCGTGCAGGTCCTCGACCGCGCACACGGTCTTCGGCAGCTGCATCAACGAGAGGATCCCCTCCTGCATTCGCGCCCCGCCCGAGCTGGTGACCGAGACGAGGGGCACGCCGCGCTCGATCGCGGAGTCGCACGCCCGTGAGAACTTCTCGCCCACGGCGCTGCCCATGGAGCCGCCCATGAAGGTGAAGTCCATGACCGAGAGCTCGATCGGATGGCCGTCCATCGTCGCCTGGCCGATCACCGCAGCCTCACCGAGGCCGGTGTTCAGCTCGGCTTCGGCGAGACGCTCGGTGTAGGGGCGCAGGTCGAAGAAGTCGAGGGGGTCCTCGGAGCGCACGTCGGCTGCCTCCTCGACGAACGAGCCGGTGTCCGCGTACCAGTCGATCCGCGCCCGCGCGCGCATCGCGAAGTGGTGGCCGCAGTGGCCGCACACCCAGAGGGCCGCAGCAAGCTCGTCGTCGCGGAAGTGCGACCCGCACTTCGGGCAGGTGTTCGGATGCTTGCTCTGGTCAACCGGCGGAGCGTTCTTGTGCTCGACCTGGACGTCGATCCGGGCCTCGGGCATGTCAGGAGCTTAGACCCCGGCCGGTCGCCAACCGGTTACAAGCGCCGGGCCGTCACAGCCCGAGCGCACGCACGAGCCTGGGCAGGAGCTCGGCGTTTCGCTCCGAGGCGACGAGGCCGGTCAGGCCGGCACCGGCCGGCTGCGGGACCGTGCCGAGGAGCGACTCGAGGCTCGCAAGCGTCGGGCCGCCCGGCTCGGGCATGAACACGTCGAGCGAGCCCGGGGTCGAGAACGTCGCAGTCGAGCGCGACGTAGACCCGATCGGGAAGGCCGCCGGGCTCGGTTCGGATGCCCGCCTCCCGGATGAACTCCACCTCGGGTGGGTCGAGGCTTCGGGCACCGACGAGCGCAACGTCGCCGGCGGCGACGGCGCCGGCATCGATCAGCATGCGCAACGGCATTCCCCAGGCGTTTCCCGACGGTGAGCTCGCGGGAGTGTTCAGGTCGCCGTGCGCGTCGATCCAGAGGACCCCGATCCGCCCGTGCCGGCGGGCGAGCTCGAGCACGGCTCCGACGTGGGCGCAGCAGCAGCCGCCGAGGACGAGCGGCCGCGACGGCAGCTCGCGGGCGGTTGCGGCGATCTGCTCGTCGAGGGTCTCCTCGTCGATGATCGCCGCCTCGGGCCACGGCAGGTTCATCGACGCCGCCTGCGCCATCGCAGCACCACCGGCACCCCACGCGCGCGGCACACGAACGAGCCCTGCCGCGAACTCGCGCCCGCACGAGTGGCACTGGTAGTCCGGGCCCGATCGCGACCGCGGTCAGCGTCCGGCAATCCGGGCACCTCGCGCGCAGTGCGCTCACGGGCCCGTGCTACGCCGGAACGAGCTCATCGAGCGTCTCGGGCAGCGCCAGCAGGTCGGGCAGCTCCCGTGTCGGCGTGACTGTCGGCCGGCTGGCCGGTCCGGTTGATCCAGACGCTCCGCAGCCCGAGCTCGCCGCAGGCGCGATGTCGTGGAAGAGCGACGCGGCAACGTGCACGTGGCGATCGCGCGCGGCGTGCGTGCGCGAGAAGAACTCCTCCCAGTGACGATGGGCGGGCTTGTACGAGCCGATCTCCTGCGCGACGACGACCTCGTCGAAGGGCACGCCGATCTGCACCTGCGACGCCGCGATGAAGTCGTCGTCGGTGTTGGAGAGGATCGCGAGCTGCCAGCCGCGGCGCCGCAGCTCGACGAGCGTGCCGTGCACCTCCGGGAAAGCCCGCCAGCCGGGCAGCGACTCGGCGAGCCCGTGCTCGTCGCCGGGCGGCGCGCCCAGCCGCCGCATCGACTCGGTGAGGACCTCGTGGTAGCTGAGCGAGCCGTCGCGCTGCAGCTCGGGCTCGAGCTCGTGGTAGCGCGCGAGCAGCTCGTCGGCGCGCGCGGCGCCGAAGACGCCGGGCGAGCTCCGCGCGAACTCCGCCGTCCCAGTCGATCAGCGTCCCGTAGCAGTCGAAGCTCGCCCAGCGCTCCACCCGGCCATCCTAGAAGCTCTCAGGCAGCCGCTTCGAGCGGCGGGTGGTACGCGAGCAGCTCCCAGCCGTGCGTGTCGAGCCATTCCTTCGCTTCGCGGTAGCCCGGCCGGCGGCGCTCGACGAGCTGCCAGAACGCCGGGCCGTGATGATGCTCGACGAGGTGGCAGACCTCGTGCACGACGACGTAATCGAGCACGTCGTGGGGCGCGAGCACGAGGCGCCAGTTGAAGCTGAGGGCTCCCTTGCTGGAGCAGGATCCCCAACGGCTGCGCTGGTCGCGCAGCGTCAGCCGGGTGTACGCGACGCCGAGAGCGGCGGCCTCGGACTGGGCGATCAGCATGATCCGCGCGTGCGCCTCGCGCCGGCCCTGCTCCTCGGTCAGGCGCAGCCGCTCGAGCCCGAGGCACGGCTCGGAGACGCTGGCCAGCTGCCGCTCGAGCCAGGAGAGGTGCATGGCGATCGCCTCGTCGATGTACGAGTTCGACGCACGCGGACGCACGACGAGCTCGGGCGGCAGCCCCTGGCGCACGTAGAGGCGGTGCCCATGCACGCGCTTCGAGCGTCGTATGTGCAGCTCGACCAGGCGGCCGCCCACGTCCACGAGGCGCATGGGCAGACGGTACGAGTCGCCTCGGACGACAACGCTTGTGCGGTCCATGCGCGTCTGATTCGCGCCTGGACGGCCGTTTTCCTGTAGCTACTCGTCGAACGCCCGGACGACGATCGTGGCGTTGTGGCCGCCGAACCCGAACGAGTTCGACACGGCGACGCGCAGGTCGGGCAGGTCGCGCGCCACGTTCGGGACGTAGTCGAGGTCGCAGTCCGGATCGGGATCGGTGTAGTTGATCGTCGGGGGTGCCTTCTTGTCGACGACGGCGAGCGTCGTGAAGACGGCCTCCACCGCCCCGGCGGCGCCGAAGCAGTGGCCCGTCGCGCCCTTCGTCGAGGAGACGGCGAGGCTCGTGGTCGCGTGCTCCTCGCCGAAGGCGATCTTGATCACCTTCGTCTCGGCGGAGTCGCCGAGCGGGGTCGAGGTCGCGTGCGCGTTCACGTACCCGACCTCGCCGGGCTCCACCCCGGCGTCCCGAAGCGCCATCGTCATCGCGCGGGCCGGGCTCTCGCCGGTCGGGTCGGGCTCGGTCATGTGGGCCGCGTCCGACGAGATCCCGTAGCCGATCAGCTCGGCGTAGATCTTCGCGCCGCGTGCGCGGGCGTGCTCGAGCTCCTCGAGCACGAGCACCGCCGCTGCCTCGCCCATCACGAGGCCGTCCCGTCCGTTGTCGAACGGGCGTGAGGCGTGCACGGGGTCGTCGTTTCGGCGCGACAGCGCGCGCATCGCGTCGAAGCCCGCGATTCCCACCTCGGTGATCGGTGCCTCGGTGCCGCCGGCGAACATCACGTCCGCGCGACCGACCCGGATCTCGTCCATCGCATCGCCGATCGCCATGTTCGACGCGGCGCACGCAGTGCACTCGCTCATCAGCGGGCCCTTCGTCCCCAGCTCGATCGAGACCCACCCCGCACCCATGTTCGGGATGATCGACGGGATCGAGAACGGGCTCACCCGGTCCGGCCCTCGCGTCAGCAGCACGTGGTAGCACTCCTGATAGCTCTGCAGGCCGCCGATGCCGGTCGCGATCGAGGCGCCGAACCGGTCGGGCGCCTCCGAGACGACGACGCCCGAGTCGGTCTCCGCCTGCCGGGCCGCCGCGAGGATCATCTGCGCGAAGCGATCCATGCGGCGAGACGCCTTGCGGTCGACCCAGACCGTCGGGTCGAAGCCCTTCAGCTCGCAGGCGAAGTGGACGTTGTAGTCGGCGTGGTCGAACGCGGTGATCTCGGCTGCGCCCGATTCGCCCGCGAGCAGCCGCGACCACGACGTCTGCACATCGTTGCCGAGCGGGCTGACCATGCCCATGCCGGTGATCACGACTCGCCTAGGTCGATCCGTCACCGCCGTCACCGCGTCACATTCCCAATCCGCCGTCGACGAGCAGCACCTCGCCGGTGATGAACGACGCCTCGTCGGAGGCGAGGAAGCGTACCGCTCCCGCAATCTCCTCCGGCTCCGCGACCCGCCCGAGCGGGGTGTTCTGGATCATTGCCGCCGTCGCCTCGTCGGGGAGAACCTCGGTCAGCTGGGTCTTGACGTAGCCCGGAGCCACGACGTTCGCGCGAATGTTCCGCGATCCGAGCTCCCGGGCGAGCGACTTCGTGAACCCGATGATGCCGGCCTTCGACGCCGCGTAGTTCGTCTGACCCCAGTTCCCGTGCACTCCGACGATCGAGCTGATGTTGACGATCGAGCCCCGTCGCTTCTTCATCATCGGCCGCGTCACGGCGCGGCAGGTGTAGAAGACCGAGCTCAGGTTCGTATCGAGCACCGTGCGCCAGTCGTCGTCCGACATCCGCGCAAGCAACCCGTCGCGTGTCAGTCCCGCGTTGTTCACGAGCACGTCGATGTCGCCCGCCTCCTCGACCAGGCGCCTCGCGTCGTCGGGCGACGAGACATCTGCCTGCACCGCGCGGCCGCCGATCTCCGCCGCGAGCTGCTCCGCCTCGTCCTTGCCCGAGCGGTAGCCGAGCACGACCTCGGCGCCCGCGCCGGCGAGGGCAACGGCGATCGCGCGCCCGATCCCGCGCGAGGCGCCGGTGACGAGCGCGAGCTTTCCCTCGAGGGTTGCGAACTGGGCGCTGCTAGCCAAGTGCGCTGGTGACCTCGTCGAGCGACCTCAGGTCGTTGACCGAGAAGGTGCGCACCGATCTGTCGATCCTCTTCAGTAAACCGCCGAGCACGTTGCCGGGCCCGACCTCCACGAACGTCGTCACGCCGCCGGCGATCAGCTCACGCGCCGCCTGGGTGAATCGCACGGGTGCGGTCAGCTGATCGACGAGCAGCTCGCGATAGCGCTGCGCGTCCTCGACCTTCGCGGTCACCGTCGACATGAACTCGGCGACCCCCTCGCTGATGTGCACCCGCTCGACCGCCGGCCGCAGCCGGTCGGCCGCCTTGGCGACGAGTGGAGAGTGGAATGCTCCCGAGACGCGCAGCTTGATCGCGCGGCGCGCTCCTTCCCGGGTCGCCTCGTCGCAGGCCTCATCGACGGAGATCGTCTCGCCCGAGATGACGAGCTGGCCCGGGCAGTTGTAGTTGGCCGGCCAGACGTTCGTGATCTTGTGGCACAGCGCCTCCACCGCTTCGTCCGCCAGGCCGAGGATCGCCGCCATCGAGCCCGGGTGGGCCTTGGCAGCCTCGGCCATCGCCGCTCCGCGCTCGCGGACGAGCGCGATCGCGTCGCGCACGGTCATCGACTGCGCCGACCCGAGGGCGGAGAACTCACCGACCGAGTGCCCGACGACGACATCGGGGCTGACTCCGCGGGCGCGCAGCGCCGCATCGAAGGCGAGCGAGGTCGCGACGAGGGCGGGCTGTTGCAGCTCCGTGTCGACGAGATCTTCGACCGGGCGCTCGAAGCACAGCTCCTTGAGGTCCATGCCGGAGGCCTCGCTGCCGGCGTCGTACACGGCCATCGCCTCGGGCACCGCCGCCGCGACGTCCCGGCCCATCCCGGCTTCCATCGAGCCCTGGCCGGGGAACATGAAGGCGATCTTGGTCATGCTGTTGCTCCAGTCGTTTCGTGTGTCCACTCGATCAACGCCGACCCCCAGGTCAGCCCCGCCCCCATGCCTGTCAAGAGCACCAGTTTGCCTGGTTCGAGCCGGCCGTCGTCCGCGGCGTCCGCGAGCGCGAGCGGGATCGACCCCGACGACGTGTTGCCGTACCTGTTCACGTTGACGACCGTCTTTTCCTGCGGGAAGCCGAGCTTCCGGGCCGCGTGGTCGATGATTCGGACGTTCGCCTGGTGCGGGACGTAGACATCGACGTCGGCGACGGTCTTCTCGCACTCGCCCAGAATCGCCTCCGCCGAGCTGACCATCACCCGGGTCGCGAACTTGAAGACCTCGCGGCCGTTCATCTTCACGAACCGCTCCGGGTCGTCGAACTTGCGTGAGCCGGAGCCGGGCAGCCAGAGATTCGCGCCGCCGCCGCCGTCGGCGCCGAGCTCGAACCCGAGGAACCCACCCGACTCGACGGGCTCCATCACGACCGCCCCGGCGCCGTCGCCGAAGAGCACGAGCGTCGAACGGTCCGTCCAGTCGAGGATCTTCGAGAGCACGTCGCCCCCGACGACGAGCGCGCGCTTCGAGAGGCCCGCCGCGAGCATTGCGTGGGCCTGGACGATCGGCGTACACGAAGCCGGTGCAGCCCGCCGAGAGGTCGTAGGCCGCGGCGTCGGGCATCCCGAGCGCGTCTGCGATCAGTGCGCTCGAGGACGGGAACGCCATGTCGGGCGTGACGGTTGCGACGATCACGAGGTCGATCGACGACGGCTCGACGCCCGCCATCTCGAGCGCGCGACGTGCGGCCGGCATGCAGATGTCGGTGAGCGCCTCGTCCTCCGCCGCGATCCGCCGCTCGCTGATCCCGGTTCGCTCGAGGATCCACTCGTCGTTCGTGTCGACGAGCTTCGAGAGATCGTCGTTCGTCAGCACTCGTTCCGGCACATGCACGCCGAGCCCCGTGATCGAGATCGGGCGGCCGTTCGTCCTGGCGATCAACCGTCGGCTCCGACGGCGAAGGTGAGCGTCCCTCGCACTGCCAGCTGTCCGTCGACCGTCGCCTTCGCCTTGCCGCGCCCGACCGGCCCGCGAACGGTCTCCACGACGCACTCCAGCGTCAGCACGTCACCCGGACGCACGACGCGCTTGAACCGCACGTCGTCGATGCCTGCAAAGAGCGCGAGCTTGCCGCGGTTCTCGGGTTGCGAGAGCACGGCGACGGCGCCGCACTGGGCGAGCGCCTCGACCATCTTGACGCCCGGCATGATCGGGTTGCCGGGAAAGTGGCCGGCGCAGTCCGCTTCGGTCACCGTCTTGTGCGCGACGACGCGCTCTCCGGGGACGAGCTCGACCACCTCGTCGATGAGGAGCATCGGGTCGCGGTGCGGCAGGATCGCCTCGATCGCCGCCTTGTCCAGGGCCACCGAACCGGCTTCGGCGCCGGTGCTCACGCGGACAACCGCTCTCGCAGGCCGTTGCGGCCCCGGTGCGCGTAGCACTTCGCAGTGCCGACGGGCAGCCCGGTCGCGGCGGAGATCTCGTCGAAGGGGATGTCGAAGGCGTCCTGCAGGACGACGACGCGCGCCTGCGCGACCGGCAGCTCCGCCAGGCAGCGGCCGAGCTCGCGCCGGGCCTCCGACTCGGCGAGGGCCTGGGCAGGGTCTCCGTCGCGTGCGACGCGTGCGTCCTCGTACAGGGGCTCCGTGCGGCGCTCGGCCGCCCAACGGGCCTGGGCGACGTCCTTGCAGGTGTTGACGACCAGGCGGTGCAGCCAGGTCGAGAACTGCGACTGACCCTTGAACTGGCCGACGCGCTGCACCAGCTTCACGAGCGACTCCTGGGCGGCGTCGCGCGCGTCCTCGGGGTCGCGGAGGACGTGCAGCGCGATCCGCTCGACCCGCTCGGCGTGACGCTCGCAGAGCGCCGCGAGGGCCTGCCTGTCTCCATCCTTTGCGCGCCTCACCAGAATCGGGTCCGAGAGCCTCTCGTAGACGAGCGGCCCGTCGGGCCGCAGCTCACGCACGATTCGACGCGAGCGGCTGACGGAAGGTTGCACGCGCCTACTCTAGTGGGCGTGGACCTCACGCCCGCCACCGTTCTGCCGGTCCTGCGCGGCGTCGTACGGCCGGGAATACCACTACGCACGCGAGGCCGAGACGACCCAGCGGATGCTGCCTGCCGACGCCGCCCACGGCGCCGTTGCGCTCGCCGAGCGCCAGACCGCGGGCCGCGGCAGGCTCGGCCGCACCTGGGCCGATTCGGCGCTCATGTTCTCGCTGGCCCTCTACCCGCGTCGGCCGGTGGCACGCTGGCCGGAGCTCACCCTGGTTGCGGCCGAAGCGGTGGCGGCCGCGGTGGGGCCGGCGGCGACGATCAAGCATCCGAACGACGTCCTGGTCGACGGTCGCAAGGTGGCGGGCATCCTCGCCGAGGCGGGCGAGCGCGTGGTGCTCGGGATCGGGATCAACGTCGGCCGGGCGGGCTGGCCGGGAGCAGGGTTCGTCGCCGGCGACCGGCTCGAGCTGCTCGCCGACGTGCTCGAGCGGCTCGAGGCAGGCTACGACGCGTGGGCCGCCGAGCCGGAGTGACGCGCAGCCGTCGGCGTACACTTCTCTCACCGGTGAAACGCCTGCTGCTGGCCGCATTCCTCGTCGCACTCGCCGTCCCGGCGAACGCGGCGCCTGCCGGCGCCCCCGGGCCTCCACGCGTCCTCGCGATCCACTACTCGAGCGAGGTCAACCCGGTCACGCAGGACTGGCTGAACCACGAGCTCGGTCAGGCGGAGTCGGGCGGCTACTCCGCGGCGGTGATCGTCCTCGACACACCGGGCGGCCTCGAGGATTCGATGCGGAAGATCGTCGCCAAGGAGCTCGCACTGAAGATCCCCGTGATCGTCTACGTGGCACCCGGCGGCGCGCGTGCCGCCTCGGCCGGGGTCTGGATCTCGCAGGCGGCAGACCTCCTCGCAATGGCGCCTCAGACGAACATCGGCTCGTCGACGCCGATCAACGGCAGTGGCTCGAACATCGGCAGCGACCTGAGGCGGAAGGTCGTGAACGACGCTGCAGCATCGCTGCGGGGCCTCGCGAAGTCGCACGGCCGCAACGCGGCGTGGGCGGACGCCGCGGTGCGCAAGGCGTCCAACCTGACGGCGGCCGAAGCACTGCACATGAACGTGATCGACGTCCTCTCCCCGACGCTGCCTGCCCTGCTGAAGACGATCGACGGCCGCGTTGACCGTGCCGCGTCACCTCACGCTGCACACGGCAAACGCAACCATCGTCAACGTGCACGAAGGCTTCCTGACGCGGTTCCTCTCGACGCTGATCGACCCGAACATCGTCTCGCTGCTCTTCCTCGCCGGCCTTGCCGGGCTGGGCTTCGAGCTCTTCCACCCCGGGGTCGTGATCCCCGGCGCGTTCGGCGCGATCTGCATGGTCACCGCGCTCTTCGGGTTCTCGGTCCTGCCGCTCTCCTGGGGTGGCCTGGCGCTCGTCCTCCTCGGAGCCGCGCTCCTCGTGATCGATCTGCACGTCCCGACGCACGGGGCGCTGACGCTGTCCGGGCTCGTCGCGATGTCGATCGGGATGATCACGCTGTTCCACAACCTCCCCGCGCCGTACCACACGTCCGATCTGGCTCGTGATCGCGGTCACCGTCCTCCTTGGCGGGTTCTGGGCGCTCGCCGTCTCGAAAGCGCTCGCCGTGAGGCGGCGCCCGCCGCGCGTCGGGCCTCAGGAGATCGTGGGCATGGAGGGCGTCGTCCGCTCCGGCGGGCTCGTCTTCGTGCGCGGCGAGCTGTGGCACGCAGAGTCGGACCGGCCGCTGCGGGAGGGTGAGCAGGTGCAGGTCGAGGCGCTCGACGGCCTCTCGCTCCGGGTTCGGCCCATCTAGCCTCCAGCAACTAGGCTGTCGGGATGAACGCAGCACTCGTCGTCCTCGCCGTCGTCGTCTTCCTCGTGCTGCTGTTCGCGATCAGCGCGATCAAGGTTGCGCGGGAGTACGAGCGCGGGATCGTCTTCCGGCTCGGGCGGCTCCTCCCGGAGCCGAAGGGGCCCGGCCTGTTCATCCTGATCCCCGTCGTCGACCGAATGGTCCGCGTCGACCTGCGAACGATCACGTTGAACATCCCGCCGCAAGAGGTGATCACCAAGGACAACGTCCCGGTTCGCGTGAACGCCGTGGCGTACTTCCGGATCGTCAAGCCCGAGGACGCGATCGTGCAGGTCGAGAACTTCATGGTCGCGACGTCCCAGATCGCGCAGACGACGCTGCGTTCCGTGCTCGGCCAGCACCAGCTCGACGAGCTGCTGTCCGAGCGCGAGAAGATCAACGCGATCCTGCAGGGGATCATCGACGAGCAGACGGCTCCCTGGGGCATCAAGGTCTCGATCGTCGAGGTGAAGGACGTCGAGATCCCGCAGGGCATGCAGCGGGCGATGGCCCGCCAGGCGGAAGCCGAGCGCGAGCGGCGCGCCAAGGTGATCAACGCCGAGGGTGAGTTCCAGGCCTCGGAGCGGCTGAAGGATGCCGCCCGGGTGATCGAGGAGCATCCGATCGCCCTGCAGCTCCGCTACCTGCAGACGCTGCTCGAGCTCGGCGCGACGCCGTCGACCACCATTGCGTTCCCGATCCCGATCGAGATGCTCAAGGCGTTCTCCGCCGCCGGCGGCGACTCCGCTTCCTGACGGAGCTCTCCTGGCCGACCTCCGCCACGACGCGACGACCGGTCGCTGGGTGGCGGTCGCACCGGCCCGCGCCGCACGGCCGGGCGCAGACGGGGCGGCGCCCGACGATGTCGGCTTCCTGCCCGTTCTGCGCCGGGAACGAGGACCGGACGCCGCCGGAGACGCTTCGGCTCGGCGACGGGCCGAGCGGCTGGGCCGTACGGGTCGTCCCGAATCTCTACCTCGCGCTCGAGCGGCAGGAGGTCGTGATCCACGGCTCCGCGCACGTGCATTCGTTCGGTGCGCTCGACGACGCGACCGTCGACCTGGTCGCCGAGGCCTGGCAGCGCCGCGCCCGGGACGTCGGCGGACACTGCTTCCCGATCCTCAACGAGGGCCGCGAGGCCGGAGCGTCGCTTCCCCACTCGCACTCGCAGCTCGCCTGGCTCCCGGTCGCCGCGCCGCTCGCGGCCGCCGAGCACGGCCTGCCCGAGGTGGTGGTCGTGCTCGAGCGAGACGGCGTCTCGGCCGGCTGCCCGGTCGCAAGCCGAGTGCCCTACGAGCTCCTGATCGCACCGGCCCGGCCGGAGGCCGGCGGGCTCGCCAGCGACCTGCTCGCCCCGGCTTTGCGACTCGTCGCAGAGCTCGTCCGGCGCCTGCAGCGCATCCACGGCGACGAGCTCGTGCCCCTGAACGCCTGGCTCCACGACGGCCCGCACTGGCATCTCGAGGTGTTCCCGCGGACGACGCGCCTCGCCGGGCTCGAGCTCGGCGCAGGCGTCTACATCGACCCGGTGGCGCCCGAGGCCGCCGCAGCATCGCTCAGAGGCGGGCCGTAGGCCCTAGACGGCCGAGATCGAGCGCTCGCGAAAGCGGCGCGCCGCATCGATCGCCGCGCCGAGGTTCAAGCCCTTGTCCTTGGCCTGCTTGATCAACATCACGGTCTCGACGGCATCCATGTCGTAGATGCGCTGTTTCTTGCCCTTGGTGGGGATCTGCGCCTTGTTCGTCCAGTAGTCGAGCTGCATCTTGGAGATGCCCGCGATCGCGCAGACCTGACCGAGGTATAGCTCGATCTTGTCGAGATGTTGTGCCATGTCGATCGGCTCGAGCAGATCGACCTGCTTGCTGTACGCCATCTGAGAGGTTTCCTTTGTCCGCAGGGCTCGACCCCTCGCTTGCATCTTCTACCACTACCTGTTGAAAAAGGGAAGTGGAAGTCGCGGAAACCACACCTTTCGAGGAGGCGTGGCGGCGCGGGGCTGGGCCCGGCCTTACTGTCCGGACGGCGGTGCCGGCTGCCCGGCCGCTTCGCCGCCGGGGTTGTCATCGGCGCCCGGGGCATCGTCGCCGGACTCGACGACCGGTGCGAGCGAGGAGACGAGCTCGCCCTCGCGGAGGCGCATCACGATCACGCCCTGCGTCGAGCGGCCGAGCCGCTTGACGTCCTCGACCGGCATCTTGATCACGGTGCCGCCTGTCGAGATCAGCATCACCTGGTAGCCGTCGCGCACGACGCGGGCGCCGGCGAGGTGGCCTCGGGCGGCCGTGAGCTGGACGGTCTTCACGCCCATCCCGCCGCGGCCCTTCTTCGGGTACTCGGAGACGCGCGTGCGCTTGCCGTACCCGTTCTCGGTCACGACGAGCAGATCGGAGTCGTCCGCGGCGATGGCGACCGAGATCACCTCGTCGTCCCCGCGCAGGCGCATGCCCTGGACCCCGGAGGCGTCGCGACCCATCGCACGCACGTCGCTCTCCGAGAAGCGGATCGCCTGGCCGAGACGCGACACCATGAGGACGTCGTCCTCGCCCGAGCTGTGGCGCACGCCGATCAGCTCGTCGCCCTCGCGCATCTTGATCGCGATGATGCCGTCGGCCTTGAGCGACGTGTTGTACGCGCCGAGCTCGGTCTTCTTGACGACACCCTTCTTGGTCGCGAAGAGCAGGTACTTGGCCTCCTCGAAGTTCCGCGTCTGGATCACGGCACGGACCGTCTCGCCCTGGCGGAACGGAAGCAGGTTGACGATCGCGCGGCCCTTCGACTGGCGGGAACCGAGCGGCAGCTCGTGCACCTTGAGCCGGTAGACCTTGCCGACGCTCGTGAAGAACAGGATGTAGTCGTGCGTCGAGGCGACGAAGAGATGCTCGATGTAATCCTCGTCCTTCAGATCCATCCCCATCACGCCGATGCCGCCGCGGCGCTGCTCGCGGTAGGCGGTCACCGGCAGCCGCTTGATGTACCCGGAGCGCGTGATCGCGATCACCATGTCCTCTTCCGCGATCAGGTCCTCGAGCTCGAGCTCCTCCTCGGCCGCGACGATCTCGGTGCGCCGGTCGTCGTGGCGGGCGTAGATCGACTGCAGCTCCAGCAACTCGTCCTTGATCAGGGAGTCGATCTTCGTCTCGTCCGAGAGGAGCAGTCGCAGCTCGGCGATCCGCTCCTTCTTGTCGCGATACTCCTCCTCGACGCCCTTGCGCTCGAGCGCGGTCAGCGCGCGCAGGCGCAGCTCGAGAATCGCGAGCGCCTGGAGCTCGGAGAGGTCGAACTTCACCATCAGCCCGGTCTTGGCCGCTTCGGTGTCGGCGGCGGCCCGGATCAGCGCGATCACGGCGTCGAGGTTGTCGAGCGCCTTGAGGTAGCCCTCGAGGATGTGCGTCCGCTTCTCGAGCTGGCGCAGCTCGTGCTTCGAGCGGCGGGTGACGATCTCGCGCTGGAAGTCGAGGTAATGCGTCAGCAGCTCGAGCAGCGACAGTGTCCGCGGCACGCCGTTGACGAGCGCGACGGTGTTGACGCCGAACGTCGACTGCAGCGGCGTGTGCTTGAAGAGCTTGTTGAGCGCGACCTGCGGGACGGCGTCGCGCTTCAGCTCGACCTGGATGCGCATGCCCGTGCGGTCGGAGTGATCCTGCAGATCGGAGATCTCGGTCAGCACCTTGTCGTTCACGAGCTCGGCGATCTTCGCGATCACACCGCCTTCGCCGCCCTTCTTCACGCCGTACGGGAAGCTCCGTGATGATCACGGCGCTCTTGCCGCCGCGCAGCTCCTCGATGTGTGCGCGCGCCCGCATGACGACGCGGCCGCGGCCCGAGCGGTAGGCGTCGCGGATCCCGGAGCGGCCGACGATGATCGCGCCGGTCGGGAAGTCGGGGCCTTTCACGTGCTTCATCAGGTCCTCGACGCTCGCGTCGGGCTTCTCGATCAGCGTCACGATCGCGCCGATCACCTCGCTCAGGTTGTGCGGGGGAATGTTCGTCGCCATGCCGACGGCGATGCCGGAGCTGCCGTTGACGAGCAGGTTCGGGAACCGCGCGGGCAGGACGAGCGGCTCGCGCTTCGACTCGTCGTAGTTCGGCCCGAAGTCGACCGTGTCGGAGTCGAGCTCGCTCAGCATCTCCTCGGCCAGCTTCGCGAGGCGCGCCTCCGTGTAGCGCATCGCGGCCGGCGGGTCGTCGTCGATCGAGCCGAAGTTGCCCTGGCCGTCGACGAGCGGATAGCGGAGCGAGAACGGCTGCGCGAGCCGCACGAGCGTGTCGTAGATCGACTGGTCGCCGTGCGGGTGATGGTTGCCCATCACATAGCCGACGATGTTCGCGCACTTCACGTACGGGCGGCCCGGGCGGTTGCCGTTCGTCCACATGGAGTAGAGGACGCGGCGATGGACGGGCTTGAGCCCGTCGCGCACGTCCGGCAGCGCGCGCGAGACGATGACGTGCATCGCGTAGCCGAGGAAGCTCGAGCGCATCTCCTGCTCGAGCTCGCGCGACTCGATGCGGCCGGGGCCCAGTGCGCCTGTCTCTAGCTCGCTCATGCCAACCTAGACGTCGAGGAACTTGACGTCTTTTGCGTTCTGCTCGATGAACTGGCGTCGCGGCTCGACCTGGTCGCCCATCAGCATCGAGAAGGCGCGGTCGGCCGCCGACGCGTCCTCGACATCGACGCGCATCAGCAAGCGCTTCGCCGGGTCCATGGTCGTCTCCCACAGCTGCTCCGCGTTCATCTCGCCGAGCCCCTTGAAGCGGGAGACCTGGATGCCCTGCTTGGCCGCGTCGAGCACGCGCTCGCGCAGCACGTCGAACGTCTCCGCGAGCTCCGTCTCCTTGCCGACCTGCACGGTGAACGGCGGCGCGCCGAGCTGCCCCACCAGCTTCTGGTAGGCGGTGCGCAGGCCGTGGTACATCGGCGAGGCGAGCAGCTCGACCGGGACCGTGATGTTGCGGCCCGCAGACGTCTCGGTCTCGACGACGCGCACGCGGAACTCGTCGTCGGCGTGCTCGAGCACCGACAGGGCGTAGCCGTTCTCGGCGATCGCGGCGATGGCGGCGGTGAGGTCGGCCGGCTCCTCGATCTCGTGCTCGACGAGGCGGTGCAGGATCATCAGCTCCGCCGCGGCTGCGCCGAAGTCGGAGCGCAGCCGGGCGTAGTAGCCCTCGTACTGCTGGAGGTCCTTGACGAAGCGGCTCCACTTCGTCTCCGTGAGCTTCAGCTGCTCGCCGCTGCGGGCGGTGATGTCGACGTTCGGGATCCGCTCGCGGGCCAGCAGGTCCTCGAGCTGCGCGTCCTTCTCGAAGTAGAACTCCTGGCTGCCGAGCTTCACCTTGTAGAGCGGCGGCACCGCGATGTAGATGTGCCCCTGCTCGATCAGCTCCGGCATCTGGCGGTAGAGAAACGTCAGGATCAGCGTGCGGATGTGCGACCCGTCGACGTCGGCGTCGGTCATGACGATGATGCGGTGGTAGCGCAGCTTCTCGAGGTCGAACTCCTCGCCGATCGAGGTGCCGATCGCGGTGATCATCGCCTGGATCTCGTTGTTCGACAGCACCTTGTTGATGCGGTTCTTCTCCGAGTTGATGATCTTGCCGCGCAGCGGGAGGATCGCCTGGTAGGTGCGGTCGCGGCCCATCTTCGCCGAGCCGCCGGCGCTGTCGCCCTCGACGATGAAGAGCTCGGCGGCCTCGGGATCCTTGATCGAGCAGTCGGCGAGCTTGCCCGGCAGCGACATCGACTCGAGCGCCGACTTGCGGCGCGTCAGCTCGCGCGCCTTGCGCGCCGCCTGCCGGGCGCGCTGCGCCGAGATCGCCTTGTTGACGATCTGGCGGGCGTCGGTGGGGTTCTCCTCGAAGTACTCCGAGAGCTTCTGGTTGACCGCCGTCGACACGAGCCCGGTCACCCATGGGTTGCCGAGCTTCGTCTTCGTCTGGCCTTCGAACTGCGGGTCCTGCAGCTTCACCGAGATGACGGCGGCGAGACCCTCGCGCACGTCCTCGCCCTCGAGGTTGTCCTCCTTCTCCTTCAGCAGCCCCTTGTCGCGCGCGTACTTGTTGATCGTGGAGGTGAGCGCCGAGCGAAAGCCCGAGAGGTGCGACCCGCCTTCGTGCGTGTTCACGTTGTTCGCGAACGAGAAGACGGCCTCCTGGTAGGACGAGTTCCACTGCATCGCCACCTCGACCTCGCCTTTGTCGTTCGCGCTCGCGAAGTACACGACGTGGCGATGCACCGCGTCCTTCGACTCGTTGACGTAGGCGACGAAGTCCTTGATGCCGCCTTCGTAGTGGAACTCGACCGGGGCGGCGCCGTCGGCGCGCTCGTCGGCGAAGCTGACACGGAGCCCGCGCGTGAGGAACGCCGTCTCGCGGAAGCGCGAGAGGAGCGTCGTCGCGTCGAAGACGGTCTCGTCGAAGATCTCCGCGTCGGGCAGGAACGAGATCGTCGTGCCGGTGCCGTTCGCATCGCCGATCGCCTCCATCGGCCCCTGCGGCACGCCGCGCGCGAACGACTGGCGGTACGTCTTCCCGTCGGACGCATCGACGGTGGCGACGAGCCACTCGGAGAGCGCGTTCACGACCGACAGGCCGACGCCGTGGAGGCCGCCGGAGACCTTGTAGCCGTCGCCGCCGAACTTGCCGCCCGCGTGCAGCTTGGTCAGCACGATCTCGAGCGCGGAGGTGCCGGTGCCCTCGATCTCGTCGACGGGGATCCCCCGCCCGCGGTCGACGACCGTCACGGAGTTGTCCGGGTGAATCGCCACCGCGACCGAGTCGTTGTAGCCGGCGAGCGCCTCGTCGACGGCGTTGTCGACGATCTCGTAGACCAGGTGGTGCAGGCCGCGGAAGCCGGTCGACCCGATGTACATCCCGGGGCGCAGGCGGACCGGCTCGAGACCTTCGAGCACGGTGATGTCCTTGGCCGAGTATCCGGCCTTTGCCTGGGTCTTCGCCATAATCAAGAAATGCCTGCAAAACAGCGGTTTTGCCAGGCACCCGAAGTGTATCAGATCGGGCGGTTGCCACGCCCCCGCGCGAGGCCCAAAGAGACCGCTTTTTGCACACTTTCGCGCAGGGTTTCGTCGGTGATCCTGGAGGCGATCGCGCGGCCCCGCTCCGCGTCCTCCGGGCTCACCTCGACCGGGTCGCCGGCAGCAGGCGGGCGGGCTGGCTCCGGCAGCGGTCCCGGGGCGAAGCGCACCTTGGGCACACCGAGCTTCGCCGCGATCTCCGCGGCGCGGTGACCGAGCTCGAATGACCACACCGAATCGGCCGTGTTCACGTGCAGCGTGCCGTCGCGGGCGATCCGGGCCGGCCAGGCGTTGGCGGCGATCCCGGGGCCGACGGCGTCCGGCCAGCGCTCGACGAGCTCCGCCATGCCCGCCTGAGGGCCGAACCGCGTCAGCTCCGAGCGAATCTGATTACCGAGCTGATCCAGGCTCGACCTCCACGATCTGGGCGGGCTCGATGGGCAGGGCGCTGCGGTGCGTGGCGGTGATCATCGTCTGCCCCATGCCCGCAATCCGCGTCGCGAGCACCTCGCGCCGGCCGGGATCGAGCTCCGAGAGCACGTCGTCGAGCAGGAGCAGCGGCGGCGAGGTGAGCAGTGAGGCCTCGGCGAGGAGCAGCGAGAGCACGGCCAGCCGCTGCTCGCCCTGCGAGCCGTACTGGCGCAGGTCCCGGTCGCCGCTTCCGATCAGGACGTCGTCGAGGTGCGGGCCGATCCCGGTCGCGCCGCGTTCGAGGTCGCGCGGGAGCCGGCCCTCGAGCGCCTCGCGGGTCGGAGGCTCGGCGTCGTAGCCCAGGCGGGCCGACGGCAGCCCCAGCTCCTCGGCCCGCTCGGAGAAGGCGGGCGTGAGAGCCGCCAGCGTCTCGCGCCGGGCCGCGACGAGGTCGGCCGCGAGGAGCGCGACCTGCTCCGTCCAGGGGTCGATCGCATCACGGCCCGAGAGCCCGAACTGCACGCGGCGCAGCGCGGCGTTGCGCTGCGCGAGCGACGCGAGGTATGCCTGCGGCACGCCGGCGCGGGCGGGGAAGAGCCTGCCGAGGACGCGGTCGAAGTACGCGCGGCGCGCGGCGGGGCCGCCCTTGACGACGGTGAGCCGGTCGGGGGTGAAGACGAGTGTCGCGACCTCGCGACGCAGCGACTCCGCGGACGGCAGCTTCGCGCCGTTCACCCTCGCTTCCTTCGCCTGGCCCTGGCGGAGCGTCACCGCGAGCTCGAGCGGCGCGCCGTTGCGCGTGCCCTCGACGACCACCCGGGCGCCCGGCTCGCCGAAGCGGATCAGCTGGGCGTCCTGTCGTGTGCGCGGCGAGAAGCCCTGGGTCGCGACGTGCAGCGACTCGAGCAGGTTCGTCTTGCCCGTGCCGTTTCGGCCGACGACGAGGACGAGGCCCGGCTCGAGTGCGAGGTCGAGCGACGCGTATGAGCGGTACTGGCGAAGCTGAACGCGCGTGTAACTCAGCCGGCAAGCCTGATCGGCATGATCAGGTACACGTAGTCGTCGGCGTCGCCTTCGAGGACGGCGGGCCGCAGGGGGCTGATCAGCTTGAACTTGATCGTCTCCGAGTCGACGGACTCGAGACCGTCGCGAAGGAACTCGGCGTTGAAGCCGATCTCCATCGCGTCGCCGTGTGAACGGGCGCGGGCAGCGACTCCTTCGCCTCGCCGACGTCCTGCGTGACCGCGGAGACCGTGAGCTCTCCCGAGGCGAAGCGGAGGCGAAGCGGGGAGTTGCGCTGGGCCATCAGCGACACGCGCCGGACGACCTCGAGCAGCTCTTCGCGCGGCAGCGGCAGCTCGTACTCGAACTGCTCCGGCAGGAGCTGGCGGTAGTTCGGGAACTGCCCGTCGATCCGCCGCGTCGTCAGCCACGTGCCGTCGGCGCCGAACACGACGTGGTTCTCCTGCATGCCGAGCTGCACCTCGTCGGCGCCCGTCGCGATCCGCGCGAGCTCTTGCAGGGCGCGGGCCGGGATGATCGCCTCGAGATCGGGGAGTGTTCCCGTGACCGGGGTCTCCTTGACGGCGAGCCGATAGGAGTCCGTCGCCGCCATCACGATCTTCCCGGGCTCGAAGCGAACGAGGATGCCGGTGAGGACCGGGCGGCTCTCGTCGCGGGACGCGCTTCGGCCGACGCGCGACACGGTCTCGACGAGCGCGTCGCGGTCGATCGCGTGCAGCGAGCCGGTCTCCACGTCGGGAAGACGGGGGAAGTCCTCGCTCGAGTAGGTGTGCAGCCGGTAGGTCGCGCCGCCGGCCGCCACGACGACGACCGCTTCGTCCGGGTGATGCTCGATCGACACCTCGCCGTCGGAGAGCGAGCGCGCGATGTCGAGCAGCAGGCGGCCGGGCACGACGACCGTTCCTTCGCCGCCGACCTGTGCGTCGACGGCGGCTCGCAGCGAGACCTCCATGTCGGTCGCGGCGAGATGAAGCTGGCTTCCTTCGGCCCGAAGCTGAATGCCCCCGAGAACGAGAACCGTCGTCCGCGAGGAGACACCACGCGCAACGACGGCGAGCTTCGCCGCCAGCTCGTCCTTCGAGACGGTAATCCTCAGGCCGGTGCCCACCACTGTTTCTGAGTCAATCATGTAATTAAAACCTCGTTGTAGTGATAAGTCCTGTGGATCCGGGGACAAGTGTCTCACGTCCGCTCAGGGAGCCATTTTTGCTGTGGGGGCGGACGGGGGACAAAGAGTGCTTCTGCACAGGGCTCCGTGCTCATCGTGCTTGCCGGACGCGAGCTGTGAGTTCCTGCACCAGGTTGTACACAGACCTGTCCTCACGGATCAAGCGCGCGATCTTGGACGTCGCGTGGATCACGGTCGTGTGATCGCGCCCGCCGAACTCCTTGCCGATCTTCGGCAGGGACGAGTCGGTCAGCTCACGGGAGAGGTACATCGCAACCTGGCGCGGATAGACGATGTTCTGCGAGCGGCGGTCACCCGTCAGCTCCTGCATCGTGACGCTGAATCGTTCGCACACGAGCTCCTGGATCCGCTCGATCGAGATCTGCGCGCTCTCGCCCTGGGGGAAGACGTCCTTGAGGACGTCCTGGGCGAGCTCGACCGAGAGCGGCCGGCCCGTCAGCGAGGAGAAGGCGACGACACGGGTGAGCGCGCCCTCGAGCTCGCGGATGTTGGTCGAGACGCGAGAGGCGATGAACGTGAGGAGCTCGGGCTCGCGAATCTCGATCTTGTCGTTCTTCTCCTTCTTGCGGAGGATCGCGATTCGCGTCTCGAGATCGGGAGGCTGGATGTCGGTGATCAGCCCCCACTCGAAGCGCGAGCGAAGCCGCTCCTCGAGGGTCGAGATGTCCCGGGGCGGCCGGTCGGAGGACATGACGATCTGGCGGCCCGCCTCGTAGAGCGAGTTGAACGTGTGGAAGAACTCCTCCTGGATCCGCTCCTTGTGCTCGAAGAACTGCACGTCGTCGATCAGCAGCACGTCGTAGGTGCGATACCGCTGCTTGAAGCCCTCGATCCGTTTGTCGCGGAGGCTGTTGATGAAGTCGTTCATGAACGTCTCCGATGTCACGTAGCGGCAGGTGAGGCCGCCGCCGTGATCGGTGACGAAGTTCGCGATCGCATGGAGCAGATGCGTCTTGCCGAGACCGGTGTGGCCGTAGATGAAGAGCGGGTTGTACGCCTGCGCGGGCGCTTCGGCGACGGCGAGCGCTGCGGCATGGGCAAACCGGTTCGACGACCCGATCACGAACGAGTCGAAGGTGTACTTCGGGTTGATGCCGGCGACGTCGGTGCGCAGCGTCACCTCGGCGGGGAGCGGCCGGACCGCGCTCGGGACGACGCTCGCGGCGAGCGGCGGAGCGGCGGGAGCCGGCACGGGCGCCTCCTCGACGACGCGTAGCTGAACGCGCAGGTCGTGGCCCCCGGCGTCCTTGACCGCGGCGCGGATCAGGTCGAGAAAATGGCCTTCGATCCACTCGCGGGTGAAGTCGTTCGGGACGGCAACGGCGAACGTGTCGTTGTCGAGCTCCGCACCGCCGACCCCGCCGAACCAGGTCGAGTACGTCGTGTCGTTGAGCGCTTCCCGAAGCCGGGCGGACACGTCGTTCCAGAGTTCCTCCGCCGTCAGCTCGATTTGCCGCTCCACCCGCTTCGACGCTCCTTCATTCGACCCCTGGGGGTGGCGAGCATAGCAGCGTCTCCGAGCGCCCTCAATGAGGATTTCTCGACCTGTCCACACCCTCACTTTGCCGGTTTTTGCAGGGATTTCTCGCCGCTCCACACGACTCTCCACAGGTGTGGACAGACTGGGAAATCCGGCCCGCGTATAGGCCCTTTCCACGGCTTTTGCCTCCGCACGCGCCTGTGGACAACCGCCCGGCGAATCGGTCCGGCTATACTCGCCCGCGGCCGGCACCCGCTGGCCCAGCTCTTCTTTCCGGACGATGAAACGGACCTATCAGCCGAATGTGCGCAAGCGGAAGCGGAAGCATGGCTTCCGCGCCCGCATGGCGACGCGTGCCGGCCAGCAGATCCTCAAGCGGCGCCGCTCGAAAGGCCGCAAGCGCCTGTCGGCGTAATGCCGCCGGTGCAGCGCCGGAACCGCCTTTCCCGCTCTCGCGACTTCGACGCCGTCTACCGCCAGGGGCGGTCCGTCTCGACCCGCTTCCTCACCCTGTACTGGTTCGCGCGCGATGAGGCGATCGGTGCCCCCCGGCTCGGCTTCGCCGTGCCCAAGGCCGTCGGCAACGCGGTCGTCCGCAACCGCATCAAGCGCCAGTTGCGCGACATCGTCCGGGACCGCCTCGACGCCGTTCCGGTCACGAACGACTACGTGCTCGTGGTCCGGCAGGGCTTGCCGGAGGCTGCGGAAGTGAACGGGCACGACTGGCTCGCAGCCCGCGTCGACGAGGTGCTCGGCAAGGCGGCTGCGTGACCGCCGCCTTCCGCAGCCTCGCGATCGTCCCCGTCCGGCTGTACCAGCTGCTCGTCTCGCCGCTCCTCCCGGCGAACACCTGCAAGTACCACCCGAGCTGCTCCGAGTACGCGGTGCTTGCGATACGCAAGCACGGGGTCCTGCGCGGCGTCCCGCGAGCCGGCTGGCGGCTTTTGCGCTGCCACCCGTGGTCTGCGGGGGGAGTCGACTACCCGTGATGCCCGTCTTCTCGATCCTCTCGCCGCTCGAGAACATCATGAAGTCGATCCTCGACTTCTTCCACACCACGGCCGGGTTGCCGTGGGCGTGGTCGATCGTCGCGCTGACGATCCTCGTCCGGATCGTGCTCGTTCCACTGACGGTGCGCCAGATTCATTCGATGCAGTCGCTCCAGGCACACGCGCCGGAGATGAAAGCGCTGCAGCAGCGCTACAAGGGCGACCGCGCAAAGCTCAACGAAGAGCTGATGAAGTTCTACAAGGAGAACAACATCAACCCGGCAGCGTCGTGCCTGCCGCTGCTCGCGCAGTTCCCCGTGTTCATCGCGCTGTACTTCACGCTGAAGAACAACACCAAGCACATCACCGGGTCGTGGCTGCACGTCGTGCCGAACATCTCCGACAAGGCCACCGCTCACTGGTCGGGCTTCGTCCTGCTCGCGATCTACGCGGGCTCGCAGATCGCATCGACCTACTTCATGGGCGCGACGATGGACAAGACGCAGCGCCGGATCATGATGTTCCTGCCGCTCGTCTTCCTCACCGTGGTCTCGCGGTTCCCGACCGGCCTGATCCTCTACTGGATGACGACGAACCTGTGGACTGTCGGCCAGGGGCTCGTCACCCGGCGCCTAGTGCCGAAGCCGGGCAACGTGCCCGCAGCTGCCCGCGGGGCCGAAGCGCTCCTCCCGCAACCCGCCGAAGGACGTGGTCGCGGAGAACGGCCGGCCGGCCGCGGAGCAGGCGCCGAAGGCGCCGCCCGCCCAGCCGCGGCGGGTGAAGAAGAAGGGCAGAGCGAAGCGGTGAGCGGCGGCGACACTGCCCCTGTCAGTGTCGAGGCGACGGGCGAGACCGTCGGCGAAGCGAAGTGGAAAGCGCTCCGGGACCTCGAGCGGCTCGCGCCCGGCCTCGACAAGGCGTCGGTCGAGTTCCAGGTCGTCTCGGAGGGCGAGCGGGGGCTGCTCGGCGTCGGCTACACGCCGGCCCGTGTCATCGCCACCACCTCGTCCGTGCCCGCTCCGACCGCGCCGCGCCGCGAGGACGAAAGCGAGGCCGAGGCGCACCTGCGCGAGCTGGTCGAGCGCGTGGTCGGCGCGATGGGCGTTTCCGCCCGCGTCGATGTGCGGGAGTCCGACGACGAATTGCTCGCGACGTGCAGTGGTGACGACCTCGGCCTGCTGATCGGCAAGCACGGCCAGACGATCGACGCGCTGCAGGCGATCGCCAACGCGGCGACCTACAGGTCGGGCACGCGCAAGTCGGTGACGGTCGACGCTGCCGGCTACCGCGAGCGGCGGCGGCAGACGCTCGAGACGATCGCTGTGCGCGCCGCAGAGCGCGCCGCCCGCGGGGAGCGCGTGCTGCTCGAGCCGATGAGCCCGGTCGAGCGCAAGGTCGTGCACGAGCGCCTGAAGGACGTTCCGGGCGTCGAGACGGCGAGCGAGGGGACGGAGCCGAATCGATACGTGGTCGTCCTCCCCGCCTGACCCGCGAGACCTGCCGGCATTGGCGTCGTGGCTCGCCGCGGTCGTCGCCACTCCGGGCCTGACCTCGATCGGCGACCCGGCCGAGGCACAGCGCATGCTGCTCGCCGACTCGCTCGCGGGGGCCGCGCTCGTCGGGCAGTTCGGCGGCCCGATCGTCGATGTCGGGAGCGGCGGCGGCGCGCCGGGCATCCCACTCGCCTACGCCTTTCCCGACCGCGAGGTCGTCCTGCTCGAAGCGGAGCGGCGGAAGTGCGACTTCCTCGAGACCGTGGCACCTGCGAATGCGCGGGTCGTTTGGGGACGCGCGGAGGAACAGGCGACCGACTGGGCGGGCGTCGCCGTCGCGAAGGCCCTCGCCCGACCGCCGACCGCGGCCGAGTGGTGCCTGCCGCTCGTGCGCCCAGGCGGCGCGGTCGTGCTGTGGGTCGGTCCGTCGGCCGACCACGCGCGGATCGCGGCGGTCGCGCGGCGAATCGCCGGCGAGCCGGCCGCTGCGCCCGCCGGGTTCGCGGTCCTGCGCAAGGTCGGCCCGACGCCGCCCGGCTTTCCACGCCGCACGGGCGTCGCGAAGAAGCGGCCGCTCGCGTAGGGCAGCTGCTCCCCTGCGCGCGCAGAAAGCCTTTTCCCAAGCGGCTTTTGGCGTCCGCCGCGGCCGCTAGATTGGCCAGGTGAGCAAGGTCTACGCGTTCGCGAACCAGAAGGGCGGCGTCGGCAAGACGACCACGGCGATCAATCTCGCCGCCTGCCTGGCGGAGGCGGGCGAGCGCGCATTGGTCGTCGACCTCGACCCGCAGGCGAACGCGACGTCGGGGCTCGGGATGCGCGCGAACGGCACGTCGACCTACGACCTCCTCGACGGCGCCCCGCTCGCCTCGCTCGCCAAGGCGACCCAGTTCCCGAACCTCTTCCTCGTCCCGTCGAAGCCCGAGCTGGCCGGCGCGGCCGTCGAGCTCTCGCAGCGTGACGACGGCGAGCGCTACCTCGCCCAGGCGCTCCAGCACGCCGAGGGCTTCGACTTCGTCCTGCTCGACTGCCCGCCGTCGCTCGGCCCCTTGACCGTCAACGCGCTGGCCGCGTCCGACCGCGTGATCGTGCCGGTCCAGACGGAGTACTACGCGCTCGAGGGCCTCGCCCAGCTCGTCCAGTCGATCAACCTGATCAAGGCGCGGCTCAATCCGAAGCTCGAGATTGCCGGCGTGCTGCTGACGATGACCGACGGCCGCACCCGTCTCTCGGCCGACGTCGAGGCGGAGGTGCGCAAGCATTTCGGCTCGCTCGTGTTCAACGCGGTCGTGCCGCGCTCGGTCCGCGTCGCGGAAGCGCCGAGCCACGGCCTGCCCGTGACCCACTACGACCGCCGCTCGCGCGGCGCGGAGGCCTACTGGAAGGTGGCGATGGAGCTTGTCGAGCGTGCCTAGACGCGGCCTCGGCCGCGGTTTCGAGGTCCTGATCGGCGGCGCCGCGCCCGAGCTGGCGCAGATCGCCGTCGAGCACATCCATCCCAACCCGAAGCAGCCGCGCAAGCGGTTCGAGAGCGACGGGGTGAGCGGGCTCGCCGAGTCGATCAAGGCGCAGGGCCTGATCCAGCCGGTCGTCCTGCGGCCGCGGCTCGAGGGGGGCTACGAGCTGATCGCCGGCGAGCGCCGCTGGCGGGCGGCGCGCGAAGCCGGGATCGCCACGGTCCCGGCGGTCGTGCGGGAGGCCGACGACCGCGACACGCTGCTGCTCGGCCTCGTCGAGAACGTCGCCCGCGAGGACCTCTCACCGATCGAAGAGGCGCGGGCCTACGCGGTGCTGATCGACGAGTTCGGTCTGTCGCTCGGTGACGTGGCCGAACGGGTCGGCCGCTCGAAGCCCACGGTCTCGAACCGGATCAGGCTGCTCGAGCTGCCCGAGGACGTGTTGAGCATGATCGCGCGGCAGGAGCTGACCGAGGGCCATGCACGCGCCGTTCTCTCCGTGCCCGACCAGGACGGCCGCCGCCGCCTCGCGAAGCGAATCGTCAAGGAGGGCCTCTCGGTGCGCGCGGCGGAGCGAGCAGCCCGCTGGTCGGGCGCCCGCACGAAGGAGCGGCGGGTGTCGGCCGTCGATCCGGAGCTCGCGGCTCGGGTCAGGGACACCTTCAGGCTCCTGACGGGCTTCGACGCCAAGGTCGGAGCGGGCGGCGTGCACGTCCCGCTCGAGGGGGACGTGCAGCTCGAGGAGCTGGCCGAGGCTCTCGAGCGCCTCGCGACGCCGTAACCCCGCGAACCGCCCGGCGCGTTGGAACCCCATGGTCGGTCTCTGGCTCGAGGACATCGAGGGTCTCGAAGCGATCTCGCGCGACGGCGACACGCGCCGCTTGCTGCTGCGCATGGCGCGGCTCTCGCAGCACGGCCGGCTGAAGCCGTTCCTGCGGGAGCTGGCGCACGACACCGAGCTGGACGACGAGACCAAGGACACGGTCGCCGAGCTGGCCCAGGACGAGAGCTTCCTGCACGCGGTCGAGGACTACGTGCAGCGCACGCGCGACCTGCACTGAGAGCCTCCGGCCACCAGGGTCGCCGCGCAGAAATGGGCGATCCTGGATTCGAACCAGGGACCTCCGCCTTATCAGAGCGGCGCTCTAACCAACTGAGCTAATCGCCCGCGCGCGGGCATGATAGCGGCGTGCGCGTTTGCCTCCCAGGGCGGGGGTAACCTAGGACGTGATGGTCGAGATGACGATCTACGGTGTGTCCTTCGACCTGGTCGGCAAGCAGCCGATCGTGCTGCTGAAGACGGCCGACGGGAACCGCTACCTGCCGATCTGGATCGGGCATCCCGAGGCCGCGGCGATCCTGATGAAGCTGCAGGGCGCGAGCGTTCCGCGGCCGCTGACGCACGACCTGCTGGTGAACATCCTGGGCGAGCTGGACGTCGAGATCGTGCGGGTCACGGTCACCGAGTTGCGCGACAGCACGTTCCACGCTTCCATTACCGTCGCCCAGAACGGCAACGAGGTGGAGATCGACTCCCGCTCCTCCGACGCGATTGCGGTGGCGGTGCGGGCACACGCACCGATCTTCGCCGCAGACGACGTGATCGAGGAGTCGGCAATCGAGATGGAAGGCGACGAGGTCAACGAGGAGGAGATCGTCGACGAGTTCAAGCGCTTCCTCGACAAGGTCTCGGCGGAGGACTTCGCCGAAGCCGAGGTCGAGGCGGACGAGCTCGCAGAAGGCGACGAAGGGCCGGACGCCGAGAACGAGTAGGCGGCCTCGATCGCTCCTGCCGGCTAGATCGTCACGGCGGCGACGAGGGCGATCAGGTTGAAGAGCGCGTGCAGGAGCATCCCCGGGTAGACGCTCCCGGTGCGCGCGCGGATCCACGCGAGGACGCTGCCGAAGGCGACGAGCACGGGGAGCGACTCGATCAACCCGTGCGCCAGCCCGAACAGGAGCCCCACGGCCACGATCGCCGGCCAGCGGCCGAACCGCTCGAGCAGGGAGTAGCCGAGCCCTCGATAGGTGAGCTCCTCGACGATCGGCACCCAGGTGCAGATGACGACCGCGTTGACGATGTACGCCGTCGCATGGCGCGGCTCCCAGTGGCTCGGCGTCAGCCCCTGCTCGTTGCCGACGCGGACGAGGTGCGTGTAGACGACCTCGAAGACGTAGACCGCGACGAGGGCCAGGCCCAGCGCTCCGGCCGCGGCCCAGAGGCTTCGCGGCGGCGACAGGCCGAGGAGGCGGGTGCTGAAGCCGGCGATCGCGAGCACGAGCACGAGCAGGATCCCGTCCTGGACGAGGCCGCCCGACCGCCGTCGACCACTGGTAGAGGACCTGTGGGTCGGGCTTGCCGGACGACGCTCGCGTCCCGTAGCCGATCGCCACGAGCAGGGCCATCAGCGCGAGCCACAACGCGAGCCGCCACCTGTCGTCCCTACGATACGGCGGCGCCGTGCCCGATCGCTCCTTCACTCCCGCCGAGGCTAACACCGCCCTCGCAGAGGTGCGCCCCGTCGCGGAGCGGCTCGTCGCCGTGCGCGCGCGGATGCGCGAGCTCGAGCGAACGCAGGGCGAGCTCGTGACCGCGATCGGAGGGAACGGCGGCGGCCTACACCGCCACCGACCTGAACGAGGCCCAGACCGAGCTCGTCGGCCTCGCGGAGGCTGCCGCCGCGTGCATCGAACGGCTGGAGGAGCTCGGCGTCGCTCTCAAGGACCTCGACCGTGGACTGCTCGACTTCCCGTCGGTGCGCGAGGGAAGCGTCGTGCTCCTCTGCTGGCATGTCGGCGAGGAGACCGTCGCGTTCTGGCACGGGCTCGACGGACGGGTACGCGGGCCGGAAACCGATCGACTGGGGCGAATAGAGACCGATGCCGCTCTTCTGGCAACACGTGTTGATCGCAGCCGTGGTGATCCTCGGCGTCTCGCTCCTCGCCAAGCTCGTCGACGCGCGCATCTCGAAGCGGGAGCTCGCGCCGGGAGTGGTGACACGGTATGCGGTGCTCCGGCGCACGGTTTTCGTCGCGATCGTGTTCCTCGGCGTGATGTCGGCGCTGCTCGTGATCCCGGAGGTGCGCGCGATCGCGGGAGGCGTGCTCGCCTCGTCGGCGGTGCTGGCGCTCGTGATCGGTCTCGCCAGCCAGCGGACGATCGGCAACGTCGTCGCCGGCATCCTGATCGCGTTCAGCCAGCCGCTCCGCATCGGCGACGAGGTCGAGGTGGCGGGCACGAGAGGAGTCGTCGAGGAGATCGGCCTCACCTACACGTGGATCCGGACGCGCGACAACGACCGGCTCGTCGTCCCGAACGAGCGGCTCGCCTCGGAGACGATCCGCAACTCGACGATCCGCGGCTCGACGACGCTTGCGGAGGCGACCGTCCAGGTGCCGATCGACGCGAAGCTGCGTGACGTCGTGCAGTCGCTCTCCGCCGACGGGCAGGAGGTGTTCGTCGCCGACCTGTCGGGCGGCCAGGCGACGATCGTCGTGCGCAGGCGCGCGTCCGGCGAACGGGCCGCCGAGCGTGTTGCCAGCGACCTGCGTCTGAAGATCGCGGAGCAGCTGGCGGCGAGGGACGCGCCGTGACGAAGCGCCGCCGCGGCGATGATCTCGAGCTGATCCTCGCCCACCGCGGGCGCAAGCGAAAGCGGACCGGCCGCGTCAGGCGCCGCCGCCGCGCCGGCGTGGTCGCGGCTTCGATCGTCGATCGGCCTCGCCGTCGTGATCGCGGCGGTCGGGCTCGGCGCCGGGACGGCGCTGTCGGCGAGTTGCAACCTCAACACGCTCCGGCCCGTCGAGATCGGCCAGAACTCGTTCGTCTACGCCGCCGACGGCTCGCTCCTCGGGTCGATCCCGGCCGAGCGCAACCGGGAGCCGGTGACGACGCGGAACATGTCGCCGTTCCTGCCCAAGGCGACGACGGCGATCGAGGACCGCCGCTTCTGGCAGCACGGCGCGGTCGACTACTTCGGCATCGCGCAGGGCCGCGTGGAAGGACGTCACGGCAGGAAAGGTCGTCGAGGGCGGCTCGACGATCACGCAGCAGCTGGTGCGCAATCTCTACACCGGCCAGGAGCGGACCTTCACGCGCAAGATCAAGGAAGCGTGCCTCGCGATCAAGCTCGCGAGCAAGTGGTCGAAGCCGAAGATCCTCAACGAGTACCTGAACACGGTCTATTACGGGAACCACGCGTACGGGGTCGAGGCGGCTGCGCAGACGTACTTCTCGAAGCACGCGAGCCAGCTGACGCTGCTCGACGCCGCGCTTCTCGCCGGCCTGCCGCAGGCTCCGTCGGTCTACGACCCGTTCCACAACCCGCAGGCGGCGCTCGAGCGGCGCGGCGAGGTTCTGCGCGCGATGCTCGACAACCACGACATCTCGCTGGCCCAGTACGACGCGGCGATTCGCTCACGCTCGCTCGGGCTCGAGCCGGGTCGGATCTACACGCGGATCAAGCAGCCGTACTTCTTCTCGTACGTGATCGACGAGCTCGAGCGCCAGTACGGCGCCAACACCGTGCGCGAGGGCGGCCTCCAGGTCTACACGACGATCGACCCGCGGTTGCAGCGGCTCGCCAACAAGGCGATCCGCGACATCCTGCCCTACAAGACGGATCCTGCCTCCGCGATCGTCTCGGTCGAGCCCGGCACGGGCGCGATTCGCGCGATGACGGCCGTCGTGCGCAGCGCCGGCAACCAGTTCAACCTCGTCGCCCAGTCGGCACGCCAGGCCGGCTCGACGTTCAAGACGTTCGTGCTCGCGTCGGCGATCGAGAAGGGTGTCGATCCCGACTCGACGTACTACACGTCGGCGCCGTTCACGTGCTCGATCGGCCCGTGGTGCCAGCCGCCGTGGGACGTGCACACCTACGAGAACACGTACTCCGGCTCCGAGTCGCTGACGCGCGCAACGCTTCAGTCCGACAACACCGTCTACGCACAGCTGACGCTCGACGTCGGCCCCCGGTATGTCTGGCAGATGGCGCATCGGCTCGGCGTCCACCTCTCTCCCGACAAGCCCGTCGCCTCGATCGGCCTCGGCTCGCTCGCCGTCTCCCCGCTCGACATGGCGGCGGCGTACGCGACGTTCCCGGCGATGGGCATCTACGCCAAGCCGATGGCGATCACCAAGGTCGTCCTGCCGGGCGACCACGTCGACACGAGCTCCGGCTGGGGCAAGCCGCAGACGAAGCGCGCTCTCTCCGAAGGCGTTGCCTGGAAGGTCAACGACGTCCTGCGCCAGAACGCGCTCTACGGCACCGGCGCCGGGTCGGGTGACGGCATCCACGTCAACGCGGGCAAGACGGGGACGACCGACAATCACGCCGACGCGTGGTTCGACGGCTACACGAGGCAGCTCTCGACGGTCGTCTGGATGGGCTATCCCAAGGGCGAGATCCCGATGCTGAACGTGCACGGCGTTGCGGTGGCAGGCGCGACGTTCCCCGTGCCGATCTGGCACGAGTACATGGCGGCGGCGCTGTGGCACCACAAGGTGCTCGGGTTCGACCTGCCGCACAAATATCCGACGTGGCACACCTTGACCCGCGGGAGCTACGGCTCGTTCGGCTCGTACTACACGCCGACGACGACCGCGACGACGACGACCGCGACGACGACCGCGGCGGCTCCGGCGAAACCTGCACCGACGACGGCGCCGCCGAAGCCTCCCGTCGTCCACACCACGACCGGCGGCGAGGACGCCGCCTCCGCCTCCGCCTCCGCCTCCGACCACCGCGCCCGCTCCGACGACGACGCGCCCGCTCCGACGACGACCGAGCCTGCGCCGACGACCTCTCCTGGCCCGGTCCCGTAGCGCGCTCGCCGCGGGCGGGCTGACACTCGCCCTCGTCGCAGGGCTCGTCGCCGCGGCCTGGCGCGATCGCCGCCCGGTCAGCCCGCTGCCCGGCGGCCACCTGAGCTCGGGCGCCGGCTGGTTCCTCGTCCTCTTTGCCGTCACCTTCGCCGTGTATGCGATCGCTCTTCTGCTCGTTCGGCGAGGTGCGCGATTCGCACCCGTCTTCGTCCTTGCGTGCGCGATCCAGCTGGCGCCGCTTGCGGGCCCGCTGTTCCTCTCCTCCGACGCCTGGACGTACTGGAGCTACGCACGCGTGCACGATCCGTACACGGAGACACCGTCGGACGATCGCGTCGCCGCGCGGTACGCGGGGACGGCGTACCTGCGCGAGACGTCGCCGTACGGCCCGGCCTTCTCGCTCGCCTCCCGGCCGGTCGGCCTCACCGCATCGCCTTCGCGCGCCGCCTGGCTCTTTCGCGTGAGCGCGGCGCTGTGCGTGCTCGCAACGACCTGGCTCGTCTCGAGGCGCCGCGCGTTTCCTGCAGCGCTCGTGGGGTGGAACCCGCTGGTGGCGATGCACTTCGCGGGCGGCGGCCACAACGACGCGATGATGATGGCGCTCGTTGCAGCCGCGCTTGCGCTCGGGGAGCGAAAGCGCGTGCAGGCCGCCGGCGCCGCCTGGGCGCTGGCGGCCCTCGTGAAGTGGGTGCCGCTCCTCTTGCTGCCCTTGCGGGCGCTCGAGGCGAGAGCGAACGCGCGCAGGGTCGGCCACCTGGGGTTCGCCGCCACGGTTGTGGCGACGCTCGGCGCGGCAACGCTGCTCTGGAGGCTCCACTGGCTGCACGCAGTCAGCCCGTTGACGCACGACGCCCAGCGCCAGACGCATTACGCAATGCCCGCCCGGCTCGGCCTTCCGGCGTGGACGCTGCTCGTCGCCTACGCATTCGCGTATCTGTGGCTCCTGCGAACGGCGGCCCGCGGGCGCGCACGGCTCGGTCTCGCGGTCGGCCTGCTCCTGCTCGCATCGCCGTACCTGATCGGCTGGTACGTGATCTGGCCGCTCGCGCTGGCCGCCTGGGACGACGACGACGCTGCGTCGCTCCTGTCGGTCGCCTTGTGCGCCTACCTGTTGCCGCAGCGCCTCACCTGACGAGGCGCACCGGGTCGGTCGCCGGGTCACGGCGCGGTCGTCGTCGCGCGTCGTCGTCGCGGCAGTCGTCGTCGTCGCGGCCGTCGTCGTGGCGATCGTCGTCGAGCCGTCGTGGTCACCGGCGTTGTCGTCACAGGCGCTGTCGTCACCGGCTGCGTCGTCGTCTGCGCGGTCGTCGTGGGGGCGGTGGTCGTGCGGGCGGTGGTGGTGCCGGCGGTCGTGGTGTGAGCGGTCGTGGTGCGGGCGGTCGTGGTGCGAGCCGTGGTCGTCTGGTGCGGCGGTCGTGGTCTGCGCGGTCGTCGTCGCGCGCCGTCGTCGTGGGAGCCGTGGTCGTTGCCGCCCGTCGTCGTCGTCGTCCGTCCGAGCCGTGCTGTGCGTGCCGGTCGGCGGCGGCTGTCCTCCACTCGAGCCGTGCGTGAGGACGACCGCGACCGCGCCGCCTGCGGCGAGGAGGAGGGCGGCGACGGCTGCGACCGGAAGCAGCGCGGCTGCCGGCCGGGCCGACCTGCGACCGCGAGGGGCTCGGGCGCAGCACCTGCGTCGCCGCCGGCGGCAGCGGCCGTCCCGGCGCCGCGCCGGCGACGAGCGCGGCCGACGCGTCACCGCCCGCGCGGAGCTCGCGCAGCAAGGCCGCCCCATCCGCGGGCCGCGCGGCCGGATCCTTCGCCAGGGTCGCCGTGACGATGCTCGGCAAGTCGCGCCGGAGCATCGGGCCGCACATCGGCGACGGCACGGGGCGGGTCGTCTCGATGCATGCGCACGAGCTCCATCGCGTTCGTCGAGTGGAACGGCAGCGCGCCGGTGAGCATCCGGAAGAGGATGACCCCGAACGAGTAGACGTCGCTCGCCGGGCCGGCCGGTCGCCCGTCGCCTGCTCCGGGGAGATGTACGACGCAGTGCCGAGCACCGTGCCCGCTTCCGTGAGTGTTCCCGAGCCGCCCATGCGCGCGATGCCGAAGTCGGCGATCTTGGCCCGTCCCTCCGAGTCGAAGAGGATGTTCGCCGGCTTGAGATCGCGGTGCACGAGCCCGCGCTCGTGCGCGTGCGCGAGCCCTGCGGCGATCTCGATCGCGATGCCGAGCGTCTCGTCGTCGGGCAGCGGCTGCCCGTCGCGCAGGCGTTCCTCGAGCGAGCCCTGCGGCAGATACTCGAGCACCATGTACGGGCCGCCCGTCCGCCTCTCCGTAGTCGTAGAGCGAGCAGATGTTCGGGTGGGAGAGCGCCGCGGCGGCGCGAGCCTCGCGCTCGAACCGAGCCCGGTCGGCGCTCGGTGCCAGCATCTTCACGGCGACGCGACGCTCGAGCTCGTCGTCGTGGGCGAGCCAGACCGCGCTCATTGCCCCGCGGCCCAGCGGCTCGAGCAGCCGGTAGCGGCCTCCGATCGTCTCCTCGGTCATGTGTGCGGGATTATCGTGGTCAGCTGTGAGCGATCTGCTGACGATCGACGAAGCCCTCGCCCTCGTGCTCCAGCACGCCCGGCCGCTGCCCCTCGAGGAGGTGCCGATCGCCGCCGCGACGGGACGCGTGCTCGGCGAGGACGCGCGAGCGGCCACCGACCTGCCGCCGTTCGCGAGCTCGGCGATGGACGGGTACGCGGTGCGGGCAGTCGACACGCCGGGCAGGCTGAGTGTGGTCGGCCAGTCTGCGGCGGGCCATCCCGAGCGCCGCGCCGTCGGCCCCGGCGAGGCGGTCGTGATCTCGACCGGCGCGGTCGTGCCGGACGGTGCGACCGCCGTCGTGCCCAGTCGAGCAGGCCACCGGCGCCGGAGCCGCGGTGGAGGTCGAGCGAGGTGAGCGACGGCGAGAACGTCCGGCCGCGCGGTGGCGATGCGCGCACGGGCGACCTCGTCGTCTCGGCAGGGAGCCTGCTCGGGCCGCCTGCAGGTCTCGGCGCTCGCGGCAGCCGGTGTGCCGGTCGTCCGCGTGCGCGCGCCGTCCCACGCGTCGCCGTGCTCGCCACCGGTAGCGAGTTGCGGCCGCCGGGTGAGCCGCTCGGGCTCGGCGAGATCTACGAGTCCAACTCGGTCCTGATCGCGGCGCAGCTCGCGAGCGCCGGTGTGCGCGGCGACCGTGTTCCCGCCGGTCTCCGACGACGCAGCCGCGACGCACGCCGCGCTCGAGCTTGCGCTCGACCACGACGTCCTGATCACGTCCGGCGGGGTGTCGGTCGGTCCGCACGACCTGGTGCGCGCCTCGCTCGAGGCGCTGGGCACGAAGGAGGTGTTCTGGCGCGTCGCGGTCAAGCCGGGCAAGCCGATCGCGTTCGGTGTGCGCGGCGACACGCTCGTGTTCGGGCTGCCGGGCAATCCCGTCTCGTCGCTCGTCGGCTTCGAGCTCTTCGTGCGCCCCGCGCTCCGAGCGTTGCAGGGCGCGCGCGACCCGGGGCCGCAGCTACCTGCCGGGCCACCTCGTGCGCGCGGTCGCGCCGAAACGAGCATCGCGACGAGCTCGCCCGCGCATACCGAACGGGCAACCGCCTCGAACTGCTCGGCGGACAGGAGTCGCACATGATCGCGCGCGCGGCGGCCGCGAACGCTCTCGTGCTCGTGCCGCGCGGTGAGGGCACGCTGCCCGCGGACGCCGAGGTCGGCTACCTCGCGATCTGACGCCGCCGGCGCGCCCGCCGTGCGAGCACCACGCGGCGGACGAGCTCGCGCAGTGGGCCTCGCTCGGGCCGTTCGCCGGCCGGCGGATACGGCGCATACCGTCCCACTGCGACCGTCGTGAGCTGTGCGGCGCACGCGGCGCCGCACAGCGTGATCGCAACTGCAACCGTGCGCACGTACCCGACGGAGACGAGCTCGAGCAGGTACCAGGGAGCGTCGAAGCCGAGACCGAAGCGAAGCGCGGGCGACAGCACGAGCGCGGCCGGGCCGGCCAGCCCGAGGACGAAGACGAGCGACCCGGACGGGAAATCGCTCACTCTGAACCTGGGGCAGCCACAGCCACGTGTGCAGCGCGGGCAGGAAGAAGATCAACGCGAACGGGTTTGTTGCCAAAACGAGCAACGCAACGCCGCCGAGCCCGAGCAGGCCCGCGGTCGCGCCGGCGAGCTGCTCGTCCGGCCCGACCGCGCGCCGCGGGACGAGGCGCTGTCGCGTGACGGCCCAGCCGGCCGCGACGACGAGGCCGAGCAGGAGCAGGGCGAGCACGCGGCCAGTCGCCTGTCGACGGCTGAAGCCGGGTTCGGCGGCCGGGGCGCGCCGTGCGGCCACGCCCCGAGGAGACCGAACGCGGCGAACGCGACACCCACGAAGAGCCAGAAGGCGATGCGGCTGCGCAGGCTTCGGAGCGCCGGCAGCAGGGCGATGCCGCGCCGGCGGCAGTGCGCGAAGAGATCGACCACCGCGACGAAGTAGGGCACCAGCGAGCGCGAACAGGAGCAGCTCGATCGCCCAGCCGCGGACGATGCGGTCGCCGGCCCAGACGAAGCTCGTCGTCGCCTGCGCGAGCTCGAGGCCCTGGTCGAGCGAGCCGATCAGCTCCTGGGTCGCGCGGCCCATGGCGGTGAGCCGCGCGGTGTCGAGCGCCGACGCGCGATCCGTGAACGCGGCCGGCGGCCGCTCCGCCTGCGGTCGTGAGCGTGACGGCGGGAATGCCACGCGCGACGAACGGCCCCTGCTCGTACAGCGTGAGCGGGAAGCCGAGATCGATCAGCTGCTCGACGACGCCGGCCCGGCGCGCTCTCGTCCCGGTCTGCTCGAGGACGCGTTTTGCGGCGGTCTCGACGAGGCTCGCCGGCGGCGAGCGCGGAGTGTCGCCGGTGATCACGATCCGCGGCGGCACCGCGCCCGCCGATCGCCGCGAGATTGATCGTTGCGACGACGTGGAACGGCGCCCGCTCGGCGAAGCGGAGCGCACCGAGGCCGCCGAAGGAGCCGCCGTCGGTGGAGAGAAAGACGACGGTGTGCGCGGAGCGCACGCGTTCGGCCGCGGGTGTCCCGGCCTGGGCGTAGCCGCGTGCGAGCTCGACCAGGGCGGCGGTGCCGCTCGCGTCGTCGTTCGCCCCCGGCCCGGTGCCGATGTCGTCCCGGTGCGCCATCACGACGATCGCGTCTGCCGACTGCCCGCGCGCGACCGCCCACAGGTTGCGCAGCCGAACCTCTCCGAGCCCCGGGACGTGCGCCACCCAGGTGTCGGACGAGACGGGAAGGCCGTACGGCGCGAGCTGGTCGCGGAACCACTGCCCGGCGCGCAGCGAGCCGGGGCCGCCGGGCGCGCGGTCCGGGAAGTGCGTCGAGAAGTCGGTGGCGAGCTGGCGGGTCACGCTGCCGTCGAAGTTGGGCGGCAGGAGTGGCGCCGGCAGGGCGCCCGGCCGAGTGACGCTGAACGCGAGGATGAGGAGCGGCAACGCGAGCACGAGCAGCGAGGCGCGGTAGAGGCGGGCGTTGACCGGACGCTCGAGCGAACCGCGACGCGCGCGGCGACGGCGTGCGGGAGTCCGGGCCATCGCCATTGCGAGGGCTATCCTGGCAGCACGCCGACCCCGATGCCCGAACCGACTTCCACGATCCTGCTCGTCGACGACGAGGACGCCGTCCGCAAGGTGCTCGCGTTCCCGCTCGAGAAGGACGGGTACACGGTTGTCCAGGCGGCCGACGGCGAAGAGGCGCTGCGCCATTTCGGCGAGACGCCGATCGATCTCGTCGTGCTGGACATCATGCTGCCGCGGCTCGACGGCCTCGAGGTCTGCAAGCGCCTGCGCGCAGTCGAGCACGGTGCCGATCATCATGCTGACGGCCCGCGACGACGAGCTCGACAAGGTGATCGGCCTCGAGCTCGGCGCCGACGACTACATCACGAAGCCGTTCTCGATCCGCGAGTTCCGCTCGCGCGTGCGCGCTCTGCTGCGCCGCGCCCGCGCGCCGCACACTGCCGGGGACGGCGAGGACGAGCGGATCGAGAACGACGGGCTCGTGATCGACATCCCGCGGCGGGTGGTCGAGGTGCGCGGCCGGCCGGTGCAGCTGACGTACGTGGAGTTCGAGCTGCTGCGTGCGCTCGCGGCCCATCCGGGCCGCGTCTTCAGCCGCCGCATGTTGCTCGAGTCGCTCTGGAAGAGCGCCGATTACCGCGATCCCCGCACGATCGACGTGCATGTGCGCCATCTCCGCGAGAAGCTCGAGGCGGAGCCGCGGACGCCCGAGTACATCCTCACCGTGCGCGGCGTCGGCTACCGCTTCCGCGACCCGTGAGCCCGCTCACGAGCGTTCGCGGCAAGCTCGCGCTCGCCCTGCTGACGGTGGTTGCGGGCGCTCTCGCCATCGTCTACCTGATCGTGGTCCCGTCCTACCAGACGTCCCTGGAGACGACCGAGCTGAAGGGGCTGCAGGCTGTCGCTGCGCGAAGGTCGCGCTGCCGTTTCCGAGCCGAGGGCTACCTGCAGCAGCAGTTCGTCGAGGCCGTCGCCCAGGCGACGAACACGCGCGCGGTCATCTTCTCGCAGACGAGCGACGCGCCCGTCCTGGTCGAGGCGTTCGCCGACTCGGCGACGGAGCGCGACTCGGCCGAGCTCCAGAACGACCCGGTCGCCCTGCGCGCGATCCGCAGCCACGCGCAGGCCCGCGGGACCGTGCGCCGCAACGGACAGACCTACGCCGAGGTCGCGGCACCCGTCGGGGACTCGGCGATCATGCTCTCCGCCTCGCTGCACGACCAGGAGCAGGCCGTGGCGCTCGTCCAGCGGCGGGTCTTCGTCGCCGGTGGCGCTCGCGATGGCCTTTGCCGTGCTCTTCGGGTACGCGGGCGCCAGCCTGATCACGCGCAGGATCCGGCGGCTCGAGGCCGCAGCAGAGCGGATCGCCGAGGGCCTCTTCGACCAGCCGGTGGTCGATCACGGCTCGGACGAGGTGGGGCAGCTGGCCCGGACCTTCGAGCGCATGCGGCTGCGCCTCTGCGAACCTCGACCGCGCGCGCGGCGAGTTCATCGCCAACGCCTCGCACGAGCTGCGCACGCCGCTCTTCTCGCTCGGCGGCTTCCTGGAGCTGCTCGACGACCCCGACGTGGACGAGGCGACGCGCGAGGAGTTCCTCGCCCAGATGCGCGAGCAGGTCGCCCGGCTGACGAAGCTTGCGACCAACCTCCTCGACCTGTCCCGGCTCGATGCGGGCCGGCTGACGGTTGCCCGCGAGCCGCTCGACCTGACGGAGCTCGCCGGCGAGCTGGTGGCCGAGTTCGGGCCGCGCTCGGCCGCGACCGGGCACCGGCTGGAGGTGGAGCCGGCGCCGGCCGTTCCCGCGCGGGGCGACGGGGAGCGGGTGCTGCAGATCGGGCGCGTGCTGGTCGAGAACGCCCTCGTCCACACGCCCCCGGGCACGACCGTGCGCGTCTCGACCGCGACCGACGGGGGGCGCGCCACCCTCGCGGTCGCAGATGACGGCCCCGGCATCCCGGACGAGGCCCAGGAGCGGATCTTCGAGCGCTTCTACCGGCTCGACGGCGGCCGCGCCTCCGGCAGCGGGCTCGGCCTCGCGATCGCCCGCGAGGTGGCCGAGGTGATGGGCGGCCGGATCGAGGTCGACCTGCTCCCCGGCCGTTCGCGGTTCACGCTCGTGCTGAGCGCCGAGCTGCCGGAGCGGGAACCGTCGCTGGCCGTTTTCCCGTGAAAACGCTCAACCGCCCCGGCGCCGCGCTGCCCTGCAGACGACCCGCCCGGCTACAGTGGGCCGCCGGTGCGCTCGAGCCCTGTCGCCGTCGTCGCGATCGTCGCCGCCGTGCTCGGCGGCATCGCCGTGCTCGTCGTCGGCAAGGCGGCCGGGTGGCTGGGCGGCCCCGGCAAGACCGTGGTGATCAGCCAGACGCTCTCGCGTGCGGGCGACGCCACTCCCGTCGTCGCCGCCAAGCCGCTCGCCGGGAACGGCTTCGCCCCCGCGCAGATCTTCCGCCGCCGCTCGGCCGGGGTCGTGACAATCGTCTCGTACTTCACGGCCGGCAACGTTCCCGATGCGAGTGCCGGCCAGGGCTCCGGGTTCGTGGTCGACGCCGCGCGGCCTGATCCTGACGAGCGCCCACGTGATCACGACCGCGGGCCAGTCGGCGGCACCGACGGGGCGTGCGAGCGCCCGCCCACACGGTCTACGTCGAGTTCTCGGACGGCGACCGGGTGCCCGCGACGATCGTCGGCTACGACCTCTACGACGACGTCGGCGTGATCCGGGTCGACCCCGCGCAGCACGCGCTCGACCCGGTCCCGCTCGGCGACTCGAGCCGGGTGGTGGTCGGGCAGCCGGTCGCCGCGATCGGCAGCCCCTTCGGGAATACCGATTCCCTCTCGGTCGGTGTCGTCTCGGCGATCCGCCGCTCGATCCCGTCCTTGACGAGCCGGTACCGCCTGGTCGACGCGATCCAGACCGATGCGCCGATCAACCACGGCAACTCGGGCGGGCCGCTCTTCGACGCCCGCGGCCGCGCGATCGGGATCAACGCCCAGATCCGCTCGAGCGGGACGGGCTCCGGCTTCGAGGGCGTCGGGTTCGCGGTGCCGATCGACTCGGCCAAACGGTCGCTCGAGCAGCTGACCGCGGCCGGCACCGTGCGCTACGCCTACGTGGGGATCACGACGGAGGATCTGACCCCTGCGATCGCCAAGCGGTTCGGCTACGCCGCCACCCGCGGCGCGCTGGTCGACGCCGTCGTCAGCGGCGGCCCGGCGGCTCGAGCGGGGATCGCGCCCGGCCCGCAGGACGCCGTCTTTCGCGGGCAGGCGCTCAGGGTGGGCGGCGACGCCGTGGTCGCGATCGGCGGCCTGCCGGTGACGGGCGCCGAGGACGTCGTCCGGATCGTCTCGGAGCGCCTGCTGCCCGGCGAGACGGTGCCGTTCACCGTCGTGCGCGGCGCGCACCGCCGGGTCGTGCGCGTGACCCTCGCGGCGCGCCCGGTGGGTTAGGAAACGCTCGCAAAGGGAACCTGTCTTCCAAGCCGAAGTCAGTTCACGCAACTTTCGGCAGGATCTTCCAGGTTTACCTCATCGTATTCGAGGGAAGAGCAGTGTCGATGACCGTGAACGGGCACCTCCAGGCAGTCCGACTGACCATCCCGGCCAAGCCGGAGTACATCACGCTCGGCCGGCTCGCCCTGACGGCGATCGTCCGTCTGCGCCGTGACCCGCTCGCCGGACGAGGTGGTCGGCGACCTCAAGCTCGCGCTCACCGAGGCCTGCACCAACTCGGTGCGCCACGCCTATGCGGACGGGTCGGGCAGCGTCGACATCCTCTACGAGCTCCACGCCGACCGGCTCGTGGTCGAGGTGAGCGACGACGGCGAGGGGTTCGAGCCGCCGGCGGTCCCGAGCGACGCGCTCGACGCCGAGGAGCTCACCGAGGGAGGGCTCGGGATCGCGATCATCGAGGCGCTCGCCGACGAGCTCGAGATTCGCGAACGCGCGCAGGGCGGGTCGTCCCTGCGGTTCGTCAAGCTGCTCTAGATCGAGATCTTGCTGCCCCTCGCCAACGTCGGCCACAAGTCGCTCGGCGACTACGCCACGCTGGTCTCGCGCGGGCTGATGAACGAGATCGAGCGGCTGGCGGAGCCGCTCCGGGGGAAACGCGTCGCGCACGTGTCGGCCACGTCGTTCGGCGGCGGAGTCGCCGAGATCAACTACACGCTCGTCCCGCTGATGGCCGACGTGGGCCTCGAGGTCGAATGGCGCATCATCCAGGGCGAGGACGAGTTCTTCGAGGTCACGAAGGCGATCCACAACGGCCTGCAGGGGGCGGAGCGGACGCTCTCGGACGAGGACCAGGCGGTCTTCGCGCGCTTCAACCGGCAGAACGCCGAGCAGTTCGACGAGGGCGACTACGACTACGTGATCATTCACGATCCGCAGCCCGTTGCGATGATCGACGCGTTCCCCGATCGCCGGGCGAAGTGGATCTGGCGCGGTCACATCGACTTCTCGTCTCCGAACCAGCAGGTCTTCGACGTGTTGCTGCCGTCGATCCGCCGTTACGACGCTGCGATCTTCCACATGCGGGACTACGTGCCGCACGCCGACCTGCCGCTGGCGGTCGTCTGGCCGCCCGCGATCGACCCGCTGATGCCGAAGAACATGGCGCTCTCGCCGGAGGACGCTGCGTACATCGTCGACCAGTTCGGCATCGACGTCGAGCGCCCGCTGCTGACGCAGGTCTCGCGCTTCGACCCGTGGAAGGACCCGCTCGGGGTGATCGACGCCTACCGCGAGGTGAAGCGCCGGGTGCCCGAGGTGCAGCTCGCGCTCGTCGGCTCGATGGCCCACGACGATCCGGAAGGGTGGGACTACTACAAGCGCACCGCCGAGCACGCGGACGGTGATCCTGACATCTACATCCTCAGCAACATGTCGAACGTCGGTGCGGTTGAGGTGAACGCGTTCCAGGTGCACTCGAACGCGTTGATCCAGAAGTCGACGAAGGAAGGCTTTGGTCTCACGGTCACCGAGGCGCTGTGGAAAGCGCGACCGATGGTTGCCGGCCGTGTCGGGGGCATCGTCGCCCAGATCACCGACGGCGAGACGGGCTGGCTCGTCGACTCCGCCCACGCGTGCGCGTCGGCGTGCATCGAGATCCTGCGCGATCCGGCGGAGGCGCGAACGCGGGCGCTCAAGGGCAAGGAGCACGTGCGCAGGCACTTCCTGACCCCGAGGCTGCTGCGGGACTGGCTGGTCCTCTTCAACAAGCTCGCGGGCAACGACACGGGCACGAGCGAGATCGTCGTTGTCTAACGAGCCAACACTGATCGTCGTCTCGAACCGCGGCCCGGTGACCTACGACAGAGTCGGCGGCCGCCGGATCGAGCGGCGCGGCGGCGGAGGTCTCGTGACCGCGCTGCGCGGGCTGCGCGACGAGCACCATGTCGTCTGGATCGCGAGCGCCGCGACCGACGAGGACCGGGTCGTTGCGCGAGAGGGCGGCGGCGACGTCGTTCTCGTCGCACACGACGAGGCGGCGTACGAGAGGTACTACAACGTCGTCGCGAACCCGATGCTGTGGTTCATCCAGCACGGGCTGTGGGATCGTGCGTCGCAGCCGGAGCTCGACGGCGCGTTTCACGAGGCGTGGCACGACGGCTACGCCTGCGTCAACCGCGCTTTCGCAGACGCTGTGGTCGCCGCGCTCGACGATCACCCGGGCGCGACCGTGCTCTTCCAGGACTACCACCTCTACCTCGCGCCGGCCTTCGTGCGAGCCGCGAGGCCGGCCGCGTTGCTGGCCCACTTCGTGCACATCCCCTGGCCGACGGACTGGACCGTCCTGCCGGAGCCGATGCGCCGCGCGGTCCACGAGGGATTGCTCGCGAACGACGTCGTCGCATTTCACACCGAGCGCGCGGCGCACAACTTTCTGCGCAGCTGTGAGGACACGGTCGGGGGCATTCGAGCGCACGTCGGTCACGCACCACCCGATCTCGATCGACGTGGCCGAGTTCGAGCGCCTGGCGGCGAGCGACGACGTGCGCGCCGCGGAGCGAACGCTGCCGCGGCCGGAGAAGCTGATCGTGCGCGTCGATCGGACGGATCCGTCGAAGAACATCGTGCGGGGCTTCCACGCGTTCGCCTTGCTGCTCGACGAGCATCCCGAGTGGCGTGGGCGCGTGACGATGCTCGCGCTCCTCGACCCGTCTCGCCAGGAGATCCCGGCCTATGCGGAGTACGTCGCGGAGATCGAGCGCGCGGTGCAGGAGGTCAACGACCGGTTCGGGCCGGTGGTCGACCTGCAGATCGCCGACGACTTCCCCCGCTCGGTCGCCGCCTACAAGCAGTACGACGTGCTGCTCGTCAACGCGGTCTCGGACGGCATGAACCTCGTCGCGAAAGAAGGGCCGCTCGTCAACGAGCGCGATGGAGTGCTCGTGCTCTCGGAGAACGCCGGTGCCTACGAGGAGCTTGCCGAGTGGGCGGTCGGCGTCAGCCCGTTCGATCTGCTGGGCCAGGCGAACGCACTGCACGAGGCTCTCGCCCTGGATGAGGGAGAACGCCGCCGGAGGGCGGACGGGATCCGCGCCCACGTGCGGGAAAACGACGTCTCGCGCTGGATCGCGGCGCTGCTGGCCGACCTGAGGCGCGTGGCGGCGTAACCTTCGGCCATGCAGGCGATGGCGAGGCGGTCCCGGCCGTGACGGAGTTGTCCCACGTCGACGAGAGCGGGGCGGTGAAGATGGTGGATGTCGGCGCCAAGCCGTCCCAGCGCCGTCGCGCCGTCGCGCGCGCGGTCGTGCGCATGGCGCCCGAGACGGCGGCACGCCTTCGCGCGTTGCCGAAGGGCGACGCCCTCGCGACGGCGCAGCTGGCGGGGATCATGGCGGCGAAGCGCACCGCCGAGCTGATCCCGCTCTGTCATCCGCTGCCTCTGTCCCATGCCGCGGTCGAGGTGCGCGTGCTCGAGGACGGGGTCGAGATCACTGCGTCGGCCGAGACGACGGCGCAGACGGGGGTCGAGATGGAGGCGCTGACCGGCGCCTCGGTCGCCGCGCTGACGATCTACGACATGGCGAAGGCGATCGACAAGCAGATGACGTTCTCCGTCGAGCTGCTCGAGAAGAGCAAGCAGTGACTGCGGCTGTGCTGACCGTGTCGGACCGCGTCTCGCGCGGCGAGGCGGATGATGTGAGCGGCGACCTGCTCGCCGATCTGCTGCGCGCCGACGGCTACGACGTCGCGCGCCGCGTCGTGCCCGACGAGGCCGACGAGATCGCCGCTGCGATCGAGGAGCTCGCGGCATCGCGCGGCCCTCGTGCTCACGACGGGCGGCACCGGTCTCGCGCCACGCGACGTGACGCCGGAGGCGACACGCACGGTGCTGCAGCGAGAGGCGCCCGGGATCGCGGAGGCGTTGCGCGCCGACGCGATCGCCAAGACGCCTCACGGCCTGCTCTCGCGAGGGGTTGCCGGCGTCGTCGGCAGCTCGCTCGTCGTCAACCTGCCGGGCTCGCCGGGCGGCTGTCGTGACGGGTACGCCGTGCTCCGTCCCGCCGCCGCGCACGCGGTGGCGCTCCTCGGCGATCGTGCAACCTCACACCGGCAGACGTAGCACGTGAGAGTGGCCCGCCTCTACTACCGGCTCGTCAAGTTCGAGCACACGATTTTCGCGCTGCCCTTCGCCTACGTCGGAGCGTTCCTGGCGGTCGGCGGCGTGCCGTCGGCCCACGACGTGGTCTGGATCACCGTCGCCATGGTCGGAGCCCGCTCGCTCGCCATGGCGCTGAACCGTCTGATCGACGCTCGCATCGACGCATTGAACCCGCGCACCTCCGGCCGGGAGCTGCCTTCGGGCGCCCTCACGATCGCTGCGGTGAGCGGCTTCTGTCTGGTGGCGCTCGCCGTTTACCTCCTTGCCGTCTGGCAGCTCGACCCGCTCGTGCGCTGGCTCTCGCCGATCCCCGTCGCCGCGTTCGTGGTCTACCCGTACCTGAAGCGGTTCACCTGGCTCTGCCATCTCTGGCTCGGCGCGATCGACGGGCTGGCGCCCGTCGGAGCCTGGGCCGCGATCAAGGGCGAGATGCCGTGGCAGGCATGGGCGCTCGGGGCGGGGGTCGCCACCTGGGTCGCCGGCTTCGACCTGTTCTACGCGCTCTTCGACCTCGAGGTCGACCGCGACCAGGGACTGCACTCCTGGGCGACCCGCTTCGGCGAGCGTGGTGCATTCGCAGGTGCACGCGTCCTGCACCTCGCGACGATCGGGTTCCTCGGGGCCGCCGGGATCGGTCTCGACGTCGGGCTGCTCTACTGGCTCGGCGTGGCGATCGTCGCCGGCCTGCTCGTCTACGAGCATTCACTCGTCCGGCCCGGCGACCTGCGCCGGCTCGACGCTGCGTTCTTCACGATGAACGGCGTGATCTCCCTCGCCTTCTTCGTCTTCGTGCTCGCCGACGTGCTGTGATCAGCGCGCGCGGCCTGGCGAAGCGCTACGGCGAACGGCGGGTCTTCTCCGGCGTCGATCTCGACGTCGCACGCGGCGAGTTCCTCCTCGTCACCGGTCCGAACGGCTCGGGCAAGACGACGCTCCTGCGCGTGCTCGCCGGGCTCGCGGCGCCGTCGGCAGGCGAGCTTCGCCTGCCCGAGCGCCACACCATCGGCTACATCGGCCACGAGCCGCTCGTCTATCGCGAGCTGTCACCGCTCGAGAACCTGACCCTGTTCGGCCGGCTCTATCGCCTTCCGGAGCGGGCCGAGCGCGTCGGGATGCTGCTCGAGCGCTTCGGGCTCTGGGAGGTCCGACACGAACGGGTGTCGACGTTCTCGCGCGGGATGCAGCAGCGTCTCGGTCTCTGCCGGGTGCTGCTGCACGATCCGGCGCTGCTCCTGCTCGACGAGCCGTACAACGCGCTCGACGTGCAGGGAGCAGACCTGCTGGACGGCCTGTTCGACGAGCCGCGGACATGGGTGGTCGCGACACACGAGCCGCAACGCGTCGAGGCTCGCGCGACCGGCCGAGTGGTGTTCGCGTGAGGCCAGGCTCGACCCTGCGCTCGAGCTACGCCGCCGACGTCGGCGCTCTCGCCCGCAAGGACCTCCTGCTCGAGCTGCGCGCGAAGGAGACGCTGCCGTCGATGCTGCTCTTCGTGATCGCCGCGCTGACGATCTTCCACTTCGCGCTGCCACGGGGGACGAGTCATGCCGCGGCACTCGGCCTCCTCTGGGCGGCGCTCGTCTTCACCGCGCTGCTCGGTCTGACCCGTGCGTTCGTTGCCGAGCGCGAACAGGGAATGTTCGATGCGCTCGTTCTCGCCCCGTGCGATCGCAGCGCGATCTGGCTGGGCAAGGCGCTCGCGGTCCTCGCCTTCCTCGTTGCTGCGGAGGTCGTCGCCCTGCCCGCCTTCGCCGCGTTCTTCTCGGGAATCGACGGCCGCACGGTCGCGGCGGTCGCGCTGGCCGATGTCGGGATCGCAACGGTCGGCACGCTCTTCGGGGCGATGGCGGTCGCCGGGCCGCGCCCGCGAGTTGCTGCTGCCGCTCCTCTTCCTGCCGATGGCGATCCCCATCGTCGTCGGCGGGGTGGGAGGCTACCTGTGGTTCCTCGCCCTCTACGATGCGCTCTTCGCCGTCCTCAGCTGGGCGGCGTTCGAGTACGTCGTGTCGGAGACCTAGACCCGTCGGACTACGATGAACGCCGTGAAGCTGCACCTGGGACTCCCGGCTCTTGCCGTTGCCTGCACCGGCCTCGTCGGCCTCGCCGTCGGCCTCACCTTCTTCTACGCGCCGACGGACGGAGACCAGGGGTTCTCGCAGCGGATCTTCTACTTCCACGTGCCGATCGCCCTGACCTCGTACGTGTGCTTCGGCTGGGGCGCGTGGAAGGCGCTGCGGTATCTCCGGACGCGTGACGAGCGGGCCGACCTCGAGAGTTACGTCGCGATCCATCAGGGTGTGATCTTCGGCGCGCTGACTCTCGTCACCGGCTCGATCTGGGCGAAGGCCTCGTGGGGCGTCTGGTGGTCGTGGAGCGAGAACCAGCTCGTGCTGTTCCTCGTCCTCTTCCTCTTCTACTGCGCGTACTTCATGCTGCGCTTCTCGGTCGAGCCGGGCCCTGCGCGTTCGAACATGAGCGCCGTGTACGCGCTGTTCGGCGTTGTGCTGATTCCCGGTCTCGTTTCTCGCGATCCGCCTGTCGCAGAAGTTCATTCACCCGGTCGTCTTCAACTCGCACGGCCCCCAGATGACCGGCTCGCAGTTCGTCGTCTTCTGTGTGTCGCTCGTCGCCGTGCTCTCGCTCTTCGCGACGCTCTACCAGGTCGAGCTCGCCGGGAAGCGCCTCGATGCGCACGTGCGGGAGCTCCGGGAGCTGCTGACATGAGCCCCAACCCTCCTTCCGAGTGGCAATACGTCGCGGCGGCCTACCTGGTCGTCTTCGTCGCCGTGCTCGCCTGGGTCGCGCTGATCGCCGCCAAGCTCGGGCGTCTGCAGAAGCAGCTCGGCGACCTCGTCGAACGCGCCCGCGACCGTGGTTGAAGCGCTCTTCTGGCCCGCGCTGCTGGGCTACGGCGAAGCCGCCTTTGCGTACGCGTCCCCGCGCACGTCGCGCGCCGCCACCTGGGGCGTCCGTCTCGGCTGGGTCGCTCAGACGGCCCTGCTCGCCGCGCAGGCCGCCCGCGCGGACGGGTTTCCCTGGTCGAGCTGGGCCGGCTCGCTCAACCTGTTCGTCTGGCTCGTCGTCGGCGCCTATCTGATCTGGGGCTGCCGGCCGCGTTTCCGCCTGCTCGGGCTCGGCGTCATGCCGCTCGCGGCCGCGCTCTTCCTCGTCGCGCGGCTCGGCGGCGGGATCGGCGCCGGCGAGAAGCCGGCCTACGGCAACGTGTTTCTCGTCCTGCATGTCGGCCTCGTGCTGGCTGCGTTCGCGGGCTTCACGCTCGCCGCTGCACTCGCGGCGCTCTACCTCTGGGAAGAGACGCGCCTCAAACGGCGCGCGGCGGACATCCTCCGTCTGCGGCTTCCCCCACTCGCGTCGCTCGAGCGCCTCACCTGGCGGACGATCGCCGTCTCGCTGCCGCTCCTGACGCTCGGGCTCGCCGCGGGGGTCGTCCGGCAGCGCGAGCGCGGCGGTTCGATCGACGCGCTGGAGGCGGTCACGCTCGTCACGTGGCTCGTGTACGGCGGCTTCCTGGCGCTTCGCCCGAACGGCCGCCGCGCCGCCTACTTCGCGCTCGGGGGCTTCGCCCTGGTGATCGTGGCGCGGCTCGTGCTCGCGGGGAGCCATTTCGGATGACCTTCGCGCTCGTTGGCCTCTCGCACCACGTCGCGCCGGTCGAGCTGCGCGAGCGAGTGACGCTCGACCTCGAGGCTGCGGCGAGCCTCGCCCGCTCGCTCGGCGACGCGGTCTGTCTCTCGACGTGCAACCGCACGGAGCTGTACGTCGACGGCATCGACGAGCACGACGCGGTCGCGGCGCTCGAGGAGCTCGCGGGCGAGCCCCTCGCCGGAGTGCGTCTACCGCCTGCGCGAGGACGCCGCAGCACTGCATCTGTTCAGGGTCGCAGCGGGCCTCGACTCGCTCGTGCCCGGCGAGGGCGAGATCCTCGGCCAGGTGCGCGCCGCGTACGAGTCCGTCGACGCCGGCCCCCTCATCGACCACGTCTTTCGGCAGGCGCTCGCAGTCGGCAAGCGCGTCCGCACCGAGACCGCGATCGGCGAGAGCCCCGCTTCGGTCTCGTCGGCGGCGGCGGCGCTCGCTGCCCAGGTCTTCGGCGACCTCACCGGCCGCCGGGTGCTGCTGATCGGCGCGGGCCGGATCGGTGAGCTCGCCGCGGCCAACCTCGCGTCGCGCGGCGCCCTGATCTCGTTCGTCGCGAACCGCACCCTCGAGACGGCGCGCGAGGTCGCGAACCGGTTCGGGGGCCAGGCGCTGCTGCTCGAGGAGGCTCCGGCCCGACTCGCCGACGTCGACGTCGTCGTCGCCTCGACGAGCGCGCCCGGCTCGGTCCTGCTGGCCTCCGACGTGCCCGCGAAGCGCCGCGCGCCGCTCTTCTTCATCGACATCGCGGTACCGCGCGATCTCGACCCCGAGATCGCCCGCCTCGACGGCTGCTTCCTGTACGACATCGACGACCTCGAGGCCGTCGTCGCCGAGACCCTCGCGGGCCGCCGCGCCGAGGCCGAGCGGGCCGAGGAGCTGGTTGCCGCCGAGGCCGAGCGCTTCCGGTCGTGGCGCGCCTCGCTCGACGTCGTCCCCGCGATCGCGTCACTGCGGGCTCGGGCCGAGGAGATTCGCAACGCCGAGCTCGCGAAGCTCAAGGGGCGGGTCTCCGACGACGAGCGGCGCACGCTCGAATCGGTCACCTCCCAGATCGTGAACAAGCTCCTGCATCTGCCGACGATCCGCATGAAGGAGGCCGCGGTCAGCCCCGACGGGGCCGCCTACGCCGACGCGGTGCGCCACCTGTTCGGGCTGGAAGAAGAGCAGCGGTGAAGCGCACGCTCCCCCTGCCCGCGATCAGCCCGTCGGCGTTCCTGCGCGTCAGGCTCGGCCGGCTGTCGTGCGGGCGTTCGACCCGTGGGAGGAGGGCTCGCTGTGCTCCTCCGCATCGGGTCTCGCGGATCTAGGCTCGCGCTCACCCAGGCCGAGCAAGCGGCCGGCGTGCTGCGGCGACCGGGACGGAGATCGCGTTCGTCCCCATCACCACCGCCGGCGACCGTGACCGCACCCGCCCATTCGGCCAGATCGGGGAGCGTGGCGTGTTCGTCAAGGAGATCGAGGAAGCGCTCCTCGCCGGGCGGATCGACGTCGCCGTTCACTCGGCCAAGGACATGACATCGACCGACACCGACGGGCTGGTTGTCGGCGCCTATCTCGAGCGCGACGATCCGCGCGACGCCCTGATCGGCGCGAGCCGGCTGCGGCCGGGGATGCGCATCGGCACCGCCTCGGCGCGCCGGCGCGCGCAACTGCTCGCCTTCGAGCCGACGCTGTCGATCGAGCCGCTGCGCGGCAATGTCGAGACGCGCCTGCGCAAGCTGCGGGAGCGCGGGCTCGACGCGATCGTGCTCGCGGCGTGTGGGCTCGACCGGCTCGGCCTCGCCGGCGAGATCGGGGCCCGGCTCGAGCCCGAGCTGATGCTGCCCGAGGCGGCGCAGGGTGCCCTGGCGCTGCAGGTGCGCGCCGGCGAGGAGGAGCTCGTGAGCCGGGTCGACCACGCGGAGACGCGCAGGCGGGTCGAGCCGGAGCGCCGGTGTGTCGCCGCGATCGGCGGCGGCTGCCTCGCCCCCGTGGCCGCCCATCACGACGGCATCACGCTGCGTGCGCTCGTCGCCGACGAGGACGGGGCCTGGATCGAGCGCGCGTCGGGCGACGACCCGCAGGCGCTCGCCGCGGAGCTCGTGGGGCTCGCCGGCGCGCGATGAGAGTGATCGTCACGCGCCCTCGCGAGCAGGCGCAGCCGCTCGTCGCCGCACTCGAGGCGCTCGGCGCCACCGTGGTCGAGTGCCCGTTGATCGAGATCGAGCGGACGTCGGACGAGCCGGTCGACGCGGCAGGGTATGACTGGCTGATCGTGACCAGCCCGAACGGCGCGAACGAGATCGCGGCCCGCGGGCGCAACCTGCCCGCGATCGCCGCGGTCGGCCCGGGCACGGCCGAGGCGCTTCGCGCGCACGGGCTCGAGCCGTCGTTCGTGCCCCGCGAGTCGTCGCAGGACGGCCTGCTGCGCGAATTCCCGCGCCCGGCCGGCCGGGTGCTCTTCGCGGCCGCGGAAGGCGCCCGCCGCGGCCCGATCGACGCGCTCGGCGCCGACTTCGTGCCGCTCTACCGCACGCGTCTGCTCGCGCCGCAGCCACCTGCGGGGGACGTCGTCGTGCTGGCGTCCGGCTCGGCGGCGCGGGCCTACGCCGGGGTCGGGGGGAACGCTCCCGCCGTCACGATCGGGCCGGAGACGACCCGCGTGGCGGAGAGCGTCGGCCTCGCGGTCGCGGCCGAGGCCGCGGCGCACACCCTCGACGGGCTCGTCGCGGCGGTGCGGGATCTGATGAAGTCCACCGGGATGACCGTGATCACGTTCCTGACCGACTTCGGGCTGCAGGACGACTTTGTCGGCACCTGTCACGGAGTGATCGCCGGGATCGCGCCCGACGCCCGCGTGATCGACGTGACGCACGGCATCGCGCCGCAGGCCGTCCTCCAGGGCGCGCTCGTCCTGCGCAACACGACCCGCTACATGCCGGTCGGCGTGCACCTCGCCGTCGTCGATCCCGACGTCGGAGGCAATCGCCGAGCGATCGCCGTGCAGACCGCCGACGGCCGGCTGTTCGTCGGGCCGGACAACGGGCTGTTGCCGCTCGCCGCCGACGAGCTCGGCATCGTGGCGGTGCACGCGCTCGAGAACGAGCGCTATCGCCTGCCCGAGGTCTCCCGCACCTTTCACGCGCGCGACGTGTTCGCGCCGGCCGCCGCCCACCTTGCGGCCGGCGTCGCGATCGAGGAGCTCGGGCCCGCGCTCGACCCTGCGACGCTCGTTCGCCTCGACGTGCCCGACCCCGCCCTCGGGAAGTCGCAGATCTCGGCGACCGTGCTGTCGGTCGACCGGTTCGGGAACGTCGCGACCAATGCCCGGCGCGAGCACATCGAGGCGCTCGGTGTGGCGAACGGAGACCGCGTCGAGGTGCGGATCGCTCTCGACCGCTACTACGCAATCGTCGCCCGAGACGTTCGCCGATGCCGCGGCCGGCGAGCTGATCCTCTACGAGGACTCCTACGGGCTCGTCACGCTCGCGATCAGCCGCGGCGATGCCGCCCGCCTGACCGGCGCCACGGTCGGCGACGAGTTGCGAATCGCCGTCCTATGAGCCTGCGGGCAGCGATTCGCCCGCCTCGTCACGAATGTCGTCGTGCGGGCTCCGTTCCTCTGGCGCGTCTTTCGCGTCGCGATGACCCGCAACTTCGACCGGCTGGCGCCCGAGTGGGACGCGACGAGGGTGAGCCGCGAGCGGCTGGCGCCGATGATCGCGGCGCTCGAGTCGCTGCCCGACCCGCCCGGGCGCGTGCTCGACGTCGGGACCGGCTCGGGCGCGGTCGCGAGGCTCGCCGCGCAGCTCTGGCCGGAGGCCGACGTGCTCGGCATCGATGCGTCGCCCGGGATGATCGCCGAGGCCAGGCAGCTCGGGCACGAGCGCTACGAGGTCGCAGACGCCTCCCGCCTCCCGTTCGCCGCCGGGAGCTTCGATCTCGTCACCTTGAACAACATGATCCCCTTCTTCGACGAGCTCGCCCGCGTCACGAGCCCGGGCGGGCTGGTCGCGATCGCGTTCAGCACGGGACCGCAGACGCCCATCTGGGTGCCGCTGGCCACGGTGCGCGAGAACCTCGAACGTCGCGGGTTTGCCCACGTTGCGGATTTTGCGGCCGGCCCGGGCCTCGCGCTGCTTGCCCGCAAGGACGACGTGCCCTAAAGTTCCGCCCACAGAGACGTTCGCGACGCGGTAGCACCGGTCCGGACGTCTCTTTTCGTGCGGCTACACTTGCGAGCCGCAGGGCGAGGTAGCTCAGTTGGTAGAGCACACGGCTGAAAACCGTGGTGTCGCCGGTTCAAGTCCGGCCCTCGCCACTCACCCCTGCGAATCCGGCTTTGGCCGTGCCGGAGCCATGACGATTCGCCGGGGTATCGCTCTCTTCGACACTCGCAAGCGTGCCGAGCCCGTCCGGGTCGGTCTCGGCTGCGGCCCGGACTGACGTACATTCTCCTGGCTGTGAGCGCAGACAACACGCCTGCACAGCGTGGCGATCATCGGCGCAGGGCTCGACCTGGGTGCCGGGCGCCGCGGCGTCGACATGGGGCCGTCCGCGATTCGCTACGCGGAGCTCGAGGCGCGCATCCGCGCGCACGGGCCACGAGGTGGCCGACTGGGGAGACATTCGCTCGCCGGTTCCCGAGGCGACCGATGTCGGCGATCCGTCGGCCCGCTACCTCGCTCCGATCATGCAGGCGTGCGAGCGGGTGTCGGCGCTCGTCGAGGAGGCGGCCGGCCAGTCGCTCCTGCCGCTCGTCCTCGGCGGCGACCACTCGATCGCGATGGGCACGCTCGGCGGGATGGCGAAGGCGCGCGGTCTCGGCGCGGCGCTCTGGATCGACGCGCACGGGGACCTCAACCGGCCCGGGACGTCACCGAGCGGCAACGTGCACGGCATGCCGCTGGCCGCTGCGCTCGGTGCAGCCGGGGAGGGCTTCGACTGCGAGACGTTCCCGACGCCGTCGATCACCCGCGCCGCGCTCTTCGGGATTCGCTCCCTCGACCCGGGCGAGCGCGAGCTGATCGGCGAGGTCGACGTCAAGGTGTTCACGATGAGCGAGATCGACCGTCACGGCGTCGAGAAGATGCTGGGCGAGGCGCTCGAGTTCCTCCACGGCGCCGCGTTCGTGCATGTCAGCCTCGACCTCGACGCGGTCGACCCGATGTTCGCGCCCGGCGTCGGCACCCCGGTCCGCGGCGGCCTCTCGTATCGCGAGGCGCACCTGGCGCTCGAGCTCGTCGCCGAGTCGGAGCTGCTCGACTCGCTCGACGTCGTCGAGGTCAATCCGGTGCTCGACCGCGAGAACGAGACGGCGGAGCTGGCGGTCGAGCTCGTCGCGAGCGCGCTCGGCGCGCGCATCCTCTAGCCGGCAGTCCTCAAGCCTGCTCGTCGCCGTTCCCGGACGGCTCGTAGAAGACCGTGCCTTTCAGCTCGTCGGGGAGGCAGTCGACCTCGAACCCGGACGGGTCGGCATGCGGATAGATGTAGCCCTCGCCGCGCCCGAGCTTCTTCGCGCCGGCGTACGCGGCCGAGCGCAGTGCCGCGGGCGGCAGCAGGTGGCCGCGCTCGCGCACGACCTGCGTCGCCTTGCCGATCGCGACGTACGAGGCGTTGGACTTGGGTGCCCGGGCGAGATAGACCGCCGCCTGCGCGAGATTGAGCCGCGCCTCTGGCAGCCCGACGTGCTCGACGGCGTGCGCAGCCGCGACAGCGATCACGAGCGCCTGGGGGTCGGCGTTGCCGATGTCCTCCGAGGCGAGGATGACCATGCGCCGCGCGATGAAGCGCGCGTCCTCTCCGCCCTCGAGCATCGCGGCGAGGTAGTAGACCGAGGCCTGAACATCGCCGGCGCGCGTCGATTTGATCCACGCGGAGATGAAGTCGTAGTGCTTGTCGCCACCCTTGTCGTAGGCGAGCGGCCGCTTGCGTGCGGCGTCGTCGACGTGGCGGGCCTCGAGTGCGCCCGCCCTCTGCCTGGGCCGTCTCCGCCGACAACTCGAGGATGTTGAGCGCGTTGCGCGCGTCGCCGCCGGCGCGGCCGGCGATCAGCTCCTCCACCTCCGGCGAGACGTCGACCTCGAGCGCGGCCGCACCGCGCCGTACCACCTCACGCAGCGTGTCGACCGAATGCGCGGCGAGCTCGTAGATCTGGGCGCGTGAGAGCAGCGCGGAGTTCACCTCGAAGTACGGGTTCTCGGTCGTCGCGCCGATCAGCGTCAGGAGGCCGTCCTCCACCCCCGGCAGCAGCGCGTCCTGCTGCGCCTTGTTGAACCGGTGGATCTCGTCGAGGAACAGGATCGTGCGCCGCCCGCTTGCTCCGAGCCGCTCGCGTGCCCGCGCGAGCACCTCGCGCACGTTCGCCACGGTCGCCGACACGGCCGAGAGCTCCTCGAAATCGGCGCCGGTCGTTTGCGCGACGATTCGGGCGAGCGTCGTCTTGCCGGAGCCCGGTGGCCCGTAGAGGATCATCGAGGGGACGCGGTCCTGCTCGATCGCCAGGCGCAGCGCGCGGCCCGGGCCGATCACGTGCTCCTGGCCCGCGAAGTCGTCGAGGCGTCAGCGGGCGCAGCCGCTGGGCGAGCGGCGCGGATGCGCCGAGGCGACGGCTCGCAGCCTCGCTGAAGAGGTCTCCCACGGCCGGAAGTATGCTCTTCGAGGGATGAGCGAGGTCTGGAGCGCGGGAACGTACGAGCGCCTGGCGGCGCGGTTCGCGCCGGTGCAGGACGAGCTGGTGGAGCGGCTCGCCGCCCGCGCCGGGGAACGCGTCCTCGACCTCGCGACCGGGACCGGCGAGGTGGCGCGCCGCGTCGCGCGTCTCGGCGCGACCGTCTCGGCGATCGACATTGCCGGCGCCGATGCTCGAGAAGGCGCGGTCGAGCGCCGCCGAGGAGGGTCTCGAGATCGCCTTCGAGCTCGGCGACGTCGAGTACCTCCCCTACGAGGATGCCTGCTTCGACGTGCTCGTCTCGAGCTTCGGGGTCGTGCTCGCGCCGGACCACGCGAACGTCGCGTCCGAGCTCGCGCGGGTCACGTGCCCCGGCGGCCGGCTCGGCTTCACCGCCTGGAAGCCGAACCCGAAGCTGGGCGAGCTGTACCGCCGCTTCACCGAGGAGCCGATCGAGGGCCGCGAGGTGTACGAGTGGGGGCGCGAGGACCATGTCGAGGACATGCTCGGCGAGGACTTCGAGCTCGAGTTCGAGGACGGCACGCTCTGGCTGGAGGCGGCCTCCGGCGAGGAGATCTGGACGCTCTTCTCGGAGTCGGCCCCACCGGTGATCGCGCTCGTGAAGCGGCTCGACGCGGCCAAGCAGCGAGGAGTTCCACCAGGCGTTCGTGGAGTTCTACGAGGGCTACCGCGTCGAGAGCGGCGGGATTCGCGCACCGCGGCGGTACCTGCTCGTCCTCGGGCGCCGTAAATGAGCGACGTCAGCCGCGCTCCTGCAGGAGCTGATCCGGCTCGACACGACGAACCCGCCCGGCAACGAGACGCTCGCGGCGGAGCTTCTTCGCGACTACCTCGAGGCTGCCGGCGTCGAGTGCACGCTGCGCTCTCGCGTGCCGGAACGCGCCAATCTCGTCGCGCGCATCCGCGGCCGCGGCGACGGGCCGTCGCTGGCGCTGCTCTCGCACACCGACGTCGTCCTGGCCGACCCCCGCGAGTGGACGCGCGAGCCGTTCGGCGGCGAGCTCGTCGACGGCGAGGTCTGGGGGCGCGGCGCGCTCGACATGAAAGGCGAGGTCGCTGCGTCGGCCGTCACGCTCGCGACGCTCGCGCGAGAAGGATGGCGGGGCTCGGGCGACCTGATCTTCATCGCGGCGGCCGACGAGGAGGTCGGCGACGGGTTCGGCCTCGAGTGGCTCGTCGAGGCGCACCCCGACGATGTTCGCGCCGACTTCTCGGTCAACGAAGGCGCAGGCGACCGGGTCGAGCTCGGCGGCAAGGTGCTGTACCTCTGCGCGACGGCCGAGAAGATGAGCGCGCCCTTCCTGCTGCGGGTGCACGGCCGCAGCGGCCACGCGTCGGTGCCGTCGATCGCCGACAACGCGCTCGTCAAGGCGGCGCAGCACGTGACGAGGCTCGGCGAGTTCACGGCCGAGCCGGTGGTGATCCCCGAGGTCGCGGGCCTGCTCGCGGCGCTGCTCGGCTACGGTCCCCGCTGCGGCGGACGCGCTCGGCGCGGCGCGCGCGGTTGCCCCGCTCGCCGGCGAGCTGATCGAGCCGTTGCTCGGCATGACCGTCTCGCCGACGAAGGCGCATGCCTCGGACAAGCGCAACGTGATCCCCGCGCTCTGCGAGATCACGATCGACGTGCGCCTGCTGCCGGGGCAGACGCCCGGCCGATGCCGAGGCGTCGCTGCGCGAATGGCTCGGCGCGGGCGACTACGAGCTCGTGAACCTCGAGGCGGCAGGGCGGCACCCGGTCGCCGGCCGGCGGCGCCGCTCTGGGATGCGGTCGCCTCCTTCGTCGAGGCCGAGGAGCCGGGTGCGGTCGCCGCGCCGATCTGCGTCGCCGGGTTCACCGACTCGCACTGGCTGCGGCAGGCGTTCGGCACCGTCGCCTACGGGTTCTTCCCGGCCCGCGCGCTGGCCTGCCGAGACGGCGGCGCGGCTGATTCACTCCGCGGACGAGCGCGTGCCGGTGAGCGATCTCGACCTCGGTGTGCGGTTCCTGCGGCACGCGGCTCAGTCGGTCTGTGCTTGAGCTCGACCGGCCGGGCGGTGCGCTCGAGACGCTCGAGCGCTACCTCGCCGACGAGCTGCACGAGGGGCTCGTTGCCGACGTCTATCTCGGCTACCGGCTGGCGGAGACGCTCCGCCGCGGCCCGTGGCCGCCTCCGCCGGAGCCTTGCCCGCTGCCCGTGGTCGCGGCGCGCATCCGCGCGGCGACGGTACCGCCCGGGCCGCCGCCGGCGCCGTTCGCGATCGGCGAGTGGCAGCAGACGTGGGCACCGGACGACTACGGCGCTGCGGTCGACGAGGTGCGGGCCGCGATCGCACGCGGCGACGTCTACCAGGTCAATCTCGTGCAGCACCTCTCTGCCGGCTTCGCCGGCGACCCGGCCGGCCTCGCGGCTGCACTCGCGCCCCTGCGCCCGCTCCACCCGCGCCCGCTCCACGGTGACGGCTGGGCGATCGTCTCCGCCTCCCCGGAGCTCTTCCTCTCGCGGCGCGGGGAGCGGCTTCGCACGATGCCGATCAAGGGAACGCGCCCCGCGGGGGAGCCGGTCGAGGACGTCAAGGACGCCGCCGAGCACGTGATGATCGTCGACCTCGAGCGCAACGACCTGTCGCGCGTCTGCGAGGTCGGCTCGATTCGCTGGCCGCAGCTGATGGTGCAGCGCGAGCTCGCCGGCGTGACCCACCTCGTCTCGACGGTCGAGGGCCGCCTGCGCCGCGGCGTCGGGCTCGCGGAGGTGCTGTCGGCGACCTTTCCCGGGCGGCTCGATCACCGGCGCGCCCAAGCTCGCGGCGATCGAGCAGATCGCACGCCTCGAGCCGGTCGGCCGCGGAGCGGCGATGGGCGCGCTCGGCACCGTGCACCCGAACGGCGACTTCGACTTCGCGCTGACGATCCGCACGTTCGCCGTCGCCGAGGGGCGGATCCACCTCTGGGTCGGCGGCGGCATCGTCTGGGACTCCGATCCGGAGGCCGAGATCGAGGAGTCGTGGGTGAAGGCGCGGCCGCTGCTCGCTGCGGTCGGTGGACTGGTGACGGCGTGACGCTGCTCGCCGTGGCCGTACAGGGCCGCGGTCTCGTCGATCCCCGCGAGCCCGTCTTTCGTGCCGACGACGAGGCGCTCCTGCGCGGCGGCGTCGCGTTCGAGACCGTGCGCTCGCTACGGCGGCGTTCCGTTCCTGCTCGACCGGCACCTGCGGCGCTTCCACTTCTCGATCGTCGCGCTCGCTCTGCCCGCCGCCGACCGAGGTCGAGACGCTCGTCGACCTGGTGGTCGGAGCCTCGCCGCCCGACCACGTCCTGCGCCTCTACCGCACCGAGCAGCAGCTCGTCGCCACGGCCGCCGCGCTGCCCGACGGGCTCGACGCGCTGCGCGCCCGCGGCATCTCGCTGCGCTCGGTCGACATCGGCGCACCGGCGCCGCTCCTCGCCGGCGCCAAGACGACGAGCTACGGCGAGGCGTTCGCCGCCCGGCGGCTGGCCGAGCGCGAGGGGGCGGACGAGGCGCTGCTCGTTGCAGGCGGGCTCGTGCTCGAGGCCGCCACCGCGAATATCTGGTGGCGCAAAGGCGACGAGCTGCTGCACCCCGGCCGAGCGCCCCGGGGTCCTGCCCGGAGTGACGCGCGAGCTGGTGCTCGAGCTGGAGCACGTCTCCGTCGCGGCCGTTCCCGCTCGGCGACCTCGCCGCCGCCGACGAGGCGTTCACGACGTCGTCGATCCGCGAGGTGATGCCGGTCGTCGCGGTCGACGGGCGGCCGATCGGTGACGGTCGCCCCGGCCCCGCCGCGGCGCGGCTTCAGGCCGCACTGCGGCTACGCTCCACAGGGTGAGCGATCGCGTCCGGCTCGGTGGCATGGCGCTTGCGAACGGCGTCCTCGTGCACGGGCCGAAGGCCTGGGCGTGTGCCGTGCGGACCGACGACGGCGAGGTGAAGGTCGTGGCCCGGCGCAAACGGCTGCGCGCGTCGACGGTCCGCAACCCGCTGCTGCGCGGGCCGGCTCGACTGGCCGAGGCGTTCGCCCTCCTGCCGCAGGTGAAGCGGGCGCTGCCGGAAGCCGAGCTGCCGATGCAGCGCCCGCACGTGCTCGCGTCGATGGTCGCGAGCGCGGCGATGCTCAAGGCGGTCAAGCGCTCGGGGCTGCGGCCGCTCGCCCGCGAGCTGCTCACGAGCGCGCTCTCGGTCGCGCCCGCCGCGCTGGCGCTGCGAGGCGGCGAGCTGGCCTCCTACCACGGGGCCGAGCACATCGCGATCGGCACCTACGAGCACGGCGCCGCACGTCCGAAGGAGCACGAGCGGTGCGGCTCGCACCTGATCGGCCCGATGCTCTTGACGAACGCCGCGGGCAACCTCGCCTCCGAGCAGGCGCCGCTGCGCTACCGGTCGGTCGCGCGGGCCGCCGGCGCGGTCGGGGCCGCCGCCGCGTCGGTCGAGATCTTCGGCTGGATGACGCGGCATCCCGCCCATCCGCTGGCGCGGGCGCTCGCGAAGCCGGGACACGAGCTGCAGCACCGGCTCGGCACGCGTGAGCCGAGCGCCGCGCAACTCGAGGTCGCCGAGGCCGCGCTCCACGCGTGCCTGCAACTGGAAGAAGCGCCGGCGCACGCATGATCACGACGCGCCGGCGACTCGACCCCTCGGTGTTCGACCTGCCGGTCGAGAAGATGCGCACCGGTTGGTACACCGACGCGTACTTCAACCACACGCGTGATGCGTTGCGGCACGACGGCCGCAAGCCGCACGTCCTGATGCAGGTCTTTCAGAAGCGGCATGCGTTTCTCGGCGGCATGGACGAGGCGCTCGCGATCCTGAAGCTCTGCGCCGACGACTACGAGGCACTCACCGTGCACGCGTTGTACGACGGCGACTCGATCGAGCCGTACGAGACGGTGCTGACGATCGAAGGCGACTACACGACGTTCGCGCACCTCGAGACCGTGTACCTCGGGACGCTCGCCCGCCGCACGCTGATCACGACGAACGTCGTCAGCGTCCTGCGCGCCGCGAACGGCAAGCACGTCATCTTCATGCCTGCGCAGGCACGACCATCACCGGGTTCAGACGGGCGACGGATATGCCGCGTACGTCGCGGGCCAGATCGTGGGGGCCCCGGTGGGTGTGACGACCGACGAACAGGCGTCGTGGTGGGGCGGCACCGGCCTCGGCACGGTGCCGCATGCGCTGATCGCGTCCTACGGCGGCGACACTGTCGCCGCGGCGAAGCACTTCGCCGACTGGGCGCCCGCGGACATGAACCTCACGGTGCTCGTCGACTTCGAGAACGACTCGGTGCGCACCGCACTCGACGTCGCCAACGCGCTGGGCCCGCGCCTCTGGGGAGTGCGCCTCGACACGTCGGAGTCGCTCGTCGACCGGTCGCTCTGGAGCGAGCTCGGCGACTTCAAGCCGACGGGCGTCAACCCACGCCTCGTCTGGAAGGTGCGCAACGCGCTCGACGGAGCGGGCTTCGACACCGTCCGCATCGTCGTCTCCGGCGGGTTCACGGTCGACAAGATCCACGAGTTCGAGGAGCTCGGCGTACCCGTCGACGCCTACGGCGTCGGGTCGTCGCTGATCCGCGGGTCGAACGACTTCACCGGCGACATCGTGCTCACCGACGGCAAGCCGTCCGCGAAGTTCGGCCGCGGCCTGCGCCCGAACCCCCGGCTCGAGCTCGTACCGTGACCACGGTGCTGTGGGACGTCGACACCCAGGTCGACTTCGTCGACCCGCAGGGGAAGCTCGCGGTCCCGCAGCGCACGCGACGCGGTGCCCGCAATGGCGCGGCTCGTCGCGGCGGCCCGGGCGGCGGGCATCCCGCACGTCGCCTCCGCCGACGACCACGAGCTGACCGACTCCGGAGATCTCGGACGCTCCCGACTACGAGGCGACGTACCCGCCGCACTGCCTGCGGGGCACGCGCGGCGCCGCGAAGATCCCGGAGACCGTTCAGCACGAGCCGGTGCCGCTCGCTGCGAGCGATGTGCCGGCGCGCTGGCTGCGTGGCCGCGAGTTCCTGCTCCTGAAGAAGCACTTCGACGTCTTCACGAACCCGAACGCCGAGCGGCTGCTCGACCTGCTCGATCCCGTCGAGGTGGTCGTCTTCGGGGTCGCCACCGACGTCTGTGACGACGCCGCGGTTCGCGGCCTGCTGGCCCGCGGGCGGGCGGTGACGTTCGTCGAGGAGGCCTCGCGCGGCCTCGACGCCGAGCGCACCGCCGCGTGCCTCGCCGCGTGGCGCGAGAGCGGCGTCCGGTTCGCCACGGCCGACGAGGTCGCGGCGGGGCTTTAGCCCCGGCCCTCTCCTGCCGATGGGAGCCTGGATGGCGCTCGGCTTCAACTTCTCGGGGTTCGTCTCGAACTTCGCCCTGACGTGGCTGCCCGTGGCCTTCTTCCTGCTGATGTGCGTCGTCGTCTGGCTGCTCTGGAAGACGGTCAAGCTGATGCCGCGCGTCAAGCCGATGGAGATCACGCCGGGCTCAGCGTCCGCCGTCACCTGGGCCGACGTCGCCGGCCTCGACGAGGCCAAGGAGGAGCTGCAGGAGATCGTCGACTTCCTGCGCAACCCCGAGCACTTCGAGTCGCTCGGCGCGCGGGTGCCGAAGGGCATCCTCTTCCACGGGCCTCCCGGCACCGGCAAGACACTCGCGGCCAAGGCGATCGCCAACGAGTCCGGCGCGCGCTTCTACGCGCAGAGCGCATCGGCGTTCGTCGAGATGTTCGCCGGCCTCGGCGCCGCGCGCATCCGGAAGCTCTTCGAAGAGGCGCGCAAGAACGCCCCGTCGATCGTCTTCATCGACGAGCTCGACGCCGTCGGCCAGGCGCGCAGCGGGCACTCTTCAACCGCGAGCAGGACCAGACGCTGAACCAGCTGCTCGTCGAGCTCGACGGGTTCGGCCCGCGCGACCAGGTGGTCGTGATGGCCGCCTCCAACCGCCTGCAGGATCTCGATCCGGCGCTGCTTCGCCCGGGCCGCTTCGACCGGCAGATCTTCATCCAGGCACCCGACCTGAAGGGCCGCCGGGCGATCCTCGAGGTGCACACCCGTGGCAAGCCGCTCGGCGGCGACGTCGACCTCGAGTCCGTCGCGCGCCAGACCGCCGGCCTGACGGGAGCGGACCTCGCGAACATCTGCAACGAGGCCGCGATCGCCGCCGGCCGCAAGGATCGTGCGACGATCACGCAGCCCGACTTCGACTACGCCCTCGAGCGGGTGGTCGCCGGCCTGCAGCAGCGCCGCGTCGTGACCGACAAGGAGAAGCGCATCCTCGCCTACCACGAGGGCGGTCACGCGCTCGTCTCACACCTCGTCGGCAACCAGCCCGAGAAGGCGACGATCATTGCCCGCGGCGCCGCGCTCGGCTACGTGCTGCACCTGCCCGAGGAGGAGCGCTACCTCGAGACGAAGGAGGAGCTGCTCGACTGGATGGTCATGGCGCTCGCCGGGCGTGCCGCGGAGGAGCTCGTCTTCGGTCGTGTGACGAACGGCGCCGCCAACGATCTCGAGAAAGTGACGCAGATCGCCCGCGCGATGGTCTTCGAGTGGGGCATGGGCGAGTCGGTCACCTCCCGGACGATGCGCGCCGACAACTACGCCCTGTCGGAGGAGACCAAGCGGCTGCGTGACACCGAGCAGGCGGCGCTCACCGACCACGCCTACCTCGAGGCGCAGCGACTGCTGGCGGAGCACCGTGTGGCGCTCGACCGGATCGCCGCTGCGCTCCTCGACAAGGAGACGCTTGCGCGCGAGGAGCTCGCCGAGCTCTTCGTCGGCGTCGAGCCCGACTCGCAGTCCTCCGAGGCGGTCGGCGTCGTCCGCGCGCTCGGCATGCACAAGCCCCGGTAGATTTCGCCGGCGTGTCGCCGGACTGGCCGATCGAGACCGAGCGTCTGACGCTGCGCCCGTTCGAGCCGGGCGACCTCGCCGCGCTGCACGAGATCCAAGCCGACGAGGAGCGTCGCGCGGTACCTGTACCTCGGCCCGCGCACGCTCGAGCAGACGACCGATCTGCTGCAGCGAAAGATCGACGGCTCGGAGCTGCGCGCCGAGGACGACTGGCTGAGCGCCGCCGTCGTGGAAAAGTCGGAGGAAGCTCTGGTCGGGGATCTCGCCCTGCACTGGGTGAGCGAGGCCCACCGGACGGCGGAGATCGGCTTCGTCTTCAGCCCCAGGCACCAGGGCCGGGGCTATGCGACCGAGGCCGCACGTGCGCTCGTCGGCTGGGCCTTCGCCGAGGGATTCCATCGCGTGATCGGCCGGGCCGAGGTGCGCAACGCGGCGTCGGCGCGCGTGCTCGAGAAGCTCGGCTTCCGCCTCGAGGCGCATCTGGTCGAGAACGAATGGGTCAAGGGCGAATGGCAGAGCGAGCTCGTGTACGCGATCCTGGACCGCGAATGGCGCTGAACGTCCACCACGTGGGGATCGCCGTCGACGACCTCGACGCCGCGATCGAGCGCTATGCCGGTCTCTTCGGAGCCGACCGTCGAGCACCGCGACACGGTCGACGACCAGGGTGTCGAGGCCGCGTCGCTCGCGGTCGGGCCCTCCCGGCTCGAGTTGCTGCGCCCGCTCGCGGCCGACACGCCGGTGGGCCGGTTCCTGGCCAAGCGGGGCCCGGGGCTGCATCACGTCGCCTTCGAGGTCGCCGATCTCGCCGCCGAGCTCGACCGCCTGCGCGCCGCCGGGGTGCAGCTGATCGACGAGTCGCCCCGCCGGGGCCTCTACGGCCTGCAGGTCGCGTTCGTCCATCCCGATGCGACCGGCGGCGTTCTGGCAGAGTTCGTGGAGCGATGACCTCCACCGACCGCATTCGGATCGAGATTGCGCTCGACGGCCAGCAGGTCCTGTCGGTGGTCGTGCCCGCCCAGACGGCCGAGGACCTCGACCGCGCCCTTGCCGGCGAGCACGACTCCGCCTACTCGTTCGAGGCCGAGGACGGCCGCTACACCGTCCTGCTGCGCCGCGTCGTCTACGTCAAGCGCTTTGCCCGCGAGAGCCGTGTCGGCTTCGGGGCCGTCGCCTGAGCGGGTTACGCGCCTCGCTCGGCGGGGCACCTCCATCGTCGGATGACTGACGCGCAGGCCGCCAAGAAGGAGAGTGAGGCAAAGCGGGTCCGCGGGCTCGTCGACCGGGCCCAGCAGGGCGACCGCGCCGCGCTCGAGGAGCTCTACCTGATCCACTTCGACCGGATCTACGGCTACCTGCACGTCAGCGTCGGCAACCGCCACGACGCCGAGGACCTGACGACGCAGACCTTCCTCAAGATGCTCGAGTCGATCGGGAAGTTCCGCTGGCAGTCGGCGCCGTTCTCCGCCTGGCTCTTCCGCATCGCCCACAACCTGGCGATGGACCATTTCCGCGCCAACAAGCGCTGGCAGCCCGAGGAGGACGTGCCCGAGCCCGAGCCCGACGAGGCCACGTCGGCCGAAGCCGGCGCCCTCGAGTCGATCGGCCGCAAGTCGATGCTCGACCTGATCGAGGATCTCTCACCCGAGCAGCAGCAGGTGCTCACGCTGAAGTTCGTGTTCAACTTCGCGAACGCCGAGGCGGCGACGATCCTCGGCAAGACCGAGGGCGCCATCAAGTCGCTCCAGCACCGCGCGCTCGTCTCGCTGCAGAAGCAGATCGAGCAGCGCGAAGCCGAGAGTTAGCGGAGGCCGCTACCCTCAGCCGTCGTGGCACTCGAGGTCGGCATCGTCGGCCCGTCGGGCAGTGGGAAGACGGCGCTCTTCACCGCGCTCACGAAGACCGGCGGCGGCGAGTACGGGAAGACGAACGTCGGCATGGCGCCGATCGCCGACGATCGGCTCGGCGCGCTCGCAGCCGTGGTCAAGGCGCGCAAGATCACGCCGGCGACGATTCGCGTGCAGGACGTCCCGGGCTCGGGCGCCGCCCAGCTCGGCAACCTGCGCCAGGTCGACGCGCTGCTCGTCGTGGTGCGCGGCTTCGGCGCCGACGCGACGCCGGACGACGATCTCGAGACGTTCAAGCTCGAGCTGCTGGTCGCCGACCGCGACCACGTCGAGCGGCGGCTCGAGCGCGTCGAGAAGCAGGCCAAGTCGGGTGACGCGAAGATCCGCGGCGAGCTCGAGGAGCTGAAGAAGGTGCTCGCGCACGTCGACGGCGGCGGTGAGCTCGCGAAGTACGCGCGGCGAGCTGCCGGGCGAGCTCGAGCCGCTCACGACGAAGCCGCTGATCGCCGTCGTCAACGGCCCCGCCGGCATCGACCTGAAGCTCGAGGCCGAGCTCGCCGAGCTGCCGGACGACGAGGCAGCTGCGTTCCGCGACGGGGGCGAGTCGGCTCTCGACGACATCGCCGGCCGCCTCGCGCGCGCGCTCGACCTGATCACGTTCTTCACCGCCGGCGAGCAGGACACGCGGGCCTGGACGCTGCGCAACGGCCAGACCGCGCTCGACGCGGCGGGCGCGATCCACACCGACATCGCCCGCGGCTTCATCCGCTGCGAGGTCGTCAACTGGCGCGACCTGGTCGAGCTCGGCTCCCACGCCGAGGTCGCGAAGCAGGGGAAGCAGGGGCTCGAGGGGAAGACCTACGTCGTCCAGGACGGCGACGTCCTGAACATCCGCTTCAACGTCTGAGAGGCCCGCTCAGACCGAGATCAGCGCGACGCCGGCGAGCGTGAGCACGATCCCGGCGCGCTGCATGGGCGCGACGCGTTCGTGCAGGACGCCGGCCGCGAGCAGGACCGTGACGACCGGATAGAGCGACGCGAGCACCGCCGTGAGGCTGACGAGCCCCTTGCTCGACGAGGCCGCGAAGAGGACGTTCCCGACCGTATCTGCCACTCCGACAGCGGCGACGATCGCGAGCGGCCGTGGGCCGAGCCGGAGCACGGGCCGCTTTGCGGCCACCGCCGTGCCGACGATCACGAGAGCGGTCACCCGGAAGACGAGCGAGGCCCACCAGAAGTCGACCTTGCCCGCCGCGTGCATCCACGGGAAGTAGAAGCCGAACCCGAGCGCGGCGAGGAGCGCCAGGCCGGCGCCTGCGGCGACCCGCCGTCGCCCGTCCTGGTGCTCCACCGAGGCGAGGGCGACTCCTGCGAGGGCGCAGGCGATGCCGAGGATCTGCGCGCCCGACGGGCTGTCACCGGTCGCGATCCCGAAGACGACCGGGATCGCGGCGGAGACGCCTGCGATCGGAGCGACGACGCTCATGGCGCCGGCCGCCATGCCGCGGTAGTAGGCGAAGAGCCCGAGCATGCCGCCGAACGAGGCGCAGACGGCATAGAGCACTGCCCAGCCGGCGGGGCCCTGGCCGCGCACGGCGATCGCCAGCACGATCGCCAGCACGCCGCCGAGCTGCGCCCAGAAGAGCACCCGGAGGATGCCGAGTGTCTTCGAGACGAGCGGGCCGACGAAGTCGCCGACGCCCCAGGCGAGGCTCGCGCCGAGCGCGAGCAGGAGTGGCGTCAATCGACCCGGCGGGTCTGAGCGACCGCGTCGAGCTGGTTCGCGTGGTACAGGACGGCGGCCTCGGCCGTCCGTGCGGCACGCAGGTCGTGGTGGGCCGCGACGCAGTGCAGGAGCTCTGCCAGCTGCCCCGGCGTGAGCCCCACGGCGCGCTCCTCGACCAGGCGGAGCCCGAGATGCACGTGGCCGAGCAGGCGGCCCTCGTCGGTCGGCGTGAACGCGGGCCCGCGCCCGAGCTCCACGGTGCGCCCGGCGTCGTGGACGAGCGCCGCGGCGAGCAGCAGGTCGGCCCGAAGGCGCGGATGCAGCTGGGCCGTCTCCCGGCAGAGCGTTCGCGACCGACGACCGTGTGCTCGAGCAGGCCGCCGGCATAGGAGTGGTGCTCGTCGACCGTGGCCGGGTAGGCGCGCGAGGTCGCAGGCTGCGAGCACGGCCTGCACGGTCGCGGTCAGGCCGGGGTGGGTGACCTCTGCGACGAGGAACTCGAGGAAGCCTGCGAGCTCGTCGCGGTCGCGGCGCATCGCCGGCGTCAGCGACGCGGGATCGACGTCGGCCGCCTCCAGCGAGCGCACGTCGAGCTGCAGGCGGTCGCGGAACTTCTCGACCCGGCCGAGCACCCTGATCGCGTCCCCTTCGCCGAAGCGGCCGTCGAGCAGCTCGACGTCCTTCCAGACGCGAGCCTCGATCGCACCGGTGGGGTCGACCAGCTCGAGCGCCAGGTACGAGGCGCCCGACTTCGTGCGCAGCTTGCGCTTCAGCCGCACCGCATAGACGCCTTCGACGACCCGGTCCTCCGTCAGCTCGGCGATCGTCATGCGAAGAGCCTATCCGCGTCTCCAGATGCGGAAGCCGCCGGGATCGTCGCTCCCGTCGGCGATCTCGTCGAGCACCGCTGCCGTCTCCTTCCGCCGCCAGCCGAACACCCCGGCGAGGTCGGCGGCGGTCAGCTCCTTCGCGCGGTCGAGGACGAGGCGCGCGAGCTCGCGCCGCGCCTCGTCGCGGGACGGCAGCCGCTTGCGGGACCTTCCACTTCCGCGCCACCAGGTCGTGAGCCAGCGTGCCCCACGTGCTGCCCTCGTCGACGAGGTGCGAGCTCGTGAGGACGAGACGGTGGTGGAGCGCCGCGATCCGGCGGTCGACCTCCTTCTTCTCGAGGCCGGTCGTGGCGCGCAGCTGCGGTCCCGTCAGCGGGCCGAGCGCGGTGATTGCCTGGACGACGGGGTCGTCCTCGGCGGGCTCGCCGTTCGCGGCGACGAGCAGCGGCACGAGCCGGGGCGCGACACACGACACCGAGCGGGCGAGATGCTTGCCGACACAGGCAAGGCCTCGTCCGGGCAACTCGTCCTTCGCCCACCAGAAGAAGTTGATCTCGTCGGCGTCCCAGTCCACTTCCCGGCGTGCCGAGACCTGCTCCCACAGCGACGGGAGCACGACGTCGGCCTTCGGAAAGAGCATCGCAAGGCCGACCTTGTCGATCCAGCGCGCCGCCTGCGGCACCGTCCGTATCACCCCCACTAGTCTGCAGGAGTGCCCACCGTCAGGCCGTTCAACGCACTGCGCTACGACACCGGCGTCGCAGGCCCGCTCGAGACGCTCGTCGCTCCACCGTACGATGTCCTCTCCGACACGCAGCGGCTCGACTACCTGGCCCGCAGCCCGTTCAACATCGTCCACCTGACGCTGCCGGACTCGGTCGAGCAGGCTGCCGCCGACCTGGCCGGCTGGCGCGGGCAGGGCGTGCTCGCGGAGGCGCCCGCGAGCTACTGGTGGGTCGCCCAGGACTACACCGGGCCGGACGGCGTCGCGCGTACGCGCGAGGGCTTCGCCGCGTCGGTGCCCGCGGTCTCCTACGACGAGGGCCTGGTTCTGCCGCACGAGCGAACGCACGCCGGGCCGAAGGAGGGCCGCCTGCGGCTCTTGCGCGCGACCCGGACGCAGCTCGAGCCGATCTTCCTGCTCTACGACGCCGACCCGCTGCTCGAGCGGCCCGGCGGCGAGCCGGCGGCGGACGTGACGGACGGCGGCGTGCGGACGCGGATCTGGCCGGTCGAGGCGCCCGAGCTCGAGGTGGGCACCGCGCTCCTGATCGCCGACGGCCACCATCGCTACGAGACCGCGGTCGCCTACCGCGAGGAGCAGCCGGAGGCGACGCACACGTTCGCGATCCTCGTCTCCGCGCGGGCTCCCGGCCTCGAGATCTTCCCGACCCATCGCCTCGTGCAGCGCGTCGGAGACGTCGAAGGGCGAGCGCGTCGCCGGCCCCGACGGCGGCGTGACGCTCTACCGGGACGGCACCTACACCCGCGTCGCAACCGGCGACGACTTCGGCCCGCGGGTCGTCGAGTCGTTCGAGCCGGAAGGCGTCTCGTATACGGCGTCTGCCGACGAGGCGATCGCGGCCGTCGACCGAGGTGACGCCGAGGCGGCGTTCCTGCTGCAGCCCGTCACGGTCGAGCAGGTCGCGCGCTTCGCGCGCTCCGGCGAGACGATGCCGCAGAAGTCCACGTTCTTCTTCCCGAAGCTCACCTCCGGCCTGCTGCTCCATCCCGTTGCCTGAGGACTGGCTGCAACTCTCGCGCGCCGCGCGCGACGACGTGCTGCGCGTCCTCGACGAGCTTCCCGGCCGGGCCGACCGGGAGCCGGTCGTCGGCGCGGGTGAGGGCGGAGACGACACCACGGCGATCGACGCCGCCGCCGAGCGCGTGATCCTGGACCGGTTTCGCGGCGAGGACGTGAAGCTCGTCAGCGAGGAAGTCGGCGTGCTCGGGAACGGCCGGTTCACGGTCGTCGTCGACCCGATCGACGGCTCGCTGAACGCCAAGCGCGGCATCCCGTTCTTCTCGATCTCGATCGCGGTCGCGGACGGCGACTCGATGGACGACGTGTTCTTCGGCTACGTCTTCGACTTCGGCACCGGTGAGGAATGGACGGCGACGCGCGGCGGCGGAGCGTTCCTGAACGGCGCTCCGCTGACGGAGCTGCCGAAGGACGAGCTCGAGATCCTCTCCTTCGAGGCGACGACGACCGCGTACGTCTCCGAGAACGCCGCGCGGTTCGACGGCGTCGCCCACCGGCTGCGCATCATGGGCTCGCTCGCGATCACGCTCTGCCACCTTGCCGCGGGCAGGGTCGACGGCGTCGTCTCGCTCAAGGGCGCCCGCTCGGTCGACATCGCGGCCGCGCAGCTCGTCGTGCGGGAGCGGGGCCTCAGCATCGAGCTGCCGGAGGCGCCGCCGTTCGGCAGCGCTCCGCTCGACCTCGGTCGCACGTTCACGCGTCGTCGCAGCGGGAAACGACGAGCTATGCCGCCGTCTGGCAGACGCACTTCTCGGCTGAGCATCGGCTGCTCCGGCTGGAACTACCCGCACTGGCGGAACGGCGTCTTCTATCCACCGCGCTGCCCGGCCCGCCGGTGGCTGCACTTCTACGCGCAGCGGTTCGACACCGTCGAGGTCAACACGACCTTCTACCGGTTACCGCGGAGCGAGTCCGTCGGGCGCTGGGTGGAGGAGACCCCGGACGACTTCCTCTTCTCGGTCAAGGTCAGCCGCTACATCACGCACGTCAAACGGCTGCAGGACGTGTCGGAGCATCTGCCGCTTCTCTACGAGCGGATCGCGCCGCTGCTCGCCTCACCGAAGCTCGGCCCGCTCCTCTGGCAACTGCCGCCCACGTTCGCCTGCGACCTCGGCCGGCTTGCCCACACGCTCGAGCAGGTGGCGCACGACGGACACCGCCATGCCTTCGAGTTTCGACACGCGTCGTGGTTTCGAGAGGACGTGTACGACCTGCTGCGCGAGCATGGCGCGGCGCTCGTGCTCGCCGACCGGCCGGAGGTGCATGCCTTTCAGACGCACGAGCTCACGGCGGACTTCACGTTCGTCCGTTTTCACTCCGGCACCCGCGGCCGCAACGGCAACTACTCCCACGGGGAGCTCGACGAATGGGCCGCGCCGGCTCGCGGCGTGGTCGCAGGAGGCCGACGTCTACGCGTATTTCAACAACGACTGGGAGGGCTACGCCGTCGAGAACGCTCGGTACCTGAAGCGGCGCCTCCAGCCGTCTTCGCTACGCTCGTCACATGCCCGCACGTGAGGAGGTTCTCGCCGCTCTCGGTCGTGTGATCGACCCGGAGCTGCGTCGTCCGGTCACCGAGCTGGACATGGTTCGCGACATCGCGATCGCCGGCTCCGAGGTCTCGGTCACGATCGCCTTGACCGTCGTCGGCTGCCCGCTCCGGTCCAGCTTCGAGGAGCAGGTGGCCGAGCACGTCGGCACGCTGCCCGGCGTCTCGCAGGTCACGCTCCACTTCGACGTCATGTCGCCCGACGAGCGTGCGGCGCTGACCACCAAGCTGCGCGGTGGGGCCGAGACGAAGGGCATCAAGCTCTCGCCGAAGACGCGCGTGCTGGCAGTCGCGTCCGGCAAGGGCGGCGTCGGCAAGTCGTCGCTGACCGTGAACCTCGCCGCCGCGCTCGCGGCGCTGGGGCAGGAGGTCGGGATCCTCGACGCCGACATCTACGGCCATTCGATCCCCCACATGCTCGGCATCGCGCAGAAGCCGGTGGTGGTCGACAAGATGATCGTGCCGCCGGTGGCGCACGATCTCCGTCTGATGTCGATCGGGTTCTTCCTCGACGACAACCAGCCGGTGATGTGGCGGGGCCCGATGTTGCATCGCGCGCTCGAGCAGTTCTTGCAGGACGTCCACTGGGGCGAGCTCGACGTGCTCGTCGTCGACATGCCGCCGGGAACCGGCGACGTCTCGATCTCGCTCGGCCAGTTGCTGCCGCGCGCCGAGGCGATCATCGTGACGACGCCTCAGCCGCTCGCCCAGGAAGTCGCCTCGCGCGCCGCGGTGATGGCGCAGAAGACGGGCATGCGCGTCGTCGGCGTGATCGAGAACATGACCTCCGAGCTGTTCGGGTCGGGTGGAGGCGAACGGCTGGCGGCGTCGCTCGGCGTGCCGCTCCTCGGGACGGTGCCGCTCGACGCGCGCATCCGCGAGGCGGCCGATGCGGGAGTGCCGCTCGTCACGAGCGATCCGGACTGCGAGCCCGCTCGGGTCATGATCGAGCTGGCGGTCGCGATCGACCGAAGCCGCGCGGGCGGCTTCACGAGCACGCTGCCGCTCGTTTCCTAGAGGCTTGGCGGCGGTGACGGACGTTGCGGCCTGACGAGGCCCGGCCCCGCCTCGCGGCGCTCGGCTTCCGCGAGGCCGACGTGGAGACGCTGGCCGCGCACTTCCTCGACGCGGAGGCTCGCGGGCAGACGGGCCACGGGCTCGCCCGCATCGAATGGCTCGAGTCGTTCGCCGAGCTCGCTCCCGGCGCGCGCCCGCGACGGGTGGTCTCCGAGCCGGAGTACGAGCGCTGGGAGGGGGACGGTGCCCTCGGCTACCTCACGCTCGCGGCGGTCGTCGCGGCGCAGCTCGAGTCGCCGCCGGAGCGGGCACGGCTCGTCGTCTGCTCGGCGACGTTCCCGACCGGCGCGCTCGGCTACTGGGCGAGACAGCTGGCGCTCGGCGGTCTCCTTGCCCTGCTGACCGCCACGTCGCCGCGGCGCCTGCCCGCTCCGGGCGGAGGCGAGCCGCTGACCGGCACGAACCCGCTCGCGATCGCGATCCCGTCGAGCGACGGCAAGCCCGTCGTGACCGACGTTTCGATGGGGGCGGTGACCCACGGTGACGTCCTGGCCGGCCGCGCCGCTCCCGAGGAGCTCGTGCCCTTCGGCGGGCCGCTCGCGCACAAGTCGTTCGCGCTCGCGGTCGGGCTCCAGCTGCTCGTCGACTCGCTCGACCCCGGTGACGGGCACGGTGCCGTGCTGCTCGTCGCCCGCCCCGAAGACGACCCCGTGCCGGCGTTCCGCCGCCTCGCGGCGGGGGTACGGTTGCCGGGTGACCGGTATGCCTGAGCGTCTGCGCGACCTCTTTCGCGGGGGCAGCGACGGCAACGAGCGCCTCACCGCCGCCACCGCCGTCGTTCTGCTCGTGCTGCTCGCCGCCGAGGGGCTGACCCTGCTCGCGATCCGACAGCTGCTCCTGCCGCACGTCTTTCTCGGTTTCCTCCTGATCCCGCCCGTGCTGCTCAAGCTGGCGAGCACCGGCTGGCGGATGGCCAACTACTATCGCCGCGCCGACGAGTACGTGCGCCGGGGCCCGCCTGCGCTTCTGCTGCGGGTCCTCGTCGCACCGGTCGTCGTCGCCTCGACCGTTGCGCTCTTCGCGACCGGCGTCGCCGTCGTCGCGCTCGGCCGGCGCGGCCTGCTGCTCGGCCTGCACAAGGCGAGCTTCATCGTCTGGGTCGCATCGATGTCCGTTCACGTGCTTGCGCACGTGCTCAAGCTGCCCCGCCTCGTCGCGCGCGACTGGTGGCGCGGCGATGCCGTCGGGGGACGTCGCGTGCGGCAGGCCGTTCTGGCCGGGGCGCTCGCCGCCGGGCTCGTCATGGCCGTCGCAGCACTGCCGCTCGCAGACCACTGGCAGGACCAGACGACGCGCTTCGTCGGCGTCGACGACCGCTAGCTCCGAGGAAACCCGGGCTCGTCGCGGATCGCATCGAAGTCCGAGTCGCCGCGCGCCCGCTCGGCCCACTTCGGCTCGAGCGAGACCGCGCGCTGCAGATGCTCGAGCGCGTCGGCGCCGACGGCCGCCGCGCGCCTCCATGCAGGCGAGGTTGTAGAGGAGCACCGCCTGGTCGGGCCGGTCGGCGAGAGCCTCTTGGTGGATGCGGATCGCCTCCTCCCAGTCCTCCGCGCGCGCGGCCGGGACGGCCGCGAACATCACCTCCCACGCCGAGGGCTCGAAGGCGACGCCCGGCTTGCCGCCGAGCGCGAGCACCACCGTGTCCTCGGTCAGCCCGACGGCGCCCCGCTTCGAGCCCGGGGTCGCGCACGAAGACGAGCTGACCCGGGCCGAGCTCATGCTCGTCTCCGTCGATCGTGAAGAGCGCCCGCCCGCGCAGCACGAGGTAGATCTCCTCATGGTCGAGGTGCGACTCGGTGTGCTCCTCGACGACCTGAGCACCGGCTTCGCGTGGCGAGTACGCGTTGACGCCGAACGCGCCGATGCCGAAGTGCCGGCGCACCGGGCCGCCAGACGAAGCCGTCGTCCATCTCGATCCGCTCGAGCTCGTCGATGTGGACGTGCTTCACGCGGGCAGCTCCTGCCAGCGCGGGTCGTCGTGCAGCGGGTCGAGGTCGCTGTCCTCCCGTGCGTACGCGCCAACCTCGTCAGGGCCGAGGGAGACGGCCCTGCGGAGCTGCGCGAAGGCGGCGTCGCGATCGCCGAAGAGCGCCTCGAAGCACGCGAGGTTGTACGCGCCCTCCCAGTCGCCGGGCCTGCGCGCCACAGCCTCCTCCAGCACCGCGCGGCCGCCGGCAACACGGCCCGCGCGCGCGTCCGCGAACGCGACGACCACGTCGTCCCAGCCGCGTGCCTCGAACGCCTCTCCGGGTTTCGCGCCGACCGCAAGGACAACCGTCCCCGCGTCTTCGGCCACCGCAGCGCGGCGTCTCGCCCGGACCGGACGTGGATGAGCGTGCCCTCAGGTGCGTCGAGCGACCTGCCGTCGACCGTGAACGTCGCGCGGCCGCGAACGACGACGTAGAGCTCCTCGTCGCCGCTTTCTTCCGCGTGCGGCGGCACGATCTGCTTCCCCGCGGAGGCCGTCCAGCAGTTCGCTCCGAACGCGCGGAGGCCCAGCCGCTGGCGGAGCGGCATCAGCAACGCGTCGCCGTGGTTCGGGCTCTCCCGCGGCTCGAGGTCGTCGAGGGAGAGGATCTCGTATCCCTTGCTCACGACCCTCGCAGCTCCCTCAGGACGACCGGGTCGATGCGATCGAGGCCGCGCGACCCGCTCCTCGAGGTTCTCGGTCCCGGACCACGCCTCGAAGGCCGACTCGAGGTCGCCGTCGTAGCCGAGACGCTGGAGCCGCTCCTCGATCTCCGCCCGCAGCGCGTCGTCGACGGAGATCCAGTCGACCTGCGGCGTCTTCCCGAAGAGGAGGAGATGCATGTCGTAGAGGCGGGCGAGCTCGGCCACGGGCTCGACGTGGTCGTCCACCCGCAGGTCGACGAGCACGTCACTCAGCCCGGCGTACCCGCCGTCTCGCTCCACCACGAGGAGCGCCGACGACTGCTGGCCGCGCCGGTCGCCGCCCGCGGCCTGTGCGGCGGCGAGGCACTCGAGCAGGCGCGCGGCCAGCGGGCGGCCCTCGGTGGCGGAGAACGTCTCCGCGAGGGCCGTGACCGTCTCCGCGCCGACCAGGATGTTCCCCTGTGCGGCGAAGGCCGGGCCCGACGATCCGCCCGCCCAGTCCATGCACCCCTCTCCGGTGAAGCTCGCGCTGCCGCCGCGGCCGTCGACCACGCCGACCTGCCGTTGGCCGCGGTCGTCGTCGGCCGCGGTGAGCCGCTCGACGACCTCCTGCGCGCTCAGCCCTTGCCGCAGGAGCGCCAGCCCGTCCGGGCCGTAGCGGGGGTTCGCGTAGGCCTGCGTCGCGATGGCGCCGACGCCCGGCTCGGCCCACGGCACCACCGAGCCGACGGCCAGGAACTTCGACTGGGTGGCGACACCCCACTGGCCCGCGTCGAGGTCGCAGGCGGCGATCGAGTACGTCGCGACGACCGGCTCAGCCATACGTCATCTCCGTCAGGTCGAGCTCGAGGAGGGCCGGGTCGGTGACGAGCGCGCAGGCGACCTCGGGCCGCGAGAGAGCCGCCTTGACCTCCTCGGGTGTGCCCGCGCGGATCACGACCGGGCGGCCGTGGTCGTGCGCAGCGCGCAGCGCGCTCACATCGACCGAGTCCAGCACGAGCGCCTCGTCGAGCTCCAGCTCGCCTGCGAGCGCGATCTCCGGAACGCGCCGGCCCGTCGCTCCGAACCAGCGCTCCCTCACAGCTCCACCGTGCCGCCGGGCTCGATCCGCTCGACCCGTGCGCTCGTGAGCTTCGCGAGCGCATCCGGGGTGCCGGTGAGCGCCGGGAAGGTGCCCCAGTGGCACGGCACGCAGCGGGGGTTGCCGAGCAGCTCGAGCGCCAGCGCAGCCTGGTCCGGCCCCATCGTGTAGTGGTCGCCGATCGGCAGCACCGCGACCCGGGGCTCGTAGAGCCTCGCGATCAGCGCCATGTCGCCGAAGACGCAGGTGTCGCCCGCGAAGTAGATGGACGTCCCGCCGGTCTGGACGACGAAGCCCGCCGGCTCGCCGGTGTAGGCGAGGTCGGGCGACGAGCTCGAGTGGAAGGCGTTCGTCATCGTGAAGCGCACGCCGGCGAGCTCGACGGTACCGCCCTTGTTGAACGGGACGAGGTCGTCCTCCGCGACGCCGTTCTGCGACAGCCACGCCATCAGCTCGACCATCCCGATCACCTTGCAGCCGAGCTTCTGCTGCAGCGCGACGACGTCGCCCGAGTGATCCCCGTGCCCGTGCGTCAGGGCGATCACGTCCGCCCGCTCGGGCTCGCGCTCGGCCTCCGGGCACGTCGGCCCGCTGACCCAGGGGTCGACGTAGATGCGCTTGCCGTCGTCCGTGTCGAGCCGAAACGACGCGTGCCCGAGCCAGGTCAAAGTCGCCATCGGTGTTCCCGTCCCCTTTCCCCGATTTGCGAGGTGAGCATAGAAGGACCGTCCGGCCCGAGGGCGAAGCTAGGTGCTCGTGGGACGTCGAGCACTTCCGGCCCTGCTCACGGTCATCGCCGCTTTGGCCGATGCCCGCGGCGCGCACGGCCTTGCCTACGACGCGCTGCTCGCCGCGATTCCCTTCACCGCCGTCACGGCGCTCGTCTGCTTCGGCGAGTACCTCGAGCACCGTGCAGGGTCGTTCGGCGGGCTGCAGTCGCTCCTCTGGGGGCTCTCGCTCGCGCTGCTCGTCCTCTCCTGCGCCGCGCGGTCTCCTGCGACCGAGACGCACACCTTGCCGCCGCTCGGCGCCTCGGCGCTCGTCGCCTGTCTCGCCGTCTTCGCGATCAAGCTCCTCGTCGCAGGCGCCCCGTACGTGCGGCGGCTCGCGCTGAGCCCGGCGAAGCCGTAGCCGCCTAGAAGACGGCGAGCTGCAGCGCTGCGGCGGCCGACCGGGCCACGTCGATCAGCGGCTGCACCGCGAAGAACGAGCCCACCGTGACCGCGACGCAGAGGAGCACGGCGGCCCCGAGGACGAGCTCGCGGGGCGGGGCACCGCCTGCGGGCGCGAGCTGCAGCTCTGCGGCGTCGCGGAAGTACATCGCCCGCACGATCCCCAGGTAGTAGTAGGCGGAGATCATCGTGGCGATCACGCCTGCGACGATCAGCCACCAGAGCCCGTGGTCGTAGGCGGCGGCGAAGACGTAGAACTTGCCGATGAACCCGCCGGTGAGCGGGAACCCGAGCATGCCGAGCAGGAACACCCACATCGCGAGGCCGAGGAGAGGCCGCTGCCAGCCGAAGCCGGCGAGGTTCTGCAGGGTCACGGGCTCGCCGAGCTCTCGCTCCCGCGCGGCGACGACGGCGAACGCCCCCAGCGACATCGCGGCGTACGGCACGAGGTAGTACATCAGCGCCCGCTCGCCGAGCGGGCTCGCGGCGGCGATCGCGATCAGCATGAAGCCTGCGTGGGAGACCGAGGAGTACGCGAGGATCCGCTTGACGTTGCGCTGAACGAGCGCGGCGATGTTGCCCCAGCCGAGCGAGATGCAGGCGATCACCGCGATCGCGTAGCGCCAGAGGTGCTCGTCCTGCGGAAACGCGACCGTCAGCACGCGGTAGGTCACGACGAGGGCGGCGATCTTCGTCGCCGACGCCATGAAGGCGGTCACGGGCGTCGGCGCGCCCTGGTAGGCGTCGGGCGTCCACATGTGGAACGGCGCCGCCGACGCCTTGAACGCGAGGCCGACGATGATCATCGCGAGCCCAACTGCGAGCAGCGAGGCGTCACCGTGCCCGTAGGCTCCGATCCGGTCGAAGGAGAGCTGCCCGGTCTGGCCGTACACGAGCGCCGAGCCGAAGAGCAGCGTCGCCGAGCCGACGGCGCCCACGACGAGGTACTTGAGGCCCGCCTCGAGCGAGCCGATCAGGTCGATGTCGATCGCCGTCAGCACGTACAGCGCGATCGAGAACCATTCGAGCCCGAGGAAGAGCGTCATCAGGTTCGCCGCCTGGACGAAGAACGCCATCCCTGCACCCGCGGCCGTGAGCAGCGCGTAGTACTCGGCGACGTGCTCGTCGCGCATGCGCTCGCGGTAGGCGATCAGAACCGCCACGGCGCCGGAGCCGGCGATCAGAACCTGCGCGAGGGCGGCCCAGCGGTCGCGGAAGAGCGAGTCGTGCACGATCGTCGAGGCGACCGGGCTCTTGACGTCGACGAGCACTGCGAGGGCGAACGCCGCCGTGAACGCGGCGAACGCCGTGAACGCGGCGACGGCCCGCCGAGCGCGGCTCGGGACGAAGACGGCAACCATCAGCAGGAGGCCTGCCGCGCCGATGAGGGCGAGCGACGGCGAGAGCGCGAACCAGTCGATGTGCGGCTTGTGGATCACTTCTGCAGCCCCTGTGACATGGGTGCAGGCACCCAGCCGCCGCTGGACGCGTGGCCGGAGACCAGGTTCGGCCAGGCGGAGAGGCCGAGCAGGCAGACGACGAGCGGCACGACCACCGCGAGCTCACCCGGCCGCAGGTCGAGCGCGGCGTCCGGGACGGCCGGGCCGGGCTCCTGGTGCAGGACGGCCGAGATCGCGCGCAGCATGTACATCGCCGCGAGCACGATGCCTGCGGCGCCGATCACGGCCCAGGCCCAGCCCTGGCGAAAGACGCCGGCGAGGATCAGGAACTCGCCCGCGAAGGACGTCGAGAGCGGCACCGCGAGGGCGATGATCCCGGTCGTCATGACGACGGTCGCGAGCGCCGGCCGGCCGCGGGCGAGTCCGCCGAGGCGCGAGAGCTCGCCCGTGGTCGTGCGCCTCTCGACCATCCCGGCGAGCAGGAAGAGCGAGGCCGAGATCAGCGCGTGGTTGACGATCTGCAGCACGGCGCCGTCGAAGCCGAGGTCGTTGAAGGCGAACAGGCCGAGCACGATCAGACCGGCCTGGGCGAGCGAGGAGTACATGACGACGCCGCGGAAGTCGGGCGCACGGAACGCGAGCAGCGATCCGTAGACGAGCGAGATCGACGCCAGCACGAGCAGGACGTAGCGCCAGTCGTGCGCGACGGTCGGGAACTCCGGGATCGCGATGCGCAGGAGCCCGTAGAGGCCGGCCTTGCCGACGACCCCCGAGAGGACGGCCGACACCTCGGGCGGCGCCTCGCGATAGGTGATCGGCAGCCAACCGTGCAGCGGGAAGAGCGGGGACTTGATCGCGAAGGCGACGACGAAGCCGAGGAAGAGCCACGTCGACGAGCTCGTCCCCATCTTCGTCAGGTCGAACGTCCCCTGCTGCAGGCCGAGCACGATGATCGCGGCGAGCATCAGCAGCGAGCCGACGACGGTGTAGACGACGAACGTGATCGTGGCGCGCATGCGGTTCGGCCCGCCCCACACGCCGATCAGGACGTAGAGCGGGATCAGCATCGCCTCGAAGAACGCGTAGAAGAGCAGCAGGTCCTGGGCGGTGAAGACGCCGACGATCGCGCCGGTGAGGAACAGCATCAGCGCGAAGTAGGCGCGGCCGCGGTCGCGGCCCGCCCACCAGCCGTAGATCGTGCAGGCGGCCAGGACCACCACCGTCATGCCGACGAACCAGAGGGAGAACGCGTACTGGCCGATGTGGTAGCTGACGCCGAGGTCGCGGAACCACGCTCCGGTTCTGGGCGAACTGCAGCGACGGCGAGCCGAAGTCGAACTTGGACGCGCTCGTGATCCAGAACCCGACCTCGACCAGCGAGATCAGCGCGGCGAGGGAGCCGAGCCAGTACGAGGTGAGCGGTGCGACGGCGACGACGAGCGCGCCGGCGAACGGCAGCAGGATCAGGATGGTCGTCAGCCAGTCGTTCATCGCGCCGCCAGGAAGACGACGGCGAGGATGGCGAGCCCGCCCGCGAGCGCCAGTGCGTAGGTGCGCACGAGGCCGGTCTGCGCAAGCGAGAGCTCGCGTGAGCCGAGCCCGACCGTTCCGGTCACCGCCCGCAGCGAGCCGGCGATCAGCGGCCGTTCGACGATCGCATAGAAGCCGCGCGCGACGAGGTCGCCCGTGCGGAACCACAGCAGGTCGTAGAGCTCGTCCCAGTAGAACTTCCGCTCGAAGAGCGTCAACGCACGGGGCGCCGGCCTGCGCTTCACGCCGTAGATCGTCCAGGCGACGTACACGCCCGCCAGGCCGATCACGATCGCGACGAGCGACGAGACGTACTCCTGGGCGCTCGTCGGCTCGGCGATCGAGCCGGCGACGGGCCCGAGCCACGTCGAGAGCGGATGCCAGACCGGTGCGAATTGCAGGAAGCCGCCGATGCACGAGAGCAGCGCGAGCACTCCGACCGTCCACCGCATCGAGAGTGGGCCTTCCTGACCGTGGTGGCGGTGGAAATGCTCGCGCGCGAACGGTGTCGGCTCGCCGGTGAAGACGATGAAGAAGAGCCGGAACGCGTAGATGCCCGTGAGGAACGCTCCCGCCATCCCGGCGACGTAGATCACGTCGCCGTACCAGCCGCGCGCGAGCGCCGAGGCGAGGATCGAGTCCTTCGAGAAGAAGCCGGCGAACGGCGGGATGCCGACGAGCGCGAGCGAGCCGATCAGGAACACGATCCTCGTCTGCGGCATCAGCTTGCCGATGCCTGCGAGCTTGCGGATGTCCTGCTCGCCGGTGATCGCGTGGATCGCGATGCCCGCAGCGAGGAACAGCAGCGCCTTGAAGAACGCGTGGGTCATCAGGTGGAACATCGCGTTCGGGTACGCGCCGAGCCCGGCTCCGACGAACATGTAGCCGATCTGGGACATCGTCGAGTAGGCGATCACGCGCTTGATGTCGGTCTGGACGAGGGCGATCAGGCCGGCCATCAGGAGCGTGGCGGCACCGAGCCCGGCGGCGAGATCCTGGATCACGTAGGCGTTCTCGAACAACGGGTGGCAGCGCACGATCAGGTAGACGCCGGCGGTGACCATCGTCGCCGCGTGGATGAGGGCGCTCACCGGCGTCGGGCCCTCCATCGCGTCGGGAAGCCAGGTTGTCAGCGGCAGCTGCGCCGACTTCGCGAGCGCGCCGCCGAGCAGGCCGAGCGCGATCAGGTTGGCGACGGCGCCTCCGGCCGGCGACGACGCGAACACTCCCGCGTAGTCGAGGCGGCCGGTGTGCGCGATCAGCAGGAAGAGCGCAAGCGCCATCGTCGCGTCACCGAACGCGTTCATCACGAACGCCTTCTTCGCGGCCGCGATCGCCGACGGGCGATCCTGGTGGAAGCCGATCAGCAGGTAGCTCGAGAGGCCGACCATGCCCCAGCCGGCAAGGAGCAGCAGCAGGTTGCCGCCCTCGACGAGCAGCAGCATCGAGAAGACGAAGAGCGACATGTAGGCGAAGAAGCGCCGCTCCTCGTCCTCCCCGTCCATGTAGCCGACCGAGTAGGCGACGATCAGCGAGCCGACGCCCGCCACGATCAGCATCATCACGATCGACAGCTGGTCGACGAGGAGCGACAGTCCGAAGCGGTACGGCCCCGCCTCGAGCCACGTCCAGCTCGTGGTGATGCCGCCGCGGGAGGCCGGGCTGCGGCTCCACATCTCGGCGAAGGAGACGACCGCAGCCGCGAACGCGCCCATCGTCGTGACGGTCGAGATGTATGCGGCGATGCGGCGCGAGATGCTCGTCCCGGCGAGCGTGATCGCGATCGCGGAGGCCAGCGGGAGCAGCAGGCAGACCCAGGCAGCAGCTGTCATCTAGCCTCGCAGCGTCCTGAGCTTGTCGACGTCGAGCTCGACGTGACGGCGGCCCATCGCGACGATCAGGCCCAGGCCGACGACCACCTCGGAGGCTGCGACCGCCATCACGGAGATCGCGAAGACCTGGCCGTCTTCACGGCCGTGCAGGCGCGAGAACGCGATCAGCAGGAGATTCGCCGAGTTGAGCATGATCTCGACGCTCAGAAGGATGATCAGCGGGTTGCGCCGCAGCATCACGCCGAGGGCGCCCACCGAGAAGAGGAGCGCGGCGAGGATCACGTACCACTGGATGTCAGGTCCGTGCATCGCCCTCGATCCTTCGTGCGTGCGAGCCGAGCACCACTCCGCCGACGGCGGCGACGAGCAGAACGATCGACGTGACCTCGAACGCGATCAGGTGATCGGTGAGAAAGAGGCGGCCGATCGCCTCGGGCGAGCCGAATGAGCGGGTGACGTGGTGCGGTTTCGAGAGGAAGCCGCCTGCCGCCAGCCCGACGACGACGCAGACCTCCGCCAGGATCGCCCCGCCGGCCAGCACCGCTCCGACGATCTGCCACGACGGCCCGCCCGACCACGGCGACTCGTCTGTGCGGTCGCCGAGGTAGGCGATCACGAACAGGAACATCACCATCACCGCGCCGCCGTAGACGAGGACCTGGCCGGCCGCGACGAACTCGCCGGAGAGCAGCAGGAAGAGCACGGCGAGCGATGCGAGGTTGCCGATCAGCGACAGCGCCGAGTAGAAGGGGTTCGAGAAGCTGACGACTGCGAGCGCGCTCGCGAGGCAGGCGAATGCGGCGACGAACCAGACGACCCAGACGAGGAAGTTGGCCACTACGAGTGGTCCTTGTAGTAAGGAATCGGTGTGTCGTAGAGGTCGGCGTCGGCGACCGGCACGCGCTTGATCGGCGGCGCGAGCAGCATGTCCTTGGTGTAGATCAGATCGTCGCGGTTGTACTCCGAGATCTCGAAGTCGTTGCCGAGCGTGATCGCGTCGAACGGGCAGGCGAGCTCGCAGTAGCCGCAGAAGATGCAGCGCGACATGTTGATCTCGTAGATGCGCGCGTAGCGCTCGCCGGCCGAGACGCGGTTGTCGGGCGTGTTCTCCGCCGCCACCACGCGGATGCAGTCGGCGGGGCACGCGGCGGCGCACAGAGAGCAGCCGACGCATTTCTCCAGGCCGTTCTCGTGCACGTTCAGCCGGTGCCGTCCGCGGTAGCGCGGATAGACCGGCCGCTTGTACTCCGGGTACTGCTGGGTGATCGGCTTCTTGAAGACCTGCTTCAGCGTGACGCCGAAGCCCTTCAACGTGTTCGGGACGACGAAGCTCATGCCCGCTCCCGGCACCGGCCAAGCCGGTGCCTCCGCTCTTTGCAGCCTCCGTCAAGCCTACGGCTCATGAAACCGCCACCACCAGGAAGGCAGTCACGAGCGCGTTGACCGTCGCGACCGGCAGCAGCACCTTCCAGCCGAAGCGCATCAGCTGGTCGTAGCGCAGCCGCGGCTGCGAGGCGCGCAGCCAGATGAAGAGCGAGACGAGCGTGAACAGCTTCAGCACGAACCAGATCGGGCCGAACTGGTCGAGCGAGTGCACCCACGGGAAGTGGTAGCCGTCGAAGAACAGCGTCACGCAGAGGCCGGAGAGGGTCAGCATGTTGATGTACTCGGCCGCCTGGAAGATCCCCCAGCGCATGCCGGAATACTCGGTGTGGTAGCCCGCGACGAGCTCGGTGTCCGCCTCTGGCAGGTCGAACGGCGGCCTCGAGGTTTCGGCGACGCCGCCGAGCATGAACACGCAGAGCCCGACGAACTGCGGGATGAAGAACCAGAGCGTCGCCTGCTGCTTGTCGACGATCGCCTGCAGGTTGAGCGACTGCCCCATCAAGACGACGCCGAGCACCGAGAGCGCCAGCGAGACCTCGTACGAGACGAGCTGGGCGCAGGTGCGCATCGAGCCGAGGATCGAGTACTTCGACTCGGAGGCCCAGCCGCCGACGATGAAGCCGTAGATACCCACCGAGCCGAGGGCGAAGATCAGGATCAGCGAGATCGGTACGTCGACCACCGCGCCGTTGATGCGGTGCCCCCAGAGCGTCCAGCCCGCCCCGAACGGCAGC
>CAWJMP010000001.1:0-296117 GCA_963844075.1 uncultured Thermoleophilia bacterium | reverse complement strand
GAGCGGCAGCTGCGCCGACTTCGCGAGCGCGCCGCCGAGCAGGCCGAGCGCGATCAGGTTGGCAACGGCGCCTCCGGCCGGCGACGACGCGAACACTCCCGCGTAGTCGAGGCGGCCGGTGTGCGCGATCAGCAGGAAGAGCGCCAGCGCCATCGTCGCGTCACCGAACGCGTTCATCACGAACGCCTTCTTCGCGGCCGCGATCGCCGACGGGCGATCCTGGTGGAAGCCGATCAGCAGGTAGCTCGAGAGGCCGACCATGCCCCAGCCGGCAAGGAGCAGCAGCAGGTTGCCGCCCTCGACGAGCAGCAGCATCGAGAAGACGAAGAGCGACATGTAGGCGAAGAAGCGCCGCTCCTCGTCCTCGCCGTCCATGTAGCCGACCGAGTAGGCGACGATCAGCGAGCCGACGCCCGCCACGATCAGCATCATCACGATCGACAGCTGGTCGACGAGGAGCGACAGTCCGAAGCGGTACGGCCCCGCCTCGAGCCACGTCCAGCTCGTGGTGACGCCGCCGCGGGAGGCCGGGCTGCGGCTCCACATCTCGGCGAAGGCGACGACCGCAGCCGCGAACGCGCCCATCGTCGTGACGGTCGAGATGTACGCGGCGATGCGGCGCGAGATGCTCGTCCCGGCCAGCGTGATCGCGATCGCGGAGGCCAGCGGGAGCAGCAGGCAGACCCAGGCAGCAGCTGTCATCTAGCCTCGCAGCGTCCTGAGCTTGTCGACGTCGAGCTCGACGTGACGGCGGCCCATCGCGACGATCAGGCCCAGGCCGACGACCACCTCGGAGGCTGCGACCGCCATCACCGAGATGGCGAAGACCTGGCCGTCTTCACGGCCGTGCAGGCGCGAGAACGCGATCAGCAGGAGATTCGCCGAGTTGAGCATGATCTCGACGCTCAGAAGGATGATCAGCGGGTTGCGCCGCAGCATCACGCCGAGCGCGCCCACCGAGAAGAGGAGCGCGGCGAGGATCACGTACCACTGGATGTCAGGTCCGTGCATCGCCCTCGATCCTGCGTGCGTGCGAGCCGAGCACCACTCCGCCGACGGCGGCGACGAGCAGAACGATCGACGTGACCTCGAACGCGATCAGGTGATCGGTGAGAAAGAGGCGGCCGATCGCCTCGGGCGAGCCGAATGAGCGGGTGACGTGGTGCGGTTTCGAGAGGAAGCCGCCGGCCGCCAGCCCGACGACGACGCAGACCTCCGCCAGGATCGCCCCGCCGGCCAGCACCGCTCCGACGATCTGCCACGACGGCCCGCCCGACCACGGCGACTCGTCTGTGCGGTCGCCGAGGTAGGCGATCACGAACAGGAACATCACCATCACGGCGCCGCCGTAGACGAGGACCTGGCCGGCCGCGACGAACTCGCCGGAGAGCAGCAGGAAGAGCACGGCGAGCGATGCGAGGTTGCCGATCAGCGACAGCGCCGAGTAGAAGGGGTTCGAGAAGCTGACGACTGCGAGCGCGCTCGCGAGGCAGGCGAATGCGGCGACGAACCAGACGACCCAGACGAGGAAGTTGGCCACTACGAGTGGTCCTTGTAGTAAGGGATCGGTGTGTCGTAGAGGTCGGCATCGGCGACCGGCACGCGCTTGATCGGCGGCGCGAGCAGCATGTCCTTGGTGTAGATCAGGTCGTCGCGGTTGTACTCCGAGATCTCGAAGTCGTTGCCGAGCGTGATCGCGTCGAACGGGCAAGCGAGCTCGCAGTACCCGCAGAAGATGCAGCGCGACATGTTGATCTCGTAGATGCGCGCGTAGCGCTCACCGGCCGAGACGCGGTTGTCGGGTGTGTTCTCCGCCGCCACCACGCGGATGCAGTCGGCGGGGCACGCGGCAGCGCACAGAGAGCAGCCGACGCACTTCTCCAGGCCGTTCTCGTGCACGTTCAGCCGGTGCCGTCCGCGGTAGCGCGGATAGACCGGCCGCTTGTACTCCGGGTACTGCTGGGTGATCGGCTTCTTGAAGACCTGCTTCAGCGTGACGCCGAAGCCCTTCAACGTGTTCGGGACGACGAAGCTCATGCCCGCTCCCGGCACCGGCCAAGCCGGTGCCTCCGCTCTTTGCAGCCTCCGTCAAGCCTACGGCTCATGAGACCGCCACCACCAGGAAGGCGGTCACGAGCGCGTTGACCGTCGCGACCGGCAGCAGCACCTTCCAGCCGAAGCGCATCAGCTGGTCGTAGCGCAGCCGCGGCTGCGAGGCGCGCAGCCAGATGAAGAGCGAGACGAGCGTGAACAGCTTCAGCACGAACCAGATCGGGCCGAACTGGTCGAGCGAGTGCACCCACGGGAAGTGGTAGCCGTCGAAGAAGAGCGTCACGCAGAGGCCGGAGAGGGTCAGCATGTTGATGTACTCGGCCGCCTGGAAGATCCCCCAGCGCATGCCCGAATATTCGGTGTGGTAGCCCGCGACGAGCTCGGTGTCCGCCTCTGGCAGGTCGAACGGCGGCCTCGAGGTTTCGGCGACGCCGCCGAGCATGAACACGCAGAGCCCGACGAACTGCGGGATGAAGAACCAGAGCGTCGCCTGCTGCTTGTCGACGATCGCCTGCAGGTTGAGCGACTGCCCCATCAAGACGACGCCGAGCACCGAGAGCGCCAGCGAGACCTCGTACGAGACGAGCTGGGCGCAGGTGCGCATCGAGCCGAGGATCGAGTACTTCGACTCGGAGGCCCAGCCGCCGACGATGAAGCCGTAGATGCCCACCGAGCCGAGGGCGAAGATCAGGATCAGCGAGATCGGTACGTCGACCACCGCGCCGTTGATGCGGTGCCCCCAGAGCGTCCAGCCCGCCCCGAACGGCAGCACGCTGAACGCGAGCAGCGCCGTGAACATCGAGACGACAGGGGCGATGATGTACAGCGGCTCCTTGGCCGCGATGGGTGCGAACGCCTCCTTGCGGATCAGCTTGAGCAGGTCGGCGATCGGGACGAGCAGGCCCTTGGGGCCCGCGCGGTTCGGGCCGTAGCGGTTCTGCATCCGGCCGAGCAGCTTGCGCTCGAGCCACGTGGTGAGGGCGAAGAACACCATCACCACGTTGATCACGACGAGCGCCTTCGGAATCGTGATCCACCACGGCTCGTGCATCAGGCCCTCACCTCGACGTCGGCATGCAGCTCGCCGGCGTCGGCCTCGGCCACGCGAACGGTGCCCGCTGCGAGATCGCGGGCGATCCGAGCCCGTAGCTCCACCGACGTGCCGTTCGACGAGAGCGTCACGGTCTGGCCGTTCCGGATCTTGCGTGCGGCGGCGTCCGCCCGGGAGAGCTGCACCTCTCCCACGGGCCGCTGGAACTGCAGCTCGGGAGTGCGCTCGACGGCGGGGCCGGAGAAGAGGGGCCGGTAGGAGACGAGCCGCAGACCCTTCGTCTGCGGCTTGGCGGCCGCAGGCGGCGGTGTCCCGGCCCGCTCGGCGCGCGGCGGGAGCGAGGCGCGCTCGCCGACCTCGCCGAAGGTGATGCCGCCGAAGCAGCGCTCCGAGACCTCGTCGAAGACGGCCGAGACGTGCGGCGAGACGACGACCTCGAAGCGCTCTGCGAGCTTCGCGATCCAGGCCAGCACGTCGGGCACCGGCGCCGCGACGGCGCGGCGCTGGCGCTGCAGCCGCCCTTCCAGGTTGATCGTGGTGCCGTCGCGCTCCAGGTAGCTCGTCGCCGGGAGGACGAGGTCGGCGAGGCCGCGGAAGCTCTCTTCGAACATGCCGATCCCGATCACGGTGCCGGCGCGCTCGGCGAGCGCCCTGACGCTCGGGTCGGTCGCCGCCTCGTCACCGGAGATGACGAGGAGCCGCGGCTCGGTGTCGACCGGCTCGCCGTCACCCGCGGCGCTCCAGGCGTCGGCCACGCCGCGCCCGTTCGGCGTGCGCGGCAGGTAGTAGACGTTCGTCGCCTCGACCGTCGCCGCCGGGTCGTCCGTGACCAGTGCGTCGACCGCGCCGTCGGGCGCGCCGTAGGTGATCGTCGCGCCCCGGCGCCGGGCCGCCTTGAGCCAGAGCTCGACGACCGGTGCGCGCTCGACGACCGGCTCGTCGCAGCAGACGGCGATCGTCTTCGCGTCGCGGAGCGCCGAGAGCGGAGCACGGTAGGCATCGCCCCAGTCCGGCACCTCTTCCGGCAGCACCGCCGTGTTCGCGCCGAGCCCTTCGCGGAGCAGCCTGCCGAGTGCGTAGGCCTCCTCGACGGACTCGCCGCCCGAGAGCGCGGTGACGGTCGAGCTGCCGCCGGCGCGCAGGAGCTCCTCGGCCCGGTCGAGCGCGTCGTCCCAGGAAAGCTCCTCGAAGCGGCGTGGGCCGGCCTTGCGCAGCGGGGCTGTGATGCGGTCGCGCGCGTCGAGGTGCGAGTACGCGAAGCGGCCCTTGTCGCAGAGCCAGCCCTCGTCGATCTCGGGATGGTTGCGCGAGAGGATGCGCTTGACCTTCCCCTCGCGCGTCGTCGCGGTCGTGTTGCAGCCGACGGGGCAGAGCCCGCAGACGGTCGGCACGTTCTGGATCTCCCAGGGGCGCGCCTCGAAGCGGTACTGCGTCGAGGTGAGCGCACCCACGGGGCAGAGCTCGGTGACGTTGCCCGAGAAGTGGCCGACGTACGGCTCGTCCTCGAACGTCGCGATCACCGACTGCGCGCCGCGGTTGATCGCCACGAGCTGCCCGTCCTCGGCGACCTGCTCGCTGAAGCGGGTGCAGCGGTAGCAGAGGATGCAGCGCTCGCGGTCGAGGGCGATCAGCGGCGAGATCGGAATCGGCTTCTCGAACGTCCGCTTCGGGAACGTCATCCGCGTCGTCCCCGGGCCGTAGCGGAACGTCAGGTCCTGCAGCGGGCACTCGCCGCCCTTGTCGCAGACGGGGCAGTCGAGCGGGTGGTTGACGAGGATGAACTCGAGGGTCGAGTTCTGGCCCTCGGCCGCCTGCGCGGAGGTCGCGTGCGGTCCTCACGACCATGCCCTCCTGCGCGGAGAGCGTGCAGCCCGCCTGGAGCTTGGGCATCCCCTCCACCTCGACGAGGCACATGCGGCACGCGCCGACCGGCGGGCCGAGGCGCGGCTCGTAACAGAAGACGGGGATCTCGATGCCCGCTGCTGCTGCGGTCTCGACCATGCCGGTGCCCTTCGGCACCTGCACGGTGCGCTCGTCGACGGTGACGGTGACGAGGTCGGTCGCGGTCTGCGTCACCGGACGACCTCCGGCCGGCCGGCGGCCCCGCTCGAGCCGACGCTCATGCGGGCACCTCTGCCACGGGCGCGTGCGTGTGCATCTGCACGGGGGCGAGCACGCCGTCGAGCGACGATGCGCCGTCGAACGGGCAGCCGCCCTGGTCGATGTGCGCCTGGAACTCCGCGCGGAACTTGGCCACGTAGCTGGCGATGATGATCGCGTCGGAGTCTCCGAGCGGGCAGAGGCACTTGCCGTTGATCCGGTCGCAGACGTCGAGCAGCAGGTCGAGGTCGGACTGGGTCGCGCGGCCGTCCTCGAGCTTGCGGAGGATCGCGGTCAGCCAGCGCGTGCCCTCGCGGCACGGCGTGCACTTGCCGCACGACTCGTGCTCGTAGAACTCGGAGAAGCGAATGCCGAGCTGGACGATGCAGCACCGGTCGTCGAGCACGATGATGCCCGCCGAGCCCATCGCGGTGCGCAGCTGCGCGAGCGAGTCGAAGTCGTAGCCGACGTCGATCTCGTCCTTCGTGAGGATCACGGTCGACGAGCCGCCGGGCACCACGGCCTTCAGCTCGCGCCCGTCGGGAATGCCGCCGGCGAGGTCGTAGATCAGCTCGCGCATGCTCGTGCCGGCCTCGATCTCGAAGTTGCCGCCGTTCACGACGTTGCCCGAGACGGAGACGACGCGGGTGCCGCGGGTGTTCGGCACGCCGAGCTTCGCGTACTCCGCCCCGCCCATTGCGATCACCGGCGGGACGGTCGCGATCGTCTCGACGTTGTTGACGACGGTCGGCGACGCGTAGAGCCCGGAGATCGCCGGGAACGGCGGCTTCGAGCGCGGCTGGCCGCGCTTGCCCTCGAGGGACTCGAGGAGGGCGGTCTCCTCGCCGCAGATGTACGCGCCGGCGCCGCGATGCACCACGATCGTCACGTCGCCGCGGATCTCCGGCCGGTCATGAAGCTCCTCGAGCGCGTCGACGAGGATCTCGTACGGCCCCGAGTACTCGCCGCGGATGTAGACGAACACCTTGTTGCAGTCGATCGCGTGCGCGGTGATCAGGCAGCCTTCGATGAAGCGGTGCGGCACGCGGGACAGGATCTCGTTGTCCTTGAAGCTCCCCGGCTCGGACTCGTCGGCGTTGACGACGAGGTAGTGCGGTTTCGGCAGCTGCTCCTTGGACGGCACGAACGACCATTTCCGGCCCGCCGGGAAGAACGCGCCGCCGCGCCCGCGCAGCTCCGACGTGATCAGCTCCTCGGTCACGTCCGCCGGCGTCATCGCGCGCGCCTTGACGAGCGCGCTGTAGCCGCCCGTCGCCTCGTACTCGGCCAGCTTCGTGGTGGCGTCCTTGAGGACGATCTCAGGCGCCACGAAGCTCCTCGACGATCGCAGGCACGTCGTCCGCCTTGACGTGGGTGCGGTAGTGGTGGTCGACGGCGACGATCGTCGCCCAGCCGCAGCCGCCGAGGCACTCGACGGCGCGCAGCGTCACCTTCCCGTCGGCGCTCGTCTCGCCGGCCTTGCAGCCGAGGCCGTCCTCGAAGGCCTCGACGACCTGCTGGGCGCCGACGACCGCGCAGGAGACGTTGGTGCAGACCTCGACGAGGTGCTCGCCGATCGGCGCGAGGTGGAACTGGTCGTAGAACGACGCGATCGACTTCACGTAGGCGGGTGTCTCGTCGAGCGCGTCGGCGACCTCGCGGATCACCTCGGGCGAGAGCCAGCCGTGCTCGGCCTGTGCAAGCCGCAGCGCGGGCAGCACCGCGCTCTCCGCGTCGGCCGGGTACTTGGCGCGTTCGGCCTGGATCGCCTCGTAGAGCGCTCCCGCTCCGGCGCCGTCCACGCCGGCGCCTCCGCTCCCGGCCGGCTCGGTCGAGCCTACGCCGGTGGTCATCTGTCGACCTCGCCCATCACGGTGTCGAGCGAGCCGACGATCGCGATCATGTCGGCGATCAGCGCGTCGGTCATGCAGGTCGCCGTCGCCTGCAGCGCGACGAACGACGGCGCGCGGAACTTGACGCGCCACGGCCGCGGGCCGCCGTCGGAGCAGACGTAGCAGCCGAGCTCGCCGCGCGGGGACTCGATCGCGAAGTAGACCTCGCCCTCGGGGACGCGGAAGCCCTCGGTGACGATCTTGAAGTGGTGGATCAGGGACTCCATCGATGTGTGCAGCTCGTGGCGCGGCGGCAGCACGACCTTGCGGTCGTCGGCGATCCACGGCTCGCCCTCCATCCGCTCGAGCCGGTCGAGGCACTGCTCGACGATGCGCACCGACTCGCGCATCTCCGCCATGTGCACGCGGTAGCGCGCGTAGACGTCGCCCTCGGGGAAGACGGGCACGCGGAAGTCGACCTGGTGGTAGGCGAGGTACGGCTCGACCTTGCGCACGTCCCAGTCGACACCCGACGCGCGCAGCACCGGGCCGGACTGGCCGAGCGCGATCGCGTCGTCGACCGAGAGCAGGCCGAGGCCCTCGGTGCGCTCGAGCCAGATCTTGTTGCGCGTGAGGAGCGTCTCGTAGTCGTCGATCGCGTTCGGCATCCAGTCGCAGAACTTGCGCGCCTCGGGATAGAAGCCGCGCGGGATGTCCTCGGCCAGGCCGCCGACCTGGAAGTAGCGCGTGTGCATGCGGTAGCCGGCGACGAGCTCGAACAGGTCGAGGATCTGCTCGCGCTCGCGGAACGCGTACCAGAACATCGAGATCGCCCCGAGCTCGAGCGCCGACGTGCCGAGCCAGACGAGGTGTGAGTGGATGCGGTTGAGCTCGAGCAGCAGCGTGCGCATCCAGGTCGCCTTCGGCGGGATCTCCAGGTCGAGCAGCTTCTCGACCGCGCCGACGAACACGTACTCGTTGTTCTGGTACGAGACGTAGTCCATGCGCGGCGCGTACGGGATCGCCTTCCACCACGTCTTGTGCTCCATGTTCTTCTCGAAGCCGGTGTGCAGGTAGCCGATCACCGCGGCGAGCCCGGTCACGTCCTCGCCGTAGAGGTCGACCACGAGTCGCAGCACGCCGTGCGTCGACGGGTGGTTCGGGCCGAAGTTGACCATCATCACGTCGCCGGTCGCAGCGATGTCGTCCGGCGTCTTCAGCACGGTCGGGATCGGGAACGGGATGCGCGACCCTTCGTAGATCGGCCTGCGCGAGCGCGTGGGGGCTGTTGCCGTCATGCGTCCCCCGAGAAGCGCACCGGCTCGCCGCCGATCGGGTAGTCCTTGCGCAGCGGATGGCCTTCCCAGTCGTCGTCGAGGAGGATGCGCTGCAGGTTCGGGTGGCCCTCGAAGACGATCCCCATCAGGTCGAACTGCTCGCGCTCGTGCCAGTCGGCGGTCGGCCAGACGCGGATCACGGTCGGGACCGGCTCTCCCTCGTCGGCCCAGGTCTGCAGCCGGAGGCGCCGCGGGCGGTCGGAGATCGAGAGCAGGTGGTAGTTGACGGCGAACCGCTTCGGCTTCGCGGCCGGCACGACCTGGTGGCCCTGCGTCATCGGCGAGTTCAGGTCGCGCCCGGCGGGCGTGCCGATGTAGCCCGAGACGCCGTCGCCCGCCCAGCCGAGGTAGTCGACGGCCGTCAGGTCGGAGAGGAAGTTGAAGCCCGCCTCGTCGCGCAGGTACGTGGCCGCCTCGACGACGCTCGCCAGCTCGACGACGACGGTGGTCTCCCGGTGCTTCTCGATCTCCTCGACGAGGCCGGGAACCTCCCCGAATTCACTCATTGGTCGTCCTTCGGCCGACCAATGCCTCCGCTCCAGCACCGGCCAAGCCGGCGCCTCCGCTTTCCGATCAGCTCCGCCGAGCCCACGCTCATGACGCGACGCTCCGTACCTCGTAGGCCGGCGGCACGCCGGCGCGCACGGCCTCGTGCAGGCGGACGATTCCCTCGACGAGCTGCTCGGGGCGCGGTGGGCAGCCGGGCACGTAGATGTCGACGGGGACGATCTTGTCGACCGACTGGACGATCGCGTAGTTGTTGAACATGCCGCCCGACGACGCGCAGGCGCCCATCGCGATCACCCATTTCGGCTCGAGCATCTGGTCGTAGATCTGGCGCAGCGGCGCGGCCATCTTGTGCGACACGCGGCCCGAGACGATCAGCAGGTCGGCCTGCCGCGGCGAGCCCCGGAACGGCTCCATCCCGAAGCGCGCGATGTCGTAGCGGCTGCCGACGATCGACATCATCTCGATCGCGCAGCAGGCGAGGCCGAACGTGTCCGGCCACATCGAGTTCGTCTGCGCCCAGGCGACGGCCTTGGCGAGCGTCGTCAGCCCCACCTTCTGCTCGAGATCGGCGACCTCGTCCTCGAACCTCGACGGGCCCTTGGTGGGCCAGAGCAGGCGCTCGGAGCGCAGTCCCGACTCGCGCAGCGGCTTGCTCTAGCGCCATTCCAGGGCCCCCTTGCGCCAGATGTAGACGTAGGCGACGAGCAGGATGATGAGGAACGTCACGAACTCGAAGAACCCGAACCACGAGAGCTCGTGGAGGATCACCGCGAGCGGGTAGAGGAAGACGATCTCGATGTCGAAGAGGATGAAGAGCATCGCCGTCAGGTAGAAGCTGACCGTGAAGCGCTGCCGTTTCGGCGGGCCTTCCGAGACGCCGGACTCGAACGGGGTCGTGCGGGCGCGCACGCGGCGATGCGGCCGCGTCGCGAACACGAAGCTCCCGATCATCATCGTTGCCGGGATCATCAGGGCGAAGAGCCCGTAGATCGCAAACGGCAACCAGTCGTTGAACAAGCCTGCTGCCTCCTGAAAAGGACGTCAGTCCGCGCGGACGCTAGCAGCACGAACGACCCCGCGAGTCGCTTAACCATCGGCGTTGCAGGTGTCACGAAGTAGGGGGCGAAGTTCCGGCAGCAGCGCTCGCGGGTACACTGTGGGAGATGGCGACGATCGAACAGTCCGAGACAACCGTCGTGACGCTCACCGAGCGTGCCGCGACGAAGGTGCAGGGCCTGATGGCGTCCGAGCCGGCCGGCGAGGCCGAGGTGCTCCGGATCGCGATTCAGGGCGGCGGCTGCAGCGGTTTCGAGTACGCCCTCGGGTTCGACCGCGGCGCTCAGTCCGGCGACCACGAGCTCGAGTTCCACGGCGTCAAGGTCGTCGTCGACCCGTTCAGCGCCCCGTACCTTCAGGGCTCGACGATCGACTTCCTGGAGGGTCTCCAGGAGTCCGGGTTCAAGATCGAGAACCCGAACGTCACGACGGCCTGCGGCTGTGGTCACAGCTTCCAGGTCGCCGAGGGCGAAGCGCCGGCCGACGGCGCCGCAGGCTGCGGCTCCGGCTGCGGCCACTCGCACTGAGGCATCCGGCCAGGCGTAAGGGCGCTCGCGCGGGCCGGCCCACAAGCTCGCAAATCAGGTACCTGGTACCTGAGGTACCAGGTACCGATCCGTCGAACCGACTGCTTCCTCAGGTCATTGCTGAACGCTCGCGCAGTCGAGCAACTGGCGCCTGACTCCATTGGTGTGAGGTTGAGGCCGTTCGGTAGCGTGCTCCGGGATGGCTGCCGTTCGGGACTTTGCCGACGAGCTCGAGGGCTATGCGTACCTCCCGCGCATGTTCGACAAGGCCCGGGCCCGGCTCAGCGGCGACACCGATGCGCCGCCGTTCGGTTGCCCGCTCGACCACAGCTGCCTGGCGCGCCTGCGGGTCTACCCCGAGCACGTGCTCGAGCTGGTCCGCCGGTATGGCGACGACGACCGGACGATCCTCCGCGGCCTACGGGAGCAAGGCATCCCGCCGGCGCCGGAGGCGTGGTTCGACGCGCACGCCACCGAGGACGAGCTCCTGACCGGGGTGTACCTCAAGGTTCGCCCGCGCGAGCTGCTCCACGAGCTGCGGCCGCGGCCCGGGCAGCGCGTGGTCGCGGTCGAGGAGGGCGAAGCGCTGTTCTTCCTCGGCGACCGTCAGATGCGGATCGTCCGCGCCGGCGAGGTGGTGCGCGTGCCCACCGAGCTGCCCCATCGGATCGAGGACATCGGCGAGGTGCCACTGCGCCTCGACTGGCTGAGGGGCTCCCCAGCTATGTCATAGCGAGTTGTGCGTTTGCAGCGATCCGCTCTCATGTGAACGCATCATTCGATGGATGAGAACGCGCCGAATCGACTGAGGTTTCGGCGGCTCCAGCGATTGACGCAGATCGTAGGGTTAGGGCGTGGAGATCCCACGGACTCGTTATGCGCGGAGCAGTGATCTGAACATCGCGTACCAGGTCTTTGGCTCCGGGTCGGTCGATCTGGTTTACGTCCCTGGTTGGGTGTCGCATGTCGAGGAGGCGTGGGAGAGCGCGGAGTATGCCGAGTTCCTGCGCGGGCTCGCCTCATTCTCGCGGGTCTTGATGTTCGACAAGCGCGGGACCGGTCTCTCAGATCCGGTCGCGCTCGACCGCTTACCGACACTCGAGGAACGGATGGACGACGTACGAGCCGTGATGGATGCCGCGCAGTCCCGCCGTGCCGCGATCTTCGGCGTCTCCGAGGGCGGCAACATGAGCGTCCTTTTCGCGGCGAGTTTCCCTGAGCGAGTGACGACGCTCGTCACCTTCGGCGTCTACGCGAAACGCATCTGGAGCGAGGATTATCCGTGGGCACCTCGGCCGGAGGAGAGGGCGCGCGAGATCGAAACGGTCGAGCGCGAATGGGCGCAACTCGACCCGACACCGCTCGTCCCGGGGGCGACCGCAGAGCAGTTGCAGGGGCTATCTCGCTACATCCGGCGTGCAGCCAGCCCGGGAGCGGCCGCTGCGCTACTCCGGATGAACACGGAAATCGATGTCCGGCACGTGCTGCCGACGGTGACGGTTCCGACGCTCGTGCTCCACCGGACACACGATCGGGACGTGCATGTCGAAGAGGGTCGGTGGATCGCCGCACAGATCCCACAGGCGCGATTCGTCGAACTCTCGGGCGACTCCCATCTGCCCTGGTACGGCGACTCGGATACCGTCCTCGAAGAGATCGAGGAGTTCCTGACCGGCGTCAGGCCGACCGAGCGTGCATCGCGAGTTCTCGCAACCGTCCTCTTCACCGACATCGTCGGCTCGACCGACCTCGCGGTCGAGATGGGAGATCTCGAATGGCGTAACCTTCTCCACCGTCACCACGCAGTCGTCCGCCAGCAGCTTGCCCTGCATCGCGGAGTAGAGATCGATACCGCGGGTGACGGGTTCCTCGCGCGCTTCGACGGACCCGCACGCGCCATCCGCTGTGGGACGGCAATCGTAGGGATGATGCACGATCAGCTCGGCCTGGATGTGCGGTCAGGAATCCACACCGGTGAGTGCGAGGTCGTCGATGGAAAGCTTGCAGGTATCGCCGTCCACACCGGAGCTCGCGTAGCCGCGACTGCCGGTCCTGGCGAAGTCCTGGTCTCTTCAACGGTGAAGACGCTGGTCGCTGGTTCTGGCATCGAGTTCGAAAGCCGCGGCTCCACGACTCTCAAGGGAGTTCCCGGCGAGTGGGAGCTCTTCCGCGTGAAGTCCTAGCGTTCAGGTGTCATTCCGGAACGCCCGCCCAGGCGACACACCCATCGGACTTCGCTGCCTTGTTCAGCGTGCATCCGCGAACGCTCGCACCGACGGCGGCCAAGCCGGTCTCTTGGGCTGATACGTTCGGGCACGTGGTCGCTCCGTCGATCGTGCCGGTGCTCACTGTGCGAAACGCGGCCGCTGCAGCGAACGTTCTATGAGGCGGCGTTCAACGCCGTTGAGCTCACACGGCACGAGGCGTCGGACGGACAGCTCGTGGTCGACCTGCTGGTTGGCCAAGCACGGTTCCGGCTCGTCAACGAAGCGCCGAACGCTCTCAATTTGAGCCCTGAGACTTTGGGCGGGACGAGCGTCCGGCTCAACCTCATCGTCGAGGACCCCGATGCGATCGCGGCTCAGGCAGTGGCTGCCGGCGCCACCGAGGTCTTTCCGATCGCCGACCAGCCCTATGGTCTTCGGCAGGGGCGCTTTGCGGATCCCTTCGGGCACCACTGGCTGATCGGCAAGCCATTGCCCGCGGCAGCCGCAGAGAATTAGGGGCGAACTCGGACAACATCGCGGGCTTCGGCAGCGCCCGCGGGGGCCGACGCTCGACACCCTTTCGTAGGCATCGGCGAGCGAATCGCGATTCGCCGTTGACATCCGGTGGGCATGGGCCGCAGGTGGCGTTTTTCGACGGGTTCACGCTCGACTCCATCGACACCGGCGAGGCGACGCTGCGCGTACGCCACGGCGGCAGCGGGCCGCCGGTCGTGCTGCTGCACGGCCATCCGCGCACCCACGCCACCTGGCACCGGGTCGCTGCGCAGCTGGCCCACCGGCACACCGTGGTCTGCCCCGACCTGCGCGGCTACGGCGAGTCGTCCCACCCGGCCGAGCTGCCGGACCACGCCACCTACTCCAAGCGCGCGATGGCCGGCGACGTCGTTCGGCTGATGGGCCTCCTCGGACACCGGCGCTTCGGTGTCGTCGGCCACGACCGCGGCGCCTACGTCGCCTACCGGCTCGCCCTCGACCATCCCGACGCGGCGTCCCGGCTCTGCGTCCTGGAGGGCATGCCGGTGGTCGAACGCCTCGAGCGCGCCGACTGGCGTTTCGCGCAGAGCTGGTGGCACTGGTTCTTCTTCGGTCAGACGGACAAGCCGGCCGAGCGCGTGATCAACGCCGACCCGGACGCCTGGTACCGGCCGACGCCGGAGCGGATGGGAGCCGAGGCCTACGAGGATCTCCGGCGCGCGCTCCACGACCCCGACGTCGTCCACGCCATGCTCGAGGACTACCGGGCGGGCCTTGGTGTCGATCGCGAGGCCGACGAAGCCGACCGCACGGCGGGCAGGAGGATCGGCTGCCCGACGCTCGTCGTGACCGCGCTCAGAGACGATCCCGAGCTGGTCTACGCCGACGACCCGGTCTCGATCTGGCGAGCCTGGGCCGACGATGTCCGCGGCGCGACGATCGATTGCGGCCACCACATGTCCGAGGAGGCCCCCGACGAGCTCACGGCGATCCTCATGGACTTCTTATGACGACAGCATCGCGGCACACCAAGCTCAAGGTCACGCGCCGGCAGGTCCTCGCGTTCCGGCGACGCGTCGGCGCGCTCGACGAGAGGCTGCCCAGAAGCGCGAAATCGCTGCGGGCCGCTGCGTGGGCGGGGCTGCAGGACAGCATGCCGAGGGCTGCGCTCCTCTCGCTGCACGCCCGCGTCGACGGAGTCGACCCGTCGGCGTGGGAGGACCCCTCGCTCGCCCAGCTGTGGGGGCCGCGGTACAGCACCTACGTGGTCCCGAAGCGCGACTTCGCGCTGTTCTCGCTCGGGCGGCTGCCCGACACCGCGAAAGGACGCGATCGCGCCGAGCGCATTGCCGATCGGGTGCACGCTCACCTCGCAGGCCGGCGCCTGACCGACCGTGAGGTCGCGCGCGCGCTCGGGACCGGCAACTCGATCAGGTACGCCGCGACGACCGGGACGGTGGCGATCCGCTGGGACGGCGCACGTGCACCGGAGGTCTGGACGGTCGAGCCGGCCGACATCGAGCCGGCCGACGCCTGCCGGGAGCTTGCGCGGCGCTACCTGCACGTCTTCGGCCCGTCGACCGCCGCCGGTTTCGCACGGTGGGCGGGAGTCAGCCGCAAGTCGGCAACGGCTGCGTTTGCGTCGCTCGAAGGATCGTTGCTGCCGGTCAGCTCGCCGCTCGGCGACGAATGGCTGCTCGCCGACGACGAGCCGGTGATGCGCGCCGCCGAGACGCCGCCCGCGGCCGCGCGACTCCTGCCGAGCGGCGATGCCTACTTCCTGCTCGACGGCGTTCGGCGGGAGCTGCTCGTGCCGCGCCCCGCAGAGCGAAGCCGTCTCTGGACACCACGTGTGTGGCCGGGCGCGCTGCTCGTCGACGGCGAGATCCGCGGCACCTGGAGACGGGCACACCACGCGGTGCGCATCGAGACGTGGGGACGTCTGCCCCCGGCCGCGCGCGCTGCGGTCGAGCTCGAGGCGAGCACCCTCCCCCTGCCGGGGCTCGACCGCGAGATCGAGGTCGCCTGGAGCACCTGAACCGAGGCGGGTACTGTCGCTTCAGTGAGCAGGCTCGAGCTACGTGCGTTCGCGGGGGAACACCTGGACGGGGCAGGAACGTTGCTCGCGGCCCGTCACCGCACTCACCGGGCCGTCGAGCCCCTGCTCTCGCAACGGTTCGAGAACGAGCTTGCCGCGCGTGACGAAGTCGCCTCGCTCTGGGCGGAGGAGCACGCGTCGGGTGCGGTGGCGTTAAGCGCGGGGCGCGTGATCGGGTTCCTGCTCGGCACGCGCAAGGCCGACGGCGTGTGGGGCGCGAACGTCTGGGTCAACTCCGCCGGCTACGCGGCGGAGGAGCCCGAGCTCGTCCGCGATCTCTACGCCGTCGCGGCGCAGCGGTGGGCCGACGAGGGCCGCACGCGCCACTTCGCCCTGGTGCCGGCGCTCGACGACCAGGTCGATCCATGGTTTCGGCTCGGTTTCGGCGCCCAGCAGGCGCACGGCGTCAGGGAGGTCACGGGAGGAGACTGGCCGCCCGGCACACGGCGCGCCGGGCCTGCCGACGTCGAGGCGCTGCTCGAGCTCGTGCCGTTGATCACCGAGCACCAGGCCCTCGCTCCGGTGTTCAGCGGGATCGCCTGGAACGAGGACCCGGACGAGCTGCGCGCGGCGCTCGCCACCGAGGTCGCCGACGCCGAGCTCGGTGAGCTCGTGTACGAGCGTGACGGGCGAGTTGTCGGGCACTTCGAGCTCGTGCCCGCCCCACTCGGTTCGATGCACAGCGGCCTCGATCTGCCCGAGCGCGCCGCGCTGCTCGGTTTCGCAGCGAGCCTGCCCGAGGTTCGCGGCTCGGGCGCCGGCCTCGCCTTGACGGAGGCGGCGTTCGCGTGGGCGCACGAGCGTGGCTACACAGCAATGCTCACCGACTGGCGCGAGACGAACCTGCTCTCGTCACGCTTCTGGCCGGCGCGCGGGTTCCGCCGGTCGTTCCTGCGGCTCTACCGCGCGATTCCTTAGACCCGGAACGGGCCGGGGCAGGCCTCGAGCTTCGGGATCGAGAAGCGCGCGATCGTGCCGAAGCCCTCCGCCGGCTTGCACGCCTGAGCGACGCCGGCATCGCAGGCGACCGAGAGGAAGACGAACGCGTCCTCGATCGTGAAGTCGTGCTCGTCGACCAGGAGCTTCGCGGCCTCCTCCGAGACGAGCTGAAGCGCCTCGGCGTAGTCGGGCGCCGACGCGTGCGGCACCCAGCGCTCCGCGAGCTCGGTCACGGGCCAGGTCGCCTGCTTGCCCTTCAGCAGGTCGAAGCGGACGTCGACCTCGCCGGCGATCTCGACGCCGGTGAAACAGATCTCCCCGTCGCCCATCGCCGCGTGCATGTCCCCGACTGCGAACATCCCACCAGGCTGGCGCACGGGGAAGAAGATGCGCGCGCCCTTGCCGTGCCAGTGGTCGTCGAGGTTGCCGCCGTGCTGCCCGGCGAGCCCGTTGGTGAGTGTCTCGCTCCCGGTTGCGACGCCGACGACGCCGACCATCGGCTTGGCGGGGAAGGACACGCGCTCGTTCATCTTCACGATCCCGTCCCGCACCTCGAACAACCGCGTCAGCGGCGACTGCACCAGGTGGTCGAGCTGCCCGAAGCCGGGAATCAGCGTCGCCACGCCCCAGTCGACCGGCCGGACGTCGAGGATCTCGGCCACCAGCGAGTCGCCCGGCTCCGCACCGCGCAGCGCAACCGGCCCGGTCGCGCTGTTGATCCGGCTGAGGTCGATCCCCGTGACGAGGTCGTCCTCGCTTCTGATCTGGCCCGAGAAGCAGTCGTTCGTCTCGAACGTGACGACGTCTCCCGGCTCCACCTCCAGCACCGCCTCCAGGTCGGGGCCGAACGACCAGATCACCTGATCCCGCGAAAGCCGATGCCGAGTCATCCGTCCTCCCTCGATCCGGGTTGCACCTGCAACGACTCTACGACACGTGATCGCTGCGAGGCAGACGGCTAGGCTCGCCGTGTGAGCCCGTCAACGCTCAAGGTCGCCGTCGTCGGTTCCGGCCCGGCCGGCTTCTACGCCGCCGACGCGCTCTTGAAGAGCGAGGAGCCACGCGTCGAGGTCGACCTGCTCGACCGGCTGCCGACGCCGTGGGGCCTCGTCCGGCTGGGCGTCGCACCCGACCACGAGAACATCAAGGCTGTCTCACGTGCCTTCGAGAAGATCGCGGCCCGCCCGGGCTTTCGCTTCTTCGGCAACGTCGAGGTGGGGTCGAGCGTCGGCCACGACGAGCTGCTCTCCCTCTACGACGCAGTCGTCTACACCGTCGGGGCGCAGACCGACAGGCGGCTCGGCATCCCCGGCGAGGACCTGCCGGGATCGTGGGCGGCGACCGAGTTCGTCGCCTGGTACAACGGCCATCCCGACTTTCAGGAGCGTGCGTTCGACCTGTCGCACGAGCGCGCGGTGGTGATCGGGAACGGCAACGTGGCGATCGACTGCGCGCGCATGCTGGCGCTCACCGCCGAGGAGCTTGCGCCGACGGATACGACGCACGCGGCGATCGACGCGATCTGCGGTGCAGGCCTCCAGGAGATCGTGCTGCTCGGACGGCGCGGACCGGTGCAGGCGGCGTTCACACCGCCGGAGCTGAAGGAGCTCGGAGAGCTCGCGGGCGCCGACGTGGTCGTCGATACGCGTGACCTCGAGCTCGATCCGGCCAGTGCAGCCGCCCTCGACCTCGATCGCGAACGGGCGAGGCGGAACTACGAGCTGCTGGAGGAGTACGCCGCCCGTCCGGTTGCGGGACGTGCGCGCCGGATCGTGCTGCGGTTCCTCGTCTCGCCGGTCGCGATCCTCGGCACCGATCGCGTCGAGGGAGTCGAGGTGGTGCGCAACGAGCTCGTCGAGGAGGGCGGCCGGCTCGTCGCCCGCCCGACGGGCGAGCTCGAGGTGATCCCGGCCGGTCTCGTCCTGCGCAGCGTCGGCTACCAGGGCGTCGCGCTGCCGGGCGTGCCGTTCGACGAGCGGAGCGGGACGATCCCCAACACCGGCGGACGGGTCGACCGGCGCAGAGCGCACCTACGTCGCCGGCTGGATCAAGCGCGGCCCGAGCGGCGTGATCGGGACGAACAAGAAGGACGCCGCCGAGACGGTCGAGCTGCTGCTCTCCGACGCCCGCGAGGGAGTCTCTCGTGCGTACGGGGGCCGGCACGCTGGAGGAGCTGCTCGACGCGAAGGACGCAACGTATGTCGACTACGCCGGCTGGCAGGCGATCGACGCGGCCGAGCGCGGCGCCGGAGAGCCGCTCGGCAGGCCGCGGGTGAAGCTGACCGCGTGGGAGCGCCTGCTCGAGACGGGCGGGCGGATCCGGCCCTGAAGCCCGCGTGCGCGAGCTACCCTGCGTACAGTGACCGACACGGCCTCCACTCGGGAGTTGTGGGGCGGCGAGACCCGCAAGGCGATCGCCAACTTCCCCGTCTCCGGCGAGCCCATACCCACTCCGGTGGCGCGCTGGCTCGGCCGGATCAAGGCGGCCGCCGCGCTCGTCAACGGCGAGCTCGGCCTCCTCGACGAGGACAAGGCGCGCCGCATCGCGGCAGCTGCCGATCGCGTCGCTGGCGGCGAGCTCGACGACCAGTTCCCGATCGACGTCTTCCAGACCGGCTCGGGCACCTCGTCCAACATGAATGCCAACGAGGTGATCGCGTCGCTCGCGGGCGAAGGCGTGCACGCGAACGACGACGTCAACATGGGCCAGAGCTCGAACGACGTCTTTCCCTCCGCCGTTCACCTCGCCGCACTCGACGAGATCGTGCACGACCTGCTGCCCGCGCTCGACCAGCTCGCCGCGGCGCTCGAGGCGAAGGCGACCGAGTTCGCCGACGTCGTCAAGTCGGGCCGCACACACTGGATGGACGCAGTCCCCGTGACGCTCGGCCAGGAGTTCGGCGGCTACGCGGCACAGGTGCGCGAAGGCAGTGCACGCGTCTCCTCGACGCTGGAGCGCCTCGGCAAGATCCCGCTCGGCGGCACCGCCGTCGGCACGGGCCTGAACACGCACCCCGAGTTCGCCGCCCGTGTGCGCGAGCGGCTCGCACGCGACACCGGGCTCTCGATCTCCGCGCCCGCCGACCCGTTCGAGAGCCAGGCGGCGCGGGACGGGCTCGTCGAGGCGTCGGGCGCATTGAAGACGGTCGCGGTCAGCCTGACGAAGATCGCAAACGACCTGCGCTTCCTCGGCTCGGGCCCGCGGGCCGGCCTGGCAGAGATCTTCCTGCCCGAGCTGCAGAAGGGCTCGTCGATCATGCCCGGCAAGGTCAATCCGGTCATCCCCGAGGTCGTCACCCAGGTCGCCGCCCAGGTGATCGGAAACGACGCGGCCATCGCGATCGGCGGCATGCAGGGCCACTTCGAGCTGAACGTCTTCGTGCCGTTGATGGCGCGCAACCTCTTGCAGTCCATCAAGCTGCTCGCATCGGCGAGCCGTCTGCTCGATGAGAAGTGCGTCGCCGGGATCGAAGCGAATCGCGAGCAGTGCGAGCGCTACGCCGAGCTGACCCTGTCGGCGGCGACGGCGCTCAACCCGCACATCGGCTACGACAAGGCGAGCGAGATCGTCAAGAAGGCAGCCGCCTCGGGCCGTTCGCTCCGCGAGGTCGCGCGTGAGGAGGGTGTCTCGGACGACGTGCTCGACGAGGCGCTCGACTTCCGCAAGATGGCCAAGCCGCACGGCTGAACCTGAACCCGGCGCGATTCAGGCCTGCGCCGTCAGCACCCTCTTGCAGTTTGGCGAATCGCCGTTACGATGCTCCGCTGGTGAATGGAGAGCGTGCCGCCGCTCGATGCTTGCGCTCATCTTCGCCTGCTCTGACGCCAACTTACTTCGGGAGAGGAGATCAAGCGTGAGATCAACCAAGTGGGGACTCACCGTGCTTGCATTTATCATCGCCGCCCTTGGCACCACGGGGGTCGCATTCGCGGGCACCGTGCCGCTGAAAGCGGGTGGCGTCGTTGTCGTTCGTGCCATCCCGACCGCAACGGCCAGCCCGACCTGGAGCCCCACGAACGAGTACAAAGCCGACCAGGAAGCAACGGCTGCGAGGAACGCCTCGAGCAGGTTCAAGCGTTTCCACGGTCGTAAACCGTCGGTGCCGACGCCGCGCCCCAATGACGTCGCGGGGGCCGACTCGGCGCTGATCGCGAGCTGGCGGGGGCTCAATCACTTCGACCAGCGGACTGCGAACGGCGGGAACCAGTACAGCCTCGAACCGCCCGACCAGGGCCTGTGCGCCGGCGGCGGCTACGTCGTCGAAGCCGTCAACGACGTGATCAAGATCTACAACACCGTCGGCGGTCCCCTGACGGGCACCGTCGACCTCAACTCGTTCTTCGGGCTGCCCGCCCAGATCAATCGCTCCACCGGTGTGGCGGGTGATTTCCTCAGCGACCCGAAGTGCTACTACGACACCGATACGAACCGGTGGTTCCTCACGGTCCTGCAGGAAGATCCGGGCTCGAGCGTGCGGGCGCATACGCTGATCGCCGTCTCTCAGACCGGTGATCCGACAGGCGCCTGGAACCGGTTCTCGATCGACGCCACAGACGATGGGCAGCAGGGGACGCCGTCTCACGCAAATTGCCCGTGCTTCGGCGACCAGCCGCTGATCGGCGCCGACGCGTACGGCTTCTACATCAGCACGAACGAGTTCGGCGACCTTCAGGGCTTCAACGGGGCGCAGATCTACGCCATGTCGAAGACTGCCCTCGAGCAGGGGCAGCTGCCCACAGTCGTGCAGTTCGAAAGCCCGGCGCTCGCCGAGGGTCAGGGGTATTCGATCCAGCCGGCCACCTCGCCTTCGGCTGCCGACTACGAGCGTGACAACGGTGGCACCGAGTACTTCCTCTCGGCGCTCGACTTCAACGCCACGCTCGACAACCGCATCGCCGCCTGGGCGATCACCAACACGAGCTCGCTGAGCAGCAGGTCGCCGAACGTGTCGCTCCAGAGCACTCTCGTGAAGAGCGAGGACTACGGGCAGCCGCCCGTGGCCGACCAGAAGAGTGGCCCGAATCCGTTCGGTACGTGGGGCGCCGCGGCGCTCTATGGCGGTCCTGCCAATCAGCCGATCGAGACGCTGAACACGAACGACGACCGGATGAACCAGGTCGTGTTTGCGGGCGGCGCCCTGTACGGCGGTCTCAACACCGTGGTCGCCCAGCCCGACGGCTCCACGCGAGCGGGCGTCGCGTGGTTCAAGGTCCGGCCGAAGGCCAAGACCCACGGCACGATGAACGGTCATATGGACGACCAGGGGTACTACGCCCCGGCCGGCGCGAACGCGATGTTCCCGTCGATCGGCGTCACCCCGGGCGGCGGGAAGGCCGTGATCGGGTTCAGCCTGTCCGGCCCGGCGTACTACCCGTCGTCCGCCTATGCCGTGCTCGGCTCACCGACGATCCACCTCGCTGCTGCAGGCGTCGGCCCAGAGGACGGCTTCACCGGCTACCAGCCGTTTGCCACGGACGGTGTCGCTCGTTGGGGCGACTACTCCGCGGCCGTCGCGGCCGGTGGGACGGTCTGGATCGCCAACGAGTACATCGCTCAGTCGTGCACCGTTGCGCAGTACCAGGCCGACTCGACGTGTGGAGGCACACGGACGTCTCTGGCGAACTGGGCGACGCGGATCAGCGCGATCACCCCGTAAGCGCTCGTCATCTCCTGCACTGCCGGGATGGGTCGCGGAAGCGGCCCGTCCCGGCCGGTGCGGCAGCTTTGCCGTAACGCCCGATACGATCCAATCGTGCGAGCGTTGGGAGTTGTCGTCGCCGCCGTTCTCGTCCTCGCCGCCCCGGCCGCGTCTGCCGTCAGCGGCCTGCGCGGGGTGGTCACCCGCGGGCCGACCAGGCCCGTCTGTGTCGCCGAGCTACCGTGCTCGGCGCCGGCGAAGGGTGTGCGGATCACCTTCGTGCGTTCCTCGGTGACGCGAACCGTGACGACGGATTCCCGGGGCCGCTATCGCGTACAGCTGTCTCCGGGCACCTGGACGATTCGGATCGAAGCCGGCCGGTTCGGCTACCGTCCGCGCACCGTCGTCGTTCCGACCGCCCGCGTCGGCGTTCGCAACATCCAGATCGACACGGGAATTCGCTAGAGGCTAGTACGAGACGGCGCCGCGGCCGGTCGCGGCAGCGTGGCGCTGCTCGTCGGCGCGATAGCTCGAACGGACGAGCGGCCCCGAGAAGACCGAGCCGAAGCCCAGCGCCTCTCCCTGCTCGCGGAACCATTTGAACTCGTCGGGATGCACCCACCGGTCGATGGTGGCGTGCTTCGCGCTCGGCTGGAGGTACTGGCCGATCGTCACGACGTCGACTCCGTTCGCCCGCAGGTCGCGCAGCGTGTCCACGACCTCGTCGTTCGTCTCGCCGAGCCCGACGATGATGCCGCTCTTCGTCAGCACGGGGTAGCCGGCGATCTCCTTCGCACGCCGCAGCAGCCAGAGGGCGCCGTCGTAGCTCGCCTTGCCGCCGCGCATCTTGCGGTGCAGCCGCCGCACGGTCTCGATGTTGTGGTTGAAGACGTCCGGCCGAGCGCCGATCACCGTCTGCAGCGCCTCCTCCTCGACCCCGAGGAAGTCGGGCGTGAGCACCTCGATCGACGCGTCCGGCACCTTCGCCTTGAGGGCGCGGATCGTGGCGGCGTAGTGCCCCGCGCCGCGGTCCTCGACGTCGTCCCGGTCGACGGAGGTGACGACGACGTGCTTCAGGCCCATCTGCTTGGCGGTCTGCGCGAGGCGAAGCGGCTCCAGCGGATCGACCGGCTCGCTGGGCCGGCCGGAGTTGACGTAGCAGTAGCGGCAGGCGCGCGTGCAGGTCTCGCCGAGGATCTGGAAGGTGGCCGTGCCGCGGCCCCAGCACTCGGCGATGTTCGGGCAGCGGGCCTCCTCGCAGATCGTGTTCAGCTGCGCGCCGTGGATCAGCTTCTTCACGTCGAAGTAGCTGCCGTTCTGGGAGGGCGCACGCACCTTCATCCACTCGGGGCGGCGGGGGCGGTCGGCGACTGGCAACGAGCCCTGCATCTTCGGGCAATCTAGCGGTGTGCAGCGGGTCTGCGTGTTCTGTGGCGCCTCGAGCGGGCGGTTGCCCGCGTATGCGGAGGCGGCGCGCGCCTTCGGCTCTGCGGCCGCCCGGCGCGGGCTCGGCGTCGTCTACGGCGGCGGCCGGGTCGGTCTGATGGGGGCGCTCGCGGACGGTGCACTGGCCGCCGGCGGCGAGGTGATCGGCGTGATCCCGCAGGAGCTCGTCGAGCGGGAGCTTGCGCACGGCGGCCTCACCGAGCTCCACGTCGTCGGGTCGCTGCACGAGCGCAAGGCGCTGATGGCCGAGCTGTCGGACGGCTTCGTCGCGCTGCCCGGCGGCTTCGGCACGCTCGACGAGCTGCTCGAGCAGCTGACCTGGTCTCAGCTCGGCCTGCACGCGAAGCCGGTCGGCCTGCTCGACGTCGAGGAGTACTGGGGGCCGCTGATCGGCCTCGCCCGCCACGCGACTGCCGAGGGCTTCGTTCGCGAGGCCGACCTGGCCGCGATCGCGGTCGGAGCCGACCCGGATGGGCTCCTGCACCGCCTCGAGCGGCTCACGCGCGAGGATCGGCCCCGCCCGAAGTGGTCGCGTCCTCCCGGGCCCTAGCTACAGCGAGCCGAGCAGCAGGCCGATGGCGATTGCCGCCGCGACGGAAGCGCCCGCGACGACACTCGCCCAGACGAGCAGGCGAAGCGTTGCCTCCATCCGTGGATGATCGATCCACGACCGGACGGAGCGTTTCCCGCGTGGGTCAGGCCGTGGCCGCGAGCGCCGGCACGGCCTCGAGCTCGACGTCGAAGACGTCGGCGAAGGCCCGGGCCGCAGCGGGGCGAACGTCGTCGACCGAGAGCGGCTCGCCGAGCTCGCGCGCGATCGAGGTGAAGGCGTAGCCGTCGAGCCCGCAGGCGGTGATCCACTCGGTGAAGGGCGCCGGGTCGAGATCGACGTTCAGGGCGTAGCCGTGCGTCGAGACCCACTTCGTGATGTGGATGCCGATCGACGCGATCTTCCGCGGCGGCGATTCGAGCCAGACCCCCGTCAGGCCCTCGATGCGTGTCGCCGCGATGCCGAAGGCGCCGATCGTTCGGATCAACGCCTCTTCGAGGTCCCGGCAGTACCGCTTCACGTCCTGCCCGTGGCGGGTCAGGTCGAGGATCGGGTAGCAGACGAGCTGGCCGGGGGCGTGGTAGGTGGACTTCCCGCCACGGTCGACCTCGACGACGGCGACGTCGGCGCCGTCCGGGACGTGCACCTCGCCCTCCTCGGTTCGCCGGCCGAGGGTGATCGTCGGCGGATGCTCGAGCAAGAGCACGGTGTCGGGCCGCGATCCGTCGGCGACGGCGGCGGCCACCGAATGCTGCAGCTCGAGCGCCTCGCGGTACTCGACGACGCCGAGGTTGACGACCTGGGCCCGTCTAGTAATCGCTCTCGCCCCACGTCTGCAGTCGCTCGCGCAGGTCGCGCAGGAAACGCCCGGCAAGCGCGCCGTCGACGAGGCGGTGGTCGTAGGTCAGCGTCAGGTTCATGATCGACCGGATCGCGATTGCATCGGCGCCGTTGTCATCGGTGATCACCCACGGCCGCTTCACGATCGCGTAAGTGCCGAGGATGCCCGCCTGCGGCTGGCTGATCACCGGTGTGCCGTGGAACGTCCCGTACCCACCCGGGTTCGTGATCGTGAACGAGCCGCCCGACACGTCGTCGGGTGTCAGCTGCTTGTCGCGCGCACGCTTCGCGATGTCGGCGATCGCCTTCGCCATGCCGAGGAGGTTGAGCGTCTCCGCGTTCTTGACGACCGGGACGATCAGGCCCTTGCCGTCGGCCAGCTCGACCGCAAAACCGAGGTTGACGTAGCTCTTCGTGACGATCTTGTCGCCCCGCAGCTCCCCGTTCACCCACGGGTAGTCGCGCAGCGTCTCGACGGCCGCACGCGCGATGAACGCCAGGTAGGTCGGGTTCACGCGGTAGGCCGACTCGTACTCCTTCTTCAGCTTGCCCCGGATCGCGACGACCTTCGACATGTCGACCTCGATCGCCGAGGTGACGTGCGCCGACGTGTCGAGCGAGCGGCGCATGTGGTCGGCGATCCCGCGGCGCATGGCGCTCATCGGCTCGACCGACTCGCCCACGCCGGGTGCCTGCTCCTCGGGCGCCTGCGGGGCCGTTGGTGGCGCCGGCGCTGCCGGCGGGGCCTGAACTGCGGCCGCCGGCTCCGCCGGTACGGCCGCGGCTGCCGGTGCGGCCTGGGCGCCCGACTCGATGAACGCCTGGATGTCCTTCTTCGTGACGCGCCCGCCGGTGCCGGTGCCGGGCACCTGGCCCGGGTCGATCCCGTGCTCGGAGGCGATGCGCGCGACGACCGGCGAGACGAAGGACTTGCCGTTCTCGGAAGGGGAGGGCTCGGCGGGCGCCTTCGGCGGGAGCGGCTCCGCCGTCTCGGTCGCAGCCGCCTCGGCCTCGTCCGCGGCCGCCTGAGTCGCGGGCTCCGGCACGGGCGGGGCAGGCGGCGGCGCCGGTGGGGCGGCCGCAGCGCCGGTCTCGCCGCCGATGCGTGCGAGCACCGTGCCCACGTTCACCGTCTCGCCCTCCTGCACCAGGATCTCGCTGACGACGCCGGAGGCCGGTGAGGGCACCTCGGTGTCGACCTTGTCGGTCGAGATCTCGAGCAGCGTCTCGTCGGCCTCGATCTGGTCGCCGACCTGCTTGTTCCACCTGGTGATCGTGCCTTCCGAGACGGAGACGCCCATCTGCGGCATCACGACGTCGACTGCGGTACCAGTAGCCATCAGTAGTCGATCAACTCCTTGAGTGCGCGGACGACGTCGTCGACCTGCGGGATGTACGCCTTCTCGAGCACGGGCGAGAAGGGGACGGGACAGTCGGGGGCTGCGAGGCGCCGCACCGGCGCGTCCAGGTCCTCGAACGCCTCTTCGGCGATCGTGGCCGCGATCTCGCCGCCGAAGCCGCCGGTGCGCGTGTCCTCGTGCAGCACGAGCACCTTCGACGTCTTCCGGGCCGAGTCGAGGACTGCCTGCTTGTCCCACGGCATGATCGTGCGCAGGTCGACGATCTCGACCGACGCGTCGACGGCCTTCGCGGCTTCCTCGGCCGTGTACACCATCGCGCCCCAGGTGATGACGGTCACGTCGTCCCCTTCGGCGTGGATCCGCGCCTTGCCGATCGGCGTCACGTAGCGCTCGTCCGGCACCTCGCCCTTGATGCGGCGATAGAGGTGCTTGTGCTCGAAGAAGAGGACCGGGTTCGGGTCCTCGATCGCCGCCGTGATCAGGCCCTTGGCGTCCTCCGGTGTCGCCGGGCAAACGCACTTGAGGCCGGGGATGTGCGCGAACGACGACTCCGGGTTCTGCGAATGGAACGGCCCGCCGGAGAAGCCGCCGCCGGACGGCAGTCGGAGCACGATCGGCACCGGGGTGCCTGCGCGCCAGCGCTGCTTCGCGGCGACCGTCACCAAATGATCCCACGCGCACGATACGAAGTCTGCGAACTGCATCTCCGCGACCGGTCGCATGCCCATCATCGCCGCACCCGTCGCGCCGCCCATGATCGCGGTCTCGGAGAGAGGCGTGTCGAGGACGCGCCACGGGCCGAACTCCTCCTGGAACCCGAGCGTCACCTTGAACGCGCCGCCGTAGACGCCGACGTCTTCGCCGATCACGAAGACGCGCTTGTCGCGACGCATCTCCTCGCGCAGGCCGTCGCTGATCGCCTGTAGGTAGGTCTTCTCCGCCATTACTTGTGGTGAGGAGTGTCGAGGTCTTCCGGCGTCGCATAGACGCCGTCCAGCAGCGTCTCGGGATCCGGCTGGGGCGACTCGTCTGCCCGCTGCAGCGAGTCGTTCAAGAGCTTCTTCACGTACCCGGTGATCTCGTCCTCCTCGTCCTGCGTCAAGTCTGCGTTCGTGAGCAGCCACGTGCGATAGCGCTCGATGGGATCCTTCTCGGCCCACTGCTCGAACAGCTCCTTGGGGACGTAGAAGGCATCGTCGTGCACCGCGTGGCCCTCCATGCGCAACGTCTTGTTCTCGATCAGCGTCGGCCCGCCGCCGTCGCGGGCCTTCTCGATCGCGCGCTTCGCCTCGCGGTACACGGCGAGCACATCGGTGCCGTCGACGACGACACCTTCGAAACCGTATGCGGCGGCGCGATCCGCGAGATGCTCGACGGCGTACTCCAGATGCGACGGCGTCGAGTACGCCCACTGGTTGTTGTCGCAGATGAACACGACCGGCAGCTGGCGGACGCCTGCGAAGTTCATGCCCTCGTGCGCGTCACCGCGCGCCATCGCGCCCTCGCCCGACCACGCGACTGCGACGCGCCGCTCCTCGCGGATACGGAACGCGAGCGCGCAGCCGACGGCAACCGGGAGCATCGCCGGCAGGTGGCTCACCATCGCGACGAGCCCGAGGTTCATGTCGGCCATGTGCACGTTGCCGTCCTTGCCGTGCGTCGGCCCGTCGGCGCGGCCCATGTACTGCGCGAAGACCCGCCACGGCTCGACGCCGCGGGTGATGTGCACGCCCATGTCGCGGTGCAGCGGTGTGCCGACATCGTCGGTGCCCATCGCCATCGCGACGCCGACGGACGAAGCCTCGTTGCCGCGACCGGTGTAGAACGAGCCGGGGATCTTGCCCTGGCGGTACAGGATGTGCCCGCGCTCCTCGACCCCGCGGGTGATCAGCATGTTGCGGTAGATCTGGAGGAGGTCCTCGCGGTCGAGGCCCCACTCCTTCACCTCCTGAAGCGAGCCGCTGGGCTCGGCAACGCGTGCGATCGCCACTGCACTCCTCGTTGGTCCGCTGGACGGGTGGAACGACGGCTCGAATCGTAACGACGACGGTAGTGTGGCAGGGTGGGCAAGGCTTCGGATTGGCTCCGGGAGGAGCGCCGCAACGTGCTCGGGCACTGGACGGCCTTCTGCCTCGACTGCGGCGCCGCCAGGCGCTGGTTCCTCGACGACGAGGCCGCGGTGCCCGAGACCTGCGTCTGTGGGGGGCCGATGCTGCGCCGCTGCCCCGCCTGCAGCGCCCCGTTCTCGAGCACGTTCGCGGTCGAGTGCGAGGAATGCGGCGCGAAGCTCCGCGAGCCGGAGCTCCTCGGCATGCGCATCCGCAAACCCGGAAAGTAGCGCAGCCTCGGCGGCCCAGGCCCTTGTTCAGTTGGTGGTGACGGTGAGCTGTGGTTTGTTCACCGATTCGCGGCTGGCGAGGTTGAGATTCGTGCTGCTGGTCGTTTGCAACCCGAGGCCGAGTCGGCCGCCGAGCGCTGCCTGGACGAGCGCGGCCGGCAGTGTGACGGTCGTCCAGGTTCCCGAGGTGACTGCCCCGGAGGAGCCCGATTTCGTGGCAGCCATCGCCGGCTTGTTGTTCCAGGTGATCGCGGTCTCGCCCCAGGTGGTGTCGCCGACGCCGTAGACGTCGTAGCCGGTCGACTGGCTCGAGTTTGCCCACACCTTCAGGGTCGCGCCGGTGACTGTGCCGGTTACGCCGGTGAGGTCGAACGTCAGGTAGCTCTGTCTGATCCCGTCCCCGTCGACGTAGATCGAGGCGGCCGTGCCGTAGTTCGTAGTCGGGGCGGCCGAGTTGACGTAGCTGTCTGCGACCGGAGTCAGCGTCTGATTGCCGCCGCCGGATCCGGTGGGCGTCGTCACCGGCGGAGCGCAGGCCGTCCCCGGCGGCGCCTGCGAGGCGTTGCCGGCAGCGTCATAGGCGACGACACAATAGGTATACGTCGTCGACGCAAGCGCCGTCGTGTCCTTGTACGAGCTCGTCGACCCGGCCGCCGGAGTCGGCAGCTTCGAGTTGTTGCGATAGACGTCGTAGTGATCGACACCCACGTTGTCGGTCGACGGCGTCCACGACAGATCGACCTCCGTCGAGCTGACCGCGCTCGCCACCACGTTCGTCGGCACAGACGGAGGCGAGGTGTCCGACCCACCACCGCCGAAGGAGACGACGATGCTGGAGTTCGTCGAGCTCTGGGCGTCCTGCAGGTAGAGGTTGCCGGAGGTCGTGTCGTAGTACCACGCATCCCCCGGCGTCGCCTGATAGGCGCTCAGCGAGGTCGATTCCGCCGGGGAAGAGCCGTCGATCGTGACGGCTGTCGGTTGTGACCCGCTCGTTCCGACGAGGTCGACCGTGCTGTTGGCAGGATTCGTCAGAGACAGCGAGAGCGCCTTCGTCGTCGAGTTCCAGCTCGCGGCGGTGATCCCCTTCGTCTGCTGGAGGCTGCACTGGCACCCGCCGGTGGGCGTGACCGAGTCGACGTGGACGCTCGTTCCCGCCGGAAGCCCCGACACCTGCTTGAAGACGATCGGCTCGGTCATCGCTTTGACGTTGCCGCTGCTGTCACGCACCTCGGCACGCACATACGCCGAAGAACCGGCGACTGAAACCGTCTTGGTGGCGCTGTAGGACGAGCCGGAGGTGGGGTCGGTCGCGATCACTGAGGTGGTCGTCGAACTGCCTCCGTTGGCGAGCCACCTCACCGTATCTCCGCTGCTGAGCCCCGCAGCGATCGCAAGATGCACTTGTTGAGAGGTGACAGACGAGCTGCTGTACACGGGGTACCTCGCCGGATACGGCATCGTCGAGGTTGGATCGAGGTTGAAGGCCATCTGGCCGGTCGAGAACTTGCTCATGCCCATGTACGCCCGTCCCTCGTAGAGGGCGTGCATCAGGCTGTCGAAGCTCAGCGACGGCGCGTAGATGTAGGTCGCCTGACTCGACCCGCTCCACGAGGCGATGTGATCGTCGTTGCCCCAGGTGCCGATCAGAGTCAGCGGATGAACCTGGCGCAGAATCGTGTCCCAGTCGGTGATCATGTTCGCCTGCCGAACTTCCATCAGGTCGGCGCCCTCCGCATTCGTCGACGTCGCCTGGCTGTCGGTGACGCCACCAGGCACACCCGGGTGGTTGAGCTGCGCGGGATAGCCAGTCGCCTGAGTGGGCGAGATCCCGTCGATCCCGTTCGAGTAGGAAACGAACTGGTTGGCCGCAGTGATGTCGAAGTTGAACCGGTTGGCATGCTGGTTCACGCCCAGCTCCACCGACGGGAAGAGGACGAAACTCGACGTGTTGAACCCTCCCGCATCGATGATCGTGTTGCGCGCGACGAACTCGTCGGCTGCGAGGCTCGCACCGAGTGAGGTCGCCGTCGGCGCATCGCTCGCGTACTTGTCGAAATAACCGCTCGCCGTCCCGCCGTTCGCAGACGCGGCGATCTTCAAGTCGCTCAAAGCGTCATAGTCGATCGGGTGATCCGCAGCAGGCAGCGCAGCTACGGCGCTGCTGACGTTGATGCTGTAGCTCGTCCACGTGTTCAGCTTCGGCTTCCCCAGCGAGTACTCGTACAGCGTCGAGCCCGGGAACAGTGAAGCGGCCGGCGGCGCCCCGAGATACCAGATCAGCAGGGTCGACTTCTTGGGACGAACGACGTTGTCGCTGCTCGTCGTGTAGCCGATTGGGTTGTTGCTCGGATCCTTGATGGTCGGGTCGCCGCCGATCGACGCCGATACATAGAGGCTGGAGCCCGCGTCGATGCGAGTCGGGTCGATGGCGAAACTGATCGTCGTCGTTCCCGTCTCCGACCTGAAGTTCGGGCCGCGCTTCGTCCACGCAAACGCCTCCCCAGCCGAGGAAGAGCTGCTCGAGAGGTACAGCGAACGCGTACCGCTGTAAACCTTGCTCGTCGAAACCTGCTCGGCGCCGGAGGTAAGCGAGCCGTCCGTCGCCTGCGTCCATCGCCGGAAAAAACCGGTGCTGGAATCGAGCGTCTCGTCCAGCGTCATGTGGTCGGCGGTGAGATTGCTGATCGAGAAGTTGCTGCCAAGGTTGTGATCGGTCAGAAAGACCGCGTTCAGGCCGTTTGCCTTCGCCGCCTGCGCGATCAGCCCGAGATCCGGATAGGCATCAGCACTGACGACGGAATGAACGTGCAGGTCGGCCTTCCACCAGCTTGCCGCAGCCGCCGCTGAAGCATCGCGCGCTCCACCCCCGGTCGCCAGCCCCAGCGTCGCCAACAGCAAGAGCGCAAACACCGGCAAGAGGACCCGCTCGCCGAGCCCAGCCCGCGCACCTGCGCCCAATCTCTCCCCGGACACTGCGCCCAATTTCTCCCCGAACTCTGCCTCCGCCGGACCGAAACCCGACCGTACCACGTCTACGGCCGATCTGCCTCGGCAGATTTGTGGCCGATCTTGGGCGCTCGAGAGAGGCTGCGCCGGACTGCTCCCGCTGTCAGAAGCCGTAACTGGGCTTGATCGCCGAGAAGCGGATCAGGGTGATCGTGTCCGCCTCGGTCACCTCGCGGTTGTAGAGCTGGCCCAGGAAGCGGCAGAGCTCGTCGGCGTGGCGGATCTCGGGGTTGTCGTGCTCGATCTCGTTCGGAGAGAGCTCCCCGATCGTCTTCACCTCGACCTTGTCGATCACGGCGTCGAAGACGTGCTGGCGCGGGCTGAACCGGGCGCCGCAGAGCACCGAGACGATCATCCCCTTCTGGTATTTGCGCGACTTGTCGCCGAGCCGGATCGTGGCCGTCTTGCGGTGTGACTTGAGCTGCGCCTCGACGATCGGCGAGTAGAAGTTGAGCGCGTAGGACGGCACCGGCCGTCGATCATACGTCCTCCCCGAGCCCGGCCAGTACCTCGATGGCCTTTCGGGCCATGTCTCGCTCGCCGCCGTAGGCGAGGAGGCGCGGCGCGTCCGCGAGCGGCAGCCAGCGAACCTCTGCGACCTCGTGCCGGAAGGCCTCGGGCAGATCGCCGAGACGGCCGCCCTGGTAGCGGACGAGGAAGAACGAGACGACCTTGAAGATCCGCTCGCCCTCCCAGGTGTAGACGTAGCGGGTGTCCGCGAGCTTGCCGAGCGAGCGCCCGTGGGCCCCCGTCTCCTCGGCCACCTCGCGCAGGGCGGTCTGCTCGGGGCGCTCGCCGGGGTCGAGATGGCCCTTCGGCAGGGCCCAGACCGGCGGCCCCGGTCGGCGCGGCCGGATCGCCGCCACCATCCACCGGCCCCGCAGACGGCGCACCAGCACGCCTCCAGCCGAGAATTCACGCCTCATTCGCCTCAATCTTGCACGTCTGGCACTCGAACCGCTAGAGTGCCAATCGTTAGCACAAGCCTGTTACAAGGTCGGAGGTTTTCCAGATGAATCTACAGCCGCTTGGCGATCGCCTGATCGTTGAAGTCCTCGAGGAAGAGGAGACGACGGTCAGCGGAATCGTCCTGCCGGATACGGCGAAGGAGAAGCCGCAGCGCGGCAAGGTCCTTTCCGTCGGCCCGGGCGCTCGCGACGAGAACGGCGAGCACGTCGCCATGGACGTGGAAGAGGGCGACGAGGTCATTTTCAGCAAGTACGGCGGCACCGAGATCAAGGTCGGCGCCGACGACGTTCTGATCCTCCGCGAGTCGGACGTCTTGGCGAAGGTCGTTGGCGACCGCGCCGCCGTCTAACCGCGAGATCTAGGAAGAAGGAGAAAACCAGATGGCTCACAAGGAGCTCAAGTTCAGTGAGGATGCGCGCCGCTCGCTTCAGCGTGGCGTCGACATCCTGGCCGACGCGGTCAAGGTGACGCTCGGCCCGAAGGGTCGGTACGTCGTGCTCGACAAGAAGTTCGGTGCACCGACGATCACGAACGACGGCGTCACGATCGCACGCGAGATCGAGGTCGAGGACGTCTTCGAGAATCAGGGCGCTCAGCTCGTCCGCGAGGTCGCGACCGCGACCAACGACGTCGCGGGTGACGGTACGACCACCGCCACCGTGCTCGCCCAGGCGATCGTTCGCGAGGGCCTCAAGAACGTGTCGGCCGGCGCGAACCCGATGGGCCTCAAGCGCGGGATCGAGAGCGCTGTCGAGGCAGTCGTCGAGAACCTGAAGACGCAGTCCAACGAGATCTCCGGCAAGGAGGACATCGCGCGCGTCGCGACCGTCTCCTCGCGCTCGACCGAGATCGGCGAGGTGCTGTCCGAGGCGATCGAGAAGGTCGGCAAGGACGGCGTCGTGAACGTCGAGGAGGGGCAGACCTTCGGCCTCGAGCTCGAGTTCACGGAAGGCATGCAGTTCGACAAGGGCTACCTCTCGCCGTACATGATCACCGATCCCGAGCGCATGGAAGCCGTGCTCGACGACCCGTACATCCTGGTTGCGAACCAGAAGATCGGCGCCGTCAAGGACCTCCTGCCGGTGCTCGAGCAGGTCATCCAGGCCGGTCGCCCGCTGCTGATCGTGGCCGAGGACGTCGAGGGCGAGTCGCTCGCGACGATCGTGGTCAACAAGCTGCGGGGCACGTTCCAGGCCGTCGCCGTCAAGGCGCCGGGCTTCGGCGATCGCCGCAAGCGCATGCTCGAGGACATCGCGATCCTCTCGGGCGGCGAAGTGATCACCGAGGAGATGGGCCTCAAGCTCGAGAACACGAAGCTCACGCAGCTCGGTCACGCTCGCAAGGTCGTCGTCGACAAGGACTCGACCACGATCATCGACGGTGCAGGTGAGGCCGACGCGATCAAGGGCCGCATCAAGCAGCTGAAGGGCGAGATCGAGAACACCGACTCCGACTTCGATCGTGAGAAGCTCCAGGAGCGGCTCGCGAAGCTGTCCGGCGGTGTCGCCGTCGTCAAGGTCGGCGCTGCCACCGAGACGGAGATGAAGGAGACCAAGCATCGCGTCGAAGACGCGCTGCAGGCCGCCCGCGCCGCGCTCGAAGAGGGCGTCGTCCCGGGTGGCGGTGTCGCGCTGCTCAACGCCGCGGATGCCGTCAAGGAGAAGCTGCTCGCGTCGGTCGAGGGTGACGAGCGCACGGGTGCGCAGATCATCATCAAGTCGCTCGAGGAGCCGCTCCGCCAGCTCGCGACGAACGCCGGGCTCGAGGGCTCGGTCGTCGTCCAGCAGGTGCGCACGGCGAAGCCGGGTCACGGCCTGAACGTCGACACCGGTGAGGTCACCGACCTCGTCAAGGCCGGCATCACCGACCCGACGATGGTCACCCGCTCGGCGCTGCAGAACGCCGCGTCGATCGCGAAGAACATCCTCACGACCGAGGCGATCGTCGCCGAGGCCCCCGAGAAGGCAGGCGCAGCCATGGGTGGCGGCGGCATGCCCGACATGGGCGGGATGATGTAGTCGAGCCTCAGGGCTCCGGATTCGAAGACGAAGGGCGGCCTCGCGGCCGCCCTTCGACGTTCTCGGACGCAAAAGAAGAGCCGCCCGGGGAGGCGGCTCTTCGGGGAACTAGGGAGGGTAGTGATCCAGGTATCGACCGAGATTCGAGGAGCCTGATCCCTCGATCGAGGGATTCGCGCTTCAGCTCAGAACGCGTAGCGCTCCTCGCGCCACGGGTCGGCATCGTTCGAGTAGCCGTACCGCTCCCAGAATCCGGGCCTGTCGACCGACGACAGCTCGATCCCCCGCAGCCACTTCGCGCTCTTCCAGAAGTACTTGCCCGGGATCACGAGCCGCAGCGGATAGCCGTGGTCCGGCGTCAGCGGCTCGCCGTCGCCGTGTGTTGCGAGCAGCGCGTCCTCCGCCTCGAGGAACGAGAGCGGCACGTTCGCGGTGAAGCCCGCCTCGGCGTGGGCGATCGCAAAGCGCGCCGTCGGCCGCGGGGCTGCGAGCTTCGCGAGCTCGCGCCAGTGCACGCCTTCGAAGCTCGTGTCGAACCTCGACCAGCGCGTCACGCAGTGGATGTCCTGGACGTTCGAGGTACGCGGCAGCTCCAGGAACTGCTCCCACGTCAGCTCGACCTCGTTGTCGACGTCGCCGAAGATCCTCAGCGACCAGTTCGCCAGGTCGGGATAGCGTGCGACCGAGCCCGCGTGCAGCACCGGCCACTTGGCCGTCAGGTACTGGCCGGGTGGAAGCCGCGACGGGTCGTAGCCCGCCTCCTGCACCTTGCGCTCCGCCTTCGACCTGAACACGATCTCTAGTCTAGGGAGGGATGACAACCGTTACGCCCGCCGCTGCGCGCAGGGCACGCGCCTATGTGCGAGTCCGCGGCGTCGACGCCGTCTCCTACCTCGACCGGATGCTCTCGAACGACGTCCCGGCGGAGGGGTCGGTCGACGCGCTCCTCCTGACGCCGAAGGCGCGCGTGATCGCACCGCTCCTCGTCTGGCGGCGCGGCGACGATGACGTGCTGCTGCTCACCGAGCCCGAGCTAGGCGAGGTGGTGCGGGCGCACCTGGTGCGCACGCGCTTTGCCGCCAAATGCGAGATCGAGCTCGAGCTGCACGAATCGACGATCGTCTTCGACGGCGATGCCGCCGGGATCCCGAACCGTGACTACGGCCGTCCCGCCGTCGAGCTGCTCGATGCCGCGGTCGAGCCGAGCATGTCCGACGGCGAGCTCGAGCGCCTCCGAATCGAGGCGGCGACGCCCGCGGTACGGCAGCGAGATCGACGACCGCGTGCTTCCCGCGGAGGCCGGGCTCGACGACCGGGCGATCTCGTTCTCCAAGGGCTGCTACCCAGGCCAGGAGCCGGTGGCGCGGCAGCGCCACCGCGGCAAGGTGAACCGCAGGCTTCGCGTGCTCGAGGTGGACGGAGAGCCGCCGGCACCCGAGACGCCGGTCGCGCACGGCGGCAAGGAGGTCGGCCGCATCACGAGCGCAGTGCCCGGTCTCGCGCTCGCCTACATCCGTGTCGCGGTGCCCGACGACGCGGCGCTCGACGTCGACGGCCGTCCCGCGCGGCTACACTGACCGCTCTCTCGCGCCCGTAGCTCAGGGGATAGAGCACCGGCTTGCGGAGCCGGGGGTCGCAGGTTCAAATCCTGCCGGGCGCACTCTCCGGAACCGGCGTTTCCGCAGCCGCCAACACGGTGACAACGCGCGCGTGAGCGCCACACCCGATCTGCTGACCGTCGAACGGCACCGCGACCTGAAGGGCCGCCGGCGGCCGTGGGCTCGGCGGCTGATCGTCTCGCTGATCGCGTTCTGCTCGCTGCTTGGCCTCGCCAACGTCTTCGGTCAGCGGCCGGGCACAGCCGTCGCGCGCACCCCGCGCGCCGATCTGACGCTCTACTCACCCGCGCGGCTCCGCAGCGGCCTCCTCTTCAGCTCGCGGTTCCACATCACCGCGCACTCCGACCTGAAGAAGGCGACGCTCGTGCTCGACACGGGCTGGGTCGAGGGGATGTCGGTGAACACGATCGAGCCGAGCCCGCTCGGAGAGGCGAGCAGGAACGGCCGGCTCTCTCTCGACCTCGGCCACATTCCCGCCGGCGGCACGCTACATCCTCTGGATCCAGGAGCAGGTCAACCCGACGAACATCGCCTGGCAGACGGCCGGCGAGCATTGAGCTCTACGACGGTGCCACCGTCGTCGCCCGCATCCACCACACCTTCACGATCTATCCCTGATGGATCTCGTCCTCCGCACCTTCGTCGTCTTCTGCTTCCTGACGATCCTGATGCGGGTGATCGGCCGGCGCGAGCTCTCGTCGCTGCAGCCGTTCGACCTCGTGCTGTTGATCGTGCTCGGGGATGCGTTGCAGCAGGGCCTCACGCAGGACGACTACTCGCTCACCGGCTCGCTGCTCGTCGTCGGCACCTTTGCCGTGCTCCAGGTGCTCGTCTCCTGGATCGGCTACCGCTTCCCTCGCGTGCGGCCGGTGCTCGAGGGCGAGCCGATCATCGTCGTCGAGGACGGCAAGGTGATCGAGCGCAACCTGAAGCGCGAGCGGCTGACGATCGACGAGATCGCCGAGGAGGCCCGTCGCCAGCAGATCGCCCATCTCGACGAGGTGCGCTGGGCGGTGCTCGAGACGAACGGCGTGATCAGCTTCATCAAGAAGGACTCGTAGGGCTCTCCTAGACTTCGCGGGTGCTCTACGTCACCGAGGCCCGCGTCGCCGACCTCCTGAAGCCGCTCGATGCGTTCGCGGCGGTCGAGGAGTCGTTCGGCCGCCTCGCGCGAGGAAGCATCGACAATCCCGCCCGCGTGCGCGCGGAGGTCCCCGGCGGCGTGTTCGCCGTCATGCCGTGCGTCGATCACGAGCTCGGCTATGCCGGGGTGAAGTCGTTTCTGTGGTTGCCGGGCGGTACGCCGTTCCTGGTTGTCCTCTACTCACTCGAGCACGCCCGGCTCGAAGCGGTGGTCGAGGCGGACTACCTGGGCCAGTTGCGCACGGCCGCCGCGTCGGCCGTCGCAGCGAAGTACCTCGCGCGCGCCGATGCGAAGACGCTCGGGGTATTCGGCTGCGGCCGCCAGGCAGCGACGCACGTCGACGCGTTGCGTGCTGCGCTGCCTTCGCTGGAACGCGTTCTCGTGCACGGCCGCGACCCCGATCGCCGCGCCGCGTTCTGCCGCGACCATGGCTGCGAGGAGGCCGCGTCCGCTCGCGCGGCCGGTGAGTGCGACATCGTCGTCTGCGCCACCACCTCGCGCGAGCCTGTGCTCCGCGGCGAGTGGCTTCGAGCAGGTGCGTTCGTCTGCGCGGTCGGGGCGAACGATCCCGGCTCACGCGAGCTCGACGACGAGGTGTTCGCGCGCGCGACGTTCGTGTGCACAGACGCGCGTGCGCAGGCGCAACTCGAGGCCGGCGACCTGATCGCAGCCGACGGGCACAACGTGCTCGACTGGGCCTCGGTGCACGAGCTGCAGGACGTCGTCACGGGGCGCTGGTCGGCCGTGCGGGCGACGACGACATCACCGTCTTCAAGTCGAACGGGCTCGCCGCCTGGGACCTTGCAGCCGCCGCCCGCGTCGTCGAGCTCGCCGAGAGCCGCTAGGGACCGACGTGCGTCTTGGCCTCGGCGACGAGGTCGTTGCCGAGCGTGTGCAGGATGTCCGGCCGGTCGAGCAGTCGCCGGATCTGCTCCGGGGTGCAGCGGTTCGTCACGTAGTGATCCTGCAGGACCTCGGCCAGAGGGCGGCCTCGGTGGTGCTCGCGGATCACGTACTGCGCGATCCGCTCCTCGCCCTGCGAACGCGACGAGAGGAACGAGAACGCACTCTTGATCTGATCGACGACTCCCATTTCGAGGCGATTGTATAGTCGAGGTGTGAACGCTCCGGTGAACCCCGGGCGCTTTGCCGAACGGATCGTGGAAGGGCTCGACGACAGCGGCAGCCCTGAGCGGGTCGTGATCTGGATCGAGCGGCGGCCCGGCGCGGTCTGGGCCGTCGGCCGGCAGGTGAATCCCCAGCACCGCGAGAGCGATGCGCCGCGAGCCGACGACTATGTGTGGGAGGGCCACGAGCTCGACGACTGCCTCGACGCCGCCAACGGCGCGCTCGAGGACGACGCGGTGGTCAGCGAGGACGACGGCGGAGCGGCGAAGGTCAGGCCGTTTCTCCGGGACGAGCTGCTCGAGCCCCTCGAGCGCCTCTTCTTCGGCCACTGACCTCACCGGCCGCGCGTCGCCGGTCACGAGCCGGAGAGGTCAGGTCTTTTGAGGCCATTCGAGGTTCGCGTCCGGGATCGGGTCGCCGTGCGGGTCGTGGGTCGGGAAGCCGAGCGCGCGGTCGATATGGGCCTCGAGCTCCTCCGAGATCACGTGCTCCAGCCGGTCGGCCTCGTCGTGCACGGAGTCGACGTGCAGACCAAGTGTCTTCGCGAGGTAGAGCTCGAGCAGGCGGTGGTGGCGGATCACCTCCAGCGCGACGCGCTCGCCCGAGGCGGTGAGCCGCGCGCCGCGGTACGGCTCGTGCTCCAGCAGCCGGAGCGCCGCGAGCTTCTTCACCATCGCCGACGCCGACGCGGGTGACACCGACTGATCCTTCGCGAGCGCGCCGATCGTCACGCGGCCGTCCTCGGCCTGGAGCTTGTAGACGCTCTTCAGGTAGTCCTGGATCGACTCGCTCAGTCCGGCCCGCGCCATCGTGACCAGGGTAACGTGGCCGCCGTGCCGATCCGCGTGGGACACAGCGCCGACCCCGACGACGCGTTCATGGCCTGGGCGTTCGCGGCAGGGAAGGTGCCCACCCGGGGACTCGACTTCGAGCTCGTCGCAGCCGACATCCAGAGCCTGAACGACTGGGCGGTCGAGGGTCGCCTGGAGGTGACGGCGCTCTCCGCGGGCGCCTACCCCGCCGTCTCCGCCCGGTACGTCCTGCTGCCGCACGGCGCGTCGTTCGGCGAGGGCTACGGCCCGATCGTCGTCGCGCGCGAGCAGCTCGATCTCCGCGCCGTCGAGATCGTCACACCCGGGCCTCTGACCACGGCGGCCCGCGTCCTGAAGCTCGCGCTCGGCGACGGCGTCCGCACCCGCGACCTCCCGTTCGACCAGGTGCTCGACGAGGTGACGTCCGGGCGCGCCGAGGCGGGGCTGCTGATCCACGAAGGGCAGCTCACCTACGCCGAGCACGGACTGCACAAGCTCCTCGACCTCGGTGTGTGGTGGCGCGACGAGACCGGCCTGCCCCTGCCGCTCGGGGTCGTCGCCGCCCGGCGCGATGTCGACCGGCTCGCCGACGTGTCGGCCGTCGTCCGGGAGGCGATCGACGTGGGGCTCGCCAACCGGGAGGAGGCAATGGCGTACGCAGTCGACTTCGGCCGTGGCATCGACGCGGCCACCGCCGACGAGTTCGTCGCGATGTACGTCAACGACCTCACGCTCGACATGGGCGCGCGCGGCCGGGACGCGCTCGAACGGCTCCTCGACTTCGCGCCGGAGTTCGTATGAAGGCCGTGATCCTGTCGGCGGTGCGGACGCCGGTGGGGCGCTACGGCGGCGGCCTCGCACGGTGGCGGCCGGACGACCTGGCGGCGCTGGCGATTCGCGCAGCGGTCGATCGTGCCGGCGTGCCGCCCGCGGACATCGAGGACGTGTGGCTCGGCTGTGCGAACCAGGCCGGCGAGGACAACCGCAACGTCGCCCGGATGGCAGGGCTGCTGGCGGGGCTGCCGGAGACCGTCGCCGGCGTGACGGTCAACCGGCTCTGCGCTTCGGGTCTCGCGGCGATCGTCGGTGCGTGCCACGCGGTTGCCGCGGGCGACGGAGACCTCTTCGTGGCGGGCGGGGTCGAGTCGATGTCGCGCGCGCCGCTCGTCACCGCCAAACCGGACGCCGCGTGGCCGCGCGGCGACCGTGTGCTGTACGACACGACGCTCGGCTGGCGGTTCCCGAACCCGCGGCTCGAAGAGCTCTTCCCGCTCGAGACGATGGGCGAGACGGGCGAGAACGTCGCCGAGCGCTGGACGGTCTCGCGCGCCGACCAGGATGCGTTCGCGCTTCGCTCGCAGGAACGCTGGGCGGCCGCGAACGCTGCGGGACCGGTTCGAGGACGAGCTCGTGCAGGTGGGAGACGTCGTCCGCGACGAGCATCCACGCCCCGACACCTCGGCCGACAAGCTCGCAGGCCTGCAGCCGGCGTTTCGGGCCGGCGGCACGGTCACCGCGGGCAACTCCTCCGGCCTGAACGACGGAGCCGCAGCCGTCGTCGTCGCGTCCGAGGCGAAGGCGGCTGAGCTCGGGCTCGAGCCGCTCGGCCGGTTCGCCGGCTCGGCCGTCGCAGGAGTCGATCCGCGTGTGATGGGAATCGGCCCGGTGCCGGCGGTGCGCAAGCTGCTCGACCGCTGCGGCGTCGGCGTCGACGAGCTCGACCTCGTCGAGTTGAACGAGGCGTTCGCGTCTCAGTCGCTCGCGGTGATTCGCGAGCTCGGCCTCGACGAGGACAGGGTGAACGTGAACGGCGGCGCGATCGCGATCGGCCACCCGCTCGGCATGAGCGGTGCGCGGCTCACCGTCACGCTCTTGCACGAGTTGCGCCGGCGCGACGGGCGCTACGGGGTGGCGACGATGTGCGTCGGCGTCGGGCAGGGACAGGCGGCACTGTTTGAGCGTTGACGCCGGTAGTGGTGTGACAGAGGAGTACCTGCTTCTCGGACTGCGGCTCGGGAAGCACGTCGCCGGCCTGGTCGACGCCTACTTCGGCCCGCAGGACCTGCGAGACGCGGTCGACGACGAGCCACCGGTGCACGCGTCCGAGCTGGTCGACGATGCGGCACGGCTGCGTGACTCCCTCGAGGACGGCTGGCTGCGCGACCAGGTGACCGGTTGCTGGACGTATGCGCGCGTGCTCGCCGGTGAAAAGCTCTCGTACAGCGACGAGGTCGAGGGCTGTCACGGCGTTCGGCCCCGGCGCACCCCCGACTCGGTGCTGGAAGAAGCACATGCAGAGCTCGACGAGCTGCTTCCGGGAAAAGGCTCGCTGCTCGAGCGACGCCTCGCCTGGCGGGAGCGCCACCTTTGCCCAGGCGACCTGTCGGTCGCCGTCGTCGCCGACCTGCTGCCGCTCCTGCGCCGGCAGACGGAAGAGGTGGCCGAGCTGCCCGAGGGCGAGCGCGTCACGCTCGAACCGGTCAGCGGTGCGCCCTGGTGGGCGTTCAACTACTACGAGGGCGGCCTGCACAGCCGTGTCGTCCTCAACACCGACGTCCCGACGACCGGGCTCGATCTGCTGCATCTGGCCACCCACGAGGTCTATCCCGGCCACCACGCCGAGCACGCCCTCAAGGAGCACCACCTCGGCATGGAGGAGCGCATCGCGCTCGTCCCGACACCGCAGGCGGTGATCGCGGAGGGGATCGCCGAAGCGGGCGGCGAGACCGTGCTCGACGACGCGGCCCTCGAAGAGGCGTATGCGGTGATTCGGCGGCACGGCCTCGAGCTTGTCGACCCTGCACTGTCGAAGCGCCTGGCTCGTGCGACGGAGCGACTCGGGGGTGTGAGCCTCAACGCCGCGCTGATCGTGCACGAGGACGGGGCGAGCGAGGAGGAGGCGGCGGAGTACGTGGCACGGTGGACTCTCAGGCCGCTCGAGGAGGCGCGGAAGTCCGTTGCGTTCGTCACCGATCCGACGTGGCGCTCGTACACGATCACCTACGACGCGGGCCTGCAGCTGTGCCGCCGGTACATCGACGGCGACCCGGCCAGGCTGCGTCGCCTCCTCACCGAGCACGTGCGGATCGGGGAGCTATTGTCAGCTGCATGACCGCGACCGCGAGTGAGCACGGCCTGTTCATCAATGGCGAGACGACCGAGGGCGCCGAGCTGCGCGACATCCCGGAGCCCGCGACCGGCGAGGTCCTCGCACGGGCGGCGATGGGCGGCGAGGCCGACGTCGACCGCGCGGTCGACGCCGCCCGGGACGCGCTCGGCGGCGCCTGGGGCAAGACGCCCGGCACCGAGCGCTCCCGCCTGCTGCATGCGCTCGCCGACGCGATCGTCGCGAACCGCAAGGAGCTCGCAGAGCTCGAGTCGCGCAACGTCGGAAAGGCGATCTCGTCGACGAAGGCCGAGGTCGCCGGCGCCGCCGAGAACTTTCGGTACTTCGCCTCCGGGATCGCGACCATCGCGGGCCGGTCGAACCCGATCGGCGGCTCGCTGCTCTTCTACTCGCAGAAGGAGCCGGTGGGCGTCGCCGCGCAGATCGTGCCGTGGAACTACCCGCTGCTGATGGCCACCTGGAAGCTCGCCCCCGCGCTCGCGGCCGGGTGCGCGGTCGTTCTCAAGCCGGACCCGCAGACGCCGCTCTCGGTGCTGCGCCTCGCCGAGCTCGCGACCGAGGCCGGCTTTCCCCCCGGCGTCATCAACATCGTCCCCGGCGACGGGCCTACGACCGGCGCGTACCTCGTCGCGCATCCCGGCGTCGACAAGGTCGCCTTCACCGGGTCGACCAGGACCGGCGGCGAGATCATGCGCCTCTGCTCCGACCCGATCAAGCGCTTGACGCTCGAGCTCGGCGGCAAGAGCCCGAACCTGGTGTTCGCCGACGCCGACCTGTCGGACGCGCTTCCGGCGAGCGTCTGGGCGATCTTCGCGTCGGCCGGCCAGTCGTGCGAAGCCCGCTCGCGCCTGCTCGTCGAGAAGTCGCTGTACGACGACGTCGTCGCGCAGGTGACGGAGCTGTCGCAGCGGATCAAGGTCGGCGACCCGCTCGATGCGGAGACGCAGATGGGCTCGCTGATCTCACCCGCGCATCGCGAGAAGGTGCACGGTTTCGTCGAGAGCGCGCGCAGCGAGGGCGCGGAGGTCACGACGGGCGGGCTGATCGCCGACGGAGCGGGCGCGTTCTACCCGGCCACCGTGATCGCCGGCGGCAACGACCTGCGCGCCGCGCAGGAGGAGATCTTCGGGCCGGTCGTCACGGTGATCCCGTTCGACGACGAGAACGACGCCGTGCGGATCGCCAACGACGTCAAGTACGGCCTGATGGCGACGGTCTGGACGGGCGACCCGGGCAAGGGCCACCGCATCGCGGCGAAGATCAAGTCGGGAACGGTCGGGATCAACATGCCCTACACCGCGTTCCCGGGCATTCCCTTCGGCGGCTACAAGCAGTCGGGCTTCGGACGGGAGCTCGCACTCGAGACACTCGACCTCTACCTCGAGACGAAGTCGGTCGTGACCTACACGGGCACGCGGCCGACGAACCCGTTCGGGCTGTGAGGGCGCTTCGGCGCCTCGACGAGATCTACGCGATCGGCCGGCACCGGGCGGGCTACTCCCCCGAGGAGGACGCAGCGCACGAGCTGGCGGCGGGCTGGTTGCGCGAGGCGGGGCTCGACGTCTCGCGCGACGGGGCCGGCAATCTCTTCGGCACGCGCGGCGCCGCCCGGGTCTGGGCCGGGTCGCATCTCGACAGCGTCCCGACGGCCGGCAAGTTCGACGGCGCGCTCGGCGTCGTCGCGGCGATCGAGGCCGCCGAGCGTCTGCGCGACGCGCCGCTCGCCGTCGCGGTGTTTCGGGCCGAGGAGAGCGGCCCGATGGGCAGCAAGGAGATCGAGTCGTCTCCCGACGCGTACCTCGAGGTGCACATCGAGCAGGGCCCGGTGCTCGCCTCGCTCGACGAGCCGCTCGGCGTCGTCACCGCCATCGCGGGGCAGGCGCGCGGCACCAGGGTGTTCGAAGGGCGCGCCGACCACGCCGGCACGACGCCGATGGACGCGAGGGCCGACGCCCTCGTCGAGGCCGCTCGCTTCATCCTGCACGTGCGATCCTCGGCCCGCGAGGGCACGGTCGCGACGGTCGGGGCGATTCACGTCGAGCCGAACGCCACCAACGTCGTGCCCGAGCGGGTGACGGTGTCGGTCGATGCGCGCTCGGCCGACGGCGGGCTGCTGGCTGCGCTGGTCGAGACGATCGGGTTCGACGTCGAGTGGCAGTCCGATCCGGTCCCGCTCGGAGATGCCTTCGGCGCGGTTCTGCCGGACGCGCCGAGGCTCGTCTCGGGGGCCGGGCACGACGCGATGTTCGTCCCGAACAGCTCGATGCTCTTCGTGCGCAGCCTGAACGGCGGCGTCAGCCATCATCCGGACGAGCTCTCGAGCGGCGAGGACATCGCCCTGGCGATCGATGCATTGACGGCGGCGCTCGATAGGCTGACCCGGTGAGCGACCGCGAGCAGATGTCGTGGGCCGATCTTGGCGCAGGCGCACGCGAGCTGGCCGAGGCGGTCGCGGCCGACGGCTACCACCCGGACATGGTGCTCGGCATCGCGCGCGGCGGGCTGCTCGTCGCAGGCGCGCTCGGCTATGCGCTCGGCGTCAAGAACACGTTCACGATGAACGTCGAGTTCTACACCGGGATCGACGAGCGGCTCGACATGCCGATGATCCTGCCGCCGGTCCCCGATCTCGTCGACTTCGCCGAGACGAAGGTCCTGATCGCCGACGACGTCGCCGACACCGGTGCCACGCTCCGGCTCGTCCAGGAGTTCTGTGCCGGCAAGGTCGCCGAGGTGCGCTGCGCGGTGCTCTACGAGAAGCCGCGGTCGGAGGTCAAATGCGAGTACGTCTGGCGTCGCACCGATCGTTGGATCACGTTTCCCTGGAGCGCCGAGGATCCCGTCCTCGAGCCCGCCGCCCCGTCGGTCGGCTAGACCTCGCGGAACGAGATCGCCTGTGCGCCTTCCCAGAGGGTGAGGCGCCCCAGCTCCGGCAGCTGCTCCGCTCCCTCGACCACGGTCGCGAAGTGGTTCGCCCACAGGTGCCCGGCCTTCGAGGCGAACGAGCAGTAGCCGTACGGAAACAGCAGCTCGGTCTCGCTCTGGCCGCCCGGGTAGAGGGCGAGCTCGCCGGGATGCGGGTACGACGTCGCGTTCTCGGGGCCGATCCCGAAGTCGCGCGCCCCCCAGGGAATCCAGTTCGACTCGCCGCTCCAGCGGCAGTGGATGATCCGGTCGTCGAGCGGCAGGCTCGCCCTGAACGCGGCAACCGTCGCCGGCGCAGCAGCCTCCTCCCAGCGCGCGACGAAGCGCATTCCTGCGGCGACGATCTCGAGCACGCGCGAGACCCTACCTCAACGAATGAGAATCGCGATCGCGACGACCCCGGCTGCCGCGAGCCCGAGGATCGGCCACACGTTGAGCCCGCGGTGGCGCAGGTTGAAGTAGTGCCGGACCAGCGCGCCGAGGCCCATGAGCGCGACCAGCACGATCCAGCCGTTCTTGTGCCCGTAGGTGAAGGTGAAGTGGTTGGAGAGCATCGCGAAGACGACCGGCAGGGTCAGGTAGTTGTTGTGCACGGACCGTGTCTTGCCGCGCACGTTCCAGCGCGGATCGGGCTCCCGGTCGGCTTCCTTCGCGCGGACGAGCTCCCAGTGCGCCGGGATGATCACGAAGAACACGTTGCCGACCATCATCGTCCCGATCATCGCGCCCACCTGGAGGTACGCGGCGCGTGGAGCGAACAGGTTCCACGACGCCCAGGACGACGCGCAGACGAACGCGAACACGAGGATCGCGAGCAGCGCCTCGTCTCGTTCGAACGCACGGCAGAGGCCGTCGTAGACGAGCCACGCGAGCACGATGCCGCCCACCGAGAGCGCGATCGCCTCCCAGGCGGTCAGGTCGGCGACCGAGGTGTCGATCAGGTACGACGTCGCGTGCGAGTAGTAGACGACGATGAAGAGCCCGAACCCCGAGAGCCACGTCGTGTACGCCTCCCACTTGAACCAGTGCAGCGGCTCGGGGAGCCGCTTCGGTGCCACCTGGAACTTCTCGACGCGGTAGAAGCCGCCGCCGTGCACCTCCCAGGCCTCGCCGGCGACCCCGCGTTCCGAATCGTTCGGATCCTTCGGCGGCTCCAGGTGATTGTCGAGCGCGATGAAGTAGAACGAGGCGCCGATCCACGCCATAGCCGCGATCACGTGGAGCCAGCGAAAGAGCAGGTTGCCCCAGCCCCACCAGTAGTCGCTCAGCGCTACGAGGTTTGCCATCGGTTCACCGCGATCTGAATCAGCTCGTCGACGGCGGTCGAGAGCTCGGCCTCCCGCGATCGTTGCAGCCGCTCCTCCAGGACCGGCACGATCTCGCGCCGCGGCCTGCCGTTCACGAAGACGACGAAGCGGAAGCCGAACCGCTCCTCGTAGGCGGCGTTCAGCTCGGCCAGCCTTGCGAGCACCGCCGGATCGTCGTCCGTCCCCTGCTCGCGTGCCGAGCGCGCCGAGGTCGCGCGGCCGCCGATCGGCGGATGCGCATCGAGCAGCTCCTTCCGCTCGCTCTCCGACAGCTCCAGCGCGATCTCGCGTGCACGACCGAGCGGGTCGTCGAGCGGCGCGAGCAGCTCGACGAGGCGCGTGCGCCCCTCGAACAGCTCGGCCAGCTGCTCGGCCGTCAGCTGCCGCGGTAGCTCGCGCACCCGTACGACGAGATGAGCAGAGGGACGTGGTAGTGGCCTTCGCCCAGCTCGATCTCGAGCTCGACCTTCTTGAAGAACGGCGAGGGCGGATGAAAGACGATGCGGTACGTGCCGGGCAAGGTGTCGGCGAGCTTCGGGATGCGTCCGTCCGAGTCGGTTGTCCCGGCGGCGACGCGCGTGCCGGACGCGTCGTACAGCTCGACCTCGACCCCTGCGGCCGGGCGGCCGCGCTCGGTGTCGAGCACGTGGGTCGAGAGGCTCACTGCTGCCACAGTCTCCGCGCCTGTTTGCGGTGCTCGTGGGCGATCTCCTGCTCGCTCGCCCGCGTCAGGGCACCCGCCCGTACGACCTCCTTGCCGTCGACCACCAGCCGGTCGACGCGATGCGGCCCGCTCAGCACGAGGTTCGCGACGAGATCGTCGGCGCCGCCGAACTCCAGGCCGTCGGTCCGCCAGACGGCGAAGTCGGCGCGCTTTCCTGGTGCGAGCGAGCCGATGTCGTCGCGGCGCAGCACCTCGGCGCCGCCGCGGGTTGCGAGGCGCAGGGCCTCCCGCGCGGTCAGGGCTTCGCCACCATCGCGGCCGCGGGCAACGAGCAGCGCATTCTTCAGGTCGACGAACATGTCGCTGCGCTCGTTCGACGCGCTCCCGTCGACTCCGAGCCCGACCCGAACGTGCGCGTCGAGCATGGCCCGCACGGGTGCGACGCCCGCCCCGAGCCGGAGGTTCGAGGTCGGGCAGTGGGCGACGCCCACACCCGCACGGCCGAAGGCCGTCACGTCCGAGTCCGAGAGGTGTACGCAGTGGGCGCACCAGACGTCGTCGGCGATCCAGCCGACCCGGTCGAGGTACTCCACGGGCGTGCAGTCGAAGAGCTCGCGGCAGTATGCGTCCTCCTCGACCGTCTCGGCGAGGTGCGTGTGCAGCTGGAGGCCGAGCCGGCGCGCCAGCGCCGCCGACTCCTCCATCAGCCGCGTCGTGACGGAGAACGGCGAGCACGGCGCGACGGCGATCTGCACCATCGCCCCGTCGGCGAGCGCGTGGAGGCGCTCGGTGTCGGCCAGGATCGTGTCGAGGTCCTCGACGAGCGAGTCCGGCGGCAACCCGCCGTCCGACTCGCCGAGGTCCATGGAGCCGCGCGAGGCGACGATGCGGACGCCGAGCTCCTGGGCTGCCCGCACCTCGGCTTCGACGAGGCCCGAGACGCCGCGCGGGAAGACGTAGTGGTGGTCGAACACGGTGGTGCAGCCCGAGAGGGCGAGCTCGGCGAGGCCGCAGCGCGCCGCGGCGTACTCCATCTCGTCGTCGAGGCGCGCCCAGACGGGATACAGCGTCTTCAGCCACGTGAACAGGTCGGCCTGCTGGGCGCGGGCGCGCGTCAGCGTCTGGTAGAGGTGGTGGTGGGTGTTCACGAAGCCCGGAGTGACGACCGCGCCGCCAAGATCATCGGCTCCGGCAGGCGCCTCACCGCCGTGCACCTCGGCGATCAACCCGTCCTCGACCCGGAGCCAGCCCCGCTCGTGCTCGGTGCCGGTGTCGTCCATGGTGACGATCCAGGCATTGCCGTACGTCGTCATGAGGCCGCCTCGAGGGGCACGAGCTCGAAACGGTCGACGTCGACGAGACCGCGGTCGGTGAGCTTCAGCGAGGGGATCACCGAGAGCGCGAGGAACGACAGGTGCTGGAACGGCGCCTCGAGAGTGCACCCCAGGCGGCGGGCCGCCTCGACGAGCGCCTGCGACCGTTCGACGACCTCCTCGAGCGGGGCGTCGGTGAGCAGCCCTGCGACCGGCAGGGGCAGCTCCGCGAGCACCTCGGCGCCGTCGACGGCCACGATGCCGCCGCCCTGGTTCGCGAGCCGCCGGACGGCGGCCGCCATCGACGCGTCGTTCATGCCGACGACCACGACGTTGTGCGCGTCGTGTGCGACCGAGGAGGCAATCGCGCCGCGCTGCAGGCCGAAGCCCCGCACGAAGCCGAGGCCCACCCGGCCGGTGCCCAGGTGGCGCTCCACGACGGCGATCTTCGCGAGGTCCTGCGCAGGCTCGGCGGACGCCTCGCCCGCCCTGGCGGGGAGCTGGACGACGAGCGAGTCGGTGACGATCTGCCCCGGCACGAGGCCGATCACGCGCGCCTCGCCGCCCGTCCAGGGCACGCGGAACATCTCCGGCCCGAACGCGCCGATGCGGATCGTGTGGCGCACCCAGTCCGGGACCCCGGCCCGCGGCCAGTCGGCGACGGGCTGCCCGTTCTTCAGCACCAGCTCGGGGACGAAACGCTCCAGGTCGGGCAGGAGCAGCACGTCCGCGCGGTAGCCCGGCGCGACCGCGCCGAGGCCGTGCAGGCGGTGCCAGAGCGCCGGGTTGAGCGTCGCGCAGACGAGCGCGTCCTCCGCCGGGATGCCGAAGGCGACGGCGTCGCGCACCATCCCGTTGATGTGACCGTCGGACGCGATGTGCTCGGGCTCGCGATCGTCCGTGCAGAACGCGATGCGGCTCGGCCCGTACTCCTGCAGCAGCGGCAGCAAGGCGTGCAGGTTCCGCGCGGCCGTCGCCTCGCGGATCAGCAGCCACATTCCCGCGCGCAGCCGCTCACGCCCCTCCTCGGGTGTGTAGGCCTCGTGGTCGGAGCCGATGCCGGCGGCGGCATACGCCTGCAGCGACCGGCCGAGGACGCCCGGCGCGTGGCCGTCGACGTGCTCGGCCAAAGCGAGCTTCGCCAGTTCCGACGCGGCACCGCCGACCACGCCGGGGAAGTTCATCATCTCGGCGAGCCCGATCACCCGACGCCGTCGCAGCAGCGCATCGAGGTCACCCGGAGTCAGCCCGCGGCGCGGTGACTCGAAGTCGGAGGCCGGCACGCACGACGAGGCCATGAAGTAGACGTCGAGCGGGATATCGGCGCTCGCGTCGATCAGCCAGTGCACCCCGTCGGTGCCGAGGACGTTTGCGATCTCGTGCGGGTCGGCGACGACGGCGGTCGTGCCGAACGGCAGCACGAGCCGCGCGAACTCGTCGACCAGCAGCTTCGACGACTCGAGGTGCATGTGCGCGTCGATGAGCCCGGGCACGACGAACCGGCCCTCGGCGTCGATCGTCTCGTGGCCCTCGTAGTCGCCGAGCCCGGCGACGTGGCCGTCGGCGACCGCCACATCCGTCTCGAGCCATTCCCGCGTGAAGACCGAGAGGACGCGGCCGCCGCGGATCACGAGGTCTGCCGGCTCGTCTCCGCGGGCGACCGCCAAACGGCGTGAAAGGGATGCACCCACTCCCCGAGAACCGTACCCTTCGCCCTCGTGGAAGTCTTGACGCCCCGCACCCTTCCCGAAGCCCTGCGCCTGCGGGCCGAGCAGCCGGGAGCATGGCCGATCCAGGGCGGCACCGACGTGATGGTGGCGCTCAACTTCGACCGCGGCCGGCCCGCCTGCCTGCTCAACCTGAACGAGGTCGCCGAGCTTCGCGGCTTCACCAGGGAGAACGGCGCGGTGCGGCTCGGCTCGGGCCTCACCTACAGCGAGGTCGAGCACGGGCCGCTGCGCGACCTGCTGCCGGCGCTCGCCGAGGCCTCCCGCACGGTCGGGTCGCCGCAGATCCGCAACCGCGGCACGGTCGGCGGCAACCTCGGCACGTCCTCGCCCGCCGGCGATGCGCTGCCGCCGCTGCTGGTCGAGGGCGCCGAGGTGGAGTGCGCGTCGGTGCGGGGCAGCCGCCGGGTGCCGCTCGGCGACTTCGTCACCGGCGTCAAGCGCAACGTGCTCGAGCCGGACGAGCTGATCACCGCCGTGTGGCTGACACCGTCACGCGCGCCGCAGACGTTCATGAAGATCGGGCCGCGAAACGCAATGGTGATCGCGGTCGTCTCGCTGGCCGTCTCGGCGGGCGACGAGCTGCGCGCGTCCTTCGGCTCCGCCTCGCCGCGGCCGGTGCTCGTGACCGCGCCCCGCGACGAGGCGGACTCGTTCGCCGAGCGGGTCGCTGCGGCCGCCGCCCCGATCGACGACGTGCGCGGGAGCGAGCGCTACCGGCGCCATGCGCTGCACGTGCTCGTCGAGCGCGCGCTGAAGCGGGTGCTCGTGTGAGGATCACGCTGCGGATCAACGGCGATGAGCACCAGGCCGACTGCTGGGAGGGCGAGTCGCTGCTCTATGCCCTGCGCGAGAAGCTGGGCTTCCCCGGCGCCAAGAACGCGTGCGAGCAGGGTGAGTGCGGCTCGTGCTCGGTCCTGCTCGACGGAACCCTCGTCTGTGCGTGCCTCGTGCTGGCCGCCCAGGCCGACGGGCACGAGGTGACCACGGTGGAGGGCCTGGCCGACGGCGAGCGCCTGCACGCCGTGCAGCAGGCATTCGTCGATGCCGGGGCGGTGCAGTGCGGTTTCTGCACGCCGGGGCTCGTCGTCGCGACCGCGGACCTGCTGCGGCGAAACGCAACCCCGACCGACGACGAGATCCGCGAGGCGCTCTCGGGCAACCTCTGCCGCTGCACGGGCTACGCGAAGATCTTCGACGCGGTGCGCCTGGCGGCCACGACATGACCGACGCCGTCAGGACGTTGCAGGTCGGCAAGATCGGGGAGCTCGTCCCGCGCGCCGATGCGCCGCCGAAGGTCAAGGGCGAGTTCGCCTACGCGAGCGACCTGATCGTCCCCGGCATGCTGTGGGGGCACACGCTGCGCAGCCCGCACGCGCACGCCCGCATCCTGGGCATCGACATCACGGAGGCTGTGTCGATGCCGGGCGTGCACGCCGTGCTCACGCACGAGGACGTGCCTGGGCAGAAGACCTACGGGCTCGAGTTCCAGGATCAGCCCGTGCTCGCGGTCGAGCGCGTCCTCTACTACGGCGAGCCGGTGGCGCTCGTCGCGGCGGAGCATCCCGAACAGGCGCGGCGGGCTGCCGAGCGGATTCGCGTCGAGTACGAGCCGCTCGAGCCCGTCGCGGACATGGAGCGGGCGACCGAGCAGCCCGACCTGCACCCCGACAAGCCGACGCGCGGCCACGGGTACTTCGACGACCCGCGCCCCAACGTCGTCCGCCACATGCAGATCCGCCACGGCGACGTCGACGCGGAGGGGGACGTCTCGGTCAGCGGCGTGTACGAGATCGGCATTCAGGATCAGGCCTTTCTGGGGCCCGAGTCGGGACTCGCGGTCCCCGACGGCGAGGGCGGCGTCGACATCTACGTCGCCACGCAGTGGCTGCACGTCGACCGGGCCCAGGTGGCGCCGTGCCTCGGCCTGCCGCTCGAGCAGGTGCGGATCCACCTGGGCGGCGTCGGCGGCGCGTTCGGCGGTCGTGAGGACCTGTCGATGCAGGTGCACGGCGCGATGCTGGCCTTGCACACGAACCGGCCCGTGAAGATCGTCTACAACCGCGAGGAGTCGTTCACCGGCCACGTGCACCGTCACCCTGCGCGCATCTGGTGCGAGCATCGCGCGACGAGCGAGGGGCGGCTCGTCAACGTGCGCATGAGGATCCTGCTCGACGGCGGTGCGTACGCGTCGTCGTCGACCGCGGTCGCCTCGAACGCCGCGTCGTTCGCGATCGGGCCGTACGAGTCGCCGAACGCGCTGATCGAGTCGACCGCCGTGTACACGAACAACCCGCCGTGCGGCGCGATGCGGGGCTTCGGTGCGGTGCAGACCTGCTTCGCGAGCGAGGCGCAGATGGACAAGCTTGCCGCCGAGCTCATGATCGACCCGGTCGAGCTGCGGCTGCTGAACGCGCTCGCCCCCGGCGACGTGCTGCCGACCGGCCAGCGGATCACCGGCTCGCTGCCGGTCGCCGAGACGATCCGCGCCGCCGCCGCGCTGCAGCCGCCGCCGGAGGAGCCGTTGCCACGTGACGTGCTGCGTCTGCCGGGCGGCGCCGGCAACACGACGAACGGCGAGGGCGTGCGCCGCGGGGTCGGCTTCGCGGTCGGCTTCAAGAACATCGCCTACTCGGAAGGCTTCGACGACTACTGCGCCGCACGCGTGAGACTGCTCGCGGACGGGTCGGCCGAGGTGCACTGCGCCGCGGCCGAGGTGGGGCAGGGCGTCACCGGCGTGATCCTGCAGGTCGCGCGCACCGAGCTCGGGATCGGGGACGTGCGCCTCGCGCCGGGCCAGACCGCCACGGTCGACTCGGCCGGTTCCGCCTCGGCGTCCCGGATGACGTGGATGGCCGCAGGCGCCGTGCGCGATGCCTGCCGTGCGGCGCTCGCCGAGCGGGAGCGCAGGCCGGGCGAGGAGGTCGACGTGGAGCGGATCTACCGGCACGCTGCGACGACCCCGCTCGATCCCGAGACCGGCCAGATCACGGGCGAGCGCGCCCATGTGGCCTTCGCCGCGTGCGCGATGAAGGTGGTCGCGGAGGTCGACGTCGACCTCGGCCTGACGCGCGTCGTGTGGATCGGCGCGGCGCAGGATGTGGGCAAGGCCGTCAACCCGCAACAGGTGGAGGGCCAGATCGAGGGCGGCACGGCCCAGGGGCTCGGGCTCGCCCTGATGGAGGAGATCCAGACCCGAGACGGCCTGATCACGAACGCGAGCTTCACCGACTACCTGATCCCGACCGCACTCGACATGCCGCCGGTCGAGTCCGTGCTGATCGAGGACCCGGAGCCCGGCGCGCCCTACGGCCTGAAGGGAGTGGGTGAGCCGCCGACGGTCGTCTCGACGGCCGCGGTCGTCTCGGCGCTCCGGGCTGCGACCGGCCGCGAGCTCACCCGTGTGCCGGTCAAGCCCGACGACATCTGCCTGCCTTCAGAGACCGAGCGTCGCTGACACCCGCCGAACCTCAGCGCACTCCCTCCTCGCGCTGCGTCGCCGAGGGCGGCTCCTGTCGCACGACGGTTGCGACCGCCACGACGACGATCCCTGCTCCGAGCAGCAGCCGCCAGGTGAGGTGCTCGCCCCGGAAGAGGACGCCGAGTGTGATCGCGACCACGGGGTTCACGTAGGCGTAGGTCGCGACGAGGCCGAGCGGCGCGTTCGCGAGCAGCCAAACGTACGCGGTGTAGCCGAGGATCGAGCCGAATGCGACGAGGTAGATCCAGCCGGCGATCGACGCCGTCGACGGCGAGAAGTGGTGCACCGTGAAGAGCGAGAACGGAAACATGATCAGGCCGCCCGCGAGCATCTCGAACGAGGTCGCCGCGAACGGGTCGATGGGCATCGCGAGGCGGGACGAGAGAAACGAGCCGCTCGCCCACATGAGGGCCGAGCAGACGCAGAGCGCGATACCCCACCATTTCGCGCCGCCGGACGGCTGCGCCAGCACCGCAACTCCCGCGAAGCCGACCCCGACACCGGCGAGCGCCTGCCACGGAAGGCGCTCGTGGCCCGCCAGCCGCAGCACGACGAGCCACAACGGCACCGAGGCGATGATCAGCGACGCGAGCCCCGTCGGGACGTTGCGCTCTGCGAAGAAGAGCACCGCGTTCGCGCCGGGGAGGAGCGTGCCGACGACCACGCACGACGCGAGAGCGCGGCGCGGCATGCGCAGCGTGCCTCCGCGGGCCTTGACGACGAGCGCCATCAGTGCGCCTGCGGTGATGAAGCGGGTCGAGGCGGCGAACAGCGGCGGGATCGTCTCCCCGGCGTACGCGATCCCCAGGTAGGTCGAGCCCCAGATCACGTAGACCGTGACCAGCGCGGTCCAGACCTTCGCGTTTCTCGACACGCGTTAACGAACGAGCGAGAGGGCCGCGCCGATTCCCAGCAGCACGATCCCGACGGCCCGTGCGGGCGAGATCGCGATCTGGTGCACGCCGAAGAACCCGAACCGGTCGATGACGGCGCCCATCACGAGCTGCCCTGCGATCAGGATCCCGATCACGGCCGTCGCGCCGATCCGCGGCTGCGCGAACGTGATCGTGCCGACGACGGTCAATCCCATCAGCCCGCCGAGCCACATCCAGGAGGGAGTCCCGCCGAGCCGGTGCAGGCCGCCGAAGCCGCCGCGCACCGCGAGCAGGAGCGCGAGCGACAGGACGAGCTGCACCGCTGTCGCGAACGTCAGCGCCTCGAAGACGCCGATCGAGCCTCCGAAGCGCCCCATCACTGCGACCTGGACCGACCCCGCGAGGCCCGCGAGCACGGCGAGAACGACCGCGAGCCCGGTCACGCGGCCCTCTCGTCCCGTGCCCTGAGGTCGGTACGGAGACCGGCGGCACGAGCGGCGTGCACGCTGACGCAAGCGATCTTTCCCGGCAAGGCTAGGCTCCTTCTCTCTCCGACGAAGGGGGACGAATGGTCAGAGTGGTCGTACTCTACGACGAGGCGCCGGATCCGCAGCGGTACGAGGAGCACCTGGTGCTCTGCGGCGCCGTTCCCGGCGCGACGTTTCGCCACGGCCCGGTGTTCGGCGCGCCGGCGGGTGAGCCGCAGCACCGGTACTACGCCGAGTGGGAGTGGCCCGACCGGGAGTCGTTCCGCGCGGCGGCCTCGACGCCCGAGTTCGCGGCGACGGGCAGGGACGCCGCTGCGATGGGCGGCAAGTTCAGCGTCGAGTTCGCGCAACTCGAGGAGCTGTGATCGACAGGCCTTAGCCGAATTGTGGCTTGCGCTTCTCCCGCAGTGCCGCAACGCCCTCGTGCACGTCCGGCCCCGTCATGTCGAGGAACTCGAGCGCGAGCGAGGCGTCGAACGCGGGGCCGGCGGCCCGCAGCCAGTTGTTCAGCGCGAGCTTCGTGTGGCGGATCGCGGGCTGTGAGCCGTCCGCAAGGCGCGTCGCGATCTCGAGCGCGCGCTGCTCGAGCTCGTCCTCGGCGACGCAGAGCGACACGAGCCCGATCCGCTCCGCCTCGACGCCGTCGACCGGCTCGCACAGGAGCAGGTGGTACTTGGCCTTTGCCATGCCGCAGAGGAGCGGCCAGACGATCGCGGCGTGGTCGCCTGCTGCGACGCCGAGCTTCGTGTGGCCGTCGACGATCCGGGCGCTCGGGGTCGCGATCGAGATGTCCGCCAGCAGCGCGACGGCGAGACCCGCCCCGACCGCGGGCCCGGTGATCGCGGAGACGATCGGCTTCGGGCAGTTGATCACGTTGTAGACGAGGTCGCGCGCCTCGTGGAAGACCCTCGTGCGCGTCTCGTGGTCGGAGGCGATCGCGATTACGAGGTCGAGGTCGCCGCCCGCGCTGAAGGCGCCGTCGGCTCCGCGCACGATCACGGCCCGGGTCTCTTCGTCGGCCGAGATCGTCTGCCAGACGGCGGCGAGCTCGCCGTGCATGGTCGCACCGACGGCGTTCAGCTTTCCGGGGACGCGCAGCGTCAGGCGCAGCACGTGCGGCGCCGGACGGTCGAACTCGAGGCTCGGGTAGGCCGCGTAGGCGTCCACGTCGAGCACATCTATACCGGGTTATGGTTGGCGCGTGCCCGAGGTCGAGATCACGCGCGACGGCGCGATCCTCACGATCACCCTCAACCGCCCCGATGTCCTCAATGCGCTCAACCGCGCCGTGCACGCCGGCATCGCCGTCGGGCTCCAGCAGGCACGCGACCCGGCGGTGCGCGCCGTCGTGATCACCGGTGCGGGCCGCGGCTTCTGCGTGGGACAGGACCTGCAGGAGTTCGGCTCGGGCGCGGGGGACGTCGCCCGGAACCTGCGCGACAACTACCACCCCAACGTGCTCGCGATCCGTGCCCTCGAGAAGCCCGTGATCGCCGCGGTCAACGGGGCGGCGGCGGGAGCAGGCCTCTCGCTCGCCCTCGCGTGCGACGCCAGGATCGCCGCCGACTCCGCAAGCTTCGTCCCTGCGTTCATCAAGATCGGGCTGGTGCCCGACTCGGGCGGAACGTGGCTCGTGCGGCGGGCGCTCGGCGCGACGCGCGCGTTCGAATGGCTGACCACGGGCCGGCGGATCGACGCCGAGGAAGCGCGAGCCTGGGGCCTCGTCAACGAAGTCGTGCCCGCCGACGACCTCGCGAGGCGGGCTCGTGAGGTGGCCGAGCTCTTTGCCGCCATGCCCACCCGGGCCGTCTGGCAGACCAAGCGGCTCCTCGACGCTGCGGAGGGCTCGAGCTTCGAGGAGCAGCTCGAGCTCGAGGCGCGGACGCAGGCCGAGCTGACCCGGACGCCGGACTTCACCGAGGGAGTCGCAGCGTTCCTCGCGAAGCGCGATGCCGTCTTCACCGGTGCCGACGTCGACTGGCCGCACCCGATCCGGCTCGTCGTCAACGACGACCTGCGGCGGTGGCGGCTCACCGTCGCCCTGAGGTGGCTTCTGGCAATACCGCATCTGCTCGTGCTCACTGCGTGGACGTACGTCGCGATTCCGGTCGTGATCGTCAACTGGGTGATCGCACTCGTGCGCGGCCGCCCGGCGCACGGGCTTCACGCGTGGGTGACGCGCCTCGTCCGTTACCAGGCGCACGTCTACGCGTACCTCTACTTCGTCGCCGACCCGTACCCGTCGTTCCGGGGCTGGTACGGCACGTACCCGGTCGACCTCGACGTCGCTCCGGTCACCGCCCAAGCCCGCTGGAAGACCGCCTTGCGGATCGTCCTCGTGCTGCCCGCCTACGTCCTCGGTACCGTTCTCGGCTATGTGCTGGCGGTGGTCGCGCTGCTCGGTGTCTTCTATGCGCTCGCGACAGGCCGGTACCCGCGCGGCTTCCGTGACCTGAGCGCCTACTGCATCCGCTACCAGGCGCAGACTTACGCGTACCTCCTGTTGCTCACAGACCGCTATCCGACGCTTGCCAGCGGGAGCGGCTACCAGTTCGAGAAAGGGACGCCATGAGCGAAACCCGGCACGACTCTCACCCGATCGGCCTGATCGTCGACGACGACCTGAAACGCAACCGGCTCACCGTCTTCTTCCGGCTCCTGCTCGCGATTCCGCAGGCGGTGTGGCTCGGCCTCTGGGGGATCGTCGTGTACCTGGCCGTGATCGTCGCCTGGTTCGCCGCGCTCGTCACCGGCCGGGTCCCGGAGGGCCTGCACGCGTTCCTCGCGCGCTACCTGCGGGCGCTCACGCATCTTTCTTCGTACGTCCTCCTGCTCGCGGATCCGTGGCCGCCGTTCGGCGGTGCGCCGGGCACGTACCCGATCGACCTGCGGGTCGACCCGGCTGCTCCGCAGAGCCGGCTGACCGTGTTCTTCCGGACGCTGCTTGCGATTCCCGCGCTCCTGCTCTGTTACGTCTTCCGGCTCGTCAACCAGCTGGTCGCGTTCCTCGGCTGGTTCTACTGTCTCTTCACCGGCCGCATGCACGGCGGCATGCGCGACATCAGCGCCTGGATGCTCCGCTACGAGTTGCAGACCTACGGCTATCTCTTCCTGCTCACCGGCCGCTACCCGAGCCTCTCCGGAGCGCCGACCGCGTAGGCCGCCCACCGTCGCTCAGCCGAGCGCGGCGAGGATCTCGGCCACTTCCGGCCAGCGCCCTGCGCGCTGCTTCGAGAAGACGAGCTGGTCGTCCGCGAAGACGTCGTACTGGCTCTTCTCGCCCGGCGTGATCTCGGCCGTGTGGCGTGTGCCGTTGATCTCGGCCGCGAGACTCGCGGCCCGTTCGTCATAGCCGTTTCAGACGGGGCAGAAGAGGATGCGCACGTGAGCCATGCGCTCGACTGTAGTCGAACGCGGTCGGCTCACCGAGCGGGCTGCCCGGTTCCCGGGAGCCCGTGCGGGGGCGGCCCGGCAGCGCTCACCGGCAGGCCTGCGGCCACCCACGCGGCGAACCCCCCGATCACGTCGCCGGCCCGCGTGAAGCCGAGGTCCACCAGTGCGGCCGCCGCCAGGCTCGACGACTCCCCATGGTCGCAGAGGACCAGCACCCGTTCCTCGAGCCCCGGCGCGTGTGGGCTCCGCCAAGCGCTCTCCGGGTCGAGCCGCCACTCGAGCACGGTGCGCGGAACGTGCAGCGAACCGGGCACGACCTCGTGTGGGGCCGCACGGATGTCGACGATGCACGCGCCCGCCTGAGCTGCCGCCCACGCGTCGGCAGGCTCGAGCCGCTCGATCCTCCGGCGTGCTTGGCGCAGCAGGTCGTCGAGCGTTCGGCGCTTCGGTGCCGACACGAACGGCTCCGACACACCGCGAATCTATCCGGCGGAGCCCGAACGGGCAACTGCTTTGCTGGCTGCGGAACGCTGCGGAACTCACTGAACCTGGTTCGGCTCGGTTGAACTACGTTCACGAGCTTCGACGGCCGTCAACCTTCCGAGAAACTCGCGAACCAGATTCACAGAACGAATCTGGTTCGGTGAGAGAAACGCCTTAGATCGTCTTGAACTGCTCGAACGGCTGGCGGCAGCTCTCGCACCAGCGGATCGAGCGGCACGGCGTCGGGCCGAAGATGTTCTCGAGCCGCGTGTCGGTCGAGTTGCAGTACGGGCAGCGGAACGCCTTGGACTGCAGCTGCACGAGCGTCGCGGGACCTGCGCTCCGCGGTGCGGGCGGCGCGAAGCCTGCGGCGCGCAACTTGGCCTGGCCGGCCAGGCTGATGCGGTCGGTCGACCACGAGTCGTCGTTGATCACCGCGATCTCGGGCTCGCCTCCGAGCGCCTCGATGCTCGACGCGAGCGCACGCGTCATCGCCTCGAGCGCCGGGCAGCCGAGGAACGTGGGGGTGAGCTCGACGCGGACGTGGTCGCCGTCGACCGTCACGGCGCGGATCACGCCGAGGTCGACGAGCGAGATCACCGGGATCTCCGGATCCGGGATCTCGTCGATCGCCGCCCAGACCGTCTCGGCGGTCACCACTGCGCACCCGGGATCGAGCGCCGCACCTCGGTCATCTCCGCCCAGAGCTCTGCGAGCTCGGGCACGTGCTCGCCGCGCTCGTTCGCCGTGGCGTCGTCGAGGCCGACCCTGCGAGCGAGCTCGGGCCGCAGGGCGGGCTCGAGCACGCCGAGCGCGTACGGCCACAGCTCCTCGACGGCGCTCCGAAAGCGCGGCTCGTCACGCAGCCGGGCCGCCCACATCTCGGCGTGCAGCCGGTGATAGGTCTCTTCGCGGTCGATCTTCGCGGCGAGGCCCGCCAGCTCCGCGTCCTTGGAATCGATCAGCGCAGCGATGCGAATGCGGTCGGCTTCCTCGTAGAGGTAGCGGCGCGCGATCGTGTGCGCCCACTCGAGGAGATGCAGCTCGACGAGCGGCGCGCACCGGTAGTCGGCGGGCTCCCGGTCGAAGGCCAGCGCGTCGGCATCGGTGCCGAGCTCCTGCGCGGCGAGCTCGTAGAGCGCGCGCGCGTGGCCGATCTCGTTCTGCGCGATCGACGAGAAGGCGACGTCCTCCTCGAGCGTCGGGGCGATCCCGGTCCACTCGGAGTCGCGCCAGCCGATGATCAGCTCGTCGTCAGCGATCGACAGAAGGAGCTGTGCCCGCTCGCTCACGCGCCTCCTTCAGCCGTGACTTGATCGAGTAGCCGTCGACGCGGCGGTACTTGAGGTCGAACTCGTCCGCCCACTCGGTCACCGGGTGGATCGAGGCGCGCGGCACGAGCCAGAGCGCTTCCGACTCGCCCCGGCGGCCGTACTGCTCGCGCGCCCACGCCTCGGCGAACGCCGCATCGGGCGCCTCCACCGAGCCTGCGTGCTGGAACGGCTGCCCTTTCCGCTCCTGCCTGAACACCTCGAAGATCATGAGCTACGAGTGCGGCTCATGCCGCGATCGCGTCGCGCACCCACTGCTCCTGCTCGAGGAAGCGGGCGCGGAAGGCGAGCCGGTCCTGCGAGCGCGGCCCGTGGCCCGGTGACCACCGACTTGAGCTCGTCCCAGTCCGGCTCGGAGTACTCCCACACGCCGTCGTCGCGCCGGCGCAGGCTCGGGTCGGGGACGGTGAGGCCGAGCTCCCAGATCTGCGGCACGTACCCCTCGAGGAACTGCTGCCGCGCTTCCTCGTTGCCCTGCGACTTGATCCGCCAGACATACATCGGATCCTCCTCGCGCGCGATCGGGTTGCCGTGGAACTGCATCAACGGCCCCCACCAGCGGTCGAGCGCCTCCTGCACCAGCTCTCGCTGCGCGGCGGTGCCGGTCATCAGCGCGAGGATCACGTCGCGGCCGTGGAGGATGTGGAACGACTCCTCCCAGCAGATCTTCTTCATGATGCGGGCGTACGGCGCGTACGAGCACTTGAGAAGCGCCTTCTGGGAGATGATCGCGGCCGCGTCGACGAGCCAGGCGATCACGCCGACATCGCCCCACGTCTTCGTCGGATAGTGGAAGACGTTGTGGAACTTGCTCTTGCCGGAGAGCAGGTCGCCGAGCATCTCGCTGCGCGGCTTGCCGAGGTCCTCCGCCACCCGGTAGATCAGCTGCGCGTGGCCGACCTCGTCCTGCACCTTGGCCGTCAAGGCGAGCTTGCGCTGCAGCGTCGGCGCCTTCAGGATCCACTCGCGCTCGGGCAGCACGCCCATCAACTCGCTGTTTCCGTGCATCTCGATGAACTTGATCAGCTTCCGGCGGTAGTCCTCAGGCAGCCAGTCGGTCGCCTCGACCTGACCACCCTCCTGCACATAAGCGAGAAATTCCTGCGTACGGGCGTCCACGCGCTCAACCTCCCTACCGATCGTTAGGCTGGAATCATAGATGGCGACGAGGCGTGAGGAGCTGACCAGGATCGCCGCCAGGCTCTTCGCGGAGCGCGGCTACCAGGGCACGTCGCTGGCCGACCTGGCGCAGGAGCTCGGGATGCAGAAGCCCTCGCTCTACCACCACATCTCCTCCAAGGAGGACCTGCTCTGGGAGGTCGCCCGGGAGGGCGCGGAGGCGTTCCACGCCGCCCTCGACGGGGTGCCGGCGGACGTGCCCGCGACCGAGCGGATCCGGCTCGCCCTGCGGGCGCACCTCGCCGTCGTCGCCGGGCAGCTCGACGTGGCGACGGTCTTCGTCCGCGAGTGGCGCCATCTCGAGGGCGAGCGGCGCGATCGGTTCGTCGCGGAGCGGCGCCGCTACGAGGAGCGGATCCGCGCGCTCTACCGCGAAGGCGTCGAGCGGAGCGAGCTTCGCACCGACCTCGACGTCGCGACGGCGGGGTTGCTCTTCCTGTCGGCGGCGAACTGGGCGTACACCTGGCTGCGGCCGGGCGCCGAGACCGGTGAGCTCGCCGACCGGATGGTGACGGTGCTCCTCGAGGGCATGCGGGGCTACGCCACCCCGTAGCGTCAGCCGAGCGGGAAGCGCGCGCGGGTCGTCCACAGACCGGTCGACTCGTGCCTCCTCGATCAGCACGATCTCGTGCGCCCGCGCTGCGATCGGCAGAGCGACGTCGAGGTCGACCGGCGCCTCGCTGACCGTGAGATGCGGGACCACGACGTCGATTGCGCCCTCGTAGGGAGGCCGCTCGGGCCAGCGCTCCCAGACGGCCGCGGTCAGGTCGGCGAAGCGCCAAGCCGGCACGGGGTGCAGCCAGACGTGGCCGTCGTCGAACTGGTCGACGCGGTCGAGCGTGAAGTCGAACGCCGGGAACCGCCCGAAGAGGTCGTGGAGCGCGGCCTCGTCGATCTGGTCGGGCGCGAGGAACGGAAAGAGAATCGTGATGTGAGCCGGCACGCCGCGTGCGGCGGACGAGTCGTGCGTCGCGCGGATCGCGCCGACCGCCGGCTCCGCCTCCGGCACGGGCGCGATCAACGCGGTGCGGCGTGTCATGCTCGGCAGCGTGAAGCGCGCGCTCCTGATCGTCAATCCCTACTCGACGCAGGTCACCGGCGCCCGGATCGCCGAGGTGGAGAGCGCGTTGCGCGAACGTGTCGACCTGCGCACCGAGTTCACCCAGCGCCCCGGGCACGCCACCGAGCTGGCGGCGGCGGGCGCGGCGTCGGACGTCGACGCGATCCTCGTCTTCTCGGGCGACGGGACCTACAACGAGGCGCTGAACGGCGCACACGGCGAGGTGCCGTTCGGCTTCCTGCCCGGGGGCGGGACGAGCGTCCTCCCCCGTGCCCTCGGCGTGCCGCGCGACGCTGTCGACGCGGCCAGGGCAGCGGGGGCGGCGATCGCCGAATCGAGGCTGCGGCGGATCTCGCTCGGCGCGGTCAACGGCCGCCGGTTCTGCTTCTCCGCCGGCCTCGGCTTCGACGGCGAGGCCGTGCGGCGCCTCAACGCCCTCGGGCGCGAGCCGGGAGGCGCCCGCCCCGGCGACTCGGCCTTCATGCGCGCGATCGGCAGGATGATCTTCGAGCGCCGGGGCCGCTGGGACCCGCAGCTCGAGATCGAGGGCGTGGGGCGGGCCGCGTTCGTCCTCGTCGCAAACGGCGACCCCTACTCCTACGTCGGGAAGTGGCCGCTGCGGATCGCGCCGCACGCGCAGTTCGACGCGGGGATCGACTTCGTCGCGCCGACCAGGGTCCGGGCCCGGGACGTGCCGTACATCCTCTCGTGGATCCTGCGCGGGAACGGCTATCCCGAGTGGGTCCTCACCGGCCACGACCTCGATCGGATCGTCGTGCACTGCGACCGGCCGCTGCCGCTCCAGGCCGACGGGGAGGACCTGGGCGACTTCGACTCGGTCGTCTTCGAGGCGCGACGCGACGCGGTCTCGGTCCTCGTCTGACCGAGGCGGGAGGCTCTCAGGTACCTTCCGCCCCGCATGGCCTCCACCGACGCCCTGCAGCGCGCGACCAGCCTTTCGGAGAGCGATCTCCTCGAGTTGTACCGCCGCATGGTGCTGCTGCGCACCTACGACGAGCGGTCGGTCGTCTACCACCGTCAAGGCCGGATCGGGACGTACGCGATCTCCTGGAACCACGAGGCGATCCAGGCGGGCGCGACGTTCGCGCTCGGCGAGCGCGACTGGATCTTTCCCTCGTATCGCGAGTCGGCGATCGGGCTCGTGCGCGGGATGCCGGCGCAGACGATTCTCCAGTGGTGGCGTGGCCATCCCTCCGGCTGGTGGAGCCCGGCCGACTGGAACGTCGCGTCGATCTGCGTGCCGATCGCCACCCATGTGCCGCACGCCGCCGGCCTCGCATGGGGGAAGAAGCTGCGCGGTGAGGATGTCGTGGCGATGGCGTTCTTCGGTGACGGCGCGACCAGCGAGGGCGCGTTTCACGAAGGCGTCAACTTCGCGGCGGTGATGAACGCACCGGCGGTGTTCGTCTGCAACAACAACCAGTGGGCGATCTCGACGCCGATCGATGCCCAGACCCGCGCGGAGACGCTCGCCGACAAGGCCGTCGGCTACGGCATCCCGGGTGTGCGGGTCGACGGGCTCGACGTGCTCGCGGTCTACGAGGCCGCGCGCGAGGCGGTCGCGCGTGCGCGGGCAGGCGACGGCCCGACGCTGATCGAAGCCGTCCACTACCGCGCCGCGCCGCACGCGACGGCCGACGACCCCCGCGCCTACATCGACGCCGCGCGTGTGGAGGAGGCGCGTGCCAACGAGTGCGTCGGCCGGTTCGAGACGTTCCTGCGCGAGTCGGGGTTGCTCACGGACGAGCTCGTCGCGGCGACCCGCCAGGACGCCGAGGACCTGGTGCGCGCCGGCATCACCGCGGCCGAGGCCGAACCGCCGCCCGACCCCGAGCTCGTCTTCACCCATGCCTACGTCGAACCGCCCCCGAACCTCCGCAATGGCTGAGCTGACTCTCGTCGAGGCGGTCAACGACGCGCTCCACACGGAGCTCGCCCGCGACGACAACGTGCTCGTCCTCGGAGAGGACGTCGGCCGCGCGGGAGGCGTCTTTCGTGCGACGGCCGGCCTGCGCGACCGGTTCGGCGCAGACCGGTGCGTCGACACTCCGCTCGCCGAGGCGGGAATCCTCGGCACCGCGATCGGGCTCTGCATGGCCGACTGGCGCCCGGTGTGCGAGATGCAGTACGACGCGTTCTCGTATCCCTGCCTCGACCAGCTGATCACGCACGTCGGCCGCTACCACTGGCGCACGGGCGGCCGTATGCAATTCCCGATCACGATCCGGATGCCGTACGGCGGCGGCGTGCGCGCGCCCGAGCTGCACGACGACTCGCCCGAGACGTACTACGTGCACACGCCCGGGATCAAGGTGGCGATTCCGTCCACGCCGGCGGATGCGAAGGGACTCCTCGCAGCGGCGATTCGCGATCCCGACCCCGTCGTGATCTTCGAGCCGAAGCTCGTCTATCGAACCGCACGCGGCGAGGTGCCCGAAGGCGAGCATGTCGTGCCGCTCGGGAAAGCGCGCATCGCCCGGGCAGGGACGGACGTGACGCTGCTCGCCTACGGCGCGATGGTGCCCGTGTGCGAGCGCGCCGCCGACGAGCTGACGGGAGAGGCGTCCTGCGAGGTCGTCGACATCCGCTCGCTGCGCCCGCTCGACGAGGAGACGATCCTCGCGTCCGTGGCGAAGACGGGGCGCGTCGTGATCGTCCACGAGGCGCCGCGGACCGTCGGGTTCGGCGCGGAGCTGGCGGCGATCATCGCGGAGCACGCGATCTTCGACCTGCAGGGGCCGGTTCTGCGCGTGACGGGCTTCGACGTCCCGTACCCCTACTGGACGATCGAGGACTCCTACGTTCCCTCCGTCGCGCGCGTCGCCGCGGCCGTGCGCAAGCTGCTCTGAGCACGGAGCGGCTGCGGCTGTGGCTCGAGCGCGACCGGCGGGGCGCGGGCTACCACCTGCGCGACGCAGCGACCGGTGAGCGGGTGGCCTGGGAGGACCCGCGTGTCCGTGTCGTCGCGGTGGCCGGAGTGTCGTTTCGGCCCGAGGCGGTCGCCGACGGATCGTTCGACCCGGGCAGCCGCCTCGCACTCGTGCCCGAGCCGGACAACGAGCACGACCCGAATGCGGTCGGGATCTGGAACGAGGCGCGCACGCTGCAGGCCGGCTACGTGCCGCGTGACACGGCGGCGTTGCTCGAGGGCGGCGAGCTGGCGGTCGCGCTGTGGCGCGCCGGCGAGGGCCTGCGCGTCCTGCTCGCCCCGGCAGGCAGCTGGATCGGTCGCCCGCGCAGGTAGCCTCCGACGCCGTGCCGTACGAGTTCAAGCTGCCGGACCTCGGCGAGGGACTGACGGAGGGCGAGGTCGCCCGCTGGCTCGTGGCCGAAGGCGACGAGATCGCCGAGGACGCGCCGCTCGTCGAGATCCAGACCGACAAGACGACCGTCGAGATCCCGTCGCCGGCGGCGGGCACGGTGCGCAGCATCCTGGTCGCAGAAGGGGACGTGGTCCCGGTCGGGACGGTGCTGGTCGTGATCGGCGGCGACGCCGCCGCAGCAGAGCCGGCCGCTCCTGCAACAGACGTGTCTGCTCCGGACGCGACGCCGGGTCGGACCCCGGACGTGTCCGGGCGGGGCGCTCCGGGTGGCCGCCCGCAGGCGACGCCGCTCGTTCGGCGGCTCGCGCAGGAGCTCGGTGTCGCGCTCGAGTCGGTGACGGCGACCGGCCCCGGCGGGCGGATCAGCGAGGACGACGTGCGCGCGGCCGCCGGCCCCTCCGAGGGCCGCAGGGAGAAGGTGCGCGGCGTTCGGCGGCAGATCGTCGAGCACCTGACGCTCGCCCACCGCGAGGTGCCTGCCGTCACGTATGTCGAGGAGTGCGACTTCTCGCACGTCGACCTGCACCAGCTGCTCCCGATCGTGCTTCGTGCGACCGCGCTCTCGTTGCAGGAGTTCCCCGAGCTGAACGCGCGCCTCGAAGGCGACGAGATCGTGTACCTCGATCGCTACGACCTCGGCGTCGCCATGCAGACCGACCAGGGGCTCGTCGTGCCTGTGGTCCGCGGCTGTGCCGAGCGGACGATCGACGAGCTGCGTGCGGACGTCGACTCGCTCGCCGCGCGGGCTCGCGCGGGCCGGCTCGACGCGGCCGATCTGCGCGGCTCGACGTTCACCGTCACGAGCGCGGGCAAGCTCGCCGGGCTCGTCGTGACACCGCTCGTCAACTTCCCGGAGGTCGGGATCCTCGGGATTCACCGGATCGGCCCACGGCCCGTCGTGCGCGACGGCGAGGTCGTCGTGCGACCGGTGGGGAATGTCAGCGTCACGTTCGACCACCGCGTCGTCGACGGCGCGCGGGCGGCCCAGTTCGCGCTGGCCGTGATCGCCCGCCTCGAGGGCTGACCCCGGAGGTTGGACGTACACTCGTAGCCATGGGGGCCTGGTACACGATCGGGATTTTCGCCGGGCTCGGCTCCGCCCTCGGCGTCGCGAGCACCGGTGTGCTGCGGCGGGTGCTGCCTGCGCTCGTCGTCGCCGCAGCGGTCGCCGTGGCCATCGGCTTCGCCTTCTCCGGCTGGGCGCAAGCGGCCGGCGGCCTGGCGGGCGCAGTCTGCGGCGCGCTCGGATCGGCTCCGGTCGTCGCCGGCGCGCTGCGGCGCGGCGGGACGCGCGGCGGCACGTCGATCCTGCTCGCACTCGTCGCCCTCGCGGGAGCAGCGCTGGCCTTCGTGCCGGTGCTCGGCTACCTCGAGGCTGCCGCCGTCCCGGTCATCGGGCTGCGCCTGCGCCGTCGCGCGCCCGACACCCACGCCGGCCTGCGCACGCTCGCGCGGGATTAGCTTGGCGCCGAAGCCCGTCGTCCTGGTCGTGATCGACGGCCTCACGCCGTCGATGTTCGAGAGCGCCGACGCGCCGGCCCTCCGCTTCCTCGCCGAGCACGGTGAGTACCGTCGCGCCGCTTCGACCTTCCCGTCGCTGACGCCGGTCTGCCTCTCGTCGATCGCAACCGGTGCGCACCCCGACGTGCATCACATCCCGCACCTCGTGTGGTGGAACCGTGCCGAGCAGCGCATCGTCGAATACGGCTCGTCCTTCGGCGCGGTCCGTGCGGCGGGTCTCGCACGTTCCCTGCGCGACACGATCATCGACCTCAACCTGCGCCACCTGTCGAAGGACGCCGAGACGGTGTACGAAGCGCTGGAGGACGCCGGGCTGACGACGGCTGCGATCAACATCACGTGCTATCGGGGGCGGCACCGGCACCTGCCGACGATCCCGGGCGTGCCGGCGGTGTTCGGCCCGAAGCGCTTCTTCTGGTACTCGCTCTACGAGAGCGACCGCACCGGCTCGCCGATGGCGGTGCGAAACCGTGCGCTCGGATCGATCGACGCGTATGCGGCGTCGGTCGGCCGTTGGCTCGTCACGCGTGACGGCTTCGACCTGCTCGTCTACTACCTCCCCGACTACGACTACGCCTCGCATGCGGCCGGGCCCGACAGCGCGCACGAGGCGCTCGCGCGGAGCGACGCCGCGGTCGCCGTGCTGATGGATGCCGCCGGCGGCCCCGAGGAGTTCCTCGAACGCTATGCCGTCGTCGTCTGCTCGGACCACGGGCAGTCGAAGGTCTCGCAGGCCGCCCGGCTCGAGGTCGGCGACGACCTCCTCACTGCCTCCAACCGGGCCGCGATGGTCTACACCGCAGCGCCGCGAGCGGTCGCCGAGCGACTCGACTCGCAGCCCGCTGCGGGCATCGTGCTCTTCCACGAGGACGGCCGGATGATCGTCCGCCGAGACGGCGACGAGGACGACGCATTGCTCGACGACCTGCCCGACGGGCAGGTGCGAGCCGCGGCCGCGCTCGCCAATCCGAACGCCGGTGAGGTGCTCGTCTCGGCGGCGGCGGGGTGGGAGTTCGTCGACCTCGCGGGCCGCCACCACGTCGGGCGGCGGGAGCCACGGCTCGCTCGAGACGGCCGACTCCGAGGTGCCGATGCTGACGGTCGGGCTCGCGCCCCCGCCGGCCTCGATCACCGGGATCAAGCAGCTCGTCGCGACTCATTTCGGCGTGAGCGTCGACCGCGCCGGCTGACCCGAGCCGGAGCGTCGGAGCCGGGCTCACGCCGCTTGCCACCGGTTTCCCGTCCGTGTCGCCCGGGCACCAGCCTCCCGTGAGGGGTCGTCGCGCGTCGGAGGTGCTGGCGTTGCCGGTTCGCCTGCACGGCATCCAGCTCGGACGGCCCGCTGGGGCGCTCCTCGACCGAGCCGCCGACCGGGTGATCGGCTTCGAGATCGCCTGCGGCGACGGCGCCCGTCGCTTCCTGCCGTATGCGGTCGCGCAGGTTCGCGAGGACGAGATCGCGGTCGACTCCGCGTGGATGCTGATCGACGAACGCGACCTCCAGTTCTACCGCCGAGCATTCGCGCAGCCTCGAGGAATGCGGCTACCTCGACCCGTGGCTCGACGACGACGGCGGCGTGCACGAGACGCTCAGCACCGTGTAGTGCGCTAGCCTCGCCTCGGTGTCCGTCTCGTCGCGCACGAGTGCCGCGCTCAGGCGGCGGGCGAACTGGGTCCAGCTCGCCCAGTTCGGGCTCGTCGGCGTCAGCGGTTACATCGTCAACCTGGTCGTCTTCGCGGCCCTTCTCGGCTGGGGGGCGCACGTCGCAGCCGCGATCTCGTTCGTCGTCGCGGCGACGAACAACTACTGGTGGAACCGCCACTGGACGTTCTCACGCCAGAAGAGCCACCTCGGCATTCAGGGCGCCCGCTTCTTCGTCGTCTCGCTGGTCGCCTTCGGCGTCAACCAGCTCTGGCTCGTGCTCTTCATCGATGTGCTCGACTGGCGCAAGGTGCTCTCGCAGGCGATCGCGATCGTGCTCGTCACGCCGCTGAACTTCCTCGGCAACAAGCTCTGGTCGTTCCGAAAGTGAGACGGGCGGCAGTCCTCGCGCTCGCGCTGGCACTCGTCCCGGCGGCGCACGCGGGGACGGCGGCCACAACGGGGACGGCCACAACGGGAACGACGGCGGCCGCAAGCGGAACGTCGACGACCGCAACGATCCCGACGCCGCAGCTCCCCGCTGCCGAGACAGACGCCGCGCACGACCAGAGAGCAGGCGATCCAGCTCTTCCTCGGGGACAGCAAGGTCGCGGACTGGCTGGCCCGCTACCCGCCGCACCCCGAGACCGACGCGACCTATCGCGCTCGGCGTCTGGACGGTGACCGTGAGCTCCGGCCGAGCGGGTGAGATCGCGACCGGCAAGGTCGACGATGCGAGCGGTGCAGTCACGGAGGCGTGGACCGGCCCGCAGGTCGCCTGGAAGATGGCGCGCGGCTACAAGGGCGCATTCGGCGGAGCGAAGATCAACAGCGCGTGGGTGTGGCTCTCGTTCTGCGGCCTCTTCCTCGTCGGCCTCGTCGACTGGCGGCGGCCGTTCTCGCTGCGCACTGTCGACCTCCTCGTGCTGCTCTCGTTCTCGGTCTCGCTCTGGTTCTTCAACCGCGGCGACGTCTTCGCCGCTGCGCCGCTCGCGTATCCACCGCTCATCTGGCTGCTCGTGCGATGCGTCTGGCTCGCGCGGGCCGATCGACCGCCACGCGGTGCGCCCGTGTGGCCCGTGTGGGTGCTGGCCGCCGCGACCGTGTTCGTCGCCGGCTTTCGGGTCGGGCTGAACGTGCGGGCCTCGAACGTGATCGACGTCGGGTACTCGGGCATCATCGGCGCCGACCGGATCGCGCACGGCCAGAGCCCCTACGGCCATTTCCCGGTCGAGGACGATCGGCCGAAGTGTGGGCCTTCCGACTCCGAGGGCGAGGTGCGCGACCGCATCCAGACCAACGGCCGCTGTGAGAACGCGAACCCTCTGGGCGACACCTACGGGCCGGTCTCCTATCTCGCCTACCTGCCGGGCTATGCGATCTTCGGTTGGAACGGGCAATGGGACTCCCTGCCCGGAGTGCACTTCACCTCGATCCTCTTCGACCTGCTGGCGATCGTCGGCCTGGCCCTCGTCGGCAGGCGCTTCGGCGGGCCTCGACTCGCGGCGACACTCGCGTTCGCATGGGTCGCGTGGCCCTTCACCCAGTACGCGTCGAGCTCGAACACGAACGATGCAATCGCCCCCGCCCTCCTCATCTGGGGCTTCCTCGGGCTGACATCGCCGGTCGCGCGCGGCGCGGCCGTGGCGCTGTCCGGCTGGACGAAGTTCGCGTCGCTGCTCGTCCTGCCGCTCTGGCTCGGCTACCCCGAGGCGCGCCGCGGGCGCACGCTGACGATCCTCGGTTTCTCACTCGTGACCGCGCTCGTCTTCTTCTGTCTGTTCTTCGAGCCGTCACCGTGGCAGGCGGCGCGCGTCTTCTTCGACCGCACGGTCCGCTTCCAGGTCGGGCGCGACTCGCCCTTCTCGCTCTGGGACTGGGGGCAGTACCACGCGAAGGGGCTGCCCGACCTGCACCTCGTGCAGCGCGCGCTCCAGGTGCTGCTCGTGGCCGGTGCGCTTGCGCTCGCCGTGGTGCCGAAGCACCGCTCGCCCTTGCGCATGGCTGCCCTGACGGCCGCCGTCCTGATCGGCTTCGAGCTCGTGCTGACGTACTGGATCTACCTTTACCTGCCGTGGTTCTTCCCGTTCGTCGCGCTCGCGCTCGTCGCGCCCCTGCCCGGCACCGCGAAGAAGGCGGAAATGACGTGCCAGCGCCCGCGCCTGCGCCTGCTGTCGCCTGAGGCACTCGCCGCCTGCGGCCTCTTCCTCGCCTGCTGGGGGCTCGTCCACCGCTGGTTCTGGGCCCACGGACAACTGGTGGACTGGCCGACCTACCGCGACTACGGCGATGCGATCCTCCGGCACGGCCTCGTTCCGTATCGCGACTTCGCCGTCGAGTACCCGCCGGGCGCGCTGCCGCCGTTCGTCGCGGCGGCTCCGTTCGGCGACTATGCCGGAGCGTTCGCGTGGGTGATGGCGGCGTGCGGTGTCGCGCTGGTGGTCGTCGTGGCGCGTCTCCGGCCGGCCGCGGCGTTCTTCGTCGCGCTCGCTCCGGTGCTCGCCGGGTCGCTCGTCCTGAGCCGGTTCGATCTCTGGCCGGCGCTGCTTGCGACCGCCGCCCTCGCGGCCCTCGTCGAGGAGCGGCACAGGCTCGGCTGGGCCCTCCTCGGTGCCGCCGCAGCCGCCAAGCTGTGGCCGCTCGTCCTCGTCCCGCTCGCGCTCGTCTGGTCGGTCCGGCGGGGACGTCAGCTCCGCGGCACTCGTCGGTGCGGCCGTCGCGGGCGCGATCGTCCTCCCGTTCGTCGCCCTCGCGCCTCACGGCGTGTGGGCGAGCCTGCAGCGGGCAGGCATCACGGCCGCTGCAGATCGAGAGCCTGGGGGCGGCGCTCCTCACGACGTTCGGCCGGCCGCACGTGATCTCCTCACACGGCTCGCAGAACCTCGCCGGGCACGGCGGCCTCGCAGCGCTCCTCGTCTGTGCCCAGGCCGCGGCGCTGCTCCTCGTCTGGCTCGCGTTCGCGCGGGGGCCGGCGACCCGCGACCGGTTCCTCTGCGCCGCGGCGGCGTCGGTGTGCGCGTTCGTCGCCTTCGGCAAGGTCCTCTCGCCCCAGTTCCTGCTGTGGCTCGTCCCGCTGGTGCCGCTCGTGCGCGGCCGTCGCGGCGTTGCGGCGACGGGGTTGCTGACGGCCGCGCTGCTGCTCACGCAGGTGTGGTTCCCCGAGCGCTACTGGGACTACGCGACCTCGTTTCGGCTCGCGGAAGTCGTGCTCGCTGCGCGATCTCGTGCTCGTCGTGCTCGTGGCGGTGCTGGCGCTGCCCCTGGTGCAGCGGGGGTCAGTCGACGTCGACGCGCAACGGCCGTGCATGAGTCGCGCGGCCGTCCGCAGTCGCACACGACGAGCGCGCCCTCGATCCGCACGTCGCGCGTCGCGGGCTCGAGGCGGGTCGGCATCCCCGTGAGGAACCGCTTCAGCGCGTTGTGCTCGTCGCTTCCGATCACCGAGTCGTGCGGGCCGGTCATGCCGGCGTCGGTGATCGCGGCCGTCCCTCCGGCCAGCACCCTGGCGTCGTTCGTCTGCACGTGCGTGTGCGTGCCGAGCACCGCGGTGACCCGCCCGTCGAGGTAGCGGGCGAGCGCCACCTTCTCGCTCGTCGCCTCCGCGTGGAAGTCGACGACGATCACCGGCGTCGTGCGGCGGGCCTCGGCGACGAGCCGGTCGGCGGCGAGGAACGGGTTCTCGAACGGCTGCAGCGCGAAGATCCCGAGCAAATTGATCACCGCGACACCGTCGTGAACCGCGAGCCCCGTCCCCGGGGTCTGCGGCGACAGGTTCGCCGGGCGCAGCACGCGGTCGGTCCCGGAGAGGTAGGGAGCGAAGCCCTGCTGGCCCCACACCCAGTTGCCGAGCGTGACGACGTCGGCGCCGCTCGCCAGCAGCTTGTCGGCGAGCTTCGCCGTGATCCCACGTCCCGCCGCCGCGTTCTCGCCGTTGACGATGCAGAAGTCCGCCTCGAGCTCCTGGCGCAGCGAAGGCAGACGCGCTTCGATCGCCCGGCGGCCCGGCGCGCCGAACACGTCGGCGACGAACAGGATGTTCACGGCGACCTCTAGCCCAGGGACAGCGTCGCCGAGGGATGGACCTCGATCACGACGTGGTTCCCGGAATCGTTCGTGTAGCGCGCGAGCGCCTGCTGCTCGGCGTGCGAGAAGTCGACGACCGTGCCGAGCTTGGAGCCGCCCGCGGTCACGGCCGACCCGACGACGAGCGATGGATCGACATGCACGTGCGACAAGGACACGACGAGCGACGGGGCACCTGTCGGCTGAATGTCGATGCGCGAGCCGTACACGCGCCCGTTGAGCACGACGTCGTCGACGGCGACGATCGTCCCGTCCACCGGCGAGTAGACGTCGGTGCCGGCGGGTGCGCCGATGTCGACCGCGGACGAGCTCGGGCCGAGCCCGCCCGGCAGCTGGTACCAGCGTGGCTTGCCCGACGAGCCGCCGACGAGCGAATGCACGACGCGCTTCAGTAGGCCCTCGTTGACCTGCGCGCCGAGCGGTGACAGGGCGAGGGCCCCTTCGCTGCCGCCCTGGTAGCCGACCACGGTCAGCCGGGCCTGGCTCACCGGCAGCTGGAGGTGCAGCGTGCCGAGGCGCGCGACGAGCTCGGGCAGCGGCGGCCCGGCGGGCAGCAGGCGTGCCGCGCTCGCGGGAACGACCGCCGTCTGGGCCGGCGTGCCGGAGCCGCCGAAGGCCGACAGGGCAAGCGTTGCGACCCCGACGACGACGAGGACGACCAGCACTGCGACGCGCCGCCGCCTGCGCTCGCGGTCGAGGCGGCGGCCGGGCGTCCGGCGGGCACGCCGGTTGGGCGCCGGAGGCGACATCGAGGGCACGGTAGCTGACGTTTCCAGGGGTTTCAACGCGAGGGCCCCGTCGAGCGGGAACGACCAGTCCCAGTCCGGCGGGCGAAGCGAGACGACCCGGGCGGTAGCATCGCCCCGATGAGCACGGACGGGCGCACGCCGCGCATCGAGGTTCCGCGCTGGATTCAGCTCGTGGGCCTGCCCATCCTTCTGGTGCTCGCGTGGGTTGTCGCGACCGCGGCCGGTCACGTGGTGTTCCTCTTCCTGATCGCGGCGCTGGTCGCGCTGCTGCTCGATCCGCTCGTCCGGGCGCTCCAGCGTGCCCGGCTCCCACGCGGTGTTTCGGTCGCGGTCGTGTACTTGAGCTTCGCGGCTGCGCTGGTGCTCGTCATCGTGGCGGTGGCGACGGCCGTCGTCGGTCAGACGACCACGGCGGCAAACAGGTTCAACGGGTACTTCACGAATCGTCACGGCAGCACCGGACAGACGTCGGCCGACCGCGACGTCGATCGCCTGCAGCACTGGCTGAACACGCATCACCTGAAGTCGGTGCACGTGCAGAAGCGCGGTCACAAGCTCGTCCGCCAGATTCAGCAACGCGACGTGGGCAAGTACACGCACAAGATCGTGACGTTCGTCGAAGGCGCGGCGATCTCGATCGGGAAGACGCTGTTCTCGCTGGTGCTGTTGATCGTCGTGTCGGTGTACATGCTCCTCGACATGCAGCGCTTCGGGCGCGCGATCGACCGGCGCTACCCGCCTCGACCAGGTGAGGCCACGCTGCTCCGCAGCATGGAGCACGCGCTCGCGTCATACGTCCGCGGCCAGGCACTGCTGTCGGTGATCATCGGGACGAGTGCCGGTTTCGGGCTGTGGGTGCTGGCGGCGCGTCGGCCTGCTGCCGCACGCGCAGCAGTACGCACTGCTCTTCGGTGTCATCGTGGCCGTCACCGAGGTGATCCCGTACCTCGGCCCGTGGCTCGGTGCGATTCCGCCGCTCGTGTACGGCGCGGTCGTCCACCCGATCTCGGCCCTGTGGGTCGCGCTGCTCTTCCTCGCCATTCATCAGATCGAAGGGCACGTCGTCGTGCCGAACGTGATGGGCAATGCGCTGCGCCTGCACCCGCTGCTCGTGATCTTCGGCCTCGCGGCCGGGGCGGAGGTGTACGGGCTTCCGGGCGCGCTGGTCGCGCTGCCGCTGCTGGCGGTCGCGCGCGCGATCTGGGAGTTCTTCGCCGACCGCATCAAGCTCGAGCCGTGGACGGCGGACGACCTCCCGCCGGAGGTCGAGCTGGCCAAGACACGTACCCTTCGCCCGTGAGCTCGTTCCCCGTCACACGCCTGCGCCGCCTGCGCCGCACCGGCCAACTGCGGGCGCTCGTCCGAGAGACGTCGCTGTCGGTCGACGACCTCGTGATGCCACTCTTCGTCGCACCCGCGGCGCTCCCGCACGAACGGCTTCCGGCACTCGGCCGCCACTCGGTCGAGTCGGTCGTGCGCGAGTGCGACGAGCTCGTCGCACTCGGCGTCACGTCGGTGATCCTGTTCGGGCTGCCCGAGGACAAGGACGACGAGGGCTCTGGTGCCTGGATCGACGACGGTGTCGTTCAGCAGGCATTGCGCTCGCTGCGTCCGCGGTTCCCGGAGCTCCTGCTCCTCACCGATGTGTGCCTGTGCGAGTACACGAGTCACGGCCATTGCGGCGTGATCGGCTCCGACGGGGAGGTCGACAACGACGCCTCGCTCGAGTTGATCGCGCGCACGGCGGTGTCCCACGTCGAGGCCGGCGCCGACGCGGTCTGCCCGAGCGACATGATGGACGGGCGCGTCGGCGCGATTCGGGAGCTGTTGCCGCAGACGCCGATCGTCGCGTACTCGGCCAAGTACGCGTCGGCGTTCTACGGGCCGTTCCGCGAGGTGGCGGACTCCGCACCGGCGTTCGGTGATCGCCGGGGCTACCAGCTCGATCCGGGGAACGTGCGTGAGGCGCTGCGTGAATGCGAGCAGGACGTCGCCGAGGGCGCGGACATGCTGATGGTGAAGCCTGCGCTTCCCTACCTCGACGTGGTGCGTGCGGTTCGGGAGCGCTTCGACCTGCCGCTCGCCGCGTACAACGTCTCGGGGGAGTACGCGATGGTCAAGGCGGCCGCGGCCGCCGGTGATCTCGACGAGCGCGCGGCCGCGATCGAGTCGCTGACGGCGATCCGACGCGCCGGCGCCGACGTCGTGCTCACCTACTGGGCCAAAGAGCTCGCCTCGTGGCAGTCCTGACGTCGGAGCTCTGGCACCGGGCGAAGAAGGTGATCCCCGGCGGCGTCAACTCGCCCGTGCGCGCGATGCGCAGCGTGGGGCTCGACGAGCCGTTCTTCGTCGAGCGCGGCGACGGTGCGTACATCGAGACCGCCGACGGCAGGACGCTCCTCGACTGGGTGCAGTCGTGGGGACCGCTGATCTTCGGCCACGCCGACGCCGAGACCGTCGAGGTGCTGCGGGCAGCTGCGCTCGACGGGACGAGCTTCGGCGCCCCGACCGAGCGGGAGGTCGAGCTCGCCGCCGAGATCGTCGACGCGGTCCCGTCGGTGGAGCGCGTCCGCCTCGTCTCCTCGGGCACGGAGGCGGCGATGTCGGCAGTGCGGCTGGCGCGCGGCTTCACGCGCCGCGACCGGGTGATCAAGTTCGCCGGCGGCTACCACGGTCACGCCGACCAGTTCCTCGCAGCCGCGGGCTCGGGCCTCGCCACGCTCGGGATCCCGGCGTCGCCCGGCGTCCCGAGCGGGGTCGCCGCCGACACGATCGTCTGCGAGTACAACGACGTCGACGGCGTCGCCGCCGCGGTCGAGCGCTTCGGTGAGGGCCTCGCGGCGATCATCGTCGAGCCGGTGGCGGGGAACATGGGCTGCGTGCCGCCGCTGCCCGGCTTCCTCGAGGCGCTGCGGATGCTGTGCGATGCGACCGGCGCACTGCTCGTCTTCGACGAGGTGATCACCGGGTTTCGCGTGGCGCGCGGCGGTGCGCAGGAGCGGCTCGGCGTGACCCCGGACCTGACGGTGCTCGGGAAGATCGTCGGCGGCGGGCTGCCGCTCGCGGCGTTCGGCGGCCGCGCCGACGTGCTCGAGCATCTGGCGCCCGGCGGTGCCGTCTACCAGGCGGGGACGCTGAGCGGCAACCCGCTCGCGACCGCAGCGGGGCTGGCGGTCCTGAGGCGGCTTCGCGATCCCGAGGTGTACGCAGAGCTCGAACGGCGGTCGGTGCGGCTCGCCGCCGGCCTCGCGCCGTTCGGCCGGGTTCAGCGAGTCGGGGCGATGCTGACGCTCTTCGTCGGGCGGGAAGGGCCCGTCGAGCGCTTCACCGAGCTCGACACCGAGAGGTACGCGGAGCTCTTCCGCGGTCTGCTCGACCGCGGCGTGTACGTCGCGCCGAGCGCCTACGAGTGCCTCTTCCCGTCGCTCGCCCACGGTGACGACGAGATCGACCGGACGATCGAGGCGGTGGCGGATGTCCTCGGTCGCTGAGGCGATCGTCGCCGGTGCGCGCTCCGAGAGCGACGTCTGGGCCGCCGCGCTCGCCGGCGCGCCCGACTGGACGCCGGTGTTCTCGCCGCTCGCGCCCGCGCGGTTCGCGCTCGGGCTCGAGACGGTCTACGAGGCCTACCTCGTCCACTACGGCATCCCGCGACTGTTTCGTCCGCCCGATGCCGACGAGGCGATCCTCCTCGGCGACTACCTGTACGCGCACGGCCTCGTCCGGGTCGCCGAAGCAGGCGGCGTGCCGGCTGTGTCGGTGCTCGCGGACCTGATCGCCCGCTGCGCCGCGCTGCGGGCAGACTCCGCGGACGGCGACGGCGACGCGTGGGTCGATGCGGCGCGCGCGCTTGGTGGTAGTGCGTCCGGCGCCGAGGTAGCGGCTGCGCTCGACCGGCACATCAGGTACGTCCGACTTCGGTAGAGTCGCGCCGTGATCTTCGACGCCGCGAGCGAGGGCACCCACGTCATCCTCGGGATGCTGATCGTCGGCCTGGTCTTCCTGGCCGTGATCGTGCTCGGCGAGCTGGCCCACTGGGCCAACCACCGCCGCGCCGAGCGCCGCCGCTCGCGGTCGTCTGCGTACTGACGTAGGAGATCGCGTCGACGAGCTCGTGCCGGACGCGCTCGAGCTCGCGCGTGTGCGCCTCGAGCTCCGCCGGCGTCGCACCACGGCGGGCGAGAACCTCGCGGACGAGCACCAATCCGCGCGCCTGCAGAAGCAGGTCGTCGATGCGATGGTCGAGAACGGTTGCATCTTTGGTGACGGTCATGCTGCCTCCTCCCACGCCGGCAACGCGTCCGGCGCTTCGTCGACGACTGCTTCTGTGTGGGCGCGCATCGTCGGTGTCAGTGCCACCGCAACGAGCGCGAGGACTGCCAGGACGCCGAAGGCGACCCGGAAACCGTGCGTCGTGCCTGCCGCGACCGAGATGGTCGCCGACGGCCGGCTCGCATAGACCGTCGCGACGGTCGTGATCGCGGCCAAACCGATCGCCCCGCCGATCTGCCGGCTCGTGTTGACGAGGCCGGAGGCGATCCCGGCGTTCGCCGGCGCGACACCCGCCAGTGCGGCGATCGTCACGGCGACGAACGACACGGCCATGCCGACCCCGACGAGGATGAACGACGGGAGCAGATCCCTCGCATACGTCCCGTCGACCGGCAGCCTGACGAGCAAGGCCTGAGACGCCCCCATGGCGAGCAGGCCGGCGGCGAGGACGCGGCGGGCACCGAGCCTCGTGACGAGTCGCTGCGCGACGTTCGACATCACTGCCACCGTCACCGCGATCGCGGCGAACGCGACGCCGCTCTCGGCGGCCGAGTAGTGCAGGACCTGCTGCAGGTACAGCGTCAACAGGAAGAACTGCGAGAACCCGATCGCCGCGATGATGCAGGTGATCAGGTTCGCAACGCCCAGCGTGTTCCCGCGAAACGCGTGCAGCGGCAGGAGCGGCGATGCCGCCGCCCGCTCGATCGCGACGAACATCGCCGCGAGCACTCCTGCTGCGACCAGCAGGCTCACCGTTCCCGGGGTTGCCCAGCCCGCCTGCGTGGCCCGCGTCAGCGCGTAGACGAGGAGCATCAGCGAAGCGGTGATCGTCGTGGCACCGGCCACGTCGAAGTGCCGCGTCGCGAGCTCACCCTTGGCTTCGGCGATCCAGCGCGGGATTCCGGCGAGCAGGGCGAGCCCGACCGGCAGGTTGATGTAGAAGACCCACGGCCAGCTCAGGTACGAGGTCAGCACACCGCCGAGCAGCACGCCCACGGCGGCGCCGCTGCCCGACGCGGCACCCCAGAGGCCGAGGGCGAGGTTGCGGTCGCGCCCCTCGCGATAGGCGGTCATCAGAAGCGACAGGCCGGCGGGCGCGAAGAGGGCGCCGCCGGCGCCCTGCAGGGCCCGGAATGCGACGAGGGAAGCCGGTGACCAGGCGAGCCCACTCAGCGCCGAGCTGACCGTGAAGAGCGCGATGCCCGCCATGAAGATGCGCCGCCGGCCGAGCACGTCGGCGAGGCGGCCGCCGAGGAGCAGGAAGCCGCCGAAGGTGATCGCGTACGCCGTGATCACCCACTGGAGGCCCGTCTGGGAGAAGCCGAGGCTGCTCTTGATCGCGGCCAGCGCCACGTTGACGATCGACATGTCGAGGACGACCATGAACTGGGCGGTGATGATCAGGATGAGCGCCGCCCACCGGCCCCAGGCCGGGCGCGGGTTAATCGAGGAATGAAGCATTTATCGCCTTTCAATATCGTGGAGATTTACAAACGATACCACAACACCACGGTTGGGCGAGCTACACTTCCGGCGATGAATGCCCCGGTCGCGAACCCCGTCGTGAAGCCCGCAATCAGCCCGCCGCGCGAGCTCGTCGGCAACACGTCGTATCTCCTCAAGCGGCTCGGGTGGGCGATCAAGGACCGCTCGACCGAGGCGTACGAGGCGGCCGGTGCGAGCCCCTACCACTACTCCGTGCTCGCGCTGCTCGACGAGGGCGCCTGCAGCGCCCAGGCGACGATCGCGGATGCCCTCGGCTTCGACCGCAGCTGGTTCGTCGGCGTGCTGGACGAGCTCGAGGAGGCCGGCCTCGTCGAGCGCAAGCGCGACTCGACCGACCGCCGCCGCCATCTCGTCAGCCTGAAGCCGGCGGGCAAGAAGCGGCTCGCCGAGCTGCGCGCGATCTCCAAGAGGGTCGAGGACGAGTTCTTCGCGCCGCTCTCGGCGAAGGAGCGGGCGGCGCTGCACGCTCTGCTGCTCGAGCTCGCGGCGCATCACGACCCGCGGTACGCGCAAGACGGCCTCTAGACTCGCGGCGTGATCAGAGACCTGCGCGACTGGATCGCCCTGCTCGAACGGGAGGGTGAGCTCGTTCGCGTCACGGCCGAGGTCGACCCGCACCTGGAAGTGACCGAGATCGTCGACCGCACGGTGCGGTCCGGCGGCCCCGCCCTGCTCTTCGAGCGGCCCAAGTCGAGTGCGATCCCGCTCCTGATCAACCAGTTCGGGACCGAGCGGCGCATGTGCCTCGCCTTCGGCGTGCGAGTCGCTCGACGACGTCGCTGCCAAGCTCGCGGAGATCCTCGAGCTTCAACCGCCCGAGGGGCTCGCCGCGAAGGTACGCGGCCTGCGGACGCTGAAGTCGATCGCGGACTCACGGCCGAAGACCGTCAGGCGCGGGGCCTGCCAGGAGGTCGTCCTCCAGGGCGACGACGTGGATCTCGGACGGCTGCCGGTGCAGACCTGCTGGCCCGGTGACGCGGGCCCGTTCATCACCTTGCCGGCCGTGATCACCCGCGATCCTCGGACCGGCCAGCGCAACGTCGGGATGTATCGGCTGCAGGTGCTCTCGCCACGGTCGACGGCGATGCACTGGCAGATCCACAAGGACGGCCGTGCCGACTACCTGTTCAGCGACGGCCGGATGGAGGTCGCGGTGGCTCTTGGGCTCGACCCGATCACCGCGTACTCCGCGAGCGCGCCGCTCCCGAAGCACATCGACGAGCTGATGGTGGCGGGCTTCCTCCGGGGCGAACCGGTCGAGGTCGTCAAGGGCGTCACCGTCGACCTCGAGGTGCCGGCGAACGCCGAGATCGTGCTGGAGGGCTACGTCGACCAGGACGACCTCGCGACCGAGGGGCCCTTCGGCGACCACACCGGCTACTACACGCCCGCAGAGCAGTTCCCCGTCTTCCACGTGACGGCGATCACGATGCGACGCGACGCGGTCTATCCGTCGATCGTCGTCGGCAAGCCGCCGCAGGAGGACGCCTGGCTCGGCAAGGCGACGGAGCGGATCTTCCTGCCTGCGGTGAAGATGACCGTGCCCGAGATCGTCGACTACGACCTGCCCGTCGCGGGCGCGTTTCACAACCTCGTGATCGTCTCGATCAGGAAGGCGTTCCCGGGCCACGCCCGCAAGGTGATGCATGCGATCTGGGGGCTCGGGATGCTGAGCCTCACCAAGGGCATCGTCGTCGTCGACGAGCACGTCGACGTGCACGACTACGAGCAGGTGATGTTCTACGTGGGCGCCAACGTCGATCCGAAGCGCGACATCGTGATCACCGAGGGGCCGCTCGACCACCTCGACCACTCGCCGACGCTGCAGTTCATCGGCGGCAAGCTCGGGATCGACGCCACGGCGAAGGGGCCGCTGGAAGGCGCCCGGGAGTGGCCGCCCGAGATCGAGATGTCGGCGGAGGTGCAGGAGCTCGTCGACCGCCGGTGGGACGAATACGGGATAGATACGGTTCCCCCGGCGTCGAACGGCAGGATCAGTCAAAGTTCGCGCCGCAAGTCACGACGTTGACCAGCAGAGCCCGTGTCAGATTGAATCTCACCTAGCCCCTTTGCAGCCGCACGACGAACATCCGCACGTCCCGGGCCCGAGCCTCTGGCCCGTCGGCTTCGCCGTCGGCGTCGTCGTGCTCCTGATCGGCCTGATCGTGTCGTGGTACATCGCGGGGCTCGGCGCCGTGATCGCCCTCGCCTTCGGGTTTCTCTGGGTGCGCGACCTCACGGTGGGCACGGAGCTCGCGCACGCCCCGGAAGTGGAGCCCGAGACGCCGGAGCGGGCGGCGGCCGCTGCGCCCGCGCTCCCCGCCGACCAGGGCGAGCCGGCGATGCCGCCGGCCGACCGCTTCCCGCGCTCCCGGTTCCTCGAAGCCTCCACGCTCGGCCTCGGCGCGGTGATCGGCGGCCTCGTGACGGCCCCCGCCCTCGGGTTCATGGTCGCGCCCGCGTTCCTCAAGCAGGGCGTGAAGGACCACGACATCGGCCCTCTCACCGACTTTCCGGAGGGGAAGTACGTGATCGCCACGTGGATGTCCGACAAGAGCCAGGGCGAGGTCTCTCGCCGCACGGCCTACGTTCGGTACAACGGCCAGCTCGGCAGCCAGCCCAGCTTCACGATCATCTCGAACCATTGCGCGCATCTCGGCTGCCCCGTGCAGCCGAACGGCCCGCTCGACGACAAGAACACGAAGCAGCTCGCCGATGTGACGCTGATCCCGACGGTTTCGATCGCCGGCTTCGGCTGCCCCTGCCACGGCGGCCAGTACGACACCGAGGGCAACCGCACGGCCGGCCCGCCGGTGCGCGCGCTCGACCGCTACTCGTTCTCGATCCGCAACGGTCATCTCTTCGTCGGCAAGCCGTTCTCGGTCTCGCACGTCGACGGCACCGGCGCCAGCGCCAAGATCCACAAGTGGGCGTTCGCCTTCCCCGGCGAGCACGTCAACGGCATCGAGTCCTGGCTCTATCCCATCCAGCCGCCCCACTGATGGCAGCGACCAAACTCACCCGCGCCGAGCAGATCCAGCAGACGATCCTGTACCCGATCGACTGGCTCGAGGAGCGCTCCGGCATCGTCGGCGGCCTCAAGTACTTCCTCTTCCGCAAGGTGCCCGGTGACACGAACTGGTTCCAGACGCTGGGCGCCGCGACGCTGACCGCATTCATCGTGCAGGCGCTCACGGGCTCGATCCTCGCGATGTACTACAAGCCCGACCCGAACGAGGCCTACAGCTCGATCCAGCACATCACGAACGACATCTTTGCGGGCTGGCTCGTGCGCGGCATGCACCGCTGGGGCGCCTCGGTGTTCATCATCCTCATGTTCATGCACATGGGTCGCGTGTTCCTCTTCGGCGCGTACAAGTACCCGCGCGAGCTCAACTGGATCATCGGCGTGCTGCTGCTCGCAATGGGCCTCGGTGAGGGCTTCACCGGCTACCTGCTCCCGTGGGACCAGACGGCGTACTGGGCCACCGTGGTCGGCATCAACATCAACGGGACGGCACCGTTCCTCGGCCCGTTCCTCGCGCAGTTCCTGCAGGGCGGCACCTACATCAACGGCGACACGCTCTCGCGGTTCTACGCCATTCACATGCTGATGATCCCGGGCGCGATCTTCGCGCTGATCGGCCTGCACCTCTATCTCGTCGTGCGCCTCGGCGTGACGTCGCCGCCGTGGTCGAAGGAGGCCGCCGGCAAGGGGCCGCTGACGAACGGCAAGGTCGAGACCCGCCGGCGCGGCCTGAGCCGGTTCGGCACGCGGAGGGGCAGGCACTAGTGGCCTCCGACCGCATCGTCGAGCGCCGGCGCGTCTTCCAGCAGTACAAGGCGGACGTCAAGGAGCGCGGGAAGCCGTTCTACCCGTACGCGATGTTCCACGACACGATCATGTCGCTGGTCGTCGTCGCGGTGATCATCGGCCTCGCGATCGTCTGGAAGTACACGACGCCCGGGAACCACACGGGCACCGGGGCGGGCTGGCTCGGCAAGCTGCTCGACGCTCCCGCCGATCCCGGCACGATCAACTTCGTCCCGCGGCCGGACTGGTACTTCTACTTCCTCTTCTACCTGCTCCGGATCTTCAAGTGGCCGGAGTCGGTGATCCTCGGCACGATCGGCATCCCGACGATCTGCCTCGTGCTGCTGCTCGCGATCCCGTTCATCGACCTCCGTTCCGAGCGCCGGCTCTCGCGCCGCCCGGTCGCGATCATCGCGTCGATTCTCGTCGTCCTCTCGATGGGTGTCCTCACCTACAAGGGCGCGACCGCGAAGGAGGCGCTCGGGTCGGAGCTGATCGCGAAGATCCCCTCCTGGGCGAAGAGCGAAGGGCTTCACCGGCAACCAGCAGGCGCTCGCGGGCGCCAAGCTCTTCGCCGTCTCCGGCTGCCTCAACTGCCACACCTACAACGGCGTCGGCGGCGCCTTCCCCGGCGCGCCGAACCTGACCGCCGAAGGGGCGAAGAACAAGGGGATCGCCTTCCAGATCGCGCATCTCAAGTGCCCGGCCTGCGTCAATGCGGGCTCGCCGATGCCGTCGTTCGCGGGGCTCGGCACGCAGAACCTGGCCGCGCTCGCCAACTTCCTCGAGGCCTCCAAGGGCCCGACGAAGTAGCTGCCGCGTACTCTTAGCCTCATGCGCGTGTTTCTCGGTGTCACCGGCGCCTCCGGCGCGCCCTACGCGCGGCGGCTCCTGCAGTCGCTGGCGGCCGCCGATTGCGAGGTCGGCGTCTCGGTCTCCAGCGCCGCGATCGAGGTGCTCGCGACCGAGCTGTACGGCGATGCCCTCCTCTCGCGCGACGAGACGATCGCGCGCTTCACCGAGGGCACCGGCGGCAACGTCACCGTGTTCGAGCCGAACGACTGGAAGGCACCGTACGCGTCCGGGTCGGCGAAGGTCGACGCGTACGTCATCTGCCCTTGCTCGATGGGCACGCTCGGGACGATCGCCTCGGGTGCCATGCAGAACCTGATCCATCGTGCGGCGTCGGTCGCGCTCAAGGAGGAGCGCAAGCTCGTGCTCTGCCCGCGTGAGACGCCGCTCTCGGCCATCCACCTCGAGAACATGCTCACGCTGCGGCGGGCAGGCGCGACGATCCTCTTCCTCGCGCCGGGCTTCTACCACGGCGCCGACACCGTCGACGACCTCGTCGACTTCGTCGTCGGCCGCACGCTCGACCAGCTCGGTCTCGACAACTCGCTGATCGCGCGGTGGGGCCAGTGACGCTGGCGCCCGACGCGGTGCGCTCGATGTTCGACCGGATCGCCCCGGTCTACGACGTGATGAACCGCGTCATGACCGCCGGCCTCGACGTACGCTGGCGGCGGCTGGCCGCCGAGTCGGTGGTCCAGGCCGGCGACCGCGTCCTCGACGCTGCGTGCGGCACCGGCGACCTCGCGATCGCCGACCTGAAGGCGGGTGCAGGCAAGGTGACCGGCCTCGACTTCTCGGCGAACATGCTCGCGCGGGCGCGCAAGAAGACGATGCGTCGCCAGGACGTGCTCGAGTGGGTTCAGGGCGACATGCTCGCCCTGCCGTTCGCCGACGCGACGTTCGACTCGGCGACGGTCGGATTCGGGGTCCGGAACGTGGCCGACCTCGAGCTCGCGCTCGGCGAGCTGCGGCGCGTCCTGCGACCCGGGGGACGGCTCGCGATCCTCGAGATCACCCAGCCGCGCGGTGTGCTGCGCCCGTTCTTCTCGCTGTGGTTCGATCGAGTCGTGCCGGCGCTCGGCAAGGTGCTGCCGGGCGGGTCGGCGTACTCGTACCTGCCTGCCTCGGTGAAGCGGTTCCCGGACGCGGAGACGCTCGCGCGGCTGCTGAGAGACGGCGGGTTCGCAGAGGTCGAGTTCCGGCTGCTCGCAGGCTCGATCGTCGCGCTGCACCGGGGGACCGCAGCATGAGCCGTCAGCTCGCGCAGGTTCACGCGACGCCGGGTGTCGCGGCGTACATGGCGGAGGTCGAGGCAGGGCTCGCCCGCGCCGTCGCCGCCCGGCCGGGTCTCGCCCAGGAGGTCGCCGGGGAGGCGCTGTCGGCCGGCGGGAAGCGCCTGCGCCCGCTGCTCTGCTTCCTCACCGCCAACGACGAGCCGTCGGTCGCGGCCGGTGTGGCAGTCGAGATGGTGCACATGGCGACGCTCGTGCACGACGACCTCGTCGACGGTGCCCGCCTGCGCCGGGGCCTGCCCGCGGCGTGGTCGGTCTACGGCCCGCACGCCGCGAAGGCGGCGGGCGACTACCTGTACGCACGGGCCTTCGCCGTGCTCGCGGAGACCGGCGATGCGCAGGCCGTGCAGACCCTTGCAGACGCTGCGCTGTGCCTCGCGCGCGGGGAGGCGATGCAGAAGCTGCAGATGAACGATCCCGCGACGCCGATCGAGGCGTACCTCGAGCGCTGCTCGCTCAAGACGGGGAAGCTGATCGAGGCGGCGTGCCTGCTCGGCTCGGGCGGTGACGAGTCGCTGGGGGCATACGGCTCCGCGCTCGGGATTGCCTTCCAGATCGCGGACGACATCCTCGACTGCGCAGGCCAGACCCAGGAGACCGGGAAGATCCCGGGCACCGACCTCCGTGAGGGGACGCCGACGATGCCTCTGCTCTATGCGGCCGAGCAGGACGACGTCGTCCGCGCGGCGCTCGCAGGCGGCCCGCTCGCAGGGCGCTCTGGTGCGCGTCGCGGCGACGGATGCGCTCGACCGCTCCCGGCAGGCGGCTCTCGACTACGCTGCCGCCGCGCGATCGTCGCTCGGGTCGCACACTCACCGAGAGGAACTGGAAGCGTTGACGTACGCCGTCGTGGACCGCGCAGGATGACCGAGTTGATCAAGCTCGGCCGGATCGGGTACGTGAACATGGCGCCGGTCTTCTTCCGGCTCGGGGCAGATGTCGAGGAGGTCGTCGGCGTGCCGACCGACCTCAACCGCCGTCTGATCGCAGGCGAGCTCGACGTCGCGCCCATCTCTTCGATCGAATACGCGCGCAACGCCGAAACGCTGCGGCTGCTGCCGCGCCTCTGCGTATCGAGCGAAGGTGCCGTCGAGTCGATTCAGCTGATCTCCAAGACGCCGCTCGCCCACATCCGCTCGGTCGCGGTCACGCCCGAGTCGGCAACCTCGGTCGTCCTCACGAAGGTGCTGTTCCCCGACGCGGAGCAGGTGCCGCTCGGCGAGGACGCCGAGGCGAAGCTGCTGATCGGCGACGCGGCGCTCAAGTCGGCGTTCGAGGACCCGACGCCGCATCACGACCTCGGCCGCCTGTGGCTCGAGCGGACGGGCCTGCCGATGGTCTTCGCCGTGTGGGCGGCGCCCGAGCCGGCCCATCCCGGGCTCGCGGAGCTCGAGGATGCTCTGGTCGAGTCGGTGCGAGCCGCGCGGGCCGAGCCCGAGCTCCTCGCCTACGAGTCGGCGGAGCGCTACGGCTATCCGGCCGGCTTCCTCGCGCGGTACTTCGAGAAGCTCCGCTACCGCTTCGGCCCGCGCGAGCGCGCCGGGCTGTACACGTTCCTCGAGCTGGCGCGAGATGTCGGCGAGCTCGACGAGGTGCCGGAGCTGCGCTTCGTCGCCGCGGCCGGCGCGCCCGTCTAGCGGCGTGCTCGGCTCCGTCGAGATCCGCCGCCTCGCCGGGCCCGACCTCCACGAGCACCTCGACGCACTCGCGGCGGTGCTCGCCGATTGCGTCGCGGGCGGCGCATCGGTCAGTTACCTGGAGCCGTTCTCGCACGACGACGCCCGGGCGGCGTTCGAGGAGTGGGCGGATGAGGTCGAGCGCGGCCGCCGTCTGATCCTCGGTGCGTTCGCCGGGTCGGAGCTCGTCGGCACCGTGCAGGTGCTGCTCGCGGTGCCGCCGAACCAGCCGCACCGCGGCGAGATCGCGAAGATGCTCGTCCACCGCTCGGCGCGCAGGCGCGGCATCGCGGCGCTCCTGATGGAGCAGGCGGAGGTCGAGGCGCGGGCCGAGGGCAGGAGCCTCCTCGTCCTCGACACGGTCACCGGCGACGCTGCCGAGCGCCTCTACACACGGCTCGGCTGGGTGCGGGTCGGGGTGATCCCCGGGCTACGCCCTGTACCCGGACGGGCGCCCGTGCGACACGACCGTCTTCTACAAGACGATCTAGCTACGCAGCACGATCGAGCTACGCAGCACGATCGAGCTACGCAGCGCGATCGAGCTACGCAGCGCCGAACCGCGCGAGCGAGCGGGCGCGGCGGCGCGCAGCCTCGGTCTCGCGGTCCTTGGGCGGCGCATTCGTGACCAGGTCGGCGAGCAGGTGCTCCGTGATGTGCGCGATCTCGTGGACGGCCCGGTTGAACGCCGCCTCGTTCGCCTGCGACGGCTTGTTCATGCCGCTGACCTTGCGCACGTACTGGAGCGCCGCTGCGTCGACCTCGTCGGACGTCGCCGCCGGCTCGAAGTTGTGGAGAACGCGGATGTTGCGGCACATGCCGCGCAGTTTACGCGACGGGAGCTTGGTAGCGCGCGACCGTGAACGCGATCAGCACCGGGACGTTCAGCATGAACAGCGCAAGCATCAGGGTCATCACCACGAGCTGCGCTCCACGGGTGTGGTCGTAGACGAAGGCGTACTCGATCATCCCTGCGATCACCGCGTAGGCCAGCAGCGCCCAGCGCCCGACCTGGAAGAACCGGTCCCAGGCGAAGCCGGGGATCCGCGAGAGCAGCAAGGCGTTCACCAGCTGCAGTGCGCCGGCGACCGCGAGCATCACGACCGCGAACCACAGCGGCGCGTGCTTCGGAAGGTAGGCGGCGAGGTAGATGACACCGCCCGCGATCGCGATCATCGAGGCCGCGCCGATCTCGGTCACCGGCGGCAGCTTGCGGTCGATCATGCTTGGCGAGCGCTCGGCGTGCGCGCTCAACTGGCGAGCCTCGTCATGATGATCAGCGTCGCGACCTGCATGACGCCGGTGATCCCGGCCGTGTAGACGAAGCGCTTCATCAGCTTCTCGATCACCCGTCCGTCCGGCTGCGGCTTCTTGAGCTCGAACAGAACGGCGACGTTCGCCGGCTCGAGGTAGGCGAGCGCGATCACGGCCATGACGCCGACGACGAAGAACGACGCCGACGACCCAGCCGTGCCGAGGGTTCGACGTGTCGAGGAACCCGCCTGAGGCGCGCGGTCTGGAAGCCGGCCGCCAGCGTCATCGTGACGACCGTCGGCATGATCAGGAGCATCTTCGGCATGAACCGCGTCGAGAACTCGATCCGTGCGGGGATCGACATCCGCCCGATGATCGGTCCGACGACGAAGCCGACGAACAGGTCGATCCCGGTCCAGAGGCCGCCGCCGACGACGTGGCAGAACATGAGGCCCCAGCGTGAGTTGTGGGCGATCGCGACGATCACCCCGACGAGCACGAGCGCGACGATCGGCAGCCCCTTGCGCGGGACGATCTCGAAGGACGGGCGCGCTACGGCCACGCCGGGAGCCGTCTGGGCTGCGACTGCCATGCACGGCGAATCCTAAAAGGCGTCGGCCGCCGTCCAGGCCGCCGTTCGGGCCGCCCGGCGGTTACGCCGTCAGCGCGGCGGGGCGCTCGGCGCGGCGGTACGAGACCGTGTAGCCGAGCGAGCGCGGGCACGGCGAGCAGGCCCTCGAGGTCGAGCTCGATCGTCGCGCCCGCCTTCTGCGTGACCTCGTCCTCGAGCGGCAGGTCGAAGTCGTCGGCGCCGTAGTCGAGCGCCCGGAACGCCTCGGCGTTCTGGGTCAGCACCGATGTGCGCACGTGCTTGACGTTGTCGAGGAAGATTCGCGACAGGGCGATGTGCCGCCAGTACTCCTGCGGCGAGATCTCCCGTCCGCCGAACGCGGTGCCGTAGGGCTTGTACGTCCAGCAGAGGAACGAGAACAGGCCGTCGTAGCCGTCGCGCAGGCAGTCGTCCTGAAAGTCCCGCGTGCGCTGCAGGTGCTCGAGCCGCTCGTCGAGCGTCTCGTCGAAGCCGATCACCATCGTCGCGGTGGTCTTCATCCCGCTCTCGACGATCGCGCGCTGCGCCTCGAGGTACTCCCGCACCGTGTACTTGAACTTGGCGTGCCGCTTGCGGAAGTCCTCGGTGAGGATCTCGCTGCCGCCGCCCGTCACCCAGTGCACGCCGGCGTCGCGCAGGCGAAGCAGCTGCTTCGGCATGGCGTGAGCCCGGCCCGGTCGGCGAGGTAGACGAACTCGGCGACCGTCAGCGCATAGAACTCGACCCGGTCGCCGTAGCGCTCGCGCACGGATGCAAAGAGGTCGCAGTAGTAGTCGAGCGGCAGCTTCGGGTTGAACCCGCCGTTGAAGCCGACGAGGTCTCCGCCTTTCTCGAGCAGCTCGTCGATCTTCGCGAAGACGTCGTCGCGCGACAGGACGTAGCCGCCGGTCCTGGTTCGGCAGCACGTAGAACGCGCAGTAGTCGCACTGGGCGACGCAGACGTTCGTGTAGTTGATGATGCGCATCACCATGTAGGTCGCGCGGTTCGGTTGGTGGTAGTGCGCCCGCGACGCCCTGGGCGAGCCCGATCAGCTCCTCGTCGGACGCGTCGAGCCAGAGCCGCCGGGCCTCGTCGACGTCGATCCGCTTACCGATCAGCCCGTCGAGCCTGCGCTCATGCCGGCACGGCCTCCTCGACCGTGACTTCCTCGGGCGCCAGCGTGTCCATGAACGAGCTGACGGAGAACACGGCGTTGCCGGCGCCCGCGACGCCGTACCCCGGCGGCGGCTTCAGGCCGTGGTGCTCGAGCGAGCCGCGATAGGCCTCGAGCAGGCGGATGTGGTACTCGAGCGGTGCGCCGTCGGGGTTGTCGCGACCGAGCGGCGTCGAAGGCTCCGGGCACCACGTCGTGAAGCGCGGTGTGATCCCGCGGCTCATGAAGTAGTCGAGGCCCTCGGTCGTCGAGGCGATCGCCTGGTCGACCGTCTCGAAGCCGAACGGCTTTGCCATCTCCACCCCGGCGACGAAGTTCGGGATCACGTAGCGCGCTCCGAAGACGTCGGCCGCGTCGAAGATCCGGCGGTGCCATTCCTCGCGCCCGACGTAGCGCTCCTTGCCCGGTGAGATGAGCTCGAACAGGCGCTTGTCCCACACCTCGTAGTTCGGGTGGTAGATCGTGATGCCGTAGTCCTTGTAGCGCTGCACGTCTGCTTTCGGCAGTGCCTGGGCCACGACCTTGCCGATCCAGCGATTCGGGAACCGCTCCTCGATCGCCTGCGCGTAGCGGCCGTAGAAGTCGGCCTCGGCGAGCCCGTCGACCGTGCTCGTGACCGACCCCCCGGTGAGCGTGTACGCCTTCGACGTCTTCGCCGTGTCGTAGCGGTCGATCAGCGCCAGCGCCTCGAGCACGTCCTCGACCGGTTTGACACCGGTGTACGGGCCGGCCCTCCCGCTTGTGCTGCCGCCAGTTGTGGTTGATGTCGCAGAACTGGCATTCCTCCTTGGCGCCGAAGTACTGGCACAGGCGCAGCACGGTCAGGTAGATCAGGTAGCCCCACTGGATCGTCGGCGCCGTCTCCATCACGGTCTTGCCGTTTGCGAGCTCATGCCGGTAGTACTCGGGCATCGGCGGAAGCCCGACGTCGGCGATCTCGCGGCCGTCGAGCGTGAGGACGAGCGCGCCGTCCTCGCCGCGCGTGGCGCGATACGGCGAGCTCGGGTTGACGCGCACCGAGACGATCGTGCGGCGCAGCGCGTACGGGCCGCCGGTCAGCGCGATCTCCTCCGGCGGCCGGCGCCGCGCCGCTTCACCGAGCTCGGTGAGCGGCTTCTGGTCGAACGAGAAGATGAAGTACGACTTCGGCTTGATCTCGCCGTCGAGGTTGTCGGTCAGCGCGGCGTCGGCGAAGTCGATCCCCGTGCGCAAGAGGTCCTCTTTGAGCACCGCCTCGGGCGGGATGTGGGGGAACCGCGCCATCAGGCCCTCGACCAGCTCGGTGCGCGCGCTCACAGAGGAAAGTAGCGGAGGACGCCCGGGAGGCGCCCTCCGCTACGCCGGTCAGTGCTTCTTGCCGTCGATGCTCATGAGCGTGGCAACGCCGCCCACCGCGCCGCAGCGAATCCGGACGGTGTCGCCGGTCTTGAACGCGGCATTCACGCCCGCCGACTTCTCGGCCGGGATCGCGCAGACGAGCCCCGCCACCGTGATCGAGGTGGCGGAGAGCGCGGAGATCGTGCCCAGTGCCTCGGATTTCTCCGACGCCGCGTGCGACGGCTTGCACGAGCTGCCGCCAAGCTCGACCGCGGAGCCGCCGGAGGTGCCGCCCCCGAGCTTGCCGCCGGTGAATCCCGACGCAGCCGCGAACGTCGCAGAGAGGTTCGCCAGCAGCCTCGCCGACGGGTCGTGCGCCCGCCCGCTCGCGAGGCCGGCGATCGAACCGTGGTCGTAGACGGCGACGTACTCGGCCTGGGTCGCGTGGCCGGAGGCTTGATCGATCTTCAGCGTTCCCGTGACGACGCCGACATTGTCGGTCGTGTTGATCACACTGCGCGCACGCAGCGTGATCGCTCCGGTCAGGTCGGGATCGCCCGCCGCGGTGCCGGTGTACGTGCCCTCGGTGGCGACGATCGTCTTGCCGTCTGTCGTCGTGCAGGTGCGGCTCGAGGTGCTCGCTCCGGCGGCGGCAAACGTGCCCGCGACCGCGCTCGCGCTCTTCGCGCCTTCCATTCCGTCTGCCACCGCATAGCCGGTCGCGACGAGCGCGACGACCAGCGCGGCGAAGTAGGTCAACTTGCGCATGGTTCCTCCTGGTCTTCTGAAAGCACGGTCTGCAGGGAGCGCGGTCGGCCGAAAGCCGGCCAAAGGCGTTGCGCCTGAGCTTGGGCGCCTCGTGCGCGCCTTGGCTACCCTCGGACGGGGGATGTTTCGCCGTCTTCTGCTCCTCGCCGTGGTCGCGGCTTGTGCCTTGCCTGCCCGTGCCGGAGCGCTGACGACGCTCCTGCCGGGAGTCACCTACGAGCGCACGGTCGAGTTCACCCCGCACGGCCCTGTCGTCCTCAACGTTCTGACTGCACCTCGGCCGGGCGATCAGAACGGGCTCTACCAACTGGCGCCCGTGCTCGCCCACGCGACGGTGCTCGGCGCCCGCGAGCCGGTCACGCAAATCGAACGGGACGTCTCGGCCCAGGCGACGGTCGCCGGCATCAACGGCGATCTCTTCGGTGCCGACGGCCATCCCGCAGGCATCTTCATGTCGGGTGGCGTGCTCGCACACAAGCCTTTCAGTGCGCGCTCCTCGATCGGGGTCGATGCCGCCGGGGTGCTGCACGTCGACCGCGTCAAGTTCTTCGGGACCTGGCGAGGGACCGGGCAGCGACGGACGCTCGACGGGCTCAACCAGGTGCCGGTGCCGGGCCAGGTCGTGCTGCTCACTCCGGCGTTCGGGCCGGCCGCGCCCGTGCTCCCGGGCTCGGCGGAGGTCGTGCTGCAGTCGTTCCCGGCGACGGTGCCGAACGCCGACCTGTCCGCGCCGGTCACGGCGGTCGGCACGGGCGGCGGCGAGTCGATCCCGCCCGGCGGCGCGATCATCCAGGCAGCCGGGCCGCTGGCCGCGGCGAAGCTCCAGGCCGAGGCTCCGGTCGGGGCACAGGTCGCGACCCGGCTGATCCTGCAGCCGCCCGAGCCGGGTGTCGTGGCTGCGCTCGGCGGCGGCCCGGTGCTCGTGCGCAACTCGGCTCCGGTGTTCAGGGCGCTCGAGGACTTCACGAGCGCCCAGATCGCCGCCCGCTCGCCGCGAGCTGCGGTCGGCCAGCTCGCGGACGGGCGCATCATCCTCGCTGCCGTCGACGGCGACCAGGCCGGGTACAGCATCGGGCTCACGAGCTTCGAGCTCGCCCAGACCATGGCGCGCCTCGGAGCCGTCACCGCCTCCGCGCTCGAATCTGGTCCCGACGTGACGATGGCCTTCGACGGGCAACTGCTGAACGCGCCGAGCGCCGGCGGCGAGCGAGCGGTCAGGGAGGCGCTGCTCGTCCAGTACTACGGTGTCTATGCACCGCCCGCCGCCGTTGCCGCTCCTCACGGGCGAGCCCGGCAAGACGGCGGAGCAGCTGAGCTACAAGATCGTCCGCCCATCCCAGGTCACGGCCCAGTTGATCGGGCCCGACGGCAAGCCCCGGGTGCTCGAGGCCGGCGTCCAGCACGACCCGGGCACGTACTCCTTCCCGTGGACGACCTTCGACGCGGAAGGGACCTGGCACTGGAACGTCAGCGCCACCGACGACCTGAAGCGCACCTCGGCGATCGACCGGACGTTCCGCTACGACACCACCCTGACCGGCTTGACCGCGCCGAGGCTCGCCCGAGGAACCGCTGCGATCCGCTTCATGCTCTCGCGCCCGGCGAGCGTGAGAGTGCAGATCGAGACCCGAAACGGTGTGGTCCTGCGCGCCCTCGGCGGCGGTGAGCCTGCCGGCCGGCTCGCAGGCGGTCGTGTGGAATGGGCGCCTGCCGCGCGGCACGCTCGCCTACGGCGGTGTCTATCGTCGCGCATGTCTTCGCGACGAGCTCGGTGGGGACGTCGGATCTCTCCGTTCAGTTCTCGTTCAGGCGCACCGGTTAGAGTCCTCTGCCCATGACGTCCTGGCTCGCACACTACGGCGTGATCGCCGTGTTCTTCCTGATGTTGATCGATGCGGTCTTCCCCGCCGCGAGCGAGCTCGTGATGGTGTACGGCGGGGCTCTTGCCTCGGGTGCCCTCACGCCATCGCTTCGACGTCCTCGGTTGGCATGCGACCGGTTTCGGCGCCTACATCGCGGTCGTGCTCGCCGGGGTGCTCGGCTACCAGGTCGGCGCGATCGCCGGCTGGTGGATCGGCGACCACGGCGGCGCGCCCTTCGTCCATCGCTACGGGCGCTGGTTCCATCTCACCGAGGAGAAGCTCGAGCGGGCCGAGCACTGGTTCTCCCGCTGGAATGCCTGGGCCGTCCTCGTCGGCCGCATCACGCCCGTGGCCCGCTCGTTCGTCTCGATCCCGGCCGGCGTCTTCGAGACCCCGTTCCCCCGCTACAACCTCCTGACCTTCCTCGGCAACTCCGTCTGGTGCCTCGTGCTCGCGGCCGCCGGCTGGGCGCTCGGCTCGAACTGGGACACGTTCCACAAGGACTTCCGGTTCGTCGAGTACGCCGTGGTGGCGGGAATCGTGGTCGTGGCGGCGTATTGGGCCCTGCGGCTTCGCCGCACGGCTACGATTGCCCCCGCCGATGACGATTCCCCACGTTGACGTCAAGGCGCAGTACGCGCCCCTGATCCCGGAGCTGCAGGAGGCGTTCGCCCGCACGCTCGAGACCGGGCGGTTCATCTTCGGCCCGGAGGTCGAGGCGTTCGAGAGCGAGGCCGCGGAGCTGCTCGGGACACGTGATGCCGTGAGCTGCGCGAACGGCACCGACGCGCTCGTGCTCGTGCTGGATGCGATGGGAATCGGCCCGGGCGACGAGGTGATCTGCCCGGCCTTCACCTTCTATGCGACGGCGGAGTCGATCGCCCGGCGCGGCGCGACACCGGTCTTCGCCGACATCGATCCGGTCACGCTCAACCTCGACCCGGCCGAGGTCGAGCGGAGGATCACCGAGCGGACGAAGGCGATCATGCCGGTGCACCTCTTCGGGCGCCCCGCTCCCGACCTGAGCGCGTTCGGGCTGCCGGTGATCGAGGACGCCGCGCAGGCGTTCGGAGCGAGTGGGATCGCGACCAGTATCGCCTCGACGTTCAGCTTCTTCCCGACGAAGAACCTCTTCGCGCTCGGAGACGGCGGGCTTGTCGACCGTCAACGACCCGGAGCTCGCGCAGCGCATCAGGATGCTGCGGTTCCACGGCTCCGCCGCCAAGAAGGAGTTCGTCTACGTCGGCTACAACTCGCGCCTCGACGCCATGCAGGCGGCGTTCCTGCGGATCTTCCTGCGGCACATCGGCGACTGGAACCGCCAGCGCCGCGAAGCCGCCGCGCGCTACACCGAGCTGCTCGACGGGCTCGTCGAGACGCCGGTCGACGAGGCCGGTCACGTGTACCACCAGTACTGCGTCCGCTCACCCGAGCGCGACCGGCTCGCCCAGGCGCTGCAGGCCGCCGACATCGGCTGCGCGAGCTACTACGAGCCGCCGCTACACCTGCAGCCTGCCCTGCGGTACCTCGGGTACTCCGAGGGAGACTTCCCGGAGACCGAGAAGGCGGCGCGAGAGAACCTCTGCCTGCCGTTGTGGGCGGGCATCAGCGAAGCACAGCAGACCGAGGTGGTCTCGGTCCTGCAACGCGCGTCCGGTCTCGTCCGGTCCTGATGCGCATCCCGGTCAATCGACACCGGGTCTGGCAGCTTGCGTTCGATGCCGTCCTGATCGTCGCGGCGTGGCGGCTCACGTTCTTCCTGCGCTTCGACAAGACGACGCCCGTCTTCTACCGGCATCTGCTCGACTGGCAGGTGGTGGCGCTCATCGTCGCGATCAAGCTCACCACCTTCGTCATCTCGGGCTTCTACAACCGCTGGTGGCGGTACGTCTCCACACGCGACATGTGGGGCGCTGCACGGGGAGTGACGGTCGCGTCATTGCTCGCCTACCTCGTGCTCTACGCGTTTCCGCCGGCGCACACGTCCCGGCTGCCGCGCTCGATCGCCGCGCTCGACTTTCTCCTGCTGCTCGCCTTCGTCGCCGGCACGCGCCTGCTCGCGCGCACCCTGATCGAGCGCCCGCCGGCGGGGCTCGTCGCCCACGGCAAGGAGGTCCTGATCGTCGGGGCAGGCGACGCGGGCCAGCTGATGGTGCGAGAGCTGCAGCGAAATCGACAGCTGCACTACACGCCGATCGGCTTCGTCGACGACGACCCGCGCAAGCGCGGCGACCGCATCAACGGCGTGCGCGTTCTCGGCACCACCGACGACCTCGCGCACCTGCTGCGCGACAACAACCCGGACGAGGTGCTGATCGCGATCCCGTCGGCGCCCGGGCGTGTGCGCCAGAAGATCGTCGAGACGTGCCTCGCTGAGCACGTGACGGTGAAGACGCTGCCGGGGCTGCACGAGCTGATCGCCGGCGACCTCAACCTCGGCGCGCAGATCCGGCCGGTGCAGGTCGAGGACGTGCTCGGTCGGCAGCAGGTCGAGGTCGACCTGCAGCTCGTCGCGACCTACGTCAAGGACAAGACGGTGCTCGTCACGGGCGCCGGCGGCTCGATCGGCTCGGAGCTCTGCCGACAGCTCGCGCGGCTCGGGGCCCAGCGCCTCGTGCTCGTCGACAAGGGCGAGTCGCAGCTGTTCGAGATCGAGCGCGAGCTCGTGGACGAGCGCGACTTCACGGCGGCCATCCCCGTTCTCGCCGACACCGGTGACCGGGCGAAGATGCGCCAGGTGTTCGAGCGGTACCGCCCGCAGGTTCTCTTCCATGCGGCGGCGTACAAGCACGTGGGCATGCTCGAGGCGAATCCACTGCAGGCCGTGGCGAACAACGTGCTCGCGACGCGCACGCTCGCGGAGGTCGCCGTCGAGTTCGGCGTCGAGCGGTTCGTCCTCATCTCCACCGACAAGGCGGCGAACCCGAAGAACGTGATGGGCCAGTCGAAGGCCGTGTGCGAGTGGATCGTCGAGTCGTTCGCGCTGCACCCCGAGGTCGAGACCCGCTTCGTCGCCGTGCGCTTCGGCAACGTGCTCGGCTCGTCGGGGTCGGTGATCCCCATCTTCCGCAAGCAGATCGAGCGTGGCGGCCCCGTGACCGTGACGAATCCCGAGATGACCCGCTTCTTCATGACGATCCCCGAGGCGTCGTCGCTCGTCATGCAGGCCGGTGCGATGGGTGGGCGCGGCCAGGTCTACGTGCTCGACATGGGTGAGCCGGTGAAGATCCTCGACCTGGCGCGGCAGATGATCCACCTCTCGGGCAAGGACGAGTCCGAGGTGCCCGATCGTGTTCACGGGCACGCGCGCGGGCGAGAAGGTGCACGAGGTGCTCTGGAACGAAGGCGAGGCGGTCGGGCCCACGTCGCACCCGAAGATCATGCGCGCTGCCCGCCCGCAGATCGACTCGGCGTGGCTCGAGGAGTCGCTCGCATCGCTCGAGCGGCTGGTCGAGGAAGGCGACACCCTGGCGGTCGTCGCCAAGCTGCGGGCGATGGTCGCGGAGCCGGTGCGCACGGGCCGCGAGGCGGTTCTGGAAGACACGTTGCACTGACGTAGCGCTTGCCCGCCGCGCGCGCGGGTACGGTGGCCGGATGGATCCGCTCGACGGCCTGAATCCCGAGCAGCGCCGGGCTGCGGAAGCCGTGCGCGGCCCGGTGTGCATCCTCGCCGGTGCCGGCTCCGGGAAGACGACGACGATCACGCGCCGCGTCGCGCAACAGGTCGCGACGGGCACGTTCGCCCCGACCCAGATCATGGCCGTCACGTTCACGGACAAGGCCGCAGGCGAGCTGAAGGGCCGGCTCGCGGCGCTCGGAGTCACCGGCGTGCGCGCCTCGACCTTCCACTCCGCCGCACTGCGCCAGCTACGGCATTTCGCGCCGGGCGCGGTCGGCCGGATCCTCCCGTCGAAGGCGCTCATGCTGCGACAGATCGCGAACACGCTGCCGGCGCCGTTCAAGTTCCGCCCCGCGGGCGACCTCGCGACCGAGATCGAGTGGGCGAAGAACCGCCGGATCCCCGCCGACCGCTACGACCGTCGGGAGCCGCCGATCCCAACCGACCTGATGCAGCGGGTCTACCGCCAGTACGAGCAGCGCAAGGCTGCCGACGGCCTCGTCGACTTCGAGGACCTGCTCGAGCTCGCGGTGCGGCTCTTCGAGGACAGCGCCGAGGCCCGGGAGACGTTTCGCGCTCAGTACCGCGCGTTCACGGTCGACGAGGTGCAGGACGTGAACCTGCTCCAGCAGGAGCTGCTCGACCTGTGGCTCGGCGAACGCGACGATCTCTGCGTCGTCGGAGACGACTACCAGTCGATCTACGGCTTCACCGGTGCGAGCCCGGATTACCTGCTGGCGATGCCGGAGCGGTTCCCGCGGGCGCTCGTCGTGCGGCTCGAGGAGAACTACCGCTCGTCCCCGCAGGTGCTCGCCCTCGCGAACAGGCTCGTTCCCAACCTCGGCGGCGCAGAGAAGACGCTGCGCTCGGTCGAGCCCGACGGTGCCGAGCCGGTCGTGCGCCCGTTCGCGTCACCGGCCGACGAGGGCGCAGCGATCGTCGCCGGAATCCGCGCGCTCTCGTGCCCGCTCGAGGAGGTCGCGATCCTCGCACGCACGAACGCGCGGCTGACCGACTTCGAAGAGCTCCTGCACGACGCGGCCATCCCGTTCCAGGGCTCCTCGCTGCTCGAGCGGGACGCGGCGCGCCGGCTGACGCGGCGGCTCGAGCGCGCCTCGGGGCCGGCGCGCGAGGCTGTGCGGGCAGCGGCGCTCGAGGCCGGCTGGCTCGAGCGCCTGCCCGACAAGCTCGGTGAGCGCGAGATGGTGCGCCAGCAGGACCTGGCACGGCTCGTCCAGCTCTCCTCCGGGTTCGACGGCTCGACCGCCGACTTCGTCGAGGACCTGCGCAGGCGGTTCGGCTCGGGCAGCGACGGAGCCCACGGCGTCAACCTGCTCACGCTGCACCGCGCGAAGGGCCTCGAGTTCGAGGCGGTGTTCATCCCGCGGCTGCAGGAGAAGGAGCTCCCGTCGAAGCAGGCGCGCACTCAGGCAGAGGTGGCCGAGGAGCGGCGGCTGCTCTACGTCGGCATGACGCGCGCGAAGAGCGTCCTCTGGCTGACGTGGTCCGGCAAGCGCTCGCGCTTCTTGCAGGAGCTCGGTGTGACCCAGAGCGCTCCGGCCGAGCGGAGCGCGCAGGCCGAGCAGCGCGAGTGGACGCCCGACGCGCAGCGGCTTCGCGACTGGCGCCTCGAACGCGCGAAAGCCGACAACGTGCCGCCGTATGTGGTGTTCCACGACAGCGTGCTGCACGCGATCGCGGAGGCTCGACCCGTCGTCGCTGGGCGAGCTGTCGCAGATCGCCGGCGTCGGCCCGGCAAAGCTCGAGCGCTATGGCCCGGCGGTGCTGGAACTCATTCGGCTCTAGGGTCGGGCAGGGCCGAGAGCAGCAGATCGAGCAGGAGCTGCGGGTCGCGCCGCTCGCGCGCCACCGCCACCCGGTCGCGCTTGTGCAGGTCGAGCGCCCGCGGGTCGGTGAGCGGCCGCAGCCGTCCGTCGCGGATCAGCTGCTCGTCGACACCGCCCAGGCGGCCGCCGTAGGTCGTGTACACCGGCACGCCGAGCGCGGCAGCTTCCCGGTTCATCGTCCCGCCTGCGGAGACGACGAGGTCGGCGAGCGCGATCAGGCTCTGCGCATCGACCGCACGCTCGGGGACGATCACCGAGGGCAGCTGGAGCGACTTGACGAAGTCGCGTTGTTCCTCGGTGCGAGGGATGACGAACGCGTGCACGTCCTCCGAGCGGCCGAGGTGCTCGAGCGTCATCGGGAACAGCGGATTCGAGTGCCGGTGGTAGAGCGAGACGTCCGGCGGCGGCCGCAGCACCACGAGCACCCGGGCCGGATCGATCGACCAGTCCGCGAGGATCGACTCGTCCGGCTCGAAGTCCGAGAGGTAGTACTCCTCCTTCAGCCCCGGGTACTGCTGCAGCTTGGGCGGGACGGCGCCGTACGACTTCGAGGCGCTCCGGGCGGGATCGACGCAGGCACGACGACCCGCGTCGCGGCCCGGCAGCCGAGCTGATGCTGCAGCCATGCCCATTCGTAGTCGAACGTCGTCGAGCTCGGAATGCCGAGCCGGCGTGCTGTCATCGTCAGCTCGTGCGAGCCGTGCGCGAGTGCGATGTCGAAGTCGCGCCCCTTCGCCCAGCGGCGGAGCGCCTTGAGGCGTGTGCGCATCTGCGTCGCCTTGCCGAACGACGAGCGGCCGCCGTGGTGGCCGATCACGGTCGCCGTCATGCCGTGCGACTCGATCAGCTGCAACGTCTGCGCGTACTCACGTGCGGTGATCTCGACCTCGTGCCCCTGGGCCTGCAGACGCTCGACGAGCGGCCGGAAGACGAGCGGATGCGCGGACGCGGTGAAGTCGACCCACACCCTCATGCGACCACCGACTCGAGTGAGACGTCGCGTGTCACGCCTTCGACGTGGCGCTCGTACCAGAGCGTGAACGCGAGCAGGCCCCACAGCTGCCGCGAGAGGTCCTCGCGCCCGGCGACGTGAGTCGTCGACCAAGCGGGTCACCGCGGCGGGCTCCAGGAAGCCTTGGCGGCGCAGCGTGCCGGCCGAGAGCGTCTCGCGAGCAAACGGCTCGAGGTCACCGCGCAGCCACGCCGCTGCGGGGATCGAGAAGCCGCGCTTCTTGCCGCGCACGGTGTCGCGCGGCAGCAGCGGCTCCAGCGCCTTGCGCAACAGCCGCTTCTTCGAGAAGCCGCGAACCTTGTGCCGGACGGGAGCGAGAACGCGAAGTTCGAGACGACGGTGTCCATGAACGGCACGCGCGCCTCGAGCGACCAGGCCATCGACGCGCGGTCGGTCTTCGTCAGGAGGTCGTCCACGAGGTAGAGGCCGAAGTCGACGTCCTGCAAGCGCGTCAGCAGCTCGTGACCTTCGGTCGACGCGAATCGCTCGCGGTAGCTCGCCAGCGGGTCGAAGCCGCTCCGGCGGCCCGTCAGCTCGAAACGGGCATCGGCGGAGAAGATCTCCTTGTAGGCGTGATGGCGTTCGAGGGGAGGGAGCCCGGCGGCCCGCGTGAACCGTTTCAGCCGGTAGTCGAGACTCGCCTTGCGCGTCGAGGACGGCAGCCGGTCTGCGAGCGGCCGCGCGTGTGCCGCCAGCGGTCCGAGGCGTTCGGCGAGCAGGTCGGCGACGTACGTGTAGTAGCCGCCGAAGAGCTCGTCGGCGCCTTCGCCGGACAGCGCGACCTTCACGTCCTCGGCGGCGAGCTTCGAGACCAGGTAGGTCGGCAGTGCCGACGAGTCGGCGAACGGCTCGTCGAAGGCGTCCGCGAGTGCGGGCAGGAGCAAGGCTGCGTCTGGCCGCAGGGTCAGCTCGCGGTGACGCGTGCCGTAGCGCTGCGCCACCGCCCGCGCGTCGGCCAGCTCGTCGAACGACGCCTCCTCGAAACCGATCGAGAACGTGCGTACCGCCTCGGAGGACTCCTCGGCGGCGAGCGCCGTGAGCGCGCCGGAGTCGACGCCTCCCGAGAGCAGCACCCCGACCGGCACGTCGGCGACCAGGTGCGCGCGGACCGAGTCGCGCAGCCGGGCGCGGCATTCCTCGACCAGCTCGGCCTCGTCCTCGTCGTGGCGCGCCGCCAGGGGGCCGGTGCGCGCGAAGCTCGCGAGCTCGATGTGGCCGTCGTGCCAGGTGAGAGTGTGCCCCGGCGGCAGCTTGCGGATGTCCTTGAAGATCGAGAGCGGGGCGGGAACGACGTTGAAGGTCAGAAACGCCTCGAGGGCGTCGAGGTCGATGTCGCCCTGCGGCAACGCGTCGAGCTCGGAGGCGAACGTCAGCTCGCCGTCGACCGCGCGGTAGGCGAGCGGCTTGATCCCGAACCGGTCGCGGGCAAGCACGAGTCGCCGTTCGCGTGCGTCCCACACGGCGACCGCGAACATCCCGCGGAGCCGTTCCCAGAGGAGCGGCCCCCATTCCTCGAACCCGTGCACCAGCACTTCGGTGTCGCAGCGAGTCCGGAACCGGTGCCCCGACCGCTCGAGCTCGTGCATCAGGTCGCGGTAGTTGTAGATCTCCCCGTTCTGCACGACGACGATGGTGCCGTCCTCGTTTGCGATCGGCTGGTCGCCGCCGGTCAGGTCGATGATCGCGAGCCGGCGCGCCGCAATGCCGACCGCGCCGTCGAGATGCGTGCCCTCCGAGTCGGGCCCGCGGTGGTGGAGGGTCGCCGACATGCGGCGAAGCCGTTCGGGGTCCACGGCGCCGCGGCTGCTGGCGATCCCGCAGATCCCGCACATGCCGTGAGTCTAGGTGCGCCGTCCGAGCGTCTGGGCGAGCACCCGGATCCCGGTGACGAAGAGCGTGCGCAGATACAGGCGCAGCGAGCGGTCGGCGATCCATTCGAGATCGTGGGCGAGCTTCTCCGCCATCGAGGTCTCGTAGCCGCGCCGCACCTGCGCGAACCCGGTCAAACCGGGCCGCACCACGAGCCGCTGCCAGTAGGCCGGCAGGTCGTGCGCGAGCTCGGCGAAGAAGCGCGGGCGAATCGGTCGCGGTCCGACGAACGACATGTCCCCACGGAGGACGTTCCAGAGCTGCGGGATCTCGTCGAGCTGGGAGGCCTTCAGCCAGCGGCCGAAGCGGGTCAGCTCGGCCTCCGTGTGGCGCACGAGCTCCTCGCCGAGGTACTGGCCGATGCGGCTCTCGGCGCCGGGGCGCAGCGTGCGGAACTTCAGCATCTGGAAGAAGTGGCCGCGGCGGCCCACGCGCTCACCCCGGTAGAGGATGGGGCGGCCGCTCGTCACGAGCAGCGCGGCGGCGATCACGAGCGCGATCGGGGCGAGCAGGATCCCGAAGAGCCCGGCGAAGAAGATGTCGAGCAGGCGCAGCTCGAGGTCGATCCCGCGATGTTCCGCCTGGGACGCGAGCCGTGTGTACCCGCTGACGAGGGTGTCCTCGAGCGGTGGCGGCGCCGTTGCCACGCGGTCGATGGTAGACCGTTGGCCTGTGAGCGTCCTCGGAATCGACCATGTCCAGGTCGCGGCGCCCCGCGGGTGCGAGGCGGAGGCGCGCGCGTTCTACGGCGACCTGCTGGGCCTCGAGGAGCTGCCGAAGCCGGAGCCGTTGCGTGCGCGCGGCGGGTGCTGGTTCCGGGCGGGCGGGCAGGAGCTGCACGTCGGCGTCGAGGAGCCGTTCGCGCCGGCCCGCAAGGCGCACCCCGGTCTCGTCGTCTCGGGCCTCGACGGCCTCGCCGGCCGCCTGGCCGCCGCGGGCATCGCCGTCGACTGGGACGACACGGTCCCGGCCCTCCGCCGCTTCCACGCCGCCGACCCGTTCGGCAACCGCCTCGAGTTCCGCGAGGCCTGACCCCAGGGCCCGTCCCGTCGCAGTCTCGACACGGTGGCTGCCACCGGGTTCGGGAGCGCGGCACCGTCGGAGAAAAGAGCTCCGAGCAGGGGTAACCTGGAGTTCACCGCCTGTCTTGCGTCGAGGCTGTGACAGTTCTGTGCGGGTGGCTGGGGCACGGGCTGGCGGCGAGCCCTGACGCCGTCCGTGGCGCCCCGCAGGCCCGGCACGCGCCCTGCCCGCTATAAGCTTCCGTTATGGACACGCGCCAGCTTCGTGCGTTCTGCGAGGTGGTCGACCGGAAGTCGTTCTCCCAGGCCGCCGAGCGCCTCGGCGTGACGCAGCCGGCGGTCAGCCTGCAGGTGCGCGCGCTCGAGAAGCGGCTCGGCCTGCAGCTCCTCGACCGCTCGGGCCGCCGGGTCGAGCCGACCGAGGCCGGCCTTCGCCTCTACCGCGGCGCGCAGCGGCTGATCGCGCTCGAGGAGGAGATCACCGGCGAGCTCGCCGACGAGGCGACCGGCGCTCTCGACGGCACCTTCGCGATCGGGGCGTCGACCGGCCCGGGCGGCGTCGTCCTCTCGCAGTTGCTCTGCCGGTTCGCCGCCGCGCACCCGCAGCTCAACATCGCCCTCAGCGTCTTCGACACCCAGACCGTGGTCGAGCGCGTCGCGGACCGGACGCTCGAGCTCGGCGTCGTCGGCGCAGCACCGCGCCACCGCGCCGTCGAGTACGAGCCGTTCTTTCGCGACACGGTGATTCTCGCGTGCCCGCCGGGTCATCGCTTCGCGGGCGAGACGGTCAGCCTGGAGGAGCTGAAGACCGAGCAGCTGATCGTGATGCAGGAGGGCGCGGGGGTGCGCCAGATGATCGAGGACGAGCTGCGCGGCGCCGGCGTCAGGCTCCGCGACCTCGACGTGCGGCTGGAGCTCGGGCTGCAGGAGTCCGTGACGAGCGCGGTGCGCGGCGGGTACGGCGTGACGTTCATCTCTCGCTCGTCCGTCGAGAACGATCTCGCAGCAGGGACGCTCGTCGAGGCGCGCGTCGCCGGGCTCCAGCTCGAGCGCGAGATCCTCCTCGTCCGCGCCACCGGCCGGTCGGAGACGCGCGCCGCGCGCGCCTTCGTCGACTACGCTCGCACGCGCCTGCCGTGATCGTCCGCTGGAGCCTCGCCGACCTGCCCGCGACGCTGGCCGAAGCCGGTATCGAGCGGCCGTTCCTGATTGCGAGCGAGCGCTGGGCAGAACTCGACCTGCCCCGGGTCGCCCACTGGTCGGAGGTGCCGTCGGAGCGAGTCGAGGTGCCCGGCGGGCGGACGGGATCGTCGCAGTCGGCGGTGGCTCGGCGATCGACACGGGCAAGTACGCCTCGGCGCAGTCCGGGAAACCGGTCGTCCACGTGCCGACGACCTACTCGGGCGCCGAGTGGACGACCTTCTACGGCATTCGCTCGCCCGACCGGATCATCCGCGGCGGCGGAGCGGGCGCGCACCCCGTCGCGATCGTCTACGACGTCGACCTGACCCTCGACCTGCCGTGGGAGCTCACCGCCGGCACCGCCTTGAACGCGCTCGCCCACTGCGCAGAGGCGCTCTACGTCCGGGGGCACACCGAGGAGGGGGACGCCGAGGCTCTCGCAGGCGCGCGTCTCATCAGCTCGGCGCTGCCGCGGGTGCACGCGGAGCCCGGTGACCGCCGCGCGCGCGAGGAGCTCCTGCGCGGCGCGGCGCACGCCGGTCATGCACTCGGCCTCGTCGGGCTTGCGCTCGCCCATGCGATGGCGCAGGCGCTCGGCGGGACCTACGGGCTGCCGCACGGGGCAATGAACGCCCTCTGTCTGCCGCCTGCGCTCGAGTTCAACCGCGCGTTCGTTCCCGGCGAGGTCGCGCGCTTCGGCGAGGCCGTCGGGGGCGACGCGGTCGAGCGCGCGCGCGAGCTGGCGCTGCTCGGCGGGTTCGAGCGTCTGCGCGACTTCGGCGTGCCCGAGCACGAGCTGCCCGAGGTCGCGGACGGCCGCCGTCGCAGCGGGCGGGCAACCGAGCCAACCCTCACCCGGCGAGCTCCGTCGAGATCCTTGCGCTCTTCCGCAGGATCTACTGAGGTTACTCCTCGGCGGCGGGGATAGTGTCGGCAGCGTGGTTGGACGATTGAACCTCGCGGGCCGCGCCGGCGGGCACTTGCGAGCGGGCAGGTGCGGGCGCGGGTATCTGCCGGCATGGCTCGACTGGTTGCCCAGGGACGAAGCGGCCCCCGTTCGGGTGGGCATCTGCCGTGCCGAACGCCCGGCCGATGCATAATCCGCGCTAATAACAGGTATAGCTGAGGCCCGTGACGGAAGCGCCCCGCAGCTTCGACGTGCTCGTGATCGGGAGCGGTGCCTCCGGGCTTGCCGCAGCCGTCTCGGCCGAACGCGCAGGCGCACGGGTCGCGCTCGCGACGAAGGGCTCGCTGCAGGCGAACAACTCGTCCAAGGCGCAGGGCGGGATCCAGGCCTCGTTCGGGGCCGAGGACTCGCCCGAGCAGCACGCCGAGGACGTCTGGCGCTCCTCGCACGAGACCGCCGACCGGCGGCTCGTGGAGGTGCTGACCGGAGACGCGCAGTCCGCGATCCACTGGCTCGAGGAGCTCGGCGTCGAGTTCACCCGCGAGCGCGACGGCCACTACCGCCTGGCCAAGTGCGGCGGAGCGAGCGCAAAGCGGCTGTTGCAGGTCGGCGACCGCACGGGCCACGCGATCACCAAGCAGCTGCGCGAGGCGTGGGAAGCAGGCAGCGGCACGAGCTTCCTCAACGCGCCGCTGCATGAGCTGACCGAGCGCGGCGGGCTGTGGCGCGCGCAGGTCGGCGCCCACACGATCGACACGGGCACCGTCGTGCTGGCGGCCGGCGGCCGCTGCTACGCCGAGGCGGAGCAGCGCGGCGAGCTCTCGACGAACCACCCCAACGCGACAGGTGAGGTGACGAGGATCGCGACCGGGCTCGGCGCCGAGGCGCGCGACCTCGACGCGCTGCAGTACCACCCGAACGGCGGCGCCTGGCCGGCGAACATGCAGGGTTACTCGATCCCCGAGACGACGCGCGCCTACGGCGCGGTGCTCGTGAACGCAGACGGCGAGGAGTTCACCGACTCGCTCGGCCCGCGCGACGCGGTCAGCCAGGCGATCTTCGAGGAGGTCGAGAAGGGCAAGGGCGTGACGACACCCGACGGACGGCCTGCGGTCTATCTCGACACGACGCGCATCCCCGAGAGCGATGCGGAGATCTCACTGCCGTACATGCTGCGCCGCTACCGCGGTGCCGGGATCGACCCGCTGCGCGAGAAGATCTACACGTACCCGGTCCTCCACTACCAGAACGGTGGGCTCGTGATCGACACGAACGCCGAGACGACGCTCGAGGGCGTGTACGCCTGCGGCGAGATCGCCGGCGGCACGCACGGGCGCAATCGCATGATGGGCAACTCGTTGCTCGAGTGTGTCGTCTTCGGCCGTCGTGCGGGTCGCGCCGCCACCGAGAAAGCGAGCGCATGACTTCCACCGTCACCGACCTGCAGCACGCCGTCGAGGATGCCGCCGCGCACCTGTACGTCTGGGCGCTCAAGGACATCCCGCAGGACCTCCGCGATGCCCTCGCCGCAGCACGTCTGCGTGAGACGTCCGTCCCGGGCAAGCGCGTGCTCGAGACGATTCACCGCAACGTCAACATCGCCGACAGCGAGAACAACCTGGTCTGCCAGGACACCGGCATCGCCGTCTACACGTGTCGCGTCGGCGAGCACTTCCCACTGCATCCCACACGCATCTACGAGGGCCTGCGCGACGGCACGGCCCGCGCGACGGTCGAGCATCCGCTGCGCTCGAACGCCGTGCACACGATCACCCGCGAGAACACCGGCCCGAACATCGGCTACCGGCTGCCGATCGTGCACTGGGACTTCATTCCCGATTGGGACGGCCTCGACGTCAAGTGCGTTCCGAAGGGATCCGGCTCGGAGAACATGAGCTTCCTCAAGATGTGCGTTCCCGCCGACGGCGTGAAGGGGATCAAGCAGTTCGTGCTCGAGTCGATCGTCGGCGCAGGCGGCAAGCCGTGCCCGCCCGGGATCGTCGGCGTCGGGATCGGCGGCACCGCCGACTACGCGATGTACCTGGCGAAAGAGGCGATCACGCGCCCGGTCGGGACGCGCAACCCCGATCCGCTCGTCGCGCAGCTCGAGGACGAGCTCTACGGACTTCTCAACGAGACCGGCATCGGCCCGATGGGGCTCGGCGGCGACGTGACCGTCCTGCAGTGCCACATCGAGCATGCCGACACGCACATGACCCTCAACCCGGTTGCCGTCAACTACCAGTGCTGGGCTGCGCGCCGCGCGTCGGCGCACATCGCCGCAGACGGTTCCGTCGACTTCGACAGGGAGTTCTGAGATGGCCAACCACACCGTCACATTCCCGATCACCGACCCACAGGAGATCCTCAAGCTGCAGGCAGGCGACGAGGTCACGGTGCAGGGGCACATCATCGGCATCCGCGACCGCACGCAGATCCGCATCTTCGACCAGGGCGTCGAGCCGCCGATGGACCTGAAGGGCGCGTTTCTCCTGCACACCGCGCCGAACGTCCGCAAGGTCTCGACCGACGCCGACGGCAAGGGCACGTACGAGAAGATCTGCATCGGCACCACCACCTCGGCGCGCATGGTCAGGTTCACCGAGCCGCTCGGCCGCCAGTTCGGCGTCCGTGCCATCTGCGGCAAGGGCGGGTTCCCCGACGAGGCGATCGAGCCGATGCACGAGCTCGGCATGGTCTATTTCGCGATCGTCGGCGGTGCCGCTGCGCTCGAGACGACGCAGATCGAGGAGATCGAGGACGTGCAGTGGGAGGAGCTGATGCCCGAATGCCTCTGGAAGTTCCGCGTCAAGGACTTCGGCCCGCTCACCGTCGGCATCGATGCGCACGGCAATTCGCTCTACCGCGACGTCCAGACCCGTGCCAAGGCCAAGCTGGAGGAGCTCTATGCCCGTCTTTGATCTCGGCGTCAAGCGCGACGGCGGACTGACGCACGTCCTCGACAAGGGCCTCGGCCCGCGTGGCTGGGCCGACGTGCTCGAGATGTCGGGCGAGCACATCGACATCATCAAGCTCGGTTGGGGCACGTCGTACGTGACGAACAACCTCGAGAAGAAGCTCGACGTCCTGAAGGAGAAGCCCGTCGTGATCGGCGGCACCTTCTTCGAGGCCGTCTACGTCAAGAACAAGTTCGACGAGTACAAGCGCTGGCTCACCGAGCTCGGCCTGACACACGTCGAGATCTCCGACGGCACGGTCGCCATCCCGCGCGAGCGGAAGCTCGAGCTGATCGCAGACTTTGCACGCGACTTCACCGTTCTCTCCGAGGTCGGATCGAAGGACTCCGAGGTCGTGTTCGCACCGTACGAGTGGGTCGAGTGGATCAAGGAAGAGAAGGAGGCCGGCGCCTGGAAGGTGATCACCGAGGCGCGCGAAGGCGGCACCTCCGGCATCTTCAGGCCGGACGGCCAGATGCGCACCGGGCTGATCGCCGAGATCGAGCACTCGATCGACTTCCACGACCTCGTCTGGGAGGCGCCGACGAAGTCGTCGCAAGCGTGGTTCGTGAAGCACTTCGGCCCCGACGTCAATCTCGGGAACATCCCGCCCGAGGAAGTGATCCCGCTCGAGACGCTGCGGCTCGGCCTGCGCGGCGACACGCTGAAGGAGGTGCTGCTCCGTGACGACAGCCCAGCTGCCGTCTGACGTCGAGAGCTGGAGCGCCGAGCGCATCCTCGAGCACGTCCTGGCCGAGTTCCCCGGCGCGTGCTCGCTCGCCTGCTCGTTCCAGAAGGAAGAGACGGTGCTGCTCGACATGCTGTTTGCGATCGAGCCGAAGGCCCGTGTCTTTGCGATCGACACGCATTACCTCTTTCCCGAGACCTATGAGCTCTGGCGCGAGGTCGAGCAGCGCTACGACACCAAGGTCGAGGTGTTCGAAGGGCCGACACGCGAGCAGCTCGCCGCGACCCACGGCGAGGAGCTCTGGGAGCGAAAGCCGGATCTCTATCTCTCGGTCGCCAAGGTCGAGCCGCTCGTTCGGGCACTCGGCGGCCTCGACTGCTGGATCACCGGCATCCGTCGCGACCAGTCGCCGACGCGCGCGACCGCCCCGAAGCTCGGCTGGGACGATGCCCACGAGCTGTGGAAGGCGAATCCGCTCGCCGACTGGAGCGACGAGGACTGCTGGGCGTACATCCGCGAGCGGGGGCTCCCGTACAACCCGCTGCACGACCGCGGCTACGAGTCGATCGGTGACACCCACTCGACGGTCGCCGGCGCCGGCCGCGAGGGACGCTGGGCGGGAACCGGACGGACCGAGTGCGGCCTGCACGTCCCCGGAGACGCCGCGTGAGCGCTCCCGCCGCGCACAGCACGCTGTCCCATCTCGACGAGCTCGAGGCGGAGGCGATTCACATCATGCGCGAGGTGGCCGCGGAGCGCGAACGGCCCGTTCTGCTCTTCTCGGGCGGCAAGGACTCGATCGTCCTGCTGCGACTGGCGGAGAAGGCGTTCCGTCCCGCCAGGTTCCCGTTCCCGGTCCTGCATGTCGACACCGGGCACAACTTCCCCGAGGTGATCGAGTATCGCGACCGTCGCGTGCGGGAGCTCGGCGAGCGTCTGGTGGTCGCGAGCGTGCAGGAGTCGATCGACAAAGGCCGCGTGCAGGAGCAGACCGGCCCGCGCGCGTCGCGCAACCAGTTGCAGACCACCACGCTCCTCGATGCTCTTGAGGAGCACGGCTTCGACGCGGCGATGGGCGGCGCGCGCCGGGACGAGGAGCGGTCGCGCGCCAAGGAGCGCATCTTCAGCTTCCGCGACGACTTCGGCCAGTGGAACCCGCGCGCGCAGCGTCCCGAGTTGTGGGACATCTACAACGCGCGCATCCGCAAGGGCGAGCAGATCAGGGTGTTCCCGATCTCGAACTGGACCGAGCTCGACGTGTGGCAGTACGTCGCCCGCGAGAACCTGGAGCTGCCGAAGATCTACTTCGCGCACGACCGCGAGGTGTTTCGCCGTGACGGCATGCTCTATGCCGTCTCGGAGTTCGTCGAGCGCTACCCCGACGAGGAGCCGTTCGTCGCGTCGGTGCGCTTCCGCACGGTCGGTGACATGTCGTGCACCGGAGGAGTCGTCAGCGACGCCGCTTCGATCGACGAGGTCGTCACCGAGATCGCTGCTACTCGCGTCACCGAGCGCGGCGAGACACGCGCCGACGACCGTGTCTCCGAAGCGGCGATGGAGGACAGGAAGCGCGTTGGCTACTTCTAAGGAGTTCCTCGACACCGAGCTGCTCCGGCTCGTCACGGCGGGCTCGGTCGACGACGGCAAGTCGACGCTGATCGGCCGGCTGCTCTACGACACGAAGCAGATCCTCGTCGACCAGCTCGAGCACATCGAGGATGCGTCGCGCCGCCGCGGTCACGACTACGTCGACCTGGCGCTCCTGACCGACGGTCTTCGGGCCGAGCGCGAGCAGGGGATCACGATCGACGTCGCCTATCGCTCGTTCGTCACGCCGCGCCGGCGCTTCCAGCTCGCCGACGCGCCCGGGCACGTCCAGTACACGCGCAACATGGTCACCGGCGCCTCGACCGCCGATGTCGCAGTCGTGCTCGTCGACGCGCGCAAGGGCGTGATCGAGCAGACGCGGCGCCACTCGTACATCGTCGGCATGCTCGCGCTGCCGCACGTCGTGTACGCGGTGAACAAGATGGATCTGGTCGACTTCTCGGAGGAGCGCTTCGACGAGATCGCACGCGAGCTCGCACAGCTCGGCTCGCAGCTCGAGATCAGTGACGCGACGGTCATCCCGCTGTCGGCGCTCAAGGGCGACAACGTCGTCGAGCGCACGGACGCAATGCCGTGGTACGCCGGTCCGACGCTCCTCGAGCATCTCGAGACGATCGAGCTCGACGGCGACCGGAACGTTCACGACCGCCGGTTCCCCGTGCAGTGGGTGATCAGGCCGATGGCCGACGAGCACCACGACTATCGCGGCTACGCGGGCCGGGTCGCCGGCGGCGTCTGGCGCGCGGGGGACGAGGTCGTCGTGCTGCCGTCGGGGCTGCGCAGCCGGGTGGCGGCCGTCGACAGCGCGGAGGGGCCGCGCGAGGCCGCCGTGCCGCGCGAGTCCGTCACGATCCTGCTCGAGGACGACATCGACGTCTCGCGCGGCGACCTGCTGGCCGACCCGGAGACTGCTCCCGTGGTCGCGCGCGAGCTCCGGGCGCGCGTCAGCTGGATGGCGGAGCGTCCGCTCGCCGAGCGTGCGCGCCTGCTCGTCAAGCATACGACGCGCACGGTTCCCGCCCGCGTCGAGGAGATCGTGACGGTGGTCGACATCCACACGCTCGAGGATGTCGCGAGCCCCGGGAAGATGGAGCTGAACGACCTCGGCGTCGTCCGTTTCCGGCTCGCCGAACCGCTCGTCGTCGACCCGTACGTGCGCAACCGCGCCACCGGAGCGTTCATCCTGATCGACGAGTCGACCAACGAGACAGTCGGTGCCGGCATGGTGCTGGAGGCCACGGGATGACCAGGAGCGTCGACCCCTACCGCGACACGCACGTGATCGACTCGCGTGCGCCGCGCACGAACCAGGCGGTGATCGGGCTGGTGTCGGTGCTCGCCGTCGCCACCGGCTGGTGGTGGCTGCTCGCGCTGCTCGCGCTGCAGCTCGCCCTCGGTCTGACGCTCGGTCGCCGCTACTGCCTCGCCTGCGTCGCCTACTTCGAGCTGATCCAGCCGCGCTTCGGCGAGGGCCCGCTCGAGGACTCGCGTCCCCCACGCGCCGCCAACATCGTCGGCCTTGTCGTGCTCACCGGGGCCTCGGTCGCCTACGCGGCGAGCCAGCACATGGTCGGCGCCGGGCTCGGGCTCCTCGTCGCCGCACTCGCGCTGCTCGCGGCCGTCACCGGCTTCTGCACTGGCTGCGAGGCGTACAAGCTCGGGTGCCTCCTCACCGGTCGCCCCTTCGTCTCCTGCCCGATCCCGGGGGGCCGCCCGTGACCTGGCAGTTCGTGCTCGCGGGCGGGGCGGTGGGGATCCTCGTCGGGATGACGGGCATGGGCGGCGGCTCGCTGATGACGCCGATCCTGATCCTGCTGTTCGGCTTCAGCCCGAAGACGGCGGTCGGCACCGACATCCTGCACGGCGCGGTCTTCAAGTCGTTCGGCGCGATCCGGCATCGCCAGCTCGGCAACGTGCATGCGCGCCTTGCGTTGTGGATGCTCGCCGGGTCGGCGCCGCTCTCGCTCGCCGGGGTGCAGATCGGCAGCTCGTTCTCCGACTCGACGAGCTCGAAGATGGGCCAGATCGTCGGCGGCGCGCTGATCGCCGGCGGGCTCGGCTTTGCGATGAAGACGTTCCTGAAAGGCCATCCCAGCGACCTGCCGTTTCATCTCGCCCGGCGCGACAAGCTGATCGCGATCCTGATCGGTTCGACGTGCGGTTTCGTCGTGGGCCTGACGTCGGTCGGCTCGGGCACGTTCTTCGGCCTGGCGATGCTGTTCGTCTACCCCCTGACGGCGCGCAAGATCGTGGGCACCGACATGCTTCATGCGGCGATGCTCTTGTGGGTCGCCGGCACGGGTCATCTGCTGCACGGCAACGTCGACCTGCATGCGATGGCGTGGCTCCTCGTCGGGTCGATCCCGGGTGTTCTCGCCGGCTCGCAGATGTCGATCAAGGTGCCGGAGCGCCCGCTGCGGATCGCGTTCGCCGTCGTGCTCGTCCTCTCCGGGATCAAGCTGGTCGAGCTGCCGTTCGCCACGACGATCATCGCCGTGTCCCTGGGCCTCGGGCTCTTGGCGCTCCTCGTGTGGGGCGCCCGGCAGCTGCGTCCACGACTCGCCGCGACGCCAGACTGCTTGATGCGCATTTGCGGGCACATGCGGCTGGTGCGCCCGACACGGCGCGCTCGGCCGCGTCAGCTTGCCCGTGCCACCGCTAGGCTGCACTCGCCACGTCCAATCCGCTTGGTCAGGCGCATCCCCGCACGCACCCCAATACGCATCAAGCCTCTAGAACCACCGTACAATCGGAGCGCGTGGCCCGGGTCCTGTCGACGGCGTTCGTCCTCGCCCTGCTCGCGGCGACCGCTGCGGCCTTCGCGCTGACCGAACGGGCCAAGCTCGAGCGCTCCCCCATCTACGGGACCCAGGTCGACTCGATCTTCTCGCCGGCCGGCAAGGTCAAGCCGGTCGCGCACATCTCCTTCCGCGTGCGGTCGCACGAGCGGGTCGACGTGCTGATCGAGGACCGGCACGACCACACCGTCGCCACCCTCCTCTCGAATCGCGCGGTGAAGGCGCGAACGAAGCTCGACGTGGTGTGGAACGGCGTCACCGAATCCGGCCTGCTCGTCCCCGACGGCGTCTATCGGCCCGTCGTGAAGCTGCTGCGCACGCATCGCACGATCACGCTTCCGAACGACATCCGGCTCGACACGACGCCGCCGAAGATCTCGGTCAAGCATCCCGAGTATCCGATCATCTCTCCGGACGGCGACGGCCGTCACGACGCCTTTACGTTCCACTACGCGATCGACGAGCGGGCACACGCGATCCTGCTCGTCCGCGGCGAGCAGGTGCTGTTCACCAAGACGAGCAAGGAAGCGGGCGAGCTGTCATGGAACGGGCGGCTGCCGGGCGGCGCCCGCGCCCGTCCGGGCCGCTACGTGCTCTCGATCTCGGCGCAGGACACGGCGGGCAACCGGGCCAAGGGGTACCCGTTCGCGATCGCGCAGGTGCGCTACATCATCCTGGCCCGGAGCCGCGTCGTCGTCGCGCCGGGCGGCAGGTTCGCCCTGCGTGTCTCGACCGACACACCGACCGTGCGCTGGCAGCTGAACGGGCGCCACGGCGTGCTGCCGCGCGGCACGCTGCACCTCCGCGCCCCGAAGTCGAGCGGCGTCTTCAACCTCTACGTCTTCGCAGGCACGCACGTCGCGCGCTGCGCTGTGGTTGTCGCATGAATGCAGGAGTCGCGCAGGCGGCCGGTGCCGTGGCGGCGATCGGGCTCGCCTCGCTCGTCGTCGCCCCGCGCCGCGACCTGCGGGTCGCCGGGCTCGGGGCCTGGGCGCTCGGCTGCGCCGGCCTGACGGTCTACCTCGCGCCGCACGGGCATCACCGGATGCTCGCCGCCGCAGCGGTGCTCGGCGTCATCGCCGCTGCGAATCGGTGCCTGGGCCGTGCTGCGCGCGCCGTGGCTGCTCGCCCTCGCGACGCTCGCGTGCGCGCCGGCCCGCATCCCGGTGCACGTCGGTTCGACGCAGGCGAACCTGCTGCTGCCGCTCTATGCCGTCGTCGTCGTTGCGGCGCTCGCCCTCGCGTGGGAGCTCTACGGGGAGGAGACGCCACGCTCGCGCGAGCTCGGGCCGCTCGCCTGGCCGGTGGCGGCGTTCGTCGCCTGGGACGGGCTGTCGCTGCTCTGGTCGAAGGACCCCCGGCAAGGCGCGATCGAACTGCTCTTCTTCGTGCTGCCGTTCGGCCTCTTGGCCGTGGCCCTCTCGCGGCTTGCGTGGTCGCGCGCCTGGGTGCTCACGCTGTACGTGCAGCTCGCTCTGATGGCGCTCGTCTTCGCCGTGATCGGGATCGTGCAGTACGAGACGCGCACGATCTTCTGGAACCCGAAGGTGCGGGTCGACAACGCCTACGCTCCGAGTGGCTGGTTCTACCGCGTCAACTCCGTCTTCTTCGACCCGTCGATCTACGGGCGGTTCCTCGTGATCGCGATCCTTGCCACGCTGGTGGTCGTCCTCTTCCGGCGCGGCGACCCGCTGTGGGCGATCGCGGCTGCACTGACCGTTGCGATCACCTGGGCCGGGCTGCTGCCGTCGTTCTCGCAGTCGAGCTTCGTCGCGTTGCTCGCCGGCATCGTGGTGGCTGCCGTGATCGCGTGGGGCCGGCGGAGCCTCTGGCTCGTCGGCGCCGTCGTGGTCGTTGTCGCCGCAGCGCTCGCCGCCTCCCCCACCGTTCGTCACAAGGCATCGCTCTCGCACATCACGAGCGGCCGCTCGACGCTCGTCTCGACGGGTGTCAAGGTCGCCTACCACCATCCGGTGATCGGAGTCGGAGTCGGCGGGTTCAAGCGCGCCTACGCCGACCTCGCGCACCTGCGCGGCAAGGAGCCGAAGGCAGCCGCGTCGCACACGACGCCGATCACGGTCGCCGCCGAGCTCGGGTTCCCCGGGCTCGCGCTCTTCCTGTGGCTCGTCGGAACGGCGCTCGCCCTGGCGTTCCGCAGGCTCGGCGGGACTTCGACGGCGCCGCCAGGCTTGCGTTCGGACTAGCCTTGGTCGCGATTCTCGTGCACTGCATCTTCTACAACGCGCTCTTCGAGGATCCCATCTTCTGGGGTCTCCTGGCCCTGACCGTGGTCGGGATGCGCACCAGGCAGCCGGCAGCGCCGCCGGGCGACGGGGCCGCCGCATGATCGACGGCGTCCGGCGGGCGCTCGTCCTCGCACCGCACACCGACGACGGCGAGTTCGGCTGCGGCGGCACGATGGCGCGACTGGTCGAAGCAGGCGCCGACGTGCGCTATGTCGCCTTCTCGATCGCCACGCGCTCGCTGCCGGAGGGCTTCGCGCCCGACACGCTTGCGCGCGAGGTGCGCGAGGCGACCGCCGAGATCGGGATTCCCGCGGGCAACCTCACGGTTCACGACTTCGACGTGCGCACGTTTCCCGATCACCGGCAGGAGATCCTCGAGCTGCTGATCGAGATCTGGACGGACTGGCAGCCGGACTGCGTGTTCATGCCCTCGGTGCACGACGTGCACCAGGACCACCAGACAGTTGCGAGCGAAGGGCTGCGCGCGTTCAAGCGGACCACGATCCTCGGCTACGAGATCCCGTGGAACAACTTCGACTTCAGCTATCAGGCGTACCTGGCGCTCGAGTCGAGGCACGTCGAGCGCAAGGTCGCTGCGCTCGAGAAGTACGCATCGCAGCAGCACCGCCGCTATGCCAACTCGGACTACGTGTGGAGCGTGGCGCGCACCCACGGCATCAACGTGAATCGCGAGTACGCCGAGGTGTTTCAGGTGTACCGGGTCGTCGCATGATCGACCCGGCGACGACGGTGGGGGCCGTTCACCTCACCGTGGCGGATCTCGGCCGGTCGGTCGCGTACTACACCGGCTCGATCGGCCTCGACCTCCTGGCAGAAGGCTCGGGTCAGGCGAGCCTCGGGGCCGGCGGTCGCGAGCTTCTGCACCTGGTCGAGGAGCCGGGCGCGCGTCCCGCCGACGGCTTCACGGGGCTCTTCCATCTCGCGCTGCTCGTGCCGGAGCGACGCGATCTCGCCGGGTGGCTCCAGCACGCGATTCGCGACTCGGTCCAGTTGACGGGAGCATCCGACCACTTCGTCAGCGAGGCGCTGTACCTGCGTGACCCCGACCACCACGGAATCGAGATCTACGCCGACCGGCCGCGACGGCTGTGGGAAGGGCAGGCCGACCGGATCGGCACGTGGCCGCTCGACGTCGACGATCTGCTCGCCACGAACACCGAGCCCACCGCGGCCGCTGCCGGCCGGGACGCGCATGGGGCACGTCCATCTGCGCGTGGCCGACGTCGAGGAGAGCGTCGAGTTCTACCGGGACGTCGTCGGCTTCGACCTGATTGCGCAACTCGGCGACCAGGCAGCGTTCCTGAGCGCCGGCGGCTACCACCATCACCTCGGCGCGAACACCTGGGAGAGCCGCGGCGCCGGCCCGGCGCCCGTCGGGACCGCCCGGCTCCTCGGTTACACGATCGTCGTCGCCGATCCGGCCGAGCGCGACCGGATCGAGGCGGCGGTCGGCAGCGAGCCGCGCGACCCTTCGGGAAACGCGTTCGCGCTCACCCTCGGCGGGTAACGATCCGTAGAAATCCCTCGTGCCAGACCGCACGAGATGGGCCAGAATGCGCGCATGACGACTCTCGTGCAAAAGGCGATCGCCGAGGAGCATCACCTCGAGGAGATCGCAAAGGACGGCTACGCGCCTGCGACGCTCCCGATCGTGCTCGGCGGGATCATGCTCGCGCTGATGGTGATCGTTGGGCTCGCGCTCGGGATCACCCTGGCCGTCTACTACTTGTCGTAGCCCGCCGGGCCGCCGGCACTGCCGAATGCGGCGAGCAACTCGTCGGAGAGCGGCAGGGACCTCGCGTCCCCGCAGGCCCGTAGGCACTCATGTGGATCGCCGAGAGTTCACGCTGCTCGCCGCCGCCGCTCCGTTCGGGTTGCGCGCCGCCCTGGCGGCGTCGCCCGCCGCGCTCGTCACGTGCGACGCCGAAGCGCGGCTCGCCGTCGTCGACCTCGTCTCGGGTCGCGTCGAGCGCTCGCTCGCGACGTTGCCGGACCCACGGTCGATCGAACTGGTCGGCGACCGGGCGGTCGTTTGCCACACCGCGGTCGGAGCCGTTTCGGTCGTCGACAGCCGTGGCGTCCGCCATGTGCTCAAGGATTTTGTCGAGCCTCGATACACCGCAGCGCACCCCGACGGCAGGCACGCGTTCGTGACGGACTCGGGACGGAGCGGCGTCGTCGCGATCGATGTGCTGCGCGGGATCGAGGTGGGACGTGTGCGCCTGCCGGGCTGGGCGCGCCACCTGACGATCGACGCTCGCGGCACGCGGCTCTGGGTGGGGCTCGGCACCGCGGCCGAGCACGTCGCGGTCGTCGGCGTCTCTCCACTGCGGCAGCAATCCACGCTGACGCCCGGCTTCGCCGCGCATGACGTCGGGCGCGCGCCCGACGGCCGGCTGTGGATCACCTCGGGCGCGAGCCGCGAGCTCGCCGTCGCCGGTGGCGTCCAACCGGCAGACCTCGCCCCGCAGCACGTGACATTCGGCTCGAAGCATGCCTTCGTGACGAGCGGCGACTCGGGGACGCTTCACGTCCATGGTCTCGACGGCGGCATCGTGCGCCGCACCCGCGTGCCGATCGGGTCGTACAACGTCCAATACGGCGGGGGACTGGTGATCACCGCCTCGCTCACGCAGGGGACGCTCGCGGTGCTCGACCGGCGCGGCGAGCTCTTGCGCGTCGTCTCGGTCGCGCGTTCGTGCCACGATGCGTGCCTTTTGCCGCTTGCAGTTTTACGAAAGCCTTACCGCTGACGAGGTGGATCTTCGGACCTGCCGGGGAACATGGCCCGGATGACGAAGCGCCTGATCCTCGCGTCGCTGCTCATGGCTCTCGCCCTGCCGGCGGGGGCGAACGCGGCACTGTGCCGGAACAAGATCTACAACGACTGGCTCGCCGACGGGAAGATCGCGTCGACCTACTCGCACGCCTGTTACGTCGATGCCCTGCACCACATTCCGCAGGACGCGAGCGTGTACTCGAGCCTGCGGGACGACATCACCGCTGCGATGCGCGCGAACGCTCGGCGCGCGGATGGCAAGGCCGCCCCGAGCGAAGTCGGCCACGGGTTCACGACGCAGAACGTGCTCGCCTCATCGAACACACCGCAGACGACGACCTCGCCAACCGCGAGCTCGTCTTCGTCGCCGTCCTCGTCTTCGTCGCCGTCCTCGCACGACCCGGCGGTGGGGGAGAAGACCGCCGGCGGCGCGACGCTCGCGAGCTCGAAGAGCGGGGCTCCGGTGCCTGTGCTCGTGCTCGGCGGCCTGGCACTCGTGCTGCTCGCGGCCGGCGCAGTCGGTGCCGGCGTCAAGCACTCGCGCTCGCGACGCAGCTAGCTCAGAGCGGGGCGAGCCTCCTGAGCCTGGCCCGCTCGGCCGGCAGGAAGAACCCGAGCAGCGCAAGCGCGATCGGATAGGCCGCGACCAGCAGCAGTGACGGCACGAACGAGAAGCCCGCAGCGCGGGCAGCAACGTTCAGCGCGACCGCGGCTCCGACTGCCGTCGCGACGCGTCGCCACTGATATGGGACCGGATACACGCGCTGGGCGTACACCGTCATCCCCGCGAACAGGACGACGTAGGCGGCGAGGGTCGAGATCGACGCGCCGACCATTCCATACCGCGGGATCAGCCAGAAATTGAGCCCGATGTTCGCACCGGCGCCGACGCCGGTGACGACCCAGTTGAGCTGCGTGCGCCGCGCGCGGCCGCTGCCGATCGCCAGGACGGTGTAACCGGCGTACACAGCGCCCGCGAACGCGAGCAGCGCGATGCCCTTCTCGGCCCGGTGGTACTGCGGCGCGGTGAGGAGTCGCGTCCACCACGGCGAGAGCGCACCGAGCGCAAGGGCGGCCCACGAGGCAAGCGCCAGCAGGTAGGTGAGCACGTATGCGTACGTGCGCTTGGCTTCGCGGTCGTCGTCGATCGAGTAGGCGAACGCCGGCCAGGCCGTGCGAAAGGCGATCATCACGAAGGTGATCACCGAGGCGATCTTCACCGCCGCGGAGTAGACGCCCGCCTCGCGCAGGCCCTTGTACCAGATCACGAATTCGCGGTCGATGAAGTTGATCATCCACAACGCGAGTGCCGCCGGAACGAGTGGCATGCCGAACGTCTGCATCCGTCGGAAAAGTGCGCGGTCGAACTCGAGCCCCAGTTGCTCGGTGCGGTAGGCGAGCAGCGCCAGGTAGACGACGAGCGTGCCGGTGAAGTTGCCGACGACGAGGCCGATCGCGCCCCAGTGAAAGACGGCGACGAAGACGACCATCGCCGCGACCGTCACGACGACGTTGGCGATGCTCGCAAGCGCATACGCCTTGGATCGCTCCTCGACGCGGAAGAGCGCGGTCAGCTGCTGATAGTTCGTCTGGGCCCAGAGGCCGACGGCTCCCGCGCGGACGAGCCACACCGCGTGACCGAGGCCGAGCACGTGGGCGATCTCGCGCGCAAAGAGAACGCCGAGCACGAGCCCGACCGTGGCGGTCGCCATCGTGAACCAGAACGACGTCCGGATGACGGTGAGCTTTGCCGTCTGCTCCTTCGCGTCGAAGTAGAAGCGGAAGAACGCCGAGGCGATCCCCATCTGCAGGACGATCGCGAGGACGGCCGTCGCCGCCGTGATCGCCTCGACCTGCCCGAACGCGTTCGGCGGCAGGTAGTGCGTGTAGAGCGGGAGCAGGATCGTCGCCAGGATCCGCGACACCAGGCCGCCGATGCCGTAGATCGCCGAGTGACGCGCGAGGCGCCGCATCTGGAAGGCGAGGCTCAACTAGAGGGAACGGTAAAGGTCGAGGAGGCGGTCGGCCACACGGTCGATGTCGTGGACCTCCTCGACGTAGGCGCGACTCGCAGCGCCGATCGCGCGGCGGCGATCGGGCTCCTCGACGAGAGGCCGGAGGGCGTCGACAAGCGTCTCCTTGGTCGCCGGCACGATGGGAATGCGCAGACCGAAGCCGGCGGCGCTTCGCTCGACGACCTCCGGCTTGAGGTAGGTGACGACGGGCTTGCCGAGCGCCATGCGACTCGAGAGCGAAGACGCCGTGCCAGCCGGCATTCAGCTGGTCGACGACGATGTCGGCGCGTGCGTAGCGGGCGCGTGCTTCCTGGTGCGGCACGCCCTCGACGATGTCGAGGTCGACCGGCAGTTGCGCGCAGGCGTCGATCACGTGCTGCGTTCCCTTCTTCGTGCGGTTCGACGGTGCGTGCACGACGAGAGGGCGTGGGTTGTCGGACGGTGGTCGTGGCGCGAAGTCGCGCAGATCGAGCCCCGGCGGGATGACGTGCGCGTCGGGCACCCAGCGGATCGCATCGTACGAGCCGACGATCTCCGCATCGGCCCGCTTGCCGAAGGCGAGCTCCTCGCGCGACTTGCCGCGGATGTCCGACCCGAGGTAGTGAAAGACGCTCTTCTTGCGCAACGCATGGAGCAGCGGGAACTGGAGCGACTTCGGGATCAGCGTCAGCCCGAAGTAGAAGTGGAAGACGTCCGTCTTCGGCGCGAGTCGTGCGAACGCTGCGAATTGCTGCGCGAGCTTCACCGGCAGGGGGCCGCGGCGGTCGAGTGACCAGTCCGCCTCGTGGTGCAGCTTCCCGCGTTCGAACACGACGAGCCTGGCGTCCACGCCGCGCCGCCGCAGCGCCTGCACGTTCTCCCAGGGGATCCCGGCGATGTTCACGGGGCAATGCGTCACCCGCAAACCCTGTGGATAGTTCGTCACGCTCTCGTTACGTCGTTTGGCGTCGCGCCCCTCGGCTCCCGGCCAGGGATTGCCGCGACCCCGGGGTCGTCGTTTGGCGACGGGACTGGGCTCGGCGCGACCCGTCCGAAGCGGGTCACTGGTCGAACTCGAGCTGGTCGAAGTAGCGGAGGGCGGTTCGGCCGGGGCGGATGCGGGAGGCGTACGACCGCAACTCGTCGTCGGAGACCTCGCCCAGCGCCCGCTTGATGCCGAGGTAGGGCAGGTTCAGGTCTTCCTGGTAGACGACCGTCGAGATACGTGGATTGATCTCGATCACATGCTCGCCGACGAGCTGGATGTTGAAGAAGTGCTCGATCCCGAGCTCGGCGACGATCAGACCGGCGGTTCGCATCAGCTCGTCGTCGGACAGCGTGACGAAGTACATCGCGAGACCCGCGCGCATCGCCTCGCGCGTCTTCGGATGCCCCAGCACGATCTCGCGGCCGTTGCCGATGCCGTCGACCGTCCGCTCGCCGCCGGTTGCGAGCTCCATCACGAGCAGGTCGGGACCCCCCTTCTCCGGCAGCAGCTCGACCGCCTCCTCCAGGCGCATGGCAACCGAGCCCGGGCGTTCGTTCAAGAGTTGATGCGCGCGGTCGACGGTCGGGTCGAGAATGCGAAACCCGCGCGAGCCGGACGAGAACACCGGCTTGAAGCACACCGGCCGCTCCGGGTAGCCGAGCTCCCGCGCTGCAGCCTCGACTTCGCCGGCGCCGTTGACGCGCCGGAACTCCGGCGCGCGCACACCCAGACGGTGCAGGAACGCATACGTCTCGGCCTTGTCGTTCGAGCGGTGGATCGCATCCGGGCTCGAGACCAGCACCGGCATCGGGAACCGGTCGACGTGAGCGGCGAGCCCTTCCAGATCGAAGGATGACTGCGGGAGGATCGCGTCGACACCCTCGCGCTCGGCCACCGCGAGCATCGCATCCGGGAAGGCGGGATCGGCGCCACCGGGCACGACGTGGAACGCGTCACACAGGTGGCGGCCGACCGAGCGCTCGCTCATGTCGGTTCCCACCAGGCGCAGCTCGCGCTCGCCGTTTCGCCGCAAGGCGTTGAGCAGTGCCGCGGTCCCGGGCGCACCCGAAGCCGTGACCATCACCGTGATCGGTCTCACGCGAGGAACGTACCGAGTTCGGGAACGTGATCCTCGATTGGGCCGAGATTCACCGTGACGACCCGATTCGGCATCACGACAGGTCGATGCGGTCGTGCCGGAGCTGCGCGAAGCGCGCGGCGCGGTCGGCGTCGAGCATCGCCTCCATCGACTCGCGCATCGTCGCGCCGTCGAACGCCCAGATCTCGGGATGGGTGAGGAGCTGCAGCCAGTCGAACGCACCGCGCTCGAGCTCGGAGTGAGGGCACCCGTGCCGCCAGTGCTGGTTGGAGTCCGATCGGTAGTGCGCCGGATCGAAGAACGGTGCCTCCATCACGTTGACGGCGCCGGGAATCGCAGCCTGCATGTACTCGGGGTCGGGGTTGTGCCAGGCGACGACGCGGTCGAAGCGGTCGTCGAGGTCGACGTCGGGCCACACCGCGTGATGGCCGACGCGGTGGCCGAGGCCGCGCAACCGCTCGATCGCGCGCTCGCCCTCCGCGGATGCGAGGTTGTAGAAGACCGAGCGCGTCATCAGGAACCACGTCGACCACACGCCCGCGTCCGCCTCCGCCTCGGCGACCGCAAGCGCCGCCGGCAGCGACAGGTCGACGTCGTGGCGCAGGATGATCACTCCCGGCTCGGGCGGCCGGTCGAAGCCGGCGCACTCGTACCCGCCGCGCCGGGCGGCCGCCAACAGCTCCCGGTAGTGCGCCAGCGAGAAATCGCAGCTCACCGTCATTCCACCTCCACGTCGAGCAGCGTCGCCGCTGCCTCGGCGCGCTCGAGCGCTTCGAGGTTCGTGTCCGCGGTCGCGATCACGTAGCCGCGGCGGTCCCCGTCGACCCGCACCGGCCGGATCGTCTCTCCGACCTGGAGGTACACGTCCGCCTGAACGACCCCGGGGAAGGCGAGCACCTTGTCGAGCGGGCCGATCCGCTTGACGCGGCCCGTCGGCAGCGGGCCCGGCTCGGCCGTGAAGAAGCGGATCGCGAGCGGCTGCCTGAACTTCGGCAGGACGAGCTCGTCGGGAAGCTCCTCGCCGAGCGCCATCCGGATCTGCACCTCGACCAGGTCGACGCCGGTCGCCACGCGCACGAGATCGGCCATCTGCCCGCCCGGGATCCTCGCCGCGCATTCGACGACGAGCACGCGACCCCCGGGTGTGGCGATCAGCTGCGGGAACGCGATGCCCGTCCGGAGCCCGAGGGCGTGCACCGTGTGCACGGCGACGCGCTCGGACTCGTCGAGCTGCTCGCCGTAGGCCGTCGCGGGATAGACGTGGATCCAGCCGACGCCGAAGCCGATGCCGGGCGGACGAAGCCGGTCCGACAACGTCAGCGGGATCGACGACCCGTCGCGTGCGATCACGATCCCGTTCATCTCGATCCCGTCGACGAACTCCTCGAGGATCGCCTCGCCGGTCGGGGACGCGGTCAGGACCTCGTGCAGATGGCCGTGGATCTCGTCGAGCGACTCGACGCGGAAGACGGCGCGCTGGCCGCCCGAGTCCGCCGGCTTGAGCACCGACGGGAACCCCACCTCGTTCGCGGCACGGCGGGTCTCGGCGATCGAGCGCACGGCGGCATAGCGGGGCTGCGGCACGCCTGCGTCCGCGAGGCGCGTCCGCATCGCGATCTTGTGCGTCATCAGGTGGGCGGTCTCCACTCCGATCCCGGGCAGGCCGCGCGCCTCGGCGACGGCCGCCACGACCGGCACCGCCCGGTCGGCGCTGACGGTCATGACGCCGTCGAGCTTGACCCGCGCCGTCGCCTTCAGCACCGCCTCGGCGTCGGCGAAGTCGACGACCTTGGCGATGTCGGCGACGGCCAGGCCCGGAGCGTCGGGGTTGCGGTCGACGGCGGCCACCCGCAGGCCGAGCTCCTTGGCCTGGAGGATCGCCCGGCGCTGGTGGCGCCCCGCGCCGACGAAGAGGATGGTCTTCACGCGGACGCAATGGTACTGCGCCGTTTTTCCGGGCTCACCCGGTGACGCGGCGAACGTCTTGGTAGCGCCGGTCTCGCACGGCCAGCCGCACCGTCGCCGAGAGCGAGCGCGGCCGGAGCTCCGCGCAGAGCACGGCCGAGGCGCCGGGGCCCCGCGCGCCGTAGAGCAGACCGGGCGAGAGCGCCGGCACCGACCGCCAGCCGCCGTCGCCGAGCTCGTAGAGCTCGTCCTCCCACACCGTGAGCCCTGCGCGCTCGAACCGGTCGATCCACTCGCCCGGCTCGTAGACGGCCTGCTCGGGCAAGAGCTCGCCTGCGCCGGTCGGCACCGTCACGAGCAGGCGCGCACTCACGCGGCGCAGCTCGCGGAGCGCGGCGTCGAGCGAGTCGCCACGCTCGGCCGCAAGGCCGTACTGCGTGTTGTCCCGTCCGACGTGCTCGAGGGTCGAGATCGCGATCGTGATGTCGAAGGCGCCGTCGTCGAAGGGCAGGTCGCGGAGATCGGCCTGCACGCCGGAGAGCCCCGGCACGTCGACGCCCACGAGATCGACGCCCGTCAGCTCGGGGGCGCCGAGGCCGAGCAACCCTGCGAGGTAGGCGGGCTCGGCGAACGCAGAGCCGACGTCGAGCACGCGCCGCTCCCCGGCGTAGCGGGCCAGGCACCAGGGGATCTCGACCGGCCGCTCGTCCGTTCCCGGCGGCGCCTCGATGTTGCGGGGCCGCTCGCCCGCCGCCCGTTGCGCCGCGGCCCAGGCGACCGCATCGTCCAGCCTGCGCACATGCTCGAACTCGACGGAGGTGGCGAGCTCCTGCAGGAGCGTCGAGCGCGACATGCCCGCGCGGAGTCGCTCGATCGTCGCCTCGCGCTCCGGCGGCTCGAGCGGCCGTTTGAGCACGCGCCGCCACAGCGTGTCGAGCTCCTCTTCAGCGAGCCAGGCCGCGAGCCGTTCGTCCACGGCGGGAAGCTACCCTTCTGCGGGTGCTCGAGGGCAAGCGGATCTTCATCAGCGGCGGTGCCGGGTTCATAGGCACCACGCTGGCGCGTGAGCTCGTCGAGCAGAACACGGTGATCGCGTACGACAACCTCCACCGGGATTCCCTCTCGGGGCTCGGGCTCGCCGAGCACCCGAACTTCGAGCTCGTCCAGGGCGACATCCTCGATGCGGCCCACTTCGCCGAGGCAGCGCGCGGCGCGACGCACTTCGTCCACTGCGCCGCGATCGCCGGCGTCGACACGGTGCTCGCGAGCCCGGTGCGCACGATGCGCGTCAACGTGATCGGCACGTACAACGCGCTCGAGTCCGCGCTGGGGACGCTCGACACGCTCGAGCGTTTCGTCGACTTCTCGACGAGCGAGGTGTTCGGCACGCACGCGCTCAACGTCGAGGAGGGCCAGGTCTCGACGATCGGCTCGGTCGGCGAGGCGCGGTGGACCTACGCCGTGTCGAAGCTCGCCGGCGAGCACATGGCGCACGCCTACCACGACGAGCTCGGGCTGCCGACCGTCACCGTGCATCCGTTCAACATCTTCGGCCCGGGCCAGATCGGCGGCGGTGCGATCCGCGCCTTCATCGAGGCGGCGCTCTCAGACCGCGACCTGACGATCCACGGCGACGGCTCGCAGATCCGCGCGTGGACCTACGTGACCGACATGGTCGCGGGTGTCCTCGCCTGCCTGGAGCATCCGGCCGCGGTCGGGCAGGCGTTCAACATCGGCAACCCGCGGGCCGCCGTGACGATCTTCGACCTCGCGCAGCGGATCAAGCGGCTGAGCGGCGCTGCAGGCGAGATCGTCTTCCAGCCGCTGCACTACGCCGACGTCGAGCTGCGCATCCCGAACGTGAAGAAGGCGCGTGAGGTGCTCGGCTGGGAGCCCCAGGTCGAGCTGGACGAAGGCCTCGAGAAGACGATCGCTTGGTACCGGGAGAAGACGCTCCAGTCCGCCTAGGCTGGCCCGACGTCGGCGAGGACGAGCTCGCCGAGGTCGCCGTCGGTCCTCGAGAGCGGCATGCTCACGATGGGCGCGAAGGTGGCCGAGTTCGAGGCCGAGATCGCGCGCGCTCTGCGAGGTCGAGCATGCGCTCGCGGTCACCTCCGGCACGGCGGCTCTCCATCTCGCCGTGCTCGCCGCCGGGCTCGAGCCGGGCGACGAGGTGCTCGTCCCGGCCTACACGTTCCCCGCGACGGCGAACGTCGTCGCGCTCGCGGGCCTGCGGCCGGTGCTCGTCGACGTCGACCCGGAGACGATGAACATCGACCCGGCGCAGATTCGCGTCGGGCCCCGCACCAAGCTTCTGATCGGGGTGCACCTGTTCGGCCGGCCGCTGCCGCTGCACGATCTGCCCGACGTGCCGCTGCTCGAGGACGCCGCAGGTGCGCTCGGCGCCCGCTACCGCGGCCGCGCCTGCGGCGGCCTCGGGGTCGCCGGCTGCCTCAGCTTCCACCCGCGCAAGATCGTCACGACCGGCGAAGGCGGTGCGATCACGACCTCGGACGACGCATTCGCCGATGTGGTCGCGCGAGCTGCGAAACCACGGCTGGCGGTCGCTTGCGCCCGCCGACATGCCCGCACCCGGGCTCAACTACCGCCTCTCGGACATCCTCTGCGCGGTCGGCCTGCCGCAGGCGCGGCGCCTCGACGAGCTCCTGGCGGAGCGCACCCGGATCGCAGCCGGCTACACGGAGCGCCTCGAGCACCTGCCCGTCCTGCTGCCGCGCGCCGACGAGGGCGACGTGCACGGGTGGCAGGCCTACGTCCTGCAGGTCGAGGGTCGCGACCGTGTCCTCGCCGAGCTCCGCGCCCAGGGGATCGAGGCGCAGATCGGCACCTACGCGCTGCCGCTCCTGCACGCCTACCGCGACCAGGGCGACTTCCCGGGCGCCCGCCGGGTCTACGAGCGGGCGCTCGCGCTGCCCTTCCACACGCGCCTCACCGACGCGGAGCTCGACCGGGTGGCGGCCGCTCTTGACAAACTAGTAAGTAACCACTAACATCGCCGCACCCATGGTGCTGACCGAGCGGAAGACGAAGGATGAGCGGCGAGAGGAGATCCTCGACGCCGCCGTCGGGGAGTTCGCCGAGCAGGGCCTCCACGGGGCCTCGACCGACGAGATCGCCCGCCTCGCCGGCATCTCCCAGCCCTACGTCTTCCGCCTCTTCGGCACGAAGAAAGAGCTCTATCTGGCCGTGATCGCCCGGTGCTTCCGCCAGACGCTCGAGACCTTCCAGCGGGCCGCGGAGGGCAAGCGGGGCGAGGAAGCGCTGGCGGCGATCGGCTCGGCCTACGGCGGGCTGCTCCAGTCCGACCGCCTCTACCTGCGGGCGCAGATGCAGGCCTACGCCGCCTGCGAGGACCCGGAGATCTGCGCCGTCGTCCGGGCGGGCTTCGGCGACCTCGTGAGCTACGTCGAACGCGTCTCGGGCACGACGCCGCAGGAGCTCGCCGGCTTCTTCGCCCAGGGCATGCTGATGAACGTCCTCTCCTCGATGGAGGCCCCGGCCGAGGACTGGGGAAGGCGGCTCCTCGAGGGCTGCAGGTAACCGCAATCGTCTTTTTTTCGCACGGAGGTAAGTAATGACTCACAAAATGAACATCTGGTGGACCTTCGGGATCACCTCGGCGGCGCTCTTCATGGTCACGCTCGACAACCTCGTCGTCACGACCGCGCTCCCGGTGATCCGCCGCGACCTGCATGCCGGGCCTCAGCGGCCTCGAGTGGACGGTGAACGCGTACACCCTCGTCTTCGCCGTGCTGCTCCTCACGGGCGCAGCGCTCGGCGACCGCTTCGGGCGCCGCCTCGTCTTCTCGATCGGGCTCGGCATCTTCACGCTCGCCTCGGCGGCGGCCGCGCTCGCGCCGTCGATCGGCGCGCTCGACGCCGCGCGCGCGGTGCAGGGCCTCGGCGGCGCCATCGTCCTGCCGCTGACGCTGACGATCCTCTCGGCAGGCGTCCCGGCCGAGCGCCGCGGCGTCTTCCTCGGCGCGTGGGGCGGGATCAGCGGGCTGGCCGTCGCCTTCGGCCCGCTCGTCGGCGGCGCCGTCGTCAGCGGCATCTCCTGGCACTGGATCTTCTGGCTCAACGTCCCGCTCGGCCTCTTGCTCGTGCCGCTCGCGCTCCTGCGGCTCGACGAGACGAAGGGGCCGTTCGGCCGGGTCGATCTGCCGGGCCTCGGCCTCGTCAGCGCCGGCCTGTTCGGGATCGTGTGGGGCCTCGTCCGGGGCAACTCGGTGGGCTGGGGCACGACCGAGATCGTCGGCGCGCTGGTCGGCCGGGCTCGTGCTCGTCGCGGCGTTCGTCGCGTGGGAGCTGCGGACGACCCATCCGATGCTGCCGATGCGCTTCTTCGGCAACCGCACGTTCACCCTCGCGAACGTCGCCTCGATGCTGATGAGCTTCGGGATGTTCGGCTCGATCTTCCTGCTCGCGCAGTTCTTCCAGACCGTCCAGGGCTACTCGCCGCTCGGCTCGGGACTGCGGATCCTCCCGTGGACGGCGATGCCGATGATCGTCGCGCCGATCGCGGGCGCGCTCTCGGACCGCATCCCGGCGCAACGCATCATCGGCACCGGGCTCGCGCTGCAGGCCGCCGGTCTCGCCTGGATCGCGGCGGTCTCGACGCCGACGACTCCGTACGTCGACCTCATCGCGCCGTTCGCGCTCTCGGGAATCGGGATGGGGCTCTTCTTCGCGCCGATCGCGAACCTCGTCCTCTCGTCGGTGCGCGGCGAGGAAGAGGGGCAGGCCTCGGGCGCGAACAACGCCGTGCGTGAGCTCGGTGGTGTCTTCGGCGTCGCCGTGCTGGCGTCGGTGTTCTCGCACTACGGCGGCTACACGAGCGGGACGCACTTCGTCGACGGCATGACGCCTGCGGTCTATGCAGGCGCCGCGGTCGTCGCGCTCGGGTCGCTCGCGATGTTCGCGATCAAGCGGCGGCCGCGGCGCGCGGCTCTCGAGGCCTCGCTCGAGCCGGCAGCCTGATCGCGATCAGTCGAACCGGAGCCGCGTCGCGGCCGCCACGACGGCGGCCGCGACGACGGCGAGCACGACGAACGACACCCGCAGGCTCGTCGCCTGGGCGACTCCGCCGACGAGCGGCGGCCCGACGAGCAGTCCGACGTAGCCGAGCGTCGTCACCGTCGCGACGGCGGTGGCCGCGTCGGGGCGGCGCCCTGCGTAGCCGAAGACCATCGGGGCATTCAGCGAGATGCCGGCACCGGCGAGCGCGAAGCCGACGAGGCACACGGGAGCCGACGGCGCCACGGCTGCGATCGTGCAGCCCACGGCGGCGAGCGCGGCACCGCCGCCGAGGAGCGCCCGGTCGGACAGGCGCCCCGCCGCCTGGCCGAAGAAGCGGCCGAAGGCCATCGAGGCGGCGAACACGCCGGGCCCGAGGCCGCTGACGGCGGGGCGGGCGTGCAGCTGCCGTTCCAGGAAGAGCGCGCTCCAGCTCTCGGTGCCGCCCTCGACGATGAAGGCGACCGCGCCGACGATCCCGATCACGACGAGCCCCGGCGCCAGCCGTAGGCCGCCCGGGCGCTCGACGTGGACGCGGGCGCGGTCGGTCGAGACGAGCACCGCGGTCACGGCGATCGCCACTGCCACGGCGACGAGGATCGGCTCGCGTCCGGCCCCGGCGCCGCGCGCGAGCCCGGCGCCGACTGCGCCGACCAGCACCCCGACCGAGTACGTGCCGTGGGCGAACGGCTGCAGCCTGCCGCCGGTTGCGTTCTCGATGCGTCCGACGTTCGCGTTGATCGAGACGTCGACGAGGCCCGAGGCCATGCCGCAGGCGGCGAGGGCGAGGATGAGCGCCGGCAGCGACGTCGCGAGCCCGGGCAGGAGGGTCGCGAGCGCGAAGAACGCACAGCCGACCGCCACCGAGCGGGCGCCGAAGCGGTCGATCGCACGTGGCGCGAGCAGGAACATCACGGGGATCGACCCGACGGAGACGAAGAGCAGCGCGACGCCGAGCGCGCCCTTCGAGAGGCCTGTCGCATGCTGGACGCTCGGGAGCACAGCGGCCCAGGCGCCCCAGAAGAGGCCGAGCGAGAAGAAGCCCGGCGAGCGTCGGCGCCCGCCGGGGCACCGAACTGGTGTCTGGCACCACGGGGTCAGGCACCTCTGTGCCTTGCACTTGCTGCGCGACTCGGCCACGTCCGCATCCTTCCATCCCACCGGACGCCGGTTAGGGTCTTGCCCGATGGACGTCTCGGTTGTCGTCACGGTGTTGAACGAGGAGGGCTCGGTCGGCGAGCTGTACCGGCGCATCGCCGCGGCGCTCGGAACGGCCGAGTGGGAGGCGATCTTCGTCGATGACGGCTCGACCGACGAGACGTACCAGCGGTTGCGCTCGCTGCACGAGGCCGATCGGCGCGTGCGCGTCGTCAGGTTCAAGCGCAACTTCGGCCAGCATCCGGCGATGCACGCGGGACTGTCCCGCGCGCGCGGCGCCCGCATCGTGACCATGGACGGCGACCTGCAGAACGAGCCCGAGGACATCCCGAAGCTGCTCGCCGCGCTCGACCGCGCCGATGTGGCCTCGGGGCGGCGCACGGCGCGGCGCGACTCGCCGGGCCGGACCATGCCGAGCCGCATCATCAACCGCCTGCTCCGGCGCTTCACCGGCGTTGCGATCTCCGACTTCGGCTGCGCGTTCAACGCGTACCGGCGTGAGGCGATCGAGCCGATGCTGGGCTCGATCGGGCGACAGAAGTTCACGAAGGCGCTGGTGCTCTCGAGCGGGTACTCAGTGGAGGAGGTCGACGTCTCGCACGCGGCCTCGGCCTCGGGCTCGCGCTACTCGCCGCTCCGCCTCGTGCGGCTTGCGCTGCACGTCGTCGCAGGCTTCTGGCCGCAGCCGGTGCAGTGGATCGGCGCGACGCTCGGGCTCGTCTGCTCCCTTGCGGCCGCTTGCCCTGGGGATCTACGGCGTCGCGTTCTGGATCGTGAACAGCAACTTCCCCGGGCCGCTCTTCGCCGGAGCAGGCATTGTTCTGGTGCTCGGGATCCAAGGCTTCGTGCTGGCGCTGATCGGGGAGTCGCTCGGTCGCGTCCAGCGGGACGTCGAGGGCAGGCCGCTGTACACGATCGAAGAGGAGCTATGAACGACGTAGGTTCGATGGATTCGTCAAGAAAGCGCGTTCTGGTCACGGGTGGGGCGGGGTTCATCTCGTCCAACTTCATCCGTCACCTGCTGGAGGCGACCCCGTACGAGGTGGTGACGCTCGACGCGCTCACCTACGCCGGCAACGTCGAGAACCTGGCGGACGTGATGAGTCACGAGCGCCTCTCGTTCGTGCACGGCGACATTCGCGACGCGGCGCTCGTGCGCGAGCTCGTCGAGGGCGTCGACGTGATCGTCAACGCCGCCGCCGAGTCGCACGTCGAGAAGTCGATCGAGCATGGCGCCTCGGAGTTCGTCACCACCAACGTCGAGGGCACGCAGATCCTGCTCGACGCGATCCGCGTCACGCCCGTCGAGCGCTTCATCCTCATCTCGTCGAGCGAGGTGTACGGCACGGCGGAGGCTGCGCCGATGAGACGAGGAGCACCCGCTCAATCCGCGCTCGCCGTATGCGGCGACCAAGGCAGGCGCCGACCGGCTCGCCTATTCGTACTGGACGACCTACGAGCTGCCGATCGTGATCGTGCGGCCGTTCAACAACTACGGCCCGCGCCAGCATCCCGAGAAGGTGGTCCCGCGGTTCATCACGCAGGCGCTCGCCGACGAGCCGTTGACGATCCACGGCGACGGGCATGCCTCGCGCGACTGGCTCTACGTGCTCGACGACGCCGAGGCGATCGAGCGGACGATCGCGGCGCCGATCGACTCGATCGCCGGCGAGGTGATCAACGTCGCGACGGGGGTCGACATCTCGGTGGCCGACATCGCCAGCGCTGGTGCTCGACGTGCTCGGCAAGCCCCGCGACCTGACGTGCAACGTGGCGGAGCGGCTCGGGCAGGTCGACCGTCATATCGGCTCGGTCGACAAGGCCCGCGAGCTGCTCGGCTGGCAGGCCCGGACCTCGTTCGAGGAGGGCCTGGAGCGCACCGTCGCGTGGTATCGCGACAATGAAGCGTGGTGGAGAGCGATTCTCGCTCGGGAAGCCCGCGCCTACTCGTCCTAGGGGCCGGTCCCGCTCAACTCGGTCTGCTCGAGGCCGCGCATGCCCGCGGGCTCTGGCTGGCCGTCGTCGACCGTGACCCCGGCGCACCGGGATTCCGCTTCGCCGACCGCCGCTGCATCCTCTCGACCGAGGACGAGCCGGCGATCGAGCGGCTCGCGGGCGCGCTCGGGATCGACGGGATCATCGCGCCCGGCACGGACTGGCCGGTCGGTGTCGGCGCCCGGATCGCGGAGCGCTCGGGTCTGCCGCACCCGATCTCGCCGGAGACCGCCGTCCTCGCGACCAACAAGCTGCGCCAGCGCGAGCAGCTCGGCGCGGCCGGGGTGCCGCAGCCGCACTCGTGGATCGTCGGCGGCGACGACGACCTGCCGGAGCTCGCCGGCCCTGTCGTCGTCAAGGCGCCGGACCGGCAGGGCCAGAAGGGCCTCACGCTGGTCGAGTCCGCCGGCGCAGCTGCGTGCGGCGGTCGAGGTCGCCCGGAGCGCCTCGCGGAACGGCCTCGCGCTCGTCGAGGAGCTCGTCGACGGGCCGGAGGTGACCGTCGTCGGCTTCTCGGTCGACGGGGCCTTCACGGCGCTGACCGTCACCGACCGGCTGACGGCCGAGCCGCCCGCCTTCGGGGTCGCGCTCGCACATGTCTGGCCGAGCCACGTCCGGGGTCTGACAACCTGATGTGGCTGAACAGGCCGTGGCCGCGCTCGGGATCGCGAACGGCCCGTCCTACACGCAGCTGCGCGTCGGCGCGGACGGCCCACAGGTGATCGAGGTCGCGGCCAGGCTCGGCGGGGGCCACGACGCCGAGCTCGTCCGGGCGGCGGTCGGCGTCGACCTGAACGGCCTTGCGATCGACGCGGCGCTCGGGCTGCCCCTGGTGGCTCCCCGGCCGGCCCCGCAGGTGGGCGGGGCGGTCACGCGCTTCCTCGTCGCGCCGCCCGGGGTGCTCGAGCGCGTCGAGGTGCCCGACGGGGTCGAGGCCCGGATCTACCGCGAGCCGGGCTTCGTCTTCACCCCGCTGCGGCGGGGCTCGGATCGGGCTGGGGCCGTGCTCGCGACGGGCGAAAGCCGAGAGGAGGCCCTCGCGCGGGCGGACGCGGCCGCCGAGCGCATACGCTTTGTCACCGCGGATGCCGGAGCTCTCCTCCAAGCGAACTGAGTTCCTCTCGTTCCAGCCCCCGGCGATCTCCGAGGCGGAGATCGCGGCCGTCGCGGAGACGCTGCGGTCGGGCTGGCTGACGACGGGGCCTCGCACGGCGGAGCTCGAGGCGCGGATGCGCGACTACCTCGAGGCGAAGCACGTCCTCGCCGTCTCCTCGTGCACCGCCGCGCTGCACCTCTCGCTCGTCGCTCTCGGCATCGGCCCCGGTGACGAGGTGATCACCACGTCGCTCACCTGGCCGGCGACCGCGAACGTGATCGTCCACTGCGGCGCGACGCCCGTGTTCGCGGATGTGCGCGACGACACCCTCAACATCGACCCGGCCCGCGTCGGCGAGCTCGTCAACGAGCGGACGAAGGCGATCGTCCCGGTCGACCTCTACGGCCAGCCGGCCGATCTCGACGAGCTCGCCGCGTTCGGCCTGCCGATCGTCGAGGACGCGGCCCACGCCGCCGAGGCGCGTTACCGGGGCCGCAAGGTCGGCTCGATCGCCGACCTCACGTGCTTCTCGCTCTACGCGACCAAGAACATTGCCGCGGGCGAGGGCGGCCTCATCTCCACCAACCGGGATGACCTCGCCGAGGCGCTCGACGACCTGCGCGTGATGAGGCGCGGGCACGGCTCGCGCTACGACATCGCGGTGCCCGGCTACAAGGCGAACCTCAGTGACGTCCTCTCGTCGATCGCACTCGTGCAACTCGACAAGGTCGCCGGCTCACGCCGAGATCCGCCGGCGGCATGTCGCGATCTACGACGAAGGCCTCGCCGGGCTCGACGGCGTCACCGCCGTCGCCCGCGACGACCGTGACGAGCATGCGAATCACCTCTACGTCGTCCGCGTCACCTTCGCCGACCGTGACGAGGTGCAGCAGGCGCTCGGCGACGAGAACATCGGAACCTCGATCCATTTCCTGCCCGTGCACCTCCTCAGCGCGTATCGCGACCGGCTCGCTTCGAACCAGCCGGCGTTGCCGGTGACCGAGCGCGCGGGAGCCGAGGTTCTGTCGCTGCCGCTCTCCCCCGCGCATTCCGACGACGACGTGCGCGACGCGGTCGCGGCCTTCCGTCGCGTCCACGCGCGGTTGTCGGGATGAAGCGCCGGCTTCGTGTAGCGGCGACGCTCCTCGTCACCGGAGCCGCGGTCGCCTACATCCTGGTCAAGATCGATCTCGGCAAGACCGCGCACATCATCGGCTCGGCGAGCGTGTGGTGGATCGTGCTCTCGGCGGTCCTGACGCTCGTCACGGTTCCCCCGATGGCGTGGCGCTGGCAGCGCCTGCTCGCAGTGCGTGGAGTCCACGAGCGAGTCCTCTGGCTCACGCGCACGTACTTCGTCTCCTACGCTGTCGGACAGGTGCTGCCGACGTCGGTAGGGGGCGACGCGTCGCGGATCTTCGAGACGTCGCGACGGCACCCGGGACAGATCACGCCGATCACCGGGTCGGTGCTGCTCGAGCGATCGCTGGGCGGCGCGGTCACGCTCGTGCTCGCCGGCATCGGCCTGCTGCTCGCGATCGGGCGCTACCCGATCGGGCCCTACCTCTGGATCGAAGTGCTCTTCGTCGTCGCCACGCTCGCGGCGGGCTTCGTCTTCTTCTCGCGGTCGGTACGCCGCCGCCTCGCGTTCCTGCTGCCGCACGCGAGGCGGTTTCGCCTGGAGACGCCCGCCCGGGCGGTCTACGACGGCATCCACGGCTACCGCGAGCACGTCGGCACGCTCTTCACGGTCTCGCTCGTCACCGCCGCCGCGCAGTTGACCCGCATCGTGGCCATCTACGCCTCGGGACGCGCGGTCGGCATCCACCTCTCGGTGCTCCCGTACGTCGTGCTCGGCCCGCTGCTCTTCCTCGTCATGCTCGTGCCGTTCACCGTCAACGGCATCGGGGTGCGCGAGGCGTTCTTCGTCAGCTTCCTCGGCAAGCTCGGCGTGCATCGGCCGACGATGCGTTCGCCTGCGGCTTCCTCTTCTTCCTGATGACGATCCTGCTCGCGCTGCCCGGCGTCGCGGTGATCCTCTGGGAGAACGTGGTCGGACGGCCCTCGGCGGTGCCCGATGGAACAGCCTGACGTCAGCGTCGTCATCGTCACGTGGAACGCCCTGCCGTGGCTCGAGCAGTGCCTCGAGTCGGTGCGCGGGCGCGACGTGGTCGTCGTCGACCACGGCTCGACCGACGGCACCGTCGCCTTCGTGCGCGAGCGGCACCCTCACGTCCGTGTGATCGAACAGGAGAACAAGGGAATGGGGGCCGGCAACAACGCGGGCATGCGCGTCGCGGACGGCCGGTACTTCTTTCTCCTCAACCCGGATGCCTGGGTGCTCGCCGACGGCCTCGACGCGGCTCGTGCAGTTCGCCGATGCGCATCCCGAAGCGGCCGTGGTGGGGCCGAGGCTCCTGAACACGGACGGCAGCCTGCAGCGCTCGGCGCGCAGCGAGCCGACGGTCTGGAGGCTCGCGACCGAGTACTTCTTCATCCGCAAGCTTGCTCCGCGCACGCGGTTCCTGAACCCGCTCTACCGCGGCGACTTCGGCCACGACGAGGTGGCAGAGGTGGACTGGCTCTACGGCCCGGCGCTCCTCGTGCGCCGCGCCGCCGCCGACACGGTCGGGCTCTTCGACGAGGACTTCTTCATGTTCAGCGAGGAGGTCGACTGGCTCACGAGGTTCCGCCGCGCCGGCTGGAAGGTGCTCTTCTACCCGGAAGCGGAGGTTGTGCACGTCGGCGGCGCCTCGCACGGCGGGCGCATGTACGTCGAGAACCTGCGCGGGCAGCTGCGCTTCCTCGCCAAGCACCAGGGGCTCGAGGAGGCCGAGCGGGCGCGCCGCATGCTCCTCTGGGCATTGCGCCTGCGGGCTCTTCTGCTGCGCCGAGAGGACTATCGGGCCGGCGTTCGCTTCCTGTCCTCCGGCAACGTGCCTTCGCTGCTCTCGTGAGCCGCGGATGATCGAGTACGCGCGGCTTGCCTTCGGCACCTTCGTGGTGCTCCTGCCCGGCATGGCGGTTGCGCGGGCGCTTCGCACCCGCTCCACGGCGGCCACCGTTGGCTGGGCGCTCGCGTGCGTCTTCGTCGCGTGGGCGGTGGTGTTCACGCTGCACCGCTCGATTCACCTGGCTGTCGCGGTGCTCGCGCTGATCACCGTCGTCGCATTGATCGCGGCTCGCGGCCGGGAGCGGGTGAAGGTGGCCGGGCGCGCGCCCGTGTGGATCTTCGGGGTCGCGCTGGGGATCCTCCTGTGGCACGTGGAGAGCCCGGTCGTCGGTGACGGCCTGTTCCACGAGGCGCGCGTGCGCAAGCTCGTCGACCTGACGAGCCTGCACCTGCGGAGCGTCGACGAGTTCAAGGACGGTGGCCTTCATCCCGGCTACGCATTCCCGCTCTGGCACGGGTTCCTCGCGCTCGTCTCGTGGTTCTCCGGCCTCGATCCCGAGCAGGTGGTGCGGCACGAGCCGTCGCTCCTCGCGCCGCTCGCGTGCGTGCTCGTCTTCGAGGCCGGCGTCGCCGTGTTCGGGTCCCGCGCGCTCGGGTTCGCGGTGCTCGTGGCACAGCTTGCGCTCGTCTGCTTCGGGCCGGGACACGGCGGCTCGTTCGCGGTCCTGTCGCTGCCGGCGACGGTGTCGCGGCAGCTGATGGTGCCTGCGGCGATCGCGCTCTTCTTCGTCGCACGAGGATGGCGAGGATACGCGGGAGTCGCTGCGATCTTCGGCGGCCTGACGCTGACGCATCCGACCTACGGCGTCTTCCTGCTCGTGCCGCTGCTCTCCGTCGCGTTCTGGCACTGGCGGGCGTGGCTCGCCGGGGCGGTACCCGTCGGCCTCGTCCTGCTCTGGCTGCGGCCGATCGTCGACGAGACCCTCTCGCACGATCCGAGCGCGGGCGAGCGCGCCCGTGGCCTCGCGCACTACGGCTCGCAGCTCGTCGTCAGCAGCGACCGCCACTTCCGGCTGGCCGCGGAGATCTTCGGGCGCAGCGGCTCAGTCGCGGTCGCGACCCTGTTTCTGCTGCCGCTGCTCGGGCTCGCCCTCCGCCGCCGTTGGGCGGCCTTCGCCCTCGGCGGCACGCTGATCGTGCTCGTCCTGACGCTCGTGCCCTGGCTCTTCGTGCATCTCTCGGACGCGGTGTCGCTGTCCCAGGCGCGCCGGCTGGCCGGGTTCATCCCGCTGCCCTTCGCCTTCGCCGGGATCGCCGCACTGGCCGCCCGGCGCTCGCTCGCCGTGCCGCTCGCACTCGTCGCAGGCATCGTCGTGCAGCGGCTCTGGCCCGGTGACTTCACCTATGGGCTGCGCCACGGCGGCCCGGCGATCGGCACGTGGATCGCCCTCCTCGGCGGTGGCGCGGCGCTGGTCGCGGGCATGCTCGTGTCGCACCGGCCGTTGCGCGAGCATCCCAGGCTCGGGCTGGCGGCCGCCTGCGCGTTCGTGTTGCCCGTCTTCGTGCACGGGCTCTGGCACTGGAGCCCCGACCCGAAGACCGATCGCCGCGCCCTGTCACCGCGGCTCGTCCACAACCTCCGCACGAAGGTCCCGAAGGGCGCGGTCGTCCTGGCCCCGCTCGACGTGAGCTATCGGGTGGCGGCGAGCGCCCCGGTCTACATCGTCGCGGCTCCGGTCGTCCACGTCGCCAACACCAGGGCGAACGACCCGTACGGGCGGGCGCGGGCCGTTCATCACTGGGCGCTCACGAACGACCCTCGGGTCGCGCAACGCTACGGCGCCACCTGGGCGATCCGCAGCGGCCGTCTCTATCGTCTCCCGCAGTGACGGGCGTCGCAGCGCGTCTGGTTCGAGTCAACGGCAAAGCGGTCGTCGTGACGCTTGCAGTTCTCGTCCTGTTTCGGGTCCTCTTCCCGCTCGCGGTGCTCGCGCAGAGCCCCGGCCGCCTTCTGCCGGGCTTCCCTGCCTACCGCTACAAGCCGCTCCCCGGAGATGCGTACGGCTACTACTACTGCGCTCGCGATCTGATTGCAACGCTGCAGAGAGACTTTGGCTGGTAGCGATCGTGCTTGTCGGGGGAGTGTTTTCGTTCGTCATCTGCGAAGCGGGCTTCGCGGCAGCCCCACGTGCTTGTCGCGATTGCGATCTGGTCACTGGGCGGTGTCGCCGCGATTCTCGCGGCGGGTGTTCATTTCACTGGTGCTGCGCAGGTGGGTTGGCCGCTGGTGTGGGGCCTCGCGCTGTTGCCAGGCCGCGCGGTCGGAGCCTCCATCCGTCCCGACGTCGCTTTCGCCGTCGGTCTCGCACTTTCACTCGCGTGCAATGCCGTGTCGGTGATTGCCACGTATCTCCTGGCGCGCGGAATTGGACTGCAGGAGCGGATCGCTCTCCTCGGCGCCGGGCTCTTTGCCTTCTGGCCCCTGCTATCGCTGCTCGCCGGTTCGCGTGCGGGGCAGAACGGCACGTGGCAGATCGACCTCGGGCTCTCCCTCTACACGGAGCCGCTGTCGACCGCGCTGGTGCTCGTTGCCCTCGCACGGATCATCCGCAGTTCGCCGAGCAACAGTTCATCGCTTCTCACCGGTGCGCTACTCGGTGTCGCAGTCCTCGTCCGGTTGTCGAACGTCCTCGTCGTGTTCTGCATCCTTGTGTACCTCTTGATCGGGCGGGAGAGGAGCCGGAACCGGGCTCTCGCTGTCTCCGCAGGCGCTGCTGCCTTCGCACCGGCGGCCGTTCTCTTCTGGCCGAAGAGCTATCCGAAGCTCAAGCCTCCCGTTTTCCCTGCGCACCCGTTCGCACTCGACTATGCCCGCGATGCCTGGACTCACTCGCTGCTCTGGCATCCCGCGGTGCTGCTCGTCCTCGTGCCGCTCGCTCTCGTCGGCACGGCGCGCACGACTCACCGTCAGGCAGCACTTCTCTGGAGCGCCGTGGCTGTCACCGCCGCGTTCTACACGTTTTACGTCCTGACTCCGATTCATCCCCGCTTTCTCTTCGTCGTGCTGCCGATCGTGCTCGTCTTCTGGGCCTCGGGAGCGACGACGGTCGTTCGGGCCGCGGTCAGTCTCTACGATCGGGCTCGATGAAGGTCCTGCTCGTCACGATGTACTTCCCGCCCGCGGGCGGCGGCGGGGTGCAGCGGCCGCTGAAGTTCGCGACGCATCTGCCCGAGGTGGGAATCGAGACGCACGTGCTCGCGCCCGACGATCCGAAATGGATTCACCGCGACGAAGAGTTGCTCGCCCCGACGCTCGCCTGGGTGCACCGTGCCCGCTACCTCGGCCCGAAGGGACGAAAGCCCGCCGAGGAGCTGCACGGCACGACGGGGCTCGAACGCGCGTCGAAGCAGTTGCAGCTCGCCGGGCGACGCCTCCTCGTGCCCGACGAGAACGTCAGCTGGAACCTCACTGCGATCCCGGCTGCGATCCGGATAGCGAGACGTGAGGGAATCGACGTCGTCGTCACGACCTCGCCGCCTTCGTCTGTCCACCTCGTGGGCGCCGCGGTCAAGCGCACGATTGGGACGCCCTGGGTCGCCGACCTGCGCGACTCGGTCGTCGCGCATCCGCACCGCCAGGCAGAGCGCATGCTCGTTCGCGCGAAGGAGCAGGGTGAGCACGCAATCGCCAAGCTCATCTCGCGCTCGGCGGACGGCATCGTGTGCGTCTCCGACGCGATCGCCGACGAGATGCGGGCGCGCAATCCGAGCGGAGAGGTCATGACGATCGCGAACGGCTCCGACTTCGACGACTTCGCCGGTCTCGAGCATCGGGCATCGGAGCGCTTTCGGATCACGCACACGGGCTCGTTCTTCGGCAAGCGCGATCCCCGCCCGTTCCTCACGGCTCTGCGCGACAGCGGGCTCGACGTGCAGGCCCGGTTCCTCGGCGACTTTCGCTCGAGCGACCGCGAATGGGCAGAGCGGCTCGGCCTCGGCGACAAGCTCGAGTTGATCTCGTACGCTCCGCGGCGGCGGTCACTCGAGCTCCAGCGTGACTCCGAGGCGCTGCTGCTCCTGATCCCGGAGGCGGGCGGCCGCGGCAAGGGTGTGCTCAGCGGCAAGGTGTTCGAGTATCTCGCCGCGGAGCGGCCGATCCTGGCCCTCGTGCCGCCCGACGGCGCGGCTGCCGCGCTGATCCGCGACACGGGCGCCGGGGTCGTGGTCGCCCCCGAGGATGTCGCAGGGATCGAGACGGCGCTGAAGGAGCTGCACACGCGCTGGCGCGAGAACTCGCTCGACGCGCCGGCGCTCTCGCCGGAATGGCGGCACCGTGTCTCTCGACGCTCGCGCGTCGAGGAGTTTGCGCAGCTTCTGGAGCGCCTCGCGTGAGAAGGCTCACCAGCTTTCTTTTTCTCGCGACGCTCTTCGTCGCGACGTTCGAGAAGGTGCACTGGAGCATCGCCGGGAACGTCAGCATCGCCGATGTGCTCGCGATTCTCTTTCTCGCGTCACTGCTCGTCACCACGAAGCGCGCGCGCGTCCCATGGACGACCGCTGCCCTGCTCGGCTTCCTCGCGCTCTTCCTAGCCGTGTACCTCGCCGGTTACTTCGATCTCTCCGACTCCGACGCTCTCGGCCAGTGGGGCAAGGGCCTGACCAAGTGGCTGATCCACTTCGCGTTCCTCGCCGCGGCCGTCTTCTGGCTCTCGAGGCGCGGGCGCGCGTACTTCTGGCGGGCTCTCGCCTGGTTCAGCGGAGGCATCGTCGTCAACGCGTTCTACGGGGTGCTGCAGCTGCTCGACGCACGGCGCGGTGGGAACCTCGACGCGTCGGTGCTCTCGCCGATCACCGGTGGCGCGAGCCAGATCAACGTCTACGGCGCGATCAACGGGGCGAACGTCTACAGGCCGAATGCGATGACCGGCGACCCGAACCACCTCGGGATCATGCTGATCGTGCCGCTGCTGATCCTGACACCGCTCTACCTGCGGCTCGAGAAAGGGCACCGCCTGCGCAAGTGGCTGATGTTGACGATCGGGTTCCTGCTCGTCGTCGAGGCGGCCACACTCTCGCGCAGCGGCATCCTCGGCCTGGGCGTCGGCGCGCTCGTACTGGCGGTGCCGTACAGGCACTACCTGCGCTCCCGCGCGCTGCTCGTTCCGGTTGGCGCCGCGCTGGCCCTGCTGCTCGCGATCGTTCTCTCCCGCAAGAGCTTCTTCACGACCATTCTCAAGTCGCGCGTACAGACGAGCGGCGGCTCGGAGAACGCGCATTTCCAGGTCTACAGCTTCGTCCCGCACGTGCTGCACGCCGATCCATTGTTCGGCCTCGGGCTGAACACGTTCTCGGTCTACTACGAGTTCGTCACCGGCAAGACGAACTGGGGCCCGCATTCCTACTACGTCGCGCTGATCGTCGAGACCGGAGTGGTGGGAACCGCCTTGTTTGCGGGGTTTCTCTGGTGGGTGTTCCGCCGGCTCAAAGCCGCCCGCGTCCTCGGGCGGGCACTCGCTGCGGCACACGATCCGCTGGCCGCGCGTGTGCGCCCGCTCGCCTGGGGCTGCACCGCTGCCCTTGCCGGGACGCTCGCCTCGAACGCGTTCTACCTGACCATGCAGTTCTATTACTTCTACGCGTTCGTCGCACTCGCTCTCGCCGTGCCCGTCGTGTTCTGCCCGCTCCGAGTGAAGGTCGTCGTCCTCACGACGTCGTACCCGCGCGACGGGTCCGACGTGGCCGGGAGCTTCGTCGCCTCCGCCGTCGATGGCGTCCGTGCTCTGGGAGTCGACGTGGTCGTCGTCTCGCCCGCGTCGTTTCGCGACTTCGGGATCGCGTACGGCGGCGGGATCGCCCAGAACCTGCGCGCGGCTCCGTGGAAGCTCGCGTTCGTCCCCGCCTTCCTGGCGAACTATGCGCGGGCGGCACGCCACGCAGCCCGGGACGCCGACCTCGTGCACGCGCACTGGATCCCGTCGGCGGTCGCCGCCCGCGCCACCGGGAAGCCGTACGTCCTGCAGGTGTGGGGCACGGACATCGAGCTTGCACGGCGCATCCCGGCGCTCTTTCGCCCACTCGTTCGCAGCGCGAGCCTCGTCATCGCAGCCTCGACGTTCCTGGCCGAAGAGGCGCGTGCGCTCGGCGCACGTGAGGTCGAGGTCATCCCCTTCGGTGTGGAAGTCCCGCAGGACGTCGCTCCTCCCGACGAACCGCCGCACGTGCTGTTCGCCGGTCGTCTGAGCCGAGAGAAGGGCATTCTCGACTTTCTCGAGGCAACCGACGGTCTCGCCAGGGTGATCGTCGGCGACGGCCCGCTGCGAGGGCGCGTACCCGAGGCGACCGGGTTCGTGCCCCCCTCTGAGATCGGCGCGTGGTATGACCGGGCCGCGGTCGTCTGCGTCCCCTCGCACCGGGAGGGGTACGGAATCGGCGCGCGCGAGGCAATGGCACACGGGCGTGCCGTCGTCGCGACGAAGGTCGGGGGGCTTCGCGATCTGGAGCACGTCGAGTTCGTCCCTGCAGGTGACCCGCGGGCGTTGCGCCGCGCGCTGCAGGAGTTGCTTCACGACGCGACGCACCGGATCGAGCTTGGCCGCGCCGCGAGGCTCGAGGCAAACGGGTTTTCTGCGCAGGCCGCCGCCCAGGGTCTCGCTGCGGCGTATGCGCGCGTCTCGAGCGCCGTGCGGGGGTGATCTCCCGGGATCGTGGTCTTCTGAGCCCCCGAAAGGGGGACTCCGAATCGGCCGCAACCTGCAACAACTTGGGGTGCGCGTTCTTGGTCCGACGGTCGCTACGGTGGCCGAAGGCGCGGTTCGCGTCCGCCCGTCAGCGAAACGCAGGAGACCCCAGAAATGTCTGCACGCATGCTCGCGCTCGGCGCGGCCCTCGCCGTGCTCCTCGGAGCAACAGTCTCGGAGGCATCGCTCAAACTGACCGCACGAGCCTCGGCCACGCCTCGTGGCCTGGTCGTCGGAGGGAATCGGCTCTTCCCCGTGATGCTGCTCGACCAGTGCGACGAGACGGACGCCGCACAGGGGAGAGCACTCGGCATCAACCTGGTGATGAACGAGCATTGCACCGGGATCACGCCGGCTCGCCAGCTCGCCATGCTGCGGGGCCACGCGCTCGCAGTGCTGTCGATCCGGGCGGGCGCGACACGTGGCTCGTCGCTCGTCGGCTGGACCTATCCGGATGAGCCGGACAACAACGGGTGGACGCCCGGGTCGCTCGCGAGAGCCCACCCGTACGCCCGAGGGAACCACGACGGCCTCGTGACCTTTCTCACCACGAGCGGCCGGTTCTTCCGGCCGGCGCCGCCCGGCGCCGGCGCACCGAGGTCGCACTACGCCGGCTTCGCGCGTCTAGCCGACATGGCCGGCTTCGATCTGTATCCACTCAATGCCTGCCAGAGCGACCTGACCTCCGTCTACGCGGCGCAGCGGCTGTTCGTCCGGCTCGCCGGGTCGACGCCCACGTTCCAGTGGATCGAGACCGGGCCGATCAAGCCGACCTACTGCGGCGGCTTCACGATGACCCCCGACGAGCTGGCCGCGGAGGTCTGGCTCGCCGTGATCGGAGGTGCGCGCGGTATCGGGTACTTCACGCACACCTGGTCGCCGGTGCACCGGGCGTTCGATGTCGCACCTGCGCTCCAGGCTGCAATGAAGCGGACGAACGCCCTGCTCGCGGCGGTACGTCCGGGCCTGCTCGGAGCGACGGTCCCCGCGGGCGTCGACAGCCCGGTCGTCAAGCTCCTGGCCAGGTCCGCCCGAGGACGCACCTACGTCTTTGCGGTCAATCCCTCGCGGATGGACACAAAGGCCCAGATTCACGTTGCGCAACTCGCCGACGGGCCTGTGACGGTGGTCGGAGAACAACGCACGCTTGTGGCGACCGGTGGGAACCTCGTCGACCACTTCGGCCCTCTGCAGGCCCACGTGTACGTGCAGTCACCCTGATCGAGCGAACGCCGTGGACAACGCGGACTGCCGGGAACCGGCAGTATCGCCTCATGCCGGCGGTGCGGATAGCGGGCGAGGCCGGCGGGCGGAACGCGAGCCGCCTCCCGGCCCGGGTGGCCGAGACCGGACTGCAGCTCTTCTCGGCCGTGACAGTCGTCGTTGTCGCCACGCTCGCTGCTGTTCACGTCGGCGATCGTTACGGCGTCAGTGCCTCATCCGGGGTGTGGATGGGCTTGACGGCGGCGGCACACGGTGGGCTCTGGTACCCGCCGCCGTACTCGCACGGGTTCTACGGCGGGACGCGGTACATGCCGTTGCCGGTGGTCCTCGAGCTGGTCGGGCGTGCGGTCAGCGGCGAGTACCTGGTCTCGGCCAAGGTGCTGATCTACGCGGTCAACGTGGCGCTCTACGGGCTGGTGTATGTGGTGGCTCGGAGGCGAGGTGCGCCGAACTCCGTGTCACTTGTGATCGTCGCGACGCTTCTGGCCAGCTCCGCTGCGTCGAGCACCTTCCTCGGGATTCGCTGGGACTCGCTGGCTACGCTGCTCCAGTTGCTCGCGGTCGCGCTCGTTGCGGAGCGAACGACCCGAAGGCAGGTGGTGATCGCCGGCCTGCTGTGCGCGCTCGCGGTCGTGACCAAGGTGACGGCGCTCTGGGCGCCCGCGGCCATCGCCGTATGGCTCTGGCGGCGCAGCCCAAGGCGGCTCGCCGACTTTGGGCTGGCCCTCGTGGCGGCGACCGGGCTCCTCGTCGGCGTCTTCGAGGTGCTGACGGAAGGACGCTTGCTGCGGCAGGTGCGCGAATTCACGTTTGCGGGCAGTGGCCACTCGTCACTCTCGGAGGGAGCCCATCGCTTCTACCAGCTCGCTTTGCGTAACGAGCGCTCGCTGCCTCTGTTGCTCGTCGTAGCAGGCGTGGTGACCGTCGTGTCGCTCGCGAGACGTCGTCGTCGGCCTGTACGAGCTGTCCCTGCTCTTCGAGGTGCCGATCCTGATCGTCGTCATGCGCGATTTCGGCACCTACGAGAACCACCTGATCGATCTCGAAGTGCTTGCCGGCGTTGTCGTGGCGGGTGCCTGGGCCGAGAGCTCGCAGACCGCCGGCCGGCTGCGTGCGGTGCGCTCGGTGGCCGTGCTGTGCCTGGTCGCTGCTGCTCTCCTCGCCGACCGGTACACGCTCATTCCCGATGCTCGCGCGGTCGTTTCGCACGAGCTACAGGGCCGGGCCGATCCGCGCTACTCGCTGTATCCGGTGCCGCAGCTCGTCCGGCAGGGCAGCTGTGTTCTCTTCGAGGATGCGTCGATCCCGATCCTCGCCGGTCAGCGGCCGGTGGTGCTCGACGCATTCATCACACACAGGCTCCAGACAGAGGACCGGCAAGCGCTCGCGCTCCTGAAGCACCGGGTCGACAGCGGAGGCTTCAAGGCGATCGTGCTGGGTCTCCCGCTCACGAATGCCGGGTGGTTTGCCACGCTCGACTTCGGCACCGCGCTCGCCGATGCGATGCGGGCCAGGTACCGGCTCGCACGAGTGGTCGGAGACCCCGGCCTCTACGTCTACACACCGAGCGGGCCGGCTCCCGCCGCTGCTAACGCGTCATGTGGCCCGGTGTCGCTCGAACACTGGAAATGACTTCGTCGTAGAGTGTCGGCGGTGAGCGGCGCATCCGCACGGTCGTGGTCGGCGCACGCGGCTCTCAGCGGGTCCCACCGGCTCGGGGCGATCGGCGGGCGCGGCACGTGATCGGCGTCCCCGGGTCGCCCGGTGCGATCGGCTGGCTGCTTCTCGTCCTCGGTGTGCTGGCGGGCGTGACCGTGGCGCGACCGGCCTGGCGCCGGTTGTCGGGCGGCGGCCTCGTTGTCGACCTGGCGCTCTGCTCCGTCCTGGTGACGGCCGCGGTTGCGCCGTACCTCGTGTGGCGGTTCGTGCAGGACCTCCGTTACACCACCGGCCTGGATGCGTATTCGGCTCGCGCGGCCGGGCCGATCGAGGTGTACCTGCCCGGGTACCTCGCCGACGGTGCCGGGCACTACGTCCCGCGAGGGGCCACCTACGCGGTCGTGGTCGGCAACCGGGTCCCCTGGTCACAGGCGAAGGCCGCGTTTCCCGCCCTCGTGCAGCAAGGGCTGTTCCCCCGCCGCTCGGTCGCGACCCCCGGCGCCGCGGACTATGTCGTCACGTGGGGCATCAAGCCCGCTGCCGTCGTCGGGGTGAACCGGGTGTGGACGGTGCGGCGCCCGTTCGGCGCGTATCCGGGCGTGTACGTCGGTCGGGTGGCTCGATGACCGATCTCGCCGGTCTCCTGCTCGTCAACGCGTGCTTCCTGGCCGCCGGCGCCGGTGTGTCCGCGCTGTGCGGCTGGTGGGGGAGGGCTGACCTGCGCCGCTGCCTGGGCGTCAGCTACCTGGCCGGGCTCGCGACGTTCGGTGTGCTCGCCCAGTCTCTCTATGTCGCCGGAGCCTCGCTCAGCCGCTGGCAGGTCGTCGCTGTCTGCGCGCTCCCCACCGCCGGGATCCTCGCCGGGTTGGCACGAGCCGGAGAGCCCCGGCAGCGAGAGCCGCTGCGCTACCCGTGGCTCTGCGCGGCCGTCGTCGGGCTGCTCGCACTGATCGCCGTCGACCTCTGGTACCAGCCGCTGTGGGCGTACGACGCGTGGACCTTCTGGACGCCGAAGGCGCACGCGCTCTACGCCCTCGGCGGCCTGAAGGCCGGCTGGTTCACCTCGGCTGATCTCGCGAACAAGGACTACCCGATCCTGCTCCCCTCCGTCGAGGCGGCGGGCTTCAGGTTCACCGGCTACGAGACTCACCTGCTCGATCTCCAGTCCTGGTTCGTCTTCGTGGCGTTCGTGCGGATGCTCTACGAGATCCTGGCGCCGCGCGCGCAGGCGCTCGTGCTGTGGGCGGTGCTGGCGATGCTCGTCGCTGCCCCGTCGACTGCAAATCAGCTCGCCGCGGCGGAGGCGGACATTCCCGTTGCTGCCTTTGCGGCGGGGGCCGGGCTCTGCACGTACCTGTGGCTGGGTGAGCGCCGTCGCCGCTACCTGGCCATGGCGGCGGTGCTCGCCGCCGGTGCGAGCGCGACGAAGGTCGAAGGTCTCGTCTTCACGCTCGCGCTCTTCGTCGCCGTCGCGGTCGTCGTCGGCAGCGCGGAGCGCCTGCGCGCAGCACTCGAGCCCACGGCAGCGGCAGCCGCGGTGATCGTGGCTGCGATCGTTCCCTGGCGGCTCTGGTTGAGCGCGCACCATGTCGCGACCCAGGCATCGCTTTCGCGCAGCGCCGACGTCTCGTTCCTCGTCCACCATGCTGGGCGGCTTCCGATCGCGGTCGGCTACCTCCTCGTGAAGCTGCTCGATCCGCGCGCGTGGCTGCTCCTCGTCCCACTCGCCGTCGCCGCCGTCGCCGCCGCCGGCAGGTGGAGAGGGCTCCAGGCCCGCTTCGTGATCCTCTTCCCGGTGCTTTCCTTTCTCGGGCTTGCGCTCGCCTACTGGTCGACGCCCCTCCCTTTTCACTACCACCTGGCCACCTCGGCCCGGCGCGTCGTCACAGCACTCGTCTTCTTCCTGGCCGCCGTGACCCCGCTGCTCGCAAATCGGCCCGCCGGCGGCCCGATCCCGTCGGTCGTGCGACGTGCGCCGCCGCCGCCCTAGTCGAGGCCGGCTGGCTGCGCTCCTAGGATTCGGCGCGCATGCCGGCGACTGACGCCAAGCTCGGCCAGCTTTCGACAGGGGAAAGACTCCGCGCGCTTGCGCTGAGCCGGCGCACGTGGCTCGAGGTCATTGCGGTCACGGGCGTGGCGGCAATCTTGCGTGTCGCGACCATCAGCCTCCAGAGCTACGACTTCGACGAGGCCTTCACGCCGTATGTCATCCACGGGTCGTTCACGCACATGCTGCACTCGGTCGCGCGCGTCGAGTCGACACCGCCGTTGTACTACGCGGTCGCCTGGATCTGGTCGCGTGCGTTCGGAACGAGTGATGTCGCCCTGCGGGCGCTGTCGGTGGTTGCCGGCGTGGGCCTCGTCCCCGTCGTCTACGGCCTTGGGCGCGCCCTCGCATCGCGTCGGATCGGCCTCGTTGCCGCGGCGATCGTCGCGACCAGTCCGTACCTCGTCTTCTACTCGCAGGAAGCACGCTCGTATGCGCTCTTCGTGTTGCTGGCCACGGCCGGCGCGCTCCTGTGCGTCCGGGCGATCCAGGACCCGCGGCCGCGGCTGTTCGCGCTCTGGGCGGTGACGTCGGTTGCGGCGATCGCGACGCACTACTTCGCGATCTTCCCGTTCGCCGGCGAGCTGGTCGTCCTCGCCCTCTACGGGCCCTCGCGCCGTCCGCTCGCGAGAGCGACCGTCGGCGTCGTGCTGGCCTCGATCCCCCTGCTGCTGCTCGCGAGGCACCAGGCCGGTGCCGGGCATGCGGACTGGATTGGCGCCAGCAGCCTGCCGCAGAGAATCCGCGTGACCGCGGAGACGTTCACGCTCGGAGCGACCTTCAAGGGCTCGCTGCCGCACTCCGTCCTCGCGGTGTGCGGCGCCTTCGCCGTTGTCGCGGCCTGCGCGATCGCCACGTCGGCATTCCTCCTCATCCGCCGCGCGAGCGTCGCCGAGCGGCGGGCGGCCCGGACGATCGGGTTGATCGCAGCGACTGCCGTGGCGCTCCCCTTGCTCGGTGCGCTCGTCCACGAGGACTACTTCCTGCACAAGAATCTGATCCCGGTCGTCCCGCTGGCCGCGGTCGCATTGGCCGTCGGCCTGGGCTGCGCGCGCTCCGGGAGGCTCGGCCTGCTGGGGGCCTCGGCTCTGATCGTGGCCGGCGGCGCGCTCACCGTGCTCAGCTTCGCCGCCCCCTCGCTGCGCCGGCCCGACGTTCGTCAGGTCTCGCAGTTGCTCGGACGGCCGACGGAGGCGCGTGCGCTCGTCTTCGTCCCACGGTGGCGAATGCTCCTCGAGCACTACCAGGGCGCACTCGGCGACCTGCCTGCGACAGGTCGGCGCCTGGCCGAGATCGACGTCTTCACGACGAGCACCAGCCTGCCCCCCGGAACGGTGCCCTCGGGCTTCCGGCTCGAGCGCATCCAGCACGGCGACACGTTCACGATCTTCGGCTTCCGGTCGCCCGTGCCGGTGCTGGTCAGGCCGGGCGAGCTAGGCCGGCGCACCTTCAGCGAGTCCGGGCTACAGCCGGTGGCGGTCGTCGAGGCCGGCGCGGGCGGCCCGGCGCAGTAACAGGACGGTGAGCGCCACCATCACGAGCCAGCCGGGCAAGGCGTACGCGGGCCACTTCAGCGCACCGGTCGGGTCGATGTACGGGTACATGAACGCGTTGGCGGCGATCGCGGCGGCCATGAGCGCGCCGACCAGGAACTGCTCGCGTCTGCTTTGCGTCACGAGCGCTGCTGCGACCGACCAGCCCGCCGCGAGCACGAGGACGAACTGCAGGCTGAACACTCGATTGGTGACGAGGAAGATCACGGGTGCGAGCGCCGCGAGAGCGATCGCGCGGTCGAGCTGACCTGGCCTCGTGGCCGCCGCCCACACGACGGCGGCCACGAGGGCGATCTGGACGACGGTCGCCAGCACGTCGAACCACCGTGGCGCGCCCGCAGGGGTCCAGTACGCGGCGTTCCAGTGCGCGAGACCGAGGACGCGCGCGGGCCAGAACCAGAGCGACTCCTGCGTGAGCCCGCGACCCCCCTGGACCCGGAACGACGCGAGGACGTCGTGACTGGGCCAGATGACGAGGCAGGGAACATAGAAGAGAGCGGCGGTGACGAGGAACCCGCCGACGTGGCGCCGAGCGAGGCCGAGGCGCCGGCCCGAGAGGAGCCACGCCGCGAGCACGAGGAAGGCCAGGCCGGGCGTCCACTTGAAGCAGGCGCCGACCCCGAGCGCGACACCGCTCCAGCCCCAGCGGCCCCGGTGGGCGAGCACGAGCCCGACGGCGAGCAGCGCGGCAGCGGTCGCGTCGTAGCGGAACTCCCAGTAGAACTCGGCGAGCGGCCAGAACGCGATCACCGTCGCCAGCCAGGCGCTCCATCGCGTGCGCAGCGCCCACACCGACCAGACGAGTGCAGCGAAGAACGGCAGCATCAGGACCGCGTTGGCGATCTGCGGCGGATGCGGCTCGAGCGTGGCCTCCAGGGCGAACAGGAGCACCGCGGCGACGGGATACTCCGATGCGGGGTAGTGCCCGTTCAGCAGGCTGTGCCCCTCTCCGAGATAGACCTGGTCCGGGTCCTGGTCGCCGTGGTAGCCGAGGTGACGGAAAAGCAGGATCGACGCCAGGCGCATCCCGAGGCCGAGCGCCAGGACAACCGGAAGCGACAGCTGCTCCTGACGACGCCAGGCAAGCCACAGCCCCCAGCCTGCGAGCGGCACCTCGAGCGCCGCCCATTGGCTTCGATGGTCCGAGGCCACGCGCCACTCGAGGACGAGCACGAGGGCCGCCACCAGCGCGAGCGCGGCATGGACCCCCAGGGTTGCGCGGCGGCGCGGATCCGGCGCGAAGCGGAAGGCGGAGGCGGCGATGGGCGAACACTACTGCCCGGTCCCCCTGCCGCCCGCCCGCGCAGACCGGCCTTTCTCGAGGGCCGGCAAACGTACTATCGGCGCGAATGGCCGTCGTCGTCGTCCTGTTCTGGATCTCGCTCGCCGCCCTCGCGTGGACCCACGCCGTGTATCCGGCCTTCGCGGCGCTGCTCGCTCGTATCGCGCCGCGGCGCATTCACAAGGCCGATGTCGAGCCGGTCGTCACCATCGTCGTCGCCGCGTACAACGAGGAGGCGGTGATCGCGCGGCGCATCGACAACCTGCTCGAGCTCGACTACCCGCGCGACAAGGTGCAGATCGTCGTCAGCTCCGACGCCTCGTCCGACCGTACCGAGGCGATCGCGCTCCAGTACCCCGGCGTGCAGGTGATCACGAATCCGCGCGGCGGCAAGGTGGCCGCGCAGGACCGGGCTGTGCGCCAGACCGACGGCGAGATCGTCGCCTTCTCGGACGCGAACTGCACCTGGTCGCCCGACGCCCTGCGCACGCTCGTGCGCGCGTTCGCCGATCCCGACGTGGCCTACGTCTGCGGGCAGCTGCGCATCCTCGACGCCGACGGCGGCAATCAGGAGGGCGTGTACTGGACCTACGAGATGAAGCAGCGCGCAGCCGAGTCGCAGCTCGGCTCGGTCACCGGCGGCAACGGCTCGATCTACGCAGTGCGACGCTCGGACTACGTCGAGGTCGACCCTCGGTTCGGGCACGACCTGTCGCTGCCGTACCTGATGGTGCAACGGGGGCGCCGCGCGGTGTACGAGCCGAACGCGCACGCCTTCGAGAAGCCGACCCCGTCGAACGAGACCGAGTACCGCCGAAAGGTGCGCATGTTCGAGCACTGCTGGCTGATCGTGCTGCGCGGTCGGATGCTCCGGCGGCTCGGGCCGCTCTACCTGCTCGAGATCGTCTCGCACCGGATCCTGCGCTACGGCTCGGGCATCCTCCACGTCGTGCTGCTCGCGACCTCGCTCGCCCTGTACGCACACGGCTGGCTCTACGCGGTCGTGCTCGCCGGCCAGCTGGGCCTGCTCGCCGCTGCAGCCGTCGGCGTCGGCATCGCGCGGTACTACGTGCTGGTCACCTGGGCGACGCTCGTCGCGCTCGTCAACTACCTGCGGCGTGGTGTGCCGGCGACCTGGGAGGTCGCGGAGGGCACGCGCGTTTGAACCGGGCGCTCGACGTCGCGATCGCCGGAGCGGGCCTCGTCGTCTCGAGCCCGTTCCTCGCTGCCGCTGCGCTGGCCGTCAAGCTGCAGGACGGCGGCCCGGTGCTCTACCGCCAGGTGCGCGTGGGCAAGGACGGCGTGGACTTCGAGCTCCTGAAGCTGCGCACGATGGTCGTCGGGGCCGAGCAGCAGGGCGCAGGATTCGCGGTCGACAAGGGCGACGCGCAGGATCACCCGCACGGGCCGCGTCCTGCGGCGGCTCAGCCTCGACGAGCTGCCGCAGCTCTGGAACGTCGTGCGCGGCGACATGTCGGTGATCGGCCCCCGCCCGACGCTCCGCTACCAGGTCGACGCCTACGACGAGCACCAGCTGCACCGTCTGGACGTCAAGCCGGGCATCACGGGCTGGGCCCAGATCCACGGTCGCGCGACCCTGCCCTGGGCCGAGCGGATCGAGCTCGACCTCTGGTACGTGCGCCACCACGACTGGAAGACCGACCTGCTGATCCTCCTCCGGACGCCGCTTGCGCTCTTCGGCGGCACGTACAAGGGCCAGAGTGGTGGCTGGCGGACGCCGGGCGGCTAGCAGCGCCTTCACGCGGCCGCGCTACCCTCAGGAATCGTGACGGTCGTCCTGTTCACGTGCGCCGGGCAGCGCGTCGACATCGTGACCGCGTTTCGCGAAGCCGGCGCAACGACGATCGCCGTCGACGTCGACCAGCTCGCACCGGCGCTCTACCACGCCGACCGCCGTGCGCTCGTGCCGCGCGTCGACGACATCGGCTACCTCGCGGCCCTGCGCGATCTCGTCGAGCTGCACGACGTTCGCCTGATCGTGCCGCTCACCGACCTCGACCACCATGTCCTCGCAGACGGCCGCGAAGACCTCGGTGGGGCGCTCGTGCTCGTCTCCGGGATCGAAACCGTCGCGCGGTGCTCCGACAAGTACCTCGCGCACCAGTTCTTCGAGGAGCACGAGATCGGCTCCCCGCCGACGTGGCTGCCGACCGCGCTCCCCGACGGAGCTCCGGTATCCCGTGCTCGTGAAGGCGCGGCGCGGCTTTGGCTCGACGGCACATCTATCGCGCGGCCAACGCGACCGAGCTCGAGTTCTTTCTCCACTACACCGAGGCGGACTCGATGGTGCAGGCCGCCTGCCTCGGCACGGAGTTCTCGGTCGACGTCTTCTGCGATCTCGAGAGCCGCTGCCTCGCGGCGGTGCCGCGGACGATGATCGAGTCCAAGGGCGGCGAGTCGATCAAGGGCATGACGATCAAGGACGACGAGCTGATCGAGTTCAGCTGCCAGGTCTCCGAGACCCTGCAGATCGTCGGGCCGGCCAACGTGCAGTGCTTCCGCGAGCCCGACGGCGCGTTGCTCGTGACCGACGTCAACCCGCGCTTCGGCGGAGGCTTCCCGCTCCCGACCGCCGCAGGCTCCCGCTACCCGGAGCTCGCGCTCGCGCTCGCAAACGGCGAGCGGCCGGAGCCGCGGCTCGGAGACTTCCGCGCGGGCGTCGTGATGACCAGGTTCTTCTCCCAGGTGATCCTCGAAGGCAGCGGGGGGACGCTCGAGCCGGCGCAGGCGGAGGCGGTGCCCGAAGAGGCGTGAGGAGGCTCCTGCCGCTGCTCGCCGGGACGGCGCTGCTCGTCGCCTGCGGCGCCCAGCACGAGGCGCGCCGCACGACCACCTCTGCGCCGCCGGCGACCGGCACGGTCGTGCCCGCCGGCGACGCTCGACCGCGCCGCGCCCCGCCGGACGAAGGTCCAGGTGACGGTGGTCGACGGCGACACGAACGCCCGCATCCGCGGCGCCCGCGTGACCATCGGCCGCCAGTCGGCCCGCAGCGACCGTCACGGCATCGCGCGCCTGCCGCTGCTCCGCCGCGCCGCCCTCGTCACGAGTGCGGTGAAGACGGGGTACGGCGAGCGTGCAGTCCGCCTCTCGTTTCGAACGCACCCCAAGTCGACGATCAGGATCTACCGGCGCGCGTTGCAGTGGACGATGTACGGGGCGAGCCCGGCGCGTTCCCAGGCCCAGGCGCGGATGCGGGTTCGCCCGCCGTTCCGGGTCGTCTGGTCGCGCGGGCTCGGCTCTCTGATCGAGTTCCCGGCCGTCGTCGCCGACGGAGTCGCGTACGTGTCGAACGCGCGAGGGACCGTTCGAGCGCTCGACATGCGCACGGGCCACGTGCTCTGGAGGCATGACACGCCGCGCGGCAAGATGGCCTCCTCGCCCGCCGTCTGGGGCGACCAGCTGATCGCGCACGGGATGGACGGGCACGTCTGGGTGCTGCGCCGCTCCGACGGGCGGCTCCTCTGGCACTACACGGTCGGCTCCCCGGTCGAGTCGTCGCCCGTGATCGTCCACGGCGCCGACGTGTTCGGGGCGTGGAACGGGACGATCACCGCGCTCGACCTCCGCACGCATCGTGTGCGCTGGCGCCGCTACGACGGCTGCAAGGTGACCTCGTCGGCAGCTCTCGGCCGGCTCGACGCTGTACATCGGCGACTACTGCGGCCGGCTGGTCGCACTGAGCGCGGCCACGGGGCGGATCCGCTTCACCCGCGACGTCGGCGGTCGCGTCTACGGCACGCCTGCGGTGTCGGGCGGTCGAGTCTTCGTCCCGAGCTCGACCGGAGGCTCGCTCACCGCCTTCACGACGAGCGGCCGCTATCTCTGGCGGCGCGCGACCGGCTCCTACGTCTACTCGTCGCCGGCGGTCGCCGCCGGCCGCGTGTTCTTCGGGTCGTACAACGGCGTCTTCTACGCCGTCGCCGCCCGGACCGGAGCGACGCTCTGGACGCACGTCGACCGGCGGGCCGATCTCGGGCGCCGCGGCGGTCGTCGACGGGGTCGCCTATGCGGGCTCCTTCGCGCACCGCATCGTCGGCGTCAACGTCCGCAGCGGCCGGGTCGTGCTCGACTTCCCGCACGGCGAGTACGTGCCCGTTTCGGGATCGGGCCGCCGTCTGCTCCTGCACGGCTACTCACGGATCTACGCGGTCGTGCACGCGGTGAGGCGCCGCCTGATCGTCCTCGCGGCTGTCGTCGTCCTCGCGCTCGCCGGAGCCGGGATCGCGTACTACCTGCACGTCAAGCACCAGGAGCGCGACATCAAGGGCTCGTCGACGATCGAGTTCGTCACGACGCAGGCGGCACCCCCACCGCCGCCGGAGCCGGGGATCGCCTGGCCGGCGTACGGGCACGACGCCCTGCGCCAGCGCTTCGCGAACGGCGTCTCGCTCGCGCCGCCGTTTCGGAAGCTGTGGACCTTCCGGGCGCAAAGCCTCGTCGAGTTCCCACCCGTGATCGGCTACGGCCGCCTCTTCTTCGCGAACAACGCAGGCGTCGTCTTCGCAATCGGTGCGAAGAACGGCAAGCGCGCCTGGAAGTACGAGTCACACCGGTGCGTCGCCGCCTCACCCGCGCTCGACCGACATGTCGTCTACGAGACGTTCCTGAACGCGCCGCCGTGCAACCGCGCTCCGAGCGCCGCGCTGACCGGCGAGGTGATCGCCTTCGCCGTCGGCAGCGGCCGCGTGCTCTGGCGGCACGTCATCGGCCCCTCGGAATCGTCCCCCGTCGTGGTCGGCGCGACGATCTTCGCCGGTGACTGGGACGGGCGGATCTGGGCGCTGCGCAGGCTCACCGGCAAGGCGCGCTGGGTGACCCGGCTCAAGGGACAGGTCAAAGGCGGCGTTGCGATCTCGGGCAACCGAGTCTACGCCGGCGACTATTCGGGGCACCTCTACGCGCTCAACGCGACCACCGGCAAGATCGTCTGGGAGGCAAACGTGCAGCCGCGCTTCGGCAGCACCGGCAACTTCTACGCCACCCCGACGCTCGCATACGGCCGTGTGTACATCGGTGCGACCGACGGCAAGATGTACTCCTTCGGCGCGACCAGCGGCAAGCTGCGCTGGTCGCAATCGACGGGCGGCTACGTGTACTCCTCCGCCGCCGTCTGGCACTCGCGCGTCTACGTCGGGTCGTACTCGCACACGTTCTTCTGCCTCGACGCTGCGACGGGAGCGGTCATCTGGCAGTTCCGCGCCGACGGGCCGATCTCGGGCTCGCCGACGATCGTCGCCGGCCGCGTCTACTTCGCGACGCTGAAGGGCACGACCTACGCACTCGACGCGACCAGCGGAGCACGCTCGTGGACGTTCCCCGACGGGAAGTACTCGCCCGTCGTCGCCGATGCCAACCGTCTCTACCTCGTCGGCTACACGCGGCTCTACGGGCTGGCCGAGACGCGGGCAAAGGTGGCGCCCGGCACCTTGAGCGCCGCTTCGGCCCTGCGGGCGCTGCGGGCGGCCGGGCTTCCGCAAGGTGCGTGTCGTCGGTACGAATCCCCTCGCCATCCGCGTCGGTGCCAGGCCGAGCGGGCGCATCGTCTCCGAGCAGGTGTGCCACGTCGTCGTTCGCGGCGCCAAGGCGAATGTCCGCTGGGCCGGGGGCGTGCTCCAGAAGGCGTGCCGGTAGGTTTCCCCAGGTGCGCTACGTCGTCACCGGAGCGGCCGGCTTCATCGGCTCTCACCTCGCAGAGTCCCTGATCGCCGGCGGCCATGAGGTCGTCTGCCTCGACTGCTTCACCGACTACTACGACCCGGCGCTGAAGGAGGAGAACGCGCGCGGGATCGAGGTGCGCACACGTCGACCTGGCGGAGGACGAGCTCGACTTCGCGGGCGCCGACGGTGTGTTTCACCTCGCGGGTCAGCCCGGAGCCCGAAGCTTCGGCAACGTCTTCCCGGCGTACCTGCGCCGCAACGTGCTCGCCACACAGCGCGTCTTCGAAGCAGCCGTCGCCGCCGGGACCAAGGTCGTCTGGGCCAGCTCTTCCTCGGTCTACGGCGATGCCGAGCGGTACCCGACACCCGAGGACGCGGTGCCGCGCCCGAACAACCCGTACGGGATCACGAAGCTCGCCTGCGAGCAGCTCCACGACACCTATGCGCGCCTCTTCGGCCTGCGCGCCGTCGCACTGCGCTACTTCACCGTGTACGGCCCTCGCCAGCGTCCCGATATGGCGTTCGCGCGGATCGTGGCCGCGCTCGCCTCCGGTGAGCAGTTCGAGCTGTACGGCGACGGCTCGCAGTCCCGGTCGTTCACCTACGTCGCCGACGTCGTCGCGGCGACCGCCCTCGCGCTCGAGGCGGAGCCGGGGATCTACAACGTCGGCGGCGGCGAGGAGGCCACGATGCGCGAGGCGCTCGCCCTTCTCGAGGAGGTCGCGGGCCGTCCGCTGCAGGTGGCCTACGGACCGCCGCAGCCAGGCGACATGCGGCGGACGAACGCCGACACGAGCCGAATCGAGCGGGAGCTCGGCTGGCGGGCGGCCACTCCGCTCCGGACCGGTCTCGCCGCACACTGGCAATGGGCCTCCGATAGGGTCACGGCCCGATGAGCACCGCGAGCGACGAAGAGCGCGAAGTCGACCTGGCCCGCTGGCGCCGCGCGGTCGTCGCGCTCTGGTGGCTGCCGGTGGCCGGGCTCGTCGTCGGAGCGATCCTCGGCGTCCTCTACTCGTTCCGCGGTGGCACCAACTACAAGGCGACCGCCCTGATCTCGCTCGGGCAGCCGACCTCCCCCGGCGGCGTCCTCGTGAACGGCTTCGGCACGAACCCGCGAGCGATCTCGCTGATCGTCAGCTCGGCCGCCGCACAGGAACAGGCGGCGGCCCGCGCCGACATGCGCGCGGGCGCGCTCCGCGGCAACGTCTCGGTCGCGCAGGTCGGGGCGGCGACCGGCGCCGGCGCCGCGCGCGCGACTCCGCTGATCAGCCTCACCGTGACCGGCTCGCACCTGACGACCACCGCGGCGGCTGCCAACGCGCTCGCCGCGATCGTGGTCGGGCAGACCACCGCGTCGTACGTCGGCGTCAAGATCCGCACCTTCCAGACGACGCTCGACAGCGTCAACATCCAGCTGAAGTCGGTGAAGGACCGGCTCAGCGTGATCCAGCGGGCCGAGAGCTCGGCGAAGAACCTCGATCCTTTCCAGCAGCTCGTGATCGTCAGCCAGGAGGACAACGCCGAGACCCGGCTCGGCAACCTGATCGCGCAGCAGGAAACGCTTCAGCAGCAGCTCGCCTTCGCCAAGGAAGTGGAGAGCGCGAAGGTCGTCGTGCCTGCCCGGTCGCTGAAGGCGTCGGCGCACTCGCGCAATGCGTCCCTCGTCGTCGGCGCGCTGATCGGGCTGATTCTCGGCGCGATCGCCGCGATCGTCGCCGACGCGCGAGGCTGGCGCACCGCGACTCGCGCCTAGCCGACTCCCGCCGTATCCTCGCGTCATGCTGGAAGGAAAGCGCGTCGCGGTCGTCGTCCCAGCCCGCGACGAGGAGAACCTGATCGCCGCGACCCTCCAGGGCATTCCCGAGTTCGTCGACCGGATCTTCGTCGTCGACGACGCCTCGACGGACGCCACCGCCGAACGAGCGCGCTCCGTCGACGACTCGCGCGTCGAGGTGATCGTCCACGACCGCAACCGGGGCGTCGGCGCGGCGATCGTGACGGGGTACAAGCGCGCGATCGCAGCGCGGATCGATGCGACCGCGGTGATGGCGGGCGACAACCAGATGGATCCCGGACGAGCTCGAGGCGCTGGCGCTGCCGGTCGTGCGCGACGAGCTCGACTACGCGAAGGCGAACCGCCTCTTCAGCGGCAGCGCGTGGAAGCTGATCCCGCGCAACCGCTACATCGGCAACGCGATCCTGAGCCTGCTGACGAAGATCGCGTCGGGGTACTGGCACGTCGCCGACTCGCAGGCCGGCTACACCGTCGTCTCGCTGCGCATCCTGCAACTGCTCGACCTCGACCGCATCTACACGTCGTACGGCTTCCCGAACGACATGCTCGTGCACCTGAACGTCTGGAACGCGCGTGTGCGCGACTTCCAGTCGCGGCCGATCTACGGCGTCGGCGAGCGGTCGGGGATCCGGATTCGGCGCGTCGTGCCGCGCATCTCCTTTCTGCTCTGGAAGGGCTTCTTCTGGCGCATGCGCGAGAAGTACGTGATCCGCGACTTCCACCCGCTCGTCTTCTTCTACTTCCTCGGCTTCCTGATGACGACCGTCGGGCTCGCGCTCGGGATCTTCGAGTCCGTGCGGCGCATCGGCGGCCACGCGATCACGCCGGCGACGATCGTGCTCGTCGCGCTGCTCCTCATCTCGGGCAGCCAGTTCACGCTGTTCGCGATGTGGTTCGACATGGAGTCGAACAAGGACCTCAGGTAGCGCCGGGCACGGGACGGTCGTTCGTCGGCGTCGGGACGGCTGGCGTCGGCGGGCTCGGCCTGTCTTTCGTGTCGTCTCGGCACGACGGTCGTTTGGCGTCGGGACGTGGCTGGGGTCGACCTGTCTTTCGTGTCGTCTCGGCACGACGGTCGTTTGGCGTCGGGACGCGGCTGGCCCGACCTGTCGTTCGTGTCGTCTCGGCACGACGGTCGTTTGGCGTCGGGACGTGGCCGGCGGCGCGCCCTGGATGAAAAAGGTTCGTAAGGAAGGAGCCGAACATCCTGCACGCGCAGTACGATCGCGGCGCATGCCGACTTCTGTCGTCACCGGCGGCGCCGGGTTCCTCGGCTCGCACCTCTGCGACCACCTGCTCGAGCAGGGTCACCGGGTCGTCTGCGTCGACAACCTGGAGACGGGCTCGCTCGAGAACATCGCCCACATCAAGGACGACGAGTTCAGCTTCCGAAACCACGACGTCGTCGAGCCGATCCACGTCGACGGCCCGGTCGACTACGTCTTCCACCTCGCCGCCCTCGCGAGCCCCGTCGACTACCTGCGTGCGCCGCTCGCGTCGCTGAAGGTCGGCTCGTACGGCACGCACAACGCGCTCGGGCTCGCGAAGTGGAAGCGCTCGCGCTTCCTGATCTCGTCGACGAGCGAGGTCTACGGCGACCCGCAGGTGCATCCGCAGCCCGAGACGTACTGGGGCAACGTCAACCCGATCGGCCCGCGCGGCGTCTACGACGAGGCGAAGCGCTACGCGGAGGCGCTGACGATGACCTACCACGCGCAGCAGGGCGTGGACACCTGCATCGCGCGGATCTTCAACACCTACGGCCCGCGCATGCGCCGCAACGACGGCCGCGCGTCGGTCAACTTCCTCAACCAGGCGCTCGAGGGCAAGCCGCTCACCGTCTACGGCGACGGCTCGCAGACGCGGTCGCTCTGTTACGTCGACGATCTGATCCGCGGGCTCTACCTGCTCGCGACGAGCGGGGAGCATCTGCCGGTGAACATCGGCAACCCCGACCACGAGGTGACGATGCTCGAGCTCGCGCAGACGGTGATTCGCGTCACCGGCTCGACGAGCGAGATCGTGTTCGAGGCGCTGCCGACCGACGATCCGCAGGTGCGGCGGCCCGACATCACGCGGGCCCGCCAGGTGCTCGGCTGGTCGCCCGAGATCGATCTCGAAGAAGGCCTGCGCCGCTGGGTGAAGGCCCTGGGCCGAGAGCCGGCGACCGTCTAGCGAATGCGCAGGGTGGGGGTCATCGTCGCCGTGCTCGCGACGGCTCTGGTCGCCGCGACCGCGCGGCCCGCCGACGCGTCGCGCTACCTGCGCATCGGGATCTACGACGAGGCGCAGACGCTCTACGGCCCCGTCGACCAGACGTTCGCCCTGTTCGAGCAGCTGCACGTCCAGGAAGTGCGGCTGAACCTCTACTGGGGCGGCAAGTACGGCGTCGCGCAACGCCGGCCCGCCTCGGCGACGAACCCGGCCGACCCGGCGTACGACTGGTCGCTCTACGACCGCACGGTCGTCGACGCGGCCGCGAGCCATGTGCACGTGCTCTTCTCCGTCTACGGGACGCCCGGCTGGGCGAACGGCGGCAAGGCGATGAACGTCGCCCCGACCCGCGCGATCGACCTGCGGAACTTCGCGATCGCGGCGGCGCGGCGCTACAGCGGCACCTACAAGGCGGCCGACGGCACCATCCTGCCCGCCGTGCAAGGAGTGGCTCGCCTGGAACGAGCCGAACAACCCGATCTTCCTCTCGCCGCAGTACCGCAGGAGCGGCAGGAAGTGGGTGATGCAGAGCGCGAGCGACTACGCGCGGATCTGCAACGCGATCTACACCGGCATCCACGCCACGCTCATCCGCAGCGAGCGCGTCGCCTGCGGCGGAACCGCGCCGCGTGGCAACAACAACCCGTCGAGCTCGAGGCCGTCCGTCTCGCCGCTCGCGTTCCTGCGCGCGGTCAAGAAGGCGGGCCTGAAGACCTTCGACGCCTGGGCGCATCACCCGTACTACGCAGGCCCGAGCGACACGCCGACGTCCAAGCCGGCCCAGGTCCGCGGGGCACCGTCGACCGCGGTGACGCTCGGCAACCTCTCCGACCTCATCCGCCAGGTGACGCGCCTCTACGGCAACAAGCGCATCTGGATCACCGAGTACGGCTACCAGACGAATCCGCCCGACCCGATCTTCGGCGTCTCCTACGCCAAGCAGGCGCGCTACCTCACCCAGGCCTTCGGGATCGCGCGCAAGAACCCGCGGGTCGACCTGATGCTCTGGTTCCTCCTGAAGGACGAGCCGAACCTCTCGGGCTGGCAGTCCGGCCTGATCACCTACAGCGGCAAGAAGAAGCCGTCGTTCGCCGCCTTCCAGCGCCTCACGCCGTAGCGCTGGATAGGCTGGCCCCGCCGATGGCCGACCCACTCGCGACCTGGCCCGGAGCAAATCGCCGTCACCCACCGCGGTCGTCGCCGACCTGGGTCGTGCGCGCGGCGCTTGCCGGCTGGCTGCAGGCTCAGGCGGCCGAGCTCGCCGCGCGGCGCCGGTTCGCGTGCTCGACGTCGGCTGCGGCGTGAAGCCGTACTACCCGTACTTCGCGAGCGTCGCCTCGGACTACGTCGGTGTCGACGTGGTCGAGAACCCCGCCGCCGAGCTGCTCGGCTCCGTCGAGGCGCTCCCGGTCGAGGACGCGAGCTTCGACGTCGTCCTCTGCACGCAGGTGCTCGAGCATTGCGACGACCCGGCGCAGGCGGTGCGCGAGCTGCGGCGCGTCACCGCGCCCGGCGGCCGCGTGCTCTGCTCGACGCACGGCGTGCAGGTCTACCACCCGTCGCCGGTCGACTACTGGCGCTGGACGCACGAAGGGCTGCGGCGCGTGTTCGAGCAGAACGCCGACTGGTCGTCACTTGACCGTCGAGCCGGGGGCGGGCACCGCGTCGGGGCTCGCCATGCTGCTCGGCACGTTCGTCGAGATCGCGCTGCGGCGAACGCATCCTTGCGAGGCCGCCGGTCTGGCTCCTGAACACCGCCGGCGCCGCGCTCGACGCCCGGAGCGCCGCTCTGCGCAGCCCGGTTCCGGGATCGCTGATCCCGAACTTCCACGTCGTCGCCATCGCTGTAGTGCGCCTCCTGCGGCGGAACGCGCTCGGCGTCTACGCGGTCTACGCGGCCGCGATCGTCTCCGGGCTCGTCGTCACGCCGGTCGTCATCCACTCGATCGGCAAGTCGGCGTTCGGCGTCTGGTCGGTCATCGGCTCCGTGACGATCTACCTCTCGGTGCTCGACTTCGGCGTCGGGCCGTCGATCGTGCGCTTCGCGGCCGAGGCGCACGGCCGGTCGGCGCCCGGACGACATCAACGAGGTCGCATCGACCGGCCTCGCGATGTACGCCGTGATCGGCGCTGTCACGCTGCCGCTCGGCCTCGCGCTCGCCTGGATCGTGCCGAGCGTCGCGAGCGCGCCGCACGGCTGATCTGGGACGCCCGCATCGCGACGCTGCTCGTCGTCGTCTCGCTCGCCGTGCGCTTCCCGCTCGGCCTGTTCAACAACCTGCTCGTCGCGCGGCAGCGCTGGGACGTGCAGAACCTCGCGAACTTCATCTCGACCGTCCTCTACGCGCTGCTCGTCGTGCTGCTGCTGCCGCGCTGCGGCGGGCTCGTGCTGCTCGGCGCGCTGACGCTCGGCGACGACGGTCCTTCGGCTCGCGCTGCCGCTTGCCTGGCTGCGGCGCGAGCTGCCGGAGCTGCGGATCGCGCGCCGCTTCGTCAGCCGCGCGCGGCTGCGCGCGCTCACGATCTTCAGCTCGTCGAACTTCCTCGTGCACATCGCGCAGAAGATCGTCTTCTCGACCGACGTGATCGTCGTCGGCGATCGTGCTCGGCTCGGCGGCGACCGGCGAGTACTCGGTGGCCGGCCAAGCTGTTCGCGCTCGTCTTCGGCATCGGCACGGCGGCGACGTCGCTGATGTTCCCGGCGTTCGCCGAGCTCGAAGGCGCCGCGCGACACGGCGCGCCAGCGGCGGCTGCTCCTCGTCGGCCTGCGCGCGGGGACGGCGCTGATGCTGCTGCTCGCGCTGCCGCTGCTCCTCATCCCGGACCTGTTGATCCACGCCTGGATCGGCAACGGGTTCCACGGGAGCTACGCCGTGATGGCGATCCTCGCGGGCGTGCTCGCTCATCCACCAGCCGATCTACGTCCTGACGCAGTTCCTGATCGCCGTCGGCCGCCAGCGCTCGATCGCCATCGTCTCGATCGTGACGACGCTCGCGAACCTTGCGCTGTCCTTCGTGCTCGCCTGGACGTGGGGCATCTGGGGCGTCGCGGTCTCGACGCTCGTCACCGACGTCGTCGCGCTCGCCTGGATCGTGCCGCGGATCGCCGCTCCCGCGGCGGCCACGCCGACGCTCGCGCTCGCGAGGGCGATTCTTCGGCCGGTCGTGCCGGCGGCCGGTCGCGGCCGCGATCGTGCTCGTCGGCGTCGCGCGGCTCTGGCAGCCCGGACACGCTGCTCGCGCTGACTCCGCTCGGCGCGCTCTGGGCGGCCGTCGGGGCTGCGGCGATGTGGCGGTTCGGGCTCGCCGCACCGAGCGCGCGCAGTTCGCGCGCGAGTTCGGCGCGCCGGCGACGCGCAGGCCGAGCCGCTTCTAGGGCAGAAAGCGGTCGAGCACCTCGTCCTCGAACCGTCTCGCGAGCACGTCCCAGTCGAGCTCCCGGCCCGCTCGTGCCGCCGCGTCCGCGAGCGCGCCGCGCGCGCCGTCGTCGGTGAGCAGGTGCGCGACCGCGTCGACGAAGGCGCGGCGTCGGGCACGAGCACGCCGGCGCCCGTCTCGCGCAGGTTCGAGGTCACCTCGTAGTCGTAGGAGACGGTCGGCACGCCGAGCCCGATGAACTCCGAGACCTTCGCCGCGCGGATGCCCTGGTCGGCCGTGCGCGCGTAGGGCGCGACGTCGAAGCACGCCGCTGTCGCGAGCGCCTCGGCGCGCGGCAGCCGGCCGATCAGCACGATGTCTGCGCGGCCGCCAGCCGCTCGCGCAGCCGCTCGCTCGGGCCGCCGACGAGCCAGAGCCGCGCGTTCGGCACGCGCGCGTGGATCTCGCTCCCAGAGCTCGAGCAGGTGGTCGACGTTGTAGAGCGGGTTGTCGGCGTCGCGGTCGCCGGCGGTCAGCAGCTGCGCGGCCATCCAGCCGAGCACGACCTCGCCCGGCTGCCTTCCGGCGCGCCGCCTCCGCGCGCAGCTCGGGTGTCGCCGCCGAGAGGTTGACGCCCTGCGGGATCACGACCCACGGCTTGTCGACGCCGAGCGACTCGTACCGCCGCGCGGCATGCTCGGCCGTGACGACGTAGCCGCGCAGCGCCGGCCGCTGGAGCAGCTCGACCTCGCGTGGCGTGAAGATCGGGTCGTCGGCGTCCATGACGGCCGCGTTCGGCCAGTGCGCGAGCTGCTCGAAGTCGAGCGACAGCAGATTGCGGTAGCGCCGCGCCGCAGCTGCAAGGAGCAGAGGCGCGGTGGAGACGGCTTGCGCCGCGACGAACGCGCGGAAGCCGATCCCGCGCCGGACTCGCGCGTCGGGCAGGCGCAGGAGACACGCGTCGAGCCGCTCGAGGCGCGGCAGCAGCTCGGCGTAGCGCGGGTTGTTGTGGCCGTGGAACCAGATCGAGAGCAGCGCGACGCGGTCCGGGGCCGGGCCCCGAACGCGAGCTCGCGCAGGCGGACCTCCTTCATCGCAGGGCGCTCTCGTAGACCGCGATCGTCCGGTCGGTCATCGCGCGACCGAGAACTCTCGCTGCGCGCGCGCCGGCCGGCCTCGCCGAGCGCCCGCCGCCGCTCCGGGTCGGCGAGCAGAGCGCGAGACGGCCGCGGCGACCGCCTCCGCGTCGCCGGCGCGGCACGAGGAGCCCGGTCTCCCCGTCGACGACGATCTCGGGGATCGCGCTGACGCGCGTCGCGACGACGGGCAGGCCCGCGAGCATCGCCTCGAGCAGCACGATGCCGAAGCCCTCCCAGCGCGAGGTGTGCGCGAAGACGTCGGCGCGCGCGAGCCACGCCGCCGGCTCGACGCGGCCGGGCAGGAACACCGCGTCCGTCGAGGCCGAGCGCCCGGCGCGTCCCTCGTCTCCTCCTCGAGCCGCCCCCAGCCGAGGATCGCGAGGCGCGCGTCGGAGTGCTCGCGCCGCACGCGGCAAACGCGTCGAGCAGCGTCGCGTGATCCTTCTGCTCGATCAGCCGGCCGATCGCGAGCACGAGCGGCGCGTCGGCGGGATCCCCGCCTCGGCCGGCGTCAGCTCCGACGGCGCGGACGGGAGCTCGTCGAGCCCGTAGTGAATCGTCACGAGCTTCTCCGCCGGCAGCCCGGCTCGGATGTGGAACTCGCGCACCGCGTCCGAGATCGCGACGATCGCCGCCGACCCCGTGCATGAACGTGCGGTCGACGTAGCGGAACGGCCCGAGCAGGTAGCGGTCGTCGTTGTGGCGCGTCGAGACGAACGGGACGCGCAGCGCGTGCGCCGCGATCGACCCGTAGACGTCGGCGTGCACCATGTGCGTGTGCAGGAGGTCGGGCCGCTCGTCGCGGACCGCTGCGATGAACGACGCGGCAAGCCGGGGCGAGACGTCGAGACCGCAACGCGACTCGGCGCCAGGGCACGCGCGCTCGTCGAGCGCGCGGTGGAAGCGCGTCGGCGTCGCCGCCCGCGTCGAGCGAGAGGAAGCGCGCGTCGACCCCGCGCTCGCGCAGCGCCGGGCAGCAAGCGCGAGCAGGTGCTGCTCGGCGCCGCCGATCCCCTGCACCTTCGTCGCGTGGAGAACCTTCATGCGTCGAGGATCCTCCGGTACAGGCGCTCGACGTCGTCGACCATGCGCGCTCGATCGAGAAGCGCTCGCGCATCGCGGCGCGCGCCTTCGGCGCCGAAGCGTCGTGCGCAGGCGCGTCGTCGTCGCGCAGGCGCGTCGAGGTGCGCGGCGAGCGCGTCGACGTCGCCGACCGGCGCCAGGAAGCCGGTCTCGCCGTCGTCGACGACGGTGCGCGGTGCCGCCGGCCGCGGTGGCGACGACGGGCACGCCGGCGGCGAGCGCCTCGATCGCGACGACCGGCGCGCCTTCGTTCGCCGAGGTGAGCAGGAACGCGTCGAACGCCGCGTACCAGGAGCCGAGGTCCTCGACGTAGCCGAGGAACCGCACGCGGTCGGCGACCCCGAGCGTCCGGCGCAGCTCCTCGACCTCGCCGCGCAGCTCTCCGTCGCCGGCGAGCACGAGCACGGCGTCGGGGAGCAGCGAGAGCACGCGGACCAGGTCGGCGGGCGCTTGATCTCGGTCAGCCGTCCCGCCCAGCCGATCACGAACGCGTCGTCGAGCCCCGCGCCGCGGCGCGTCTGCTCCGGCTCGTCTCGCGCCGACGAGTCGATCCGCCCGTCGAGGTCGAAGCCGTACGGGATGACGGCGAACTTCGCCGGCGGTGCGACGCCGAAGCTCGACGAGGTCGTCGCGAACCTCGTCGCTCACGGCGATCAGCGCATCGGTCGCGTGCGCGAGTGCCCGCTCGACGAGGCGGTAGGCGCGCTCGCGCCGCGGCGCGAAGTAGCCGCTGAGCACGTGACCGTGGTAGGTGTGGACGACCGCGCCGGGGCGGGCGCGGCCGGCGACGCAGCGCGGCGACGCGTCCGGTCGTGCCCGGCCTTCGCGGTGTGCGTGTGCAGCACGTCCGGCCGCCGCTCGCGCAGCAGCCGGTGGATCGCCGCGCCGCGGCGAGCGTCGTGGCGCGGCGAGAGCTCGCGCTGCAGCTCGGGCAGGTGCCGGTACGGGACGCCGAGCGTCTCGGCGAGGTGCTCCATCGACGCCTCGCCCGGCGGGATCGTCCCGGCGACGACGAGCACGTCGTGGCCGAGGCGCTGCTGGCCCGCCGCCAGCTCGAGCACCGACAACGCCGCGCCGCCGACGTTCAGCCGGGCGATCGCGTGGACGATCCTCATTCGGCGCGTCCTGCGCCGCGCCGACCGCGAGCGCGAGCCCGGCGACGAGCCAGAACGTCGCCGCCAGCGGCGTGCCGCCGAAAAGCCTTCGCCGGCGAGCGCCCCGATCGAGCGCGGCGAGCCACGCCGCGGGCAGCGCGGCGAGCGGCTCCCCGACCCGTGTCGCGCGGTGCGCAGCACGACGCGTCCGAGCCCCGACGAGCAACCCGAGCAGCGCGGCGCCGCCCGGCGACCCCGAGCTCGTACAGCACCTGGTCGAACGTCTGCTGCGGGATGAAGCTCGCCGCCGGCTGGCGGGAAGTAGCGCGCCGGCTGGTCGCTGAAGCGCCGGTGCGCGGCCGGGCAGATACCGCGCGAAGGTCTGCGGCGGCAGCTCGCCGTACCAGCCGGTGCCGAGCAGCGGGTGGTCGAGGAAGACGCGCCCGCCGATGTACGCGAAGATCAGCCGCTGGCTCCAGCTCGACGCGTACTGGCCCGGACGCGACGCCGGCTTGCCGAACCACGACTGGAGGAAGCCGAGGTCGCCCGAGCGGATCGTCGAGCGTGCCGGCGGTCACCACGGCGAGCGTCGCCGCCGTGACGAGCAGCGGCGCGCAGGTCGAGGCGCCGGCGCAGCGCGGCGATCGCGACCAGCGCGGCGGCGCCGAGGTAGAGGCCGAGCAGGCTCGCGAGCGCGGCGCCGAGGATGCAGCCGATGCTCCCGGCGACGATCGCGAGCGCCGCCCGCTGCCGCGCCTCGCTCGGCGAAGACGAGCGAGAGCCCGTAGAGCAGCGGCAGCGTCGCCAGCGCAGCGAAGTCGTGCTCGCCGAGAAACGACGCCTGCCGGCCGCCCCCGCCATGCACGAAGCAGCACGATGCCCGACGACGTCGGCGACGAGCGTGAAGAGGAGCAGCACGTCGACGATCGCCTCGAGTGCTGCCGCGAGCGGACGAGCGCAAAGGTGCCGAGGCCGAGCGCGGCGAGCTCGACGAGCTTCGCGCCCGAGACGAACGCGACCGCGCCGTTCGCCGCGCCGGTCGCGAGCACGAGCAGCGCAGAAGCACGCAGCCGAACGCGAGTCGCGAGCCAGGTCGAGCGGGGCACGCCGCGCCGCGACCAGCTCGACGATCGCAACGACGCGCGAGGGCGGCGAGGCGCGAGGTCGGCGGGGACGATCGTCGCGGTCGTGCCGCCGAAGCCGACGTCGAGGCCGGGCTGGTCGCGCGCGCGGATCGAGACAGAACGCGAGCGTGACGAGCAGCAAGGCGAGGCGCGGGGAGCGCAGCTGCGACCACAGAGCCATGTGCCGGACATCCGCCACGCCGCCCTACGATAGCCCGATGCGGATCGTGTTCCTCACCGGCATCTGGCCGCCCGACGTCGGCGGGCCGGCCACGCACGGCCCCGACTTCGCGCGCTTCCTGCGCGACCGCGGCCACGACGTCGAGGTCGTGACGATGGGCGACAGCGAGCCGACCGACCTGCCGGTGCCGGTGCAGAGCGTGGCGCGAGGGCGGCCGTTCGTCGTCCGCTACCCGCAGGTCGCGCTCTCCGGCCTTCGGCTCGCGCGCAAGGCCGACGTCGTGTACGCGACGTCGACGTACGCAGCGGCGGCCGCCGCGGCCACGGGCGCCCGTCGCCCGCTCGTCGCCAAGCTCGTCTCCGACCCGGCCTACGAGCGCGCGTGGCGCTACGGCCTCTTCCGCGGCTCGCTCGAGGAGTTCCAGGAGGCGGGCGACCTGCGCTCGGAGGCGCTCAGCTGGCTGCGCACCGCCTCGCTGCGGCCGGCCCGCCGGATCGTCGTCCCGAGCCGCTACCTCGCCGGCGATCGCGGGCGGCTGGGGCCTCGCCGACGACCGGATCGAGGTGCTCGTCAACCCGGCGCCGCCGCCGGCCGACGTGGAGCCTGCGCCGCTCGAGCCCGGGACGTTCGTCTTCGTCGGGCGCCTGACCCATCAGAAGGCGCTGCCGGTCCTCCTCCAGGCGATCGGCAGGGTCGACGGCGCGAAGCTCGAGCTCGTCGGCGACGGCGCCGAGCGCGAGCGGCTCGCTGCGATCGTCGCGGCAAGCGGGCTCGGCGACCGCGTCCGGTTCGTCGGAGCGCTCCCGCGTGACCAGGTGCTCGCACGTCTGGCCGGGCGCGCGCGCTGCGGTCCTCTCGAGCGCGTGGGAGAACCTCCCGCACGCAGCCGTCGAGGCGCTGTCGGTCGGCACGCCGGTCGTCTCGACCGCGGTCGGCGGTGTCCCGAGGTCGTGCGCGACGGGGAGAACGGCCTGCTCGTGCCGCCGAACGACCCCGGCGCGCTGGCCGACGCGCTGCGGGCGATCCTGCACGACGACGCGCTTCGGTCGCGACTCGCAGCCGCCGCCAAGCCCTCGGTCGCGGCGATCGGCCGCGACGTGATCTACGGGCGCCTCGAACGGATCCTCCTCGAGGCGGCGGGGTGACGCCGCGCGTCCTCTTCGTCGGGCGCGGGCGGATCTCCCTGCCACTCGCCCCGTGGCTCCGGCAAAAGTGGGACGCGCTGTCCGAGGTGCTCGACCTGCGCGTCCTGAACGCGGGCAACGGGAGAGGGCGACGACCGCTTTCGCCTCCTGCCGGACGGGGCAACGGCGTTCTACCCGCGGCTGCCGTTCGAGATCGCGCGCTCGTTGCGGGCCTTCCCCGCCGACGTGATCGTCGCCTCCGACCCGTACGTCGGCGCTGCGGCGCAGGTCGGCCGGTCGCTCGCGCGCTCGCCCGGCCGCCTCGTCGTCGAGGTGCACGGCGACCCACGCACGTTCACGCGAGCCTACGGGTCGCCGGCGCGGCGGCTGCTCTCGACGCCCGCCGACGCGATCGCGCGCTGGAGCATCCGGCACGCCGACGGGACGCGGGCGCTGTCCGCATTCACCTCGTCGCTCGTCGCTCGCGGTCACAGGCAAACCGGCGACGGCCTGCTTCCCCACCTACAGCGACCTCGGTGCGTTTCGCGACCCGCCGCTCGTGCCCGTGCCGGACGCGCAGCGAATCGTCTTCGTCGGGGCGCTCGAGACCTACAAGAACGTCGACGGGCTCGCGGCCGCGTGGCGGAGAGTGGCCGAGCGGCATCCGTACGCCGTCCTGACCGTTGTCGGCAGGGGATCGCGGCACGAGGTGATCGACCGCCTGGCCGCCGACCTCCCCGCCCAGGTCGAGCACCACGCAGAGCTCGCCCCGGCCGAGGTCGCAGCGCAGATCGACGCGGCCCGCGCGCTCGTGCTCCCCTCGTATCCCGAGGGTCTCGGCCGCGTGGTGCTCGAGGCCTTCGCGCGCGGGCGCATGGTCGTCGGGACGAACGGCGGCGGCATCCCCGACATGGCGACCGACGGCCGCGACGCGATCCTGATCCCGCGGGCCGACACCGGCGCGCTCGTCGCTGCACTCGAACAGGTGCTCGAGGACCGGGAGCTGGCGGTCCGGCTGGGGCAGCCGCGCGCGAGACCTATGGGCAGCTGGCATCAGACCGCTGCCGACTTCGCGCGCGCCTATCGCGCGCTCGTCGACGCGGTGCTCGAGGAGTCGCGCTGAAGCTCGTCTTCGTCACGCAGGAGCTCGACCCGGCCCACGCAGCGCTCGCGCAGACGCTCGACCTCGTCGGGGCGCTCGCCGCCCGAGTCGAGGAGCTCGCGATCGTCGCGCGGGACGTCGAGTGGGACGGCGTGCCCGCGAACGCCTCCGTGCGCACGTTCTCCGCGGCGGGGAAGCTTGGGCGCGGCCTGCAGTTCGAACGCTCGCTGAACGCGTCGCTCGGCCACGCCGACGCGGTGCTCGTTCACATGGTCCCGCAGTTCGCGCTTCTTGCTGCGCCCGCAACGCGTCTGCGCCGCGTACCGCTCGCGCTCTGGTACACGCACTGGCACGGCGGTCGCGCGTTGCGCGCCGCGACCGGTGCCGTCGACGCCGTCTTCAGCGTCGACCGGTCGAGCTTCCCGCTCGCCTCGCCGAAGGTGCGCGGCATCGGCCACGCGATCGACGTCGACCGGTTCGCTCCGGGCGCGCCACGCGAGGAGGGCGGGCCGCTCCGGCTGCTCGCACTCGGCCGGACCGCACGCTGGAAGGGGCTCGCAACGCTGCTCGACGCGGTCGAGCTGGCGGTCGGACGCGGTGCCGATCTTCAGCTCGAGGTCCGCGGCCCGTCGCTCAGCGACGACGAACGCGCCCACCGGCGCGAGCTCGAACGGCGTGTCGCCGGCGACGAGGGGCTCCGCGCGCGCGTCGAGATCCTGCAGCCCGTGCCCCGAGCCGAGATTCCCGCGCTGATCGCCTCGGCCGACCTGATCGTGAGCCCGAACGAGCCGCGCTCCGGTGCGACGCTCGACAAGGCTGTCTACGAGGCGGCCGCGTGCGCACGTCCCGTCGTGTCGACGAATCCCGCGTTCGCCCCGCTGCTCGGTGACCTCGCGCTGCCGCTGCTCGCCGCCCCCCGCGACCCGCAGGCGCTCGCCGATGCGATCGTGGGCGTCGAGAGCGCAGGCGCCGTCGCGCGAGCACGCGTCGGTGACGAGCTGCGCGCACGGGTGGTGGCCGACCATTCGCTCGACCACTGGGCCGACGCGATGATCCGTGCACTCCGGGAGATACGATCGCCACGTGGGAGGGCCGGTTCTGAGCGGGCGCCCGGCTAGGTCGCCCAGCGACGTCGAGGACGTTCGCTCCGCGCGGCCGTACTTCCTCGCGCCGACCCCGTTGAAGACGGTCGCCCGGCGTCTCGGCAGCGCTCTCGCGCTGCTCACGATCGACGTCGGTGGGCTGGTGATCGGGCTCTTCGCCGCACTCGCCCTCCGTGCGTATCTCTTCGATCCGAAGCCGATCCTGTGGGGGCTCCTCTGGGATCACGAGACCAGTTGGCTCGCGTTCCTGATCCTGCTGCTCGTTCTCGTCTTCTGGCAAGCCCGGCTCTATGCGCCGCGCGAGGTCCGAGAGGGTGCGGGCCGCGTCGTGCCGAGCGTGTTTCTGATCGCTGCCCTCTCGCTGGCGTTCGCGATCGGCACCGGCCAGCACTTCACCACCTTCGGCCTGTATGTCGTCGCGGCGATCTTCGTCTCTCTCCTCATTGCGCTGTTTCGATCGAGCTATGAGCTCGTTACGGGGATCCTCCTGCGCGCGTCCGGCGTCACGCGGCGGGCGGCGCTCGTCGGCCATGCGGAGCTGCGCGCGCATCTCCGCCAGACGCTCGGCTCGAGCCGCGGCGGGATCGACTACGAGTTCGTCGCCGAGGTCTCGCCCGGAGCCGAGGTCGAGCAGCTGCTCGCGACGGCCCAGCTGCACGAGCTGATCGTCGCCGACTCGGGCCTGCCCGACGAGCGCCTGCTCGAGATCGCCGAGGCCGCGCACCGCCGTGGAGTGAAGGTGCGCGTCGCGCCGAGGACGACCGAGCTCTTGATCGAGCGGGGGGAGTACGTCCCGGGCCAGGGCCTGCCGCTCTTCGAGCTTCGCCCGCCGATCTTCGCCGGGACGCAGTGGGCGGTGAAGCGTGTCTTCGATCTCGCCGTCGCGTTCACGATCCTGCTCGTCGGGCTCCCGCTGTGGCTCTTGATCGCGCTGCTCGTCAAGGTGACATCGCGCGGCCCGGTTCTCTACCGCGACGTGCGCGTCGGGCTCGGCGAGCAGAGCTTCCGCATGCTCAAGTTCCGCACGATGGTGGAGGGGGCAGCCAAGCAGCAGCCGGCGCTCGAGGATGCGAACGAGGCGTCGGGGGCGCTCTTCAAGATCCGCGACGATCCTCGCGTCACCGTGATCGGGCGCGTCCTGCGGCGCTTCTCGATCGACGAGGTCCCGAACGTGCTCAACGTGCTGCGCGGCGAGATGTCGCTCGTCGGACCAAGACCGCTGCCGCTCCGCGACTACGACCGCCTCGAGCCCTGGCACCGCCGCCGCTACAACGTGCTGCCCGGGATGACCGGGCTCTGGCAGGTCGCGGGACGCTCCGACCTGACCTTCGACGACCTCGTCCGTCTCGACTTCTACTACCTCGAGAACTGGTCGATCTGGCTCGACATCTCGATCCTCTTCAAGACGCCGTACGCGGTCTTCGCCCGCAAGGGCGCGTACTAGAGCATCGAAAAGGGCGGACGCCGCCCATCCGGCGAGCTCAGGTCTGCGCGGCGATCCTCTAGTAGATGAACGGCAGGAGCTTGTGCGGTGTTCGCTTGCGGTACTCGATGTAGCCGTCGAGGCGCTCGCCGAGCCACGCTTCTTCGCGCCGCGCCTTCAAGTCGAGGAAGACGGCGAGCACAGCCGTCAGCGCGAGCCCGGCGGCGGCCGCGAAGACGATCGACCAGCCGAGGGCGAGCAGGATGACCCCGCCGTACATCGGGTGGCGTACCCGCGCGTAGGGACCCTCCGTCTTCACGCTCTGGTTCCCTCGTGGAGCCGGGAACGGGGTCAAAGAGGAGCCGAGGCGCAGGCCGGCCCAGCCGAGCAACAACAGCCCGAGTGCGAACAGGAGGCCTCCGAGCGCGAGGGCTCCGACAACGTTCTCGCCGGACCAGCTCCGGCCGAGCAACGGCGAGAGGGCGACCGCCGCCAGGAGCACCAGCTGGCCCGCGACCCATCCCTCACCCCGTTCGCCCAGCGCCGGGAGCCGGGTTCCAGGGTCATCGTCATGAGGGGGGCCGGCGGGCACGCTCGATCGCTGCCTTCGGTGTATCAGAAGGCCGCCGGCGCATTGGCCTCACCTGACCGACCACGACCCGAGCACGCCTGGCCCCAGGAATTGAGTCCCCGGTCTCCTTACGGCACCGTAACCCTGCTCTGCGACACTTCTCGCGATGCGCGCGCCGAGAGTTCTCGCTGTTGCCTCCGCGGTGGACCTCGACTTTCGCTACGGGTGCACGCCGGCGTGGTGGCAGCTGTGGAAAGGCCTCTGTGAGGAGGGCGTCGATCTCGTCGTGACGCCCTACCGGGGCCGGCCGATCGAGTCGCCCTGGTGGCGCACCGCGCCGAACCCGACCTACGTCGAGGGCGAGTCGTTCGCCAGGGCGCGCGACGCCGTCGCCCGGCTCAAGGGCGACCGCTACCTGCGCCGGGCCGAGGACAACCCCGAGGACGGGCTCGGCGACCGCATGACGCGCGAGCTCATCTGGCGCTGGGTGACGCCGCGCTGGCGTCGCCACCTCGAGGCGCTCGTCGAGCGCGAGCGGCCCGACGCGGTGATCGTCTTTACCGTCCCGATGGCGCACCTGCGCGGCATCCCGACCGCCCTCCGCGAGCGGTTCGGCATCCCGGTCGTCTTCTACGACGGCGACGTGCCGATGAGCCTGCCCGAGTTCGGCGGCATGGACACCGGCTTCAACTGGTACCACGATGCCGACCCGTCCGAGTACGACCTGCTCGTCTCGAACTCCGAGGGCGGGCTCGACCGCCTCCTCGAGCTGGGCGCGCGCCGCGCGGAAGCCGTCTTCTGGGGCGCCGACCCTGAGTTCTTCGCGCCGCGCGACGTACGCAAGGAGCTGGACGTGCTCTTCTACGGCTACGGCGACAAGTTCCGCCGCGACTGGCTGGAGGCGATGGTGGGCGCGCCCTCGCGCGAGCTGCCGGACGTCGACTTCGCCCTCGGCGGCCGTGACTTTCGCGCCGACACCGGTCGCGCGCGCGAGGTCGGCGACGTCCCGTTCAACGTCTTCCCGGGCACGATCTCGTCCGCCCGCGTCAACCTCTGCATCACGCGCCGCCCGCACGCGACGGTTCACGCATCGTCCAGCTGCCGGCCGTTCGAGCTCGCCGCCGCCGGGGCGGCGATCGTGTCGAACCCCTACGACGGGATCGAGCGCTGGTTCGAGCCCGGCTCGGAGCTCATGGTCGTGAACGACGCCGCCGAGGCCGTCGCCGCCTACCGTGAGCTGCTCGGCGATCCCGGCCAGGCCGAGGCGATGGGACAGCGTGCGCGGGAGCGGGTGCTCGACGAGCACACCTACCGCCACCGCGCTCGTCGCCTGCTCGAGCTCGTCGGCCTGCAGGTGACGGCATGAGACGCATCGCCATCATCCCCGCCTTCAACGAGCAGGATGCGATCGTCGGCGTGGTCGCGGAGCTGCACGCCTTCGACCCCGGCATCGACGTACTCGTCGTCGACGACGCGTCGCACGACGCGACGGCCGAGCGGGCGCGGCGCCACGGTGCGCTCGTCATCTCGCTGCCGTTCAATCTCGGGATCGGCGGCGCGGTGCAGACCGGGTTCCGCTACGCCGCGCAGCAGGGTTACGAGCTTGCGATCCGGGTGGACGGCGACGGCCAGCACGACCCCGCCGAGCTCGGCCCGCTCATCGACATCGTCGTCCGCGGCGAAGCGGACGTTTGCGTCGGCTCGCGCTTCGCAGGCGCGGACGGCTACCGGTCGTCACCGGCGCGTCGCATCGGCATCCGCATCCTCGCGAGGACCGTCTCGCTTCTCACCGGTCAGCGCCTGACCGACACGACGAGCGGCTTCCAGGTGCTGAACAGCCGCGCGATCGAGCTCTTCGCGGCCGACTACCCGCACGACTACCCCGAGGTCGAGGCCGCCGTGATGGCGCACAAGCATCGCCTCCGGCTCGCCGAGGCCCCGGTTCTGATGCGCGAGCGCGCCGCCGGGCGCTCCTCGATCCGCGGCCTGCTGACCGTGTACTACATGGCGAAGGTGATGCTCGCGATCGTGATCGGCTCGCTGCGCCGCCGCGCGACTCCGCTGGAGGACGCGTGATCGCCTCCGGCCAGACGCCGCTCGCCGTCTCGCTCGCGGCGACGGCCGCGTCGCTCCTGCTGCTCTTCGTCGTCTTCGAGCTGATCCGCTCGCGGCGGCTGCGCGAGCGTTACGCGCTCCTCTGGGTCCTGACGGGGCTCGTGCTGCTCGTGCTCTCGGCGTGGCGCGGCGGATTGAACGTGATCGCAGGCTGGTTCGGCGTCCAGACCTATCCGCCCGCAGTGCTGTTCGCCGTCGCGCTGCTCTTCGTGCTCGCGGTGCTGCTCCACTACTCGACGGTGATCTCGAAGCTCGCCGACCAGAACGTGATCCTGGCCCAGCGGGTGGCGCTGCTCGAGCTGGAGCTCAGCGCCCGCTCGGAGCCGCTGCCTCGCCCCGAGCCGGACGCAGCCGCGGCGCCAGAAGCGCCAGGGAGCTGAACGCCACCGCAGCGGCGGGCGCGGCCACGGCGAGCGACCGCCAGAAGGCGGCGTCGCCATACCCCCGATGCGCCCCCCACAGGACGGCGGCGCTCAGCCAGCCGCACACGGCGAGCCCGACGATCGGCGCCCGCATCAGCACACCGAGCACGCCGGCGACGAAGAGCCACTCGATCAGCGAGACGCTCCAGACGCTCTCGTGGAAGCCCGGTGGCAGGCGGCCGACGCCCGCGAACTGCCAGGCCGCGGCGGCAGCGAGGAAGGCCACGGCGCCGGCCGCCGCTGCGACCGCTCTTGGGAGAACCGCAACGGCAACGGCAATCACGATGCCGGAGGCGAAGACGAGCGTGTGCTGCGTCCCGACGAGCGCGGGCAGGGCGCGGGTATCGAACGTACCTCGGTAGGGCTGGATCACGAAGCGGTTTCCGAGCAGCGGTAGGACGACGTAGGCCGCCGCGGCTCCAACCGCGAAGCGATCGCCCGCAACTCTCGCGGCGACGGCGGCGGTGGCGGCGACGGCGATCGGGGCGAGCAGGATCGCGACGACCACCGAGGCGGTGCCGGCGTTGGGCTCCTTCGCAGCGACCAGCACCGAGACGACGACCGCCGCGGCCGCGAGTGCCGCGACCGCTAGGCGTTGACGGCTGAGGACGCCCGGTACCAAGCGATCGTCTTCTCGAGGCCGTCGCGCAACGACGTCCTCGCCTCGAAGCCGAAGAGCTCGCGCGCGCGCGTCGCGTCGAGGCTCCGCCGTGGCTGCCCGTTCGGCATTGATGTGTCCCAGACGATCTCCCCGGCGAAGCCCGTCAGCTCGGCGATCGTCTCGGCGAGCTCGCGGATCGACGTCTCCACGCCGGTGCCGAGGTTGACGGGCGCGGGAGCGTCGTAGCGCTCGGCGGCGAGCAGCAGCGCCTCGGCGCAATCGTCGACGTAGAGGAACTCGCGGGTCGGCGAGCCGTCGCCCCACAGCGTCACGTCGCCGTCGGCGTCCACCATCTTGCGAATCAGCGCAGGGATAACGTGCGACGAGTCGAGGTCGAAGTTGTCCCGCGGACCGTAGAGGTTTGCCGGCAACAGAAAGATCGCGTCGAGCCCGTACTGCTCACGGTAGGCATTCGCGCCGACGAGGATCGACTTCTTCGCGACGCCGTACGGCGCATTCGTCTCCTCGGGATACCCGCTCCAGAGCTCGTCCTCGGAGAAGGGGACCTTGGTGAACTTCGGATAGGCGCAGACGGTGCCCGCGATCACCAGCTTGCGGACGGAGTGGCTGCGGGCCAGCTCCAGGACGTGCGCGCCCATCATCAGGTTGGCGTACCAGTAGCGGCCCGGGTTGGCGCGGTTCGCGCCGATGCCGCCCACCTCGGCGGCGAGGTGGAAGACGAGCTCGGGCGCCGAGTCCGCGAACAGCCGCTCGCCGTCTGCGAACCGCGTCAGGTCGTACTCGCGGCTGCGCGCTATGAACACGTCGTGCCCTGCCGACTCGAGCCGCTCGACTAGGTGGGAGCCGAGGAATCCCCCGCCGCCGGTGACGAGGACGCGGCTCATCTCGCCTTGGCAGCTCGCCGCGTCAGCCAGTCGACGCGCCCCACCCAGCGATCGCGGTGCTCCGCGTACCACTGGATCGTGCGGAGGACGCCTTCCTCCCACGAGACCTTCGGCTCCCACCCGGTCTCGGCGTGCAGCTTCTCGTAGCCGACCCGTAGGGCCATCACGTCGGTCGCGCCCGGACGCAAACGCTTGTCGTCGATCACAACGTGCCGGTCGTCGCTCCAGAAGCCGTGCTCTGAGCCGACGCGCAGGATCATGCTGCACCAGTCGGCCATCGAGATGTTCTCACCCTGCCCGTAGACGTAGACGTCGCCCGGCACGCCTTGCGCGGCGACGGTCAGGTGGCCGCGCACACCGTCGGTGCAGAAGCAGAAGTCCCGGAGCGGATCGAGCGCACCCAGCTCGATCTCGGGCCGCGACAGAGCCTGGGTGATGATCGTGCCGGTGACGTAGCGCGGGTTCTGCCGCGGGCCGTAGTTGTTGAACATGCGCGTCACGATGCCCGGCACTCCGTACGCATCGTGGTAGTTCATCGTCAGGAAATCGGCAGCGACCTTCGCCGTCGCATAGATCGACTTGGGATTGATCGGCGAGCGCTCGTGCAGGATCAGTGATCCCGCATCGTCGAAGTCGTGATGGTGTGCAACCGCCTCACGCACGTTCCCGTATTCCTCGGACGTGCCGGCGGTGTCGAACTTCTCGAGCTCGACGTCGAGGTCGACGATCGACTGCAGCAGGTTCAGAGTCCCGACCGTGTTCGCCATCACCGTCTCGTAGGGGCGATGCCACGACTCGCCGACGTGCGCCTGGGCGCCGAGGTGGAACACGTACGGCCGATCCGGCGCGGAGACCAGATGATCGCGGACACAGTGGTCGATCGACGTCTTGTCGGTCAGGTCGGCAAAGACGACGGTCAGGTCGTCGCGAATGTGGCCGATGTTGTTGAGCGCGCCCGACGAGGTGGCGCGGACGAACGCGACCACGTGTGCGCCGAGACCGACGAGCGCCTCGGTGAGGTGCGAGCCCATGAACCCGTCCGCCCCCGTCACCAGGCAGGTTCGGTTGCGGTAGGCGGCCTCGAAGTCCCGGCGCAGGCCCGCTCTCGCCGCGTCGTCCCAAGTCTGATCTGATGCCGCCATGCGCGCGAAGCCTACTCGTCCACTATGAAGGATCCGTCTGGGAACCCGAAGCCTTCCTCGTACTTCAGCCAGGCCCGGCCCGAGCTCATCGCGCAGCTGCCGGCCGGCCGCCTCGGCCGGCTCCTCGACGTCGGTTGCGGCACCGGCGGTGTCGGCCGCGCGCTGCGTGATCGCGTCGACGTGCTCGCCGGGATCGAGGTCGAGCCCGAAGCGGCCGTCGCCGCACAGGACGCCTACGACCAGGTTCTCACGGGCAAGGTCGAGGACGTCGTCGGTCTGCTCGACGGGCAGTTCGACACGATCCTCGCCTACGACCTGCTCGAGCACCTGACGGAGCCCGACGAGGTGCTGCGACGCCTGCGCGGGGTCGCCGCACCCGACGCCCTGTTGCATGTCTCCGTGCCGAACGCGCGGCACTGGTCGCTCGTTCGCGATCTCGTCGTGCGCGGCACCTTCGGCTACACCGACTGGGGCCACCGCGACCGCACCCACCTCCGCTGGCTGACCCGGTCCGACCTCGTCGACCTGCTCGAGTCAGCGGGCTGGCACGTCGAAGGAACGGCGCACGCGCCGCTGACAGCGGCCGGGCGCGCCGCCGAGCGCCTGACGGGAGGGCGCAGCGCGGAGTTCCTCGTCTACCAGTGGTCGGCCCGTGCGCGGGCCTAGGCAGCGCGTCTAGCCCGCGCTGCCGGTGCTCTGGTCGAAATGTGACGGCAGCGACCCGCTCGCACGGAGCCGCAGCTGGCCGAACTGCCGCCCGAGCGCCGCGCCGAAGCCGACCGTCGCGAGCTCGAACGGCGCCCGCAGGGGCGCAGCTGCGAGCCCCGCCCGCGTGCCGCGCACGCGCTCACGCAGCGGGCCGAGCTCGCGGCGAACGACCAGATGGACGAGTAGCACGGGCCAGTCGAGCAATGCGATCTGCGCGCGTGTGGCGAGGCTGCGCCGCGCGACGCGATATCGCGCGAGCACGTAGGCGCGGCCGAATGCCTCGAGCCGGCGCTGTGCCGGTGAGGCTGCGCCGAGCGTCTGCCCGTGCTTGTGCAGCGCGCGTGCCGCGGAGGCCCGAACGCAGCGGTGCCCCGCGAGCTGCAGGCGCAGTGCCAGGTCGACGTCCTCCCAGTAGGCGAAGAACGTCTCGTCGAACCCGCCGACCTCCCGGAAGGCCTGCGTGCGGAAGGCGGCCGCCCCGCCGCACGGTCCCACGGGCGCCGTTGCGCGGGCGAGCTCGGAGACGGGCCGGTTCCACACCGAGTCCCACGACCGCAGCGTGGTGTCGAGCTCGATCCCCGCCGAGTCGACGAGCTGCGGCCGGTCGTGCTGCAGCAGGACGCCCGCGACCATCGCCACGCCCGTGTCCGCGAGCGGCTCCAGCAGCCGCTCGAGAAACTCGGGCTCGCAGACGACGTCGTTGTTGATCAGCACGACGACGTCGGTCTCGACGACCGACACGCCCCGGTTGACCGCCCGGCCGAAGCCCGCGTTCTGGGGGAGGGCAACGACCCGCACGTGCGGAAACCGCTCTGCGAGCAGCTCTTGTGTCCCGTCGGTCGAGGCGTTGTCGACGACGACGACGTGGTGTGACGCCGTCTGGCGCTCGAGCCCCTCGAGCGCCTCGGCGAGCAGCCCACGCCCGTTGTAGGTCGGGATGACGACGGTCGCCTGCATCTAGATGATCGTTTCCAAAGTCGAGGCGCCCAAGGCTGGGGGCCTGCACACGGCGCATTGCGCCCGCCTCGCCCGGCGCCGAGGCCCACCGGCCTTGCCCCCGGTCGAGTCGACCACACTGCTTGGTGCATGCCCTCCCCGCGGGCACCAAACCTCAGACTCAATCATCTAGTGCACGATAGTGCGAGCGGTGAGCGCATCGGAATCGAGCCCCGACCTCCTCTCGGCGCCGGCGGCGGGCGGCCGCGTCGTCCGGGGCGGGCTGGCGCGCGGCGTCGGCTACGGCATCGGCACGCTCCTCGCGGCCGGGACGTCGGTCTTCCTGCTCCGTCACCTCGGGCGGGACGACTTCGGCCGCTACGGCGCGGTCGCGGCGCTCCTCGGGATCGTCAGCGGGATCAGCGACGCGGGCCTGACCGCGGTCGGCGCGCGCGAGCTGGCACTCGCGCCGGGCGCCGAGCGGCCGAGGCTGCTCGGGAACCTGGTCTCGCTGCGGCTCGCGATCACGCCGGTCGGTATCGCTGCCGCAGCCGTGTTCGCCCTCGTCGCCTACGACCGGACGATGTTCTGGGGCACGCTCCTCGGCGGCGTCGGCGTGCTGCTCGTGAACACGCAGGCGACGATGATGATGCCGCTCTCGGTCGAGCTCAGGCTGTTTGCGATCACCGCGTTCGAGGTGGCGAAGACGGCGCTGATGTTCGCCGTCGTCGTCGTGCTGGTGGCGCTCGGCTCCTCGCTGCTGCCGTTCTTCGGCGCGCAGATTCCGGTGGGTGCTGTGGTGATCGCCCTGACTCCGCTCGCCGTGCCGTGGCGGCGCGGGCTCGTGCCTTCAGTTGACCGCGCAGTGGCCCTGTCACTCTTGCGCGAAGCACTTCCGCTCGCGATCGCCCTGACGATGAATGTCGTCTACTTCCGCGTCTTGATGATCATGACGTCGCTCCTCGCGTCGAAGACGCAGACCGGCTACTTCGCGACGTCCTTCCAGGTCTTTGCCGTGCTCTTCTCCCTGCCGTTGCTCGTGCTCTCGTCGGCGTTGCCGTTGCTGTCGGTCGCCGGGCGCGACGACAGCGAGCGCCTGCGGTTCGGGCTGCAGCGAATGACCGAGGTCTCGCTCGCGGCCGCGGTCGTGTTCGTGCTCGTCATCTACGCGCTCGCGCCGACGCTCGTGCCGCTGCTCGGCGGCTCTCAGTACTCGGGGGCGGCACCCGTGCTGCAGATTCAGTCGTTCGCGCTGATCGCCGTGTTCGTCGGGCAGGTCTGGCAGCTCGGGCTGCTCTCGCTGAGGCGGCAGGCCGCGCTCGCCTGGGCGAACGCCGGAGCGCTCGTGCTCGTGCTGGCTCTCGGCGCCGTGCTGATCCCTTCCTTCGGCGCCCGCGGTGCGGCGGCCGGTGCCGTGGTCGGCGAGACCTTGCTCGCCGTGCTCGTCTATTTCTTCCTGCGCCGCGACGCTCCGGTCGTCGCGCCGCGACCCGGCCTCGCACCGCGGGTCGTGCTCGCGGCACTCCCCGCGTTCGCGATCGTCGCGCTCCCGGTGACCTACGCCGTGACTCTGCCCGCCTCGCTCGTCGCCTTCATCGCGCTCGCGTTCGCGCTGCGCGCGATCCCGCCCGAGCTCAACCACGCCCTGCGCCGGCGATGAGCAGGCCGAAGGTCGTCCTCTTGCGCGGCCACTCCGCGAACCCGTGGGAGCTTCGGCCGTGGGAGCTGCTCGCCGACCGGTTCGACGTGCGCGTGCTCGCCAGCGGCTCGAATGCGTTCGACCTCGACTCCCTCAGGCTGCCCGTCGAGCGCGTGCGCGCCCTGCGCGACCGTCTGCCCGGCGGCAGGCCCGGCGACCTCGCGGCCCTGGCGCTCGGAGACCGCTACCTCGGGCTCGAGGCTGCGCTCGCGGGTGCGGACATCGTGCACGCGGCCGAGATCGGCGTTCCGTTCAGCCACGGGCCGGCTCTCCTCAAGGAGCGGCTCGGGTTTCGACTCGTCCTCACCGTGTGGGAGACGATTCCCTTCGGCGCTGCCTACCGGCGCTTCCGCGGCCGTCGGCAGCGGCGCGAGACGATCCCACAGGTCGACCTGTTCCTCGCGGCCACCGACCGCGCGCGCCGTGCCCTTCTGCTCGAGGGGGCTACGGACGAGCGGATCGAGCTCGCTCCGCCCGGCATCGACACCGCGCGCTTCGGCTCGCCGTCGCCACCGGAGGCTCATCTCGTGCTCTCGGTGGGGCGCCTGGTCTGGGAGAAGGGCCACCAGGATCTGCTGCGCGCGCTCTCCTCGCTGCAGCGGGACGGGCGCAGCGTCCGCGCGCTGATCGTCGGCGCCGGCCCTGAGGAGGGGCGCCTGCGCGCCCACGCGCACGACCTGGGGCTCGACGGTTCCGTCGAGTGGCGGACGTCCGTGCCGTACGACGAGATGCCCGGCGTCTTCGCGCAGGCGTCTTGCTTCGTGCTGGCGAGCCTGCCGACCATGTGGTGGGAGGAGCAGTTCGGGATGGTGCTCGCCGAGGCCGCAGCGGCCGGGCTGCCGATCCTCGCCGCCGAGTCGGGCGCGATCCCCGAGGTCCTGCAGGGTGAGGGCACGCTCTTCCCGCCCGGCGACTGGCCGGCGCTCGCGCGGGCGCTCGCCCGTGTGGTCGATTCGCCGCCCGTGCGGCGCCAACCGCCGGCCCTGGTCGAGTCGTATTCGCTCGAAGCGGCGGCCGGACGTTACGCAGCGGCCTACGAGCGCGTGCTCAGCGACTCGCGATAGACCGCGTCGGTGGCACGGGCCGTCGCGTCCCACGAGAATTGCCGAGCGCGCACCAGGCCGCGCTCGACCCACGCTCCCGGCTCGGCGAGCAGGTCGAGTACTGCGGCGGCGATCGCGCTCGGGTCTCGCGGGTCGAAGAGCAGCGCTGCATCACCGACGACCTCGGGCAGGGCGCCGGCGTTCGCCGACGCGACGGGGCAGCCACACGCCATCGCTTCGAGCGGGGGCTGTCCGAAGCCCTCGTACAGCGACGGGAAGACAAGCGCCGAGGCGCGCTGCAGCAGCCCGACCAGTTGTGGGCGCGGCACGTGGCCGAGCACCTCGACCCCGTCGGGAACGCTCTCGAACTCGCCGCCGCCGGTGAGGACGAGCCGTAGCCCGGGCCGCTCTCGGCGCACGAGCGCGAACGCCTCGAAGAGGCGCTCGTGGTTCTTGTGCGGCCAGCGGCGGGCGGGGTAGAGCAGGAACGGCTCGCGTTCGGCGCTGCCGGGCACGAGCGTCGAGTGGTCGAGCCCGGACGGGATGACGCGAATCCGGCCCGGATCGAGCCCCATCGTCTCGACGGCACGATCACGGACGAACTCGCTCAGGACGATCACGAGGTCGGCGGAGCGAATCGAGCGATGCCAGGCGAGCCTGCGGAAGAGCAGCTCGACGCGCGGGAACAGGTCCGGCAGGTCGAGATGCTGAAGGTCGTGGAGCGTCACGATGCTCGGGGAGAGCGAGGGGATCTGCAGGGTGAGTGGGTAGTGCACGACGTCGGCGCCGCGGAGCCTTCGGCGCAGCGGCCCCGGGTGGGCGGCCGCCGCCGCCATCGCGGCGAGCCGCTGCGGGGCCGTGCGAGCGCGGCGATACTCGACCGCGGTCTCCGACGGCAGCCCCTCCGACGCGTCGGGTGCGACCGGCGGGACGAGGACGCGGTAGGAGAGCTCGCCGACCCGTCCGAGCCCGCGCAGGAGCTCCCGGGCATAGGTCTCGCTGCCGCCCAGTTGACCGGGCACGAGTGTGAGAAGTGAGATGCCGACCATCGCGCGATCGTAGTCTCACGTTATGCGCGCCCTCGTCGCCGTCCTCCTCGCCGCCGCCACCGCGTCGCTCTATGCCCTCGCAACCTCTCTCCAGGCGCTCGAGGCGCGGCATGCGCCGAAGAGCGAGGCGCTCCGCGCCAGCCTGATCGCGCGGCTCGTCCGGCGGCCGCTCTGGCTGGCCGGGACGGCCGCAGGGCTGCTGGCCTGGCCGCTGCAGGCGGTGGCGCTCTCGTTCGGCTCGGTGACGCTCGTGCAACCCGCGCTCGGCTTCGGCCTCGTCGTCCTGCTCGTCCTGGGTGCCCGCGTGCTGCACGAGCGGGTGGGCCTCCGCGAGATCGCGGGCGTCCTTGGGATCGCGGCCGGCGTGGCGGGGCTCGGCTACGCCGGACCGGCCGAGACCGGCGCGTTCACCACCGGCGGCACCTGGTTCACCGGGGTCGCGCTCGCGATCGTCGCGCCCGCTCCCTACGTGCTGCGCCGTCTCGGTCGCGCCGGCGGCCTGCCGACGAGCGTCGCAGCCGGTCTCGGCTGGGCGTTCCTGGGGCTCGGGACGGCGCTGCTCGACGTCGCGATCGCGCAGCGGCACATCGGAGCTGCCGTCGCCTGGGGCGCCGGTTGCGCTTTCGCCGCCTGGGGAGCGCTGCTCGCCGAGATGACCTCCCTCCAGATGTGGGCCGCCACCCGGGCGATCCCGGTCGCCTTCGGGCTCGAGATGGTGGTGCCGGCGGCGCTCGCTCCGTTCCTGACCCACCGCCAGCCGCCGCATGCGGCCGCCTTCGCTTTCGGCATCGTGCTCGCGTGCGCGGGGGCGGTCGCGCTCGGCAGCTCACGTGCTGTCGCGCGCGCCGCCGTGCCGCCTCCCCTCTAGGAAACTCCCCTTTTCGGGCGATGGTCGATGTCCCGCTGCTGTGAAGACTGAGCGGGATAGCTCGTCCCTGCGGAACAGGAGGTAGTGCGTGATTCATCGGCAGAAGCGGCCGGCCATGCTGGTTGCACTCGCGACGGTCGCCTTGGCGCTCGCATCGTTCGGTGCGGCGATTCACTGGAGCGCCGTCCGCATCTTGCTCGGCTAGCCGACGGTTCGAGCCGCGGTGAGGACTCACGAACGGCCGCCCGCAGGCGGCGGCAGACTCTGGCTCCTGGTCGGCGTCGTCGGCTTCGCTGCTTTGGCAGTGATCGGCGGCTCCGTCGCGGACCTGGCTCACACGCCGCCCGCTATCTGGGTTGGGGTCGAGCTGCTCGCCCTCCTCGCCGCGGCAACGCTGGCCGAGGCGTTTCCCGTCCCGATCAACGGTGTCAGCGCGGGCGGCGTGTCTCTCGCGGCGGTGTTCATCGTCGGGGCCGGCTACATGTACGGCTGGGCCCCGGCGGTGCTCGTCGGCTGCATCGCGCGCGGTGTCTTCGAGCTCGGCCAGAGGCGCCCGCCCGTGCGTGTCGTCTACAACTGCTCGACCTACGCGCTCTCGGCGGCCGCGGCCGGTGCGGCAGCGCACGCCGTGTCACACGCCTCCGGCGTGCAGTGGTTGATCGCGGACGTGTTCTTCGGCGCGGCCGCGTTCTACTCGGCCAACGTCATGCTGATCGCGTTCGTGATCGCCGCGACCGCGAATCAGCAGCTCGGCGCCGTGCTTCGCGACGCTGTGCGATCGACCGCGCTCGCGTTCGCGATCATGTTCTCGGTCTCGCTGATGCTCGCCGTCCTGTGGCAGCGCTCGCCCGTCCTGTCGGCTGCACTGCTCGGGCCGTTGCTCGCGATCGCGCTCTACCAGCGTTCGACGAACAGGGAAGTGCGGGCGATGGAGCTGGCGCTGACAGACCCGTTGACGGGCCTTGGCAACTACCGGCACTTCCAACAGCAGCTCGAGAAGCTGCTCGACGAAGCGGACGACAGCGGCGTGCCCGTGAGCCTTTGCGTGCTCGATCTCGACGAGTTCAAGGCGATCAACGATCAGCACGGCCATCCGTCGGGCGACCGGGCGCTGGCGGCGGTCGGTGAGTGCCTCCGCCGCGACGGCCACGGCTTCCGCCTCGGCGGCGACGAGTTCGCGCTCCTCTTTCCCGGCCTCGCCGAGGACGAGGCCCTCGCGATCGTCTCGCGGGTCGTCTTGCGGGTCACGACGACCCAGGTCGACCCCGAGCTCGCCGTCACGGTCTCGGCGGGCGTCGCGACCTATCCGAGCGAAGGGCTGCAGCGGAGCCAGCTGCTGCGCGCCGCCGACCGGGCGCTGTACACGGCCAAGGCGGCAGGCAGGAATGCGGTGCGCGGGTACCGGCCCGACGTGATCGAGCTCTCCGAGCGTCGGATGGCGGAGGAGGGCGACCGGCGTGCGCGGCTGAACGCCGCGTCCTGCCTCGCCCGCGCGCTCGAGGTCCGCGACGCCTACACGGGCGACCACTCGGTCGCGGTCGGCGACCTGGCGGCCAGGATCGCAGTGCGCCTCGGGCTGAGCGGTGAGGATGCGGAGTTGATTCGGCTCGCCGGGCGGGTGCATGACCTCGGCAAGCTCGCGATCGCCGAGGATGTGTTGTGCAAGCCGGGGCCGCTCGACGCGGGTGAGCGCCGCGCGATCGAGACGCACCCCGAGATCGGGTACAGGATGCTCGCGTCACTCGGGATCGAGCCCGTAGCAACCTGGGTGCTCCATCACCACGAGCGCTTGGACGGCGACGGCTATCCGAAGGGGCTCCCGGGCGACGAGATCCCGATCGGCTCGCGCATCCTGCACGTGGCGGATGCCTACGAGGCGATGACCACCGATCGCGTCTACCGCGGGCGGATCTCACGCGACGAGGCGCTGGCCGAGCTCGTCCGCTGCGCCCCCGCGCAGTTCGATCCGCAGGTCGTGGAGGCGCTCGTCGCCGAGCTCGCCGCAGTCGAGCCGGTCTCGCAGGCGCTGACCGTCGCGACCGCGTAGCCGCCCACCGGGCGCATCGCGATGCGAAGGGGCGTCCGAGCGTCGCTCGGCGTCCGGCCTCTCCACCGTCGACGCACCCGCCTGAACGGATTCCCGGCCCGGCCCGACCTTCGCGTCGTCTCGGCACGACGGTCGTTTGGCGTCCGGGCCTGTCCAGTGTGGTCGCGGCCGCCTCACGTAGGGCCTGATCCGACCTGTGCTTCGTGTCGTCTCGGCACGACGGTCGTTTGGCGTCCGGGCCTGTCCAGTGTGGTCGCGGCCGCCTCAAATAGGGCCTGATCCGACCGGTGCTTCGTGTCGCCTCGCCCCGCCGGGCGCTCACACCGCTCGGATGCCTCGCCTCGCCGGGGCGCTCACACCGCTTACAGGGCCGTAATGCCCGCTCTTTACACTTTCGCCCTATGCCGGACGTCGACGACACCTCGGACGTCGCTGCGCTCTTCGCGCAGCTGAAGGAGGAGCTGCACGCCGCGGGCCCGCGTGGCACGGGCGTGCCGCCCGCCCAGGTGCGCCTTTCGGTCCGCGATCAGGCCGAGCGGCTGTGGCCGATCTCCGCCGAGCGCCCGATCGCCGGCAAGGGCGGCCCGCTGAAGTCGGTGCTGAGGCGGCTGATGCGCTGGTACGTCGAGCCCGCCTTCGCCGACCAGCGCGCGTTCAACGACGCCGTGCTGAAGCTGATCGACGATCTCGACGAGCGCCTGCAGAAGCTCGAGCAGCGATGAGGATCGCCGTGTGCGCGCCGCAGGTGCCGTTCGTGCACGGCGGGGCGGAGCTGATGGCAGACGACCTCACCGCCGCGCTCCGCGCACGCGGGCATGAGGCCGAGCTCGTGACGATCCCCTTCAAGTGGTACCCGGGCACGCGCGTGCTCGACCAGGCGTTCCTCTGGCGCCTCGTCGACCTGACCGAGTCGGACGGCCGTCCGATCGACCGCGTGATCGCCACCAAGTTCCCCGCCTACTGCGTGCGCCACCCCAACAAGGTCGTGTGGGTGCTGCACCAGTTCCGGCAGGCCTACGACTACGACCGCACGGAGCTCGGGCAGTTCGGCGAGTCGCCCGAGGATCGCGCGACGCGCCGCGCGATCGAGCAGCTCGACGCGGTTGCGCTCGGCGAGGCGCGGCGGGTCTTTGCGACGTCGCGAAACGTCGCCGACCGCCTCCGGCGTTTCAACGGGATCGGAGCAGACGTGCTGCCGCACCCCCCGCAGGCGATGCCGTTTCGCAACGCCGAGCCCGAGGGGTTCGTCCTCTCCGTCAACCGGCTCGACCGGGCGAAGCGGATCGACCTGCTGATCGAAGCCGCGAAACGCGAGCCGGCGCTGCGGATCGTGGTCACCGGTGAGGGCCCCGACCGCGAACGGCTCGAGCAGCTCGCGACCGGCCTGAACGGGCAGATCGAGTTCGTCGGTCGCGTCGACGACGAGCGTCTCGCCGACCTCTATGCGCGCTGTAGCGCCGTCTACTACGCGCCGGTGGACGAGGACTTCGGGATGGTGCCGTACGAGGCGTTCCTCTCGGGCAAGCCCGTCGTGACGACGCACGACGCCGGCGGGCCGCTCGAGGTCGTGCACGACCGCGCGACCGGCCTCGTCGTCGCACCGGAGCCGGCCGAGATCGCCCAGGCGTGTTCGTACCTCGCCGCCCACGTCGACGAGGCGAAGGCCTGGGGACGCGCGGGTCACACGCTGGCCGAGCGCGTCACCTGGGACGCGTGCGTCGACGCCCTGCTGTCGTGAAGGTCGCCTACTACTCGCCGCTGCCGCCGTCGCGCTCGGGAATCGCCGACTACTCGACGCTCCTTCTGTCCGGCCTGGGGGAGCGCGTCGAGATCGTGCTCGCGCGAGAGGGCTCGCGGGCGCCCGACGCAGACGTCGCGCTGTACCACGTCGGCAACGACCCCGAGGCGCACGGCTGGATCGTCGATGCTCTGCGAAAGCGCCCCGGCGTCGTCGTTCTGCACGAGTACGTGCTGCACCATCTGATCGCCGGCATCACGATCGGGCGCGGCGACGGGCGCGGCTATCTCGAGGCGATGGAGCGCGACCTCGGGGTCGCCGGCCGGCTGCTCGGGCTCGGGGTGCTCGACAACCTGCTGCCGCTCCTGTGGGAGACGCAGCCGGAGCGGTTCCCGCTCGCGGGCGTCGTCCTCGACCACGCGCGAGGGCTGATCGTTCACTCACGCTACGTCGCGGAACGGGCTCGCTCGGCGGGCTACCAGGGCCGTCTCTGGCAGGTGCCGCACCCGGTGTGGCCCCCGGTGGCCGCCGTCCCGGCAACCGACGTCGCCGGCGCGGCCGTTGCTCGGCTGCTTCGGCTACCTGAACATGAACAAGCGGATCCCGCAGTTGCTGGAGGCGTTCGCAGCGCTGCGACAGCGGCTACCGGACGCTCGGCTTCTGCTCGTCGGCGCAGCCGGCGAGCGGTTCGACGTCGAGCGCCGGCTCGAGCGGCTCGGCCTGACCGAAGGCGTGCAACGGCTCGATTACGTGCCGGAGGAGCGCATGTGGTCGTCTGATGGCAGCCTGCGACGTGCTCGTGAACCTCCGCTATCCCACGATGGGGGAGACGTCCGGCTCCGCGATCCGCGCGCTCGCGCTCGGCAAGCCGCTCATCGTCTCCGACGTCGGCTGGTTCAGCGAGCTGCCGGACGGAGCGGTCCTGAAGGTCCCGGTCGACGAGCTCGAGGTCTCGACGCTCGCTGCGGCGCTCGAGCTCGCCGTGGAGCACGCCGCTTCGCTCGGTGCGGCTGCGCGCACCTACGTGGAGCGCGAGCACGCCCTGCCGAAGGTCGTCGACGCCTACGTCGCGGCGCTCGAGGTGGCTGCTGGCGGTGACGCCGTCGACGACGCCGTGCTCTGGCGGGTCGCCGAGGCGGCCGTCGCGTCCGGCGTGACCGACGTGTCGCTGCTCGTGGAGCGTCTGCGCGAGGTCGGAATCGGTGCGTAGCAGGGCTCGCGCCGTCCCGGCGTGGGCTTGGGTCGCCGTGATCGTCGTGTGCTCGACCGCGGTGCGTTTCGGGTTCGCGCGTCACATGGTCGGACCGTGGATCATGATCGACGAGATCGTCTACTCGGAGCTCGCGAAGAGCTTCGCGGCCAACGGGGCGTTCGAGGTTCGCGACGTGGCGACGGGAGGATACGGCGTCGTCTACCCGGTCCTGATCAGCCCCGCCTACGCGCTCTTCCATTCGATCCCAGACGGCGTACAGCGCGATCAAGCTGATCAATTCGCTGCTGATGTCGCTGACAGCCGTCCCGGCCTACCTGCTCGCGCGCCGTGTCGTCTCTGCGCGCGGTGCGCTCGTCGTCGCGGTGCTGACCGTGGCCGTGCCGTCGACGTTCTACGCCGGCACGGTGATGACCGAGAACGCGTTCTACCTGGTCTTCGTGCTGGCCGCGCTCGCGCTCGTCCGGTTGCTCGAGCGCCCGCGGCCCGCCGCCCTCGCGTTCTTCCTCGTCTCCCTCGCCCTCGCTTACGCGACCCGCGCCCAGGCGGTGGCGATCCTGCCGGCGGCGCTCCTCGCGCCGGTCGCTCGTCGCCGCGCTCGCGCGGCGCCCGCGCGAGCTTCTCCGCCACAGGCTGCTCTACGCCGCGGTCGGCGGCCTCGCGGTCCTCGCGATCGCCTTCGAGCTCGTTCGCGGACGGAGCATCTCGTCGCTTCTCGGGGCGTACGCCGCAGCGACGAACTCGTCGTACGACGTCGCGACCGTCGCTCGCTGGCTGCTGTGGCACGTGTCCGAGCTCCAGCTCTACGTCGGGGTCATCCCGGTGTTCGCGCTGGTGCTGCTGTGCGCGCGCGCACCGGTGCTGTCGGGCGCCGACCGTGCCGTCGTGGCGGCGACCGTCTCCCTCACCGCACTGCTCGCGGTCGAGGTGGCCGCCTTCGCGTCGCAGCCGAGCGTGCAGCGGATCGAGGAACGCAACCTGTTCTATGTCGCACCGCTTCTCTTCACGTGCCTCGTCCTCTGGATCGAACGAGGGCTCCCGCGGCCCCGCGCGGTGGTCACCGTCCCCGTTGCTCTCGCCGTTGTCGCGCTGGCGGCCGCGGTGCCGTACGGGCGGTTCCTCGACACGTCGGCGACCTCGGACACGTTCGGAGTGCTGGCGCTCTGGTCGACCGCGCTCTGGCTGCACCTCCCGGCAGGCGACCTCCGCTGGCTCGTCGCCGCCGCGGCCGCCGTGCTCGTGGCAGCCGCGGCGCTCGGCCCGGTGCGGCTTGCGTGGGGATTGCCTGCGGTCGTGCTGCTGCTGTACCTCGGCGCCGTCCAGCCGGTCGACAGCAGGACGCAGCGCGCCTCGATCGGCGCTGTCTTCCAGGGGATCACGCGTCCGGACCGCGATTGGATCACTGCGATCGTCGGTTCACACGACCCGACTCTTGTCTCTGTCGTCTGGACCGGAGCGACCGACCGACTGACGGTGAACGAGAACGAGTTCTTCAACCGTGACGTCGGCGGGATCTACACGACGAACGGCGCGGTTCCCGGCGGCCTCGCGCAGACGCCGATCGTGGTCAACCGCTCGACCGGGGACTACCTCGCCGCCGGGCGGGCCGTGCACGTGCGCGACGTCCTCGTCGACACGAGCCTCTCGATCGTCGGCAGGCGAATCGGAGCTGACCTGAAGAAAGGCCTCGTGCTGCTGCGCGTGAATGGGACGTTGCGTGCCGAGCACATCACCACGGGAATCGACTATCCGGACCTCTGGGCAGGGCACACCGCCATGTACCGGAGGTTTGCGTGTCGAGGCGGCACGCTTGCCGTGCAGCTCGGTAGCGACGCTCACCTCTTCAAGGACGTGCAGCTCGTCGAGGCGTACGTCCGGGGGCGTCTGGTCACCTCGCAACTCGTCGGTCCGTACCGTGAGGAGACGCTTCGCGTTCCACTCACTCGCGGCCCGCACGGGTCGTGCACGGTGAACTTCCGCATCCCGCGCACGCGCGTCCCCGCCCGGGTCGAGCCTTCGAGCACCGACACCCGCCCGCTGGGCATCCGGTTCCTCGACTTTGCCGTCACGTGAGGATCGCGTTCGACGTCAGCCCGCTGTCGCACGAGCCGACCGGGATCGGCAACTACATCCGCGGCTCCCTGGCGTCGCTCGCCGAGGCCGCGGGCGACCGGCACGAGGTGGTGGCGTTCGCGCCGACGAGCCCGGCAGGCATGCGCCGCATCCCCGAGGCGCTCGACGGGATCCCGGTGACGGTGAAGCTGCGGCTGCTTCCCTTCGCGCACCACTGGCGGCAGGCCTGGAGCCGGGTCGGGCAGCCGGCGGTCGAGCGCTTCCTCGGGCCCGTCGACGTTCTCCATTACACCGACTGGATGTTCCCGCCGCAGCGCAGCGGCCTGCGCTCGACGATGATCCACGACCTCGTGCCGCTGCACCATCGCGAATGGGTGACCCGGCGCACCTACTCGATGCACGCAGCGAAGTACCGCGACGCGGTCAACTGCGACACGGTGTTCGTCAACTCCGAGTACACGAAGGCCGATGTGATCCGCACCCTGGGCCTCGACCCGGCGCGCGTGCACGTCGCTCCTCCGGGAGTCGACGCGGTATTCGCGCCGGAGGGAGACCGCGCCGACCTCGGCGCGCCGTACGTGCTGACCGTCGCCACGCTGGAGCCGCGTAAGAACCTGCAGGTGCTCGTCGAGGCGCACCGCCTGCTCGGCGGGAGCATGCTGCTCGTGGTCGTCGGCGGCGCAGGATGGGGCGAGCAGCCGGCGCTCGACGCACCCGGCATCCGGCTGCTCGGCCGGCAGAGCACCGACGAGCTTGCCCGCCTCTACCGAGGCGCGTCCGTCGTCGCCTATCCGTCGCGCTTCGAGGGCTTCGGGATCCCGATCGTCGAGGCGATGGCGAGCGGCGTCCCGGTCGTCGCCTCCTCGCACGAGTCGCTGGACGAAGCGGCAGGCGCCGCCGCGTTGCGCGCCTCACCCGACGATGCCGCGGGCTGGGCTCGGGCCGTTCTCGACGCGGCGTCCCGGCGCGAGGAGCTCGCGCAGAGAGGCCTCGAGCACGCGCGCAGGTTCACCTGGGACCGCGTCGGCGAGATCATGCTCACAGCCTGGGAAGGTGCGCGGTGAACGTCGCCTATGACGTCGCGCCGCTCCTGCTCGACAACGCCGGCACAGCACGCTACGTCCGCGGCGTGCGCGACGCCCTCCGGCTTCGCGGCGACGTCGAGCTGCACGAGCTGACGTGGGGCGGCCCCGGACGCGCGACCGCGGCCGCTCGTGACGTCGCCTGGTACCCGCTGCTCCTGCCGCTGCAGGCCCGCCGGTCGTCAGTCCTCCACTGCACGACGTTCCGCGCGCCGCTGTCGGCGCCGGTGCCGGTGGTGGTCACTGTGCACGACCTTGCGATCGTCCGTCAGCCCGAGCTCTTCACGGCGTGGACGCGGCTCTACGCGCGCACCTTTCTGCTGCCCGTCCTGCGCCGCGCGACGCGCGTACTGGCCGTCTCGGAGTTCACGAAACGCGAGGTCGTCGAGCTCGCGGGGGTGCCGGAGGAGCGAATCGACGTCGCCTACAACGCGGCGTCGCGCACGCTGTTCAACCCCGACGGCCCGGCCGCCGACGGCGACTACGTCCTCGCCGTCGGGACGCTCGAGCCGCGCAAGAACCTGGCGCGGCTCGCCGAGGCGACCGGCCGGCTCGGGCTCGAGCTGCGGATCGCCGGCGCCCGCGGCTGGGGCAGCGTCGACGTCGGCGGCGCGCACGTCCACTGGCTCGGCCGGCCGTCGGACGACGAGCTCGCGGTGCAGCTGCGCGGTGCGCTCTGTCTGGCCTACCCGTCCCTGCTCGAGGGCTTCGGCATCCCGGTGCTCGAGGCGATGCTCTGCGGCACACCGGTGGTGACGAGCGCCGGGAGCGCGATGGAGGAGGTCGCAGGCGATGCCGCCGAGCTCGTCGACCCACGTGAGGTCGAGTCGATCGCAGCCGGGATCGAACGTGCGCTCGCCCGGCGCGGCGAGCTGCGCGAGGCAGGGCTCGCCCGGGCGCAGCGCTTCACCTGGGAGGCGGCCGCCGACGCGACCGTGCAGGCCTACCGCAAGGCGCTCGAGTGAGTAGGCCGGTCGTCGTGCTCGATGCCGATGTGCTCGGCCGCCATCGGACCGGTGAGGAGACGTACCTCTCGAACCTGCTGCGGGAGCTGCCCGCGGCGGCCCCGGACCTGCGGTTCGTCGCGGTGACGCGGCATCCCGAGCTCGTCCCGGCGGGCATCGAGGCGGTGCGCCTGCCTGCACGCTCGCAGGAGCTGCGCATGGCGTGGACGCTGCCGCGGCTCCTGCGCGGCCTGCGCCCGGACGTCGCGCATTTTCAGCACGCGATCCCCCTCGGCTATCACGGCCGCGCGGTGGTGACGCTGCACGACCTGCATTTCGAGCGCGAAGCCGGCGTGATGGGGCCACTCGACCGGTTCGTGTTCAAACGCGTCGTCCCACGGGCGGCACGACGCGCCGACCACGTCCTCGCCGTGTCGGAACGGACGAAGGCCGACGCCGTCGAGCTCTACGGTCTCGCGCCCGCGCAGGTGACCGTCACACCGCACGGTGTCGACCCCATCTTCGGTCCCGGCGGGGGAAGCGACGGCGGGTACCTCCTCTTCGTCGGTGCCGTGCAGGCGCGCAAGGACCCGCTCGCAGCAGCTGCCGCAGCCGCTGCGCTCGGGCTGCCGCTCGTCGTGGCCGGGCCCGAGAAGGAGCCGGCCCTCGCCGCCGAGCTGCGCGCCGCGGGCGCCGACGTGCGCGGGCACGTCCCTCCCGCCGAGCTCGTGCGCCTTTACCAAGGCGCGACCGCTCTCGTGCTGCCGTCGCGATACGAAGGCTTCGGCCTCCCGGTGCTCGAGGCGATGGCGAGCGGCACACCCGTCGTCATCTCGTCCGACGCAGCGCTCGTCGAGGTTGCCGGCGGGGCGGCAGAAGTGGCCGTCGCCGGCGACTTCGCCGGGGCCGTCGAGCGTGTGCGCGCCGATCGTGAGCGCTACGTGCGCGCCGGGCTCGAACGGGCGCAGCAGTTCAGCTGGAGCGAGACGGCCCGGCTCACGGCCGAGGCGTACCGGAGCGTGCTGTGAAGGTCGCAGGCGTCGTCGTCTCGCACGGGCATCCGCTCGAGCTGCAGGAGTCGTTGCCCGCGCTCGAGCCGCAGGTGGACGAGCTGGTCGTGATCGCGAACGTGCCCGGCTCGGTGCCGGCCGGCGTCACCGCGGTCACGAACGAGCAGCCGCTCGGCTTCGGTGCCAACGTCAACCGCGGCGTCGCGCTGACCGAGTCCGAGCTGATCGTCTCGGCGAACCCCGACGCCGTCCCGGCCGCAGACGCCGTTGCGCAGCTGCGCGCATTCATGGAGGCGCACCCGCGGTGCGGCATCGCCGGCCCGCGCATGGTGTTCCCCGACGGGCGGTGGCAGCCGTCCCGGAGGCGGTTCCCGACCGTGCTCGGGACGATCGTGCGCCGCACGCCGCTGCGGCTCGTGGTTCGCCAGCGGCACCACTATCACCTCGACGAGGCGCCGCCGGGCGAGCCGGTGCCGGCCGACTGGATGCTCGGAGGCTTCCTGATGCTGCGCCGGTCGATGCTCGATGAGCTCGGCGGGTTCGACGAGGGCTTTCGCCTCTACGGTGAGGACATCGACCTCGCCTACCGCGCGATGCGCGCCGGCTGGGAGCGCTGGTACGTCCCCGCGGCGGTGGTGCAGCACGAGCACAAGGCCGTGACCGACCGCCGCTGGCTGACGCGACGGACGCTCTGGCACTGGCGTGGGATCGCCCGCTTCGTGCGCAAGCATCCCGAGCGGCTGCGCGCGCTCTAGCGCGACTTGTCCGGCGTGAACCCGAACGCGACCTGGGCGCTCAGCTCGCGCTGGTCGTACTGCGACGGCTGGAACGTCCCCCGCGCGGAGATGTCGATCCGGTAGGGCGCGACCGTGGGGATGCGAATGACCTTCGTCTCGCACGGGTTCGACCGGAGCGTGACGCGCCGCACCGCGAGGAGGCGCCTGGCGACCGGCTGGCCGTTGCCGTCGATCCGCAGCGACGAGAGCCTGATCGTGATCTGCGACGGCGGGTAGCCGCCGCAGGCGGCCGCGCGGGAGAGACTGACCGTCGCCTGCCCGGGCTCGGCTCCGGCGGCGAAGCGGTAGTACCAGGCCGCCGTCGACATCCACGCAGCGTCGGGGCTGAGGCCGCCCTGTGCATCCTTGATCCGGATCGGTCGGCCGACCTGGAAGAGACGCAGCCCTCCGACGGTCGTGCGAAGCGTCCCGGCGGGGTCGACGCCTGGCGTTGCGACGATCCACCGAAGCGGCAGTTGCGGATCGACGGCTCCTGACGTGTCGAGGTAGTTGGGGGTGACGACCGGGCCGGGGCCCGGGGCCGACGCGTCCACCGACCAGACGTCGGTGATCGACTGGTTCCAGAACTCGTGTCGACCAGAAGGCGTTCGAGCCGCCGAGCGACTGGCCGATGTACATCGTGCGCGCGCGGCCGGTCACCCGGTCGATCCAGTCGGGCGGCGTCGGCAGGACACCGCGCAGCGAGTCGGCGAACGAGTTCGAGGCGTTCCCGGCGGCGATCTCGCCGGTCAGGTTCCAGGCCACGACCGCCACGGCCAGAAGTGCCCCGGCCGGCACCGCGAGCCGGTGCAGGGCAGCGCGCCGCCGGGCGAGGTCGCGCAACAGCATGACCGCCACCGCCCCGACCAGGATCCCGAAGACGAGTCGCCGCGCGTCCGTGGTCGTGAAATACCAGGGCGAGCGGTTCAGCCACTGCAGGATCGAGAGCCCCGGTGCGTCCGAATAGAAATGCTCGGTGTTGTGGTACGGCGTCGTGTCGAGCAGATACCAGACGCCCGCCGCCGACAGGGCGAGCGGAACCACCCGCGCCCGACCCGCAAGCGCCCAGCGAGCCGTTGTCGCGAAGACGATCGGGGCGAGGTAGATGAGGTTTCGCTCCTCGACGCGGATGGCGAACGTGGCAGAGATGAACGACGCCTTCACGGCGGTGTAGACACCGAATGCAAAGATCGAGCCGACGAGCACGGCCGCGAGTACACGCTCGTCCCGCAGGCGCCAGCGCGCGCCGAGCACCCAGGCGAGCGTCACGAGAGCCGGCACGATCCCGACCCCGATCGTGAACGCACCGAACGCCCAGAGCCCGTACGTGATCGCCCGGTCATGGAAGTGCCCCCCAAGGCGCCAGGTGTACGAGTGCTGTGTGGCGTAGGCACCGAGCACGATCACGACGCCGAGCCCGAGCATGATCGCACCGAGCCTCTCCCGCAGCGACCACGAGCCGATGAGCTTTCGTCCGCGGCGGCTCGTCGCCGCCGTCAGCCCGGCGGCCACGAACGCGGTGGCGAGGAGAACCGACAGCTCCGACCGGACCACAGGCGCGATCAGCAGTGCGACGACAGCGGTCGCGACCGTGCCTCGTGAGCGCACGAGGAGGGCGCGGGCGATGAGCCACAGGGTCAGCGTCGACCAGAAGTACGCGAGCGGCTCCGGGATCAGCATCCCCGTGTAGACGAGGGCGGGGCTCACGGCTGCGCCGACACCGCAGGCGATCGCAGCGGGACGCGTGACGAAAAGTCGCGCGAGCGCATAGGCGGGGAAGAGCGCTGCCGTCATCACCGCCGCATTGATGTATTTCGCCGCGGCATACGCGCGGCCGGTTGCGCCCAGCCACCACGCCGGGGCGATCAGGTACTCGTACAGGGAGCTGAACGACACGTCGTGCAGGCGCAGTTGCGGCACGCCATGGTGCGCGACGCCCCGGGAGAGGCCCGCCCACTCCAGCTCGTCCGTGAAGAGCCACGGCGTCGAGTGCTTGCTCGTCTGCCATCCGTAGAGAATCAGCAGCACGACGTACGCGAGGACGAAGGGGTAGGCGGCGAACAGCCGGTCGGCGACCGAACGGCGCCCAGCGGGTGAGGAGGACATCACCGGGGGTCGGTTGCCAGGCTGACCTGGGGGTCGAGGTCGAGCTCGCGACGGACGAAGCGGCAGTCGGTCTCGTGCCGGGCGCAGGCCGCCACGACGGCATTGAGCCGGTCGTGGGGCGCGTTGGGAATGGTCACGAACACGACGTCCGGCGTCAGACGCTCGAGGGCCTGCCCGATGCCGGCGGTCGTCGCGACGACCTTGGCCCCGTTCAGCCTGCGGCCGCGGAGCGCGGGCGCATCGTCGACGAACCCGACGACGCGCTCGCCGGGCGTCTCCCGAAGCTCGCGCAGCAGGCTGCGGCCTGTCCGCCCGGCGCCGACGATGAGCACGCGGCGGCCGGAGCGTCCGCGTGCGAGATCGACGAAATGGATGATCGCGCGCTCCGCGAACCGGGCAGCGGTGATCGCAACCGCGCAGATCAATGCATCGATCACGAAGACGCTGCGCGAGAAGTCGCCGACCGGCGGCTGCGTGAGCGCGACGATGCCGATCGCGACGACCTCGGACACCGCGACGGCGGCGCCGGCACGGAGCGCATCGCGCGAGCTCGGCGTACCGCCACACTCCGGCGTACATCCCGAAGAGCAGCAGTGCGATGTAGCGACAGAGGAGGAGCGCCGGCAGGGTCAGGAGGAAGTAGTGCCGCTGGTTCGACGGTGCCGATGCCGTTGAACCGCAGCAGGTAGGCCGCGAGGAACGACGCCGAGATGAGCGCGCCGTCGACGGCGACCTCCGCCAGCCGGCGGCCGTACAGGGAGATGCGCTTGGCTCCAGGTTGCCGAACGCGGTCGACGTCCGCGAGGAAGCTCGCGAACTGCACGAGCAGGACGAAGGTGACGAGCACGCCGACGGCGGCGAGCCGCCGGTCGTCGAGGACCTTGTAGGCGAGGCTCGTCGCGCCGAGCGCGGCCGCGATCAGGGCGAGCAGCACGACGGCGTGCCGTCTCCGACAGGCCGAAGGACACGAGCCGGTGCGAGGTGTGGTCGCGGCCGCCCTGCGAGATCGGCCTGCCCTCGAGCAGCCGCACGATCGTGACGAGCGTCGTGTCGAGGATCGGGACGGCGAGCACGAGCACCGGCAGGACGAGCGTCGCGACCGTCGAGGTCGCGACCTTCCAGCTCGCCGACAGGCCGAGCGCGGCGAGCGTGAAGCCGAGCAGCTGCGAGCCGGAGTCGCCCATGAAGACGAGCGCCTGCTTGCCGGGGCGCAGGTTGAACGGCAGGAAGCCGAGGACGCCCGCGCCGAGCGCGACGGCGATGACGAGCACGAGCCGCGGCTCGTGCTGGAGCCAGGCGTCGATCGCGAAGAACGCGAACGCGATCACGGCGAGGCTCGCCGCGAGCCCGTCCATGTTGTCGAGCAGGTTGAAGGCGTTCGTCATCCCGACGAGCCAGATGACGCCGAGCGGCCACGCGAGCAACGGGGTGTGGACGAGCTGCACGTCGGTGCCGGTCGCGAGGACGATCGCAGCCGCACCGAACTGCGCGGCGAGCTTCGCGGCGGGCGGCAGCGAGCGCAGGTCGTCGACGAGCCCGGCGAGGAAGAGGAGGGTCGCGCCGGCGTAGATGCCGGCGAGCTGCTGCGTGGCCGTGAGCGGCCCGGCGGCGACGGCCAGCCAGATGCCGGCAGCGAGTGCCGACGAAGATGCCGATGCCGCCGAGGAGCGGCGTCGAGAGGCCGCGCCAGCGGTCTGCGGCGGGCGCGCGCTCGAGGCTGCGCGAGTACCGGGAGCGCAGGAGCGCCCAGACGACGCGAGCGCGGTCGGGAGCGCGGCGAGGGCCGCGAGGGTGCTCACCCGACGCGAGGGTAGTGGAGGGGTGTTAGGGCTGTGTTTGCCCGCACAATCCGTCCCTAGACTAGTGCGCGACGATGACGGTCTACGCCGATCTCCTCCGCTACCGCGAGCTCTTCGCGAACCTCTTCCGCCGCGACTTCCAGGCGAAGTACAAGGGCTCGCTGCTCGGCATCCTCTGGTCGCTCCTGAACCCGCTCGTCCTGCTGGGCGTCTACCTCGTCGTCTTCGGGCTGATCTTCCCGAACAAGCACATCGCCCACTACCCGATCTACCTGCTCGCCGGGCTCGCCTGCTGGATCTTCTTCTCCGTCTCGCTGCAGTCGGCGTCGCGCTCGATGGTCGACAGCGCCGAGCTGATCAGAGAAGGTGCGCTTCCCGCGGCAGCTCGTCGCGTTCTCGATGGTCGCGACGCAGGCGGTCACCTTCGCGGTGATGCTCGTGATCCTGATCGTGCTCTCGCTGCTCTTCGTCCCGGAGGCGCGCTCGACGGTCTGGGTGGCGATCCCGCTGGCCGTCGTCTTCGCGGCGCTCGTCGCCGGGCTCGCGCTGCTCGTCGCCTGCCTGAACGTGCTCTTCCGCGACGTCGAGCACGTGCTGACGGCGGCGCTCCTGCCGTGGTTCTTCCTCACGCCGATCCTCTGGAACGCCTCGACCCTGCCCGACAAGGCGCAGGCACCACGGCACGCTGCTCGACGTGCTGCGCTGGGGCAACCCGCTCGCGCCGCCGATCTCCGCGGTCCGCGACGCGATCTGGTCCGGGCACCTGCCGCGGGCCGCCGACGTCGTCTACCTCGTCGTCGCGGCGGTGCTCGCGCTCGCGCTCGGGGCGTTCGTCTTCACCCGGGTCGACGACCGGATCGCGGTCGAGCTCTAGGTTCTCGAGCTTCGCAAATGCAGCACGATCCGGCCGTCGTAGATCCACGGCTCGTCGCTGGGGCGGCGTAGGCCGGCAGCCCTGCGACGTCGGCGAGCCGCTCGAGCTCGATGCCGGGGAGCACCGACGGGCAGAGGAGCGGTGCCGCGAAGCCGGGGATCCGGCCGGGGCCGGGCGCGTAGGCGGCGAGCGGCCTGCGGCCGGCCGCAGCCCGTCCCAGCCGATCGCCCCGGCGACGACGGCGTAGCCCTCGGCGTGCGCCGCGCGCACGCGCTCGGCCCAGTCGGGCGCGGGCTCGACGCTCGGCGGCAGCTCGGCGTGCGGCTCTCCCGCGCGCGCGGCGCACCTCGAGGTCCTGCACGAGCATCGGGCTGCCGAGCTCCGAGAACCACGCGCGGTTCTCGGCGACCAGGTCGAAGGCGAGGCGGTACGGCCCGGGCGGGATCGGCGCGCGCACGTTCGCCTCGGCCACGCCGCGCTCGCCGGGCGCGAGCGGGGGCGCAGGCGTCCGTTCGCCGTCCCAGACGATCGGGTTGTCGCGGTCGTCGAGCCAGTGGTAGGCGAGATTGATCCCCGGTCGCCACGCGACCGTGCCGGCGTTCTCGAGCTCGACCCGAACCGTCTCGACGGCGCCCGCCTGCGGCGCGACCGCCGGCGGTGCGGCCCAGCGGACGGCGAGGGGCCCTTTCGACACGGCGGCTAGAGGCTTGATGCGTATCGGGGTGCATGCGGGGATGCGCTCGACCAAGCGGCGAGCCGGGCCGCGTCAGGCCCACCAGCCGCATGTGCCCACAAATGCGCATCAAGCCTCTAGCCTAACTCCCGTGGAACCGCTTCTCGTCAGGGCCGCGCGGCGCGAGCCGGTCGAGCGCACGCCCGTCTGGTTCATGCGGCAGGCCGGGCGGTCGCTGCCCGAGTACCGCGCGATCCGCGAGCGCCATTCGTTCTGGGAGGTCGCGGGCACGCCGGAGCTGTGCGCCGAGGTGACGCTGCAGCCGGTGCGCCGCCACGGCGTCGACGCCGCGGTGATGTTCGCCGACATCATGACCCCGGTGCTCGGGATGGGCCTCGACGTCGACCTCGTCGAAGGGATCGGCCCGGTGATCGAGCACCCGGTGCGCACGCTCGCCGACGTCGAGGCGCTGCGGGTGCCCGACCCGGACGAGGCGTTCGCGCCGCTGCTCGAGGCGATCCGCATCGTCCGCGGCGAGCTCGCCGATGAGCAGGCGGTCGTCGGCTTCTGCGGCGGGCCGTTCACGGTCGCGGGCTACCTCGTCGAAGGGCAGGCCGTCGCGCGAGTTCGCGACGGTCAAGGCGCTGATGTACTCCGAGCCCGACGTGTGGCGCGCGCTGATGGAGAAGCTCGCCGACTGCTTCGCGTCGTACGTCGCCGCGCAGGCGCGGGCCGGGCGCCGACGTCGTGCAGCTCTTCGACTCGTGGGTCGGCGCGCTCTCGCCGGCCGACTACGAGGAGTTCGTCGCGCCGTGGTCGGCGCGCATCCTGGCCGGTGCCGGCGCGCCGACGATCCACTTCGGCACCGGCGCCTCGACGCTGCTGCCGGCGATGGCGCGCGCGGGCGGCGACGTGATCGGGCTCGACTGGCGCATCGCCCTCGACGACGGCTGGGCGCTCGTCGGCGAGGGGCACGGCGTGCAGGGGAACCTCGACCCGGCGGTGCTGCTCGGGCCCTGGGAGCGGGTCGAGGCGGCGGCGCGCGACGTGCTCGCCCGCGCAGGCGGCCGGCCCGGCCACATCTTCAACCTCGGGCCACGGCGTGCTGCCGCGCACCGATCCGGACGTCGTCTCGCGGCTTGCCGCCTTCGTCCAGGAGGCTACGGTGGAGGCGCGTGTCTGAGACTGGCGGTGATCCTGATGGCCTACGGCTCGCCGGAGCGCGTCGCCGACGTGCCCGCCTACTACGCGGACATCCGCGGCGGCCGTCCGATCGCGCCCGAGAACCTCGAGGATCTCGTCGCCCGCTACCGGGCGCTCGGGATCGAGGACTCGAACCCGCTGAACGCGATCACCGAGGCGACGCGCGCCGCGCTCGAGGCGGAGCTCGGTCTGCCGGTCTTCACGGGCATGAAGCACTGGGACCCGCGCATCGCAGACGCGGTCGACGCGGCGCTCGCGGCAGGCGCGACCCGGCTCGTCGGGCTCGTGCTCGCGCCGCACTACAGCAGGCTCTCGATCGCCGGCTACCAGCGCCTGCTCGACGAGGCGGTCGCCGGCCGGGCGGGCGTCGTCTTCGTCGAGAGCTGGCACGACGACCCCGGCCTCGATCGCGTTCCTCGCCGACCGCATCCGCGACACCGATGCGCACGTCGTCTTCACCGCGCACTCGCTTCCGGCGCGCATCCTCGACGAGGGTGACCCGTACCAGGACCAGCTGCTCGAGACGGCGCGGCTCGTCGCCGACAGCGCCGGTGTCGAGGACTGGTCGTTCTCGTTCCAGAGCGAGTCGCCGACCGGCGAGCCGTGGCTCGGCCCCGACATCCTCGACCACCTCGAGGATCTGAGCGCACGTGGCATCGAGCGGGTGCTCGTCTGTCCCGTCGGGTTCGTCTCGGATCATCTGGAGATCCGCTGGGACATCGACACCGAGGCGCAGGACAAGGCGCGCGAGCTCGGCCTCGACCTGCAGCGGATCGAGATGCCGAACGACGACCCGCGCTTCGTCGAAGCGCTCGCCGAGATCGTGCGCGGCGCGCTCGCCGCGGTCGCGGCATGAGCGCGGGCCGGAGCGGTAAATGAGCGCGCCCGGCTCGATCGTCGTCGACCGCGTCTCGCGGAGCTTCCGGGTCTACCCGAAGGCGCAGCGCACGCTGAAGGACGTCTTCGTCTCGCGCGGCCGATTGAAGGCACGCGAGGTCCAGGCGCTCCGCGACGTCTCGCTCACGGTCGAGCCGGGTGGCGCCGTCGGCCTCGTCGGCCGCAACGGCTCCGGCAAGACGACGCTGCTGCGCGTCATCTCCGGGATCATCAAGCCGACGTCGGGCCGCGTCGAGACGGGCGGGCGCGTCGCGTCGCTGCTCGAGCTCGGCGCCGGCTTCCATCCCGACTTCACCGGCCGCGAGAACGTCTACCTCAACGGCTCGATCCACGGCCTGTCGCGTGCGCGAGTGCGCGAGGTGATGGACGAGATCGTCGCGTTCGCGGAGCTCGAGAAGTTCATCGACCTGCCGGTTCGCACCTATTCGTCGGGGATGTTCATGCGCCTCGGCTTCTCGGTCGCCGCGCACATCCAGTCCGACGTGCTGCTGCTCGACGAGGTGTTCGCCGTCGGCGACGAGCAGTTCCAGCGCAAGTGCTTCGGCAAGATCGCCGAGTTCAAGAGCCGCGGCGGCACGATCCTGTTCGTCTCGCACGACGCGCAGGCGGTCGAGCGGCTCTGCGACCGCGCGGTGCTGCTGCGCCAGGGCGAGGTCGCGTTCGACGGCGACGACGCGCGAGGCGATCGCCGCGTACCGCCGGCTGCTCGCCGCCGACGCGAACCCCGACGAGCTCGGGGCGGGCCTGCGCGAGTGGGGCAGCGGCGAGGCGCGCATCGTCTCGGCCCAGCTGCTCGACGACGAGGGCGAGGAGCGCACGCAGTTCGCGGCCGGCGAGCCGGTGACGGTGCGGCTCGTGATCGAGTCCGAGCCGAGCGTCGTCGCCGCCGCGCGTCTCGCTCGAGCTGCGCGACGACGGCGGCCTCGTGCTCGGACGACGTCGCGCAGGAGACGGCCGAGCTCGGCTGGCCGACGAGGGCGGCCGAAGCGAGCTGCGGTTTCGGCTCGGCCGGCTGCCGCTCGCCGACGGGCGGTTCCACCTCCGCTTCGCGCTCGCCGACAGCGGCACGGGGCGGCTGCTGCACACGCTCGACGACGCGGTGCGGTTCTTCGTCTTCCCGAGCGGCGACCAGACCGGCGCCGTGCTGCTCGACGGCGAGTGGTCGATGCAGGAAATCGGGGAGGGCGCGCCAACTTCGCGTCTGTGAGCTCCCGCGCCTGCCCCGACTGGCCGGCGCTGATGGAGCTCGCGCCGGAGCTGCAGTTTCGCCACTACACGCTCGGCGAGGTGCAGCTCCCGGTCGACGCCTTCGTGCAGCTCGAGGGCCTCGCGTCCGACACCGTCGCGGTCTGCTGCGACCTCGACGCGCACGTCTTCAACCCCGAGCACACCGATCCGCGCATCGTCGAGGCGCTGCGGGGGACGCACTGGATCGACGTGCACGAGCTCCACCGCCCCGCCTAGGTGGGCGAGCGGGCCGAACGCAGCCGGGCGAGGCTCGGCCGGGTCAGCGCTCCCCGGCACGACCGGCTGCGCGTAGCACCTCACTGACGTCGCGGAGCCAGCGGCGTGCCCGGTCGAGTTCGGGCCCCGCCGAGCGAGGTCTGACCCCGTTTCAGGCATCGATATTGATCGCCGCCGACGAGTGGATCTCTGCCAGCGGGCGCGTGTTCAGCACGTTCGCCGCGTTCCGCCCAGCCGCGGCGCGCCGTCACCACCGACCAGCGCATGTTCGCGAGCCCGCGCACCGAGTGGGCGTCCGTCGAGCAGGTGATCGCGACTCCGGCGGCGATCGCGTCGCGCACGAGCTCTGCGCTCAGGTCGATGCGGTCCGGCAGGCCGTTCGTCTCGACCGCCGTGCCGGTTCTCGACGCACGCGGCGAAGACCGCTTCGAGATCGACGGCGTTCGGCGGGCGGTGGTTGATGATCCGCCCCTGCGGATGGCTGATCGACCGACACGGCCGGGTGCTCGACCGCGGCGAGCGTGCGCTTCGTCAGCTGGTCGCGCGACTGTCGCTGGCCGGCGTGCACGGAGGCCTGCACCCAGTCGAGCTCGGCCAGCACGTCGTCCGGCAGGTCGAGCGTGCCGTCGGCGAGGATGTCGCACTCGATGCCGCGCAGCACGCGGAACGGCGCGAGCAGCTCGTTGACCGCCGCGATCTCCTCGCCCTGCCGGCGCACGTCGTCGGCGTCGAGGCCGGGCACGACGCGCACGTTGCGCGTGTGGTCGCAGATCGCGATGTACTCGTAGCCGAGGGCGCGCGCCGCCTCCGCCATCTCGAGCACGGTCGCCTTCCCGTCCGACCACGTCGTGTGCACGTGCAGGTCGCCGCGAATCTGCGCCTGCTCGACGAGCGCGGACGGCGCGCCCGGGAGCGGCATGCTCGCGCAGCTCGGGCGGCAGGTACGGCAGCCCGAGCGCGGCGTACACGCCGCGCTCGTCGGGCGCGTCCGGCAGCTCGCCGAGCGCGGCGACGTAGTCGTCGCTGCCCGTGGCGCGCAGGAGCTCCGTGCCGAACGCCGCGGCCGGCGGCGACGTGCAGCTCGACGGGAACGCCTTCGACGGTGACCCCGAGTGGCGCGCCGTGGACGTCCGCTCGACGACCGCGACGATCTCGGGCAGCCGCTCGAAGCGGTCGATCACCGCCGACGGGCTGCCCGCGACGACGACGGCGAGCCGCTCCGAGGCGTCCCGCCAGCGCCGCGGGTCGCCGGCGACCTCGCCGCCGAGCGCGCCGGCGATCGCGTCGGACGAGCTGCCACGCGCGGTTCAGGAGCAGCGCCGCGCCGCGGCAGCGGGCGTGGCCGCTCGAGCGCGGCGCGCAGCTTCGCCTCCGTTGCCGGGCCGATCCCCGGCACCTCGCGCAGCCGGCCCTCGCGGCGGCCGCGCGCAGCTCGTCGGCCGACCGGATCCCGAGCGCCCTGCCGAGGTCGACCATCCGCTGCGGCCCGAGCCCGACCAGGCGGCCGAGGCCGACGAGCTCCGGCTGCACCTCGCCCTCGAGCTCGTCGATCTCGGCGCAGCCGCCCGGTCTCGACCAGCTCGCGCAGCCGCGCCTCGATCGACGGCGCCGATCCCGCGCAGCTCGCGAACGCGCCCCGATGCGGACGAGCTCGGCGACGCGGCGCCGGCGTCGCCGCGGATCAGCTCCGCCGCCCGCCGGTAGGCGCGAACGCTGTAGTGACTCGCGCCGGCGAGGTCGAGCAGCGCCGCGAGCGTCTCCAGGCGCTCGGCGATCGCCGCGTTGTCGGGTGCCGCCACCCGGGTAGTGTCCCCGAGCGATGGCGACCGTCGTCGTCCCCTTCCGCAGCACCGATCCGAAGCGCCGCCTCGCGACGCTCTCCGACCGCGACCGCGCGCGGCTCGCCGAGGCGATGCTCGCCGACGTGCTCGCGGCCGGCCTGCCGGTCGGGCCGGTGCTCGTCGTCGCGCCCGAGGCGCCCGAGCTGCCCGGACGGCGCGACGCACGTCGACGACCCGCGCCGCGGCCAGGGTGCCGCCGTGCGCGCCGCGCTCGACGCAGCGCGGGCCTCGGCCTCGCCGCCCCGTACCTCGTCGTCAACGCCGACCTGCCGTGCGCGACGACGCGCGACCTGCTCGCGCTCGCCGGCGCGGTGCCCGACGGCGGCCTCGCGCTCGTCGCCGCGGCCGACGGCACGACGAACGCGCTCGCCCTCTCCGACGAACGCCTCTTCGAGCCGCTCTACGGCCCGGGCAGCGCCGAGCGGTTCGCCGCGCTCGGCGGAGTCGCGGCACTCGACGCGCCGAATCTCATGGACGACGTGGACGCACCGGACGACCTCGCGCGCCTCGGGACACGGCTCGGCCCGCACACGCGGCGGGTGCTCGCCACGCTTCGCCTCGAGTCGGCGGCATGAACGTCGACGGTCCTCTCCGGCGGCGTCGGCGGCGCGCGGTTCCTGCGCGGCCTCGCTCGGGGTCGTCGATCCGGGCGACGTCTCCATCGTCGGCAACGTCGCGGACGACCTCGAGGTGCTCGGCCTACGGGTCTCGCCCGACCTCGACAGCGTCCTCTACACGCTCACCGGCCTCTCCGACGAGGAGCGCGGCTGGGGCCGCGCGGGCGAGACGTGGCAGGCGCTCGAGTCGGTCGCCCAGCTCGGCGGCGAGGCCTGGTTCCGGCTCGGCGACCGCGACATCGGCCTGCACCTCGTGCGCACCGAGCTCCTGCGCAGCGGGCGTCGCCGCTCACCGAGGCGACCGAGCGCCTCGCGCGCGCGCTCGGGCTCGCAGGCGCCGCTGCTGCCGGCGACCGACGATCCCGCTGCGCACGTTCGTCGAGACGCCGGCCGGGACGTTCCCGTTCCAGACCTGGTTCGTCGCCCGCGGCCACCGCGACGAGGTCGACGCCGTGCACTACGCCGGCGCGCCCGATGCCGCCGCCGCGCCCGGCGTGCGTCGAGGCGATCGACGAGGCGGACGTGATCCTGATCGCGCCGAGCAACCCGTACGTCTCGATCGGCCCGATCCTCGCCGTGGCGGAGATCCGCGCCGCGCTCGAGCGGCGCACGCGTGCCGTGCGTCGCGGTCAGCCCGCTGATCGGCGGCCGCGCCGTGAAGGGCCCGGCCGACCGGATGCTCGCGCGGCTCGCCGGCGGCACGACGCCCGCGCACGTCGCCTCGTGCTACGAGGGACTGATCGACGTGCTCGTGATCGACGAGCCCGACGAGCCCGGCGGCCCCGTCCCAGGGCTGCGCCAGACGGTCGTGACGCAGACGCTGATGACGGATGAGGCGTCCGCGCGCAAGCTCGCGGCGGCCGCGCTGCACTCGGCCGGAGCGCCGGCGTGAGGGTCGCGATCCTCGGCGGCACGGGCAGCTTCGGCCGCGCGCTCGCGGGCCGGCTCGCGGCGCTCGGCGAGGACGACATCGTGATCGGCTCGCGCGACGCGGCGCGCGCGCAGCGACGACGGCTGCGGAGCTCGGCGGCGGGCGCGTCACCGGCGCGACGAACGAGCGGCGCCGTGCGCGGCGCCGACCTCGTCGTCCTCGCCGTGAAGGCCGACGCTGCGCTCGACGACGCGCGCGCGGCAGTCGCCGGAGCGCTCGGCAGGACGCCGCTGCTCTGCGTCGCGAGCGCGATCGAGTTCCAGAAGGGCGTCGGCATGTTCCCCGACCCGGAGGCGCTGAGCCTCGCCGAGCGCGTCCAGGCAGTCGTGCAGGCGCCGGTCGCCGCCGGCCTGCATTCGATCGCCGCCGCGAACCTCGACGAGCGAGCAGCCGGACGAGGACGCCCTCGTCTGCGGCGACGACGCGCGCGCGAAGGCGCTCGCGCTCGAGCTCGCCGGCGAAGCTCGTCGGCGGCCGCGCGCTCGACGCCGGCCCGCTCGCGAGCGCGCGCGCGCTCGAGGGCCTGACGGCGGTGATCGTCAACCTGAACCGCCGCTACAAGGCGCACGCGGGCGTGCGCGATCACCGGCGTCGACGGCCCGGCGTGATCTCGCTCATCCCCGTTCGCGGCCTGCCCGAGATCCGGGAGGCGGACGACCTCGCGGCGCTGATCGTCGAGCGCGATCGAGCTCGAGGACGACGACGTGCTCGTGCTCGCGCAGAAGGCGGTCTCGAAGGCCGAGGGCCGGGTCATCCGGATCGACTCGCTCGAGGCCTCGGCGCAGGCGCGATCGAGCTCGCCGGCGACGAGCGCGACCCGCGCGAGGTCGAGGTGATCCTGCGCGAGGCGAAGCGCATCGTCCGCGAGCGTGGCCCGCTCGTGATCGCCGAGACGCCGCACGGGTTCATCTGCGCCTCGGCCGGCGTCGACCATTCGAACGCGCCCGAGCCCGGGACGCTCGTGCTCCTGCCGGTCGACCCCGACGCGACGGCGCAGGCAGGCCCGGGATCGCGTCCGCGCGCTGACCGGGCAGGACGGTCGGCGTCGTCGTCACCGACTCGTTCGGCCGGCCGTTCCGGCAGGGGACGACCGACGTCGCGATCGGCGTCGCCGGCATCCCGCGCGATCCTCGACCTGCGCGGCACGACCGACCGCATCGGCTACGAGCTGCGGGCGAGCCGCGTCGCGATCGCCGACGAGATCGCCGGCGCGGCCGACCTCGCCCGCGGCAAGGCCGAAGGCGTGCCCGCGGTCGTCGTGCGCGGGCTGCGGCTCGAGGGCGACGGGACGGCGCAGGAGATCGTGATCGAGCCCGAGCTCGATCTGTTCTCCTGAGCAGGGATTTCCTACCGTTAAACAGTCCTTACACAATCCTTAGCGGTTCTCCGGCCTGACAACTGGCCGCCCCGGTACCGTCCCGCGGTCGCTCGTGGCGGTACGCCCAGCCGCCGCGAGACATCCCCTCGAAGCCATGCGGACTTGGGGCCAAAGGAGGACGATTGTCGTGCGGTTCTCGCTGCCGTTGAGCCTGGTCGGGCTCGCGCTCGTCATGTCCATCACGCTCGCCGGCGCGGCGAATGCGCGGATCGGCATGCGCCCGGATCGAGCCGGCCCGGGTCGCCGTCCTGCGCTCGCTCGTCGACCACTACCGCTCCGTCACCTGGACGTACGAGCGCGCCGCACACGTGAAGCGGACGCCGAGCTCGCTCATCGACCGGCGCAGCAGCGACCGAGGCTACCTGCAGTGGTCGATCGACACCTGGACGCGCCGGGCCTACCGCGCCGAGCGGCAGGCGATCGCCGCCTTGCGCGCCGCGGTTCGTCGTCACCCTGCCCCGCGCGCCTTCCCTCCATGCGCGGCTCTCTGACGCGCGTGCGCGTACACGCCGGCGCCTCACGCTGAGCCTGCGCAGGATCTACCCCGGCCACGTGACCCGCGCGGTTCGCGAGCTGCCGCGGCCCGACCGCCCGCGGCACGCTCCGCCTCTGGCAGCGCCGGAGCGCCTCGGCCGCCCTGCTCGTCTCCGAGCACGACACCGGCAGTGCCGGCGCGGCTGCACGACTCGTTCATGTGCATCCACCGCTACGAGGGCGCCTGGGACTCGAACACCGGCAACGGCTACTACGGCGGCCTGCAGATGGACCGACCGTTCCAGAGCCGCTACGGCGCCGAGTTCCTCGACCGCTGGGGCACGGCCGACAACTGGCCCGTCTGGGCGCAGCTCCAGGCGGCCGTCCGGGCCTACCAGTCGGGCCGCGGCTTCGACCCCTGGCCGAACACGGCCCGGGCCTGCGGCCTGCGTCTAGAGCCTCGACCTGAGGCTCAAGAACGGCTCCCGGCGGCGCCGATGCCTTCCGTGCATGGTGCGTCAACCGACTGCGGCACGCGAGCCCGAGCACGGGCCCGCGCGACGAGGGCAGCGGCCGGCCGGAGAACCTGGTCGAGTCGTACCGGCGCCTGGCCGAGGTCTTCCACCTCGTGCTCTCCGAGCAGAGCCTCGACGCCCTGCTCGATCGCATCGCGGTCACGCTCGCCGACCTGATGCCCTACGAGGCGCTGCACATCTACGAGGCCGACGAGGACCGCCGCGAGCTGATGCCCGTGCTCGCGCGCTCGCAGGCCTACGAGGACGAGATCATGAGCGACCGGCCGCGCTTCGGCGAGGGCATCACCGGGCTGGGCGGTCGAGAACCGCCGCGCCGTCTGGACGAACCGCGCGCACCTCGACCCGCGCGTCGTCACCGTTCCCGGCACGCCGGTCGAGCCGGAGGCGCTGATCAGCGTGCCGCTGATCGCGCGCGGCGCGCTCAAGGGCGCGCTCAACATCTACCGCATCGGCGAGGACGCCGGCTTCGCCGAGCACGAGTTCGAGCTCGCGAAGTGGTTCGGCGACGCCGCGGCGCTCGCGATCGACAACGCGCAGATTCGCGCGCGCCTCGAGCACCTGGCGCAGACCGACTCGCTGACCGGCCTCTACAACCATCGCTTCTTCCACGAGCGCCTTCGCGCCGAGCTGACGCGGGCGTCGCGCTCGCACGACTCGGTCGCCGTGCTGATGTTCGACCTCGACGACTTCAAGCGCGTCAACGACGTCTACGGGCACGGAGCCGGTGACCAGCTGCTGATCCAGCTCGCGCGCCATCGCGCGCGAGACCGTGCGCGGAGTCCGACGTCGTCTGCCGGATCGGCGGCGAGGAGTTCGGCGTGATCATGCCGTCGTGCGACGCGGGCGACGCGCTCGGGCCTCGCGGCGCGGCTGACCGAGCGGCTGCGCCGGCGTCGAGTTCGAGCCTGCCGGCCGCATGACCGTGTCGATCGGCATCTCGCAGGGCCCGCACCATGCGATGAACCCGCGCGAGCTGGTCGCGTGCGCCGAGGCGGCGATGATGACCGCGAAGGCGCGCGGCAAGAACCAGACCGTCGTCTACGACGACGGGCCCGACCGAGCGGCCCGACGCGGGTGCGGTCGCCGCTCCGCGCGACGTGCGCTCGATCGCGCACCTGAAGATGCTGCAGTCGCTCGCCGGGAAGCTGAACCGCCTGAACGACGTGCGTCAGATCGGCGAGACGATCGCGACCGAGCTCCGCCAGCTGATCGACTACCACAACTGCCGCGTCGTCCTGCGCGACGGCGACGAGCTTCGCCCGATCACGTTCGTCGGCGAGTTCGACTCCAGTGTCAGCACGGCGGCGGATGCCTACACGCAGCTCGTGGGCGAGGGGATCACCGGGCGCGTCGCCGAGACCGGCGAGTCGATGCTCGTCCCGAACGCGCTCGAGTGCGAGTTCGCCTCCAGGATCCCCGGCACGCAGGAGCTCGAGGAGTCGCTGGCGCTCGTGCCGCTGCGCTACGGCTCGCGCGTCACCGGCGTGATCGTGATCTCCAAGCTGGGCGTGAACCAGTTCGACGACGACGACGTCCGCCTGCTCGAGGTGCTCGCCGGCCAGGCTTCGGTCGCGCTCGAGAACGCGCGCCTCTACGAGCAGCAGCGGCGCGAGGCCGACGGCGCCAAGGCGCTGCTCGCCTTCGCGGACGTCGTCTCACGCGCCCACACCATCGAAGAGATCTGCGAGCACACCGTCCACGTTGCGACGTCGCTGTTCGAGACCGACGCCGCCATCGCTGTGGCTCGGCGGCGAGTGCGCCGCCAGCGTGGGACGCACCGATCGACGACGGGGTCTCCGAGCCGCTCGCAGAGGGAGACGGCATCGAGGGGCGGCTCGTCCTCGCCGCCACGGCACTCGACGAGGACCGGCAGCGACTGCTCACGTCGTTCGCCTACCAGGCGTCCGTCGCGTTGCAGAAGGCGCGGCTCTACTGGCAGCAGCTCGAGGCCGCCGAGATCGCGAACGCGCTTGCTCGACGCGAGCCGCGAGCTCGCCACCGCCGAGTCGCCCGAGGACGTCCTCGGTGCGCAGCGTCGAGGTGACCGCCCGCGTGCTCGGCGACCGAGCGCGCCGCGCTGTGGATCCAGGAGGACGGCGAGCCGCGGCGACCTCGTCGCGCGCGCCTCGCACGGCTACGCGCCCGACGATCGACCCGGTCGGGCGCCGGCGGTTCCCGGCCGCGCTCGCGCACGAGTGGCTCGGCGCCAGATCGGAGCCCTTCCTGCTCGAGCCCGAGGAGCTCGCCCGGATCGACGTCGGTCACCCCGGACCTCGATCGCGCGGTTCGTGATCGCGCCGCTGCATTTCGACGGGAACCGCGTCGGCGCACTGACCGCGACGATCGGACGACGGAGCCTTCGACGAGCGTCAGCTGCGCCTGCTCGCCGGTCTCGCGCACCAGGCGAGGCTCGCGATCGAGAACGCAGAGCACTACGAGAACCTCGAGCAGACGTTCGTCTCGACCGTCGCCTCGCTCGCGAATGCGCTCGAGGCGAATGACGCGTACACCTCGTCGCACGCCCGCTGGATCACCGACATGTCGCTGCTCGTCGGGCGCGAGCTCCGCCTCGACCGCGCCGCACTCAAGCGGCTCGAGTTCGGTGCGCTCTTCCACGACATCGGCAAGATCGGGATCCCGTCCGAGATCCTGCAGAAGCCGGGCCCGCTGACGGACGCGGAGTTCGCCATCATCCGCGAGCATCCCGGCTCGGCGAGAAGATCCTCGCGCCGATCGGCCGGCTCGCCGACGTCCGGCCGATCGTGCGCGCCTGCCACGAGCGGTGGGACGGGCTCGGCTACCCGGACGGCAAGGTGGGCGACGAGATCCCGATCGAGTCGCGGATCGTGCTCGTCTGCGACGCGTTCCACGCGATGGTCACCGATCGGCCCTACCGAGCGCGCCTGCCGGCCGACGAAGCGGTTCAGCGCCTGCGCGAGGCCGTCCGGGACCGCAGTTCGACCCCGGCGTCGTCGCGGCCTTCCTGCGGCTGTACGACGCCGGCGCGTGTCCTCCCGGTCGGCTAGACCGGCTCGTTCGCCGGATCGTCGGCGGCGAGCACGTCGCGCGCCCACTCCCGGCGCTTCCAGTCCGGGATCGGAGTCTCACAGTCGGGCTTCGGGACGAAGCGCGAGTGCTCGACGAGGGTGTAGTGGTGGATGTAGCGCGGGCAGTTCGGAAAGACCTCGGTCGCCCGCACGCGCCAGAGGAACTGCGCCTCCGGGTACGCGGCCAGCAGCGGATCGTCGTTCACGTGCTCGGCGACGCCGTTCAGGCGCAGGCGCTTGCGCTCCTCGAAGTTGATGAACAGCAGACCGACCCGCGGGTTGACGAGTGCGTTGCCGGCGGTGAGGAACATGCCGTTGCCGTCGTAGTTCGGGAAGGCGACCGTGTGCTCGTCGACGACCCGGACGAAGCCGGTATCGCCACCTTTGTACGAGCACTGGGGCTGCCCCTCCTGGTCGGCGGTCGCGACGAAGAGCATGTCGCACCGTTCGATGAAGGCCCGGTCGTCGGCGTCGATCCGGTCACGGACGAGCCGCTCGTCGATCCGGTCGGCGAGTCGGCGGGTGTCGAAACGATCCTGGTAGTCGGCGGCTGCCGTCGTTGAACAGGGTCATCGCGCGTCCTCCAAGCGGTCGAACTCGTCGCTCCGGGCCACTCCGAGTCTATGCCCGGCCGCCGGACACGAGCTCGACGATCTCGCCGGCCCGCTCGAAGCCGATCGCCTCGAGCACGCGTCGCGACGGCTCCTCTGCGTGCACGACGAGCGCCGGCGTGCCGCGCTGCACCGCTTCGTCCCAGCGCGCGCGAACGAGGGCTCGATACGCGCCTCGCCCGCGCGCCTCCGTGAGCGTGACCCCGCCGGTCAGGAAGAGCCCGAGCGGGCCCGCGATGGCCGCAGCGTAGGCGACGGGTTGCCCGTCGAGGAAGGCCACCCACTCGCCGCCGGGCCGGGCCCGGCGGCGCTCCCAGGTCTCGGGCGCCCTGGCGCGCTCGCGTTCTGCGGTCGCCCGGTCGAGCCGCCACCCGGCACTCGAGACGTCGAGACCGACCAGGAAGTCCGCGTACGTCCGCACGCGCCGCACCTCGACCCCGTCGACCTGCGGTGGTGCGTGGTCGGTCGCGAGCGCCGTGATGTGGGAGGTGAGCGGCGCGTCCTGCTCACGGCAGCCGAGCGCGCGCAGCTGCGCTTCCAGGTCGGCCGGTGTGGAGGACGGGCCGATGACCCACTCGGTCCGTGCCTGTGGCGCATGGCGAGCGATCTCCGCGAAGACGGGCTCCACCGCCGGCGGGAGCCTCAGCCTGCAGGCCGTCGCCTGCGCGTCCATCGGCCGAGATCGTGAGGTGAAAGCGATCCTCGTCCACGACCGTCGACCCGCGTGCCGCGGGAATGTAGGCCGGAGGATCCTCGGCGAAGCGCCTGAGAGCGCTAGTCGACGAACTCATCGGCGACGGACAAGGCGTCGTCGAGGGCCGCGAGAGCCTCGTCCAGCTCTTCGCGTGTGATCGTGAGCGGCGGGCAGCACATGACGACGTTCCAGTGCGTCATCAGATACAGGCCGCGGTCGAGGGCGCGCTTCATGACGGCGGCCATCGGCTTCGCCGCCTCGCCGGATCCGTTGAACGGGACGAGCGGCTCGCGCGTCTCGCGGTTCGTGACGAGCTCGAGCCCCCAGAAGCAGCCGAGCCCGCGCACCTCGCCGATCGACGGGTGCTTCTCGGCGAGCTTCGCGAGCTCGTCGCGGAACACGTCGCCCATCGCGGCCGCGTTCTCGACGATGCCCTCCTCCTGGAAAGCCTCGATCGACGCCACACCCGACGCGCAAGCCAGCGGATGGCCGCTGTAGGTCAGCCCGCCGGCGAACATCTTGTCGCGCACCCAGTCGGCGATCGGCTCGCGGACGACCATCGCGCCGAGCGGCACGTAGCCCGAGTTGATGCCCTTCGCGACGGTCATGATGTCGGGAACGACGTCCCAGTTGTCGACGGCGAACCACTTGCCGGTGCGGCCGAAGCCGGCCATCACCTCGTCGGCGATCAACAGGATGCCGTGCCGGTCGCAGACCTCGCGGATCGACTGCAGGTAGCCGTCGGGCGGGACGATGATCCCGTTCGTGCCGGTGACGGTCTCGAGGATCACCGCCGCGACGTTGTGCGCGCCCTCGTACTGGAGGATCTCCTCCAGGTGCGGTGCGCCGGTGCAGACGGGGCAGGGGTCGGGGTGGCCGGCGGGGCAGCGGTAGGTGTACGGGTCGAACATGCGCACGACGCCGGGAATGCCCGGCTCGGCGGCCCAGCGGCGCGGGTCGCCGGTCAGCGTGATGCCGCCGGCCGTCGCGCCGTGGTAGCTGCGGTAGCGCGCGATGATCTTGTGGCGCCCCGTGTACCAGCGCGCGAGCTTGATCGCGTTCTCGTTCGCCTCGGCGCCGCCGTTCGTGAAGAACGACATCGACAGGTCGCCCGGGCGTGACCTCTGCGAGCAGCTTGCCGAGGCGCGAGCGCGACTCCGTCGCCATCGGCGGCCCGATCGTCGCCAGCTTGTCGGCCTGGTCCTTGATCGCCTGCACGACCTTCGGGTGCGAGTGCCCGATCGAGACGTTCACGAGCTGCGAGGCGAAGTCGAGGTAGCGGTTGCCGTCGTAGTCCCAGAAGTACCGGCCCTCGGCGCGCTCGACCGCGATCGGGTTGATCGCGTTCTGGACGCTCCACGAGTAGAGGACGTAGCGCTTCGCGTCCGCGACGATCTGCTTGCCGAGCTCCGTGTTCTGCTCCGTGGTCGCCACGACGTGATCCTACAACCGCGGGGTCGTGGTCGCCCCGGGCCAGGCGGTAGGCTCGCCCGATGATTTGCCCGGCCTGCGGCATCGAGAACCGTGCAGGGGCGCGCTTCTGCGACGTCTGCGGTGCTGCGCTCTCCGAGGAGCCGGAACGGAATCAACGGAAGGTCGTCACCGTGCTCTTCTGCGACGTCACGGGTTCGACTGCCCTCGGCGAGCAGCTCGATCCGGAGGCGCTTCGCAGGGTGATGCACGAGTACTTCGCGGTGGCGCGCGCGGCGATCGAGCGGCACGGCGGAACCGTGGAGAAGTTCATCGGCGACGCGGTGATGGCCGTGTTCGGCGTGCCGACCGTCCGCGAGGACGACGCGCTGCGCGCCGTCCGTGCCGCGATCGAGCTGCGGGACGCGACGGGGCTCGACGTCAGAATCGGCGTCAACACCGGCGAGGTCATCACCGGCACGGGGGAGACGCTCGTTACCGGCGACGCGGTCAACGTCGCCGCGCGGCTCGAGCAGGCTGCAGGTGTCGGGGAGGTGCTCGTCGGCGAGTCGACGTACCAGCTCGTTCGGGACGCGGTCGACGCGGAGCTCGTGCCGCCCATCGAGGCGAAGGGCAAGTCCGATCCGGTCATGGCGTACGGGATTCGCTCGCTCACAGGCGGCGCGGCCTACGAGCGCCGGCTCGACGCGCCGCTCGTCGGACGCGATCGCGAGCGGCGGCTGCTCGAGGACGCGTGGGAGCGCTGCCGCTCGGGGAACGCTTGTGGGCTGTTCACGGTTCTCGGCAACGCGGGCGTCGGCAAGTCGAGGCTCGCCGCGGAGTTTCTTTCGACCCTCGACGCACGCGTAGTCGAAGGCCGTTGCCTCTCCTACGGAGAGGGCATCACGTACTGGCCCGTCGTCGAAGCGGTGAAGCAGCTGCTCGGAGAGGAGCGGCCGCCGAACCCGGCGATCGCCTCACTGCTCGGCGACGGTGACGTAGCTGCTGACGACATGGCGTCTGCGGTGCGCCGCCTGCTCGAGGCGTCGGCCCGCACGCGGCCGCTCGTTGTCGTTTTCGACGACCTGCAGTGGGCCGAGCCGACATTTCTCGACCTGGTCGAGCACGTGACCGACTGGTCGCGCGACGCACCGCTGCTCGTCCTCTGTCTGGCACGTCCGGAGCTGCTCGATCTGCGCTCCGGCTGGGGTGGGGGCAAGCTGAACGCCACGACAGTGCTGCTCGAGCCGCTCTCGGAGGCCGAGACGGACGAGCTGATCGAACGCCTGCTCGGCGCGGAGGAGCTCGGCGCGAGTCTCCGCGAGCGGATCCGCGAGGCTGCTGAGGGGAACCCGCTCTTCGTCGAGCAGATGCTCGCGATGGTGCAGGACTCGGACGAGCACGAGGTCGCCGTGCCGCCGTCAATCCAGGCCCTGCTCGCCGCCCGGCTCGATCAGCTGCCGAGCGGTGAGCGCCTTGCTCTCGAGCGCGGCGCGGTCGAAGGGCAGGTCTTTCACCGCGGCGCGGTGCAGGCGCTCGCGCCGTACGAGCCGTCGATCCCCGCGCAGCTGATGGGACTCGTGCATGACTCGTAGCGGACTACGGCCCGGCTGTGTCTATCTCGCCGGTGACCTCGAAGGCGCGGAGCGGGTCTACCGAGAGAGTTGGCTCGCGCTGGGCGCGGTCGGTGAACGCGGGTACCGCTCAACCCTCGGGGGCCTGTTCGCCCTGGTGCTCCTCGAGCTCGGCCGCCCCGACGAGGCCGAGCTGATCCTCGACGAAACGGAGGCGATGGGCATCGAGGGCGACTGGCTGACGGTGGCGTGTAGCAAGCTCGTTCGCGCGCGGCTCGCTTCCCTCGACGGGCGCCACGACGATGCGGTCGCTGCGGCGAAGCACGCGGCCGACCTCGGTGATGACGGGTACTTCTTGCTTCGGCCGTGGTTCGCCACGGAGCACGGCCGCGCGCTCGTTGCCGCGGGCCGTGACGACGAGGCACGGCAGGTGCTCGCGGAGGCCATCCGGCTCGCCCACGTGAAGGGCTCGACGCTGTTCGCGCAGCGCGCCGAGGCTGTGCTCGCCTAGTAGCCTCAGGTTCGAACTGCCGGTCGTCGTACAGCCGCAGCTCTCCGTGGCTCTCGAAGCCGAGCGACCTGAGGATCGGGGCGGACATCCGTCCCGCCTGCACCACGAGGATGGGCGTGCCACGCGCCGCCGCGTGCTCCCAGCGCGCGTGCACGAGGGCGCGGTAGACCCCGCGGCCGCGTGCCGAGGGCAGGACGGCGCCGCCCATCAGGGCGACTCCTTCGGCCATGTCGACGGCACGCCCGAAACCGACCGGTGCGTCGTTCTCGTAGGCGGCCCAGAGGTGCACCGTGCCTGCCGCCCGGCCCGCGTCGAACCGCTCGGCCTCCGTCGCGAGCCGCCGTTCGCGCTCGGCGCCGGTGATGTTCCAGACGGCCCAGTCGACCTCGAGCGCCGCCAGGTACTGCCGGGCGGTCTCGAGGGGCCGGACCTCGACTCGGGGCGCCGTCGGGGGCTCCACGGCGCACGTCATGCCCGCGAGCACCGGCTCGTCGTGATCGGGCACGAGGCCGCGCTCGAGCAGCTCGTCTGCAATGCCTGGCGGCGTCGACCAGCCGATCCACCACTCGACGACCGTGAGGCCGCGCCGGCGCGACTCGGCGCGGGCCCAGTCAACGTTCGGCTCCACGACGTCGAGCACCCACGCGTTGTTGGGGCCCGCGATATAGGCGAACTGCTCGGTGCAGACCTTGTCGAAGCCGGGTTGCGGCAAGAGGTGCACGGCTGTGCTTTCGGCGAGCTGCGCCAAAGTGGGCATCCCCCGACGCTACCGCGCTACGCTCCCGGCTGACCACGCGAGGAGGCTGGGAATGACCGACGTCGTCGATGCACCGACAACCGTGAAGCCGATCAACCACTGGATCTCGGGCGGCCCGTACCCGGGCCGGTCGGGCAGGTCGGGGCCGGTGTTCAACCCGGCCACCGGCGAGCAGTCGGGCGCCGTCGACTTCGCCACGGTCGAGGAGGTCGACCGGGCAGTCGCAGCCGCCAGGAAGGCGTTGCCTGCGTGGCGCGCGCTCTCGCTCGCGAAGCGGGCCGAGCTCTTCTTCGCGATTCGCGAGCTCTTTCACGCGAAGCGCGAGGAGATTGCGAAGCATCTGACGAGAGAGCACGGCAAGGTGCTCTCGGACGCGCTCGGCGAGGTGACGCGCGGGCTCGAGGTGATCGAGTTCTGCTGCGGCATCCCGCACCTCCTGAAGGGCGGCATGAGCGAACAGGCATCGACCGGCGTCGACGTCTACTCGATCCGGCAGCCGCTCGGGGTGGTCGCGGGCATCACGCCGTTCAACTTCCCGGCGATGGTCCCGATGTGGATGTGGGCGCCGGCACTCGCCTGCGGCAACACGTTCGTGCTCAAGCCCTCCGAGAAGGATCCTTCCGCGTCGATCTACACGGCCGAGCTGCTCAAGGAGGCGGGTGTCCCGGACGGCGTCTTCAACGTGATCAACGGCGACAAGGTCGCGGTCGACGCGATCCTCGAGCATCCGGGCATCTCAGCGGTGTCGTTCGTCGGCTCCACCCCGATCGCGCGCTACGTCTACGAGACGGCCACTGCCAACGGCAAGCGCTGCCAGGCGCTCGGTGGGGCCAAGAACCACATGATCGTGCTGCCCGATGCCGACATCGAGATGGCGGCCGACGCGGCGGTCTCGGCGGCCTACGGCTCCGCGGGCGAGCGGTGCATGGCCGTGTCCCTCCTCGTCGCGGTCGGCGAGGTCGCCGATCCGCTCGTCGAGGCGATCAAGCAGCGGATCCCGAACGTCAAGGTCGGAAACGGCATGGACGCGTCGTCCGAGATGGGACCGCTGATCACGCGTGAGCATCGCGACAAGGTGGCGTCGTACATCGGTGCCGACGACGGCGCCACGGTCGTCGTCGACGGCCGCGACGGCTGTCCCGACGACGGCTTCTTCCTCGCACCCACGCTGATCGACGACGTGAAGCCGGGCATGAAGGCCTACGAGGACGAGATCTTCGGGCCGGTCCTGAGCGTCACGCGCGTCCCGACCTACGACGACGCGGTGCGGCTCGTGAACGAGAACCCGTACGGCAACGGCACGGCGATCTTCACCCGCGACGGCGGTGCTGCCCGTCAGTTCCAGTTCGAGGTGCAGGCCGGCATGGTCGGGATCAACGTCCCGATCCCGGTGCCGGTCGCGTACTACAGCTTCGGCGGCTGGAAGGCGTCGCTGTTCGGCGACCGGCACATCTACGGGCCCGAGGGAATCGACTTCTACACCCGCTCGAAGGTCGTCACCTCGCGCTGGCCCGACCCGGCCACCTCGCAGGTCGACCTCGGGTTCCCGCAGACGCGCTAGGCCGCCTCAGGCCCCGGAGGCTGCGAGTGCGGCGGGTGCAAGCTCGTCGCCGAACTTCGCGCGCTTGATGAACTGCCCGCTGCCGGGCTTCGCCACCAGCGTGTCGTTCTCGACGACGACGTGCCCGCGCACGAGCACGACCTCCGGCGAGCCCTGCACCTCGGTGCCCTCGTAGAGGTTGTAGTCCGAGCGCGAGTGGTGGCGTCGCGGCCGAGATCGTCAGCTTCTTGTCCGGATCGAACACGACGACGTCGGCGTCGGAGCCGACGGCAAGCGTCCCCTTGCGCGGGTAGAGGCCGAACAGCTTCGCCGGGTTCGTGCAGAGCAGCTCGACCATCCGGTTCAGGGAGATGCGTCCCTCCCGCACGCCGAACTGGTGGATCATCTGCAGCCGGTTCTCGAGGCCCGGCCCGCCGTTCGGGATCTGCCGGAAGTCGTCGATCCCGGCATCCTTCTGGCCCTTGAACAGGTACGCGCAATGGTCGGTCGAGATCGCCTGCAGCACGTTCGTCCGGACCGCGTTCCAGAGGATCTCCTGGTTCGCCTTCGGGCGCGGCGGCGGCGTGTAGACGTACTTCGCGCCCTCGAAACCGGGCCCGTCGAGGAACGACTGGTCGATGAAGAAGTACTGCGTGCACGTCTCGCCGAAGACGTTCCAGCCCTTCTCGCGGGCGAGCGCGATCGGCTCGGCGGACTCCTGGCACGAGACGTGGACGACGTAGAGCGGCGAGCCGGCGACGCGCGCGAGCTGAATGGCCCGGTTGGTCGCCTCGCCTTCGAGCTCGGGCGGCCTGGTCAGTGCGTGATAGGCGGGCGAGACGTTCCCGGCGGCGACCGCCTCGTTCATCAGCACCTCGATCGCGTCGCCGTTCTCGGCGTGCACCATCACGAGCGCGCCGGTCTCCGCGGCGACCTGCATGGTCTTGAACAGCGTCTCGTCGTCGACCATCAGCGAGTCCTTGTACGCCATGAAGAGCTTGTACGACGTGACGCCGTGCTCCTCGGGTAGCCGAGCCAGCTCCTCGAGCGTGCCGCCCTCGCGCAGGTCCGTGACGGCGATGTGGAAGCCGTTGTCGATCAGCGCCTTGCCCTCGCGCTTGGCATGCCAGGCCTCGAGCGCCTCGCCGAAGGTCTGGCCCTTGCCCTGGATGCAGAAGTCGACATGCGTCGTCGTCCCGCCGAATGCCGCGGCGGTGTGCCCCGACTCGAAGTCGTCGATCGTCGTCTCGCCGCGCCACGGCATCTCGAGGTGGGTGTGCGGGTCGACGGCTCCCGGGAGCACGTACTTGCCCGAGGCGTCGATCACCTTGTCGGCGGCCAGGTCGAGTGATTCGCCGATCAGGGAGATCCGCTCACCCTCGATGAAGATGTCGGCGACGTAGTCGTCCGCCGCGGTGATCACGCGGCCACCCTTGATCAGCACTGACATGGTTCGCTCCTTTCGCACAGACGCCCGGAGCCCGGCCCGTGCCGTCACGGGCCGGGCTCCCGAGTGTACGTCGCTTACTTGCCGCCCGTCGGTCACCGTGACCTTGGCCGGCTTGTACTTGAGGCCGTAGACGTCGACGTGGGCGCTCTTCAGCTGATCGAGCGCCTGGTCGGCGTACTTGTACGTGACCGCGTTCTTCGGCAGCTTCTTGATCACGCCGTAGGTCTTCGCGATCAGCGCTGTCGTATTGATCGACTTCGTCGGTACGTGGCCGATGCCGCTGGAGTTCGGCCAGATGAGCTTGTTGATCTCGTTCATCTGCCAGAGCTGGTGGCCGTGGCCGAGCGCCGTCCCGTTCTGCAAGACGATGTTCGTGCAGTCGGACACGTGGCTACGGCAGTAGATCCACCCCTGGAACGACGCCTTCAGGAAGCTGACGATCGTCGCTGCATGCGACGGGTCGTCAAGGTACTTCTGGGTCGTGAAGATGTTGTCCTCGAGCATGCCCGTCCCCACCTTCGGGCTGTCCATCTTGAAGACATTGAGGTCGGCGAGCGTGTAGAGCTTGCCCGTCGCCGGGTTCTTGGTCTCGAGCACCTGTGCCAGCTCGTTGTAGGTCATCGCTGCAGCCGCATCGATCTTGTGCTGCAGGAACAGGTTCATGTCGAACGGCTGGTTGACGATCGTGACGGCGCTCTTGTTCGCCGGGTTGATCCCGTTCTTGTTCAGTGCGGCGAACAGCTCCGGCTGGTTCCCGCAGCACCAGACGCCGACCTTCTTGCCGCGCATCTTTGCGATCGTGTTGATCCCGGAGGTCTTCCAGGTGAGCTCGGTCATGCCCGAGCGGGAGAACACCTGGGCGATCGAGACGAGCTTGCTGCCCTTCTCGCGGGTTGCGAAGAGGTTTGGCAGCCAGTCGAGACCGAACTCGGCCTGCCCGCCCACCACGACCTGCTCCGGCGTGACATCGGGACCGCCGACCTTCAGCGTGACGTCGAGCCCGGCAGCCTTGTAGTAGCCCTTCGCGACTGCCGCGTAATACCCGGCGAACTGAGCCTGAGTGACCCACTTGAGCTGCAGGGTGACGTGCGTGAGCTTCGGTGCCGCCTGCGCGCGCGACATCCCGAGGCCCGCCGCCACCGCAGCTGCGGCGACGGCCGTGCAGGCGAGTGCGAGCACGGTTCTTCTCCTGATCATGCAATTCCCCTTTCCTGACGCGTTGGATCCCACTGGAGGGCAAGTCGTTCCGCAACCGATACGACGACGTACAACGCCACGCCGAGGATGCTCGCGGTGAGAATCGCGGCCCAGGCGGTTTCGAAGTCGAACAGCGAGACGGCATTCTTGATCGTGATCCCGAGCGAGCCGAAGGTCCCGAAGTAGTCGCTCACGATTGCCCCGATCATCGCGAGAACCGTCGCGACTTTCAATGCCGAGAACACGAACGGCAGCGCGGTGGGGACGCGCACCCGCCGGAAGATCGCGAATTCGCCCGCGGCGTACGACCGCATCAGCTCGATCTGCGCGGGACGGACGGACGTCAATCCCCGCAAGGTGTTGACGAACACCGGGAAGAAGCAAAGGACTCCGGCGGTCGTCATGCGCGGCCACAGGGACAGGGGGTCGAACCAGGCGTCGAAGATCGGTGAGAACGCAATGATCGGGATCGCGTTGGCGGCGATCGCGATCGGCATGAGCGCCGAGGACACCCGGCGGAATCGCGCGAGCACGACGGCAGCCAGGATCCCGAGCCCGCTCCCGATCGCAAACCCGCCGAGCGCCTCCTTGAGCGTGAGCCACCCGGCGCTCCAGAGGAGGTGGCGCTGCGTCCAGAAGGCGCTGACGATCGCCCACGGCTTCGGCAGGAGGAACTTCTGGATGTGAAACAGCTCGATGGCGAGCTGCCAGGCGGCGATCGCCGCGCAGAACACGATGATCGGCGGGATCCACTCCGTTGCGCGGGCGCGAAGGGCTGTCACTCCGAGGTCTCCGCCAGGACGGAGCCGTGCTCGTCGGCGCCGAGCCCGCGCAGCAGCTCGCGCACCTCCGTCACCAGCTCGAAGAACCGCGGCTCCTCGCGCGTGTCGGCCGAGCGCGGCTGTCCGAGGTCGATATCGACGATGCCGGCCACCCGGCCGGGGCGGGGGCTCATCACGACGACGCGGGTCGAGAGGAACACCGCCTCGGAGATCGAGTGCGTGACGAAGACGACGGTGGAGCCCATGCGCCGCCAGATCTCGAGCAGCTCGATGTTCAGCCGCTCCCGGGTCATCTCGTCCAGCGCCCCGAACGGCTCGTCCATCAGAAGCAGCGAAGGCTCGATCGCCAGCGCCCGCGCAATGGCGACGCGCATCTGCATGCCGCCCGAGAGCTGCCACGGGTGGTGGTCGCCGAAGCCTTGAAGCTCGACGAGATGGAGCATCTCGTCCGTGCGTGCGGCGCGCTTCGCCTTGCTCCAGCCGAGCAGCTCGAGCGGCAAGGCGACGTTCTTCGCGACGGTGCGCCAGTCGAACAGGACGGAGTCCTGGAAGACCATGCCGTAGTCATGGTCGGCACGGGCCTTGGGCGCCGGCTTCCCGTTCACCTCGACCGTGCCCTCGGTGGGCGGCGTCAGGTCGCCGATCAGCGCGCAGGAGCGTCGACTTACCGCAGCCGGACGGCCCGATCAGCGAGACGAACTCGCCGGGCTCGATCGTGAGGTCGATGCCCGAGAGGGCGGTGACGTTGCCTTTGGCGAACGTCTTCGTGAGCCCGCTGATCCGAACGACCGTCATGCCACGTGCTCCGGCGCGCGGCGGACGACGAGGGCCTCGGCGGCTACGACCGCCAGGAAGAACGCGATGCCGAGGCACGCCGCGATCAGGTTCGTCGCCCAGAGGTTCTGCGGCTGCAGCGAGTAGTACTGGTTGAAGTTGAGGATGGCGCCGCCGAGCCCGCTCGTGATCGAGCTCGGGAGCTCGCCGATGATCGCTCCGACCACGCTCGCGGTTGCGCTCACCTTCAGCGCCGTGAAGAGATAGGGCAGCGCCGCAGGGACGCGCAGGCGCCACAGCACCTGCCAGCGCGTCGCGGCGTACGACCTGAGCAGCTCGTGCGCGCGTGGCTCGGCCGACTGCAGCCCGCGGAGCGTGTTGATCGTCACCGGGAAGAACGTGAGGTACGCGGCGATCACCGCGACCGACTGCCAGCCCGACTTCAACCACACGACGACCATCGGGGCGATCGCGAGGATCGGGATCGTCTGCGAGGCGACGATGTAGGGGAGGAGGGCACGCTGCGCGAGTCGTGAGTGGACGAGCCCGCAGGCGAGCGCGAACCCGACCACCGCGCCGATCGCGAACCCGAGCGCCGCCTCCTTGGCCGTGAAGACTGCTGCGTGGAACAGGACGGTGATCAGGAGCGGCCCGTTGTAGCGGGAGGGCTCGCCGAGCGCCTGGAAGATCGTCCACAGGTGCGGCAGCGTCGTCGCATTGACCGGGAACGGCCTCGTCCAGCCGGTCGAGGTCCAGACCCAGTGGTAGAGCTCGTAGAGGCACGCGAGCAGCAGCAGGGTGACGACGAGGGTCGCCGTCTTCCGGGCGGCCTGCGCGGCGGAGACTCGCATCCGCAACTTCTTATCACGCTTTAGGATCGTTTACGTGACGCTCGATCCAGGACGCACCGTCGCCGAGCTCGAGGAGCTCCGGGCCCTGACCGGCGATTCAGAGGGCGCGCAGCGCGTGGCGTGGACGGAGACCTGGGAGGCGGCCCGCCGGTACCTGCGCGAGCGGGTCGTCGAGACGGGGGCGGTCGAGGAGATCGACGAGGCGGGCAACCAGTGGTTCACGCTGCGGGGCGCATCGGACCGGGCGCTGCTGATCGGCGGCCACATGGACTCGGTGCCGAACGGCGGCTGGCTCGACGGTTGCCTGAACGTGCTCGCAGGCGTCGAGGTGCTGCGGCGGATCGCCGCGGAGGGCGAGCCGCCCGTGACGGTGCGGCTCGTCTCCTGGGCCGACGAGGAGGGCGCTCGTTTCGGGCGCTCGCTCTTCGGATCGTCGGCTGCGGCCGGGTCCATGCGCGATCAGGCGGAGCTGCGGGCGCTCGAGGACCGCGACGGCGTGGCGCTCCCGGCTGCACTGGGTGAGCACGGAGTCGAGCTCGACAATGCGCTCGCCGCCCGCTCGCAGCTTGCGAATGCCGCTGCCTATCTCGAGCTGCACATCGAGCAGGGGCCGGTGCTGGAGGCGCTCGACCTCCCCCTCGGTGTCGTCCTGGGGACGTTCGGCGTCGAGCGCTCGCGCTTCACGTGGCGCGGTCAGGCGGCCCATGCGGGCTCGACGCCCATGGACAAGCGCCGCGATGCGCTCGCGGGGGCCGCGAAGCTCGCGCTCTATATCCGCGAGATCGCAGCCGAGGTGGGGAACGGTGCCGTGTGCACGTCGGGCGGCGTCGTGACGAAGCCCGGGATCGTCACGTCCGTCGTCGAGACCGCCGAGCAGCTGCTCGACCAGCGGCATCTGGAGGCGGATTCCCTCGCGCGGATGCTGCAGCTGGCGAAGGACGGGGCGAGCCGGTTCGCGGCCGAGGAGGACATCCAGGTCGAATGGGAGCGGATCTGGAGCATCGAGCCGATCCTCTTCGACGACACCCTGATCGGGTTCGCCGACGAGGCGATCCGCGAAGTGGCGGGCGCATCGCACCGGCTGCCCTCGGGGCCGCTGCACGATGCAGCCGAGGTCTCGAGAGCCGGGATCCCCACGGTGATGCTGTTCGTCCAGAGCCTGCGCGGCCTCTCCCACACGAAGCTCGAAGACACGAAGCGCGAGCATCTCGAGCTGAGCGTCCAGGCGCTCGACCGGCTGGCGTCGAAGACGCTCGCCTGGCTCGCCTGAGCCACCCCGGTGTTCGAGCCGCGTCCGAGCCGGCGCGGCGCCCGCTCGGACGCGGCTCATGGAGCCCGCGGCTCAGGGTCTGAGCAGCCGGACCGTGCGGCGATGCGCCTCCTCGCGCTCGGCGCCCCAGTCACCCGTGCAGTAGACCGAGAGCACCTCGATGCCGTCCTCGCCGACGTCGGCACGAGCGAGCTCGCGCGCATACCACTCCTCGCCGTCGGCGTTCCATCGCTCCTCGAACTCCAGGACGAACCCGGTCGAGGTCTCGTCGAGCCGCCGGCGGACGACTCGTCCCGGTGCGGGATGGCCGCGTCGCCGGAGGGCGACCAGCTCGGCGATGCCGAGTCCCTGAAGGCGCCAGTGGGGGAGGGTGAGGTCGCAGAACACCTCCGGGGAGAAGAGCCCTTCCGGTGGCTCGCCGGTCTCGAGAAAGCCGACGAGTGCGTCGGCGAGGTGGCGCACCCGGCCGTCGAGCGCGATCGCCGCCGTCATGTCAGCGCCGCCTCGAGGTTGCGGCTGACCACCGCCATCGTCTCGGCAAAGGCCTCCGACGGGCTGAACTCGACAAGCTCCGTACCCGCCGTCACGACCGGAACGTGGCCGGGAGCTGCGTAGTACGCGTCGCCGGCCTCGAAGGTCTCCTCCGAGGCGGCGTAGCGGAAGGTGACCGCACCGCTGATCACGTAGCCCCAGTGAGGGCTCTGGCAGCGGTCGTCGGGCAGGCCGCGGAAGAACGGCGTGCCGTCCGCGTCCTCACGGTACTCCTCGAACCCGACCGTGTAGCCGTCCAGCTGGCCGTAGCGGCCGGTCAGGATGGGGCTCTCCTCGACGTGGGGAGCGGTGGCCTTGGAAAGCTTGGGCATGTCGCCTCCTTGACAGTTTGTCTGGACACCATGTCCAGATCGGCAGCGAGCATACACCCTCCTTGACAGATTGTCTAGACTTGATGTCCATGTATGCGAGACGCCCGAAGGCCGCCGCCAGCCCCTCACGCGAGCGGGTCCTCGCAGCCGTGCGGGCCCTCCTCGACGAAGGGGTGTTCCATTCCTCGAGTGTCGAGCAGATCGCAGCCCGGGCCGGCGTCTCGCGCGCCACGCTCTACCAGCACTTCGGGTCGAGGATGGGGCTTGTCGACGCCATGTGCGAGGTGATGGACGCAAACCCGGCGCTCGTCGCCCTGCGCGACACGGACGACGTGCACGCGTTCCTCGAACGCGTCACCGAGTTCTGGGCAGCCGAGGAGAGGCTGCTCGTTCAGTTCTACGGCATCGTGGCGGTCGACCCTGCCGCCAGGGATTTCATCGACCGCCAGGTTCGCGACCGGTACGGAGAGCTGCGGCGGCTGCTCGGCCGCCACGGGAGAGACGACGAGGCGACGTTCGCCGCACTTGCCGTGCTGACGAGCTTCGAGACCTACGTCGAACTGCGCCGGCGCAGCGGCCGTTCGGAACGTGACGTCGTGGCGACGCTGCAGCGGCTGGCCGATGTGCTGCTCGCAGCCGAGCTCTGATCAGAAGAGATCAGAAGAGGCGCACGAGCACTGCGCCGGCGACGAGCAGGCCGACGCCGAGCAGGCGCAACGGCGAGGCTTCCTTCTGCGGGAACCCGATCCAGCCGAACTGGTCGAACACGACGCTCGCGGCCAGCTGAGCAGCGACGAGGATCCCGAAGAACGCCGCCGCACCGATGCGGACCGATGCCACGAGCGTCGCCGTGACGTAGAACGCCCCGCAGGCGCCGCCGGCCCACGCCCACCACGGCGCAGCGGCCGCCCGCTGTCCATCGGACCGGTAGAAGAGCGCGACGATCACCGCCAGGCAGAGCGCGCCGACGATGAACGAGACGAGCGACGCGCGCACCGCACCGCCCACGAAGTGCGCGAGCCGCGCGTTGACCCCCGCCTGCACCGGCAGCAGGGCGCCCGCGACGACGGCGAGGAGCAGGAGCAGCAGGCCGGTCACCGCGCTCCTGCCCGGATGTCGTTCGTCTTCACCCTGCGATCTTGACGGAGTAGGCTTCCCGGCGTGGCCTTGAGCTTCGGTGTCACCGTCCTGCCCGACCCGCCGTACAGCCGGATGATCGAGCTGATCCAGTTCGCGGAGCAGCGTGGGTTCGAGTACGCCTGGAGCTACGACTCGCATGTCCTCTGGCAAGAGTCGTTCCCGGTGTTCGCCCTGGTCGCAGATCGGACCTCCACGATCAAGCTCGGCCACATGGTCACGAACCCCGGCACGCGCGAGCCGACGGTGCTCGCGAGCGCCTACGCGACGCTGCACGACATCTCGGACGGCCGGATGATCATGGGGATCGGCCGCGGCGACTCCGCAGTGCGCTACATCGGCCGGCAGCCGGTGAAGGTCTCGGAGTTCGAGGAGGCGCTGAAGATGATCAAGCCGTTCATGAACGGCGAGGAAGTGCATTGGAACGGCAAGGACCTGCAGCTGAAATGGGTCCGACCGGAACTGCCGGAGATCGAGATGCATGTCGCCGGGTACGGGCCGAAGGCGCTCGCAGTGGCGGGACGTCAGGGTGACGGCGTGATCATCCAGCTCGCGGACCCCGACATCATCCAGTGGATCATGGCCACGGCGCGACGGGCAGCGGAGGAGGCCGGACGCGATCCCGCCGCGCTGAAATGCATCGTCAGCGCGCCCAGCCACGTCACCGACGACCTCCAGGATGCGCGCGAGCAAGTGCGCTGGTTCCCCGCGATGGTCTCGAACCACGTTCAGGATCTGATCGATCGCTACGGCACCGACGGCAGTTCGGTTCCGCAGGCGCTGACGGACTATGTGCAGGCCCGGAAGTTCTACGACTACAACGAGCACTCGCGGGTCGGCGCCAAGCACGGTGAATTCGTGACCGACGAGATCTGTGACCGCTTCTGCGTGATCGGCAACGTCGAGCAGTGCGCAGAGAAGCTGCGCGAGCTCGAAGGGATTGGCGTCGACCAGTTCAACATCTATCTGATGACGCACGGGCAAGAGGAGACGCTGCAGGCCTACGGGGACGACATCATCCCCGGGTTCGCCGCCGTCCAGAACTGACCAAATTCGGGGTCGGTTCAGGGCAGTACCCCATGGCGCTGTACGCGCTGTTGTCGATAGCCTCGCGAACATGAATGCAAACGGTGTAGTTGTCAGCGCGCGTGATGTCGCCCGCCGCTACGGCGAGGGGGAAGCTGCAGTCGACGCCCTGCAGGGCGTCTCGCTCGATGTGAAACCCGGCGAGCTCGTCGCGGTCATGGGTGCCTCCGGCTCCGGCAAGTCGACGCTCATGCACCTGCTCGCGGCGCTCGACAAGCCGACGGGGGGAACGATCACGATCGCCGGGCAGGATGTCTCGACGCTCTCCGACCGAGAGGTGACGCTCCTGCGCCGTCGGCACATCGGCTTCGTCTTCCAGTTCTTCAACCTTCTGCCGATGCTCTCGGCGGAGGAGAACGTGTCGCTGCCGCTGTCGATCGCCGGCGAGAAGCCCGAGCCGGTGTTCTTCGAGAACCTCATCGAGCGCGTAGGGCTCAAAGAACGGCGCCGCCACCGCCCGTCCGAGCTCTCGGGCGGCCAGCAGCAGCGGGTGGCGATCGCCCGGGCGCTCGTCTCCAAGCCGACGGTCGTCTTCGCCGACGAGCCGACGGGCAACCTCGACTCCAAGACCGGTGCCGGGATCCTCGAGCTGCTCCGCTCGTCGGCCGAGGAGCTCGGCCAGACGATGGTCATGGTCACGCACGATGCGCACGCGGCCGAGATCGCCGACCGCATCCTCTTCCTCGCCGACGGCCGCATCGTCGAAGAGCTGCCGCGGAGTGCCGCGCCCGAGATCCTCGCGGCGATGGGGCGCGCCGGGACATGATTCGCGTCGCCCTGGCCGGCCTGCTCGGCCGGAAGCTGCGCACTGTTCTGACGGCGGTCGCCATTGTGCTCGGCGTCGCGATGGTCAGCGGGACGTTCGTGCTCACCGATTCGATCGACCAGGCGTTCAACTCGATCTTCACCGAGGTGCGCCAGGGATCGGACTTCGTGATCAGCGGCAAAGCGGCGACGAGCACGAACAGCGGCTCGTTCGCGCCGACGCTCGACGCAGCGCTGCTCGACAAGGTCAAGGCGGTGCCGGGCGTCGCGGCGGCGGAGGGCACGGTCAGCGGGCAGGCGCAGCTGATCGGGTCGAACGGCAAGGCGATCGTCTTCGGAGGCGCTCCCAACCTCGGCTTCAGCGTCTCGCCCGGCGACTCGCGCTTCAGTGCGCTGACGCTGGTCGACGGGTCGTGGCCGCACGGCGACGAGGTCGTGATCGACCGCGCGACGGCGAAGAAGAAGCACCTCGCAGGTCGGGCAGACGATCGGGGTGCAGGCAGAGGGGCCGATTCAGCGCCTGCGCATCTCCGGGCCTCGTCAAGTTCGGGACGGTGGCGACCGCTGGGCGGCGCGACGCTCGCCGGGTTCGACCTGCCGACCGCCCAGCGGATCTTCGACAAGACCGGGCGCTTCGACGAGATCGCGGTCGCCGCGACAGCACGGCGTCCAAGCCCACGGTCCTGCGCGATCTTCGCTCGATCCTCCCCGCGAACGCCCAGGCGCGCACCGGCGAGCAGCAGGCGCAGAAGGATGCGAAGGACACGAACAGCTTCATCTGTTCCTGCGGGGCTTCCTGCTCGCGTTCGGCGGTATCGCACTGTTCGTCGGCAGCTTCGTGATCGCGAACTCGCTCTCGATCACGATCGCGCAGCGAACGCGCGAGTTCGCGACGCTGAGAACGCTCGGCGCGAGCCGCCGCCAGGTGCTGACGTCGATCTTCCTCGAGTCGCTCGTGGTGGGCGTGCTCGCCTCGCTGACCGGGCTCTTCATCGGTCTCGGCCTCGCGAAGGGGCTCTTCAGGCTCTTCGACGCCGTCGGCTTCACGCTGCCGAACAGCGGCCTGATCTTCGCCGCGCGCACCGTGATCGTCTCGCTCGTCGTCGGGATCGTCGTCACGCTGGTTGCGAGCATGCGCCCGGCGATCCGCGCGACGCGCGTGCCGCCGATCGCGGCGGTGCGCGAGGGGGCGACCCTGCCCGAGACACGCTTCGCCAGGTTCCGCACGCTCGGCTCCGCAACCGTCACGGCCCTCGGGTTTGCGGCGATGCTCTACGGGCTGTTCGGGAAGGGGCTCGGCACCACCGGTGTCCTGCTCTGGATGGGGCTCGGGGCGCTCCTCATCTTCGTCGGTGTCGCGATGCTGTCGGTACGGGTGATCAGGCCGCTCGCTGCCGCGCTCGGCTGGCCCGCGACGCGCATGGGCGGCGCAGCGGGCGCGCTCGCACGCGACAACGCGCGGCGCAATCCTCAGCGCACCGCGTCGACCGCGGCCGCGCTGATGATCGGCCTGGCACTCGTGACGCTCGTGGCGGTGCTGGCGGCCGGCATCACATCCTCGTTCCGCGGCGCGGTGAACAAGCTCTGGACGAATGCCGGCTATGCGATCACCGCACAGAACAACTTCTCGCCGATTCCGATCGCTGCAGCCGATGCCGTCGCCAAGCTGCCCTCCGTCGAGGCGGTCAGCAACGTTCGCACAGGCGACGCGAAGGCTTTCGGCAAGAGCTTTTTCGCAACAGCCGTCAACCCTCCCGGCGCGACCATGTTCAAGCTCGACTGGAAGGCGGGCTCGACGCAGACGATCGCGACGCTCGGCGACGACGGCGCGTTCGTCGACAAGGGCTACGCGAAGAAGCACCACCTCCAGGCCGGCTCGACGTTCCGCCTGACGTTCTCGAGTGGCGCGAGCAAGGTCTTCACCCTTCGCGGCATCTTCGACCCGCCGCCGGGCGGCTCCCCGTTCGGCAGCGTGACGATCTCGCAGAAGACGTGGGATCGCTACAACGCCAACCCGCAGAACATCTACTCGTTCGTCCGCATGCAGGGCGGCCAGTCCGCTGCGAACCTCGCCGCGCTCACCAAGCGCCTCGCGGACTACCCGAATGCGAAGGCCCAGACCCGGGAGAAGTTCATCGACAACCAGATCAGCGGGCTCAACTCGATCCTCAACATCCTCTACGTCCTGCTGGCGCTGTCCGTGATCGTCAGCCTGTTCGGGATCGTGAACACGCTGGTCCTGACGGTCTTCGAGCGAACGCGCGAGATCGGGATGCTGCGGGCGATCGGCATGACCCGGCGCCAGGTGCGGCGGATGATCAGGCACGAAAGCGTCATCACCGCGATGATCGGCGGTGTGCTCGGCATCCTGCTGGGGATCGTGCTGGGCGGCCTGCTGGTCTACCGCGTCGACTTCATCGTGTTCTCGCTGCCGGTGTTCTCGCTGATCGTCTTCGGAGTGATGGCGATCGTGGTCGGGATCCTGGCTGCGATCTTCCCGGCCAGGCGGGCGGCGCGACTGAACGTGCTGCAGGCGCTGCAGTACGAATGACCGAGCGGGCCGCGCTCGTCCAGCTGTTGCGGGGGCATGTCGCAGCGGACGCGCGCGAGGAAGCCGACCGCTGCGCGATGCTGCGCCTTGCTCAGGAGCTCGCGGCGCCGCTCTCGCGCGACGAGCCGTCTGCTCATTTCACGGCTTCCGCGTTCGTGATCGACGAGAGCGCTCTCGAGGACGTGCCTCGTCGAGCATGTGAAGCTCGGGCGCCTGCTGCAGCCCGGCGGCCACGTCGAGGCGACCGACCTCTCGCTGGAGGCTGCGGCGCTGCGCGAGGCGCATGAGGAAACAGCCCTCGTGCTCGAGCTGCACCCGACGGCGGCCCGGCCGTTCGACCTCGACATCCACCGAATCCCGGAGCGCCCCGGCGAGCCGGCGCACTTTCCACCTCGACGTCCGGTACCTCCTCGTCGGCCGCGGCGAGCCGTGCGACGGGGCGGCGTGGCACGAGTTGGGAGCAGTCCGGCGACGGTTCGGTGGCCCGTTTGGCGGCGAAGGTCCTCGCACTGCCCACGCTCTAGGCCGCTCGCTCTAGGCGGCTCCGAGCTAGGAGGCGATCCGAAAGCCCGGCTCGGGCGTCAGGCGAAGCGGCGACACCGGAAGCCCTGGGACGGGCCGGCTGACGTTGAATCCGTCCGGCGCCACGTCGTTCGGCGCATCCGGATGGAAGAGCGCGGCGAGGAGCTGGATCTGCGCGCGGCCGGGCCCGAGCTCGAACTGGCCGCCGCCGTAGAGCTTGATCCCGCGCTCCGCGCAGGCGTCGTAGAAGTCGAACAGCCGCTTCACCGATCCGAAGCGCGACGGCTTGCAGTTCAGGGCGAGCGGGGGGAACGGAAGCGCCTCGACGTCGGCCCACTCGTGGATCCCGGCATCCCAGGTGATGCGTTCGCGCTCGTCGGCCAAGAGCGCGGAGGTCTCGGGCGTGAGCGCGGGGTCCTCGATCCACGCGCTCGGGAACGCGGCGATGATCCGCCGGTAGAGGGACGCGTCGGGCGGCGCGCCGAACTCGCCCCGGTAGATGCCCTTGAAGTCGACGGTCTCGACGTGGCCGGTTGCCGCCAGCGAGGCGATGATCTCGTCCGTTCCAGTCGGTGCCGGGGTCGAGCTTGAAGCGCAGGTCGGGATAGAGCTCGAGCCAGCGGAGCACGTTCGCGACCCGGGTCGAGACGACGAAGCGAAGGGGCTGCGCCGTTCGTCCGGTCGCCTCGCCGAGCGAGAGCCCGGCCTGCCGTAGCGCCAGGTCGAGCGCTGCAGACTCGAGCCCCCAGCGGCGGTAGGAGCCCTGGCCCGACTGGAGCAGTGAGAACGACTCGAGTGTGTGCTCGCCGGCAAGCGGCAGCTCGCCGCCGTGCTCCTGGAACCGAGACTGTGCAGCCGGGTCGTAGTCGACCTCCTCGCCGCGTCCCTCCTCGCCCCGCCCGTGCAGCACGATCATCGTGCGCCGCAGCGTGAACCCGCGTGCGACCTCACGCTCGAGCGGCTCGAGGTAGTAGCCGTCGATGTGGAGCGGCAGGCTGCGGACGCTGTCGTAGGTCGCGATGGCGGTGAGCCTAACGACCTAGAACCAGCTGGTCGGCGGCCAGTACGTGAACAGAACCGGCCCGACGAGGCTCGAGCGCGGCACGGTTCCCCACACCCGCGAGTCGCACGAGTGCACGCGGTCGTCGCCCATGAAGAAGTACCGGCCGGGGCCGACGTGCCAGCTGTTGGTCTCGGTGTCGCGCAGCTTCGCGATCGACGTACGGCTCGCGCAGCGGCACGCCGTTGATCGAGACGTAGCCGTCCCGCTCGCTCACCGTGTCGCCCGGCAGTCCGATCAGCCGCTTCACGAACGTGCCGCCGATCCCGCAGGCGTCCTTCGGGGCCTGGAAGACGACGATCTGACCTCGTTTCGGGCTCTCGAACCGGTAGACGAGCCGGTTGGCGATCACCCGGTCGTTGAAGCGGCCCTCGCACCAGGCCCCGGGCTTCGCGCAGTGCAGCGTCGGCTCCATCGAGGACGACGGGATGCGGTACGGCTTGGCGACCTCCGCCTCGAAGACGAGGACGAAGGCGAGCGCGACGCAGATCGTCAGCCCCCAGTCGAGTAGCCTCCGCAGGCCCGGCATCCGGGCATGGTAGTCAAGCGCCCCGCGTCGTCCGCGGCGCGCGGCGCGCGGCCGCGACGACCCGCTCGACGGCCTGCGTGAGCGGAGCGGGAACCTCCCCGTTGCCCGGCTGCAAGCGGCGCCAGGCGGCGGCCGGCTTGCTCCGCCGTGCGCGTCAACCCCATCACTCCCTCGAAGTCGGGCGTCAGCGTCACGGTGCGCCGCTTCCCGGCGGCGCGGAGAATCGCTTCGTTGGCATTCCGCTCGGCGTCGGGCGGCGTGACGCCGCGTGGGGCATCGCGGTCGTGCACCACGACGTACGGGATCTTGCAGGCGTTGCAGATCTCGACGAACAGCGGGATGTTGCCCTTGCCGGCGCAGTCGATCACGGCGATCGCCTCCTGGTCGGCGTCGAGCCCGAGCGCCCGGAACACGAACGGGAACGCGAGCTTCTCGGTCCGGCCCTCGACGAGCAGAACGGCACGCGACAGGAAGATCTCCGCTCGCTCGGCGTCGAGCTCGCTGACGAGGCGGAACGTCCGCCGCTCCGAGAGCGCCTTCGGCTGGAGCAGCGTCGTGCCCGTTCGCTCGTCGTGGCGGACGAGCACGAGCTCCTCGAGCCGGTCGACGCCGAGAAACACGGGTGCGTGCGTCGAGTACATCACCTGGTTGCGGCCGCGGGCGGCGAGCTGCCTGAGGAGCCGGTGCAGGTGACGCTGCGCGGGCGGTGCCAGGTAGAGCTCGGGCTCCTCGATCAGCACGACGAGGCCGCGCGCCCGTGCGTCGATCAGCCCTGCAACCGAGCGGATCAGCGAGAGCCCGCCGTCGGTCGTCGCGCGGTCGCGGACGACGCCGATCGCTCGTTTGGCCGGCGTGTCGGTGGGGGCGAGGAGCGTCGACGGGCGAAGCTGGGCGGGGAAGAACAGCGTGTGCGGTGCGCCGTCGCGGTTCACGTTGAGCGTCGCGGGCGGCCGCGCATCGAGGAACAGTGTCCGGTCGCCGACCACCGCCTCGACGTGGACGCGCGCGCTGCCCCGCGAGACATCGTCGCCGAGCGGCATGGGGGCGGCTGCCTCGAGCAGCGTCCAGATCGCCGACAGGACGGTCGACTTGCCCGACGACGACTCGCCCACGAGCACGCATGTCCCGCCCGGCTCCAGCACCACGTCGCGCGCACCACGGTATCCCTGGATGGTGACCCTGCTGATCATCGACCCGCGCTAGCCGCGGAAGGCGTGTCTGACGAAGAACACGAGGTTCGCTGGACGCTCGCCGAGGCGACGCATCAGGTACGGGTACCACTCGGGCCCATACGGCGTTGCGACGAGCACCTTGTATCCCCGCCGCGCCAGGTCGAGCTGGAGGTGCGGTCGCACGCCGTAGAGCATCTGGAACTCGAAGCGGCCGCGGTCGATCCCATGCTCCTCCGCGTACCGGATCGCGTGCTCGACCAGCGATTCGTCGTGCGTCGCGATTGCGGTGTGCCCGGCCGCAGCCAGCATCCGCTCGAGCAGTCGGGCGTACTCGAGATCGACGTCCTCCTTGCGCGGATGCGCAACCGACTTCGGCTCGAGATACGCCCCTTTGACGAGCCGCAGATTCGGCGCCAGGTCGAGCAGCGATTCCAGGTCGGCAGGCGTTCGATAGAGGTAGGCCTGGAGCACGGTGCCGACGTTGTCGTAGCCGGCTTCCCGCAGCCGGCGATAGATGCGCAGAGTCGGCTCGACGAACTGCGACTGCTCCATGTCGATGCGGATGAACGATCCCTGTTCCAGGAGGAGACGGAGGTTCTCGAGGGCGAGGCTCTCGTCGATCTCGAGCCCCAGATGCGTCAGCTTGAGGGCGACGTTCGCGTTGAGCCCCTCGCTTGCGATGCGATCGATCACCTCGCGGTAGGCGGCAACGACGGGACCGGTCTGCGCCGGCTCGAGCACGCCTTCGCCGAGGAGCGTCGTGTTCGCAGCGAGCCCCTGCTCGTTCAGTCTCCGCAGCACGGCGATGCACTCGTCGAGCGTCTCGCCGGCCACGAAGCGCGAAGCCCCGAGACGCATGCCGTGCCGGCGGACGAGCCGCTGCACGCGCCGGCTGTCGGCTGCGGCGAGGATCGCCTTGCGGAGCCCCGCGTTGACAGCGGCGCTCAACTGTGGCTGAGCAGCCATTCGTGCACTTCGCGAACACGATTCTCGAGCAGTGTGAGGTGCCCGTTGCCGTCGTCGATCCACACGTCGGCGCTCGGCAGGCGCGCGGCGAGCCACCGGCCGTGCGACACCGGGACGAAGCGGTCGTCACCGCCGTGCACGAGCAGCACCGGTCGTGCGATCTCGCCGAAGTCGAACCCCCAGGCCTCGACGAAGGCGAGGTCGTCGTCGATCCAGCCGTCGGCGCTCTGCTCGAGCCCGTGGGTCATGTCGGCGTGAAGCCACGCGGCGAGCTCACCGGTCAGCGCTGCCCGGTCGGCGGGCCCGAGCAATGTGTCGAAGCTCGCGCCGACCTCCTCGGCGCTCAGCGCGAGCAATTCGCCCCGGTCACGCTCCATCGCCGGCCGCAGGGCCTCCTCGCCGGCGAGGACGAGGTCGAACTCCTTGATGTTGTCCTCACCCATGCCCGCATGCCAGTCGAGGCCCTCGGCGCCCCACGGCGCCACTCCTGCGAGGGAGGCTGCGGCGATCAGCCGGTCGCCGCAGAGCGCGGCGCACGCGAGCGCGTGCGGGCCACCCCCCGAGATGCCCCAGGTGGCGAACCGGTCGAGCCCGAGCGCGTCGGCGATCGTCTCGATGTCGGGGACGACGGAGGCGATCTGCCTGCCGGGGCTACGGGTCGAGCCGCCGTAGCCGGCCCGGTCGTAGGCGATCAGCCGGATGCCGGGCGTGGCCCAGCGGTCGTAGAGGAGGCCCGAGCCCGGCGTTCCGTGGTGAATGATCACGGGCAGGCCGCCCGGGTCGCCCGCCTCGTGCACCTCGAGGGCGCGGCCGTCGGGCAGCTGCAGCAGTCTCGGCATGCCGGTCAGCTTTCCAGGTTTCCGCCGGTCGCGGCGACTCTGCGGGGCTCCCGTCTAGGGGCTCAGGCTCGACTGCCACGAGACGCTGAACGAGCGTCCGTCGGCCGAGAGGTCGGTCGGCACCGCGCCGACGCCGGGCCCGAGCGGATCGGCGATGCCCAGGAACCGGCTCGTCGAGCCGTCGCTGATCAGCTCGATCGCGGTCGGGAGCCAGACCGGATTTGCGCTCGAGACGGGATCGGAGATCGTCCCGGGATGGGTGTTGCCGATCGCGGCGGCGTTGCTGAAGGTGATCTGGCCGAACCGGGTCAACGGCACCGGCGTGCAGCGGCCGCTTGCCAGGCACGCCGAGGGAGCCTCGGCGATCCACTCCGCCGACGACACGTCGAGCGGCTGTGTCAGTGTCAGGATCCTCGAGAAGCGCGTGTGGCGGGTGAGGTTCTTCAGGCTCATGGTCACCGTCTGGCCGTTGACGAGTACCGCTGCGTTCACCCGGTCGCCCGGGCCGCACCGTGAGCTTGATCGGCACGGCGGCCGCGGGCACGATCTCCCACCAGGCGCTCGACGTCGGCGTCGTGCTCGTGCCGTTGCAGTCGAGGCTCGTGCCGAGCTGCTCGAGCGCCGGGGATGCCGCCTCGTTGCCGCCGAGACCGACCCAGAAGGCGGCCGAGTCCCGGCGGCCGGCCGTGCAGGTCGCCTTCGGCTGAATCCAGGTCGCGGTGACGTCGCTGAAGCTCGCCGTTGCGCCCGCCGGCGCGACGGCGACGTATCCGGACCAGTTCGAGCTGATCTCCGGGGCCGCCGCAAGCGCGGCTCCCGGAGAACGCGAAGAAGGCAAGTGCACCGGCGACTGCGACCGCTCGTTTCCGCACGCCGGGAACTGTATGCGGCGTCCCGAAGAGCGCGCTAAGAAGCTCGGTTACCGCACCGAGACGATGTACCGGCGGGCGGCGTAGGCGTGGGCGGACTCTCCACGCGTCAGGGCGTGCACCACCGTCACCCTGCCGCGGCCGATCGGCCCTGTACACGACGACGACGCTCGAGCCGACGTCCGCCTCCGAGACCTGGCGGAGCACCTTCGGGTCGACGGGTCGCGCCAGGCGCCAGACCCGTCCCTTGCTCGAGTGCGGTAGTGCGACCGCGACGAGCTGCCCGCGCGTCGTCGTGATGTGCTGGGTCGGCCCGGAAGGAAGCGGGCCGACGGGCGGTGCCGACGCCCCGGCGGACGCGGTCAGGACGAACGCGGCGACGAGCGCGCCGAGTGCGAGACGCAGAGACATCGAACAGACCCCCTGTTTGATTCAAAACCCCGTTTGACTCCTGAAACCGTACCGGCCACGCCCGACTCTGCGTCGGTCGGCGGCTATGCTCGGCGGGATGGCTGCGACCGGGCGTGTGATCCGCGACGAGCACGAGCTGCGGGAGATTCTCGGCGCGCCGTCGGAGCTCGTGGCAGGCAAGGTCGCCGACCGGCTGAACGACCTGACCCGCCAGTTCATCGAGCGCTCGCCGTTCCTGTGCGTCGCGACGGCCCGGCCGGACGGCGGCCTCGACGTCTCGCCGCGCGGCGACCCGGCCGGGTTCGCCCGCATCCTCGACGAGCGCACGCTGCTCCTGCCCGAGCGGCCCGGCAACAAGCTCGCCGACACACTGACCAACCTGCTCGCCGACGACCGGATCGCCCTCCTCTTCCTGATCCCGGGCGTGGGCGACTCGTTCCGGGTCAACGGCCGCGCGGTCGTGACCGACGATGCCGAGCTGCTCCGGGCGAGCGCCGTCGACGGCCAGGCGCCCCGGCTCGGTGTCCTCGTCACGATCGAGGAGGCCTACACGCAGTGCTCGAAGGCGCTCATCCGCTCCGATCTCTGGAACCCCGCCAAGCACGTCGACCGGGACGAGCTGCCGAGCGGCGGCGAGATCCTCCGGGCAGTCAGCGACCCGCAGCTCGACGCCGGCGAGTACGACCGCGAGCGTGCCGGCCGCTACGCGCGCGGCGAGGGCCTCTACTAGACGGCCGGCCCTTGACGGCCCCGGGCTTGCGCTTTGCCTCGCGTTCCGCAATACTGAACTCAATGGTTCAGTATCAATCGACCGTCGACCTCGCGTTCGCGGCCCTCGCCGACCCGACCCGCCGCTCGGTCCTCGAGCGGCTCGGCGCCGGCAGCGCGACGATCAGCGAGCTCGCCGAGCCCTTCGGCATGTCGCTGACCGGGATGCGCAAGCACGTCCGGCTGCTCGAGGAGGCGAACCTCGTCGCCACCGAGAAGGTCGGCCGGGCCCGGAGATGCGTGCTCGTGCCCTACGCCTTCGAGGGCATCAGCACGTGGCTGCAGCGGCTCGACCGCTTCGCGCAGGTCGTCGAACGCACGAAAGGAGAGAGATGAACACCACCACCGTCACCACCCCGAACGAGCTCGAGATCCGCGTCGAGCGGGTCTTCGACGCACCACGCAGGCACGTCTACTCGGTGTGGACCGACCCCCAGCTGATCCCCGAATGGTGGGGCGACGGCACCGTCGTCGAGGAGATGGACGTCCGCCCCGGCGGCACCTACCGCTTCAAGACCGCCTTCGGCGTCGTCGAGGGGGAGTTCCGCGAGGTCGAGCCGCCGGAGCGCCTCGTCCAGACCTTCCAGAACCATCTGCAGACGCTCGAGTTCGAGGATCTCGGCGAGCAGACGAAGCTCACCCAGACGATGCGCTTCGCGACGACCGAGGAGCGCGACACGACGATGCAGTACGGCGTCGAGGAGGGCGCGAAGAGCGGCTTCGCCCGGGTCGACGCGCTGCTCGACAAGATCGCAGTCTGAGGCTGCGGCCGACCGGCCGGCTCTGTCCGCGAACGACTGAGGCGCCTTTCGGCGCCTCAGTCGTCTCGTTCCTTCGGCTCGGTGCGGGCGGGCTCAGCCGCAGCCGGTCGACGTGCCGCAGTCGCGGCACGTGTAGCACGTGCCGGCGCGCACCATGCGGCCGCCGCAGCGGTTGCACTCGATCGCGTCCTCGTGCGGGTTGAAGAGCGCCGTCTGGCCGGGAGCGGGCGTCTCGGCGTGGAGCGGCTCGCCGTTTGCGACCCGCTCGGCCATCTGCGCGCGCACCTCCATCGAGAGGATGCCCGCCTCCTCCTGCTGGTCGACCGACAGGAACTTCTTGCCGAACCAGCGGAAGATGTAGTCGGGGATCGACTTCGCGGCGCGGATGTCCGCGTCGTTCGTCAGGCCCGACGGCTCGAAGCGCAGATGCGAGAGCTTCGAGACATACACCTCGGGAGGCACGCCGTACTGCAGGCCCATCGAGACCGCGATCATCAGCGAGTTCATCAAGCCCTGCAGCGTCGTCCCGTCCTTGGCGATGTCGACGAAGATGTCGCCGGGCGAGCCGTCGTCGAACACGCCGACGTGGATGTAGCCCTCGTACTCGCCGACGCGGAACTTGCGCCCGATCTCGTTGCGGTCGTCCGGCAGCCGCCGCCGCTTCGGTGCCGCCATCGCACCGCCCGCATGGGTGAGCGTGGTCTGAGCGCCCTTCTCGCCCTTCCCCGACAGCGGCTGGGCGACCTTGCAGTTGTCGCGGTAGATCGCAACCGCCTTGACGCCGAGCTTCCACGACTCGAGGTACAGCTGGGCGACGTCGTCGATCGTCGCGGTCTCGGGCAGGTTGACCGTCTTCGAGATCGCGCCGGAGATGAACGGCTGGATCGCGCCCATCATCCTCACGTGGCCGCGGTAGTGGATCGCGCGATCGCCGACCGCGCAGTCGAACACGGGGTAGTGCTCGCTCTTGACGTACGGCGCGCCGACGACGGTGTTGCGCTCGTCGACGAACGCGATCACCTCGTCGACCTCGTTGGGCGCGTAGCCGAGCTTCTCGAGGCCGCCCGCGACGGTCTTGTTGACGATCGTGATCTCGCCGCCGCCGACCAGCTTCTTCGACTTGACGAGCGAGAAGTCGGGCTCGACGCCGGTCGTGTCGCAGTCCATCATGAAGCTGATCGTGCCGGTCGGTGCGAGCACCGTCGCCTGTGCGTTGCGGTAGCCGTTCACCTCGCCGAGGTCGAGCGCGTCGTCCCACGACCGGCGGGCCGCGCCGAGCAGGTCGGCCGGCACCGTCTCGGCGTTCGCGATGTTGCCGACGGCAGCACGATGCTTGGCGATCACGCCGAGCATCGCCGCCGCGTTCGGCCGGTAGCCCGCGAACGAGCCCATCCGACCCGCGATCTCCGCCGACTTGCGGTAGGCGCGGCCCGTCATCAGCGCGGTGATCGCCGCCGCGTACGCGCGGCCCTCGTCGGAGTCGTAGGCGAGCCCGCGCGCCATCAGCAGCGCGCCCAGGTTGGCGTAGCCGAGCCCGAGCTGGCGGTAGGCCTTGGCGTTGCGCTCGATCTCCGGCGTCGGGTACGACGAGTTGCCGACGAGGATCTCCTGCGCCAGGAACATGACGTCGCAGGCGTGCTCGAACGCCTCGACGTCGAGCTCGCCGTCCTCGCGGCGGAACTTCATCAGGTTCAGCGACGCGAGGTTGCAGGCGGAGTCGTCGATCGACATGTACTCCGAGCACGGGTTGGACGCGTTGATGCGCCCCGTGTTCGGCAGCGTGTGCCACGAGTTGATCGTCGTGTCGAACTGCACGCCCGGGTCGGCGCAGCGCCACGCCGCCTCGGCGATGTCGTGCAGCAGCTTCCGCGCCTTCATCGTCTCGACGACGGTGCCGTCGGTGCGGGCGGTCAGGTTCCAGTCGTCGTCGTTCGCGGCCGCCTCCATGAATGCGTCGGAGACGCGCACCGAGTTGTTGGCGTTCTGGTACTGGATCGACGCCCAGTCGGGCGAGTCGAGCGACATGTCGTAGCCGGCCGCCTCGAGGACGCGTGCCTTCTCCTCCTCGTGCGCCTTGCACCAGATGAACTCGATGATGTCCGGGTGGTCGACGTCGAGCACGACCATCTTCGCGGCGCGGCGAGTCTTGCCGCCCGACTTGATCGTCCCGGCAGATGCGTCGGCGCCGCGCATGAACGAGACCGGGCCGGAGGCGTAGCCGCCCTTCGACAGCTGCTCCTTCGACGAGCGGAGCCGCGAGAGGTTGACGCCCGAGCCCGAGCCGCCGCGGAAGATGACGCCTTCGCGGCGAATCCAGTCGAGGATCGCGTCCATCGAGTCGTCGATCGACAGGATGAAGCAGGCCGAGCACTGCGGCTTCTCCTCGAACCCGACGTTGAACCAGACCGGCGAGTTGAACGCCGCGAGCTGGTTGACGAGGATCGCCTTCAGCTCGTCCTCGAACGTCGATGCCTCGTCCTCGCTCGCGAAGTACCCGTCGGCGCGGCCCCACGTGCCGACCGTGGTGACGATGCGGTCGATCATCTGCTTGACCGACCGCTCGCGCTCGGGGCTCGACATGCGGCCGCGGAAGTACTTCTGGGCGACGATGTTGGTCGCGGTCTGCGACCAGAACTTCGGGAACTCGACGTCCTTCTGCTCGAACGCGGGCCCGTTCTTGCCGGGGATGTGGGCGTCGCGGATCTCCCACTCGACCTCGTCGTACGGGTCGCGGCCCGCGATCGTGAACAGACGCTTCACGGCCAGGGTGGCGTCCTCGTCGACAACGTGGTTGACGAGCTCGTCGGGCTGGATCTGGACGGTCGTTTCGTGCTCTACGGACGCCATCTGTGTCTCCTCCTATACGCACGGTCTCCGCGTGCGAACCTCGATAGTTCGGTGATCCGAAAGGGAGACGGAGCGTAGAGCGGTCCTCGGACAGCACATGGTACCGCCGCCCAGGGGGCTGAAGCAGGGCGCTACGGAGCCTGTTTGCGGGCCTGCATACGCTTCGCGAGCAGGCCGGCGCCGCCCGCTGCGACGAGCAGGATCGCGAGGCCCCCGAGCACGAGGAGCGGCAGCGGGAGCGACGACGCGCTGGAGGGATTGAGCTGCTCGGCGACCCCGCCGAGCCCCTTGTCCGGCTTGCGGCCGGGCGCCGTCGCGGTCGTCGTGGTCGAGCCGGTCGTGGTCGCGCCCGTCGTCCCGTCTTCCGTGACCGTCTTGCCCGTGCCGCGGCTTCGTCGTCGACGGCGGCACGAGGCTGTTCGCGCTCGACCTTCTTGCCCGCCTTCTTCTCGCGTGCGACGGCGCTCTGCAGCGCGCGCAGGATGTCGTCGTGCGCGCTCGAGTAGGTCTGCACGTCGGCCGGCAGATGGTGCAGCGCGTCCTGATAGCAGTGCACCGCGTAGGTGTGGTCGATCCTGCCGTCGTACCAGTCGTTCAGGAGCGCCTTCCAGCAGGGGGTGGCGGCACTCGCCGGCGACGCGTGCGCGACGGCGGCGACGAGGGCGGCGGCGACGATCGTCACCCGCACGAGCAGCTTCAGAGGCGGCACGAGGAATCCGAGGGTACGACGGCGCTGTAATGCTTTTGTGAGCGAACCGGCCACGTCGCCGGGGGATGGTAGCTTCGCGCGAGATGCGGGCGATCCGGGAACTGCCCCTCGCCGCCCCGCTCGCCCTGGCCGCCCTGGCGGTCTTCTTCGGGGGCGGGCCGGCAGAAAGCTCGCTCATGTGGCTCGGCGGCGGCGCGCTGCTCGTCGGGATCGTGCTGCTCGCGACTGCCGGTGCGCCCCGCGGCGGGCTTGCTCTGCTGCCGCTCGCGGGCCTCGTCCTCTGGCTCGCCCTCTCGATCGCGTGGTCGACGCTGCCGGACCGGTCGTGGGACTACGCGGACCGCGGGCTCGTCTACCTCCTGTTCGCGGCGCTCGGGCTCTGGCTCGCCCCGCGCACGCGGCTCCTCGCGAACGGGCTCGCGTTGCTGCTCGGCGCCCTCGTCGTCTGGTCGCTGCTCGGGAAGGTCCTGCCGTTCGTGCACGACTACGGGCCACCGGGACTGACGCGGTTGAGCGCCCCGGTCGGGCTGTGGAACCAGCTCGCCGTCCTCGGAGCCTTCGCGCTGCCGCTCGCGCTCTGGCGCAGAGGGCTCCAGGGGACTCTGCTCGCGTACGGCTGGATCGTCGCGTTGCTGCTGACGTACTCGCGCGGCGGGATCCTGACGGCGGTCGTCGTCGCCGGGGCGTGGTTCGCGCTCACCGACGAGCGCGGCGAGAGCGCGGCGACGATCATCGCGGCGGCGATCCCCGCCGGTGTCGTCGGTGCAATCGCGTTCGCGCTGCCGGGCGTGACGAGCGACGGCCAGTCCGCGCACGTGCGCTTGCAGGGACGGGCTCGTCTTCGGCGTCCTCCTGCTCGGCGGCGCGGCCGCGGCGATCGCGCTCGAACGGCTGCCGCGGCCTCGCCTGACGCCGGCGCGTCGCCGCGCGGCTCCTGCTCGCCGCCGCCGCTTCTCGCCGGCGGCGCGGTGCTGTTCGTCGCGCTGAAAGGAGCCGGGTCGGGCGCGGTCGGGAACGGTGGTGGCAGGCTCGGCTCGACGAGCTCGAACTTCCGCTTCGTCTGGTGGCAGCAGGCCTGGGACGGCTTCCGCGGGCACGAGCTCGCCGGCACCGGTGCCGGCACGTTTCATCTCGCCAACCTGCGGTTCCGCCAGAGCTACCTCGACTTCACGACCGAGCCCCACAACCTGCCGCTGCAGTTCCTCAGCGAGACCGGAGTCGTCGGCCTCGTGCTGCTCTCGCTGGCCATGGCGGCGCTGCTGCGGGGCAGCCTGCGCCGGCGCGGGCACGAGCTGGCGCTGGCCCTCGTCCTCCCGGCGTTCCTCCTGCACTCGCTCGTCGACATCGACTGGGACTTCGTCGCCGTCTCGGCGCTCGTGTTCCTCGTCGCCGGCGCGCTCGTCGGGCGCGGCGCGGCCCGCCCGGTCTCGCTGCCGCCGCTCCTCGCCGCAGCGGGCGCCGCGCTCCTCCTCTTCGGGGTGCTGCTCCTGCCGTGGCTCGGCGAGCGCTGGTCGGGGCAGGCGGCCGTAGCCGGTCTCACCGCAGCGCGCGATCACGCTCGCCAAACGGGCCCGCGCGGTCGACCCGCTGCTCGTCGAGCCGCTGCTCACCCTCGGGTTCGCGTCCGACCTCGCGAACCGGCCGTTCGTCGCCCGCGCCTACTACGCCCAGGCGGTGCGCGCGCAGCCGAAGAACCCGGACACCCTGCTGCAGGCGGGCCTCTTCGAGCTCGCCCACGGCTGCCCGCGCCACGCGTACGCCTACCTCGAGCCGTTCACCGAGCTCGACCCCAAGGAGCGCCCGGAGAACGGGCCGAACGCCTACCGCCGCGCGCTCGCGCTCGTCAACAGCGGCAAGCCGACGTGCTAGGAGCGTTGCTACGCCGCGCCGAGGACGACGGCGAGCTTGCCGCCGTGGAGCGCCGACGGCTTCAGGCCGTCCAGCGGGCCGACCACGTGCACGTGCAGGTCGCGGGCAAGCCGCAGGCCCTCGGCCTCGAAGCCGCGCCGGTACATGACGACCGTCGTCGCGTAGTCCTGGCGGGCGGCGTTGCCCTTGCCGCGGATCCGGTAGCCGAGCCCCGAGAGCCGCGCGGCCGCCGCAGAGGCGGCGCCGGCGCGCCCGTTTCCGTTCAGGACGAGGACCCCGGTCGCCGCCCGGCTGAGCTTCGGCTTCGCGACGACGTGCTTGCGCGCGTGCACCACCCGCACCTGGTGCTTGGGTGCGGGTGCGAGCGCCGCGGCGGTCGGCGTGCTGGCGCATGGCGTGTGCGAGGGGCTTTGCCAGGAGCAGGATCGCCAGGGCGATCAGGACGACCAGTTCGAGCGCGGCGACGAGGCTCGCGACGAGCGTCGCGGTCCGCCAGGGGCGGATCAGTGCATCGGGTGTGAGCGGCGCATCCATCGCGCTGCTCGATTCGCTACGCCGCCGCCTGCTCCTGCATCCAGGCCCACGTTCGGGCGAGGCCGTCCTCCAGCGACACCAGGGGGCGCCAGCCCAGCTCGCGCTCGATCAGGCTCGCGTCGAGCACCGACCGCTGGATGTCGCCGAGCCGGGCCGGCTCGAGCCTGGGCGACTGCTCGACGCCCGCGACGCGCGCACGCAGGCAGCGTGCAGCCCTGCGACCGTGGTGTCGAGGCCGGTGCCGACGTTGTACGGCCCGCCGCCGCTGTCCCACGGCCGCGAGCAGCGAGCCGACGATGTCGTCGACGTAGACGAAGTCGCGGGCCTGGGTGCCGTCGCCGAAGATCACCGTCTCCTCGCCGCGGGCGAGGCGCTCGAGGAAGATCGCGACGACGCCTCCCTCCAGCCCCGAATCCTGGCGCGGCCCGTAGACGTTCCCGAAGCGCAGCGCGACATGGCTGGTGCCGTGGATGCGGTTCCAGCCCGCGAGGTACTCCTCGCCGCACTTCTTGGCGATCCCGTACGGCGAGAGCGGCAGGAACGGGGTCTGCTCCGTGGCGGGCTCGGGGCACTCCCCGTACCCGGCGCCGCCCGGAGGAGGCGAAGATCACCTGCGCGGTCGGGCGCGGCGCCGAGCACGTTGACGGTGCCGACGACGTTCACCTCGGCGTCGTACTCCGGCCGCTGCATCGAGGTCTGGACGTCCGCCTGGGCGGCGAGGTGGAAGATCACGTCGGCCTCGACCGAGAACGGCTCGCGGATGTCGTGCTCGAGCAGCGTCGCGGCGCCGATCGAGGTTCTCGCGCCTGCCGGAGGCGAAGTTGTCGACGACCGTGACCGAGTCTCCGCGCGCGAGCAGGGCGTCGACGAGGTTCGACCCGATGAAGCCTGCGCCCCCTGTCACGACCGCCCGCATGGAGGCCGTAGATTAGGCGCGAGATGTTTGTCACGTTTGAAGGTGTCGACTGGTCCGGCAAGAGCACCCAGGCGGAGCTGCTCGCCGCCTTCTTGCGCGAGCAGGGCCGGACCGTGCTGGCAACGCGCGAGCCCGGCGGCACGCCGGTCGGCGAGGCGCTCCGCCAGGTCGTCTTGCACGGCCACGACATGGCTCCGTGGGCCGAGGCGGCGCTCTACGCCGCCGCCCGCGCCGACCACGTCGAGCACGCCATCCGGCCTGCGCTCGAGCGGGGCGAGGACGTCGTCTGCGACCGCTACATCGACTCGTCGGTGACCTACCAGGGCGTCGCGCGCGGCCTCGGCGAGCGAGCGGTCCTCGAGCTGAACCTCACCGTCACGCGCGGCCTCCTGCCCGACCGCACGTTCCTCGTGCTGCTCGATCCCGCCGAGGCGAGGCGGCGCGCCGGCGCGGACCCGGACCGGATCGAGCGCGAGGGAGACGCGTTCATGCGCAGCGTCGACGCGGCCTACCGGTCGCTCGCGGCCGGCGTCACCGGACCGGATCGTGGCGCTCGACGGCGCGCTGCCGCCCGACGAGATCGCAGAGGAGGTGCGTGAGCATGTCCGCGTTCTACTCTGAGCACGCGGAGGCCGGCCGGCTGCTCGAGGCTGCGCTGCGGGAAGGGCCTGCGCACGCGTACCTCTTCCACGGGCCGCCGGGGGTCGGGAAGCGCCAGGTCGCCCGCGCGTTCGGCCAGCAGCTCCTCGGGACGACGCGCGAGTTTCATCCCGACCTGTACGAGCTCGACGCGCTCGGCGAGATGATCCGGATCGACGCGATCCGCGAGCTGCGGCGCGATCTGCACATGCGGCCCTTCGAGGCCGACCGGCGGGTCTACCTCGTTCATCGCGCGCACCTGCTCAACGAGGACGCCGCCGACGCGCTCCTCAAGGACCTCGAGGAGCCGCCTCCGTACGCCGTGATCGTCCTGATCGCAGACGATCTCGGGCCGTTGCCGACGACGATTCTCTCGCGCTGCCAGCTCGTCCCGTTTCGCCGGCTCACCGAGCGCGCGATCCGCGAGCTCGTCGACGCCCGGGCGCCGCAGCTGGACGAAGCCGGGCGCGCCGCCCTGGCGCGCGTCGCCGCGGGACGGCTCGATCGGCTCGAGCGCCTGCTCGATCCGGCCTCGGCCGAGCGGCGCGATGCGCTGATCGAGCAGGCGCGCGCCGTCTATCGCTCCGAGTCGTTCGCCGCCGAGGACGCGGCCGCGGTCCTGCTGGCGAACGCACAGGCGCGGGCCGCCGAGGCGCGTGAGACGGAGGAGGCGCGCATCGCCGACCTGGAGTTGAGTGCGCGCGACGCGGAGCAGCGCGTGAAGCGGGCGGCGCGCGGAGCCGAGCGGGAGGAGCTGCTGGCGCAGCTCGAGGAGCTCGGCTCCTGGTACCGCGACCTCGTCGCCGTCGCGGTCGGCGCCGACCGCGCGGCGATTCATCTCGACAAGCTTCCCGCACTGCGCGAGGACGCGACGCGTGAGCGGCTGCTCGGCGCCGAGCGCGCCGCCGAAGCCGTCCGTGAGACGTGGCGGGGCCTCGAGGAGCTCAACCTGGCGCCCCAGCTCGCGCTCGAGGCGCTGTTCGTGCAGCTCGCCCGCGAGCTCGCTGCGTGAACGCGACAGCGCGACCGCGCGAAGCCTCTACGCTGGCGCGGTGGGAGCGAACGCCACCCCGGGGGGCCGGTCGCGGCTGCGGTTCGGCTCGGGTGCGCTCGCCCTGCTCGCGCTTGCAGGCTGCGGGCACACCGCGACGAGCACGCCGGCGACCACGTCTGCGGCGACGACTGCGGCGACCACCACGACCGGCAGCGCGACCGGGAAAGGGCCCCAGCTCGCGTTCAGCTACGACCGCTCGGCACCGCTCGGCTTCGTCGACCACGGCGTGGTGCGGCAGCGGGGCACGGTCGCTGTCCACGACGTCGAGTTCCGCAGCGGAACGCAGCGCGATCCAGGGCTACCTCGTCGAGCCCGGCCGGCCGCGGTCGCGTGCCCGGCGTCGTCCTCGTCCACGGGTCGGGCGGGGACCGCGCCGAGCTCCTCGGCCATGCGATCGCGCTCGCGCAACGCGGAGCGGTCGCGCTCACGATCACTGCGCCGTCGACCGCCTACCCGCTGCCGCGGCCGACGACGCTCGCGCAGCTCCTCGCCGACGCGACCCTGACCACTCGCCGGGACGTCGCTCGCCGTCCGCCGTGCGGCCGACGTTCTCGCCTCGCGCCCGGAGGTCGCCGCGAAACGCATCGGGTACCTCGGCTGGAGCGCGGGCGCGAAGACCGGGACCTTCGTCGCCGCTACCGACCGGCGCTTCGGCGCGCTCGCCCTGCTCTCGGCGGGCGCCGATCCCGTCTCGGCGTACGTCGCTTCCGCCCCTGCGGCGGATCGAGCACTCATCCGCCGCGCGCTCGGCAGCGTCGACCCGCTCCGCTATGTCGCGCTGGCGCGCCCGGGCACGCTCCTGCTGGAGGACGGCACGCGGGATGCGGTCGTCCCGCGCACGGCGCTCGACAACGTCGTGCACGCCGCACCGCGGGGGACGCTCGTCCGCTGGTACCCGGCCGACCATGCGCTCAACGCAAACGGCCTATGACGACGCGTTCGCCTGGCTGCTCGGGCGGCTGCGAGGCTAGAGCCGACGGGGAGACTCGAACTCCCGACCCCTTCATTACGAGTGAAGTGCTCTACCAGCTGAGCTACGTCGGCATGCTCCGTGGAGCGCGCTCAGTGTAGCCGCGAGGGCGCCGGATTCTCGGCGCGCGGCTCGCCGTTAGGGTGCCTTCATGGAGCTCGAGCTCGACGGCCGGGTCGTGCTGATCACCGGCGGCAGCGCCGGGATCGGCCTCGCGACTGCGCGCGCGCTGGTCGCCGCCCGGGCGGTCGTCGCCACCGTCAGCCGGGGCGAGGCGCCCGGGGTGGGGGAGTCGCTGCACGTGGCGGCGGATCTTGCCGAAGCAGGCGAGCCGCAGCGGGCCGTGCGGGAGGCGGAGGCGCAGCTCGGACGCATCGACGTGCTCGTCAACAACGTCGGGCTCGCCGTCATCCGCAAGCTCGAGGACGTCACCGAGGCAGACTGGGATCTCGCGTTCCGCGTGAACGTGCTGAGCGCGATTCGGGCGACGAGCGCAGCGCTCCCCGCCATGCGCGAACGGGGGGAAGGCTCGATCGTCAACGTCGCCTCGACGGCGGGACGCCGCCCCAGCCTGAAGATGCCCGACTACTCCGTCGCCAAGGCGGCGCTTCTCGCCTACTCGCGTCAGGTCGCCGAGACGTATGCCGGTGACGGCATCCGCTGCAACGCCGTCATCCCCGGCCCGACCCTGACTCCCGCCTGGGCCGGCCCCGGAGGGCTTGCCGAGCAGCAAGGCGAGCGCGACACGGTCCTCGAAGCCGCCGCGAGCTCCAGGCCGCTGGGGCGCTTCGCAACGCCCGAGGAGATCGCGAACGTGATCGTGTTCCTCGCCTCCAGCGCGGCGTCGTACGTCACCGGCGCCGAGTGGAGCGTCAGCGGGGGCACGGTCCCCTAGGGTCGCGGGCACTCCTAGCCGGTGAGGGCGTCGTCGAGCGTGTCGTGCACCGGCAGGCGCCGGTCGAGGCCGCTCACCTGCAGCACTCGGCGGATGTCGAGCTGCGGAGCCGCGAGGCGGAACCCGTCGGGCCCCGAGCTGCGCGCGCGCCTCGATCAGGACGCCGAGGGCGGTCGAGTCGAGGAACCCGACCGCCGAGAGGTCGACGACGACCCGGCTCGGGGCGGCGGCGATCGCCTGGGCCAGGGCGAGGCGAACCTCCTCGGCGTTGTACAGGTCGAGCTCGCCCGCGAGGAAGACGACGACCGCTTCGCCGCGCGCCTCGACGCCGCTGACCGGCGGCACGCGCAGCGGCAGGCCCGAATCGTCCCCCATCCCAGCCGATTGAAGCAGCATTTGCGCCGGAGCCGCAAGGAGCCGCGCGCCTCCCGGGACCCGCCCCGGGGGTATGATCGGACGACGATGTACGTGCGGCTCCTTCCCCGGCGCGGGATGGCAGCGTTTGCGCTCCTCGTCGTCGTCGCCGAGGTTGCGGGACGCAGCCTGACGGCCCGCGTCGATCGACTCTTCCACGTGCGGCCGCTCGCTCCGACCGACGCGAGCTACTACCCGTTCCTGCTCGCCGGCCTGAAGATCGTGGTTGCGCTCGCGTGCGCTGCGCTGCTCGCCCGCGCGACGCGAGCCTTCGCGGCCGCAGACGCCGGCGAGCGGCTGCTCGCAGCAGTGGGTCACTCGCCGAAGCGCCGTGCGCCTCGTTTCCGTCCCGGCCTCTCCCCGCGGATCTGGCTGGCGTCGTTCGCCGCCACCTCGCTGATCTACCTCGTCCACTCGGACGCCGAGGAAGCAGCGGCCGGCCGCTGGCCGCTCTTCGCACCGTGGCTCCACACCTACGCGCTTCCGACGTTCGCGGTGCTCGCAGTCGCCGTCGCCGCGCTGTGGCGGGTCGCCGGCTGGCTCTACGAGGTGGAGGACTACGCCGCGAGCACGATCGCGCACGCCCGCCGGATCCTCACCGCCGCCTTCGCCGCCCTGCCGGCTCCGCGCGTCCGCGCCGGCGATCCTCGACGGCGCCCCGCGGCACCGCTTCGGCCTCTCCTTCGAGTCGCGTCCTCCGCCGCTTCCGGCCTGACCCGCGGCAAAGCTCCCAGCGCCGCGGGCGACCGTCCCTTAGCACTCGGAGGAGGACATGGAAACACCGTTGGTCTCTCGCCTGCCGGCGACCATCGCCCGTACGGCACGCATGCGAATCGTCTCGTCGATCGGCCCCACCGTCGTGGCGGGCGGGGTGGTGTGGGCGATCCTGCAGCCTTACCGCGTCACGCTGTTCCACCCGCGCGGCCAGGGGCTCTGGTGGCTCCTGATCGAGCCGCCGCTGCTCGTCATGGCAGTGGGGATCGCCTTCGCCCTGCTCGTCGCGCGGCCGCTCATCGCCGACCTCGAGGAGCGCGATGCTGCCGCACGCTGAGATGGTCCACTGGGCGTTCGCCGCCGGGATCCTCTTCGTCGGCCTCTGCCTGCTCTGCGAGGCGGTCGTCGGCCAGGAGGTCTGGCAGAGCCGCCCGTGGCGCAAGTACCTCTGGCCCGGGCTCGCGTTCGCGCTCGGCGTGCTCCTGTGGCCGGTGATGGCGTTCTTCACCAACTCGTCGATCCACATGTATGCGCACGGGTCGTGGGCGGAGGTGCTGATGCTCGCCGGCGGTGCCGAGCTCGGGCTCGTGCACGGCCGGCTCAAGTCACCGCTGTGGCGCCTCACCTGGCCGCTCGCGTTCGTCGTCACCGGCGCCGCGTTCATCATCCACGAGCAGAACCCCTGGTTCTTCGCCCGGTCGGCGTTCCTGCACCACCTGCTCGGCTGGACGTTCATCGTCGCGGCGCTCTTCCCGCTGCTGCTCGTCTGGCGCCCGCGCTCGCCGGTGCTGCAGGCGTGCTTCGCCCTGACGATCGTCACGGTCTCGGTGATGCTCTTCTCAGACCGCGACGTCGCGCCGGTGTTCGGCCACCTCTCGCCCCTCGCAGGATCGCCGCACCGATGAGACGGTCGCTGCTGGTCGCGCTTGTCGCGCTCGCGTTTCCGGTCGTCGGCCTCGGCGCATGCGACGCTCGAGTCGACGACCCCGCGCGTTCGGCACGCAGGTTCAGCGCACGCCGGCGCTGATCCGCCTCCACTTCGACCAGCGGGTGAAGATCCTGCCGGGCGCGGTCAAGGTGCTGAACGGCGTCGGCCGCGACTTCGCCGGGCCGGCGCGCGTCGAAGGCACCGACGTCGTCGCCTCCGTGCGGCCGTTGCGGCTCGGCGCCTACACGGTTCGCTGGCAGGCGATCTCCGCCGACTCGCACGTCGTCTCCGGTGTGTGGACGTTCGGCCTGCGCGTGCCCGCGCCGTCGGTCAACGAGGCCTACGGCGCGGGCGGGCCGACGCGCACCGAGGACCTCGTGCGCTGGCTCTGGTTCCTCGGGATCGCGCTCACGATCGGAGCGCTCGGGCTGCGCCTGATCGTCCTGCGCGGGACTCGACGTCCCGCGCGAGCTCGACCGCAAGATCGCGGTCGCCGCCGGCCTCGGCGCGGTCGTCGCGCTCCAGTCGGGGATCGCGGCGTTCTCGCTGCGGGCCGAGGATGCCCTCCAGCTGCCGTTCTCCAAGTTCCTCTACGGCGACCTCTCGCCGATGACGGCCACGCGATTCGGGACCGCGTTCGTCACGATGACGCTCGGGTTCGCGCTGGTGCTCGCGCTCGTCTTCCTCGGCTGGCTGCTCGACCGGGTCGAGTTCCTCGTGCCCGCCTTCGTGCTGTCGCTGCTCTTCGCGGGCGGGCTCTCGTTCTCGGGGCACGACGCCGTCGACCCCGGCTCGTCGTGGCGGACGGAGATCGCGGACTGGGTGCACATCTCGGCCGCGTCGCTCTGGATCGGCGCGCTCGCGACGATGGCGCGGCCTGCTCTGGTTCGGTGCGCCGCAGCTGCGCCGTGCAGGCTTTCGTCCGCTTCTCGCGGCTCGCACCGGTCCTGATCGGGCTCGTCCTCCTTGCCGGGACCTACCTGAGCATCGTCCGGCTGCCGCACCTGCACGATCTCTGGACCGAGAGCTACGGCCAGGTGCTGCTCGTGAAGATCGGGCTCGTGTGCTTCGCCCTCGCCTGGGGCGGCTTCCATCACTTCGTCGTCCGGCCGGCGCTCGACCGCGCCGACACCGGCTTCCTCTCGCGCATCGGCAGGAGCCTCGTCGGCGAGAGCCTGGTGGGCGTCTCCGTCCTGCTCGTCGCGGCCGTCCTGGTCGACTCGCGTCCCCCGGCGCGGCCGATCGGAAATCCAGATCAGTCGGCCCTGACCGGAGGTTCTGCAGCGACACTCGCTCCGTGAGGCTCATCGCAGCCATCGTCGCGACGCTCTTCGTCGCCGCGCCCGACGCTCAAGGTCGACACCGGCGAGGCGACCTACGGCCTCGCCTGGAGCGGCGGCAGCGTGTGGGCCGGCGGCCTCGGCAGCGGCGACGTGCTGCGCATCGACCCCGCGAGCGGCAAGGTGCTCGACCGCATCTCGATCGGGCCGCGCGTCTTCAATCTCGCCGCAGCCCCGGGTGCGGTGTGGGGCGCTCGCGAACCTGACGGGCACCGCCGTCCGCATCGACACGCGCACCGGCAAGGTGACGGCCTCGGTGCGGGTCGGCAACGGGCCCTACGACATCGAGTGGGGCTTCGGCTCGGCCTGGGTCTCGAACTCGCTCGACGGCACGGTCTCGCGCATCACCGGCAAGAAGGTCGTGCGGACGATCAAGGTCGGCGTCGAGCCGAACGGGCTCTCGGCGATCGGCCGCTACCTGTGGGTGACCGACCACACCGCGGGCAAGCTGCTCCGGCTCGACCCGGCGACGAACAAGGTCACGGGCAGCGTGGCGCTACCGGGAGCGGACTGGGTCGTCGGCTTCGGCGGCTCGCTCTACGTCTCGCAGGAGACGAACGTCGTCACGCGTGTCGACGCGAGGACGTTGCGGGTGCTCGGCCGCGTGAAGGTGCACCGCAATCCGCTCGGCTCCGCGATCGTCGCGGACAAGCTCTGGGTGCCGTGCATCGACTCGAACGACATCGTCGTCGTCGACCCGCGCGACGATGAAGGTCGTGCGGACGATGCGGGTCGGCTCGGGGCCGATCGTCGTGCTGCCCGTCCGGGGCCACGTGTGGGTCTCGCACTCGACCGGCACGTCGATCTGGCGTTTGTAGATACTGCGCGCGTGGAGCTGACCGGCTACCGGGATCGCTTCCCGATCCTCGCGTCGACGACCTACCTGATCAACCACTCGCTCGGCGCGATGCCCGCGGAGGCGGAGCGGCAGGCTGGAGCTCTTCGCGCGCGAGTGGGCGACCCGCGGCGCGCGCGCGTGGGGCGAGGGCTGGTGGGACTCCGTCTTCACGACCGGCGACCTGATCGGCGGCATCATCGGCGCTCCTCCCGGCTCGACCGTCATGCACCAGAACGTGACCGTCGCGGAGGCGATCGTCCTCTCGTGCTTCGACCTGAGCGCCGCCGCGCAACCGGATCGTCTTCGAGGAGGGGCTGTTCCCGTCGGTGCGCTACGTGCAGCAGGCCTGGGAGCGCTTCGGCGCCGAGGTCGTCGTCGTGCAGCGACGCCGAGGCGGTGATCGACGCGATCGACGAGCGCACGCTGCTCGTCCCGGTCTCGCACGTGCTCTACAAGTCGGCGGAGATCCAGCCGGTCGAGCGCATCGCCGAGCGCGCGCATGCCGTGCGGCGCGCACGTGTTGCTCGACGCCTACCAGTCCGCGGGTGCCGTGCCGCTCGACGTGACCGCGCTCGGGATCGCGTTCTGCGTCGGTGGCTCGGTCAAGTGGCTGTGCGGCGGGCCCGGTGCCGGCTGGCTCTACGTGCGCCCCGATCTCGCCGAGCAGCTCGAGCCGGCGTTCGCAGGCTGGCAGGGGCACGCGCGCCCGTTCGCGTTCGAGACGGAGATGGAGCCGGCGCCCGGCGCGGCGCGGTTCCTCACCGGCACGCCGAACGTGGCGGCGAACTACGCGGCGAGCGCGGGCTACGAGCTGATCGCCGAGATCGGCGTCGACCGGATTCGCGGCCAACTCGATGCGGCAGACGGCGCTGCTCGTCGACCTCGTCGACGCCGCGGGGTTCGAGCTCACCTCGCCGCGCGAGCCGGCCAAGCGTGGGCGGCTCCGTCGTCTTCCGCGTGCCCGGCTTCCAGGCCGTGCATGCCGAGCTCGCGCGCGCGCCAGATCATCTGCGACACGCGTCCCGACGCGGGCATCCGCTTCGGGCCGCACTTCTTCACCACCGACGACGAGCTTCGCTTCGCCGTCGACCAGGTGAGCGACATCCTCGCCTCCGGCGTGCACCTCGAGCGCGCGCCCGCGGCCGCGGGTTACTAGCCTCTAGCGGCCGACGAGTGCCCGGAGGCGCTCGGCGGTCGCCGGCGCGGTCGGCTCGTCCTCGTGCCGGACGTAGACGTAGGCCGGAGCGCGGATTCCCGCGGCGATCGTCCGCAGGTCGTCGTCGGAATACGGCGGCTCGCGCAGGCGCAGGTAGCGAAACGGCTCCGCGCCCGGGTCGTTCACGCGCAGCACGCCGTCGACGCCGCCCCACGACTCGTCCCGCAGGTCCCAGGCGAGCCGCACGTCGGGCGGCACCGAGCCCTGCACGAAGGAGAGCGTCCCGTCGTCGCGCGGCCCCTCGTAGACGACGCGCACCGGGCCGAGCCGGTCGCCGAGCGCGAGCACGCGCTCGAGGAACGTCGTGACCCGGTCGAGCCGGACGAGCGAGAACTTGACCGCGAACTCGAAGCCGTCGGGCACTGCGTCCGCCCAGCGGCGGAACTGGTCGGCGCTCGGCAGCCGGTAGCCGGTCGAGTTCAGCTCCACCGTGTCGAAGCGCTCCGCGTAGAAACCGAGGAACTCCGCCGGCTGCAGGTCGGCCGGGTAGAAGCCCGGCCGCCACGACGGATACGACCAGCCCGAGGTGCCGATCTTGATCGCCACGGCGATAAGGTACGTCCGGAGACGGAGCTAGGGTCCGCCCTCCGTGACCGTGACCGAGGTGATCCCAGACAACACGATCGAAGTCCTCGACCACGGCTTCGTGCGGCTCGACGGGGCGATGGCCGACGACCTCTCGGTCGTCAACGGCGCCCGCGTCAGCTTCGCCCGCCGCAAGACCGAGATGGAGGAGTCCGACGAGGGCCTGATCCGGTTCCTGATGCGCGACCGGCACGGCTCGCCGTTCGAGCACAACGCCTTCCGGTTCCACATCCGCTGCCCGATCTTCGTCGCGCGGGAATGGTTTCGCCACCGAATCGGCTCGTTCAACGAGTTCAGCATGAGATATGCGAAGGCGACGGACGACTTCTACGTGCCCGAGCCGGAGGACGTCCGTACGCAGGTGGGGAAGCCCGGCGCCTACCGCTTCGAGCAGGTCTCCCCCGAGCTCGCCGAGGAGGCCCGTGAGGAGCTCGAGACCGTCTACCGCGACGCCTATGCCGCGTATGCCCGGCTCGTCGACAAGGGCGTCGCCCGCGAGCTCGCCCGCTCGGTGATCCCGGTCGGGGCCTACACCCAGTTCTACTGGACGGTCAATGCCCGCGCCCTGATGAACTTCGTCTCGCTGCGCAATGCCGAGTTCGCCCAGCTCGAGATCCGGCGCTACGCCGAGGCCGTGGAGGCCTTCTTTGCCGGGCAGATGCCGGTCACCCACGCGGCATTCGTTGCAAATGACCGGACGGCACCTTAATATGCGCGTGGGGCGCGTCCTAACATCTTTGTAACAGTCTGTTACTAAGTTCTGGGTTGCCCAGCACGACAGAGGGAATGGTCTGCCCGTTCCCGGCGTTGAAGAGGTTGACGGAAGACGCGCAAACCGCGCGCCCGTTTTCCTCGAAGACCGAAGGAGTACGTTGACTGAAATCAGCATGACAGCGGCTGTCGCCGAGGCGCTCGAAGCGCTGCTCGCCCTCCGTACCGAGCATGGGTCGATCACCCCTGCCGACGTGGCGGACGCCGTCCTCACCCATGATCTCGACGAGGCCGAGGCCGAGGCGCTCGCGCACGAGCTCGCCGTCCACGACGTCGCCCCCGACGCGGAGGACGAGGACGAGCTCGAGCTCGACCTCTCGATCGGCACCAGCCTCTACACGACCGACTCGTTCCAGATGTTCCTGAACGAGGCCGGCCGCTACCCGCTGCTCACCGCCGCGGAGGAGGTGGAGCTCGCCAAGCGCATCGAGAAGGGCGACATGACCGCCAAGGAGCGGATGATCAACTGCAACCTGCGCCTCGTCGTCTCGATCGCGAAGCGCTACCAGACGCAGGGGATCACGCTCGGCGACCTCGTCCAGGAGGGCGTCCTCGGGCTGATCCGCGCCGCGGAGAAGTTCGACTGGCGCAAGGGCTTCAAGTTCTCGACGTATGCGACCTGGTGGATCCGCCAGGCCGTGCAGCGCGGCGTCGCCAACAAGGCGCGCACGATCCGCATCCCGGTGCACGTCGTCGAGCGCGAGCAGAAGGTCGCCCGCGCCCGCCGCGAGCTCGTCGCGACGCTCGAGCGCGATCCGACGCCCGAGGAGATCTCGCTCCACTCGAAGCTCCCGATCACACACGTCCGTGAAGTCATGGAGGCCGCCCGCGCGGTTGCCTCCACCGACATGCCGGTCGGTGACGACGGCGATGCCTCGTTCGGCGACCTGATCGCCGGCACCGGGCCCTCGACCGAGGAGGAGGCGTCCGCCTCGCTCCGCGACCTGGCCGTGCGCCAGGCGGTCGCGAACCTGCCCGACCGCGAGCGCGACGTGATCGAGCTCCGCTTCGGGCTGGTGGGCGAAGGCCCCGCCTCGCTCGAGTCGATCGGCAAGCAGCTCGGCCTGACGCGCGAGCGCGTGCGTCAGATCGAGACCGAGGCCCTGCGCAAGCTCGCGCAGAACGAAGACCTCGCCGACGCGGCCTAGGTAACCCTGGAGGTGTCAGGCACCGCTCGCGGTGCCTGACACCTTTAACGTCTGGGCGGTGAGCTTCACCGCCCACGACGAGCTGCAGCTCTGCCTGCTCCTGGCTGCGCTGGCCGGCATGCTCGTGGTCGCCGCGCGCGGCCGCATGCCCGTGTCGGTGTTTCTCGTGCTCGGCGGGCTGCTGCTCGGCTTCGTGCCCGGGCTGCCCCGCGTGCAGCTGCCGCCGGACCTCGTGCTCGTCGCGATCCTGCCGCCGCTCCTCTACTCCGCCGCGTTCTTCACCGGGCTCCGGGATCTGCGCGCCAACCTGCGGCCGATCTCCCTGCTCTCGGTGGGGCTCGTCGCGGCGACCACGTGCGTGGTGGCGATCGTCGCGCACGCGACCTTCGGCAGGCATGAGCTGGGGAGCCGCGTTCACCCTGGGCGCGATCGTCTCGCCGACCGACGCCCTGGCCGTCTCCGACGTCGTCCGCCGGCTGACGGTGCCTCGCCGGATCGTCTCGATCCTCGAGGGCGAGAGCCTCGTCAACGACGGGATGGCGCTCGTCCTCTACAAGACCGCCGTCGGCGTCGCCGTTGCCGGCTCCTTCTCGCTGTGGGACGCCTCCTGGCGCCTGGTCGTGAACGTGATCGGCGGGGTGGGCGTCGGGCTCGCGGTCGGCTACGTCGTCCGCCAGGTGCGGCGCCGAATCGACGACACGCCCACGGAGGTGGCGATCGCGCTCCTCTCGGGCTACCTCGCGTACCTTCCCGCCGCCGCGATCGGCGTCTCCGGCGTGCTCGCGGCGGTCACGATCGGCGTCTACATGGGCTGGTACACGCCGCAGCTCACGACCGTGCAGACACGGCTCTCGGGCAACGCCTTCTGGGAGATCCTCGTCTTCCTCGTCAACGCGCTCCTGTTCGCCCTCGTCGGCTTTCAGCTGCACGTGATCGCGAGCCGGCTCGCGATCACGACGTCGCTCCTCGTCGATGCCGCCGTCGTCTCGCTCGCCGTGATCGTCACGCGGCTCGTGTGGGTGCCGGTCTTCACCTACCTGCCGCGCTGGCTCTTCAGGTCGGTGCGCACGCGCGATCCCTACCCGCCGTGGCAGGCGCCGGTCGTGCTCGCCTGGGCGGGCGTGCGCGGCGCGGTCTCGCTCGCGGCGGCGCTGGCGCTGCCCACCGATCTGCCCTATCGCGACACGATCGTGTTCGTCACGTTCGTCGTCATCCTCGTGACGCTCGTCGGCCAGGTCTTGACGCTGCCGGTCCTGATCGGGTCGCTCGGATTCGAGGACGACGGCGGCGCCGACCGCGAGGACGCGAAGGCACGGATCAGGGCGGCCGAGGCGGCGCTCGCCCGTCTCGAGGAGCTGGCGGTGGAGGACTGGGTGCGCGACGACACGGCCGAGCGGATGCGCGGCTCGTACGCCTTCCGCTCCCGCCGGTTCCGCGCGCGCTACGACGGGGTCGAAGACGACGGCGAGGAGGAACGCTCTCAGGCCTACCAGCGGCTCCGGCGCGAGCTGCTCGACGCGGAGCGCGGCGCCGTGCTGGCGCTCCGCAACGAGGGCGTGATCACGGAGGAGGTGATGCAGCGCGTCCAGCGCGACATCGACCTCGAAGACTCGCGGCTCGACGTTGGCTAGGCGACGGCCGGCGCCGGTGCGCCCCACGGCCCGCGCGCGATCTGATGCACCAGCCCGGACGCGAAGAGGCAGAGGAGCCCGGCGCTCCCGAACGCCCAGCCGTAGCCGCCGAACCACGTCCGGATTGCCCCGGCGCCCCAGGCGGCCAGCGCGGCGCCGAGCATGTGCGAGCAGAAGATCCAGCCGAAGACCACGCCGACGCGCTCCCGGCCGAAGATCTCGGCGGTCAGCGCGACGGTGGGCGGGACGGTCGCCACCCAGTCGAGGCCGTAGAAGACGACGAAGAGGATCAGCCCGATGTGGGGCGAGCCGAAGACGTACGGCAGCGCCAGCAGGCTCAGCCCGCGGAGGGCGTAGTACCAGAAGAGGAGGAGGCGAGGGTCGTAGCGGTCGGTCAACCAGCCCGAGCAGGTCGTCCCGACGATGTCGAAGACGCCGATCGTCGCGAGCAGGCCGGCGGCGGCCACCTCGCCGAACCCGTGATCCATCGCGGCGGGGATCAGGTGCGTCCCGATCAGGCCGTTCGTCGAGAGGCCGCAGATGAAGAAGCTGCCGGCGAGCAGCCAGAACGCCGGGCTCGTTCTCGCGCTCCGCAGACCTTCGACTGCCGAGACGAACGGGTTGCCGGCCGGACGCGGCGGCGGGTCGGGCTCCGTCGCGCCGAACGGCAGGACGCCGATGTCGGCCGGCCGGTCGCGCAGGACGAGCGCCACGAGCGGCAGCACGATCGCCGATCGCCACGATCGCAACGGTGAAGGCCGCGTAGCGCCAGCCCCAGTGCGTCACGATCGTCGCCAGGACCGGCAGGAAGATCAGCTGCCCGGTGGCGCTCGACGCGGTGAGCACACCCGTGACGAGCCCGCGGCGCTCGACGAACCAGCGGTTGGCGATGATCGCCGCGAGCGGCACCGAGATCGCGCCGGTGGCGAAGCCCGTTGACGACGCCCCACAGGATGTCCAGCTGCCACGGCGCGGTCATCAGGACCGTCAGGCTCGAGCCGGCAGAGACGCAGAGCAAGCGCGCCGATCGCGATCCGGCGCAGCCCGAACCGCTCGACGAGGGCCGCCGAGAACGGGCCGCCGAAGCCGTAGAGGACGAGGTTGATCGCGGCGGCGACGCCGATCGTCGCGCGGCTCCAGCCGAACTCGTTCTGCAGCGGCACGATCAGGACTGCCGGTCGTCGAGCGGAAGCCCGCCGCCGTGATCAGCGTCACGAACCCGACCGCGGCGACGAACCACGCGTAGTGCGGGCGTCTCATCGCAGGAAGAAACGTCGGCGGCTCGCCGCTTGTTCCTGCAGGTCGAGAGCACGACCGGGCCGGTCGAGCCGCTCGTCCGCAGGCTGCGCCGTCACGACCCAGCCGTCGAAGCCCGCGAACGGAGTAGGGCACCGAGAGGCGCACCGTCGTCCTCGCGGCGTTGACGCGGAACGAGCCGCAGGGAGCGACGGGCTTTCCGCCCTTCGTCAGCCACAGCTCGTAGTAGGCCTCGCGGATCCCTCTGGGTCGGGAGCCCGCTGACGAGGAGCTGCATCGGCCAGTTCCCGGCCTTGTCCTGCCGGCCGATCCGCAGCACCGCGAGCGCCCCCTTCCCCTGCATCGGGACGACGCGCCGGGTCGCGAACACCGCCGTCTTCGCGTGAGCGTGGCCGAGCAGGTAGCCGCCGCCGACTCCGACCGCGGCGACCGCCAGCGGCGGCGACGCAGCGGCCGCCCGCCGCCGCCGGCGCGGGAGCAGCGTGAAGTCGACCACCTGCGCCTCGGCAGGTCGGCCGGCGCACGCCAGCGAGGGCGGCAGGTCGGCGGGCGGGCCGGCTTCGACGAGCAGCTCGTGCACGCGGCGCAGGCGGCTGGTCTCGTCGGCCGAGAGCTCGGCGCCGTCGACGATCTCGTCGAAGTCGCTCATTGGCCAACCTTCGGCCGGCCAATGACATTCCAGCTCCAGCGTCGGCCGAGCCGACGCCTCCGCTTTTCGGTGAGCTCCGTCAAGCCTACGCTCACGTCAAGTCCTCCTCGAGCAGGTCGGCGAGGCGGGCGAGCGCAGACCGCGTTCGCGTCTTCACGGTGCCGAGCGGCAGACGGAGGAACTCGGCGACCTCGCTCTGCGACAGGCCGCTCCAGTAGGCGAGCGCGATCACTTCTCGCTCGTGCGCGGGCAGCTCCTCGAGCGCCCGGTGCACGCGCCAGGCGACCCAGCCCTGCTCGGCCGTCTCGGGCGGCTCGGGCTCGCTCCGCCGCGCGGTCGGGAAGCTCGGCCGGCAGGTCGGCGTGGCGACGCGCCCGGTCGACGATCGCGTTGCGTGCGACGGCGTAGAGCCACGGGGCGCCCGGGCCGCGATCCGGCCTGTACGACGCGGCAGAGCGCCAGACCGAGGCAAAGGTCTCCTGCACCGCGTCCTCGGCGCGGCCCCGGTCGCCGAGCCGTCGTAGCGCCAGACCGAAGACCGGCCGGGCGTAGCGGCGGTAGAGGTCGTCGAACGCCGACCGGTCACCGTCGGCGGTGCGCTGGATCAGCTCGGCGTCCGATGGCACTGCGGCGCATCGTACGGAGTGCGATCGTGACCGCCACACGAGGTCCTACGGCGTCGATCGGCGCCCGGATTTCAGCAGGCGGCCGCCGTCGACGACGAGGGTCGTCCCCGTCACGTATTCCGCTCCCGCCAGGTAGACGACGGCCTCGGCGACGTCGGCGGGCGAGCCGACGCGTCCGAGCAAGGTCTCGGCGGCGCGCCGCTCCTCCTGCCCCGGCTCGACGGCGACGGGCCCGGGAGCGATCCCGCACACGCGCACCTCGGGAGCGAGCGCACGTGCGAGCACGCGCGTCAGCATCGCCTGCGCCGCCTTCGCCGCGCTGTGGGGCGCGAACGACGTCCACGCCTGGAACGAGGCGACGTCCTCGACGATCACCAGCACGCCGTGCGACTCGCGCAACGCGGCGGCGGCGGCCTGCGCCAGGAAGAACGTCCCCTTGGCGGTGACGTCGAGGGCGGCGTCCCAGTCGGCCTCGGTCACGTCCTCGATGTGCTTCGGCGCGAAGCCCGCTCCGGCAGCGTGGACGACGAGGTCGAGTCCACCGCCGAGCTCGTCGACGGCCCGGGCGACGAGCGCAGCCGCCCCCTCCGGGGTGCGCAGGTCGCCGTCGGCTCGGCCTGCTGCGAGCACGGTCCACCGGTCCGCGCGCAGCCGTTCGGCAATCGCGTGGCCGACGCGCCCGGTCCCGCCTGCGATCAGCGCGCGACTGTGTGGCCTCTGTAAGGACATGCTCGCTCTGAGTAAAACAGAGTGCGGGCGCGGGTTCGCTTCTGCTGTCCTTGGGGACAACACGCACGCCAACCCAATGCGACCATGTGAGAAAGGCAGGTTCCCGATGCGCAAGGTGCTCCTCGCGCTCGCAGCGGTCTCGGCCCTTGCTTTCGCGGGGAACGCGAGCGCAGCGACGAAGACGATCTCGATCTACGGCTACGGCTTCAGCCCGTACTCGGTCACCATCACCGAAGGTGACACGGTCACCTGGGTGAACAGGGACAACGCCGACCACCAGATCCTCGACTCGAAGGGCGGGTTCGTCTCGGCGATCCTCAAGCCGAAGCAGAAGTTCTCCTTCACGTTCAAGGCGCCCGGGACGTACTCGTACAAGGACGAGCTCCACCCCAAGCACACCGGGAAGATCGTCGTGAAGGGTCTCCCGCCGACGCTCACTCTGGCGGTCTCGACGCCGATCCTCACCTACGGCACCAGGGCGACGCTGAGCGGCGTGGTCTCGAACCACGCAGCCGGCGAGCAGGTGACGATCTACTACCGCCCCTACCCGCAGCCCAACCTGATCCAGCGGGCGACGCTCCTGACGGGGCCGGGCGGCACGTTCAGCTTCATCGTGGCGCCGCAGATCCTCACCACCTACGAGGCTGCGTGGAAGGGCGCCTTCGCGACGCCAACGACGGTGCAGGTGCAGCCGAAGCTGACGCTCGGTCGCAACAACGGCTGGATCATCCACGCCGCCGGCGGCCGCTCGTTCGCGGGCCGGGCCGTGCAGTTCCAGCGGCTGAACCTGCTCACCGGCCAATGGGTGACCTTGAAGAAGGTGATCCTCAACTCGAGGTCGTCGGCGCGTGTCCTGTACCCGCTGCCGAAGGGCACGAGCAGGCTGCGCCTGACCATGTCGGTCAACCAGGCCGGCGCGGGGTTCCTCGGGGTGATCGGCGCGACCGTCACCTGGCGCACGCGGTAGTTGCGCGCGAGGCGCGCGGGAACGCTACTCTCCCGCGCGCCTCGTCGTACCGCCGTGAGACCTCGTCCCAGTTGACGACGTCCCACCAGGCGCCGAGGTAGTCGGGCCGCCGGTTCTGATACTTGAGGTAGTACGCGTGCTCCCAGACGTCGATGCCGAGCAGCGGCACGTCGTCCTGGAGCCACGGGCTGTCCTGGTTCGCCGTCGAGTAGACCGCGAGACCGGTGCCGTCCCAGACGAGCCACGTCCAGCCCGAGCCGAAGCGCTTGACGCCGCCGTCGTTCAGAGCCTCGCGCAGCTTGCCGACGTCGCCGAACGTGTCGGCGATCGCATCGCCGAGCGCGCCGGCGGGGTCGCCGCCGCCGCCCGGCTTCATGATCTGCCAGAAGAGCGAGTGGTTGGCGTGGCCGCCGCCGTTGTTCCGGACCGCTGCCTGCTTGTCTTCGGGCAGCTCGTCCAGCGTGCCGAGCACCTGCTCGATCGGGCGGCCGTCCCACTCGGTTCCCTCGAGCGCCTTGTTGAGGTTGTCGACGTAGGCCTGATGGTGCTTCCCGTGGTGGATCTGCATCGTCTGCGCGTCGATCGTCGGCTCGAGCGCATCGTGGGCGTACGGGAGACTCGGGAGCTGATAAGGCATGCCTCTCCTTCGGATCGCTTCTGCTCAAGGAGGATATGCTCCGCGCCGCACCCAAGGATTCGACGAGGAGAGACATGGCGCTTGCTTATAACCACGAGGAGATCACCCCGCGCGAGCTGAAGCCGGTGTTGCTCGAGCTCGAAGGCATCTCGCGCGAGACCGTTGAGGCGCACTACAAGCTCTACCAGGGGTACGTCAACAAGCGAAACGAGATCCTGGGCAAGCTCGACGGCGTCGACCTTTCCAGCGCCAACCAGGTGTACTCGGACCTCCGATCGCTGAAGGTCGACCTGACGTTCGCGATCGGCGGCATCAAGAACCACGAGATCTACTTCGAGCATCTCGGTGGGCACGGGGGCGAGCCGGCGGGCATCTTCGGCGACCTCGTCCGGCGCGATTTCGGCTCGGCCGCGAACTGGCTCGCCGACCTGAAGGCCACCGGCATGGGAGCGCGGGGCTGGGCGTGGACCGCCTACGACTGGGACGAGAGCCGGCTCTTCAACTACATCGGCGACGCCCAGAACACCTTCCCGGTGTGGAACGCGACGCCGCTCGTCGCGCTGGATGTCTACGAGCACGCGTATTTCATCGACTTCGCGACCGACCGGGCGTCCTACATCGACGCCTTCTTCAACAACCTCGACTACGACGTGGTGAACGACTGGGTCCAGCGCTACGGCATCCGCCCCTGATCGTCGTCGAGAATCACCGCCGCGGCCCGACACTGCGGCTACCCTGATCCGCGGATGGAGTTCGCGGCACTGGTCGTGCTGGGATACCTCTTGGGCTCGTGCCCCTGGGGCTACTGGCTCGTGCTGCTGGTCAAGCACGAGGACATCCGCAAGGTCGGCTCCGGCAATATCGGCGCGACGAACGTCTGGCGCACCTACGGCCGCTTCTTCGGCGCGCCGGTCGTTCTGCTCGACACGCTGAAGGGGTTCGTGCCGGCGCTCCTCGGCATGCTGCTCGTCTCGCCTCATCATCTGTCCGGCATCTGCGCCGGCGCGGCGGCGATGCTCGGCCACTGGCGGCCGCTCTTCCTGCGCTTCGCCAAAGGCGGGAAGATGGTGGCGACGTGCGGCGGCGTCTTCTTCGGCGTCGCCATCTGGGTGGCGCTCACCGCCGGCCTCGTGTGGCTCGCCGTCTTCCTCGCGTTGCGGTACGCCTCGGTGGCGTCCGTCATCGCCGGGATCGCACTGCCGGTCGCGGCGGCCCTGTACGGCTACCCGACGTCGGTGATTCTCTTCGGCGCCGCTGCGGCAGGGGCGATCATCTACCTGCACCGCGGCAATCTCCGTCGTGTGCGGGCCGGGACCGAGCATCGGTTCCGGCTGCGCGGGACGGCGAGTGCGTAAGGCGCTCTGCCTCGCCGCAGCCGGAGCGGCGCTCTGGCTCGCGCCGGGCGCGCTCGCCTCCGGCTGGTGCGGCACCGGCGAGTCCGCTACCGACCGTCCCGACATCACGACCGGTGCGCAGGTGCACGCGATCGTCGCGACGCCGTCGGACTCGGCCGACCAGTTCGCCGCCGATGCGAACACGCTCGCCGACGACGTCGACTTCGATGTCCGCCTGGTGGACGACCCAGGACCCGACCCGCGTCCCGCGCTACGACCTGGCGACCTTCCCGAACGGCACCTGCCTCGACATCTCGTTCTTGCGGCTGCCGCAGCCGGCGAGCGACTACCAGGGCACCGCGGCCTTCCGGCGCGGTCGAGGACGCGATCGCGAGCGGCGGGTTCCTCAGAGCCTGTACAAGGACTACGTCGTCTACTACGACGGGCCTTCAGTGGCAGACGGACATCTGCGGCACCGGCGGCGGCGACCTTCGACCAGGGCGGCGGGTTCGCGATCGTCTGGCTGAACGGCTGCGCGCGACGTCCCGAGCGACAGCATCGAGACCCACGAGCTGCTGCACGCGCTCGGGGCGGGCTTCTCCGCAGGCCCCGCACGACTGCCCGCCGCCGGACAACCATCCACCCGTGCGACAGCTCGCTCGACGTCCTCTACCCGTTCGCGACGCCCGGAGTGACCTCTGGCGCAGCTCGTGCTCGACTTCAACCACGACGACTACTACGCCCACAGCGGCAGCTGGCCCGACATCCAGGACTCGATCTTCCTGCATCACCTCGACACCCCGCCCGAGGCGCTCGGTGTCACGCTGGTGGGGCGTGGCGCCGTGACGAGCGACCTGCCAGGCGTCAACTGCCTTACGGCGTGCACGACGCAGTGGGATCAGGGAACCGCCGTGGTGCTGACGGCCACGCCGGCGACGGGCGAGCGCTTCGTGCGCTGGACGGGCAGCTGCTCCGGCAACGGCGAATGCGTCGTCGGCCTCAGCCAGCCCGTCTCGGTGACGGCGGTGTTCGGTCCCGCGACGGTCTCCGCTCGCGATCTCCACCTCGGGCAAAGGCGTCGTCGCGTGCTCGCCGCGCTGCTCGAGGACCGTTGCGGCCGGGAGCCGCTTGACGCTGCGTGCGCGTCCGGCGAAGGGATGGGCGTTCGTGCGGTGGGGAGGCGCCTGCACCGGAGCGCGTCATCACCTGCTCGCCGAGCACCGACCGCGGGCTGGCGGTGCGGGCCTACTTCAAGAAGAAGCGCTGAGCCAGTCGCGCAGCTCGGTGTGCGCTCCCGCAGGCGCGCCGTCGAGCTCCGCCCTCAGCTCGCCGACCGTCCCGGTCCGCTCGGCAACCACGTCGTGGCGGTGGATCGTCTCCAGGTTGACCTGCTGGGAGAAGACGAAGTCGCCGTCGTCGAGCTCGTCGTAACGGTCGAGCGTCTCCTTCAGCGCGAAGCGCACCGAGTCCTCGACGAAGCGCGGCTGCAGGTGGGCGTGCTCGACGACGAACAGCTCGTCCGGGCGTTTCATCAGCGCGTACACGGGTGAGCTCATCGAGCGCTCGACGATTCCGACCAGGTGCTCCGCGTTGATCGAGGCGGACGTGCCGATGAGCAGCGTCCCTCGGCCGCGCTGATTGTGCGTCGCGAGCGGGACGAGCTCGAGAATGCGGTCGATGTCGCTCGCCGCCGAAGCCCGCCTCGAGCAGCCGCTCGCTCGCCGCGCCGCGCACGAGCCCCTGCGCGCACGGGCAGGCGTTGATCCCGAAGGCTTCGACGCCGACGACGCGTCGGACGCGCTCGGGCGACGCCGCCGCGATCCCGATCAGCTTGGCGATCTCCTGCGTCGGCAGCCCTGTCACCGGGGTTTTCCGCTCGAGCGGGTAGTGCGCGTCGATCCGCACCTCGGCCCGGAGCGCATGCTGGCGTTGGACGATGTGGCGTGCGATGTGCTCGGCGAGCGTCTCGACGAGGAAGGCCTCGCCGATCACGACCTGGTCGATCGCCTCGCCGAAGAGCTCGGGAAAGCGCGACATGTGCACGCCTTTCTGGCCCGGGTCGAGGTCGACCGTGCAGGAGATCTCGGCGGCGAAGGTCTTCTCGTGGCCCTCGTGCCTGATCCGGATCGCCTTGTGCACTCCCGTCACGCCTGCGCGTGTGAGCCCGAGCGGGATCTCCGGCACGGAGGCCTGGAGGTCGCCGGTTGAAGTGTCCCGTGTCTCCGCCATCGGGTAGAACCGTATCGCGTCGATGTCCGATGGCAGCTTCCCCCGTCTCGTCTCCCTGGCCTGCCACGACCTGCGCACGCCGCTGGCCACCGTCTTCGGGTTCGCGCGGACGCTCACGCGCGCCGGCGAGCTCGACGAGCGGAGCACCAGGTTCCTGGCGATGATCGAGGAGGCCAGCGAGCAGATGACCGAATTGCTGGACGAGCTCGGAACGGCGGCGCGGATCGAGAGCGGCCGCTGGGAGCCGGCGCTGCGCACCGTCGACAGCCTCGAGCTTGCGCAGACGGACGACGAGCGAGTCGTCGTCGAGGGAGTCGGCGAGCCGGTCGAGACCGACGCCGTCGCGGTCACGCGCTCTCTCGCGGCACTCGCCGTGGCGGCGATTCGCCACGGCCCCGTCGAGCGGGTCACCTGGCGCGTCGACGGGCGGGTGCTTGCGCTCGCACCGGTGACCGCGGCGGCCGCGCCGGTCGTCGCCGGGCGAGGAGCCCGAAGGACCTCGGAGCGCTCGTCGCCCGGATCGTGCTGGAGGCGCTCGGCGGCGCGCTCGAGCTCGACGGCGAGGCGGTTCGCGTCCGGCTCTAGAGACCCTAGCCGGGAGAGCCCTAGCCGGTGAGGTTCGGCGCGCCACCGGTCTGCTGTAGCTCCGACGAGCCCGTCTGCATCGGCGGCCTGCGCCGCCGCAGCGCGAAGAACAGCCGCCAGCGCCGAGGCGGCCAGCGCCAGGCCGATCGTGTAGCCGACGAGGCTGTGCACCGTCGATGCCGCCTGGTGCTCCCACTGCCCGCGGTCGACGAGGCTCGAGTTCGAGGAGTCGGGGTAGTTGTCCTCGCCGAACGGGAAGCGCGTCGTGTGGTGAGCCTGCCACGTTCCGAGCCGCACAGTGAGCGCGAGTGCCTCGGCGATCGCCGCGACGCAGCTGACGTAAATGCCGTAGCGCAGGAACGACGCGCCCCAGCCGATCGCCACCAGCAGGAGAGGCGCGGCGAACGAGAGCGCCCAGATCTTCGCCTCGTTCGACGGCACCGGGTCGTGGAAGGTGTGGAAGAGCCGGCCGTTGCGGTTCCACTCGAAGACCTTCGGCTTCTCGATCGCCAGCGACGTCGCCATCAGCGAGGCGAAGAAGAGCGGCAGCGCCAGGAATCCGGCCAGGGCGAACGGTGCCTTGTGCTGCGGCACGTACCTCCTCACAGCCGGCCCGCCTCGATCACGCGCGCCAGGAACTCGCGCGTGCGCGCCTCTCGTGGTGCCGTGAAGATCTCGGTGGGCGGGCCTTCCTCGCAGATCACGCCGGCGTCGAGGAAGCACACCTTGTCGGAGACTTCCTTGGCGAAGGACATCTCGTGCGTCGCGATGATCATCGTCATCCCGAACTCCGCGAGCCCGCGGACGAGCTCCAGCACCTCGGCGACCAGCTGGGGATCGAGTGCGCTCGTGATCTCGTCGAGCAGCATCAGCTTCGGCTGCATCGCGAGAGCACGAACGATCGCGACCCGCTGCTGCTGGCCGCCCGACAGACGGTCGGGGTACTCGTCGGCCTTGTCGAGGAGCCCGATGCGGCTCAGGAGCTCGCGCGCCTCGTCGCGCGGCAGCCTTGCTGGGCAGGCCGCGGACCTTGGTGGGCGCGAGCATGACGTTGTCGATCACGGTCATGTGCGGGAAGAGGTTGTAGGCCTGGAAGACGATTCCGATCTTGCGCCGGAGCTCGTTCACGTCGACCCGGCCGTTCGTGATTGTCTGGCCGTCGACGATGATCTCGCCCTGCTCGACGCGTTCGAGCAGGTTGAGACAGCGCAGAAGCGTCGATTTGCCGGAGCCCGAGGCGCCGATCAGGCAGACGACGTTGTGCTCGTCCACCGTCAGGTCGACGTTGTGGAGCACCGTGTTGTCGCCGAACGACTTCGAGACGTTCTTGATCGAGACGAAGCTCATGTCGCCTGCGCGCGCTCGCGCCGCTCTCTCATCAGGATCAGGTGATCCGTGAAGCGGGCGAGCGGGATCGTCAGCAGGATGAACAGCACTGCCGCGACCACGTACGAGGTGAAGTTGAAGTTGTTCTGCGAGAACTGCTGGGCCTGCTGCGCCGCCTCGGCGACACCGATCACGGTGACGAGCGCGGTGTCCTTCTGCAGCCCGACGAAGTCGTTCAGGAGCGGCGGGATGACGCGGCGCACCGCCTGTGGGATCACCACGTGGCGCATCGACTGCCAGTAGGTGAGACCGAGCGAGCGGGCGGCCATGCGCTGGGACGGGTGCACCGACTCGATGCCGGCGCGGTAGACCTCGGTCACGTAGGCGGTGTACACGAGCGTCAGCGCTATCACTCCGTAGGTGAAGTTCGAAAGCGAGCTGATGCCCCGGATGTTGAGGCCGGGCAGGCCGAAGCCGACGAGGAACGCGACGAGGATCAGTGGCGTCCCCCGAAAGACATCGGTGTAGACGATCGCCAGGGCGCGGAACGGAGCCGCTCCGCGCCCTGGCAATCCGCGTACGACGGCGATCGCGAGGGCCAGGATCAACACCAGGATCTCGGAGACCACCATCAGCTTGAGGTTCAGCTGGAACCCCGACCACACATCCGGGAAGGCCACCCGGAACGAGTGCGGCGAGAAGAACTTCTGCAGAACCTCGTGCATCGATCAGGTTGTTATTTGAGGACGGGGATCTTCGAGAAGTCGACGTTGAACCACTTCTTCTGGAATTTCCCGATCGTGCCGTTCGCCCACAGCTTCTTGATCTGGGCGTTGACGGGTGTGAGCAGCTTGGAGCCCTTCTGGAGCACCGCACCGTACTGCTCGTGCGTGATGATCTGCCCACCGACGATCCCGTAGGACTTCGGATGGGCTTTCTTCTCCGACGCGACGATTGGCGTGTCGAGCACCAGGGCATCGCACTTGCCGACCTGGACGGCCAGGAACGCCGCCGCGGTCGACTGGAAGATCAGCGGTGTCTTGGACGGATGCAGCTTCTGCTGGATCCAGGTGAGCCCGGTCGTGTCGGTCTGGGCGCAGGTCTGCAGACCCTTGAGGTCGGCGATCGACTTCGGTGTCTTCGCCTTCTTCGAGAGCAGCACGCCCTGGTTGGCGTCGAAGTACGACGTCGTGAAGTTGACGGTCTTCGCGCGGGCGGCGGTGATCGTCGCCTCCTGGAACGAGATGTCGAAGCTCTTGTGACCGGGTGCGAAGAGCTTGGCCCAGGGCGAATAGACGAACTTCGGCTTCAGGCCGAGGCCTTTGGCGATCGCCTTCGCCAGGTCGACCTCGTATCCCTTCGGGTTGACGTAATTCGATCCATGGACGGTGCCGGCCGCGAAATTGACGGCCGAGTCGCCGAACGCGACGGTCAGCGTGCCCGCGGACATGGTCGGCGGCGCGGTTGTCCGCGCAGCCGCCGCAGCGGCGAGGGTGACCGTCAACGTCGCGATCGCGACGAGAGCGGCAAGACGCTTCACTCGAGACTCCTCCTCTGACGTTTTTCCGGGGGGTGCGCCGCTAAGCGTATTCAGCGCCGAGCCGCTCGGCTACCCAGCCCTGGAATGCCGCGAGGAGCGGCTCGGCGTTCAGTAGCAGCCGCCCCCGCTCGAGCACCCCCGAAGCCATGCCCCGCTGAACCGATTCGACGAGTGCCCGGTCCTCGCGGCCAACCTGGTCGTCGAAGGCAAAGAACTCGTTACGCCACTCCTCATCGACCCCTGGAGCGAAGAAATAGTCGAGGTAGCGCGCAGTCCGGCCCGGGCCGTCGGGCACGATTGGCCCGATCGAGAGGTTCGGGGGGCCGGGGAACACGTTGATGCCGGTGTTCGGGTACAGCAGGTGGAACTGACCGTGCTCGCCCGTTGCCTTGGCCCGGCAGAACTGGGCGCTGAATGTGGGGTGCGCCTGGAGCAGGTACCGGTCGGGATGCACGTCGACCTCGCCGCTGAAGCCCGGGTGCGCGGTGGGGCAGTGGTAGCACTCGAGGAAGTTCTCGGTCACGACCTTCCAGTTCGCCTCGGCTCCGAACTCCACCCGCGAGTGATAGACGAGATCGCCGAGCTCGATGTCACGGGCGAGGATCTCCGGCAGGTCGCCGAGCTGGTTCTCGAGCGGTGGGGCGTCGGCGTCCGGGTTGACGAAGAGAAACGGCCCCCAGGTGCCGACGCTCGCGGGCAGCAACGACCACTCCGTAGGGTCGAAATCGGGCTCGCGGTCGGACCGCGGCGCGGCGCGCAGCGAGCCGTCGAGCTCGTACGTCCAGGCGTGGTAGTGGCACTGGATCGTCGCGCGTTCGCCGCAGCCCTCGGTGAGAACCGCGCCGCGGTGCCTGCAGACGTTGATGAAGGCGCGAAGCGCACCATCCTTGTCGCGCGTGACGAGGATCGGCACGCCGCCCGCGTCGGTCGCGAGGAACGAGCCGGGCTCCGCCACCTCGGCGGCACGACCCCCGTACTGCCACGAGCGCGCAAAGATCAGCGAGCGCTCACGGCGGAGCATCTCCTCGTCGCTGTACCAGCTGAACGGCAGCGTGGATCCGGGGTGCTGGTCGGTCGCCATGGGGCGATGCTACCGCCCGCCTCGAGTGTTTCTCCAGCCTGCGTCCGCCCACACGAGCTACCCCCTCCGAGGGTTTGAGGACTCGAGGCCGACTGAGAGTTCATCAGGTTCCGACCGGGTTACAGGGCAAATCGTCCCGGCAGTTGCCATTCAAGCCGCGGGCGGATCCGGTCGAGGGATCTCGTGTGCGAGAACGAATTCACGTCAGACGTATCGACAAGGGGGCGAACGAAATGCCGCAGCATCGTTCGATTCGGGTTCTGGTCATCGACGATGACCGGCTGCTCTGCGAAATGCTTCGCGCGACGCTCGAGTTGGAAGGAATCGAGGTCGCGGAGGCCCACCACGTGATCCAGGCCGAGAAGCTCCTGGCGGAAGCCGTGCCGGATGCGCTCGTGCTCGACATCGGACTGCCGGGGATCGACGGCGTCTTCTACTGCGAGCGGCTCCGTGAAAGCCCCCGCACGCAAGACATCCCGATCGTCGTGATCAGCGGCTCCTCGGATGCCGGGGCCCAGGCTCTCGCCGCGGGAGCGAACGCGTTCATCCACAAGCCACTCGACCCGGTGCAGCTGCTTGCGACGGTCGAGCGCCTCGTCGGCATGAAGCCGCTCGAGAACCAGGAGATCGGGCTCGCCGGCGAGTTGCGCAGGCTGATCGACATCGGCCAGCGCCAGCACGACCTGCTCACCGGCGCCTATCGCCAGACGCTCGAGGCGCTTTCGGACGCCCTCGAGTCGCGAGACTTCGGTACGAGCGCTCACTCCCGCCGCGTCACGAGCTACGCGACGCGGCTGACACTCGAGGTTGCCCCCTCGCTGCTCGACGACCCCACCCTCGAATGGGGCTTCTTGCTCCACGACGTCGGCAAGATCGGCATCCCCGACCGGGTGCTCCTCAAGCAGGGCTCACTGACCAAGCCCGAACGCGAGTGCATCGAGAAGCACACGCTGATCGGCGAGCGCCTGGTGGGGCACGTGCCGCTTCTGCAAGGGGCGGGCCTCGAGGTGATCAGGGCCCATCACGAGCACTGGGACGGGCGGGGCTACCCGGACCGTACTTCCGGTGACGACACACCGATCGCCGCGAGGATCTTCGCCGCCGCGGACGCCCTCGATGCGATGACCGACCATCGGCCGTACCGTACGCCGCTCTCGTGGGACGAGGCCCTGACCGAGTTGACGAGGCAGCGGGGCAGCCAGTTCGACCCGTTCGTGATCGACGCGATCGCCGCGTGCGAGGACGACCTGCGCCAGACGTACCTGAGCAGGCGCCCGGTGCTCGTCGCCTCCTGACCCCACGCGGTCCTCAACGTCGAAGGCGAGTGCGGCGGTCATTTACGACATGGCCGCCGCTCCCACGGCGCGCCGCCGCGGGCACGGACGCTCATTCACACTTGCCGCACTGGCGCGTGCGCGAGAGGCCGGCTGTACGCACGTCACGCTCAACGTCACGGGTCAAGGTGAGCCCATGTGCGTAGCGCCGGTCTCGAGCCGCTCGGGCTCGGCATGACCTGGTGGCTGTTTCCCAGGGCTGGCGATCCCGGGCTGGGCAACTGACGAACCGGTGCCGCGATTCGCCTTCCGCCCGGCTCGCGGGCACCGGCCTACGCCGGCGTTGGGGAATGTCACATGAGCGCGGGTCGCTGCGACGGCACGAGCCCCCCTGGTGACATGGCTGGGTCGCCCGTCAGCCAGTCGAGGCACAGTGGCGCTTCGCCGATGTTCTCGATCCGATGGGGCAGCTCAAATGGCACGCGCACCACCTCGCCGGCGCGGACGATCCGCATCTGACGGTCGCCGAGGAAGAACAACGCTTCGCCCTCCTCGACAGCGACCACGCGCTGCCCCGGCCGCGGCCGCAGCTCGTGGAGCAGCTCGCGCGGGCGAACTTTGAGGTAGACCCCCGTCAGGAGCTCGTCCTCGGTGGCGTGCGCGTCGAACCACGCCTCCGCTGCCGGCGGAATGCCGTGCTCCCGTAGTTCGCGGAGGATCGCCCGGTCGTCATCGCCGTTTCGGCTGACCAGCTCGAGCACGTCCTCGGGGTAGACCCGCAGGCGCGCCAGGCAGCTGTGGTCGAGCGGACAACCGAACGGCGGCGCATCGGTGTCCCCGCTGAGCCGCGCCCGTGCCTTGTCGAACATGCGCGGGAGGTACGCATAGCCCTCGAGCTCGTCGGCAAAGTCCCGAACGACAGCCATCCCAAAGCACGTTACCGGACGGCCCCGACCCTCTCACCAATGGTGTCAGGCATCGGTTGTTCTACTGCGCGAGTGTTCTCAAATGCATCTTGACTAGAGCGGCCGCAAAGTCCGAAGGGGTGTCTGACACCAAAGGTGTCAGACACGGGCTGGCTCGGTTGCGCACTGATGGCCAGCAACGTGCTGACAGCCTGCAATGATTCCAGCCCATGGGCGGAGGCGATGAGGCGCGGTGGCGTCGCGAGGTCAAGCTGCGCGGGGTGGCCATCGCCTCCGGATGTGTGGGCGCAGTCTGGGCTTATGTAATCGGCGCTCCGGCCTGGGTTTCACTCCCCTTCGCTGGTGCCGCCGTTCTAGGTGCGGTGACGATGCTCGCTCGGTGGCGGTGGCGTCGGCTCAACAAGGTGTGAGCCCCCGTCGTCTGCGCCAGTGTTCGCGAATGGCCCCCGAACTAGTCGCTGACGATTGGATGACAACACGACCGTAGGATCTGCGGATGACTGTCAGGTCGCCATTACTCGCCGGTGCGCTTGCTGCGGCTGTTCTCGTTGGACTGAGCGCCATGCAGGCGGCTGGGGCAGTTGGTGTGCCGTCGGTGGCACACGACCGCTCCCTGATCCTTTATCGGTATCCCGCGATGGCTCAGACTGGCCGGATCGAGCTGTGGACAACCAACGGGGCGGGAGGAGATGCCCGTCGTCTGACAGTCGTGACACCACCGGAGGGTCGCACGCTTCTCAATGCGCAACTGACGTACCGAGGTGATGTGGTCTATGCCGTGTCTGAGGCCGTTGACGGGAACGTGGATGATCTCTTCCGGGTCGATCACCGAACGCGACGTGCTCAGTTCATGTTCAGCGTTCGTGGGCTCCGCCAGTTTGCAACTTCGCCAGACGGCTTGCGGATTGCCTACAGCAGGGAGCTGCCGGTCGCCGGGAAGCCCGCAACATTCGTCGCGAACATCGACGGAACCCGCCAACGGCAAGTGGCACCGGTCGCGGCCAGCTATTCGCTCGCCTGGCCCGTCTCCGACACGCTCTTCATGGTCGGTGGGGAGGGCCGATGCTGGTTCTGCGCGCTGTCCGTCGTGACCGGCTCCGGACACTCTGTGCCGGTCCCGGTCAAAAACCTTGACGGCTGGCCGGTCGTCTCTCCGAGCGCCGACCGTGTCGCGACCGATGACTTGACAGGGCCTGCTGGAGAGCGGATCTACACAACAAGCGGCAAGTTGCTCCGGAACATCATCGGCGCTGGCGGAGCCGAGGCGTTTTGGTCCCCCGACGAGCAGCAGCTCGTCATCCAGTCTCCCAGCCCCAAGGTCTTCGACTTCACGACCCACCAACTGGCGACATTCCGCCACTCCGGCCCGAAGACCATGGAAATCCTCGACTGGAAATCGACAAACACAGCAAAGTGACCTGATCTACCCGCTCGCCTGGGCGAGTGTTCGGGAATGACCCCCGAAAGCGCGGACGAACGCCTTGACGAGGCTCGTAGCCGAAGGCCAAAATGCAGCGATGAGGGTCCGCCCATTCATACTTTCAGCTGCCCTTTTCATTGCAGCGTTCCTGCTTGTGCGCGCCGCGATCACACACAACGGCGTTGGCCTGCTCGAGTACACGGTCATGGCCGTGCTCATCGTTGGCTTTCTCGGCGCGGCAGTGCGCCTGTCGCGTCGTGCAACACATCGCGTTTAAGCGCCTCACGGCATCAAGGCATGCCTCAATCAGCCGGAACTTGTAGGCGATCCGTCGGCTGGGCGAGTGTTCAGGAATGACCTCCGAAGATGCGGACGGTTCGCGGTGCGACTTTCCACGCCAGCCAGGCGCAAGCCAGGGGGCCGAGCAGCAGACCGAGGATCCCCCAGAAGGCAACACCGCCGTGCGAACCGTCAACGAGCCTGGATGTGACGATCGCGGTGGCGCTCCAGAGCAGAGCGAAGACAAGCCCTCCGACCGCAGCGGCGCCCACCGAGTATGCGACCCATGCGGCGCCGACGACGACGGCGCTCATTGCAACGAACACGCCCAACGCGGCGAAGAGACGCATTGCACGAGTGTGTCAGGCAGCGGTGCAGTCCGCTGCGCGAGCGCCCGACGGACGTTTAGCCGGCGAGCCGGCTTGCGAGTGTGCCGGCCAGGGCGGAGTCTCCTCGCGCGACGACGTGGCAGGCCCGGCAGCGCGCTTCGTAGGAGTCGAGCGCGCCGACCTGGATCGTCTCGCCGTCGAACGGCGCCGGCTCTCCGTCGACGAGCCGTTGCGTCATCGTTGCCGGGCCGCCGCAGCGGTGGCACACCGCCTCCAGCTTGTCGACGAACTCAGCCACGCAGAGCAGCGTTGGCATCGCGCCGAACGGCAGGCCGCGGAAGTCCTGGGCGAGGCCGCCGGCGACCACACGCGCTCCGTCCCGCACGATTGAGTCGATCGCGTCGACGATCCCGTCGTCGAAGAACTGCACCTCGTCGATGCCCACCGCGTCGTACCCGGACGCGAGTCTGCGCACCTCGTCGCTCGACTCCGCTGTGACCGCCCGCATCTTCACGCCGGCGTGCGAGACGACGTGCCCGACGTCGTACCGGTCGTCGATCAGCGGCTTCACGACCAGGGCGCGCTGCCCGGCGATCTCCGCCCGGCGCAGGCGGCGGATCAGCTCCTCGCTCTTGCCGCTGAACATCGGGCCGCAGACGACCTCGAGCCAACCGCCGGAATGTGGCTGTGTCCTGATCACCGGGGGCAGGCTAACGGGACCTCCAGACGTCCTACTTGAGCAGTCTCGAAAGGCGCCGATCCTTCAGGACGCGCCCCTCGGTCTGGCACTCGGGGCAGTAGAAGATCGTGTGCTCCTCGAAATCGACCTGCGCGATCGGGGTGCCGCAGCGAGGGCAGGGGACGCCGAGCTTCCGGTGCACGCGGTAGGTCTTGTCGTCGTTCGCACCTGCGAGTCGTAGGTCGAGGCCGCGGCTGAGCTCAGCGTGGATCGCGGCGGTGAGCCGCTCGGTCTCGGCCGAGCCGGTCTGGGTCGAGAGCGCGTACGGCGAAAGCTGGGCGGCCCAGAGGATCTCGTTCGCCCAGGCGCGTCCGATCCCCGCGATCAGCCGCTGGTCGCGGAGAAGTGAATGGAGTCGCCGCGAGTCGGAGGCGAGGATCCGCGCCACGTCGTCGGTCGTGAGCGAGTCGGCCTCCGGGCCGAGGTGGGACAGTTCCTCCGCCAGCGCCTCGCGGCTGAGGAGCCACACGCCGGCGCGCTTCTTGGCGCCGGCCTCGGTCAGCTGCAACTCGCCGCCGTCGGCAAAGCGGACGCGAAACATCGGCGTCTTCGCGCCCTTGCCGCCCGGTGCGAGGTACTTGAGGCGCCCTGCGCTCATCAGGTGCACCATCACCACCGGCCCGTCGCCGGCGATCGGCAGCAGGAAACGCTTCGCCCGGCGCTCCACGCCGGTGAAGCTGTTGCCGTCCAGCGTCGAGAGGGGCGGCTCGATCGTCTTGAGCGTCGCGATGTGCGCCGGGCCCGCGCGCTCGATCGGAGAGCTCGCGACGAGCGGATCGAGCTGACGGCGCCAGGCTTCGACCTCGGGCAGTTCCGGCACCTACTACGCTCCTTCCTCGTGGACGCGATCAGCGTAACCGTGCGGCGCGGAAACGTCGTCGAGGCCGTGCATCGTGTGCACGTCGCGACGACCGAAGGGGAGCGTTTCGGAGGCGACCTACGATTCTTGCTGCGTTCGGCGGCCAAGCCGATTCAGGCGGCGGCGTTGCTGGAGAGCTACGACGACCTCGGAGACGACGAGCTGGCGATCGCCTGCTCGTCGCACCGGGCCGAGCCGGCCCAGCTCGCGGCGGTCCGCCGGCTGCTCGCCCGCGCAGGGGCCGACGTCGACGACCTCGAGCTCGGCGTCCAGGCGGGCCGGCCGGACGGGAAGCTGGGCCATACGTGCTCCGGCAAGCATGCGGGCATGCTCGCCGCCTGCGCCGCCCACGGCTGGCCGTTCCACCCCTATCGCGACCCCGCGCACCCCCTGCAGCGGCGCATCGCCGACCTGTTGGGGGGCGGCGAGACCGCCGTCGACGGTTGCGGCGTCCCGACCTTCGCGCGCACGCTCGGCGAGGCGGCGGCGCTGCTCGCCCGCACACCACCGCGGATCCGCGCCGCGATGCGGGCGCGGCCCGAGCTCGTCGGCGCCTCGGACGGCGCGCTCGACACCGACCTGATGCGGCTGCGCGAGGGCTGGATCGCCAAAGTTGGCTTCGAAGGGCTCTTCTGCGGAGCGCACGAGGACGGGCGCGGGATCGCGCTCAAGGTGGAGGACGGAGCGGATCGCGCCGATCGGGCCGGCGCTCGGCTTCGTCCTCGGGATCGACGAGCTCCTCGAGACGCCGATACGCAACAGCCGTGGCGAGGTCGTCGGGGCAATAACCTTGGCCTCGTGAAGGTCTTCATCGTCAGCGACATGGAAGGCGTCGCCGGGATCGTCCGGTGGCAGCAGGTCACCGGCGGCCACGCGATGTACGAGGAGGGGCGCCGCCTCTACACCGGTGAGATCAATGCGGCCGTGCGGGGCGCGAAGGCCGCGGGCGCCACCGAGATCGTCGTCATGGACTGTCACGGGGCCGGCGAGGGCTGGACGTTCAACTCGCTGCTCCCGGAGGAGCTCGACCCCGACTGTGAGTACGTCGTCCAGAACGAATGGACTGAGTACGTCGAGTATCTCGAGGGCGGAGTCGACGGGGCGCTCTTCGTGGGATGCATGCGATGGCGGGCACGCCCGACGGCGTGCTCGCCCACACGGTCAGCGGCTCGTCGTGGTGGCGTTTGCGGTTCAACGGCACCGAGGTCGGCGAGACCGGGATCAACGCGGCACTTTGCGGTACGTGGGGCTGCCCCGTCGTCCTCGTGACCGGCGACGAGGCCTCGTGTCGCGAGGGCCGGGCGCTGCTCGGTGACGGGCTGACGACCGCGGCTGTCAAGAAGGGCCTCGGGCGATTCAGCGCGCGCCAGCTGCCTGCGGCTCGGGCGCGCGAGCTGATCGAGGACGCGGCCCGACGTTCGCTCGCAGACCTGGCTGCAGTCGCGGCCGTACCAGCCGGGGACGCCGAGCGAGATCGTGGTCGACTTCAACACCTCGGATCACGTCGAGAAGTACCGGCACCGGCAGGGCGTCGAGGTCACCGGCCCGCGGCAGATTGCATCTCGCGCGGACGACTGGTGGACCGCCTGGCGGCAGTTCTTCTTCTAAGAGGCCGATGTCCGTCGTCGCCTGCTTGGGGGACTCGATCACCGAAGGCTCGCCGTACTGGAGCTCGCGCGACGGCACAGGCGAGCCGGAAGGGCAGTGGGAGTACTGGGCGGCGCGCCGCCATCCCGGGCTCGAGTTTGCAAACCACGGCATCTGGGGCGAGCGGACGGATCAGATCGCAAAGCGTTTCGACGAAGCTGTCCAGGTGCCGACCGGCTGCTCGTGCAGGGCGGCATCAACGACATCGCCCAGGGAGCCTCGATCGAGACCGCGGCGGCAAACCTGCACGCGCTCGTTCGTCGAGGGCTCGCACTCGGCCTGCCCGTCGCAGTCTGCGACGTGCTGCCGTGGAACAACGGCTGGCCGCAGAACGAGCGCGCGATCCTTGCACTCAACGAGCGCATTCGTGCATTCGGGGTGCCGGTGATGCCCTTTCACGACACGCTCGAGGATCCTGCTCGGCCGGGCCGGATGAAGGAGGAGTGGTGCAACGCCGACGGCGACCACCCCTCGATCGCCGGCTACCGGCGGCTCGGAGAGGTCGCGTTCGTGCCATTCTGAGCACGCGATGGCACTGCTCGCCGCACGTGGTATCGGCAAGAGCTTCGGCTCGCGGCTGATTCTCGCCGGCCTCGACTTCGACGTCGAGGCCGGCGTCCGCATGGGCGTGATCGGCCCGAACGGCGGCGGCAAGTCGACGCTCCTGCGCATCCTCGCCGGAGAAGAGGTCGCCGACGCGGGCGAGGTGACCCAGCGTCGCGGGCTCACCGTCGCCTACCTCCCCCAGCAACTCGAGGGAGACACGCGCGATGCGTTTGCGACGCTACGCGCCGCACGACCGGATCTCGACGAGCTCGAGCGCGAGCTGGAGACGGTCGAGCACGGCATCGGCGAGGCGGAGACCAATCTCGAACGCATGTCGCGTCTGCTTCATCGCCAGGAAGAGCTGCTCGAGCGCTGGACGGCGGCAGGAGGCCCCGGCTTCGAGCCGCGGGCGCGGGCGCTGCTCGTCGACGTCGGGCTCGACGACGACGATCTCGCCAAGCCGACACGGATCCTCTCAGGGGGTCAGCGCAAGCTCGTCGGCCTCGCAGCCTGCCTGCTGCGCGATCCCGACGTCCTGCTGCTCGACGAGCCCGAAGCGCACCTCGACGTCGAAGCCCGTGAACGCGTCGAGCATCTGATGCGAGGGTTCGACGGCGCCGTCGTCTCCGTCTCGCACGACCGGTATCTGCTCGACGAGACCGTGGCCGAGATCGCGGAGCTCGCCGGCGGCCGTATTCGCATGTGGCCCGGCAACTACTCCGCCTACACCGTCGCCCGTGAGCTCGAGCTTCAGCGGCAGCAGCAGGCGTACGTGACGCAGCAGAAGGAGATCGCCCGGCTCGAGGAGGCGATCCGCCGTTTCAAGGACTGGGCGAGCCGTGTCGTCGACGAGCGCCACATCAAGCAGGCCCGCAACAAGCAACGCCAGATCGACCGCATGGACAAGATCGACCGTCCGGTGCTCGAGCGCCGCAAGATCGCCCTCGACCTCCGCCCGCACGCCCGCGGAGGGGAGCGTGTCGTCGAGCTCCTGGGCGCGGACGTCGAGCTCGACGGTCGGGCTGTGCTGAGCGGGGTCGACCTGACGGTGCTGCGCGGTGAGCGCGTCGGCATCGTCGGCGAGAACGGCGCGGGCAAATCGGTCCTGCTGCGGATCCTGGCGGGGGAGCTCGAGCTCGGCGGCGGCGACCGCAAGGCAGGCCCCTCGATCCGTTTCGGACGGCTCGCGCAGGACCGCCGCCCGGACGATCCGAAGGCGACTCCCCTCGAGCTCGTGCGCCGGGCGGCTCCGATCTCCGAGGGCGAGGCGGTGTCGCGCCTGATGAAGTTCCTGTTCGGGTACGAGCAGGTGCGCAGACCGCTCGAGACGCTTTCCGGCGGTGAATGGACACGGCTTCAGCTGCTGCTCCTGATGCTGCAGGGCGCCAACTGCCTACTGCTCGACGAGCCGACGAACCACCTCGACATCGAGTCGGTCGAGATGCTCGAGACGGCGCTCGAGGACTTCGATGGCACGGCGATCTTCGTATCGCACGACCGGTACTTCCTCGACCGGATCGCCGACCGCATCCTCGAGGTGTCGGACGGCCGTGTTCGCTCCTTCGAGGGCGGCTGGTCGACGTGGCGCGAGCGCCACGCTCTGCCCGTCTAGGACGCGCGCATGGACGCAGGGCTGACGATGCTCTCCGCTGAGGCACGCTCGACCTGCGCGGTGACGTCGACGACGAAGCCCTGCAACACGATCGGCCGGTACTGCTCGTCGCGCACGACCACGGTCGAATCGAGCACCCACACCACCCGCCCATCGGCGGCGATCATGCGGTACTCCAGCCGGAAGTCCTCACCCTTCTGCCGCGTGCGTTCGATCTCGGCGGAGACGCGTTCACTGTCGTCGGGATGCACCCGGGTTGCGAAGAAGCCGGGAGTCGAGCCAGCTGCCTGCCGGGAACCCGAACATGGCTTCGATCTGGGGGCTCATGTAGGTCGTCCGGAGCGGCAGGCCGACGGCGTTGATGTACGTCGCCAGCGGGAGGTGCTCGACCAGCGTGCGGTACTTCGCCTCGGTCTCGCGCAGCCGCTCGTCGCGGTCGCGCCGCTTGGTGACGTCGCGCAGGGAGACCGCGAACAGCATCTGGCCCGGAACGTCGACGCGCGTGATCGCGATCTCGGCCGAGAACGTGCGATGGTCGGAGCGAAGCGCGTTGATCTCGAGCCGCGACCCGAGCAATGGGCCGTTTCCGTTGGCGAAGACGCCGGCCAGGTCGTCCCGGTGCTCGGGCGCGACGGCGAGCTCCAGGAACGGGCGGCCGATCACGTCGGTGCGCGCCCAGCCGAGCGTCTCCTCCGTCGCCGGATTGACCTCCGCGACGAGCCCCTGGTGATCGACGATGACGATCGCGTCGAGGGACGCTCGCAGGACGGCGTCCTTGCGCCCTTCGCTCGCCGCGAGGAGGCGCTCCGACCGCTTGCGTGCGGTGACGTCGACCATCGAGGCGATCACCGCGACCACGTCGCCGCGCGCGTCGCGGATCGGAGCGGCCGACGTGTTGACGTCGATCAGCGAGCCGTCGCGGTGCAAACGGCGGACATCCAGGTCGCGCATCGTCTCGCCGAGCGAGATGCGCGCCAGGTTCCCGAGAAAGAACGCCAGTTCCCCCTCGGGCACGATCGGACAGAAGCGGCCGATCACCTCTTCCTCCGTCCAGCCGAAGATCTCGGTTGCCGCCAGGTTCCACGAGCGCACCTTGCCGTCGAGGCTGAGGTCGATGATCGCGACGGGAGAGGCGTCGATCAGTGCGCGATGGTGCTCGTACGCGTTCTGGATCTCCTCGAACTGCGCCGCCTGTTCGAGCGCTGTCGTTGCCTGGTTCGCGAAGGCCCGAAGGATCTGCAGCCGCTCGGCGTCTGGCCGGAGTCGGTCGACCGGGTCGTCGGCCCAGATGTAGCCGATCCTGCGGCCCCGCCGGTCCTGGAGCGGCACGTAGAGCCAGTGGTTCTGCCAGGCGTCCGGCCCGCGGCCGTCGCGCTGCGAGCGGTAGCCCTCGGGATGGCCGGGCAGGAGCTCGCGGGCCGCACCGTCCGGGAGGAGAAAGCACCCCTCGATGTCGAACTCCGGTCGCAGCAGACTGTCGAGCTGGTCGGCGGTCAATCCCTCGTCGAGGCTGTCGCCCGTCTGGAAGCCGACGACGCAGCGGCGTCGTGTCTCCCTTCGTCGTTCAGGAGCTGCACCGCGACCTTGCCGAAGCCGAGCGCGTCCGAGATCGCGTCCGCAGACCTGGGTGAGCAGCATGCTCGTGTCGCGTGTCTCGTTGAGATGGGTGGCCACGTCGATCAGCCGACCGAGTGCGTCGCTGTTGGCCTTCGCGCGTGCCTGTCTCCTGGGCAGCTTCGACCGCGATCGCCGCGTGCTCCGCCACGGCGACGAGCACGTCGATCTCGTCGTCATTCGGCGCGCCGTCCCGAAACAGGCTCGTCGACCGACAGGATCCCCAGAAGCGTGCCGTCGCTCCCGCGCAGCGGGACGAAGAGCGCGTCTTCGGGATGCCACGCGTCAGGATCGTCGCTGACCTGGAGGTCGGGCGTATACGTCGTGCCGGAGTACTCGTCCCAGTCGAACTCTCCGTCCGGGACGAGGAAGGCGCCGCTGCGCCGCAGGAACCGCTCGTCGAGCAGGGGCGCCCAGTCGTCGACCTGGCGCACCTGGCCGAGCAGGGCATCTCTCGCCTCGGCGCTGCCGTAGACGGTGGTGACGACGAAGTCGTTCCATTCGCGGCGGTAGAGGTTGACGACGACGGTGCCGAACGCGAGTGCCTCCGACACGGTCCGGGCGACCGAAGCGAGCACCTCCGGCAGCTCGTCACCGGTCCGCACGAGGCGAGTCGTCTCGAGCAGCCCTCGCAGGCGCGAGAAGATGGTCGACTGTGCCGAGTCGAGAGACGCCACTCCAGAAGAGGCATCGGTTTCGCCGAGGGTCGTGCCGTCCCTCGAATGAGGGAGCTAGGAAAGCGAGATTTGGCTCTCGGACTGCTCAACGACCAGCGGGTCGTGGGTGGCGCAGACGACCGCTGCGCCGCTCGACCGGGCGAGCTGTGCGAGCAGGATCGCGACGGCGATCGCATTGGCACCGTCGAGCCGCGACGTCGGCTCGTCGGCGAGCAGCAGCGCCGGTCTCGCCGCGACCGCACGCGCGATCGCGACCCGGGCGCGCTCGCCTTGCGAGAGGCGTGCGACGCGCTGAGTCGCCCGCTCGCCGAGGCCGACCGATTCGAGTGTCTGGAGGGCGGCGAAGTCGGCCGTCGGTCACACCGCGGAGTGCCAGGGCAAGCTCGACGTTCTCGAGCGCCGACAGGTGCGGGACGAGACCCGCCTGCTGGCCGACGTAGGCGATCTTCGCCCGGCGTAGCGCCGCCCGTTCGGTCGCGATCGAGCGCAGTCAGCTCGACCCCGTCGATCGTCACGGATCCCGCCGTCCGGCTGCTCCAGGCCGGCCAGAAGGTGCAGCAGCGTCGTCTTGCCCGAGCCGGACGGCCCGGTCAGCGCATGCAGCCGGCCGGAGTGGAGCTCGAAGCCGAGGCCGTCGAGCACATGGGTCGTGCCGTGCGACTTGCGCAGATCACGGGCCACGACGACCGCACGCTCCGGCGAGGCGTGCCTGCTCCGGCTCGCTCCCCGGCGGCGCTCCGGCGATCTCGGTGCCGAGGGCGGGCTCGACGGCGAGCTTTCCCTCGGCGAAGCGCGCGGTCGCCTTCGCCCCGATCCCGGCGCGCAGCAGAAGCTCCTCGGGCAGGCGCAGCCACCCTCCGCGGCCGACGACGATCGTGTCGATGCCGTCGCCGTCCCGCGACCACTCCTCCGACACCCGGCCGTCGCGGATCCGCACGATGCGGTCGGCGATCCGCGCCGACTCCGGGTCGTGGCTGACGATCACCGTCGTGCAGCCGTGCTCGCGCACGAGCTCCGAGAGGACGCCGTAGACCTGATCCGCTGTCGCGGCATCGAGCTCTCCCGTCGGCTCGTCGGCGAGGAAAACGGTCAGGCCGGTGGGCGAGCGCGGCGCACAGCGCCACCCGCTGCTGCTCGCCTCCGGAAAGCTCGGTCGCGTGGCGCGTCCGCTTGTCGGCGAGGCCGACCCGGTCGAGCAGCTCGTCGGCGCGGCGCCAGGCGCACGCCTCGCGGAGTGCCGCGGAGGCCGAGCTGAAGCGCGACGAGATCCCGCGCCGTCAGCTCGGGCGCCAGAGCGCGCGCGTAGTGCTGGTCGGCGTAGCCGAGGCGCGACGAGCGGTACCGGGCGAGCCCTCGCGGCGGCAGCTTGCCGAGGTCTTCGCCGTGGACGCGCACGACGCCCGCGCTGGGGCGCTCGAGCCCTGCGAGCAGGCGGAGGAGCGTCGACTTGCCCGAGCCGCTCGGGCCGAGCACGGTCACCACCTCGCCCTCGGCGACCTGGAGCGAGAGTCCCTGGAGCGCGGCAGCGTCGCCTTCCGGGGTCGAGTGGACGCGGAAGACGTCCTTCAGCTCGATCGCGGCCGTCACGCAGCCACCTCCGCCGCACGGTCGGGCGCGCGGCCGCGCGAGGCTCGTTGCCGCACCGACGAGGAGCACGGCGAGCACGACGTAGGCGACGGCCGCGAGCGCGAGCAGCGGCAGGTCGAGTGACGAGCTGCAACGGCGGCTCCGGCTTCTCGCACGCTCGCGGTGACCGAGACGAGTGCGATCACGAGCTCCGAGAGAATCGCGCCGAGCAACGAGGCCGCCGGCGATCCCGAACGTCGCCACGAGCAGCGCCCGCAGCCGGAGGTGGGCGCGAATCGTCGCCGGCGCCGCCCCCTGCGCCTCCAGGTCGAAGAGCTCGCCGCGGTCGTCGCGCACATCGCTCACGACGGAGAGCACCAGGCCGAGCAGAGCGAGGAGCAACGCGACCGACGCCGTGCCGGCGAGCGTCAGCAGCGCCCCGCGGGCGAGCGGGTCGGCGCGCAGGCCGGCGAGGGTCGCCGACTGGGATTGCACCGTGACCTCCGGGACACGCGGGGCGGTAGCGCTCGAGAGCCAGAGCTCGTTGGCCGTACCCGAGCCCGGCCGACAGGGTGTCGAGCCGCGTGGCCGCCTGGTCGAAGTCGGCGACGACGGCGTCGCCGACGATCGACGGGAACCGCTGCACGACCCCGACCACGCGCCCTGCAATCGACTCACCCTCGATGTCGAGCGGGAGGATCCCGCGTGGGCCGGCGAGCCGCGCAAGCGCTGGGGTGACGAGGACGGGCATCGCCACACCATCCGTGGGCTGCTTGGGCCGGTAGGTGCCCGTGCGGTCCGGTGTCAGCACGAAGCCGAGCTTGCTCCGCGCTACCACCGACGCCACCGGTGCCGGTGAAGCGGGCGAAACCACCGGGCACCGCTCGGCCGTTGACGCGTGGTGCGCCGAAGTCGAGCGTTCCCTGGGCGCTCGGCTGGATGCCGGTGCCCGCATTCGCGGTCAGCCGCCCGTTGTTTCGGATATCGAGCTCGAGCCCTGCGAGCGTGGCGTGGCGGAACGGGATGCGCGCCCGCAAGACGAAGCGGTGGTCCGGCCGGGTGTGCCCGAGTGACACAGCGACGTAGTCACCGAGGCGCGACCGGAAGAACGCGCGGACGCCGACCTCGTCTCCGGTCGCCGTGACCGGCAGGGTGAACCGACGGCCCGGCGGCAGGGCGAGCAGCTGCAGCCCCGCCGGCCTTGGTGTGAGCCTCCGGCCCGAGCGTCGCGAGCGGCTCCGGCGCGAAGTCCGGACGCCAGCCCTGCACGGCCGGCAACGAGCGGCCCGGCAGGGCGAGGAAGCCGAACGTCGCACCCGAGGGAACGTTCCCCGACAGCGCAGCACGGTGCGTCGGCACGACGGGCAGGGACGAGGCGGGAGCGCCGTGCAGCACCGGCACGAGCTGGGCGAGATCCTCGGTGAGCACATATGGGGCAGGCACTGCGAAGGTCGCTTCGTCGTGCTGGCCACGCAGAAGCGTGGAGCGGTAGGCAACGGCGAAGAGGGCGAGACCCGAGGCTCGCGACGAGGAACGTCGCGGCGATCGCCGCGTGGCCTGGATTGCGGGCGAGTGACGCCGCAGCCAGCCGCAGCGAGATCGGCCCGCGCGCGGCCGGCGCGTCCGAGCGCACGGAGCGCCGGCGCGAGGAGCCGAGCGGAGACGACAGCGGCGGCGAACACGATCAGGGCCGGGACGAGCAGCAGGAAGGCGCTCGTCCCGCCGCCGCCTGAGAGCTGCTGTGCGTCCACCGAGCCGCGCGCCCACCCGACCAGCACGACGGCGAGTGCGCCGCAGCAGCCGCTGCATCGAGCGGCGTGAACGCGAGCCGGCCCAGTTGGAGCGCCGGCGCGCGCACGGTCGCGTAGAGCAGCAGGCCCGCCGAGGCGGCGACGGCCGCGGCGGCGGCGAGCCCGCCCGCCGACAGCAGCGCGTTCCCGATCACCTCGCCGGCCGGAGAGCCCGCCCGACGACGCGACGATCGCCGCAACACCGGCGCCGAGCGCCCAGCCGGCGACCGTGCCGGCGGCCGCGAGCGCGAGCGACTCGACGAGGGTATGCAGCTCGACCTGCCAGCGGCTTGCGCCGAACCAGGTCAGGCGTCGCCGTGCGTCGGTGACGTCGCGGCGCAGCGCTGCCGCGGCGAGGATCGTGAACGCGAGCAGCAGCGCGCCGCCCTCACCGCCGAGGAGCAACAAGCCGTCGCGAGGCGACGTTCGAGGATGCGCTCGCGGCGGTCGAGCGCCTCGGTCGGGCGCGACCACCTGGAACTCGTCGGAGCTCGACTTCGATCTGCGGCGGTCAAGCGGCTGATCTTCGCCGTGAACGCCTTGACGTCCCACGGGATGCACGTCGCCGCGCCCGATGCGGCAGCGAACCAGGCGTACGAGCGGTAGAACGTCTGAGCTCGGCCGTGGCTCGAGAGACCGGCCACGCCGTTCGCGATCACGACCGGAGACGGCTGAGGCGTGTGGTACCGGACGGCTCGGGCGACCTGCTCGGTGGGCGGCGTCGGCAGCACGAACGGAGCGAACGGCGCATCGGGCTTCAGCACCGCGCGCCCGACCTCGATCAGGTGCAGGGCCTTCGTCGACGGGATCGGGCCCTTCCCCTTCAGTCGCAGCACCTCGCAGTGCGCCGGGACGCAGACCGACGGCAGCCGGCCCGACACGAGGCGCACGTAACGGTCGAGGTCGTCGCCGCCCGCAGGTTGACGAGCCGGCCCTGGATCGACGCCTCGCGGAAGAGCATCGCTGCGACCGGCCGCTCCCCGGTGACCGAGCGGACCTCGGGCGAGACGATCGAGTCGAGCTTCGAGAAGCGGTCGACGGCGCCGCTCCACACGACCTGCACCTCGCGGTCGCCCGGGTCGAGCTGCGCCGTGGCGAGCGCGAGCGCGCGGTCCTCCATCACGAGGCGGCCCGGCGAGCACCGCGGCGAGCACGGCCGCGCCCGGCGACGACGCCGACCGCGACGAGGACGAGCCGCTCGCCGCCCGCGCCGAGCCGCGCGCCGACGAGCCGAAGCGGGAACGTGATCCGAACGAGCTGCGACACCGGTACAAGCGACTCTACCGGTGTCTAGACTGTCCGGCAACGATGAGCCCGCGTTACGACGTTCCCGAAGGCCGCGCCCGGAGCCGCTCGCTCCGCGTGCAGCGGTTCCTGAACAGCATCGACCTCGAGCACGAGGACGACTGGCTGCCCGCCTGGCTCGACGAGCGCGGCCTCGGCAGCCGAGCTCGAGCGCGCCCGCGGCCTCCGCGACGCGCTCCGCAGCGCTCGCGATCGCGAACACCGGCGAGCCTGCGCCGGCGAGGAGCGCTGGCCGTCGTGAACGCGGCGGCCGCCCGGCTCGCGCCGCGCGTCGACGCCGCGGGCCGCGTGCATCAGTCGCCACGGACGGCGACGCGCTCGACGAGATCCTCGCGTGCGCGCTCGAGGCGATGCTCGACGGCAGCTGGGCGCGGCTCAAGGCTTGCCGCAACTGCCACTGGTCGTTCTACGACTACTCGCCGAACCGCTCGGCCGCGTGGTGCTCGATGCAGCTGTGCGGCAACCGTGCGAAGACGCGCGCCTACCGCCGACGCCGCGTCGCGTCGTAGCTCGCGTTCAGACGCCGAGCAACAGGGCGAGCAGCGCCTTCTGGACGTGCAGGCGGTTCTCGGCCTCGTCCCAGATCGCGGAGCGTTCGCCGTAGAGCAGATCGGCGGTGATCTCCTCGCCCGCGTGCGCGGGCAGGCAGTGCATCACGAACGCTTCAGGGGCGGCGAGGCGCGAGCAGGGAGTCGTCGAGCCGGTACGGCTCGAGGTCGCGCAGGCGGGTCGCACGCTCGTGCTCCTGGCCCATGCTGATCCAGGTGTCCGTGACGACCACGTCTGCACCCGCGACGGCCTCGCGCGGATCGACCACGTTCGCGACGCCGGGCGCGTCGTACCCGGGCGGGCACGCCGACGACGACGTCGTAACCGAGCAGCTTGCCGAGCGAGGCGAGTGAGACGAGGACGTTGGAGCCGTCGCCGACCCACGCCACCCGCACGCCCTCGAGGCTGCCGAGACGATCGCGGATCGTGAGCGCGTCGGCGAGCGCCTGGCATGGATGCTCGGCCGCGGTGAGTGCGTTGATCACCGGCACCGACGCCCACTCGGCCCACGCCTCGAGCTCCTCGTGCGCGTGCGTTCGCACGGCGAGAGCGTCGACGTAGCGCGAGAGTGCGCGCGCCGTGTCGGGCAGCGACTCGCCGCGCGAGATCTGCAACTCGTCCGGGCTCAGCGCGATCGCCGTGCCTCCGAGGTGCGCCATCGCCGACCGAGAACGACACGCGGGTCCGCGTCGAGTGCTTGGCGAAGTAGAGGCCGAGGGTCGCGCCCGGAGCGAGTGCGCGGCGCGGCTGCGACTTCAGCTCGACCGCGAGGTCGAGGATCGCGCTCGGCCTCGTCGGGGAGAGATCGGAGATGCGCAGCAGGTCGCGCCCTGCGAGGGATACGGTGAGCGGGCTCACGACCAGCGCTCCTTGGCCGCCGCGGACTGCGGCCGCGACGTCCCCGAGCCGCTCGCCCGCGGCTCGGGCGCCTCGAACGTCCCGGCGCGCACCTCGCGCGGCGACCTGCTCGTGCGCATCGCGGAACGCGACTCCCTCTGCGACGAGCGCCTCGGCGGCATCGGTCGCGCGCAGCAGCGGGTCGGCTGCGGCGGCAGCGAGCCGGTCGCGGTCGAACTCGAGCCCGGCGACGAGAATCGTCAGCGCGCCGAGCGCGCCGGCGACGTCGGCGCGCGCGCTGAACACCGGCGGCTTGTCCTGCTGCAGGTCGCGGTTGTACGCGAGCGGCAGGCCCTTGACGGTCGACGAGCAGCGACGACGAGCCGGCCGACCGCGGTGCCGGCCTTGCCGCGCGCGAGCTCGGCGACGTCGGGGTTCAGCTTCTGCGGCATGATCGACGACCCGGTCGCGGCGTCCTCGGGCAGGCGCGCGAAACCGAACTCGCTGCTCGTCCAGAGCACGAGCTCCTCACCGATCCGCGAGAGGTGAGTGAACAGCACCGCGCTTGCGTACAGATAGTCGAGCGCGAAATCGCGGTCTGCGACGGCGTCGATCGAGTTGCGCATCTGGTTTGCGGGCGGCGGGATCGGCAGGGTCGACCCGGCGAGTGCACCCGCGCCGAGCGGGGACGGCGCTGCCTGGGCGGCCGCGAAGGCGAAGCGCGCACGGTCGCGCTCGAGCATCTCGACCCAGGCGAGCAGGTGGTGGCCGAGCGTCACCGGCTGCGCACGCTGGAGATGCGTGTAGCCGGGCATCGGGGTGCCGGCCTCCGCCTCTGCCCGGCCCAGCATCGCGTGCGCGAACTCGTCGAGCGCCGCCTCGCGCCTCGCGCGCAGGCGGCGCTGGACGTAGAGGCGAAACGCGGTCGCCGACCTGGTCGTTGCGCGAGCGCCCGGCATGGATCTTGCGGCCGACCTCGCCGAGCTGCCGCTCGATCGACGAGTGCACGTCCTCGTCGACCGGGTCGACCTCCTCGATCGCCGCGAGCTTCTCGCGTCACTTCCGCGAGCTCCGCGTCGTCGAGGATCCCTGCGGCGTGGAGTCGCTGCGCGTGCTGCAGCGTCGCCCTGCAAGTCGTAGGGGAGCAGCTCGGCATCGTGCGCGTGCAGGAAATCCCAGACCTCGGGCGCAAGCTGCGTCTCGACTCTGCCCGACCAGAGCGTCATAGCTGCCACCCCAGCTCGGCGAGCAGCTTGCGCGCGTCGGTGATGTCGTTGATCTTGACCGCCAGCTGGCCGATGCGATCGGAAGCGGTGAACGCCGTCGCGCTGCGCTCCATGCTCAGGCGCTCGGGGCTGTAGCTGAACGTGTCGCCACGCGTGTCGAGGATCGTGTAGTCGTCGCCGCGCCGAAGCTCGATCGTCCACTTCGCCGGTCACCGCGGCCGCGACCCAGCGCTGCAGCGCGTCGCGCAGCATCAGAGCCTGAACGTCGTACCAGCGACCCTCGTAGAGCAGGCGGCCGAGCCGGCGGCCCTCCTCGGCGTAGCGCTCGAGCATCGCCTCGTTGTGGATCGCGCTCAGGAGCCGCTCGTAGGCGATCTGCAAGAGCGCCATGCCGGGCGCCTCGTAGATGCCGCGGCTCTTCGCCTCGATGATGCGGTTCTCGATCTGGTCGGACATGCCGAGCCCGTGGCGGCCGCCGATCGCGTTCGCCGTGCGAACGAGCTCGACCGGGTCGTCGATCGGCGTGCCGTCGATCGCCACCGGCACGCCGTGTTCGAACGTGATCGTCACCGTCTCCGGCTCGATCGCGACGTCCGGGTCCCAGTGCGCGACGCCCATGATCGGCTCGACGATCTTCATCGACGTCCGCGAGCAGCTCGAGATCCTTCGCCTCGTGCGTCGCGCCGAGCATGTTGGCGTCGGTCGAGTACGCCTTCTCGACCGAGCTTCCGTGCGGAAGGCCCGCTCGAGCAGCCACTCGCTCATCTCCTTGCGCCCGCCGAGCTCGGCCACGAACGCTGCGTCGAGCCACGGCTTGTAGATGCGCAGGTTCTCGTTGACGAGCAGCCCGTAGCGGTAGAAGCGCTCGATGTCGTTTCCCTTGTAGGTCGAGCCGTCGCCCCAGATGTCGACGCCGAGCCCGGCCATCGCCTTGCACGAGCTTCGTGCCGGTGACGGCGCGCCCGAGCGGCGTCGTGTTGAAGTAGCGCCTGCCGGCGGTCTGGATGTGGAACGCGCCGCACTGCAGCGCGGCGAGCCCTTCGCGCGCGAGCGCCTCCTTGCAGTCGACGAGCACCGCGTCCTCGGCGCCGTACAGCGCGCGCCTTCTCCGGCACCGCGTCGATCGTCAGGCTCGTCGTACTGGCCGAGGTCGGCGGTGAAGGCATACGGGATCGCCCCGTGCTCGCGCATCCACGCGAGGGCGCAGCTCGTGTCGAGGCCGCCGGAGAACGCGATGCCGACGCGCTCGCCCACCGGCAGCGAGGCGAGGATGACGCGCCGGCTCCGCTCGGCTCAGCGCTCCTTCGAGCCGGCCCCGCAGTTCTGCGCGAGCTCGGCGCCTGTCAGGCCGTCGCTTGCCGCGACGAAGACGGTGTTGTCGCCGGCTATCGTGCCCGCGACCTCGTCGAGCCCCGCGGCGTCGATGGCGTCGGCGAGCGCCGCCGCGAACCCGCGCGGCGTCGCGATCACGCAGAGGTTGCCTGCGGGCGTGAAGCTGCCCGCCCAGCGGCGCAGCGCCGAGGTCAGCTCGTCGAGCCGCCGGACGTCGGCCGCTCCGGCAACGCGTAGACGAGCCGGCCCTCGTCGTTTCGCACCTTGACGAGGCCCGAGCTGATGGATGTCGCGCGAGACGGTCGCCTGCACGGCCTCGATGCCGGTCGCC